>NZ_JASXSZ010000002.1 GCF_030315975.1 Microbacterium candidum | reverse complement strand
GCGGCGGGTGCGGCGGCGACCGGTGCCTGGGCGGCCTGCGCGTTGGCGACGGCCTGCGCGGCGGCGGCGTCCATCGCCGCCTGCTGCTGCTGGGCCTCGTACGCCTGCTGCTCCTCGCGTGCGTACGCCTTGTTCTGCTGGTGCGCGGCGACCCCGCCGGCCACGGCGGTGGCGGTGCCGGCGACGACGGCGGTGCGTGCAGCCATCCCGACCAGGCCGGGGCGTCCCATTCTTCTCAGAGGCATATTCGTTTCTCCTTCTACAGTCTCAGTCCGCGTATTCCGCGAGGAACGCGTTCACGATCGGTGCGGGCACGCCCTCGCGGGCGATCACGGCGCCGCCTGCCTCGAACAGGCGTGACGCGAACGCCTTCGCCCACAGCAGCTCGACGACGAGGATCGCCGCCGACCGGCCCGGCTCCAGGTCGTCGACGAGGGCGAGGATGTCGTCCTCCCCGGCAAGACCTGCGAGATCCAGGGCGGGGTGCGCGTCGTTCTCGATGGTGTCGGACATCTCCAGCACCTCGACCTCCCCCTCGGGGGAGCGGCGTGCGAAGACGAGGTCGAGCAGGTTCATCACCGTGCCCGACGCGACGAGGTCGTCCACCGCTTTCAGCACCGCGGGACCGGGGCGGTCGCCGTCGAACGCGATCGCGTAGAACTCGATGGGACCGTAATCGAAGTCCGTCATTTCTTCTCCTGTCTGCGTTCTCTTCGGGCGCGGCTCAGGCCAGCGCCTTCGCCTTCAGAGCCTCGTACTCCTCCTGGGTGATGGCACCCGAGTCGAGCAGCTCCTTCGCCTTCGCGATGTCCTCGGACGGGCTTCTCGAGCCCGCGGTCTGGCGGATGTATGAGGCCTGCATGGACTGCAGCTCCTGCGCCTGCGCGATCGAGCGCTTCTGCATGCCGCTGCCGCGCGCGATCAGGTAGACGAGCGCGGTGAGGAAGGGCAGGAAGATCAGGAAGATGATCCACACGGCCTTCCACCAGCCGTTCAGCTCCCGGTCGCGGAAGAGGTCCGCGATGATCGAGAACAGGACCATCAGGTAGGCGATGAAGACGAAAGCCCAGAACATCCAGAGGATGAAGTCCCAGAAATTGTTCATATGAAGTAACCCCATGTCTGGATGGACGACTCGCCATCCTCTGCCTGAATACGAGCAGCGATCGTGGAGAACGAGCCCTGCGTTCGTGACACTACTACGTTGCGGTATCGCTGAGAACAAACGATCGCTGAAGTCGACACGAATACCCCGCGGGGGTGCATCATGTGTCCATGACCGATGAATCGGATGTGCCAGGCCACGTCGACCCGTCGATCGCGGATCCGATCGTGATGCTCCCCGAAGAGCGTCCGCGGCGGCTCGGACACATTCTGGCCGGCCTCGAGCACCCGGGTGCCATGGGCTTCCTGGTGACGATCGGAGTGCTCGGTGCGCTGGTGCTCGGCTTCGCGATCGGGTCGATCTCGCTCATCCTCGTGTACATCGTTCTGGGGATGTTCCTGGCGCTCGGGCTCGATCCGATCGTGCGGCTCCTCGAGCGTCATCGCGTCAAGAGGGCTCTGGGCATCGCGATCGTCTTCTGCGGTTTCGCGATCGTGATGATCCTGTTCTTCGTCTTCATGCTTCCGCACGTCGTCTCACAGGTCTTCCAGCTCATCCGCGCGATCCCGGCCGCCGTCGACCAGATCCCGCACACCGACTGGTTCGCCCACCTCGACGCCGACACCCAGGTCGCCGTCCTGGCCGCCCTCGATCAGGTCTCGCACTGGATCTCCGCACCGTCGACGCTGGCCGCGCTCGGCGGCGGAGTGCTCCGCGTCGGACTCGGCTTCGTCACCGCGATCTCGGCCAGCTTCATCGTCATCGCGCTCACGCTGTACTTCCTCGCGTCGCTGACCGCCGCCAAGAAGGCGCTCTACTCGCTCGCCCCGGCCCGCAACCGCGTGCGGCTGGAGAGCCTGACCGAGCGCATCACGGGGTCCGTCGGCAGCGCGCTCATCGGCTCGGTGATCCTCTCGTCGCTGAACGCCGCCGTCGTCTTCGTGCTCCACATCGTGATCCGGCTCCCGTATCCGGCGCTCATGGCCGTGATCGCGTTCGTCATCACGCTGATCCCGCTGTTCGGCTCGGTCATCTTCCTCGTGTTCGCGACGATCGTGGCGCTGTTCTCGAGCCCGACGCAGGCCGTCATCTTCCTTGTCGCGTACTTGATCTACATCCAGCTCGAGTCGTACGTCGTGAGCCCGAGGGTCATGAACAAGGCGATCGAGATCCCCGCCGCCCTGGTGCTCATCGGCGCTCTTGCGGGCGGCGCGCTCATGGGCATCCTCGGCGTGCTGGTAGCTCTCCCGGTCATGGCATCGCTGCTCCTGATCATCCGCGAAGTCGTGGTCCCACGACAGGACCTGAAGGTGTGACGTGAACGGCTCCCACGGCCCTACTCTGACGTCATGAGTTCCATGAACACTCCGGCTCTTCCCGAGGAGACGGTCCCCACCCCCGGCCGTCGAGCCGAGTCCCAGGCGGTTTACCTCGCCCTCGCCGCGGGCGCGCTGGGTGCGGTGTACGGCCTCGTGGTCGGGCTGCTCGCGCCCGACCGCAAGCTGGCCGGCGTCGCGGATTCCTTCGGTGTGTGGGCGGCGTGCGGCGCAGCGGTCGTGGCGGTGATCGTGGCGACCATGGGGTATTGGCGTGCGCGCAACCGTCCGGGCCAGGAATGGCGGCAGTCGCTGCCGTCCTGGAAGTACATCGTGAACACCGTCTCGGTGGTCGTGGTGCACGCGGCGCTTGCGTTCGTCTTCGTGTATGCGCTGTACCGCGTGCTCGCCGCGGGCTTCATCGGGCTGCCGATCATCACGTTCTGGGCGGTCGTCATGATGGCGGTGACGCTCGGCCTGACCACGTGGATCGTCTACCTGTCCGTCTCGGCGATGACCACGCAGCGGATGTCGACGCTGCTCCTGGTCTTCATCGCGATCGGCACGCTGACGGCGATGGTGACCACCCCCGACCCCGACTGGTGGACGGTCCACTTCAGCCAGCTCGGAACCTTCGAGAACGACCTGTCCAGCTGGGTGTTCAACGGAACCCTCATCGCCGGAGGCCTGCTCGTGACGACCTTCGCGGTCTACATCGCGAACGACATGCGCGAACTCGCGGCCGCCGGCGTTCTCACGAACCCGCGCGGGCCCCGCGTGGTGCCGGTGCTGTTCGTCGTGATGGGCATCATGCTGGCCTGTGTCGGCCTGTTCCCGGTGGACGTGAACCTCGCGGTGCACAACCTCTCCGCCTCCGGGATGGCCGTGATGTACCTCATCCTCCTCATCGGCGGGCCGAGGTTCCTCCGCGGGATGCCGCGCACGTACTTCGTCGCGTCCTGGGCGTTCCTCGCGGCGACCGTCGTCACGGTGATCCTCTTCATCCCCGCAGTCGGCTACTTCTCCCTCACCGCGTTCGAGATCCTCGTGTTCGCGCTGATCTTCGGCTGGATCGCGGTCTTCATCCGCTTCCTCGGCGTCGCCGGCCGACAGGACTGAGCAGACAGAAGGATGCCGGCCCCTCGCACCGCGGAGCCGGCATCCTTCCGTTCGCGAAGCCGTCAGACGACGTCGACGTAGATCACCTCGACGGCGTTGTTGCCGTATCCCAGACGGTTCCATTCGGGGACCTCCGGCTGGACGTTGCCCGCGGCATCCGTCGCCCGCACCATCAGCGTGTGGCGGCCGATCGGGGCGTCCCACTCGAAGCTCCACTCCTGCCAGTGGTAGGGGCCCGTCGGCTCGGCGACGGTGGCTTCGAACCATTGGCCGGCGCCGGTGAGGCTGAACTCGACGCGGGTGATCGGGCCGGTGCCCGACCACGCCTTGCCGCGCACGGTGGTCGTGCCGGCGGGGATGACCGACTCCGGTTCGGGCTCAGTGAGCCGTGCCCGCACGCGCATGAGCGCGACGGGCTCGTGAGGTCGGTCGGCCCACTCGTAGATGTAGTGCCCGGTCTGGAACTCGCCGGAGAACGGCTCCGTGAGCACGTCGATGCGCTTCAGCCACTTGACCGAGGTGACCGCGTACCAGTGGGGCACGACGATCCGGAAGGGGGCGCCGTGGTCCGGCCCGAGCGGCTGCCCGTTCATCTCGTACGCGATGAGGATCTCGGCGGAGGGGTCTGACGCCAGGCTCAGCGGCAGCGATCGCTCGAACCAGAGATCGTCGCGATTCGTGTCGGCGAGCACGGGATTCAGGTGGTACGAGCCATGGTCGGCGCCGGTGAACAGCACCTCGACACCGTTCGCCGCGGGGCCGGCCTGCGCCAGCACATCGCTCAGGAGTGCGCCCTTCCAGCGGGCCGTGGACACGGCGTAGTCGCCCCACGGCTCTCCGGTCGGGAGCGGCCGCATCTGCAGGCGGCCGTTGCCGGCGCACTCGAGCGTCACCGCGTATTCGTGCGCAGGCAGCGCCCGCAGGTCGTCGAGGGTGAGGGTCAGCGGACGGTCGACCGCCCCGCCGATCTCGAACGTCCCATCGTGGTCCGGCAGTGCGAAATTACTCCGGACGTAATGGAACTCGGTCGGCGTGATCTCCCCCACGAGTGCTGCCGCCGGTGCTTCGGCGTTGTACGGCGCCGGATTGATCAGCTGGAGTCCTGCCCGGGCTTCCATCACTTCTTCTGTCGCATCCATGCCTGTTCCCCTTTGTCTCGATCAGAAGTCGGCGTCGCGGAACTCCGGTTCGCGATCGTCGTTGAAAGCGCCGATGCCCTCGGCGCGGTCGGGATGGATGGCGGAGCGCCAGTGCGCGTCCATCATGGTGGCGATCGCCTGCTCCGTCGGCTGCCCTTCGCCGAGCTGCACGGCGCGCTTGACCGACTGGACGGCGGTCGGCGAATTGCTCGCGATCTTCTCCGCGATCCGCATCGCCGCCGCGGCCAACTCACCCTGCGGATGGAGCTCGTTGACCATGCCCAGACGATACGCCTCGGCGGCCGTGATGGGATCGCCGGTCAACAGCATCTGCATCGCCTTCCCGGGCGGCAGCAGACGCGGCAGGAACACCGGCGAGCCGCCGCCCGCGGAGAGGCCGATCATCGCCTCCGGCTGACCGAACGTGGCGTGCTCCGAGGCGATGATGAAGTCGCAGCTCTGCGCGATCTCGCTCCCGCCGCCGTAGGCGATGCCGTTGACGGCCGCGAAGACGGGCTTGCGCAGCTGCCGGACCGTGTACAGCGTGCGGTCGAAGGCCTGGCGCTGGCGGAGCCAGTCCTCCTTCGTCATCTGGTTGCGCTGCCGCAGGTCGCTGCCGACCGAGAACGCCCGATCTCCTGCGCCGGTGAGCACGACGACCCGCACCGTGGTCTTGACGGCGACCTCCTCCACCGCCTCCGTCAGCCGGGCGCCCATCTCGGTGGTGATCGCGTTGTCGGCGTGCGGCCGGTTGAGGGTGATGACGGCGATCCGCCCGTCGTCGTGGTAGTCGAGCAGCACGGACGACTCGGGCTCGACGGCATCCGCGGCGGGCGGTGCGAAGTCCAGGCTCTTCCAGCGGTCGGTCATCGCATCGTCTCCTTGATCTGGGTGCTTCAGGCGAGTTCGGTGAGCCAGCGCATCGCCGACAGGCTCGGCGCGAAGAAGTACTCCCCGCCGCGCGTGGTGACGAACGGCGGGATGTCCGTGAGCCGGCGCCGGATCGGCTTCTGCGGGATCGTGAAGTCGGTGGGTCCGGCCGCCGATCCGATGAGGGGGTCGGCCTCGTTCGGTGCGCCGATGAAGATGCCGTCGTTGAGCCACTGCGTCTTGACGAACTCGAACTGGCGCTTCAGATGGGCGCCCGCGAAGACGAAGAGGATGCCGCGGTCGGCGCCGTCGTCCTCCAGGATCCCCTCCGGAAGCTCCGGACCGTAGCTCGTGCCGCGGCGGACCATGCGGTGCAGGTTCACATTGACGCTGCCGTCCCCGTCGAGTGCGTCCCGCGGGTTGGCGCGCCGTGAGTGGGCGCCGATCGGACACTTCAGCCCACGCGCGTCGTCGCCGTACATGTACGCGTTGTTGCGGTGCGGGTCGGCGCCGAGCTCCGGCGCATCCTCGTCCGGGGAGACCGCGAGCGGTGCGCCGGACTGCCAGCGGCCGACCATCTTGGCTCCGAGGAGGGCTTCTTCTTTTCGGTCCGCGGCGCGCTCGCGGAGGTAGCGGCGGTACGCGGCGACGTTCGTGTGGAGTTTGCGGAATACCACATACGTGCCGTTGCGACCGAGGATCTCGGGGCTCGGCATGGGCGGCAGCTCGCCGGTCTCGTCCGGGTAGCCGAGGATGATCTCGCCGGCCTTGATCGGTCGCTCGTGCGGATTCGACGCCGGCCGGCCGCTGCCTTCGATCGCCGGCTGACCGATGCCGTCCTTGAACCCGAACGACGTGCGGCCGGTCGGAAGCTGGTAGCAGTCCTGCCGCCAGACGACCGTGATGCCCGGCAGCTCCTCGTGGGCGTGACGTGCCTGCTCCGCGACGATCTCCAGGTCGGCCGCGTTGGGCGACAGCACCGCGATGGCGACGTGGACCTCGGCCGAGCCGAGCGGATGCTCCCAGTTCTCGGGGCTGCTCGGTCCGACGTCGCCCAGCTGCGCAGCGCGCGCCGCCATCCCCTCGCGGAACTCGGGTGCGAAGGTGTCGAGCGACTCCTGCGGAACCCCGAGCGCCGCGAGCCCGACGTACGTGAACCCGACCGTGATCCACGCGTCGTGATCGGGGTCGGATGCGGGCACGCCCGAGGCGACGAGCGGGATGAGCCGCCGGACGAGCTCGAGGCCGTCCGCACGGTCGTCGATGCGGAGCATGAGGTACGTCCCCACATACGGCGACGGACGCTCGTGCAGCGCTCCGCTCTGGATGTCGTCGAGCTCCAGCGCCACCTCGGCCATGTCAGTGGTGCTCCGGCTTCTCGGGCGGGTTCGGGTTGGGAGCGGCCAGGTACGGGAAGGTCTGCGACGACGGGCGGGACGAGGCATCCACACCGTCCCGGATCGCCGGCCCGTTGCCGCCGGTGATGAACGTCGTGAACCAGGTGTCCATCATGTCGTCGTTGAGCGCCCGACCCCCGCACGTCTCGTGCGCGCGACCGTGGACGGCGGCCAGTTCGATCTCGAGGAACGACCCGTGCTCCTGGTAGGGCTTCGCGATGTCGACGACGAGGAAGTCGGCCAGAACGAGTTCAGTGAGCGGGTGCACCCCGTCGACGAGCGGCCAGTCGACCTTGCCGTCGAGCCCGTCCCAGAAGGCGAGGTTGGCGTTCAGCCGCGCGCGGTAGGCGTTGCCGTAGCCCTCCTCTTCGTGGAACGCGTCCTCCATGTTGTAGATGTCGCGGATCTCGATGTCGCGATTGAGCTGGTCGAACTGCTTCGGCGCGAGGAGCAGGTTCTTCACCTCGGGGCGGCCGGTGCGCTCGATGCGGACGTTGAAGACGCCGCGCGTCTGCGTCTCGCCGATCACCGCTAGCAGCGTGTGACCGCCGAGGAGCGCCGCGTCGATCTCGAGGGTGATCCCGAGGACGTTCTTGCCGTCCATGAAGATCGAGCCCGGGTCGGTGAAGGCGAGCTGCCCGGTCGACACCGTCTTGAGGGCGGCGGGCGCGTCCAGGATGAAGGGATCCCACCGTGCGCCGGCGAAGACGCGGATGCCGTTCGTCTCGATGCCGCTCTCGTCACCGACCTGGAAGGCGACGGTGTCGCCGGACGGGGTCCTCACCGAGCCCCCCTGCGTGAACGTGCCGTCCTCGGCGCGCACCGCGGGGTCGAACACGATGTCGAAGCGGTACTCGTGACCGCCGTCGTGGTCGTGGTCGTGCGCGTGGGCGGGTGCGAACGGAGCGGCGCCACCGGTCGCGATCGCTTCGCGCACCCGGAGCCGGTAGATGAGACCCTCCGAGAACGCGTCGGTCACCTTCGCGAACGGCAGGGTGTTCAGCACCAGGACGAGATTCCCGGGCCGCTCCGGGCTCGGGAAGGCGTAGAGGTCGGTGATGTCGGCGATCGGGTTGGCCAGCGCCCGAGGGCCCGAGATGTGATCCGACATCCGGCGTCAGTCCGCGGCCTCTTCGAGCAGCGGTGCGAGCGCGGGGTGCGACAGCGCCTCGGCGGCCTGCGGGTCGTCGAGCACCTTCTGGAACGCCGCGTTCACGCGGAGCGCTTTGCGGATCTCCTTGACGGTGCCCGGGTAGTTGCGGGCGTAGGCTGCCGCGCGCTGCTGCGCGCTGAGGATGAACGCCTTCTCGGTGGCGAGGTCGGGCAGCCCGTCATAGCCGTCGGTGTGCCGGAAGATGACGTCGAACAGGGCGAGCGTCGCACCCGAGTTGAAGAAGTCGTCCATGTAGGCGTCCCACGGGCCGTCGAAGCTCGTGATGAACGCCAGCCGGGTGTCGTCGTCGAAGAGCACGAAGCGCGCTTCATGGATCGTCGCGACCGCCATCCCGTAGTCGCCAGGCCGGTATCCCGGATGATTCTGAAGATCCTCCAGCGCCGCCCGCAGCTCGGGACCGTCCCCGGGCTTGACGTGGAAGAACAGACTGAATTCGTGGGTCGGGCCTACGCCTGTGCCCGGCTCCGACGACTGCTCCGACATTCGATTCCCCATTCACTCGATGATTCTCTGTGTAGCAGACTTCGGGGAACATCGGCTAGCGACGCTCGTCCCCTCGAGCGGTTTCGACCGACGGTCAGTTGAGCGCGGACGTGAGTCGCATGACTCCGTCGAGGAACGTCGACTTCGCCGGCTCCCGGCGCCATTCCTCGAGGGTGAGCTCCCGTCCGGCGTCGCGGTAGGCCTGCTCCACCTCGCGCATCTGCGAGACGAACGATTCGCCGCGCACCATCATCGAGACCTCCATGTTGAGGCTGAACGAGCGGATGTCCATGTTGCTCGAGCCGATGACCGCGATGTCGTCGTCGATCGAGAAGTGCTTCGAGTGCAGGATGTACGGCGCGGGGTAGAGGAAGATCCGGACGCCGGCCTCGAGCAACACCTCGTAGTAGGAGCGCTGCGCGTGCCACACCATGCCCTGGTCGCCGATCTCCGAGACGAACAGCTGCACCTCGAGACCGCGCTGGCACGCGGTCGTGATGGCGTAGACCATCGCCTCGTCGGGCACGAAGTAGGGGCTCGTCAGGATGACCTTCTCGTTCGCGGCGTAGATCAGCGACAGGAACAGGCGGAGGTTGTTCTCGGTGCTGTACCCCGGACCGCTCGGCACGATCTGGCACAGCAGGGCGTCGGACGACGTGGACACCGGCAGCTGACCGGCGGGCACGTGCGCGGTCGCCAGGAGGTCCTCACCGGCCTCGATGAGCCAGTCGGAGAGGAACACCGCATTGAGCCCGGCCACCGCGGGACCCGTCACGCGGGTCACCAGCTCCTGCCACATGAGCCCGCGCTTGATGTTCTTCTTCGAGTCGTAGTCGCGGGAGATGAGGTTCTGCGACCCCATGTACGCGACGGTGCCGTCGACGACGACGATCTTGCGGTGGTTGCGCAGGTCGGGGCGCTGGTACTTGCCCTTGAACGGCTCGACCGGCAGCATCCATGCCCACTTCACGCCGATGCGGTCGAGCTCGGCGAAGGTCTCCTTGCTCTTGGGCACCTTGCGCGTGGCGAGGTAGTCGGCGAGCAGGCGTACGGTGACCCCGCGTGCGACCGCGCGCTCCATCGCGGCGAAGAACCCGCGGGTGGTGTCGTCCCACGCGACGATGAAGAACTCGACGTGCACGAAGCTCGTGGCCGTGTCGATCTCCGCGGCCATCGCATCGATCGACGCCTGGTAGTCGGGGTAGAGGGATGCCTCGTTCCCCAGTGTCGCCGGGAGAGCGGTGAGCGCCTCGTTCTGCTGCACGATCCGCTGGAACGGCCGCGGCCACGCGGCATCCATCGTCTCGACTCCGGTCTCCGCGACCCTCGCCTTGATCATCTCGTCGATCCGCTGCTGCTCCACCCGCCGCTTCGCGGGCAGGCGGAAGCTGCCGATGACGAGGTACAGCACGATGCCGAGACCGGGCAGGAGCACGATGAGCAGCAGCCACGCCATGGCCGCGGTGGGCTTGCGCCCCCGCGGGATGTAGATGAGCGCGGTGATGATGATCGCCAGGTGCACGAGCAGCGCCAGGCCCCAGGATCCGTTGGCGATGAGCAGTGAGGTCACGAGACGAGTGTGCCCTGTCCGCACGCTCCCGCGCCAACTTGAGCGATCGAGGCCATGCGGGTGTCGCCGCACCGCGGCTTCGCGCGGCGCGCAGGCAAGAGGAGGGGGGGGGGGGGGGGGGGGGGGGGGGGCGCCCCCCCCCCCCCCCCCCCCCCGCCGCCGCCCCGCCCCCGCCCCGGGGGGGGGGGGGGCGGCCGCGGCATGGGGGGGGGGGGCGGGGGGCCCCCCCCCCCACCCACCCCTCCTCACAGCGGTGTCAGTCGCGCGCCATGGCCGCCGCGAGGTGCGATTCGAGGTCGACGTACGTGTCGTCCGCGATGTCGAAGACGACCTTCGAGATCTCGCCTCCGGCGAAGTCGAACCCGTAGCCGTACAGCGACGACACCGGGTCGGCGCTGTCGCGGCCGATCGTGAGCCCCTCGCCGCACAGCGAGAAGTGGCCGAGCACGGTGCGGATCTGCTTCTCGCCGACCTGCTGGTCGTCGATGTACAGCCGCACCGGTCCCTTCGGCTCGCGGTAGTCGCCCGTGCCCTCCTTGACGAACTCCACGCCGATGATGTGACGGCCGGACGTCGGCACGGGCGCCGAGACCCGGTCTTCCGGCGGGATGCCGAGGAAGTTGTACACGTAGTGCACCTCCCCGTCCTTCACGACCAGCGCGTGCCCGCCGAAGCGGGACCCGTGCGCGAAGATGACGCCCTCGGTCTCGGGGGTGAACTCGACCTCCGCCGCGATCTTGTACGAGCCGCCGTGCACGTTCGCCGCGGATCGCTCCGGAACCTCGCTCGTGCCCGGGTAGTAGACGAACTGGCCGGATGCAGGAGCCGGCTGGTGGAACTCCATGCCGACGAAGGTCTCGAAGTCCTTCGGATTGCCGATGATCTGGAGGTCGTTCAGCGGAAGCACGTTGTTCGCCTTCGCCTCCTGCATCCAGAGCTCCTTCAGCTCCTCGAGCTTCTCCGGGTTCTCCGCGGCGAGGTCGTGCGCCTCGGAGCGGTCGACGTCCGTGTGGTAGAGCTCCCACTGGTCGTTCGGGAAGTCGCTCAGACCGCTGACGGGACCGTGCACGGTGACGGCCTTCCATCCCTCGTGCCAGATTCCGCGCTGCCCGAACATCTCGTAGTACTGCGTCTGCTTGGTCGTCGGGGCGTCCGGCGCCGCGTCGAACGAGTACGCCATCGAGACACCCGACAGCGGCGTCTGAGCGATGCCGTCGTACGTGTCCGGGAACTCGACGCCGCACGCCTCGAGGATCGTCGGGACGATGTCGGTCGAGTGGTGGTACTGGTGGCGGATCTCGCCCCGGGCCTTGATGCCGGCGGGCCAGCTGATCACCAAGGGGTCGCAGACGCCGCCCTGGTACGTGTAGCGCTTGAACATCTTGTAGGGGGAGGAGAACGCCGCGGCCCACCCTGTCGGGTAGTGGCCGTAGGTGTCGGGCGAGCCGAGCTCGTCGACCAGTCGCAGGTTGTCCTCGAGGCTGTCCGGATAGCCGCCGAAGATCTTGCCCTCGTTGACGGATCCGTTGGGCGACCCCTCGCCCGAGGCGCCGTTGTCGGCGCAGTAGATGACGAGCGTGTTCTCGAGCTGCCCGGACTCCTCGAGGTAGTCGATGATCCGGCCGACCTGTGCGTCGGTGTACTCGCTGAAGCCCGCGTACACCTCGGCCATGCGGCAGAACATGCTCTTCTGCTCGTCGCTCAGCGACTCCCACGGCAGCACGGTGTCCGTCTCCGAGAAGCGACCGGCGGGCATGGGGTTGAAGGACGTGTTGTCGGTGTCCTCCGGGAGGATGCCCTTCTCCTTCATCCGGTCGACGACCCAGTCGCGGTACGCCTCGTAACCGTCGTCGAACACGCCCTTGTACTTGTCGATGTACTCCTGCGGCGCGTGGTGAGGGGCGTGGTTCGCGCCGGGGCAGAACCACAGGTACCAGGGCTTGTCGGGCTCCGTCTGCTTCACATCGCGGATCATCTTGAGGGCCTGGTCGGCGAGATCGCGCGACAGGTGGTAGCCGTCTTCGGGGAGATACGGCTGGTCGATGTAGTGGTTGTCCTCCGCCAGCGACGGATACCAGTTGTTCGTCTCGCCGCCGATGAAGCCGTAGAACCGGTCGTAGCCCTGGGCGAGCGGCCAGTGCTTCTTCGACGCGCCCGCCGTCCACTCGTCGATCGGGACGTTGTGGTTCTTGCCGACCCAGAACGTCGACCATCCGGCATCCCGGAGCACGTTCGCCATCGTGGCGTTGCTCGGCGGGATGTGGGAGTTGTAGCCCGGGAAGCCGGTCGACGACTCCGAGATCGACGCGAAGCCGTTGAGGTGGTGGTTGCGGCCGGTGAGGAACGTGGACCGGGTCGGCGAGCAGAGCGCCGTCGTGTGCCACTGCGTGTACGTCAGCCCGTCCTTCGCGAGGCGGTCCATCGTGGGCATCTGGATGCGGCCGCCGTACGGCGACCACGCCGCCATCCCGGTGTCGTCGTACAGCACGACGAGGACGTTCGGGGCGCCGGCGGGCGCCTTGCTGGGCAGGAACGCGTCCCAGTCGGCCACCGAATCGCGGACGTCGAGCTCGATCTTCCCTTGGAACTCCCGAGGCATGATGCTCCTTCTCATTCGCCTGTGGGGGGTCGCCCCCTTCTCGGCACCATATCGGCAGACGATGGACGTATGACACCCCTCGGCGGGCCCCGAGTCCCGCGCGGGGCACCGGCTGACATGATGCAGGGGTGAACGAGAAGACCTGGCGCAGGTACACGGCTGTGCCGCTGATGGTGGCATCCGTCGTGTTCCTCGTCGCCTATTCGTGGCGGGTGATCACGGATGCCAGCGGCCCCTACGCGGTGTTCGCGACGGTGCTGATCGACATCGCATGGGCGATGTTCATCATCGACTACCTCACGCGCCTGTCGATCGCGCCGGACAAGTGGCTGTGGTTCCGCACGCATCTTCCCGACCTCGTCGTGACGATCCTGCCGGTCCTGCGCATGGTGCGGCTCCTGCGGGTGTTCACCGAGCTGCCGGGCGTGCGGCACACGCGTGCCGGTGCCGTGCGCAACCGTCTGACTGTCTACAGCCTCGGCTCGGTGGCGGTGCTCATCTACATCGCGTCGCTGCAGGTGCTCGATGTCGAGCGCAATGCGCCGGGCGCGACGATCGTCAGCTTCGGCGACGCGATCTGGTGGGCGTGCGTGACGGCGACCACGACCGGATACGGCGACTACACGCCGGTCACCGTGCCCGGCCGGACCATCGGCGTCCTGCTGATGTTCGCCGGGGTCGCGCTCACGGGCATCATCACCGCCATCCTCGCCTCGTGGGTCATGGATCGGGCCACGCAACGGCGTGAGCATGACCACGACCATGACCATGACCGCGGCGCCGCCTCCGCCCCTGGTCGCGACGACAGCGGCGCCCCTGCGACCCGCGGCCAGGTGAGGGAGATGCAGGCGCAGCTCGCCGCGCTCATGGCTGCGTCGGGTCCGCCCGAAGGCTCGGATGACGAGCCCGGCGCACCCCACAAGGCTGCGCCGGGCGGAACGTGACCGGACGGAGCCTCAGGAGTTTCCGGCGCTCGACCTCATCTTGGCCATGACCTGATTGATCGTGAACGACGAGGGCGTCTGCCGCGGCGGGAACTCGGCCAGCGACTGCAGCATGCCGGCGACGTACGCCTGTGCGGGGACCAGCAGGAAGATGTGGTCGAGCATCCAGTCGTAATAGGTGTTCGACGTCTGCTCGGCCCGTTCGAACGGGTCGGTGCGCAGGTTGAAGATCTTCGGCGCCCGGAGCTCCACCCACGGGTCGAGCCAGATCGCGAGGGTGCCCTGCTGGCGCTGCTCGAGGAACACGAACTTCCAGTTGTCGTATCGCAGCGCCGTCAGATCGCCCTCATCGGAGACGTAGAAGAAATGGTTGCGCGGACTGTCCGCGACCGCCCCGGTGATGTAGTCGACCAGGTTGTGGCCGTCGAGATGCACCTTGTATTCGACGCCGTTCAGCTCGGTGCCGGCCCGCAGCCGCTCGGCGATGTCCGGGTCGCCCGCCATCGCGAGGAGGGTGACGAACCAGTCGTTGTGGCTGACGATCCCGTTGAGGGTGACGCCGGCCGGGATGTGGCCGGGCCATCGGACCATGCCCGGCACGCGGTAGGCGCCCTCCCAGTTGGAGTTCTTCTCGTTGCGGAACGGGGTCATCGCGCCGTCCGGCCACGAGTTCATGTGCGGGCCGTTGTCGGTGGAGTACATGACGAACGTGTCGTCGGCGATGCCGAGCTCGTCGAGGAAGTCGAGCAGCTCGCCGACGAGGTCGTCGTGGTCGCACATCGTGTCGTGGTACTCGGACTGCCAGCGGCCGGCGCGCCCCGCGCTCTCCGGCTTCCCGTGCGTGCGGAAGTGCATGTGGGTCGAGTTGAACCAGACGAAGAACGGGGTGTCGCTGTCGTGCTGGCGTCGCATGAAGTCCATCGCGGCGTCGCGGAACTCCTCGTCCACGGTCTCCATGCGCTTCTTCGTGAGCGGGCCGGTGTCCTCGATGCGCTGCGTCCCGTCCGCGTTCGCCCAGCAGTGCAGCACGCCGCGCGGGCCGAAGTTCTTGCGGAAGTCCGGGAAGTCCTCAGGGCTGGGGTAGTCCCGCAGCTCCGGCTCCTCCTCGGCGTTCAGGTGGTACAGGTTGCCGAAGAACTCGTCGAAACCGTGCATCGTCGGCAGGAACTCGTCGCGGTCGCCGAGATGGTTCTTGCCGAACTGTCCCGTCGCGTAGCCCTGATGCTTCAACGCCGTCGCGATGGTGGGATCCTCCGGGCGCAGCCCGAGGTCGGCACCCGGCATCCCGACCTTCGTGAGGCCGGTGCGGTACGGGTTCTGCCCGGTGATGAAGGCGGCTCGCCCCGCGGTGCAGCTCTGCTCGCCGTAGCAGTCGGTGAACTTCACGCCCTGCTGGGCGATCCGGTCGATGTTGGGGGTGCGGTATCCCATGAGACCGTCCGAGTACGCACTCAGATTGGTCGTCCCGATGTCATCTCCCCAGATGATCAGGATGTTGGGCTTGCCTGCCATGTCCGCTCCTTAGACGCCTGATCGGCGTCCCGGACGAGGGCGCCGGGCCACATCAAACCACCGCGCACCCGGGCGCGCCAGACCCTCCTCGCCCGGCAGCCTGCGGTGAAACTCGGGCCTCTCGCCCTTGCCCAGTGCGCTCGGGACGCGGAATGCTGTGGGGCACGCCGACGCGGCGCACCCACACCGAGAGGAAGACCGTCATGTTCGAACCGCTGGCGATGGCCGGGAACATCAACTTCGGCGGCTGGAAATGGACGGGCGACTTCACGACGCTCGATCTCATCGCGGCGAGCGTCAACGCGCTCAACGGTGCGCTGCTCGCCCGGCGCCCCGATCACTACAAGAACTTCACGGTCGTCGGCGTCCTCGGGATGGCGCTGCTGATGGGCCTCGGCGGCGGCATCACGCGCGACGTGCTCGTCAACGAGGTGCCGGGTGCGCTTACCAACCCCGCGTACATCACGCTCGCCGTCATCTTCGGCCTCATCGGCTACTCGATCGCGTTCGGGAAGGGGCAGCTCTTCCGTGAGGGCGTGTTCCAGTTCGCCACCTCCTTCTCGCTTCCGCTGTACGCGATCGTCGGCGCGCAGAAGGGCGAGGGCGTCGGACTGCCGGTGCTGGGCGTGCTGGCCCTCGCCGTGATCGGCCCGACCGCGGGGCGCTGGTACGTGGACGTCTCATCGGGGGTCACGCCGAAGCAGTTCATCCGCGGCGAGTGGTTCGTCAGCATTGCGCTTCTGACGGGCCTCATCTGGGTCATCTGCACGGCGGTGGGCCTCAACACCTGGTGGGCGGCGGGCATCTCCTTCATCATCGGCTACACGCTGCGGATGGTCGCCCTGTACCGAGGCTGGGAGGAGCCGCTCGCCAAGGAGCCCAAGGGCGTCTACAAGCACGACGACGGGCGCCCTCTGCTCGGGCGCAAGATCGCCGGGAAGTCCGAACGCGAGCTGCACGACCTCGGCCTCCTCGTCGAGAGCCCGTCGGGCCCCTCCGCCTCCTGAGCCGGGCTCAGCCCTGCAGCAGCGCCAGCTGTCGCGAGCGGGCGACGGCTTCGCTGCGCGAGCTCACGTCGAGTTTGCGGAAGAGGGAGTACGTCTGCGACTTGATCGTGTTCTTGGAGAGGAAGAGTTCGGAGGCGATCTCCGAGTACGACATGTGCGTGGCCAGCAGGGGCAGCACCCGCAGCTCCGCCGTCGTCAGCGTCGAGGCCCCACCAGGGCCGGCGTCCTCGAGGGCGGAGAGATGGCTGCGCAGACCTTCGGCCTCGTCGACCAGGGTCCCGAGGCGGGGGCGTCGCCGCAGGATGTCGTCGACCTCCTGCATGAGTGTCCGGGCGGTCGCCACGTCGTCCAGGGTGAGGTGGACGTGGATGAGCGCCAGCCGGCACTGGACGGCGTGGTGGGGGAGGGCGTAGGTCAGCAGCGTGCGCAGACGCAGGGCGGTCTGCAGTTCGCGACGCGCGGTGGCGACCTCCCCGCGGTGCTGGTGGATGCGGGCCCGCAGGGCCGCGACGAAGGCGGCGGCGAAGGATTCCTCGATCCCCGCCTCGAGCTGGGCCGACCGGCCGCGTTCGACGAAGGCGCCGGCCGCGGACCAGTCTCCGCGGGACAAGGCGATCAGGGCCCGCTGGCACATCGTGTTCGCGAAGACGTCTGCGACGCTGCGTGTCGGCTCCGCGAGCTCGGCGTCAGCGAGGTAGGCGTCCGCGGCGTCGAGATCGCCGGCGAGCGCGCGCGCCGTTCCCTGCAGCTGCAGCACCGCTCGGGGGAGCTCGCTCGCGTCGGCGAAGAGCCGGGCGGCCTCGTCGGCGTCTTCGCGCATCCGGCGTATTCCATGCCGACAGGTCATCGCCCGCAGCAGCGCCGCCATCGCGCTGCTGTAGGTGTCGAATGCGGGACCGTCCGTCGAGTACCTCCAGCGGTCTACCGCTTCCGACCACCTCTCCGCTGCCGTCGCGTGTCCGGTCGTGAGGGCCAGGAGTGCGGCGTTCACGGCGCTCATGGCCCGCGTGCCGATCCCGCCCCGCTCGTCCAGCCACGTGAACCAGCGCTGGAGCGTGGCGAACTGCCCGCGACGGTAGAGCGGAGTCCACAGGGTGTCCGCGAGCCGCGCGACCGTGTCGATGTCGCCGGCCAGGATCGAATACTCGATCGCCTCCTCCGGCTCGCCGTGCTCGAGGTGCCAGTCGGCCGCCCGCCGGCGCAGCGTGTCCAGCATCCCCGGCTCGCGCCGTTCCAGCTCGGCGCGCAGCAGGTCGCGGAAGAGGTGATGGAACCGATACCACCGGCCGTTGTGGTCGAGGGGGACCAGCAGCAGGTTCGAGTTCGCCAGCACGGCGAGCGAGGTGGATGCGCCCGGCAGGTCGAGCGCCGCCTCGCACAGCGACGCCGACATCCGCTCGAAGGCTGCGGCCCTCGTCAGGAACTTCCGCTGCGCGCGCGAGATCCGCGAGAGGAACTCCGATTCGATGTACTCGTCGACGTAGCGGTCATCGCCGGAGAACTGCCCGGGAGCGCCGGCAAGGCCGCTGTCCCGGACGTACAGGGCCGCGAGGTAGAGCCCGACCGGCCACCCCTCGGTCCGGGCGTAGAGCGCGTCGAGCTCCGCGGCGCTGACGACCACGTCCGCTCCGCGCAGCAGCAGCGCCGCCTCCTCCACGCTCAAGGCGAGGTCATCCGCGCCGATCTCGAGAAGTCTGTCCTCGGCTCGCAGCCGTGCCACGCGCAGCGGCGGCGCCGCGCGCCCGGCGAACACGATCTGCGACCCGGCCGGCACATGATCGGCGAGCACCGACAGAGCGAGCCGCGATTCCCGGCTCTCCAGCAGGTGGACGTCGTCGAGCACGAGCACCACCGGCGTCGTCATCGACGCGAACGCGGCGCTCAGACGCGGGACGACGGTGTCGGGGACCGAGGATGCCGGGGAGTCGAGCGCTTCGGACACCCGCTGGGGCATCGGCTCGACAGCCCCGAGGGACCGGGCGACGTACTCCAGCAGGCGCCTCGGGTCGTTGTCGTACTCGTCGATCGAGATCCACGCGAAGGGCCGGTCATCGCGCGCGGCCCAGGTCGTGAGCAGCGTCGTCTTCCCGTAGCCGGCGGGTGCGACGATCGAGACGATCGAGGTGGATTCCGAACGCGTGAGCCGTTCGATCACGGAGAGACGCGCGACCACTCCCGCTCGCGCCCGGGGGCGCGCCGATTTCGACGGGACCAGATCGAAAGCCTGATCCACGCCATGCCTGTCGTGCCTGTCGACCATGTCGCAATCCCCCTGCAACAGAGCCCTGTGCCCACGAGACATGCTGACACAGATCGGCGCGCCGCGGAGAGCATTCATCCAACGGAATGATCCACGGGCGCACTCGTGCGCAGCAGTCCCAGGTGTGCCGTGAGCCAGGCGAGCTGCGCCCTGCGGCCCGTCACCGCGCCGCCGTCGGGCAACTGCATCCCGGCGGTGTCCCGGCCGATCGTCAGCATCGGCCGGTGGTCGCTGTAGCCGAACGGCAGCGGTGCTTCGCCTGCGACCATGCGGGCGATCGTCTCGCCCGCATGCTGCCCGGACTGCAGCGCGACGGTGCCGAGCTGCGGAAGCAGGTCAGGCGAACCGGAGTGCGTGATCGCGGCGGCGTCGCCCACCGCGAACACCTCGGGATGCCCGGGAACCCCGAGCGACGGGCCGGTCACGATCCGTCCGGTCTCGCCGAGCGCGATTCCGACGCTCCGTGTGACGGTCGTCGCACGCACGCCGGTGCTCCAGATCAGCGTGTGCGCCTTGATCTCCCGACCCGATGTCAGCGCGACCCGGGTCGGCGAGACGGCGATCACCGCCTGCCCGGTCACGACGTCGACCGTCTCGTCGGCGAGCGCCTCCATCGCGTACGAGCGCATCTCCGGGCCGAACTGCGGCAGCAGGCGGTCGCCCTTCTCGACGAGGATCACACGGGCGTCGCGCTCGGCGACGCGCGGATACTCGTGCGCGAACCGGTGACGATACAGCTCCGCCACCGCGCCGGCGACCTCGACACCGGTGGCGCCAGCGCCCGCGACGACGACGTTCAGCGCGCCGTCGGCCACCAGAGCAGGACTGCAGTCGGCGCTCGCCCACAGTGCCGCGAGGTGGTCGCGCAGGCGCAGCGCGCCCGGCAGCGTGTAGACCGGGAACGCGTTCTCCGGTGCGCCCTCGGTGTCGGAGAAGTCCGCCTCGACGCCGAGGGCGTAGACGAGGTAGTCGTACGGGATCGGCGGCATGTCGTCGACGTGCACGGCGTGGCCGGCGAGGTCGACGGACTCGACGGCGCCCTGCCGCACGGTCGTGTTGGGCTGGTGCTCGGTCAGCCGCTGCAGCGGCTCGCCCACGGCTCCGGGCTCCAGCATCCCGGTCGCCAGTTGATAAAGGAGGGGCTGGAACGTGCGGTAGTGGTGACGATCGATCAGGACCACGTCGACGGGGCTCGCGGCGAGTCTCATCGCAGCTCCCACGCCCGCGAATCCTCCGCCGAGGATGACAACTCGCGGGCGCCCGGTGGCGTCGCCGTCCATGGTGTGAACGCTAGGACCGGGCATCGCCGCGGTCGTCATCCCGAAGAGATGAGATCGCGCGACGGCCGGCCACCGCTACCGTGGAGCGCATGGCGGATGACGGTCGCGAGACGGTGCTGGTCGAGGGCGGCGTGTTCCGGATGGGGTCGACGGAGTTCTATCCGGACGAGCAGCCGGTCATCGAACAGCGCGTGGCGTCGTTCCGGATCGACCGGTTCGCCGTGACGAACGAGGACTACGACCGCTTCGTCGCCGACACCGGGTACGTCACGGTCGCCGAACGACCCCTCGTCGGTCCGGACTATGTCGGCGTCGCCCCCGAGGACCGCGTGCCCGGGGCGATGGTGTTCACCCCGACCGCAGGCCCGGTGGATCTGGGGGACTGGCGGAACTGGTGGCGGTGGGAGAAGGGCGCGCACTGGCGGGCGCCGTTCGGTCCGGGGTCGTCGATCGACGACCGGATGAGGCATCCCGTCGTGCACATCGCGTTCGAGGATGCGGTCGCCTACGCGCAGTGGGCCGGCAAGCGGCTGCCCACGGAGGCGGAGCACGAGTACGCGGCCCGCGGCGGCGCGGACGGGCTGCGGTTCGCGTGGGGCGACGAGCCGTTCCCGGGCGGTGTGGCGCAGGCCAACTCGTGGCTCGGGCGCTTCCCGTACGACAACCAGGGTGTCGGCGGAACGGCTCCGGTGGGGTCGTACCCGGCGAACGGGTACGGCCTGTTCGACATGATCGGGAACGTCTGGGAATGGACGAGCGACTACTACACGCCCCGCCACATCCGTCTCTCCGACAACCCCGTCGACGCGGGGAAGCGGCAGAACCTGCTCGCCACCGCGAGTGCACGTGAGGGCGAGTCGATTCCCCGCCGCGTGCTCAAGGGCGGGTCGTTCCTGTGCTCCCCGGAGTACTGCCTGCGCTTCCGGCCCGCCGCGCGCTCCCCGCAGGCCGAGGACACCGGGATGTCGCACATCGGCTTCCGCCTCGTCGCCGACGTCTGAAGCGTTCCGCCCAGCGGAAATCTCATGCGATCCGTATGACGCCGGCCCTCGGCACCCGGGTATAGCGTCCCGTGCGTGGGCGCGCGGATCGCGCTCCATTCGTCGGCGTCCGGACGTCCGGGCGCCTGCGAGGGCTCCCCCTCCGGGGCATGAACGAATGCGGGTTCGTGATGTCAGACAACAACAGTCCTACTCCTACTCCCACTCCCACTCCCACTCCCACTCCCACTCCCACTCCCACTCCCACTCCGAGGTCGCGGCCGAAGAGCGCAGCGATGTCGTGGACCACGATGGCGATCCTCATCGCCACCGCCGTGGCCAGTGTCCGCGGTCTCCCCGCGATGGCGGGCTACGGGTGGGCGTCCATCTTCCTGTACGTCCTCCCGGCGATCGTGTTCATGATCCCGGTGGCCCTCGTCGCGGCCGAGCTCGCGAGCGGCTGGAAGGGCGGTGTCTTCGTCTGGGTGAAGGAGGCCTTCGGCGAGCGCATGGGCTTCAGCGCGATCTGGCAGCAGTGGATCCAGAACGTCGTCTGGTACCCCGCGCAGCTGGCGTTCTTCGCATCCGCGCTGGCGTACGTGTTCAACCCGGCGCTCGCCAACAACGGCCTGTTCACCGGGCTCGTGATCCTGGTCGTCTACTGGTTCTCGACGTTCATCGCGTTCGGCGGTGTGAAGGCGTTCGCGCGGGTCTCGAGCGTCGGCTTCATCGCCGGAACGATCGTCCCGTCGCTGGGCCTCGTGCTCTTCGCGATCCTGTTCATGACGTCGGGCGGCCACTCCAGCCTGCCCCCGGTCTCGCAGGCGCAGTGGTTCCCGACGTGGACGGGCCTGGCGAGCATCGTGCTCATCGTCAGCAACTTCCTGTCGTACGCCGGCATGGAGATGAACGCGGTGCACGTCAACGAGATGGACAAGCCGGGACGCAACTTCCCCCGCGCGATCGTCCTCGCGGCGATCGTCATCCTGATCGTCTTCATCTTCCCGACGCTGGCGATCTCGGTCGGCGTCCCCGCCAGCAGCGTCAACCTCACGCAGGGCGTGCTCCAGGCGTTCGACGTGTTCTTTCAGCAGCTCGGGATGCCATGGGCTACGACGGTGATGGCGCTGCTGATCGTGTTCGGCATCCTCGCATCCGTCGTCACGTGGATCCCCGGGCCGAGCAAGGGCCTCCTGCTCGTCGGTCGCCAGGGCTACCTGCCGCCGAGCATGCAGAAGACGAACAAGAACGACATGCAGGTGCCGATCATGGTCGTCCAGGGGATCATCGTGACGGTGCTCGCGGTGCTGTTCGCGATCGTGCCATCGGTGCAGAGCGTGTTCTGGATCTTCTCCGCGATGGCGGTGCAGCTCTACCTGATCATGTACATGATGATGTTCCTCGCGGCGATGCGCCTGCGG
This sequence comes from Microbacterium candidum, assembly GCF_030315975.1. GTDB lineage: Bacteria > Actinomycetota > Actinomycetes > Actinomycetales > Microbacteriaceae > Microbacterium > Microbacterium candidum. Next base: position 622,835 of record NZ_JASXSZ010000002.1, on the reverse strand, counting down.
CGCACGCACCCGGACGTCAAGCGCGGGTTCCGCACTCCGGCGATGGGTCTCGTCGGCTGGGTCGGGTTCCTGGCGAGCCTCCTCGCCTTCCTCATCGGCTTCGTGGAGCCTGAGGGAAGCACGATGGGCCAGCTCGGCTACACGCTGCTGCTCGTCGGCGGCATCATCGCGCTCGGCATCTGGCCGTTCATCATCATGCTGTTCCGCAAGGACAGCTGGAAGGTGTACCCCGACGAATCGCACGAACACGAACCGGACGAGGCGCCGCCTGCCGCGGACGTCGCCCCCGCCGCCGAACCGACCGCCTGACAGAGCCTGAAGAGAAGGAAAGACAATGCTGCACAAGCGTGACAAGATCCGGAACGAGATGCTCGACGAGGTCTTCTCGTCGGGTGACCTCTCGGTCTCGATGCCGAAGTACCGGATGCCCGACAAGGAGCACCTCGCCCGCCACGCCTACCAGGTCGTCTCCGACGAGCTGATGATGGACGGCAACTCGCGGCAGAACCTCGCGACGTTCTGCCAGACGTGGCTCGAGCCCGAGGTCCGCGTCCTCATGGCCGAGACGCTCGACAAGAACATGATCGACAAGGACGAGTACCCGCAGACCGCGGCGATCGAGGAGCGCTGCGTGCACATGCTCGCGGACCTCTGGAACTCGCCCGATGCGGCCAACACGCTCGGCACGTCCACGACGGGATCGAGCGAGGCGGCGATGCTCGGCGGCATGGCGCTGCTCTGGAACTGGCGCGCGCGGCAGCGCGCGGCGGGCAAGCCCACCGACAAGCCGAACATGATCACCGGCCCTGTGCAGGTCTGCTGGCACAAGTTCGCCCGGTACTGGGACGTGGAGCTCCGCGAGATCCCCATGGAGGGCGAGCGGTTCCACATGAACGCCGAGGAGGTCCTCAAGCGCGTCGACGAGAACACGATCGGGGTCGTCCCGACGCTCGGTGTCACCTTCACCGGCATCTTCGAGCCGGTGCAGGCCGTCAGCGAGGCTCTCGACAAGCTGCAGGCGGACACCGGGCTCGACATCCCCATCCACGTCGACGGCGCCAGCGGCGGATTCCTCGCGCCGTTCACCGCGCCTGACCTCGTGTGGGACTTCCGGCTGCCGCGCGTGAAGTCGATCAACACGTCGGGCCACAAGTTCGGCCTGGCGCCGCTCGGGGTGGGCTGGGTCGTGTGGCGGGACGCGGAGGACCTCCCCGAGGACCTCATCTTCAACGTGAACTACCTCGGCGGCAACATGCCGACGTTCGCGCTGAACTTCTCGCGTCCCGGCGGTCAGATCGTCGCGCAGTACTACAACTTCCTGCGCCTGGGTCGCGAGGGATACCGCAAGGTGCACCAGTCGTGCTCCGACACCGCGATGTACCTCGCCGCCGAGATCGAGAAGCTCGGGCACTTCGACATCATCCACGACGGCGACCCCGAGAAGGGCATCCCCGCCGTCTCGTGGAAGCTGAAGGACGGCATGGACCACTCGTTCACGCTGTTCGACCTCGCCGACCGGCTCCGCACGCGCGGGTGGCAGGTGCCGGCGTACACGATGCCGCCTCACCGTGAGGACCTGCCGATCCAGCGCATCCTCGTGCGCGCCGGCTTCGAGCGCGACCAGGCTGCGCTGCTCATGGATGACTACCGCGACGCCATGGCGCACTTCGACAGGCACCCCATCACGGTGTCGATGACCGAGGAGGAGGCGGGCGCCTTCCACCACTGAGACCCGAGTACGTTTCCGATAGAGAGGAAGGAACGAATATGGGTTCGGACAACCTCGCGCTGGTCGTCGGCGCGTACAACGACGCGAATGCGGCGCAGGACGACTACGACGCGCTCAAGGCGGGCCAGGAGCAGGGCGAATACGAGATCGTCGGCGCCGTCGTCCTCGAGCGCGACGCGAAGGGCAAGGTGACGGTCAAGGAGCACAAGGACGGCACGGTGGGCCGCGGCGCCGCATGGGGCGCGGGCGCCGGCGTCGTCGTCGGCCTCTTCGCGCCGCCGCTGCTGGCTGCCACCGCGATCGGCGCCGGAATCGGCGCCATCCTCGGGAAGATCAAGAAGGGCCACGAGGAGAAGGAGCTCGGCGTGGATGTCGACGAGTACCTTCCGCCGGGATCCTCCGCCGTCGTCGCGATCGTCGACGACAAGTGGGCCGACAAGGTCGAGGCCGCGCTGACGAGATCCGAGAAGCGGATCAGCAAGGCGGTCGACAAGGACGACTACGAGAAGCTCCAGGAGGCCATCGAGAAGTCGGCCAACGACGTCTCGGGAGCCCTCGACTCCTGACGACCCTGCAGCGAGGGGTGTGCGGAACGCGCTTCCGCGCACCCCTCCGTCGTCCCGGGCGCGGTCTCGCCTCGCCCGTGCCAGGCGCCTCCCCGGGCTCCCAGGATGCGCTCGGGTAGAGTTGGGTCGTCCGCGCGCCGCACCACAGAGAGCAGCCACCGACCCGTGACCTCCCCCGCCACTCCGCCGTCGTCTTCCTCGGAAGGTGCGTCGCATCCGGAAGGCGACCATCGCCCCTTGACGGTGCTCATCGGAGCAGACACCTTCGCCCCGCACGTCAACGGCGCCGCCCGGTTCGCCGAGCGTCTCGCCGCCGGCCTCGTCGCGCGCGGCGACGACGTGCACGTCATGGCCCCGAGCATCGGGCACAGCAACCACGGCACGTTCCGGGAGCAGATCGAGGGCCAGACGATGACGGTGCACCGTCTGCCGTCGTGGCGCTGGGCCCCGCACGACTGGCTCACCTTCGTGCTGCCGTGGATGTCGAAGCACTACGCGCGCAAGGTGCTCAACGAGGTCAAGCCGGATGTGGTGCACATCCAGTCGCACATCGTCATCGGGCGCGGACTCGCGCGCGAGGCCCACAAGCGCGGCATCCCGATCATCGCCACGAACCACGTGATGGCGGAGAACATCGTCGACTTCACGACCCTGCCGCCGTTCCTCGACAAGGTCGTCGTGAAGCTCGCGTGGGACGACGCCACGCGCACGTTCGACCTCACCCGCGCCGTCACGACGCCGACGCGCAAGGCCGCCGACTTCCTCGAGGCGACGACCGGCCTCACCGGCGTCATCCCGGTCAGCTGCGGCATCGACATGCGCAACTACGCGCCGGATCTCACGCCGCGGGATGCGAACCGCATCCTGTTCGTCGGGCGTCTGACGACCGAGAAGCACATCGACGTCCTGCTGAAGGCGACGGCGAAGCTCGACCCCGCCCTCGCGGTCACCGTCGACATCGTCGGCAGCGGCGATCAGCGGCGCAACCTCGAGCTGCTCACCCAGCAGCTCGGCCTGAAGGACCGGGTCACGTTCCACGGGCACACCTCCGACGAGGATCTGCGCGACCTCTACTCGCACGCGAGCGTGTTCGCGATCGCATCCATCGCCGAGCTGCAGTCGATCGCGACGATGGAGGCGATGGCGTCCGGGCTTCCGGTCGTCGCCGCGAACGCCGTGGCGCTGCCGCACCTCGTGCACGACGGTGAGAACGGCTACCTCTTCGAGCCGGGGAACGTCGACGAGATGGCCGCGCGGCTCACGGACGTCCTGACCGCGGCCCCGGAGGAGCGGCTGCGGATGCAGCAGGCGTCCCTCGACCTGGTCTCGGTGCACGACATCAATCGCACGCTCGACACGTTCGAGGCGCTGTACCGCGACGAGCCGCTGCCCGCATAGGCACAGGCGGACACCGTGCACATCGTCTTCTTCGGCGACCAGCACCTCGAATCACTCGGGGGAGCGCAGGTGTCGATGCGTCTGCAGAAGACGCACCTCGAGCGCACGGGGCACACGGTGACGGTGGTCGCGCCGCGCATGCACGGGCGGCGGGCGCGCGAGGCGATGCAGGACTCTGCGTACCTCGACCTCCCCTCCATCCCGATCACTCCCGATCGCGAGTACTCGATGACGTGGCCGGGCGGTCGCACCGACCGGTGGCTGGATGCGGCGATGCGCGACCGTCCGCCTGTCGACCTCGTCCACGTGCAGGCCGACTTCTGGGGCGCGTTCATCGGGCACCGGTTCGCCGCACGCCACGGGCTGCCGGTGGTGCACACGATGCACAACCGTGTCGACGTCGGCATCGAGGCGACCGCGCCGTTCCCGGGTCTCGTGATGCGCGTGCTCAACGCGTGGGAGCGTCGCGCGCTCGGACCCGCGGCGCCGTCCGGAATCCGGAGTGTCGCGGCTTCTTCGGAGGATGCCGCGCAGGAACTCCCTCCTTCGGGCGCATCTCCGGATTCCGGTGACGGGTGGGCGTACCTGCGACGGTTGGCCGAGCGCTCGGATGCGGTGACGGCTCCGTCCTCGCACTTCGCCAGGCGGCTCGAGCGGCACGGCGTGTTCCCGAGCGTCGATGTGATCTGGAACGGGATCGACGACGAGATCCGGGCTGATGTCCTCGCAACGGCGCCGCCGAAGGCGGATGGCCGCCCGCACCTCGTCTGGCTGGGACGCATGAGCCCGGAGAAGCGGCTGCTGCCGTTCCTCGAGGCCGTCGCCCTCTCCGGAATCGACGCGGACATCGAGGTGATCGGCGGCGGCGGCCAGCTGCGCGCGGCGGAGCGCCTCGTCGCGAAGCTCGAGCCGGCGGCGAGCGTGGTCTTCGCGGGCCGGGTTCCGTACGCCGACGTCCTCCGCCGCATCGCGGGGGCGGATGCGGTCGTGCAGACCTCGATCGGATTCGAGACGCAGGGGATGACGGTGTTCGAGGCCGCGACGCTCGGAACGCCCGCGGTCGTCAGCGACCCCGACATCGGCGCCGAGCTCGAGTCGGGCTTCTGGCCGGTTGCGGATGACACGGTGCCGGCACTCGCGGTCGCCCTGCGCGCCGCGGCAGCGGACGTCGCGGCCGGGCGGGCGCTCCATCCGAATCCCGCGGTCGCCGAGCGATTCCTCCAGTCGTCGCGCACCGCCGCCATGATCGAGGTCTACGAACGGGCGCTCGCGCGGCATCGATAGCCGGCGGTTGCCGACCACAGCCGCACGTTTTCGTTACCGTGTGGGGGTGGGATGGAATCCGAGGACGTGGTTCTCGCGCAGGACGCTGGGGAAGGATGCCGCCGCCGGTCTGATCCTCGGCGTCGAGGCGGTGCCGGACGGGCTGGCTGCGGGCGTGCTCGCCGGGGTGAACCCGCTCGCGGGCCTCTACGGCTATCTCTTCGGCATGACCGGGGCGGCCATCCTCACGAGCAGCGCCTTCATGGCGGTGCAGGCGACGAGCGCGATGGCGCTCGTCGTGTCCGACGCCGGACTGTCGTCGGCGCCGGATCCGGATCGGAGCCTCTCGACGCTCGCGCTGCTCACCGGGGTCGTGATGGCGATCGCGGGGCTCGCACGGGCCGGGCGGCTCGTGAGCTTCGTGCCGACCGCGGTCATGACGGGGTTCGTCACCGCCATCGGCATCAATATCGTGCTCGGGCAGCTGTCGAATCTCACGGGCTACCAGGGCCGCGGCGCCAACCGCCTCTTCAAGACCATCGACATCCTGCTGCACTTCCCGGACTGGAGCATCCCGTCGCTGGTGGTCGGCGCCATCACGGTGCTCGTCATCCTCGCGTTCCGCCCGACCCGGCTCGGCAGCCTCAGCCTCGTGCTCGCCGTCATCGTGGGCTCGGCCGCGGCCGCGCTCCTGAACCTCTGGGTGGGACACCCCGCGACCCTGCTGAAGGACATCGTGACGGTCCCTCGGTCGCTCCCGGTGCCGGTGCTCCCCGACCTCGCAGACGCGCCGAACCTCCTGATCCCGGCGATCTCGCTCGCTTTCATCGGACTCGTGCAGGGTGCGGCGGTATCGGCCGGCATCCCGACGGCGGACGGCAAGCGTGCGAACGCCAACCGCGACTTCCTCGGCCAGGGCGCCGGCAACATCGTCTCCGGGATCTTCCAGGGCATGCCCGTCGGCGGCTCGATGTCCGGATCGTCGATCCTCGTCCAGTCCGGCGCGAAGTCGCGCCTCTCGCTCTTCATCGCGGGCGGGGTCATGGCGCTCGTCATCCTGTTCGCGGCGGATGCCGTGTCCTACATCGCGATGCCGTCGCTCGCCGGGCTCCTCATCGTCGTCGGAGTCGGCACGGTCCGGCCGAGCCGTATCAACTCGGTCGTCAAGTCGGGGCCGCTGCCCGCCGCGATCATGACCGTCACGTTCGCGCTGACCCTCGTCATCCCTCTGCAGTTCGCCGTCCTCGTCGGCGTCGGGCTCGGCATCATCCTGTACGTCGCCGACCAGTCGAACCACATCCGGGTGCGCGAGCTCACGATCGAGCCGGACGGCCGCACACGCGAACTCGACCCGCCCACCGAGGTGCCCGGCGGGCGCGCGATCGTGCTGCAGCCCTACGGCAGCCTGTTCTTCGCGAGCGCCCCGGTCTTCGAGAAGCAGCTGCCGATCGTGGGGCAGGCGTCCAGCGGCTCGGTCGTCATCGTGCGTCTGCGCGGCATCGACCAGATCGGACTGTCGCACGTGGATGTGCTGCGCCGATACGCGGATCAGCTGCGCGCCGTCGGCTCGTCGCTGAAGGTGGTCGCGGCGGAGGACGCCGTCATCGCCCGGCTCGAGGCCGGCGGGCTCACCGCGGACATCGGCGCCGGGAACGTGTACAAGGGCAACGAGTGGATCGGCGCTGCCGTGCAGCGCGCCTACGACGACGCGATGCGCGAGATCGCGGAGAGGGATTCCGCGTGACGGCTCAGCGCTCGCGCCTGCGATTCCTCGTCAGCCCGATGATCAACCCGACGACCGCCGCGATGAGCAGGATGCCGACCGGGTAGATCGCGGACGTGTAGTCCACGACCTCTCGCGTGCCGCATTGAGCCGCACCCGGGAAGCAGAGCGTGTAGACCATGGTCTGGAACATCGGAGCTCCCTCCTTTGCTTTCTTCATTGTCCTCCCGCACTCCCCGCGCCGCACGGGGGTGCGTGCGCTCGCGATTGCGGAGAGACGGGCGTGGGAGTAAACTTGAGTGCAGGTGACTCAACTTTGAGTTCCGAAGCTTTCTAGGAGACAGATGAACGCCACGCAGCAGCCGGGTCAGGAGGAGTCGAAGAGCGCCCTCGAGCAATTCGGCATCAACCTCACCGACCGCGCCCGTCAGGGCAAGCTCGACCCCGTCATCGGGCGGGACAGCGAGATCCGCAGGGTCAGCCAGGTGCTGACCCGCCGCACGAAGAACAACCCCGTCCTGATCGGCGAGCCGGGCGTCGGCAAGACCGCCGTCGTCGAAGGCCTCGCCCAGCGCATCGTCGCGGGCGACGTCGCCGAGTCTCTCAAGGACAAGGAGCTCGTCACAATCGACATCTCCGCGCTGGTCGCCGGTGCGATGTACCGCGGCCAGTTCGAGGAGCGCCTGAAGAGCGTGCTCAAGGAGATCACCGAGTCCGACGGCCGCATCATCACGTTCATCGACGAGCTGCACGTGCTCATGGGCGCGGGCGGCGGCGAAGGGTCCGTCGCGGCATCCAACATGCTCAAGCCCATGCTCGCGCGCGGTGAGCTGCGGCTCATCGGGGCGACCACGCTCAACGAGTACCGCGAGTTCATCGAGAAGGATGCCGCGCTCGAGCGCCGCTTCCAGCAGGTCTATGTCGGTGAGCCCTCCGTCGAGGACACCATCGCGATCCTGCGTGGCCTCAAGGAGCGCTACGAGGCGCACCACAAGGTGGCGATCGCGGATGCCGCGCTGGTGGCCGCCGCATCCCTCTCGCACCGCTACATCCCCTCGCGGCAGCTGCCGGACAAGGCCATCGACCTCATCGACGAGGCCGCGTCGCGGCTGCGCATGGAGATCGACTCCGCGCCGCTCGAGATCGACGAGCTGCGCCGCCACGTCGACCGGCTGAAGCTCGAGGAGCTCGCCCTGAAGAAGGAGAAGGACGACGCCTCGAAGGAGCGGCTCGCGTCGCTGCGGGAGCAGCTCGCGGGCGAACAGGCGCGTCTGGACGGCCTGCAGGCGCGGTGGGAGCAGGAGCGCGCGACCCTGAATCGGGTCGGCGACCTGAAGACGAAGCTCGACAAGGCGCGCGGCGAAGCCGAGCGCGCACAGCGAGAGGGCAATCTCGAGCGGGCGTCGCGCCTGCTCTACGGCGAGATCCCGAGTCTCGAGCGCGAGCTGATGGTGGCTGAGCAGCAGGAGTCCGTCGAGGATCGCATGGTCGGCGACCAGGTCACCGACGAGGACATCGCCGCGGTCATCGCGGCGTGGACCGGCATCCCGGTCGGCCGCCTCCTGCAGGGCGAGACCGAGAAGCTGCTCCACCTCGAGGCCGAGTTGGGCAGACGCCTCATCGGCCAGAAGGACGCCGTGAAGGCGGTGGCGGATGCGGTGCGCCGCTCCCGCGCGGGCATCAGCGACCCGAACCGGCCGACCGGCTCGTTCCTCTTCCTCGGCCCGACCGGCGTCGGCAAGACCGAGCTCGCCAAGGCGCTCGCGGAGTTCCTCTTCGACGACGAGCACGCCATGGTGCGCATCGACATGTCGGAATACGGGGAGAAGCACACGGTGTCGCGCCTCGTCGGCGCCCCTCCCGGGTATGTCGGCTACGAGCAGGGCGGTCAGCTGACCGAGGCTGTGCGCCGTCGTCCGTACTCGGTGGTGCTCCTCGACGAGGTCGAGAAGGCGCATCCCGAGGTCTTCGACGTCCTGCTGCAGGTGATGGACGACGGGCGCCTGACCGATGGTCAGGGCCGCACGGTCGACTTCACCAACGTGATCCTGATCCTGACGTCGAACCTCGGCTCGCCCGTGCTGATCGACCCGACGCTGTCTACCGATGAGAAGCGGGACACCGTCATGGCGATCGTGCGCCAGGCGTTCAAGCCGGAGTTCCTGAACCGCCTCGACGACATCGTGATGTTCCAGGCGCTCAGCGAGGACGACCTCGCGCAGATCGTCGAGCTGTCGGTCGACGTGCTGCAGCGACGTCTGCGCGAACGCCGGCTCACCCTCGCGGTCACGCCCGACGCCCGCGCCTGGCTCGCCGAGCGCGGCTACGACCCGGTGTTCGGCGCGCGGCCCCTCCGCCGGCTCATGCAGTCGGAGATCCAGGACCGCCTCGCGATGGCTCTGCTCGCGGGCCGCGTGCGCGACGGCGACGTCGTGCGGGTGGATGTCGCGGCCGACGGCTCCGCGCTCGTGCTCACGAGCGACGGGCCGTCGGACGTCGACGACATCATCGACGCGGAGCTCATCGACGAGTAGGTCACCCGGCGAAGCGGGCGGCGATCCACTCCGCCGCCCGCGACGGGGCGTGCTGCGGCCGCATCATGCCCGAGTGGTGGGTCGGCCACCACGCGCTGTCGAGCGGAACGCCTGCGGAGCGGTAGCCGCGGAGCATCCGGGCCGTGAGGGGTGCCGGCGCGACCTCGTCGAACCGGGCGGCGTCGATCCGCAGCGGTGCGCGGAACCCGCGAAGCGCGGCGACCTCGTTGGCGCGGAAGGACGCGGCGAGCATCGCGAACAGCTCGTCGCCGGCCCGCCCGCCGATGCGCCCTGGCGCGATCCCGCCCCACGAACCGTCGGCGGCGAGCTCCGTGAGGCACAGCTCGTCGAGGTCGGCCCAACGCTCGGCGGCGCGCTCGCTGAGCCCGTCGGTCTCCAGGAGCCGCCGCATCCCCGCATCGGTCGCCGCGGCTCCACGCAGCATCAGCGCGATGAGCGCGGAGACGACGCCGGAACCGGGAAACGGCACCGCGATGCGGCGGGCCGCCCCGATGCTGACGTCCATGCGGGTGACGGGACCGAACACGGCGGTGCCGACGAGGCGCGCCTGCGCGTCGGGCTCCTCCCGTGCGGACGCGTGCAGTGCGGCGACGGCCCCCTCGGAGTGCCCGGCGGCCACCCACATGTCGCCGAGATCGGCGTCGAACGAGTCGCGCTCCCGCATCATCGCCAGGACGGACTCGGCGAGCGACGACCCGATCAGATAAGGGTGGACGCCGGGGCCGCCGATCCCCTCGTAGTCGGGGCGCAGCACCGCGATCCCGCGGGCGACGAGCCGATCGCACAGCGCGTCGCCCTGCGACATCCGCCGCCACTCCGGATGGGCGGGCGTCGCGGTGCTCGGCGCGGAGCGCGCAGAACCGCCGGTCGTCATGTGCCCGTAGACGACGACCGGGTATCCGCCGCGCGGGGCGGGGGATGCGGGGAGCATCAGCATCCCCGTCTGCTCCTGCACGCCGCCGTCGACCGCGCGTGCCGGGAACGCCACGATCCTGATCACCAGCGCCCCCGCGGCAGCAAGCGGCGCAGGCGAGCGGGCATCGTTCCGAGGAGGGTCCCGCGCCGGCCGTCCGCGTCATCCACGATGTCCGCGAAGAACCTCGCCACGGGCAGGAGCTGCGCACGATCGATCCGGTCGATGGTGTCGGCGTCGTCGTACAGGTACAGCGGGCCGGAGATGAGACTGATCGTCGGCACCCCGGACACGAAGGTGAAGGATGCGTCGGTCGGGATCCCGCCGGCGAAGAACTCGAGCAGCCCGGCGCCGAGCAGGCTCGTGCCGTGGAGGCCGTGTCGGCGCACGGCGCGGCCGATCCGCACCGTGAACGCGGGATTCACATTCACGAAGACGCCGCGCGGCTCGGTCTCCCCGGTCGAGGCGAAGCCGCCGTCGGGCCCTTCGACGGCGCGCAGTCCGATGTGCTCGATCGTCGCATTGAGCACGATGTTCCACGGGGTGCGCCGGGCGAGCACATACCGACGGGCGAACTCCCGATGGGCCTGGTAGCCGGTGAAATGCGTGTCGAATGTCACGAACAGGAGCGTCTTCTCCCGGATGCGTCCGGCGGCGGCCTGGGCGCCGAAGTGCTCGGCGAGGGCGATGACCTCGGCCGTACCGGACGCGTCCTCGACGGCGCCGGGCCCGATCGAGTCGTGATGCGACTGGATCATGATCGTGTCGGCCGTGCGTCCGGGCAGGACGCCGATCACGCTGCGTGAGACGACCTCCCGTCGCGCGATGTCGAGGCGCAGCCGGGCGCGGGGGGTGTGCTGCAGCAGCCCGCGCAACCGCAGCCCCTCGGCCCGCGTCACCGACACGCCGGGCAGCGGGAACAGCGTTCGCCGGTAGTACTCGTTGTGATAGTTCCGGGAATCCGGATAATCGCGCAGTACACCGATGACGCCGACCGCGCCGCCCGCTGCCGCCTCGGTCATCGTCCGGGCAAGGGAGGTCACGTACGGGTTGCGGCTCGCGAGGACCTCACGGCGGAACACCCGGCGGCCGGGGTCGTGCAGGTAGAGGGTGAGCGGCAGCGAATGCGCCACGGTCATGTCGAAGGTCAGATCGAACAGCACGATGGCTCCGCGCACGTCATGCCGCCGCACGCGGTCTGTGCCGATGTCGACGACCGGCGCGTCGAGCTGGTGGTCTGCGGTGCCCGTCCAGTCGTGGGCGGCCAGACCCGAGTGCAGGACCGGCGCGCACGGGATGTCGTCGTCCCCGATCTGCAGGCTGCACTCGGCGGTCCACGAGAACGACGGCACCTCGAGCACCTGCGTGTCGAGCCCCGCCTCCGCGAACCGGCGCTCGACGTATGCGGCCGCGGACTCGCCTCCCGCGGATCCCGTGGCGCGCGGCGACATCGCCACGAGATCCTCGATGCTCGCCATGATCGACGATTCGGTCACATGCATGCTCTGACAGTAGGGAGAGGACGCATCACCGGTCCTATTCTTCCGGGATCCTTCAACCAGGCGTGAATCATGCATACGATTCGTCACATGGATATCGACGACGCGCGTGCACTCGACGAGTTGGACCTCGCGATCGTGCAGGCTCTGCAGATCGATGCGCGCGCCCCGTGGACGCGTATCGCTGCGGCGGTCGGAGCGGATGCCGCGACGGTCGCGCGGCACTGGCACGCGCTGCGCGAGGAGTCGCTGGCATGGCTCACCGCGTGGCCGACGCCCGAACGATGGTCGTCGACGACGGATGTCGCGATCGTGCTGCTCGATCGCCGCACGTCTGCGGATGTCGTCGCGGCGGTCGTTCGGCGGCCCTGGGTGCTCAGCGCCGACGACACGTCCGCCGGAGTCCTCGTCCTCGTCGCGGGCACCGGCGGGCTTCCGCTCCTCGGCGACCGGGTGCGCGAGATCGCGGACGCCGGTGCGCGCGTGCGGCGGATGGATGTCGCGGCGGCCATCGTCGCGGAGGACTCCGGCTGGCGGCTGCGCGTGCTGTCCCGGTCGCAGCAGCGGGCGGTCCGTGACGAGCACGACGGCGGGGCCGCCCGCATCCCTCGGCCGGAGGTCGTGGCAGAGGTCGCGGACACCCTCGACGACGATCCCCGGATGCCGGCGGCGACCCTCGCGCAGCGCCTCGGCGTCTCCGAGGCGACGGCCCGGCGGACGGTGGACCGTGCCGTCGGAGCGGGACTCCTGCGCCTCGGGTGCGATCTGGCGATGCCGGCGGCGGGCTATCGGCGCGGTGCCGTGCTGTGGGCGCGCTCCGGGGACGTCGAGGAGGCCGCCGCCCGCGCCTCGAGGCTCCCGGAGACGCATCGGGTGGGAGTGCTGGTCGGGTCCGCGCCGCTCTTCGTGTGCGCGCGCGCCCGGTCGCTGACCGCTCTTCCGCGGATCGAGCGCGCATGGGGCGATAAGGTCGAGGTCACGGATCGCTGGACGGTGCTGCGCGAGATCAAGCGGAACGGACATCTGCTCGACGCTGCCGGGCGCTCGATCGAGCGGGTGCCGCTGCGCTGGTAGCACTGCGGTGGGCGGATCAGACCGTCTGCGTCTGCGCCTCCGCCCGCAGCCGGTCGTCCAGGCGGTAGCGGCGCAGGGGCACGAGGCTGATCGCGCACAGCGATGCGGGGATCAGCGAGACGCCGAGGACGATCGCCCACTGCGCGCTCTCGGGCTGCGGGACGGTGCTTCCGCTGGAGGCGACATAGCCGCCGATGCTGAGCACGACTCCGAGCAGCGCGGGCCCCAGCGCATAGCCGAGGAGCTCGAACCCCGACCACACGCCCGAGATCATCCCGATCCGGTTGACGCCGCTGCGCTTGGCATCCTCCGCGGCGATGTCGGGCAGCATCGCGAGGGGGAAGAGCTGCGCCCCCGCATAGCCGACTCCGACGATCCCGGACGCGATCAGCATCGGTGTCGTTCCTGCTCGGGCGCTCAGGAGAGCGAGCAAGCCGACCATCATGACGACCGTCGCCGCCGTGAACCCGCCCTTCTTCCCGACCCGCCGCCCGAGCATCGACCACACCGGGGTCAGCACGACCGCGGGTGCGACGAAGCACACGAACGCGATCGTGGCCGCACTCGGGTCGTGCACGACGTGCCTCGCAACGTAGACGACCCCGCCGAGGACCATGCCGATCGCGACCGCCTGCAGCACATAGGCGACGATGAGCGACCGGGCGTCGCGGTCGCGCAGCACGATGCCGAGCTGCTCGAACAGGCGCCCGCCAGCGACCTCGGTGCGGGTGAGGCCGACATGCCGCGTGCCCCACCACACGCCCGCCGTCCCGATCAGGATGAGCACGGCCATCGCGCCGGCCATGATCCGATACCCGGCCACCCCGCCGACGAGTTCGACGAGGGCCGGTGCCGTCGCCCCGGAGATGAGGATCGCCAGCGTGAAGACGATCACGCGCCAGGTGACGAGCCGCGTGCGTTCGGAATAGTCGTCGGTGATCTCGGCCGACATCGCGAGGTACGGCACCTGGAAGAACGCGTACACCGTCGCGCTGGCGAGGAACAACACCAGCACCCAGAGTGCCGCAGCGACCGGTGGTTCCGTCGGGCCGAAGAACATCGCCAGGAACGCGAGGGCGAGCAGGATGCCGGCCCGCAGGATGAACGGCCGTCGACGGTCGCGCGGATGCTTCGACCGGTCGCTCAGCCGCCCTGCGATGGGGTTGAGGAAGAAATCCCACGCCTTCGGCGCGAACACGATCAGACCCGCGATGGCCGCGTCGACGCCGAGGAGGTCGGTGAGGAACGGCATCAGGATCAGGCCGGGCACGGTGCCGTACGTGCCGGAGGCGATGCCTCCGAGTGCGTATCCGGCGCGCGTGCCGCGCGAAAGGGCGGTCATGGAGGCGATCGTAGAGGCGCCCCTTCGATCCGCCGATGTCCTTGGGTCGGATCCGTCATTGAACGGCCCCGCGGTCGGGTGATCCGTCCGCGCGGCTCAGGCCGTGGCATCCACCTCTCCCGCATCCGCCTCCTCCGCGGCGCCGGGAAGCGTGCGCATGAGCCAGAACGGCCCGATCACGACGAAGAGGGCGGAGGCGAGCTGGCCGATCGCGCCGATCCACATCGTGGGGACGATCCCGAGCCACGTGCCGAGGAGCCCCGCGAGGAGCGATGCGATCGGCATGACGCCCCACACGACGAAGCGCACCGACGCGTTCATGCGGCCGAGGAGGCGCGGCGGGGTGATCCGCTGACGGAAGGTCACCTGCGTGATGTTGTAGACGAGCACCGTGAAGCTCGCGACGAATCCCTGCACCACGAGCAGGGGGAACGCGATGGCGGGCGTCATCGCCGCGAGCGGCAGGAAGACCGCCACGACCGAGAACGCGATCGCGGAGAGGGGGATGGCGCGGCCCTCGCCGACCCAGCGCACGATGTGCGGCGTCGCGATCGCGCCGACGACCCCACCCACCGCGCCGAGGGAGAGGATGAGGCCCATGGCGGCGGCCGTCATTCCGAGTTCGCGCAGCAGGAAGATCGGCAGCATCGTCATCGACACGGTGTTGAAGAAGTTCGAGGTGCCGGTCGTCCCGACGATGCGTCGCAGGTAGCGGTTGCCGAACACCCAGCGCAGGCCCTCGCCGATCTCGCGCAGGAGGGGCTCGTGCTCGTGGGCGGGGCGGCGGACCTCGTGGTCGCGCGTGAACAGCAGCGCGACGAAGGATGCCACGTACGTGAACGACGTGACGACCATTGCGAACGGCGCCGACACGAGCGAGATGAGCCCGCCCGCGAACGCCGGGCCGGCGAGGTGCGCGACCTGCTGGGTCGATTCGAGCTTGCCGTTGGCCTCGGCGATCTGGTCGGGCTTCACGAGCGACGGGATGATGCTCTGGTACGACACGTCGAAGAACACGGTGGCGACGCCGATGACGAACGCCACGGCGTAGAGCTGCCAGATGTGGAGGGAGCCCGTCACCCACAGGATCGGGATCGAGGCGATCGCGAGCGCGCGCACGCCGTCGGCCCAGATCATCACGTGACGCTTGCGCATCCGGTCGACCCAGGCGCCGGCCGGAAGGCCGATGACGAGGAAGGCGACGAGGCCCGCAGCATCCAGCACCCCCACCTGGAACGCGGTCGCCTCCAGCAGCACGACGGCCAGCACCGGGATGCCGAGCATCGAGATCTGCGCGCCGAACTGGCTGAGCGCCTGGCCGCTCCACAGGGTCAGGAAGTTGCGGTCGTGCCACAGAGACCGCTTCTGCGCGACCTCTTCGTCGGTCGCGACCTCCGCTGATTGAGACATGTCAATCAGTCTGCACCTTCCGATTGGGACTTGTCAACCAGTAGACTCGCGACATGGGGGACGACGAGAAGGTCCGGGCCAGCCTCGCGGATGAGGATGCCGAGAGCCAGGCGCGCGCGCGGGCGCTGAGTTCGCCGCTGCGCATGCGCGTGCTGCGGCTGTGCGCGTTCGAGGCTCGCACGAACAAGGAGCTCGCCGAGCTGCTCGGCGTGAATCCCGGAACGATGCTCCACCACGTCCGCACGCTCGTGCAGACCGGCTACCTCGTCGCCGAGGAGCCGCGGGCGGGGCGGCAGGGAGCGCGCGAGGTTCCGTATCGCGCGACCGGACTCTCGTGGCGCACGTCGATCCCCGAGGGCGCGCCCGTGCTCGTCGAGACGTTCCTGCAGCAGATCGAGGGCGTCGCGCCCGACGAGCTCCACGTCTCCTGGCTCGGCCTCAAGCTCACCCCCGAGCACAAAGCCGAGCTCGAGGATCGCCTCGGCGACCTGCTGGAGGAGTTCAAGCAGCGCGGGCCGGATGCGGGCGGCGAGACCTACTCGCTGTTCACCGCTCTGCATCCCGACGTGAACCCGCCCTCCGCCGGCGCCTGAAGCGTCAGGAGCGAGGCGGGTAGACGCCTTGCAGTGCGATCACGTAGTACATCGCGAGGTACGGCGGCATGTTGTTGTGCGCCGCTCCACCCCCGGTCATTCCCAGGGGAGCCATGGGAGTGGAGGGGGTGGGTGCGTATGCGGCGCGCTGCGCCCGGCCGAGACGCGGCTCCGCCCACGTGAGGTTCTGCGGCTCGCCGGACGTCGCGGTCGCCGTCGATCCGATCGGTTGATGCGTGTGCGGGGGCAGCTCGTCCTGGACGAGGGAGACGGCGCTCGCTCCGCCGATCTCGCCGATGTCGCGCAGCGACAGTCCGGGGCCCTGCCCCTGGCCGATCACCATCACGCCGTTGAGGTTCGGCAGGGCGAAGTTCGACGTCCCGTTCCCGCCGTAGTACGTGCCGAGGAGGGAGAACAGGGCCGTGTTCTGCGAGATGGGGATCAGCTGGCCGGAACACATCGCCCAGCCTTTGGGGGCGAAGTTGAAGCCGACGGTGCGGATCTCGCCGACGAACGGGTCGCTCATGTGTCCTCCGGTCAGGTCTGCGAGGGGAAGATGCCCTGGAGGGCGATGATGTGGTTGATCGCGAGGTACGGCGGCATGTTCTCGTGCGGCTGATCGCTGCCCGCCTTACCGATCGCTGACGCGTCGAGCGCCATCGCGGCACTCGTCGCGTAGGCCGGTTGCGGGGTGCTCGCCCACGTGGCGCCGGTCGGATCTGCGGTGGTCGCGGCGGACGCGGTCGCGAGCGGCAGATGGGTGTGCGGCGGCATCTCCGAGACGGTCAGCGTGTGCGTCGCCTCGCCTCCCGCCGCGCCCTGAGTGAGCGCCGAG
The DNA here is from genome assembly GCF_030315975.1 of Microbacterium candidum. Classification (GTDB taxonomy): domain Bacteria; phylum Actinomycetota; class Actinomycetes; order Actinomycetales; family Microbacteriaceae; genus Microbacterium; species Microbacterium candidum. The sequence goes on along the minus strand of NZ_JASXSZ010000002.1, from coordinate 605,935 downwards.
CCCGCGCCGAACGCGATGCGGTCGCGCAGGTCGGGGAGGCCGAACGTCGTCACACCGTTGCCGCCCCACGTCGTGCCGAGCAGCGCGAACAGCGCCTGGTTCTGGGCGATGGAGAGCAGGCTTCCATTGCACATCGCCCATCCCTTCGGCGCGAAATTGAAGGAGACCCGGCGGATCTCACCCAGGAACGGCTCGGTCATGCTCCACGCACCCCTCTGTTGTCGGGTCGGTCTGCGGTCAGGTCTGCGACGGGAAGATGCCGAAGAACGAGATGATGTACGTGCTGACGAGGTACGGCGGCATGTTCTCATGGGGCTGGCCGCCCCCGGCCGGGCCGATGCTCCCGGGCGCGAGCGCCGCGGCGCCCGGGACGGGTCCGTATGCGGCCGTCGCCTGTGCGGACCAGTGTGCGCCCGACGGCGAGTTGGTGGTGGGGGTCGCTGCGGCCTGCGCGGCATGTGCGTGCGACGGCATCGACGGCGTCGTGATCGTCACCGTCTCGACGCCGGCGGCCTGGCCGAGCACATGACTCGGACCCGGATGCAGGGGAGCGCGCCCCCGCAGGTCCGGGAGCGCGAAGGTCGACTGGCCATCCCCGCCGTAGGTCGTACCGATGAGCTGGAAGAGCGTCTCGTACTGTGAGATCGCGACGAGCGAACCGTCACAGATCGCCCAGCCGGCTGGTGCGAACGAGCCGGCGAAGAGCCTGATCTCGCCGACGAACGGTTGGCTCATCGGATGTCCTCTCGGAGTGGGGGGACGGATGCGGCGGCCCGCCGCATCCCGACGTGCAGCGCGTCCGGCGCCGCATCCTCGACCCGCGCGAAGCCGTGGGCCGCATACAGTCGCTCCGCCGGGCTGCCGGGCGTAACGGAGAGCGTGAGGTCGCGATCCGAGGAGTCCGCCTCCGTCGTCAGCTCACCGAGCAGGGCCGTGGCGGCGCCGGTGCGGCGGAACGCCGGACGCACGACGAGATCGACGAGGTGGATGCTCGTGTCCCGGCTGTCGACGATCGCGTACCCGACGAGGCCACCGTCGCGCACGAGCAGTCGTGCGTGGGCCTCGGGGAACGCGTCGGCGAAACCGCCGAGCCGGGCGCGCAGCTGCAATTCCACGAGTGCGACGCGCATCCGATCGTCGACGGCGGAGAACTCGTCGGCGCAGTGCTCGGCGAGGACCTCTGCGACGGCGGGGTCATCGAGCGTCGTGCGACCCGGCGTCACGTGCGGGAGGATCATGGCGGTCACCGCGTGCGGTCCACGATCGCCTCGAGTGTGCCTGCGGCGGGACCCACGCGGCCGAGGTAGATGACGTGTCGTGTGCCCGCCGGCGAGGTCAGGTGGTAGATGCCGTCGCGCGCCGTGTCGTCGGTCGAGAACGAAAGCCGGAAGGCGTTCTCGCCGTCGCCCCCCGGTGCGAGATCCCCCACGCTTTCGAGACGGAGCCGGTGCGGCGCCCACGGCGACACGGCGTCGTAGGTCCCTCCGAGGTGGCCGGTGAACTCGGACCGCATCGGCCGAGACGGGTCCCCGGCGATGCCCCCGGTCGGAGCCGGGGCGCTGGCGGGTGCGCCGGTCGACGACCTCGAGGCCGCCACGGCGGCGCCGGCGCCGGATGCCGAGACGAGCGCGATGCCGCCGGCGGATGCCGCCAGCATCGCTCGACGCGAGATGCCTGTCCCCATGCGATGCCCCTCCCCACGGTGACACTACTGCACCGCGAGGCTGGTGGAAACGGACATTTTGCACGATTACGAGTGACGTCGCGCTTTCCGACCCGATAGCATCTGGCGAGGTGCATGACTGAGGGGGGCTTCATGTCCACGAGTGCTGCTGGGCGGAGATCGGGCGCGATCGCGATCGCGGTCGTGCTGGCAGCGGTCGCCGCGAGCGTCGTCGTCGCCGTTCCGGCGTACGCCGCGACGATCTCGGTCACGACGACCGCGGACGGCGATGTGCAGGGCGCGTGCACCGATTCGGCCGTCACAGCACCGGTCGGTCCGGTCACACTGCGCACCGCGCTGTGCGTCGCGGGCAACCTCGGCGGGTCGCAGACCGTCACCGTGCCGGTGGGCGATTACACGCTCACGGACGGAGCGCTCGTCGTAGGAACGAAGACAGGCTCCGACATCACGATCGCCGGTCCTGCAGCGGGAACGGGAACGGCGCGCCTCATCGGCAACGGATCGACCCAGCTCATGACGACCGACCCCGGCCCGATCGGCGGGGTGTCCGTCACGGTGCAGGACCTCACGTTCCAGGGCGGCCGCGACAGCCTGTTCGGCGGCGGCGCGATCATCGCCGGATCCCCTCTCACGAGCGCCGGCGACTCTCTTACGGTGGTCCGGTCGGTGTTCACCGACAACCACTCGTCCGCTGCAGCAGCGCCGGGGGGCGCGATCCAGTTCATGGGCGGGTCGCTCACCATCCAGAACTCGACCTTCACGAGCAACGACAGCGGCACCTCGTCCGGCGGCGCCGTGTCCTACCTCGCCGCCGCAGCGCCCCAGGGACAGCAGAAGCTCAGCATCACGGGCTCGACATTCAAGACGAACACTGCGCACACCGCGGCGCAGCTCGCCGGCGGCGGAGCCGCGATCGCCTACTCGGTCGACGCGGGGGCCGCGGCATCCATCCAGATCTCCGACAACACCTTCGACGGCAACGCGGTCACGACGGCGGATGCCTCGCCCACCCTCGGTGGAGCGATCTGGCAGCAGGGCGGCTCCGCGACCGTCGTCCGCAACGTCTTCACATCGAACGCGGCCGCCACGGGGAGCGCGATCGACGTGACCGGCGGGTCGCTCGCCGCGAACTTCAACATCTTCTCCGGCAACAGCGCCCCCGCCCTCGCGAGCGGGTCGATCAGCGTCGACGCGACGCACAACTGGTGGGGGTGCGCGACGGGCGCGGGAACCGCGAGATGCGATTCTGCATCGACAACCGGCTCGACGCAGCCGCATCTCACCTTGACCACGAGTGCCTCCCCCGCCACGATCCTCGTCCACTTCGCCTCCACGCTGACCGCGTCCCTCCTCAAGGACTCGGCGGGCAACCCGGTCGCGGCATCCGACCTCACCGCTTTCTCCGGCATGCAGGTCGCCTGGACGGGCGCCGCGCCGGTCGGCTCGATCGTGTCGACGCCGTCCACCTTCGCCGGCGGAGTCACGTCGACATCCTTCACCGCGGGATCGGCGGGCGGTGTCGGAGGCGCCGCGGCGACGTTCGAGAACGCCCTCGTCCAGGCGGACGTCACGGTCGATGAACCCCCGACCCTCGCGGCACTGCCGAGCCCGGTCGCACTCACCGCAGGGACGCCGTACTCCCTGTCGTTGGTCGCGTACGGCTACCCGGCGCCCTCCGTATCGATGACCGGAACCCTCCCTGCGGGGCTCACGTTCACACCGAGCGCGGGTGGTGCGACGATCTCCGGAACGCCGACGGATACGCCGCCCGCGGCCGGCGATCCTGTGTCGAGCACGGTGACGTTCACCGCGACGAACACCTCCGGGCTCCCGGCGCTGACGAGCGTCACGTTCGTCCTGTCGGACGCTCCGACGATCACGAGCAGCGCGTCGTCCGTCGCGGCGGTCGGAACCCCCTTCTCGTACACAGTGACCGCGACCGGACGGCCCGCGCCCACGCTCTCCGTCGCGATGCTGCCTGCGGGCATCTCGTTCGTCGACCACGGCGATGGGACGGGCACACTGTCCGGAACGCCGGCGGCAGCGCTCGCCGGCACGCACGCCCTGACGGTCACCGCGCAGAACGCGGTCGGGACCGCGACGCAGTCGTTCGAGCTGAGCGTCGGCGCGAAGCCCGCGTTCACCAGTGCCGACACCGCGACGTTCACCGCGGGGACCGCCGGGTCGTTCATCCCCACGGTCGATCCGGGCTTCCCCACTGCGACGACGATCAGCCTCACCGGCACGCTTCCCTCGGGTGTCACCTTCACGGCCGGCGCCCCGGGCACCGCGCAGCTGTCGGGAACGCCGGATACCGGGACCGGCGGGTCGTACCCCCTGCAGCTGATCGCGACGAACGCCACCGGGGCCACGACACAGGCGTTCACCCTCGTCGTGGATGAGGCGCCCGCCGTGACGACGCCGCCGGTCGCGGTGTCGGTGCTCGCAGGAGACCCGGTGTCGCTGTCCGCGGCCGCGAGCGGCTTCCCGGCCCCGACGGTGCAGTGGCAGCGCTCCGACGGCGGCGGCCCGTGGACGGACGTGTCGGGCGCGACCTCGACGACCCTCGGCTTCACGGCCGCGCTCGCGGACGACGGGGCGTCCTTCCGCGCCGTCTTCACGAACGTCGCCGGATCGACCCCGTCGTCGGCGGCCACGGTGACCGTGTCGACCAAGCCCTCGATCGCTTCCGTGTCGCCGGTCACCGTGCTGCCCGGCGCGGCGCGGACGATCGACATCACCGCCTCCGGGCACCCGACGCCGGCCCTCACCGCGACCGGCGTGCCGCCATGGCTCACGCTCACGGACAACGGCGACGGCACGGCGACCCTCCACGGGACTCCCGGAGTCGTCGACGCCGGGTCGAGCACGATCACGGTCACCGCGACGAATGCGGCGGGATCGTTCTTCACGACGGTGACGGTGGATGTCGCGTTGGATGTGGCTCTGCCGGCCACCGTTCCGACGGGCGACGGACCTCTCACCGAAACGCCGGCGCAGGTGAAAGCCGGCGGGACGATCACCGTGTCCGGGGCCGGATTCCTCCCCGGCACCACGGTCGAGATCGGCATGTACTCCGCGCCCACGATGCTCGGATCGGCCACGGTCGATGGGAGCGGGGCGTTCTCAGCCAGTCTGACGATCCCCGCCGCCGCACCCCTCGGGGCGCACACCGTCGCTGCGATCGGCGTGTCCGCCACGGGCGACACGCGCACCCTGACCGCTCCGATCACGGTGGTCGCAGCGAACAGCGGCGGCTCCGGCTCGGGCTCGTCGTCCGGCTCCGGGTCGACGACCGGTTCGGGATCCAGCGCGCTGAGCTCCACCGGCGGCACCGTGCCGTTCGAGCTGATCATCGGCGGACTGCTGGCGCTGCTCGTCGGATGCCTCATCGTGTGGCGGGTGCGTCGCGCGCGCTAGCCTCGGATCATGATCGCAACGGCGGACCTCTACGACGAGCGCGGCGACGACCTCGACGCGCTGTCTCTGCAGCTGCAGGATGCCGGCGGGCTCGCCGCCTTCGACGGGCCGATCCGCACGGTGCGCTGCCACCGCGACAACGCGATCGTGAAGGCGCTGCTCGCGACGCCCGGCGACGGCGCCGTCCTCGTGATCGACGGCGGCGGATCGCTCGAGTCGGCCCTCGTCGGCGACATGATCGCCGGGTCCGCGGCCGACAACGGATGGGCGGGGCTCATCATCAACGGCGCCATCCGCGACCGCATCGCGATCGCGTCACTGCCGATCGGTGTCAAGGCGCTCGGCTCGAACCCTCGCAAGAGCGCCAAGGACGGCGCCGGCGAGGTCGACGTGCCCGTCACGATCGCGGGAGTCGTCTTCGCCCCCGGCAAGCATGTGTGGGCCGACCTCGACGGAGTCCTCGTCGAGCGCTGACGCCCGGAGCGTTTCGTCTCGGTCGTTCCTCCCTCGCTCAACGACCGGCAGGGTGTGGCCGAAGCGAGTCGAAACGTCGGGAGTCGATCTCGAGACGCACCGTCCGCGTTTCGTCTCGGTCGTTCCTCGCTCAACGACCGGCGATGGTGGATGCTGAGCGAGTCGAACGCACGGAGCCTTACTCGACGGACCAGTCGCCGCTCTTGCCGCCGGACTTGGCGAGCACCTTGATGTCCGTGATGATGGCCCGGTTGTCGACGGCCTTGATCATGTCGTAAAGCGTGAGCGCGGCGACGCTCGCGGCGGTGAGCGCCTCCATCTCGACGCCGGTGACGCCGTTCGTGACGGCCGTCGCGACGATCCGGACGCGGTCGTCGCCGGGCTCCAGGTCGACGGCGAGCTTCGTCAGCGGAAGCGGATGGCACAGCGGAATGAGGCTCGACGTCTGCTTCGCGCCCATGATGCCGGCCAGACGCGCGGTGCCGAGCGCCTCGCCCTTCGGGAGCGTTCCGTCGGCGATCGCGGCGACCACACTGGGCGTCGTGATGAGCACCGCCTGCGCCCGCGCCTCGCGGCGCGTGACGCCCTTGTCGGTGACGTCGACCATGTGCGCCGAACCGTCGGCGCGCAGGTGGGTCAGCTGCGGCTCCTGCGGGTCACTCATCGATCCTCCAGACCTCGACCTCGGCACCTGCGGGGAGGGCGTCCACGCCGACGGGCAGGTGCACGAGCACGTTCGCGAGCGCGTACGCGTGCAGCAGATGGGAGCTCGGGGCCCCGACCTCGACGCTGCCGTCCGCGCGCAGAGTGCCACGGCGGACCTGGTGGCGGGCGGGCGGCGAGGTGACGGGATGTGCGAGCACGGCGTGCTGCGTCGGGCGCTGCGGCGGAAGCCCCGCGAAGCCGCGCAGCACCGGCCGGAGGAACAGCTCGAACGAGACGAGCGTCGACACCGGGTTGCCCGGGAACGCGACGACCGGGATGCGGCGCCCTCCGGGCACGGTGGCGAGCCCGAGCCCCTGCGGGCCGCCGGGCTGCATCGCGACCGGTCCGAAATCGACGCCGAGCGGGGCGAGTGCATCGCGCACGACCTCGAACGCCCCCGCACTGACGCCGCCGGTCGTGACGACCAGATCGACCTCCGGATGCCGCTCCAGCACCGCGACGACGGCGGCCGCATCATCGGGCGCGATATCCGTCACCGCGATCGCTCCGGCGTCGACGACCGCAGCGGTCATCATCGTCGAATTGGCGTCATAGATCGCGCCGCTGTCGCCCTCGGTGTCGAGGTCCGCACCGGGCGCGCGCAGCTCGTGACCCGTCGACAGGACGAGGACGCGGGGCCGCGGCCGCACCGGCACCTCGACGACGCCTGCCGCGGCGAGGGAGCCGAGCTGAGCGGGGCCGAGACGCGTGCCCGCGCGCAGGACGACGGCGCCTTCCGCGATGTCCGTCCCGACCGCGCGCACGAAGGTGCCCGGCGCGACGGATGCGGCGAAGGAGACGGTCGTCCCCGCGGGAGCGTCGTGGGAGCCTGCGCCGATGCCCGCGAACGACGGCGGATCGGCCTGCTCGATGGGGATGACGGCATCAGCTCCGTCCGGCACGGCGGCACCCGTCATGACGGGAGATGCGTGCCCGGCCTCAAGGCGAAAGACCGGGTCGCCGGCCGCGCTCGTGCGCCCGACCGGGAGGCGCACCGGGTCGGAGGCCGAGGCGGACGCGAGGTCGGTCGCGTGCACCGCGTAGCCGTCCATCTGAGAGTTCGCGAAGCGGGGGAGCGCCGTCGGGGAGGCGACATCCGTCGCCAGCACACGGCCGAGCGCGTCGAAGACCGGAATGACGACAGCCTGGGCCGGGTCCGCGAGCCGCGCGCCGAGCGGCGCGAGCAGTTCGGCGACCGCCCGCTGGTGGTCGGTGTGGGCGCGCATCATCCGCCCGCGAACGGCGGGAGGACGTCGACGTTCGCGCCGATGGCAGCGCCGGGGCTGCGGCGGACGACACCGTCGACGAGGAACGATCCGGAACGGAGCACCCGCTCCATCGCGGCGCCGTAGCGCTGGCGCAAGAGATCGCGCAGCGTGCCCACGGTCGCGTCCGAGCCGAGCTCGAGCTGCTCTTCCTCGCGCCCGGCCGCCTCGGCCGCGGCCGCGAAGTACCGCACGGTCACCATCGCCATACGATGATGATACGACGGATGCGGGGAACCGCATCCATCAAGCGGAAAAAGATGTCCGCGATGCGGACCCTAGCCGTAGGATCGAACCATGTCCCCGCTCGTCGAGCCCGGTCCGCCGCTCGAGGCGGACCGCATCGCCCGCTACAGCCGCCAGCTGATGCTGCCCGGCTTCGGAGAGACCGCGCAACGGCGGCTCGCCGCATCCAGGGTCCTCGTCCTCGGCGCGGGCGGGCTCGGCAGCGCTGTCGTCCCCGCGCTCGCGGCGGCCGGCGTCGGCACGATCGGGGTCATCGACGACGACGCCGTCGAGCTCTCGAACCTCCATAGGCAGCTGAGCCACGGGGTGTCCGACATCGGACGCCCGAAGGTCGACTCCCTCGCCGACACGGTGGCCGAGATCGATCCCGGATGCCGGGTTCTCACGTACGAGATGCGCGCGCGCAACACGAGTCTGAACCTCATCTTCCACGGCGGTGAGCAGTGGGACCTGCTGGTCGACGGCAGCGACAACTTCCCGACGCGGTATCTCGCGAACGACATGGCGGTGCTCGCCGGCATCCCGCTCGTGTGGGGTTCGATCCTGCGCTTCCACGGTCAGGTCGGCGTGTCGTGGCATGGACACGGACCGACGTACCGCGACCTCTTCCCGGTGCCGCCCGCGGCCGACGAGGCGTTGTCGTGCGAGCTCGGCGGAGTCCTCCCGACGTTGTGCGGCACGATCGGCTCGCTCGTCGCGACCGAAGCGATCAAGCTCATCACGGGTGTCGGCGAGCCGCTCATCGGCCGCGTGCTCGTCTACGACGCGCTGACCGCGCGCACGCGCGAGATCGCCTACGAGGTCTCCGACGAGACCCCCGAGATCACGGACCTCATCGACTACGACCTGTTCTGCGGAGTCTCGTCCGACGACGATCTGGTGTCCGTCTCCGCGGCAGAGGTCCTGCAGCGGGTGCGGGCGGGCGCGGCTCCGCGGCTGCTCGACGTCCGTGAGCCGCACGAGGCGGCGGCCCGCCGCATCCCGGATTCGACGCTCCTGCCGCTCGGTGACCTGCGCGCCGGCGTGATGCCCGAGGCCGGCCCGGTCATCGTGTACTGCGAGATGGACCCCCGCGCACGGGCGGCCGTCCGCATCCTGCGCGAGCACGGCTTCCCCGACGTGGTCTATCTCGTCGGCGGCATCCAGGCCTACGCCGCCGTCGGCGGCGACACCATCTCCGACCGGGAGGCCGTCCAGTGACCTATGCCCTTGTCTCTGAGGAGCCGCTCGACGAGGCGGCGATCCGCCGCGCCGTCGAGGACGATGCGAGCGGCGCCGTCGTGATGTTCTGCGGCGTCGTGCGCGACCATGACGGCGGCAAGGCCGTGCGCTCGCTGGACTACCGCGCACACCCCGAAGCCGGAAGGTTCCTCGCCGACTGCGTCGAGCGCGTGCGCACCGAGACGGGATACGCCGTGGCGGCGGCGCATCGTGTCGGCGACCTGAAGATCGGGGATGTCGCGCTGTTCGCCGCCGCATCCGCACCGCATCGCGCCCAGGCGTTCGACGCGTGCGAGCGGCTCGTCGAGCTCATCAAGCACGAGGTGCCGATCTGGAAGCGCCAGCACTACGACGACGGCGTCTCGGAGTGGGTCGGGCTGTAACCCGTCCGCACGAGTGGCAAGAGGATTCACGCTTGGCGGCCGGAATCAGCCCGAATCTCTCGCCATCCGTACAATCTCTCGCCATCCGTATGACGTGAGGCAGGGCACGAAGGATGCGGGTCAGCCGCCGATGTACGACATCTCGACGTGCTTGCGGCTCGCCCGGAGCTCCGGAGTGAGGCTCGCGCGCTCCTCGGAGTAGCGGTCGTCGCGCGCGCCCCAGATCGCCGCCATCGCCGCGGACAGCTCGTCATCCGTCGCCCCGCCGCGCAGGAGCGCCCGTAGGTCGTGCCCATCGGAGGCGAAGAGGCACGTGAAGAGCTTGCCCTCCGTCGAGATGCGGGCGCGGTTGCACGTACCGCAGAATGCGTTCGTGACACTCGAGATGACGCCGATCTCGCCCCCGCCGTCGACGTAGCGCCAGCGCTGCGCGGTCTCCCCGGGCACGACGGCGCCGACCGGCTCGAGCGGGAAGACCTCGTGGATGCGGGAGACGACCTCCGCGGAGGGCACGACCTCGTCGAGCGACCAGCCGTTGGTGTTGCCCACATCCATGTACTCGATGAAGCGCAGCGTGTAGGGAGTGCCCTTGAAATGGCGCGCCATGTCGAGGATCTCCTGGTCGTTGAGACCTCGCTTGACGACCATGTTGAGACGGATGGGGGCGAGCCCGGCCTCGTGCGCCGCGTCGATGCCCGCGAGCACGCGGGAGACGGGGAACCGCACGTCGTTCATGCGCTGGAAGAGCTCATCGTCGAGGGAGTCGAGCGAGACGGTGACGCGCGTCAGCCCCGCCGCCTTGAGGGCCGCCGCCTTCACGCCGAGCGCCGCGCCGTTCGTCGTCAGCGCGATCTCGAGCGGCGCCCCCTCCGGGGTGCGCAGCTCCGCCAGCATCCCGATGAGCTCCTCGATGCCGCGGCGCAGCAGCGGCTCGCCGCCGGTCAGCCGGATCTTGTGCACGCCGTGGGCCGCGGACACACGCGCGATACGCGTGATCTCCTCGAAGGTGAGCAGCTCGTCGCGATCGAGGAACGCGTAGTCGCGGCCGAACACCGTCTTCGGCATGCAGTACACGCAGCGGAAGTTGCAACGGTCGGTGATCGAGATCCGCAGGTCGCGCAGGGGCCGGCGGAACGCGTCGACCAGGCCGGCGGGCGCACCCGTCGACGGCAGCCGCCGAGCACCGCTCGGCGCACCGACCTGCGTGATCGTCATGGCCAACCCCCTACGGTTCGAACGGTAGCACCGTCTACGGTCCCCGAGCTCGCCGAAGGGTCGCACCGACGAACTGCTCAGGGGCGGCCCCTCCTGGAGTCGCGAGAACCCCAACATCGGAAAAATACTACCGCAATGCGGAAACTTGAACGGAGACGTCGTCGGGATGCACGGTGAAGCGCAGGCGGATGCCGGGGGCCACCCCCGCAGCGACCGCCACCGCCGACGGCACGTCGATCGCGATGCCCGGATGCTGCATAGTGCGCAGCCGTATCCCTCCCGGCAGAGGTTCCAGGGTCGCCACAGTGCCGTTCCACGTGTTGGGCGCGTGCGCGATGTCGCCGAGGGAGCGCAGCCGCACGGACCCCGGCGCGAACGCGACGGTCGCGTCGAACTGAGCCGGCACCACGTCGCCGGCCCCCGTCCACTCGATGCCGTCGGCACGCACCGTGCCGCGGCCGGTGCCCGCCCCCGACACGAGGTTCACTCCGGCGAGGGCCGCGACGAACGCCGAGCCCGGATGGCCGAGCACGTCGGCGGTCGGCCCCTGCTGCGCGATGCGCCCGTCCTGCACGACGGCGGTGCGCTTCGCGAGGACGACGGCATCGAGCGGATCGTGCGTCACGAGGACGATCGGGATGCCGGCCGCGTCCCGCTCCTCGGCGACGAGACGCCGCGCCTGGGCCGCGGTCTCGACGTCGAGCGCGGCGAACGGCTCGTCGAGGAGCAGCGCGTCGGGGCGTGCGGCGAGCGCACGCGCGAGGGCGACCCGCTGCTGCTGACCGCCGGACAGCGCGGCGGGCCGGCTCCCGGCGAGATCGCCGAGGCCGACGCGCTCGAGCCAGCTCCCCGCATCCGCCCGCGCCCGGGCGCGCGCAACCCCCTGCGCGCGCGGGCCGAACGCCACGTTCTCCAGGGCGGACAGATGCGGGAAGAGAAGGGGGCGCTGGCCGAGGAACCCGACCCGGCGCCTGGCGGGCACGACATGGACGCCGTCGCCGTCGAGCACCCGGTTGCCGAGTCGGATCTCCCCGGACTCGATCGGCAGGTGCCCGGCGAGCGCCGCGAGCATCGTCGACTTGCCCGATCCATTCGGGCCGAGGATCGCGAGCACGGATTCCTCGGCGGCGGCGAGGTCGGCCTCGACGGCGAACGAGCCGACGCGTGCACGGAACGAAGCGCGAAGAGTCATCGGACGGCATCCGCTCGCCAGCCGCGCATGAGGACGAGCACGGCGATGGCCACCAGGATCAGCAGGAGGGACAGCGCGATCGCGGTGTCTTCGTCGACGCCGGCGCCGTTGAAGGCGGTGTAGATCGCGAGCGGCATCGTCCGGGTGACGCCCGCGGCGTTGCCGGCGAACAGGGCGGTCGCGCCGAACTCGCCGAGCGCGCGGGCGAAGCACAGGACTGTGCCCGCGACGAGTCCGGGAGCCACCAGCGGGAGGGTCACGCGGCGGAAGACGGTGAAGGGACCGGCGCCGAGGGAGGCGGCGACGGCCTCGTGCGCGGTCCCGCTCGTGCGCAGCGACCCCTCGATGGAGATGACGAGGAACGGCAGGGCGACGAACGCCTGCGCGATGACGACCGCGGGTGTCGTGAACGGGATGCGGATGCCGACCTGCGCGAGGAGGTCGCCGAGGACGCTCTGCCGGCCGAGGAGCGCGAGCAGCGCGATGCCGCCGACGAGCGGCGGCAGGACGAGCGGCAGGGTCGTGAAGGTGCGCAGGATGGCGGCGAGCCAGCGCGGCGAGCGGGCGATGACGATCGCGAGCGGCACTCCGACGACGAGGCACGCGACGGTGGCGATCGCGGCGGTGGACAGTGAGAGCCCGAGCGCCTGCAGCGCGGCCTCGGACGTGATCGCCGCGGGAACAGCTCTCCAGTCGAGGTGCGTGAGCAGGGCGACGAACGGGAGGATCAGGAGCGCCGCGCCGAGGACGGCCGGGACGATGAGCCAGACCGGCAGGCGCGCGGATGCCCCCACCGCGCGGGTGGGGGCATCCGTCAGGGTTTGCGTCACGGGGCTCCGAAACCGAACTTCTTGAGGACGGCCTGGCCCTCCGGTCCGGCGACGAACGCGACGAACGCGGCCGCCGCCTTCGGGTTCGGAGCGTTCGTCAGCGCCGAGATCGGGTAGACGTTGGTGGCCGCATCCGCCCCCGCGATCGGGACACCGGTCACCGCCGAGCCCGCCGCCTTCACGTCGGTGACGTAGACCAGCCCGGCGTCGGCGTCGCCGCTCTTCACCTTCGCGAGCACCGCGGTGACGTTCTGCTCCTCGCTCGCGGGGGTGAGCGTCACGCCGGCGTTCTTCAGGAGCGTCTGTGCGGCGCTGCCGCAGGGCACGGCCGGCGCGCAGACGACCACCGTCGCACCGGGCTTGGTCAGCGACGCGAGATCGGTGAACCCCTTCGGGTTCCCGGGCGCGGTCGCGATCTCCATGACGTTCGTCGCGAAGTTCGTCGGTGTCCCGGCGAGCTTCGCGTCGGTGATCTTGGCCATGTTCTTCTGATCGGCGGACGCGAAGACGTCGGCCGGCGCACCCCCGATGAGCTGCGTGGCCAGCGTTGACGAGCCGTCGTAGGTGATCGGCTTCACGGTGACGCCCGGGTGCGCGGCGCCGAACTCCTTGGCGAGCTCGTCGAACGCGCCGGAGAGGGATGCGGCGGCGTAGACGGTGAGGTCGCCGGACAGGGCGTCGGCGGTCTTCGACGGGGATGCGGCGGGCGCGGCGGTGCTCGCGCAGCCGCCGAGGGCGAGGGTCGCGGCGACGACGGCGGCGATCACGCCGATGTTGCGGGCTCTCACGGATGGGTCTCCTTGCTGTGGGTCTCGATGATCACCGTGGTCGCCTTGACCACGGCCACGCCCCGGTCGCCGACCTGGAGCCGGAGCTCGCGGGCTGCCTCAGACGACATGAGCGATACGACGCGGAACGGACCGCACTGGAGCTCGACCTGCGCCATGAGCCCCTCGATCTCGACCTTCGTCACGAGGCCGACGAAGCGGTTGCGGGCGCTGGAGCGTCCGTCACCGTCATCCGTCGCCGCGTGGGCGAGCCACTGCGCGTGCGCGGCGAGCTCGGAGCCGTCGACGACCTGCTTGCCGGAGTCGTCCTTCGAGACGGTCAGGACCCGGTCGCGGATCCAGCGGCGGACAGTGTCGTCGCTGACTCCGAGCAGGCCGGCGGCCTCTGCGATCCGAAAATGCGTCATGGATGCGACTGTAGATCAGCAGATGCGGAATGCAAAACACGGATACCGCAATGCGGAAGTCGCATTCCGAATTCTCTAGACGAAAGCACGGTTCGTTGTTATGCTCGTCACGCCGCCGCATCCACACTCGATGCCCGGTGAAGAAGCACATCCCTAGCGGTTCGACGTATATCTCGTGGAACGACCCGATCCGGGTCCGACCCGATAAGCCGTATCACTGCGACGACAGCAAGGAAGCTTTTCGTCATGAATCACGTCATGAGCAGCTCCGCCGTGCCTGAATCCGCACCGCAACCCGGCCCTGCCGAATACCTCGCCAGAGCCGTCCAGATAGCCGTCGACAACGTCCGCAATGCGGGCGGGCCCTTCGGCGCGATCGTCGTCTCGGCGGACGGCCGCGTCTTCGAGGGCGTCAACCGCGTCACGGCGAACCTCGATCCCTCGGCGCATGCCGAGGTCACCGCCATCCGCAACGCCTGTCAGGGGCTCGGCACATTCGATCTGTCCGGCGCGACGCTCTACACGAGCTGCGAGCCGTGCCCGATGTGCCTGGCCACCTCGCTGTGGGCGCGCCTCGACCGCGTGTACTTCGCGGCCGATCGCGACGACGCAGCGGATGCCGGCTTCGATGACGCGGCGTTCTACCGCTACTTCGAAGGCGGAGACCGGTCGATGATGCCCGTCTCGGACATCCCTCTCCCGGCCGAGGAGCGCGTCGCGCCCTTCACCGCCTGGAGCGAGAACTCCACCCGCATCGAGTACTGACCGGAGCCGACGATGTCTTCACAGAACCCGGACACCTCGTCCACGGAAATCCCCGAGAACGACGCCGCGGTGCTGTTCTCCCGCCAGGAGGACGACCTTCCTCCGCTGCCCACCGGCGCCACGACGACGGTCGACGCCGCACCAAAGAACGGCTTCGACCGCTTCTTCGAGATCACCCGCCGAGGCTCGACGCTCGGCCGCGAGTTCCGCGGCGGCATCGTGACCTTCGTCACCATGGCCTACATCGTGATCCTGAACCCGCTGATCCTCGGCGGCTCGAAGGACATCGCGGGCAACATGCTGAATCCCGCGGAGATCGCCGCCGCCACCGGCCTCACCGCCGGCGTGATGACGATCCTCTTCGGCCTCATCGCACGCCTTCCGTTCGCTCTCGCCGCCGGGCTCGGCATCAACTCCTTCCTCGCCGTCTCGGTGGTGGGGCAGGTGACCTGGCCGGAGGCGATGGGCCTCGTCGTGATCAACGGCATCCTGATCGTGATCTTCGGTGCCACCGGCATCCGGACCGCGATCTTCAAGGCGGTGCCGCAGGCGCTGAAGGCCGCGATCACGGTCGGCATCGGCCTGTTCATCGCCTTCATCGGGTTCGTCGACTCCGGCTTCGTGACGCGCACGCCGGGCGGACCGCCGGTCCAGCTCGGCGAGGGCGGCTCGCTGACGTCGGTGCCGACGCTCATCTTCGTGCTGGGCCTGATCCTGATCGGCGTGCTCGTCGCGCGGAAGGTGCCGGGCGGCATCCTGATCGGCATCGTCATCACGACGATCGTCGCGATCGTCGCCCAGTCGTTCCTGCACCTCGGTCCGTCGTTCAAGGACCCGAACGGCTGGCACATGACGATCCCGCAGCTGCCGACGCAGTGGGTGACGATGCCGAACTTCGGCCTGGTCGGCCAGTTCGATCTGTTCGGTGCGTTCGGCCAGATCGGCGTGCTGTCGGCGACGATGCTCGTCTTCACCCTCGTGTTCTCGAACTTCTTCGACGCGATGGGCACGATGACGGGCCTCGCGAAGAACGCGGGCCTCGCCTACAAGGACGGCACGTTCCCGCGCCTGCGCTCCGCGTTCGTCGTCGAGGGCTTCGGCGCCGTCGCGGGAGGCATGACCTCGACCTCGTCGAACACGGTCTACGTCGACTCCGCGTCGGGTATCGGCGAAGGTGCTCGTTCGGGGCTCGCCTCCCTCGTCGTGGGCGTGCTGTTCCTCCTGTCGATGTTCCTCACGCCGCTGACGCTCGTCGTGCCGATCGAGGTCGGGTCGGCCGCGCTCGTGGTCGTCGGCGCGATGATGATGGCCCAGATCAAGGAGGTCAAGTTCGACAAGTTCGCCGTCGCACTGCCGGTCTTCCTCACGATCGTCGTCATGCCGCTGACCTACTCGATCGCCAACGGCATCGGCGTCGGCTTCATCTCCTGGTCGCTGGTGAACGCGTTCTCCGGCCGGGCCCGCAAGGTGCACTGGCTCATGTGGGTCGTATCGGCCGGATTCGCGCTGTACTTCCTGCGCGGACCCATTGAGGCGGTGCTCCCGCACTGATCGGCTGTCTCTTTCGCTGGATCGCCCCGGCTCCCCGTGTGGGAGTCGGGGCGATTCTTATCGTTCCGCAGTTCAGGATGTGGGTCGTTGAGCGAGCGAAGCGAGACGAAACGCAGTGACCTCATGTCCGAATGCAACTCGCTGCGTTTCGTCTCGGTCGTTCCTCCCTCGCTCAACGACCCGTGAAGGGCAAATGTCCGAGCGAAGTCATGCGCCTATTGCGCGATGGCGAATTTCAGGCACACAAAAAAGGCGGTCGAATCGCAATTCGACCGCCTTATCCGCGAATGGTCACGAGGAAGGGACCGGGGCCGCCTCCTCGATCAACTGCAGAAGGCGCGCCGCGACGCTCACGGCGATGACCGCGGGCTGCTTCCCGGCGACCTCCGGGATGCCGATCGGCGTCGTGACGCGCTCGAGCTCGGCAGGCGTGTGGCCGGCCTCGGTGAGCTTCGCGCGGAAGCGCGCCCACTTCGACGCCGACCCGATGAGGCCGATCGACCCGATGCCCTCCGTGCGGAGCGACTGGTCGACGATCGCGAGGTCCTCCACGTGGTCGTGCGTCATGACGAGCACGTGCGCGCCGGTGGGGATCTTCGCGAGCACCGACTCGGGCACGGGCGCGTGATGCACCTCGACCCGGGCGACGGCATCGCCGACGGCGGGCGCCAGGCGCGCCGCATCCACCATCTCCGCGCGGGAGTCGACCAGATGCAGGTCGAGCTCGTGGCGGGCGAGGATGCGGGCGAGCTCCAAGCCGACGTGACCGAGGCCGAAGATCGCCACGGTCGGCACGACGCGGACGGGCTCGAGCATGATGGTGACCTCTCCTCCGCAGCACTGCACGCCGTACTCCGTCGTCGCTTTGTCGCTGAGCTTCAGCGTCAGCAGCTCGGGCTCCGCGGTTCCCGCCGCGAGCATCGCGCGCGCGCGATCGGCGGCGGTCGCCTCGAGGTTCCCGCCGCCGATCGTGCCGAACATCGCTCCCGGCGAGACGACCATCTTGGCGCCGCCGTTGCGCGGCGCGTGGCCGCGCACCATGGCCAGCGTGACGATGACCGCGGGCGTGCGCGCATCGCGCAGCGCCCGCAGGGCATCCAGCCAGTCCATGATGCTCAGACGGATGCCGGCGCGAGCTCGGGCTCGGCCGCATCCACGCCCGCGGCCGCACGCGCGGCCTCGACCGCCCAGAACACCGCCTCCGGCGTCGCCGGCGAGGCGAGCTCGACCATGTGGCCACGGGGTCCGAAGGCGCCGACGGCCTCGCGGAGCGCCTCGCGGGCGCTGAAGGCGAGCATGAACGGCGGCTCGCCGACGGCCTTGGAGCCGTAGACGGCGCCGTCCTCGCGGGCGTTCTGGAAGAGGCTCACGTTGAACTCCGTGGGCATCTCCGAGAAGCTCGGCAGCTTGTACGTCGAGGCCGACTGGGTCTGCAGGCGGCCGCGGTGCGGTCCGTCGCTCTCGTCCCAGCGCAGCTCCTCGAGCGTCAGCCATCCGACGCCCTGCACGTACGCACCCTCGATCTGGCCGATGTCGAGCATCGGGGACAGCGAGTCGCCCACGTCGTGGATGATGTCCACGCGCCGCAGCGTGTACGTGCCGGTGAAGCCGTCGACCTCGACCTCGGTGACGGCGCAGCCGTATGCGAAGTACTTGAAGGGGGAGCCCTGCATGATGTCGGGGTTCCAGTGCAGACCCTCGGTGCGGTAGTAGCCCGCGGCGAACAGCTGCACGCGCTGCAGGTAGGCGGCGTTGGCGACCTCCGCGAACGTGAAGCGCTGGTCGCGGTTGCCGAGGCCGGTGACGTAGCCGCCGGAGAAGCGGACGTCGCGCTCATCGACGTTCAGCATCCGTCCGGCGACCTTCGCCATCCGGTCGCGGATCTGCTCGCACGCGTTCTTGACCGCGCCGCCGTTGAGGTCGGCGCCGGACGAGGCCGCCGTCGCCGACGTGTTCGGGACCTTGTCGGTGCGCGTCGGGGCGAGGCGCACCTGGTGGAGCTCGAGCCCGAGCGCGGTGGCCGCCACCTGCAGCATCTTCGTGTGCAGTCCCTGGCCCATCTCGGTGCCGCCGTGGTTGATGAGCACCGAGCCGTCCTTGTAGACGTGCACGAGGGCCCCGGCCTGGTTGAAGGCGGCGAAGTTGAACGAGATGCCGAACTTGATCGGGGTCATCGCGATCGCGCGCTTCACGTCCGTGTGCTCGGCGTTGAAGGCCGCGATCTGCGCGCGACGCGCGTCAAGGTCGGACTCACCGCGCAGCTGGTTCCAGATCGCCGGAAGGCGTCCCGCATCCTTCACGAGCTGGCCGTACGGAGTCGTCTGGCCGGCCTTATAGAAGTTGCGGCGGCGGAGGTCCAGCGGATCGATGCCGAGCGCCGGGGCGACCCGACCGAGGATGTCCTCGATGAGGAAGACGCCCTGCGGCCCGCCGAAGCCGCGGTAGGCGGTGTTCGACGTTTTGTTCGTCTTCGCGATGCGGCCGTGCGCGTGCACGTTGGGGATCCAGTAAGAGTTGTCGAGGTGGCAGAGGGCCCGGCCGAGCACGGGCTCGGACAGGTCGATGCTCCAGCCGCCGTCGGCCGTGAGCACGGCATCCAGCGCCTGCAGGTAGCCGGCCTCGTCGAACCCGACCTTCCACGTGATGTGGAAGGGGTGGCGCTTGCCGGTCATCGTGATGTCCTGCGTGCGGTTCAGCCGCAGACGCACGGGGCGGCCGGTGAGCTTCGCGCCGAGCGCGGCGATGGCCGCGTACCCGTGCGGCTGCATCTCCTTGCCGCCGAAGCCGCCGCCCATCCGCAGCACCTGCACCGTCACCTCGCTCGACGAGATGCCGAGGACGTGCGCGACGATCTCCTGGGTCTCCGACGGGTGCTGCGTCGAGCACTGGATGAAGTACTGCCCCTCCGAGTCGCGCACGGCGAGCGACGCCTGCGTCTCGAGGTAGAAGTGCTCCTGGCCGCCGAACTCCGTCACGCCCTCGAAGACGTGGGCCGAGGTCTTCAGGGCCGCAGCCGCATCCCCCCGCTCCACGGTGCGAGCGATGCCCTGATAGGAGCCGGCCTCGATCGCGTCGCGGACCGTGATGAGTGACGGGAGCGGTTCGTACTCGACGGCGACGGCGGCCGCTCCGAGACGCGCGGCCTCCTGCGTCTCGCCGAGCACCCATACGAGGGCGTGCCCGTAGAACATCGCCTCGGACGGGAACAGCGGCTCGTCGTGCTTGATGCCGGCGTCGTTGACGCCGGGCACGTCATCCGCGGTGAGGACCCGCACGACGCCCGGGACGTCGTAGGCCGGTGAGACGTCGACCGTGACGCGCGCGTGCGCGTTCGTGGACTGGACAGGCCACGCGGTCAGCACGCCGTGCGTGTGGGCGGCGAGGTCGTCGGTGTACATGGCCGCGCCGGTGACGTGCAGCGCCGCACTCTCATGGGCTGCCGGGATTCCGACGACGGGGTTGGCGGGGCGGTCGGCGAGGGCGCTCATGCCGACACCTCCTTCGACTGGATGACGGTCTGGCTGTAGAGCTTGAGCAGCGAGGTGCCCAGCATGTGCGAGCGGTAATCCGAGCTCGCGCGGTGGTCGGACATCGGAGTGCCTTCGGCCTGCAGGATCGCGGACGCGTGCTTGACGGTCGCGACGTTCCAGGCCTGGCCGAGGAGCGCCTCCTCCGTCGCGTAGGCGCGCAGCGGGGTGGCGGCGACGCCGCCGAGGCCGATGCGGGCGCTGGCCACGACGCCGTCCTCGACATCGAGCGCGAACGCGACGGCGACGGACGAGATGTCGTCGAACCGGCGCTTCGCGATCTTGTGGAAGGCGGTCGTTCCCGCGAGCGGGAGGGGGATGCGGATCGCCTTGATGAGCTCGTCATTCCGGCGCACCGACTGGCGGTACCCGGTGAAGTACTCGGCGAGGTCGACCTCGCGCTCGCCGTCGACGCTCGCGAGGATGACGCTCGCGCGGAGCGCGAGGAGCGCGGGCGGCGTGTCGCCGATCGGGGAGCCGGTGCCGAGGTTGCCGCCGAACGTGCCGCGGTTGCGGATGAGCCGCGACGCGAACTGCGGGAACAGCTGCGCGAGGAGGGGGATGCGGCCCTCGAGCCGCTTCTCGACATCCGACAGCGGCAGGGCGGCGCCGATCTCGACGTACTCGGCGGTCTCGGTGAGGCCGCGCAGCTCGTCGAGCTGGTCGATCGCGACGACGAACGGGGCGCGGCTGCCGCGGATGTTGACCTCGACGCCCCAGTCCGTGGACCCGGCGACCAGGAGCGCGGATGGCTCGTCGCCGAGGATCCGGACGGTCTCGGCGAGTGTCGCAGGCCGCACGAAGCGGGCGCCGTCGACCTCGGCGTCGGTGGGGACCGCGGCGGGCGCCGGCGCGCTCAGCCGCTGCTGCAGCGGGTCGTCGGCCTCCGGCATCCCGAGCGTGTATGCGGCGTCCCGGATCGGTCGGTACCCGGTGCAGCGGCACAGGTTGCCGCTCAGGGCGTGCAGGTCGAAGCCGTTGGGCCCGTGCTCGGGGTCGTCGTGGACGGGGCACGCTTCGACAGGCTCAGCAACCGGTCGGGGCGCCTCGTGACGGTCGGCGCGGTAGTACTCGCCCGCCATGCTGCACGCGAAGCCCGGGGTGCAGTACCCGCACTGCGATCCGCCCGCCTCGGCGAGCTTCTCCTGCACGGGATGCAGCGCCTCCGGCGTCCCGAGCCCCTCGGCGGTGACGATCTCCTGGCCGTTCAGGGCGTACACGGGCACGAGGCACGCGTTCACGGGGGTCCAGGCGGTGCCGCCCTCGGGTGTGGGGGTGGCGAGCAGCATGGCGCACGCGCCGCACTCGCCCTCCGCGCAGCCTTCCTTGCTTCCGGACAGGCCGGTGTCGCGCAGCCAGTCGAGCGCGGTCGCATGGGCGGCGACGCCGTCGAGCGGGCGGCTGCTCCCGTTGACGATCACGGCGATGTCGGTCATTCTCGATCTCCTCAGTCGGCGTCCTTCGCCGTCACGGCACGATTCCTACGTGCCTCGGGGGAGATCCCGAGTCCTCGCGCCGCTATGCGCTCGCATCCGGCCGGTGCCGGTGGGCGCCCGCGGATGCGGCGAGTCTACGCCGCGCGCGGGCTGCGCCCGAGGTCCCGGAATCTCGGTGATTCCGTCGGGCGCGGCTCAGGCGCCGTGCGCGAACCAGTTGCGCCATGAGAAGGCGCGGGTGCGACCGCCGTCCGTGGCGCGCGTGCGGCGCGCCGGGATGTGGATGTCGGGGTCGATGGCGATGGACTGCCAGACCGAGGAACGCGTCGAGGATGCGGCTTCGCGAACGTCGTCGTGCGTCATGGCGCTTCCTCTCATCATCGAGTTCCGTTATTCGGAAAGTCAGTTCTGACCTACGGAAAGAATATGGGATGCCGGGCGCGTCGTCAACCCTCGGCCGCACGGATGGCGAGAGGAATCACGGATGGCGAGCCGGAACGCCCGGAATCTCTCGTCATCCGTACGATCTCTCGCCATCCGAACGACCGGGAGTGGGTGCTGCGGGGGTGGATGCTGTGCGGGGCTACTCGGCGTTGGCGAGTGCGGAGATCTCGCTCGTGACCTCGGTGAGCACCGGGATGGCGCGCTCGCCGAAGGCGTCGTCGACGCGCGCCCGCGGGCCGGACACCGAAACGGCGGTGGGCACCGGCATGTTCGGGACCGCCATCGCGTAGCAGCGGACGCCGATCTCCTGCTCGCCCTCGTCGATCGCGTAGCCGCGGCGGCGGATGTCGGCGAGCTCCGAGAGCAGTCCGTCGACGGTGGCGATCGTGTTCTCGGTCGCGTGCGGCATCCCGGTGCGGCCGATGATGTCGCGCACCTCGGCGTCGTCGAGCTGGGCGAGGATCGCCTTGCCGACGCCGGAGGAGTGCATGTAGACGCGGCGGCCGACCTCGGTGAACATGCGCATCGCGTGCGGCGACGGAGCCTGCGACACGTAGATGACGCGGTCGCCGTCGATCGTGGCGAGGTTCGCCGTCTCGCCGAGGCGCTCGACGAGCTCCTTCAGCTGCGGCATCGCGATCTGGCCGAACTGGCGGTTGGCGACCTCGCCGAGACGCACGAGGCGCGGGCCGAGGGCATAGCGGCGATTCTGCAGCTGGCGCGCGTAGCCGAGGGAGACGAGCGTGCGCAGCAAGCGATGGATGGTGGGCAGCGGAAGCCCCGCAGCGGTGGACAGCTCGCTCAGCGTCACGCTGCCGCCGGCATCCGCGATCAGCTCGAGCAGGTCGAAGACGCGGGCGACGGACTTGACGCCGTCGGCTGCTGCTGCCGCCATGTGGGGGCCTTCCTCATCGTTCTGCGGGCAAAGTTATCCGCATGGTGGAAACTATACTGCCGTGCCACACTACCTCACGGGAGGAGCGCCTGAAGTCGATTCTGGTACACCATTGCGTTTCCGTATCGCAGACGATAATATCCGTATAGCGAAAGAAACACATGGCTGCATCCGACGTCGGGTGCACTCCCGAGAGGACGATCAATGGCGAACCCGAGTCCCGGATACTCCATCCAGCTGCGAGCCCAGGCGCCCGTGCGCGGCACCGCGACCAAGGAGATCGTGACGGCGATCACGGAGGCGGGCGCCCTCGTCCACGGTCTCGACGTCGACGACTCCGGCCATGAGACGCTCGTCATCGACCTCAACGTCTACACGTCCGGCACGGGCCACGCCGACGAGGTCGCCGCCGCGATCGCCGCGATCCCGGGCGTCACCGTCATCGAGTCCGTCGACCGCACCTTCGCGCTGCACGAGGGCGGCAAGCTCACCGTCGACCCCACCGCTCCTCTGCTCGACCGTGACGACCTGTCCCGCGCCTACACGCCGGGCGTCGCGCGTGTGTGCCTCGACATCGCGGCGAACCCCGAGAACGTCAACCGCTACACCGTCAAGGGCAACACGGTGGCGGTCGTCACCGACGGCTCCGCCGTTCTCGGTCTCGGCAACATCGGGGCCGCGGCATCCCTCCCCGTCATGGAGGGCAAGGCCGTCCTGTTCAAGCAGTTCGCCGGCGTCGACGCCTGGCCGGTCGCCCTCGACACGCAGGACACGGAGGAGATCATCTCCATCGTCAAGGCGATCGCGCCGGTGTACGGCGGCATCAACCTCGAGGACATCGCGGCTCCCCGCTGCTTCGAGATCGAGCGCCGCCTCCGCGAGGAGCTCGACATCCCGGTCTTCCACGACGACCAGCACGGCACCGCCATCGTGACCCTCGCCGCCCTCGTCAACGCGCTCAAGCTCGTCGAGAAGAAGATCGAGGACGTCAACATCGTCATCTCCGGCGTGGGCGCCGCGGGCAACGCGATCATCCAGCTGCTGCAGGCGCAGGGCGCGCAGCACATCGTCGCGGCCGGCCGCGCCGGCATCATCCACATCGACGACGAGTACACCGACCCGCACCGCCTGTGGATCGCCCAGAACACCAACCAGGGCGGCCGGACCGGTTCGCTCGCCGACGCGCTCGTCGGCGCCGACGTCTTCATCGGCGTGAGCGCTCCGAACCTCTTCGGCGAGGAGGAGCTGAAGACGATGGCTCCGGGCGCGATCGTCTTCGCGATGGCGAACCCCGACCCCGAGGTCGACCCGAAGGTCGCCGCGAAGTACGCGACGATCGTCGCCACGGGCCGCAGCGACTTCCCGAACCAGATCAACAACGTCCTGGCGTTCCCGGGTCTGTTCCGGGGGCTTCTGGACGCCCGCGCATCGGACATCACCACCGACATGCTCGTCGCGGCAGCCCAGGCCATCGCCTCGTGCGTCACCGCCGACGAGCTGCACGCGCAGTACATCATCCCCAGCGCCTTCGACCAGAGCGTCGCTCCCGCTGTCGCCGAAGCCGTCCGTCGGACGGCCTCGGCATCCATCCCCTCCGCAACCGCAGCTTAAGGAGCCGCACCCCATGACCATCGAGATCACCCGGCCGGCCCAGGTCGAAGGCGCCGATGAGATCCTCACCCCGGAGGCGCTCGCGTTCGTCGAGGAGCTCCACCGCCGCTTCGCCGGTCGCCGCGACGAGCTGCTCGCCGCCCGCAAGGTGAAGCGCGCGCAGGTCGCCGAGACCGGCACCCTCGACTTCCTCGAGGAGACCCGCGACGTCCGCGAGGGCGAGTGGCAGGTCGCACCGGCGCCCGCCGCCCTGATCGACCGTCGCGTCGAGATCACCGGCCCCGCCGCCGACCCGAAGATGGCGATCAACGCGCTGAACTCCGGCGCGAAGGTGTGGCTCGCGGACCTCGAGGACGCGACGAGCCCGACGTGGGAGAACCAGGTCGGCAGCATCCGCATCCTGCGCGACGCCGCGCGCGGCACGCTCGCCTACACGTCCCCGCAGGGCAAGCAATACGCCCTGCGCACCGACGTCGAGCGCCCGACCGTCGTCGCCCGCCCGCGCGGCTGGCACCTGCCCGAGAACCACGTGCTCGTCGACGGCGAGATCGCGGTCGGCGCCCTCGTCGACTTCGGCCTGCACTTCTTCCACGTCGCGAAGCTCCTCATCGAGAACGGCGCGGGCCCGTACTACTACCTGCCCAAGATGGAGAGCCACCGCGAGGCGCGACTGTGGAACGACGTCTTCACGTACGCGCAGGAAGCCCTCGGCATCCCCTACGGCACGATCCGTGCGACCGTCCTCATCGAGACGATCACCGCGGCGTACGAGATGGAGGAGATCCTCTACGAGCTGCGCGACCACGCGTCGGGCCTCAACGCCGGCCGCTGGGACTACCTGTTCAGCTTCATCAAGGTCTTCCGCGACCAGGGCGCCGACTTCATCGTCCCGGACCGCGCCGACGTCGCCATGACGGCGCCGTTCATGCGCGCGTACACCGAGCTGCTGGTGAAGACCTGCCACAAGCGCGGCGCCTTCGCCGTCGGCGGCATGGCCGCTTTCATCCCGAGCCGCAAGGACCCGGAGGCCGCCGAGGCCGCGTTCACGAAGGTCCGCGCCGACAAGACCCGCGAGGCCGGCGACGGCTTCGACGGCTCGTGGGTCGCGCACCCGGGCCTCGTGTCCGTCTGCCGCGAGGTGTTCGACGGCGTGCTCGGCGACAAGCCGAACCAGCTCGACAAGCAGCGTCCCGAGGTCTCGGTCTCCGCGGCCCAGCTCATCGACGTGGAGTCCGCCCCGGGCCGCGTCACCGAAGAGGGCCTGCGGACCAACCTCTACGTGTCCGTCGCCTACACCGCCGTGTGGCTCTCGGGCAACGGCGCGGTCGGCATCCACAACCTGATGGAGGATGCGGCGACCGCCGAGATCTCGCGCTCGCAGGTCTGGCAGCAGCTGCGCAACAGCGTCGTGCTCGAGGACACCGGTGATGTCGTCACCCCCGAGCTCGTCTCGCGCGTGCTCGCGGAAGAGGTCGAGCGCCTGCGCGGCGAGAACGACCCCGTGCGGTTCGAGCGCTACTACGTCCCCGCCGCGCAGCTCGTGTCGGACATCTGCCTGAGCGAGGAGTTCGTCGACTTCCTGACGCTCCCCGCGTACGAGCTGCTGGACTCGATCGAGCTCGAGGGCGCAGCCGTATGACGTCGCTCACCCCGGCGGACCTCGCCGGCATCGATGCGCAGCTCGCCGCCACCGACGAGCTGCTCGCCACCGCCTATCCGGGTGATGACGGGTCGCGTCAGCCGGTGCACACGGTGTACGTCCCCGGCGACACCTACACGCCGGGCCTCGAGGCCGCGTGGGGCGCTGCGGCGCTCCACGCGGTCTCGCAGGCGGGCGGGATCGCCGCGCTCGCGGCGCGGGTCGGCGTCCAGGCGGACGACGTGGATGCGGTCGCCTCGCGCGTCGCGGCGAAGCTCGAGTCCGAGCCCATCGAGGACATCCGCCTCGACTTCGAGGACGGCTACGGAGACCGCGGAGCGGTCGAGGACGAGGATGCGGCGCGCGCGGCGCGCATCGTCGCCGGGTCGGTGGCTGCCGGCACCGCGGCGCCGTTCATCGGCATCCGGTTCAAGTGCTTCGAGGCGCCGACGCGGGCCCGAGGGCTGCGCACCCTCGACATCTTCCTCGGCGCGCTGCTCGAGCAGGGCGGTCTTCCCGACGGCCTGACGCTCACGCTGCCCAAGGTGTCGACGGTCGCCCAGGTCGAGGCGATGGCGGATGCCGCCGCTGCGATCGAGCGCGCGAACGGCCTGCCCGACGGCCGCATCCGTTTCGAGGTGCAGGTCGAGACGCCGCAGCTGATCCTCGGCGCTTCCGGCCGGTCGCCGCTCGCGGAGCTGCCGACCGCGGTGCCCGGGCGCATCACGGCGTTCCACTACGGCACGTACGACTACAGTGCATCGCTCGGCATCTCCGCCCGCTATCAGTCGATGGAGCACCCCGTCGCCGACCTCGCCAAGGAGGTCATGCAGCTCGCGGCTGCGGGCACCGGCATCCGGATCTCCGACGGCTCGACCAACATCCTGCCCGTCGGCGACCGCGCCGAAGACGCATGGGCGCTGCACGCGCGACTGGTGCGCCGCTCGCTCGAGCGCGGCATCTACCAGGGGTGGGACATGCACGCCCACAACCTGGCGACCCGCTACATCGCGACCTACGCCTTCTATCGCGAGGGCTACCCGGCCTCGGCGGTGCGTCTGCGCAACTATCTGCAGAAGACCGTCGGCGCGGTCCTCGACGAGCCGGCGACCGCGCGCGCCCTGGCGTGGTTCGTGCTGCGCGGCGTACAGTGCGGTGCCATCGGCGCCGACGAGGTGCAGACCGACATCGGGATCTCCGAAAGCGAGCTCCTGCTGCTCGCCCACCCGCGTCTGGCCGCCGCCTGACGCCCGTCTCCTCCGCATCGAAAGGGACCCACATGGGCTACTACACCCCCGCGGGCGGGCTGCCTCCGCAGTCCGACCTGCTCACCGACCGCGCCGTCGTGAAGCTCGCGTACACGGTCATCCCGAAGGGCGTGCTGCGCGACATCGTCACGAGCAGCTTGCCCGGGTTCACGAACACGCACGCGTGGATCATCGCCCGCCCGACGCCGAGCTCGGCGCAGACGTTCTCGCAGCTGATCGTCGAGATCGGCCCCGGCGGTGCCGCACCCAAGCCCGAAGCTGAGAAGGGTGTCGAGAGCGTGCTCTTCGTCACCGCCGGCGAGCTGACCCTCACCCTCGACGGACAGCAGCATGTGCTCGGCGAGGGCGGCTACGCCTTCATCTCGCCGGAGTCCGAGTGGTCGCTCGCGAACGAGGGTGCCGAGCGCACCAGCTTCCACTGGATCCGCAAGGCGTACGAGTACCTCGAAGGCATCGCGGCGCCGGCATCCTTCGTCACGCGCGACCAGGACATCGCGCCCGTCTCGATGCCCGACACCGACGACGTGTGGGCGACCACGCGCTTCTCGGACGCCTCCGACATGGCGCACGACATGCAGGTGAACATCGTCACCTTCAAGCCTGGCGGGTCGATCCCGTTCGCGGAGACGCACATCATGGAGCACGGCCTGTTCGTGCTGCAGGGCAAGGCCGTCTATCGGCTCAACGACGACTGGGTCGAGGTCGAGGCGGGCGACTACATGCTGCTGCGCGCGTTCTGCCCGCAGGCCTGCTACGCCGGAGGCCCCGAGGACTTCCGCTACCTCCTCTACAAGGACATGAACCGTCAGATCAAGCTCACCTGAGGTCTTTGTCCCGGTCCCCGAGCTCGCACCATCCCGGTCCCCGAGCTCGTCCCATCCCGGTCCCCGAGCTCGTCGAGGGGTCGAGACGCCCGGCGCCCCGCGAGGGGTACCGGGCGTCTGCCATTCCGGTGCCGATGTGCCTCCTGTCCCAGAACACGCGGGCTGACCGCGCGACGACTCGCACTTTGTGTGACACGAGCAAAGCGGGTGTCCCAGAACATGCGGGCTGCCGACGCCGGAGGCCGCACTTCGGGGGACACGGATGCGGACACGGGACACGGGCGGCGTTCCGGGTGCGGATTGCCTGTTGACGGGGCGGTATACCTCGCCTAGACTTTCACGTAGTAAAAGTTGTCTTCCGAATTGCGGAAGAATTAAGAAAGCGACTTGACGATGACGTACACGGTCAACTGCTCGATCCTCCTCACGGACCTCCCCGTCCTCGAGCGCCCCGCCGCCGCGAAGGCCGCGGGCTACGACGCCGTCGAGTTCTGGTGGCCGTTCGCCACCGCCGTTCCGGCGCAGGCCGACGTCGACGCGTTCGTCGCGGCGATCCAGGATGCCGGCGTCCAGCTGACCGGTCTCAACTTCTTCGCCGGCGACATGGGCGGCGGCGACCGCGGCCTCGTGTCGTGGGTCGGCCGGGAGGACGAGTTCGCGGCGAACATCGCCGTCGTCGTCGAGATCGGCAAGCGCCTCGGCACCAAGGCCTTCAACGCCCTGTACGGCAACCGCATCGAGGGTGTCGACCCGCAGGCGCAGGACGACCTCGCCGTCAAGAACCTCGCCGCCGCCGGCCGCGCCGTCGCCGAGCTCGGCGGCATCGTGCTCCTCGAGCCGGTCAGCGGCATGGAGACCTACCCGCTGAAGACCGCGGCCGACGCGCTCGCGATCATCGACCGCGTGAAGGCCGAAGAGGGCGTCGACAACGTCAAGCTCCTCGCCGACTTCTACCACCTCGCCGTCAACGGCGACGACGTCGCAGCGGTCATCGCCGGCCACGCCGCCGAGTTCGGCCACATCCAGATCGCCGACGCCCCCGGCCGCGGCGAGCCCGGCACCGGCGACCTCCCGCTCGCGCAGTGGATCGCCGACGCCGAGGCGGGCGGCTACACCGGCGTCATCGGCCTCGAGTACAAGGCCACGCAGAGCGACCCGTTCGCCTGGGCCGCCGCATCCACTCACTGAACCAACCGCGCGAAGGAGCGAACAATGACGAACATCGCGATCATCGGCCTCGGCATCATGGGCCTGCCCATGGCGAAGAACCTCGTGAAGGCCGGCTACGACGTCACCGGCTACAACCGCAGCCAGGGCCCCATCGACGCGCTCGTCGAGGCCGGCGGCCACGGCGCCTCCTCGGTTGCGGATGCGGTGAAGGATGCCGACGTCGTCATCACGATGGTCCCGGACTCGCCGGACGTCGCCGGTGTCGTGCGCGGTGAGGACGGCGTGTTCGCCAATGCCAAGGCCGGCGCGCTGTGGATCGACAACTCGTCGATCCGCCCCGATGTCGCGAAGGAGCTGGCCGAGGAGGCCGTCGCCGCCGGCTTCGGCGTCGTCGACGCCCCGGTCTCCGGCGGCGAGCAGGGCGCGATCGACGCCGTGCTCTCGATCATGGTCGGCGGCTCGCCGGACGACTTCGCGAAGGCGGAGCCCGTCCTGAACGCGATCGGCAAGACCATCGTCCACGTCGGCCCCGCCGGCGCCGGCCAGACGGTCAAGGCTGCCAACCAGCTCATCGTGGCCGTCAACATCCAGGCGCTCGCCGAGGCTGTCGTCTTCCTCGAGGCTTACGGCGTCGACACCGACGCCGCCCTGAAGGTCCTCGGCGGCGGTCTCGCCGGCTCGAAGGTCCTCGACCAGAAGGGCCAGAAGATGCTCAACCGCGACTTCGCGCCCGGATTCCGTCTCGCCCTCCACAACAAGGACCTGGGCATCGTCACCGCCGCCGCCCGCCAGGCCGGCATCTCCGTCCCGCTCGGGTCGGCTGTCGCCCAGCTCGTGACCTCGCTCGTCGCCCGCGGCGACGGCGGCCTCGACCACTCGGGCCTGTTCAAGCTCACCAACGAGCTGTCCGGCCGCGACTGACTGAATTCCCCCGACCCCTCGACAGGCTCGGGGACCGACCCCTCGACAGGCTCGGGGACCGAACTTAGGAGCATTGAAATGACCCGCATGCGTGCCGTCGACGCCATCGTGCAGATCCTGATCAAGGAGGGCGCCGACGAGGCGTTCGGCCTTCCGGGCGCCGCGATCAACCCCCTCTACTCCGCGATGCGCGCCAACGGCGGCATCCGGCACACCCTCGCCCGTCACGTGGAGGGCGCCTCGCACATGGCCGACGGCTACAGCCGCACCGGCGACGGCCGCATCGGCGTGTGCCTGGGCACGTCGGGCCCCGCCGGCACCGACATGATCACGGGCCTCTACGCCGCGATCGCCGACTCCATCCCGATGCTGTGCATCACCGGCCAGGCGCCGATCGCGAAGCTCGACAAGGAGGACTTCCAGGCCGTCGACATCGCGTCGATCGCGAAGCCGGTCACGAAGTTCGCGAAGACCGTGCTCGAGGGCGCGCAGGTGCCCGGCGTCTTCCAGTCCGCGTTCCAGATCATGCGCTCCGGCCGCCCCGGCCCGGTGCTCATCGACCTGCCCTTCGACGTGCAGATGACCGAGATCGAGTTCGACATCGACACGTACGAGCCGCTCCCGGTCGCCAAGCCCGCGGCGACGCGCGCGCAGGCCGAGAAGGTCCTCGACATGCTCGTGGCCTCGAAGCACCCGGCGATCATCGCCGGTGGCGGCATCGTGAACTCCGGCGCGTCCGCCAAGCTCGTCGAGCTCGCCGAGACCCTGGGCGTCCCCGTCTTCCCGACCCTCATGGGCTGGGGCGTGCTTCCCGACGACCACCCGCTCGCGGCGGGCCTCGTGGGCATCCAGACCTCGCAGCGCTACGGCAACGCGAGCTTCCTGGAGTCCGACTTCGTGCTCGGCATCGGCAACCGCTGGGCGAACCGCCACACCGGCGGCCTCGACACGTACCGCAAGGGCCGCACGTTCGTGCACGTCGACATCGAGCCGACCCAGATCGGCCGCGTGTTCGCGCCCGACTACGGTGTGGTCTCCGACGCGGGCGCGTTCATCGACGCTCTCCTCGAGGCGGCGCGCGACCGCGTCGCCGAGCTGCCCGACTACAACGGCTGGGCCGAGGAATGCCGCGACCGCAAGGCGCGTCTGCAGCGCAAGACGAACTTCGACACCGTGCCGATGAAGCCGCACCGCGTCTACCAGGAGATGCTGTCGGCGTTCGACCGCGACACCACGTTCGTC
The DNA here is from genome assembly GCF_030315975.1 of Microbacterium candidum. Taxonomy (GTDB): domain Bacteria; phylum Actinomycetota; class Actinomycetes; order Actinomycetales; family Microbacteriaceae; genus Microbacterium; species Microbacterium candidum. The sequence continues at coordinate 574,812 of NZ_JASXSZ010000002.1, read as the reverse complement.
ACGACGATCGGCCTCTCGCAGATCGCCGGCGCGCAGCTGCTGCACGTGTACGGCCCGCGCAAGTGGATCAACGCCGGCCAGGCGGGCCCGCTCGGCTGGACCGGCCCCGCCGCCCTCGGCGTCGTGCGCGGCAAGCCCGGCGAGCAGGTCGTCGCGCTCTCGGGCGACTACGACTTCCAGTTCATGATCGAGGAGCTCGCCGTGGGCGCGCAGCACAAGCTGCCGTACATCCACGTCGTGGTGAACAACAGCTACCTGGGTCTCATCCGTCAGTCGCAGCGCGGCTTCGAGATGGACTACGAGGTGTCGCTGGCGTTCGACAACGTGAACACCCCGCAGGACTCGTCCAGCATCGCCACCGGTTACGGTGTGGACCACGTCAAGGTGGCCGAGGGCCTGGGCGCCAAGGCGCTGCGCGTGGAGCGTCCGGAAGATCTCGCCGCCGGCTTCGCCGAGGCGCAGCGTCTGCGCGACGAATTCCAGGTGCCGGTGGTCGTCGAGGTGATCCTCGAGCGCGTCACCAACATCGCCATGGGCGCCGATCTCGACACCATGAACGAGTTCGAGGACCTCGCGACGTCGCCCGCCGACGCCCCCGAGGCGATCTACGCCCTGCTCGACTGACGCGCCACGCACGAAGGATCCGCAGATGCGCATCGTCATCGCCCCCGACAAGTTCAAGGGGTCGCTCACCGCTCCCGAGGTGGCCGCTCGCGTCGCCGCGGGCGCCCGGCGGGCCGACCCCTCGATCGAGGTCGTCGCGATCCCTGCCGCCGACGGCGGCGAAGGCACGCTGGATGCCGCGATCGCGGCCGGCTACGAGCGCCGTGAGGTGCCCGTGGCCGGCCCGACCGGCCAGCCGGTCGTCGCGGCGTACGCACTGCGGGGCACGGACGCCGTGGTCGAGATGGCGCAGGCGTCGGGTCTCGACGTCCTTCCCGGAGGCGTGAAGGATGCGCGGGGCGCGACGAGCTATGGCACGGGCCAGCTGATCGTCGCGGCTCTGGATGCGGGTGCCCGGCGGATCGTCCTCGGCGTCGGCGGAAGCGCCTCGACCGACGGCGGCGCCGGGGTGTTGCAGGCCCTCGGCGCGCAGCTGCTCGACGCAGACGGCGTTGAGGTCGCGCTCGGGGGAGCGGCGCTCGCCGGGCTGGCGTCGGTCGACCTCTCGGGTCTCGACCGCCGTCTCGCCGAGGCCGAGCTCGTGCTCGCGAGCGACGTCGACAACCCGCTCCTCGGGCGCAGCGGCGCCGCCGCGGTCTTCGGTCCGCAGAAGGGCGCGACCGCGCAGGATGTGGGCGACCTCGACGCCGCCCTCGCCCGCTTGGTCGACGTGCTGGGCTCTCAGGATGCCGACCTCGTCGTGCCGGCTGCGGCCGCGGCGGCCCGCCCCGGCGCGGGAGCGGCAGGCGGCGTCGGCTTCGCCGCCATCGCGCTCGGCGCCGTGCGCCGCCCGGGCATCGACGTCGTGCTGGAGTTCACCGGTCTCAAGGACCGTCTCTCCGGTGCCGACGCCGTCATCACCGGAGAGGGGAGCCTCGATGCGCAGAGCCTCATGGGCAAGACGCCCATCGGCGTCGCGCGTGCGGCAGCGGCCGCCGGCATCCCCGTGCACGCCGTCTGCGGGCGTACGCTCCTCAGCGAGGACGAGACGACGGTGTTCGCGTCCGTCCGCGCCCTTTCCGAACTCGAACCCGATGCGGAGCGCAGCATGACCGACGCCGGAGAACTCCTCGAACAGCTCGCCGAGAACCTGGTTTCCGGCATCCCGCCCCTCGTCTTCGACACGGTGCTGCGCGGTCGCGCGCTCGTCGACGGAGCCTTCTCCGATGTCGAGATCGGCGTGCGCGAAGGGCGCATCACGCGCATCGCGGCGGCCGGCACGGGGCTGCAGGCGGAGAACCTCGTCGACGTGCCGGAGGGAGAAGTCATCCTCCCCGGTCTCGTCGACACGCACGTGCACGTCAACGAGCCGGGCCGCACCGAGTGGGAGGGCTTCGAGTCCGCCACCCGCGCCGCAGCCGCGGGCGGCGTGACGACGATCGTCGACATGCCGCTGAACAGCATCCCGCCCACGGTGTCGGTCGAGGCGCTCGACATCAAGCGCGCCACCGCGGAAGGACGCGTCTTCGTCGACGTCGGCTTCTGGGGCGGCGTGATCCCGGGCAACATCGCGGAGCTGCCGCCGCTGGTGGAGGCGGGCGTCTACGGCTTCAAGTGCTTCCTGCTGCCGTCCGGCGTCGACGAGTTCCCGGACGTCTCGGTCGACGAGATGCGCGACGCGATGGCAGTGATCGAGCGGCTCGACTCGCTGCTGGTCGTCCACGCCGAGGACGGTCACATCATCGACCACGCGCCGCACCACGGCGGCCCGGAATACTCCGACTTCCTGGCCTCGCGTCCGCGGGCGGCGGAGGATGCGGCGATCGCCGAGGTCATCCGGGGTGCCGCCGACACCGGCGTCAAGGCCCACATCCTGCACTTGTCCAACGGCGACTCGCTGTCGCGCATCGCCGAGGCGAAGGCTCGCGGCGTGCGCCTCACGGTCGAGACCTGCCCGCACTACCTGACGCTCGACGCCGAGGACATCCCGGCGGGGAACACGGCGTTCAAGTGCTGCCCGCCCATCCGCGAGCACGCCAACCGCGACGAGCTGTGGCAGGGCCTCGAGGCGGGCACGATCGATTACGTCGTGTCCGACCACTCGCCCTCGACGCCGGAGATGAAGTTCAAGGGCGACGGCGACTTCGAGCAGGCCTGGGGCGGCATCTCATCGCTGCAGCTCGGCCTTCCGCTCATCTGGACCGAGGCGAAGGGCCGTGGCATCCCGCTCGAGCGCGTCGTCTCGTGGATGTCGGAGGCCCCCGCCGCGCGCGTGGGTCTCACCGACAAGGGCCGCATCGCGGTCGGCAACGCCGCAGACTTCGCGGTCTTCGCGCCGGAGGCGACGTTCGTCGTCGATCCGCACACGCTGGAGCACCGCCATCCCGTCTCGCCCTACGAGGGACGAGTGCTGTCCGGAATCGTGCGCACGACCTACCTGGCCGGCGCGCCGATCGACCGGGAGCGACCCCGCGGCCGGCTCCTCCGCCGCGGCGTCGCGTAAAGACCTCGTGGCCGGTCGGCCGGAGCGCGGAGGGGCGCGACGGCCGGCCGGCCACGGTGGAACAAGAGAGCCGCATCGCGGCACGAAAGAGAACGGAGCGAACGATGACAGACGAGCTCGAACTCGGCCACATCGCCCCTGACTTCACGCTGACCGACGCCACGGGCGTCGAGCGATCCCTGACCGACTACCGCGGCGGGAAGGTGATCGTGTACTTCTACCCGGCCGCCTTCACGCCGGGCTGCACGACCGAGGCGTGCGACTTCCGTGAGAACCTCGGCTCCCTCCAGGGTGCGGGCTACACCGTGCTCGGCATCTCGCCCGACCCCGTCTCGCGTCTGAAGGAGTTCGCGGATGCGGAGCAGCTGAGCTTCCCGCTCCTCTCCGACGAGGACGCCGAGATCGCGAAGACGTGGGGCGCGTGGGGTCAGAAGACCGTCGGCGACCGCACGTTCGACGGCCTGATCCGCTCGACGATGGTGATCGACGAGGACGGGAGCCTTACGTCGATCGAGTACAACGTGAACCCGAACGGCCACGTGGGCCGGCTGCGCGAGGCGCTGGCCGCCTGACACCCGGTTCCGAAAGACGACGGACGCCCTGCCGGCGGAGGAGGCAGGGCGTCCGTCCTTTCATCGGGGCTATTCCTGCGCAGGGGGTTGCCAGCATCCATCTCTGGCGCTAGTATTGTCGTATGCTGAAATAACAGTTCCACGATACGAAATCACTCCGACTTCGTATTTACGTACACCGTGGATGCCAGCAGACACAAGAAGGAAGTCAAGCGATGCTGCTTGAGCAATTCAACGAAGCTGATCGCTCGGAGGCGATCGCAACGCTTCGGCCGTGTGTCGATGTGATGCGATGGTATGAGACCGTCGCCGACCGTCGTCCGTACGCCTCGCTCGAGGACCTGTGGAACGAGGCGGCCGGTGCCGCCGATCCGTTCACCGGGGCCGAGATCGAGGCCGCGCTCGCGCACCATCCCCGCATCGGGGAGCGCGCGGACGGGGCGAGCCGCGAGGCCAGCATGTCCCGTTCCGAGCAGGCCGGGGTCGACCCGTCCGACAGCGCGGTCCAGGAAGCTCTTCGCGAGGGCAACCTCGCCTACGAGGAGCGTTTCGGGCGGGTGTTCCTCATCCGCGCTGCCGGTCGCAGCGCGGACGAGATCCTCGCCTCCCTGAACGTGCGGCTCACGCACACGCCGGAGGAGGAAGACCGCGTCGTCGCGGGGCAGCTGCGGGAGATCGCACTGCTGAGGCTGAAGGGATCCGTCACCGCATGAGCGTGTCGCACCTGACCACCCACGTCCTCGACGCCGTCAGCGGGCTTCCCGCGCCAGGCGTTCCGGTCCAGCTGTTCGCAGCGGACGGCGCGCTCATCGCGGAGGCCGAGACGGATGCCGACGGCCGTGCCAAGCAGCTCGGACCCGAGCAGCTCACTCCGGGCGTCTATCGCCTGCGCTTCGACACGGGCGCGTACTTCGCATCCCGTTCCATTCCGACCTTTTTCCCCGAAGCGGTGCTCGCGTTCGTCATCGACGACGTCGACCGGCACTACCACGTGCCGCTCCTGCTGAGCCCCTTCGCCTATTCGACCTACCGAGGAAGCTGACATGACCATCACCGACACCACCACCGAGACCGGCACCGGCGCCATCGTCCTGGGCCCCAACCAGTACGGCAAGGCCGAGGTCCGCGTCGTCAAGATCACGCGCGACTCCGACCGGCACGAGATCGAGGACCTCAACGTCACGTCGCAGCTGCGCGGCGACCTCGCCGGCGCCCACCTCGCGGGCGACAACGCCCACGTCGTCCCGACGGACACGCAGAAGAACACGGTCTACGCGTTCGCCCGCGACGGCATCGGCTCGCCCGAGCAGTTCCTCCTCCGTCTCGCGAACCACTTCACGGGCGAGTTCGAGTGGATCACCGGCGGCCGCTGGCTCGCTGAGAGCTACGCCTGGGAGCGCATCCAGCTCGAGGGCCAGGAGCACGACCACTCGTTCGTCCGCAAGGGCCAGGAGGTCCGCACCGCCGCTGTCGTCGCCGACGGCGACGAGCGTCACGTCCTCGCCGGCCTCAAGGACCTCAAGGTCCTGAAGTCGACCGCGTCGGGCTTCGAGGGCTACCCGAAGGACCGCTACACCACCCTCCAGGAGACCAACGACCGCATCCTCGCGACGAGTGTCGCGACGCAGTGGCGCTACCTCCCGGGCGTCGTCGACGTCGACTTCAACGCCGTCTACGACGACGTGAAGCGCATCCTCCTCGAGGAGTTCTCGCGCCGCTACTCGGCCGCCCTGCAGACGACCCTGTTCGACATGGGCAAGGCCGTGCTCGAGGCGCACCCGGAGATCGGCGAGATCAAGTTCTCGATGCCGAACAGCCACCACTTCGTGGTCGACCTGTCGCCGTTCGGCCTCGACAACCCGAACGAGGTCTTCTTCGCCGCCGACCGTCCCTACGGCCTCATCGAGGCGACGGTCACCCGCGAGGGTCTCGCCGCCGCGCCCGAGGTCTGGGCATCCGCGGTCGCATTCGTCTGATCCGCTGCCACGGACCAGTCACTCGAGGGGGCGAGCCGAAAGGCTCGCCCCCTCCTTCGTGTCATGGTGACCGCGGCCCGTACGGCTGGCGAGAAGATCCCCGCTAGGCGACCTGCATCCGCCGAAATCTCTCGCCATCTGGACGATCTCTCGCCATCCCTACGGGCATCTAGGGGTGGGTGAGGCGCTCCGAGCCGGGAGCGACCGACTTCGCGACCGCGATCGCGGACTGCAGCGCCGTCTCCTGCAGGTCGGTGAGGGCCGTCGCATGGCCGACGAAGTGGAGGCCGTCGACGCCCTGCCATTCCGCGAGCTCGCGCGCTGCGCGCACCGCCTCCGGCGTCAGCAGCAGATGGTGGAAGGTCCGCTCGGCGCGGATCCTCGACGGGTCGATCTCCCGGTACGTCGCCCAGCTCTTGAACAGCTCGAGCGGGCGGCCCGCTGCATCCGCGCGATACGCGCCGAGCCAGAAGGATGCCTCGCACGTGTCACCAGTGACGGCCGCATCGTGCATGCCCCAATCGCGGCGATCCGCGGGCATCACACTCGCATCGTCGTGGATGACGAGCCGCGCGGGGTAGTACTCGTAGCGGCTGAGGATCTCCCGGAGCTCCCCGGGCGCATCCGCCAGGAACGACAGCGCGGTGTGCGGCGGCGCATTCACGACGACGTGCTCGTACGGCCCCGACGGTCCCGCAGTCGTCTCGACGAACCATCCGTCATTCCCGCGCACGAGACGAGTCACGCGGGTGCCGAGATGCAGCGTGAGGTTCGCGCAGCGATCCGCGAGCCGTGCGACGATCCCGCCCAGCCCGATGCGTGATCCGTACGTGCGCGCCTTGCTGAGCGGGTTCGACGGCAATGCCGGCACGAACAGCGCGAAGAACGCGTGCGCGGACTGCATCTTCAGCGTCTCGACGCGCGAGGACGTCAGCGAGGCGAGCCACGGCAGCAGCACCTCGCTCTCGAAGCGGCCGAAGGGATGCTGCGCGAACCACTCGCCGAGGGTGACCTCCGGCGGCGGATCCGACGCGAGGAACCCCCGCGCGGCCCGCGTGAACCGCAGGAAGCCCAGTGCAGAGCCCGGGGTCCGCAGCGGATGTGTCGACACGAACCGCGGCCGCCGCGTCACCGCGTCGAAGATGGACAGCGATCCGGGGATCTCGACGATCGTGTCGTCCGCCCCGATCTCGTGGAGCAGCGCCCAATACCGGGGATGCGTCGCGGGGTGGAAGGTCTCCGCACCCAGGTCGACCGCCACACCGTCGACGACGACGGTGGCAGCGTTGCCGCCGAGCACGGTCTCCGCCTCGAAGAGATCCACCGAGAACGCGTCATCGCAGAAGTACGCGGCCGCGACTCCGCCGATGCCGCCGCCGATGACCGCCATCCGCCTGCCCACGTGTGGATGGTAGTACCGCAGACGGATGCGGCGGCCCGGCCGATAGCCGATGCCGCCGCATCCTCCCCCCGTCTCGTCAGCCGGCGAGGGCCTCCGAGAGCTTGACCCGGCCGCCCATGCGGAGGATCGAGTTCCGGTAGATGCGCGCGGCGATGAGGATCGCGCCGAGGCACGTGGCGATGAGGATGACGAGCGAGAGGAGCGGCTCCCACCACGCCGCCTCCCCGAGGTACAGCCGCAGGGGCATCGCGACCGGGGCGGAGAACGGCACGTACGACATGATGCCGAGGACGAGCGGGTTGTCGTTGAAGAGCAGCACCAGCATGTACGGCAGCACGACGAGGATCGTCAGGGGCGCGGTCGTCGACCCGACATCCTCCTGTCGCGAGACCATGGCGCCGCCGGCGGAGAAGAGGGATGCCAGCAGCACGAAGCCGAACAGGAAGAAGATCGCGAACCACACGACGGGACCGCCGAGGCCGGCGAGGAGCTCCCCCTGCCCGGTGATGGACAGGCCGACGATCGCGATGGCGGCGAAGACGACGATCTGCGACATCGCGAGGATCGTGTTCCCGATGACCTTGCCTGCGAGGAGCGTGCGGACGGGGATCGCGGAGATGAGGATCTCCACGACGCGCGTCTGCTTCTCCTCCACGACGCTCTGCGCGATCGTGCCGCCGAACGTCGACGCGGCCATGAGGAACACCAGACCGAACCCGAGCGCGACGAAGTAGCGCAGGATGTTGTCGGTCGTCGAGCCCTCCAAGAGCTTCACCTCCGGCGACTGGCTGAGCTGCGAGACGAGGGCGCCCGGCGCGGAGTCCTTCGCGACGATCTGGTAGTCGAAGGCGCCGCCGTTCGCGGCCGGCACGATCGCGGCATCCACGCTGCCCTTCTTGACCATGGCGACGGCCGCGGCCGTGCTCGGCGCCTCGGTCGCCTTGATGCCGGTCAGCCCGTCGACGACGCTCGCCGTCTGGCTGGTGACGGCGACGGGGGTGTCGGTGCGGGTCTGTGCGGCGATGCTGCCCCACACGACCGCGACGAGCGCGATCGCGAACAGGATGCCGGTCGAGACGAGGAACACCTTGCTGCGCAGCTTCGACGCGATCTCGCGCTCCGCGACGAGCCAGATGCTCTCGGCGGTGCTGGGGCCGGTGCTGCGCGGGGTGGTGGTGGCGGTGGCGACGGTGGTGCTCACTGGATGACCTCCTTGAAGATCTCGGCGAGAGTGGGATGCCTCGGGGCGAAGCTCGTGACGTGTCCGCGTGCGATGGCCGTCTCGAGGACGTGCTGCGCATCGGCGTCGGATGCGGCGTCGAAGAGGACCGTGCCGCCGACGAGATCGAGGACGTCGATCCCCGGCTCGTCCCGCACCCAGCCGGCGTCTCCTGTCGTGACGAGTTCGAACCGCCGCTTCGCGTGCTGGGCGCGCAGCTGCTCGCGCGAGCCGGCCGCGCGGATCGTGCCGCCCGCGATGATGACGAGGTCGTCGCACAGACGCTCGACGACGTCGAGCTGGTGCGACGAGAAGAGGACGGCGGCGCCCTGGGCGGCCCGCTCCTGGAGGACGCCGGCGACGACGTCGACGGCGAGCGGATCGAGCCCGGAGAACGGCTCGTCGAGGATCAGCACCTCCGGCTCGTGGACGAGCGCGGCCGCGATCTGCGCGCGCTGCTGGTTGCCGAGCGACAGGGTCTCGACACGGTCCTCGAGTCGCTCGCCGAGGCCGAGCCGATCGAGGAGGGAGGATGCGGCAGTCGCCGCATCCGTCTTCGAGTAGCCGTGCAGGCGCGCGAGGTAGGCGATGTGCTCGCCGATCTTCATCTTCGGGTACAGGCCGCGCTCCTCGGGCATGTACCCGAAGCGCCGACGGTCCTCCGCCGTGACGGGCGCGCCGTCGAGGATGACCTCGCCGGCGTCGGCCTCGAGGACCCCGAGCGCGATGCGCATCGTCGTGGTCTTGCCGGCGCCGTTTCCGCCGACGAACCCGGTGAGCCGGCCCGGGCGCACGTCGAACCCGACGTCGTCGAGCGCCTTCCGGTCCGTGTAGGACTTGGTGATCCCGTGCAGTTCGAGCATGACTCCGACGTTACGGCCGGGGGATGCGGCGCGCCTCCCCCGGGAGGCGGATTGCGCGCCTCGTGCTCGCGGGGGACGATTCCCTTGCGGGGGCTGAGGGCCGCCGCGATGCCGGCAGGCGACGAGGAGGCGGCGATGGACCGCGAGGAGTGCCTGGAGCTCGCACGCGCCGACGCGGCGCAGTTCTCGGGCGTCGATATCGAAGACGTGGTCGTCGTGTCGTACGACGACGTCACGTGGCGCGACGGCAGCCTGGGGTGCCCGAGGCCGGGACTCATGTACACGCAGGCCCTGGTCGAGGGCTACCGGATCGTGCTCCGCGTCGGCGGACGTGAGCTGCACTATCACGGGCGCCGCGGTGCGCAGTCGTTCCGGTGCGACCGTCCGAACCCGCGGGGGGCGTTCCGCGACGTCGTCTGATCGTGGCCGACCCCGGCAGCGGCCGACGGACTCGTCCTACGCGAGGCCGCGGCGATAGGCGAGGACGATCGCCTGCACGCGGTCGCGCGCGCCGAGCTTCTGCAGCACGTTCGACACGTGCGTCTTCACGGTCGCCTCGCCGATGTAGAGCTGCTGCGCGATCTCCGCGTTGCTGAGCGCCTCCGCCATGAGACGGAGGACCTCCGCCTCGCGGTCGGTCAGCCCGACGGAGAGCGGGGATGCGGGGGCCGGGCCATCCGCATCCGCGCCGGAGCCCCCGTCCGCACCTGCGAACCGGTCGATCACGCGGCGGGTGACCTCCGGCGCGAGGAGCGCGTCGCCGCCTGCGACGACCCGCACCGCGTCGACGAGGGCCTCCGGCCCCGCATTCTTGAGGAGGAATCCGCTGGCACCGGCGGCGAGGGCGGCGAACAGATAGTCGTCGCGGTCGAACGTCGTCACGATCACGACGCCGGCCTCGACGGCGCGGTCGGCGACGATGAGCCGGGTCGCGGCGATCCCGTCCATGTCGGGCATCTGGACGTCCATGCAGATGACGTCGGGGCGGAGCCGGGATGCGGCGGCCACCCCCTCGGCGCCGGTGGACGCCTCGCCCACGACGACGATGTCGGGCTGCGCCTCGAGGATCAGCCGGAATCCGGCGCGCATCATGGCGTGGTCGTCGACGAGGAGGACGCGGATCGGGTCAGGCATGCGCGACCTCGGCGCCGTCGACGCGTCCACCGGCAGCCGCCGACACCGCGGCCACACCGGCGCCGGCCGGAACCCGGACGCGGACGAGGAAGCCCCCGCCCGGGCGCGGCCCGAACTCGATCGTGCCGCCGGCGGCCGCGGTGCGCTCCCGCATCCCCTGCAGCCCGAGACCTGCCTCGACCACGGCGACCTGCCGCCCGGTGTTGGCGACCTCGATCTCCGCCCAGTCGGCGCCGTAGCGCAGGCGCAGGTCGGCGGTGGCGCCCGAGCCCCCGTGCCGTCGGGCGTTCGTGAGCGCCTCCTGGGCGACGCGGTACAGCGTCAGCTGCGCGGTCGCCCGCACGGGGATCGGCTCGCCGGCGATCTGCATGACGGTCGGAAGTCCAGCCGCGGTCGCCGCTTCCACGAGCGCGGGGATGCCGGAGAGGCCCACCGTCGAGGCATCCGCATCGTCGCCGTCGCTCGTGCGCAGCGTCTGCAGCAGGCGGCGCAGTTCGTCGAGCGCCGTGCGCGCGGAGGTCTCGACGGCCGTGAGCGTCGCGCGTGCCGCATCCGGATCCGAGTCCATGACCGCGCGGGCGGCGCCCGCCTGCACGCCCATCAGCGAGACGTGGTGGGCGACGATGTCGTGCAGCTCTCGGGCGATCCGCATCCGGTCGAGGGCGACCGCCTGCTCGGCGCTGCGCTCGCGTTCGCGCTCCAGCTCCGCGGTGCGCTCCTCGAGCGCGCGCCGCTGCTGGATCGACGCGTACGCACGCTCGCCGAACCAGTACGCCCCGCCGAAGAAGAGCGCGTTGAACAGGAGGTTCAGCAGCATCGTGGCGACGAACGGCGAGAAGGCGCCCGCATGCGAGGGGCCGTGCGGCGACGGATGCGCGGCCGCCTGGAACGTGACGACGAGAAGCCACACGAACATCCCCAGGATGATCGCGATCCGCACGATGAACGCGCGCCGCCGATCCGTCGACCATGCGCCGACCGTGTAGATGGCGATGAACATGGCGATGTTGCCGGCGTAGACCTCGGGGATGCGCATCGTCACGGCGATGAAGTACGCGGTGCAGACGATCACCGCGACCGTCGCGGGATAGCGGCGTCGGAGCGCCAAGGGGGCGGACAGCACGAAGCAGTAGGCGATGGCGAGGGGGAGCGGCGCCTGCTCGGCGCCGTAGACGCCCGCGACGGTCGACAGACCGACGCTGATCAGCGCTCCGACGCACACGGCGACGGCGAGCGCGATGTCATTGCGCTGGACGGTGCTCATCCCTCCACGGTAGGGAATCGGGATGGCGGGCGCCTCCGCCGCGGGACGGATTCGTTACTTGCTATTGACAACCATTGTTGTTATTTGCAAGTGTTGCCTGATCGACCGAAAGGGGTTCTCATGTCCACCGACGTCTACGTCAACCTGCCGTCCGATGACCTCGACCGCGCGAAGGAGTTCTATCTGGCGCTCGGCACGACGTTCCGTCCCGAGCTCAGCGATGACAACGGCATCTGCATCGCGTGGGACGACAACATCTTCCTGATGCTGATCAAGCGCGAGTTCTTCGCGACGTTCACGGACAAGCCGATCGCCGACCCGAACGTGACGCTGCAGACCTCGGTCGCGTTCAGCCGCCCCTCGCGGGAGGACGTCGATGCTGTCGTCGCCGCCGGCGTGGCGGCGGGCGGCGCCGAGCCGCGCCCGGCGCAGGACTACGGGTTCATGTACTCGCGTGACCTCGACGACCCGGACGGCAACTCGCTCGGGTTCCTCTACGCCGTGCCCGCCGAGGCCGCGACCGACCGCGCGGAGGCGCTCGCGTAGTGGCCGCCCGCAGTTACGGGCAGTACTGCGGGGTCACGACGGCCGTCGAGCTGATCGCGGAGCGGTGGGCGCTGCTCATCATCCGCGATCTGCTCGTCGGCCCGCGGCGCTTCACGGACCTCAGGCAGGGGCTGCCCCGCATCCCGACCAACATCCTCACCGCTCGCCTGAAAGAGCTGCAGGAGGGCGGCGTCGTGCGCCGCGTCCCGCTGCACAACTGCGGTCTCGTATACGAGCTCACCGACTACGGTCGCGAGCTCGAGCCGATCGTGCTCGCGCTCGGGCGCTGGGGCTTCCAGCGGATGGGGGAGCCCGGCGAGGGCGACGTCGTCACTGCCGACTCGTTCACGATGGCGCTGCGCACCGCCTTTCAGCCGGAGGTCGCCGCGGGTCTCGAGCCGCTCGACGTCGAGGTGCGCATCGGGCCGGTCGCGCTGCGCGTGCAGGTCGATGCAGGCGCCCTGCGCACCGCCCAGCTCGCCCCGCCGGCGCCTCCGGTCGGCGGAGCGCTCCCAGAGGGCGACCCCGACCTCGTCTTCACCGCGGACCCTGGCATCCGTCACGTCATCGGAGGCACGATGGATGTGGGCGAGGCGATGGATGCCGGCATCCTCACCGTCGTCTCCGGCGACGCGACGCTCCTCGAGCGCTTCGCCGCGGTGTTCTCGATTCGTACGCCCACAGCTGTGGGCACCTGAAGGAGGAACGACAATGACCGGTCGCATCACGATCGACCTCTTCACGACGCTCGACGGCGTCGCGCAGGCTCCCGGCGGGCCGGAGGAGGATCCGTCGGACGGATTCCCGTGGGGCGGATGGCAGGCGCCCTTCGCCGACCCCGTGATCGGCGAGCGCATCATGAGCGGCATCGAACGGCTCGATGCGCTCGTGCTCGGCCGCCGCACCTACGACATCTTCGCGGGGTACTGGCCGCAGCACACCGACGGCCCGGAAGGGTCGATCGGGCGGAAGTTCAACGCGGTGCCGAAGTACGTGGCATCCCGCGGCACGCCCGCGCTCGAGTGGGAGGGGTCGACCCTTCTCGGCACCGACATCGCGGCCGAGGTCGCGGCTCTGCGGAAGCGGCACGATGACATCCACGTCATCGGCAGCGTCGACTTCGCGCACACGCTGATCGCGGGGGAGCTGTACGACGAGCTCGTGCTGTGGACGTACCCGATCGTGCTCGGGCAGGGGAAGAAGGTCTTCCCTGAGGGGTCCGAGGCCGTGGCGCTGCGCCTGGTGGGCCAGCCGCTCGCGGGCCCGAGCGGGGCCGTCGACCTGCGCTATGCGCCGAACGGTCGGCCGACGACCGGCGACATGACCTGAGTCAGAACACCATCGGACGGTCGTCGTCGTCCGGGCCGGTGAGGTCGAGGTCGACGACGACCGGGACGTGGTCGCTCGGGATCTCGCCCTTGCGCTCGTCGCGGTGGATGGTGGCGCCCTTCACCGCGTCGGCGAGCGCGTGCGAGCCGAGGATGAAGTCGATGCGCATGCCCTCGTTGCGCGGGAAGCGCAGCTGCTTGTAGTCCCAGTAGGTGTAGCCGGTCGGGATGATCGGGCGCACGGTGTCGGAGAGGCCGGCGGAGAGCAGCGCGGCGAACGCCTCGCGCTCCGGCGGTGAGACGTGGGTGGATGCCCCGACGACGACCGTGGGGTCGCCGTTGTCGGCATCGGTCGGCGCGATGTTGTAGTCGCCGACGAGCGCCATCGGCAGGTCGGGGTTCTGCTCGAGCGTCGCGCGCGTGTAGTCGGCCAGCGCGGAGAGCCAGTCGAGCTTGTACATGTAGTGCGGGTCGTCGAGCGAGCGGCCGTTCGGCACGTACAGGCTCCACACCTTCACGCCCCCGATCGTGGCGCCCATCGCGCGGGCCTCCTGCGGCTGATCGGGACCCTCGTGGCCCTTCGCGAAGCCGGGCATGCCGGGGAAGGCGAGCTCGACGTCGGTGATCGGCTCACGGCTCGCGATCGCGACGCCGTTCCACTGGTTCAGGCCGTGCGCCTGCACGTGATAGCCCGCCTCTTCGAACTCCGCGAAAGGGAACTGCTCGGGCTTGCACTTGATCTCCTGCATGGCCAGCACGTCGATGTGCTCGCGCACCGCGAAGGCCACCGTCCTCTCGACACGGGCGCGGATCGAGTTGACGTTCCAGGTGGCCAGGCGCATGACATCCAGCCTATTCGGGCCCGCCGACATCCTACTTCTCTTCCTACCGGAGTAGGATCAAAGCATGTCGTTCACGAAGGTCAGTCTGAGCCTCGACGAGCATGATGTGGCTTTCCTCGACGCTGAGACAGCGGATGGTCACTTCCCGAGCCGTTCGGCCGCAGTCCAGGCTGCCGTGCGCCTGCTGCGTGAGAGCAGGCTCGCAGATGCCTACGCCGAGGCATACGGCGAATGGAATGAGTCGGGTGAAGCGGAGGCCTGGGCCCCGACCAGCCTTGACGGCATCGCATGAACGAGGTCATCCCGTATCTGCGCCGCGGGCAGATCGTCGTCGCATCCCTCGATCCGGTCGTCGGAGCTGTGGCCGCGAAGACCCGGCCTGTCGTCATCGTGAGCAACAACACGGCGAACGCGGCGGCGCTGCGTGCGGATGGTGTCGTCACCGTCGTTCCGTTGACCTCGAACACGGCCCGCGTCTTTCCGTTCCAGGTGCTCCTCCCGGTGGGGCAGACCGGGCTTCCGCAGGACTCGAAGGCTCAGGCGGAGCAGGTGCGCGCGCTGTCCGTCTCGCGGATCGGGGGGATCGTCGGATGGGTCCCTGCCGAGTTGCTCGGAGCGATCGACGACGCCCTGCGTCTCCATCTCGCCCTCTGATGCTCTCCCGACATGAAGCGAGCCCGCATCCGGATGATCGGATGCGGGCTCGCTTCGATGGTGCGGGTCAGAGCGCCTTGAGGATGTCCTCCACGCGCTCCTTGGCGTCGCCGAACAGCATCTGCGCGTTGTCGCGGTAGAACAGCGGGTTCGCGACGCCGGCGTAGCCGGCGGCCATCGACCGCTTGAACACGATGACGTTCTCCGCCTCCCATGCGCGCAGGACCGGCATGCCCGCGATGGGCGAGCCCGGGTCCTCCGCGGCGGCGGGGTTGACGGTGTCGTTCGCGCCGATGACGAGCACGACCGACGTCGACGCCAGGTCGTCGTTGATCTCGTCCATCTCGAGCACGATGTCGTACGGCACCTTCGCCTCGGCGAGCAGCACGTTCATGTGCCCGGGGAGGCGCCCGGCTACCGGGTGGATGCCGAAGCGGACCTCGACGCCGCGATCCCGCAGCTGCTTCGCGAGCTCCGCGACCGGGTACTGCGCCTGTGCGACGGCCATGCCGTAGCCGGGCGTGATGACGACAGAGGTCGCGCCGGACAGCATCGACGCGGCGCCGGCGGCGTCGATCTCGCGGTGCTCGCCGTGCTCCTCCTCGTCGCCGCCCTTGGGCGCTTCGATGCCGAAGCCGCCCGCGATGACGGAGATGAACGAGCGGTTCATCGCCTTGCACATGATGTACGACAGGTACGCACCGGACGAGCCGACGAGCGCGCCCGTGACGATGAGCAAGTCGTTGTTGAGCAGGAAGCCCGCGGCGGCCGCGGCCCAACCCGAGTAGCTGTTGAGCATCGAGATGACGACGGGCATGTCGCCGCCGCCGATCGAGGCGACGAGGTGCCAGCCGAGCGCGAGCGCGAGGACGGTCACGACGATGAGCAGCCACAGCTCCGGCGTGATGACGTACCAGACCGTGAGAGCCACGAAGACGACGAGTGAGCCGAGGTTCAGGAAGTTCTTGCCGGGCAGCATCAGCGGCTTCGACGACATGCGCGCCGACAGCTTCAGGAAGGCGACGATCGAACCGGTGAGGGTCACGGCGCCGATGAACACGCCGATGAACACCTCGGCGTGGTGGATCCCCTCGAGGTTCGCGGGGATGCCCTCGGTGTACAGCGCGCCGTTCCAGCCCACGAGCACGGCGGCGGCGCCGACGAAGCTGTGGAAGAGTGCGATCAGCTGCGGCATCCCGGTCATCTCGACGACGCGGGCGCGCCACAGGCCGATGATCGCGCCGATGACGACGGCCACCACGAGCAGGCTCAGGCCGAGGGTCGCCTGCGGCTGCCCCCAGGCTCCAGCGACGATGACGCCGACGGTCGCGAGGAGCGCGATCGTCATGCCGACGATGCCGTAGACGACGCCGCGGCGGGCGGTCTCGTGCTTGCTGAGCCCCGCGAGGCTCATGATGAACAGCAGCGCCGCGACGATGTAGGCCGCGGTGGCCACGGACCCGGCGATGGAGGCGCCGGCGGAGATGGGGACGACGGTCATCGGTCACCAGCCTTCGAGAACATGGCGAGCATCCGGCGCGTGACGGAGAAACCGCCGAAGACGTTGATGGATGCCAGCAGGACGGCGACGGCGGCGAGGATCTGCACGATCGGCGACGGTGCGACGATCTGCAGCATGGCCCCGACGACGATGATGCCCGAGATCGCGTTCGTCACGCTCATCAGCGGCGTGTGCAGCGCGTGCGCGACGTGCCCGATGACGTAGAACCCGACCACGACCGCGAGTGTCAGCACCAGGAAGTGCTGCGGCAGGGGCGGTGGCGCGAAGGCGCACACCGCGAACAGGGCCGCGATGCCGAGGGCGACGAGCCCCGTCTTCGCACCCGCGGACATGGGCTTCTTGGGCTCCGGCGGGTCCACGACCGCGACAGCCTTGGCTGCGGGCGCGGCCGAGACCTGCACGGGCGGCGGCGGCCACGTCACGGCGCCGTGCTGCACGACCGTGACCGCGCGCTGCACGACGTCGTCGAAGTCGATCGTGAGCTCGCCGTCCTTGCCGGGGGTGAGGAGCTTGATCAGGTTGAGGAGGTTCGTGCCGTACAGCTGCGACGCCTGCGCGGGCAGGCGTCCGGCGAGATCCGTGTAGCCGAGGATGATGACGCCGTTGTCGGTGACCGTGCGCGCGCCGGCGACCGAGCCCGCGACATTGCCGCCCTGGGCGGCGGCCATGTCGACGATGACCGATCCCGGCTTCATCGACGCGACATCCTCCGCCGTGATGAGGCGGGGAGCTGCGCGGCCCGGGATCAGCGCGGTCGTGATGATGATGTCGACGTCGGCGGCCTGTTCGGAGTAGATCTCCGCGGCGCGCTTGTCGTACGCCTCGCTCGTCGCCTTCGCGTAGCCGTCGGTCGACTGCTCGACCGCGACGTCGACCGGGAGGTACTCGCCGCCGATCGACTTCACCTGATCGGCGACCTCGGGGCGAGGATCGGTCGCCCGCACGACGGCGCCGAGGCTGGATGCCGCGCCGATGGCCGCGAGCCCCGCGACACCGGCACCCGCGACCAGCACCTTCGCCGGCGGCACCTTGCCGGCGGCCGTCACCTGACCGGTGAAGAAGCGGCCGAACTCGTGCGCCGCCTCGACGACCGCGCGGTAGCCGGCGATGTTCGCCATCGACGAGAGCACGTCCATCGACTGCGCGCGCGAGATGCGGGGGACCGCATCCATCGCCAGCGCCGTCAGGTCGCGGGTCGCGAGCGCCTCGAGAAGCTCGGGCTTGAGCGCCGGGCTCAGGAGCCCGATGACGGTCGCGCCGTCCTTCAGACGTGCGATCTCGGTGGGCGTCGGGGCGTCGACCTTGAGGACGACGTCCGCAGACCACGCGGTCGCACCGTCGACGAGCGCGGCACCGGCCGTCTCGTAGGCGGTGTCGGGGAATGAGGATGCGTCGCCCGCGCCCTGTTCCACGACGACGTCGTAGCCCAGGCCGCGGATCTTCGCGACGGTGTCGGGTGTCGCGGACACGCGGGTCTCGCCCGCGCGCTCCGTGACGATGCCGATGCGCATAGGTGCCTCCCTTGCTCGGGGGGTGGATGAGTGAGATGAGTATATGCGCGCGGTTTGCCGTTATGTGGAATACAAGTTTCACATTACGGAAGGACTCGTCGGCTTCGACGAATCGGGCTCGCATCCGCGCGCTCCCCTTGGACCCGACTGTAGGGGAGCCTCCGACGCCCGGGCCAGAGATGACTGCATCTCAGGCGGAAAGTTCTGCCGTTCTTACCCATGTGTGTCGTGTGCGGATTCTGCATTTAGCCGCCAGGAGGAACGAAGGTCGCCTCGTAGACTCGTAGGCATGACCGCCGCGAGCACGCCCGAGATCGAAGCCGACCGCCAGGCCCTCATCGGGCTCATCACCGACGAGGCCGTCTTCCACGGCGATTTCACGCTCTCGAGCGGCAAGAAGGCCACCTACTACGTCGACATGCGCCGCCTGACGCTCGACCACCGCGCGGCTCCTGGGATCGGGCGCATCATGCTCGACCTCATCCGCGACGTCGACGGGATCGTGGCGGTCGGCGGCCTGACGCTCGGCGCAGACCCGATCGCGAACGCCGTCATGCACGAATCGGCGCGCACGGACGCGCCGCTCGATGCCTTCGTCGTGCGCAAGGAGCCCAAGGACCACGGTCGAGGCCGCCAGGTCGAGGGCGCGGATATCGTCGGCAAGCGCGTCGTCGTGGTCGAGGACACCTCGACCACCGGCCAGTCCGCGCTCAAGGCCGTGGAAGCCCTCCGCCGCGAGGGCGCCGAGCCGGTCGCCGTCGCCGTCATCGTCGACCGCAAGACGGGCGCCCAGGCCGCCGTCGAGGCCGAGGGTCTCCAGTGGCTCGCCGCGATCGACCTCGACGATCTGGGCCTCGCCCCGCAGTAGGTGTCACACGCCGGCGCCGGCCGGTGTCTCCATGTCGAAGGAACGATTCACGACACGGAGGAAGACATGACCACCCAGACCCGCATCCCCACGGCGGAGGTCACCGGCGTCTACGGCGCCCTCGTCAAGTTCGGCGCGAAGAGGATGATCGGCCGCGTGCCCGACTCGATCGGCGTGCTGTGGCAGCATCCCGCCGTCATGAAGGACTCGATGTCCATCGGCCGCAAAGTCGAGGGCTGGCACGAGCTCGACCCGAACCTCGCGTCCTACGCCGCGATGGCGTCGGCCGCGACGATCGGCTGCAGCTTCTGCCTGGACTTCAACTACTTCGCGGCCCACAACCACGGGCTCGACGACGCGAAGATCCGCGAAGTGCCGCGCTGGCGCGATTCGACGGTGTTCTCGCCGCTCGAGCGCCGGGTGATGGAGTACGCGGAGGCAGCCAGCCAGACCCCGCCCGCCGTCACCGACGACCTCTCGGACGCGCTGCTCGCAGACCTGGGCCCGGCGGGACTCGTCGAGCTCGCGGCCCGCGTCGCGTTCATGAACATGAGCGCGCGTATGAACGTGGCCCTCGGCATCCACTCGGAGCAGTTCGCGGATTCGTGCGGCCTGCCTCCGCTCGCCGCGCGCCCGACGGCTCTCACGGCTGTCAGTCCCGCGGCGTAGGCTCCCGCGCATGAGCATGCCGCGGGTCGGCGACCCGTTCGTCGAGCACCGGAATCTGCTGTTCACGGTCGCCTACGAGATCCTCGGCTCGGCCGAGGACGCCGAGGACGTGCTGCAGGAGTCGTGGCTGCGGTGGGCGGCCGTCGATCAGAGCGAGGTGCGCGAGCCGCGCGCGTACCTGGTGCGCATCGTGACGCGGCAGTCGCTCAATCAGCTCCGCACGATGGCGCGGCGACGTGAGGACTATGTCGGCGAGTGGCTCCCCGAGCCGCTCCTGACGAGTCCTGACGTGGCGGACGACGTGGAGCTCGCGGAGAGCCTGTCGATCGCGATGCTGACGGTGCTCGAGACGCTCGGACCATCCGAGCGCGCGGTGTTCGTGCTGCGCGAGGTGTTCGACGTGCCCTACGACGAGATCGCGGATGCCGTCGGCAAGACGCCGGCGGCCGTCCGGCAGATCTCGCACCGCGCCAAGGAGCACGTCGCGGCCCGCCGGCCGCGCGTCGAGGTCGCGCCGTCGGAACATGAAGAGGTCGTCGATCGCCTCGTCGCCGCGCTCAACAGCGGCGACCTGCAGGGGCTCATGGACGTCCTCGCGCCCGACGTCGTCTCGGTCGCGGACGGCGGCGGCAAGGTCCGCGGCGCGGCGCGGCATCCCGTCGTCGGCGCTCTGCGTCTCGCGCGGTACCTCATCAGCGGCATGGAGAAGACGCCGGGCACGTTCGTCGCATCGCCGATGTGGGTCAACGGTCAGCCCGGCATCCGGATGGAGCTCGACGGCCTGCTCGTCGGCGTCGTGAGCCTGACCGTGGAGGACGGGCGTGTGACGCAGATCTACTCGATCGCCAACCCCGACAAGCTCGGCCGGGTGGATGCGGAGGCCGCGGTCGCGCGTTGACCCCTCAGGGCCGGCGGCCCTCCGCGGCATCCGCCACGATCTTCGCGATGCGGGCCGCGCGGGTCTCCGGCCTCTTCGCCGTGTCGACGCTCGTGATTCCGGCCTTGCGGCTCGAAGGGGGGAACCCGTCCCACGCCGCACGTGCCGCCGGCACGCCGTCGAGTGCCGCCGCGAGGTCCTCGGGTTCGCGCAGCGCCTCGGCATTGTCGAGCACCGTCCACGAGCCGTTCGCCTTCGCGACCTCGATGGCGCGGATGCCGGCGGGCGCCAGCATCCCGGCCGCCTCCAGCTGCGCGACGCGCACCTTGTTCGTCGCCGCCCAACCGCTCGACGCGCGCCGCGGCGCGAACCACAGCCCTCCGCGCTCCTCGTCGAACGTGCGCACGGGCCCGTCGATCCAGCCGAAGCACAGCGCCTGCAGGATGGAGTCCTCGTACTCGATCAGCTCGAGCCCGGAGCCCGGCCGCGCGCGGACGAGCCAGGCGCCCTTGGCGGTCTCATGATTGGCTGCGAGCCACGCGCGCCAGGTCGCGGCATCCGCCGCCTCCACCCTCTCGCCGTCGTCGAGCGCACCCATGGGTCATTCCACGAGCGCGGCGACGGATTCGACGATCTCGTCGGGCCGGAAGGGATACTTCTCGATCTCGGCCTTGTCGCTGATTCCGGTGAGGACGAGCACGGTGTGCAGGCCGGCCTCGATGCCCGCGACGATGTCCGTGTCCATGCGGTCGCCGATCATCGCCGTGTTCTCCGAGTGGGCGCCGATCTTGTTGAGCGCCGAGCGGAACATCATGGGGTTCGGCTTGCCGACGACGTACGGATCCTTGCCCGTCGCCTTCGTGATGAGCGCGGCGATCGCACCCGTGGCGGGCAAGGGACCGTCGGCGCTCGGGCCCGTGGCATCCGGGTTCGTGACGATGAACCGCGCGCCCTTCTCGATCAGGCGGATCGCCTTCGTGATCGCCTCGAACGAGTAGTTGCGGGTCTCGCCGACGACCACGAAGTCGGGGTCGGTCTCGGTCATGATGAAGCCCGCCTCGTGCAGGGCGGTGAGGATGCCGGCCTCCCCGATGACGAACGCGGAGCCGCCGGGCAGCTGCGATCGCAGGAACTCCGCCGTCGCGAGCGCGGACGTCCAGATGCGGTCTTCCGGCACGTTCAGACCCGACGCGCGCAGGCGCGCGGAGAGGTCGCGCGCGGTGAAGATCGAGTTGTTCGTGAGGACGAGATAGGGCGTCTCGTTCTCGTGCCACTGCGCGAGCAGTTCGGCCGCGCCCGGAAGGGCGTCGTTCTCGTGCACGAGGACGCCGTCCATGTCGGTGAGCCAGCATTCGATGTGGTCACGAGTGCGCATGCGGCAAGCCTATCGACGGCGTGGCGACCCGCCCGCACGGCTATCGTGAGGGGGGTGACCCGACACGATGACGAGTGGGATCCGGCGCGTCTGCCCGACCTCGCGGGGCACCGCTATCTCGTGACGGGAGGGAACCGGGGCCTCGGGTACTTCGCGTGCGAGCAGCTGGTCCGTGCCGGCGCGCGGGTGGTCATGACCGGTCGCAACCCCAATCGTCTCGCCTCCGCCCGTGCGGCCGTGGAGCGCCGCGTGCGGATGGATGCCTCGGCCCCGATGCCCGCGCCGGGCACGTCGCACGTGCATCCCCTCGGCTCCGTCGAGACGCTGCTGCTGGACACGAGCAACCTCGGGTCCGTGCGCGCCGCTGCGGCGACGGCCCGCACCGGCGGCCGCATCGACGGCGTCCTCCTGAACGCCGGGGTCGTGCATCCGCCGAAGCGCCGCGAGCTCACCGTCGACGGACATGAAGTGGTCTTCGCGACGAACGCGCTCGGGCATTACGCCCTGTGCGGCGAGCTGCTGGCCGGACTTGCGGCGACCCGCGGCCGGATGGTGTGGGTCGGGAGCATGGCGACGTCGATCTCGCCCTACGACCCCGTGGACCCCGAGCTCGTCGACGAGTACACGCCCTGGCGCGCGTACGTCCAGTCGAAGGTGGAGACGACGGCCCTCGGCCTCGAGGCCGACCGCCGGCTGCGGCTCGCCGGGCTTCCGATCCGCAGCGTCGTCGCGCACCCCGGCTACTCGCTGAGCGGCCGCACCCCGGGTATTCGGGGAGTGAACGAGCCCTCGCTCGGCGGCCGCTTCGCCGACAACCTGCAGGCGTGGATGGCGCAGTCCAAGGAGCACGGCGCGTGGCCGCTCGTGCGGGCGCTCGTCGACCCGGACGTGCAGGGCGGCGAGTTCTGGGGTCCCGCATCCGTCGTGAAGGGCGCGCCGCGCAAGGCGACCCCGTCGAAGCTCACGCGCAGCCCAGAGCTCGGCGCCCGGCTGTGGGACTACTGCGAGCAGGCGACACGCGTGCGCTGGCCGTTCGAGCGCGCCCGCCGCATCGCCAAGGGCTGAGTCGCTCCCGCGTCAGGCGGTGAGCCACACGGCATCGGCGGCCCCCGTGGGGAGCACGACCTCGACGCCGTCGAGGAGCATCCCGTCGCCGTCCACGCGGACGGTGCGGCCGACCGTCAGCCCGAGCCGGTCGAGCTCGCGAAGGAGCTCGGCATCCCGGTCGCTCACGCGCAGCACCCGTCCCTCGTGCCCGACTCCGGCGTCGGCGAGCAGCACGAACGGCTCGCGGTGCACGTGGCCGGCGGCATCCGGGATCGCGTCGCCGTGCGGGTCGAAACGAGGGTGTCCGAGGCGCTCGTCGATGCGCTCGAGGAGACGGTCGCTCAGCACGTGCTCGAGGACCTCCGCCTCGTCGTGCACCTCGTCCCACGTGTAGTCGAATTCGCGCACGAGCCATGTCTCGACGAGCCGGTGGCGGCGGACGATCGCCGCCGCGCGCTGTTCGCCCTCGGGGCTGAGCGCGATCGGCCCGTACGGACGGTGCGTGACGAGACCCTGCGCGGCGAGCTTCTGCACCATCTCGGTGACACTCGACGGCGCGAGCCCCAGCACGGCGGCCAGCTGCGACGGGGTGATGCGCTCGTCCTGCCACTCGGTGTGGTGGTAGATCGTCTTCAGATAGTCGTCGACCGCGGGCGAGGGCACCGCCCCAGGCTACCCGTCACGGCCGGCCATCACCGCTGCCCGTCACGCGAAGGTCAGCCACAGCAGGACCGCGTTCAGCGCGATGAGGAAGACGGATGCGATGACCCCCAGCAGCGACGTCGTCGCGCTGTTGCGGAACCGGCCGAGCCGGGCGGTGAGGACGACGAGCGGGATGAGGGCGAACGGGATCCCGAACGACAGCACGACCTGGCTGAGGATGAGCGCGAAGGTGGGATCGACGCCGAGCCCGAGGATGAGCAGCGCCGGGACGAGCGTCACGATGCGCCGCACGATCATCGGCACGCGCACGTGCAGCAGGCCGTGCATGATCTCCGCTCCCGCGTACGCGCCGACCGACGTGCTCGCGAGGCCGCTCGCGAGCAGACCCACGGCGAAGATCGTCGCCACAGCCGGGCCGAGTCCGTCGCGGAGGGCCGCGTACGCGCCCTCGAGCGTCTCGGTGCCGGGCACGCCCGCGAGATTCGCCGCGGCCAGCAGCAGGATGCAGAGGTTCACCGTCCCCGCGATCACCATGGCGATCGTGACATCCCATCGCGTCGCCTTCAGGAGCCGGCCCGGCGTGATCGTCGTGCCCGCGAACCGGTCGCGCGCGAGCGCGGAGTGCGCGTAGATCGCGTGCGGCATGATCGTCGCACCCAGGATGGATGCGGCCAGCAGTACCGAGTCAGGCCCCTCGAACCGCGGGACGAGCCCGGCGACGACGGAGCCCGCGTCGGGCGGCGCGACGAAGACCCCGTATGCGAATCCGAACGAGATGATCGCGACTAGCCCGATGACGACGAACTCGAAAGCGCGCGCGCCGCGCCGCGACTGCACGAGCAGCAGGCCCATCGACACGACTCCGGTGATGGCGCCGCCCGCGAGCACGGGGATGCCGAAGAGCAGGTTCAGCGCGACCGCCCCGCCGATCACCTCGGCGATGTCGGTCGCCATCGCGACGATCTCGGCCTGCAGCCAGTAGGCGCGACGAGCCCACGGATGACGGATGCGGCGCCCCAGCGCCTGCGGCAGGCTCTCTCCGGTGACGAGCCCGAGCTTCGCGGACAGGTACTGCACGAGCCACGCGATGAGGTTCGCGAGCACGACCACCCATACGAGCAGGTAGCCGAACTGCGCCCCCGCGGTCATGTTGCTCGCGACGTTGCCCGGGTCGAGGTACGCGACCCCCGCGACGAGGGCGGGCCCGATCAGCCACGCGACGCGCCGCGTCGGCGCGGGCGGGGTGGTGACGATGTCGGGAGCCGTTTTCGGCATGCCGAAATTCTAGGCGTGTTTTCGGTGAGCCGAAACCTGGGGCCGCCCCGCTAGCCTGGCCGGGTGAGCGACGAGCAGGCCGAACGGCGCGACGAGGATGCGGACCAGCACGGCGTCGGACCGTGGCCCGGCGGGCCGGACGCCTGGCCGGACGGCCCGCGATACGACCGCGAGCTGCTCGCGCACGGCGACCGGCGCAACGTCGTCGACGCCTACCGGTACTGGACGATGGACGCCATCGTCGCCGACCTCGATGCCCGCCGGCACGCCTTCCACGTCGCGATCGAGAACTGGCAGCACGACATGAACATCGGCTCGATCGTGCGCAGCGCCAACGCGTTCCTCGCCGCCGAGGTCCACATCATCGGCAAGCGCCGCTGGAACAAGCGCGGGGCCATGGTCACCGATCGGTACCAGCACGTGCGTCACCACGAGGACGTGGCGGCGTTCGCGGCGTGGGCGCAGGATGCCGGCATCCCGATCATCGCCGTCGACAACCTCGACGGGGCGGTTCCCGTCGAGCGGTCGGAGCTGCCGGAGCGCTGCGTGCTGCTGTTCGGGCAGGAGGGGCCGGGACTGTCCGCCGAGGCGCTCGCCGCCGCATCCGGTCATGTCGAGATCACCCAGTACGGCTCGACCCGCTCGATGAACGCGAGCGCCGCCGCCGCGGTCGTCATGTACGAGTGGTGCCGCCGCTGGGCCGGCTAGCAAGGCTCTGCCGCCGGGCGTGAGACCGGGCTGAATCAGACGGGGACGGTTGTCCAGGCGGTTCCGCGTACGCGCCAGCCGAGCGTCGCGAGGCGCGCGAGCATGTAGACGCCGAAGAACGAGACGGCGAGCCACGTGAGCCCTGCCATCCCGGTGCCGAAGATCGCGACGAGCACCAGCGCGGGTGCGTACACGACGAGGTTGATGAGCCCCGCGAGCGCGAGGTAGCGCCCGTCGCCGGCGCCGATCAGCACGCCGTCGAGGACGAAGACGATCGCGCACACCGGCTGCGCGACGGCGAGCACGATGAGCGCGGGCACGATGAGCGCGGCGGTCGCGGCGTCCCCCGTGAAGAGGATGCCGATCATGCCGGAGAGCCCGCCGATGACGACACCCACGATCACGCCGAACCAGACCCCCCATGCGACGGTGCGCCCGAGCACGTGGCGGACCTCGTGGACGTCGCCCGCGCCGAGCGACTTGCCGATGAGCGCCTGCGCCGCGATCGCGAGGGCGTCGAGCGCGAAGGCCGCGGTCGAGAAGATCGTGAAGACGATCTGCCAGCCGGCGAGCTCTCGCGTGCCGAGTCCCGTCGCCACCGCGACCGTCGACAGGAGAGCGATCCGCAGCGACAGGGTGCGCAGGAACAGCCATCCGCCCGCACGGGCGGACCCGCGCACGCCCTCTGCCTGGGGGCGGACGGATGCGGCGTGCCGCCGCGCGAGCCGCCCGACGATGGCGACATAGGCCGCGACCATCGCCCATTGCGCGACGACGGTGCCGGCCGCCGACCCCGCCACACCCCACCCGAACCCGTAGATGAAGAGCGCGTTGAGCGCGATGTTGGCGCCGAATCCGGAGGCGGCGATCCACAGCGGGGTGACGGTGTCCTGCATCCCGCGCAGCAGCCCGGTCGCGGCGAAGACGATGAGCATCGCCGGAAGGCCCCACACCGAGATGCCGAGGTACGACTCCGCCAGCCTCGACACTTCGGGCGTCGCACCGAACAGCCCGACGATGAACGGCGTCGTCAGCGATCCGAGGAGGGCGAGCAGCGCGCCGATGCCGAGGGCGAGCCACATCCCGTCGATGCCTGCAGACACCGCGCTCGATCGATCGCCGGCGCCGAATCGCCGCGCGACCGCCGGCGTCGTCGCGTACGCGAGGAACACCATGAGCCCGACGATGGTCTGCAGCACCGCGGAGCCGATGCCGAGGGCAGCCAGCGGTGCAGGTCCGAGATGCCCGACCATCGCCGAGTCGGCGATGAGGAAGAGCGGTTCGGCGATGAGCGAGCCGAGCGCGGGGACGGCGAGCCGCAGGATGTCGCGGTTGAGCGTCGAGCGGGCGGCCACCCCCAGAGCCTACGGCGGCTCAGCCGAGGTCGACGTCGGCGGCCTTGACGACGGCCGCCGTCTTGCCCGGCCCGCCCTGGAACTGCCAGTAAAGGTTCGTGTGCGCGATGACGTCGGGGACGGGTGGTGCGCCCCACGCGGTCTTGTCGCCCGCCGTGTGCGCATCGCTTACGAGGGTCGTGTCGTACCCCCGCACGAACGCGCCGTGGATCGTCGATCGGATGCACGCATCCGTCTCCGCGCCGGCGACGATGAGGCGGTCGACGCCGAGGCCCGCGAGGATCTCCTCGAGGTCGGTGCCCTCGAACGAGTCGCCGTACTGCTTGTCGACGTGGGCTTCGCCCTCGGCGGGGACGAGCTCGGGCACGAGCGCCCAGCCCTCGGTGCCGCGCACGAGCTCGGGATCGTTGTGCTGCACCCACACGACCGGGACCCCGGCCTCGCGGGCGCGGTCGACCAGCCCGGCGATGCGGCCCACGACCGCATCGCGCTCGTATGCGCCGCCGACGACGTCGTTCTGCACATCCACGACGAGCAGCGCCGTCCCGTCGCGGTTCTCAAGTGTTGCCATGCGTGCGACGCTACGCCGGGTGGCCGACATCCTCGTCCCTGCGCAATGCGGACCCATAGAGTGGCCACATGGGGAGCACAGGAATCGTCGCGCGAGACGTGCGGCGCGCCTTCGGCGACGTCCAAGCCGTCCGCAGCATCACTCTCGAGGCCGCTCCGGGGCGGGTCACCGGACTCATCGGGCCGAACGGATCCGGGAAGACGACGCTGCTGCTGATGTTGGCCTCCCTGCTCGCGCCGGATGCCGGCGAGCTCAGCATCGGCGGTGTCGATCCGATCGCCGAGCCGCAGCGTGCGAGGGCGCTCCTCGGCTGGATGCCCGATGCCCTCGGCGCGTGGGGCTCGCTGACGGCGCGCGAGACGATCGTCGTCACCGGTCGCCTGCACGGGATGAAGCGGCCCGAGGCGGGGGCGCGCACCGAGGTCCTCCTCGCCGACGTGGGACTCGTGCAGCTCGCCGATTCTCCCGCGCGCGTGCTCTCCCGCGGCCAGAAGCAGCGACTCGGACTGGCCCGTGCGCTCGTCCACGACCCGCAGATCCTCCTCCTCGACGAGCCCGCTTCGGGCCTCGACCCGCAGGCGCGGGTCGATCTGCGGATCCTGCTGCGCCGCCTCGCGGGGGAGGGGCGCACGATCCTCGTATCCAGCCACATCCTCTCCGAGCTCGAGGAGATGGTCGACGACGCGGTGTTCCTCATCGCCGGCGAGACCGTCAGCAGCGATCGGCTCGCAGCGGCCGCGGGGCGTTCGCGCGCGTGGCGGGTTCGGCTCGTGGGGATCGACGCATCCGCCGCCGCGCCGCGGATCGCCGGGGCGCTGGCGCTCCCGCAGAGCGCGGTCGCACTCGACCGGCGCGACGCCGTCGTGATGTTCGACTCGGATGCCGCAGCGGCCGACGCCCTCCGGCTGTTGATGGACGCGGGTCTGCCCGTCGCCGAGTTCGCTGCGGCCGCCGGGACGCTCGAGCACACGTTCCTCGACCTCGAGAACGGGAGCGACGCATGAGCATCGACCGCATCCGAACCCTCGTCGGACTCGACCTGCGTCAACGCGTACGGAGCGTCGCGTGGTACGTCCTGCTGGGGGTCTATGCCCTCCTGCTGATCGGGGTCACGGCGCTCGCCTTCCTCGCCTTCGGCTTCAGCCACGCGCCCGGAGGCGCGATCTACTCGACCGTCGTCTTCGTCACGCTCCTGCTGGTCGTCCTCGTGTCGCCGGCGCTGACCGGCAATGCGATCAACGGCGACCGCGAGTCGGCGACCCTCGCCGCCGTGCAGGTCACCCTCGCGACGACGGGGGAGATCATCTGGGGGAAATTCCTCGCCGGCTGGATCACGGGCCTGGCATTCGCGGCCGTGGCGGCGCCGTTCATGATCATCGCGACGTTCGCCGGCGGGGTGTCTCCGCTCGTCGTCCTGATCTCGCTCCTCGTCCTGATCGTCGAGATCGGCGTCATCGTGGCGATCGGCGTCGCCTTCAGCGGCGTCCTGGCGCGTCCGCTCTTCTCCGTCGCGTGCACGTACCTGGTCGTCGCAGCCCTCGTGGTCGGGACGCCGATCGCCTTCGCCCTCACGGGGGCGGCGATGCGCACCCCCGTCCACAGCGAGACCCGCTCCGCCGTGTACGACGACACGGGAGCCATCGTGTCGTGCGAAGACTGGCAGACGGCCACGTATGACACCCCACGCTTCGATCGGGTGTGGTGGATGCTCGCCGCCAACCCGTTCGTCATCCTCGCCGACGCGACGCCGACGACGTTCGACGAGAACGGCAGCCCGACCGACATGTTCGGGCAGCTGAAGTACGGAGTGCGCTCGGCCCAGATCCCGCCCAAGACGGAGAACCGGTTCGACGAGTGCAAGCCGGGGAGTCAGTTCGAAGAGCGGCCCACGCCGGAGCAGGTCCTCGCGCAGACGACTCCCAGCTGGTTCGTCGGGATCACCCTCCAGGTCGTCCTCGCGGGGCTGCTCCTGTGGTGGGCGTGGACCCGCACGCGCACCCCCGCACGCAGACTGCCGCCGGGGACGCGCATCGCATAGCCCGGACCCATATCCTGGAGCAATGACCGTCTCCCCCCGTTCCGGTCTCGAGCTCGATGAGCTGAGCGCCGAGATCCGCCCGCAGGACGACCTCTACCGTCACGTGAACGGGAACTGGATCGAACGCACCGCGATCCCGGAGGACAAGGCGCGCTGGGGGTCCTTCCACCTCATCGCGGAGCAGGCCGAGAAGGACGTCCGCGCGATCATCGAGGAATCGCAGACGGCCGAGGCCGGCACCGAGGCCCGCAAGATCGGCGACCTGTACGCGAGCTTCATGGACACCGCGCGCGTGGCCGAGCTCGGCGCATCCCCCCTCGTCGCCCAGCTGGAGAGCGTCGACGCCATCGACTCCGTCGCGGCGTTCCTGCGCACGGTCGGCGAACTGGAGCGCGACGGCGTCGGCGGCATCATCGACCTGTACGTCGAACCCGACCCGGGCGACCCGACGCGGTACGTCCCGTTCCTCGTGCAGGGCGGCATCACGCTGCCCGACGAGAGCTACTACCGCCTCGAGAACTTCGCCGAGACGCGCATCGTCTACCGCGAGCACATCGAGCGCATCCTCGGCCTCGCGGGGATCGAGGATGCGGCGGCCCAGGCTGACCGCATCGTCGCGCTCGAGACCGACCTGGCGACGAACCACTGGGACAACGTGCGCAGCCGCGACGCCGTCGAGACCTACAACCTGCGCTCGTGGGACGAGGTGCAGACCCTCGCCGGGGTCGACCTGCAGCCGTGGCTCGACGGCATCGCACCGGGCCGCGCCGACGCCTTCGCGGAGGTCGTCGTCTACCAGCCGAGCTTCGTCGAGTCCCTCGGCGGCCTCCTCGTCGCCGACCGCCTCGAGGCGTGGAAGTCGTGGCTGCGCTTCAAGATCGTGCACGGTGCCGCCGCGTTCCTCTCCGACGAGTTCGTCGACGAGAACTTCTCCTTCTACGGCACGCAGCTCACCGGCGTCCCGGTGAACCGCGAGCGGTGGAAGCGCGGGGTCAGCGTCGTCGAGGCCGCCATGGGCGAGGCCGTCGGCCGCGTCTACGTCGACCGCCACTTCCCGCCGGCCGCGAAGGAGGCGATGGACGAGCTCGTCGCCGACCTCGTCGAGGCCTACCGCCGTTCGATCGCCGACCTCGAGTGGATGGGCGCGGAGACGCGCGAGCGCGCGCTCGCGAAGCTCGACGCCTTCACGCCCAAGATCGGGTACCCGGTGAAGTGGAAGGACTACTCGACGCTCGAGATCGACGCTTCCGACCTCGTCGGCAACATGCGCCGTGCGCACGTCCACGAGCACGACCGTCAGCTCGGCAAGGTCGGCAAGCCGATCGACCGCGACGAGTGGTTCATGACCCCGCAGACGGTCAACGCGTACTACAACCCGCTCATGAACGAGATCGTGTTCCCCGCGGCGATCCTGCAGTACCCGTTCTTCGACGCGGATCGGGATGCGGCGGCCAACTACGGCGGCATCGGCGCCGTCATCGGCCACGAGATCGGTCACGGCTTCGACGACCAGGGGAGCCGCTACGACGGCGACGGGTCGCTGCGCGACTGGTGGACCGACGACGACCGCGCGGCCTTCGAGGAGCGCACGAAGGCTCTCATCTCGCAGTACGACGCACTGTCGCCGCGCGGGCTCGACGACCACCGGGTCAACGGCGCGCTGACGATCGGCGAGAACATCGGCGACCTCGGGGGGCTGGGGATCGCGCTGAAGGCGTACGCGATCGCACTCGAGCGCACGGGCGCGAGCGAGACCGAGGAGGTCGACGGCTACGCCGGCGTCCAGCGGATGCTGCTCAGCTGGGGCCAGATCTGGCAGCAGAAGGGGCGCGATGCCGAGACCATCCGCCTGCTCACGATCGACCCGCACTCGCCGAACGAGTTCCGCTGCAACCAGATCGTGCGGAACATCGACGCGTTCTACGATGCATTCGACGTCACCGAATCGGATGCGCTGTGGCTCCCCGCCGATCAGCGCGTCACGATCTGGTGACCGGCGCCTGACCTCCTGCCGTGACGGACCCCCGACCGGACCCGGCATCCACTCCGCCCCCGACTCCCCCCACGGGACCCATGTCCGAAACCCGCGCGTCGCGGCGCTCCCGCAACGACCCCCAGCCTGTCCCACCCGTGCCGGCGCCCCCAGCCCCCACGGGTGACGAGCGACCCCCCGCACCTCCGTCGCGGCGGTCTCGGTCGGCGCCGCCGCCTCCGACGACGACCTCGTCGTCATCCTCGAGACGGGATGCGGCGGCCCGGCGCGACGCACCGAAGCCCGAGTCCAAGCCCGTCGAGAAGCGCGAGCGGGTGGCGCGCATCGAGCGGCCGGTGCGCGTCGAGCGCACGCCGACCGGGCGCATCCAGGTCCAGCGGACCGGGCCGTCGCGTCGCGGCGGCGTCCCGAAGACGCCGGGCCGCAGCGCGGGCAAGCCCGCGCGCCGGGGCGCTGTGGGCACGTTCCCCACGACCCTCGCCGCCCTCGACGAACTGGCCGCCACCGGCGCGAAGGTCTCGGTGCGCATCGTCGATCTCGACCGCGGCACCGTCATCCTCTCCGGCGACGACACCGTCACCCTGCCGATCGCCGGGCTCGGGGTCGTGCCCCTGCTCATCGAGGTGGCCGCGCAGTTCGAGCGCGGGACGCTGCATCCCTACGAGATCGTCGACCGCAAGGACCTCGAGCCGGTCGAGGTCGGCGGGGTGTGGCAGCACCTGAAGGCGCCGGCCCTGCCGCTCGTCGACCTCGCCGTGCTCGCCGCCGCGACCGGGGACGCGATCGCGACGAACGCGCTCATCGAGCGGGTCGGGCTGCCCGCGGTCCGATCCCGCATCGAATCGATGGGGCTGTCCCGCGCGGCGCTCCTCGACCGCTTCCGCGATCACCGCGGGCCGGACGACGCTCCGCACTTCGCGCTCGGTTCGGCGGAGGAGCTCGCCGCGATGTTCGCGTCGCTCGTGAACTCGGAGGCGATCTCGGCGGGCGTCAGCGCCCAGGTCGCCGAGTGGCTGAGCCTCAACCACGATCTGTCGCTCGTGGCATCCGCTACCGGTCTCGACCCGTTCGCGCACGAGAACGACGACCACGGCCTGCTGTTCATCAACAAGACCGGTCGCGACGACGGCGTGCGCGTGGAGGCCGGCGTGCTCGCCGGCCCCCGTGCAGGTGTCTCCTATGCGCTCATCGTGTGCTTCGACGACCTGTCGATCATGCACCGGCTGCGCGCGCACGCCGCCTTCCGCGCCCTCGGCGTCGAGCTCATGGAGTACGTGTACTGACGGCCTGCCCGACGACGTCGTGACACGGCAGCCACGCGAACTCGGCGCGTGCTGCGGACGCGTCGTAGGTCAGGTCGGCGGTGTCCATCGCGAGCGACTGGCGCATCAGTCGGGCGATCGCGGGACGTACCGGTGCCATCGCCACGGCCGACGCTCGGAGCACTCCGCGCGGGATGTGGCGTGGCCGCTCCGACCCCGTCGCCCACCGGGCGAGCTCGTTCATGGTGACGTTCCTCGGGCCGCCGATCTCGATCACCCGGCCGCGGAGGTCCCGGTCGAGCGCGGCGCGCACGACGACCTGTGCGACATCTGCGACCGACACGACGTTGATGGGGTTCTCGCCACGGCCGAAGACGACCGGCCTCCTCGAGCGGGCGGCCGTCTGACGCAGGATGTCCCGCCACAGTTCGGCGAACAGGGCACTGCGCACGATCGTCCAGTCGAGGCCCGCCGCTTCGCGGGTCGCGCGCTCCGCCGCGTGCTTCATCGCCGCGACCTCGATCGGGCTGCCGGGGCGTGCCCCGATGATCGACACGAGCACGAGGTCCGCGCCCGCATCCCTCGCCGCCGCGGTGAGAAGAAGGTTCGCGTCGCGGTCCACCTCGGCGGGCGATTCCCCCGCCTGCGGGTCGAGGCCGTTGATCGCGGAGACGACGACCCGCGAGCCCGCGACGGCCGCGGCGACGGATGAAGGATCCCGCAGATCCGCGGACACGAACTCTGCTCCGTCCGGCAGCTGTCGCGCGCGGCGCGCGACCACGCGCACCCTCTCGCCGCGCTCGAGGAGGCCGGCGGCGACGAGACTCCCCAGGCGCCCGGTGCCGCCGGCGACCGTGATCATGGCCCGACGCGGCGGCGGATGTCGTCATCCACCGTTCCGCTGTCGTACTCGACGGGCTCGAGATAGAACCGGCACGCCCTGGCCCGCTCGACGCCGTCCTCGTTCCCGACCTCGAAGATCGCGACGCCGCGCATGTCGTGCGGGACGCCGTCGCGGCGGGTGCCCCACATCCGCCACTCGGTCCATCTCGACGGGCCGTCCGACGCGCGCGCACGCACCTCGGCGCGCAGATCGGGAACGCCCGCGAAGATCTGGGCCCAGTTCGTGCGCACCTGCGCGCTTCCGCGGAAGTCGCGGCCGGGGTGCACAGGCATCTCGAGGCGGTAGTCGTCGGCGAAGCATCCCACCAGCGCATCCAGGTCATGCGCGTTCGTCGCCGCGCAGATCCGGTCGATGACATCGTCCATCACAGACCTCCAATATTGGATGCTGCCATCTGTATTGATTATGATGGTGCGCGTGGTGAAGCCGGATGTCAAGAGGCGGTACGACGCGAGCGGGCGCCGCGCCGCAGCGGCGCAGAGACGCGCGCGGATCGTCGATGCCGCGCGGGAGCGATTCCTCGCCGACGGCTATCACGCGACGACGATCGCCGAGATCGCGGCGGATGCCGACGTCTCGCCGGAAACCGTCTACAAGGCGTTCGGGAGTCGGGCCGGCCTCGTCGAAGCGATCTGGACTTCGGCGCTCACGGGCGAGAGCGAACGTCCCGCGGAGGCGCGCTCCGACGACGGGGCGCGCGCCGCGCGGAATCCGGACGAGCTGCTCGCGCACTGGAGCCGGATGGCGACCGAGGTCGCTCCGCTCGCTGCCCCGGTCTATCGGCTCGTTCGCACCGCCGCCGTCACCGACGCCGATGCCGGGCTCCTGCTCGAGCGGATCGACGCCGGGCGAGCCGAGAGGATGATGCACAACGTCGCCTACCTGGTCGAGGGCGGGCATCTTCGTCAGGGGCTCACGGCAGAACGCGCGCGCGACATCCTGATGGTCGCGACGGCCGACCTCTCCGAGGCTTTCGTCGACCGCGCCGGCTGGGAGCCCGCCGACTTCGCCGACGTGCTCCATCGCTTCCTGCGCGCGGCGCTGCTGCCCTGACGGCGCCGCGTCACGCCTCCTCGTCCCGCAGTGCGCCGAAGAATGCGCGCACGTCGTCGACGAGCACCTTCGGCTCCTCGAGTGCGGCGAAGTGCCCGCCGCGATCCTCGACGTCGGTCCAGCGCACGATGTTGTGGTGCGGCTCCTCCGCGAAGCGCAGGCCCACGTCGTGGGCGAAGACGATGACGGCCGTCGGCACGCCCGTCCGGGCGCTGGTATCTCGTGGCCCTGGACGCCGAACGCGAGGCCCGGCGCACTCTCCGGATCGACCGGATGCAGCACCCCGTCATCCTCCGCGAGGGGTTCGCGGAGCGCGAGATCCCCGACGATGCGCTGCGGCGGCTGACGTCACGGAGCATCACCACGGCGCCGTACGAGCATCGCGCGCGCGTGCGCATGCACGCCTCGGCGGCCGAGGTCGCCCGCATCTTCGACCCGACGGTCGCGACGGTGACGGCAGACACGGGCGGCACCTGCATCCTCACGGCCGGCGCGCGGCGACCGGAGGAGTTCGCCGCCTACCTCGGCATGTCGGGCCTCGAGTTCGAGGTCATCGAGGGGGACGCCGTGCGGACCGCGCTCGTCGAGGTGGGGGAGCGGCTGATCCGCGCCGCCGCGCGCCCCGCCAGCATGAGCCTCTAGAAGACGATGGTGTGGTTGCCGTGCCGGATGACGCGGTCCTCGGCGTGCCACAGCACGGCGCGCGAGAGCACCTGGCGCTCCACATCCGCCCCCCGTCGCGCGAGCTCGGCGGCGGAGTCGGCGTGCGTGACACGGATGGTGTCCTGCTCGATGATCGGGCCCTCGTCGAGGTCGCCCGTCACATAGTGCGACGTCGCTCCGATGAGCTTGACCCCGCGCTCCTTCGCCTTGCGATACGGCTCGGCGCCGATGAAGGCCGGCAGGAACGAGTGGTGGATGTTGATGACCGGCACGCCGAGCTGCTCGAGGAAGGCCGGCGACAGGATCTGCATGTAGCGGGCGAGCACGACGAAGTCGACGTTGCCCTTCAGGAGCTCGAGGATCTTCGCCTCCGACGCCGACTTGTCCGGCCCCGGCACCGACGGCACATGGAAGAACGGCACCCCGAACGACCGCACGTCCTCCGCCGATGACGTGTGGTTGGAGATGACCATCGGCACGGTCACGGGCAGATCGCCCCGGCGGTGGCGCCACAGCAGGTCGAGGAGGCAGTGGTCCTGCTGCGACGCGAGGATCGCCATGCGCTTCGGCGTCGACTGGTCGGTGAGCGACCACTGCAGGTCGAAGGCGCTGCCGAGCGTCGCCTCGAGGTCGGCCTGGATCTCCGGCAGCGCCGCCGCGAGGTTCGGGCGGTGGAACACGACGCGCTGGAAGTAGGCGCCCCCGGTGGGCTCCTCGGAGTACTGGTCGAGCGCGACGATGTTGCCGCCGTTGCGCGTGATGAGCGCCGAGACCGCCGCGACGATTCCCGGCTGATCCTTCCCGTGCACGATGAGGCAGGCGTGATCGGGGCGGAGGTTCGGGGCGGCCATGCATAGATTCTGCCGCATCCGATCTTGACAATCCTGCGTGCTGTATACAGAATACTGAGTGCCGGTTCGCACCGCCGGTGCGTTCTTCCAATGACGAAAGAGGTAAGGGAATGTCCCGCATCAACCCGAAGATGAGGTACATCGTCGCCATCGGCGCAGCCTCCGCGCTGGCGCTCGGCATGGCCGGCTGCAGCGGTGGCGGCGGCTCCTCCAGCGGATCGAAGACGGTCGTCTTCGCGACGTGGGGCTCCGCCGACGAGCTCAAGAAGTTCAAGGAGTTCGACGCGGACTTCATGAAGCGCCACCCCGACATCACGGTCAAGCTCCAGCCGGTCGCCTCCTACGACGACTACCACTCGAAGCTGCTCGCCCAGCTCGCCAGCAACACCGCGCCCGACGTCTTCTACGTCGGCGACGACAAGATCGGCCAGTTCGTCGACTCGGGCCGCCTGATGGACATGACCTCGCTCATGGACTCGAGCGCCAGCAAGTCGAAGGCGTCCGACTTCTTCCCGGGCCTGTGGGGCGCCGCCCTCAAGGACAACAAGTACTACGCCGCCCCGAACGACGCCAACCCCGACGTCATGTGGTTCGACACCGCAGCGCTGAAGGCGGCCGGCATCACCGAGAACCCGGCCGATCTCGCGGCGCAGGGCAAGTGGACCACCTCCACGTACCTGCAGATGAACGACAAGCTCAAGGCCGCAGGCCTCACCGGCTCGATCTTCTGGAACTACTGGTCGACGCACTACAGCTGGATCTCGTCGCAGGGCGGCACCGCATATGACAAGAGCGGGAAGTTCGTCGGCAACACCGACCCGACGACGCAGTCCTCCGTCGACCAGCTCGGCAAGTACTTCCAGGACGGGAAGTTCGTCGTCGCCGACACGCTGCCGCAGGGCGCGGGCGCGGACAGCATCTTCGTCAGCCACAAGACGGGCTTCTACATCGAGGGCCGCTACGGCATCGCGACCGCCCAGCAGAGCGGGACGCCCCAGGATTACGACATCGCCCCGTGGCCGACACCCGACGGCAAGGCCGCACCGACCGGAGTCGCGACGTCGTACCTCGCGATGAACAGCGCGACGAAGTCGAAGGACGCCTCGTTCACCTTCTGGACCGAGTGGCTGAGCGCCGAGGGTCAGACCTTCCGCCTGTCGGGCTCGGGCAACGCCGTCCCGTCGATCAAGGGCGCCGACAAGGTCGTCCTCGAGGGGTACCCGGCTCACGCCCAGACCTTCCTCGACATGCGCGACATCGGCTTCGAGGACTACGCCACCGAGGCGCGCGTGCCGAACCTGTCCACCGACATCAGCGACCTGTATCTGAAGCTCTACCAGGGCAAGTCGACCGGGAAGGACACGCTCGACCAGAGCGCCGCGCTGATCAAGAGCAAGACCGGTCAGTGAGGTGAGCGGGATCGCCGCGGGCGAGCGGGTGCTGCAGGCTGAGCTTGCAGCACCCGGCGGCCCGATCGACACGCGCAAGGAAGCGGCCTGGCGCCGCCGAGACCGCCGCTGGGGCTACGTCTTCATCGCCCCGCAGCTGTTCGGCATGCTGCTGTTCGTCGTCGTCCCGTTCGCGGCGAGCCTCGTTCTCGCGTTCTCCCAGTGGGACGGCCTCGGCACCCTCACGTGGGTCGGCTTCGAGAACTTCACGAAGGAGTTCCAGGACGACCTCCTGTGGAAGTCCATCGCCAACACCCTGATCATCGCCGCCGTCACGGTGCCGATCGGCCTGGGGCTCGCCGTCATCATCGCGGTCGCCCTGGAGAAGCTGAAGACCAAGACGCTCTACCTCGTCCTGTTCTTCGCGCCGGTCGTCACCTCGACGGTGGCGGTCGCGATGATCTGGCAGCAGATGTTCCGCTCGGACGGCGTCCTGTCGACCGTCATCTCGAAGGTGTTCGGGGTCACGCCGCCGGACTGGCTGCAAGACCCGCACCTCGCGCTCCTCGCCGTCTGCATCGTCACGATCTGGTCGTCGCTCGGCCTCAACGTCGTGATCTTCCTCGCCGGACTGCAGAACATCTCGCCGTCGGTCATCGAGGCGGCCCGCATCGACGGCGCCGGCGCGACGCGGCTCTTCTGGAGCATCCGCCTGCCGCTCCTGTCGCCGATCGTGTTCTTCTCGTCGGTCATCGCGTTCATCTCGTCGCTGCAGACCTTCGACGTGGTCTATGTCCTCGTCAAGAAGGCCGGACCCGACAACGCGACCCGCACGATCGTGTACCACATCTTCGATCTGGGCTTCACTCGGTTCGAGTTCGGGCCGGCGAGCGCGGCATCCATCATCCTGCTGATCCTGACGCTCGTCATCACGGCGATCCAGTTCGGCGCGCAGAAGAAGTTCGTGCACTACGAGGACGACCCGGCATGACCACGCTGAATCCCCCCGCACCCGCGACCGAGTCGACGATCGCGATGACCGCACCCGGACTGACGCCCCGGCCCGGCGGCGGCCGCGGCAAGCGTCGCGCGCGCTCGACGCTGCTGCACGTCGTACTGGTCGCCGTCGGCCTGCTCTTCGTCTTCCCGTTCATCTGGATGATCCTGACGTCGTTCAAGACGCTGCCGCAGCTGCTGAAGGCCCCGCTGTCGTTCCTGCCGGCGCCGTTCACGATCCAGAACTACATCGACGCCTGGAACTCGGTCCCCTTCGCGCAGGCGTACTTCAACAGCATCTACATCGGCGTGCTGGTCGTCGTCGGCACGATCATCACGGCGTCGATGGCGGGCTACGCGTTCGCGCGCATCCGCTTCCGCGGCGGCCGCGTGCTGTTCATCGTGTTCCTCGCGACGCAGATGATCCCGGCACAGGTCACGCTGATCCCGTTCTACCTGCTGATGTCGAAGCTCGGATGGGTGGACTCGCACCTGTCGCTCATCGTCCCGGCGCTGCTCGCGAACCCGTTCGCGGTGTTCCTCATGCGTCAGTTCGTCCTCGCGCTGCCGCGAGAGCTCGAGGAGGCGGCGCTCGTCGACGGCGCGGGCCGCTTCCGCATCTTCTGGAGCGTCGTGCTGCCGAACCTGCGGCCCGGCATCGCCGCCCTGAGCATCATCACGGCGATCAACGTCTGGAACGCGTTCCTGTTCCCGCTCGTGCTCCTGAACACGCCCGACCTGTTCACGGTGCCGCTGCTGCTCCAGAGCTTCCAGGGCCAGTTCGGCTCGGTCAACTACGGACTCGTGATGGCCGCCTCGGCGATCTCCACGATCCCGATGCTGATCGTGTTCATCATCGGCCAGCGCAAGATCATCAGCAGCATGGCCGCATCCGGGCTCGGCGGACGATGACCGATCTCGCCGCGCTCGCGGGGCGTCACCTCGACCTCGTGCGCGCGCCCTTCACGCTGCCCTCCTCGCGGATCATCGTGTTCCGCGCGGAGGAGGGCGGCGGAGTGCGCGTGCACACCGCCGAGTACGAGAAGCAGCTCGACGAGTGCCGGGTGCTGGACCTGCTCATCGTGCGGGATGCCGCCGGCTCCGTGCTTCCCGTGACGGACGTGCTGCCGCACGCGGTGACGTTCGGCGGTGGAGCGGCGACGCTCGTCTTCGACGGCGTCGGCGCGCTCTCGCTCGGCGCTGGCGCCCCGGGCATCTCCGCGGAATGGACGACCCCCGACGGGCGCACGCGCATCGCGCCGCTCGATCCGGCCCTGCGGTTCGCGGTGGCGGACGACCGAGCCGTCGAGGTCGCCGCATCCCTCGCCCACGCGGAGGCCGCGTCGGCGGCGCAGGCGGTGTGGACCGACTGGTTCGCCACGTGCCCGGTCGTCCGCGACGACCTGCAGGAGATGACCGCCTTCTGCTGGTGGGTGCTCGGGGCGAACATCGTGTCGCTGCCGCGGCTGCGCACGCCGGACTCCGGTGAGGTCCGCGCGATCGTGCCGTCGAAGATCGGCTATGTCGGCCTCTGGCAGTGGGACGCGTACTTCATCGCGATCGGGCTGCGCCACGGCGACGCCGCGCTCGCGCGCGAACAGCTCGACCTCGCCTTCCGGTTCCCGACCGCCGCTGGCCAGCTGCCCGACGTCGTGCACGAGGAGGGCGTGCTCGCCTCGAGCGACGACCTGCCGCAGGCGGACCGCGACCGCCTGCGGCGCGCGGGCTCCCAGATCGCCGACCCGAATGCGCCCGTTCCGCTGACGAAGCCGCCGCTGTCGGCGTGGGCGCTGCGGAAGGTCCTCGAGGCGTCACCGGCGACGGATGAGGTCCGGGCGTGGGCCGCCCGGCAGCTGGACACGATCCGGCGCTCGCAGGACTGGTGGTTCGCCGCATCCGATCTCGACGGCGACGGCATGCCCGAGTACGGCCACCCGTACTCGTCCGGTCTCGACGACAGCCCCATCTTCGACGGACCGCTGCCGACGACCGCGCCCGACCTCGGTGCCTATCTCGTGCTGCAGGACCTCGAGCTCGCCCGCTTCGGGGAGGAGTTCGGGTTCGACCCCGCTCCGCACCTCGCACGTGCCGAGCGCACGCTCGCGAAGCTGCTCGCGATGTGGGATGCGGATTCCCGCGTGTTCCGCGCCCGGGCCGCGGGCGTCCCCGTCGCCTCGGACGCGATAACGGGCCTCATGCCGCTGCTGACCGGCCGCCTCCCCGCCGACATCGTCGACGCCCTTGTGGCGGCTCTCGAGGATCCGGCCCGGTACGGCACGCCGTGGGGGCTGCCCACCGTCGCTGCGGGCGACCCGGACTTCTCCGCGACCCGCATGTGGCGGGGGCCGGTGTGGATCAACACGAACACGCTCGTCGCCGAGGGGCTCGCCGACTCCGGACACCCCGACCTCGCGCGCGAACTCGTCGAGCGGACCGTCGCCCTCGTGATGCACGGCGGGGGCCCGCACGAGTACTTCAACCCGCTCACGGGGGAGAAGGCGCCGACCGCGACCACCGCGTTCGGATGGTCGGCGGCGCTCTTCGTCGACCACGCCGTCGCGCTCTCCCGCTGAGCCCAGCCCGAACGAAGAGGGATGCCGCAGCCGAAAGGCCGCGGCATCCCTCTTCCCGTCTTCCGGAAGCTGGGGTGGTGACGTCAACACGTTATGTGTACTGTATTCAGTATCCATTCGGGGTTTGACGAGGAGGTCAACATGAAGCGACGCGGGATTGTCCTCGCCGCGATGACGGCGGCGGCAGCCGTCGCACTGTCCGGCTGCGCATTCGGTGGCGGGACGCCGTCGAGCGGGCAGACGCTCAAGGCCGGCGGCGACGCCACCGGCGCGATCACGGTCTGGTCCTGGGATGTCGCGGCCACGGCGCTCAAGCGCCTGGCGACGCAGTACGAGAAGGCGCACAAGGGCACGACGATCAAGGTCGTCGACATCGGCTACGACAACGCCTACGACAAGATCTCCGTCGGCCTGCAGGCGGGCACGGGTCTTCCCGACCTGATCACGCTCGAGACCGACCACAACCAGGGCTACATCACGCAGTTCCCGAAGGGGTTCACCGACCTGAACCCGGTGATGGGCTCGATGAAGAGCGAGTTCGATCCCTTCAAGTGGGCCGCAGGCAACGACACCTCGGGCCACCTGCGCGTCGCGCCGTGGGACTCCGGCACTGTCGCCCTGTACTACCGCACGGACTACGCGACGCAGGCCGGCGTCGACATCTCCTCCGCGAAGACGTGGGACGACCTCATCGCCCTCGGCCAGACGATCAAGGCGAAGACGGGGCACACGCTCCTGTCCTCCGACCTGTCGGCCGGCGGGCCGTTCACGATGATGCTGCAGCAGAACGGCGAGGGCATCTTCAACGACGCCGGCGAGATCACGGTCAACTCGCCCGAGGCCGTCAAGGTGCTGACCCTCATCCAGGGGATGAACAAGGACGGCCTGATCAAGAACGTCAAGGGCTGGGATGCCGAGGTCAGCTCGGCGAAGGCCGGCGACTCCGCGACGACGCCCAACGCCGTGTGGTGGATCGGCACCCTGACGAGCGAGGCCGCCGAGAGCTCCGGCAAGTACGCCGTCGTCCCGCTGCCGCTCGTCGACTCGAGCAGCGCGCCGACCTCGAACAGCGGCGGCTCCGGCCTCGCCGTCCCGACGCAGGCGAAGAACCCGCAGCTCGCGGCCGCGTTCCTCGCGTACGTCCTCGCGGACGCGCAGAACCAGGCCTCGATGATGAAGAACGAGGGCCTGTTCCCGGCGTACCTGCCGGCGCTCAAGACGCCCTACTTCGAGCAGCCGCAGGAGTACTTCGGCGGCCAGAAGGCGTACCAGGCGTTCGCCGAGCTGACCCCGAAGATCAAGCCGATCAGCTTCACGTCGGACTACTCGAAGGCCAGCGACATCGTCGCCAACGCGGTCCAGGCGGCTGTGCTCAACGGGCAGGACCCGAAGGCCGCGCTCGACTCGGCCGCGCAGCAGATCGCGACGGCCACCGGCCGGAAGATCGCGGGATGACGGTCGCCACCTCGGTGCGGAGCCTCGAGTCGAAAGACCGAGGCTCCGCGCCCCGCCTCCCGCGCTCGCCGCGCGGCGGCCGCCTCGCGAAGCGCCAGCAGCGGCCGGGCATGTGGTTCGCCCTGCCCGCGGCGGCCCTCCTCGCGCTCTTCTTCGCGTATCCCCTCGCCGTCTCGCTGCTGCAGAGCTTCTTCTCCACGAGCGGCGGTGAGACGACGTTCGTCGGATTGAAGCAGTACGCGCGCCTGTTCGAGGATCCGCTCGTCGGGCAGAGCCTCATCAACGCCGGGCTGATCCTCGTGGTGCAGGTGCCGCTCATGATCGGCCTCGCCGTCGGGCTCGCGTACCTGCTGAACCAGGCGTGGCTGCGGTTCAAGGGCGGGTTCCGCCTCATGACCTTCCTTCCGGCGATCACGACGCTCGTGGCCTACGCGGTCGTCTTCCGCGTGATGCTCGCCACCGACGGCGGGGCGATCAACCAGCTCCTCGGGATCTTCGGCGTGGCCCCGGTCGACTGGCTGAACAACGAGTGGTGGGCGCGCGTCGCCCTCATCGGCGCGATCACGTGGCGCTGGACGGGCTACAACATGGTCATCATCCTCGCGGGCCTGCAGAGCATCCCCGGCGAGCTCTACGAGGCCGCGCGCATCGACGGCGCCGGCCGCTGGCAGACGTTCTGGCACATCGTCGTGCCGCAGCTGCGCCCCGTGCTGATCTTCACGATCGTGACCTCCACGATCGGCGCCCTCCAGCTCTTCGACGAGAACTTCGTCCTCACCGGCGGAGGCCCCAACAACGCCACCCTGACGCCGGTGCTCTACCTGTACAAGGTCGGCTTCCAGCAGTTCGACAGCGGCTACGCCTCGGCGATCGCCTGGATGCTGGTCGCCCTCACCGCGATCATCTCGCTGATCCAGTTCCGCCTGATGAGGGAGAAGGCATGACCACCCAGCTCATCGTCACCGGTCGCTCGCGGCGGAGCGAGGTGCCGGCATCGGGCCGCGAGAGCGGGCTGCGGCGCGTCATCCTGCAGTCGCCGGTCTACATCGTGCTCGTCGTCGCGAGCCTCCTCGCCCTCGTCCCGTTCCTGTGGATGGTGGTCGCCTCGACGCACAAGACGTCGGATCTGTTCGCGACCCCGCTGCCCATCCTGCCCGGCGGCGAGTTCTGGGTGAATCTCGCGCGCCTGCAGGAGACGACGAACTTCGGCCAGGTGATGCTGAACAGCCTCCTCGTCGCGATCGTCTACACGGTCTTCAGCTCGATCGTGAGCATCATGTGCGGCTACGGCCTCGCGACCTACCGGTTCCGCGGCAGCGGGGTGCTGATGGCGGTGATCCTCATCACGATGATGATCCCGATGCAGGTGCTGCTCGTGCCGCTGTTCCAGATGATGGCCAACGCCGGATGGATCGACACGTATCAGGCGCTCATCATCCCGTTCCTCGCCAACGCCTTCGGCATCTTCCTGATGCGGCAGGGCTTCCAGGACTTCCCGACGACGCTCATCGAGGCCGCACGCATCGACGGTGCGTCGGAGCTGCGCACCTTCTACCGGATCGTGCTGCCGGTGGCGCGGCCGCAGATCGCCGCGCTCGTGATCTACACGTTCATCAGCCAGTGGAACTCGTTCATCTGGCCGCTGCTCATGCTGAACACGGAGGACAAGTACACGGTCCCGGTGGCGCTGAACACGATGGTCGGAGCCACGCACGTGGACTACTCCGGGCTCATGCTCGGCTCGCTGCTGGCGACGCTGCCGCTGTTCGTGCTCTTCCTCGTGTTCCAGAAGCAGTTCGTCGCGGGGCTCCTCGGCGGAGCGGTGAAGGGCTGACGGCGACCTGCCGTCAGCCCTTCACCGGTGCCGGCTCTCAGGCCGTGAAGTAGGGGCTCGATGCGTTGTCGAGGATGCGCTGGGTGCCGTGCATCCAGTTGACGCGCAGCGCGGCGACCGCGCCGCGGATGTCGCCGTCGATGAGGCAGCGGGCGACCTCAGCGTGCTCGGCGGCGGTCCGCTCGATCGTCGCGTCGTTGGGGACGAGGAGGGACTCGTAGCGATGGATGGCGCCGCGGACGCTCTCGATCATCTCGAGCAGACGCGCGTTGGGGCACGCGCTGAGCATGAGGTGATGCCATTCGTCGTCCTTGGTGACGACGAGCGAGTGCTCC
This sequence comes from Microbacterium candidum, assembly GCF_030315975.1. Classification (GTDB taxonomy): domain Bacteria; phylum Actinomycetota; class Actinomycetes; order Actinomycetales; family Microbacteriaceae; genus Microbacterium; species Microbacterium candidum. Next base: position 530,120 of record NZ_JASXSZ010000002.1, on the reverse strand, counting down.
ACGAGCTCCTGATCGAACTCCGCGGCGAGCTTCGCGAGCTGTGCGCCGATGCCCGGCAGCGCCTGGCGGGGCGTCACCTCGAGGGCGAGGCCCTCGAGCGCCGCCATGATCGGGGCGAGCTCCTCGAACTCGCTCTTGGAGAGCGGGACGAAGCGGAAGCCCTTGCCGTTCTCGCTCTCGATCTGCCCTTCGCTCTCGAGCGCGATGAGCGCTTCGCGGAGGGGGGTGCGGCTGACGCCCAGCTCGGCGGCGAGCTGCACCTCGTTGATGCCCTCGCCCGGCTCCACGACGCCCGCCCGCATCCTTGCGAGCAGCTCGTCGCGCACCTGGGAGCGCAGATTCTTGCGTTCGATCGCCATATTCGTCCTAACCTGTGCGGTCAGCCTAGGGCTTGACCTCGTGCGGCATCAGCCTTACGCTTACTGTATACAGAATACATTGGACAGTGTTCTTGTACAGCCCTGACTCGGAGAGGAGCCGCTGTGTCTGACAACCCCGCGGTGGACACCCCCCGCGCCGTCCGCCTGGAGGCGCTCGCCTACGGCGGCGACTACAACCCCGACCAGTGGTCGGAAGAGGTCTGGGCCGAAGACATGCGCCTCATGCGCGAGGCCGGGGTCAACATGGTGAGCCTGCCGATCTTCAGCTGGCCGCAGCTCGAGCCCGAGCCCGGCGTCTACGACTGGGGCTGGCTCGACCGCATCCTCGATCTCCTCCACGAGAACGGCATCGCGATCGACCTGGCCACGGCCACGGCGACCCCGCCGAGCTGGCTGCTGCGCGCGCATCCCGAGATGATGCCGATGGATGCGGACGGCCACCGTCTGGAGTTCGGCTCCCGCCAGGTCTACTGCCCGAGCTCGCCGGTGTGGCGCGAGAACGTCGCCCGTATGACCCGCGCGATGGCGGAGCGGTACGGGGAGCATCCGGGTCTTGCGATGTGGCACATCTCGAACGAGTACGGCGACCATGTCTCACGCTGCTGGTGCCCCGAGTCGGCAGCGCACTTCCGCCGGTGGCTGAAGGACCGCTACGGCGACCTCGACGGCCTCAACGAGGCGTGGGGCGTGAACGTGTGGGGCCAGCGCTACACGTCGTGGGACCACATCGAGGCGCCGAGGAAGGCGCCGGGGCCGATCAACCCGACCCAGCTCCTCGACTTCGAGCGCTTCTCATCGGATGCGATGCTGGAGCTCTTCCAGCTCGAGATCGACGTGCTCCGCGACGTCACTCCCGACATCGCGGTCACGACGAACTTCATGAGCATGTTCCGCGACCTCGACTACTGGGAGTTCGCCGAGCGCGAGGACGTCGTGACCGACGACGCATATCCCGACCCGGCCGACCCGATCTCGCACGTCGGTGCGGCGCTCAACTACGGCCTCATGCGCTCGCTCAAGGGCGGACGGCCCTGGCTGCTGCTCGAGTCGTCCGCGAGCGGGACGAGCTGGCGCGACATCAACGTGCCGAAGGGGCCCGGCAAGATCCGCGTGGAGAGCCTGCAGGCCGTCGCGCACGGATCGGATGCCGTCATGTTCTTCCAGTGGCGCCAAGCCAAGTACGGCCAGGAGAAGTTCCACTCCTCGATGCTCGGCCACCGCGGTGAGGATTCGCGGTCGTTCCAGGAGACGAAGGCCCTCGGCCTCGAGCTCCAGCGCCTCGAAGAGGTGCGCGGCACGCGCGTGCGCTCGCGTGTCGCCCTCGTCGTGGACTGGGACTCGTGGTGGGGATCGAGCGCGGTCGAGTCGCTTCCTTCGCAGCGCCTGAACTGGGCGCGGCAGGCCCGCGCGTGGCAGCGTGCGCTCTACCTCCTCGGCCACCCCGTCGACGCGGTCAAGGCCACCGGTCCGTTCGACCGCTACGACGTCGTCGTCGTGCCGAACCTCTACATCGCGGATGCCGCCCAGGCGGCGGCCCTCACCGCTTTCGCCGACGCGGGTGGCACGGTCGTCGTCGGCCCCTTCTCCGGGGTCGTCGACGACACCGAGAAGGTGCACGACGGCGGCGCGCCCGGTCCGTTCCGGGGGCTCCTCGGCGTCGAGGTCGACGAGCAGTGGCCGGTGAACGACGGCCTCGCCGAGATCGTCGCGTACGGCGGCCGCGCCTACGACAGCCCCATCTGGGGCGAGTGGATCGAGGCGCTCGACGGCACCGAGGTGCGCGGCTCGTACGCGAGCGGAGAGCTCGCCGGCCTTCCGGCGGTCACCTCGCGCCCTGTCGGCGCGGGATCCGCGTGGTACGTCAGCTGCGTGCTCGACGACGACGGACTCGTCGCCGTGCTGCGCGACGCGCTCACCGAGGCGGGGCTCCCGGCCCGCGACCGCGTCGACGTGCACCTCGAGGCCGTGACGCGCTCCAGCGACGACACCGATTACACGTTCGTGCTCAACCACGGGCACGCCCCCATCTCGGTCGAGGTGCCCGCGGGCGCTCGCGACCTCATCACCGGCGGCACCGCCGCATCTCCTCTGACCCTCGAGCGCTTCGGCGTCGCGGTCCTCGCCATGGCGCGGGCCGAGCACGCCCCGTTCATCACCCTCGCACCGGAAAGGCTGTCGTGAGCGAACCATTCGTCCACCCGTACATCCCGAACACCGCCCCCGACGTCAAGGCCGCGATGCTCGCGGCCGTGGGCGCCGCATCCGTGGAGGAGTTCTACGCGGACGTCCCGGCAGAGCTGCGCCTGGACCGTCCGCTCGACCTGCCCGCGCCGCTGCTCGCCGAGCAGGACCTCGCGCGGCACGTCCGCGGCGTGCTCGCCAAGAACCGGTCGACCGACGAGCGCCTGAGCTTCCTCGGCGCGGGCACCTACAACCACTACGTGCCGGCCGTCGTCGACGAGGTGATCAACCGCAGCGAGTTCCTGACCGCGTACGCGGGCGAGCCGTACGAGGACCACGGTCGCTTCCAGGCGCTGTTCCAGTACCAGTCGCTCATGGCGGAGCTCCTGGCGATGGATGTCGTGAACGTCCCCGTGTACGACGGCTACCAGGCCACCTCGACCGGGCTCACGATGTCGGGCCGCCTCACGGGGCGCCGCCGCGTGCTCGTCGCGAGCGATGTGCTGCCCGCGAAGTACTCGAAGGTGCACGACTACGTCCGTCACCACATCGACCTCGAGATCGTCCCGACGGTCGACGGAACGGCGGATGCGGCGGCCGTCGCCGCGCGCCTCGGCGACGATGTCGCCGCGGTGTGGGTCGAGACGCCGAGCTTCTCGGGGGCCGTGGAGACCCGCATCCGGGAGCTCGCCGACGCCGCCCACGCGGTCGGCGCCGTCCTCGTCGTCGGCACCGACCCGATCGGCTACGGCGTGCTGACCCCGCCGTCGCTGCACGGCGCGGACATCGTGACCGGCGACATCCAGTCGCTCGGCCTGCACCAGTGGTACGGCGGCGCGCACGGCGGATTCATCGCGGTCCACGACGACCCGCGGTTCGTCATGGAGATGCCGTCGCGCCTGTTCGGCCTCGCCTCGACCGACGTGCCCGGCGAGTACGGCTTCGGCGACGTCGCCTACGAGCGGACGTCCTTCGCGCTGCGCGAAGAGGGCAAGGAATGGGTCGGCACGGCCGCAGCCCTGTGGGGCATCGCCGCAGGCGTCTACCTCTCCCTCATGGGGCCGCAGGGGATGGCGGAGCTCGGCGAGCTGCTGCTCGCGCGCACCCGCTACGCGCAGCAGGCGCTCGCGGCGATCCCCGGCGTCGAGCTCGGCGACGGCGCGCTGCACCTGCGCGAGTTCACCGTGACTCTTCCCGTCGGCGCCTCCGACGTCATCCGGGCGCTCCGCGCCGAGGGCATCGAGCCCGGTGTCGCGGTCGGGGAGCGCACGCTCCTCGTGTGCGTCACCGATATGACCTCGCAAGCCGATATCGACCGGCTGGCCGCCGCTCTCGAGCGGGTCACCGCATCCACTTCGCACATCCTTGAGGAGCAGAACGCATGAGCCTCCCCGTCGCACCCAAGCCGGCCATCCGGCGATTCCACCAGGCGAGCTGGGACGAGCCGATCGTCTTCGAGCTGTCCACCCCGGGCGAGCGCGGCGTGCTCGTCACTCCGATCGAATCGGGCGTCCGCGTGGCGGTCGGCGACGTGCTCGGCTCGCTTCCCGCGGGGATGCGCCGCGCGTCGGCGCCCGCGCTGCCCGAGATGGGTCAGCAGCGCGTGCTGAAGCACTACCTGCGCCTGTCGCAGGAGAACCTCGGTGCCGACTTCAACGTCGACATCGGCCAGGGCACGTGCACCATGAAGTACTCGCCCAAGGTGAACGACCAGCTGATCGGCACCCCGCAGCTCACGGCGATGCACCCGCTCCAGGACCCGGCCGATGCGCAGGGCGTGCTCGAGATCGTGTGGCGCATGGAGCGCATGATCGCCGAGATCTCGGGCATGGACGAGGTGTCGCTGCACACACAGGGCGGGTCTGCGGCCATCTGGTCGAACATCGCGATGATCCGCGCGTACCACGAGGCGAACGGCGAGGCCGAGCAGCGCCGCGAGGTGATCACGACGATCTTCAGCCACCCCTCCAACGCGGCGGCGGCGAAGGCGGCCGGCTACGACGTCATCACGGTGTACCCGGATGCCGACGGCTACCCCGACCTCGCGGCCCTCAAGGCGGCGCTCTCCCCGCGCACCGCGGCGATCATGGTCACGAACCCCGAGGACACCGGCATCTACAACCCGGCGATCAAGGAGTGGGTGGATGCTGCGCACGCCGTCGGCGCGCTCGCCTCGTACGACCAGGCCAACGCGAACGGCATCCTCGGGATCACGCGCGCCCGCGACGCCGGCTTCGACGTCTGCCACTTCAACCTGCACAAGACGTTCTCGACTCCGCACGCGTGCGGCGGCCCGGGTGCGGGGGCGAACGCGGTGTCCGCTGCGCTCGCGCCGTTCCTCCCGGGGCCGCGCGTCGTGAACGAGGACGGCGTGTTCTCGGTGCGCGAGGGCGGCGAGCTGTCGATCGGGTCGGTGGCGCCGTTCCACGGCGTCATCCCGAACATCGTCCGTGCGTACGCGTGGACCATGGCGCTCGGAGCGGCGGGCCTGCGCGCGGTCGCCGAGATCGCCGTGCTCAACAACAACTACCTGCTGAAGAAGGTCACCGACATCCCCGGGGCCTCCGCGCCGTACGCCGAGGGCCGCCGCCGCATCGAGCAGGTGCGCTACTCGTGGCAGGAGCTGTTCGAGGAGACCGGCATCTCGTCGGAGGAGATCGGCATCCGCATGACGGACTTCGGCATGCACTACTGGACGAGCCACCACCCGTACGTCGTCCCGCAGCCGTTCACGCTCGAGCCCACGGAGTCGTACTCGAAGGCCGAGATCGACGAATACGTCGCCGCGCTCGCCGAGGTCGCCCGCGAGGCGCGGGAGGAGCCCGAGGTCGTGCGCACCGCGCCGCACAACCAGACCGTGCACCACACGCACCACGACGACCTCGACGACCCGGAGCGCTGGGCCATCACGTGGCGCGCCTACCGCCGGAAGTACTTCGGCGAGCTCCCGGTCGACGCTGCGGCCTGACCCGATGCTCGGACTCATCGTCAACCCGATCGCCGGAGTCGGCGGGCCCGCGGGCCTCGCCGGCTCCGACGGCGCAGACGTGCAGCGCTCGGCGCTCGCCCGTGGTGCGTCGGCGCGCGCGTCGGCGCGTGCCGCGCTCGCGCTCGGGTCGCTGCCCGTCGGCACGACCGTGCTGACGGCGGCGGGGGCGATGGGGGAGGATGCGGTCCGCGCCGCCGGGTTGGAGGCGGTCGTCGTCTTCGAGCCGGGCGACCCGACCTCTTCGGCCGATACGACGGCTGCGACCCGCGCGTTGGTCGCGGCTGGGGCGACCCTGATTCTCTTCGCAGGTGGCGACGGGACCGCCCGCGACGTCGCCGCCGGTCTCTGGCACCCATCCGGGCCGTTGAGCGAGCGCCAGCGAGACGAAACGTCGCAAGCCGATCTCGGAAACTCACTGCGTTTCGACTCGCTTCGCTCACTCAACGACCGGCACGTGGGCGCTGCTCGCTCGCTCAACGACCGCCGCGTGGGCACTGCTCGCTCGCTCAACGACCGGCACGTGGGCGCAGGCGCTCCCTCGCTCAACGACCAGCGGGGGACGGTCGCCGCGCTCGGCATCCCCGCCGGGGTCAAGATGTACTCGCCCGTGTTCGCGGTGAGCCCGCGTGCGGCGGGCGGGCTCGCGGCGGCGTGGCTCGACGGCGACCTTCCCGGGCAGCAGCGCGAGGTGCTCGACATCGACGAGGCGGCCATGCGGCGCGCCCGCGTCGAGCCGCGGCTGTACGCGCTTATGAACGTCCCCTATCGTGCGGGACGGACGCAGGCCCGCAAGGCCCCGACACCCACGGACGAGAAGGATGCGGTCGCCGCTGCCGCGCGGGGAGCCGCATCCATGCTCCGGCCCGGCGTGCGCTACCTTCTCGGCCCCGGCGGCACGATGGCGGAGCTCGCCCGTGCGCTCGGTGTCGAGAAGACCCCGCTCGGCGTCGACGTCGTGCTCGATGGCGAGCTGGTCCTGTCCGCTGCCTCGGAGCAGCAGCTCCTCGATGAGATCGCGGAGGGCCCCGCACAGGCCGTCGTCTCCGTGATCGGCGGCCAGGGGTTCCTCCTCGGCCGCGGCAACCAGCAGCTGTCGGCGCGCGTCCTGCGCGCGCTCGGCGACGGGCCCGACGGACGTGGGCCTCTCCTCGTCGTCGCCCCCGAATCGAAACTCGTCGACCTGCGCGGACGCGCGCTCCTCGTCGACACCGGCGACCTGGCGGTGGATGCGGCGCTCGCGGGGTTCGTCCGCGTCGTCACCGGGGCCGCCGCATCCAGTCTTTATCCTGTCCACGCACCCGAACTCATGGAGGAGAACCATGCGTCTTGAAGGCAAGAAGGCCATCGTCACCGGCGGCGCGGGCGGCATCGGCCGCGCCACGTCGCTCGCATTCGCAGCGGAGGGCGCGGCGGTCGCCGTCGTCGACCTGAACGGGGATGCGGCCGAGGCCGTCGCCGAGGAGATCCGCGCCGCCGGCGGCACCGCGATCGCCGTCGCCGCCGATGTGTCGAGCGAGCCGGACATCGAGCGCGTCGTGCAGACCGCGGTCGAGCAGTTCGGAGGGGTCGATGTCGTCTTCAACAACGCCGGCATCATCCGCCGCACGACGGCCGTCGAGACCTCCGTCGAGGAGTGGGACCGCGTGTTCGGCGTGAACGTCCGAGCGATCTTCCTCATGTGCAAGCACGTCGTGCCGATCATGGCGGCCGCCGGCGGCGGCTCGATCGTCAACACGGGTTCCGGCTGGGGTCTGAAGGGCGGCGGTCAGGCGATCTCGTACTGCGCCTCGAAGGGCGCCGTCGTCAACATGACCCGCGCGCTCGCGATCGACCACGGGCCGCAGGGCATCCGCGTGAACTCGGTCAACCCGGGCGACGTCGACACCGGGATGCTGCGCGACGAGGCCCGTCAGCTCGGCCAGGACCAGGCCGGCTTCCTCGCCGAGGCCGCCGACCGTCCGCTGCAGCGCATGGGGCAGCCGAGCGAGATCGCGGCCGCGGTCCTGTGGCTCGCGAGCGACGACTCCTCCTACGTGACGGGCTCGGCCCTCGTCGTCGACGGGGGCGGCATCGCCTGACAGCTGGGCATGGCGAAGGCCGGCACGGGGAGGACACGTGCCGGCCTTCGCCTGTCATTCAGCCCTTACGGGACAGGTGTCGGGTAGTTGTCGTTGATCGTGAACTGCTCCACACCGCACGCGGACGTGACTGGCAGGTTGTTCGTGCCGTCACCGCTGTAGGTGGACATCCACCGGTACGTGCCTTGAGCGCTCACCGAGGCGGTGTTGCTCGTGGTGTACGTGTTGTTCCCTTGGTTGACCGTCACTGTCAGCGGCCCGATCACCGGTGCCTTCGAGCAGGTCAGGTCACCGGGCCCGTAAAGGTTGAACGTGATCGTCCCGGTCGGGTTGAATCCGCCCGCAAGCGTGAACGAGTCGTTCGGCACCAGGTTCTGCGCCGTCGACGCCGTCGGTTGCTTCGGAGCGACCGTCAGGACCTCGGACCCGCAGGTGCTCGTCGCCGCGTTGTTGTCCGCGTCGCCCGAGTAGCTCACGACCCAGTAGAACTTTCCGACCGTGTTGAATGCGACCGAGTTGGATGCTGGAACGGTTCCGTTGTTCAGCGGGAGCTTGGTACCCGCATCCACGCCCGGCAGCGGGTTCTGGCATTGAGCGTCCGAGTACACCGTGTATGACACGGTGCCGCTCGGAGTCGTCGTCGCGCCGTGCAGCGTCGCCGTGTCCGACACGCTCGAGCCCACATCCACCGTCGCCGCTCCGTTCGCATCCGCTCCCGGCAGCATCGTGGTGATCGTCGGACTGTTCGTGAAGTGGTTCGTGTACGTGCACGTCACGTTCTGTCCGGCACCGAGGGTGATCGTTGCGGTCTCCCCGCTGATCGAACCCACCGTCGCATTGGTCGCGTTGTCGGCGCAGGCGACGCCGGTCGGGTTCCAGCCCGTCGGTTCGGTTCCTTCGGTCACGCCGTACGTGCCCGCGCCGAGCTTGTTGTACACGGTCTGCCCGCCGCCCATGAGCGAGAACGATGCCGGTGTCAGATTGCTCGTCGTGAACGGGAACGGCGTCACGTCGTTCGCGGGTGCGTTCTGCGTGACCTTCTTGACCGTGATGCTGCCGCAGTTCGTGATGTTCACGGGCGTCGGCGCGATGAAGTCCTTCAGCTCGGCTGTGAACGACGTCGAGGAACGGCTCTTGATGAACGCGGACCCGAAGGCCTGGCACACGCCCGGCTTGAACACCCCGGCGCCGGTGAGGTTGATCGCCGCCTCGCCGAACAGGCCAGCGCCCAGATTGACGCCCTTGATCGGGTCGGAGATGGCAACGGTGTTCACTGCGGCCTGGTAATCGGCGGCCGGAACGTTGTGCGCGCCGCCCCAACAGGGCAGGGTCGAGCTGGCGTTGCAGCTCGATGCGGACCCTGTGGTGATCCATGTGCTGAGCGAGATAGTCGGAGTCCCACTTCCACTGAAGTCGTACGAGACCAGCAGGTCGCCGGCTGTCCGGTTGAGCGTCACCGGCCCGCTCGACTTGTCCGTCAGCGTCTGCTTCGCCTGGTTGATCTCGAAGTCGAGGTTCGCGCTACCGATGTTGACGGCGCGCTCCCACGCAAGGTAGAGGAAGATGTCCCCGCCGGAGACCTGTTCGGACGCCTCGTAGAAGCGCGTCAGGTCGTTCTTGTTGGGCGGGATCGAACCGAAGACGACGGTCGGGTTGGTCGCATCCTCCTTCGTGCCTTGGCCGAACGCGTTGTCGCCCGACCCTGACTGCAGGTCGTCCTTGAAGTTGACGCCTGCGGCATTGGCCCAGTCGGTGTCGCCGGGGTTGTCGACGATCATGTTGCCGTCGCCGCCTTCGAACGTGCTGCCGGGCAGAGGCGTCGTAGTGTTCGCGTGCGCGGCGCCCGCCGTGACGAGCGCGACGATACATGCGCCGACGGCGCCTATCGCGATGAGCCCCCGCCGGCGCGCCGGCAGGGGGGATTGCTTGGACATCAGTGACTCGCTTTCCGGGCGCCGTGCGCCCTGCGCACCGGCTCCATTGCCGGCATGCGGATATGTCGGTGACCGGAAAACGAGCGCAACGAACGACGGCACGGAGAGGTCCCCGCGCAGGAGAAACGGATGTCAAGAAGGTGGATGATCGAGCAGGATCGCCCGGATGCGTGTGTGTCCCCAGTCTCGGCGGAGGCGGTCGCGAGGCATCGCGAGCTTCGGGTGGCGACATCCGGAACTTAGTCCGTGGCTGGTCCGCCGTGTCTGCCAGCGCTCCCACGGCGCTGGTTTCGACAGGCATGATACCCCCGGCGCGAATCGATGGCAAGGTATTCGTCGGGGTCAACAACTTATCGTATGGATGAAGGTCTGCGAGGTCCCGTCAGGGCAGGATGGCGTCGACGTAGCCGCCGTCGACCCGCACGGCGCCGCCCGTCGTCGCGGACGCGAGCGGTGAGGCGAGGTACACCACCATGTGGGCGATCTCTTCGGGCTCGATGAGCCGCTGGAGCAGCGACTGCGGGCGATGCAGGCGCATGAACTCGCGCTGCGCCTGATCCCACGGCAGGTTCTCGTCGACGAGCTGATAGACGAAGTCCTCGACGCCGCCGGTGTGCGTCGGACCGGCGATCACGGAGTTGACGGTCACTCCCGTGCCGGCCGCCGCCTTCGCGAACCCGCGCGAGACGCCGAGGAGGGCGGTCTTCGAGACGCCGTAGTGGATCATCTCCGAGGGCGTCACGATGGCGGAATCGCTCGCGATGTTGAGCACGCGTCCCCAGCCGCGTTCGGTCATCGACGGCAGGAGCAGACGGATGAGGCGCACCGCGCTCAGCACGTTGACCTCGAAGTAGCGGCGCCACTCGTCGTCCGAGATCGCGAGCGGCTCCTCTGCTCCGAAGACACCGAGGTTGTTGACGAGGATGTCGACCGCGTCGACGGATGCGGCGAGCAGATCGGCCCCGACCTCGGTCGTGACGTCGGCAGCTACGCCGACGGCATCTGCGCCGGGGACCTCGTCGCGCAGCCGCGCGAGCGCGGCGTCCACCGAGTCCTCGGATCGTCCGTTCACGACGACCCGCGCACCGGCCTCGGCGAGTCCCCGTGCGATCGCGAAGCCGATGCCTCCGGTCGAACCCGTGACGACGGCGGTCTTCCCTGCGAGATCGATGGCCAGCATCCTGCGCTCCTGTTCCTCGGGTGCCCCCATCCTTCACCCTGAGCCTGGCGAGAGCGCGGCCCTATGCTGGGGCGGTGACGACGACGCCCCTGATCGGCCGGGATGACCGCATCACCCTGCGGTTCCTCGCCGCCCCGTCGGACACGGCCGCGGGCGGCCGTTCGGTCGCGGCGGGCAGCGTCATGGAGTGGATCGACAAGGCCGGATTCGCGTGCGCGGTGGGCTGGTCCGGCGCCTACTGCGTCACCGCGTACGTCGGCAACGTCCGCCACCGCCGCCCCATCCCGCCCGGCAGTCTCGTGGAGGTGCGCGCGCGCATCGTCCACACGGGCCGCACGAGCATGCACATCATCGCGACCGTCTCGTCGGGCGAGGTCAGCGGGCAGACGATGACGCCGGCGACGACCTGCATCCTCGTCTTCGTCGCGAAGGGCGCGGACGGACACCCGGCCGAAGTTCCGGTATGGGAGCCAGGGTCTCGTTCCGACCGCAAGCTGTCCGCCGCTGCGCTCGACCGCATCACGTCGCGCGCCGCGATCAAGACCCTGATGCTCGACGAGGACTACACGACGGCATCGCTCGCACCCCATACGACTCTGCGGTTCCCCGTCCCGCCGAGCGTCGTGAACTTCGGCGGCAAGGCGCACGGCGGCACCGTGATGCGGTGGATCGACGAGGCCGCCTCGGCGGCCGCGACGGCATGGACCCAGGATGCCGCGGCCATCGGCGTCTACTCGGGAGGCATCCACTTCCTCGCCCCCGCGCGGATCGGCGACCTCGCCGAAGTGGACGCGCGCATCATCTACACGACCGAGCGGAGCATGCACATCAGCATCCGCGTGTCGACCGCCGACCCGCGCACGCCGCACGACTCCACCGTGACGACCCGGTGCATGAGCGTCTTCGTCGTGCCGAGCGACGACGGGATCGCGCTGCCGGTGCCGGCCTGGATCCCCGAGACCGACGAGGATCTGCGCCTCGCCGATCACGCGCAGCGGATCATCCGTCTTCGCGAGGAGATCGTGCCGATCCCGGCATCCCTCACGCTCGAGCCCTGAGCGCTCCCGCACGTTCGGCCGCGGCCGCTGCGTGCGGTCGATCCGGGGCGAGAATGGGCGCATGCTCACCGACGATGAGGCCGCGGAGCTCGCCGCGCTGCGCGTGCGGGCGTACGGCATGGATGCGGATCTCGGCGACGATCCGACGGGGTTGGCACGGCTCGAGGTCCTCGAGAACAAAGCGCGTGGGGGCGACGAACGTGCGTCGATGGATGCGGCGGGGCCGCCCCCACCTGACGTGGACGTCGAGTCGAGGCAGGAGGCCGTCGACACGATCGATGCGGTCGGCGCGACTGTCATCGACGCCGCGAATCCTGAGCCGGTCGACCCTCCGCGGTCGACGGGACGCAGGTGGTCGCGCCGGGCGGTTCTGGGCTTCGGCATCCCGGCCGTCGTCCTCGCGCTCGCGGTCGGCGTCGGCATCGGGACGTCGGTGGCCGCGGAGGCCGGAGCGCCCGCTCCGCAAGCGACGATCCCCGCGCAGTACCTCGCGAGCTGGCAGGCTGCCAGCGACCACTATCACTGGGATGCGGGCTCGCCCCGCCTGCTGGCCGACATCCAGGGCGCGCTCGTCTGGGGAGGCGGGACGACCGGACAGATGACGTGCGTCATCGTCGACGACGGCGGGAACCAGAGCAGTTCGTGCGACGCGACGGCGGCGCTGACGGCGGCGGGAACGGGTGTCGTCATCACGGACGAGGTCTCCGGAGTCTCGCGCACCTACGTCGCGTGGCCGAACGGCGCTCCTCTCGTCACCTACTCGACCGACGGCCGTGGAGCCGGTCACCTGTACGACTGCCCCGAGTGCACCGGGTCGGCTCCCACGCTGGGCCTCAATCCCAATTCGACCGTCACGATCCCGTACCCGGCGACAACAGGCGGGTGAGGGTCTAGCGGGATCCGCTGCTTGCTCAGAGTCGGTCGGCGATGACCCTGGCGGTGGCGGCCGGATCGGGCCGGTGCATGACGGACTCGGGGACCACGACCAGGTCGGCGCCCGGGGTCTCGCGTGCAAGGCGGTCGGAGGAGCCGATGAGGAACGGGAATGTCTGCTCCCCGCGGAGCACGGTCACGGGAGGATCGACGCTCAGGAGATCCGCGGTCGGCCGCTTTGCACGCAGCGTCAGCGCCGTGTCGTAGACGGTCGACTGCCCGAGCGGGGCGAGGGCTGCCAGCATCCCGTTCTCGCGGCCCGCCTCGACCATCTCGCGAGGAAGACCGACTGCGTCGATCTGGAACGTCGCCACCGCCTCCTCCGGATGTCCGTCGTCGACGAGCGCCTGGAGCCGGCCGGCGAGCTCGTCTCCGTAGCCCTCGTCGTCGAACAGGATCGGCGGCTCGGAGAGGAACAGGGCGCCCGTCGCCACGCCCTGTGACGCCGCATACAGCGCGAGGATCGCGCCGGACGAGTGGCCGAGGGTCGCGTCCGCGCCACCGACGGCGTCGATCACCGCGGCGAGGTCGGCGACCTCGTCGTCCGGCGTCGAGCCCGGCCGGTCACCGCTGCCGCCACGGGCGCGGCGATCCCAGGTGACGGCTCGGAAGCCTGCTGCTGCCAGCCCCTCGGCGATCGGGCTCGCGTCGGCAGCGGTGGACAGTGCACCGTTCACGATGACGACCGTGCGACCCTCGCCTGTCACGTGGAAGGCGATCGGAGTGCCATCGGCAGAGGTTGCAGTGCTCATACGTGCGATGCAACCACGGGCCTCCGACATCTTCTGCACGTTCCGACTCGCCGCGCTCGCTCGCCGCACGGATGGCGAGCGGAAACACGGATGGCGAGAGATTCCGTGCGGAATCTCTCGCCATCCGTTCAGTGTCTCGCCATCCGTGCCGGTCAGCAGGGGCAGCGGGTGCGTCAGCGCGCGGCAGGACGGGGGCCGGATGCGGCGCCCCCGCGCCCGCGCCCGCCCCGACGGCGACGCGCGGGGGCGCCCCCGTCCGTCTTCTGCCCGTTCGAGCCGTTCGCCGCGCCACCGCGGGAAGTCTGACCGGCCGGAGTCCCGGCCTTGACCGGCGCGCCGGCGCGGCCGCCCTGCGAACCACCCTGGGCGCCTGCACGGCCGCCGGCAGAACCGGAACGGCCCGCAGAACCTGAGCCGCCGGCAGCACCAGAGCGGCTCGCCGAACCGGAACGGCCGCCAGAGCCGGAGTCACCCGAAGCGCCACCGCGCGACGAACCGCCGCGACCGCCCTGCGAACCCGAGCCACCGCGGGCCGGCTGAGCGACCACGACCGGCTTGACCTTCGGCGCGGGCTCGCCGACGAGCTCGATGACCGTGGCCGACGCCGCGGACACCTGCTCGAGGGGCGCGGTGATGCGAGCCTGACGCAGCAGGTCCGTCACGTCGCGGCGCTGAGCGTCGAGTGCGACCGTGACGACCGTGCCCTCGGCGCCGGCGCGTGCGGTGCGGCCGGAGCGGTGCAGGTACGCCTTGTGCTCCATCGGCGGGTCGACGTGGACCACGAGCTCCACCTCGTCGACGTGCACGCCGCGGGCTGCGACATCCGTCGCCACGAGCACGCGCACGCCGCCCTTCGAAGGCTCCGCGCCGAACGCTGCGAGGTTCCGCTCACGGGCGTTCTGACCGAGGTTGCCGTGCAGGTCGACGGCCGGGATGCCGGAGGCGGTCAGCTGCTTCGCGAGCTTCTTCGCCTGGTGCTTCGTGCGGGTGAAGAGGATGCGGCGACCGTGGCCGGACGCGAGGTGGCGCACCAGCTCGGTCTTCTCCTCGGTCGTCGGGACGAGGAAGACGCGGTGCGTCATGACGCCCTGCGGGACGCTCGCCTCGTCGACCTCGTGCAGCACCTCGTTCTGCAGGAAGCGCTTGACGAGGGTGTCGACGCCCCGGTCGAGCGTCGCGCTGAACAGCATCCGCTGCCCGCCCTGCGGGGTCGCCGCGAGGATGCGGGTGACCCCGGGGAGGAAGCCGAGGTCGGCCATGTGGTCCGCCTCGTCCAGGACCGTGATCTCGACGCGGTCGAGCTTGACGACGCCCTGCTTCATGAGGTCTTCGAGGCGGCCGGGGCAGGCCACGACGATGTCGACGCCGGCCTTGAGCGCCTGCTCCTGCGGGCGCTGGCTGACACCGCCGAAGACGGTCGTGACGGTGAGGCCGGAGGCATCCGCCAGCGGCTTGATGGTCGCCGCGATCTGCGTCGCGAGCTCGCGCGTGGGCGCGAGGACGAGACCGCGCGGGCGGCCGGACGTGCTGCGGACGCCGTCGGACAGGCGCGCGACCAGCGGGAGCGAGAACGCGATGGTCTTGCCGGAGCCGGTGCGGCCGCGACCGAGCACGTCGCGGCCGGCGAGTGCGTCGGGCAGCGTGTCGCGCTGGATGGCGAACGGCTCCGTCTTGCCGTCGGCAGCGAGGACGGCGGCGAGGCGTGCGGGCACGCCGAGGTCGAGGAAGGAAGGCATGGGTGTGCTTTCTGAAAGGGGCCGCGGATGCGCGGCGGGAATGGCGGATGCGGGGGGCCCCGCGGACATCGCCGATCGACCCTTCGACAGGTTCAGGGACCTGACGCGGCCAGAGGCCGGTGTGACGTCGACGCAGGCGGGCGTTCGGGCGCGCCGCCGCCTCCACGCTATCAGCACTCGCTGGGCGAACGATCCATGCCCGCCTGGGCGACCATGTCCCCGGCGTATCGTGGCTGTCGTGCAGCTCGCGGCAGGACTCAGCATCCGTCCCCTCGACACGGTCGCGAGCGTGCACGAGGCGTCGCAGGTCCTGTCGGATGTGTGGGGCGGCGATCGCACGGGGATGCCGGCGAACCTCCTCCGAGCCCTCGAGCACGTCGGCAGCTACGCGTTCGGGGTCTATGACGGCGAGCGGATGGTCGGCGCATCCGTCGCCTTCTTCGGTCCGCCGGCCGACCGCGTCCTGCACTCGCACATCACCGGGATCCTCCCCGAGCATCGAGCGCACGGGGTCGGACGCGCTCTTAAGGAGCATCAGCGCGAGTGGGCGCTCGAGCGTGGCGCTGAGCGCATCACGTGGACATTCGACCCGCTCGTCGCGCGCAACGCGCACTTCAACCTCGAGTCGCTCGGCGCGCGCGTCACGGAGTACCTCGTCGACTACTACGGACCGATGGATGATGGCGTCAACCGCGGCGACGAGTCCGACCGCATCCTCGTCACGTGGGATCTGAAAGCCCCGCGGCCTGCGCGCGGCGACGTGGTCGCGTCGGTCGCAGTGCCGCACGACATCGAGGCGATCCGTCTCGCGCAACCGCAGGATGCGGCGGCCTGGCGCCGCCGGGTCCGCGACGCGATGCGGGCACGCCTCGGCGAAGGCCTGATCGTGGACGGATTCGATGACGAGCAGGGGTATCTCTTCGTTCGCCCATAGGTGGTGTCTCCAGGAAATTTGTCTTTCCTCTTGATTAATTGTGCGAGGAGGGCCATCATGAATGGTGGATCGTCACTGGGGGCGGTCCGCGCCCGCTGCTCGTGGGGACAGGCAGCGGGTTCTGGGGAAGATCCGGTGTGGGGCCGGATCAGATCGGAGGTTCCGATGCCGTTCATCGCCGTGGGCTCGTCCGCCACGTTCGCCGATCTCTCCGGCGTCGTGGGGATGGAGACCGTGTCCAACGGCGCCGCATGGGCGGCGTCGTCGGCGAGCACGGACGCGCGCGGCGACAGCACGCCGCGCTGAACCCTGTCTGCGAACGGCCTCCCGACGCCTCGAGCGCGTGGGGAGGCCGTTACGCTGACCAGATGCCCGAATACCGCGCACACGTCGACTTCGACATCTCGTTCGCGAACGGCGGCGGACTCACCGGTGTCGGCTTCCGGCTGGATCTTCCGTCCGCCGACCTCGACGAAGCGGCCGTGGCGCGGCTGCTGGTGCAGCACCTCGGCCTCGCGCTCGTCGACGAGGTCGAGCTGCATGGACTGCGCATCGTCGAGGAGCCCCATCGGGGCAGCCGTGGCATCGAGGTGGCACCGGCCGGGACGACGTCCCGCGTGGTCGACCTCAGTCACCCCATCCGGGCGGGCCTCGTCACCTATCCGGGCCTTCCGGAGCCGGTGATCACACCGCACCTCACCCGCGAGGACTCGCGGGCGCGCTATGCGCCGGGCACCGAGTTCGCGATGGACGTCATCACGATGATCGGCAATACGGGCACGTACCTCGACTCGCCGTTCCACCGCTACGCCGACGGGCGGGACCTCGCCGGGCTCGAGCTCTCGTCGCTCGTCGGACTGCGCGCAGAGGTGTTCCACCTCGAGGACGTGCGGGCACGCGGCATCCGTGCGGAGACGCTCGCCGATCGCGATGTCCGCGGCGCGGCCGTCCTCCTGCACACCGGGTGGGACCGCCACTTCGGCACGCCGGCGTATGCCTCCGGTGCCCCGTACCTCATCCGCGAAGGCGCGCAGCACCTCATCGACGCGGGCGCCGTCCTCGTCGGCATCGACTCGCTCAACATCGACGACACGGAATCCGGCGGAGAGCGCCCGGCGCACACCCTGCTTCTCGGGGCCGGTGTCCACGTCGTCGAGCATCTGACGAACCTCGCGGCCCTTCCCCCGCGCGGTGCGCGCTTCACCGCGGCGCCGCCCGCCGTCGAGGGCTTCGGGACGTTCCCCGTGCGCGCGTTCGCCGAGGTCCCGGCGTGATCGGCCCCGACTGGACCCCGCACCGCCGCGACGACGGAGAACTGGTCGGCTGGATCCGACCCGACGGTGATGACTGGATCGCCATCGATCTGTTCGGGCACGAGGTCTCCGCCCCCATGGACTGGCTCGACGCGGAGGCGGTGCTCGAGGATCGCGGGATCTCGTGGCTCGCGGACATCTGGATGCTGGAGACGGATGCGGGCGCCCTCCGCGTGCGCCTCGTGGAGGTCACCCCCGAGCGCATCGTCGTGCAGACCGACGACTACGGGGCGATCGACGCGCCCGTCGAGCGCTTCGAACTGCCGTGGCCGGCACCGGCGCACCTGCGCCCGCGCCGCCACGACGACCCCGACGGGCGGGTCTTCCACCGCAGCGTTACGCAACCGTGACCGGAACGGCGTCATAGGACGCGTCATCCCGACTCTCTATGGGTGAAGGCCTAGAAGGGAGACGCCATGACCCGCACCATCACCTCGCTGTCACGCTCGCTGAACGAGTGGAAGCGCCGCCATTCGCGCCCGCGCCGTCGCGCGACCTTCATCCCGCTCGTGGAGTCTCCCGCCCGCCGCGCGTAGCGTGAGGGGCATGACGCCCACAGACCCGGTGACCCTCGACGGCTTCGAGCTGAGGGTCCTCCACGTGCCGCTCGTGTCGCCGTTCACGACGTCGTTCGGCACGGAGACGGTGCGCGAGGTCATCGTCGTGCGGGCGCTCACGTCCGACGGCGACGGCTGGGGCGAGATCGTCACAGGAGCCGACCCCCTCTACTCGAGCGAGTACACGCAGGGAGCGTGGGATGTCGCGCAGCGCTTCCTGATCCCCGCGCTGCTGGACCGCCGCATCCTGACGCCTTCCGACGTGGCCGAGGTCCTTGAGCCGTTCAAGGGGCACCGCATGGTCAAGGCGGGTCTTGAGCTGGCGGTCCTGGATGCGGCGCTCCGCCGCGACGGCACGCCGCTCGGAGCGCACCTCGGAGCCGCGCGCGACCGGGTGCCGTCCGGCGTCTCGGTCGGCATCCAGCGCGACCCCGCCGCCCTCGTCGACGCGGTGCGCGAGTACCTCGACGAGGGGTACGTGCGGATCAAGATCAAGATCAAGCCTGGGCGCGACGTCGACGACACCGCCGCCGTGCGCGACGCCTTCGGCGCCATCCCGCTGCAGGTAGACGCGAACTCCGCCTACACGCTGGCGGATGCCGACACCCTTGCCGAGCTCGATCGGTTCGACCTGCTGCTGATCGAGCAGCCGCTGCAGGAGGACGACCTCGTCGACCACGCGACACTCGCCAAGCGCCTGTCGACACCGGTGTGCCTCGACGAGTCGATCGTCTCCGCGAAGGCCGCCGCCGACGCCTTGGCGCTCGGCTCGTGCCGCATCATCAACATCAAGGCGGGTCGCGTCGGCGGGTATCTCGAGGCCGTCCGCATCCACGATCTCGCGCGGGATGCGGGCGTCCCGGTGTGGTGCGGAGGAATGCTGGAGACCGGCATCGGCCGTGCCGCGAACGCCGCACTCGCCGCGCTCCCGGGCTTCACCCTGCCCGGCGACGTCTCGGCCTCCGCGCGGTTCTACATGCGGGACATCGTGACGGAGCCCGCCGTGCTTGAGGACGGGCACGTGCGCGTTCCGACCGGGCCGGGCCTCGGCGTCGAGATCGACCCCGTCGCCCTGGAGGACTTCACCGTCGAGCGGGCCGTGGTCCGGCGCTGACCTGCTCGCCGTCCGGTACTGTCGGGCTCGTGACGGCCACCGAACGCATCCTCCTCGTCGGCGCGACCGGAGTCCTCGGCGCCCCGGCGACGCGCGCGCTCGTCGCAGCGGGCCACGAGGTCCACGGCACGAGCCGTCGCGCGGAGCGGTTGAGCGAGGTCGAGAGCTCCGGCGCTCGCGGCGTCGTCCTGGATGCGCTCGATCCCGCTTCGATCGACGCGGCGCTCGCCGAGGTGCAGCCGACGACAGTCATCTTCCTCGCGACGGATCTCGCGTCCTTCGACTACGCGGCCAACGCGCGGCTCCGGGAGGTCGGCGCGCCGGCACTCGTCGAGGCATCCCATGCGGCCGGGGTGGACCGCGTCATTGCGGAGAGCATCTCGTGGGATCCGCACAGCGCTCCCGTGGCAGCGCTGGAGCACGCCGTCATGAGCCATCCCGGCGGCATGGTGCTGCGGTTCGGTCTCCTGTACGGTCCCGGCACCTGGTACGCGGCGGACGGCGCGACCACGGCACGCGCCGGCGTCGGGGTGGTGGATGCGATCGCGGATACGACGAACTGGCTGCACGTCGACGACGCGGTCAGCGCCGTCATGGCCGCGCTGACGTGGCCGGTGAGCATCTTCGACATCGTCGACGACGAGCCCGCCGCGCTCGAGGACTGGGCGGCCGTGCTCGCGCGGCGCGCCGGCTACGCGGGTGTGCCGCGTGTGACATCGCGCGGCCCCGCGCGCGTGGCGGATGGCGCCGCCGCCCGCTCGCTCGGGTGGCGTCCGGCGCATCCGTCCTGGCGCGACGGACTCGGCCTCTGACCGGGCGTCGAACGGCCGGCCGCCCGAGGGCGACCGGCCGTTGATGTGCCGACTCAGCCGACGCGACGGCGGCCGAACCGGACGGCGGCGATGCCGAGAGCGATCAGCAGCGCGCCGATGACCCAGCCACCGAGCATGTCCCCGCCACCGGTCACCGGCAGGCTGCTCGGCGTCGTCGGAGGTATCGTCGGCGACGGATCTGGCGTCGGTGCGCTGATGGTGACCGTCACGGGCGCCGATGCGGGGCTGATGTTGCCTGCGGCATCCGTGGCCGTCGCGGTGATCGTGTCGGTTCCATTCGGGAGCGGCGTCGTCGGCGTGAAGGTCCAATTCCCCTGGCCGTCCGCCTTCGTGGTCCCGACGGGCGTCCCGTTGACGATCACCGTGACGGTGCTGTTCGGCTCGGCCGTGCCGGTGATCGGCGGCGTGGGGTTGGTCGTCGTCGAGCCGTCCGCCGGGCTCGTGATCACGGGTGCCGCTGGTGCGAGTGTGTCGACCGTGAACGAGACGGGGGAGGCCTCCGGGCTCACGTTGCCTGCTGCATCCGTCGCCGTCGCTGTGACCGTGTGAGCACCCTCGGCCAGTGGCGTCGTCGGGGTGTAGGTCCAGTTGCCGGAACCATCGGCCTTGGTCGTTCCGACGGCGGTGCCGTCGATGATGACAGTGACGGTGCTGCCGGCTTCGGCGGTGCCCTTGATGTCCGGTGTGGTGTCGCTCGTCGACGAACCGCTCGCGGGTGCGGTGATGACGGGCGCGGCCGGCGCGGCCGTGTCGACGGTGAAGGTCACCGGCGCCGAAGCCGGGCTCGTGTTCCCGGCCGCATCGGTCGCGGTGGCGGTCACCGTGTACGGGCCGTCGGTCAACGGCGTCGACGGTGTGAATGACCAGTTGCCGGAGCCATCCGCGGTAGTCGTCCCGGCAACCGAGCCGTTGGTCGTGACGGTGACGGTGCTGTTCGCCTCGGCGGTGCCGGTGATGGCCGGCGTCGTGTCGGCGGTGGACGAGCCGTTCACAGGCGCCGTGATGACCGGGGCTGCGGGTGGCGTGGTGTCGACGGTGAAGGTATTCGTGTTCGACACGGGGGAGATGTTGCCGGCGGCATCCTTGGCGGTCGCGTTGACCGTGTGCGAGGCGTCGGTGAGCGCGGTGGTCGGCGTGAAGGTCCAGTTCCCGCTTCCGTCTGCGGGGGTCGTCCCGACGACGGCTCCGTCGATGCTGACGGTGACGGTGCTGTTCGCCTCAGCCGTTCCGGTGATCGGCGGCTTGGGGTTCTTGGTCACCGAACCGGTTGCCGGGGTGCTCACCACCGGTGCGAGGGGCGGTGTCGTGTCGACGGTGAAGGTGTTCGTGTTCGACACGGGCGACACGTTGCCGGCGGCATCCTTGGCGGTCGCGTTGACCGTGTGCGAGGCGTCGGTGAGCGCGGTGGTCGGGGTGAAGGTCCAGTTGCCGCTTCCGTCTGCGGGGGTCGTCCCGACGACGGCGCCGTCGATGCTGACGGTGACGGTGCTGTTCGCCTCCGCCGTTCCCGTCACGAGCGGCTTGGGGTTGTTGGTCACGGAACCACTCGCGGGGGTCAGCACCACGGGCGGCGCGGGAGGAAGCGTGTCGACTGTGAACTGCACCTGGTTGGAGTCCGGGCTGATGTTGCCCGCGGCATCCTTTGCCGTCGCGACGACGGAGTGGACGCCATCCGCCAGGGGAGTCGGGGGCGTGAACGTCCAATTGCCCGACCCGTCCGCCGCGGTGGTTCCCCGGGGCGTCCCATCGATCGTCACCGTGACAACACTGTTCGCCTCTGCGGCACCGGTGATCGGCGGCTGGACGGCGTTCGTCGACGATCCGTCGACCGGGCTGCTGATGACCGGTGCGGCGGGCGGTGTCGTGTCGACGGTGAAGGTGTTCGTGTTGGACACCGGGGAGATGTTGCCGGCAGCATCCTTCGCAGTCGCGTTGACCGTGTGCGAGGCGTCGCTGAGCGCGGTGGTGGGCGTGAAGGTCCAGTTGCCGCTTCCGTCGGCGGGAGTCGTGCCGACGACGGTGCCGTCGATGCTGACGGTGACGGTACTGTTCGCCTCCGCCGTTCCGGTGATCGGCGGCTTGGGGTTGTTCGTCACGGATCCGTTCGCCGGGGTGCTCACGACCGGCGCCACGGGCGCGACCGTGTCGACGGTGAAGGTGTTCGTGTTGGAGACCGCGGAGATGTTGCCGGCGGCGTCCTTGGCGGTCGCGTTGACCGTGTGGGAGGCGTCGCTGAGCGCGGTGGTCGGCGTGAAGGTCCAGTTGCCGGTTCCGTCCGCCGGCGTCGTCCCGACCGCGGTGCCGTCGATGTTGACGGTGACCGTGCTGTTCGCCTCAGCGGTCCCCGTGATCGGTGGTTTGTTGTTGTTGGTGACCGTGCCGTTCGCCGGGGTGATGACGGTCGGCGCCGATGGGGCGACGGTGTCCACGGAGAAGGCGACGTCGGCGGACGCCGGACCGCTCACCCCGTTCACCGCCTGGGTCGCGTTCACGGTGTGGGGACCGTCGGCGAGGCTCGGCGAGGGCACGCTCCACGCGCCCGTGGTGGCGTCCGCGGTCGTCGTGACCGGCGCAAGGCCGTCGACATTCACGGTGACGGTCGCGCCGTGCTCGGCCGTGCCGGTGATGGTCGGCGTCGGCGTGTTGAAGGCCTGACCGGCCGTCGGCACGGTGATGACGGGCGCCGGGGGCGGGCAGTCGATGCCGCCCGCGGGTGCGGTGGCGTTTGCGGTGAGCGGCAGCACGTTGACATCTGTCGACGCGACACCGCCGAGGAGCGCGACGCTCACTGACAGGAGCGACACGCTCGTCTGCGCGGAGGTTGCGGTCGTGGTCGAGACCGGCGCCTTCATCTGGAGGGTGACGCTTCCGACCAGCGCGATGTTGATGACCGTCGCGGGGTCGCCGACGTTGAGGGTCGTGGTGGTGCCGTTCGCCGTCACGGTCACGACAGCGGGCTGGTAGGCGACCGTGCCAGCCACAGTTCCGCTGGCCGTCGCCGTCAGGGTGGTGGTGCCCTGCACGTTCACGTTCACGGCTCCGCCGAGCATGCTCAGTCCGGTGATGCTGCCGGTCGCGACGCTCTTCACGCCATGGTTCAGCCCGCTGTTCTGACCGCTGACCTGAGTGAGCGACGTGGAACCGTTGGACTGCGAGACACCGAGGCTCAGCATCCCGCCGCCGAGCGCGGGCAGCACGCTGAGCCCGGCTGTCTGGGTGGTCGCGGCCGAGATGACGCCGGTCGTGTTGCAGACTGCGGGAAGGCTCCAGTGCGCCTCGTTCGTCGTCGTGATGGCGCCGACATCGATGAGGCCGGTCACATCGGCGGCGATCCCGCCCGTCGTGGGACCCGCATCCGGCGGAGCGGAGACTGAGTTCGTGCTGACGGCGATGGGGAGCCCCGCCACCGCTGCGTCGATGTTGCTCGAGGTCGAACGCACCTGAGGCGACGCCGTCGAATCCGTGGTCGCATTGCTGACGGCGACGCCGAGGCCGGCGACGTTGAGCGTCGCCGCGGTCGTCGTCACGTCGGCGACGTTGCCGCCCGCGTCTCCGCTCCATGGACTGGATGGTGGTGCCGCCACGGCCGGCGACGATACGCCGACGGCGCCGATCCCGACCGTTCCGACGATGACCGCCGCCACAACCCCCGACGCGAACCAAGAACGCTTCACTGCACACCCCCGTGACGTCCCGGCGGTGCCTGTTCCGCGGGTGACGTCTGCCTCGGACGATATCGGCCGAGGCGGCAACGGCGTGTCCCCTCTTCGGGGGACAATTTCGGATTCCGCGCAACCGCATGACGGCGCGGGGCGCGCGCCGTAGGGTGACGGGATGAGCGTTCCCGACGATCCGGCTGCAGCTCGCGGCATCGGCCGGCGCGCGCAGTCCGACATCTATCGCGCCGGCATCTCCGGCGCCCGCCCGGCCGTGCCGGTGCATCCAGAAGCCCTCGAGCAGGCGGCGCGGAAGGCCCTCAGCGCCGAGGCGTTCGCGTACATCGCGGGCGGCGCAGGCGCGGGACGGACGATGGATGCCAATCGCGCGGCGTTCGACCGGTGGCAGGTGTGGCCGCGGCCTCTGCGGGATGTATCGGACCGCGACCTGTCCACGTCGTTCCTCGGGAAGACCCGGCCGAGCCCCCTGCTGCTCGCGCCGCTCGGCGTCATGGAGATGGCGCATCCGGAGGCAGACCTCGCCGTCGCGCGGGCCGCGGCATCCCTCGGCGTCCCGTACGTCCTCAGCAACCAGGCGTCCTTCCCCATGGAGCAGGTGGCGGAGGCGAGCGGCGGTGCGCGCCTCTTCCAGCTGTACTGGTCGTCGTCGGATGAGCTCAACGCGTCGCTGCTGCGCCGGGCCGAGGCATCCGGATGCGAGGCGGTCGTCGTGACGCTCGACACGCACCTCCTCGGCTGGCGCACCCGAGATCTCGACCTCGCCTACCTCCCGTTCACACGTGGGCTCGGCATCGCGCAGTACACGAGCGATCCGGTCTTCCAGCAGCTGGTGCGCGAGAGGGCTCGGCAGGCCGGACCCGCGCCGAGCGTGCGGATGACGCCGAAGACGGTGATCGCAGGCGTCTCGATGGCGCGCAAGGCTGCGCCGATCACGGGAACGGGGGTGCGCGGAGGCCTTCGCTCGCCGCTGCCGCGGGCCGCGGTCGAGACGTTCCTCGACGTGTTCTCGACGCCCGCCCTCACGTGGGCCGACCTCGCGAAGGCGCGCGAGTGGACGAGCCTGCCCATCATCCTGAAGGGCATCGTGCACCCGGACGACGCTTCGAGGGCGGTGGATGCGGGTGCCGACGGCGTGTGGGTCTCCAACCACGGTGGGCGGCAGATCGACGCGTCCGTGCCGACCCTCGCCGTGCTGCCCGAGATCGTCGAGAGGGTCGACGGTCGGGTCCCGGTCGTCTTCGACTCCGGTGTCCGCGGCGGTGCCGACGCGTTCATCGCGCTCGCACTCGGCGCGACGATGGTCGCGCTCGGCCGGCCGTACGCGTACGGCCTCGCGATCGCGGGCGAGGCGGGCGTACGGGAGGTCGTGCGCAACGTCCTCGCCGAGCTCGACATCACGCTCGGCCTGTCCGGCCACACGTCGATCCGCGAGATCGCTTCCGACGCCCTCCGCCGTACCTGATCTCTCGAATTGCCACAAATGGCGGTTATCGGATGCTCGAAACCCGCCATATGCGGCAAGTCGAGGGTGGGGCCGGTGCAGGCGGTCAGCGCGGGCCGATGTAGCGGCCGCGGGGCCGGAGGCGCAGGGGCGGCTCGGCATACTCGCGCTGCGCGTGCGCGATCCAGCCGGCCGAGCGGGCGACTGCGAACACGAGCGCACCGGCGTCGTCGGGAAGCCCGGCCGCGACCGTCAACGCGCCGAGCGCCAGATCCACATTCGGTTCGAGGTGCGTCGCCCGCATCGCATGTCGCAGCTCGGCGACGGCATCGAGCACTCGCGGACCGTCCCTGAGCGGGGTGATGAACTCGAGCAGAGCCGCCGCGCGGGCATCGACACCCCGGTACAGCGGCTGCCCGAATCCGGGAGTGCGCCGGCCCAGCGTCTTCAGTTGCGTGCGGATCGCGCGGTCGGCCGGCGTCCCGTCGACCACGGACGCGATGAGCTGCGCCGCTGCGTGACTCGCGGTGCCGTGGAGGGGCGAATCGAACGCACCGAGCGCGGCCGTCACGACCGCGTAGCCCGAGCCGCGGGCGGATGCGGCGACCCGCCCTGCGAACGTCGACACCGCCAGATCGTGGTCGATCGAGAGGACCATCGCCGCGTTGAGGGCGTCGCTCTCCGCGGCACTCGGATCGCGTCCGGCGATCGCATGCCACAGCGCGTCGGGCACCGACGACCCCGATCCGCCGAGCACGCGGGGGAGCCCCGCGGCGATGACTTCGCCGACGCGGCCGAGCGCGGCGACGTCGACGTCGTCGCGCAGGGGGTCGGCGATCGCGAGCGTGCGGACGGCGACGACGGCGCGGTCGATCCAGGATGCTGCCGCCGGGAGCTGCTCGACGACCGTTCGCGCGACCCGCACGAACTCGTCGGGTGCGGCCAGGACGCGGTCAGGAGAGAGCGGCTCGCCCCATAGCCACGCTGCGACCGCATCGAACGTGTGCATCCTCGCGAGGTCCTTCGCGGGCATCCCGCGGAAGAACAGCTCGTCGTCTTCGATCAGTGCGACGTCGGTGTCGAGCACCATGAGCGGCGAGCCGGAGGCGGTGGACTCGGCCGGCGCGCGACGCGTGCGCTGCGCGGCGAACGCCTCGATCTCGAGCGGATCGAACGTCGAGCCGTGCGCGTCCCGTTCGCGCGCAAGCCACCCGCGCGACACGTACGCATACAGCGTCTGCGGCTTCACGCCGAGGCGCGCCGCGGCCTGCGCTGCGGTCAGGCGGGCATCATCCATATTGATCCGATCAACGTTGACTGACAGGTGATCAACTCTCACACTGATTCTGACACGGGAGGGAGCGGAGATGCCGGACGCACTCATCGATGCGCCGCGAGGCCTCGCCGGCGTCGTCGTCGCCGACACCGCGATCAGCGAGGTCAACGGCCTCGAGGGCTGGTACCAGTACCGCGGGCACTCCGCGATCGACCTCGCCCGGCACTCGAGTCTCGAGGAGGTGTGGCATCTGTTCCTCGTCGGCGGGCTCCCGGACGCGGCGCAGGCGGCGGCCTTCGCCGCATCCCTCGCCGATCCGCGGATCGTCCGGGACGCAGGCGAGATCGCGCGGCAGCTCGGTACGGAGCATCCCGATGTCCTGCACGGGATGAAAGCGGCGTGGCCGCTGCTGGCCTCGACGTGGCGGATGCGGCCGGTCTACGACCTCTCGCCCGACGAGCGTCGCGCCGATGCGCTCGCGCTGACGGCCGCGCTCCCGCACCTGCTCACGGCGCTCGCCGGACGGGATGCCGGACCGGATGCCGAGGCGCCGGCCGACCGCGGGGTCGTCGCGAACTATCTGCACCGATTGACAGGACGCGTGCCGACCGAACAGGAGGAGCGCGCCCTCAGCGCGTACCTCATCGCGGTCGTCGACCACGGCCTCAACGCGTCGACCTTCGCCGCGCGCGTCATCGCCTCGACGGGGGCGGATGTCGCGTCCGCGCTCGCGGGCGGACTGGGAGCGCTGTCCGGCCCCCTGCACGGAGGTGCGCCCTCGCGGGTGCTCGACGCACTTGATGAGATCGGGGCGCAGGGCGACATCCCCGCGTGGATCGGCGCGGCGGTCGCATCCGGCCGCCGCCTCATGGGGTTCGGGCACGCTGTCTACCGGACGACCGATCCGCGCTCGGAGCTCATGAAGGAGATCGCGATCGGGCTCGGTGGAGAGCGCGTCGCGTTCGCGCTCCGGTTCGAGGCCGAGGCCGAACGCATCCTCGCGGAGATGAAGCCCGGTCGCGGCCTGCACGCGAACGTCGAGTTCTACGCATCCGTCGTGCTCGAGCGCGTGGGCGTCCCGCGCGCGCTCTTCACGCCCACGTTCGCGCTCGCCCGCGCGATCGGCTGGTCGGCGCACATCCTGGAGCAGGCCGCGGACCCGAAGATCATCCGTCCGTCCGCGCGGTATGTCGGGCCGCCGCTCGTGACGTCGTCCTGAAGATGGGGGACATCCCCCTGACGGGCGTCGTCCGGGTGGCCTATTCTGGCGGCATGGCGACACCTCCTCCTCCCCAGCCGCCCTACGGCGGCGCAGCGCAGCAGCCGATGACACCGTCCGACGAGAAGCTCTGGGCGATCCTCATCCAGGTCGGCGGACTGCTGTTCGGCTTCATCCCGGCGCTGATCGGCTATCTGGTCCTCAAGGACCGCGGGCCGTTCATCCGCTCGTACTCCGCGACCGCGCTCAACTTCCAGCTGACCCTTCTCATCGCCTACGTCGTGGGCTGGGTGCTCAGCGTCGTGGTCATCGGGTTCATCATCCTGGCGGCCGTCTGGGTCGTGAACATCGTCTTCTCGATCATCGCGGCCGTGAAGGCCAACAACGGCGAGTGGTACACGTATCCGATGTCGATCCCGTTCGTGAAGTGACGGTCTGACGACCGGCGGGGCCTCAGCCGCCCCGCCGATAGAATCGAGGATGCCGCGAGTCCGCGGCATCCTCTTTTCTCTCTCCGACCATTGGAGCCACCGTGGCCGAGCAGTCCCGCCTCGACAAAGTCATCGCCCTCGCCCGTCATCGCGGGTTCGTGTTCCAAGCGGGTGAGATCTACGGCGGATCGCGTTCGGCGTGGGACTACGGCCCCCTCGGCACGGAGCTCAAGGAGAACATCCGCCGCCAGTGGTGGCAGACGTTCGTGCGCGGCCGTGGCGACATGGTCGGCCTCGACTCGTCGGTCATCCTGCCCAAGCGCGTGTGGGAGGCGTCCGGTCACGTCGCGACCTTCACCGACCCGCTCGTGGAGTGCCTGCACTGCCACAAGCGCTTCCGCGCCGACAACCTGCTCGAGGACTTCGAGGCGCGCAAGGGCCGCAAGGCCGAGAACGGGCTGGCGGATGTCCCGTGCCCGAACTGCGGCACGAAGGGCCAGTACACCGAGCCCAAGGCCTTCTCGGGCCTCGTGAAGACCTACCTCGGCGTCGTTGACGACGAGTCGGGCCTGCACTTCCTGCGCCCCGAGACCGCGCAGGGCATCTTCGTGAACTTCACGAACGTCCTCACCGCGAGCCGCAAGAAGCCGCCGTTCGGCATCGGCCAGGTCGGCAAGGCGTTCCGCAACGAGATCACGCCCGGCAACTTCATCTTCCGCACGCGCGAGTTCGAGCAGATGGAGATCGAGTACTTCGTGCCGCCGGCCGACGCGCAGGAGTGGTTCGAGCACTGGGTGGAGGAGTGCTGGAACTGGTTCACCGACCTTGGCATCGACGCGGACAACATGCGCCGCTTCGACGTCCCGGAGGAGGAGCGCGCGCACTACTCCGACGGCACGATCGACATCGAGTACCGCTTCGGCTTCGCCGGCAAGGAGTGGGGCGAGCTCATGGGCGTCGCCAACCGCACCGACTACGACCTGTCGTCGCACACCGAGGCATCCGGCCAGAGCCTCACGTACTTCGACCAGGCGTCGGGGGACCGCTACACGCCGTATGTCATCGAGCCGTCGTTCGGTCTCACGCGATCGATGATGGCGTTCCTCGTCGACGCCTACCGCGAGGAGGAGGCGCCGAACGCGAAGGGCGGCACCGACACCCGCACGGTGCTCGGCCTCGACCCGCGACTGGCCCCCATCAAGGTCGCGGTCCTGCCGCTCAGCCGCAACGAGAACCTGTCGCCGCTCGCGCGCCAGGTCGCCGACGACCTCCGCGGTCGCTGGACCGTCGACTTCGATGACGCCGGCGCCATCGGCCGCCGCTACCGACGCCAGGACGAGATCGGCACGCCGTTCTGCGTCACGGTGGACTTCGACTCGCTCGACGACAAGGCCGTGACCGTGCGCGACCGCGACTCGATGGCGCAGGAGCGCGTGCCGCTCGAGGGACTGCAGCAGTACCTGGCGGAGCGGCTCAAGGGCGCCTGAGCCCGCAGGGCCGCCTACGCTTGACCGCATGAGAGATGCGGTCATCGTCGACGCCGTCCGCACGGCGGTCGGAAAGCGCAACGGCGCACTCGCGGGGTCTCACGCCGCAAGCCTGTCAGGGCTCGTGCTGAATGCGCTCGCGGAGCGGACCGCGCTCGATCCGGCCTCCGTCGACGACGTCGTGTGGGGATGCGTCGACCAGGCCGGGATGCAGACCGGCAGCGTCGGTCGCGCAGGGGTCCTAGCCGCTGGGTGGCCGGAGTCCGTGCCGTCCGTCACGGTCGACCGGCAATGCGGTTCGTCCCAGCAGGCCGTGCACCAGGCGGCCGCGGGCGTCATCAGCGGCCAGTACGACATCGCGGTGGCCGGAGGCGTCGAGATCATGAGCGCCGTTCCGCTCGGCTCCCCGGTCTTCGACGGGCGGTTCGGCGAGCCCTTCGGCCCCGACGTATGGGCGCGGTACGACGGCATCCGCTTCGACCAGGGCATGGGCGCGCAGATGATCGCCGACGAGTACGGCATCACGCGCGAGGAGATGGATGCCTTCGGCCTCCTCTCGCACGAGCGCGCCGCCCGTGCGATCGACGACGGCCTGTTCGCGGGCCAGATCGCGCCGGTGACCCTCCCCGACGGCGCGGTGTTCGACACCGACCAGGGCGTGCGGCGCGGCTCCACCGCAGAGTCGATGGCGGCGATCAAGCCCGCCTTCCGCGAGGACGGCTCGATCACGGCGGGCAACGCCTCGCAGATCTCCGACGGCGCGGCCGCCCTCCTCATCACGACGAGCGAGATCGCCGCGGCGAACGGCTGGACGCCGATCGCCCGCATCCACACGGCCGTCCTCGCCGGAGTCGACCCGGTGACGATGCTGAAGGGCCCGATCCCCGCGACGGCCAAGGCGCTCGCGAAGTCGGGGCTGAGCCTGGACGACATCGGCGTGTTCGAGATCAACGAGGCGTTCGCATCCGTCACTCTCGCGTGGCTGCGCGAGACGGGTGCCGACCCCGCCCTCCTCAATCCGCTCGGCGGGGCGATCGCGCTCGGGCACCCGCTCGGCGCCTCCGGCGCACGCCTCATGACGACGCTCGTGCACCACATGCGCGACGCCGAGATCCGGTACGGCCTGCAGTCGATGTGCGAGGGCGGCGGGATGGCGAACGCCACGATCCTCGAGCTGCTCTGAGGGCGGTTCTTAAGCATCTGCTGAGTGCTCCGCGCGCCGCCCGGTCGCGTGCTGCGGCCATGGCCGCGACGGGTCTACGATCGCGCTGTCCGCGCCGATGCGCACCCCCTGGCGCACCGTGGGCGGTCCGAGCGAAGGAGCACGGATGAGCACTTCCACCGCAACCCCCACCCGCGGACTCGAGGTCCGCTCGATCGATTACGTTCCGCTGAACGAGCGGCACGGCAAGGTCTCGCACATCGGACCCCTGTGGTTCATGAGCAACGCGCAGATCGCCACTCTGGCCACCGGACTCATCAGCATCACGACCGGCGGCAACCTGATCTGGTCGTTCATCGCGATCGTGCTCGGCATCCTCATCGGCACGTTCTTCATGGCCGCGCACTCGTCGCAGGGACCGCAGCTGGGGCTCCCGCAGATGATCCAGTCCCGTCCGCAGTTCGGCTACATCGGCGCACTGCTGGTGTGGCTGTTCGCCTACATCCAGTACGCCGGGTTCAACATCTTCAACTCGGTGCTGGCAGGCGAGGCGGTCGGCGGTGCGATCAGCCCGCAGCAGGCGGCCAATCCGCTGTGGATCTGGGTCGTCACGATCATCGCGGTCGTCATCGCGCTCGTCGGCTACGACCTCATCCACTCGTTCGAGCGCTACCTCATGTACGTCACGGTGGCGGTGCTCGTCCTGCTGACGGTGTCGGCGCTCGTGCACATCCACGTTCCCGCATCGCAGTTCGACCTGTCGCATTTCAACGCGGTCGCGTTCTTCGGCCAGCTCGGTGTCGCAGCCGGCTACCAGATCTCGTGGGCGATCTACGTCTCCGACTACTCGCGCTACCTCCCGCGCACGACCTCGACGAACAGCACGTTCCAGTGGACGTTCTGGGGCAGCGCGCTCGGCGGCATCTGGGTGATGTTCCTCGGTTCATGGGTCGCCGTCGCATACAAGGACATCGGGGCGAACACGGTCGAGGACCTCAAGAAAGTGGCGGACCTCCTCTTCCCCGGGTTCGGCGTGGTGGCGCTCATCGTCGCGGCGCTCGGCCTCGTGTCGGTGACGGCGCTCAACATGTACGGCGGGTCGCTCACCCTGATCTCGTCGATCGACAGCTTCGTCAAGGTGCGGCCGACGCTCCGCATCCGCATCGTCACGCTCGTCATCACAGCTGCGATCTCGCTCGCGTTCGCGCTGTTCGCGACCGAGAACTTCCTCGGCGACTTCAACGCGTTCCTGCTGCTGATCCTGTACCTGTTCATCCCGTGGACGGCGGTCAACCTGACCGACTTCTTCATCGTGCGCAAGGGCCATTACGCGATCGCGGAGATCTTCAAGCCGAACGGCATCTACAAGCGGTGGGGCTGGCCGGGCATCGTCGCGTACCTGCTCGGATTCGTCGTCATGATCCCGTTCTTCGACGTCGCCGGGTTCTACGAGGGGCCGGTGTCGAAGGCGATGGGCGGCGTGGACATCTCGCTGTTCATCGGGCTCCCCGTCGCGGCCGTCGCCTACTGGCTCATGACGCGTCACATCGACGTCGCGTCGGAGCGGGCGCTCGCCGAGACCCAGGCGAAGGAGATCGAGGAGGCCGCCGCGCACCACGAGCTCCCGTGAGCGTCACGCACATCGCGTGAATCCGCGGATCACGTCTTGCGGCGCGCCGTCGCGGCGGGTCAGGATGCTGTCATTCATCGGACCCCCGGGGAAGGCCGTCATGACATCGAACCATCGGCAACGCCGTGGATTCCGCACGGCCGCGCTCGCGGCCGCCTCGCTCGCGCTCGTCATCGGGCTGGCCGGATGCGGGAGCGGTGGCGGGTTGCCGACGGCTCTGCCGACCGCGCTGCCCTCGAGCCTCCCGTCGGGTCTGCCGTCAGGGCTGCCGACAGGTCTGCCCTCGCCGGTGCCGACCGTCGAGCTGCCCACGGCCAAGCCCGTCCCCATCCCGACGCGGACGGGGTCCCTGCCGACCACGCCCCCGGTCCCGCTTCCGACGTCGGCCCCGCCCGTCCCGATCCCGACGAGCCCCGTGCAGAGCCCCGAGGCCTCGGTCGCGCCGGTTCCGCCGGCCACGACCGAGCCGACGCCTGTCGAGACCGTCGCCCCCACGCCCACGCCGACTCCCACACCGACGCCGACTCCGACCGAGTCCGCGACGCCGTCGCCGTCCGAGAGCGCACTGCCGGATCAGAACGTCGAGTCCTCGGACATGGCCTGGCTCTGGTGGCTGCTCGGGCTCGTCGTCATCGCGGGCGGAACGGTCGCCATCGTCGTGGTCGTCCGCCGGCGCAACGCGCAGAAGCCGTAGCGGTTCATCCCTCGCCTGTCACCGACGCCGGCCCCCGCCGGGGATCGTGACAGGCGAGGGCGGATTCAGGCCTGCTTCGCGGCGGCCTTCATCGCGCGCTTGTGCTCGCGCACCTTGGCGAGCGAGTCGGGCGAGACGATGTCGGCGACGCTGCGGAACGACCCGGCCTCGCCGTACGGGGCGGATGCCTCGCGCCATCCTTCGCCCGCGAACCCGCACTGCTTGCCCAGCAGCGCGAGGAAGATCTTCGCCTTCTGCTCCCCGAAGCCGGGCAGCTTCTTCAGTCGCTTGAGGACCTCGGCGCCGCTCGGGGCGCCCTGTGTCCAGATGGCGGAGGCATCCCCGCCCCAGTCCTCCTCGACCGCGGCGCTGAGCGCCTGGACCCGGCCCGCCATCGAGCCCGGGTAGCGGTGGACCGCGGGCGGCTCCTTGAAGGCGGCCGCGAACGCCTCGGGGTCGTAGTCGGCGAGGGTCGCCGCATCCATCGCCCCCACGCGCTCCTCGATCTTCAACGGACCGGTGAAGGCGACCTCCATCGCGACCTGCTGATCCAGCAGCATGCCGATGAGGAGGGCGAGCGGGTCGCGCGTGAGCAGATCGTCGGCTGCGGGGTCCGCGGTGATGTGCAGGCTCATGCCCACAGTCTCCCATCGGGAGCGGGTGAAAGGATGGACGGGATGAGCGACGACAGCAGCATGGAGACCATCGCGGCGCACGCCCACGAGACACGCGTCGTGATCGTGGGCGGCGGGATCGGCGGCCTCGTCGCCGCCCTCGAATGCGCGAAGGTCGGCCTGCAGGTCACGGTGCTCGAGGCATCCGATCGAGTCGGCGGGGTCGTCCGGTCGACGGATGTCGCGGGCCTCCGCCTGGACGCGGGCGCGGAGAGCTTCGCGACGCGTGGCGGTCACGTGCGCGCGCTGATCGACGAGCTCGGGCTCGCGGACGCCGTGGTCGCGCCCGCCGGAGGGCGCGCGTGGGTCGCGGGGCTCTCCGGGTCGGAGGATGCGGCGCCCCTGCCCGGCGGCGGCCTCCTCGGCATCCCGGCCAATCCGTGGGATCCGGACGTCCGCCGGATCATCGGCTGGAAGGGCGCGTGGCGCGCGTACGTCGATCGCCTGCGCCCGCCGCTGACGATCGGCAGCGAGCGGAGCCTCGGCAAGCTCGTGCGCTCGCGGATGGGCGACACCGTGCTGAACGCGCTCGTCGCCCCGGTGACGACGGGCGTGTACTCCGCCCGCCCGGACGACATCGACGTCGACCTCGCGGCCCCCGGCCTCAGCGCCGCCCTCACCCGTGCGGGATCCCTGTCCGGCGGAGTGGGGCTGATCCTGGGCGAGCGGGCGGGCGGCGCTCCGGGTGCCGCTCCGGGTGCGGCGGTCGCGGGCCTTGACGGCGGGATGACGCGCCTCGTCGACGCTCTCGTCGCGCGGCTCGAGCAGCTGGGAGCCCGGGTGCTGACCGGCGTTGCCGTGGAGGAGATCGCGTCCGCGCCCGGCGGTTGGGTCGTCGAGGCTGCGGTCCCCGAGCCCGTCGAAGGGTCGTCGCCGCTCGACAGGGACGACCCCTCGACAAGCTCGGGGACCGGGGCTGGCTCGGGGACCGGGGCTGGCTCGGGGACCGGGGCGGGCTCGGGGGCCGTCTCGACGCGCTTCCCTGCAGCGGCGGTGATCGTGGCGACGGACGAGGCGACCGCGCGGCGGCTCCTCTCGCCGGTCGCACCCGGTCTGCAGAGCGAGGTCGGGCCGTCGCCGATCGTCGAGATCGTCACGCTCGTCATCACCGACGCGCGACTGGATGCGGCGCCCCGCGGCACCGGTGTGCTCACCGTCCCCGGATCGCACACCGCGAAGGCGCTCACCCACTCCACTGCGAAGTGGGAATGGGTCGCGCGCGCGGCAGGCACAGGGGTGCACGTCGTCCGGGTCTCGTTCGGAGCGCAGGGCGAGGAGCCCGCGACCACGGGCCTCAGCGACGCCGATGCCGCCGTCCTCGCGCTGAACGAGGCATCCGCTCTCCTCGGCGTCGAACTCGACGCGAGCGCACTGCGCGGCTCGAGCCGGGTGCGGTTCGCGCAGTCGCAGCCGGCCGCGATCATCGGTCGTTCGGACGTCGTCGCGGCGGCGCGCACCGCTGTCTCGGCGGTCCCCGGACTCGCCGCCGTCGGCGCCTGGATCGCGGGAACGGGGCTCGCCCAGGTGGTTCCGGACGCGCGCGCCGAGGCCGACCGCATCCGTCGCGCGCTGCTGTGGGGCGCGCCCGCGGAGGCCTGAGGCGACGGATGCCGGAATCGGAATATAGGGCTACGCTGGGGAGCGAACGACCTATGACCACGCGTGAGGGGACCTCATGAAGGGCAAAGCAGGACTCGTCGTCGGACTTGCGATCGGCTACGTGCTGGGCACGCGCGCCGGCCGCGAGAGGTACGAGCAGATCAAGGCCCAGGCGCTCAAGCTGTGGGAGCTCGAGCCCGTGCAGAACCAGGTCGACAAGGCGAAGGAGTTCGGCAAGTCGGCGGCGATGGCGCTGCCCGTCGCCCTGCGGGACGGCGCGGTGAAGGTCACCAAGGCCGCGGCCTCGAAGGGCACGCCGGGCGAGCGCCTCGATGCCGGCATCGCCACAGCGAAGGACTCGGCCGACGACATCGCCCAGGCCGCCGCGACCTCCGCTGACGCCGTGGGCGACGCGGCGTCGGGCGCCGCCGCCAAGGCGACCGGTGCGGCCAAGAGCTCGGTGAAGAAGAAGTCCGAGGAGTAGACGATGCCCACGCCTCGCGCGTCCCGCGATCGGGCTGATGACAGTCTCCTGACGCTCCTCGGCGAGCTTCCGGAGCTCCTGCGCAACCTCGTCATCGCAGAGGTCAACGCCGCCAAGGTGTGGCTGACCAAGACGGCGAAGGATGCGGGCTACGGCGCGGGCTGGATGGCGCTCGCGCTGTTCTTCCTCTTCTGGTCGATCCCCGTGTTCGACGCCTTCCTCATCGCAGGCCTGTCGTCGTGGTGGCCGGTGTGGCTGTCCGCGCTCGTCGTGCTCGGCGTGACGCTCGTGATCGTCGCGGTGTTCGCACTGCTCAGCATCCTCCGCTTCCGGAAGCTCGCCGCACGGGAGAATCCGGTGCAGTCGGTCGCGACCGACATCGAGATCGTGAAGGACGTGGCCGATGAGTTCTGACCAGCCGCTGGCGAAGACCGCGGTCCCGGCGGGGATCACCGATCCCGTCGAGAAAGCGCGTGCTGAACTGAAGGCCGCGCTCGCCGCGATCGAGGTCAAGGCGAACATGCCGAGGCGCGTCGCCGACGCGACCGAGGCGCGCATCGTGAAGGCCCGCCGGATGGCCCGCGACAACCCGATCGGCGTCGCCGCCGCGGTCGTCGGCGCCGCCGCCGTGGTCGGAGGCGTCGTGTGGGGCTTCGTCAGGCTGTACACGCGCTGACAGCAGCGCTGACGGCAGGGCTGCCGGCGGGGTCGTCGGCGGGTGCTGAGAACGGCACCTGTCCACGTTCAGCCGGTCCGGGGTATGCTCAGTGATCAGGCAGTGGCAATGGTGCGGACGCTGCCGACAGCGCGAACCCGAAGTGCGCACGCTCTGTGCGCAGGGGTACGCAGGCCTGTCGGCTGCTCGAACGTGGGGCGGCTGACTGTCACCACGAGAGTCGACCCTATGAATACAGCCCCCCATCCCATCACCGGCAGCGTTGACACGACTGCGCCGAAGCCCCTCGCGGGCTGGCGCGTGCTCGTGCCCCGTGGCGGTCCCTGGGGAGACGGGGTCGCGGCATCCCTCCGCAACCAGGGCGCGGTGCCCGTGGTCGCACCGCTCATCGACTTCGCTCCGGCGCACGATGTCGCGCCGCTCGAGCAGGCCCTCGCCGACCTAGCCGACGGGAAGTTCGACTGGCTGACGCTCACGAGCGCGACGACGGTCGATGTCCTCTTCGCGTACCGCGCGAAGATCCCCGCGAACACGAAGGTCGCCGCCGTGGGCGAGACGACGGCCGCAGCGCTCCAGGCCGCCGGCTACCGCGTCGACCTCGTCCCCGAGCGCGACAACTCCGCTGCCGGCATGGCCGACCAGCTCCTCGCCCTCGAGCCGGAGCCCCGCGAGATCCTCACCCTCCGCAGCGAGATCGCGAAGCCCGTCCTCACGAAGCGCCTCCTGGATGCGGGCCATCACGTCCACAGCGTCATCGCGTATCGCACGGTCGGCGTGCCGGTCACCGAGCGCATCATGCGCGATGTGGAATCCGGCCGCATCAACGCGATCCTCGTGACGAGCGGGTCCGTCGCCCGCCAGGTGCACGACCAGTTCCCGAGCCTTCCGGCGGAGACCGTCGTCGCCGCGATCGGCCCGCGCACGGCGAAGGACGCCCGCAAGCTGGGCCTCGACGTCGACATCGTCGCGGAGACCCAGACCGTGACGGCGCTCATCGACGCCGTCTCGAAGCTTCCGCTCCCGCACGCGGCCGACGAGTTCCTGCCGTGAGCTTCCCAACGCATCGACCGCGCCGCCTCCGGCAGTCGCCGGCCGTACGGCGCCTCGCCCGCGAGACCCACCTCGTTCCCTCGCAGCTCGTGCTGCCCCTGTTCGTGCGCGAAGGCCTCGCCGAGCCGCAGCCGATCGGCTCGATGCCCGGAGTCGTGCAGCACTCGCTCGACTCGATGCGCCGGGCGGTGACGGATGCGGCGGACGCGGGCGTCGGCGGCGTCATGCTGTTCGGCGTCCCCGAGGTGCGCGACGCGCGCGGCTCCGGAGCCGACGACCCGAACGGCATCCTCAACGTCGCGACCGCTCTCGTGGCCGCCGAGGTCGGGGACGCGCTCGTCGTGCAGACCGACCTGTGCCTCGACGAGTTCACCGACCACGGTCACTGCGGGGTTCTCGCTGCCGACGGCTCCGTCGACAACGACGCGACCCTCGAGCGCTACGCCGCGATGGGCCTCGCGCAGGCCCGTGCCGGCTCGGTCATGCTCGGCCTGTCCGGAATGATGGACGGCCAGGTCGCCCACGTACGTGCGGCGCTGGATGCCGAGGGCTACACCGACACGCTGATCCTCGCGTACTCGGCCAAGTACGCCGGCGCGTTCTACGGACCGTTCCGCGAGGCCGTCGACTCGCAGCTGAAGGGCGACCGCCGCACCTACCAGCTCGACCCCGCCAACGGTCGCGAGGGTGTGCGCGAGGCGCTCATCGACGCCGAAGAGGGCGCCGACGTCGTGATGGTCAAGCCCGCGCTGCCGTACCTCGATGTGCTCGCCGACGTGCGCGCGTCGGTCGACATCCCGGTCTGGGCATACCAGGTGTCCGGCGAGTACGCGATGGTCGAAGCGGCCGCCGCCCACGGCTGGATCTCCCGCGAGCCCGCGATCCTGGAGAGCCTGCTGTCGATCCGCCGTGCCGGCGCCGACGCGATCCTGACCTACTGGGCCGTCGAGGCCGCCCGCCTGCTGGCCGCCGGTCGTTGAGCGAGCGCAGCGAGACGAAGTGACGAAACGCGATGCGCACTGCGTTTCGTCTCCTCGCTTCGCTCGTCGCCGGGCGGCCGAGTCTGATGAAGGAGCGTTATGACCGATCGCAACGATGAGCTGTTCGACGAGGCGCGTCGCGTCATCCCTGGCGGCGTGAACTCGCCCGTACGCGCATACGGATCGGTGGGCGGAAGCCCCCGGTTCCTCGGGTCGGCGCGCGGCGCCTACGTGACGGATGCCGCAGGCCGCGAGTACGTCGACCTCGTCGCGTCGTGGGGCCCCGCGCTCCTCGGGCACGCGCAGCCCGAGGTCGTCGCCGCCGTGCAGGAGGCGGCATCCCGCGGTCTGTCGTTCGGCGCACCGACGGAGGGCGAGGTCGAGCTCGCCGAGCTGATCGCCGCGCGGGTCGCGTTCGGCGACCCCTCGACGGGCTCGGGGATCAATCCCATCGACCGCGTGCGGCTGGTCTCGACCGGCACCGAGGCGACGATGACGGCGATCCGCCTCGCTCGCGGGTACACCGGCCGTGACCTGCTCATCAAGTTCGCCGGGCACTACCACGGGCATTCCGACGGGCTGCTGGCCGCCGCCGGCTCCGGCGTCGCGACGCTTGCGCTGCCGGGCTCCGCGGGCGTCCCCGCCCCGATCGCCGCGCAGACCCTCGTGCTGCCGTACAACGACCCGACCGCGCTCGAAGAGGCCTTCGCGATCCACGGCGAACGCATCGCCGCGATCATCGTCGAGGCCGCATCCGCCAACATGGGCGTCGTCCCGCCGGCCGCGGGATTCAACGCCTTCCTCGCCGACATCGCCCACCGGCACGGGGCGCTTCTGATCCTCGACGAGGTGCTCACGGGCTTCCGCGTGCACCCGGCCGGATTCTGGGGACTCCAGCAGGCGGCGGGGGAGCGTTACACGCCCGATCTGTTCACCTTCGGCAAGGTCGTCGGCGGAGGGATGCCGCTGGCCGCCCTCGGCGGTCGCGCCGACGTCATGGACGCCCTCGCCCCCGTCGGACCCGTCTACCAGGCAGGCACCCTCAGCGGGAACCCGCTCTCGGTCGCCGCAGGTCTCGCGACGCTCCGGCTCGCGACGCCCGACGTCTACGCGCGCGTGGATGCGGCCGCCGCCGTCGTCGCGCACGCGCTCGATTCCGCGCTCTCGGCTGAGGGCGTCGTGCACAGCGT
This sequence comes from Microbacterium candidum, assembly GCF_030315975.1. Taxonomy (GTDB): domain Bacteria; phylum Actinomycetota; class Actinomycetes; order Actinomycetales; family Microbacteriaceae; genus Microbacterium; species Microbacterium candidum. The sequence goes on along the minus strand of NZ_JASXSZ010000002.1, from coordinate 490,478 downwards.
GCCGCGGGCCGGTTCGCTCTTCGGCGTCGCGTTCCGCGATGGCATCCCGACGACGTACGACGAGGCGCAGGACCAGGAGGCCTGGCGCTACGCCCCCTTCTTCCACGCGACGCTGGATGCCGGCGTCTCGCTGCCGCCGAGCGTCTTCGAGGCGTGGTTCCTCACCGCCGCGCACGACGACGACGCCCTCGGCCGCATCGTCGAGGCCCTGCCCGCCGCCGCCCGCGCCGCCGCCGAGGCCACCGCGTGAAGGTCGTCGTGCTGGCCGGCGGCGTCGGCGGATCGAAGTTCACGCTCGGCGTGCGCGAGGCGCTCGGCCCGGAGGATGAGGCGACCGTCGTCGTCAACACCGGCGACGACCTCTGGCTGTCCGGCGTCCGGCTGCAGCCCGACGTCGACTCGATCGTCTACGCGCTCGCGGGCGTCAACGACGCGCACCGCGGGTGGGGTCGTGCCGGCGACAGCGAGCGCGTCAACGAGGAGCTTCAGGCGTGGGGCGCGGGCTGGCCGTGGTTCACCCTCGGCGACCTCGATCTCGGCACGCATCTTGCCCGCACGGGGTGGCTCCGCGACGGACTCACGCCGACGCAGGTGCTCGCACGGATGCAGGAGCGGTGGCCGCTCGGCGTTCGGCTCCTGCCGATGACCGATGCGGAGGTCGACACGAACATCGTGCTCGGCGACGGCAGCCGCATGCACTTCCAGGAGTGGTGGACGCGTCACCGCGCGGCCCTCGCCCCCGCGGCTTTCGAGAACCCCGGCATGGCCGCGGCGGTTCCCGCCCCGGGAGTCGTCGAGGCGATCGCCGACGCCGATGTCGTGCTGCTCGCGCCGTCCAACCCGGTCGTGTCGATCGGCCCGATCCTCGCCGTCCCCGGCATGCGGGAGGCGCTGCGGCAGACGAGCGCGAAGGTCGTCGGCGTGTCCGGCATCATCGGCGGACGCGTCGTCCGCGGCATGGCCGACGTGTGCCTCACGGCGATCGGCGTCGAGACGCGGGCGGATGCGGTCGCCGCGCACTACGGCGCGCGGTCGGCGGACGGCATCCTCGACGCGTGGCTCGTCGCCGAGGAGGACGCATTCCTCGTCCCTGCCGTGGAGGCGCTCGGCATCCGCGCGGTCGTCGCACCGCTCTGGATGACGGAAGCGGCGGCTTCCGCCGAGATCGTCCGCGCCGCTCTCGCCGCCTGACGCCCAGACCCGCGATCGCTCACTGCGCTCCGGTCGGCGAATATCGTCGGTCGCCGAGCCTGTCGGGGCGTCGTACCCCCCGAGCGGCTGCGGTCCGGTCGGCCGAAAATCGCCGGTCGCCGAGCCTGTCGAGGCGTCGCAACTGTCCGAGCGGCGACGACCCCTCGACAAGCTCGGGGACCGGAGGGGCTCGGGGACCGGAGGGGCTCGGGGACTGGTGAAGGCTCGGGACCGGAGAGGCTCGGGGATCGGTGAAGGCTCGCGGACCCGTGAGGCTCGGGACCGCGTACGCGTTTGTGGACCGAGGCCAACTGGCGGTCCGTCAATGAGCACCGTGGGACCGGCATAGGATCGCTCTCATGCCTGCAAGCACGTCTGCGACAGGGTCGTCGCGGCTGTCCACCTCCGTCGTCGCGCGCTACGCGATCGGCTCGCTCGGCACGGGCGGATTCGCCACGCTGCCGGGCCTCGTCCTCGTCTTCTACATGACCGACACGCTCGGGGTCGCGGCGTGGGCCGCGGGACTCGTCGTGACCGTCGCGAAGATCTGGGACGTGCTGATCGATCCGCTGATCGGCGGGCTCTCCGACCGCTCGCTGCTGCACAGCGGATCCCGCCGGCGCCTCATGATCGTCGGCGGCATCGCGCTGCCGATCTTCTTCCTGCTGACTTTCGCCGTGCCCGCCGGAGTCGCGCCGGCCGCAGCGGGCGCATGGGTCGTCATCGCGTTCATCCTCGCCTCGACGTCGTTCAGCCTCTTCCAGGTGCCGTACATCGCGCTGCCCGCGGAGCTGTCCGACCACTACGACCAGCGCACGCGACTCCTCACGACGCGCGTCGCGGTGCTCAGCGGCGCGATCCTGCTGTTCGGCGCGGGCGGTCCGATCCTCCGCAAGATCGGCGACCCCTACACGGGATACCTCGTGATGGCGCTCGTCGCGGGGCTCGTGATCGGGGCGGGCATGCTGATCGCGTCGACCGTCGCACCGAAGGGGATGCCGTATCCCGACGCCCACGGCATCCCGTTCTCCGAGGGCTACCGCGAGGGCATCGCGGCTCTTCGGCGCAGCGCTCCGTTCCGCGCGCTCCTCGGCACCTTCCTCCTGCAGGCGCTCGCGACGGGCCTCATGCTCGCCGCTGCGAACTACGTCGCGGTGTGGGTCATGCACTCCGATGACGCGCTGACGTTCCTGTTCGTCGCGCTGATCGGCCCCGCCATCCTGTTCTCCCCGGTCTGGAACGCGATCTCGCGCCGCATCGGCAAGGAGCGCGCGTACGTGTGGGCGACCGTGATCTTCACGATCGCCGCGGCGACGCTGACCATCGCGATCTGGGCGCCCGGCGCGTGGATGTACGCCTCCGTCGCGGCCGCCGGTGCGGCGTACGCGGGGATGCAGGCGCTCCCGATGGCGATGCTCCCAGATGTCATCTCGCACGACGCGAGGCTGCACGGCGAAGCGCGCGCGGGCGTCTTCGGCGGCGTCTGGACGGCGGGCGAGACGACCGGGATGGCGCTCGGCGCCGCCGCGCTCGCGGCCGTGCTGTCGATCACCGGGTACGTGCAGACGGTCGCGGGACACGTCGTCGTCCAGCCGGGGAGCGCCGTCGTCGGCATCGCGGTCGGATTCAGCGTCGTCCCCGCCGCCCTCGCGGCGCTGAGCCTCCTCACCCTCTCGCGCTACCGACTGCGGCGCGAGGATATCGACGGTCCCGGCATCCCTCAGGAGGCACTCGCATGAACCCGCAAGACGTCATCGCCCGGCTCGCGGAGCTGCGAGCCCTCGACGCGCCGACCCACGGCGGGCGCCTGCTGTCGTATGTCTACGACTCGGGCCGCCCCGAGCTCGACGAGCTCGCTGCCGCCGCGGTGCGCACGATGCAGCCCGTGAACGGTCTCGACCCGACGACCTTCCGGTCGGTGGCGGTCATCGAGCGCGAGCTCGTCGATTTCGCGCGGTCGGTGTTCCACGCCGATGACGAGGTCGTCGGGACGGCGACCTCCGGCGGCACCGAGAGCTGCATCCTCGCGGTGAAGACGGCGCGGGATGCCTGGCGCGCACGACACCGGTCGGGGACGCCCCGCCTCGTCGCTCCGACCACGGTGCACGCCGCGTTCCGCAAGGCGGCGGCGCTCCTGGATGTCGCGCTCGACCTCGTGCCGGTCGACCCGTCGACGGGACGTCCGGATGCCTCTGCCGTGATCGAGCGCCTCGGCGACGATGTCGCGCTTGTCGTCGTCAGTGCGCCGTCGTATCCCTACGCGACGCTCGACCCGGTCGTCGAGGTGGCTGCTGCCGCGCTCGCCGCCGGAGTGGACCTGCATGTCGACGCGTGCATCGGCGGGTTCGCGCTCGCCTTCTGGCCGCAGCATGCGGCGGGGGCTCCCGCGCATCCGTGGGACTTCGCCGTCCCCGGCGTCACGAGTCTGTCTGCCGACCTGCATAAATACGGCTACGCGCCGAAGGGCGTCTCGGTCCTGCTGCAGCGCGGCCGCGACCGGCAGCGCCACCAGTGGTTCGCGACGAGCGCCTGGCCCGGCTACCCCGTCGTCAACGCGACGCTCCTCGGCTCGAAGTCGGCCGCCCCGCTTGCGGCGGCGTGGGCGATCACCTCTGTCCTCGGGGTCGAGGGCTTCCGCGAGCTCACCGACTCGATGGCCGCCTCGACGGGCCGCATCGTAGAGGCGATCGATGCGATCGAGGGTCTGTCGGTGGTCGGGCGGCCGACGGGCCCGATGGTCGCGGTCGCGGTGGATGCCTCCGTGCCCGCCGATCGCCGTGTCGACCCGCACCTGTGGGCGGACGCGATGCGCGACTACGGGTTCGTCGTGCAGCTGCAGCCGGCATCCATCCAGCCCGACGGATCGTGGTTGCCCTCGACGGCGCACCTCACGATCACGCCGGTCACCGAGCAGGTCGTCGATGAGCTCGTCCCGGCCGCAGCGGCGGCCGCCGACGCGGTGCGCGGGATGCCGCACCTCGACGGCGCCGCGCTCGCGCAGGGGCTGCTCGGCGGTTTCGAGCCCGACGACCTGAGGCACCTGAACTCGGATGCGGCGGTCGAGATCCTCCGCGCGGCGGGTCTGCTCGAGCCGTCCGGCCTTGGAGCGCTCGCTCCGGTGCTCGCGCTGGTCGAGGCGCTGCCGTCCGAGCTCGTCGAGCGGCTGCTGATCGAGCTCCTCGCCGTGGGTCTCGAACGCTGATCTCAGACTGACTGCGTTTCGTCTCGCTTCGCTCGCTCAACGACCGACGCACGTCGGCGCGGCACCTGCGTTTCGTCTCGCTTCGCTCGCTCAACGACCCCCGCACCTCGGCGCAGCACTGCGTTTCGTCTCGCTTCGCTCGCTCAACGACCCGCGCATCATGCGATCTGCGCGGGTCGTTGAGCGTTTCGAGCCCTCGACAAGCTCGGGACCGGGGGCTGGCTCGGGGACTACTGGTCAGCTCGCGACGATCCCTTCGCCACCGACCGCGTCCGGCACGAGCACGGAGCCGACCTTCGTCAGGGAACCGTCCGCGCCCATGCGGAACTCGTCCACCGTGCCGGTGGCGCCGGTCTGCACGTAGAGGAACCCGCCGGCCGTGGCGGCATCCACCGTTCCGGGGTCGGTCGCGGTGTTGCCGAGCGCGGTGAGCGACCCGACGGTCCCGAGGCGGTAGCCGCTCAGCGACGCGCTGCCCGCGTTCGACGTGTACGCGTAGGCGCCTGAGACGACGACCCAGCACGCGGCGGCCTGCCCGGTCGCGGCCCAGGCAAGCTGCGTCAGCGAGCCGTCCGCGTTCACCGTGAACGTGGCGATCGCGCTCGGGCCGGCCTCCACCGCGACGAGGTGGCCCGCCGCGTCGAACTGGATCCCGAACGGCACCGTCCCCGGCACCGTCGTGACGACGGGGGATGCGGACAGCCCGAACCCGGCAGTGGAGAAGACGTCGAACGCGTTCGTGTTCGCCTTCGTCGTGACGATGAGCTTCGAACCGTCCGGCGTGAACGCGATCTGGCCCGGCGTCGTGACGAACTGCGGCGTCGCGGCGGGGTTCAACCCGAGATCGCGATGCCACGCCGGAACCTTCACGAGCAGGCCGCCGACGTTGAGGTAGCCCTGGATCGAGCCGCCTCCGCGGGCGTTGAGCACGAACACGCGTCGGTCATGCGTCGCGATGCTCACCGGCGCATCACCGCCCGAACCGGTGGTCTGCAGCCGCACCAGCCGGTCGCCGCGGATGGCGAACGACGTGATCGTGTTGCTCCCCGCATTCACGGCGAAGAGCGATCCGCCGGCGCGAGCGAGCGAGCCCTGCGATGCGAGGTGGTCGACGGCGGAGCCGGCGAGCTGGAGGCCGAGGCCTCCGGTCGGATAGGTGTCGGCCCAGTGCAACGTGCCGTCGGCGTTCCGGTCATAGGCGACGATCGCGTTCCCGGCGAGCCCGTCGGTCTGCACGAACACCGCGCCGACGGGATCGGAACCGGCCGGCGAGCCCGTCGTCGCCTGCGCCGCGCCGCCGCCGAGGAGGGCGGTCGCGACCGCCGCGAGGGCCGCGACACCGGCCGCGGACGCCTTGAGTGAGAGCCTCATGATGAGTCCTTTCGGAGTATCTGGTTGGGGGGCGAGGCAACAGTCGCACCCCGCCCAGCGGCGGGGAACCGTCATCCGCTTACCGACCCGTGACGGTCGCTGTCACCGTTTCGTAAGGCGCACCCGCCCGCCTGGCGCACGGCCGACCTAGCATGAGCCCATGGACATCGCGGGCGATCTGCGGGACCGCCGCATCCTCCTCGTCGAGGACGACGAGACGGTGCGCGAGGTCGTGCGCACCTACCTGCAGGACGCCGGATACCTGGTCGACGAGGTGTCCGACGGGTTCCAGGCGATCGACCTCGTCGCCGAACGCGCGCCGGACCTCATCGTCATGGATCGGATGCTCCCCGGCATCGACGGAGTGGAAGTGTGCCGTCGCATCCGCGCCGCGCACGACATCCCCGTCATCATGCTCACCGCGCTCGGCGCGACCGACGACCGCATCGACGGCCTCGAGGCCGGCGCCGACGACTACCTCACGAAGCCGTTCTCCCCGCGCGAGCTGGTGCTGCGCGTCGGATCGGTGCTGCGGCGCAGCCTCGTCGAGTACGCGCCGGAGGCGCCGTTCGACCTCGGCGCGTTCACGCTGCATCCGTCCGCCCGGTTCGTGCAGAAGGACGGGATGCCGCTGGCCTTGTCCGCGCGCGAGTTCGACCTGTTCTCGTTCCTGCTGAAGCACCCGCAGCGCGCGTTCACGCGCGAGGAGCTGCTCGGCTCGGTGTGGGGGTGGAGCTACGGCGACCTCTCGACCGTGACCGTCACGATGCGGCGCCTGCGGGAGAAGGTCGAGGACGACCCGACGCATCCCCGCATCCTGCAGACCGTGTGGGGCGTCGGGTACCGGCTCTCGGTCGGTGAGCCTTCGGTCGGTGAGCCGGCATGATCCCGGGGCGCGATCTCGCTGCGATCGTCGGGATCGCGCTGCTGTGCGGCGTGGTCGTCGGGCTCGTGGGGCTCGTCGCGCTGCGGCTCGCAAGACGCGCGCCGATGGTCGTGCAGGTGTCCGTGGTTGTCCTCACCGGCATGCTGTCGGTCGTCGCGGGCATGGTCGCCGTCGCCCGGGCGATGTTCCTCTCGTCGCACGATCTGTTGGTGAGCCTGTGGGTCGCCGGCATCGCCGCCGTCGTCGCGCTCGCGGTCGCGGTGGTGCTCGCGGTGACGTTCGTGCGGCAGGCGCGGCAGGTCCGCCGGATGGCGGCGATCGTCGGGGAGCAGCAGGCGACGGATGCCTCGGACTCGGCGCTCGACGGCGGTTCCGAACTCGCCGCGGTGGCCGCCGAGCTCGCCCGGACGAGCCGCCGGCTCGAGGACGCGCGGGCCGAGGTCGCGGCGCTCGACGCGTCTCGTCGCGAGTTCGTCGCGTGGATCTCCCACGACCTGCGGACGCCGCTGGCCGGACTCCGCGCGATGGCGGAGGCGCTCGAGGACGGCCTGGCCGACGACCCGCAGCGCTTCCACCGGCAGATGCGCGTGCAGGTCGACCACCTGTCCGACCTCGTCGACGATCTGTTCGAGCTGTCGAAGATCGAGTCCGGGCGGCTCGTGCTGGCGATGGAGACGGTGTCGCTCCACGACCTGGTGAGCGACGCCGTGGCGGAGCTGCACACCCTTGCCGCGATGAGGGACGTGACGATCCGCGAGTCGCCTGATCAGGACATCTTCGTCACAGGGGATGCGCGCGAGCTCGGCCGGGCGGTCGGAAACCTGCTCCTGAACGCGATCCAGCATTCGCCGTCCGGCTCGGCGATCCGGGTGGAGACGTCCGTGCTCGGGGGACGGGCGCTGCTCGCCGTCGTCGATCAGGGCGGCGGCATCCCACCCGCGGATCTCGGCGAGGTGTTCCGCGCGGGATGGCGGGGTGCCGCATCCCGTCCACCCCTCGTCGGGCGCTCGAGCGGCGCGGGACTCGGCCTTGCGATCGCGCACGGCATCCTCGTCGCCCACGACGGCGACCTGCGCGTGACGAATGTCGATGGCGGGTCGCGGTTCGTCATGGACATGGCCGTCGCCGACTGACGGTCGCTGCGTTTCGACTCGCTTCGCTCGCTCAACGACCGGCAGAGAATTGTTCTGCCCGAGAGCGCTGCCGCGGTCGTACGATCACGCCATGGATCAGCAGCGCTGGCAGAAAGTCATGGAATGGCCGCTCGTGGCGGCGGCCCTCATCTTCCTCGCGGCATACGCGTGGGAGGTGATCGCGGACCTGTCGGGGCCGGCCGCCGTGCCCGCCGAGTTGATCCAGGCGCTGACGTGGGCGTTGTTCCTCGTCGACTACGGCATGAACCTGTATCTCGCGAAACCGCGCGGGAGATGGTTCCGCTCGCATCTGTTCGATCTCGCGGTCGTCGTGCTGCCGATGATGCGTCCGCTGCGCGCGCTGCGGTTCGTGACGCTGCTGCGGGTACTCGATCGCACGGCGGGCGTCGCCATCCGCGGTCGCATCGCCCTCTACGTGACGAGCGCCGCGTCGCTCCTGGTGTTCGTCGCGGCGCTGGCGGTGCTGGATGCGGAGCGGCCCGCAGCGGGCTCGACCATCAAGACCCTCGGCGACGCGCTGTGGTGGGCGGTCGTCACCGTGACGACCGTCGGCTACGGCGACGAGGTGCCGATCACCCCGCAGGGCCGCATCATCGCGGCCGCCCTCATGGTCTGCGGCATCGCCCTCCTCGGTATCGTCACGGCGACCTTCGCGGCGTGGATCATCGAGAAGATCGCGGTGCAGGACGCCGAGCAGCAGGCGGTCACGGTCGCCCACATCAAGTCGCTCGAATCCAAGATCGAGACGCTGCAGGAGATGATCTCCACACTGCAACGCTGATCAGGTGCGGCGCATCCGGATCTCGCGGACGTCGTGCTCGATCTTGACGGGTCCGTCGGGCGCGAAGCCCTGTTTGCGGTAGAACGCCTGCGCGCGCGGGTTGGGGTCGGCGACCCACAGGATGACGTCCTCGTCGGGGTCGACGACGGCATTCAGCAAGGCTGCACCGGCACCGCTCCCGTAGTGCGCGGCGAGGAGGTACAGGTTGTACAGCTGGCGCTCCGCATCCGCCGTCTCCGAAGGTCCGGACAGCGCGAGCCCCACCACTTCGCCGTCGATCTCGGCGAGCGCGGCGCGCGTGCGGCCCGAGTCGTCCGCGAGCACGTTCGCCCAGAAGCGCTCGCGGCGCGGAATGAAGGTCGGGTCGTCGAGGATGGCGTCGGAGAAGAGCCCGCGATACGCCTCCTGCCACGCCTGCACGTGCCCGCGCGAGGGCCGGGATGTCGGCGGCGCGCGGTGCACGGACGGTCACGGTCACCGCGCCCGCAGGCGCGGGGCGAGCTCGTTCTCGAAGAGGGTCTGGAAGCGCTCCTGGTCCTGACCGGGCGCGTGGAAGACGAGGTGGTTGAAGCCCCAGTCGATGTACTGGCCGATCTGCGCCACCACCTCGTCCGGGTCGGTGCCGACGATCCAGCGCTTCGCGATCTGCTCGATCGGCAGCGCGTCCGCGGCCTGCTCCATCTCGACGGGGTCGGTGATGTCGTGCTTCTGCTCCTTGGAGAGCGACAACGGCGACCAGAAGCGCGTGTTGTCGAGCGCGGCATCGAGCGTGTGCTCGTAGGAGAGCTTGATCTCGATCATGCGGTCGATGGATGCAGGGTCCTTGCCGGCCGCCTCGGCACCCTCCGCGACCGCGGGGATGAGCTGGTCGACATAGAGCTCGGGGCCCTTGCCCGACGTGCAGATGAACCCATCGCCCGCGCGGCCCGCGTACTTCGCGACCACGGGGCCGCCGGCCGCGATGTAGATCGGGATGCCGCCCTCGGGACGGTCGTAGATCGAGGCGTCGTGGGTCGAGTAGTACTCGCCCTCGAACGTCACCCGGTCGCCCGCCCACAGCGCCCGCATGAGGCGGACGGCTTCACGCAAGCGCGCGAAGCGCTCCTTGAACTCGGGCCAGTCCTGGTCGCCCGCGCCGCGGAAGCCGGTCGCGACCTCGTTCAGCGCCTCGCCCGTGCCGATGCCGAGGATCACACGATCGGGGTAGAGGCATCCCATCGTCGCGAACGCGTGCGCGATGACGGCCGGGTTGTACCGGAACGTCGGGGTGAGCACGCTCGTGCCGATGCGGATCGTCGAGGTCCGCTCACCGACCGCCGCCATCCACGAGAGGGAGAACGGTGCGTGCCCGCCGGTGTGCCGCCACGGCTGGAAGTGGTCGCTGACGAACACCGATTCGAATCCGTGGCGCTCCGCGCCGACGGCGATCTCGACGAGCTCGCGGGGGCCGAACTGCTCGGCGGAGGCCTTGTAGCCGAGGGTGAGGGTCATCGTGTCTCCTTCAGTGGAACCGGCGGGCGGGTCAGGCAGATGCAGTCAGCATCCGGGTGGCGAACACGGCCGCCGTACGCGGCCCGAGTCCCAGAGACGCGGCGGCCTCGAGCTGGGCGAGCGTGTCGACGTCGCGGCGCAGGCTCGACGTCGAGGCCACCGCGAGTGGCACGCACCCGAGCGCGACGTGGCGGGCGAACGAGTCGTGGCCGAAGGCCGACGCCCACGGCTGGCCCGGGGTCGCGGTCACGAGCGTCGAGCCCGTGCCCTCGGCATCCGGGACGACCGCGCGGGGCCGGGATGCGGCATCCCGCAGCGCATCTGTCAGATCCTCCGAGCGGAGGGCCGGCAGGTCGCCGAGCAGAGCCGCACGGAATCCGGTCGCCGGCATGACTGCCGCGATCGCCGCATCGATGCCGCCGCCGGCATCCGCCGCGATCGTCGCCCCCAGTACCTGCGCTTCGCGCGCGACCGTGTGATCCGACGTCACGACGACGACGCGCGCCGCATCCACCGCCGCTGCGATCGTGTCGAGCGCGATCGCGCGGGCGAGCTCGGTGCGCCGCAGCCCCGGCACCGCGAGGCGCGACTTGCCGTGGTCGGTGTGCTTGACCGGGATGACGATGGTCCACATCACGCGACCTCGCGCTCTCGGGTGAACCGTCGAGAGGGCTCGAACTCGGAGCCGTCGGCCCGCGCGAGACGCTCGCGGAAGGCGCCCACGGTGCCCGGCCACAGCAGGGTGAGGCGCCCGGACCGCGCGTCGACGTACCAGTTGCGGCATCCTCCGGTGATCCAGGGGGTGGATGCCGCGGCCCGGTCGATCTCTGCGGTGTACGCGCTCTCCGCCTCCGGCGCGACGCGCAGCACGCCGTCGCGGTCGTCCTCGAAGCGGCCGGCGAGCGTGCGCGCGGCGTAGGCGGCCTGCTCCTCGATCATGAGGACGGACGAGTTGTGCCCGAGCGAGGCGTTCGGGCCGTCGAGGACGAAGAGGTTCGGGAAGCCGCTCACGACGGTCGAGGCGAAGGACGTCATCCCGCCCGCCCAGTGCTCGGCGAGCGTGCCCCGCTCGCCGGTCACGAGCTCGGCATACGGCTGCTGCGTGGAGGCGAACCCGGTCGCGAAGACGATGGCATCGACCTCGTGACGCGCGCCATCCGCGGAGACGACCGTGCTCCCCTCGACGGTGGCCAGCGCGGATGCCTCGAGCGTCACGGCTCCGGACGCGATCGCGGGGTAGAAGTCGTCGCTCAGCAGCACCCGCTTGCAGCCGAAGGCGTAGTCCGGAGTCAGCAGCTCTCGCAGGGCCGGGTCGTCGAGCTGGTCGTACAGGTGGGCGAGCGCGACTTCGCGGGCCAGGGCGGATGCCGCGGCATCCCCCGATCGCGAAGCGAATCGCTCCTCGCCCTCGTCGTACAGCTCGGCGCGGAGGGCGGCGAGCTCGTCCGGACGCTCGCGGAACCGCATGCGCTCGGCTTCGCTGTACGCGCGCGCTCCGCGCGGGACGATCCATGCCGGAGTCCGCTGGAAGAGCGTCACGTGCGCCGTGCGGGAGAGCTCGGGGACGAGCTGCACGGCGGACGCCCCCGTGCCGACGACCGCGATGCGGGTGCCCTGGAGGTCGACATCGTGCCGCCACCGGGACGAGTGGAACACCGGGCCGGGGAATCGGGCGAGACCGGGGACGGACGGGATGCGAGGCTCGGTCAGCCGCCCGCACGCGAGGACGAGAGCGTCCGCGGTGACGGTCTCGGGATGCCGCCCGCCGAGGTCGATGCGCCACCGATCGTCGTCCCAGCTCGCGGACGTGAGGGGCGTGTTCAGCCGTGGTGCGATGCGCTCGTCCGCGGCGACACGCTCCAGGTACGCGCGGATCTCCGCGCCGTTCGCGTACACGCCGGACCAGTCCGGGTTGGGGTGCGCGGCGAAGCCGTAGAGGTGGCTCGGGATGTCGCACGCGACCCCCGGATACGTGTTGTCCCGCCACGTGCCGCCGAGGGATGCCGCACGCTCGACGACCAGCACGTCGTCGATGCCGGCGTCGCGCAGGGCCATCGTCGCGGCGAGCCCCGCGAAGCCCGCCCCGACGACCACGACCTCGTGGTGCGTCATGTCGCGACCTGGTAGTCGGTCGTGCGCAGCCGGAACGGCCGGAACATGCGTGCGGCGAGGGCCGCCGCATCCGCCACCGGCAGTTCGAGGCCCTGCTCGATGCCCGCCGCCGGCTTCACGCGCCCGTCGAGGAGTACGCCGCCGAGGTCGTCGCCGCCCGATTGCAGCAGGACGCCCGCGGTCGGAAGGCCCAGCCGCGTCCAGGGGATCTGGATGTGCGGGATCGATCCGGAGAGCATCAGGCGCGAGACCGCGACCACGGCACGGTGCTCGTCGACGTCCGCGCGCCCGGGGACGAGGGGGATGCCGCCCTGCGGCCCGGGCAGGGGGATCGGAACGAACTCGGTGAAACCGCCTCCGGTCGCCGAGCCGCCTCCGGTCGCCGAGCTCGTCGAGGCGCGCTGGATGCGGATGAGCTCCCGGAGGTGCGCGATCCGCTCGCGCGCGGTCTCGACGTGGCCGTAGAACAGCACGCTCGTGGAGTGGAAGCCCGCGCGGTGCGCCGCCGTGATGCCCTCGATCCAGCGGTCGATCTCAAGGTCGCCGGGGGCGACGAGTGCGCGCACCCGCTCGCTCAGGATCTTGACGCCGGTGCCGGGGACGGTGTCGACGCCGGCGTCCTTCATCGCGCTCAGCGCGGCCTCGAGGCCGTATCCGCCGCGGTCGGCGAGATCCCATACGTCCTGCGGGCGGTAGGCGTGCAGGTGAAGGCTCGGTACGGCGCGCTTCGCCGTACGGACGATCTCGAGATAGGCGGACGGGTCTTCGGATGCCGGCAGCCGGCCCTGGACACACAGCTCGGTGGCGCCGAGGTCCGCGGCATCCACCGCGATCGCGGCGACGTCGTAGAGCGTGAACGTCTGCGGGTCCGTGTCGTCTTCGGTGCTGGGGGTGCTCCGGAATCCGGAGGAGGTGAGGTTGCGGTTGACGACGAGGGTGACCGCCTCGCCGATCGTGTAGCGACGCACGTCGTCCGCGGTCGCGGTGAGGAGGTCGAGGTCGTCGCCCGTCGCTTCGAGGAGGCGCACCCACTCGTCGTCGTCGAGGGATGCGGGGGACGCCGCCGCCCGCTCGATGAGCTGCCCGACTGGTCGCGCGTTCACGACCCCCAAGCTCGTCGAGGGGTCTTCCACCTGTCCGTCGTGGGTGCGACGCCTCGACAGGCTCGGCGACCGGTTGGCGTTCGAGTTCGGATGACTCCCGGCCCCCGAGCTTGTCGAGGGGTCGTCCGTCGAGTTGCGGGTGGATTCTGTGAAGCGCCGAGCGGCCAATCCATCGACCCCCGCAAGCCGCAGCACCGCGGGCCGCAGCCCCGCATCGATCCACTCCTCGGCATCGACGACGTACGGCGGCTGGGCGGTGAGGCGTTCGCGCAGCTCGAAGCCGAGGTCCGCGGTGCGCGCGGCGAGGTCGTCGAGGTGCGGCCAGGGACGTTCCGGGTTGACGTGGTCGGCGGTGAGCGGCGAGACCCCGCCCCAGTCGTCGGCGCCGGCTCGCACGAGGAGATCGAGCTCCGTGACGTCGGACAGATTCGGCGGCACCTGGATCCGCATGTCCGGTCCCATGACGAGCCGGGCGACGGCGACGGCGGCGACATACTCGAGGGTCTCCGCATCCGCCGCCCCGCGCATGGCCGTGTGGTCCTTCGCGCGGAAGTTCTGGACGATCACCTCCTGCACGTGGCCGAGACCTGCGGAGGCGTGGCGCTCGTGCGCCGCGCGGATCGCGACGAGCGACTCCGCCCGGTCGCGCACCGTCTCGCCGATGCCCACCAGGATGCCGGTCGTGAACGGCACTCGTGCGCGACCCGCATCCTCGATCACCCGCAGGCGGACCGCCGGATCCTTGTCGGGCGACCCGTAGTGCACCTGGCCGGGCTCCTCGAACAGGCGCCGCGAGCTCGTCTCGAGCATCATCCCCATCGACGGCGCCACCGGGCGCATGGCGACGAGCTCGTCGTACGACATGACGCCGGGGTTCGCGTGGGCGAGGAGTCCCGTCTCCGCGGTCACGAGGCGTGCCATCGCAGCGACGTAGTCGAGGGTCGACGCGTAGCCGTGGTCGTCGAGCCACTGGCGGGCTGCAGGCCACCGCTCCTCGGGGCGGTCGCCGAGCGTGAGGAGCGCCTCCTTGCAGCCGAGCGCCGCGCCCTGGCGCGCGACCGACAGGACCTGCTCAGGCGTCATGTACACCGGCTTGTGGAGCTTCAGGAGCTGGCCGGGGGTGTCGACGAAGATGCAGTAGTGGCAGCGGTCGCGGCAGAGGGTCGTCAGCGGGATGAAGACCTTGCGCGAGTAGGTGATGACGCCCGCGCGGCCGGAGGCGGCGAGCCCCGCATCCCGCAGCGCGGATGCCAGGCCGAGCAACTGCTCCAGTTGCGCGCCGCGCGCGTGGAGCAGCGCTTCCGCGTCGTCGACCTCGACGCGACCGCCCGAGGCGGTGCGGTCGAGGGCTGCATCGATGTGTGCGGGATCGATCCGTGTCGAGTCGATCCCGGTGCTTTCGGGCAGCTCGCGGGCGTCCTCGGACGGGGCGGGGGCGTCGCGGATGGCCCTGACGGTGGCGCTGTCGAGAGTCACTGTTCCAGTCTTGCACCGCCCGGTGCGCGCCCGGGCCGGAGAAGGATGCGCGGTTCGCGGCGGCCGTATGCCGGTTCGCTCCTGAAGGGCGGGACGCGCATCTGCGGTCGCGGGGGTCGGGCACCGTGGGCCGCGCCGCGACGGACCGTCCTGACGCCGCCGGATATGTGCTCACCGACAACCGGATCGTTGCCGGTCTGTGAGCAAACACGAGGTTCGGCATCGGGGTGCGCTGGCAGACTGGGGGAATGGTCACGCTGCTGCTCGATTCCGCGCAGCTCCGAGTCGTGCTCTCACGGACGGAGCGGGCGCTCTCGTTCCGCCGCCGCGACGTCACCGTCGAGCGGTCCGCGATCGCGAAGGTACAGCTGACGGATGATGCGTGGACGTGGCTGCGCGGAGTTCCCGACCCGGGCACGAACTTCCCCGTCACCGTCGCCGCCGGCTCGTGGAAGTCGGCGGGAGGCCGCGACTTCGTGATGCTGCGGGGCCGGAAGCCGAGCGTCGTCATCGACCTCGAGGGCCACGACGAGTTCCAGCGTCTCGTGCTGACGACCCGTCACGGGGTCGCGCTCGTGCAGGCGCTGCGCCTCGACAGCGTCGGCGACGAACTGGCCGACGTGGCCGAACTCGTCGCCGAATAGCCGCGACGGTATCGGCCGGGGTCAGACGTCAGCTGACGTCGCGTCGCCAGCTCGTGAGGTAGCCGAGCACCAGGAACACGACGGCGTAGCCGAGCAGGACGAGTCCGCCGGCCCACCACTCGAGCGGATGGCCGGCCGCTGCGCTCGAGCCGCCGGTCGAGAACGTCGTGAAGACGCTCGACCCGACGAGCGCGTCGCTCGCGGCGCCGGGGAGGAACCGGGTGATGTCCGACATCCCGGAGACGAAAGCGGATGCCGCGCGCGCGATCGGCTCGATGAACTGGGTGAAGGCGAGCACGATGACGATCGCGGCGACCTGGTTGCGCACCAGCGTGCCGACGCCGATGCCGATGAGCGTCCACACGACGAAGGCCAGGACTATGCGGCCGAGCAGCGCCCACGTGCTGGTCTCGCCGAGCTGTGTGTCGATGCCGAATCCGGCGAGCACGCCGGCGGCGGGTCCGACGGTGGAGATGAGGGCGAACATCGCGTACAGGACTCCGAGCACGATCCCGACGACGACCTTCGCCGCGAGGACGCGCCCGCGTCGCGGCGTCGCGAGGAAGGTCGGGGTCAGCGTCTTGTGGCGGAACTCCGTCGTCACCATCAGCGTGCCGATGAGCAGCGGGAAAACGTACCCGATAGACGAGGCGAGTGCATAGAGAACCGGCACGATCGTCTCCGCCGGGAGCTTCGGCGCGTTGGTTCCCGTGAGCTTCCCTGCCGAGGATGCCGCGAAAACGACGCCGAGGCCCGTCGCGGTCATGCCGACGTAGACGACCAGGACGATCGCGAGCACCCACCACATCGCGGTGGAGAACTGCTTCGTGACCTCGGAGCGGCTCGCTGCGACCAGGCTCATCGCTCGTCACCTTCCTCGTGGTCACCCTTGCGGGGCTGCTCGTCTTCGGGCTGCGCGTCTTCGGGTAGGTCGCCTTCGGGCTGTTCGCCGCCCGGCTGCGCGTCTTCCGGCTGCGCGTCTTCCGGCTGCGCGTCTTCCGGATGGTCGCTTTCCGGCTGGTCGGGACTGCTCGATTCGTCCGACCCGTCCGACCCGTCCGACTCGTCGGTCACGGAGGGCTCGCCGGATGCGGGTTCAGCATCCTCACGCTCATCTGGCTCCGATGGGTCCTCGTCGGGGCCGTCCGGGCCGTCCACGTCGCTGCCCGCCGGTTCTGGCCCCTCACTCGTATCCGACGAGGGTTCTCCCGTGTCGTCGGTCCGGGCGGGCTCGGCGGCCTGGTCTTTTGCCGCGGCACCTGTCGACGTGTCGAACGCGCGGAAGAACGCGTCGGCTGCGACATCCGAGTCGGTCTTCTCGCCTTCGCCGGCATGGGCCGAGTTCGTCACGTACATCGAGTCGATGTCGTCCTCATAGGCGACCTCGTCGGTGTCGTCGACGTCGATGTCGGTCTCTTCGTCCGCATCGGCGGTCGCGGCGAGCGGAACGACATCGATGATCCCCGTCGTCGCGACGGAGTATGCGGGCCGCGGAGCCTCGGGCTCGTCCGTCTTCTTAGCGGCGTTCGCGACGGCCGCTGCGCGGCGGGCGGCTGCGTCGTTCTCCGCCGCCGTGATCCACGACAGCGGGTCGTCCGTAGCCCCGTCGTCGGACGACGCCGGATCGGAAGCGAGTGATTGCCGGCCATCCGCCGACGCGCGGTCATTGTGGAGCCCGAGCGCAGCGAGTGCCGTGACACCGGTGACCGCGGCAGGCTCCTCAACGGATGCAGCAACTGCTGATCCGGAGTGGGCCTCGGGCTCAGCGCGGCCATCCGCGTCGGGGTCGTCGTCGGCGTTCTCGGTGGACGCCTGGCCCGAATCCTCCGCCGTGCCAGGCCCGATCCCCGCAGCATCCGCGTCGACCGAGGTCGCCGCTGCTCCAGCGTCCGCGGCGGCATGTGTGTCCTCGGCGAGGTCGTCCGCCGAGGACGTGCCCCGGGCTGCTTGATCCGTCACAGAGTCGGTGTCGCCCGCTCCCTGGTCGGTGGTCGAGTCGGTGCCGTCGGGGTCGTCCTGATCGGTGCCCGAGTCGGCGTCGCCGTCGGCTGTGCGGTCTGTCCCGGTCTCGGCGTCGCTGTCGGCAGCGAGATTCTTCTCGGATGCCGCGCCGCCCTCGGCCGCGCGATTCGTGTCCGAATCGGCATCACTCGCAGCGGTATTCCGGACATCGTCCACATCCGCTGCCTCCGCCGTCGCGAGGCCTCCGTCGATCACCGCACCGTCGTCGGACGCCGTGCCGTTGCTGGTGTTTGCGTCCTCGTCGGTCGCGGTGCGTTCGTCGGCGCCTCCGTCCTCGTCGGTCGCTTTCCCCTCGCCGGCGACGGCGGATCCGTCGGCCGGTTCGTCTTCGTCGGTGCCCGCGTGTCCGCCAGGCCCGGCGTCATCACCGGCACTCCCGTCCTGTCCGAGTTCGGCATCGTCGTCGCGCTCAGTGTCGTCAGAATGCGCGGCGACGCCCGCGATCAATGCACCTGCGGCGACCGCGCCCGCGCCGGCGAGCGCCGCGCCAGCCGCATTCTTCCCGGCCACGGAAGCTGTGGCATCCGACGAAGTCGCGCGATCCGGTCCGGGCGTTGTGCCCGGTCCCGCCCCGTGTCCCGCCGCTGCCGCAGCGACCGCTGTCGCAGCGACCGCCGCCGGGGCGGCGTCGGCTCCGCGTGAGTCGGCACTGCCTGCGTCGGCACTGCCTGCGTCGGCACCGTCTGCGTCGGCTCCGTCTGCGTCGGCTCCGCCTTCATCGGCGCCGCCTGCGTCGGCACTGCCTGCGTCGGCTCCGCCTGCGTCGGCACCGCCTTCATCGGCACCGTCTGCGTCTGCACCGCCCTCATCGGCGCTCTCGGCTTTCTCTGAAGTCCTGCCGTCCCCCGCGGATGCAGCGGACGCATCGCCCGTCGACGTGACGGCGGCAGCGCCGGCCGGTGCAGTCGAGTCATCGGCCGTTGCGGGGATGACAGCACCCGCAGTGACAGCACCCGCAGCCCCGGCGGCTGCCTCTTCATCCGTGCGGCGATCTTCGCCCGGCATGACACCCGGTGCCGCCGCCGCAGCGCCTGCGACCCCCAGCGCGAGCGCGGCGCCCGCATCGGACCGCCCGTCGAAGTCGGGGTTCGCGCTCGGGTGCACGCGCACGCCGCTGACGAGCTCGAGGAACACCTCCTCGAGTGCGGGGCCGCGTCGCTGCAGCGCAGTGAGGGCGACGCCTGCTGCCGCCGCCGCCCTGCCGACATCGACGGGCTCGGCACCGCGGACGTTGACACCCGAGCGGAGCACCTCCGACTCGATGCCCGCCGCGCGCAGTGCGCCGACGAGCGCGGCACGGTCCGTCGAGTCCACGATCGTCACCTGCTCCGACGGGTCGACGAGGTCGGAGATGGCGCCGCTGAACACGCGGCGGCCGTTCGCGAGGATGAGCACGGCGTCCGCCGTCTGCTGGATCTCGGTCAGGAGGTGCGAGGACACCAGAACGGTGCGGCCCTCGCGGGCGAGCTGCTGCAGGAAGCCGCGCAGCCACTTGATCCCCTCCGGGTCGAGTCCGTTCGCCGGTTCGTCCAGCACCAGCACTCCCGGGTCGCCGAGCAGCGCGTAGGCGAGGCCGAGGCGCTGGCGCATCCCGAGCGAGTAGCCGCCGACCTTGCGGCCCGCGGCATCCGCGAGACCCACCAGTCCGAGGGTCTCGTCGATGCGAGACGTCGCGATCCCCGCCGCCTGCGCGTACACCTTCAGATGATTCGCGCCCGTGCGGCCGGGGTGGAAGCTGGATGCCTCGAGCACGGCGCCCACGGTCTGCAGGGGCCGGGTCAGCTTCGCGTACGGCGCGCCGCCGATCGTCGCGGTCCCGGAGGTGGAGCGGACGAGGCCGAGCAGCATCCGCAGGGTGGTGGTCTTTCCGGCTCCGTTCGGACCGAGGAATCCGGTGACGGCTCCTGGCTGCACCCGGGCGGTGAGATCCGAGACCGCGTGCACTGCTCCGAACTGTTTCGTGAGACGGGAGAACTCCAGCACCTGTCCTTCGGGCATGCGGCACCTCTCCGTATCGCGGGCGTTCTCACTATCCTGCCGGAAAAGCCCCGTTCGTATAGGGAACGCTCAAATGGGGTGAGCCGCAGGCGTTGACAAGATCCGAGCCTTCGCGCGCCGATTCACACGGATGCGCGCATGCCCGTGCACCGGTCTACCACGGCGGCGGTTCGGTATCCACGATCTGACCCGTCGGACTCATCCACCACGTGGTCGCGGTGTCCGGATCTCGATGCAGTCTCCATTCGCTCCTGGTCTTCACGACGTGATGCGGCTCGCACAGCGGGGCGAGGTTCGTGCTCGCTGTCTTCCCGCCGTACTGCCAATCCAGCCGGTGGTCGATCTGGCACTCTCGCGCCGTTCGAACACAGCCGGGGAAGATGCACACGGGGTCTCGTACCCCGAGCCAGCGCCGCAGCGCCTTCGGCACTCGATAGGTGGTGCGATCGACGTCGAGCACAGTCCCGGTGACGGGGTGGGTGAGGATGCGCACCCAGCTCGACGCCTCTCCCGCCAGGTGCTTCGCCGTCTCGATGTCGATCGGTCCGTATCCGTCGAGTGTGGCGGGCTCTTCCGACTGGCCGAGCAGCGTCATCACCGGAATCGTCACGGCGACCGTCGCGCGGGGAGCAGGCTGCACGGTATCCATCACTCCTCCCGTCAGCAGGTCGGCGAGAGCATCCGCGCGCAGCTGCGCGAGCGTGCGCGTCTCG
This sequence comes from Microbacterium candidum, assembly GCF_030315975.1. Lineage (GTDB taxonomy): Bacteria > Actinomycetota > Actinomycetes > Actinomycetales > Microbacteriaceae > Microbacterium > Microbacterium candidum. Next base: position 470,334 of record NZ_JASXSZ010000002.1, on the reverse strand, counting down.
CCCGGCTGGTCGTGGAGATGCCGGGCGTCGGCGTCGATGCGTCCGAACGCTGCCATCGCTTCGGCGGCGGGAAGCAGCGCGCTGAGCATCGCCATCCCGTCGAACTCGGGTTCGAGCCACACCCGCCGGTCGGTCGCGGCGCGGTGGTGACGCTCGTCGAGCGACTCGGGGTGGGCGTGCTCCCGTGCGCGTCGTGCACGGATGCGGAACGGCCCGGGTGACGCCGATGTCGCCGGATCCGCGACGCGCTCGTCGAACTCGGTCCACCCGTCGCCGTCGTCAGGCAGGCTCGCGGCCAGTCGAGCGGCGAAGACGGCGTTCTGCTCGACGACCCAGCCGGCGCCGAACGCAGCCCAGACGCGCGGACATCGCTCCTTCAACGTCGCCGCGTAAGCGCCGCGTGTGCGCACGGCGGTCTCGGACAGGCGAAGCCGGACCGCGAGATCGGCGACCGCCGCACGCACCGCGACCTCGCGTCGCTCGCGTCGCACGTCGCCCGCGGTTCGGTCGCGTGGATCGACCCACAAAGGATCGAGCGTCGGATCGGGACCGACCCACGGATCCGGGCACCGCTCCGCCTCCGCGAGGATCGCGGCGATCGACGCGTACTGCTCCGCGAGCAGCGCGTTCAAGCGGACCGACAGTCCCTCGAGCGCATCGGCCGCGGCGGTGTGCGCCGCACCGCTCGTCCACAGGTCCGACTCACCGTCGGCCGTCGGCGGGAGCTCGCCCGGCAACAGCAGATCATGCTCGTAGAGGTCCTTCGCCGGGTCCTCAAGATCCGTTGATCTGTACATGATTCAAGAGTACGGATGGCCACCGACATTCGATGATAAATACGAACTCAGCGCCTGCGGCGAACGATCAGCATGACGAAGATCGCCACGAACACTGCGACCAGTGCACCGATGGTGGCGCCCATCATCCGGCCGCATCCGCCACGGCCACTCCCGGCGTCACCATGGACATGCCGCCAATCTACTCAGCGGGCGCCGGAACAACGCCGGCAGGCCATCCGCGAGACTGATCGCGTGATCGCCTCGCTCGAGCTCCCCGCATCCATCGCCCCCGACCTTCTCCTCCGCAACGCCGAACCAGGCGACCTCGACGCCATCATCGAGCTCTTGAGCGACGACCCGATCAGCCGTGCCCGCGGGGACCGCGCCTCGGGGGAGGACCGGGCCGACTATGCCCGCGGTCTCGATGAGATCACCCGAGATCCGAACAACACGGTCATCCTCGCCATCGGCAAGAACGCCGGCGGCGAGGAAGAAGAGATCAGGGGGATGCTGCAGCTCACCGTCATCCCGGGGCTCGCCCGTCGCGGCAGCAGACGCCTGCTGATCGAAGCAGTGCGCGTGAGAACCGCACAGCGATCACAAGGCACAGGCACCGCGATGATGCGGTGGGTCATCGACACCGCCGCGCCGGCGACGAACAGCAGGCTCATCCAGCTGACAAGTGACTCGCAGCGCGCCGACGCGCACCGCTTCTACGCGCGTCTCGGCTTCACCGACTCGCACATCGGCTTCAAACTCACGGTGTGAGTGCGGCCGACGGTCAGAGGGCGGCTCGCGGTGCGCCGACGACTCAAGGTGAGAGGGCCGCTCAACGTGTGAGGGTAGCGTTGCGACCGTGACCGAGCACGAACCGACCGTCCTCGTCCGCGCCCGCGCGGGACTTGGCCGAATCACCCTGAACCGTCCGCGCGCCATCAACGCCCTCGACGTCGACATGCTCCGTGCCATCGGCACGGCGCTCGAGGAGTGGCGCAACGACCCCTCCGTCGACGTCGTCCTCATCGACGGCGCGGGCGACCGCGGGTTCTGCGCAGGCGGCGACGTCCGGAGCCTGCGCGAGATGATCCTCGCCGGCCACGCGGATGCGACCGGTGAATTCTTCCGCGTCGAGTACGCCGTAAACGACCTCATCGCGGAGTACCCGAAGCCGGTCGTGACATTCGGCGACGGCGTCACGATGGGCGGCGGCATCGGCCTCGCGGGCCACGCCTCGATCCGCATCGTGACGGAGCGTTCGCGCCTGGCCATGCCCGAGACGCGCATCGGCCTCACCCCGGACGTCGGCGGCAGCTGGCTGCTCGCCCACGCGCCGGGCCGGCTCGGCGAGTACCTCGCGCTGACCGGTGCGGTGATGGATGCCTCGGACGCCATCTACGCGGGCCTCGCCGACCATCTCGTGCCGTCCGAGAACCTGCCCGCGCTGCTCGATGCGCTGGAGACCCGGGCCGACCCGGGCACGCCGTCCGAGCTCGTGCTGCTCTTCGACGAGACGGCCGAGCCCTCGAAGCTCGAAGCCGCCCGCAAGTGGATCGACGACGCCTTCGCGGCCGACACCGTCGCCGAGATCGTCGAGCGGCTGCGCGCGCGGCCGGAGGCCGAGGCATCCATCGCCGCCGACACCCTCGCCGAGCTGTCGCCGACGTCGCTCGCGGTGACACTGGCCGCGGTCCGCGCCGCCCGCGAGCTCCCGGATCTCCGTGCCGCCCTCGCTCAGGAGTACGGCCTCGTGCTGTGGTTCGCGAACACGCAGCCCGACCTCGTGGAAGGCATCCGCGCGCAGCTCGTCGACAAGGACCGCTCGCCGCGCTGGCAGCCCGACACCCACGCGGGCGTCGCGGCGGGCACGGCGCAGGACGCGCTCGCGTACGTCCCGCACGTCGCGCTCTGGGCATAGACGGGCGGACCAGGTGTTCGACAGTCCGCTCTCGGCGTCGGCGTACGAGGTCCTCGGCGTCGCCCCGGATGCCGACGACGAGGCGCTGCGCAAGGCGTACCGGCTGCGGCTGCGCGTGACGCATCCGGACACGGGCGGGGATGCGGCGCTGTTCGTCCAGGTGCAGCTCGCGTGGGAGCTCGTCGGTACCCCCGATGCCCGCGCGGCGTACGACCGCGGGCACGGCTTCGGCCTTCGACAGGCTCAGGGAGCGGGGGAGGCGGAGTGGAGTGGATGGCGCGCCCCGGCGCAGCGGCCCGACACGCGCCCCCGCGCACGCTCCTTCGGCCAGCCGGGCGGCTGGCGTCGCGAGCGCTACCTGCGCCTCATCCGCGAGTGGGCGGGCCGCGGCGTCGATCTCGCCGATCCGTACGATCCCGCGCTCGTGCGCACGGCGCCCCGCGAGGTGCGGCGCCTGCTCGCCGATGCGCTCGCGGAGGAGGAGACGGCACGCATCATCGGCGACCTCGGCATGGGCTACACCGTCTGGCATGACGTGTCGACCAGCGCGGATCCCGAAGACAAGCTCGACCACATCGTGCTCGGCCCGAGCGGGCTCTACGCCATCACCTCCGACGACTTCGGCGGCCCGGTCGGATTCCGCCGCGGGGAGATCGTGGGCCCGGCGGTCGCGGGCGCCCCGATCACGCGGCTCCTCGGCCAGGCGCGCGTCGTCTCCCGCGCAGCCCGGGTGAAGTTCGGCGCCGCGCTCGTCGTGCTGCCCGACGGCGACGTGCCGCAGGCGATCACCGAGCTCGGCCGCATCCGGAGCGTACCCGTCGCCGTCACGAGCCGCTCCGGGCTGGCGACCGCCCTGCGCCGTGGCATCACCGGGACGCGTGACATCGGCGGCAACGAGCTGTTCGACGTGCGGACGCGCCTCCAGCAAGCCGTTCGCTTCGTCTGAGGGCCCGGGCGAGACGCCGTCAGCCGAGGCCGAGAAGCTCCAGCGGGTGGGTGAGGCGCCACATGAGACTCGGCGCCGTGATGTCCCCCGCGAGGACGACGTCCGTCGCCGCCTTGTCGAGCGGCCCGGTGACCGTCAGCGTCCCCACCTTGGCGCCCTTGGTGTCGGCATCCTTCACCGCGACGTCGGTCTTGACGGTGCCGGTCGCCGCGTTCCACAGCACGACCCCCGCATCCGTCGTCGTCACGACAGGCACGCTGTCGCCCCACTTCGTCGTCACGGTGCCGACCGTCGTCCCCTTGGGAACCGAGGGGAAGGGCGTCAGCTGCTTCTCGAGCTGAGCGAACAGGGCGCTCGTCTCCGCCGTGCGGGCCTTGTCGTTCGGCTGGCCGAGGGCCGTGGCGTACAGCCGCACCTTCGTCGATCCGACGGTGACGTCCTTCGCGGCGAGCAGGTCGTATGTGTCGAGCGTGCCGGTCTTGATGCCGACGACGCCCGGCTCGGTCAGGAGCAGCTCGTTGGTGTTCTCGACAGGCCCGGCGCCCGGGAGGACGACCTGCTTCGTGCCCACGATCTCGGCGAAGACCGGGTTGGCCATCGCGAGCTTGCCGAGCGCGATGAGGGATGCCGGGTCGGCGGTGTTGAGCTTGCTGATGCCTGTCGGGCCGACGAGTGAGATCCCGGTGAGACCGTGCTGGCCGAGCCACACCCGGGCGGCGCCGGCGAAGTCCGCGTCGGACGCCCACTGGGACCGTGCGAGCTTCGTGATGTAGTTGCCGGCAGAGCCGATGAGGCCGCCCTGGAGCAGCTGGTACTCCGTGAGCGAGCTGCCGACCGGCACCTTCAGGACGGACTCGCCGGCCTTCTGCATCGTCCGGTACAGGGCGCCGTCGGCTGCCGTGATCGGGTAAGAGGGGCCCTGCTCGCCGGGCTTCAGCGGCAGCTTGTCGAGGATCATGAGCGACGTCACGACCTTCGTGATGCTCGCGATCGTCGTCGGACCCTGCGTCGAGGCCAGAGGCGTCCCGAAGCCCTCGACGACCACCGCTCCGCTGCCCTTCGCGGGCCAGGTGAGGTTCGCGGCCGGCGCTGCGGCCGCGGAGACCGTGTCCGTCGTCAGCTGAGGACGGATGGCATCCAGAGGCCACAGCGCGGTCCCGGCGACGTAGGCGCCGATCACCGCCAGGACGATGAGGATCGGCACCAGGGTCGCCACGGGCGATCTGCGCGGGCGCGTCGCGAGAAGGTCCTCGCTGGTCAGCCAGCCGGTGGTCGTGCTGTGACCGGCGGCGAACGCGTTGTCATCCACCCAGGTCAGCGCGAGCGTCGAGCTCGTCGACGGGACCGCGACCGACGTCGGCGCGGTGCTCGGCCCGAACATCCCGTCGAGCGCACCGCGACCGTCAGCGCCCGCGCCCGCAGAGGGGGCGGCGTCGCTGTCGGCGTCGGTGGATGTCACCCGCCAAACCTACCTTGCGCGTCCGGAGATATACTTCCACCACACACACGGGAGCCCGACAGGGCTGAGAGGAAGCACCCGGCTTCGACCGTCGAACCTGATCTGGGTAATGCCAGCGCAGGGAGGAGAGAACATGCACGCGTCCGCGCCTGCCCATCTGTCGCCGTCCGCAGCGAAGACCCCTGGTCGTCTTCACTGGAGAGTCGTCGACATCGTCGTCACCGCCGTTCTCGGCGTCGCCGTCGGCCTCGTCTTCTGGGGCTGGAACACCATCGGCGGGGCCTGGTTCTCCGTCATGGACGGCCTGACCCCCGGCCTCGGCGGCATCGCCGTCGGCATCTGGCTGATCGGCGGCGTCATCGGCGGCCTCGTCATCCGAAAGCCCGGTGCGGCCATCGCCGTCGAGGTGATCGCCGCGATCCTGTCGGCTCTGATCGGGAACCAGTGGGGCATCTCGACCGTGTTCTCCGGGCTCGCCCAGGGTCTCGGCGCCGAGATCGTGTTCGCGCTCTTCCTCTACGCGCGCTTCACGCTTCCGGTCGCCATGCTGGCCGGTGCCGGAGCTGCGGTCGTCGAGTGGGTGCTCGAGCTCTTCGTCTTCGCGAACATCCAGAAGTCGATCGAGTTCAACCTCATCTACCTCGTCACGATGATCATCTCCGGTGCGCTGCTCGCGGGCGTCGTCGGCTGGCTCCTCGTGCGGGCACTGGCCGCGACAGGAGCGCTCAGCCGATTCGCCGCCGGTCGGGAAGTGCGGCGCGAGGTCTGACGTGACCCGCATCCCGCCCGGTCGCATCACCGCGATCGACTGGGGATGGCGTTACGCCGGCCGGCGCCTGCCGGCCGTGCGCGACGTCTCCTTCACGATCGAGCCCGGCGAGCGCGTCCTCCTGCTCGGAGCGTCCGGCTCCGGCAAGTCGACGCTGCTCGCCGGCATCGCGGGCCTCCTCGGCGGCGCCGACGAGGGCGAGGAGACCGGCGCCCTGCTCGTCGACGGCGAGCGGCCCGAGGCGCATCGCGGCCGCGTCGGACTCGTGCTGCAGGACCCCGACACGGGCGTCGTGCTGTCGAAGGTGGGGGATGACGTCGCCTTCGGCTGCGAGAACCTCGGGGTCCCGGCATCCGACATCCCGTCCCGCGTCGCGGAGGCGCTCGAGGCGGTGGGGCTCGACGTCCCGGTGTCGCGACCGACCAACGCGCTGTCGGGCGGGCAGAAGCAGCGGCTGGCGATCGCGGGCGTGCTGGCTATGCGCCCGGGCGTGCTGCTCCTCGACGAGCCGACGGCGAACCTCGACCCGCAGGGGGTTGGTGAGGTCCGACGTGCTGTCGAGCACGCGGTCGGCGAATCGGGGGCGACCCTCGTCGTCATCGAGCATCGCACCGAGGCGTGGGTGGACCTCATGACGCGCGTCATCGTGCTGGACGCGGGGGGCGGCGTGCTCGCCGACGGAACCCCCGACACGGTGTTCGGCCGGTACGGCGACGCGCTCGCGGCGGCGGGGGTGTGGGTGCCGGGGCAGGCGATCGATCTGCCCGCACTCCCCCCTGCCGACCCGGCGATGGATGCGGTGCTCTCCGCGTCCGGCCTCGCCGTCAGCCGCGATGGCCGCACCGTCGTCCGGGATGCGCTCGACCTGACGGTGCCGCGAGGGACGGGGACCGTCCTCACCGGGCCGAACGGAGTGGGGAAGTCGACGCTCGCTCTCACGCTCGCCGGACTGCTTCCGGAGAAGTCCGGCGAAGTGCTGTCGTCAGCCGACCTCGAAGGGCGTTCCGGACGGCGGCCGATCCGGTGGACCTCGCGCGAACTCCTCACCCGCATCGGCACGGTGTTCCAGGAGCCCGAGCATCAGTTCCTCACCCAGACGCTCCGCGACGAGCTCGCCGTCGGGCCCAAGGCGCTGAAGCTGCCGGTCGCCGAGACCGAGCGGATCGTCGAGGACCTCCTCGAGCGGCTGCACCTCGCGCCGCTCGCCCTGGCCAACCCGTTCACGCTCTCGGGCGGGCAGAAGCGGCGGCTGTCCGTCGCGACGGTGCTTGCCGCATCCCCTGCCGTCATCGTCCTCGACGAGCCGACGTTCGGGCAGGACCGCGTCGGCTGGATCGAGCTCGTCCGCCTGCTGCAGGACGAGATCGCCCGCGGCTCGTCGATCGTCGCCGTCACACACGACGAGGGCGTGGTCCGGCACCTCGGCGGGCAGCGGGTCACCCTCGAAGCGGAGGCGGCGCATGTCGGTCTCTGAACACAAGCCTTCACGAGTCGTTGAGCCCGTGCCGGTCGTTGAGCCCGTGCCGGGCGTTGAGCGAGGGAGGGACGACCGAGACGAAACGCAGGGGGCTGATCTGGAAGGCTCGCCGCGTTTCGACTCGCTGCGCTCGCTCAACGACCGGCATCGACGTGAAGACCCGCGTCGTGCGTGGCTCGACGGCGTCAACCCGGTGACGAAGGTGCTCCTCGCCCTCATCCTCGCGGTGCCGCTCATGGCGTCGATCGATGTCACGAGCGCGGGGGTCGCCATCCTGCTGCAGCTGATGTGCATCCCGCTCACCGGGCTCACCCTCGCGATCGTCGCGAAACGGCTCGCGCCGGTTCTGCTGTTCGCGCCGATCGCCGGTGTCAGCATGCTCCTCTATGGGCAGTCGTCCGGCGAGGTCTACTGGACGTTCGGCGCCGCGACGATCAGCGACGGCTCGATCGAGCTGGCCATCGCGATCTCGCTGCGGGTCGTGGCGCTGGCGCTCCCGACCATCCTGCTGTTCGCCCGGACCGACCCGACGGAGCTCGCCGACGCCCTCGCGCAGGTTGCCCACCTGCCGAGCAGGTTCGTCCTCGGCGTCCTCGCCGGCACCCGCACGCTCGGCCTCTTCCTCGACGACTGGCGCAGCATGGGCCTCGCCCGCCGTGCGCGCGGCGTCGGCGACAAGGGAGCACTGCGACGCTTCTTCTCCATGGCGTTCGTGCTGCTCGTCTTCGCGGTGCGCCGCGGCACGAAGCTCGCGACGGCGATGGAGGCCCGCGGACTCGGCTCCGGGATCGAGCGCACGTGGGCGCGCACCTCGACGGTGGGACCGAGGGATGCGGTGGCGATCGTCGGAGGCATCGCCATCATCGTGATCGCTCTCACGGTCGCGGTGGCGGCGGGCACCTTCCGCTTCGTCTGGAGCTGATCAGGTGGCGTTCCAGAGACCCCGGTAATAGGTGAGGCGGTCACGGTCGGGCGCGATGCCGTACGCATCGATGAGAGCGTCCTCCCAGCCGGGACCGTAGTTCCACTCCGTGCTCATAGAGGCCACCGCGATGTCCGCCCAGCGGTCGGCGACGCCGAGCGAGCCGAGATCGACGTGCGCGGTCCAGCGACCGTCGTCGTCGAGGAGGGTGTTGGGGCAGCAGGCATCCCCGTGGCACACGACGAGCACGTCGTCTGCGGGCGGGGTGCGCAGAGATTCCGGGACGAGGATGCCGCGCGCCTCCGCATCCCGGATGCGATTCGGAACATCCCACCAGAACGGGCACTCGTCCACCGGGAGGGCATCGTGCAGAGCGCGCAATCCTTCGCCGACGGCGCGCACGGCCGTCGCCGGGTCGGCGATCCAGCGCGGATCGACCGCCGATGCACCCGGCAGCGCCGCCGTCACGAGCCACTCGTGCGTATGGTCGGACCCGACCTCGAGCACGCGGGGAACCCGTGTGTGCCGCCCCGCCCACTCGAGCCGGATCACCTCGTCGATCATCGAGGTCTCGGCATTGAACGGCTGCCACTTCACGAACCGGTCGTCGCCGAGGCGGAAGGTGCGGCCGCCGATCCCATTGAGCCACACGGCATCCACCGTCGCGTCGGCGGCGAGTTCGCGGACGACCGGCGGGACCTCCACCGGTTCAATCGGGATCGTCACGAGGCCAGCAGCGCTTCGCGCAGCAGGACCGCGTGGTTCTGCACGGCGTCGTGGACGCTGTGCAGCAGTGTCACGACGCCGTGCCCTCGGAGCTCATCGCGCAGCTGGGGGACTGCGGGGTTCACGGCGAGTTCTGCGCGGTAGGCGGCGGCGAAGGCGTCCCACGACATCCCTTCGTGGTGGAACTCCTTGCGCAACTCCGTCGAGGGCGCGACCTCCTTGGCCCACAGGTCCAGGTCGGCCCGCTCCTTCGAGAGTCCTCGCGGCCACAACCGGTCGACGAGCACACGGAATCCGTCGGCGGACGACGGGTCGTCGTACACGCGCTCGATGCGGATCTCCATACCTTCCAGTCAACACCCATCGGTAGGCTCGTGGGGGTCGGGATGCTGCTGACACTGAGTCCCGCCTAGACTGACACTGAATGTCATCCGTTCGAAGGAGAGCACATGGACATCGCAGGAGCCGCCGCCCTGGTCACGGGCGGTGCCAGCGGACTCGGCAAAGCCACGGCGACCCGTCTCGCGGCCGCCGGCGCCCGAGTGACGATCGTCGACCTGCCCAACTCGGCGGGCTTCGAGGTCGCCGGCGAACTGGGCGGCATCTTCGCCCCCGCCGACGTCACGAGCGCCGAGGAGGTCGCGCTGGCCGTGGATGCTGCATCCACCGCCGGTCCGCTGCGGGTCGTCGTGAACTGCGCCGGCATCGCTCCGCCCGCGAAGGTGCTCGACCGCGAGGGCAAGCCGTCGTCGCTCGCGGACTTCGAGCGCATCATCCGCATCAACCTGATCGGCACGTACAACGTCACCTCCCAGGCGGCCGCGTACATGGCCAGGACCGAGCCGACCGAGGGCGGCGACCGCGGCGTCATCGTCAGCACGGCGAGCGTCGCAGCGTTCGACGGACAGATCGGCCAGCCCGCGTACTCGGCGAGCAAGGGCGCCGTGCACGCGATGACCCTCCCGATCGCCCGCGAGCTCGCCCGCTACGCGATCCGCGTCTGCACGATCGCGCCGGGCATCATGGAGACCCCGATGCTGGCGGGTCTCCCGCAGGCGGCGCAGGACTCGCTCGGCCAGCAGGTGCCGTACCCGTCCCGCCTCGGCCGTCCTGACGAGTACGCGCAGATGGTGATGGCGATCGTCGAGAACGGCTACCTCAACGGCGAGACGATCCGCCTCGACGGCGCGATCCGGATGGCACCGAAGTGAGCCCCGACGTGAGCTCGGACGTGGGTTCCGGCCCGATCCTGCTGGCGGTCGAGGGCGGTCTCGCGCGGATCACACTCAACCGCCCGGCCCGGCTCAACGCGTTCAACGCCGAGACGGCGCACGTGTGGGCTGAGGTCACGACCGCGGCGACGACCCGCGGCGACGTCGGCGCGATCGTGCTGGATGCCGCAGGCCCGTCGTTCTGCGCGGGCGGCGACGTCCTCGACATGGCGCAGGACACGGGCTCCGGTGCCCTGCTCACGGAGCTCGCCGGCGTCATCAACATCGGCATCCGTGCGCTCACGGAGTCGTCGATCCCGGTCGTCGCCGCTGCGCACGGCACGACTGCGGGCGGCGGCCTCGGCATCATGATGTGCTCGGACTACGCGATCGTCGGTGCGAACTCGCGCATCGGCAGCCTGTACGCGAACATCGGTCTGACGCCCGACCTGTCGGTCTCGGCGCAGCTCGCCCACGCCGTCGGCCAGCGCCGCGCCCTCCAGCTCGTGCTGCAGGACCGGCTCCTGACGGCTCGGGAGGCCCTCGAGTGGGGGCTCGTCGCCGAGGTCGTGGAGGGATCCGACGCGGAATCGACGGCCGCCGCGGTCAGGGCGCGCGCTGACGAGGTGGCCCGCTTCTGGCTGTCGAACGCGTACGGCGCGTACGGGCAGGCGAAGCGCCTCGTCCGCTCGCAGCCGGCGCGCTCGTTCGCCGAGCAGCTGGTCGAGGAGGCGCGGACGATCGGCGAGGCGATCGAGACGCCCGACGCGAAGGCGCGCGTCGCGGGGTTCGCCGCCGCATCCGCCCGCCGTGCCAAGCCCGAGGAGAACGCGTGATCCCCACGCCCACTCCAGACGCCGCTGGCGCGTCGCCCGGAGCCTCCGGGCGCGTGGGCCCACTCTTCGGCAAGACCATCCTGATGTCCGGCGGCAGCCGAGGCATCGGGCTCGCGATCGCGCTGCGCGCGGCCCGCGACGGCGCGAACGTCGCCCTCCTTGCGAAGACCGACACCCCGCATCCCAAGCTCGAAGGCACCGTGCACACCGCCGCGCAGCAGATCCGGGATGCCGGCGGCAACGCGCTCGCGATCGTCGGCGACGTCCGCGACGACGACGACATCACGCGTGCGGTGCTCGAGACGAAAGGCGAGTTCGGCGGCATCGACGTCGTCGTGAACAACGCGTCGGTCATCGACCTGTCGGGCTCGCTCGATCTCGCCGCGAAGAAGTACGACCTCATGCAGGACGTCAATGTGCGCGGGACGTTCATGCTGTCGCGTGTGGCGCTCCCGGTCCTGCGGGAGGCGGAGAACCCCCACATCCTGTCGCTCTCCCCGCCGCTGAATCTCGACCCGAAATGGCTCGGCGCGCACACCGGGTACACGCTCGCGAAGTACGGCATGACGATGGCGACGCTCGGCATCGCGGCGGAGTTCGCGTCCGAGGGTGTCGCCGCCAACACGCTGTGGCCGCGGACGACGATCGCGACGGCGGCGGTGCTCTACTCCCTCGGCGGCGACCGGATGATGAAAGTCAGCCGGACACCGGAGATCTACGCCGACGCCGCGTACGAGGTCCTCCAGCAGCCGGCGCGAGAGTACACGGGGCAGACGCTCATCGTCGAGGACGTGCTGGAGGCGGCCGGCGTCAGCGATTTCTCGGGCTACGCCGCCGTGCCCGGCACACCCGACGGCGAGCTCTTCCCGGACATCTTCCTGTAGTTCAGGACTTGTTGCCGGTCAGCAGCAGGATGCCGCCGAGTCCGATCATCATCCCGCCGCCGGTCGCGGTCAGCCGCTCCATGCGCGTGGGGGAGCGGCCGAACCAATCCCGCGCACCGGCGGCGATGAGCGCCCACGTGCCGTCGGACAGCAGCGCGAGCACGAAGAACACGAGGCCGAGCTCCATCATCTGCATGGGCACCATGCCGGCGTGCAGGTCCACGAACTGGGGGAGCACCGCGATGAAGAACGCGATCGTCTTCGGGTTCGTGATGCCCACGATGAAGCCCTGACCCAGCTGCTTCCAGTGCGAGCGCGGCAGCACGGCGGTGCCGGCGGCGCGATCCTTCCGATGCCGGATCGCCTGGATGCCGAGGTAGGCGAGGTAGACGGCCCCGACGACCTTGATGATCGTGAAGAGGACGACGGACTCCGCGACGATCGCGCCGACGCCGAAGGCCACGGCGGCGATGATCGGCAGCAGCCCGAGCGCGTTGCCGAGGACGCTCAGGAGGCCCCCGATGCGCCCGAGGGCGAGGGAGCGACCGATCGTGAACAGCACGCTCGGGCCGGGGATGACGATCAGCACGAGCGCCGCCGCGGCGAACGCGAGAAGGCGGTCAGGTGGCACCATCGCGCCAGCATACGGCCGCGGGCCAGCAGTGCGGCGGGTCCGCGGCATCCTGCTTTCGCCCAGTGCCCGCCGGTAGCCTTGGATCCATGACCGACTCTCCCCGCAGCAGCACCACCCGTGTCACCCAGGTGCGGCCGAAGACCGAGGGCTGGTCGCAGAAGAAGGATGCCGACGGCCGCCCGCTGCTCCAGTTCGCGAGCCCGCGCCGCGGCAAGCCGCCGGTGCACCTCGCGGACCTGAAGCCCGAGGAGCGCGTCGAGAGGCTGAAGGAGCTCGGACTGCCGGGATTCCGCGCGAAGCAGCTCGAGAAGCACTACTTCACCCATTACGCGTGGGACGCCGCCGCGATGACCGACCTGCCCGCATCCGGCCGCGAAGAGCTCGTCGCGGGGCTCCTCCCGCCGCTTCTGACGGAGGTCAGGCGCCTGGAGACCGACCGCGGCGACACGATCAAGTTCCTGTGGCGCCTGCACGACGGCGCGCTCGTCGAGTCCGTCCTCATGCGCTACCCCGGCCGCATCACGCTCTGCGTTTCGAGCCAGGCCGGTTGCGGCATGAACTGCCCGTTCTGCGCGACCGGGCAGGCGGGCCTCACGCGCAACATGTCCGCCGCCGAGATCATCGACCAGGTCGTGCGGGCGAACGCGCTCATCCGCGCCGGCGGCCTCGGCGACCCGCGGGGTGTCGGGCACGAGGAGGAGCGCGTCACCAACATCGTGTTCATGGGCATGGGCGAGCCGCTCGCGAACTACGCCCGGGTCATGCAGGCGGTGCGCGTGATGACCGACAAGAAGCACGGCATGGGGATGAGCGCCCGCGGCATCACGGTGTCGACGGTGGGGCTCGTGCCGGCGATCAAGAAGCTCGCCGACGAGGAGATCCCCGTCACCTTCGCCCTGTCGCTGCACGCCCCGGACGACGAGCTGCGCGATGAGCTCATCCCGGTGAACTCGCGCTGGAAGGTCGACGAGGCGCTGGATGCGGCGCGCGCCTACTTCGAACGCACCGGCCGCCGCGTCTCGATCGAATACGCCCTCATCAAGGACATGAACGACCACGCGTGGCGCGCCGATCTCCTCGCCGAGAAGCTCAACGCCCGCGGCCGCGGGTGGGTGCACGTGAACCCCATCCCGCTCAATCCCACGCCGGGCTCCATCTGGACCTCGTCGGAGAAGGCCGTGCAGGACGAGTTCGTCCGCCGGCTCAACGACGCCGGCATCCCGACGACCCTCCGCGACACCCGCGGCAAGGAGATCGACGGCGCGTGCGGTCAGCTCGTCGCGACGACGGAGGACGAGGCCGCCGCAGCAGCCCTCGCCTGACGACCGCGTCCAGCGGTTTCGCCGACGATTCCGTGGCGCGGAACTGAAACATGAATTACCCTTCAGGTACGGCCGCATCCGTCGCTTCGGCGGAGCCGCCGCACGACGAAGGAGTCCACATGGCCAGCACGCTCTTCGACGGCATCACCGCCCGTCGTGTCCCGACGACCCGCTACACGGCGAATGTGCTCGAGCGTGCGGCCGAACATCCGACGGCGACGGTCGTCTTCGTGCACGGCAACGTGTCGTCGGCCGCGTTCTACCAGCCCTCGATGCTCGCGCTCCCGGCCGGCGTGCGGGCGCTCGCGATCGATCTGCGCGGATTCGGTGACAGCGAGACCAAGCCCGTCGACGCCGCGCGCGGGCTGCGCGACTTCGCCGACGACGTGCGTTCGGTGCTCGACGCCCTCGAGCTCGAACAGGTCCACCTCGTCGGCTGGAGCATGGGCGGCGGGGTCGTGATGCAGGTGGCGCTCGACGCCCCGGGGCGAGTGGCATCCCTGACCCTCGAGGCGCCGGTCTCGCCGTACGGCTTCGGCGGGACCCACGGCGCGGACGGCGTCCGCAACGACGCCGACGGCGCAGGCACAGGCGGCGGCGGGGCGAATCCCGACTTCGTCGCGCGACTGGATGCCGGCGATGCATCCGCCGACGCGCAGACGTCGCCGCGTACGGTGTACCGCAGCTCGTACGTCGCGAAGCCCGAGTTGCAGGCCGCGCACGAGGATGCGTGGGTCGCCTCCATGCTCACGACCAGGACCGGGCTGGACAACTACCCCGGGGACTCGGTCGTGTCGGAGAACTGGCCGGGCTTCGCCGCCGGCATGCGCGGGGTGCTCAACACGATGGCGCCCCAGCACCTCGACCTCTCCGGCATCGTCGACCTGGCGGTGAAGCCCCCGATCCTTTGGGTGCACGGCGGGAAGGACGCCATCGTCTCGGACGCGTCGTTCTTCGACCTCAATCAGCTGGGGCTCCTCGGGATCATCCCGGGCTGGCCGGGCGCCGAGGTCGCGCCCCCGCAGCCCATGGTCACGCAGACCCGTGCCGTGCTCGACCGGTACGCCGCGAACGGCGGTTCGTATCGCGAGGTGAGCCTCCCGGACGCCGGCCACGCGCCGCATCTCGACGAGGCCGAGACGTTCGATCGGGAACTCGCCGCGCACATCGGGATCCCCTCAACCTGAGAGCCCGCATAGGGGTTGTCCACGGGACGTCCAGGCGGCTCTTCGTAGCGTGGAGGGATGGAGTACTCCGCGCATCGCCCGGGCCGCATGGACTCGCAGGGCCGGATCCAGTTCGAACTCGACGAGCCGATCGACGGCGAGGACGACGGTTTCGACTTCCTTCGGGCCTTCGATCCTGAGGCCTCCGTCAGGCCCGTTCCGGACGCCCCGACGGTGCCGATCGCTCCCGAACCTCCGGCGCTCGCGGAGCCGGCGGGAGACCCGCATCCCCTCCAGGCGGAGCCCGCGCGTGAGCCCAAGCCGAAGCGCGAGCGTACGCCGCGCATCCCGGGCTCGCGGCTGCGCAAGCTCGCGATCCTCGGCGGCGCGGACGGCCCCATCCTCGATCGCGTCCCGGGCGAGACGCCGAAGTTCGTGCAGATGTTCTTCGTGCTGCTCGGCACGGCCGTCGTCTCGGCGATCTCGATGCTCTTCGCTCTCACCACGGGCGCGCAGGCGGCGATCTGGCTCGCCATCCCGATCGCCCTCGTCTGGGCGCTCCTCATCTTCAACCTCGACCGATTCCTCACCTCGACCATGACGTCGACGCGCAGCGTCGGCAAGCTCATCGGCCTCGCGATCCCCCGCGTCCTCATGGCGGCGCTCATCGGGTTCGTCGTCGCCGAGCCCGTCGTGCTGCAGGTCTTCCACAACGACATCGCGCGCGAGGTCGCCTCGACGAACATCGTGCAGTCGCAGGCGGACCAGACGGCGCTCGACAAGGGGCCGGAGAAGAAGGCGATGGATGCCGCGTCCAAGCGCGTCGCCGCCCTCGAGCAGCAGGCGAAGACCGGCATCGTTGCGGGCACGTCCGGTGCCTCGGCCTCCCAGTCCGCCGCGCAGTCGAACGTCGACGACCTCACCAAGAAGATGGCCGATCAGCAGAAGGTCATCGACGACGCGCGCGCCCTCTACCAGTGCGAGCTGACCGGTCAGGGTGCCGGGACCGTGCCCGGCTGCACCGGAGTGAAGGGCAAGGGCGCGAGCTCGTCGGCGGCGCAGGCGCAGCTCGCGCAGGCGCAGCAGACGTACGATGCCCTGGCCGCGCAGCTGCGCGACGCGAACGCGTCGCTCGACGCCGCCACCACCGCGGAGAAGAACCAGACCAGCGCGTCCGAGTCGCAGAACCGTGCGGCGGCCAAGAGCCAGCTGCCGACCGCGCAGAAGCAGTACGACGCGGCCCTCGCTGCCTACAACGCGCGAGCGGATGCGGTCGCCCAGGGCAATGCGGGGGCCGTCGGCATCCTCAGCCAGATCAACGGCCTCACGACCCTCGGTGAGAAGCAGCCCGCCATCCTGTGGGCGCACTGGATGATCGCGTCCCTGTTCTTCATGATCGAGCTGCTGCCCGTCCTCGTGAAGGTGCTGACGAGCTTCGGCGAGCCGAGCCTGTACGAGCAGACCGCCGGCATCCGCAAGCAGGTCGACCTCGACCGTGTGAGCGCGGAGGGCTTCCGCGATCGCGCGGCCATCGTCACGACGGCCGCCGAGAGCCCCGCGTTCGCGGCGCCCGTGGCGCCGGCCGCCGCATCCGCCGATCCGGCCTGAGCGGGCGCGACCTCCCGCCGCCCGTTAGCGTGGAGGCATGAAGTATCGCCACCTCGGTAACAGCGGCCTGAAAGTCTCGGAGATCACGTACGGGAACTGGGTGACGCACGCGTCCCAGATCGACGACAGCGCGGCGATCGCGACCGTCCACGCGGCGCTGGATGCCGGCATCACGACGTTCGACACCGCCGACACGTACGCGAACACCGCCGCCGAGGTCGTGCTCGGCAAGGCCCTCGCCGGCCAGCGCCGTGAGTCGCTCGAGATCTTCACGAAGGTGTACTGGCCCATCGGCCCGAAGGGCGCGAACGACGCCGGCCTCAGCCGCAAGCACATCTTCGAGGGCATCGACGGGTCGCTGCGCCGTCTCGGGGTCGACTACGTCGACCTGTACCAGGCCCACCGGTTCGACTACGAGACGCCGCTCGAGGAGACCTTCCTCGCGTTCGCGGACATCGTCCGGCAGGGCAAGGCGCTCTACATCGGCGTCTCGGAGTGGACCGCCGATCAGCTGCGCGCGGGCGCCGAGCTCGCCCGCGAGCTGAAGGTCCCGTTCATCTCGAACCAGCCGCAGTACTCGATGCTGTGGCGAGTGATCGAGGAGAAGGTCGTCCCCACGAGCGAGGAGCTCGGGCTTTCTCAGATCGTGTGGTCGCCGATGGCGCAGGGCGTGCTGTCCGGCAAGTACCTCCCCGGTCAGCCGGTGCCCGAGGGGTCGCGTGCGACCGACGAGAAGAGCGGCGCGCACTTCATCCAGAGGTTCCTGCGCGACGACGTCCTGACCGCCGTGCAGCAGCTGCAGCCCATCGCCGACGACCTCGGGCTCACGATGCCGCAGCTGGCGATCGCGTGGGTGCTGCAGAACCCGAACGTCGCCGCCGCGCTCGTCGGCGCATCCCGTCCTGAGCAGATCGCGTCGAACGTCGCAGCATCCGGTGTCGTCCTCGAGGCGGACGTCCTCGCGGCCATCGATGTCGCGCTCGGCGACGTCGTCGTCCGCGACGCCGCGCTCACCGACGAGGTCTCCCCGAAGACGCGGCCCTGAGGCCGGGCGGACCCATGGTGACGAGCGCGGGCATCCTCCTGTACCGGCGGGCGCCGGCGCTCGAGGTGCTCATCGCGCACATGGGCGGGCCGTTCTGGGCCCGCAAGGACGCCGGCGCGTGGTCGCTCCCGAAGGGTGAATACGACCCGGCGGACGAGGAGCCGTGGGATGCGGCGGTCCGCGAGTTCCACGAGGAGCTGGGCGTCGCTCCGCCCGACGCGCGTGCGCTCGACCTCGGCGTGTTCACGGTCTCGTCGTCGAAGAAGCTCGCTGTCTACGCGCTGGACGGCTCCGGGTGGGAGCCCGGGCCGTTCGCGTTCGGCGAGTTCGAGCTGGAGTGGCCGCCCCGCTCGGGGAAGCTGGAGCGCTTCCCCGAGGTCGATCGCGCCGAGTGGTCGACGATGGATGCGGCGCGCATCCGTCTTGTGAAGGGCCAGCTCCCCATCCTCGACGTGCTCGAGCGCCTCGTCTGACGCGTGGCCGGCGTCCGCGACACCGCCGGGTTGCGATGATCGCGGGGTGGCGACGATCAGCCCGTGGTCCTGGTGCTCAGCAAGCCCGAGGAATGGTCTCTTCGCTACGAGAGCATCGAGTCGGCTATTCGCGCCATAGCGCCGCGTGCCCGACGGCGATCGTGGCACTCTCCCGAGTTCCAGCTGCGCGGCGGCGTAGTCATATGACTCCGAATTCACTCAAGAATCGACCGAGAAGAGAGGCACGCACCGAAGCGCGTCCGAATCTCCACATCATCAAGAACAACGCGAGCAGTCGCCCGATTGCTCCGGAATACGAGCGGATGGGGGCTGGCCGGGTGTTCTTCACCCATCTGCACGTCGCAGCCTCGTGTGCCTGCACCGACACACTGCTGGCATCGGCAGTTCGAATGCCAGCTCGAGCCCGAACGGTGGATCGGGGGCGCTCGTGCGGCGTAGAGACGACGATTTCACCACGCGCGGTATCGGACGGATCCGCGAGGTCCCGGCCCCCTGGCGGGGTGAACGGACTCGACCCGCGGCGGCGGCGACTGATCCATGACCTCCCCGCTGAGTCAGCTCTCGTCGACCGGCTGGGGATCGTCCCCGGCGGGTTCGGCGTCGCCGGGCGCGGCTTCAAGGTCGGTGGCCGGTGCGATGGCGTACGGGCTCGGCGGCACGACCGCGGATGTCGTGGTCGTCGCGGATGCTGCGGTTGTCGCCTCGTGCGGCACCGCATGCGTGGGCTGAGCCTGGCGCCGCGCGAAGAACCGGTTCGCGACGGGCACGAAGAGGAGGACGGTCGCGGCGATCAGGAACAGGAAGAACAGGGCGGTGTACCAGGGGATGGTCCAGCTGAGGAGCGGCTCCACGACGAGACCGAGCAGAAGCGTGACGCCGCTCCCCACGGTGAGGACGATCCGCGCGACGCGACTACCGTGTCCGAGACTCGGAGTGAAGACGGCCGCCACGACGGCGAAGGCGAGGTCGAGCGCGTCCCCCCACCACACGTTGACGAGGATCCCGACCCCGTATTGCGCGACCTCGACGATGTCCTGGATGACGAACGCGAACTGCGCGAGGACGATCACCCACCACATCCAGAACGCGACCGTCACGATGAGAGGCCGTCGCGTCACGGGTGCGGCAGTGTCGAGGGCAGCGTCGGGGACGCCCGCATCCGTCGCCCCCGCGAACCAGTGGTTCGACGACGGCACGAACATCAGCACGACGGCGGCGATCGTGACAGCGACCACCAGACCGAATGCGGTGAGGAGCGCCGCCGGGTTTCCTTCCATGGTGGTAGGCAGCAGGGCCAGAGCCGCCGCGATGAGGAAGCCGACCACGGTCAGCACGATCCGTGCTGCGCGCATGCCCCGGCGCATGGGGAACAGGAATGCGATCTCGACACCGCACACCACGGGCAGGAGAAGGGCGGACGGGCCGTCGTTCAGGAGGACGTCCCAGGCGGGACCGCCGATCCGCGCGGCCTCAGAGAAGGTCAGGAGGATGTACGCGAGCCCGATCAGCTGCCAGGTGATGGGCGCCCACCACAGATAGAACGCCACCACCACGGTGCGGGGCGGGCGTGCGGGTGCGGTCGCGGTGATCGCGGGAGCCATGGGTGCGGTCATGGTGCGGGCGTCCCCCAGTACCAGGGTTCGACGGTTCCGTCGGGGAGCGTGAGGTCGATCTCGTATCGGCCGGTGGAGATCGTGCTCGCCGGCACGTCGAAGATCTCCCAGTAGCTCCACGTCCCGTCCGCGTTGGGGTTCTGCACCTTGGTGAGCGTCGGATACCCGGGGATCGAGACGTCGATGCTCTCGACGCCGTTCAGGTTCGCCGGGGTCGACCAGTATCCGCCCGGATACTCGACCCCGTTCGCATCCGTGATCGCACTCGCGTCGATCTCCCGGGAGGTGACCGGTACCGCGAGGTACGCCCCCTGCTTCGGGGCAGCTGCACCGCCGGCCTTCGCCGCGGCCGTGATGTCCTTCGGCGCGCCGACGATGAAGGTCAGCGCATCCTTCCCCGTGCGCACCGCCTTCATCGTCTGGGCCGAGCCGTAGGGAAGTGGATGCGACGGCGACGAGCCGGTCGCCGAGTCGTCGGGGACGTACACGTCGACCGACGTGCTCGCCGACGGATCCGGCGCGGGACCCACCGGTACCGGTGTGGAAGGGCCGCCGGTGTCCGAGGGTGCGGGCGTCGCAGCGGGTGCTGAGGGCGACGCTTCCGGTGCCGCGAGGACCGGCCCTGACGAATGCGCACCCCAGTAGACCTCGGACGGATCCGCGTTGTTGGACGGCAGCTGCGTGATCCCGAATGCACCGTGCGCAGCCGCATCCGGGGTGATGTCGAAGATCACGAAGTACGTGACCGTGCCGTCGCCGTTGTCCCGTCCGCCCTGTGCGCCTCCCGGGTAGTCCGGGAGCGCGAGCGCGATGTCTGCGGTCTCGCCTCCGCGACCGCCGCCGGAGGCCCAGAACGCCTGCGCCTTGAGCGGATCGGAGCACGACATCGCTGATTCGTCGACCTTGCCGCGCGTCACAGGGACGGCGAAGTAGGTTCCGCTGCGCGGGAGTCGTGCGCCCGCTGTGAGCGCGATCGCGGTGACGTCGACCGGCTTGTCGACGGTGAAGGTCGTCCACGGCTGGTTCTGCATGCCGCTGGATTCGGCGATCGTGCTGCCGTAGGGGATGGGCGCATCCGGTGACCAGCCGGCCGAGCCCTGCAGTCCGGACGTCGAGAACGGGCACGCGTAGCCGTAGGCATGGACCGCGAGATCAGGGAGAGGGATGAGGGATGTGGCCGCCAGGATCCCGGTCGCAGCGGCCACCCCGACGACTGATCCGATGAGCCCCCGCCGCCGCGCCCGGCGCTCGAGGAGCACGGCTCCGCACACGACCGCGACCGCGCAGGCGGCGAGTGCGAGCCACGGCACGAACGGCGAGGCGACGCCGATCGACAGGTCGATGTCCGTCAGCGCGACGGAGACGACGGATGCGACGAGCCCGATCGCCGCGGAGACGATCGTGACGGTGAGGAGCGCCCGGCCGCCGCGGACCGGCTCAGGAGGAGTCGGCGGTGGCGTCAGCGCGACGCCGCCGAGGGGCGGGCCGGCGGACGGTACGTCAGGACTGGCATCGGGGAGCGGACTTCCAGGCGCGACGAACGGACTGGAGCCGGGTCCGTACGGACTCGGCCCTTCCGGCGATGTCGATGCAT
This sequence comes from Microbacterium candidum, assembly GCF_030315975.1. Classification (GTDB taxonomy): domain Bacteria; phylum Actinomycetota; class Actinomycetes; order Actinomycetales; family Microbacteriaceae; genus Microbacterium; species Microbacterium candidum. Next base: position 448,934 of record NZ_JASXSZ010000002.1, on the reverse strand, counting down.
CCATGACCGCGGCTCCCCAGATCGCGTCTCGCAGATGATGTGAGCACAGATTACGCCCGCTTTTGTCGATGCACGAGATGTATTCGCCCGTGCCGTGCCAGACGACGTGCTGGATGACCCCGAGTTCGTATCCCGTCGCGAGCGGATGTGGACCGCGCCCATCACGGGTCCGCGCTACTCGACAACGACGATTGTGATGTTCTTGGCTCGGGCCATGACTGGGAGGCCACCACCGGGCTCGATGACGTCGCGACGCTTCGCGTACTTGGCGATGTTCAACTGCGTCTGAGCCGTGTGATACTTCGCGACGGGCGTTGACGGATCCTCTTCTGACGTCGCCACGGGCGAATGTGCGGTCTGCTCGGCGTGCCAGTACGTCCGTCGTGACTCCGACTCTCGATCGTGTCGGCAGGACTGACCTCCACTACGCAGCGCTGGGGGGACGGCTCGGCCATGTCGAAGCCGCGATCAAAGTAGGCGACGACGTCAATCTGGCGGATACCTCCGGGTTCACTCAGCTGCACTTCGCGGCCCAAGGTGGCCATGCGGGGATCGTTGAGCCGGACGTCGGTAGAGCAGCCACGAATGTGGAATCGTTCTCCGTGCAGGTCGGTATACTCCTGGTATGACTACCACGATCAAGGTGAGCGATGAGCTTCGCGACCGCCTCAAGGCGCAAGCAGGGCGTGAGGGATTGACGCTCGGCGCTCACCTTGCTCGCCTGGCAGATGCTGAAGACCGCCGGCTGCGGCTGCAGTCGCTGAAGACGGCGATCGCCCGGACTTCGCCCGCGGATGTGGCCTCGCATTCCGCGGAGTCGGCGCAGTGGGAACGGACTGAACTGACAGACTCCGTGGCGTGACCGACCTTGAGCTTGCACCGGGCGTCATCGCCTGGGCATCGCTGGAACCCGTGCGCGGTCGTGAGCAGGGTGGCCACCGCCCGGTCCTGATCGTCGCCTCTGCCGGTTACCTCGACGCGGTCACCACCCTCGTGATCGCGTTGCCGATCACCACCAGTGATCGTGGCTGGCCCAACCACATCCGCGTTGACGGGCCGAATGACCTGGACCGGGCCTCCTGGATCATGACCGAGCAGCCCCGTACGCTATCTCGCGACCGCCTCACCGGCACCGCCGGCATTGTCAGCACCGGATGCCTTGCATCCGTCAGAGCCTGGCTCGGCGACTTCCTCGACCTCTGACCCATGGCGTGCATGCCCATGCCCAACGGTGCGACGCACGCTGACCGATCGGCTTTCGCGTGGCGATGCGGTCCGTCGGTGGCTGCCTGGGCAGCACCCCTCGGCCGGAACGCGAAGGAACCTCCATCATCGGAAGACCTCGACCTCCACCGGGGTGACCACCCGCCCCACTGTTACGGGCGGCACGTACCGCCCGGCTCGCAGCCACCGCCCGACCCGCTGCCGGCTCCTTGCGGCATGACGAGTCCTATCAGAACGTACGCGCATGCCCCGATCACGACGGCGATGCCGACTGCGAGAACCACACGGGTCCACGTTCTACCACGGAAGGCCACGGCGGCGATCCCGCCCACCGCAGTCAGGATCCCGCCGGCGAGCATGACGCTGAAGGGGCCGAAGATCGAACCAAAGAATCCGGCAACGACACCCAGGACGACGGCGATGCCCACGCCGAGCCGGGCGCGGACGCCACGTCGTTCGGGCTGACCGTCAGTGATCGAACCCACGAGCCCACCGTAACCCTGGCGACCCGAGCGGGTCCATCGTTAGACGTCATACAGAACGAGCCTGGACGATGGTGCCTGTCTGGTGACCGACGCCATTGAGCGGTGACGCTCACTGGTCGATGTCTGGCAATTGCGCTGTTCGCATCGAGGCGAACGGGAAGATCGGGCAGCTCCTTCCCGACCCGAAGCTCATCCTGGGGTTCAGACGGGCCTGGGGCTATCTACTGACGTCGTGCGACGTCCCGCTTGCCACGGTCTACTGGGCCACCACGACTCGCTGAGGCTCCGCACCCCGTACGGAATTTCGTCTCGGCCTCGAATCTCATGCCGGCAGGCCCCCGGTTGGCGCCACTCCTCGTTGTTCGGCACGCCGACGGATCCACCTGCGGTCGGGCTACTGGCGGCGTCGGTGTGACGTATTCCTGATCGGTCACGACGGCTGTGACACGATCGAGACGTGAGCCAGGACCCGGTGGAACGTGTGACGCTCAGCAGACTTCAGCTCCCTGCGCACACGAGCTTTGCAACGATGGAAGTCCGACGGATCAGGATCGCCGCGAACGTCCATCCCGGAGCGCATTGGCACAACGGGCCCGTCTTCGGTGTCATCGAGTCCGGTTCGGTGTATTTCCAAGTAAGTGGCGAGCAGGAGTCCATCCTCCGGGCCGGGGACACTTTCTACGAGCCAGCCAATGAGACCATTGCCAGGTTTGACGCCACCGAAGAGGGCGTCACCTTCATCGGGTGGTTTCCCCTGCCCGCCGGAGTCGACGCCGAGCTGACGATGGGCAGCTTCCCGGTCTGAGGCGGTTCTCACCGGCTCCGCGCAGCCGTCGCGGCGAGCCCAACTTCCTGGCAGCAGCGCATGCTGAACGGATGTTCCCAACCGGATCCCGTCCGAATACTCGCCCTGGGGCACGCAGTCGGCTCGCTGACTCGATGCCCCGCACCCACGGATGCGACGGGGACGGCTCGGGGGCGTCGCACGTGGGGTGAAATGATCGGGTCATGGCGCTCAGGCAGAACACTTCACTGACGGAGATCTCCGCGGCGCAGTGGAGCCTCCAGCCGTCACCCGGTCGCTTATGGGAAAAGACTGTCGCGCTGGGGCGAGGTGACTCCCTGTGGGATTGGGCCACGACCGAGACCCTGTGCTGGGGCGTGAAGACTCGAAGTGGCTTCTCGGTCGAGCCGGCAAGAACAGTGGCACGGGGGGACCGACCCGTAATAGCTGTTCACGCGCTCGGCATCACGATTCTGGAGCCCGTTGAAGTGGTTGATGTGGTCCGGACCGGCGACCGCGTCGGATTCGCATACCGGACGCTACCTGGCCACCCCGTCACCGGCGAGGAAGCGTTTATCGTCCACCGCGAGAACGGTGTCGTCAGGCTCACCATACGATCGGTCACTCGCCCCAGTCGAACTCTGCACTGGCGTGCGCTTTTCCCCCTGCTCCTGATCGCGCAGCGTGTCGCGCGACGACGGTACATGCGGGCGCTGAAGATCCCTACCGAGCGCTGAACGATCCGCTTACGGGCACGTCGCATGCGGAGGCGTCCGCCACGTCGGGACAAACAACACCGGCCGCCTGGGCACGGACAAGGGGCAGCCTGCTTGGCGGCCCACTCCGGACACACCGCAGTCTGTGAGCCGGACCGGGCGGACATCCCTGGGCGTCCCGCACAACGGGCACCGGCGAGACGAAACGCGGCGAGCTGATCTCGTTGGATTGGCACGTTTCGTCTCGGTCGTTCCTCCCTCGCTCAACGACCAGGGGAGTCAGGCGTCGACGCCGAAGTCGCCTGAGGTGCGGATGTCCTCCCATTCGGCGACGAGCTCCGGCATCCGCTTCGCCATGAACCGGAGGAAGCCCGACATGCTGGCCGCCCGCTCGACGGCGACCTCGTCGTCCGCGATCTCGCCGGAGATCCGGTCGACGTGGTCGGCCATCTGCAGGTAGACGGGGATGTTCCCGATGATGACCGAGTGGAACGCGTCGACCACGACGTCGTACCGGTCGCGCCGATGCCCCGGCGTCGGCATCCGGCGGATGAAGTGCGCGTCCTGCAGGTACCGGACGGCGCCGGAGACCGCCCCGGCGCTGACGCCGAGGCGGTCTGCGAGCTCCGCCGCCGTATAGCCGCCGGCGGGAGCTGCGAGCAGGGCCATGAGGGTGCGCGCGGGCATCCGCGGCATGCCCGCCGCCGTCATCATCGCTGCCGCCTGCTCGGCGGCATCGACTCCGCGGTGCTCCATGGTTCCCCCAGACTGTCTGTCTACGCTACCCGTCCGACGCCAGCTCGCGACGCCGCATGAGGGTGAGGGATGCCGCGGCCCCCACCGCGACCGCCAGCACCAGCCACCACATCCCGCGGAGGTCGACGTCACCGTTCGAGACGACCGGCGAGACCGCGAACGGGGAGAACTTCGTCGTCCATTCCGGCAGCCCGAACAGCGGGCCGAACAGGCCGAACATGGTCGCCAGCAGCAGGAGCGACCACGCGATGGCGATCGTTCCGCGCGGGAACAGGACGAACACGAGCGCCGTCAGGACGGTGAACACGCACGCGGCGAGCGCCTGCCCCAGGCCGACGACCAGCACGACGTGCGACAGGGACGACGCATCCTTGTTCCCCGAGAGCCCGGCGTACGCGGCGAGCATGGCCGCGGCGACCGTGATGAGGATCGCGAACGTCGCGACCAGCATGTAGTCGAGCAGCCACATGACGCGATCCACCGGACGCGCCAGCACGTTCTCCGCGGTGCCGTGCGCCTCCTCCTGGCGGGCGCGAGCGACGATCTGCACCGCGGCGCACGCGGCGAGGATGCCGAGCATCGTGAAGAACACCGAGACGACGGTCTCCTCGAGGTTCCCGGCCTTGCCGATCTTGTCGAGGATCTGCTGCACGGCGGGGTTCTGCCCGGCCACCTGCCCGGCGAGGCCGCTGAGCTTCGTGGCGAGGATGCCGGTGAGCGCTCCGCCGATGGCCCAGCCGATAATCCCGCCGTTCGTCAGCCGCCACACGAGCGCGTGCGGGGTGGACAGTGCGGGTCGCGCGAAGGTGCGCCCGGCACGAGCGGGGACGAACCCCTCGCCCATGTCGCGGACCGACTGCAGCGCCGTCGCGACGATCGCGAGGGCGACGCCGAACGCGAGGCCGAGGACGGCGGGCCACCAGTCGTTCGTGTCGTAGGGACGGGCCTGCTGCGCCCAGCCGAACGGCGAGAGCCACACGAGCCACGAGCTCGAGATGCGCGTCAGGTCGTTGCTCGGCGTGCCCGCGACGTTGCCGATCCCGTTGATGAGGAACGTCGCGACGAGGATCCAGACCGTGAGCGAGTTCGCACCGCGCGACGTGCGCATGAGCTGCGCCGCCATGAGGCCGATGCCGAGGAAGGCGATGCCCGTGGTCGCGGACACCGCACCCATGAGCCAGGAGCCCTCCGCATCCAGTTTCGATCCGATGAGGGCCGCGGCGACGAGCACCCCGAGCACGACGTTCGCCATGACGCCGTGGATGAGCGTCGCGACGGTCGGCAGCGAGCGGCCCGCGGGCGTCGCCGCGACGAGCTCGGAGCGGCCTGCCTCCTCATCGCCGCGCGTGTGGCGCACCGCGAGGAAGATGCTCATGAACGCGGCGAGCATCGTGAGCCACGGCAGGATCTCGAACGCCACGAACTGGCCCTCCGAGGCGCCGGAGGGCAGACCGCGGAACATCATGATGACGGGGTTCGCCATGACGGCGGCGAGCACCTGTACGCGGTCGGTGTGGGTGCCGTACGACTGGGTGACCCCCGCGTAGCCGGAGAACGCCAGCAGGACCGTGCCGAGGATCCAGAGGAGCAGCTGCAGCCAGTCGCGGCGCAGCCGCTGCCGGAGCAGTGCGCTCATCTCGACTCCTTCACGGCGACCCGGCGCGAGGCGCGCGTGCCGTCTTCCTCTTCGGCGGCGCGCAGCGCCGCGAGATCGTCGCCGTAGTGACGCAGGAACAGCTCCTCGAGCGAGGGCGGCTCGATCCGGAGCCCCGTGACGTTGCGCTGCGCCAGCAGTGGCAGGACGGCCGGAATCGCGTCGCTGTCGACGGTGAACCGGGCGCGGCCCTCTTCGATCGAGCCGTCGTGCGCCTGCGGGATGCCGGCGAACGCCGAGTCGTCGACGGCCTCGAACGACACCTCGGTGCGGGTGAGGTGGCGGAGCTCCGCGAGCGTGCCGGACTCCACGACCTTCCCCGCGCGGATGATGCTGACCCGGTCGCACAGGAGCTCGACCTCGGAGAGGATGTGGCTCGAGAGGAGGATCGTGGCGCCGGCCTTGCGCAGGCGCTCGACCTCGTCGCGGAACACGACCTCCATGAGCGGGTCGAGACCGCTCGTCGGCTCATCGAGGATGTAGAGGTCGGCGGGGACGGCGAACGCCGCGATGAGCGCGACCTTCTGCCTGTTGCCCTTCGAGTACGCGCGCCCCTTCTTGCGCGGATCGAACTGGAACGCGGCCATGAGCCGCTCCCGTTCGACGCGGTACGCCGCATCCTTCGTCTTCACGCCGCGCAGGCGCGCGAGGAAGTCGATCGCCTCGCCGCCGGAGAGGTTCGGCCAGACGCTGACGTCGCCGGGGACGTACGCGATGCGCTTGTGCAGGCGCGGCGCGTTGTGCCACGGCTCCTCTCCGAGGACGTTCACCTCCCCGCCGGTCTTGCGGGCCAGGCCCAGGAGGATGCGGATGGTCGTGGTCTTCCCGGCGCCGTTGGGCCCGAGGAATCCATGCACCTGACCGTCGTCGACCGTGAGATCGAGGCCGTCGAGTGCGTGCACACGGCCGTAGTGCTTGGTGAGTCCGCTCGTGCGGATGACTGTGGTCATGAACGTGAGAGTACACCGATTTCAGGAACTTGTGAAAGTTCTAAACGAAATCCTTACGGGTGCGTTTCGACGTCGGCCGATATGTCGCATCTGTATACGGTCCGGGCCAGATCGCCCCTCAAATGGCATTCAGGAGTGAGATGTGTATACACTGACGTCGGTGTGAATAGGGGGGTGCACATGAGGGCGAGCGACCGCACGTACCGCGCGCTCCTCGACGAGATCCAGTCCGGCGCGCTCGCGCCCGGGGCCGCCCTCGCCGAGGTCGAGCTCGCGGCGCGCCTCGGCGTCAGCCGCACGCCCGTCCGCGAAGCGCTCGGACGCCTCGCCGCCGACGGCCTCGTCATCGAGATCTCGCCGCGGCTCACGGTCGTCGCAGACCTCGCCGCGGACGACATCCGCGACCTGTTCGAACTGCGGCGCGCGCTCGAGGAGACCGCCGTCCGCATCGCGGCGACCCGAGGGGATGCGGCAGCCTTCGCCGCGCTCGCGTCCGCCTTCGCCTCGACGGACCTCGGCGCCGCGGACGACTACTACGCCCTCATCGCCGACTTCGACGCTCAGGTGGATGCCGCGGCATCCAACGCGTACCTCGCCGCCGCCCTGCGTACCGTCCGCACCCACCTCGTGCGCGTCCGCCGACTCGCGCGCGACAAGCCCGAGCGGCTCGCCGCGTCCGTCGCGGAGCACCGCCTCATTGCGCAGGCGATCGCGACGCGCGACGCTGATCTCGCAGCCCATGCGACGCACGTGCACCTGCACAACGCGCTCGCGAGCATCCTCGACGCCCCGGCCATCGAGACCACCCCCTGACCCGCCCGACATCCGCCGAAGACAAGCTCGAAGAACGAAGGAGCATCATGACCGTCACGCACCACCTCCGCGTGCATCGCAGCGACGAGAACCTGGCCCGCGAAGGCCAGCTCGCCTGGACGATCGCCCGCGTCGCGACGGACCCGGTCGAGGTCGACGCCGACGTCGTCGACATGATCATCAACCGCGTCATCGACAACGCCTCCGTCGCTGCCGCATCCCTCACGCGCGCGCCCGTGAGCGCCGCGCGCCAGCAGGCGCTCGACCACCCCGTCTCGGTCGGCGGCGAGGGCGCCACGATCTTCGGCTGCACCCTCGAGCGCCGCACGTCGCCGGAGTGGGCGGCGTGGGCCAACGGCGTCGCCGTGCGCGAGCTCGACTACCACGACACGTTCCTCGCGGCCGAGTACTCGCACCCGGGTGACAACATCCCGCCGATCCTCGCGGTCGCGCAGCACGTCGGCCTCGGCGGTGCGCAGCTCGTGCGCGGCATCGCGACCGGCTACGAGATCCAGATGGACCTCGTGCGCGCGATCAGCCTGCACAAGCACAAGATCGACCACGTCGCGCACCTCGGCCCGTCCGCGGCCGCGGGCATCGGCACGCTCCTCGGCCTCGACGCCGAGACCATCTACCAGGCGGTCGGGCAGGCGCTGCACACCACGACCGCCACCCGACAGTCGCGCAAGGGTGAGATCTCCACGTGGAAGGCCTTCGCCCCGGCGTTCGCCGGAAAGATGGCCGTCGAGGCGGTCGACCGGGCCATGCGCGGCGAGACGTCCCCGTCGCCGATCTACGAGGGCGAGGACGGCGTCGTCGCCTGGATGCTGGACGGTCCCGACGCCTCGTACGACGTGCCGCTGCCCGCCGAAGGCGAGCCCAAGCGCGCGATCCTCGACTCGTTCACGAAGGAGCACTCCGCGGAGTACCAGGCGCAGGCGTGGATCGACCTCGCCCGCAAGCTCCACAACAAGGGCGTCGACATCCCGAACATCGAGTCGATCGTGCTGCACACGTCGCACCACACGCACTACGTGATCGGCTCCGGCGCGAACGACCCGCAGAAGTACGACCCGACGGCATCCCGCGAGACGCTCGACCACTCGATCCCGTACATCTTCGCGGTCGCCCTGCAGGACGGCGCGTGGCACCACGTCGACTCGTACGCGCCCGAGCGCGCCGGACGACCCGACACCGTCGCGCTGTGGAACAAGATCACCACGGCCGAGGACGCGGAGTGGACGCGCCGCTACCACTCGGAGGACCCGGCGGAGAAGGCGTTCGGCGGCCGCGTCGTCATCCACTTCGCCGACGGCACCGAGCTCGTCGACGAGATCGCCGTCGCCGACGCCCACCCGCTCGGTGCGCGCCCGTTCGCCCGTGAGGACTACATCCGGAAGTTCCGCACGCTCGCCGAGCCCGTGCTCGAGGCCGAGGAGATCGAGCGCTTCCTCGAGCTCGCCCAGCGCCTGCCCGAGCTCACCCCCGAAGAGGTGCGCGAGCTGTCGATCGTCGCGAAGCTCGGCGTGCTGGCCCTCGCGCCGGCGCCCAAGGGCCTGTTCTGATGCTGTACTCCCAGGTGCCGGCGCATGAGAAGCGCCGGGCGTTCCGCGAGCGGCTCGCCACCGGCGAGCTGCTCCGGTTCCCCGGTGCGTTCAATCCGCTGTCGGCGCGGCTCATCGAGCGCAAGGGGTTCGAGGGCGTCTACATCTCCGGCGCCGTCCTGTCCGCCGACATGGGGCTCCCGGACATCGGCCTGACGACGCTCACCGAGGTCGCCGCTCGCGGTCAGCAGATCGCCCGGATGACAGACCTCCCGGCGATCATCGACGCGGACACCGGGTTCGGCGAGCCGATGAACGTCGCCCGCACCGTTCAGACGCTCGAGGATGCGGGGCTCGCGGGCCTCCACATCGAGGACCAGGTCAACCCCAAGCGCTGCGGGCACCTCGACGGCAAGGAGGTCGTCGACCTCGGCACGGCGGCAGGCCGCATCCGCGCCGCCGTGGACGCGCGTCGCGACCCGAACTTCCTCGTCATGGCGCGCACCGACATCCGCGCGGTGTCGGGGCTGGACGCGGCGACCGACCGCGCCCGCGCGCTCGTGGACGCGGGGGCGGATGCGATCTTCCCCGAGGCGATGCGCACGCTCGAGGAGTTCGCGGCGGTGCGCGCGGCGGTGGACGTCCCGATCCTCGCGAACATGACGGAGTTCGGGAAGTCCGATCTCTTCACGGTCGACCAGCTGCGCGACGTCGGCGTGAACATCGTCATCTGGCCGGTCTCGCTGCTGCGCATGGCGATGGGCGCGGCTGGCCGCGCGCTCGACACGCTGACGGAGGAGGGGCACCTCACCGGGCTCCTCGACCAGATGCAGCACCGCGCCGACCTCTACGATCTGATCGACTACGAGCAGTACAACCGCTTCGACACCAGCGTCTTCAACTTCACCATCACGAAGGACTGACATGACCGACATCAAGAAGGGCCTCGCCGGAGTCGTCGTCGACTACACGGCGATCAGCAAGGTCAACCCCGACACCAACTCGCTGCTGTACCGCGGGTACCCGGTGCAGGAGCTCGCGGCGACCCAGCCGTTCGAGGCGGTCGCGTACCTGCTGTGGAACGGCGAGCTGCCGACCGACGAGCAGCTGGCGGAGCTCGTCGCGTACGAGCGCTCGCACCGCACGCTCGACCCGGAGATCATCGCGGCGATCGACCTGCTGCCGCTCGAGGCCCACCCGATGGACGTCGTGCGCACCGCGGTGTCGGTGCTCGGCGCCTCCGACCCGGCTGCCTACGACAACTCGCGCGAGTCGGATCTCGAGAAGTCGCGTCTGCTGTTCGCGAAGATCCCGGCGATGGTCGCGTACGACCAGCGCCGTCGCCGCGGGCAGGGCATCGTCGAGCCGCGCGACGACCTCGACTACTCGCACAACTTCCTCTGGATGACCTTCGGCGAGGAGCCGGATTCGGTCGTCGCGCGGGCGTTCAACGTGTCGATGATCCTGTACGCGGAGCACTCGTTCAACGCGTCGACGTTCACCGCGCGCGTGATCGCGTCGACGACGGCCGACCTGTACTCCGCGGTCGTCGGTGCTATCGGCGCCCTGAAGGGCCCGCTGCACGGCGGGGCCAACGAGGCCGTCATGCACATCTTCGACGAGATCGGGACGGCGTCGAACGTCGGGCCGTGGCTGGACGAGGCGCTCGCGTCGAAGCGCAAGATCATGGGCTTCGGCCACCGCGTCTACAAGCACGGCGACTCGCGCGTCCCGACGATGAAGGCCGCGCTCGACACGCTCGTCGAGCACTACGACGCGCAGGAGCTCGCGGAGCTCTATGACACGCTCGAGGCCGACTTCGTCTCTCGCAAGGGCATCTACCCGAATCTCGACTACCCGTCGGGCCCGGCGTACCACCTGATGGGCTTCGACACCCTGACCTTCACGCCGCTGTTCGTCGCCGCGCGTGTCACCGGGTGGACCGCGCACATCATGGAGCAGGCCGCGTCCAACGCCCTCATCCGCCCGCTGTCCGAGTACAACGGCGTCGACGAGCGGCACATCGAGGGCTACGTCCCGGATTTCGCGGCGACGGTCGACCGCCCTGCGGAGGCCGCCGGCTGATGACCATCGGTCGTTGAGCGACTCGCGGGTCGTTGAGCGAGGGAGGAACGACCGAGACGAAACGCGGTGACCGTGACGAGATCGGCTCACCGCGTTTCGTCTTCTGCGTTTCGTCTCGCTTCGCTCGCTCAACGACCGGCACGGGTGAGCTGCGTTTCGTCTCGCTGCGCTCGCTCAACGACCCGTACGGTGACTCCTCGCGGGTCGTTGAGCGAGGGAGGAACGACCGAGACGAAACGTGGTGACGTCACGAGATCGGCTGGCTGCGGTTCCACTCGCGAGCTCGTCCAACGACCCGCACGGGATGCTGGAAGCGCTTGCGATTCTGGGAACTGGCTATGACAGTGCGTCAAGGAAACGTTAAGAACAAGCCATGTAAGCGCTTGCGGTCTGCTGCATCTGCGGGCTAGCCTCCTGAGGAACCGATCCCCCCAGGAGCCTCAGTGTCGAAGCAACTCCGTCGCGCGTGGCGCGCGCTCGCCCTGTCCGCAACCGCCGTCCTCGCCCTTACGGGAGGACTCGTCGCGATCGCCCCCGCTGCGTCCCCGGCGGCGGCATCCACGACCCCGTCGTACTCGACCGTGACGGTCGCCGGCGACCTCGACTCGAAGATCGGATGTCCCGGCGACTGGCAGCCCGACTGCACCGCCGCGCAGCTGGCGAAGCGCGCCGATGGCATCTGGGCGGGAACGTTCACGCTCCCCGCCGGCAGCTACCAGTACAAGATCGCGATCGACGGCAGCTGGACCGTCAACTTCGGCGCGAACGGCGCACCCGGCGGCGCGAACATCGCGCTGACGCACCCCGGCGGCCCGGTCACGTTCTACTTCGACCCGCGCACCGGCATCGCCCAGACGACGGATGACGGCCCGATCGTGACCCTCCCCGGCTCGTTCGACGCGAGCCTCGGGTGCGCCGCCGACTGGGCGCCCGACTGCCTCGCGACCCTCATGTCGGACGGCGACCACGACGGCGTGTACGAGTTCGCAACCGATCAGATCCCGACGGGGTCGTACCAGGTGAAGGTCGCCCACAATCTCAGCTGGAACGAGAACTACGGCGCCGACGGCGTCGCCGGCGGGGCGAACCTGACCTTCAGCGTGACCGGCGGGAAGATGGTCGCGTTCCGCTACACCCTCGCGACCCATGTGCTGCAGATCATCGTGACCGACCCGCCGCTGCCCGGCCTCGGGGAGTCGCGCGCCCAGTGGGTCGACGCATCCACCATCGCGTGGCCGGCGAACCTCGGATCGCAGGATGCCGCGGCCACGTGGCAGCTCTACAGCTCGACGTCCGCCTCCCTCGATGCGAAGGACGGCGCGGTCACCGGCGGCGGTGACCCGGTCTCGCTGACGAAGACCGCCGGCGGACTCACGGATGCACAGAAGGCGACCTTCCCCGCACTCGCCGGCTACACGGCGCTGCACGTCGACGGCCAGGACCGTGCCTCCGTCGCGAAGCTCCTGAAGGGCCAGCTGCGCGTCGCGCAGCGCGACGGTTCGGGTGCGCTCTCCGCGTTCACCGGCGTGCAGATCCCGGGCGTGCTCGACGATCTGTACGCGCCCGGCGTCGGCAAGACCGGCCTCGGCGTCACCTTCCAGGGCGCTCAGCCGACGTTCCGGCTGTGGGCGCCGACGGCGCAGACCGCGACGCTGCTGACGTGGGCGCCCGGTGCGACCGGCGAACCGGCACGCCACGCGGCGTGGTGGGATGCCGCATCCGGTGTCTGGACCGTCGCCGCGAAGGCGCCGCTCAAGGGCAGCGAATACCTGTGGGAGGTCGCCGTTTACGCGCCGACCACCGGGAAGATCGAGACCAACCGGGTCACCGACCCGTACTCGGTCGCCCTGACCACGAACTCGACGCGCTCCGTCGCGGTCGACCTCGACGACCAGAACTGGCAGCCCGCGCAGTGGCGGAAGACTCCGTCTCCCGTCGTCGCGAAGCCGGTCGACCACACGATCTACGAGCTCCACATCCGCGACTTCTCCATCGGCGACACGACGGTGCCGGCGGCGGAGCGCGGAACCTACTCCGCGTTCACCGAGGACAGCGCGGGCACGAAGCACCTGCGTGAACTCGCCTCCGCGGGCATCAACACCGTGCACCTGCTGCCGTCGTTCGACCTCGCGACGATCCAGGAGGACCGCTCGAAGCAGACGACCCCGAACTGCGACCTCGCGGCGATGGGCCCGGCATCCCCCGACCAGCAGGCGTGCGTCATGGCCCAGGCAGACACCGACGGCTACAACTGGGGCTATGACCCGTTCCACTACTCGACGCCCGAGGGCTCCTACGCCGTGGACCCCGACGGCGGATCGCGCACGTTGGAGTTCCGGCAGATGGTCGGCGCACTGCACGGGATGGGGCTGCAGGTCGTGCTCGACCAGGTCTTCAACCACACCGCGGCGTCAGGCGAGGCATCCACCTCCGTGCTCGACCAGGTCGTGCCCGGGTACTACCAGCGACTGGATGCGGCGGGCGCGGTCGAGACCTCGACCTGCTGCCAGAACGTCGCGACGGAGCACGCCGTCGCCCAGAAGCTCATGGTCGACTCCGTCGTCCTGGGGGCGAAGGAGTACAAGGTCGACGGCTTCCGCTTCGACCTCATGGGGCACGCGTCCAAGGCCAACATGCTGGCGATCCGGTCGGCCCTGGACGCCCTGACGCTCAAGAAGGACGGCGTCGACGGCAAGGCGATCTACCTGTACGGCGAGGGCTGGAACTTCGGCGAGGTCGCGAACAATGCACTGTTCGAGCAGGCGACGCAGGGGCAGCTCGGCGGCACCGGCATCGGCACGTTCAACGACCGGCTGCGCGATGCCGTGCACGGCGGCAGCCCCGTCGACGGAGGCTCGACCTTCGTCCAGGGCTTCGGAACGGGCCTCGCGACAGACCCCAACGGCGACGCGATCAACGGCTCCGCTGCGCAGCAGCTCATGGCACTCGGCCACGACACCGACCTCGTGAAGCTCGGGCTCGCCGGCAACCTCCGGTCGTACTCGTTCCTGACCTCGGACGGCAGCGTCAAGCAGGGTTCGCAGATCGACTACAACGGGCAGGCCGCAGGCTACGCCGACCAGCCCGACGAGGTCGTCAACTACGTCGACGCGCACGACAACGAGACGCTGTACGACCTCTCGGTGTTCAAGCTGCCGCGGAACACGTCGATGGCCGACCGGGTGCGGATGAACACGCTGCAGCTCGCGACGGTCACCCTGTCGCAGACGCCGTCGTTCTGGCAGGCCGGCACCGAGCTCCTCCGTTCGAAGTCGCTCGACCGCAACAGCTACAACTCCGGCGACTGGTTCAACCGCATCGACTGGACCGGCCAGCAGAACACGTTCGGCTCGGGCCTCCCGCCGGCGGCGGACAACAAGGACAAATGGCCGATCATGGCGCCGCTGCTCGCCGACCCCGCGCTGAAGCCGGGCCCGGCGGACATGAAGGCGGCGGATGCAGGTGCCATGGATCTCCTGCGCATCCGCTCGCAGGTCGCGCTTCTGCGCCTGGGGTCGGCCGATCTCATCCGGCAGAAGGTGTCGTTCCCGAACGGCGGCGCGCAGGCGACGCCCGGTGTCGTGGTGATGCTCATCAACGACCTGATCGGGCCGGACGTCGACCCGGCGCTCAAGGGTGCGCTCGTCGTCTTCAACGCGTCGCCGAACGCGACGACGCAGACGATCGGCTCGCTGCAGGGCCGCGACTTCCAGCTCGTGGATGCGCAGGCGCACGGCTCCGACCCGGTCGTCAAGACCACGACGTGGGATGCGGCATCCGGAACCGTCTCGGTGCCCGCACGCACGGTGGCGGTGCTGGTGCAGAAGCAGCGCTGACCCCCCCGCGGGTCGTTGAGCGAGGAGCGCCAGCGACGAGACGAAACGCAGTGAGCTGTTCTCGGAAGCCCACCGCGTTTCGTCTCGCTCGTTCCTCGCTCGCTCAACGACCCGCAGGGGATCTGGTGAGCTGTTGTCGGAAGCCCACCGCGTTTCGTCTCGCTCGTTCCTCGCTCGCTCAACGACCCGCAGGGGATCTGTGGGCTGGTCTCGGAAGCACACCGCGTCGCCCGCTCAACGAGCGACGTCGGTCACCGCAGGCGCGGGCCGGGGGCGGCGACCGTGAAGCGGACGATGTCGCTGCGGTAGCGGTCGTCGGACGTCTCGAAGGTGCGGCCGGCCGCATCCCTCGCCACGCGATGGAGGCGCAGCAGCGGTGCGCCCGGCGGCAGCCCGAGGAGTGCGGCGTCGAGATCGTCGGCGGCGACCGCGTCGATCTCGTGGTCGACGTCGGCGGTCACGACGCCGTGCGCGGCGAGGAGATCCGTGATGGACACCGCATCGAGATCGGCGTCGAAGAGGAGCCGCCCGACGGACTCGATGTACGTCAGGCGCTCGAGCATCGTGGGTCGCCCGTCGAGGAGCCGCAGCCGCACGACGTCCACCACGAGCTCGCCCTCGGCGATCTCGAGCTCGGCGGCGATGGATGCGGATGCTCGGCGGAGCGTGAGCTCCTGCGTCTGCGCACCCGGCGCAGCTCCGAGGTCGCTCGCCCAGCGGGTGAACGGGATCGAGACATCCACCGCCTGCCCCGCCTTGCGGGACGCCACTCGCGCGGGACGGCCGCGCGCGGTCTCGATCAGCCCTTCGGTCCGCAGCTCGGCGAGAGCGTTGCGGATGGGCCCGCGCGACGTCTGCCACTGTTCGGCCAGCTGGCCCTCGGTGGGCACGACGTCGCCCGGCGCGAGCTCGCCGGAGGAGATGCGGAGACGCAGATCGTCGGCGATCTGCTTGTACACCATCTCGGACACATAGGAATACTACTTCGCCATCCATGCCCCGGGAAGTTGCGTCACGAACTCGTAACCCAGGTGAACAGCCTTTGAACAGTCCGTACTTAGGTATACATGTCGGTCGCGGAGGCCGCAGAGTGGATGCCGGTTCCTCCCGTCCACCCGAAAGGCTGTCATGAACCTCCGAGCCCGTCTCGCGCCCGTCGCCCTCGCCGGCACGGCCCTGCTCGCCCTCACGCTCTCGGCCTGCACGTCGTCGGCCGGTGCCGCCGAGTCCACGGCGTCCGCGAAGCCCGCCTACGCGGTCGACGCGAACACGATCGTCTTCGGCGTCGTCCCCGACTCCGCCGACACGCAGACCAATTACCAGCCGCTCATGGACTACCTCGCCAAGGAGACCGGCAAGAAGGTCGAGTACAAGGAGTCGACCGACTACGCCGCCCTCATCGAGGCCGCCGTCGCCGGCAAGGTCGACGTCGCGTCGTTCTCCGGCTTCACGTACGTCACGGCGAAGAACAACGGCGCGAAGATCACTCCGATCTCGTCGATCATCACCGAGAAGGGCCAGGAGCCCGGCTACTACTCCGAGGCGATCGTCCCCAAGGGGAGCTCGATCACCGACCTCGCCGGGTTCAAGGGCAAGAAGGTCTGCTTCGTCGACCCGTCGTCGACCTCGGGCTACCTCTTCCCGTCGTACAACCTGCTGAAGGCCGGCATCGACCCGCAGAAGGACGTCACCCCCGTCTTCGCCGGCAAGCACGACATCAGCGTGCAGAAGACCGGTGAGGGCACCGAGTGCGAGGCGGGCTTCGCCGAGGACAGCGAGGTCGCGAAGTCGGCCAAGGTGACCGTCATCCAGAAGACGAAGGTCCCCGGCGCCCCGATCACGGTCTCCGACGCGCTGCCCGCAGACGAGAAGGCCCAGGTCGAGAAGGCCCTCGGCAACGTCACGATCGACCAGATCGTCGCCGCGGGCATCAAGGGCGCCGACACAGACGGCTTCCGCAGCGTCTTCTACGCGACGAGCCCGGTGGACGACAAGTACTACGACCTCATCCGCGACATCTGCACCAAGACGCACGCCACGCAGTGCCAGTGATCCGGAAGCACAGGTAGAGACATGAGCGGCACGACGACCTCCGACACGGTGGTGCGCCTGGACGGCGTCACCAAGCGGTTCGGGACGACGACGGCATTGGATGACGTCACCCTCGACGTCGCACGCGGCGAGGTCGTCGTGCTGCTCGGTCTCTCCGGCTCCGGCAAATCGACGCTCCTGCGTCACCTCGACGGGCTGGAGACGCCGACCGCGGGCACTGTCGAGGTGCTCGGCCGGCCGGTGTCCGCAATGAAAGGCCGGGCGCTGCGGAATCTCCGCAGCGAGGTCGGCTTCATCTTCCAGCAGTTCGAGCTCGTGGCGTCGCTGACGGTGCTCGAGAACGTCCTGACCGGAGCGCTCGCGGCGCTCCGCGGTCCGCGGCTCGGGCTGTGGTCGTACCCGCGATCCGCGCGGCTCGCCGCCCTCGGCCACCTCGACCGCGTCGGCCTCCTCGATCGCGCCTACCAGCGCGCGGACACCCTCTCCGGCGGCCAGCAGCAGCGCGTGGCGATCGCCCGCGCGCTGATGCAGCGCCCCCGCATCCTGCTCGCCGACGAACCGGTCGCCTCGCTCGACCCGGAATCGAGCGACCAGGTCATGGCGCTCATCCGTGAGATCGCGGCGGACGACGGCCTCACGGTCCTGTGCAGCCTCCACCAGGTCGACCTCGCGATCTCGTGGGCCGACCGCATCGTGGGCCTGCGCCACGGGAAGCTCGTGCTCGACACGCCCGCGGCCGGGCTCTCCAAGGCCGAGGTCATGGAGATCTACGGCCGCGTCGCGACCACGACGCGGGAACTCGAGGCCGTCGAGTCTCTCATGGAGACGGCGGGAGCCTCGGCATGACGGCGACCGCCCCGCATCCGCCCCTCCTCGTCCCGCCCGCCGCGAGCGTCGCGTCGCGCGCCCCGCGCCGGCACGTCTCGCCGGAGCGGATCGCCGCATCCCTCACCCTCGTCGCGCTCCTCGTCACCGCCATCGTGGCGCTGCAGGGCATCGACATCTCGATCCCCGACATGATCGCGAGCTGGGGCAACGCGGAGCACTTCTTCGCGCGCGTCGGCCACTTGCGCTTCCCGCCGCCGGCCGAACTCGCGGGGCTCATCGCGCTGACGCTCGGGATCGTCATCACCGGCACGATCCTCGCCGCGGTGCTTTCGGTCCCGATCGCCTACCTCGCCGCCGCCAACACGACTCCGGGCAATGGATGGCGCGCCGCGGCGCGGTTCGTCGGCGTCCTCGCGCGCGCGATCCCCGACGTGGTGTTCGCGATCGTGTTCGCCCTCATGTTCTCGCTCGGCGCCCTGCCCGGCATCCTCGCGATCGGGCTGCACTCGATCGGCATGATCTCGAAGCTCTTCGCCGACGCCATCGAGCAGATCGACGAGGGGCCGCGGCGCGCGATCCGCGCCGCGGGCGGCGGCCGGATGCAGGAATTCTGCTCCGGCATCCTCCCGCAGGTCCTGCCGTCGTGGATCGCGACGGTGCTCCACCGCAACGACATCAACCTGCGCGGCTCGGTCGTGCTCGGCTACGTCGGCGTCGCGGGGCTCGGCATGCAGATGTCGTACGCCTTCAAGTCGCTGCAGTACGGCCTGGGCCTCGGTATCGCGCTCGTCATCTTCATCCTGTGCGTCGTCATGGAGATCATCTCCAGCCTCGTGCGCGCAGCGATGCTCGGCTCCGCGGGCGACCGCGGGTCTTTGTTCGACCGGATGCTGGGCCCACGCGCCCGGAGGCTCCGCGGATCGCGCCAGCGATCTGTGGAGAAGGCGTGGGGACGACGTGGTCGTCGCGCCGCTCCCGTGTCGAATGCCCCGGCGGTGCGGCCTGCATGGGCGGCGACGCCGCAGACCGCCCTCCGCCGCCCGTGGACGTCGCGGCGCGTCCGCAACGTCGCCTGGAGCTGGGTCGCGGTCGCCGTGATCGCCGCCTCCGTCTGGGTGTGCCAGATCACCTGGAGCGACTTCCTCACGGTGTGGGGGAAGATGCCGGCCGTCCTGGCGCAGTTCTGGCCGCCGTCGTTCGGCGCGTACGACACCGCGATCATGGTGGATGCGATGCGCGAGACGATCGCGATCGCGCTCGCGGCGACGGTGCTCTCGCTCCTGCCGTCGCTCCTCGTCGGCTCGTTCGCCGCCCGCAACGTGGCGCCGAGCGGCGGGATCCGCGGAACAGCCCGGGTGCTTCTCGTCGGCATCCGCGGCATCCCGGAGCTCATCCTCGCGATCGTCCTCATCGTCATCACGGGACTCGGCTCGCAGGCGGGCGTGCTCGCGCTCGCCTTCGGCGGCATCGGGCTCCTCGGCAAGCTCTTCGCCGACTCGATCGAGGAGGTGCCGCGCGGCCCCGAACGCGCACTGCGCGCCACGGGTGCGACCCGTGCCCAGGTGTACTCGGGCGCGACCGTCCCGCAGTCGACGCGGGCGCTCCTCGGCCACGGCTTCTACCTCCTCGACACGAACATCCGCGCGGCGACGATCCTCGGCATCGTCGGCGGCGGCGGAGTCGGGTACTACCTCCTCAACGCGGCCCAGGGCTCGCACTACCAGACCGTCACGGCCATCGTGCTGATGACGCTGGTCGCGGTGCTCGTCGTCGAGGGGATCGCGATGTGGATGCGGAAGGTCTTCCGATGAGCCGGCGGTACGACGTCGCCGTGGTCGGTGCCGGGATCGTGGGGCTCGGCGTCGCGTACGCAGCCGTTCGCCGCGGCCTGCGCGTCGTCGTCCTCGACCGCGGCGCGGAGCAGTCGGGCGCCAGCATCCGGAACTTCGGCCACATCTGCCTCACCCCGCAGTCCGGACCGGCGCGGTCCTACGCGCTCGCCGCCCGCGCGATCTGGCGCGATCTGGCCGAAGAGGCGGGATTCTGGCTCCGCGAGTCGGGCACACTCGTCGCCGCGCGCCATGACGACGAGCTGGCCCTTCTCGCAGCCATTGCGCAGGAGCGGCCGTCCGGCGGCGTCTACGGGCGTGAAGTGCAGCTGCTCGACGCCGACGCCATCGCCGCCCGCACCCCGGTCCGCCGCGATGCGCTCGTCGGCGGGGCCGTGCTGCCCTACGACCTGCAGGTGAATCCGCGCGAGGCGCTCGCATCCATCACCCGCCACCTCGCGGAGCGCGGCGTGGAGTTCCGGATGCGGACGGCTGTCACGCGGGCAGTGCCCGGCGCTGTGGAGACCACGCACGGGACCGTCGACGCCGACACCGTCGTCGTGGCGGTGAACCACGATCTCGATCAGCTCCTCCCCGAACTCGCCGAACGGCACGACGTCCAGCGCTGCGGACTGGACATGCTGCGCACCGCGCCGCCGTCGCGGCGCCTTGATGCGCCCCTCCTCACCGGCTGGTCGCTGATCCGGTACAGCGGCTTCGCCGACCACCCGGCAGCCGCGGCGGTCCGGGAGCGGCTGCACGCGGAGCATCCCGTCCTCGCGGCGCTCGATCTCAATCAGATGTACACGCAGCTGCCCGACGGGTCGCTCCTCGTCGGCGACACGCACGCGCGAGGCGCCGTCATCCCGCCGTTCCAGAGCGAGGATGCGGCGGACGAGCTCCTCGCCGCCGCGGAGGATCTCTTCGGCGAGCGTCTCCGCGTGCGCGAGCGCTGGCAGGGCGTCTACGCGAGCGGCGCCGACGACTTCCTCGTCGCCGAGGTCGAGCCTCGCGTCCACGTCGCGACCGTCACGACGGGCATCGGCATGACGACGGGCCTCGGTGTCGCCGAGTCCGTCATCGCCGCCGCATATCCCCACCTCTCCGCATCCGCGTCCGCACCCCAGAAGGAAGGCACCCGATGACCGCCCGCCCCACCACGCCCATCGAGCTCGTCGTCTTCGACATGGCCGGCACCACGATCGTCGACGACGGTCTCGTCGAGCAGGCCTTCGCCCGGGCAGCCGAGCGCACCGGCGCGGTCGCCCTGCCGGCGGACGAGGCCCTGCAGTACGTGCGCGACACGATGGGTCAGTCGAAGATCGAGGTCTTCACCCACCTCGCCGCGGGCGACCGGGAGGCGGCGGCGCGCGCGAACGCCGCGTTCGAGGACGCGTACGCCGAGCTCGTGGACGAGCAGGGCGTCACAGAGGTGCCCGGCGCGGGGGACACCGTGCGGGCACTCCGCGCCGCCGGCGTGCAGGTCGCTCTGACGACCGGCTTCGCGCCGGCGACGCGCGACGCCATCCTCCGCCACATCGACTGGACGGACGAGATCGTCGCAGCTCTCTCGCCCGCCGACGTCGGCCGAGGCCGCCCCGCGCCCGACCTGGTGCTCGGCGCGCTCCTGCGTGCGGGGGCGTCGTCGGTCGCGGCGGTCGCCGTCGCCGGCGACACCGCGAGCGACATGGAGTCCGGTCTGCGCGCGGGCGCCGGACTCGTCGCGGGCGTGCTCAGCGGCGCGCACGGCCGCCCTGCACTGCTGCGCGCCGGGGCCGATGCCGTGATCCCCGACGTCACGCACCTGCCTGCGCTCCTCGGCATCCGCGGGCGGATCGTCGAGGCGGACATCGAGGATGCCGAGGACGACAGCGTCGCCGCATCCTTCGCCCCCGTCAGCGCCCGCTGACGCCGCCGGGGATGAAGACGACGCTCGCGCCCGTCGGGGCGTACCGCGCGCGGCTCGACCCTGCGGCGACCGCGCAGGTGTGGTTCGAGCCGGGGCGCCCGCACGAGGCGATGGCAGTGCTCGATGCCCCGCTCGCCGACGGCGAGGCGCTCGTCGCCGTCGAACTGTCGACCATCTGCGGATCGGACGTTCACACGGTGCGCGGCGATCGCCCGACGCCGGTTCCCACGGTGCTCGGGCACGAGAGCGTCGGGCGGATCGTCGCCGTCGGGACGGACGCCGTCGACGTCGATGGCGCGGCGCTCCGCCCGGGTGACCGCGTGGTGTGGTCGGTGACGGTGTCGTGCGGCACGTGCGGCCGTTGTGAGCGGGGCATTCCGCAGAAGTGCACGTCGCTGCGCAAATACGGCCACGAGAAGATCCAGCCGGGGTGGCAGCTGAACGGCGGATTCGCGACGCACGTCCACGTGCGCGCCGGCACGGCCATCGTGAAGGTGGCGGAGGGTGTGCCCGCCGAAGCGCTCGCGCCCGTGTCGTGCGGCGTCGCGACGGCGTGGGCCGCCATCCGCGCGATCGAGCAGACCGTCGACCTCGAGGACGCGACGCTCCTCGTCACCGGGGCCGGGCTCATCGGGCTCGTCGCGACGGCGATCGCGACGGACAAGGACGCGACGGTGATCGTGTCGGACCCGGATGCGGCGCGCCGCGCCCGGGCGATCCGATTCGGCGCCCGTGCCGTCTACGACCCGCGCGGCGTCGACCACTCCGCCGCGCGGGCCGCGGCCGCCCACCCCTCCCGCTCGCGGCACCGAGGCGGCGAGATCCCGGGCGGCCTCACTGCGACGCTCGCCGCGGCCCGGCGTGATCAGGTCGACGCCGTGGTCGAGGCATCCGGATCCCTCTCCGCGGTCGGAGAGGCTCTCGACGTCGTCGGCGTCGGAGGAGTCGTCGCGCTCGTCGGCAGCGTCTTCTCCGCGGGCGCCGTGCCGCTCGACCCGGAGCGCGTGGTGCGCGGGCTCGTCACCGTCCGCGGCGTGCACAACTACACGTCGGACGACCTCCGCGATGCGGTCCGCTACGTCGAGCACGCGTGGCGCCGCATCCCGCTGTACGAGCTCACCGGCGCGACCCTCCCGCTCTCGCGTGTGGACGACGCCTTCGCGCTCGCTGCACGCGGCCAGCACGTGCGGGTGGGCGTCGACCCCCGTGCGTAGCGCGGATCTGTCGTGTGTGCCCGCGGCGCCTAGGGTGGGATCGGCGGGCGCGAGCCCGTCGCGCGACGATGCGCCCGTGACTGGAGGACCCATGACCGACTACGAGACCATCCTCACCGAGACGCGCGGCCGCGTCGGCTGGATCACCCTGAACCGTCCGGAGGCGCTCAACGCGCTGAACTCGCAGATCATGGCCGACGTCGTGGATGCTGCGACCCGGTACGACGCCGACGAGGGCATCGGCGCGATCGTCGTCACCGGCTCCGAGCGCGCGTTCGCCGCGGGCGCCGACATCAAGGAGATGGAGGCCAAGAGCGGCCTCGACATGCTGATGGGCGACCACTTCGGCGGATGGGCGCGGTTCGCAGCCGTGCGCACGCCGGTGATCGCCGCCGTGTCCGGCTACGCCCTCGGCGGCGGATGCGAGCTCGCGATGATGTGCGACATCATCCTCGCCGCTGACACGGCGAAGTTCGGGCAGCCGGAGATCAACCTCGCGGTCATCCCGGGCATGGGCGGCACGCAGCGCCTCGTGCGCGCGGTCGGGTACTACAAGGCGGCGGAGCTCGTCCTCACGGGACGACTGATGGATGCGACGGAGGCGGAGCGCTCGGGTCTCGTCTCGCGCGTCGTTCCCGCGGCCGACCTGCTCGCGGAGGCCGAGAAGACGGCGCAGGCGATCGCATCCAAGTCGCTGCCGTCGGTGTTCGCGGCGAAGGCGGCGCTGGATGCGGCGCTCGAGTCGTCTCTCGGGGAGGGGCTGCGCTTCGAACGGCAGACGTTCGCCGGCCTGTTCGACACGGAGGACCAGAAGGAGGGGATGGCCGCCTTCCGTGAGAAGCGCGCGCCCTCCTTCATCAACCGCTGAGCGGTCTCGTCGGCGCTGAGAGCCGCTTGACGGGCAACCGACCAAGCGCTTGGCTGGGATGATGGAAGCCGACGCTGCACGCCATCGAACGCTCGAAGAGCGGATCGCGGCGATCGAGGATCGGCTCGCGATCGCCGATCTGATCGCCCGCTACGGGCCGGCGGCCGACTCGGGCAGCGGTGAGGCGCTCGCCGCGCTGTGGTCCGACGACGGCGAGTACGGGTTCGACGACACGGTGCTGCGGCGAGACGAGCTGCCCGCTCTCGTCGACATCGAGGAGCACCGGCGCCTCATGGCGGCAGGATGCGCCCACGTCCTGTCGCCGCCGCGCATCGAGATCGACGGCGACGTGGCGACGGCGGTCAACCACTCGATCGTGCTCGAGTACGACGGAACCGGATGGATGCCGGTACGCGTCGGTGCGAACCGGTGGGAGCTGGTCCGCGCGGTTGGCGGATGGCGCATCCGCCGGCGCCGGAACCGGCTGCTCACCGGCGAGGAGGCGGCCCGAGCGCTGCTCGCGCCCTGAACGTCGGCGACGCGCTTGACGAGATACCAACCAAGCGCTTGTATGGGTTCATGTTCGCGGAACTGGCCTTCTTCTCCTTCGTCGAGCTCACCGACCCGTCGCAGCACGGGTCGTACAACCGGTGGCACCTCTTCGACCATCGCCCGGAGAACCTCGCGCTGCCCGGCGTCGCGTGGGGCGAGCGCTGGGCGGTGACCGACGAGTCCCGCGCGCAGCCCGGCGCAGACCCGGAGTTCGCGGGGGTCGATTACGTGGCGATGTACTGGTTCCGGCCGCCGGTCGAGCAGTCGGTGCGCGAATGGGACGCCCTCGGCGAGGCGTCGTTCCAGTGGGGCCGCGGCCCGATCATCCCGGGCGTGCGTCGGCCGATGCTCGCGTTCTTCCTGCCGGTCAAGGGGTACTCCTCCGCGAGCGCCCTCGTCTCGCCCGAGGTGCTGCCGTACCGCCCGAACCGCGGGGTCCAGGTCACGGCCACGCGGTTCGACGACCCGCACGCCCTCGACGTGCACGCCGCACACGAGTACGAGGACCGCATGCTGATCCCGCGCCTCCTCGAGGTCGACGGCGTCGCCGGTGTCTGGACGTTCTCGTACAGCCACCCGCAGCGGCATTCCTCGCTCCCGTTCGACGAGTCGCCCGTGCAGGCACCGGGGAGCGTCCGCGTGCGTCTCGTGTACCTCGACGGCGACCCGACCGAGACGGCCGCGCGCGTGCGCGAGATCGAGGCGGACGCTCCGGCGGTGGGCGAGCGGATGCTGTCCGCCACGGCCGCGGCCATCGACCCCGTGCGGTACCCCGGCGCCTGAGCCCGGCGGCATCCAGCCGGGGTCTACTCGAAGCGCGACATCGGGGACTCGCCGGTCGCGGCGAGCTTGCCGATGAGCCGCGCCCGCGGCGCCAGCGCGTGCCCGTAGCGGACGTCCCACTCCGCGAACTCATCGTCGCCGAGCGCGACCCGCGCGTGATGCGGCCAGTTGGGGTCGTCGAGCACGGAGCGCCCGAGCAGCACGAGGTCGGCGTCGGCGCGGGTGACGAGCTCCTGCGCCTGCTCCGGCTCGACGACGAGCCCGACGGTGGCGACGGGGATGTCGACGGACTCGCGGATGCGGTGGGAGAAGTCGGCGTGGAACGCGAACCCGCGCCGGATCCGCGTGTCGAGCGACCGGTCGGTCGAGATGCCGCCCGACGACACGTCGATGAGATCGACGCCGGCGTCCTGCAGGCGCGCCGCGAAAGCCGCGGTGTCGTCGAGGTCGAGGCCGCCCACGGCGCCGTCGACGGCGGACAGCCGGTAGGCGAGCGCCGTCTCAGGGCCGATCGCCTCGCGCACGGCCGCCACGACCTCGAGCGGGTAGCGCATGCGGCCCTCCGTGGTGCCGCCGTAGGCGTCGGTGCGCTGGTTGGCGATCGGGGAGAGGAACTCGTGCAGCAGGTAGCCGTGGGCTCCGTGGAGCTCGATGACCCGGAAGCCCGCGGCGACGGCGCGGGCCGCCGCATCCCGCCACCGCTCGATGCTTCGCCGGATGTCGCCGATGTCCATGGCGGCGGGGATCGGCCAGCCGGGACCGGCCGGGAGTGCCGACGGACCTTCGACCGGCCACGGGGGGAGGCCCGCGGCGGCATCGGTCTCGTCGAGGGGCGCCCCCGCCCGCCACGGCTCTCGCACCGAGGCGCGGCGGCCGGCGTGGCTGAGTTGGATGCCGGGTACCGAACCGTGAGCCGCGAGGAATCCGGCGATGCGCTGCAGCCCGGGGATGTGGTCGTCGCTCCACAGTCCGAGATCGTGGTGGGAGATGCGTCCCTGCGGCTCGACCGCGGTGGCCTCGACCATCGTGAGCGCGGCGCCGCCGAGCGCGAAGCGGCCGAGGTGCACGAGGTGGAAGTCGGTGGCGTGGCCGTCGACCGAGGCGTACATGCACATCGGCGAGACGGCGACGCGGTGCGACAGCTCGACAGGGCCGACCGACAGCGGGGTGTGCAGCACGTCGACGTCGCTCATGCCGCTGACTCTACCAAGCATTTGATTGGTATGCTGTCGAGATCGAGAGGGGTCCAGGATGGATGTCGTGTCGAGTGAGCGTGTGGGTGACCGTGCGGTGGTGCGGCTGAGTCGGCCGTCCCGGCTGAACTCCCTCACGACGGAAGACCTCGCGGCTCTCGCCGAGACGATCCGCGCGGTCGACGCCGACGGGCCCTCTGTCATCGTCCTCGAGGGCGAGGGTCGCGCCTTCTGCACCGGCGCGGACCTGTCTGGGCTCGTGGATGCGGCCACCGTCGCCGCCGCGGCCGACGTCATCCGTGCGATCTCCGGCGCGCGCGCGGTCGTCATCGCGCGCGTCCAGGGCCCGGCGGCGGGCGTCGGAGCGTCGATCGCGGTCGCGTGCGACCTCGTCGTGGCTGCAGCATCCGCGTTCTTCCTCATGCCCTTCCTCCCGATCGGACTCGTGCCCGACGGCGGTGCCACCCGCACGCTGGTGGAGCTCGTCGGTCGCGCGCGGGCGACCCGCATGATCCTCGGCGGGGAGCGGATCGGCGCGACCCAGGCCGCCGAATGGGGGCTCATCGCCGACGTCGTCCCGGACGACCAGCTCGACGCCCGTATCGCCGTGTACGTCGACCGCATCCTCGACGCTCCGCAGCAGGCGGTCTTCGCCTCCAAGCGCCTCGTGCGCGGTGCGGCCGAGTCGGCTCTCGAGGAAGCGCTCGTCGCCGAGCTCGCGGTGCAGGGAGACCTGCTCGCGTCGGACGAGTACGCCATCGCGCGCGAGGCGTTCCTCGCGAAGCGGCCCATCTCCTTCCGGCGGCACGCGTCATGACCAGGGCCTCGAGCGCCCGGCCCACGAGCATGGCGCAGCGGGATGCGTGGGACGCGCGCGGTCTGCCGGCGCCCGAGCATGTCTCCGACGGGCTCTGGGCGTTCCCGGTGCCCATACCGGCGAGTGCCCTCCCGTACACACTGGCCTACGTCTTCATCGGCTCCGACGGGGTCCATGTCGTCGATCCCGGCTGGGACGGAGTCGAGACGCTGCCCTCGATCGAGAAGGTCCTGGCGTCCTTCGGACTGCGTGTCACCGACATCGTGACGATCATCGTGACCCATCACCATCCCGATCACCTCGGTGCTGCTGCACGCCTGCGCCAGGCCAGCGGTGCGCGACTCGTCCTGTCGGGCCGCGAGGCCGACGTGCTGACACAGGAGACGGCGCCCGGCCGCAACGACCGCGCCGCATACGAACGGCTTCTCGAGGCGTGGGCGGTGCCGTCGGCCCGCCGCGAAGAGCTGCGGGAGTCATTCGATCGTCCGTCGCTCGTGCCGACCACGGTTGCCGACGTCCTCGTGGCGGACGGCGACCGCATCGAGCTCGGGGACGCCGGCTCGCTCGACGTTCTGCTCACGCCGGGCCACACGTCGGGTCACATGTGCCTCGTGGATCGCGCGCGCGGCGTCGTGCTCTCCGGCGACCACGTCCTGCCGCGCATCTACGCGGGTGTCGGCATCGGCACGCTCCCCGGCACCGACCCCCTCGGCGACTACCTCGACTCGCTCGACCGGATCGCCGGCCTCGGAGACCTCGAGGTGCTGCCCGGGCACGAGTTCCGCTTCACGGGGCTGGCTGGTCGCTGCGCGGAGATCGCGGCGCACCACCTGCGGCGCACCGCCGAGGTCGCCGTCCTGCGTCCCGAGCTCGGCGATGCACCGGTGTGGGAGTACGCACGACGGCTCACCTGGACCGCGGGCTGGGACGGCCTCGACGGATTCCACCTGCACTCCGCGCTGCGCCAGGCGGACATGCATCTCGATCTCGTCCGCAGCGGGCGGGCCGCCGCGTTCCTGTCGCGCGTCAGCTCCGACTGATCACGCGGCGGGCGAGCCGCCATCCCTCGGCGGCGCGGACGAACTCATCGTCGTACCGGCCCATCGTCGCAAGCCGCGGCGTCGCGTGCGTGTCGAGGTAGTAGCGGTAGTAGGCGCTCGCCCGCGCGCGGTCGCCGTCGACCGTCACGGCGACCGTCGACACGTCGTGCTTCGTGTGCGTGCCGGGGCCCTGCATCCCTTGCGCGCGGCGCTCGCGGACACCCGCCTCGAGCTCGGCACGGCCGCGGCGGGTCTGCACCTCGAGGCCGATGCCGCTCGCGTCGGTGAGCTCCCACGCGGCATCGCCGGTGAAGCAGTCGAGGTAGTCGTCGACCTCGCCGTCGTCGGCCAGCTGCGCGATGCGCGCGATGAGCATCGCGATGTCGACGCGGTCGCCCGCATCCATCAGACCGCTCCGGTGCGCCACGCCTCCAGGCGCACGCGCAGCATCTCCGGGATGCGGACCGGCCGCTGATCCGACGAGACGGTGACGACGGTGTTCGACGCGCGCGCCACCTGCACGTCGTCGCCGATGCGCCGCATGTCGAAGTCGAAGCGGAACGAGGTGGTCCCGATCTCCCCGAGCCGCAGATCGATGCGGAACTCCTCGAGCAGTCGGGCCGCCGCGAGGTAGTCGCACTTCGTCGCGCGCGACACGGTCCACCAGCCGAACCGGTCGAGGAGCGTGTCCTGGCGCAGCCCCTGCAGGAAGAGGAACTCGGTCTGCAGTGCCTCCATCTTGGGGAACCAGGCGGCGTAGTACAGGATGCCGGCCGGGTCGGTGTCGGCGTAGCTCAGGCGGTGGGTGGCGCTGTGCAGCACCGGTGCGTCGGTCATTGCGTGACCGTCCAGCCGCCGTCGACCGGCAGGAAGACGCCGTTGATGTACGACGCGACGGGGGAGAGGAGGAAGAGCGTCGCGTAGGCGATGTCGTCGGGGCTCGCCATGCGGCCGAGCGGGATGCGGGTGAGCACGCGCTTGCCCGTCTCACTCTGCGCGAATCCGGCGAGCCGGGGGGTGTCCGTCATGCCGGGGGCGACGCCATTGCTGCGGAACTCCGCAGCCCGGTGGGCGGCGAGGTGGCGGACGTAGCCCATGATCGCGGCCTTGGATGCGGAGTACCAGTCGCTGTCCGTCCCCACGAGGTTGCCGGCGACCGACGTGGTCGCGACCATGGCCGCTCCGGCGCCCGGCGCCGCCGCCGACCAGTGCTGGGTGACCCGTCGGACGCTGCCGACGCAGATCTCCAGCGCGCGGTCGAACGGGATGCTGCTGCTCGAGGCGGGGCCGGCGTTGTTGTGGAGGTAGCGGATGGTGCCGAGCGCGGCGACGGCGTCGCCGACACCGTCCGCGACCGCATCCTCGTCCCCGACGTCGGCCACCCACGAGTGGACGCGCACCCCGGTCGGCGCGACGAGCTCCACGGTCGCCGCGAGTCCTGCGGGGTCGAGGTCCCACAGGCTGAGGGCGAGTCCCTGCTCGGCCGCGCGCAGCGCAGTGGCGCGGCCGATGCCGCTTCCCGCGCCGGTGATCAGCACGGCATCGTCTGGCGAGAAGCCGAAGCGGGCACCATCCATGAATCCTCCAGACCAAGCGTTTGCTTGATACCCTAGCGCCGGCGTCCCACGGTGCCAAGGGCCCGTGCGCGCGGGCTCACGCGCGGGTCAACACGAACCCGGGGTAGCCCTCCGCCGCCACCGCGTCGACGCGGTCGATGTAGGGGCGGAACCCGCCGATGTAGGGGAGGAACCCGCGCGCCTTGCCGGCGATGTTCGCGCCCGTGTACCACGACTCCGCGTCCCCGAAGAGGGTCTTGCCGGCGAGCTCGGCCCCGTGCGCGTCCCAGGCGTGCGCGGAATCCGCTCTGGCCTCGACGGACGTGTACCCGTTCTCGTCGCTGTAGGCGATGAGCCGCAGCGCATAGTCGCCCTGCTGCTCGGACGTGAGCGCCATGTTGGAGAGCACGCTGGGCGTCCCGGGGCCGTTGAGCACGAGGAGGTTCGGGAAGCCGGGGACGGCGACGCCGAGGTACGTCGTCGCGCCGTCGGCCCACGCATCCCGGAGCAGCGCGCCATCGCGCCCGCGGATGTCGATGCGTGTCAGCGACCCCGTCATGGCGTCGAAGCCCGTGGCGTACACGATGACGTCGAACCCGCGCGCGCCGGACTCCGTGCGGATGCCCTCCGGCGAGATCTCGACGATCGGATCGCGGCGCAGATTCACCAGGTCGACATGCGGCAGGTTGAACGTCTCGAAGTAGCCCGAGTCGGTGCAGATGCGCTTGGTGCCGATGGCATGGTTGTGCGGTGTGAGATCCGCTAGGGTCTGCGGGTCCTGCACGATGCCGCCGATCTTGCGCTCGAAGAAATCGCGCGCCGCGGCGTTGATCTCGGGCTTGGCGGTCAGGCCCTGGAAGGCCTTGGCGAACAGTACGCCGCCGCGTTCCCACGCCTCCTCGAAGATCGCATCGCGCTCGTCCTCCGGCACGTCCTCGAACGGGATCGGGTGGCTTCCCCACGGAGATCCGGCCAGGCCGTTCCAGGACAGCTCGCGCCGCTCGTCGTAGCGCTCGAGCACCTGATCCCACTCGGCGTCGTCGAGAAGGCGGTTGAACGCGGGCACGCTGTAATTGGCCGTGCGCTGGTAGACGACGAGCTCGTCGGCGCTCTCGGCGAAGATCGGGATCGACTGGACGGCCGACGAGCCCGTGCCGATCACCGCGACGCGCTGCCCGGCGAAGTCGGGGTGCTCGTCGGGCCACACCGAGGTCTGGTAGACGTCGCCCGCGAACGAGTCCCGGCCGGGGATGTCGGGCAGGATCGGCGTGGAGAGGCTGCCGGTCGCCATCACGAGCCAGCGCGCGGATGCGACGAGGCCATCGCGGGTGCGGACGGTCCAGCGCTGCGTGTCCTCATCCCAGTCCGCGCCATCGACGAACTCGCCGAACCGGAAGCTGCGGCGCACGTCGTACCGGTCCGCCACGTAGGCGAGGTACCGGTGGATCTCCGGCTGCGTGGCGTAGCGCTCGGTCCAGCGCCACTCGCGCTGCAGGTCCTCGTCGAACGAGAAGGAGTAGTCGATGCTCTCCACGTCGCACCGCGCGCCGGGGTAGCGATTCCAGTACCAAGTGCCGCCGACGTCGTTCCCGGCCTCGAGGCCGAGCACGTCGAGGCCGGCGCGGACCCCGTGGATCACGGTGTACATCCCGGCGAAGCCGGCGCCGACGACGATGAGGTCGTGGTGGGTGTGCGTGTCGCTCATGACTCTCCTGCTCTCGTGAACATGCGGGCGAAATCCGACCAGACGATCGCGCTCGCGGCGGCACCCGGCCCGTAGCCGGGGATCGTCGCGAAGCCGTGGAACTGCTCGGGGAAGTGGTGATGGATGACGGGGACGCCGGCATCGCGCAGCGCGTCCGCGTAGTCGCGGCCCTCGTCGCACAGCGGGTCGCGTCCGCCCGTCACCACGATCGCGGGCGGGAGCCCCGCCAGTGAGGATGCGGCGGGCGGCGAGATCCGCGGGTCCGATGCCGCGGCATCCCGGTCGGTCTCGCCCAGGTACGACTGCCAGTAGTAGTCGAGGATGCGGGCCGTGATGAAGTACCCCTCGGCGTTCCGCTCGTACGACGGCGACGACATCGTCGGGTCGAGGAACGGGTAGAGCAGCACCTGGCCGACGAGCGGGGAGTCGCTGCGATCGCGCAGGGCGAGCGCCGCGCCCGCCGCGAGGTTTCCGCCCGAGCTGTCGCCCGCGATGACGACGCCGGCGTCGGCGAACCCGTTCGCGCGTACCCAGTCGACGGCGGCGATCACGTCTTCGAGCGGCACCGGCGCCGGCACATCCGGAGCCCGGCGGTGGTCGACGGAGACCACGATGCCGCGCACGGCACGCGCCCAGCTGCGGCAGTAGGAGTCGTGTCCCTCCACCGAGCCGTGCAGGAACCCGCCGCCGTGCACGTAGACCGTGGCCGGCACATCGGGGTCGGGATCGTGCGGCCGGTAGACGCGCACCGTCACGCCGTCGGTGCCGACGGCTTCGTCCGTCGTGGAGGCGACGTCGTCGAGGTTCGCCGCAGGGCGGATGCGGGCATCGACCGCCGTGCGCGCCTCGAGCGGCTCCATCGACGCGATGTCGGGGAACGTCTCGTTCAGCAGCGCGAGCAGGCGACGCGTCTCGTCGCCCACCCCCGCGGCGGCCGGCGTGGCATCCGTCGCGCTCATGCGATCTCCTTCGATCGGTATGACTAAAAGTCATAGCACTGCCAGAACTATCGCATGGTGTCGAGAGTTGGTCAAGCGCTTGGTTTGCACTTGTGTCCGACGCCGCCGCCATGGAACTATGCCGGAAAGTCATACCGTGTTCAGAACCATCCGCTCGACGCGGAGCGCACGCGTCGTGAACACAGAGGGGGAGCCGCATGGACGACGACGCCGAGGTCGTGACAGCCGACGAGGCCGAGCTGCCGGCGACGAGCTGGGCCGTTCTCGGCATCCTGTCGTTCGGCGAGCAGCTCTCCGGCTACGACATCAAGCGCTGGGCCGAGCAGAGCCTGGCGTTCTTCTACTGGGCGCCGTCGCAGAGCCAGATCTACACCGAGCTGCGCCGGCTCGAGAGCCACGGACTCGTCGTCTCCCGCGTGGAGCAGACGCACGAGGCGAAGAGCCGGCGGCTGTACGAGATCACCGACACCGGGCGGCGTTGGATGCGGGACTGGGCCGACCGGCTCGAGCCCGACCCGGTGGTGCTGAAGCACCCCGTCCTCCTGCGCGTCTGGGCGGCGCACAACGGCGACCGCACCCGGCTGCTGCGGGTGCTCGACGACTACCGCGACGAGGTGCTCGCCCGCGCGGAGCGCGCCGAGCAGCACCGGGCGAACTCGTCCGCCGTGCCCGGGTGGCGCTATTCGTCGATCGCCCTCGGCTGGTCGACCCGGTACCTGCAGGACGAGGCCGCGCGCATCGGATGGCTGCGCGAGCAGATCGAGAACGAGGACGAGGAGAGCTGACATGATCCCGCCGCAGACCTTCGAAGGCGGACTCGCCGTCGTCACGGGTGCCGGGTCCGGCATCGGCGAAGGCATCGCCCGGCACGCGGCGGGGCTCGGAATGCGGGTCGTCATCGCCGACGTGGACGCTGCGGCCGCACGGCGGGCCGCGCGCGACCTGATCGACGGCGGCGCCCGGGCGTGGGCGGTGGAGACGGATGTTCGCGACCCCGCCCAGGTCGACGCTCTTGCCGACACGGCTTTCGCCCTCGGCCCGGTGTCCCTCCTCGTCAACAACGCCGGCGTCGAGCAGCTCGGCTATCTGTGGGACACGCCGCTCGAGAACTGGCGGCGCATCGTCGACATCAACGTGAGCGGGGTGTTCCACGGCATCCGCTCCTTCGTGCCGCGCATGATCGCTGCGGATGCTCCCGCGCACATCTGGAACCTCGCATCCGTCGCCGCGGTCAAGACGATCTCGCGGCAGGGCCCGTACATCGCGACGAAGCATGCCGTCCTCGGCATGAGCGAGGCGCTGCAGGTCGACCTCGCGCGGGTGGGTGCGCCGATCCGCGTCGGCGTCGTGCTGCCGGCCGCCGTCGCGACGCGGATCTTCGACGCGACGGGCATGGTGGATGCCGGTGACGTCGCCGCCGCGGAGGACGAGCGCCGCACGATGCGCGAGCTGCTGGCGACCGGGTCGACCCCGGCGGATGCGGCCCGCGAGATCTTCGCTCAGGCGGCGAACGGCGCGTTCTACCTGCTGCCGCAGCCCGAGATCGGGGCGCGCATCATGACCGAGCGCGGCGAGCAGCTGAGCGGTCGCACCCCTCCGGTGGAGCAGCGCACCGTCGTCGGTCAGACGCCGTAGCCGCCGTCGACGTCGAGCTTCTGGCCGGTGATGAACCCGGCGCGGGGCGATGCGAGGAAGGCCACCGCCTCGGCGATGTCCTGCGAGCTCCCGAAGCGGCGGAGCGGGATGTTCGAGCGGGCGACGTCGAGCGCCCGCTCGTCGAGGTCGCCGGATGCCATGAGGCGTGCCGACATCCCGTCGTCGAGCATGCCCGGGCCCACGCAGTTGACGCGCACGCCGAAGCGGCCCTCCTCGGCGGCGAGCCCGCGGGCGAGCGCCTCCACTCCGGCCTTCGGCGCCGCCGACAGGCCGTCGCGGACGGGATAGCGGCTCGTCGCGGCCGTGGTGACCGCGACGAGGGAGCCGGATGACGCGCGCAGCGCGGGCAGGACGGCGTGGACGACGGTGAAGAAGCCGACGAGGTCGGCGTCGATCTGCCGTGCGAACTGCTCCGGGCCGACCTTCGAGAGGTGCACCATCGGCACGTGCGGTCCGGCGGCGTGCACGACGGTGTGGATCGCGCCGTGGCGCGCGACGAGGTCCGCGACCAGCGACTCGGCGCCGGCGGCGTCCTCGACGTCGAGCGGATGCGCCTCGATGCCCTCGGGGAGTTCCGACGGTCGCGAGGATCGATAGGTGAGCGCCACGCGGCTTCCGCCTGTGGCAAGGCGCCGGACGATCGCGGCGCCGATGCCTCCGGATCCGCCCAGGACGAGTGCGATTCCGGGCAGCCCGGCGAAGTCGGTGTCGGTCATGCCCGGAACGTATCACATCAAGCAAGTGCTTGGTAGGCTATCGGAACCCCGCCGACGATGACGGACCGGCCTCGGCGCCCGGTGCGAAGGGATGGACCACATGACCGATCTCGAACAGCGACTGCAGCGCGCGGAGGACCGCCTCGCGATCCTCGACATCGAGGGTGCGTACGCCCGTACGTGGGACACGGTGGATGCCGAGGGGTGGGCGGGCCTGTTCGCCGCAGACGGCGTCTTCGAGATGCCGGCGACCGCCGTGCGGCCCGGCGCCCGCTACGAGGGGCGGGCCGAGCTCGCACAGTTCTGCCGGGACATCAACCGGCGCTTCCGCGGACTCCACCTGATCCATCTGCCCGAGATCGTGCTCGACGGCGACCGCGCCACGGGCCGCATGCACTTCCGTTTCGAGTCCGGCCGCACGTCGGAAGATGGATTCGAGATCTCCGCCGTGACGGGCATGTACGTCGTCGACTACGTGCGCACGGCGACGGGCTGGCGCATCGCCCACCGCGTCGAGCGGGCCGCGAACCGCTCCAGCACGGCTTTCCACTCGCCGGTGTTCTGAGCCGGTGGCGTCGAACTCTTGTGTAGCAAGCGCTTGGTATGCTTGACTAAGCAAGCGTTTGGTAGTTTCGCTCAACGATGAGAAAGGTGAACACATGCGCGGCACCAAGATCACAGCAACCGTCGCAGGTTTCGTCCTGGCAGCGGTCGCACTCGCCGGCTGCTCGGGCTCAGGCTCGGCCGACCCCTCCACGTCCGCGGGAGGCGACCCCATCAAGGTCGTCGTCCTCGGCGGCATCGGCGGCAAGGGCATCCTGGCCGACAACGCCACGACGTCGGTGACGGCCGCCAAGGCGTCCGTCAACGCGATCAACGAGAAGGGCGGCATCCTCGGCCGCAAGGTCGAGATCCAGGTCATCGACGACACCGGCGACCCGACGGTCGCCGTCACGAAGCTTCGCGAAGCCGTCTCCGGCAGCAGCAAGCCGGACATCGTCCTGAACTCGGGTCCGTCGACGATCACGGAGGCGATGCTGCCCATCGTCACCCAGAACAAGATCCTGTCGTTCGACATCGGCCCGACCGCGACCTCGGGCGACCCGAAGAAGAGCCCCTACAACTTCGACCTGTCGGCATCCGTGCCCGACTACCTCGGGTCCTTCGTCGACGAGCTCAAGAACCGCAGCGTGAAGAAGGTCGCGATCCTGCACGGCTCGAGCGCGTACGGCGAACTGTTCGGCCAGATGTCCAGCGCCGCCTTCACGAAGGCCGGCATGACCGTCACGGGCGACGAGGGGTACGACGTCGCGGCGCTCGACATGACGCCGCAGCTCGCGGCGCTCCAGCAGGGCAACCCGGATGTGCTCGTGCTCGACGCGTACGGTGCTCCGCTCGGCTACGTGCTGCAGGGGATCCAGAAGCTCGGCTGGAACGTGCCGATCATGGGCAACACCTCGGTCGCGGCCACGGGCCTCATCTCGACTCCGCCGCCCACCGGCGTGCTCGGGACGGATGCGGTCAAGAACCTGACGATGCAGGTCTACACGAGCACGAAGTACGACGCGAACGCGACCGCGGTGAATGACGCCGTCCAGCAGATGCTGAAGGCGGGCGACATCAAGTCGTCGCTCATCCTGGCGTACAACTACGACTCGATGTTCCTCGTCAAGGCGGCCGCGGAGAAGGCGGGCAAGTTCGACACCGCCGCGATCGCGCAGGCGCTGATCGACCCGGCCGTGCAGAAGTCCGCCGGCACCGCCATCCTGTCGCTGTACGGATTCACGGCCGCCGCGCACTCGCCGCACGTGCAGCCGTCGGACTTCCTGTTCATCTCGCCCGGACCGCTCGTGGACGGCCAGTTCCACTAGAACCCTGCCGACGCGGCCTCGGAACGCGCCTGAGCGCATCCGAGGCCGCCTCGCAACAGCGGCTGGACCGCGGAAGGGAACCCGAACCCTCATGACGATCATCTGGTCCGGACTCGCGCTCGGGGCGGTCTACGCCCTCGTCGCCGTCGGATACAACATCGTCTTCCTCTCGCAGAAGACGTTCAACTTCGCGCAGGCCGCCCTCATGATGGTCGGCGGCTTCATCGCCTACGTCGGCATCGTGTCGTGGCACCTCCCCTGGTGGATCGTCGCCATCATCGGCGGCGCGGTGGTCGGCGGCATCGCGGCTCTCGAGGAGCGGATCGCCATCCGCCCGGTGAAGGATCCGCACAACATCCTCGTCACGACCCTCGGCGCCTCGATCATCATCGAGGGCGTCGCCCAGGTCATCTGGGGCGGCGAGCCCCTCAGCGTCCCCTTCTTCGCAGGCGAGCAGGTGCTCACCGTCTTCGGCGGCCGCGTGTACCCCGTCGAGCTCGCGCTCATCGTCCTCGTGGTCGTGCTCGTCGTCGCGCTCACCCAGTACGCCAAGCGCACTCTCACCGGCATCGCGCTGCTCGGCATGAGCGAGGATCGGGAGGCCGCACAGCTGCGCGGCGTCAACGTGCGCCGCCTCGCGTTCCTCGCCTTCGTCTTCACCGGCGTCCTCGCCGGTGCCCTCGGCGTCTTCGTCGGGCCCAAGACCTACGCCGTCGCCACGCTCGGCGCCTCCCTCGCGCTCAAGGGCTTCGTCGTCCTCGCGATCGGCGGCTTCGGCTCGCTGTGGGGCGTCCTCGCCGGAGGACTGATCGTCGGTCTCACCGAAGCCCTCGCCGCCCGCTACATCAGTGCGGATGCGGCGAACCTCAGCATCTTCCTCGTGCTGATCGTGATCCTCATGGTGAAGCCCACCGGCCTGTTCACCCGCCGGATGGAGAGGGCCGTCTGATGGCCGCGCTCTGGTTGCGACTGCGCGCAGTCCCCGGCTGGGTGTGGCCGCTCATCATCGGCCTCGCCCTCATCGTCCTGCCGTACGCGGGCGCCGAGTACGGCGTCATCCGTCAGGTCGAGCTCACGATGCTGCTCGCCCTCATCGTCTCCGGCATGAACCTGTCGCTCGGCTACGCGGGGGAGCTCGCGATGGGCCAGGTGGCGATGTACGCCGCCGGTGCCTACACCGCCGGCATCATGGGCGCCGCGGGGATCACCGAGCTGTGGCTGCAGCTGATCGCGGGTGCCGCGGCGGCGCTCGTGGTCGGCCTCATCTCAGGCATCCCCGGTCTGCGACTCGGCAGCTGGTCGCTGGCGATGACCTCGTTCTTCCTCATCCTCCTCATCCCCGACGTGCTGTCGATGTTCAAGGGGATCACCGGAGGGCGGAACGGACTCGCCGGCATCCAGCCGCCGACGCTCGGCGGCGAGATGATCGACCAGTCGCTGTTCTACGTCATCATCGTCGTCATCTCCATCCTGTGGTTCGCCGTGATGCGCAACGTGATCGTCTCGCGCCACGGAACGGCCCTGCGGGTCCTCAAGCAGAGCCCGGTGCTCGCGTCGTCGATGGGCATCTCGGTGTTCCGCGCGAAGCTCACGGCGTACGCGCTTGGAGCGCTGCCCGCGGGACTCGCCGGCGTGCTCTTCGCCAACCTCGACCTGTTCATCTCCCCCGAGGCGTTCTCGTTCTCGTTCGCGATGACGGTGCTCGCAGCGTCGATCTTCGGCGGATCGGCATCCGTCTTCGGCGCCGTCGTGGGTGCGACGGTCCTGCAGTTCGGCATGAACCAGGCGACGAACTTCCAGCAGTACGGCCTCATCATCACCGGTGCGTTCCTGCTGTTCGGCGGGGTCCTGTTCACCGGCGGTCTCGCCGGCCTCGCATGGTCGTTCGTGCGCCGGCTCGACGCCGCCGCGCGGAGCAAGGTGGCGGTCGCGGCGGAGGCCCCTGCGGCAGCCGCCGAGATCGGGGAGATGGATGGCGCGCACCTGCAGGTCACCGACGTGTCGAAGTCCTTCGGCGGCAACAAGGCGCTCACCGACGTCAGCGTCGATGCGCGGCCGGGCGCCGTCACGGCGATCATCGGGCCCAACGGGTCGGGCAAGACGACCCTGCTGAACATGATCTCCGGCTTCTACCGGACGGACGCCGGCGCGATCACGCTCGACGGGCACGAGGTGGAGGGGCAGTCGTCCTACCGCGTCGCGCGGGCCGGCGTGTCCCGCACGTTCCAGACCCCGAACATCCCTGAGAAGCTCACGGTGCTCGAGGCCGTCGAGGCCGGGCGCTACGCGAGCGACCGCGTGAGCATGCTGAGCTCGATCCTGCGTCTGCCGCGGTACTGGCGCGTCCGCCGTCAGGACCGCGCCGAGGCGGAGCGCGCCCTCGCACTCGTCGGGCTGAGCGCCCACCGCCACGAGCTCGCGAACGCCCTTCCGCTCGGCAACCGCCGCCTCCTCGAGGTGGCGCGGAGCCTCGTCGCCACACCCAAGGTGCTCCTCCTCGACGAGGTCGCCTCGGGTCTCGACGAAGACGAGCTCGACGTGCTGGCATCCCTCATCGGACGGCTGCGGGATGCGGGGCTGACCGTCGTGCTCGTCGAGCACAACTTCCAGCTCGTCCTGCGTCTGTCCGACGACATCTACGTGCTCGCGCACGGCAAGGTGATGGCGCACGGCACGCCGGACGAGATCGAGCGCGACCCGCGCGTCATGCAGGAGTATCTGGGCGTCGCACCCGACGACGCGGCGACCCACCACGGAGGCGGCGATGACTGACGAGATCGTGCTCGAGGTCGAGCATCTGCAGACGGGGTACGGCGACCTGAAGGTCGTCCGCGACGTGTCGCTCACCGTCCGGGCGGGCGGCATCACGGTCCTGCTCGGCCGCAACGGCGCGGGCAAGACCACGACCCTCCGCGCGATCACGGGACTCAACCGCACGACGGGCGGTGACGTGCGCTACCTCGGCGAGCCGCTCGGCGACGTGCCGCCGCACCGCCGGGTCGGACGCGGGATGTCCTACGTGCAGGAGGGTAAGCGCGTCTTCCACGAGCTCACGATCGAGCAGAACCTGCTGCTCGGCGGTCTCTCCACCGGCAAGCGGAAGCGCGCCCTCGCCGGATCGGTGCAGGAGATCTACGAGCTCTTCCCGATCCTCGGCGACAAGCGCTCGCTGCCCGCGGCCAGCATGTCGGGCGGTCAGCAGCAGATGCTCGCGATCGGCCAGGCGCTCATGGCCAAGCCGAAGCTCCTCATCCTCGACGAGCCGAGCCAGGGCCTCGCCCCGGTCATCGTCAAGGAGGTCATGGAGCGGGTGCACGCGTTGAAGGCGACGGGCATCGGCATCCTGCTCGTCGAACAGGCCGTGCAGGACTCCGTCGCCATCGCGGACGACGTCAGCGTCATCGAGATGGGCCGCACGGTCCTCGCCGGCGCCGCGGACTCCGTCACCCTCGACGATCTGCAGCGCGCATACTTCGGCGGAACCGCCGCCTGACCTCCGCCTCCTCGGCGCTGGCCGCCTGAACCGCCTCAGCCGATCGCCCGGACGACCCGCTCGC
This sequence comes from Microbacterium candidum, assembly GCF_030315975.1. Taxonomy (GTDB): domain Bacteria; phylum Actinomycetota; class Actinomycetes; order Actinomycetales; family Microbacteriaceae; genus Microbacterium; species Microbacterium candidum. The sequence goes on along the minus strand of NZ_JASXSZ010000002.1, from coordinate 408,982 downwards.
GCACGACGTGCAGCGGGTCGTCCGCGTCGCGGCTGCCGCGCGGGCCGAAGCCCTCGGGCGCGACGAGGCGGCCGGCATCCACCCGTGTCCACTCGCGGACCGCGAGGCGCTCGACGATGCGCCAGCCCTCCGGGTCGCGACGCACGTGGTCGATGTAGCGGAAGCCGCTCGTGAAGTTCAGGGCGGGGTCGTCCTGCGGCGTGCCCCAGTGCACCGCGGTGCCGTAGGTCTCGGCGAGTGCGTGGTCGCCGTAGAGCTCGACGAGGTGGTTCCCGACGAGGTGCATCGTTCCGTCGAAGACGGCGGTTCGCTCGCGGACCCACGCGGCGTACTCGTCGGCGGGACCGGAGAAGCCGGTGTGGTGGTCGACGCCGTCGCGCGAGTAGACCGCACGGATTCCAGCCGTGTCACCGCGGTCCACCGCGCGGCAGTACTCGAGCACCAGGCGGTGGATGGCGGCGCGGTCGGCTGCTTCGTCGGCAGCCCCGGCGAGATCGCTCATGCGCCGTCCGGTCGGTTCGTCCAGCCGCGCGTCGCCGTGCGGCCGTACCAGCCGGATGCGGCGAGGGTCCCGCCGTCGACCGGGATCGTGTGCCCTGTGACGAAGCGGGACGCATCGGAGGCGAGGAACGAGACCACCTCCGCGTGGTCGTCGGGTGCGCCGAACCGGCCGAGCGGGACCCACGACCGCACGAGCGCGGGGTCACGTCCTTCGAGCATCGCGTCGGCGGGAGTCTGCGCGGTGTCGGTGAGGTCGGGGGCGATGGCGTTGACGCGGATGCCGCTCGGGCCGAGTTCGACGGCGAGGCTCTTCGTGAACGCCGAGACGCCGGCCTTGTACGCGGAGTACACCGCGTTGCCCGGGATGCCGCGGAACGCCTCGACGGTGGAGACGTTGACGATCGCCCCGCCGCCGCGGGCGATCATCCCCGGGACGACGAGGTGTGTCACGCGGAAGACGTGCCACAGGTTGATGCGGTGCAGGGCCTCCCATTGGTCGGGCGTGCTCTTGTGGAAGACGGCGCGCGCGGGGCGGAAATCGCCGACGTTGTTGACGAGCACGTCGACCCCGCCGTCCGTCTCGCGGTCGATCAGGTCGCCGATCCGCGCGACGGTCTCGTCGTCGGTGACGTCGCCGACGAGGGGGGTCGCCTCGCCCCCGGCGGAGCGGATGCGCGATGCCGTACGCTCGGCCGCATCCGCGTCCGTGTCGACGAGGATCACCCGCAGTCCGTCACGGGCGAGACGCTCGCTCACCGCCCCGCCGATGCCGCCGGCGCCGCCGGTCACGAGTGCCGTACGGGCGGGGGATGCGGGGGAGCCGGGCGTCATGCGCCAAAACTAGCATTTGTTTGGTAGGCTGGCCAGAGTCCGCGATGCTGCGAGGAGGTCCCATGAGCCTGACCATCGATCTGTCCGGTCGAGTCGTCCTCGTCACCGGCGGCGGCCGGGGTGTCGGCGCGGGCATCGTCCGGCGCTTCCTCGACGCAGGCGCCGATGTGGAGTTCTGCGGCCGCAGCGAGCCCGACGATGCTCCGGGCGAGGCCGTCTTCCGCGCCGCCGACGTGCGCGACCCCGATGCCGTCGACGCGTGGATCGCCGACGTCGTCGCCCGCCGCGGCCGCATCGACGTCGTCGTCAACAACGCCGGCGGGTCGCCGTTCGGGCGCTTCGAAGACGGATCGCCCCGATACCTGCGGGCGATCACGGAGCTGAACTTCCTGTCCGCGGCCTTCGTCGCGCGGGCCGCCTATCCGCATCTGCGCGAGACCGGCGGATCCATCGTGAACATCACGTCGATCAGCGCCCGGCGGCCGAGCCCCGGCACCGCGGTGTACGGCGCGGCCAAGGCGGCGCTGGAGAGCCTCACGCAGAGCCTCGCCGCGGAGTGGGCGCCCGACGTGCGGGTCAACGCCGTCAGCTGCGGGCTCGTCGCCACGGAGGGCGCGACCGAGCACTACGGCGACGCCGAGAGCTATGCGCGCATCGCCGCGACCATCCCGCGCGGCCGCCTCGCGACGCCGGCCGAGATCGGCGACGCCTGTGTGCTCCTCGCCTCTCCGCTGGCATCCCACATCACCGGCGCCGTGCTCGCCGCGGACGGAGGCGGCGAATGGCCCGCCTTCCTCGCGCACACCCCCGATGTCGGCACCGTCTTCCCCCGCCACGACCACAGCTCAGAAGGAGACCGGAAATGACCGAAGCGGTCATCGTATCCGCCGCGCGCTCGCCGATCGGCCGCGCGAACAAGGGTTCGCTCAAGGACATGCGCGCCGACGACCTCGCCGTCCAGATCGTGCGCGCGGCGCTCGACCGGGTGCCCGAGCTCGACCCGACGACGATCGACGACATGATGGTCGGATGCGGTCAGCCCGCCGGCGAGCAGGGCTACAACATCGCCCGCCAGATCGGCCTGCAGCTCGGGCTCGACGGCGTCCCCGGCACGACGGTGCACCGCTACTGCTCCTCGTCGCTGCAGACCACGCGCATGGCCTTCCACGCCATCCGCGCCGGCGAGGGCGACGTGTTCATCTCAGCCGGCGTCGAGACCGTCTCGCGCTTCGGTCTCGGCAAGTCCGACGGCATGCCCGACACGAAGAACCCGGCGTACGCCGCCGCGATGGCGCGCACGCAGGCGCTCGCGGAGGATGCCAGCGCCGTCTGGAGCGACCCGCGCGCCCGCGGCGAACTGCCCGACATCTACATCGCGATGGGCGACACCGCCGAGAACGTCGCCCAGTTCCGCGGTGTCTCGCGGCTTGCGCAGGACGAGTGGGCGGTGCGCAGCCAGAACCTCGCCGAGCAGGCCAGGGTGCGCGGGTTCTGGGAGAAGGACATCACCCCCGTCACCCTCGCGGACGGCACGGTCGTCTCGGCTGACGACGGCCCCCGCGCGGGCGTGACCCTCGAGGGCATCTCAGGCCTGCAGCCGGTCTTCCGCCCGCATGGCACCGTCACCGCGGCGAACTGCTGCCCCCTGAACGACGGAGCCGCGGCGCTCGTCGTCATGAGCGACACCCGCGCCCGCGAGCTCGGGCTCACGCCGCTCGCCCGCGTCGTCTCGACCGGCGTCTCGGCGCTCAGCCCCGAGATCATGGGCCTCGGCCCCGTGGGTGCGGTCGCGCAGGCGCTGCGCAACGCCTCCATGTCGATCTCCGACATCGACCTGCTCGAGATCAACGAGGCGTTCGCCGCCCAGGTGCTGCCTTCGATCGACGACATCGGGATCGACCCCGAGAAGGTGAACGTCAACGGCGGCGCCATCGCGCTGGGGCACCCGTTCGGCATGACCGGCGCTCGCATCACGACGACGCTCATCCACGCGATGCAGGAGCGCGACGCGCAGTTCGGCGTCGAGACCATGTGCGTGGCGGGCGGTCAGGGCATGGCGCTCGTACTGGAACGCCTCAGCTGACATGACGCAGAGCCCGCTCGAGGCCGCCGCGATCGCCATCACCGGCGCGGGCGCCGGTCTCGGGCGGGCGTACGCGCTCGCCGCGGCGGAGGCCGGGGCGAGCGTGGCCGTCGGCGACCTCGACCTCGCGTCCGCCGCTGCGGTCGCCGCAGAGATCCAGGCGGCCGGCGGATCCGCTGTCGCCGTCGGCGGAGACGTGCGCGACCCGCGCGCCGCGGACGACCTCGTCGGCGCGTGCCGCGCAGCCTTCGGGCGTATCGACGGCTTCGTCGCGAACGCGGGGATGCTGCGCCCGGGCGACGCCGTCGACGTGACGCCGGACGACGTCGCGGAGATGCTCGCCACCAACGTCGCCGGTGTCGTCCACGGGGTCGGCGCGGCGATGCGCGCCCTGCGCGAAGACGGCCACGGCGGCAGCATCGTCACCGTCGCGTCCGGCGCGCTGCAGGGGATGGCCGGGCTCTCGCTCTACGGGGCGACGAAAGGCGCCGTCATGTCGCTGACCTACACGTGGGCGCTGGAAGGCGCGGATGCCGGCATCCGCTGCAATGCCATCGCACCCCTCGCCCACACTGCGATGTCGGAGCTGAGCTCGGCGAGCGAGCGCTACCGCGGCGGTCCGCCCGAGCGGGTCGCCCCTGCCGTCGTGCATCTCCTCAGCGCCGCCTCGGCGCCCCTGACCGGGCAGATCGTCCGGTTCGACGGCCGTCGGCTCGGCCTCATGGACCCGCCGATGCTGCGGGTCCTCACCGAGCGCGAGCACTGGGACGTCGCCGACGTCGCCGAGGCGCTCACCGGTCGGCTGGCCGAGACCGTCGCTCCGGTGGGCCTGCTGGCCTCGCCGCGTCCCACCTGGGTGTAGCCGCACCGCGCAAGCCCCTAATCGGAGGATCGAATGATCGATACGTCCCGCGCCGAGAAGTTCGAGATCTCCTTCCCTCAGGAGGATATGGACGACCTCAGGGAGCGGCTGCGCCGCACGCGATGGCCGGCACTCCCCGGCGACGACACGGGCCGTTACGGCGTCGAGCAGTCCTACATGCGCGAGCTCGTGGACTACTGGCTCGACGAGTTCGACTGGCGCGAGATGGAACGCCGCTACAACGCCTACGACCACTACCGCGTCGAGGTGTCGGGCGAGCCGATCCACTTCCTGCGCCGGCCGAGCCCGCGGGCGGATGCGATCCCCGTCATCCTGACGCACGGGTGGCCGTGGACGTTCTGGCATTGGAGCCGGGTCATCGACGCGCTCGCCGATCCGGATGCACACGGTGCACCGGGTGCTCCGGCGTTCGACGTCATCGTGCCCTCCTACCCCGGATTCGCGCTGTCCTCGCCGTCGCGACGCGACGATCTCAACTTCTGGAAGATCGCCGACCTGTGGAACGAGCTCATGACCGAGGTGCTCGGCTGCGACCGCTACGCCGCGGGCGGGGGAGACTTCGGCGCGCTCGTGACCGCGCAGCTGGGGCACAAGCACGCCGAGCACGTGATCGGCCTGCACGTCAGCACGCCGACCCCGCTCGACATCTTCCAGGGCGAGCGGTGGTGGGACATCACCGAGGGGCGCGTCTCGCCACCGGACGCGACGCAGGAGGAGCGCGACGGGCTGCAGAAGTACATGCGGAAGTTCGTCGCCCACATCGCCGTCCACATGCTCGACTCGCAGACGTTGACCTATGGACTGTCGGACTCGCCCGTCGGGCTGCTCGCGTGGCTCGTGCGGCGCAGCCAGCTCTGGGTCGATCACGACGGGGACCTCGAATCGGTCTTCTCGAAGGACGAGCTGCTCGGCACCGTCACGATGTTCTGGCTCACGAACACGATCGGCACCAGCATCCGGACGTATGCGAACTCCGCCATGTACCCGTGGCGGCCGGACCACGACCGCATCCCGCAGATCGAGCCGCCGACCGGCATCACCTTCCTCGGCTTCGAGAATCCTCCCGGTGTCACCGCGCAGCAGCGCGCCGAGGCGTACATCAGCGCATCCGCCCAGCGCAGCCCGAGCGACCGCAGCGCCCGCTGGTACAACCTGGTGAACGTCCGGGGGCACGAGCACGGCGGACACTTCGCCGCGTGGGAGAACCCGGATGCCTGGATCGCCGACATGCGCGAGACGTTCCGCATCGCCACGCAGGGCGCCTGATACGCGAAGGGCGCCCTGCGTCGGCAGGGCGCCCGCTGGGTCCGAGGCCCGTCAGGCGACGCGGAGCTCCGTCTTCAGGATCTTGCCCGTCGCGTTGCGGGGGAAGTCGTCGACGAACACGAAGTCGTGCGGCACCTTGAAGTTCGCGAGGCGCTCGCGGCAGAACGCGGTGAGCTCGGCCGCGTCGGGCCGGTGGTCGAGGTCGCTCAGCAGCGCGACGTAGGCGCGCCCCACCGTCCCGAGGCGCCGGTCAGGCACGCCGATGACGGCCGACTCGTTCACAGCCGGGTGCTTGCGGAGGACGTTCTCGACCTCGGCGGGGTACACGTTGAAGCCGCCGACGATGAACATGTCCTTGAGGCGATCGGTGATCTTGAGGCATCCGTGCTCGTCGAGCTGGCCGATGTCGCCGGTGTGGAACCAGCCGTCCTCGTCGATGACGGCGCTCGTGGCCTCCGGATCCTCGAAGTAGCCCAGCATGACCTGCTCGCCGCGGAGCAGGATCTCCCCGTCCGAGCCGGTCGGGACGTCGTTCCCCTCCTCGTCGACGACGCGGATCTCCATCCCCTCGATCGCCGGCCCCGTCGTCTGCTGCGCGTGGTCCAGCGATTCGCCCTGTCGCGACATGGTCGCCACGACGCACTCGGTCAGGCCATAGGCCTGCGCGACCCGCTGGAAGCCGAGGATCCCGACCATGTCGCGGAACAGCGTCGCGGGCGCCGCCGTCGCACCGGCGATCGAGAAGCGCAGCGACGAGAGGTCGTACTCCTTGAGACGCGGGTGGTCGATGAGGGTCGTGAAGATCGTGGGCACACCGGGGAGCACCGTGATGCGCTCGCGCTGGATGAGCTCGAGCAGAGCGTCGGCGTCGAGCACCGGCAGCGGGTAGATCGTCGAGCCGGCCACGAGCGCGGCGATCATGCCGGCCTTGTAGCCGAAGCCGTGGAAGAACGGGTTGACGATCGCGTAGCGGTCTTCCGTCGACAGCTCTGCGCCCTTCGCCCAGGCGCGGGCGACGCCCAGCGTCTGCCGGTGCGCGCTCATGACGCCCTTGGGCACGCCCGTCGTCCCGGACGTGTAGAGGATGTCGATCACGTCGTCGCGATCGACGGCGCCGAGCGCCGAGGCCAGGGTCGCGTCGTCGACCGACCGCCCGGTCGCGAGGAACGACTCCCAGTCGAGGGCGGCGTCGCCGACCGGGCGGGAGTCCAGCCCGACGAGGAGTCGCAGGTGCGGGAGCCCGGGCACCGCGCCACCCTCGCCCGCGCCGTCGGCGTCCTCGAGCTCGGCGGCCGCATCGCACAGCATGCGGGAGAAGGAGCGGTCGAGGAAGCCGTCGGCGAGCACGAGCACACAGGCGCGCGAGCGGGCCAGGATGCCGGCGGCCTCATGCCCCGTGTAGCGGGTGTTCAGCGGCACGACGGCGGCGCCGATCGCCTCGGCGCCGAGCATCGCCAGGATGAACCCGAGCCGGTTCGGCGCCCAGACGGCGACGCGGTCGCCGCGCCGGACGCCCGCGGCGAGGTACGCGCGGCTCGCCTCGTGGACGCGGGTCTCGAGCTCGCGGTATCCGACGCGCTCGTCGCCGTCCACGACCGCCGGGTGGTCGCCGAGGCTGCTCATGTCGGCCAGCAGGGCGGGCAGGGTCTCGGCCGTCGAGTATCGGATCATCGGGGTTCCTTCACGTCGGTGTGGGCTTTTCCGGGTATTGATTGTGGGCGTAGCATATGAACGCATCAAGTTGAACAAACGCTTGACCAACTGACACGGAGGCCAGCCGGATGGCAATGAACACGAGGGCGGAGCGCGCGGACCAGAGCTCCGAGCGCCGGACGCAGATCCTGGCCATCGCGGCGCGGCTCATCGCATCCCAGGGCTACTCGGCCACGACCGTCCGCGATATCGCCGACGAGGCCGGCATCCTCTCCGGAAGTCTCTACCACCACTTCTCCTCGAAGGAAGCGATCCTCGAGGAGATCCTGCGCAGTTTCATGGACGGCCTGCTGGCGCGCTTCGAGGAGATCCTCGCCGCCGGCGGCAGCCCGCGCGACACGTTCGACGCGCTCGTCGAGCATGCGTTCCTCACGATCGAGCGCGAGCCGGATGCCGTCGGCCTGTACCAGAACGAGTCGGCCTTCCTCGCGACGCAGACCGGCTTCGAGTTCCTGCACGAGAAGTCGGCGCGCATCGAGGCGATCTGGCTCGAGGTCATCCGCGGCGGTCAGAAGTCGGGTGCGTTCCGCCAGTCGATGGATGCCGGCATCGCGTACCGGTTCCTCCGCGACTCGCTGTGGTCGACGGTGCGGTGGTTCCGCCCGGGCGGTCGCCACACCGCCGCGAGCGTGAGCCGCCACTACCTCGACCTCTTCCACAACGGCCTCCTCGCCGAGTAGCTCTCCGGGTGCCGGCCTCAGGCCGGCACTTCACGGGAGCGGATGCCGCGCGGATCGAGTTCCTCGCGGATGAGGCGCAGCTCCTCCGCATCCGGAAGACGCGTCGCGGGGACGCCGTCGGTGTCGATGTCGAACCCGGTGTTCTCCCGCACCTCCTCGGGCGTCACGCCGGGGTGGATGGAGCGCACGCGGACCCGTCCCTCGACGTCGTAGTCGAACACCGCGAGGTTCGTGACGATCACGCCGAGGTGATGGAACCGCATCGCGGCCCCCGCAGCCTTCGCACGGTCGTTGCCGACGCCCGACACCATGTCCACGGAGTCGACGAAGATGCGGGCGGAGTGCTTCGCGATCCAGTAGTCGACGCGGTGGTTCGCGGTGTTGCCCGGGGCCCCGCGCACGCCGATGAGCTGGCGCTTCGGACGCGCCCAGTCGCCGATGAGCGAGATGTTCTGGTTGCCGTAGCGGTCGATCTGGCTCGCGCCCATGATGCTCTGGCGGCGACCCGTCGCGACGATGTCGAAGATGCGGCGGAACGGCGCCCAGCCCTCGACGACCCCGGCCGCATCCGAGGTGCCGAGCGGCGGGAGCTCCGACATGAAGAACGCCTCGCCGTCGGACAGCACGATGTCCGGCGCCGACGTGCGCTTGGCGAGGCGCGCGCCGAGCGTCGGCACGATGCCGACCGCGTGGGCGAGCACCTCTCCCGACTCGCGGTAGTTGTCGGCGCACGCGGCGATGCAGATCTCTGCGCGGGTGACGTCGCTGGTCATGATTCCCCCTCGGTGATGTGGAAGCGCGCGACGGCCTCGTGATAGGCGGCCTCGTCGCCGCCGAGGAACGTCCCGCTGAAGCCGGCCCAGGCATCCGCATCCTTCGCCGCGGTCGCGTAGTGGCGCTGGAAGGCCTCGTCGCGGCCGTAGTCCGGCTCGCACGTGGTGAAGTGCGCGCCCCGGGGCGTCTCGACCACTCCGTGCACGTACATGCGGCTGAACAGGAGCGTGTGGAAGGACGCCTCGTCCAGCAGGCTCCCGGTCGACACGACCTTCTCGGTCGAGACGATCGTGCGCTGCGCGGCCATGGCGAAGAGGTCGTCGAAGTACGGGTCGGGGCCGAGGAACTGCGCGTTCCCGGCCGCGTCCGCGCGGTTCATGTGCACGAGGGCCAGATCGAGGGGGAGCGCGGGCATCGCCACGTACTCGTCGTCGCTGTAGGGCGACGCCACGGTCTTCAGCCGCGGGTTCGCGGGCAGCACGTCGGAGCCGAGCCCCGCCCGCGTGGGGAGGAAGTCGAGGCGCTGCGCGGCCGCGCGCAGGCCGGCGACGAACATGCCCTCGTCGTACTCCTCGATCTCGAGCTCCCCGCGCTCGCGCGCCTGGGTGAACAGCGGATCGAGCGGGATGCTGTCGAGGGAGACGAAGCCGTAGACGAGGCGGCGGATGCGTCCTGCCGCCGCGAGGAGCCCCACATCCGGTCCGCCGAACGCGACGACGGTGAGGTCGCGCGCGTCAGTGCGCAGGAGCGCCCGGACGAGGGCCATCGGCTTGCGGCGGGAACCCCATCCGCCGATGCCTATCGTCATCCCGCTCTCGACCTGGGCGACCGCCTCATCGATCGTCATCAGCTTGTCCGGCATCCGTGCTCCTTCTCGCGCCTTCGCGAACACGCGGGTTCTCGCGCCGGTCTAAACCTAGCGCTTGTTTGGTTTACAGGCTAGCATGGCATCGCTCGAGGGTGCGCGGAAACCGGCGGCGCCCCACGGAGGAGGACCGATGACCGACACCCGCTCGCACACGATCGTCACCGGCGGATCCAGCGGCATCGGCGCCGCCGTGGTCGCCGACCTCGTCGCCCACGGCCATCGCGTGACGGTGTTCGACCTCGCGCCGGTCGGAGCCGCCGACGGCGACGTCGGATACGAGCGCGTCGACGTCACCGATGAGCAGCAGGTCGTCGACGCCGTGTCCCGCGCCGAGGCGCGCGCGGGACGGATCACGGGCGTCGTCGCGTGCCACGGCATCCGCGGCGCCTACGCCCCGGCGCTCGACATCGACCTCGCCGCTCTCCGGCGGCTGTACGACATCCACGTCGTCGGAGCCTTCGCCGTCTGCCGGGAGGTGGTGCGGCGCCTAGAGGGCGAGCCGGCATCCATCGTCCTCGTGTCGTCCACCACGGCGTACCGCGGATGGGCGAACCAGATCGACTACGGGCCCGCGAAGGCGGCCGTGCGCCAGCTGACCGAGAACCTCGCGATCGAATGGGCGCCGCTCGGCGTGCGCGTCAACGCGGTCGCGCCGGGCCACACGCTCACCCCGATGGTGCAGGACATGATCGATCGCGGCTACGACGCGAGCGCCGTCACGGCGCGCACGCCGCTCGGCCGCATGGCGCGGCCTGACGAAACAGCCGGGATGATCCGGATGCTGCTGGACGAGGCGTCCTTCGTCACAGGCCAGTGCCTCGCGGTCGACGGAGGATGGACCGCGGTGGGCAAGTGACCCGCGACGCGTCAGCGGGGCGGCTCGAGCAGCTCCACGCGCACGTCGTCGGGGCCGATGACGTACACGTAGCCCCATCCGTCGAGGGGGCCCGCGGTCGCCGTCATGGGCGTGGACATCGCCCGGTATCCGAGCGACGTCACCCGCGCGAGCGCGGCATCCATGTCGTCCACCGTGATCGCGACGTGCGCCGACCCCGCCGAGCCGTTGTCCGGCACGATGCGCGCGCCCGACCCGCCGCGGTACTCGACGAGCTCGATCACCGCGTCGCCGTCGGGCAGCGTCAGGAACGTCTGCAGGATCACGACACCCGGGTAGCCGACGGCCGCCTCGACGGCGGGGCCGCGCTTCTCGAGCGGGCCGATGACCTCGCCCGCGGTGAGGGCGCTGTAGAACGTGATCGCCGCGGCGGTGTCGCCGACGGTGAGACCGATGTGATGGATGCGTGGCATGGGCTTCTCCGTGTGCGCTGGACTGGAATGAGGACAGGATGACCGCCCCGGTGATCGATCTCGAAGGCAAGGTCGTGGTGCTGACCGGCGCCGCCGGCGGGCAGGGTCGCGCCCATGCGCGGCTGCTGCACGACCTCGGCGCGCGGCTCGTGCTGACCGACCGCGATGAGGCGGGTGTGGAGGCTCTCGTCGCGGAGCTCGGCGACGCCGTCGGCACCGGCCACGACGTGACCTCCCCGGCCGGCTGGGCGGCCGTCGCCGACCTCGCACGCGACACGTATGGGCACGTCGATGTGCTCGTCAACAACGCCGGCGTGAGCCCGACCGGGCCGCTCGAATCCGTGGACGAGGGGACGATCCGGCGGACGCTCGACGTCAACCTGATCGGTCCGATGCTCGGGATGCAGGCGATGCTGCCGCTCCTGCGCGACCGCGGCGGCTCGATCGTGAACATCTCGTCGACCGCGGGGCTCGCGGGCTACGCGGACCGCGTGCCGTACTCGGCGTCGAAATGGGGGCTCATCGGCGCATCCCGCTCCGCCGCCCGCGAGTTCGGGCCGTACGGCATCCGCGTCAACACCATCTGCCCGGGAGCGGTCGACACCCCGATGATCACCGAGGAGACCCGACAGGGCACGGGGTTCATCTCGACGATCCCCATCCCGCGCGCCGCGCGCCCCGAAGAGGTGTCGCGCCTCGTCGCGTTCCTCGCCAGCGATGCGAGCAGCTACTGCACGGGTCATGAGTTCGTCATCGACGGCGGACAGGTGTCCTGATGCCCGCCTACGAGATCGACGGGGTCGTCCCCGTCGTGCATCCCGATGCGTTCGTGCACGACACGGCGTCGCTCATCGGCGACGTCGTGATCGGTGCGGACTGCTACATCGGCCCCTTCGCGAGCCTGCGCGGCGACTTCGGCCGCATCACGGTCGGCGAGGGATCGAACGTCCAGGACTCGTGCGTCATCCACGCCTTCCCGGGCGCGGACGCCATCCTCGAGCCGTCGAGCCACGTCGGCCACGGCGCCGTGCTGCACGGCTGCATCATCCGGTCCTACGCCCTGATCGGCATCGGCGCGACGATCCTCGACGGCGCGGAGGTCGGCGAGGACGCCCTCGTCGGCGCGGGTGCGGTCGTGACGGCGGGGACCGTCATCCCGCCCGGCGTGCTCGTCCTCGGCAGCCCCGCGCGGGTGATCAAGGAGCTCGATGAGGAGACCCGCGCCTGGAAGCGCAACGGCGTCGAGGTCTACCGCGACCTGGCGCGCCGCAGCCGCGAGACCCTCCGGCAGGTGACGCCGCTGACCGCGGTGGAGGCCGACCGCCGGCGGGTGTCGACGGGCGCCGGCGTGGCGAAGCCGCTGCACGAGACGCGTCGCTGACGGCCGCGGGCGCATCGCCGCGCGCGGGTCGCCTCCGATCACAGCCCGAGGGAGGACTGGATGCGGCGGCGCTGCGCGTCGGCGTCGCCGAGGAGCTGGGCGGTGGCGTGCGCGCGCTTGAACACGAGGTGTGCGTCGTGCTCCCACGTGATGGCGATCCCGCCGTGCAGCTGGATCGTCTCGCCCGCGATGCGGTTCAGCGCGTCCGAGCACCGCGCCTTCGCAAGCGGAGCGAGCTCGACGAGCTCGGGGGCGTCGTGGGCCGCGGCCCATGCGGCGGCGCGCGAGGCGGTCCGCGCCGTCTCCAGCTCGACGTGCATGTCCGCCATCCGGTGCTTCAGCGCCTGGAACGACCCGATCGTCCGGCCGAACTGCACCCGCTGGCCGGCGTAGGCGACGGTCATGTCGAGGCCGCGTGCGGCCGCGCCGACCTGCAACGCGGTGATCGCGGTGAGCGCTCGGTCGCGCAGGACGTCCAGCCGCGCGTCGGAGCCCGCGGCGAGCATCTTCGCCGGAACCCCGGCGAAGCCCAGCGTCGCGAAGCGCTGGGTCGGATCGAGCGCCGGCGTCGCGATGCGCTCCACGGCGTCGACGTCGGTCACCTCGAACAGCGCGGGCCCGACATCCGTCCGGGCGATCGCGACGACGACGTCCGCGATCCCGCCGAAGAGCACGAGCGGAGTCTCGCCGTCGAGCGCCCACGCGTCGCCGGCTCGCGTCGCGGTCACGTCGACGGATCCCGGCGCCCAGTTCCCGGCTGCGTCCGCCCAGGCGAGAGCCGCGATCTGCGAACCGTCGGCGATGCCGGGCAGCAGGCGCTCGCACGCGTCCGCATCGCCCGAGAGGAGGAGCGCCTGGGCGGCGAGGACCGCCGACCCGAAGAACGGCGAGGGCGTCAACGCGTAGCCGAGCTCCTCCAGGACGAGGTGCGTCTCGGCCGACGTGAAGCCTGCCCCGCCGTACTCCTCCGGGATCGCGAGCGAGGCGGCGCCGATCTCCTCGCACAGCACGCGCCACAGCTCCGCGTCGTATCCGGAGTCGCTCGTCATCGCGGCGCGCACGGCTGTGCTTCCGGAGCGCTGCTGCAAGAGGGCGCGCATCATCGAGACGAGCTCTTGCTGCTCCTCGCTGAGGTCGAACTGCACGGCTGCTCCCGTCAGACTCGGGCGAGCGCGCGGGAGACGCGCGCGCGGTGGAAGGTGGGCGTGCCCCACGCGGCATCGAGCGCCGGGGCGAGAGCGATCCAGAGGCCGACCGGGTGCTCGGCGGTGTAGCCGATCGCACCATGGACCTGCAAAGCCGTCCGTGCGGCGCGCCGGGCGGCCGCACCCGCGGCGACCTTGGCCGCCGACACGTCGCGCGCCCGCGTGGGGCCGTCGAGGGCGAGCGCGGCGGCATGCACGAGCGGGCGCGCGAAGCTCAGCGCGACGCGGACGTCGGCGAGCTGGTGCTTCAGGGCTTGGTAGGCGCCGACCTGCTGCCCGAACTGCTCACGGATCTTCGCGTATTCGACCGCCTCGTGGAGGAGTCGCTCGCCGGCCCCCACCAGCTGGGCGGCCGCGGCGAGGGACGCCTCGTCGAGGGCGCCGCTGAGAGTCTCGCGGTCGAGTGGCGTGCGTGCGCCGGGCGTCAGGGCGTTCAGGCGTCGGACCCGCGCAAGGGAGGCGATGGATGCCCCGGCCGCCGCCGGCGCGATGCCCTCGTCGTCGATCGCGAACCGCAGGGCTGCGGCATCGGCATCCAGCGCGAACGGTGCGACGCGCTCGACGCAGGCCGTCGCGACCGCGCCGCCGGCGAGCTCGGCGCGCGTCGACGCGTCGACGAGACGCGGCAGTAGCGCCAGGCTCTCCAGGTACGGGCCGGGCACGGCGTGGTAGCCGAGCCGCTCGAAGACGACGACGAGGTCGACGGCGCTGCCGCCGAGACCGCCGTCCTCCTCGGGGAGCCGGAGCCCGCCGAGACCGAGCTCGGCGAACTGCCGCCACAGCTCGAGACCGGGGGCGGTGTCGCCCGCCGCCCACGCCTGGGGGATGTCGGTGCCGCCGTGCCCGTCGACGATCTCGTCGACGGCCTCCGCGAAGGCGAGCTGCTCGTCGGTGGGGAGAAAGCGCATCATGCCCTCCTTCGGTCGCCGCGCGGGAGTCCGAGGATCCGCTCCGCCACGATATTGCGCTGGATCTCGTTCGTGCCGGCATAGATGGGCCCGGCGAGGGCGAACAGGTAGTCGTCGGCCCAGCGGCCGTCGTCGACGGCCTCCGGCCCGCGCAGTTCGGCGAGAGGGCCGAGCAGGCGGAGTCCGGTCTCCTGGATGTGGAGGTCCAGCTGCGACCAGAAGAGCTTGTTCATGCTGCCCTCCGCTCCGACGTCGGCACCCTCGAGCATCCGGCTCACGGTATTCCACGTGAAGAGGCGGTAGGCCTCGGCGCCGATCCACGCGTCCGCCACCGAGTCGGCGGCGCCAGGGTCGCTGGGGTCGTCCTCGAGCCACAGCTCTGCGAGCCGGTCGGCCGCCGCGAGGAACCGTCCGGGAGAGCGCAGCGAGAGCCCGCGCTCGTTGCCCGCGGTGCTCATCGCGACGCGCCATCCGTCGCCCGGCGCACCCAGGACGTCGTCGTCGGGGACGAACACGTCGTCGAAGAAGATCTCGGCGAAACCCGTGCCACCGTCGAGCTGCTCGATCGCGCGGACGGTGATGCCCGGCGCATCCAGCGGGAACAGGAAGTAGGTGAGCCCGCGATGCCGCTCGGCCTCGGGGTCGGAGCGGAACAGGCCGAATCCGCGGTCGGCCCAGACGGCGCGCGAGCTCCAGATCTTCTGGCCGTTGAGGACCCAGCCGCCGCGCGCATCGTCGCGCCGCGCCGTGCTGCGGATCGCGGCGAGGTCGGATCCGGCGCCCGGCTCCGACCAGGCCTGCGCCCAGATGGTCGTGCCGTTCGCCATGTCGGTGAGGTACTTCGCGCGCTGCTCGTCGGTGCCGTGCTCGAACACGATCGGGGCGAGCAGGGAGATGCCGTTCTGCGCGACGCGGGTCGGAGCGCCGGCGCGGTAGTACTCCTCCTCGAACAGCACCCACTCCACGAGACCGCCGGCGCGGCCGCCGTACTCCTCGGGCCACGACACGACGGACCAGCCGCCCTCGGCGAGCTCGGCCTCCCACGCCCGGTGGGCGGCGAAGCCTTCCGCGGTGTCCATCGACGGCAGGCGCGGGTCGGGGACGTGCGCGGCGAGCCATGCGCGCGCCTCGGCCGCGAACGCCTCCTGCTCGGGGGTCAGGTCGAGATTCACTGCGGTCCTCCCGCGTCGCGGATCGATCGGATGCCGACGCCGGCGAGCGAGTCGCCCTGCACTTCGGCGTTGTGGGCGTGCGCGGCGTGGTGCAGTCCGAACACCGAGTCCATTCCGGCCCGCAGGCCCTGCAGATCCTCGGCCTGGTTGACGGCCTTCTTGGTGAGGGCGAGGCCCAGTCGCGGCATCTGCGCGATGCGCTCCGCGAGCGCGACGGTCTCGGTCTCGAGGTCCGCGCGCGGGAACACGTGGTTCACCATCCCGAGCTCGTAGGCGCGCTGCGCCGGCATCCGGTCGCCCGTGTAGAGCATCTCCTTCGCCGCGCGGGGGTTCGTGACCCACGGGTGGGCGAAGAACTCGACGCCGGGGATCCCCATCCGCACGACCGGATCCTGGAAGAACGCGTCGTCGGAGGCCACGATGAAGTCGCACGACCAGGCGAGCATGAGTCCGCCCGCGATGCAGGCGCCCTGGACCATCGCGATCATGGGCTTCGGGATCTCGCGCCACCGTCGGCACATGCCGAGGTAGACCTCCGACTCGCGGGCGAACCGCGAGTCGACGCCCTCGGCTCCGACGTGGTCCCACCAGATGACGGCCTTGCGTTCGAAGCTCTTGTCGATGTCGCGATCGGGGGTGCCGATGTCGTGCCCGGCGCAGAAGTGGTCGCCGTTGCCGGCGAGCACGATGACCTTGACCGCGTCGTCGTTCACCGCGGCGGTGAAGGCGGCGTCGAGGGCGTATGTGACGCGGGAGTTCTGCGCGTTGCGGTATTCGGGGCGGTTCAGGCGCACGAACGCCACCGGCCCGCGCACGTCGTACTCGACGACGCCGTCGATGTCAGCGGTCATCCCGAGCTCCTCTCTGAACTCTGGTCGCGGGGCCCCGGCATTCTGCCGGTGAGCACTTGACCAAACAATTGCTTGGTTGTTGATACTATACGAGAAGCAGAGTCGATGACCAAGGGCGGCACGGCGAGGAGACGATGACGTGGACATGACCTACTCCGCGGAGGACGAGGCCTTCCGCGCGGAGATCCGCGGGTGGCTGACGGAGAACCTGACCGGCCGCTTCGCCGCGCTCCGCGGCCTCGGCGGTTCCGGGCGCGAGCACGAGGCCTTCGAAGAGCGCCTCGGGTGGAACCGGCACATGGCGGCCGCCGGCTGGACGTGCGTCGCGTGGCCCGTCGAGCACGGCGGCCGCGGGCTCAGCATCGCCCAGCAGGTGATCTTCCACGAGGAGTACGCGCGCTCGGGCGCGCCCGCCCGGGTGAACCACCTCGGCGAAGAGCTCCTCGGTCCGACCCTCATCGCCTTCGGCACGCCCGAGCAGCAGGCCCGGTTCCTGCCGAAGATCGTCGCGGTCGAAGAGCTGTGGGCCCAGGGCTACTCCGAGCCGGGAGCCGGATCCGACCTCGCCGCCGTGTCGACGCGCGCGCGTCTGCAGAACGGGCGCTGGATCATCGACGGGCAGAAGGTGTGGACCTCGCTCGCCCAGCACGCGCAGTGGTGCTTCGTCGTCGCGCGCACCGGCGAGGGCGCTCGCCGCCACGACGGCCTGTCGTATCTGCTCGTACCGCTCGACCAGGCAGGCGTCGACGTGCGCCCCATCCTGCAGCTGACCGGCACGAGCGAGTTCAACGAGGTGTTCTTCGACGGCGCGGCGACCGACGCGGATCTCGTCGTCGGCGAGATCGGCGGCGGCTGGAAGGTCGCCATGGGCACGCTCGGCTTCGAGCGAGGGGTGTCGACGCTCGCGCAGCAGATCGGGTTCCGCCGCGAGCTCGACCGCGTGATCGAGAAGGCGCGTGAGACCGGGCGCATCGACGACCCCGCATTGCGCGACCGCATCACCCGGGCGCACATGGATCTCGAGGTCATCCGCCTGCACGCGCTGCGCACGCTCGGCGGCGACCAGGGATACGACGCCTCGGTCGCGAAGCTCCTCTGGTCGCAGTGGCATCGCTCGCTGGGCGAGCTGGCGATGGATGCGGCCGGCCCCTCGGGTCTCACGGTCGGGGAGCCGTACGAGCTCGACGACCTGCAGTCCCTCTTCCTCTTCAGCCGGGCCGACACGATCTACGGCGGCTCCGACGAGATCCAGCGCAATGTCATCGCCGAGCGCGTGCTCGGCCTGCCCCGGGAGGCCCGTTCATGACCACCACGTCGAGCACCGCATCGAACTCCGCATCCACCGCCCCCGCCTACGTGGCCGGCCACGGCCTCCTCGACGGGCTGCGGATCGTCATCACCGCGGCTGCAGGAGCCGGCATCGGCAGCGCCGCGGCCGTCCGCTGCCTCGAGGAGGGGGCCGCGCTCGTCGTCATCGGCGACACGCACGCCGGCCGGCTCGAGCAGAGCCGCGCCGAGCTCGCCGAGCGCTTCGGCGCCGACCGCGTGCGCGCGGCCGTGTGCGACGTGACGGTCGAGGAGCAGGTCGCGGCTCTGCTCGACGTCGGGGAGGAGGGCGGTCCGATCGACGTCATGATCAACAACGCCGGCCTCGGCGGCACCGCCTCGATCCTCGAGATGCCCGACGAGCAGTGGGGGAAGGTCATCGACGTGACACTGACCGGCACGTTCCGCTGCATCCGCGCGGCGGGACGCCGGATGGTGGATGCCGGGCACCCCGGCGTCATCGTCAACAACGCGTCCGTCATCGGGTGGCGCGCGCAGGAGGGCCAGGCCCACTACGCGGCGGCGAAGGCGGGTGTGATGGCCCTCACCCGGTCGGCGGCGAAGGACCTCGCGCCGCACGGCATCCGCGTCAACGCCGTCTCGCCGAGCCTCGCGATGCATCCCTTCCTCGAGAAGGTCACGAGCCCCGAGCTCCTCGAGGAGCTCAAGAGCCGCGAGGCGTTCGGCCGCGCCGCCGAACCGTGGGAGGTCGCCAACGTCATGGTCTTCCTCGCCAGCGCCTACTCGTCGTACATGACCGGCGAGGTCGTCGCCGTCAGCAGCCAGCACGCCTGAACGCACTCCTGAAAGGAGCTCGCATGACCACCGCCTACATCGTCGATGCCGTCCGCAGTCCCGTGGGCAAGCGCGGCGGCGCGCTCGCCGGCATCCACTCCGCCGATCTCGGCGCGCACGCCATCCGGTCGCTCGTGGAGCGCACCGGCATCGATCCCGCCGCCGTCGACGACGTCATCATGGGCTGCACCGACACGATCGGATCGCAGGCCGGCAATGTCGCCCGCACCGCGTGGCTGGCAGCGGGCCTTCCCGAGCACGTGCCCGGCGTCACCATCGACCGCCAGTGCGGGTCGAGCCAGCAGTCGGTGCACTTCGCGGCCCAGGCCGTCATGAGCGGCACGAACGACCTGGTCGTCGCCGGCGGCCTGCAGAACATGTCGGCCATCCCCATCTCGTCGGCGATGAACGTGGGCGCACAGTTCGGCTTCACGACGCCGTTCGCGGAGTCGGAGGGGTGGCAGGCGCGCTACGGCGACCAGGAGGTCTCCCAGTTCCGCGCGGCCGAGATGATCGCCGAGCACTGGGACATCTCCCGTGAGGAGATGGAGGCCTTCGCCTACGAGAGCCACCGCCGCGCGATCACGGCGACCGACGAGGGGCGCTTCACGTCGCAGATCGCCCCGCTCGCCGGGCTCTCGGTCGACCAGGGCCCGCGCCGCGACACCTCGCTCGAGAAGATGGCCGCACTCGCGACGCTCGTCGAGGGCGGGCGCATCACCGCTGCCGTCGCCTCGCAGATCTCCGACGCCTCGAGCGCCGTGCTCGTCGCCTCCGAGCGGGCGGTCGCCGACCACGGTCTCACGCCTCGCGCGCGCATCCACCACATCTCGGTGCGCGCCGCGGACCCGGTCTGGATGCTGACGGCCCCCATCCCCGCGACGGCCTACGCCCTCGAGCGCGCCGGCATGACGATCGACGACATCGACCTCTTCGAGGTGAACGAGGCGTTCGCCTCCGTCGTCCTCGCGTGGATGAAGGAGACCGGCGCCGACCACGCGAAGGTCAACGTCAACGGCGGCGGCATCGCCCTCGGGCACCCGATCGGCGCCACCGGCACCCGGCTCATGACGACGCTGCTCAACGAACTCGAGCGCACCGGCGGCCGCTACGGCCTGCAGACGATGTGCGAGGGCGGCGGCGTCGCCAACGTGACGATCATCGAGCGGCTGTAGGAGCCGCACACGACGAATGGCCGGTCGGGCCGCGGGTTGGCCCTTCCGCATATGGGCGCACCGCATTCCGCCGCAGCCGCCCACCGACCGTTGACTTGCCCTAGAAGTACGACACGCCAGGCGTGTCGCGTACTTCTAAGGCAAGTCAACGTCTGTGAGCGAGCCCAGCCGGTGCGTCAGCGGATGACGGCGGCGGACGCCGCATCCAGGCGCTCGACGGCCTGGCGCACGATGCGGTCGACGAGCTCCTCGCAGCTCGGGAGGTCGTCGATCACTCCGACGACCTGGCCGGAGGCCAGCATCCCGGCTTTGGTATCGCCCTCCACAAGTCCGGCCTTGAGCAGGATCGGTGTGTTCGCCGCCTGGCTCATCTGCGCGAGCGTGCGGCCGGACGCCTTGCGCATCGCGAGGCCGTCCTTGAGGTAGGCCGGCCAGCTCAGCCCGCTCATCTTGCGGAATTCGAGGGCGCGCCGCAGGTTCGGGATGAGGGTGCGCACGCGCCCCGTGTGCTCCAGCTGCTCGACGTACTCGGTGCGCAGGAGCCGGTGCGGCATCCCGTCGGCGCGCGTCGTCACGACCGTGCCGTCGAGGCCGAAGCCGAGGTAGCGCTGCTTGATCTGCTCCGGGACGGCGCTGTCGCTCGTGAGGAGGAACCGGGTACCCATGCCGATGCCCACGGCGCCGTACGAGAGGGCGGCGGCGAGCCCGCGCCCGTCGAAGAAACCGCCCGCGGCGATGACGGGGATGTCAACGGCCGAGACGACCGAGGGAAGCAGCAGCGTCGTCGGAACAGCGCCGGTATGGCCGCCGCCCTCGCCGCCCTGGATCATGACGGCGTCGGCTCCCCACGCGGCCACCTTCTCCGCGTGCCGGGCGGCGCCGATCGACGGGATCACGACGATGTCGTGCTCCTTGAGCTTCGCGATGAGCTCCTGCTTCGGGGCGAGCGCGAAGGACGCGACCTTGACGTCGTGCCGGATGAGGAGGTCGGCGCGGGCCACCGCATCGCCGGCGTCGGCGCGGAGGTTGACGCCGAACGGGCGGTCCGTGCGCGACTTCACCTCGATGATCGCCTTCTCGAGCTCGTCGAGCGTCATCGTGGCGGAGGCGAGGATGCCGAGCGCCCCGGCCTTCGCGGTCGCGGTGACGAGCCGGGGGCCGGCGACCCAGCCCATGCCGGTCTGGACGATGGGGTGGTCGACGCCGGTCAGCTCGGTGAGCGGCGTGCGGAGCATCGGCGGGGTGGTCATGACGACGGCACCTCTTTCTCGCGTCGGGCGCGCGGGTCGAGCAGCGTGCGGATCAGGTGCAGCTCCTCGTCGGTGGGGATCCGGGTGGTGGGGATGCCGGCCGGGATGTCCAGGTCGAATCCGGTGGCCGACTGGACGTCGGAAGCGCTGACACCCGGATGGATGCTCGCCACGGCCATCGTCCCACCCGGGCCGGACAGGTCGAGGACGGCGAGGTTCGTCACGATGCGGCGCACGTCGTGGAATCGTCCGGCCGCGCCGAGCGCTTCCGCCCGCGCGCGGCCGAGGCCCGTGACGACGTCGACGCTCTCGACGAAGACGCGCGTCGAGTGCCGGGCGATCCAGTAGCTCGTCGTGTGGTTGAGCGTGTTGGTGGATGCGGCCCGCGCGCCGAGGAGCTGCCTGGTCGGCCGATCGCGGTCGCCGATGGCCGACAGGTTCTGGTTGCCGTACCGGTCGAGCTGCGCGGCGCCCATGACGACGTGCCGTTGGCCGCGCGCCATGAGGTCGAACAGCGCCCGGTACGGCAGTGACCCCTCGGGGACGCGGAACGGCTCGTCGATCGCAGGGGTGTCCGCGTAGAGGGTGGCCTCGCCGTCGCTCAGCAGCAGCTGCGGCGCGTGCGTCAGCCGGGCCAGGCGCGCACCGATGGCGGCGATGGTCCCTGTCGGGCTCGCAAGGATCTCGCCGTCGCCGCGGAAGAGATCGCTGCACGCGGCGATCGCGACCTCGGCGCGCGTCGCATCCGCCGTCATCGCTCGATCCCCTCGATCGCCGCGCGATACTCGTCGTCGGTCACTGCGACGAAGCGGTCGTAGAAGTCGCGCCAGGCAGCCGGATCGGCGGCGGATGCCGCATACCGGCGCTGGAACTCCTCATCCCGCGGATACCCGGGGGAGCACGCCGTGAAATGCGCACCGCCCGGTGCGGCCACGACGTGGTCGACCATCGTGCGGTTCAGCAGCAGCGAGGACGGGACGGCGTCGGCGAACGCTCCGGCCGGCACGATCTCCTCGGCGCTGACGACCGTGCGTTCGGCGGCGAGCGCGAAGAGGTCATCGAAGTAGGGGTCCGTGCCGAGACACTGCGCGTTGCCGCTCTCGTCGGCCCGGTCGAGGTGCAGGAGCGCGAGGTCGAGCGGCACGGCAGGCATCGCCAGCAGTTCCTCGCCGTCGTCGTACGGCGAGCGGACCGTCCGCAGGCGCGGGTTGCGGGTCACGGCGTCGGAGCCGAGACCACTGCGGATCGCCTCGAACGGCAGCCGCCGGCCCGCGGCCCGAAGGCCGGCGACGAGCATCGCCTCGTCGTACTCGACGTTCTCCACCGTGCCCGCCTGTCGGCGGGCGGCGAAGTGCGGATCGATCGCGATCGTGTCGAGCGACACGAATCCGTGGATCACACGGGCGGCCTGTCCGGTCGCGCACAGGATGCCGACATCCGGCCCGCCGAAGCTCACCACCGTAAGGTCCTGCACCCCGGAGCGCACGACGGCGCGCACGAGCGACATCGGCTTGCGCCGGGAGCCCCACCCGCCGATGCCGATGGTCATCCCGTCGCGGAGGAGTTCCTCCACCGCGGCGGAGGAGATGAGCTTGTCCGTCATGTCGGGGTCAGGTGTCGAGGTTGCCGCCGGTCTCGACGAACGCGTCGCGGTGCTCGTCGGCGACCCCGGCCAGGTTGAGCTCGAACGTGAAGCCCTGCTCGAACCGGTAGCTGCGGTTGACATCGATCGGGTCGATGCCGTTGAGCGCCTCCTTCGCGGCGCGGATGACGCGCGGGTCCTTCGCGGCGACCTCGTCGGCGACCGCGAGCGCGACGTCATCGAGCTCGGCGCGCGGGACGACGCGGTGCACTGTGCCGAGCTCGGCCAGACGTGTCGCCGGCACCGTCGTGCTCGTGTAGTAGAGGGTCCGCATGAGGTGCTGCGGCACGAGGCGGGCGAGGTGCGTCGCGGCTCCAAGCGCCCCTCGGTCGACCTCCGGCACGCCGAAGTACGCATCGTCGGAGGCGACGATGACGTCGCTGTTGCCGACGAGGCCGACCCCGCCGCCGAGGCAGAAGCCGTTCACGGCGGAGATCACGGGCACGGCGCACTCGTAGATGGCCTTGAAGGCGGCGAAGCAGCCGCGGTTCGCGCCGATGAGGGCGTCGAACCCGGTGGAGTTCTGCATCTCCTTGATGTCGACGCCGGCGTTGAAGCCGCGGCCCTCCGCGCGCAGCACCACGACCCTGGTCTCGGGGTCGCGCGTCGCGTCCAGCATGGCGTCCGCGACGGCGTACCAGCCGGCGACCGGCAGTGCGTTGACCGGCGGGTAGTCCATCGTGACGACGCGCACGCCCTTGTGGTGCATCGACGAGCTCACGGTCATGCGAAGCTCCTTTACCTAACGTTTGCTTGGTTCACCCTAGCATCTGCTTGGTTGGTTCGTCATCCACTCCGCAGCCAGCGGTCCCGCACGTCCTCGGTCGACCCCGAGGCGAACATCCGCACCCACGCCGCATCGTCGAGGCTGCGGCGCCGCGCGAGGTTGCGGTGCGCGTCGACGCCGACGGCCGTGCGCAGGGGCGCGTCCGGATCGTCCAGCACGGATGCCACGACCGTGGCGACGTCGTCCGGCACCATCCCGGTCTCGCGATCCGCCTCCACCGCGGCGCGATACCGCGCCTGCATCGCGTCGTAGTCCGGGATCGTGAGGCGCGGCGTGATCTTCTCCCGCATGGCCGTGCGCGTGCTGCCGGGCTGCACGATCGCGACGCGGATGCCGAGCTCGGCCGTCTCCATCGCGAGGGCTTCGAGGCTCGCTTCGAGTGCGCGCTTGGATGCCGAGTACGCCGACCACGTCGGCAGCACCACCGGGGCGGACTGCGAGCTGAGCGCGACGATCGTCCCGCGCCGGCGGGCGCGCATCCCGGGGAGGACCGCCTGGATCGCCCGCAGGGCGCCGAAGTAGTTGATCTCGAAGACCGCGCGGATCTCGTCGAGGGCGAGGTCTTCAAGGGGTGCGCCGACGAAGCGTCCCGCGTTGCAGACGAGGCGGTCCACCGGGCCGTCCGCGGAGAGGATGCCGGCGAAGGCCGCCGCCGAGGCGCCCTCATCCGTGAGGTCCGCGGCGACGAGGGTCAGGTCGAGCCCCTCCGTGGCGGCCTCATCGCGCAGCCGGCCGCAGGCGGCCGGGTCCCGCACGATCGCGCGTACGCGGTCGCCGGCCCTCGCCTGGCGGAGGGCGACGGCGCGGCCGATGCCGGTGCTCGCCCCCGTCACGACCGTGAGAGGAGCGGATGCCCCCGCGCCTGGGTGGTCTGTCGGTTCGTGCGTCGCCATCCTCGCCTCCTTGCGAGTTCCGTGGATCGTGCACCAAACTAACAGTTGCTTGGTACGGTGGGAAGCGCGGCGCATGAGCGCCCAGACTGGGACCACGGACTCGAGGGAGAGAGCTTTGGCGGGAATCTGTGAAGGCCGCGTCGCGATCGTGACGGGCGCCGGCCGGGGACTGGGGCGCGAGCATGCGCTGGAGCTCGCCCGACAGGGCGCGAAGGTCGTCGTCAACGACCTCGGCACCACGCTGAGCGGCGACGGCATCTCGACCGGACCCGCGCAGGATGTCGTCGACATCATCCGCGGCTTCGGCGGGGAGGCGGTCGCCAACGGCGCCGACATCGCCGACTTCGCGCAGGCGAAGACGCTCGTCGACCAGGCGATCGAGACGTTCGGGCGGCTCGACGTCCTCGTCAACAACGCCGGTTTCGTGCGCGATCGCATGCTCGTGAACGCGGAGGAGGACGAGTGGGATGCCGTCATCCGCGTCCACCTGAAGGGTCACTTCGCGCCGCTCCGGCACGCGAGCGCGTACTGGCGCGCCGAGGCGAAGGAGGGGCGCACCCCCGACGCGCGCGTCATCAACACGTCGTCCGGCGCGGGCCTCCAGGGCAGCGTCGGTCAGGCTGCATACTCCGCGGCCAAGGGCGGCATCGCATCTCTCACGCTCGTCGCCGCGCACGAGCTCGCCCGTTACGGGGTGGCCGTCAACGCCATCGCGCCGTCGGCCCGCACCCGCATGACGGAGGGCGCCTTCGCCGAGGCGATGGCCGCGCCCGAGACCGGATTCGACCGGATGGATCCGGCGAACGTCTCCCCGATCGTCGCGTGGCTCGCGAGCGCGGAGTCCGCCGGAGTCACCGGCCGCGTCATCGAGATCGAGGGCGGCCAGGTGACCGTCGAGGAGGGGTGGCGGCACGGGCCGGCGCTCGACCTCGGGCGCAGGTGGGACGCCGCCGAGGCCGGGCCGAAGCTGCGCGAGCTCCTCGCCGCGTCGGCGACGCCCGAGCCGGTGTACGGCGCATGAGCGGGATCCCCGTCTCCGCGGGCGCCTGGGCGGGCCGCGCGCTCGGCGAGCGGACCGTCGCGTACACCGAGCGCGACGCGATCCTCTACGCGCTCGCGGTCGGGGCGAGACCCGGCCGGCTCGACCTCGTCTTCGAGGACCGGCTGCGCGTGCTGCCCACCTTCGGTCTGACCCTCGCGCAGTGGGCGCCGGACATCCTCGCCGAGGCCGGCGCCTTCGACGCCCGTTCGGTGCACGGATCGCAGACGCTCGAGGTGCACGAGCCGCTGCCGCGCTCGGGCGAGCTGACGCTGTCCGCACGCGTCGGGGCGGTGTGGGACAAGGGCTCCGCCGCGGTCTTCGAGGTCGTCGTCGAGTGCCGTCAATTCGCCGCCACGTGGTCGATCTTCGCACCCGGCTCCGGCGGGTTCGGCGGCGACCGAGGGCCGGGGAAGGCCGCGACGGCCGAGCGTGGCGAGCCGCGGATGCTGACGCTCGAGACCGCGGAGAACCAGGCCGCGCTCTACCGGCTGACCGGCGACCGCCATCACATCCACATCGATCCGGAGGCATCCGCCCGCATCGGCCAGCCCCGCCCGATCCTGCAGGGGCTGTGCACGCTGGGGGCCGCGACCATCCCCCTCGCCGACGCCGCCGGCGCGCATCCCGCCGACCTCACCCGGCTGGCGGGGCGCTTCAGCGGTCCGGTGGTGCCGGGCGATCGGCTCGAGATCCGTTCGTGGAGCGACGGCGACTTCGACGTCCGCCGCGACGAGACCGTCGTCATCGACGCCGGTCATGTGGAGTTCGCATGAGCGATCGCGTGCTGGTGGTCGGCGGAACCGGCCTCATCGGAAGCACTGTCGCGGAGCATCTCGCCGAGCGGGGCGATGCCGTCACGATCATGGCCAGGCGACCTGCAGGCGAATCCGACCCGCCGGGCGTCGCCGGCATGCCGCGGCTCGTCGGCGACTACGCCGAGGACGACCTGGATGCGGTATCCCTCGACGGGTTCGACGCCGTCGTCTTCGCGGCGGGCGCCGACATCCGGCACATCCCGGCCGATGTCGACGAGACCGCATTCTGGGACCGCACGCAGGGCGTGGGCGTCCCGCGGTTCGCTGAGGCGGCGCGACGCGCAGGGGTCGGCCGGTTCGTGCAGATCGGCAGCTACTACCACCAGCTGCACCCGGAATGGGCCGAATCGATCCCGTACGTCGCGGCTCGCAAAGCCGCCGACGAGCGCACGCGCGCGCTGAGCGATGACGGGTTCGCTGCGATCACCGTGAACCCGCCGTCGATCGTCGGGGCCGTGCCCGGTCGATCGCTCCGTGGCTGGGGCCGCATGATCTCGTGGGTGCGGGGCGAGCTCGACGCACCGGAGGTGTTCGCCCCTCCGGGCGGGACGAACTACATGTCCGCGCGATCGCTGGCGCAGGCCGTCGCGGGGGCTCTGGCGAACGGCGAGGGCGGCCGGGCGTACCTCGTCGGCGACGCGAACCTGACATATCGCGCGTACTTCCAGCTGATCGCCGACGTCGCAGGGTCGGACGAGGTCATCGTCGAGCGGGATGCCGAGCAGCCGTTCCAGCCGGACCGGTTCATCGTGCAGGGCCGCGGACGCGTGATCGCCTACGAGCCGGATGCGGCCGACACCGCACTCCTCGGCTACGCGCGCGATGACGTGGAGTCCGCGCTCGAGCGGATCGTGCACGCCTCCGACGGTGTCACCCGGTGACGGAGTGAAGGCGGCTCCACAGCTCCGTGACCGATCGCGCGGTGTCCGCGCGGTCACCGTCGGTGCGCAGCACGACGTCGGCGATCGCGATGCGGGCCGTCTCGTCTCCTTGCGCGACGATGCGCGCCCACGCGTGCTCCGGCGAGTATCCGCGTCCGGACACCAGGCGATCGGCTCGCACCTCCGCGGCAGCCTCGACCGTGACGACGAGGTCGTACGTCCACGGCAGGGAGCCGGTGTCGGCCGTGAGCAGCGGGATCTCGTGCGCGACGACCCCGTCGTCCTGCGCCGTGCGCAGCGTCTCGATCGCGTCGACCGTCGCCTTCCGCAGCGCGGGATGCACGATCGCGTTGTAGGCCGCGCGCGCATCCGGGTCCGAGAAGACGCGGTCGGCTGTGCGGGCCCGGTCGAGCGTCCCATCGGGGGCGATGAGGTCGTCGCCGAATCGAGCCGCGATGGCCGCGAGCACGGCGCGACCCCGATCGTCGGCCGGGTCGACCACACGACGCGCCAGTTCGTCGGCGTCGATGAGTCGCGCGCCGCGATCGGTCAGCATGCGGGCCACGGTGCTCTTGCCCGCGCCGATGCCGCCGGTGAGGGCGATGAGACGAAGGGGCACGGATCCATCATGGTCATCCGTCGCGGCAGGGTCGACCGTCGGAGCGGGCGGCCGGGTCGACCGGACCGGATCGCTCGTGAGACTGAGGTTCACGTACAGTGAGACTCGGTTTCACCCTGCTTCCATCTACCCATAGACTCGTCTCGACGAAGGAGTGCTCATGAGGATCGTGGTCCTGGTCAAGGAAGTCCCGGACACCTATGGTGACCGCAAGCTGGATCTGGAGACGGGTCTCGCGGATCGTGCCGCGAGCGAGACCGTGCTCGACGAGATCGGCGAGCGGGCACTCGAGGTGGCGCTGAGCTACGCCGACGCGCACGCGGGCACCGAGGTCGTGGTGCTGTCGATGTCGCCGGAGTCGGCGGCAGCGACCGTGCGCAAGGGGCTCGCGATGGGTGCCGCCTCGGCGGTGCAGGTCGTCGACGAACGTCTCGCGGGTGCCGACCTGGGCCTGACCGCCGAAGTGCTGGCTGCGGCGGCGAAGCGGACCGGGTTCGACCTGATCCTCGCGGGCAACGGCTCGACGGACGGCGTGGGCGGTGTGATCCCGGCCATGGTCGCGGAGATCCTCGACCTCCCGCACGCGACGAACCTGAACTCGGTGGAGCTCACGGACACCAGCGTGTCGGGCGAGCGGGCGACGGATGGCGGCACGATGCGCGTCAAGGCGTCGCTTCCGGCCGTGGTGTCGATCACCGAGCGGCTCCCCGACGCACGGTTCCCGAACTTCAAGGGCATCATGGCGGCGAAGAAGAAGCCGTTCGAGACGCTCTCGCTCGGTGATCTCGAGATCGACGCCGACGACCCGGCCGCCGCGAGGTCGATCATGATCCAGGTCTCGGAGAAGCCGCCGAGGGCGGCGGGCGTCAAGATCGTGGACGAGGGGGATGCCGGCGAGCAGCTCGCCGAGTTCCTCATCCAGAACCGGCTGGCCTGAGAGGGATGACCATGGGGTACGCAGAAGACTCGATCCTCGTCCTGGTGGATGTCGCGCCGGACGGCGCACTCGCGAAGTCGGCCGCGGGGCTGCTCGGTGCGGCCGCTCAGGTGGGCACGCCCGTTGCGCTGATCGCTGCGCCGAACGCCGCAGACCTCGTCGCGGCCGCGGGTGAGCTCGGAGCCGCGCAGGTCGTGACCGCGACGACGGACGGTTCGTCGCTGACGGTCCCGGTCGTGGACGCGCTGACCGCCGCCGCCGGGCTGGTGCGCCCGGATGCCGTGCTGGTGTCGAACTCGATCGAAGGCAGGGAGGCCGCGGCCCGATTCGCCGCGCGCACGCGATCCGCTCTCGCTGTCGATGCCGTCGGCGTCTCGCGCGATGCCGAGGGCGTCGTCGCGCAGCACTCCGTCTACGGCGGGGCGTACAACGTCGACTCCGCGGCGACCTATGGCGCACCGGTGATCACGGTCCGTCAGGGCGCCGTCGACGCGCGTGCCGAGGCTCGCACCCCCGAGGTGGAGGAGCTGTCGGTGGAGTCGTCGGGCAAGCCCGCGGCATCCGTCTCCGACGTGCAGGCGGCCGCGGCGACCTCGAGCCGTCCCGAGTTGCGGGGCGCCGCGAAGGTCGTCTCCGGCGGCCGCGGGCTCGGGTCCGAGGAGAAGTTCGAGCTCGTCGACCAGCTCGCCGATGTCCTCGGGGCAGCGGTCGGCGCGTCGCGTGCCGCGGTGGATGCCGGGTACGTCCCCTACTCGTACCAGGTCGGCCAGACCGGTGTCTCCGTGTCGCCGCAGTTGTACATCGCGCTCGGCATCTCCGGCGCGATCCAGCACCGGGCGGGCATGCAGACGGCGAAGACGATCGTCGCGATCAACAAGGACGGGGATGCCCCGATCTTCGACATCGCCGACTTCGGCGTCGTGGGCGACCTGTTCACCGTCGTCCCGCAGCTGATCGCCGCCCTGCAGGCACGGAAGGCGTAACCCGCATGGCGACGTTCGGGAGCAGCGTCCGGCGCGGCCTGCCGCGCACCCGCGGCGGCGAGCCGTGGCCCGCGGGCGGCGACGCCCCGGTCACGGTGGATCCCGTGGATGCTGCTGCTCCCGATGTCGCTGAAGGGGCACCGCGTTTCGACTCGGTCGTTCCTCCCTCGCTCAACGACCGACCGGGGGAGTCCTCGCTCGTTGAGCGAGCGGAGCGAGACGAAACGCAGAGCGAGGCCTCGACCACCTCGCTCGTTGAGCGAGCGGAGCGAGACGAAACGCAGAGCGAGGCCTCGACCACTTCGCTCGTTGAGCGAGCGGAGCGAGACGAAACGCCGCAAGCCGTCGTTGCGGACGCGCCGCCCGCCGTCGCAGCGGCCCCCGCTTCGGTTGCCCAGGCTGCGGTCCCCGAGCTTGGGCCCACGCGCCCGGAGGCTCCGCGCGGCGCGCCAGCGCCGGGTGGAGTGGGCGTGGGGAGCGAGGGGTCGTCTGCCGCAACGGCATCTGCCCTCCGCCGCGGCCTCCCGCGGGTGAAGGGCGGAGAGCCGTGGCCTCCAGCCGGCGCTGTCGCGATAGCATCCACCGGTCCGACGGAACCGCGTTTCGACTCGGTCGTTCCTCCCTCGCTCAACGAGCCGCGGGGTGTTGCCGCAACCGCCCCGGTCGCCCCGCGAGCGCAGCGAGGCGAAACGCCGCAAGCCGCTGCTCCCGACGCAGCATCCGCCGTCGCCGCGGCCCCCGCTTCGGTTGCCCAGGCCGCGGTCCCCGAGCTAGGGCCCACGCGCCCGGAGGCTCCGCGCGGCGCGCCAGCGCCGGGTGGAGTGGGCGTGGGGAGCGAGGGGTCGTCTGTCGCAACGGCATCTGCCCTCCGTCGGGGTCTGCCTCGTGTGAAGGGCGGAGAGCCGTGGCCGCCCGCCGGCATGGTGGCCGCCGCATCCACCGCTCAACCGGAACCGCGTTTCGACTCGGTCGTTCCTCCCTCGCTCAACGAGCCGCAGGCAGAAGCCCCGGTCGCCCCGCGAGCGCAGCGAGACGAAACGCAGCAGGCCGCCTCTCCCGCCGCAGCATCCGCCGTCGCCGCGCCGGCTGCCGCCGCCGTCGCGGCCGCAGGTTCGGTCGCGGTTCGCCGCGGACTGCCGCGGGTCAAGGGCGGGGAGCCCTGGCCGCCGGAAACGTTCGCTGCCGCGCCGGCTGCCGCATCCACTGCCCCTGTCGTTGCCGAGACGGAACCGCGTTTCGACTCGGTCGTTCCTCCCTCGCTCAACGAACCGCGCGAAGCGGTCGTGACCCGTGATCTGTCCATCCCGCTGCCGTCGCCGCAGACCGTCTTCCCCGGTGCGGCGGCCCAGAAGTGGAACGCGGACCGCACCCGCAAGACCCCGATCGCCGCGCCCGAGCCGGAGCGCATCGGTCCGTTCACGAAGCTCCAGTGGGCGGGGGCTGTCATCGTCGGGGGCGCGGGGCTGCTGTTCGCCGCGGGGATGGCCGTGCTGTTCGTGCGCTGGTTCCTCAGCCTGCCGTTCATGGTCGACTTCGTGCACACGTACCCGGGCCAGTACCCGCTGCCCGAGGGCGCCCCGGTCGGTTTCCCGGCGTGGCTGCAGTGGCAGCACTTCTTCAACGTGTTCTTCATGGTGCTGATCATCCGCACGGGCCTCACCGTCCGCCGCGAGAAGCGGCCCACCGTGTTCTGGTCGCCGAAGACCAACCCGAAGCGCAAGATCAGCCTCACCCTGTGGTTCCACCAGTCGCTCGACATCCTGTGGTTGGTCAACGGCGCGATCTTCGTCATCCTGCTGCTCGCGACAGGACAGTGGATGCGGATCATCCCCACCAGCTGGGAAGTCATCCCGAACGCGATCACCGCGGCGCTGAAGTACGTGTCCCTGGACTGGCCGACCGAGGACGGCTGGGTCAACTACAACTCGCTGCAGCAGCTCGCCTACTTCGCGACCGTGTTCATCGCCGCACCGCTCGCCGCGATCACCGGCGTGCGCATGTCCGGGGTGTGGCCGAAGAACGCGAAGCGCCTGTCCAAGGCGTACCCGGTCGAGGCGGCCCGCGCGGTCCACTTCCCGGTGATGCTCTACTTCGTGCTGTTCATCATCGTGCACGTCACCCTCGTTCTCGCGACCGGGGCGCTGCGCAACCTGAACCATATGTACGGCGGGTCCGACGAGGTCAACTGGGTGGGGTTCTGGATCTTCATCGCCTCGCTCGTCGTCATCGCCATCGCGTGGGTCGCCGCCCGTCCGCTCGTCCTCGCGCCGATCGCGCGTCTCTTCGGCAAGGTGAGCGGCCGCTGAACCCTCCACCGGCTCGGGGGCCGGCACCCGGGGGATAACCCGAAGACAACTGTCCGGCTGCCTCAGGGGCGCGAGAGGATGCCGCGGCCTACCGTTGGAGGCATGACAGACACCCTGGCCGCCCCGCCGACCCCACCGCCTCCGGCGCCCGCCGCGCAGACCCCGCGCCCGCGGATCGGGACGCCCGGCCGCATCGTCGGCGCGATCCTGCAGCTGGCCGCGATGGGCGCGATCGGCTCGGCCGTCTTCACGATCCTGTGCATCTTCCTGCCGCTCGGCATCGGCCTGCTGCCGATCCTCGGCATCGGCGTCCTGTTCCTCATCGCGTTCGAGTACATCCTGTTCGCCCTGGGCTGGTTCGAGGTGGCCCGCATCGACGGCCTGTACCGATTCGGGCTGACGCCCCGCCGGCCGCGCACGAGCGGGCGCCCCGGATTCACCGGCTTCCTCCGCACGCTGTGGCTGCAGTTCATCGACCTGTCGATGTGGCGGGCGGTCGCGAGCGCCGCGGTGTCCACGATCCTCGGCCTCATCCTCCTCGCGCAGGTGCGCAACATCGCCTCCGGCGTCGCGCTCCTCTTCCTCCCGCTCGTGTCGTCGACCGATGAGATCCACATGTTCGACACCGGGCTCACCGTGCCGACGGCATGGGCGGTTCCGGTCGGAGTCGGCCAGATCGTCCTCGGGTTCGCGATCATGATCGGCATGGCGCTTCTCCAGGGACTGCTGGCGCGCGTCATCCTCGTCCCGTCGCGTGAGGCGGTCCTCGCCGAGCAGGCCCGCACGTCGCAGGTGCAGCGCGCCGGCGCGGTGCGCGCCGCGGACGTCGAGCGCACGCGCATCGAGCGCGACCTCCACGACGGCGTGCAGCCGCGGCTCGTCTCGGTCGGGATGACGCTGGGCCTCGCCCAGCAGAAGATCGACAGCGATCCCGAGGCGGCGAAGGCGCTCATCGCCGAGGCGCACACCTCGACGAAGGCCGCCATCACGGAGCTGCGGCAGCTGGCCCGCGGCATCCACACCTCCGTCCTGACGGATCGGGGACTGGATGCGGCCCTCTCGGCCCTCGCGGCGCGCTCGCCGATCCCCGTGAGTCTCGACGTGCGGCTCGAGCACCGGTGCAGCCCGGATGCCGAGGCCGCCGTGTACTTCGTGATCGCCGAGGCGCTCACGAACGCGGCGAAGCACTCGCGCGGCAAGGAGTGCCGCGTGCTCGTGCGGCAGCGCGTCCCCACCCCCACTCCAAGCCCCGCTGGCGCGGTGCTCGGAGCCTCCGGGGGCGTGGCCCCAGGGAACACGGTCTGGGCGCGCATCGAGGACGACGGCATCGGGGGAGCCGTCGTGGTCCCCGGCGGCGGCCTCGACGGACTCGGCAACCGGGTGCTCGGCGTCGGCGGCACGCTCCGCCTCGAGAGCCCGGCCGGCGGACCGACGAGTGTGGAGGTGAGCGTCCCGTGCGCGTTCTGATCTGCGAGGACTCCGTCCTCCTGCGCGAAGGCCTCGTGCGCCTGCTCGAGGACGCCGGGCACACCGTGGTCGCGGCTCTGCCCGACGCGACGGGCATCGACGAGGCGGTCCGCGCGCAGCAGCCGGACCTCTGCATCCTCGACGTCCGCCTCCCTCCGACGCACAGCGACGAGGGCATCCGGGCGGCCTTGCGCCTGCGCGCGGCGAACCCCGACCTGCCCGTGCTCGTGCTGTCCCAGTACGTCGAGGAGCGCTACGCGACCGAGCTCATCGCCGGCCGCGGCGGCGCCCTCGGCTACCTGCTGAAGGACCGCGTCGCCGACGTCGGCGACTTCCTCGACACCGTGGCCCAGATCGCCGGCGGCGCGACGGTGTTCGACCCCGAGGTCGTCGCGCAGCTGCTCGGCCGTCGCACGAGGGACGACAGGATGCAGCGGCTCACCGACCGCGAGTCGACGGTCCTGGCGCTCATCGCGGAGGGCAAATCGAACCAGGCGATCGCGCAGACCCTCCACATCAGCGAGGGCAGTGTCGAGAAGCACATCACCGCGGTCTTCCAGAAGCTCGATCTCGAGCCCGACGAGTCCGGCAACCGCCGCGTGCTCGCGGCGCTCGCCCACATCTCACACAGCGGCGGCCAGCCGCAGACGGGAGAACTCCGATGAGCACCACGCTCACCCCTCCGCCGGTCACTCCGGCGCCCGCATCCCCCGAACCGCCGAGCTCGGCGCGTGCCATGGCGATCATCGCGATGATCCTCGGCGCCGTCGTGATCATCTCGACCGCGACCTTCAGCGCGATCGGCGCGGCGTTCTCCGGGGTCCACACGACGTCGTACGCGGTCGACGCCTCGAACGTGAACAGCATCGACGTGCAGCTCGCCGCCGGCGGCCTGCAGGTCGAGTACGCCGGCGTGGAGAAGGCCGAGCTCGACGTGCAGTCGTCGGTCTCGAGCGGCCCGTGGACGCTCCGCGTCGACGGCTCGAAGCTCGTCGTCGCCTCGCCCGACAACCGGTTCGGCTGGCCGAACCTCTTCGGCATGGCGGACAAGGCCGTGCTGCGCCTGCCGACCTCTCTGCAGGGAATGGATGCCACGATGCGCGTCGCCGCCGGCTCGCTCACCGTGAACGGCCAGTTCGGCGATGTCGGTCTCGATGTGCAGGCGGGCTCCGCGAGTGTCGCCGGAACGGCGTCAGGACTCGATGCGAAGGTGAGCGCCGGCAGCGGCGACATCAACGTCGAGGGAGTCGTCCGCGCGGACCTCACCGTCGAGGCGGGATCGATGTCGGTCGCCATCCGCGGCGGTCAGCCGGACAGCACGGCCGCGCACGTCTCGGCCGGCTCGCTCGATCTCGCCGTGCCGCAGGGCTCCTACGACGTCACCTCGAACGTCTCGGCGGGCAGGCTCGACAACCAGCTCGGGTCGACGCCGGGCGCGTCGAGCATCATCCGCGTGGACATGTCCGCCGGCACGATGACCCTCCGCCCCAGCGACTGATCCGATCCCCCGCTCCCCACCCCGCCGCGCGGGGCTCCATTCATCGACTTGCGGCGAATGGCGGCTATGCGGGCTTTGATAGCCGCCATTCGCCGCAAGTCGGCGGCCCACGCGGAGTCGCGACTGAGGCGGGGCTGCTGGAGTGAGCTCAGGCGGTGGAGGCGTTGGATGCCGCGCCGGCGGCGAACCCGTCGGCGTACGCCTCGTCCGCTCCGCGAGAGAACATGTCGCGCTCCGCGGGGCGCACGATCGAACGGGCGCCGGGGAGGTCGAGCGGGCCGACGAGGTCCGCGCGCCCGCGCACGACGGCGACCGGCAGCCGGGCGGCCTTGCCCTTCACGAGGTCGGTAGCCGCGGCCAGCTCGTCGGCCACGCACGGCAGGGTGACGACGAGGGGCCGGCCCTCGGCATCCACCGTCCCGCGCAGATCGTCGAACACGTGCACGCCCGCCGCGCCGATCGCCGAGTCGGTCTGGCCCTCGCGCCACGCGCGCCCGAGCGTGTCGGACACGATGACGCCGACCTCCACGCCGAGCCGCACTCGCAGACCCGAGGCGAGGCCGCGGGCCGAGGCGTCCGGGTCCACCGGGAGCAGCAGCACGGTGCCGTCCGGCGTGTTCGACGCATCGACCCCCGCTGCGGCCGCGACGATGCCGAGCCGGTTCTCGACGATGCGCGTCGTATGCCCCGTCTCCGACGTGCGGGATGCGACGAGCCGTACGGTCTCCGCGGTGATCGCGTCCTCGCGGTCGTCGGCCGTCACGAATCGGCCTTCGGCCTTCGACACGATCTTCGACGTGACGACGAGGATGTCGCCGTCCTGGAGGGTATCGCCCGCGGCCTCGCCGATCAACTCGACGAGGTCAGCGCCGGCGGCGATCTCGGGGATGCCGGGCAGCGCCCAGATCGTCAGCACGCGCGGACGATCAGCGGACGAAGCGGACTTCGGTCAGCGTCTCGCCGAGGAAGGGCTCGGTATGCGACGCGCCGTCGAGCGCGAAGCCGTTGCGGACGTAGAAGCGGTGCGCGCGGGGGTTGTCGTCGGCGACCCAGAGGTAGCTCTCCTCGCCCTCCGGAACGGCCGCATCGAACAGCTTCTGGCCGATCCCGGTGCCGTGGTAGGCGTCGAGCAGGTAGATGAAGTAGAGCTCGCGCACGCGCGGAGCATCCTTGTCACGGGCCGGACCCGAGCCGACGAAGCCGACGATCTCGCCGTCGACGAGAGCCGCGCACATGGTGAATTCGGGGCCCTGGACGGCCCAGTGGGTCCACAGCTCGGCGAGCCGCTTGGGCGAGACCGCCTCGAGAGCGGCCTTGCTGATGAGGTGGTCGTAGGTCTCGTGCCAGCACGTCGCGTGCACGCGACCGAGGGCCTCGGCATCCACGTCGCGAACCGGACGGACAACGACATCGGTGTGCTGCTCGGTCTCCATGCGCCAGACTCTACGCGTGTCCCGCCGAGACGTGAAATCGAGCGAACAGCGGGTGAACCGAGGCTGAAAGATGGATGCCGCGGGCCGCCCCGCACGTCATTCGCGCGACGCGGGCAGGCCTGTCGGGAACGGCTCGCGCAGGATCTGCAGGCCCAGATCGACGGCCGCGAAGAGCTCTTCGCGATCCACATCCTCCGTCGCGAATCGCTGCAGCAGGACGACCGCGGCCCCGGCTGTGGCGGCGACGAGCATCGCCCCGTACACCTGCGGCCGCGGATCGTCGGCCGGAAGCGACATGCGGCGAGCGACGAACGCGACCGCATCGGTGAGCGGACGCATCGCGCGCGGGAGCATCGCCGTGACACCGAGCTCCGGCGTCGAGATGACGAGCCGCATGCGCTCGCGCTCGGTCTCCCACTGCTCGTCGGTCAGCGACAGGAACGCCGTCTCCACCGCCGCGCGGTACGCGTCGATGATGTCGAGGTCGGCGGGAGCCGTCGCGAGCATCTGCGCGATCGCGTCATCCTGCAGGTCGGTGAGGAGGACGGCATCCTTCGTCGGGAAGTAGCGGAAGAACGTCCGCGGCGAGACCTCGGCAGCGTCCGCGATCTGCTCGACAGTCGTCTCGGCGTAACCCTGCTCGCGCATCAGCCGGATCGCGGCGGTCTGGAGATCGCGTCGCGTGCGGAGGCGTTTTCGCTCGCGCAGGCCCGCGGCATCCGTTGTCATGCACTGACTATAGGCGCGATGTGACAGAAAGTCTTGGCATTCTCCGTCGATAGGCATACACTGCCAGGTGGCACACACTGCCAGAATGGAAGTGGATCATGACCGCAAAGCGCCGCTGGGTCGGACTCGCCATGTTCTCGGTCGCCGCGCTCGTCATCGGGCTCGACCTCACGATCCTCGCCGTCGCGCTGCCGACGCTCTCCCGCGAGCTGCACGCGTCGCAGTCCGAGCTCCAATGGTTCAGTACGGCGTTCATGCTCACGCTGGCCGCCGCGATGCTGCCCACCGGCGTCCTCGGAGACCGCATCGGCCGGCGGAAGACGCTCGTCGGGGCGCTCGTCGTCTTCGCCGGTGGGTCGCTGTGGTGCGCGCTGTCCACCACACCGGGCGAGCTCATCGCGGCGCGTGCGCTCATGGGCGTGCCGGCCGCCGCCATCGCCGTCGTCACCTTCGCGATGATCGCCGTGATGTTCACGCCGGAGGAGCGGCCGAAGGCGATCGGCATCATGATGGGCGCGACGTTCCTCGGCATGCCGCTCGGTCCCGTCCTCGGCGGCTGGATCCTGACGAACGCGTGGTGGGGCTGGGTGTTCCTCATCAACGTGCCCGTCGCCGTCATCGCACTCGTCGGCATCCTGCTCACCGTCCCCGAGACGAAGCCGACCCACGCCGGCCGTGTCGACGTCGTCGGGATGGTGGGATTCACCGCCGGCCTGGTGGCCCTCACCTACGGGCTCATCACCGCGGGTCAGAACGGGTGGGACGACGCGGCGGCGCTCGGCTGGATGGCGGCCGGCATCCTGATCCTCGTCGCGTTCGCCTTCTGCGAGCTGTGGATCGCGCGCACCGGGCGGAACCCGGTGATCCCGCCGCGGCTGTTCCGGGTGCGCGGCTTCACGGCGGGCACGATCGTCCCCGCCATCGGGTCGATGGCTCTGACCGGCCTCCTGTTCCTCCTGCCCCAGTACTTCCAGGCGATCGGCGGGCAGGACGCGATGGGCTCGGGCGTGCGGCTGCTCGCCGTGATCGCCGGATTCGTTCCGGCGTCGCTCCTGTCGAGCGTCGCCACGCGCCTCATGGGAGCGCGTTTCGCGTCGGGGCTCGGATACGTGATCGCCGCGGCGGGCCTCTGGACGATCTCGCAGGCGACCGCATCGACGCCGGAGTCGCTCGTGCTCATCGGGTCCGGGGTGCTCGGGTTCGGCATCGCGCTCGGGCTCAGCGCCGCCGCATCCGCCGCGCTCTCGCACATCGCGCCGGACGACGCGAACACCGCATCGTCGGTGTATCAGGCGCTGCAGAAGACGGGGAGCCCGCTCGGCGTCGCGATCCTCGGGAGCATCTTCAACCGCGTGTACGTCCAGAACCTCGTCCTGCCGGCGCAGCTGCCGCACTCCGTGCGCACGGTCGTCGAGGACGGCGTGTTCGGCGGGCTCGCCGTCGGCGCGAAGGTGCCGGGGGTGACGGATGCCGTGCGGCAGGCGTTCATGGACGGCCTCGAGGCCACGATGTGGGCCTGCGTCGGGATCGCGCTGGCGACCGCCGTCATCGCGATGCTGACCCTCCCGGGGCGATCCTCGCGCGGGTCCGGCCGAGGAGCGGAGTCGATCAGGCCGGCGGAGGAGGCCGCGGCGGCGAAGGCGACTCCCGTCATCGAAACGACTCCGCTCGTCGAGTCCTGAGGCGCGGCCCCGACCCCACGGAGCCGAAGGTTTGGTGGCATCTCACAACCGAATCGGGAATCGTAGGGACGAAGGCTACGATCGCACCTCGTGAATGTGATCTGGCGGACGATCCTCGTGCACCTCTCGGCCCGGCGGCGCCTGCGTCGCGGAGAGCGGCTCGAACCGACCGGGGTGAGCCGCGTGCGGCTGACGACCCTGCCGACGGACATCGACATCCTCATGCACATGAACAACGGCCGCTACCTGTCGCTGTTCGATCTCGGGCGGTGGGACCTGCTCGTCCGCAACGGCGTGTGGGACGCCATGAAGACCAACGGCTGGTACGCCGTCGTGTCGGCGGAGACCATCACCTTCCGCAAGTCCCTGCAGCTCTGGCAGCGGTTCGACGTCGAGTCCCGCCTGCTCGGCCACGACGACAAGGCCGTGTACATGGAGCACCGCGCCGTCGTCGACGGCGAGGTCTACGCGCGAGCGATCGTGCGGGCGCGCATGCTCGCGCGCGAGGGCAATCGCCGGATCACGCACGAAGAGCTCTTCGCCGCCGTCGGCCGTCCCGAGGGCGTGCCGGACATCGACCCGTGGGTGCACGAGTGGGCGGTGGCATCCGCCCTTCCGCCGACGAAGGCGCCGGCGCCGAACGTCTGGAAGTGACGGCTCAGCCGACGATGTCCTTGAACTGGGTCATCGTCATCCCGAAGCTCATGCGCTCGCGCGGCAGCTCGAGCTTCTTGGCGCCCGCCACGACGTAGCCGGGCTTGGTCGTGAACGCCATCCAGAACCCGACGTCGTGCAGGGCCTTCTCCGCCGTGTCGTTGAACTGGCCGTAGGGGTACGCGAAGGCCTCCGTGACCCCGCCGAGCACCGTGACCGAGGTCTTGAGGTCCGCGACGACCTGGTCGTACGTGTAGTTGACCATCTTGCCCTTGCCGTTCGCGCCGGCCGAATGCATGTTGTCGGTGTGCGATCGCTGCAGCACGTACACCGACGGCGACGGGGCCTTGCGCGCGGAGGTGATGACGAAGGATGTGGCGAGCACCTTGTACTTCGTGACGATCGGGACCGCGAGCGTCTCCCAAGTCGGGTCGGCGTCGTCGTCGGTGACCACGACCGACTTCTTCGGCAGATAGAGCTTGCCGTCGATGAAGGCGTTCAGCTCGTCCCACGTGGGCAGGTAGAACTTCTGATCGGAGAGGTAGGCCATGTTGTTCTCGAAGTCGCCGATGTAGTCGAAGTTCGCCTTCAGCCACGTCTTCTCGCCCTGCGGCTTCGTCGTGAACTGGTGGTACATCAGCACCGGCACTCGGACCTTCGCCGCGGCGACGGCGGCAGTCGTCATCCACCCGCCGTAGAGGGTCTCGGGCCCCGAAGCGCACTGGACGATCTGGGCGCCGTTGACCCGGTCGGCGGCATTGAGGGATGACGCATCGGCGGCGCTGCGGTACCAGCCGGCGAAGACGTAGCCGGCCCGCTCCGGGATCGGCAGACCGGCGTAGAGCGCGCCCACGGTCTGCTCCTGGGGCGACGCGGTGATGTCCTGACCGGTGAAGCTGACCATGCACACAGCGCTCGGGAGAGGCGTGATCGGCGGCAGGGTCGGCGTCTGTACGACCGGCTTCGCCGTGGGCTGCGCTGCGGCCGTCTGGTGACCGCCGAAGGCCGCGGCGACGCCGGTGACGACGAGGGTCGCGACCACGAGGCCGGCGGCGCCGACGAGGATCCAGGCGATGGGACGGGGGCGTCGGGACGACGACGGCATCGGCATGCAGCTCCGGCGAAGAAGAAACAGGGTCGACGGATGCTATTCCGCGCGGGTGTACGACCGCTGTGAGCGAAGGAGGGGGATGCGGCCGCATCCCCCTCCCTCGTCGTGTCAGCTCGCGGGCTGCAGCAGCGGGATCTCGTACCGGTGCGGGGTGCCGAAGCGGTGCGCCGTGATGGAGACCGCCTGCTCGCGGAGGAACGTCAGCAGCTCGACGCGGCCCGCGGACACCACCGGGTTCGCGTAGATCGCGAGATTCGGCGAGCCCGCCACGGCGACCGCCGTCGGGTGGGCGTCGGCGCCGATCACGCGGACGCGGCCGCTCTGCGCGGCGAGCGCTGCCGCGCGGGCGCCCCACACCACGGGGTTCTCCACCGCGGCGCTCACGCCGTTGCGGGCGAGCCACGTCGCGACCCCCGACGGGAGGTCGGCGGACGTGCTCACGGTCACGGCGGAGCGGACGCGGAGACCCGCGGCGACGACACGGACGAGCTCGGCGACGCGGTCGCCCTCGTAGCGGACCGTCACCGGCACCGCCTGATAGCGGAGGGCGTTCTGCTCTGTCGTGAGGCCCGTGACGTCGCGCACGGCGCCGAACTCCGACTCCCACGCATCGATGTCGGTGGCGAGGGCCCCGCGCAGCCACTTCGCGTCCGCCTCGTCGCCGAGCGCGGCGACCGCGGCGTTCGCGGCGGCGTCCAGCGCCCGCTCGCTCGTCGCCGGGGCATCCGCCCACTCGGCGAGACCGACCAGGTAGTTCGGGCCGCCGGCCTTCGTGCCGGCGCCGACGACCGACTTCTTCCAGCCGCCGAAGGGCTGGCTCTGCACGATCGCGCCGGTCGTCCCGCGGTTGACGTAGACGTTTCCGGCCTGGATGCGGGCGAGCCACTGCTGGATCTCGTCCTCGTCGAGCGAGTGCAGGCCCGAGGTCAGTCCGTAGTCGATGGCGTTGACGATGTCGATCGCCTCGTCGAGGGAGCCGGCGGTCATGATGCCGAGGACCGGGCCGAAGTACTCGACCTTGTGGAACTCGCTGCCCGGCCGCACGCCGTCACGGATGCCCGGACGCCACACCTGTCCGGCGTCGTCGAGCTTCTCGGGCTTCAGCAGCCACGACTGCCCGGCCTCGAGCGTGGTGAGCGCGGAGAGGAGCTTGCCGTCGGCCGGGCCGATGAGCGGTCCGATGCGCGACGAGCCGTCCCACGGCATGCCCACGTCGTACGCGCGCACGGCGTCCACGAGCTGGCGGCGGAACCGCTCGGACCGCGCCGCGGAGCCGACGAGGACGACGAGGGATGCCGCCGAGCACTTCTGGCCCGCGTGGCCGAACGCCGAGTACGCGACATCCTTCGCCGCGAGGTCGAGATCGGCGCTCGGGGTGACGATGATCGCGTTCTTGCCGCTGGTCTCCGCGAGCAGCGGAAGGTCGGGGCGGAAACCGCGGAAGAGCTCCGCCGTCTCGTAGCCGCCGGTGAGGATGACACGGCCGACGGCCGGGTCGCTCACGAGCTTCGTGCCGAGGTCGTGGCTCGTCAGCTGCACGTACTGCAGCACCTCGCGCGGGACGCCAGCCTCCCACAGGGCCTCTACCATCACCGCGCCGGAGCGACGCGCCTGCTTGGCGGGCTTGATGATCACGGGGGAGCCCGAGGCGAGCGCCGACAGTGTCGAGCCGGCCGGGATGGCCACCGGGAAGTTCCACGGCGGGGTGACGACCGTGAGGCCGACCGGTCGCATCTCGGCGCCGTCGACGTCCGCGAGCAGGCGCGCGCTCTCGGCGTAGTAGTGCGCGAAGTCGATCGCCTCGGACACCTCGGGGTCGCCCTGCTCGATGACCTTCCCGGCCTCCGAGCCCATGACCTCGAGAAGCTCCCCGCGGCGGGCCTCCATCACATCGCCCGCGCGGTGGAGGATGGCGGCGCGGCCTTCGGCGCCGAGCGCGCGCCACGCGGCGCCCGCGGCGACGGCGGCGGCGATGACCTCGTCGACCTGCTCGGGCGTGGACAGCGTGTGCTCGCGCACGGTCTGCTCGCCGAGCGCCGAGCCCTCCATCCGGGTGCGGATGCCGTCGCCCCAGCCGCGGTTCACGGCGAGGCTCGGGTCCGTGTCCGGGGTGTTGGCGAACGCATCGGCGGGCGCGGGGGGCTCCGGCGCGGTGCGGTCCTGCACGCGGTTCGGCGCCGGGACTGTGGTGGGCACGCCCTTCACGGATGCGAGGAAGCGCTCCTTCTCGCGGTCGAACAGCGCGGGATCCGCATCCAGGTCGAACACGGCCGACATGAAGTTCTCGTGCGACGCACCCTCCTCGAGGCGCCGGATGAGGTACGCGATGGCGACGTCGAACTCGTCGGGGTGGACGACGGGCGTGTAGAGCAGGAGCGAGCCCACCGTGCGCTTGACGACGGTCGCCTGCGCAGAGGCCATGCCGAGCAGCATCTCGAACTCGATGCCCTCCGTGACGCCGCGCTTCGACGCGAGGAGCCAGGCGAGCGCGATGTCGAAGAGGTTGTGGCCGGCGATCCCGATGCGGACGCTGCCGATGTGCTCGGGGCGCAGGGCGTACTCGAGGACCGCCTTGTAGGACGAGTCGGACTGCTGCTTCGTCGACCAGGTCGCGAGCGGCCAGCCGTGGGTCTCGGCATCCACCGTCTCCATGGGGA
Organism: Microbacterium candidum; assembly: GCF_030315975.1. Classification (GTDB taxonomy): domain Bacteria; phylum Actinomycetota; class Actinomycetes; order Actinomycetales; family Microbacteriaceae; genus Microbacterium; species Microbacterium candidum. The sequence continues at coordinate 365,876 of NZ_JASXSZ010000002.1, read as the reverse complement.
GGTTGGCGCCCTTGACGACGCGCACCTTGATCGGCGCGCCGCCGTCTGCGAGACGGGCCGCGGCCCACTCCTGGAGGCGCATCATCGCGCCGAGCGCGTCGGGCAGGTATGCCTGGAGGACGATGCCCGCTTCGAGGTTCTTGAACTCCGGGCGGTCGAGGATCGAGGTGAAGACCGCGATCGTGAGGTCGAGGTCCTTGTACTCCTCCATGTCGAGGTTGATGAACTTGTTCCCGCCCTTCGCCGTCGCGGCGATGCGGTAGAGGGGGATGAGGGCGGATGCCGCGTGCTCGACGGCCTCGTCGAACGCCCACGGGCTGTGCGGGGCGACCGTCGACGACACCTTGATCGACACGTAGTCGACGTCGTCGCGCAGGAGCAGTCGTCGCGTGCCCTCGAGGCGGCGGGTCGCCTCGTCGCGGCCGAGGATCGCCTCGCCGAGCAGGTTGATGTTCAGGCGCACATCCTGCTGCTCGCGGATGCGCGCGATCGCGGCGCCGAGCTTGTCGTCGCGGGCGTCGACGATGAGGTGGCGGACCATGCTGCGCAGCACGCGGCGGCTGATCGGCACGACGATGCCGGGGAAGGCGGGAGCGAAGGCGCCGCCCATCCCGATGGCGCCGCGCAGCGGCGCCGGGAGGAACTTCGGGGTCAGCGGGGTCAGCTCGCGCAGCTTGCGCGCGGCGACCTTCGTGTCCTCGGGGCGCACGACGCCGTCGACGAAGCCGACGGTGAAATCGAGGCCGTGCTCGTCGCGGAGGACGCCGGCGAGGCGCTGGGCGGCGGCATCCACAGGGACGTCGCGGCTCTCGACGAGCCAGCGGCGGACCAGCTCGACGGCGTCGTCGGCGAGGGCGGAGAGGTCCGACACGGACGGCGGGGTGGCCGAGGTCTCGTGGGGGGCGGAGGGCTGGGGGGTCATCCCACCAGTGTGAGCCCGTCCTATCGTCGTGAAAAGCGCACGTTTACGATGGTTTATGTTCGGCCTCGTCGAATGGATGGAGATCCCCATGTTCGAGCTGCGACGGCTCCGCCTGCTGCACGAGTTCGCGCTCCGCGGCACGATCGCCGAGGTCGCCTCGGCGCTGTCGTACAGCACGTCGACGGTATCCCAGCAGCTGTCCCTCCTCGAGCGCGAGGCGGGCGTCGCGCTCTTCGAACCGGACGGACGACGCATCCGCCTCACCGCCCAGGGGAGGCTCCTCGCGGAGTACGCGTCGCGGGCGCTCGACCTCGACGAGGCGGCGCAGCGCGCCCTCGCATCCGGGAGCCTGATGCTGGAGCCCGTGCGCATCAGCGCGATGCCGACGGCGGCGGAGGCGCTCGTGCCGGCGGCGCTGTCCCTCATCGCGCAGCGGACGCCGGACCTGCGGGTGACGATGGCAGAGGAGCCGCCGGAGGAAGGGCTGTCCGAGCTGACGGCACGGCGGGTGGACGTCGTGATCGCCGAGCAGTATCCGGGGCACACGCGTCCGCGGGCCGAGGGCACGGACCACGCCCTCATCGGCGAGGACCCGATCCGGCTCGTCATCCCGGATGCGGAGGGCGTGCGCGCGCTCGGTGACCTGCGCGACCGTGCCTGGGTGATGGAGCCGCGCGGCACGGCCGCGAGGGAGTGGGCGGTGCAGCAGTGCCGTGCGGCCGGCTTCGAGCCGGACGTCCGGTACGAGGCGGCGGACCTCACGGTGCACGTGCGGCTCGTCGCGGCCGGTCATGCCGTGGGCATGCTGCCCGACCTCATCTGGAGCGCCCGCCCGGAGGGGGTCGCGCTCGCGGACCTGCCCGGCTCGCCCGTCCGCGAGGTCTTCACCGCGACCCGCACCGCCGCACAGGGCAGTGCCAGCATCCGGATCGTGCGCGACGCGCTCGCCGAGGCCTTCGCCTCGCATCGCGACCAGAGCACCGCGTTCGCCGACGATCTCGCGGCCCGCTGAGCGCGCGCGGCGCCGGCGCTCGCGGGCGGGTGGGTGGGTGGGGTGCGGCGCCGACGAGGGGAGTCGATTCGAGGAGGGGAGTGCGGCTTCCTGCGCGCCGGACTCCGCTCCTCGGTTCGACTCCCTTCGTGACCGGCGCTCGCGGGATGATGAACGCGTGAGCGAGCAGAACTGGGCCGGGACCCACACGTATGCCGGCCGCGTCGTCAGTCCCCGCAGCCTTGGCGAGCTGCAGCGCGTCGTCGCTGGGGCGCCGCACATGCGCGCACTCGGCACGCGGCATTCGTTCAACGACATCGCCGACAGCGAGGTCCTCGTGTCGCTGCGCGAACTGCCGGCGGACGTCGAGGTCGACGTCGATGCCGCGAGCGTGCGTGTCGCAGCCCAGGTGCCGTACGCAGCGGTCGCGATGGCGGTGGATGCCGCGGGCCTCGCCCTCCACAACATGGGGTCGCTGCCCCACATCTCCGTCGGCGGTGCGACGGCGACGGCGACCCATGGCTCGGGCCTGCGCCTCGGGAATCTGTCGACGGCGGTGACAGGACTGGAGCTCGTGACCGCGGACGGCGGCATCCTGCTCCTCGACCGCGACGATCCGCGGTTCGCCGGAGCCGTCGTGCACCTCGGCGCGATCGGCGTCGTCACGCACCTGACGCTCGCGCTCGAGCCGCGGTTCGACATGCGCCAGGACGTGTACCTCGGCGTGCCGTGGGACGAGGTGCTCGGCGACCCCGTCGGCGTCTTCGGCGCGGCCGACAGCGTCAGCGTCTTCGGGCACTGGTCGGGGGAGCGCGCCGAGCAGGTGTGGCTGAAGTCTCGCGAACTCGCTCCGCCGCCGGACGCCTGGCGCGGCGGCGTGCGTGCGATGCGCCAGGTCGCGCCCGTCGACGACGGCGGGGACAACACCACGCGGCAGGGCGAGGCAGGCCCGTGGCACGCGAGGCTGCCCCACTTCCGGTTCGACCGGCAGCCGTCAGCTCAGGGCGACGAGATCCAGTCGGAGTACTTCGTCGCGCTGGAGGATGCCGCATCCGCCCTCTCCGCCGTCCGGGGCCTCCGCGACCGGATCGACCCGCTGCTGCTCGTCACGGAGCTGCGCACCGTCGCCGCCGACGACCTCTGGCTCAGCACCGCGCACGGGCGCAACAGCCTGGCGATCCACTTCACGTGGCGGAGCCGCCCGGCCGAGGTCGCCGCGCTCCTGCCCGAGATCGAGGCGGCGCTCGAGCCGTTCGCGCCTCGGCCGCACTGGGGCAAGTGGTTCGCATCCGCCCATGCCTCCGAGCGGTACGAGCTCCTCGAGGATGCCGTCGCGCTGATGCGGGAGCTCGATCCGAGCGGCGTATTCCGCAACGCGTATACGCGCCGCGTGCTCGGGCTGGAATGACGGAGGGGATGACGGCGGCCGCCGTCATCCCCTCGTTCTACGCCGAACGGCCTACTTGGAGGCGCCGGTGCAGGTCGCGGTGAGGTCGCCGATCGCCGTGTCGACGTCCTGCGCCGCCGTCTGCAGCGCCGCCGGGTCGCCCTGGCCGCCGGAGGCGACGAGCTCGGAGAACGCCTGGTTCATCGCGTCGAGCTTGGCGTTGACCGTCTTGACGTCTGCAGCGACCTGCGCGTCCTTGATGCCCGCGGTCTCGCTCTTGAACGTGTCGGTCGCCTGCTTCGTGTCGGCCTGCGCCTTCTCCGGAGACGTCGAGGCCTCCGCGAACGCGGTGCTGACCGAGGTGATCATCGTGGAACCCGCGGTGACGACCTTGGTGCAGTCCGTCGCCTTCGACACGAGGCTCGTGCTGGCCGGGACGATGACGGCGAAGACGATGATCAGCCACACGATGCCTGCGACGAGGCCGAGGTACCCGAGGATGAGGCCCGCGATCGCGAGGCCACGCCCGCCCTCGCCGCGCTTCTTGATCTGGCTCAGTGCGATGTGTCCGCAGATGACCGCCGCGAGCGACACGAAGAAGGCGGTGATGAGCGAGATGATCGCGAGGGTGTTCGTCTTCGGCGCGAGCGGCGGTCCGACGGGCGCGGGCGGCGCGGCGGCGTAACCCGGGGCTCCCGCGGGCGCCGGGGCTCCCACGGGCGCCGGAGCTTCGGACGCCGGGGGCGTGGGGTAGGTCGGCGGCTGCTGGTCGGTCATGTGGTCTCTCCCCGATTGGATGCTGTTCGTCGACTCGCGGATGTCACCGCGGTCGAGCCGCCGGGTTTCTCGAAACCTTGGGCGAGCACCCCATCGTAACCAGTCTGAAAGAACCCTGTGAACGTGGTCGGTCTTATCGCGCGGACTCATCGCGCGCGCGGGCGAGGGCCGTGGCATCCGCGTCCGCACCCGCCAGTGCGAGGAGCGCCGCGCCGACGACCGGCGGGGACTCCACGTGCACGACGCGGACGTGGGGAGCGTCGACCGAGAGCGCGGACCGCACACCGTCCATGAGTCGCCCGTTGCCGGCGGCGATGACGCCGCCCCCGAGCACGACCGGCACGTCGGCGTCGAGCAGCCCGAGCCGGCGCAGCGTCGTCGTCGCGAGCACCGCGATCTCCTCCACCTGACGGTCCACGAGCGCCTGCGCGACGGCGTCCCCCGCGTCCGCGCACGCGAACAGTGCCGGGCAGATCTGCGAGAGAGCGTCGGACGGCACGTCTCCGACGTGCAGCGCGCGGATCACCTCGTCGATGGACGACAGGCCGAACACCGGCGGGATGGCGGCGGTGAGCGCGGTCGACGGGCCTCTTCCGTCGACCGCGCGCGCCGCGTGCCACAGCGCCTGCTCGCCCAGGTGCCATCCGCCGCCCCAGTCGCCGGTGATCATGCCGAGCGCCGGGAAGCGGACCGTCGCGCCGTCGGCGCGCACCCCGATCGCGTTGATGCCGGTGCCGCACACGACGGCGACGGCATCGGGTTCGTCGGTGCCCGCCCGCAGGAGCGCGAACAGATCGTTGTCGACCACGAGGGCGGATGCGTCGGCGGGAGCCCACGCGGCGTCGGCGGCCGCCGCGCGGAAGGCGGCGACCTCCTCGGCGAGGTCGAGCCCGGAGAGATACGCCTGCACGCGCACCACCCTCATCTCCGGGAGTCGGCCGAGAAGATCGGCCATCAGCCCGTCGAGCACTCCGAGCGCTCCCTCGATCCCGAGATTCTGCGGGCTCGAGCCACCGGCGCGGGCCCGCGCGACGACCTCGCCCGCGAGGGTCAGGGCCACCGCATCCGTCTTGCTCCCTCCGCCGTCGATCGCGACGACCACTCCGTCGTGGGGCGGCCCCCGCGGCGGCCCCCCCACGGGGGGCGGGGGCGGCCCCACCCACACCCCGCGCCCCCCCCGCGCGCCCTCCCCCCCCCCCCCCCCGGTGGGCCGGCCCCCCCCCCCCCCCCCCACGAAGGGCTGCCTGTGCCGCCACATCCATCCCGTCGATCACGCCCACGCCAGGTGCTCCCGATTGCCGGCGATGAGGAGGTCGGTGAGCTTCTCGGCGCGGTCGTACTGCTGCACGAGCGGATGCGCGAGCATCGCCCGCAGCACGCGGTCGCGGCCGCCGTGGACCGCGGCATCCAGCGCCAGCCGCTCGTACGCGGCGACGTGCGAGATGAGACCCGTGATGTCGTCCGGCAGGGGAGCGACCTCGAGGGCTTCGACGCCCGACGCTCCCACGACGGCGGGGACCTCGATGACGTGATCGTCCGGGAGGAACGGCAGGACGCCGTCGTTGCGCAGGTTCACGACCTGGACGTCCCCGCGGTCCGAGCGCAGCGACGCCATGAGATCCACGGCGGCTTCGGAGTAGAACGCGCCACCGCGCTTGGTCAGCGCCTCGGGCTTCGTGTCCTGTGCCGGGTCGGCGTAGAGCTCGAGGAGCGCCCGCTCGACCTCCTGGACGGCGTCGGCGCGGGTGGGCGCGCCCTCCTGCTCGTGCAGCACCTCGTCGTGCGCGTAGTAGTAGCGCAGGTAGTAGGACGGGACCATGTCGAGGAGCGACAGCAGGGATGCGGGGAGCTCGACCTCGTGCGCGAGGTCTGCGAGGCGTGTCTTCAAGAGCCCGGGCAGCGCATCCTGGCCGTCGACATGAGCGCCGCGCTCCCACGTGAGGTGGTTGAGACCGACGTGATCGAGTCGCACGGCCTCCGGAGACACGCCGAGCATCGCCGCGAACCGGCGCTGGAAGCCGATCGCCACGTTGCACAGGCCCACCGCGCGGTGGCCCTCCTGGAGCAGGGCGCGCGTGACGATGCCGACGGGGTTCGTGAAATCGATGATCCACGCATCCGGCTTCGCATGCCGGCGAACAGCGTCCGCGATGCGCAGCACGACCGGGACCGTGCGCATGGCCTTCGCGAATCCGCCCGGACCCGTCGTCTCCTGGCCGACGCAGCCGCACGCGTGCGGGAAGGTCTCGTCGCCGCGCCGCGCATCTTGTCCGCCGACGCGCAACTGGATGAGTACGGCGTCCGCGTCCGAGACGCCCGCCACGAGATCCGTCGTCGGAACGATCCGCCCGGTGTGGCCGGCGGCGCGGAACATGCGCGCACTCATCCCCCCGACGAGCTCGAGGCGCGACGCATCCGTGTCGACGAGCCACAGCTCCTCGATGGGCAGGGTGTCGCGCATGCGCGCGAACCCGTCGATCAGCTCGGGGGTGTAGGTCGACCCGCCCCCGACGACAGCGAGCTTCATGTCAGCCCTTCACACCGGAGAGCGTGATGCCCTCGACGAACACGCGTTGCGCGAAGAAGAACACGATGACGACCGGGATCGTGATGATCATGGTCATCGCCATCGTGATCCCCCAGTCGGTGCCGTGCGACCCGCGGAACGTCGCGAGGCCGTAGGCGACCGGCCAGGCCGCCGGGTTCTCCGACGCGTACAGGAGGGGGCCGAAGTAGTCGTTCCACGAGTGGAAGAACATGAAGATGGCCGCCGCCGCGATGCCGGGCTTCGTCATCGGCACGATCACGCGGATGAGGACGCCGAGCTCGCCGGCGCCGTCGATCCGCGCGGCATCCGAGTACTCGGGTGGGATGGTGAGGAAGAACTGCCGCAGCAGGAAGATGCTGAACGCGTCGCCGAGGAGGTTCGGGAGGATCAGCGGCCACAGCGACCCGGTGAGCCCGACCTGCGTCCACAGCACGTAGACGGGCACGGCGGTGACCTGAGGCGGGAGCAGCATCGCGACGATGATCGCGACGAACAGCACGTTCGATCCCGGGAACTTGAGCTTCGCCAGCGCGTACGCGGCGGGAACGCTGGAGACGAGCATGAACAGCGTCGCGAGGATCGCGTACATCGCCGAGTTCGCGAACCAGAGGGCGAGCGGAGCATCCGTGAACGACTTCGCGTAGTTCTGCAGCGTGAACGGGTTCGGCCACAGGGCTCCGGTGAGCGTCTGATCCGCGGTCATGAGCGACGTCAGCGTCACGAACACGACGGGGAAGAGGAACATCACGACGAGGGCGACGAGCAGGGCGTGCTCGGCGATCCACATGAGCACGGTGCTTGGCCGGCGCACCTTGCGCCGCGGTGCGTAGGCGACGGGGTCGAGGACCGTCGGCTGCGTCAGCGTCGACATCAGCGGGCGCCCTCCGGGTTGAACGCGTTCACCCGACGCAGCAGGATCACGAGGAACAGTCCCGCGACGAGGAACAGCACGACGGCCAGCGCACTCGCGTAGCCCAGCTGGAAGTTGTTGAACCCGCGCACGTACAGCCATTGGGTGTAGGTGAGGAGCGAGTTGTCGGGGTAGCCCATCGTGGCCCCGGCTCCCTCGCCGACGCTCGCTTTGCCGCTCGCGACGGTGGATGCCACGGACGCCTCGGTGAAGTACTGGAGCGCGGCGATGATGCCGGTGATGAGGGCGAACAGCAGCACCGGGACCATGTTCGGGAAGGTCACATAGCGGAGCTTCTGCAGGCCGTTCGCGCCGTCGAGCGATGCTGCCTCGTACTGCTCGGTCGGGACGTCGAGCAGGGCGGCCAGGAAGATGATCATGATGTCGCCCATCACCCACACGCCGAGGATCACGAGCGAGGGCTTCGACCACGCGGGATCGTTGAACCACAGGGGGCCTTGGATGCCGAACCGCGCGAGGATCTGGTTGACCGGGCCGACCCCGGGGTTGAAGAGGAAGACGAAGGCGACGACGGCCGCGACCGGGGGAACGAGCGACGGCAGGTAGAAGACCGTCCGCCAGAATCCCGATGCCGTCCTGGCGCGCGCGAGGAGCCCCGCGACCCCCATGGCCGTCAGGATGCGGATGGGGACGAGGAAGACGACGAACCACAGCGTGTTGAAGGCCGCGGTGCCCACGAGCGGGTCCTGGGTGAACAGGTAGATGTAGTTGCGCAGGCCGATGAAGACCGGCGGGGAGACCAGGTTGTAGCTGGTGAACGAGTAGTACACGCTCGCGATCAGCGGATAGACGAAGAAGATCGCGAGCCCCAGCAGCATCGGGGAGCAGAACGCCAGTGCGACGAGCGCGCGCCGGCGGGTGGCGGGGGTGGAGCGGCGGTGGCCCTCCGGGCGGGCGGCTTGCGCCGCCCGCCCGGTGACCGCGAGGGTCTCGGTCATCCGCTACGGTCCCTTGGTCAGGGCGATGGCGTCGTTGATCTGCTTGTCGACGGTCTTCAGTCCCGCCTGGAGATCCGTGACCTGGCCGGACTGCCACTTGTTCCAGAAGTCGTTGAACGTCTGCTGGTAGCCGGCGCCCACGGGGCTCGGCGGTGTGGTCATCGAGTGCTCGTTCGCCATGACCTTGAGGAACGTGCCGAACTGGGCAGGGAGCTTCAGATCGGGGGAGGCGATCGCATCCTTCGTCGTCGGCACGTTGCCGAGGCCGTTCGCGAGCTTCACGACGGCGTTGGTGTCGGTCGTGAGGTACTTGAGCAGGGCCCAGGCGAGCTCCTTGTTCTTCGAGCCCTTGCCGATGCCGGCGATGTTGCCCGTGAGATAGCCGCCGCCGTAGAGATCCGTGTGGGAGTCGGTGGTCGGGAACGGCGCCGTGTCGTAGTTCAGGCCGGGCTTCTGGTCCTTGATGAAGGCCGTGCGCCATTCGCCGTCGAGGTTCATCGCGACCTGGCCGGTCTGGAACGCGTTGTCGGCCGAGAACTCCTGACCGAGGCCCGACGTGAAGGTGTTGAGCCTGTCGTAGCCGATCTTGTCGACGTACGCCTTCTGCCACTGCATCAGCTCGGTCCAGCCCGGGGACTGGGAGATGATGGCCTCGCCCTTCTTGTTGAGCCATTCGGCTCCTGCGGAGGGTCCGTAGTGCGCGGCGGCGTTCTCCGCCCAGCCCATCAGCGGGTTGAAGCCGAGGGTCTTGATCGAGCCGTCCGGGTTGTAGGTCGTCATCTTCTCGGCCATCGTCTGCAGCTCGGTGAGCGTCTTCGGAGGCTCCGTGTAGCCGAACTGGGACAGGATGTCCTTGTTGTAATAGAGGCCGTAGGCGTCGGCCAGCATCGGCAGCGTGCAGCGCGTGCCCTTGTACTCGGTGTACGAGCGGACGACCTGCGGGAACGCGTTCATGTCCACGTTGTCGCGCTTGATGTACGGGGACAGATCCACGAACGCGCCGGACGAGCAGAAGCTGCCCACGATGTCCGTCGAGTACGAGATGCCGACGTCGACGGGCTTGCCCGACGCGATGGCGGTGGTGAGCTTCGTGTCGTCCTGACCGGAGTGCACCTCGACCTTGACGCCGGGGTTGGCCTTCTCGAAGTCGTCGACGACCGACTGGATGACCGCTGCCTCGCGGTCGGTGAAGAAGTGCCAGAGCGACACCGTGCCGGAGAGCTTCGACGGCGAGGGGCCGATGTCGGTTCCGCTGCTGGCGCCGGTGCCGGAACAGCCGGCGAGCGTCAGCGCCGCTGCCGACGCGATCGCCGCGAGGGCGACGAGCCGTTTGGTGGGGATCACGGACGTGACCTTTCTGTTGGGTGGAGGGGTGGGTGTTGCGGATTCAGATGCGGTCGAGCCGGTCGAAGACGGATGCCCGCAGATCGGCGACGAGGCGCTCGCCGGCACCCCGCAGGACGGGGGTGGTCGCGATGCCGGTGGCGGCGACGTCGGGGCTCCACCGGGTGTGGCGACGGATGACGGATGCCACGGCCTGCGCGAGCGCGGGGCCGCCGAGCGCCCCGGTGGCACCGCCCAGGACGATCCGCTCCGGGTCGAGCATCGCGAGGGCGGGCAGAAGCGCCACGGCGACGCGGGGTGCATACGCGCGCATGACCTCGTCGCAGAGCGCCTGATCGCTGCGCAGCGCGTCGATCGCGGCGCGATACGTGCGGGCGCGACCGCCGGCCTCTCGCACGAGCCGGGCGACGCGGATGCCGCCGATGAGGCTCTGCAGGTCGGTGGCGTCGGGGTCCAGGTCGAGCGCCGTGCGGGGCACGGGGACGTATCCGATCTCGCCCGCCGAACCGGCGAAGCCGCGGTGCACCGTGCCGCCGAGGTCCATCGCGAGTCCGAGGCCCTCGCCGAGCCACAGCAGCGCGAAGCTGTCGAGACCGGCTCCCGCGCCGGCGGAGCGTTCTGCGAGCGCAGCGAGGTTCACGTCATTGTCGATCGTGACGGCGATGCCGAGTGCGTCTTCGAGCGCCGTGCGCACGTGCGTGCGCGGCCAGCCGGGAAGCGTGTCCGCGAAGCGCAGATCGTCGCCGCGGGGGTCGACCGCACCCTGGACGGCGACGCAGACGGCGGAGATGTGCGATGAGTCGACGCCGGCGGCATCCGTCGCCTCGACGATCGCGCGGCGGACGTCGCCCACCGGCGAGCGGTCGCGAGCGGTGCGCGCGAGGGGGAGTTCGACGGTCGGCCGATCCGTGGACGTGAGGTCGACGACCGTCGCTCGCATCGCGTTGGCGTCGATGTCGACCGCGACCCCGAGGGCGGCGTCGGCGCGCACCGCGTAGGTCGCGGCGCTCGGGCCCGGGCGGCCGGAGACGGCGCCCGTCTCGCTGATGAGGTCGAGCGACTCGAGCCGCTGCACCATCTGTGATGCCGTGGGCTTGGAGAGTCCGGTGAGGGCGACGAGCCGATTGCGCGTCAGCTCGCCGTGCTCGAAGAAGAGGCCGAGGGCGGTGCGGTCGTTGCGGGTGCGCAGCCACGCCGGCGTGCCCGGAACCGTCTTCTCCGTCATGCGCATCCCTTCATCGGGTTTCTCGACCGCATCGTCTCGAGGACAGTAACAGTAAAGTTTCCTAACAACAAGACCTCCGGCGCCCTCCGCCTCCGTCTCGGCCACCGGTTCGGCGCCGGCACCGCGGCCCGTTCCGTCAGTCGTCGTCGGTCGTGTCCCACAAGCTGCGGACTGTGCCGCCTCGGCGTGGCGTGTTCTGGGGCATCCCCGGGCCACGGTCGGCGGGGTGTAAAAGATTCTTGACATCAGGGCATGTCGTGCCTACGGTGTGATGTAAAGAATCTTTGACACGAGGAGCGGGCCATGGTCTATCAGGAGCGGAACGTCTGGTCGAGCCTCGTCGTCACCGTCATCGCGCTCGCGGCGTATGTCGTGATCGTGCTGAAGGAAGCGGACGGCGGACCCCTCACGGCGGTCGACTGGGTGCCGATCATGTTCTGGACGATCATCGGCAGCATCGCCGCATCCATCGTCGTCAGCATCGTGTGGGGGATCGTCGCCGGGATGCGCGAACCGGCGGGGGTGGGTGCCCGAGACATCCGCGACCGTGACATCGCGCGGATGGGTACGGGGGTCGAGCAGGCGTTCGTGGCCATCGCCGGCGTCGGGGTGCTCGTCCTGTGCGCGGTGCGTGCCGACTGGTTCTGGATCGCGGACACGATGTTCTTCGGTTTCGCGGTCGCCGCCGTGGTCGGCGGCGTGGCCCGCGTCGTCGCGTGTCGGCGCGGTCTCTGATGGTCAAGCCCACTCGCGTCACGAACTCCATCCGTGCTCTCCGCGAGACCGCGGGCCTCACGCAGGCCGACCTCGCCGGACGCGTCGGCGTCACCCGCCAGACGCTCATCGCCATCGAGGCGGGGCGGTACTCCCCGACGCTGGAGCTCGCGTTCCAACTCTCCCGAGTGTTCGGGGTCGGCCTCGACGACATGTTCCAGTACCCCGAGGAGTGACATGACGGACATGGATGCCTGGACCCAGGCGCACTACGGCGGTGTCGAGCAGGTCGTACGCACACGGGTGACCGTGCCCGAGCCGGGCGCGGGCGAGGCGCTGCTGCGGATCCGCGCGGTCGGGCTGAACGCCGCGGACCGCCACCTCATGACGGGGGAACCCCTGATCCTGCGTGGGATGTTCGGCTGGTCACGGCCGAGGCAGTCCGTCCGCGGAATCGACGTCGCGGCCACGGTGGTGGCGCTCGGCGCTCCGGGCGACCAGCAGATCGCGGTCGGCGACGAAGTCGTCGCGGAGCTGCCGGGCGGCGGCGGGCTCGCCGAGTATGCTGTCGCTCCGCTGTCGCGGCTCGTGCCCCGCCCGGAACACGTCGACCCCGTCGTCGCCGCGGCGCTCCCCATCGCGGGAGGGACGGCGTGGCAGGCTCTCGACCGCGCTGCGGTCGCATCCGGTCATCGCGTGCTCGTCCTCGGCGCGTCGGGCGGGGTCGGCACGTTCGCGGTGCGGCTCGCCGCGCTCCGCGGCGCGGAGGTGCACGCACTGTGCTCCGCGCGGAACCGCGGCCTCGTGACCTCGATCGGGGCGACCGAGGTGCATGACCGCGCGGTCGTCTCGCTCGCCGACCTGCCCGAGGGGGCGTTCGACGCCGTCGTCGACATCGCCGGCGACAGCCCGCTGCGCGCGGTGCAGCGGGTCGTGCGCGACGGCGGCTGCGCCGTCCTGATCGCCGGCGAGGGCGGACGACTCGTCGGCCCGCTGCCGCGCATCGCCCGCGCATCCCTCCTGTCGATCGGCTCCCGCCGGAAGCTGCATCCGCTCGCCGCGGTAGCGCGGACCGACATCCTGCGAGAGCTCCTCGCGCTCGCGGCCGCCGGGAGCCTGCAGCCGGTGATCGAACGCACGTGGCCGCTCGCCGATGCGCAGGGGGCGCTCGCCCATCTGGCGGCCGGGCACACCGTGGGGAAGGTCGTCGTGACCGTCGGGTGAGGCGACGGACAGGGGCGCGTGAGATGATGGATGCGGCGTGCCCGGGTCGTTCCCTTCCCTCTGCACACGCACTGCGTGGAGGGCCGCCGGGCCTCTGGACAGCGTCCGCCGCGCCCTCCGTCCCGGGAGCAGAACATGACGCAGACGGCCACGACAGCCGCATCCACTCCGACCCAGCGCATCCAGCAGCACCGCCGGTACCTGATGTGCCGGCCGGAGTTCTTCACGGTCAGCTACGAGATCAATCCGTGGATGCACACGGCCGACCCGACCGACACGTCGAAGGCCGTGCAGCAGTGGCAGGCGCTGTACGACACCTACATCGAGCTCGGCCACGAGATCGAGCTGATCGACCCGATCGAGGGCCTGCCGGACATGGTGTACACCGCCAACGGCGGCTTCATCATCGACGGGAAGGCGCTCGGCGTGAAGTTCAGCGTCGACGAGCGCCGCGGCGAGGAGCGTCCGTACATGGACCGCTTCGCCGAGCTCGGCTTCGAGGTCGTCGAGCCGATCGCGGAGCAGGAGGGCGAGGGCGACATCCTCCTCGTCGGCGACACGATCCTCGCGGGGTACGGGTTCCGGTCGTCGATCGAGAGCCACCGCGAGATCGCCCGCGTCTTCGACCGCGAGGTCGTGTCGCTGAAGCTCATCGACCCGCGGTTCTACCACCTCGACACCGCGATCTCGGTGCTCGACCCGGTGCAGGGTGCGGGAGGCGTCGACAAGGCGAACATCGCGTACCTCGAGCACGCGTTCGACGCTGCTTCTCAGGAGATCCTCGCCGAGCGCTTCCCCGACGCCATCAAGGTGGCGGATGCCGACGGCGCCGTGTTCGGACTGAACTCGGCGAGCGACGGCCTCAACGTCATCATCTCGCCGCGGGCGAAGGGCTTCGAGGCCCAGCTGCGCGAGCGCGGCTACAACCCCGTGCTCGTCGACCTCTCCGAGCTCCTCCTCGGCGGCGGCGGCATCAAGTGCTGCACACTCGAGCTCCGGGGTGCGCGGTGACGCTCTCGTCCGCGGAGATCGTGGCCGGCGAGAACACGCGCGTCGCCCACAACTACCACCCGCTTCCGGTCGTCGTCGCGTCGGCGGAAGGGTCGTGGGTGACGGATGTCGAGGGCAAGCGGTACCTCGACCTCCTCTCCGCCTACTCCGCGCTGAACTTCGGGCATCGGCATCCCGCGCTGGTCTCGGCCGTCGAGGAACAGCTCGGTCGAGTGACGCTCACGAGCCGCGCATTCCACAACGACCAGCTCGGAGCCTTCGCCGCCGCCCTCACGGACCTGTGCGGCAAGGACCTCATGCTGCCGATGAACACGGGCGCCGAAGCCGTGGAGACCGGCATCAAGGTCGCCCGCGCGTGGGCGTATCGCGTCAAGGGCGTGCCGGTGGATGCTGCGGAGATCGTCGTCGCGAACGGCAACTTCCACGGCCGCACCACGACGATCGTCGGCTTCAGCGACGACGACTCGGCGCGCGACGGATTCGGTCCGTTCACGCCCGGCTTCGTGTCGGTCCCGTACGGGGATGCGGACGCGCTCGCCGCCGCCATCACTCCGAACACGGCTGCCGTGCTCGTCGAGCCCATCCAGGGCGAGGCCGGGGTCGTCATCCCGCCCGCCGGGTACCTTGCAGCCGTCCGGGCGCTGTGCACCGAGCACAACGTTCTGTTCATCGCGGACGAGATCCAGTCCGGGCTCGGTCGCGTCGGCGAGACCTTCGCGTGCGACCGCGAGGATGTCGTGCCCGACATGTATCTCCTCGGCAAGGCGCTGGGCGGCGGCATCCTTCCCGTCTCCGCCGTCGTCGCCGACCGCGACGTCCTCGGCGTCATCCGGCCCGGTGAGCACGGGTCGACGTTCGGCGGAAACCCGCTGGCGGCGGCCGTCGGGCTTCGGGTGGTGGAGATGCTGGCGACCGGAGAATTCCAGGAGCGCGCCCGCGCGCTCGGCGCGCACCTGTCCACGCTGCTGGACGGGCTCGTGGGCCACGGGGTCATCGAGGTGCGCATCGCCGGGCTGTGGGCCGGCGTCGACGTCGACCCCGCCATCGGGACCGGGCGTGACATCGCCGAGCGGCTGCTCGCGCGCGGCGTGCTCGTGAAGGACACGCACGGGCAGACGATCCGCATCGCGCCGCCGCTCATCATCCGCGGCACCGAGCTCGACTGGGCGGTGGAGCAACTGCGCCTCGCCCTCGAGGGCTGAGCACCTTGGATGGTGGTCGTTGAGCGAGGGAGGAACGACCGAGTCGGAACGCGGTGAGCCGACCTCGAGTCCTCCCTGCGTTTCGACTCGCTTCGCTCGCTCAACGACCGGCAGCGGGCTTCCGCCGTGTGAAGAGCTCAGGCGGGTCGAAGCGGGGGATGTCGCGGACCTGCGAGCGTTCCTCGGCGACGTCGACCTGACGCTCAGCGGGCTGGATGCGGCATCCGTCCGTCTCTGGATGGAGGTCGACGACGACGGCCTTGTCGTCGGAAGCACCGGCTACGAGCTGAGCGACGACGGCGCGCACGCGCTCATCCGGAGCGTCGCGGTGCATCCGTCCGCCCGATCGGCGGGTCGCGGCAGCGCCCTCGCGCGCTTCGCCTTCGACCGTGCCACCGAGGAGGGCGCCACCACCGCGTGGCTGTTCAGCCAGCGCTCCGGACCGTTCTGGCAGGGACTCGGCTTCGAGCCGGCATCCATCGACGACCTCGCCTCCGCGCTCGCCTCCACACACCAGGTCCGGCTGTTCGCGGAGACGGGTCAGCTGCACCGTGAGGTCGCCTGGACGCGTCCGCTCCCCTGATCCCGCCGCAAGACCGCCTGCCGGGCGTACGGATGGCGAGAGATTCCACGCTTGACGAGCGGATCCGGGCGAAATCTCTCGCCATCCGTACGATCCCTCGCCAGACGTTCCGGAATCCGCGTCGAGCGGCGGCACCGGCGTGTCCCGATGAAGGGAGTCGATTCGACGTGGGGAGTCCCGGATTCCGGCGTGTCGGTACTCCCTTCGTCGATTCGACTCCGCTGATCGAGCCGCCATAAGGAGAGCGACGATCAGGCGAGGCGCAGCTTGCCGGCGACGGCGGCGAGCGCGGGGAGCACATCGCCGTGCACGGGGACGACCTGCACGCACACGTGGTCGGCACCGGCGTCGAGGTGCTCGCGCACGCGCGCGGCGAGGGATGGGGCATCCCCCTGCGCGATGATGTCGTCGACGAGCCGGTCGCTGCCGGGCAGCGCGACGTCCGCCTCGGTGAACCCGCCGCGGAGCATGTTGTTCGTGTAGTTCGACATGCCGAGATAGCGGCCGAGGAACGTCCGCGCCGCCTCGCGCGAGGAGGTGCGGTCGGGGTCGAGCACGACGGTCTGCTCAGGCGCGACGAGGATGCCGGAACCCAGCGCCGCGCGCTGGTCGGCCGTCTGTCCGGGCACGGTGAGGTAGGGGTGCGTGCCGGCGCTGCGTTCGGCGGCGAGCTCCAGCATCCGCGGGCCGAGGGCGGAGATCACGCGCCGTCCGACCGGGACGTCGTGCGCGTCGAGCACGTCGAGGTATCGCCGCATCGCGTCGAGCGGACGCGTCCGCTCGGGCGTCGCCTCGCGGTGCCCGGTGCCGATCCCGAGATGCAGCCGGCCAGGATGCTTCGCCTCGATGCGGTGGAAGGATGCGGCGAGCTCCGCCGCATCCGCCTTCCAGATGTTGACGACGCCCGTCGCGACGTGCAGGCGATCGGTCGCGTCGAGGGCGAGCTCCGCCGCATCCAGGTCCGCCGTCGGCGAGTACCCGAGCCACAGCGCGCCGTATCCGATGGCTTCGATCCCGCGGGCGAAACCGGCATCCACCTGCGTGAATCCGCGCCAGACGCCGACGGTTCCGAGTCGCTCACTCCACGTGGTCACCCCATCAGTCTCACACGCGGGGGAAGGGGATCAGCCGACGGAGACCTGGATCGAGTGCCAGCCGGAAGCCCCGTCAGGGGCGGGCGGCGCCTGCTCCGAGGTCTGCACCTCGCCCGTCGCCGACGTCGCGCGGCAGCGGATCGTGTGCGTGCCGCTCTTCGCGTTCCACGGCAGGCGCCACTGCACCCACGTGTCCCCGGAGATCGCGGTCGCGAGTTCGGCCTGCTGCCACGGGCCGTCGTCGATCTGCACCTCGACGCCCCGCACACCGGTGTGCTGCTGCCACGCGACGCCGGCGATCACGGTGTTCCCCGAGGCGATCGATCCGCCGCTCGGCACGTCGATCCTCGATTCCAGCTTGATCGGACCGCGCTCGGACCATCCGCGGGCGGTCCAGTAGGCCGTGGCATCCGCGAACCGCGTGACCTCGAGGTCCGTGACCCACTTGGTCGCCGACACATAGCCGTAGAGCCCGGGGACGACCATGCGCACCGGGAATCCGTGCTCCGGCGGCAGCGGCTCCCCGTTCATGCCGACCGCGAGGATCGCGTCCCGCGCGTCGGTCAGCACCTCGAGCGGAGTGGATGCGGTGAACCCGTCGGTCGATGTCGACAGGACCATGTCGGCGCCGGGCTTGACCCCGGCTTTCGCGAGCAGGTTGCGGATCGGATACCCGAGCCAGACGGCGTTCGAGATGAGGTCGCCGCCGACGTCGTTCGAGACGCAGGTGAGGGTCGTCGCGCTCTCCTCGAGCGGCAGCGCGAGCAGTTCGTTCCATGTCAGGTTCACCTCGCGGTCGACGAGGCCGTGGATGCGCAGCTTCCATGTCGCCGGGTCGACCTGCGGCACGACGAGCGCGGTGTCGATCCGGTAGAAGTCCGTGTTCGGCGTGATGACGGGGGCGAGCCCCGGGATGCGGAAGTCCGCGCTCGCGGGGATGGGCGGCGCCGTCGTCGCGGGTTTCGGGAGATGGAGGGCGCTCCGCGCGACGGATGCGGCCCGTGAGCCCGTGCGGGCGAGCGTGCCGCCGGTCGCGGCGAGGATGCCGATGACCGCGGCGCCGCCGGTCCAGAGGAGGAAGGTGCGGCGGGATGTGGAGGTGGGTTCAGGTCCCTGAGCTTGTCCTTCCGGTCCCCGAGCTTGTCCTTTCGGTCCCCGAGCTTGTCGAGGGGTCGTCCGGGGAGGCGTCATCGGCAGTGGCGACGCCTCGACGGGCTCGGCGACCGGCATCCCGCTGCCGATCGTCGGTTCGTCGCGTTTCGTATCGCTTCGCACGCTCAACGACCGGGGGGTGGCGCCGACGGCACGGAGGCGGTCCATCAGCATCCCGAGGGCGATCGCGGCGACCCCGCCGGCGACCGCGGACGGGAGGAACGCCAGCATCCCCGAATCCGCGCGCGTCATCGCCGTGACGATCCCGGCGACGCCGAACGCGAGCACGATCACGCGACCCCACGGCGGGCGGCGTGCCTCGAGGATGCCCGCGACGGCGGCGAGGACGAGCATCACAATGCCGATCCCGGTCAGCAGCGCCGTCTTGTCGTTCGTGCCGAACAGGGCGATCGCGGCATCCTTCGCCCACGGCGGGGCCGCGTCGATCAGCGTCGACCCGATCGCGGCAACGGGGCTCGACGAGGGGTCGATGAACGTCGCGGTCAGCTCGCCGAGGCCGGCGCCGAGCACGACGGAGGCCACGCCCGCGGCGGCCGCGAGCGGATACGACGGGTGCGCACCTGCCATGTGGCGAGCGTACGTCCGGGTGCTGTGGCCCGGCCGCGAGATTCGGTGACAAGCCGGTAACAGACCGCGATTAGGCTCTTCTCCCATGGGTGACCTGTTCGACGGCTACGGCTCCACGCTCGCGCCGCGCAAGACTCCGCAGGGACTGCCCGCGTTCGACGAGATGTTCGGCGACGCCCCGAGCGGCGCGATGGGCACGGCCGAGGCGCGTGACGCGTACGAAGAGCTGTACCAGGCCCTCGCGCAGATGACCCAGGAGGAGCTGCGCGGCCGCACCGAGTCGCTCGCGAGCTCGTACCTCGCGCAGGGCGTGACGTTCGACTTCGCGGGCGAGGAGCGGCCGTTCCCCCTCGACGCGGTGCCGCGCATCATCGAGTACGACGAGTGGTCGCACATCGAGGCCGGTGTGAAGCAGCGCGTGCGCGCGCTCGAGGCGTTCCTCGACGACGCCTACGGGCGCCAGAACTGCGTGCGCGACGACGTCGTCCCGGCTCAGCTGATCGCGTCGAGCCAGTACTTCTACCGCCAGGCCGCCGGCATCCACTCCGCCAACGGCGTCCGCATCCAGGTGTCCGGCATCGACCTCATCCGCGACGAGAACGGCGTCATGCGCGTGCTCGAGGACAATGTGCGCGTGCCGAGCGGCGTCAGCTACGTCATCTCGAACCGTCGCGTCATGGCGCAGACCCTCCCCGAGCTGTTCGTCTCGATGCAGGTGCGCCCCGTCGGCGACTACCCCAACAAGCTGCTCGCGGCGCTGAAGGCGTCGGCTCCCGCCGGCATCGAGGACCCGACCGTCGTCGTGCTGACGCCGGGCGTGTACAACTCCGCCTACTTCGAGCACACGCTCCTCGCGCGCCTCATGGGCGTCGAGCTCGTCGAGGGCCGCGACCTCCTGTGCGTCGGCGGCAAGGTCTTCATGCGCACGACCCGCGGGCCGGTGCGCGTCGACGTCATCTACCGTCGCGTCGACGACGACTTCCTCGACCCGCTGCAGTTCCGCGCCGATTCCATGCTCGGCGCCCCCGGGCTCATGCTCGCCGCGCGCCTCGGCAATGTCACGATCGCGAACGCGGTCGGCAACGGCGTCGCCGATGACAAGCTGCTGTACACGTACACGCCCGACCTCATCCGGTACTACCTGTCTGAGGAGCCGTTGCTGCCGATCGTCGACACGTGGCGCCTCGAGGACCCGACCGCGCTCGAGGAGGTCCTCGATCGCCTCGACGAACTCGTCGTGAAGCCCGTCGACGGCTCGGGCGGCAAGGGGCTGGTCGTCGGGCCGGATGCCTCGCGCGCCGAACTCGACGCGCTCCGCGCCACGCTCAAGGCCGACCCGCGCGGCTGGATCGCGCAGCCGGTCGTCATGCTGTCCACGATCCCGACGCTCGTCGAGGACGGGATGCGGCCGCGCCACGCCGACCTGCGCCCCTTCGCGGTCAACGACGGCGACGACATCTGGGTGCTGCCCGGAGGCCTCACGCGTGTCGCGCTCCCCGAGGGGCAGCTCGTGGTGAACTCGAGCCAGGGCGGCGGGTCGAAGGACACGTGGGTCGTCGGCGGCATCGCGCCCGCGCACGTCGAGTACGGCCAGGGCCAGGGCGTCGGCGGGCTCGTCGCCGACCAGGCGTCGGCTCCGGGACCCGAGTCCGAGGACGAAGAGGATGCCGTGGCCCCGCCGCCGAACGAGGTCGCACACTCCCCGCAGGACAAGCCGGTGCCCGGCCGCCGCCAGGAGGAGCAGCAGCAGCAGGCTTCGCTCGTTGAGCGAGCGAAGCGAGACGAAACGCCCTCACCTCTGCGTTTCGTCTCGTCGCTGCCCTCCTCGCTCAACGACCGCGATGGAGGTGCAGGATGCTGAGCCGCATCGCCGAGAGCCTCTTCTGGATCGGCCGCTACATCGAGCGCAGCGACGGCACCGCCCGCATCCTCGACGTCCAGCTCCAGCTCCTCCTCGAAGACCCGTGGATCGACGAGGATTCGGCCTGCCGGTCCCTCCTCGCGGTCATGGGGGCCTCGCTCCCCGACGACGTCGAACGCGTCACGCGCGACCAGGTCCTCGCCCGCCTCGCCGTCGACCGCATGACCCCGTCGAGCATCGCGTACTCGCTCACCGCGGCCCGGGAGAATGCGCGCCGGGCGCGCGAGATCCTCTCCACCGAGCTGTGGGAGTGCCTCAACACGACCAGCGCGAGGATGCCGCGGCGCCTGCAGATCGACAAGGTGCACGACTTCTTCCACTGGGTGCGCGAGCGCGCGGCGCTCGCGGTGGGCATCGTCGACTCCTCGACGAGCCGCGACGAGGCGTGGCAGTTCTTCACGCTCGGACGCGCGATCGAGCGCGCCGACATGACGGCGCGCCTGCTCGCGACGAGGACGCTGACCGAGGCCTCCGGTCCCTCATGGACCACGATCCTGCGCTCGTGCGGCGCTTACGAGGCGTACCTGCGCACCTACCGCGGCACGCCGAGCGCGCGCAATGCCGCCGAGTTCCTCCTCCTTGACCGGCTCTTCCCGCGCTCGATCATCTACTCGATCTCGCAGGCCGAGGGATGCATGAGCGCCATCGACCCGCGCGCGGACCGCGTCGGCCACTCCAACCAGGTGCTGCGCGCGCTCGGGCGCATCCGCAACGACCTCGAGTACCGGCCGCTCGGTGAGATCCTCGGTGAGCTCCCCGCACATATGGACCAGGTGCAGAAGGTCACTCGCGAAGCATCCGAGGCGATCAGACAGCGGTTCTTCCCCGCCCAGGCCGAGCCGAGCTGGATCGGAGAGATCTCATGACGGTTCGACGGGCTCACCGACCGGAAAGGCTGGCACGACGTTGAAACGCCTGCGCATCGAGCACGCGACCGGCTTCTCGTATCCGGGCGACGTCTCGGCGTCGTACAACGAGGCGCGGATGCTGCCCGGCACGACCGACAGCCAGTTCGTGCTGAGCTCGCAGATCGACGTCGAGCCGTCGACATCCGTCAATTCGTACGTCGACTACTTCGGCACGCGTGTGACGGCGTTCGACGTCATGGCTCCGCACAGCGACCTGTCGATCACGGCGCGCTCGCTCGTCGAGGTGCGCCCGCGCCCGATCGAGCACGCCGGCATCACGTGGGACCAGCTCGAGCGCGAGGCGCAGAGGTCGATCACGACGGTCGAGCAGCTCGCGCAGACGAACCGCACGCGCCCGCACGAGGAGGTCGTCGACATCGCGCGCGCGATCGCCGCGCAGCACGACGACCCGGGCCGCGCCGCGCACGAGATCGCGATGGCGATCGGGGATGCGGTCGAGTACATGAGCGGGGTCACCGGCGTCCGCACCACAGCGCGCGAGGCGTGGGAGGCGCGCAAGGGGGTGTGCCAGGACATGGCGCACATCGCGATCGGGGCGCTCCGGGCCGTCGGCATCCCGTCGCGCTACGTGTCGGGGTACCTGCATCCGCGCCCGAACGCAGAGATCGGCGTCGCCGTCACGGGTGAGTCGCACGCGTGGATCGAGTGGTTCGCCGGCGAGTGGCAGGGCTTCGATCCGACGAACAACATCGAGATCGGCGACCGGCACGTCCTCGTCGGCCGCGGTCGCGACTACGGCGACGTGCCGCCGCTGCGCGGCGTGTACGCGGGCCCGTTCAAGTCGACGCTCAATGTGAAGGTCACCATCACGCGCGAGGCGTGACGCCCCGGTGTCCCCAGCGGGGCGTACGCTCGGTTGCCATGACCTCGATGGATGCGGCCCGCAAGCGTCTTGAACGCCGCGCGCAGGAGCTCGACGAGCTGCTCGCGCGGCTCGAGGAGGACGACAGCGCGATCCGGGCCGATCGAGCGGACACCACGGCAGATGACGAGCACGACCCCGAAGGGTCGACGCTGTCGGCCGAGTGGCAGCAGATCGACGCGCTGCGTCGTGCTGCCCTCGTCGAGCGCTCCGATGTGACCGCGGCGCTCGATCACCTCGAGACGGGGACGTACGGCATCTGCGTGCGATGCGGGGCCCGCATCCCTGCGGCTCGGCTCCAGGCGCGACCGGGCGCGACGATGTGCGTGTCGTGCGCGGAGCTCGTCTCGCGCTGAGAGCTGCCGAGGGAGACAGCGCCCGAAGGAGGTGAGCGCCCGTCCGGCGCGACTCCGTTGTCGCGTCGGCCGGGTGGTCCAGGGTGACTCTACTTCGTGACGACCCGCAGCGGACGGGTCTCGTCGAGAGCGACACCGAATCGTGTCGAAGGGTCGCGGCGGACGCGTCCCGAGGTGAGCATCGAAATGAGCCCGATCGCGCACGCGAGGAGGCCAGCCGTGGCGCCGACCTGGATCGCCGCCCGCGGTCCGTACGTCGAGGCGATCCATCCGGCGATGGGGGCGCCGATCGGCGTCGCGCCCATGAGGATCGCCATGTACAGCGCGAGCACGCGGCCGCGCAGCGTCGGGTCGGTCGTCGTCTGCACATAGCCGTTGGCCGTTGTGAGCATCGAGACGGTCGAGAATCCGACGAAGACGAGCGTCACCGCGTACAGCCCGTAGAGGGGCATGAACGACGAGACGAGGGATGCCACGCCGAATCCGCCGGCGGCGAAGACGACCACCCGCATCCGGGCGCGCTCGCGGCGGGCGGCCATGAGGGCGCCCGCGAGAGAGCCGATCGCGAGGACGGAGCTCAGAAGCCCGTAGCCGTCCGCGTTCTGCCCGAACTCGAGTGCCATCGTCGACGCGAAGATCGGGAAGTTCATGCCGAATGCCGCGATGAGGAACACCATCACGAAGATGACGATGAGGTCGCGACGGCTCCGGACGTAGCGGAAGCCGTCGGCGAGACGCGCGGTCCCGGTCGAGCGGACGCGGGGGACGAGCTCGTCGGCGCGCATCACGAACAGCGCGATGAGCATCGCGAGGAACGTGCACGCGTTGACGATGAACATCCAGCCGGTGCCGACGAGGACGATCGCGATGCCGCCGATCGCCGGGCCGATGAGGCGCGCGGTGTTGAAGGTCGCCGCGTTGAGCGCGACGGCGTTCGACGCGTTCTCCCGCGAGACGACGTCGGACACGAACGCCTGACGTGCGGGACCGTCGAACGCGTTGGCGATGCCGAAGCACAGCGCGAACGTCCACATGAGGGGGAGCGTCATGACGTGGGTGAGCAGCAGCACGCCGACGGTCACCGCCAGCAGCATGAGCGCCGACTGCGTCACCATGAGGAGCTTCCGGCGGTCGAACCGGTCGGCGACCCACCCCGTCACGCCCACGAGCACGAGCGCGGGGCCGAACTGCAGGGCCATGGTGATGCCCATCGCGGTCGCGTCGTTGTGGGTGAGCTCCGTGAGGACGACCCAGTCCTGGGCGGTGGACTGCATCCATCCGCCGATGTTGGAGATCAGCGCGCCGATGATCCAGACGCGGAAGTTGAAGATGCTGAGGGAGCGGAACATCGTCTTCACAGCTCCACCACCTTCCGCATGATGGCCGCGGCTTCGGCGAGGGTCGCGCGCTCCTCGTCGGTGAGCTCGGCGAGTGCCTGCTCGAGCCAGGCGTCCCGCCGGCGCACCGTCTCCTCGACGACCGCGAGGCCCTCCGGCGTCAGGTCGATGTTGACCTTGCGACGGTCGTCCTCGTCGGTGGTGCGGGTGAGGTAGCCGAGCTCTTCGAGGCAGTTGACGGTGCGGTTCATGCTCGGCGCAGTGACGCGCTCGCGCTCGGCCAGCTCGCCCAGCGTGTGGCTGCCATGGACCTTCAGTGCCGCGAGGACCGCGAACTGACCGTCGCTCATCGTGTCGACGGCGCGCTGGGCGCGGAGACGGCGGGCGAGGCGGAAGGTCGCCATGCGCAGCTGCGCTGTCGTGCCGGAGAGGAGATCGGCGGGATCGGCGGTGCTGGTGCGCGTGGTCTGGCTCATACAGTTGTTTAGCTTAGCTTATTAGTCTTGCTAAGTAAATCCCCCGCCATGCCGGACGCCCACTGGCCGAAGCGCTCCGGGCGGAACGGCGCCATGAGCGGCGAGACGTATCCCGTGGCGATCTCGTCGGCGATCAGCTCACCCGCGATGAGTCCCTGCGTCGCCCCGCTGTGACTGAACGCGACATACAGGCCGGGGACCTGCGCGATGCGTCCGTAGACCGGTTCGCCGTCGGCGGGGACCGGCTTGTAGCCCGATCCGATGCGCACGAGCTCCAGCTTCGGGTGCCCCTCGAGCACACGGGCGGCCTCGTCCATGAGACGGTCGACGACCTCGTCGGCGATCTGCAGCGACCCGTCCTCGGCTACCTGGATCGATCTCTCCGACCACCCCGAGTCCATCGCGATGCCGCCGTCCACCGTACGGCGGATGGCGACGTGGGGGGTGTTCAGCGTGACCTCCAGCGGGATGTCGATCGGCGCGGTGAAGGCCACGAAGGCAGGCGGGCTCGACGTGCCGATCCGGACTCCGAGCTCGGTGAGCTGGTGCGGGACGGACGGTCCCGTCGCGAGGAGCACGGCATCTGCAGTGATCTCATGACCGGCGGCCGTGCGCACTCCTGTCGCTCGCCCGTCCAGCACGACAGGCTGCGACGGACCGGCGTCCTCGACGATCGTGCCGCCGAGCTCTACGACCTCGTCGGCGAGGAGCCGGATCACCGAGGGCAGGTTGACCCAGCCCTCGCCGGGGTTGAAGATCGCGCCCTCGGCGGCCACAGCGGAGGGGTCGACGCCCGGAGCGACGCGCGAGATGCGGTCGCGGTCGACCCACTGGGCGTCGTAGCCGCGGTCGCGCTGCAAGGCGTACAGGTCGCGCAGCGATTCGCCGTCGTCCTCGTCCGCCCACATGAGTCCGCCCGTGAAGCGCAGGTAGCGGAAGGATCCCGGATGCCGGGCAGCCCAGGTGCGCCAGCGATCGATGCCCGCCACCCGGATCGCGTAGTACGGCTGCGGCCACTTCCACGCAGCGTTGAGCCACGCGAGGGAGCGGCCGGACGCGCCACTGGCAAGCGCTCCCTCGGTCACGAGCGTCACGCGCACGCCGCGGCGGGCGAGCTGCGCAGCGGAGGAGGATCCGAAGATCCCCCCGCCGAGGACCACGACGTGGTCGGGCTGCTGGTCGGTCATCGGTCGTCCTTCTCGCTTCATCGGTCTTGAGCGACCCCGTGCGCGCGCTCGATCAGTTCGAGTGCGTCCACGGCGTCGATGGGGTCGACGGGCACCGGCCCGCCGTCGCGGATCGCGGCGGCGAGCTCGCGATAGAACCCGCCGTAGTCGCCGCGCTCGGTCGGGACGGGCGCCGCCGCGCCTTCGGCGCCGAGCAGTCCCCAACGGTCGTGGGGCGTCACCCCGTAGGCGGGGTCGCGCGGCGAGATCCCCGCGGCGAGCGCGGCCTCCTGTCCGTCGAGCCCCCACGTCGTATATCCGGCGACCGCGCCGAGCACGCGGAAGCGCGGGCCGGGCTGCGGGGCCATCGAGCTCATCCACAGATGCGAGATCGGGCCGGATCCGTGCCGCAGGGCCAGGAACGCGTCGTCCTCGGCGGGAGCGCCGGGTCTGCGGATGGCCAGCTCGGCGTAGACCTCGTCGACGGGGCCGAACAGGCGCAGCGCCTGATCGATCAGATGGGCGCCCAGATCGTAGAGGATGCCGCCGCCCGCGGCGACTCCCGCCCGGGACTTCCACGATTCGCGGGGCCGCGGCTTGAACGTCTCGAATCGCGATTCGAATCGCGCGACGTCGCCGAGGGCTCCGTCGCCGATCAGGCGTCGAACGGTGAGGTAGTCGCCGTCCCATCGCCGATTCTGGAAGACCGTGAGGCGACGGCCTGCGTTCGCGGCGCGCGCGGCGAGGGCGCGCCCTTCGGCGGAGGTGACGGTGAAAGGCTTGTCGACCACGACGTCCAGGCCCGCGTCGATTGCGGCCGTGGCCAGCTCCGCATGCGTCGCTGGTGGCGAACCGAGCACGACGAGGTCGAAGTCGTCCGCCCGCCGCAGTAGGTCGTCAATGGTCGTGACCCTCGCCGTTCGAGGGTGGAGGCGTCCGGCTTCGGCGGTGCGCGCCGGGTCGGCGGTGACTATCGCGTCGAGCGAGTAGTCGGGGGACGCGGCCAGCAGCGGTGCATGGAAGACCCGGCCGGAGACGCCGAAGCCGACGATCGCCGTGCGGATCGGGCGGGCGATGGCGGCGTCGTTCATGCGGAGCACCTCTGGGACGGATCGCTGGCTGATGTCGTGGGCTGCAGGCCCGGCCACTCCAAGTGGTACCGGTCTCACTACACTGGGAGCGTAATCGCCGAGGGGAACCGTCGTCAACCGGGACCGCGCCGTGCGAACGAGAGGGGATGACGTGGACAGAGCTGTCGGACGCCGTGAGGTCACCATCCGCGACGTGGCTGCGGCCGCACAGGTCTCGAAGGCCACCGCGGCCCGCGCGCTCGGCGACTACGGCGCGGTGCGCGGCGAGGTCCGCGAGCGGGTCCGTCGCGCAGCGGCGCAGCTCGGCTACCGTCCGAACGCGGTCGCGCGGACGATGTCCACGGGCCGCTCGCAGACGATCGGAATGGTGGTCGGCGACATCCAGAACCCGTTCTTCGCGCAGGCGGCGCGAGGTGCCTCGGACGCGGCCGATGCCGCGGGGTACGAGCTGATCCTGTCGAACTCCGACGAAGCCGGCGCGACCGAGACGAAGGCGATCGGCGTGCAGCTCGACAAGCGCGTCGACGGGCTGCTCATCGCGCCCGCATCTTCCTCGCGCGCCGACGCCCTCCGCGCGGTCACCGACGCCGGCCGCCCGCTCGTGCTGTTCGACCGGACGGTGCCCGGGCTCGAGGCAGACGCCGTGGTCGCGGACAACAGGCGCGGTGCGATCGAGCTGACCCGCCTTCTGACGGATGCGGGGCACCGGCGGATCGCGTTCCTGTCGACGATCGAGCATCCCGGCGGCTATCGGCGGGGGGACATCATCTCGATCTCGTCGGTGGCCGATCGTGTCGCGGGGTTCGAGCACGCGATGCGGGATGCGGGCGCGGACGCGGTCGTGCGACTCGGTGCTCCGCGCGACGACGTCGAGCAGGTGGCCGTCGAGCTGCTCACGGGTGAGGGCGCCGTGACCGCGGTCGTGGCCTCCGACAGCCTGATCGCCCTCGACGTGTACCGGGCCTGCCGCGACCTGGGCTTGCGGATCCCGCGCGACGTCTCGCTCGTCGCCTTCGACGACGCCGATTGGGCGGGACTCGTGGAGCCCGGGATCACCGTCATGTCCCAGCCGATGCACGCGATCGGCGCAGAAGCTGCCGGCATCCTGCTGAGCCGCATCGGGGGCGCGGGCGGTCGCGCCCGGGTCCGCGTCTTCGACCAGGAGCTCATCCTCCGTGGATCCGTCGCTCCACCGCCCGAGCCTTCCGGGCGGCCTTGACCACTGCAGCGTCGTGTGCAAGCATGATCGCGGTGATACCGGTATCACCGACCGCCACGGACCCAGAAGGAGACCGCAGTCGTGCTGAAGTTCAACGAGGAAGAATTCACGTCCCAGCTGTCGAGCGCGGTGGCGCTCCGGCCGGAGATCGAGGCGCTCGTCGCCCAGCTGGGAGACGGCGTGAAGAACGTCTACTTCCTCGGCGCCGGCGGCTCGTACGCCG
The DNA here is from genome assembly GCF_030315975.1 of Microbacterium candidum. Classification (GTDB taxonomy): domain Bacteria; phylum Actinomycetota; class Actinomycetes; order Actinomycetales; family Microbacteriaceae; genus Microbacterium; species Microbacterium candidum. The sequence continues at coordinate 337,665 of NZ_JASXSZ010000002.1, read as the reverse complement.
AGATGATGCCCTACGCCCTGCTCCTGCAGACGAAGTCGACCCTCCCGGGCACGGCGGCCATCGCGCAGGAGTTCGTCCTGGCCCCCGACACCGCGTTCGGTGAGGGCTCTCTCGCGGTGTTCGTGTCGGCCACCGGTTCCACGCCCGACGTCAACACGGCCATCGAATGGGCCAAGGCGCAGGGCGCCACCACGGTCGGCTTCACGGGCGAGGCCGAGAGCCCGTTCGCGACCTCCCTCGACCACGTCTTCCTGTCGAGCGCGCACTCGTACGACATCCAGCTGCTGCTGCTCGTGACCGGTCTCCTGAACGCCCGCGGCGAGTTCGCCGACTACGAGCGGTTCGCGGACCAGCTCGCGCTGATGCCGACGCTCATGGTCGACGTGGCCAAGAAGGCCGACTCCAAGGCCTCGGTCTTCGCGAACAAGCACAAGGATGTCGAGTACCTCTTCGTCGTCGGCTCCGGCAACGTGTGGGGCTACGCGTACCTGTACTCGATGTGCGTGCTGGAGGAGTGCCAGTGGCTGCACACCACGCGCGTGCACGCGGCCGAGTTCTTCCATGGCTCGCTCGAACTGATCGAGAAGGACACCACGACCCTCCTGTTCTACGGCGAGGACGAGACCCGTCCGCTCATGGACCGCGTCCGCAACTTCGTCGACCTCTATTCCGACGACGTGACGGTCTTCGACACGGCGGACTATGCCCTCGAGGGCTTCGACTCCGCGTATCGCGCGCTGGTCTCGCCGCTCGTCATCGGCACGGCTGCGAGCCGCCTCAGCGCCCACCTCGAGCTCGTCCGGAACCACCGACTGGACGTCCGCCGCTACTACCGCGTCGTCGAATACTGATGGCCGCTGCCGTGAAGGTTCTCGGATTCGGTGACAACGTCATCGATCGATTCATCGACAGACGGATCGACTACCCGGGTGGGAACTGCGTCAACTTCGCGGTCTTCGCCCACGAGCTCGGGATCGACGCGGCATACATGGGCGCGTTCGGATCGGACGGGTCAGGCGACTTCCTCCGATCCGAACTCGCCGCCATCGGGCTGGATGTCTCGCACGCGGTCGTGCGCGACGGCGAGACCGGCATCGCGATGGTCGAGGTCGTCGACGGCGACCGGGTCTTCCGCGGGGGGAACGAAGGCGGCGTCAGCGTCCGCGAGCCGATCCTCCTGACCCGTGAGGACCTCCGCTATGTCGACGGCTTCGATCTCGTCCACTCCAGCGTGTATTCGGCGTCGGAGGCCCAGATCCCTCTGCTCTCCGCCGCCGACGTGCTCGTGACCTACGACTTCTCCAGCGAGGATCACTTCCGATCCCCGGAGTACCTGGACCCGCTCGCCCCCCACCTGGATCTCGCGCTCCTCTCGTGCTCGCACCTCGGTGAGGCCGAGACGGGGGAGCTGCTGCGCTCCGTCGTGGCGAAGGGGGCCGGCCTGGCGCTGGGCACCCGCGGCGCCGACGGCTCGCTGCTGTTCGACGGCTCCGAGCTGCATCGGGTGGGTGCGGTTCCGCTCGTCGGCGATCGTCCGATCGCCGACACGATGGGATGCGGCGACGCCTTGCTGGCGGCCGTGGTCTCCTCGCTCCTGGCCTCGGGCTGGCGGAAGGGCGTCGCGCCGTCCGCGGGCGCGATCGATGCGGCGCTGTCCGCGGGATCGTCCTTCGCTGCCGAGCAGTGCTTCATCGACGGGGCCTTCGGCCACGGTCGACCCACTCCGGACAGCGCGCGGCGGCGCGTCGAAGCACGGGTCGACTCCCCCTCCGTCGGGTAAATTGGCGAAATGCCAGCTCGCCACGACGGGGATGCGAAGCCCGCGCACAGGTCCCGATCCGTCTCGTCGCCGACCGTCGCCGAGGTCGCCGCCGAGGCGGGCGTCGGCAAGGCGACCGCAGCCCGCACCCTCGGGAACTACGGCGCGGTGAGCCCGGAGGCCCGGGCGCGGGTGCTCGCGGCGGCCGAGAAGCTGCACTACCGGCCGAACAGCCTCGCACGCAGCATGACGACCGGTATCACCCAGACGATCGGCGTCGTGGTCGCCGACATCAGCAACCCGTTCTTCGCCGGGGTGATGCGGGGCATCGCCGATGCATGCGACACGACGGACTACACGGCCATCGTTCTGAGCACGGACGAGAAGCTCGCGAAGGAGCGATCCGCGATCGGGGTGCTCATCGACAAGCAGGTGGATGCGATCATCATCGCGTCCGCGGCGCTCCAGCCCAACGAGACCGCACACATCCTGGAGGCGATGAGCCGACGCATCCCGATCGTCCTGATCGACCGCAAGGTGCGCGGCCTGGATCTCGACGCCGTCGTCATCAACAACCGGGAGTCGGCGCACGACGCCGTCCGGCGCTTCGTCGAGCTCGGGCACCGCAGGATCGCGTTCGTGTGGGGGCCGACCGCCCGCGAGCGCGCCGCCGACCGCCGTCGTCTGCTGGCGTTGGCCGAGAGCTGGCTGTGGAGCGATGCCGAGCGCCTCCGCGGCTACCTCGACGCCCTCGACGAGGCGGGCATCCCCTTCGATCCGGAACTCGTGACTCACTGCGAGTACAACGAAGAGGTGACGGTCGGGGCCGTCGGCGAGATGCTCGCGCTCCCGGATCCCGCCACCGCGATCCTCACCACCGAGACCGATGCGATGGTGGGGACGTTGCGCGCCATCCGCGCGGCCGGCCTCGTCCACCCCCGTGACGTCTCGGTGATCGGCTTCGACGACAGCTCGTGGGCGAGCGTCATGGAGCCACCCCTGACGATGATCGCGCAGCCGATGCTGGAGCTCGGTCGCGCGGCGGCGCAGCACGCGTTCGCCCGGATCGCCGGCGACGACGGGGATGCGGTCGTGGAGGCCATCCCGACGACCTTCATCCCGCGCGAATCGGTCGCCTCCCCGCGGACGCGGATCAGCGCTGCCGACGGACGTTGAATCCGATGGCCGCGCCGCGGTGGTAGTCCTCCGCGAGGAGAACGCGGCGGCCTGTCCGCGTGAGACAGGTCTCCGTCACGAGCAGCCAGGGTCCGAGGCCGGTGAGCCGGTGCCTGCGCGCGATCTCGAAAGGGAGCTCGACCGCGCTGATGCGCGCGACGGATGACGTCACCTGCTGCCCGTACGCTTCGAGCGACTCGGTCAGCGGTGCCGACCAGTCGCGGTGGGCGATCGGCCCGGGCAGTGCGTCGCGCAGCACGTGGTCGACGCTGAACACGAGCGGTTCGTCGTCGCCGTAGCGCAGGCGCGCGAGGCGGATCAGCGGTGTCCCCGGTTCGACTTGCAGGCTCTCCGCCTGCGCCGCGTCCGCCTCGACTTCGCCGACCGAGAACACGGACGTCGTGACGGCATAGCCGAGTCGCGAGAGCATCTCGGAGACGCCCTCGTATCGCGTGATGGGGCGTTCCACGATCGCCGCGGCGATCGCCGAGACGAAGCGGCCCTTGCCCTGGACCGCGTCGACGAGCCCCTCCTCCTCGAGCCTCTTGAGAGCCTCGCGAATGGTGGACCGCGCGACGCCGAAGCGCTCTGCCAGGCGTGCCTCCGTCGGCAGCCGGTCGCCAGGCACGAGCCCGTCGTCTGCGATGAGCTGCGCGAGCTCGTCGCGCAGGGAGGGGGTGGATGCGCGGCCGCCCGTCGTCGCGCTGTGCGCCGCCGTCATCGATTCTCCCGCGCGGTGCGACCGGGGAGCGTCCTCATCCCCTCATCCTCGCATCTCGGACGAGCGCCTCCTGGCGGAGCGTCGCCGCTCGCCGTCACTGCGGGAAGCCCCCGACGTGCCCGCACGTGCGCGCGGCGACGCGGGCGCCGGCCTCGAGGGCGCCGAGCACCGGGGTTCCGCTGCGCCGCGCGGCGATGAAACCCGCGATGAAGCTGTCTCCGGCTCCGGTCGTGTCGACCACGTCCACCGGCACGGCGGTGCACCGCCAGTCGTCGCGCCCGTCCGAGGCCAGGGCGCCCTCCGCGCCGCGCGTGACCACCGCCAGTCCTGCGCCCCCGGACAGGGCGTCGCCCGCGGCGCGCAGCGCCTTCTGCTCGTCCTCTCCGGTCGAGCAGAAGGCGACGTCGAGCCCGGCGAACCCGGACGACACCGCGCAGTCCTGGCTGATGCTGATATCAGGGGCGAGTCTGCGGAGCCGCGCGACGAAGTCGGCCGCGTGGGGGAGCATTCCGATATGCACCCAGTCGTGCTCGGCGATGCGGGCGAGCTCGGCGTCCGACGGACGATAGCCGGCGGTGACGCCGAACTCCTCGCGGACGAACACGCGGTCGCCCTCCGGCGTCAACCGGATCTCGGTGACCGCGGTCGGGCCGTCCCGGTTGACGAGACCCTCCGTCCCCACCCCGCGGCTGCGGAGGGCCCCGGCGATCTTCCGGCCGTCATCGTCGTCGCCGACGGCCCCGAAATAGGTGACGGCGCCGTCGAGGAGACGCAGCTGCACCGCGACGTTGAGGGCGTTTCCGCCGACGTACTCGGGACCGCCGAGGTAGCGGTCGACGGTGTTGTCGCCGACAACGGCCACGCGCGCGCTGCTCGTCATCGCGGGCGCCGTCAGTAATCGATACGGCGGTAGTAGCGGCGCGTCGTCAGAGGATGGTCCCGCAGCACCTCGAGATGGGCGCTCACGCGCTCGAGGACCGTCGCGACGAGCACGTGGGGGATCAGCGCGCGGACTTCGGGGGAGATGCCCGGAAGGGCGAACTCCGCCGTGTCGATGACCGTCATCCGTTCCGTCACCGAGGGGAGCCAGCGCTCGACCCGCTCGACGAGAGGGCGGGACGCATCCTCGCCCTTGAAGACCAGCACGCTCACTCCGGCCTCCACGAGCTCGAGCGTTCCGTGGAAGAAGTCCGAGGAATGCACGGGGCGGGTGCGGATCCACTGCATCTCCTCCAGGATGCAGGTTCCGTAGTACCACGCCTCCGTCCACGTCGGTCCCGCCGCCGTCACGATGTGATACTCGTCGTGCTGGATGTCGCCGGCGATCTTCGCGGCGGTCTCCTCGAACGCCTCCTTGACGCCGGCGAGGAGACTCGGCAGCGTGCGCAGCTGCGCCAGCGTGGACTCGAATGCGTCGCACCGGCCGAGCCGGTTCAGGATCGACAGCGCGATGACGAGCGACTGGAGATAGAACGACTCCGAGGATGTGTCGTCCTGGGCGAACGTCGTGAAGGCGAAGTCAGCCTTCTGCGCGACGGGCGAGTCCTCATGGGCCGTGAGGCCGATGACCTTCGCACCGCGCTGCTGCGCGTAGTCGAGGACGGCGACGGCCTCGCGGGTGGTGCCGGACAGCGACGGGATGACGACGATCGATCCCGGTCCGAGGTTCGAGGACCCCATGGCGACCAGTTCGGCGGCGTTCTCGAGGTGCACGGGGAAGTCGGAGCTCCGCGAGATGAGCTGGGCGGCGGGCTCCATGAGCTTTCCCGCCCCGCCCGCGCCGAGGAAGAAGACGTTCCGCGCGCCCTCGGCCATGAGCGCCTCGACGCGCTCCTGGAGCGGGCCGGCGAGGTCGAGAGCTCCGTTCTGGATGCGGATGAATCTCTCGGCGTCGAAGTTGAGCATGTTTCGGGTCCTTCCGTCTGCGTCAGCGCGCGGGCAAGTTGTCGGACAACAGTATGTGTGGTCGGATGAGTATTCGTCAACCCGGCCGGATCGCGCGTGATTCCGCGGTTCGCGTCGCGGAGGGCCTGTCCTGAGCGCTGCGCGGAGGCGGCGCAGCCCCGCATCTCGATGCACCTTCCTCAAATCTCGATCGTTACTTTCACTTGATTGACACCGGTCTCAACGAGTGCTTAGACTGCCTCTGACCGCGGCGAGCGGAGCACATTACACAGAGAGGTGAGTGCGAACATGAGGGCATCACGGCAGACGAAGGTCCTTGCGGGGGTCGTCGGTGCAGTGCTTCTTCTCAGCGGCTGCGCGGCGCAGTCCTCGGGAGGTGGCACCAGCAATGCGGACCTGAACAAGGTCGACTACAACGGGACGATCTCGATGGTCAACAAGTTCTCCGACCCGAGCGTGTCGAAGTACTTCCCGGAGCTGGCCAAGGAGTTCGAGAAGGCGCACCCGGGCGTCACCGTCAACGTCCAGCAGGAGTCCGATCAGGGCTACAAGGACAAGATCAAGGTGCTCGCATCCTCGAACAGCATCCCGGACATCTACTTCTCGTGGCCCGGCTCGTACGCGAAGCAGTTCGTCGACGCCGGTCTCGCGCTCGACCTGACCTCTGCCATCGGCAAGGGCACCGCGTGGAACGAGTCGCTCGTGCCCTCGGCTGTCGGCGCCGGCGAGTACAACGGCAAGAACTACGGCGTCCCGATCGACCTCGACGCGAAGTTCATGATGTACAACAAGAAGATCTTCGCCGATAACGGACTGACGGTCCCCACGACGTTCGACGAGCTTCTGAGCACGTGCAAGACCCTGAAGGCCAAGGGGATCACGCCGGTCAACTTCGGCAACAAGGACGGCTGGCCCGCCCTCCACTACGTCACGCAGCTGAACGCCTACAACGTGCCGGCGGACACGCTCGCCAAGGACTACTCGTCGGACAAGAGCTCGTTCACCGACCCGGGCTACGTCAAGGCCCTCGAGCAGTTCAAGCAGCTGATCGACCAGTGCACGACCACGGGCACGACGGGCAACGGCATCGATCACACCGACGCCCAGGTCGCCTTCGGCTCCGACAAGGCGGCGATGATGTACCTCGAATCCCTCGAGATCGGGCTCCTCAAGGACACCCCGCTCGACAAGGACGGCTTCGGACTGTTCCAGCTGCCCGCCCCCGGTGACGCCAACGGCGAGACCGGCTCCCTCGTGGGCGCCCCCGACCTCTTCATGGTCAACCCGAAGTCCCAGCACCCGGCGCTGGCCGTCGCATTCCTCAAGTTCATCGTGTCCAAGACGGGCGCGGCGAAGATGCCCGACCTCATGAGCGGCTACCCGAGCCCCGTGAAGGACTCGCTCGACACAGCGACCACGCAGCCGCAGATCGTCGATGCCATGGACAAGCTCGGCAAGGCGTCGAGCCTCGCGATCTGGCTCGACACCGTCACGGCGCCGCAGGTCGCGCAGGCGTACCTCGCCGGAGGGGAGGCCCTCGTGGGCGGCACCGGGACTCCGGAGAGCGTCATGAAGTCCGTGCAGCAGGCGGCTGCCGGATCGAAGTGAGCGGAGTCCGCCTGTGAGCAACGTCACCGTCACCGAGGCGCTGATCACTCCGAAGAGTGGCCCCGCCGGGCGGCGACAGCGCCCCGTCGGCCGCCGATCGCCCCTCCGGGCGATCGGAGGCTGGCGGTCATTCCTCTGGGTCATCCCGGGGCTCGCGCTGATCGCCGTCTTCGTCTACTACCCGCTGCTCGAGAACATCTACCTGAGCTTCTTCCAGTGGTCGGTCTTCAAGCCCATCCCGGAGTTCGTCGGCGCCGCGAACTACGTCCAGGCCGCCAACGACCCGATCTTCTGGCGATCACTGTTCAACAACACCGCGTACGCCGTCGTCTCGCTGATCTTCCAGGTGGCCGGCGCCCTCGTTCTCGCCGCACTCGTCGAGACGTACGTGCGCAAGCACGGCGGCATCCTCCGCGCGATCTACTTCATCCCGTCGGCGATCTCGCTCACCGTCGCCGGCCTGCTGTTCTACTTCATCTACCAGCCGCAGACCGGGCTGCTCAACGAGTTCCTGCGCGTGGTGGGGCTCGGGCAGTACGCACAGGCATGGCTCGGGCAGGAGTCGACGGCGATCTGGGCGATCATCGTGATGAGCCAGTGGCAGAGCTTCGGGTACACGACGCTCCTGTACTCGGTCGCGATCCAGCGCATCCCACGCGAGCTCTACGACGCCGCGGACCTCGACGGGGTGGGTTCGCTCAGCCGCATCTGGCACATCACCACTCCGCTGGTGCGCGAGATGAGCACGCTGCTGATCATCGTCACGGTGACCGGTGCCTTCCAGGTGTTCAACGAGGTGATGGTCATGACCGCCGGCGGTCCGAACAACAGCAGTCAGGTGCTCGGCACGTGGCTGTACCACGCCGGCTTCATCAACAACGAGTTCGGCTATGCAGCGGCCATCGCCACGGTCGTGTTCGTGATCACGACAGTCCTTGCCGTCGTGCAGCTGGGGATCTCGCGTCGGAGGAGAGTCGAATGGTGACCGCGACCGACAACCGGCCGGTGTCGAGGCTCGGCTTCGCCGGCATCCTCCTGCGTCTGATCATCTGGGGTCTTCTCCTCGTGATGGCGCTGATCGTCATCGTCCCCCTGTTCTGGATGCTGCTGAGCAGCCTCAAGATCAACCAGCAGTTCCTCGCGGATCCGTTCGGCCTGCCCACGACGCTCTTCTGGAAGAACTACGTGGACGCATGGAACCTCGGCGTCGGCCAGTACATGTGGAACAGCGTCATCGTCACGGTCGCGTCGATCATCGCCACGACCCTGATCAGCGCGTGGGCGGCGTTCGGACTGACGAAGCTCACGATCCCGTTCTCGCGCACGGTGCTGTTCCTCATCGTGGGCGGGATGATGCTCGCGCCGACGGTCGCGCTCATCCCGCTGCTGCGCATCCTGCAGGGGCTGGGCATCTACGACTCGCTCCTCGGACTCACGATCCTCTACACGGCCTTCCGCATCCCCTTCACGACGTTCCTCATCCGGTCGTACATGGTGGACCTGCCCTACGAGGTCGATGAGGCCGCGAGGCTGGACGGATGCTCCCGGGCTCAGCAGTTCTGGCGGCTCACTCTTCCGATGTCGATGCCGATCGTCGTGTCCGCCGTCATCCTGCAGTGCCTGTTCGCCTGGAACGAGTACCTGTTCGCGTTCATCTTCGTCAGCAGCACCGACACGATGACGCTTCCGGTCGGTCTCGCGAACCTCGCATCGCGGCTGTCGACGAACTACCCGATGATCTTCGCGGGGATGACGCTCGCGTCGATCCCGATGATCGTGTTCTTCTTCGCGGCGCAGCGCTTCTTCGTCCGGGGCCTCGCCGAGGGCATCGGGAAGTAGCGTGGCGGCCGGCGGAGCACCCCAGCTCGTCATCTTCGACTGCGACGGCGTGCTCGTGGACAGCGAGATCCTGGCGGCCCGGGTCGGCCAGCGCGTGCTGGCCGATCTGGGCTGCGAGGTGTCGCTCGACGAGATCCTCGAACGGTTCGTGGGGGCTTCGTCGGAGGCCTACCGAGCAGGTGTCTCCGAGATGCTCGGGCGCCCTCTGGCTCCGGGGTGGGAGCGTCCGTACAGCGCCTGGTACACCGAGGCGTTCCGCACGGAGCTGCGCGCGGTGCCCGGGATCGCGGAGAGCCTGTTGCAGCTGTCGCTTCCGACCTGCGTGGCCTCGAACAGCGGTCATGCGCGCATCCGAGAATCTCTGCGCACGACCGATCTCCTCACGCACTTCGACGGGCGCATCTTCAGCGCCGAGGACGTCGAGCGCGGCAAGCCGGAGCCGGACGTCTACCTGTGGGCGGCCAAGAGCATGGGGGTGGCGCCCGCCCATTGCGTGGTCGTCGAGGACAGCGTGTTCGGCGTACGCGCGGCACGCGCAGCGGGGATGCGCGTGTTCGCCTACGCCGGCGTGACCTCGGCCGAACGGCTGGCGGGCGAGCGCACCGTGATCTTCGAGAGCATGACGGATCTTCCGAACCTCATCGCCGCGCTGTAGACAGCCCGGCTTCGCCCCCTGACTCAGAGGTGCGGCAGGTAGACCTTCGGCTCGTGCGTGCGCGCCACCAGGTCGCGCAGCGCCTCGAGGGACCCGTTGACGAAGCCGGCCGCGCGGGCTTGGACGAGTACATTGCCGAGCGCGGTCGCTTCGACGGGGCCCGCGGCGACGGGGAGCCCTGCGCGGTCGGCGGTGCGCCGGCAGAGCAGCTCGTTGAGCGCGCCTCCGCCGACGATATGGATGGTGCGGACGTCGACGCCTCCGACGCGGGCGGCGTCCGCCACGGCGTACGCGAAGGCCTGGGCGAGCGACTCGACGATGCTGCGCGCGTATTCGGCGCGGGTACGGGGGCCGGCCTGATCGTGCTCCGCGAACCACGCGTCGATGCGCGCGACCATGTCGCCCGGCGGGAGGAACCGCGGGTCGTCGACGTCGAAGATCGGAGCATGCGCCGTCGCCGCCTCGGCGAGGAGCGCCGGCAGGTCGACGGTCGCGCCGTCGCGCTCCCATGCACGCACGGTCTCGCTCAGCACCCACAGGCCCATCACGTTGCGCAGCAGCCGCACCCGGCCGTCGACGCCGCCTTCGTTCGTGAACCCGGCCTCGCGGGCCGCATCCGTGAGGACTGGGCGCTCCACCTCGACCCCGACGAGACCCCACGTGCCGCACGAGATGTAGGCCGCCGCGTCCGCCTCCATCGGCACGGCGACCACAGCCGACGCCGTGTCGTGCGAGCCGACGGCGACGACCTGCGCGTTGCCGAGCTCGGGGCGCAGCGCCCCGAGCGTCTCACCGGGGGAGATGAGCGCTGGAAGCAGACGGCGCGGGATGTCGAGTTCGTCGATCAGCTCGTCGTCCCACTCGCCGTCCCGGAGCAGACCCGTCGTGGACGCGTTCGTGCGCTCGGCTCGTGCGACGCCTGTCAGCCAGTATCCGATGAGGTCGGGGACGAGAAGAGCGGTGTCGGCGAACGCGAGGATGTCGGGGTCCTCCGCCGCGAACTGGTAGAGCGTGTTGAACGGCAGGAACTGCAGGCCGTTCCGGGAGAAGAGGGCGGGATGCGGCATCCGCTCGTGCACGCGTTCGACCCCTGTTGTCGTGCGCGCGTCGCGGTAGTGGAAGGGTTCGCCGAGGAGGCGCCCGTTGCGCAGCAGCCCGTAGTCGACGGCCCAGGCGTCGATGCCGATGCTCGCGATGCCGGGGTGGGCACGGAATGCGTCGCGGAGCCCCGCGGTGGCAGCGCCGAAGAGCCCGAGCAGGTCCCAGTGCAACCCATCGACCGTGGCGACCGGGATGTTGGGGAAGCGCGCGACCTGCTCGGTCTGCAGCAGACCGCGGCCGACGTGTCCGACGATGACCCGTCCGCTGGTCGCGCCCAGGTCGACCGCCGCGACCGTGCCCGATGTCATGCGCACGCTCCGATCTGCGTTCCGACTCGGCTCGCTCGCTCAACGACCTGCGGAAGGATAGCCGCCGGCCGGTCGTTGACCGAGGGAGCGTCAGCGACCGAGACGAAACGCAGTGGGTCCCCGCTCATCATCGGAGGAAGGCGGCGGCGACGCCGGAGTCGACGGGGATGTGGAGGCCCGTCGTGCGGCTGAGTTCTGGGCCGGTGAGGACGTAGACGGCGTCGGCGACGTTCTCGGGGACGACTTCCCGCTTGAGGATCGTGCGGTTCGCGTAGAACTGGCCGAGGTCCTCTTCCTTCACCCCGTAGGTCGCGGCGCGGTTCGCGCCCCACCCGGAGGCGAAGATCCCGGATCCACGCACGACGCCGTCGGGGTTGATGCCGTTGACCCGGACGCCGTGTTCGCCGAGCTCGACCGCGAGCAGCCGCACCTGGTGGGCCTGGTCTGCCTTCGTCGCGGAGTACGCGATGTTGTTCGGGCCGGCGAAGACGGAGTTCTTCGACGAGATGTAGACGACATCCCCGCCCATCCCCTGCTCGATCAGGGCACGTGCGGCGGCCTTCGCGACGAGGAACGAGCCCTTCGCCATGACGTCGTGCTGGAGGTCCCAGTCCTTCTCCGTGGTCTCCAGCAGCGGCTTCGACAGCGAGAGCCCCGCATTGTTGACGACGAGGTCGATGCCGCCGAACGCGAGCACGGTCGCGTCGATCGCGGCCTGCACCCCGGCGGCTTCCGCCACGTTCGCGGCCACGCCGATCGCGACGTCGCTGTTGCCGAGCTCCGCGGCCGCAGCCTGCGCCTTCTCGAGGTCGAGGTCGGCGACGACCACGCACGCGCCCTCGGCGGCCAGACGCGTCGCGATGGCCTTGCCGATGCCGGATGCCGCGCCGGTGACGAACGCGATGCGGCCCTGGTGCGTCTTCGGCTTCGGCATCCGCTGCAGCTTCGCCTCTTCGAGCGCCCAGTACTCGATGCGGAACTTCTCCGCGTCCGAGATCGGCGCGTAGGTCGACAGGGCCTCCGCGCCGCGCATGACGTTGATCGCGTTGACGTAGAACTCGCCGGCCACCCGGGCGGTCTGCTTGTTCGCGCCGAACGAGAACATGCCCACCCCCGGCACCAGCACGATCAGCGGATCCGCGCCGCGCATCGCAGGCGAGTCGGCATCCGCGTGCGCCTCGTAATAGGCGGTGTAGTCGGCGCGGTATTCGGCGTGCAGTTCCTTCAGCCGGGCGAGGGATGCTTCGACCGAGGCGTCCGCGGGCAGGTCGAGCAGCATCGGCTTGACCTTCGTGCGGAGGAAGTGGTCGGGGCAGCTCGTGCCCAGCGCCGCCAACGCGGGTGCTTTCGAGGTGGCGAGGAAGTCGAGGACGACGTCGCTGTCGGTGAAGTGCCCGACCATCGGCTTGTCCGTCGACGCGAGCCCGCGGATCGTCGGAGCGAGGGCCGCGGCCTTCGCCCGGCGCTCCGCCTCCGGCAGAGCGGCGAACCCGGCACGAACTCCACCGAACGGGTCGGTCTTGCCGTGCGCCCGGATGTGATCGGCGGCCGTGGCGATGATCCAGGTGGAGTTCTGCTCGGCCTCCTCCGACGTGTCTCCCCACGCGGTGATCCCATGCCCGCCCAGGATGCAGCCGACAGCCTGCGGATTCGCGTCCTTGATCGCCGCGATGTCCAGACCGAGCTGGAACCCTGGGCGGCGCCACGGCACCCACACGACCTTCCCCCCGAAGATCTGCGCGGTCAGCGCCTCGCCGTCGGCCGCCGTCGCGACCGCGATCCCGGCATCCGGATGCAAGTGGTCGACATGCGCGGCATCCACCAGCCCGTGCATCGCGGTGTCGATCGACGGCGCCGCCCCGCCCCTGCCGTGCAGGCAGTAGTCGAACGCGGCCACCATCTCGTCCTCCCGGTCGACGCCGGGATACACGGCCCGCAGCGCCCGCAGCCGGTCCAGGCGCAGCACCGCGAGCCCCTCCGGCCTCAGCGTGCCCAGGTCGCCGCCCGACCCCTTCACCCACAGCAGCTCCACCGGCTCCCCGGTCACCGGGTCGGTCTCCATGCCCTTCGCCGACGTGTTGCCACCGGCGTAGTTGGTGTTGCGCGGATCCGCGCCGAGGCGGTTCGAGCGGGCGATCAGATCGTCAACAGTGGTCATCATCTGTCCTTTCACGCGCCCCAGCCGGCCTGGGTGCCGCCGACGCGGTCGGCTTCGATCTGCTGCTGGTAGCCGGAGGCGGCGTACGCGGCCATCGGGTCCGCGGGCAGACCGCGGCTCTCGCGCCACGCGGCGAGGGCGGGCCGGACATCGGTGTAGAACGCATCCATCAGCACAGCGTTCGCGCCGAGCACATCGTTCGCGGACTGCGCCGCCGCGAGAGCGGGACGGTCGACGAGCAGCGCTCGCGCGGTCATCTCCTGCACGTTCAGCACCGAGCGGATCTGCCCAGGGATCTTCGCCTCGAGGTTGTGGCACTGGTCGAGCATGAACGCCACATCCGGGTTGTTCAGGCCTCCGCCGCGGATCACCTGGTCGAGGATGCGGAACAGCTGGAACGGATCGGCCGCGCCCACGATGAGGTCGTCGTCCGCGTAGAACCGCGAGTTGAAGTCGAACGAGCCGAGCTTCCCCAGCCGCAGCAGCTGCATGACGATGAACTCGATGTTCGTCCCGGGCGCGTGGTGACCGGTGTCCAAGCACACCATCGCCTTGTCGCCGAGGGCAGCCACCTGCACGTACGACGTCCCCCAGTCCGGGACGTCCGTGTGGTAGAACGCAGGCTCGAAGAACTTGTACTCGAGCACGAGCCGCTGGTCGTCGCCGAGCCGGTCGTAGATCGTGCGCAGCGAGTCCGCGAGGCGGTCCTGACGGGCGCGAAGGTCGTTCTGACCGGGGTAGTTCGAGCCCTCCGCGAGCCAGATCTTCAGATCGCGCGAGCCCGTGGCATCCATGACGTCGATGCACGCGAGGTGGTGGTCGACCGCCTTCCGGCGGATGCGGTCGTCCTCATGCGTGAGCGCGCCGAACTTGTAGTCGTCGTCCTGGAACGTGTTCGAGTTGATCGTGCCGAGGCGCACCCCGTGGTCTTCCGCGTGCTTGCGCAGGTCGGCGAACGAATCGACCAGGTCCCACGGGATGTGCAGCGCCACCGACGGGGCGAGCCCTGTGTGCTTGTGCACCTGCCCTGCATCCGCGATCTTCTCGTACGGGTCGCGCGGCGTGCCCGGCGTCGCGAACACCTTGAACCGCGTGCCCGAGTTGCCGAACGCCCAGCTGGGCAGCTCGATGGACTGCTGTGCGAGGGAGGCCTCGATGTCTGGGGTGAACGTCGTCACAATGCGTCTCCTTCGGCGGACGTCGTGGATGCCGCGGCCAGCTGGTCCGCGAGGTGGAAGATCTCGGTGAGCGGTGTGGCGGCCTCGTCGGGACGCGCCTCGAGGCCGACGAAGAATCGGCTCATCTCGGCTTCCCAGCGTGCGGCGATGGGGGATGCGGTGAGATACGCCTGCGCCGCGGTGTCGTCGTCGGTCTCGTAGTAGCCGATGAGTCGGCCTCCCTCGGCGACGAACAGTGAATAGTTGCGTCGGCCGGCGGCGGCGATCTCCGCGAGCATCTCCGGCCACACCGGGGAGTGGCGGGCGACGTATTCGTCGAGCAGCTCCGGCTTGATGCGCAGTTCGAAGCACACGCGGGTCATGGATGGCACCTTCCGATCGGTCCGGCCGGCGGTCTGCGCCGCCGGCCGGACCGACGTCGTCAGATCAGAAGTTGAACTTGTCGATGTTGTCCTTGTTGAAGACGTACGGGTCGCCGAGGAGGACCGTCTTGTCGGCGCCGACCTTGAACTCACCGAGCTTGCCGGCCGTGAACGTGTCGCCTTCCTTGCCCGTGATCTCGCCCTTGATGAGCGCCTGCGCCGCGTACGCGGCGAGGTAGCCGAGGTCCTCGGGGTTCCACAGGGCGAACGAGGTCACGGTGCCGTCCTTGACGTACTCGCGCATCTGGTTGGGCGTTCCGAGGCCCGTGAGCGCGACCTTGCCCTTGTAGGCCGAGGTGGACAGGTACCGAGCGGCTGCCGCCACGCCGACGGTCGTCGGCGAGATGATGCCCTTGAGGTTCGGGTGCGACTGCAGGAGCGCTGCCGTCTTGTCGAAGGACGTCTGGTCGTCGTCATTGCCGTACACGACATCGACGAGCTTCACATTCGGGTGATTCGCGGCGAGATCCTTCTTCATGAGGTCGATCCAGGCGTTCTGGTTCGTCGCGTTGGCGGCCGCGGACAGGATCGCGATCTCACCCGCATCGCCGATCTGCTTGGTGATGAGATCCACCTGGACCTTCGCGATGCCCTCCGCCGTGGCCTGGTTGACGAACAGGTCGCGGCAGTCGGGGTTGGTGTCGGAGTCGAAGGTGACCACCTTCACGCCCGCTTTGCGCGCCTGGTCGAGCGCGTCGCAGATCGCCTTCGGATCGTTCGCCGAGACGACGAGGCCGCCGACGCCCTGCTGGGTCGCGGTGTTGATGTAGCTGACCTGGGCATCCGGGGAGGCCTGGGCGGGTCCCACCTGATTGAACGTGCCCTTGAACTCTGCGACGGCCGCCTTGCCGCCCTTGGCGGACGTGTCGAAGTAGGGATTGCCGAGGTTCTTCGGCAGGAAGGTGATCGCGAAGTTGTCCGACTTCCCGGATCCGCTGGTCGAGCCTCCGCTGGAGCCCGTGTCGGCGCACCCGGTGAGCGCGAGTGCGGCCGCGACCGCGATGGCGGCGATGGCGGCGACACGCTTGCGTGCAAACGTCATTGTTCTGTTCCTTTCCTGGGTTCTGCCGCGGGCGGAGCGTCGCGGCGGGTCTGCGGTCTCGTCATCCGGCTGTGGTGACCGCGACAGCTGGTGGGGACTGCTTCGGGCGGCGTCGCCGGTTCTGCAGCCAGTTGAGGACGCTGGCGGCGACGACCGAGACGATGAGCAGAACGCCCGTGATGATGTTGATGACGTCGGAGGTGACGTTCGCGAGGCGCAGCGCACTCGACAGCGTGCCGATGAGCAGCACTGCGGCCACGACCCCGTAGAGCCGCCCGCGGCCGCCGAACACCGACACGCCGCCGAGCACGACGGCCGCGATGACCTGGAGCTCCAGGCCCGTCGCGTTGTCGCCGCGCGCGCTGCCGAAGCGAAGCGTGTAGAAGATGCCCGCGAACGCGGCGACGAGGCCGGAGAGGACGAACAGGATGAGCTTCGTCCTGTCGACATGCACGCCGGAGAAGCGGGCCGCATCCTTCGACAGTCCGATGGCGTAGATCCCGCGACCGAACGGGGTGAGGTGGAGCAGCACCGCGAAGATCGCGAGCAGGATGGCGAACGGGAACATGATGTACGGGATCGTCGTGCCGTGGATGTTGGCCTGGGCGAGGGCCCTCCACTCGCTCGGGAAGTCCGTGACCGCGGTCGTGCCGAGGATGCCGACGGCGATCCCACGGAACAGGGCGAGTGTGCCGATCGTCACCGCGAGCGACGGGAGGCCGACGGCGGTCACGAGCAGTCCGTTGAACGCCCCGCCCACGAGGCCGACGATGAGGGCGGCGAGCGCGGCCAGTCCGAAGGGAACGTGCATCTGGACGAGCGCGCCGGTGACGACGCTCGACAGGCCCACCATGCTGCCGACGGACAGATCGATCTCGCCGGTGACCATGACCAGCGTCATCGGCAGCGCGATGAGCAGGATCGGGGTCACGTCGAGGAGGAGGAAGGTGAGGGTGATCGGCTGTCCGAACCCGCGGATGGTCGACATCGCGACGACGGCCACGATGACGAGCAGCGCGACGATCGCCATCTCTCGGGTGAGGAGGACGCGGCGCCAGAGCGGTCGGCCGTGGTCCGGGATGCGCCGGGCGGGTGCTGTGGGGCTGCTCATGCGTCGTCCCTCGCTTCGATGAGTCGTTGTCTCTGGCGGATCGCCAGGAACCGGTCGAGCACGATGGCGCCGAGGATCAGCACGCCGACGACCGCTCCCTGCCAGAAGTCCGGGATGCCGAGCACGGGAAGTGCGCGGTTGATGGTGAGAAGGAGGAAGGCTCCGATGGCCGCACCCCACACGGTTCCGACACCACCGGTGATGGCGACGCCGCCGATCACGGCTGCGCCGACCGCCTGCAGCTCCCATCCGGTTCCGGCCTGCGAGTCCACCGTCCCGTACCGCGCGGCATAGAAGACGCCGGCGAGCCCGGCGAGCGCGCCCGAGAGGACGAAGGCGGTGAGCAGCCGTCGTGTCACCCGCAGGCCGTACAGCCGGGCCGCCGCGGGGTCGGATCCGATCGCGTAGTACTCGCGACCTCCCCTCGTGTTGCGGAGGTACCACGCGGCGGCGATCAGCACCACCGCGGCCACGATCGTGAGGATCGGGATGGTGAGGATCTGTCCGGTCCCGAGTCCGAGGAAGGCGGGCGGGAGGTCGGACGCGTTGACGCGATTGCTCCCCGCCCACACCACGGCGATGCCGCGGTACGCGTACAGCGTGCCGAGCGTGATGACCATTGCCGGAACCCGGGCCAACGCGACGAGCGCTCCGTTGATGATCCCGAGCACGGCGCCCAGCAGGACCGCCAGCAGGACCACCACCGGGATCGGGATCCCGGGGACGTCGCTGAACAGCCGGCCGGTCAGGTAGGCGGTGAGACCGACGATCGACCCGACGGAGAGGTCGACGTTCCTGGTCATGATGACGATCGATTCGCCGATGGCCACGAGGACCAGGATCGAGGGCGTCAGCAGCAGGTCGCGCCATCCGTCCGGGCTGAACAGGAACGCCGGGTTCTTGATCGTCGCAGCGGCGATCACCGCGGCGAGGGCGATGAGGATGCCGACCTCTCGGGCGCGCCCTATGGCGGCGAGCGTCGTGGTCACGCTGGAGGTGCGGAGCGCGGTGGTCGTGGTCATCGGTGCTGCTCCGTGGAGTGGGTGGCTGCGAACATGACGTTCTCGGACGTGGCCTCGGCGCGGGGGAGTTCGGCCGTGATGCGGCCTTCGTGCATGACGAGGACGCGGTCGGCCATGCCGAGCACTTCGGGAAGCTCGGACGAGATCATGAGGATGCCGATGCCCTGGCCCGCGAGCTCGGAGAGGAGACGGTGCACCTCCGCCTTCGTGCCGACGTCGATGCCTCGGGTCGGCTCGTCGACGATGAGGACGCGAGGGTTCGTGGCGAGCCACTTCGCGAGCACGACCTTCTGCTGGTTGCCTCCGGACAGGGTGCCCGCGACCGTGTCGAGCGCGTGCGTCTTCACCTCGAGGCGGCTCGCCCAGACCTTCGCCGCGCGGTTCTCCATGCCGGTCGTCAGGATTCCGAACTTCGAGAGCTGACGGCGGATCGACAGTGTGATGTTCTGGCCGACGCCGGACTCGATCACGAGGCCCTGCTTGCGACGGTCCTCGGGCACGAGCGCGAGGCCTGCGCGCATCGCGTCCGTCGGACTGCTGCGCGGGACCGTGCGGCCGAGCAGCCGTACCTCGCCGGCGCTGTATGGGTCGATGCCGAAGACAGCGCGCGCGACCTCGCTCCGGCCGGCGCCCACGAGACCGGCGAGTGCGACGATCTCACCGGCGCGCACGTCGAACGAGATGTCGTGGAACACACCTGCGCTCGTGAGGCCCGAGACCTCCAGAAGGGGTTCGCCGATCGGCACGGTCTGCTTCGGGAAGAGCTCCGTCACGTCGCGGCCGACCATCTGGCGCACGAGCTGATCGACCGTGGTCTCCGAGATCGGCGTCGTCGCGATGTACGCGCCGTCGCGCATCACCGTCACGGTGTCGCAGAGCGCGAAGACCTCGTCGAACCGGTGCGAGATGAACAGAACCGCGCGACCTTCGTCGCGCAGACTGCGTGCGACGGCGAAGAGGCGCTCGACCTCCACGCCGCTGAGCGCCGCGGTCGGCTCGTCCATGATGAGCACGCTGGCGTCGAGTGAGATCGCCTTCGCGATCTCGATGATCTGCTGATCGGCGATCGACAAGCCCTCGGTGATGCGGTCGGGGTCCATCGTGACGCCGAGCCGGCCGAAGATCTGCGCCGTCTCCTGCCGCATCGACCTGCGATCGATCCGTCCGAGCCTGCCCGTCGGCTGCCTTCCCATGAAGATGTTCTCGGTGACCGACAGATCGGGGAACAGCGTCGGCTCCTGGTAGATGACGGCGATACCGGCGGCCTTGGACTGCGCGGTCGTGGAGAAGTCGACGGGCTCGCCGTGCAGGCGGAAGTCACCCGAGTCGCGCCGGTACAGTCCGGCCATGATCTTGACGAGCGTCGACTTTCCGGCACCGTTCTCGCCGATCAGAGCGTGGATGGACCCCGGCTCGAGCGTGAGGCTGCCCGACCGCAGCGCGATGACCGGGCCGAACGATTTGGCAACGCCTTCGAGCTGCAGGACGGGGGATTCGTTCATGCGCGTTGTCACGTCCTCTGCGTTGAGAAATGAATCGTTTCAAGACTGTGACTGCAGTCTGACCGAGCGCGATGGCGGATGTCAAGTGGTCCTTGTCGAAATACGTCAAACTGTGACTGATTCGTTTCAATCGGATCGGCGGGGCGGGGTGCCGCGCCGTACGAGACCGGTACAGTCTCACGAGGAGGTGCGTGATGGCGGTCAGCGTGCGAGATGTCGCCGAGGACGCGGGCGTGTCCGTCGGCACCGTGTCCAATGTGCTCAATCGACCCGAGAAGGTCTCCGCTGAAACGGTGGCGCGCGTGCAGTCCGCGATCGCGCGACTCGGGTTCGTGCGCAACGACGCCGCACGTCAGCTGCGCGCAGGGCGGAGCCGCACGATCGGGCTCGTGGTCCTCGACCTGCGCAACCCCTTCTTCACCGAGGTCGCCCGTGGAGCCGAGGAACGTGCGAACGCGCACGGTCTCACTGTTCTCGTGGCCAACAGCGACGAGAACGCCGACCGGGAGGCGGTCCACCTCGACCTGTTCGAGGAGCAGCGGGCGCTCGGCGTGCTCGTGACACCGGTCGCGGAGAACATCCCGCGCCTCGCGCTCATGCGGGATCGCGGCATCCCGACGGTCCTCGTCGATCGCGAGTCGCGAGACGTGCGGTTCGCCTCCGTCGCCGTCGACGATGTGGAAGGCGGCCGCGTCGCGGCCGAACATCTTCTCTCCGTCGGGCGTCGCAGGCTTGCCTTCGTCGGAGGCCCGGTCTCGATCAGGCAGGTCTCCGACCGCCTCGAGGGCGCACAGGCAGCCGTCGCGGCGGCGGGCGCTGCCCTGGAGTTCATCGGAACGGCAGCGCTCACCGTCGACGAAGGGCGCCGAGTGGGGGAGCAGCTGCTGTCTCGCGATCCCGTCTCCCGGCCCGATGCGATCTTCGCGGCGAACGATCTCCTTGCGCTGGGGATTCTGCAGAGCCTGGTGATGACGGGCGATGTTCATGTCCCGGCCGACATCGCCCTCATCGGCTACGACGACATCGACTTCGCGTCCGCCGCCGTGATCCCGCTGAGCTCGATGCGGCAGCCGGCGGCACTCATCGGATCCACGGCGGTCGATCTGCTGCTCGCGATGCAGGATGCGGGCGGAGAAGCCCAGCGCCACGTGGTGTTCCAGCCGGAACTGGTCGTGCGGGCCTCGACGGTCGGTTGACTCGCCCCACGCCGAGAGTCGGCTTCTCCGGGCCGCGCGACGAGAACGCCACCCCCACGTAGAATCCTGCGCATGGCTCCGCTCGAAGAAGACGGCCCCGCCGCACCCGACGGCACCCCCGCGCCGCTCGCCACACCCGCCACCGAGGAGCGATCGTTCACGGATGCCCGTGGCATCCGGATCGTCTACGACGTGCACCCCGCGCAGACGACCACGCGCGCGATCGTGCAGCTGCTGCACGGCGTCGGCGAGCACGCCGGGCGCTACCCGGCGCTCGTCGCCGCGCTCACGGCGGCCGGGTACACGGTCTACGCGGACGACCACCGGGGCCACGGACGCACCGGGATGGGGCAGTACGGCGATGCCGCCAAGCTCGGCCGCCTCGGTCCGGGCGGGCATCCCGCTGCGGTCGAGGCGATCTGGCTGCACACGCAGATGATCCGGGCGGAGAACCCCGACCTGCCGCTCGTGATGCTCGGGCACTCGTGGGGCTCGTTCCTTGCGCAGAAGCTCGTCAACCAGCACCCCGACGCGTACGACGGACTGATCCTCTCCGGATCGGCTCTCCTGTGGCCCGGTGCGCTCAACGGGGGAGACCTCAACAAGCCGTGGCGGGCGAAGGATGCCACCGGCCTCGAGTGGCTCTCCTCGGATCCCGCGGTGTGGGCCGACTTCGCCGCCGATCCGCTGACGAACGACACGCCGATGCTCAAGCTGTTCGGCCTCCTCGATTCCGCGCGCCAGTTCGGCAAGCCGCGCAAGAACCTCGGCCGCGACATCCCGAGCCTCCTCATGGTCGGCGGCGAGGACACCGTCGGCGGACCGCGCAGCGTCCACATGCTCGCGGATGCGTATCGCACCCGCTCGGGCTTCACCGACGTGACGACCCTCGTGTACCCGCGCGACAGGCACGAGATCTTCAACGAGAAGGACCAGGTCGAGGTGCGCGCCGACCTCCTGGCCTGGCTCGACACGCGTTTCCCGGCCCGCGACTGACCCGTACGCTGGGATGATGCACGGCGAATACAAGGTCCCCGGCGGAAAGCTCGTCGTCGTGGACCTCGAGGTCCGGGACGGGCGCATCGCGGACTTCCGCCTCGCGGGCGACTTCTTCCTCGAGCCGGACGACGCCCTGGCCGATATCGACGCGGCGGTGAACGGACTGCCGGTGGAGACGGATGCGGCGGGCATCGCAGCGGCCGTGCGCGGTGCGCTTCCCGAGGGCGCGCAGCTGCTCGGCTTCACGCCGGACTCGGTCGGCACCGCGGTGCGCAGAGCACTGGTGACGGCTCCCGGCTGGAAGGACTTCTCCTGGGAGGTCGTGCACGAGAAGCCGGTCTCGCCGCGCATGAACCTCGCGCTCGACGAAGTGCTCACCATGCGCGTCGGCGACGGGCGCCGCAACCCGACGCTCCGGCTGTGGGAGTGGAACGAGTCCGCCGTCGTCATCGGGTCGTTCCAGTCGCTGCGCAACGAGGTCGATCCGGAAGGCGCCGCGCGCCATGGATTCGACGTCGTCCGCCGGATCTCCGGCGGCGGCGCGATGATGATGGGTGCGAACTCGATCGTCACGTACTCGCTGTACGTGCCGGCATCCCTCGTCGCGGGCATGACGTTCGCCGACTCGTACGCCTTCCTCGACGATTGGGTGCTGCAGGCGCTGCGGTCGCTCGGGATCGACGCCGTCTACCAGCCGCTCAACGACATCGCCGGCCCGCACGGCAAGATCGGCGGCGCCGCGCAGAAGCGGCTCGCCAACGGCGGGGTGCTGCACCACGCGACCCTCAGCTATGACATGGACGGCCAGGTGATGACGGAGGTCCTCCGCATCGGCCGCGAGAAGCTCAGCGACAAGGGCACGGTGTCCGCAGCCAAGCGCGTCGACCCGCTCCGCAGCCAGACCGGCCTCTCCCGCGAGGCCATCATCGAGCGGTTCATCGACACGTTCTCGAACCTGTACGGAGCCGTGCCCGGATCCATCACCGCCGAGGAGTACGCCGAGGCGGAGGCGCTCGTCGCGTCGAAGTTCGCGACGGATGCATGGCTGAACCGCGTCCCGTGACCGTGGAGGCTCCAGTCCCCGAGCCCGCCCAGGGGTCGGCGCCCGTGTCGGGCGAGATCCGCATCCATCACGGTGACAACCTGTCCGTCATGCAGGCGCTATCCGGCGGCTCGTTCGCCCTCGTGTACCTCGATCCGCCCTTCAACACCGGGCGCACGCGCACGAAGGCCGTCGAACGTGCGACCCGAACTCCTCAAGATCGTGCTGAATCCAGCCAGGTGGAGCCGGTGTCAGCCGATCCGGGGTCGGAACTGAGGAGTTCCGAACCGGGCGGCGAGACCACACGCGTGCACGCCGGGTTCCACGGGCGCGACTACGAGCGGCTGCGCGGCGACCTGCGCGCCTACGACGACCGGTTCGACGACTACTGGGGGTTCCTCGAGCCCCGGTTGACCGAGGCGTGGCGCCTTCTCGCCGACGACGGAACCCTCTACCTGCACCTCGACTACCGCGAGGCGCACTACGCCAAGGTGCTGCTGGACGCCCTGTTCGGGCGCGATCGGTTCCTCAACGAGCTCATCTGGTCATACGACTACGGTGCGAAGAGCAGGCGCCGGTGGCCGACGAAGCACGACACGATCCTGGTGTACGTCAAGAACCCGAAGACGTACTTCTTCGACGCGGATGCCGTCGACCGCGAGCCGTACATGGCCCCCGGTCTCGTCACGCCGGAGAAGGCGGCGCGCGGGAAGCTGCCGACGGATGTGTGGTGGCACACGATCGTGCCGACGACCGGCCGCGAGAAGACGGGATACCCGACGCAGAAGCCGGAGGGGATCCTGCGGCGGATCGTGCAGGCATCCAGCAGGCCCGGCGATGCCGTCCTCGATCCGTTCGCGGGCAGCGGCACGACGGGAGCGGTTGCGACCGCGCTCGGCCGCGACGCGGTGCTGATCGACGAGAACCAGGACGCGATCGAGGTGATGACCGCGCGGATGCCGCGCGCCCGCGTCATAGCCTGAGGTCATGCGTTTCGGAACCTTCCTCCCCCAGGGCTGGCGATTCGACCTCGTCGGCATCGACCCCGCAGACCACTGGCCCACGATGCGCGCGCTCGCCGAGCGCGTCGACGCCGGCCCGTGGGAGTCGCTGTGGGTCTACGACCATTTCCACACGACTCCGGTGCCGAGCGAGGAGGCCACGCACGAGGCGTGGACTCTCATGGCCGCGTTCGCCGCATCC
The DNA here is from genome assembly GCF_030315975.1 of Microbacterium candidum. GTDB lineage: Bacteria > Actinomycetota > Actinomycetes > Actinomycetales > Microbacteriaceae > Microbacterium > Microbacterium candidum. Next base: position 313,718 of record NZ_JASXSZ010000002.1, on the reverse strand, counting down.
ACCCGCCGCATCCGGCTCGGCCAGATGTGCACCTGCATGGGCTACCGCAACCCGACGTACCTCGCAAAGGTCGCCGCGACGGTCGACCACGTGTCGGGCGGGCGCCTGGAGATGGGCATCGGCGGCGGCTGGTACGAGCACGAGTGGCGCGCGTACGGGTACGGATTCCCGGAGGTCCCGGAGCGGTTGCGGATGCTGCGCGAGGGCGTCGAGATCATGCACCAGGCGTGGACGACCGGCACGGCGACCCTCGACGGCCTGCACTACCAGGTCGACGGCGCGATCGTGCAGCCGCAGCCCGTCCAGGAGGGCGGCATCCCGCTGTGGGTCGCCGGCGGGGGCGAGAAGGTGACGCTGAAGATCGCGGCGCAGTATGCGGGCTACACGAACTTCGCCGGCTCGCTCGAGGACTTCGACCGCAAGAGCAGCGTGCTGCGCGGGCACTGCGACGCGCTCGGCCGCGATTTCGGTGCGATCACCCGCAGCTCGAACTTCAACACGATCGTCGGGGCGACCGAGGCGGAGGCGCGCGACCGGCTCGCCGCGGTCAAGGCGCGACTCCTGCCCTTCGTCGGGCAGCATCACGCCGACCGCATCGAGCACGACTACCTGACCTCGGACGCCTTCGGCACGCCGGAGCAGGTCGCCGAGCGCCTCGCGGTGCGCGCCGCGCACGGGCTGGGCTACAGCATCCACTACTTCCCGGAGCTCGCATACGACGCATCCGGGGTCGAGCTCTTCGAACGCGAGGTCATCCCCGCCCTCGCCTAGACATGGGACGGGCGGCGTCCCTCACACCCGTGGAGGGACGCCGCCCGTGTCTGGAAGCTGCGTTTCGTCTCGGTCGTCCCTCCCTCGCACAACGACCCGCGCAGGGTGATCTGCCCGTGGTCGTTGAGCGAGCGCAGCGAGACGAAACGCAGTGACGGTTACAGCAGGGGCCGGACCCCGGCGTAGCCGTCGCGCTGGACGTCGGGGGAGGATGCGGACCCCCCGAACACGCGCGTCGCGCCGGGCTGACCCGACCACGACGGCCATTCCGCCGTGCTCTCGCGGATCAGCGCGACTGCCGCGCCGTGCGTGGCATCCGCCAGCGCCTGCGGCGGCTTCGGTCCTGCGAGAGCCGGGATTCCGACCGGCGAGTCGAGGCAGTCGAACCAGAACGGCACGTCGATGCAGTGCACCGCCGATCCGAACGGCGATCCCGCGTACGAGTAGCGGTACACCCACGTCGGGGCGGCGCCGCGCGCGTCGGCGGTCCGGATCACCGCGGTCTTGAACATCTTGTCCGAGATGTACCGCCCGACCACGGCCGCGTGGCCCTTCGCGACCACCGCCGGGTTCGCCGCGAGGTAGCGCCTGCGCGCATCCCTCTTCAGGCCCATCTTGCCGAGGAGGAGCGACAGCGGGATCCAGCGCAGCTTCTTCTCCTGACCCGCGAGCGCCATGGAGAACTCGTCGTCCGTCGCACCGAGGACGAGCGGCTTGTCCGCGCCGACGCCGGCGACGAGCGAGTCGATCGTCGGACGCACGAGGAGGTCGCCGTCGATCGCGGGCCCGAGCATGAGACCGCCGTCGAGCAGCACGCTCAGGTCCTTGATGTCGGTCGCGGCCTTCTGCGCCTCGATCAGCTTCTCCTCGTCGACCTCGGTGAAGGCGGCGAGCGTCGGCTCGATCCCGAGCTTGTTCGCGACCGTCGCCGTGAGAGTGCGCGCGTTCTCCGGTGTGACGTCGGCGGTCGCACCGGACAGCGCCCACACGCCGTGGAACAGGTGCTGCGCCTTCTCCATGCCGAGCAGGGTCAGCACGGCGCCGCCGCCCGCGGACTGTCCCGCGATCGTGACGCGGGACGGGTCGCCGCCGAAGGCGCGGATGTTCTCCCGCACCCACTCCAGCGCGGCGATCCAGTCGCGCACGCCGCGGTTGTCGGGCGCGCCGTCGACGTGCCCGAAGCCGACGAAGCCGAGGCGGTAGCCGACCGACACCGTCACGACGCCGTCGCGGTTGAAACTGCGGCCGTCGTACCAGGGGCTCGCGGGGGAGCCGGCGAAGTAGCCGCCGCCGTGGATCCACACGAGCACGGGGAGTTCCGCATCCTCTTCGCCCGGTCTGGGCGTGAAGACGTTGACGTTCAGGGTCGACTCGCCGGGGATCGACGGCTCCGGGATGAGGGTCACGCCGGGGTCGCCGCGCTGCGCAGTGGCCGCGAAGTCGAGCGCGTCGCGCACGCCCTCCCAGCGGGTCTTGCGCACGGGGGCGGCGAATCGCAGGTCGCCGACGGGGGCCTCGGCGAACGGGATGCCGAGGAACGCCGCGCTGCGCACGTCCGATCCGACGGTCGGGCGCCACGCGCCGCGCACACGGCCGGTGGGGGCGTCGACCTCGACGAACGTGTCGATCTGGGTGTCTGTCACGAGTCCTCCTTAGCGGACGCCCTTGATGGGGGCCGTTGCGATGGCCGCGAGGATCACGAAGATGATCGCGAACACGAAGAGCATCGCATAGCCGCCGAGGGCGCTGATGATGAGCAGGGCGATCGAGGGGCTGAGCGCCTGCGGGATGTTGGTGGCGACGTTGAGGATGCCGAGGTCCTTCGCGGCGGCCCCTCCCGGGTTCGGCAGCACCTCGGTCATGAGCGCGGCGTCGACGGCCATGTACACGCCGAACCCGAGGCCGTTGATGACGCTCATGAGGATCATGCCGGTCATGTTCGGCATGATGAGCGGCATCACGAACCCGACGGCCATGATGACCGAGGCGACGTAGATGAACACCTTGCGGCGGCCGACCTTGTCGCTCCACCAGCCGGAGAGGCCGATCGCGAGCAGTGTCGGGACGAACGCGACGAGCGTCAGCGTGAGGACGGCGCCCTGCGCCGCGGACAGCGACAGGCCGATGTACTTCTGCAGCATGTACAGCTGGTAGCTCGAGACGACGAAGTAGCCGAGGATCAGGAGGAACCGTGCCGCGAACGCCCACGCGAAGTCCGGGTGCTTGCGCGGGTTGACCCAGAAGCCCTTGAAGAAGGCCGCCCAGGAGAACTTGTCGCGCGCCGCGTCCTTCGACGACCAGTCGCGGTTGACGAGGACGAAGAGGGCCGTCACGACGATCACGCCGATGCCGAAGATCGAGTACGCGACGCCGAAGTGCGCGGCGAGGGCGCTCGCGATCATGACGCCGATCATGCCGCCGAGCTGCATGCCGATGCCGAGCATGGCGCTCGCGCCGCCGCGCTTGGAGCGCGGGAAGCGGTCGGCGGTGATCGTCGTCAGGGGCGCCTGCAGGAAGTTCAGGGCGACCTGGATGACGACCCAGAAGACCGTGATCCAGACGAGCTGCGTGAGCGAGCCCATGCCGAGCAGCAGGATGCCGCCGACGAGCGCGCCGATCACCATCCACGGGGCGCGGCGGCCGAACCGCGAGCGGGTGCGGTCGCTGAAGGCGCCCGCGAGAGGCTGGGCGAACAGCGTGAAGACGAACGACGTCGTCGTGACGATCGCGAGATTGGCCTCCGCGTGCTTCTCGCCGAAGAGGACCTGCACCTGCGTCGGCAGCAGGATCGCGATGAGGCCCGCGTACGTCGCGAACAGCGTGAGGCCGGCGATCAGCATGCTCGGGAGCAGGCGCTTGGTGGCGGGCGGGCTGGCGGCCGGCTCGCCTGCGGCGGGCGCGGTGGCGGAGATGACGCCGGTGGGGGCGACGGCGGCGGCCTGATCGCCGACGGGGTTTGCGGACACGTGACTCCCTCTTCCTTGAAGATGTCGGGTGCGGAGCGAAAGCCGAACAGCGTTCGGTAATGAGATTGTCCGCCATCTCCCGTAAAAATTCAAGTCCTGAATTATCACGATTCCGCGCGCGAGGGTGCATTCGTTCTGAACCGATACCCCCTCGGCGCGTGGGGTCAGAACGCGAGCGGATCGGCGAGGAGCCGTTCGCGGGCAGCGCGTTGCGCGCCGACGAGCGCCGCGTCCTTTCCGAAGGCGCTCGCGACGACGCGTGCGGTCGGGTAGTCGCCGGCGCCCAGGATGTGCGGCTGGATCGATGCGAAGGTCGCGTCGACGTCGGCGGCGAGATCCGCGAGGAAGCCGCCCAAGACGATCAGCTGCGGCGCCAGCGTCATCGCGGTGATCTGCAGCGCGCGGGCGATCTCCGTCCGCCCGTGCGACCAGGCGGCGATCGCGGCCGGCTCCCCGGCGCGGACGCGTGCGATGAACTCGTCGAGGGCGGAGGTGAGCCCGCTCTCCTCGGCGAACGGGGTCAGCCCGGCGCGCTCGAGCAGGATGTCGGGACCCGCGACGGTCACGAGGCACCCCCGCTGGCCGCACGCGCACAGTTCGCCGTCGGGCACGATCGGCACGTGTCCGAGAGCACCGCCGATGACGAGCGGCGGGGTCTGGTCGAAGACCGTGGCGCCGCCGATGCCGGAGTCGCCCTTGAGGTACAGGAGCGACCCGATGCCGCCGCGCGCGGCATGTTCGGCGCGGGCGGCCACCGTCGCGTCGTCGCGCAGCGAGATCGATCGGTCGAATACGGCGACGCTGCGCGACCGGTCGCGCAGCAGCGCGATGACGTCGACTTCGCCCCATCCGAGATCGGTGTCCGCGAGGACGACCGCGGGATCCCCGCCGACCGGCGCCCACACGACAACGGAGAGATCTGCGATGCGGCGGGGGACCGCATCCACCGCCTCGTCGATGACCGACGCCAGTACGGAGGCGACCGCCGCCGGATCCCCGAACGGGCGGCCGTGACGCCGCTCGACCCGCGCCAGCGTGTCTCCCGCGATATCGGAGACGACCGCCGTCGCGTGATCGGCGTCGAGGAGCGCGGTCACGAGGCAGACGTCGTCGCCCGCAGGCTCCAGGAGGACGCGCGGCCGACCCTTGGCTGCGGCGATCGCGCTCGACTCGCGGACGAGACCGGCCTCCACGAGATCCGCCACGAGCGACGTCACCGCACCCCGGGACAGGCCCGTCGCGTCCGCGATGTCGCTGCGCGCAGCCGCGTCCGCCTCGAGCACGCACCCGAGCACGAGGCCCAGATTGCGGCGGCGGATGTCCGCGGTGTCGAGGGGCATGGATGCATCGTAGGCGCAGCGAAGGGCGGCACTCCTGAGAGCACCGCCCTTCGCCGGGACGTCACTGCGCGTAGCTCGTGTCGTTGACGGACTTCACGGTCCAGGCACCGCCCTTGTACTCGAGCAGGTTCACCGCACCGTTCGCGATGCCCGTGGCCGGAGTCTCGGCGCCCATCGATTCGAGCACGCACGAGATCGAGATGCCGCTCGAGACGACGAGTACCTTGCCCTCGCGATGCTTCGCCGCATCCGAGGCGATCTCGTTCAGCGACGCCATCATACGCACGTCGACGTCGGCGCAGTCCTCGGCCGGAAGGTCGGGGGTGGATGCCACGGTCTTCATGGCGCTCATGAGCTCGTCGAGGTTGTGGGTGAACAGGTCGGCCGGGTTCGTGATGCCGAGCTTCGCCATGATCGGGCCGTACATCTTCGCGTTCTCGGCGCCCTCGAACTTCCCGAAGTCGATCTCGCGCAGGCCCTCCAGTCGCGTCGGCGTGAGCTTCGAGCCCATCGCCTTGAGCATGATCGACGCGGTCTCGAAGTGACGGACCATGTCGGCCGAATAGGCGGCGTCGAAGGTCCCCTCGCGCGCGCTGAGGTTCTTGCCGACGGTCTCCGCGACGTCGCGGCCTGCCGCCGTCAGCGGCGAGTCGGACCAGCCCTGCACGCGGTCGAGCGAGTTCAGGATCGTCTTGCCGTGCCGAGTCAGGTAGATCTGCACGGTGGCGTCACGGTTCGAGGTGGCTGGGCTCGCCGCGGCCGTTCCCACGGATGCGGGTGCCGCGTTCGCGGCCGAGACCGCCCAGCCGGTGAGGGTCGTGGCGCCGATGGCGACCACGGCCGCGATCGCGATGCGGGGGAGGAACTTTCGCATGTCATCTCCTTCGATGTGTCGGAGATGAAAACCTAGCGAGGTTAAGTATTCGGAATCCGCGCTCGTTCCCGAATCGTTATGAGTCTGCTGTGGATGTCTCGCCCGCCGGCGCGCTCGCGGCGGTGTTCGCCGGGGCGGCGCCGAGGAGGGTGAAGAGGGCGTCCACCGTGGCTGCCATGTCGACGTCGCGGTCGAGCAGCCACTGCAGCTGCATCCCGTCGGACACGGCCTGGAGGATGCGCGCGAGCACCTCGGCATCGACCTTGTCGGTCACGCGGCCCGCTTCCTGCTCCTCGGCGATCGACTTCGTGAACAGCTCGCGGATGAGCGCGCTGCGCTGGAGGAAGTACTCGTGCGCGGGGTGCTCGACGTCGCTCGCCTCGACGGCGAGGCGCGAGAAGAGCTCGACGACTCCAGGGACCTCGCTGTTGTGGCGGATGACCCGGAGGTAGCCCTCGCGCATCGGGTTGTAGTGCGAGGAGTCGAGGTCGAAGTGCTCGGTGTCGACCTCGTCGCGCTTGCGCATGATCTCGACGAACAGCTGCTCCTTCGAGCCGAAGTAGTGGAGGAGCCCCGCCTGGCTGAGGCCCACGGCATCTGCGATCTCCCGGACGGATGCCTTGCGGAAGCCCTCGCGGGCGATCACGTCCAGCGCGCTCGTGAGGATCTCCTCGCGCTTGGCGACGCCCTTGGCGTACGAACCTCTCTTGGCCATGCTTCGAGCGTAGACCGGAAAACTCGCTCTTGTGCGTGAAAACCGAGTGTCGTAAGGTTTTGTTGCGCTCAGAGGCGAGCGCTTCCTGCCACACCCGAAGGAATCCCATGACACTGCCGTCCGAGTCCGCGCCAGCCGCGCCGATCACCGAGACCACGTTCGTCGCCACCGCTTCCGGCGAGGACGACCCGCCCGCTCCCATCAAGGGCGTCCGACGCCTCCTGTGGTGGGTCCTTCCCGCCAACTTCGTGATCTTCGCGATCTGGGGCTCGGTGCCGGGCGTCCTGCTGCCCGAGCAGGTTCGCGTGGCCCTCGGCGACAACGACAAGCTCGCGAACATGGTGATCATCAGCACCATCGGCGCGATCGCGGCCATGATCGCTCAGCCGATCGCCGGACAGATCTCGGACCGGACCCGATCGCGCTTCGGTCGTCGTGCTCCGTGGATGATCCTCGGCGCGCTCGCCGGAGCGCTCGCGCTGATCGGGATGGCATTCGCGAACACTCTTCCCGGATTCGTCGTCGCCTGGGTCCTCGTCCAGATCGCGTACAACTTCGCGCAGGGCCCGCTGTCGGCGATCATGCCAGACCGCGTGCCGATCGCTCGTCGTGGTACGTTCGCGACGCTCTCGGGCATCGGTCTCATGGTCGGTGCGCTCGGTGGCTCGATCCTGGGAGCGCTGTTCTTCCACAGCATTTCCGTCGGCTACGTCATCTTCGCCGTCACTGCGCTCGTCGTTCTCACGCTGTTCGTCGTGTTCAACCCGGACCACCCGAGCACGAACTTCGCACGCGAGCCGTTCAGCCTCGGTGACTTCCTCCGCACCTTCTGGGTCAACCCGGTCAAGCACCCCGACTTCTTCTGGGCATTCACCGGCCGCCTGCTTCTCTACACCGGCTACTTCGCGGTCACCGGCTACCAGCTGTACATCCTGACCGACTACCTCCACGTCTCGAAGCCCGAGACGGTCATCCCGCTCCTGGGGCTCATCAGCATTGCGGGTGTCTTGATCACGACGGCGATCTCCGGGCCGCTCTCCGACAAGATCGGCCGCCGCAAGCCGTTCGTGTTCGGCTCGTCGGTCGTCATGGGACTCGCACTGTTGCTGCCGTGGATCTCGCCGACCATCACGTCCTGGATGGTCATGACCTTCGTCATGGGTCTCGGCTTCGGCATGTTCCAGGCGGTCGACACGGCCCTGATGAGCCAGGTCCTCCCGTCGGCGAAGTCGTTCGCGAAGGACCTCGGCGTGGTGAACATCGCCGCGACCTTGCCGCAGACGCTCGCCCCGGCGGTCGGCGGCGCGATCGCGCTGACCTTCGGCTACGCAGGGCTCTTCCCCGTCGGCATCGTCCTCTCGATCCTCGGCGCGTTCTGCGTCTGGTTCATCAAGGCGACCCGCTGAATGACTCCGGGGCGGTGCGAAGCATCCTTCGTGCCGCCCCGGGCACCACACCCCTCCAACCGAAAGGACGCCCGCATGACCGATGTCACCGCAACTGGCACCGCACTCGAGGTCACCGCATCCGACCTCACCCTCGAGGAGAAGGCGTCGCTCACGAGCGGCGCGAGCTTCTGGTACACGAAGCCGATCGAACGCGTCGGCGTGCCGGCGATCATGGTCACCGACGGCCCGCACGGTCTGCGCAAGCAGCGCGAGTCCGGCGACCACCTCGGCATCGGCGACAGCGTCCCGGCGACGTGTTTCCCGCCGGCGGTCGGCCTCGGGTCGTCGTGGGATGTCGAGCTGATCCACCGCGTGGGCGAGGCGCTCGGCATCGAGACGTCGATCGAGAATGTCGCGGTGCTGCTCGGTCCCGGCATCAACATCAAGCGTTCGCCGTTGTGCGGCCGCAACTTCGAGTACCTCTCCGAGGACCCGATCGTCTCCGGCGTGCTGGGCGCGGCGATCGTCAACGGCATCCAGTCGAAGGGCGTCGGCACGTCGCTGAAGCATTTCGCCGCCAACAACCAGGAGAACGACCGGATGCGGGCGTCGAGCGACGTCGACCCGCGTCCGCTGCGCGAGATCTACCTGCGCGGCTTCCAGCGCGTCGTCGAGGACGCGCAGCCGTGGACGGTGATGTGCTCCTACAACCGCATCAACGGCGTGTACGCGTCGGAGGACCCGTGGCTGCTCACGCAGGTGCTGCGCGACGAGTGGGGCTTCGAGGGCCTCGTCGTCTCCGACTGGGGTGCCGTGAACGACCGCGTCGTCGGGCTTCCGGCGGGTCTGGACCTGGAGATGCCGTCGTCGAACGGTGTCACCGACGCGCAGATCGTCGCGGCCGTCCGCGAGGGCTCGCTCGGCGAGGAGGCGGTGGATGTCGCGGCGGACCGCGTCCTCGACCTCGTGCGCAAGGCGCAGGCCGGCGCCGGGGCGGTCGCTGGTCCGCTGGACGTCGACGCCCATCACGCGCTCGCGCGTGAGGCGGCGGGGCGTTCGATCGTGCTCCTGAAGAACGAGGGCGGCGTGCTGCCGTTGGCGAAGGACGCGAAGATCGCTGTCATCGGCGAGTTCGCGCAGAAGCCCCGCTACCAGGGCGCCGGGTCCTCGATGATCAACCCGACGCGCCTGGACAACGCGCTCGACGAGATCCGCGCTGCCGCGACCGGCGTGGTCGCGTACGCGCCGGGCTTCAGCAACGCGCTGCAGGTGTCGGAGGAGGAGACCGCGTCGCTGCGTGCGGAGGCCGTGGCCGCCGCATCCACCGCCGAGGTCGCCGTCGTGTTCTTGGGCCTGCCCGCCCGTCTCGAGTCCGAGGGCTACGACCGCGAGGACATCGACATCCCCGCCGCGCAGCTCGCGCTGCTCGACGCGGTGCTCGCCGCGAACCCGAACACGGTCGTGGTGCTCTCCAACGGAGGCGTCGTGGCGCTGCCGTTCGCGGACCGCGTGCCGGCGATCCTCGAGGGGTGGCTGCTCGGCCAGGCGGGCGGCGGCGCGACCGCGGATGTGCTCTTCGGCGACGTGAACCCGTCCGGCAAGCTGACCGAGACGATTCCGGAGCGCCTCGAGGACACCCCCGCGTTCCTCGATTTCCCGGGCGAGTTCCTGCACGTCCGCTACGGCGAGGGCCTGTACGTCGGCTACCGGTGGTACGACGTGCGTCGCATGGGCGTCACGTTCCCGTTCGGGCACGGCCTGTCGTACACTACGTTCGCGTACGGGGACTCGAACGCCGCCGTCGACGCGAACGGCGACGTCGAGGTGACGGTCGCGGTGACCAACACGGGCGAGCGCGCCGGCCGCGAGGTCGTTCAGGTCTACACGTCCCTGTCCGGCTCCGCGGTGCAGCGCGCGCCGCGTGAGCTGAAGGCGTTCGCCTCCGTCGCCCTGGAGCCCGGCCAGACCGAGACGGTGACCCTCACGGTCCGTCGCAAGGACCTCGCGTACTGGAACGTCAGCGCCGACCGCTGGATCGTCGAGGGCGGCGAGTACACGATCGAGGTCGCCGCCTCCAGCCGCGACATCCGCTCGAACACCACAGTCGCCATCGTGGGCGACGCGTTCACGCTGCCGCTGTCGCGCTCCTCGTCGCTCGGGGAGGTCATGCGCCACCCGATCGCGGGCCCGATCGTACAGGCCGCTATGGCTCAGATGATGGGCGGTCTGGGTGACGAGACGGCGTCGATCATGCCGGAGGGCGTCGACATGAGCAAGATGATGGAGTCGTTCCCGATCGGCCGCGTCGGCATGATGGCGGGTCTCGCCGGAGGCGGCGAGGGCGTCAGCGAGGAGATGATCGACGGTCTCATCGCGATGGCCAACGCCGCGCAGGGCTGATCCACCGGCCGGCCGGATACGGAAGGCCCCCGTCTCTTCGGAGGCGGGGGCCTTCTCGATACGGGTCAGCCGGCGAGGAAGGCGAGGAGCGCCTCGTTCACCTCGGCGGCATGGGTCAGCAGCATCCCGTGCGGAGCGCCCTCGATCTCGACGAACGTCGCCCCCGGGACCATCGGCGCGAATCGGCGTGCGGTCGCGTCGATCGGCAGGATGTTGTCGGCCGTGCCGTGCAGGATCAGCGCGGGCACCTCGATCGCGGGGATGTCGGCGCGGAAGTCGGTCGGCCATGCCAGCGGAGCCGCCGCGATCGCGACGTTGCCCATCTGGTTGCCGACCTGCACGCTCGCCGCCAGCGCCTCCGGCGAGATGCGCGAGCCGAGATTCTCGTCGAGGTTGTAGAAGTCGTGGAAGAAGCCGGTGAGGAACGCGTAGCGGTCGGCCCGGATCGTTGCCGACACCCCGTCGAAGTACGCCTGCGGGGCAGCGCCTCCGGGGTTGTCCTCGCCGACGAGCAAGTAGGGCTCGAGCGAGCCGATGAACACGGCCTTCGCGACACGCGCACTGCCGTAGGTGGCGAGATAGCGGGCGATCTCGCCGGTGCCCATCGAGAAGCCCACGAGCACGGCGTCGCGGAGGTCGAGACGCTCCATCAGCACGTTGAGATCGGCGGCGAACGTGTCGTAGTTGTAGCCCCACGCCGCCTTCGTGGATGCGCCGAACCCGCGCCGGTCGTATGCGATCACGCGGAATCCGGCGTCCAGGAGCGCGCCCGCCTGCGCGCCCCACGACTCTCCGTTGAGCGGAAAGCCGTGGATCAGCACCACCGGCTGCCCGGTGCCCTGGTCGGTGTAGAAGAGGTCGATGTCGACGGAGTTCTCGTGGTCGACGGTGAGGTATGCCATGACGCTCCCTGTTCGCGGGACGGGTTCACGGGCGCGCGACGGGATGCCGCGGCCCCGCTCTCGACGTTAGGCCGCGGCATCCCGTTCCGCCAGGGTCAGCCGCCCCCGGGCCGGCCGTTCAGGCGCCCCGAGTGTGCCGGGTCAGGCGTCGCGGCGAGCGCCCTCCGACGGCTGCACCGTGAAGACGGCCGGAGCCGTGAAGCCCGCGTCGGCGAACGCGCGTGTGACGGCGTCCGCCACGGCATCCGTCTTCTCCCGTGCGACGAGGGCGATGGCGCTGCCGCCGAATCCACCGCCGGTCATGCGGGCGCCGAGGGCGCCGGCGGCCAGCGCCGCGTCGACCGCGGTGTCGAGCTCGGGGCACGAGACCTCGAAGTCGTCGCGGAGCGAGACGTGAGAGGCGACGAGCAGATCGCCGATCGCCAGCGGCCCTTCCGCGCGCAGGACGTGCACCGTGTCGAGCACGCGCTGGTCCTCCGTGACGACGTGGCGCACGCGGCGGAACGTGACGTCATCGAGGATGCTGCGGGCCCGGTCGAGATCCGCGGTGGAGAGGTCCCGCAGCGCCGGCATGCCGAGCGCCGCGGCGCCGCGCTCACAGGCGGCGCGACGGTCGCCGTAGCCGCCCGTCGAGTGCGCGTGCTGCACGCGGGTGTCGATCACGAGCAGCTCGAGGCCGGCGGCGGCGAAGCCGAGGTCGACGGGCGTGCCTTCGAGCGAACGGCAGTCGATGAAGATCGCGGCATCCCGGCGTCCGAGCATCGACGCCAGCTGGTCCATGATCCCGGTCGGCGCGCCGACGGCGTCGTTCTCGGCGCGGCGGCCGATGCGGGCGAGCGCGGTCGCATCGAGGTCGAGCCCCCACAGGTCGCGGAGGGCGGATGCGGTCGCACCCTCGATCGCGGCGGATGACGAGAGTCCCGCCCCGACGGGCACGTCGGAGGCGAGGGCGATGTCGACGCCCTCACGGCCGGCAGTCCCGAGCGCCCAGGCGACGCCGAGCGGATACGCGGCCCACTCCGGCATCGCGTCGCGCGGGAACTCCGCGCCGGAGAGGTCGGCGAGGTCGATCTCGACGGGCTCGGGCGAGAACGTCGAGGCGACGCGCATGCGACCGTCCTCCCGCCGACGAACGGCGGCGACGGTGCGGTGGTCGATCGCGAACGGCATCGCGTAGCCGTCGTTGTAGTCCGTGTGCTCGCCGATGAGGTTGACGCGGCCGGGTGCCGACCAGACGCCGTCGGGCTCGGCGCCGGTCAGCGCGAAGAGCAGGGCGCGGGCCGTCGCCACGACCGCCTCACTCGCCGCTCGCGTCGCGGAGCCTGTGGGCGCAGCATTCCGGCTCATTCGTGTCCCTCGCTTCTCGGGTCGGCGACGCTCTCGACGGCTTCGCGCAGTCGCGCCGCGGAGGTCTCCGGCGGGATCTCTGCGGTCCACGCCCACATCGCCGCCTCGGATCCGGCGAGGAACTTCAGCTTGTCGGCGGCGCGCCGCGGCGACGTGAGCTGCAGGTGCAGGCGCACGGCATGCCGTCCGACGCGCACCGGGGCCTGATGCCAGGCCGCGATGTACGGCGTCGGGGAGTCGTAGAGGGCGTCGACGCCGCGCAGCAGTCGCAGGTACAGGGGGGCGAGCTCGTCGCGCTCGGTCTCGTCGAGGGCGGTGAAGTCGGGGACGTGCCGGTGCGGCATGAGGTGCACCTCGAGGGGCCAGCGGGCGGCGAACGGCACGAAGGCGGTCCAGTGCTCGCCCTCGAGGATGACGCGGGACGAGGAGCGCTCGAAAGCGAGGATGCGATCGAAGAGGTCGGGCCCGGTCTGCTCGATCGCATCGAGGACCCGCCGGGTGCGCGGCGTGACGTAGGGGTAGGCGTAGATCTGACCGTGCGGATGCGGCAGCGTGACGCCGATCGCCTCGCCGCGGTTCTCGAACGGGAAGACCTGCTCGATGCCGGGCAGCGACGACAGCGCCGCAGTGCGGTCGGCCCACGCCTCGATGACGGTGCGGGCGCGTGTCACCGTCTGCGTTCCGAACGAACCGCTGTGCTCGGGGCTGAAGCACACGACCTCGCAGCGGCCGACGCTCGTGCGGGTGCGGCCGAGGCCGAGCTCGTCGAGGTCGGCGAGACCTCGGGGGGCGTCGTCGGCGGCGGGCGCGGTGCCGCGCTCATCCGCGAGGGCGGGCCCGAACGAGGGCGAGCGGTTCTCGAACACCGCGACGTCGTAGCGAGAGGGCACTTCACTGGGGTTCGTGGGGGACTGCGGGGCGAGCGGGTCGGCGTCGGCGCTCGGCAGCATCACGCGGTTCTGGCGCGCGGCGGCGATCGTGATCCAATCGCCGGTCAGCACATCGAGACGCATCGTCGCGGTCTCGGGGCGCGGGTCGAGCGCGCGTGCGTCGACCGCGCGGTCGGAGCCGAGCGTCGTGCCGGGGTCGTCGTAGTAGACGAGGTCGCGGCCGTCTGCGAGCACCGTGGCGCGCTTGACGACTCCCGCGCCGAGGACCTCAGGTGTGTTCACGTCAACACGGTAACAGGGATGCTATGTTAGCGTCAACACGGGGGAGGCATGCGGTGGACCCGAAGCGCGTATCGATGGCGGATGTCGCCGCACTGGCCGGGGTGTCCGGGCAGACCGTCTCGCGGGTCGTGAACGGCAGCCCGCGCGTCGACCCTGCCACCCGCGCCCGTGTCGAGGCGGCGATGGCGGAGCTCGATTATCGTCCGCACCGCGCGGCTCGTGCCCTCCGCACCGGTCGCAGCCAGACGATCGGCCTCGTCGCCGCGACGCTCGCGACGGTCGGGAACTCGCGGATGCTCCAGGCGGTGGCGGATGCCGCTGCATCCCGCGGCTACGCGCTCGTTGTGGTGACCCTGGGAGCTGCGGGTTCGATCGGCGAGGCCTTCGTGCAGCTGCGCGAGCAGGGCGTCGACGGTGCGATCGTGCTCAACGAGGCGACGCGTCTGGTGCAAGATGCCGCCATCCCCGCCGAGCTCGCCCTCGTCGTCGTCGACGCGCCCCCGGGTTCCGCCTTCGGCGGGGCGGCGCGGGTCGGCGTCGTCGAGACCGACCATGCGGGCGGCGCCCGCGCGGCTGTCGAGCATCTCTTCGCCCTCGGACACTCCACCGTGCACCACATCGCCGGCCCCGAAGGATCGTTCGCCGCTGCCGAGCGTGAGCGCGGCTGGCGCGATGCGCTCGCGGAGGCCGGTGTCGAGGCGCCCGAGGTGGTGCACGGCGATTGGTCGTCGGCATCCGGATTCGTCGCCTCCGCGTCGCTTCCTGTCGACGCCACCGCGGTGTTCGCCGCGAACGACCAGATGGCGCTCGGCGCGCTGCGCGCGCTCACCGAGGCGGGCCGGCGCGTCCCCGACGACATCAGCGTGGTGGGCTTCGACGACATCGCGGATGCTGCGGATTATCGCCCGCCGCTCACGACCGTCCGACAGGACTTCGACACGCTCGGCGAGCGGGCGCTCGCGCTGCTCGTGGCATCCATCGAGACGGATGCCGAGCCCGCCTTCGAAACCGTCCCGGCGCCCCTCGTCGTGCGGTCGAGCACCGCCCGCCCCTGATCAAGGGCGCAGCAGGCGCGGCTGCGGGCCCTCGATACGCGCGATCGCGACCGTGACCTCGACCATCTCGGATTCGAGTCGGTCGGGGCGGGCATCCACGCGTGTAGAGGAGAACCGGCGGTCAGATCGGGTGCGCTCGCGCGAAGGCGAGGATCGCGTCGCGCACGGCGGGGGACTCGAGGTGGATGCCGTGGCCTCCCGGCACCTCGAGGAACACCGCGCCGGGGATCCGCGCCGCGAGGTCGCGGCCGTTGGCGATGAGGGTGATCTCGTCGTCGGTGCCGTGGATCACGAGCGTGGGGACGGGGATGCCGCCGAGGTCGTCCCACGCGTCGTGCGTCGAGCTCGCCTGGAAATGCCCGCGCCGCGCACGGATGGGCGCGTCCGAACGAGCGAGCATACCGAGGACGTGGGGATGCTCCGTCCGAAACGCGTCGCCGAAGAAGTACGGGCCGAGCACGGCCAGGTCGCCGCCGGCCAGAGCGGCCGTCGCGTGCGTGGGCCGCGCGTGCCCGCGCGCGTCGCCGCCCGTGCTCGAGATGAGGGTGAGGCTCGCCATCCGCTCCGGATGGTCGATCGCGAGCCATTGCCCGATTCGGCCGCCCATCGAGTGGCCCACGACGTGCGCGCGGTCGACGTCCGCGGCGTCGAGAACCGTGATCGCATCCGAGGCCAGCGCACGGGTGGTCCACTCCGGAGCGTCGCCGAGCGTGCTCGGGCCGATGCCGCGGTGATCGTACGTGATCACGCGGAACTCGGGGGAGAGCGCTGGGATGAGGAGGTCCCACGTACGACGGCTGACGCCCTGCCCCGCGATCAGGAGCAGCGGCTCGCCCGAGCCGTGCTCCTCCCACTCGATGTCGGCGCCATCGGCCGTCCGTGCCACGGGCATCGGACGGATGTCAGACGAGGGATGCGGCGCGCCGGGCCTCCCAGCCCGTGCGGACCATCTCATCCACCGTGTACCGGTTCCTCCAGTCGAGGTCGCGTGCGGCGAGGTCTCCGGTCGCGACGATGCGGTCCGGGTCGCCGGGGCGGCGCGGACCGATCTCTGGCGTGAAGTCGATGCCCGTGACCCGCGCCATGGCGTCCATGATCTGCTTCACGGACAGGCCGTTCTGCGATCCCAAGTTGTACGCCGGTTCGATCGGCTGGCCCGACGCGAGGCGCTGCGCCGCGACGACGTGGGCGGCGGCGATGTCGGCGACGTGCACGTAGTCGCGGACGTTCGTACCGTCCGCGGTGTCGTAGTCATCGCCGTTGATGCGGGGTGTCTCGCCCGCGATCAGCTTCTCGAACACGATCGGGAAGAGGTTGTGCGGGCTCGTGTCGTACACACTCGGGTCGCCCGAGCCGACGACGTTGAAGTAGCGCAGCGACGTGTGGCGAAGCGCGCCGTCGGTCGCCACCGCCTGGTCGCGGATCAGCCACTCGCCGATCAGCTTCGACTCGCCGTAGGGGGAGGCGGGTCGCTTGGGCAGGTCCTCGGTGACGAGCGGTACGTCCGGCGTGCCGTAGACCGCGGCCGACGACGAGAACACGAGGTTCTTCACGCCGGCGGCATCCATCGCCTCGAGCACGATGCGCGTCGCCTCGACGTTCTGCGCGTACGTGTGCAGCGGGCGCCGGACGGAGACGCCGGCGTACTTGTATCCGGCGACGTGGATGACGCCCTCGACGGCGTGTTCGCGCAGGGTGCGCTCGACGAGGTCGCGATCGAGGATCGTGCCCTCGACGAACGGCACGCCCTCGGGGACGAAGGATGCGTGGCCGCTCGACAGATCGTCGATCACGACGGGCTGGATGCCCGCTGCCGAGAGAGCGCGGACGATGTGCGCGCCGATGTAGCCGGCGCCGCCGGTGACAAGCCAGGTCATGCGTCTATTCTGCCGGGTCGGCTCGCGCGTCCGCTCAGGCCCGGCGGAAGACCGCGCGAGCTCCGGGGCGAAAAGAAACGAGGCCGCCGTTCGGAGAACGGCGGCCTCATTGACGGAACGTCAGGCGAGAGCCTTCGACTTGAGCGTCTCGAATTCCTCCTGCGTGATGGCACCGGAGTCCAGCAGCGACTTGGCGGAAGCGATCTGATCGGCCGCTGACGTCGACGACGACGCGCTGACGGACTTGATGTATTCGGCCTGGGCCGCCTGCATCTCCTGCGCCTGCTCCAGCTGGCGCTTCTGCATCCCACCGCCACGCGCGATGAGGTAGACGAGGATTCCCAGCCAGGGGATGAGGATGACGAAGATCACCCAGATCGTCTTGGCGCCGCCGCCCATGTCCTTGCTCCGGAAGATGTCGCCGAAGATCCAGAACAGGCACATGAACCATGCGAAGAAGAGGAAGAACTCGAACAGCGCGAGCAGGAACGAGCCATTGTCATTGAACATGTTGTCTCCATTCGGTCGGAGGGTGCCTGACGCCGGTGCAAAGGTAATGGCTGGTACGCCTGCGCCGCGTGATTCGGAGAGTAGCAGTGTCGCGCAACGATGTGCAGATGCGCCGCGGGTGATCTTTCTCCCATTGAGAGCCGTTCATCCGTTCCGGTTCGGGGCGGTCACTACGGTGGATCCATGGATCCCCTCACCGCCGTCCCCTGGCCGCTGCGCACCGAACGTCTCGCCATCCGTCGTGCGACTGCGGACGATGTCGAGGCGACCTGGGTCTGGCGGAGCCTGCCCGAGGTCGGCGAGTGGATCACCCGTGCGCCGGCCGACATCGAGACCTACGCGCAACAGTTCACGGACGAGGCGCGGCTCCCCACGATGCTCGTCGTCGCGCTCGAGGATCCGGCGGAGCCCGAACGGCGTGGCCGGCTGATCGGTGACGTCATGCTGCGCATCGAGGACGGCTGGGCGCAGGCGGAGGTCGCGGAGGCGGCCCAGGGGACACAGGCCGAGCTCGGGTGGACCCTTGATCCGGCCCTCCAGGGCCGCGGCTATGCGACCGAGGGGATTCGCGCCGTGATCGGCGCGTGCTTCGGACCATTGGGGCTTCGTCGCATCCACGCCGGCTGCTTCGCCGCGAACGAGCCGTCGTGGCGCGTGATGGAGCGCCTCGGTATGCGCCGCGAGGAATTCAGCCGCGGCACCGGCCTGCATCGCTCGGGTGTGTGGATGGACGGGCTGAACTACGGCCTGCTCGCCGAGGAGTGGAGCGGCGCAGCCGATGGGTCGAGACGAGGATGATGCTCGTCGACGACCTGCTCGCCGCCCTGGAAGAACTGCATCCCACCGAACAGCGGGATGCCTACATCCGGTTCGTCACCGCATCCGGGGATGCATCCCTCCGGCGCGACGGCGGTCCGGAGCACGTGACGGGCTCGTGCTTCGTGCTCTCGCCGGACGTCGATCGCGTCCTCCTCTGCTTCCATCGCAAGGGGCGGTTCTGGGTGCAGTTCGGCGGGCATGTCGAACCGCAGGATGCCTCGGTCGCCGATGCCGCGCAGCGGGAGGCGCGCGAGGAGTCCGGGATCGCCGATCTCACGCTGATCTCCCGCGCGATCGTGGACCTCGACCGTCATGATCTGCACGGCGGCTTCTCCTGCGCCGCGCACTGGGACATCGGGTTCGTGGCCGTCGCCTCCCCGGACGTCCGGATCAGCGTCAGCGACGAGAGCGAGGATGTGCGCTGGTTCCCCGTCGACGATCTGCCGGGCGACGTGCCTCCGGGGTTCGAGTCTCGGCTGGAGAAGGCAGTCCGCGCGGCATCGTCGCTGCGTCGCTAGGGCCGTGCGCGCGGCAGCCCTGTCATCATGGGCGATGATGCGGAACGAGCGACTGATCCCGAGGCGTACACCGGAGTCGCGCGCGGTCACGGAGCGGATCCAGGTCGTCATGGACCTGACCTCTCGGCTGAACGTCCTGCGGCACGGCGACATCGACGCGCGGACGGCGCTGCTCGGAGAGATCCTCGGTCGACCCGTGCCGGGCACGCTCACGATCTATCCGCCGTTCTACTGCGACTTCGGGCTCAACCTGGAGTTCGGCGACCACGTCTTCGTGAACCAGAACTGCTCGTTCTACGACCTCGGCGGAATCACGATCGGCGACCGCACCATGATCGGACCCGGCGTCACGCTGACCACTGCCGGCCACCCGGTCCAGCCCGCCGAGCGCTTCGACGGCATCACCGTCGCACCGATCGTCATCGGGTCGGATGTGTGGATCGGTGCGAACGTCACGGTGACGCCCGGGGTGCGGATCGGCGCGGGCTCCGTCGTCGCAGCGGGCGCCGTCATCGCGAAGGACGTCCCGCCGAACTGCGTCGTCAGCGCCGGCGGGTATGTCACTCGGCGGGATCTCGACCCCGGCCGCTAGCCGCGGAGCCGAATCGAGGGACGCGGCCACCCGCAGCGCCACGAACCGCGAGTACGGTGTGGATCACACCTCCGGAAGGAGCCGCCATGTCGTCCGGTGAGCACAGCCACGACCACGTCCCCGAGCCGGGTGAGCCGACGGTGCCCGAGCTCGAGGAGGACGAGAACATCGCGCCGCGGCCGGAGGAGGAGATCGCGGACATCCTGCGCGCTGAGCCGGATGTCGAGGAACACCATCCCGACGTACGCGGCTAGCGCGGCGGCACCGTCGTCGAGTGCTGCTCCAGCGCGCTCGACCTAATCGTCGAGGTCGGCGATCCGGCGTGAGATCTGCGCGAGAGTGGCCAGTTCGTCGCGGGTGATGTGGTCGAGGAACCGATCGTGCACCGAGGTGAGGTGGGTCGGGGTCGCGTCTCGCAGGGCGGCCCGGCCGGCATCCGTGAGGTGGTAGATGGATCCGCGCGCGTCGGCGGGGTCGGCTGCACGGGTGATGAGACCGCGCGCCTCCATGCGCACGGCGTGGTGCGACAAGCGGCTGCGCGACCACTGCATCTTGTGGGCGAAGTCCCGGAGTCCCCACGCGTGGTCGGGTCGCTCGACAAGGGTGCTGAGGACTTCGTAGTCGGGAGCCGAGAGCGACGTGGTCGACAGGTCGCGTGCGAGTCGGGCCGGCAGCACGGTGAGCAGCCTGCGGACCTGCTTCCAGTCTTCCAGTTCATCGCCGACGAGCTGAGGAGTTGCGCTCATGGACCGAGCATATCGTTGACATGTCGAAGATCGCGAGTAATGTCGTTGATATGTCGAAGAAAATTCGAGTGCTCGTCATCGTCGCGAGCGTGCGCCCCAGGCGCCGGGCGGATGCGGTGCTGGCGTGGTGGCGTGCGGCGACCGGTCCGTGCGCCGAGGCGCTGGGTGTAGACGTCGAGATCGCTGATCTGCGTGAGGTGCATCTGCCCTTCGACGACGAGCCGGAGGAACCGGACACCGGTCGCTACATCCACGAGCACACGCGGCGATGGAGCCGAACGGTCGCGGGCGCGGACGCCTTCGTCGTGGTGACCAGCGAACACAATCACTCGATGCCCGCGTCATTGAAGAACGCGTTCGATCACCTGGCCGCCGAGTGGGCCGGCAAGCCGATCGCCTGGCTGAGTTACGGCAACACGTCGGCGGGGACGCGGGCGCTGCTCTCGGCCAAGCAAGTCGCGACCACGCTGGGATTGAGCTCGGTGCCAGGCGATATCTCACTGCATCTCGCCGACTGGACGGGCGACACCCCGCCCGCAGACGCAGCCCGGAGTCGCCGCGCGGTCCGGCAGCTGGAACGCCTCGTGGCGTATGCGCAAGCCCTGCGGCCGCTCCGCGGACCGCGGATCGATGTCGGCGGACTGGCGGCGGGCCTGGTCGCCCACAGAGCTCAGACAGGGGATGCGGCCGAGTTGCTGGTGCTCCAGCGATGCTGCTGGGTGGACGAGGCCATCGTCAACAACACCCTCGCGATCGCGGCACTTCACGAGGACCTGGACGAGGTCTCCAGCGCGATCGCCACACGCCGTGTCGTGGTCGTGCGCCGCGGCGCACGACTCATCGCATCGGTGCAGTGCTGGCAGGATGGCGCGGATTGGCGGATCGGGCGTCTGATGGTCGCGCCCGACGAACGGCGCAGAGGCCTTGCGCGGGTCCTCCTCCGGTATGCCCAGGAGCAGCGTCCGCCCGGCACGCGACGGATCACCCTCGCCACCGGCGCGCACAGCCGGGCGAATATCGCGCTCTACGAGTCCGAGGGATTCGAGCAGGTGCGTGCGCCTGCCGATGACGTCATCGAACTCGCCAAGCGATCAGACCTCTGCAACGCGTCCTAGCACCCGGGTCCGTTCGTTCGTCGCGAGCGTGACGACACCGCTCGCGCCGTCGATGGTCACCTCGTCGCCTGTC
Source organism: Microbacterium candidum (assembly GCF_030315975.1). Classification (GTDB taxonomy): domain Bacteria; phylum Actinomycetota; class Actinomycetes; order Actinomycetales; family Microbacteriaceae; genus Microbacterium; species Microbacterium candidum. The sequence goes on along the minus strand of NZ_JASXSZ010000002.1, from coordinate 292,538 downwards.
GCGATCGACTCGGTCGCCCGCGGGACGCCGACGACCGCGGGGATGCCGTACTCCCGTGCGACGACTGCGCCGTGGCTGTTCGCGCCGCCCATCTCCATGACGAGGCCGCCGGCGGTGAGGAACAGCGGGGTCCAGCCCGGGTCGGTGGACGGAGCGACGAGGATCTCGCCCGGCTCGAGCTTCGCTCCCACCGGATCGAGGATGACGCGGGCCCGCGCAGTGACGGTGCCCGCCGACGCCGGCGTCCCGCGCAGCGCGCCCTCGGGTGCCACGGCCGATCCGACCGCCTCCGGCTCGGTGCCGTCGGACAGCAGCACGCGCGGCACATGCCGGCGCTGCAGCTCCGCGTCGTAGCGGGAGCGGCGCTCCGCGACCTGCGCGCGCAGGTCCTCGCCCGCCGCGACGCGCTTCGTCTCCTCGAAGTCGAGGAAGAACACGTCGCCCGAATCGGCGAGGAGACCCGCATCCGCCAGCTCGCGTCCTATCTCGAGCATCACCGAGCGCGCCCGGCGCAGCGCGATGATCACGAGGTACTTCGGCATCTCCCGCATCCCCACGAGCGCTCGCGCGCGCCGCAGGCAGAACCGCGCGGCGCGGGCGCGCAGCGGTCCGTCAGCGCGGCGATACAGCGTCTGCATCATCGCGGTCGCGTCGCGTGCGCCATCGGCGAAGTGCTGCGCCGGGGTCTCGGCATCCGCGTCGAGGCGCAGATAGCCGGACAGCACGCCGAACAGATGTGCGGGGTCGTCCGCCCAGCGCGGCATCCCGAGATCGATCTCGGCGACCGCGCGATGTCCGTAGCGATCGAGGAATTCCACCATCCCGCTCTGCAGGACCGTCGGCAGGGTCCCGCCGAGGCACGCGTCGGCGAGATCACGCGCGGTTCGCGTCTGGAGGGCCTCCGCCGATGCCGCATCGGCGCGAGACCGGACGGCGAGTCGCCACAGGTCGAGGTCCATCTCGGTCGTGACGTTGTCGGGCACGCTGCGCAGCACGGTCTGCAGATCGCCCGGCCGTGCGGCGTCGCGGAGGAACCTGCGCGCCAGCCCCAGCATGCCGAAGCCGACGGCAGCCCCCGGGATGCTGCGCGGCGCGTACGGCATCGCCTGGAAGATCAGGTCGACCACGCCGTCGACCCGGTCCGGGATGCTGCCGGACGGGACGTCGAGCGCACGCACCTCGGCCTCCATCCGCCGCACCCGCCGCTGCGCCGCACGGGGATCGGCGAGCGCCTGAACCGCGACGAACGGCGCGCGGATGCGGCCGGCCATGTGCAGGAAGGCGCGCGCGAAGCGCCGCCGCGACCCCGGGACGACGGCGAAGCGCGGGTCGTCGAGAAGGCCGCGCAGCACGACCGCGGACCGCGCCTCCATGACGTCCAGCGCCCGCGGGAAGATGGCGCGCCCTGCGGCGGATCGCGCGATCGGCGTCGCGTCGACGAACAGGCGGTCGCCGCCGACGGCGAGTCCGCCCGGTCCGTCGACGATCCGCTCAGGTCTGCGGCCGATGAGGTCGAGGAAGCCCGCGCCGATGACCCGGAACGCAGCGACGCCCATCGGGGTGATCGGCCGGTGCAGACCCTGCGCGAGGCTGATGCAGAAGTACGCGCGGATCTCCTCCGGAGGTTTCGGCGCGTCGCGCACGGGTACCGGGAACAGCGTCGTGATCGGTCGCGACTGGGTCAGCCGCATCCCGCCTTCGGCGTCGATCGCCCACTCGATGTCCTGAGGGGCGCCGAACGCGCCCTCCACGCGGTCGCCGAGCGCGGCGAGCGCACGCACCTGGGCGTCGGTCACGCTGACCGCGGCTCCGGCGATCCGCCGGTCGAGGATGCGGCCGCTCGCCGTGTCCACGACGAAGTGGTCGGGGTCGACGCTCCCTGAGACGACGGCCTCGCCGAGTCCGAGCGCCGCGTCCAGCACGGCCTGCCGGCGCCGTCCCGTGACGGGATCCGCGGTGAACAGCACACCGGCGGAGGTGGCATCCACCATGCGCTGGACCACCACGGCGAGCGCGACGCCGGCGCCGTCGATGCCCTGCGCGGCGCGGTACGCGACGGCGCGGTCGGTCCACAGGGACGCCCAGCAGCGCTGCACGGCGTCGAGCACGTCGTCGGATCCGGAGACGTTGAGATACGTGTCCTGCTGGCCGGCGAAGCTCGCGCCGGGGAGGTCTTCGGCAGTGGCCGACGACCTCACGGCGACCGGCCCTTCCCCGAGCGCCGAGTACGCCTCGCGCACGGCGACGGCCACCTCATCCGGGAAGGGGGCCGCCAGGACGGCGGCGCGCGCGGCCGCCGCATCCGTCGCCGATCCGTCCTCGACCAGCGTGCCCCGCACCGCCAGCCGGTACGCCTCCGTCGTGACGCAGAAGCCCTCCGGCACATCGAACCGCGCACGGATCAGTTCGCCGAGGTTCGCGGCTTTGCCGCCGACCTCCGCGATGCGGTCGGCCGTCAGGTCGGCGAGGTCCAGGACGAGGGCGCTGTCAGGCATCCGACACTCTTTCCCGATTAATTCATCACATGACGAATTAAGTGCAGGATCGCACGTCCACGGCGCCCACGCAAGACCCCGCCCGTCGCTCCTGCGTCGGTCTGCCCGGTCGCTGCGCGCCCGACTCAGCGCAGGCGTTCGAGCGGATTCTCCTGGAGCTTGCGGACGACGCCCCCGTCGACCAGACGGCGGGCGGCCGTCGTCGGCTTCCGTGCGGCCTGGTCGAGGACGCACGCGCTGAACTCCTCGGCGAGGGTCCCGCGCGGGTATGCGTCGAGCACCTCGCGGAGGAACTCGGCGGGGAGCGCGTCCGGCCGTGCGCCCGAGATGTCGAGTCCTGTGGCGATCTCGAGGAGGTGGCCTTCGACGTCGAACTCGGGATCGACGCTCGGCCAGTTGTGCCGCACGACGACCTCGTGCACGCGGCGGCGGCGCGCCGCATCCCACCCTGCACCCGCGGTCAGGGCGACGGCGACGTGGCCGCCTGCATCCTCGTAGGCGATCGTGTGGTTGTCGTACTCCGTGACCGTGCCGATGTCGTGGAGGAGCGCAGCGACGTACAGGAGCTCGTGATCGACCGCGTCGGCGAGCCCCTCGACGACCGCGAACGCCTCCGCCCACAGCCACGAACGGATCGCGTGGGCGGTGATCGCCGGCGATTGATACTCCACCGCCAGCGTGCGGGCGCCGCGTGCGGCGGCGGTGTCCGGCACCGGGAAATCGCTGATGCGCATGATCGTCCTCACTGCTTGGGGGCTCCGCGGGGTCTGTCAGTCCTCGTGGACCGGTGCGGTCGATTCGCGGACGTTCAGCCGGGGACTGACCGTCACACGGTGCACCGGGCGGGCGGGATCCTCGATCCGCCGCAGCAGCAGATCGACCGCCGCGGCTCCGAGCGCCTCCCGCGGCGGGCGCACGGCGGTGAGCGCGGGCGAGAAGATCGCCGCGACCTCGTCGTCGTAGGCGATGATCGACAGATCCTCCGGAACGGAGATGCCGCGCGCGACGGCGAGATCGGCGAAGGCCATCGCCTCGGGATCGGGATGCACGAGCAGCGCCGTCGTCCCGCGCTCCACCGCCGTGTCCAGCGCCGCATCCACGACCGCCGAGAACTCCGGCCGCGTGCGCTCCGGGAGGAACGACTCGAAGTGCTGCAGCGGCGTCAGGCCGAGCTCGGCGCACGCCGCCTCCCAGCCCTGGGTGATCTTCCTCGACGTGGGGGAGTCGCGCGAGATCACGAGCCCGACACGACGGTGCCCGAGGCTCGCGAGGTGCCGCGCGGCGAGGATCGCGCCCAGCGCGTGGTCGGTCGTGACCGATTCGACCGGCTCGTTGCCGGGCAGGACGACGCCCTCGCGCTCGACCAGCACGCTCGGCACGGGGCACTCGGAGAGCCACTGCACGACGTCCTGCGCGTGGGGGGTGTCGGTGTTCGGCGCGACGATGAGTCCGTCGACGCCTTCCATCGTCACGAATCGCTCGAGGATGGGCCGCTCGTCCTGCAGCGTGTACGACGCCGCGCGCACGATGAGCCTCACCCCGCGACGCCTCGACTCCTGCTCCATCCCGCGGACGATGCCGGGCCAGTAGTAGTTGAGCGCGGGGACCAGCACGGCGAGCGTGCGCTCGGGACCGGGCTCTGCGGGTGCGGGCGGCTCGTCCTCCTCGGGAACGACAGCAGGTGGGATCGCTCCGCCGTGGATGCGGACGAGGAGTCCCTCGTCCTCCATCTGCACGAGGTCGCGGCGCAGGGTGACGGGGGAGACCCCGAGTTCGTCGATCAGCTGCGAGATGCGGACGACGCCGTGGCGGTCGAGTTCGGCGAGAACGTGGGCGCGGCGAGCGGGGGCCAGCAGAGCGTGCATGCCGTTGTCAGTCATCGGTGTCCCCCGGGGTCGATTCTTGCAGTTGGATCGTCACCGACACCACGCGACGAGCGGTGACGACGAGGTCGAGACGGGTGAGCCGCACGCCCCACGACGACTTCAGGACGGGATCGTCGAGCTCCCGCGTCATGAGGCGGGCCGCGACGTCGTCCGGCCAGCGGATGTCGAGGGGCGGCGCGCCGTCGAGCGGGATGACGCGCGCGCCGGCGTCCTCGAGCCGGACATCCCCGGCGAGCAGCAGCCGCACGGTGGTCTCGGGTTCCGGTGCGTCGCCCGTCCACGCGTCGAGGTCCCACGCGTCCTCGACGACGACCCGTGGACGGTCGCCGCGTTCGAGACGGATGCGGCGGTGCCACCTGCGCAGCGCGGGCAGGTCGTACGCACCGGCGAGGTCGAGGGCGAGCTCGGCGTCGCCGTGGCGCACGTCACGCGCCCGGAAGGACGCGCCGGGCGACTGGGGGATGCCGCGCACCTCCGGAACGGAGTGCCACGAGCTCTGCATGGTCCAGATCCCGTAGCGATCGGGGCCGAAGGTCTGCGCCGTGTACGTCGGGCGGCCCGCATCCACGATCACGGGCACTCCGTCGGACGCGACGATGAACGAGCCGGCGTCGTTGTGGTTGTGGTGCTCGTCGTTGTGGCCGCCTTTGGCGACGAGAGTTAGCCCCTCGGCGGTCCCGCGCTGTCCGCGCGCGAGCAGCATCTGCGTCGAGGGCAGCCACACGTCGCGCGGGAGGGGTGGTTCGCCGGTCGCGGCGGCGACCCACACAGGATCCGAGATCGCGCGGAGAAGCCGCCCGAGCCCTGCCGTCTCGGTCGCGGACGGCTCGCCCGGGAAGCGATGGGATGCCGCGAAGGCGAGGGCATCGGCATCCCCCGTCGCGCGCGCCGCGCGGTGCAGTGCGGCCCGGGGGAGATCCGCCGGCGGCTTCGCCCGTCCGTCGGCGACGCTGACGAACCACGGCCCGCCGAGCTGCATCCGATGCGGGAACGCGACGGCGTTCACGAGAGCCGGGATGCGGGCGCCCGGCCCGTCGCAGCGTCCGCCTGTGGCGTGGGCGAGCACATCGAGCGCTTCGAGCGCGCGGCACGCACCCTCCCACCAGTAGCCGTAGCCCTCGTCGATCGCGCCGTCGTCGGGCAGGGAGGCGACATATCGGTCGAGCCCCTCGATCGCGAGTCCGACGACCCGGATGCGGGTCGGCTCGTCGCCCGGACGGTCGAGGAGACGCAGCGCGGCGACGAGGACATTGCCGTGGATCCACGGACTCCAGTTCGACGGAGGCCCGTCGAGGCCGAGCCACGGCCAGTCCCGGCGGCGCAGGAAGGGTTCGAAGACGCGGACGGATGCCTCATGCCGGATGCGCGCGCGCAGCCCGGGGAAGCGGTCGTCGAGGTGCTCGCCGAGGACCTGATCCGCCCACGCGAGCTGGGCGACGACCTCGCCCGCGCCGAGGTCCAGGTACGGGTCGTCGGCTACCGGCACGATCGAGCCGTGGGCCGTGAGCGAGTCGTCGTGGGCCGGCCAGCACCACGAACTCTGCTCGCAGAGCAGGGTCATGCCGTCGGCGACGGAGTCGACCCACGCGTCTTCGGAGGAGACGGCCGCGGCGACGACCGCGCGACTCAGGCGGCGCTGTCTCTCGAACGCAGCGGACTCCCACGTCTCGCGGTCGCCGTCGCGGTGGAAGCGCGCCGCCGCGCTCGCCAGCGGCTGCGGCCACAGCGCCCCGCGTTCGGCGCGTGCGCGGGTGAGGATCGGGTCGACCGTCGCGGCGTCGGCCGCGATCCGCGACCACGTGCCGCGGTCGGTCGCGGAGGCGATGGGAAGCGCCTGATCGGGCGGCACAACGGCCGCGCGCAGATCGGCTCCCGCAAACGCGGCAGCGAGCGGGCCGCGTACGGTGACGACGGACGCTGACACGGCGACTCCTCTCTGAGCACCTCCGGCCGCACGATCGATCAGATCGAACGGGATGATCGAAAATGATCGTATCACGGTTCGATTCTCCGTTGTAGTGAACGTTTTTGTTTGCTAATCTCCCAACATGATCACATCGATCGTGATCAGCTGGCCCCATTCGAAGGAGAATCCGTGACCGCCACGACCACCCCCGCACACCCTGCGGGACGCGCGGACTGGAGCCGTGCCGAGTGGATCGCGTTCGCGGATCGCCTCCTGGCCGGCACCCGCCGGTGGGCCTCTCCGGGCAACGCGCGGATCACCCCGCCCGGCGCGGAAGGCGGCTACGGCAATGCCGTGGACGGTCTCGAGGGCTTCGCGCGCACGTTCCTCCTCGCGGGCTTCCGCATCGCGGGCGAGCGCGGCGAGGGCCTCGACGACCTCATCGACTTCTACGCGAAGGGCATCTCGACCGGCGTTGACCCGGCTTCGGCCGACCGCTGGGTCCGCCCGGAGGAGCACGCGCAGGCCAAGGTGGAGGCCGCATCCATCGCCGTCATCCTCGACATGACCCGCCCATGGGTGTGGGACCGCCTCGACCAGATCACGCAGGAGCGCGTCATCCGCTACCTGTCCGCGATCGTCGGCGACACGACCTATCCGCGCAACAACTGGCTGTGGTTCCGGATCGTCGTGGAGACGTTCCTCCGGTCCGTGGGCGGGCCGTGGTCGGCGCAGGACATCGCCGACGATCTCGCCCGCCACGACTCCTATGTGCGTGCCGACGGGTGGATCGCCGACGGCGAGGACCGCGCCTTCGACCACTACACCGGCTGGGCGCTGCACCTCTACCCGGTGCTGTGGTCCCGCATGCAGGGGGCGGCGGATCTCGCGGGCGGCCGCCTTCCCGCGGACGTCGCGCGTCTCGACCGGTACCTTCAGGACGCCGTCGCCCTCGTCGGCGCGGACGGCTCGCCTCTCATCCAGGGCCGCAGCCTCATCTACCGCTTCGCCGCGGCAGCCCCGTTCTGGGCGGGCATCATCGCCGACGTGCCGTCGACCTCCGCGGGCCGGCTCCGCCACGCCGCCGACCTCGTCGTCCGCCACTTCGCGGATGCCGGCGCCCCGGACGAGCGCGATCTGCTCACGATGGGATGGCACGGCGAATGGCGCCGCCTCGCCCAGTCCTACTCGGGGCCGGCGTCGCCGTACTGGGCGACGAAGGGGATGCTGGGCATCTCGCTGCCCGCCGACCACCCCGTATGGGCGGCTCCGTCCGAGCCTCTTCCCGTGGAGACCGGCGACGACCTGCGGATCGTCCGCGCGGCCGGCTGGCTCGTCTCGGGCACCCGGGCGGACGGCATCGTGCGGGTCGTGAACCACGGCACCGATCACGCCCAGCCGGGCTCCGACGTCGGCGACTCGCCCATCTACACCCGCCTCGCCTACAGCACCGCGACCGCGCCGCTGCACGCCGGCCGGGCCTGGCGCGAGCCGCTCGAGCAGTCCGCCGCCCTCACCGATGAGAACGGGCGTTCATCGCACCGCGCCGGCATGGAGCTCCTCGGGAACCGGATCGACGGCGACGTCGCGGTCGGCGGGTCGGTCGCCGCCGCGCATTGGATCGACCCCGCCGACGTGCAGACCCGGCACGGGTCCGGCATCGCGGGGGACGTCACGCCCGCCGGCCGCATCCTCACGATCTCCTTCGTGCGCGGGCCGTGGGAGGCCCGCCTGGTCCGAGTCGACGAGCTGCACCCGGCCGCGTGCTCGCTCCGGATCGGCGGATGGCCGCTTGCGACCGGCTCTGCCCCGACCGCCTTCGCCGACGGATCCACGGCTCGCGTCGCCATCGCGCGCGGCGACGGCGAGCTCGAGAGCAGCATCCGCCTCCTGGTCGGCGCCGGAGAGCCGGCTGTCGTCGAACGGGATGACGCGAGCCCGCTCGGGCTTGTGGCATCCGTCCCCGTCATCGAGCTGGATGCGGCGGGTGGCGAGTGGGTCGTCGTCCTCGTCGGCCTCGACGGGGCGCGGACCGCGGCGCTCGAGCACGCCGCCGCGACGCTCGCCGAGGACCAGGTCTCGGTGACCTGGCCGGACGACGTCACCACCACCCACGATCTCACCCTCTTCCGATCCGCGAGCCTGACGGACCGGTAGTCCAGACCCGGCCCCTCTCGGGTCCGGAACCATTGCAAAGGAGCAGCATCCACATGAAGCGCAAGTACACAGCCGCGGCGGCCGTCACCGTCGTCGCCACGCTGTCGCTCGCGGCCTGCAGCGGCGGGTCGTCAGATCAGCCGTCCGCCACGGCGGACAACAAGCCCGTCACCCTGACGATGTCGACGTGGAACCTCGCAAACTCGCCCGAGTTCAAGACGCTCGCCGACGGCTTCCACGCGGCGCACCCCAACGTCACGATCGAGCTCAAGGACTATGACGCGGCGCAGTACGCCACCCTGCTCACGGCCGACCTCGCTGCCGGCACCGCCCCCGACATCCTCACGATGAAGAACGTCACCGATATGGTCACGTTCGCCTCCGGGGGCCAGCTCCAGGACGTCTCCGACGTCAAGCTGCAGTCGGGCATCAAGGGCGCGGCCTCGTACAAGCTCGACGGCAAGCAGTACGCCATCCCGTACCGCATCGACGGCAACGTCATCTATTACAACAAGGACCTCTTCAAGGCGGCCGGGGTCCCCGACCCCGACGGCTCGTGGACGTGGGACGACTACACGGCTGCGGCCGAGAAGCTGAAGACCGGCCTGAAGACAGCCGGCAGCGCGGCGCTGCCCGCCTACCTGCACGGGTGGAACGCCCTCGTGCAGAACTTCGCCACCGCTCAGGTGCCGGCTTCGGCGCTCAAGGGCGACTTCGGCTACATGAAGCCCTACTACGAGCAGGCGCTGAAGATGCAGGATGGCGGACTGCAGCTGCCGTTCGCCACGGTCACCGCGAACAAGACCACCTATCAGGCCGAGTTCGGCAAGCAGCAGGCCGCCATGGAGATCATGGGCACGTGGTACGTCGCGACGCTCCTGCAGCAGCAGGCGCAGGGTGCGGCCGACAAGTTCGCGTGGGGCATGGCCCCGGTTCCGCAGCGCACCTCGAAGACGGCCGGCACGAGCAACACGCCGATCACCTATGGCGACCCGACCGGGTTCGCCATCAACGTCAAGACCGACCAGGCAAAGACGGCCGCCGCCAAGCAGTTCCTCGCGTACGCGGAGAGCCAGGAGGCCGCGCTGACGCTCGCGAAGATCGGCATCACGCCGGCTCTGACCGACGACGCCGTCGTGAAGGTCTACTTCGGCCAGTCCGGCATCCCGTCGGATGACCTGACGAAGTTCGCGTGGGCGAAGCAGAAGATCGACCCGCAGAACCCGCCGTCGCCCAAGACCGCGACCCTCAACACGGTGCTGTCCGCGATGCACAGCGCGATCATGACCGGTTCGGAGTCGATCGACAAGGCGATCAGCGACGCCGAGGCCCAGTACAAGAACCAGGTCGGCTGATCCCCGGAGGGTGGGGCGCGCGCATCCCGCGCCCCACCCCTGCCTGAACCCACCGAGACTCCAAGGAGGAGCCATGACGGCGATCGCCACCGACGTCGACACGTCGCCCCGGCCGCCCGCCCGACGGCGGTCGAAGCTGCGCCTGCGCAACACCCTCATCGGGTGGAGCTTCATCCTGCCGAACTTCATCGGCTTCGCCGTCCTCACCCTCGTGCCCGTGGTGTGGCTGTTCTACCTCGGCTTCACGAACTGGAACATCTTCGGTACCGCCACCTGGACGGGACTCGCGAACTTCCAGCGTCTGTTCGGCGACCCGATGTTCCTCACCGCACTGGCGAACACGTTCTACTACTCGATCCTGCACATCCCGCTGACGTTCGTCGTCGCGCTGGGACTCGCCCTGCTGCTCAACACCAAGCTGCGCGGGGTGTCCTTCTTCCGCACCGCCGCGTTCTTCCCCTACATCACGTCGATCGTCGCGATCGCCGTGGTGTGGAACCTGCTGTTCAGCCCGCAGTACGGGCCGATCAACCAGTTCCTCCACTTCATCGGGATCGCGAACCCGCCCGCGTGGCTGCAGTCCTCGACATGGGCGATGCCTGCGACGGTGATCGTGGCGACGTGGCGCGACATGGGCTACTACATGATCCTGTTCCTCGCGGGCCTCCAGACCGTGCCGCGCGAGCTGCACGAGGCGGCGCGCATGGACGGCGCGAACGCCTGGCAGCGCTTCTGGAACGTGACGATGCCGTGCCTGCGTCCGACGACGTTCTTCGTGACGGTCATGCTGACGATCAACTCGTTCAAGATCTTCGACCTGATCCTCGTGATGACCAACGGCGGCCCGGGAACGGCCACCCTCGTCCTCTCCCAGTTCATCTACCAGACGGCCTTCGTGCAGAACCAGTTCGGCTACGCCTCCGCGGCGTCGATCGTCCTGTTCCTCATCTGCATCGTCGTGACCATCATCCAGTTCTTCTGGAACAAGAGGAGTGAGCGCTGATGGCCGACATCCTCGAGACCCTCGATCGCGTGGACGCGACCCGCGTCCTGACCGTCCCGCGTGAGCCGCGGGCGCCGAGGGCGAAGACCCCCGCGAAGCGCCTCGGCCGCATCATCGGCTACATCGTGCTCGTCGTCGCGGCGTTCGGGCTGCTGGTGCCCTTCTTCTGGATGGTGTCCAGCTCGCTCAAGCCCGCCAACGAGGTCTTCACCGTTCCGGTCACCTGGCTGCCGAAGACGTGGGACTTCAGCAACTACGTCAACATCTGGACGCAGTCGAACATCATCGTCTGGATCCGCAACACGCTCGTCCTCGCGGTGACCGTGACGATCCTCCAGGTGCTCACGGGATCGTTCGCGGCCTACGGGTTCGCGCGGATGAAGTTCCGAGGCCGCGACGTCCTGTTCCTCGCCTACATCGCGACGATCGCGGTGCCGTGGCAGTCCTACATGATCCCGCAGTTCATCATGGTGTCGAAGATGCACCTCGCGAACACTCTGTGGGCCATCATCCTGCTGCAGGCGTTCAGCGCGTTCGGCGTGTTCCTCATGAAGCAGTACTACGAGACGATCCCCGAGGAGCTCTCCGAGGCGGCCCGCATCGACGGCCTCAGCGAGTACGGCATCTGGTGGCGGATCATGATGCCGTTGTCGGTCCCGGCGATCGCGAGCCTCGTGCTGCTGACCTTCGTCACGGTGTGGAACGACTACCTGGGCCCGCTCATCTACCTGCGCAACCCCGACCTGTGGACGCTGCAGCTCGGTCTCCAGTCATTCGTGAGCAACCAGTTCACCGCGAACTACGGACTCATGTTCGCGGGACTGACGATCTCCGTCGTGCCGATCGCGGTCGTGTTCCTCCTCGGGCAGAAGCACTTCGTCGAGGGCATCGCGACGAGCGGGATGAAGGGCTGACGATGAGCGCGCGCATCCCTCACTCCGTCTACTCGACCGGATTCGGCGTCGCGTACGTCGGGCTCGTCACGAACCTCCTGACGGCGGTCGCCTCGCTGCCCCTCCTCGTCCTGCTCGTGGCCACGGATCCGATGTGGTCGTGGCCGGCGATCGCGGTCGCCGCGGTCCTCGCGGCCCCGGCGCCCGTCGCGGCGTTCTGCGCCTTCCGCGAGAACGGGCTCGGCGGAGCGGGCCCGTTCCGCTCCTTCGTCGCGGGCTACTGGCGGACATGGCGCAAGGCGCTCGTGATCGGCGCGATGGCCGTGGGCGGGATGGTCGTACTGCTCGTCGATGTCCGCGCGCTCGCGACCTCGACCGTCGGCGTCGTGGTGGTCCCGCTCCTCCTGGTGCTCGTGGGTCTGGTCCTCGCGACCGCGCTCGTGGCCCTCGTCGCGCTCGCCGAGGCGCCGGACACGCGGCTGCGCGACATCCTGCGCGTGAGCGTCGTGCTGGCGGTTCGCCGCTGGTACCTCACCCTCGTCTCGCTCGCGATCATCGCGGTGCAGATCGCGGTCTTCGTCAATCTCCCCGCGATCGGCGTGGGAGTGACGGCCGCGGCGGCGCTGTACCTCGCGTGGGCGAACTCCCGCTACACGCTGCGCCCCGTGCTCCTGGCAGCCGAGCCCCTCGCGCGCTGAACGAACGACCCATCGACAAGGACTTCTACACGATGACTTCCCTTCCCTCCACCGCCGGCCGGACCACCGCGATTCCCGCGGAGACACTGGCCGAGGCGATCGCGGCCGCCGTCGAGACCACGCGGGGCAATATCGCCCGCTTCGGCGACCGCTACCCGGACGACACGACCGACGGCGGCTTCTACCCGCTGCGGCCCGCGGCCGACGGCGTGCCCGAGGGCGGCAACCACGGGTGGACCACGAGCTTCGTGCCCGGGATGCAGTGGATCGCGTGGGAGGCCACGGGGGATGACGTGTTCCGCGGCGCCGCGCTGCGGCACGCGGCCGATTTCGGCGAGCGCATCCGCGGGCACGTGGACGTCGACATGCACGACCTCGGCTTCCTCTACAGCCTGGCCTGCGTGACCGCGTGGCGCCTCGCGGGCGACGAGGATGCCAGGCAGTCCGCGATCGCGGCTGCCGACTACCTCATGACCCGGTTCCTCGAGCCTGCAGGGATCATCCAGGCGTGGGGCGACCTGTCCGACCCGGCCCAGCGGGGCCGGACGATCATCGACAGCCTCATGAACATGCCGCTGCTCACGTGGGCGTATGAGCAGACGGGAGAGGAACGGTACGCCGACGCCGTCCGCCGGCACACGCTGCAGCTGCGCGAGAACATCATCCGGCCGGACGACACCACGTTCCACACGTTCTTCTGGGATGTCGAGACGGGCGAGCCGCTGCGCGGCTCCACCGCACAGGGCGCGCACGACGACTCCTGCTGGGCGCGCGGTCAGGCCTGGGGCATCTACGGCTTCGCGCTCAACCACCGCGACACCGGCGACGAGCGGTTCCTGGATGCCTCGCGCCGCTGCGCCGACTACTTCCTGAAGCACCTGCCCGCCGACGCGGTGTCGTACTGGGATCTCGTCTACACCGACGGCAGCGACGCCCCGCGCGACAGCTCGGCGGCCGCCATCGCCGTCTCGGGGCTGCGGGAGCTCGCGGGCGTCGAGACCGATGCCGCCAACGCCGAGCGCTACATCGCGGCGGCCGACCGCATCCTCGCCTCACTCATCGCCCATTACACGCCCGCCGACGGCGAGTCGGACGCCCTCATCCTGCACGGCGTCTACAGCCTCCCCGCCGACGCCGGCGTCGACGAGGCGAACCTGTGGGGCGACTACTTCTACCTCGAAGCGCTCATGCGCACGGCGCACCCGGACTGGCGGCTGTACTGGTGAGCACCTCACCCCGGTCGTTGAGCGAGCGCCGGCGAGACGAAACGCAGCAAGCCGATCTCGTGACGTCAGCGCGCTTCGACTCGGTCGCTGCGCTCCCTGGCTCGACGAACCGCACGATATCCGGAGGGAATCAATGATCCTCGACACGTTCCGTCTCGACGGGAAGGTCGCCCTCGTGACCGGCTCCAGCCGCGGCCTCGGCCAGGGTGCGGCGCTCGCGCTCGCGGAGGCGGGCGCGGATGTCGCGCTCCTCGACCGCGGTGACGCGTCGGAGACCGCGGAGCTCATCGCGGCGACCGGTCGCCGCGTGCACCGCGTGCGCCGCGACCTCGTCAATGCGGCCCCCGAAGACCTCGCCTCCGCCGTCGCGGAGGTCGTCGAGGAGCTCGGCGGCCTCGACATCCTCGTCAACAACGCCGGCACGATCCGCCGCGCGCCAGCCGCCGAGTACTCCACCGGAGACTGGAACGACGTGCTCGCGGTCAACCTCGACGCGGTGTTCCACCTGTCGCAGGCGGCCGGTCGCCGCATGATCGCGCACGGGAGCGGCCGCATCATCAACGTCGCCTCGATGCTGTCGTTCCAAGGCGGCATCCTGGTGCCCGCGTACACGGCGTCCAAGCATGCGGTCGCCGGTCTCACCAAGGCCCTCGCCAACGAATGGGCGGCATCCGGCGTGACGGTCAACGCGGTCGCGCCCGGGTACATGGCCACCGACAACACGGCGGCCCTGCGCGCCGACACCGAGCGCGAGGCGTCCATCGTCTCCCGCATCCCCGCCGGCCGCTGGGGCACCCCGGCCGACCTGCAGGGCGTCTTCGTCTTCCTCGCCTCGGACGCCGCGGCCTACGTCACCGGCGCGATCGTGCCGGTCGACGGCGGCTGGCTCGTCCGCTGAACCCCGCTGACCACCCGAACAGGAGCATCATGGCCACCCCCATCGACCAGCGCTACGCCACGAACCCGGCGCAGATCCCGGGCATGACGACGCAGGATCTGCGCGACACGTATCTCATCCCCGACGTCTTCGTGCCGGGCGAGATCCGGCTGACGTACACGCACCACGATCGGATCGTCCTCGGGGGAGCGGCTCCTGGGGGCTCCCCGCTGGAGCTGGCCGGCTATCCGGAGATCCGCAGCGACTACTTCCTCGAGCACCGCGAGCTCGGCATCGTGAACGTCGGGGGAACCGGCACGGTCATCGCGGACGGCGAGGTCTACACGCTCGTCAACGGCGCATGCCTGTATCTCGGCCGCGGCATCCGCTCGGTCGTCTTCGCCGGCGACGGCGCCCTGTTCTACCTCTTCTCGGCTCCTGCGCACACGGCGTACCCCGCGGCACTCGTCTCGCCCGGCGAGGGCACCGTGCGCGAGCTCGGCGACCAGGTCACGTCGAACCGCCGCACGCTCAACCAGTACATCCACGAGAACGGCGTGAAGAGCTGCCAGATCGTGATGGGTGTCACGCAGCTGCATGCGGGGTCGATGTGGAACACGATGCCGGCGCACACGCACGACCGCCGCACGGAGTGCTACCTGTACTTCGACGTGCCGGAGGAGGCGCGCGTCATCCACCTCCTCGGCGAGCGCGAGGAGACCCGTCACCTCGTCGTCGCCGACCGGCAGGCGATCATCTCGCCGAGCTGGTCGCTGCACTCCGGCGTCGGGACGTCCGCGTACTCGTTCGTGTGGGCCATGGCCGGTGAGAACCAGGCGTTCGACGACATGGATGCGGCCCCCGTCACCGATCTGAAGTGACCGGATGATGCCGACTCCGACGAATCTCGTGGTCGTCATGGCCGATCAGTTCCGGGCGATGGCGATCGGGGCGGTGGGCGGCGATCCGGTGTCGACGCCGAATCTCGACCGCCTCATCGCGTCCGGATGCCACGTCCCGAACGCCGTCAGCAACTATCCGGTCTGCAGCCCGCACCGCGCGATGTTCCTCACGAGCCGCACGCCGCGCGAGAACGGCGTGACGCTCAACGTCAACTCGGAGCGGGCCCTCGAGGGGATCGGGCTGCGCGACGGGCTCGCCACGTGGGCGAGCGTCCTCCGCGACGAGGGCTACCGGACCGGGTACATCGGGAAGTGGCATCTCGAACCGCCGGTCGACGAGGATGAGGAGTACGGCGAGGGGCGGCGTGACGACGGCGTCGTCTGGGACGCCTGGTCGCCGCCGCATCGGCGGTTCGGGTTCGACTTCTGGCACTCCTACGGAGCTGCGGATCGGCACCTGTCTCCGCATTACTGGGTGGGCGACGCCCAGCGCCACGAACGGCTCGACGTCGACCGGTGGTCGGCCGAGTACGAGACGGACGTGGCGATCGGGTTCATCTCGGAGGCGGCCGAGCAGGACGCGCCGTTCGCCCTCATGGTCTCGCTGAACCCGCCGCACCAGCCCTTCGACCAGGTGCCCGAGCGGTACCGGCCCGCGTACGCGGACCTCGACGAGGCGCAGTTGCTCACGCGGCCCAATGTCGAACTCGGCACTCCGTTCGCAGCCGACATGGCCGCGATCGCGCGTGACTACTTCGCCGCCGTCACAGGCGTTGACGAGCAGATCGGCAGGATCGTCGACGCACTCGCGGACGCCGGGGTCGAGCGGGACACCGTCGTGGTGTTCACCTCGGACCACGGCATGCAGCTCGGCAGCCACGGACTGATCGACAAGAACGTCCCGTATGAGGAGTCGATGCGGGTGCCGTTCGTGCTGCACGGCCCGGGGCTCATACCCGCGGGAGAGTCGAACGAGCTCGTGTCCGCGCTCGACATGGCGCCGACGCTCCTCGGGCTGACCGGCCATGCTGACGCGATCCCCGTCGCGATGAGCGGGGTCGACCGGTCGGCGGCGCTCACCGCGAGGGCGGCGGTGTCAGACGACCCCGCTGCCGTCTACTACCGCTTCGCATCACGCCAGAACCCCTCGGAGGTGCGAGGGCTGCGCACACGCCGTGCCAAGTTCATCGCGATCTGGGTGCCGGGGGCGGGCCTCGAGATCGAGTACTACGACCTCCAGCACGATCCCTACGAGCAGCGCAGCGCGCCCGCCGATCCCGACGTCCCGGCGATGGCGAATCGGCTCATGCGCCGGCTCGAATCGGAGGGCGACGACTGGTCGGGCGCGGGCGAGCTGCGCGCGAGGTTCGCGGTCTGACGTGTCGAACCGGCTCGGATGCGCGGCATCCGAGCCGGTTCTTCGTGTGCTCAGACCCCGCCGAGCGCCTCCGCGACGACGGCGCGGGCCTCCTCCTGCACCCGCGCGAGGTGCTCGGGGCCGCGGAGCGACTCGGCATACAGCTTGTAGACGTCCTCGGTGCCGGACGGCCGTGCGGCGAACCACGCATCGGCCGTCGCCACCTTGAGGCCGCCGATCGCGGCGCCGTTGCCTGGCGCGTGGGAGAGCCTCGCGGTGATGGGCTCGCCTGCGAGCTCCGTGGCGGTCACCGCCTCCGGAGAGAGCTTGGCCAGTGCCGCCTTCTGCGCCGGCGTGGCCGGGGCATCCACCCGCTGGTAGGCGGAGGCTCCGTACTCGGCCTCGAGTTCCGCGTAGCGCTGCGAGGGGGTCTTGCCGGTGACGGCGAGGATCTCGGATGCCAGCAGGCACAGCAGGATGCCGTCCTTGTCGGTGGTCCAGACGCCGCCGTCGAAGCGCAGGAACGACGCTCCGGCGGACTCTTCGCCGCCGAACGCGACCGATCCGTTGAGGAGCCCCGGCACGAACCACTTGAAGCCGACGGGGACCTCGAGTAGGCGACGACCGAGGGACGCGGCGACCTTGTCGATGATCATCGAGGAGACGAGCGTCTTGCCGACCGCGGCATCCTCCGGCCAGCCCGGCCGGTGCGAGTACAGGTAGTCGATCGCGACCGCGAGGAAGTGGTTCGGGTTCATGAGGCCGGCGTCGGGCGTGACGATGCCGTGGCGGTCGGCGTCCGCGTCGTTGCCGGTGAGGAGGTCGTACTCGCTGCGCCGCGCGACGAGTCCCGCCATCGCCGACGGCGACGACGGATCCATGCGGATCTTCTCGTCCCAGTCGAGCGTCATGAACTTCCATGTGGGGTCGACGGTCGGGTTCACGACGGTGAGGTCGATGCCGTAGACCTCGGCGATGAGCGACCAGTAGTCGACCGAGGCGCCGCCGAGCGGATCGGCGCCGATGCGGATGCCGGACTTCTTGATCGCCTGCATGTCGATGACGTTCGCGAGGTCGCGCACGTAGGCGTCGCGGAAGTCGTACTCGCCGAGCTTGTCGGAGTCGATGTCCGACCACTTCGTGCGCTTCACGCCCTCGAGGCCCGCGGCGATGAGAGCGTTGGCGCGGTCGGCGATCCAGCCCGTCGCGTCGGTGTCGGCCGGCCCGCCGTGCGGGGGATTGTACTTGAAGCCGCCGTCGCGCGGCGGGTTGTGGCTCGGGGTGACGACGATGCCGTCGGCGCGACCGGAGTCGTCCGCATCCCGCCCCTTGTTGTACGTCAGGATCGCGTGGCTGACACCCGGCGTCGGCACCCACGAGTCGCGCGCGTCCTGGCGCACGTCGACACCGTTCGCGACGAGGACCTCGACCGCGCTGCGCTCCGCGGGAAGCGACAGTCCGTGCGTGTCGCGCCCGAGGAACAGCGGCCCCGAGATGCCCTGCGCAGTGCGGTAGTCGACGATTGCCTGGGTGGTCGCCAGGATGTGGTCCTCGTTGAAGCTCGTGGACAGCGACGAGCCGCGGTGGCCGCTCGTGCCGAAGGCCACCCGCTGCGCGGGGACCGCCGGATCCGGCTTCCTGTCGTAGTACGCGTTGATCAGTTCGTCGATGTCGATCAGGTCGGATGCTTCGGCGGGATGTCCTGCACGGCTCATGCGCATAGTCTGCCGCGAACGGGCGCGCAGGTCACGCGGAAGACGACTCCGGACGACGGCTGCGCGGAGCCGTCGCGAGCCGCCAGCGCCGGAGCCCCGGGTTCGCAGCGGCGATGGCGCCGGCGCCCGCGACGCACGCGAGGCCGCCCAGGATGCAGCTGATGGCGCCCGAGGTGAGACCCGCGATCGTGCCCGCGCGGAGGTCGCCGATGCTCGGGCCGCCCGCGCCGACGAGATAGTCGAGGGAGGACACGCGGCCGCGGAGCTCGTCGGGCGTCGCGGACTGCACCATCGTGCCGCGGCTGACGACCGTGAAGGTGTCGGCGGCGCCGGCGACGACGAGCGCGGCGAGCGCCAGCGGAAGCGTCGGAGCGGCGCCGAACGCGGCCGTCGCGGCTCCCCACACGGCGCACGAGATCAGCATGATGAGACCCTGCCGCGGGTATGCGGTGAGACGCCCGGAGAACAGGCCCGCGAGCACGCCGCCGAGGCCGATCGCCGGAAGCATGAGCCCCAGGGTCATCGGCGATCCGCCGAAGCGCTCGGCGTTGATGACGGGGAAGAGGGCCGCCGGCAGGGCGAGCACCATCGCGCAGATGTCGACGAGGAACGCGCCGAGGATCACGGGCGTGCGCACGACGAACATGAGGCCGCCGAGGACGCGCGTCCCGCCCTCGGGCTCGCCGGCCGCCGAGGGTCGCGGCGCGTGCCGGGGGAGGCGCGAGATGCCCCACAGTGCGGCGAGGAACGTGACCGAGTCGACGACGAGACAGGCGCCCACGCCGATCGTGGCGACGAGCACCCCGCCGATCGCCGGCCCCGTCATGAGCGCCAGCTGCCCGGCGAGGCGGGTGAGCGCGAGCCCGGCGGACAGCTCGGTTCCGCCGAGCAGCATCGGCGGGACGGTCTGGGCGACCGGGGCCGCGAGCGAGGACAGCGCCGATGTGAGGGCGATCATGACGAAGACGACCGGGATGCTGCGCACCCCCGAGATGACGAGCGCCGCCGTGGCGGCGCTCACCACGAGTTGCGCGGAGCGCGACCACAGCAGGAGCGCCCGCCGGTCGACGGTGTCGGCGAGATGACCGCCGATCAGGCCGCACACGACGAGCGGCACGGCGACGACGAGGCCGACGAGACCGACGACGACGGGCGAGTGCGAGATCTCCCACACGTAGTACAGGAGGGCGAACGACGACATGCTGCCGCCGAACTGCGAGACGGCGGTGCCCGCCCAGAACGCGCGGAAGGGGCGGCTCGTGCGCAGCGGCCGGGTGTCGACGAGGTGCGAGCGGATCATCGCCGGGTCATCGCGGCGTCATCGCGGGGCAGGTGCCGGCGCACCCGCTCGGCGAAGGACTCGCGGTCGAGGGCGGCGTCGATCTCGCGCACGACGGTCGTCAGGGGAGTGCTCAGCTCGGTCTCGAGCTCGGCGACCGCGGCTTCGGTCGCGTACCACTCGTCCCAGAGGAGGGGCGCGATGCGGCGGCCTGCATCGGTGAGCGTGACGACGCGCGAGCGAGCGTCCTCGCCCGGCGCGGACGTCACGAGCGCCGCCTTCTTCATGGCCGCCACCGACTGGCTCATCGCGGAGTGGGTGACGCCGCAGCGCTCCGCGAGCGAGCTGATCGTCGCATCGCCGTCGGCGAGGAACATGACGGCCATGCTGAAGCGCGTGCTGACGCCCTCGATGCCGAGGTCGCGGTAGAGGTCGCCGAGGCTGTCGTCCATGCGGCGGCGCATCGCGGTGAGCGGGCGCCAGACGCTGGGCAGCTGCTCGATGGATGCGGGACGCTTCTCCGTAGATGTCACAGCGCTAATATAACAGTCCTGTTGGAAATCTGCCACGGGCCGGAAGATGCCGCGACTAGTCTTGACGGGTGAACGCAGAGCCCGAGGCATCCCGTCGCGTCTACAGCTATCTCGGCCCCGCGGGCACGTTCACGGAGGCCGCGCTCGCGCAGGTGCACGAGGCGCGGGGTCAGGAATGGCGGCCCGTGCGCAACGTCGGCGAAGCGCTCGCCGACGTCGTCGAGGGCCGCTCGGATGCCGCGATGATCGCGATCGAGAACTCCGTCGACGGCGGTGTCACGACGACGCAGGACGCGCTGGCCACCATGCCGGGCCTGCGGATCGTCGGCGAGTACCTCGTGCCGGTGAACTTCGTCCTCGTCGGGCGCCCCGGCACGCGGCTCGAGGACGTCACCGTCGTCGCGGCGCACCCCGTCGCCTACGGCCAGTCGCTGCAGTGGCTCACGACGAACCTTCCCGGTCACGAGCACGTGCCGGCGGCATCCAACGTGGCATCCGCCCTCGGGCTCGTCGACGGGACGAGCGGAGCGGACGCCGCGGTCGCCGCCCCCGGCGTCGTCGAGCACCACGAGTACGAGGTGCTCGCGGAGGACATCGGCGACAACCCGAACGCGGTCACGCGCTTCGTGCTCGTCAGCCGTGTCACCGAGGCGCCGGCGCCGACCGGCGCCGACAAGACGTCGCTCATCGTCGAGTTGCCCGAGGATCACCCCGGTGCGCTCCTGGAGATGCTGGAGCAGTTCGCGACGCGCGGCATCAACCTGTCTCTGCTGGCGTCGCGCCCCATCGGCGACGAGCTCGGCCGCTACCGGTTCGTGGTGGATGCCGACGGCCACATCCAGGACGAGCGCATGGCCGACGCGCTGCTCGGACTCCGTCGCTTCAGCCCGAAGGTCGTCTTCCTCGGGTCGTATCCGCGCGCCGACCGCGCGATCGTGCGGTACCCGCAGCGGTACTCCGACGAGGTCTTCGTCGAGGCGCGCGACTGGCTGCGCGGCCTCATCGCCGGCGAGCCCGAGGTCTGACCCGGGTACGGGCGCTTACCTGTCACGATCTTCGGCCTGAAACGAGGATCGTGACAGTCGAGCGTGACAGAACGACGCTCAGCTGTCACGTTCGCGGGCTCGCACCCACGATCGTGACAGGGGAAGGCAACTCGGATACCACGAAGGCCGCCACCCCGTGGGGTGACGGCCTTTGCGAAGATGTGTCTCAGGCTGCGCTGCGGAGCACGATCTCGTCGAGCGCGAGGCGTGTGCGCGGGGCGAGCTCGCGCTCGCGGAGCGCCTCCGGCAGCGCGTCGACGTCGCCGGGGACGCCGACGGCGATGACGGAGAGCACCTGAAGGGTCTCGCCGAGGCCGAACGCGGCCTTCACGGCGTCGCGGTCGACGCCGCCCATCTGGTGCGAGTGCAGGCCGAGGTGCTGCGCCTGCACCGACAGGTGCGCGACGGCCTGACCGAGGTCGTAGGCGGCGAACGGACGCTCGCGGCCTTCGGCATCCGCCGTCTCGACGAGGTTGACGATGAGCACCGCGGCGGAGTCGGCCCAGACCTGGTTGAAGCCCATGAGCGCGTCGTGGATGGCGGTGAACTCCGGCGTCCCGCGGTGCGCGACGATGAAGCGCCACGGCTGCGAGTTGTTGGCGGACGGCGCCCAGCGCGCGGCCTCGAGCATGACCTGGACGGTCTCGGGGGCGACGACCGCGTTGCGATCGTAGGCGCGGGGGCTCCACCGCTCGACGAGCGCGCCGATGAGGGGCGCGTCGGTCTGGGCGAAGCGGGGGGCGAGGTCGGATGCGAGAGGCATGGGCCGTCTTTCTCGAGTGACGATGCCGGGACCCCATCGGCCCGATTCGGTTGACGTGTCAATCCAACCGCATGGAACCTATGGATATTCCGGGTGCCCCGTCTCCGGCCCTCATCCGCCTGACGCCCGTGCCGCGCAGCGCTACTCCTTCTTGCGCGGCGCCCGCGGTTTGGGCTGCTTCGCGGGCAGCCGACTGACATCCTCGAGTGCGACGGCGATCCACTCCGACGCGCGCTCCGGCGTCTGCCGCCAGTCACGCGGCAGGGACGTGTAGCCGCCCATCGCATGCTCTGCGGGTCCGAACGGACCTGTGCCCGGAATCGCGCCCAGTTCGGCGAGGCGCGTCTCGTCGAGGACACGCACACCGATGTCGTCGCCGAACAGTCCGGCGAACATGTTGCCGTTCACGAACGCGCCCAGGTTGCCGAACATGGGCTTGACGACGACGTCGGGGCCTTCGGGGATGACGGAGCGGAAGAACTCCTTCACCTCGTCTGACGGTCGGGGAATCTCCATGCGTCAGTTATCCCACGATCCGCGGCCCCGCGGGGATCGATCAGGCGCCGGTGATCTCCGCGATCGCCGCCACGAACGCGTCGATGTCGTCCTCGGTGGTGTCGAAGGAGCACATCCAGCGGACCTCGTTGCGCTTTGCATCCCAGTCGTAGAAGCGGAAGCGCTCGCGCAGCTGGTCGGCGGCGCCGTCGGGCAGTGTCGCGAACAGGCCGTTGGACTGGGTCTTCTGCGTGAACGCGACGCCGCGGATCGAGCCGTCGGCGATGCCCGCCTCGACGCCGGTGCGCAGACGCTGCGCCATCGCGTTCGCGTGGCGGGCGCTGCGCAGCCACAGGTCGTCTTCGAGGAGCGCCACCAGCTGCGCGGACACGAACCGCATCTTCGAGGCGAGCTGCATGTTGAGCTTGCGCAGGTACGTCAGGCCGCTGGATGCCTCGGGGTTCAGCACGACGATCGCCTCGCCGAGAAGGGCGCCGTTCTTGGTGCCGCCGAAGCTCATGACGTCGACGCCGGCGTCGCGCGTGAAGGCGCGCAGCGGGAGGTCCAGAGATGCCGCGGCGTTGGAGATGCGCGCGCCGTCCATGTGCACGCGCATGCCGAGCGCGTGGGCGTGGTCGGTGATCGCACGGAGCTCCTCGACCGAGTACAGCGTGCCGAGCTCGGTGGACTGCGTGATCGAGACGACCAGCGGCTGCGCGCGGTGCTCGTCGCCCCATCCCCACGCCTCGCGGTCGATGAGCTCGGGGGTGAGCTTGCCGTCCTCGGTCGGCACGTGCAGGATCTTGATCCCGCCGACGCGCTCGGGCGCACCGCCCTCGTCGACGTTGATGTGGGCGGTGGATGCCGACACCACGGCGCCCCAGCGGGGGAGCATCGACTGCAGCGCGGTGACGTTCGCGCCCGTGCCGTTGAACACCGGGAACGACTCGACGCCCTCGCCGAGGTGCTCGACGAAGATCTCGTGCAGTCGCGCCGTGTATTCGTCCTCGCCGTACGCGATCTGGTGGCCGTCATTGGCGGCGGCGATGGCGGCGAGGACCTCGGGGTGCACGCCCGAGTAGTTGTCCGAGGCGAAGCCGCGGACGGAGGTGTCGTGGATCGTGGTCACTGAGCCATCCTCTCATTCCGCGGCGCAAGAGCCTTTCCGGGGGAGGCCGCCGCTACCGCCGGAGGGCGAGGTACTGGTGCGCATAGGCGATGGCCATTCCACCCTCGCCCACGGCCGCAGCGACGCGCTTCACCGAGCCGGATCTCACATCGCCGACGGCGAAGATCCCGGGCGCGCTCGTCTCGAGCCCGAACGGACGGCGATCCTGTGTCCACTGAGGTGTGACGGCCGCATCCGATCCGGTCGGGATGAAGTGATGCTCATCGCGGGCGATCTGCTCGGGGAGCCAGTCGGTCGCGGCATCCGCGCCGATCATGACGAACAGGACGGTGTACGGGCGCGTCGTGGTCTCGCCGGTCGAGCGGTCGACGACGTCCACGGCCTCGAGACCGTTCACCCCGTGCACGCCGACGACTTCGCCGCGCGTCTTGACGCGGATGCCGTCGTTCGCCGCGATCTGATCGATGAGGTAGCGGGACATGCTCGCGCCGAGCGACTCTCCGCGTACGAGCAGCGTCACGGATCGGGCGAATCGCGAGAAGAAGATCGCCGCCTGTCCCGCCGAGTTGCCGGCACCGACGATCGCGATGTCGGCTCCCCGCGCGACCGTCGAGTCGCTGCGGGCGGCGCCGTAGAAGATGCCGTTCCCGAGGAACCGGTCGATGTCCGGCACCGGCAGGCGACGCCATTCGACCCCCGTCGAGATGACGACCACGGGTGCGGTGAGCGTCTCGCCCCCGTCGAGCACGATCTGCTCTCGCTCCGGTCGGAGCGCGACGGCGGTGCGTGTGACGACGATCTCGGCGCCGAGGCGTCGCGCCTGCTTCAACGCGCGGCTCGCGAGATCGTCGCCGGAGATGCCGTACGGGAATCCGGTGTAGTTCTCGATGCGGGTCGACGTGCCCGCCTGGCCGCCCGGCGCGAGGCACTCGACGACCAGCGTGTGGAGGCCCTCCGCGGCGGCGTTCACGGCGGCCGTGAGCCCACACGGTCCTGCTCCCAGGATGACGACGTCGTAGCCGCCCGCGGACGGTTCGATCTCGAGTCCGACGAGCTTCGCGATCTCGCGCAGCGGCGGCGCCTCGAACCGCCGCCCGTTCGGCAGCTCGATGACGGGGTAGGTCGCGGCATCCGCTTCTTCGCCCACGGTGATCCGCTCGAACGGAACCTGATTGCGCGTGAGGAAGACGACCGCTTCGTGCGTCTTGGCGTCCGAATGGGGTGCGATCACCCGCGCCTCGGCCGCCGGCTGCTCGGCCGCGACCGTCTGCAGCCAGTCGACGTACTTGCGTGCGAGCGATGCCACGAATGCCGGGACCGAGGGCGCCATCGCCGCGAGCGTGTAGAAGACCGTGACGTCCAGCCGGATGATCCGGGTCGGCTCGGCGGCACGGCCGCTCGCAGGGAACGGTGTGCTCAACGTCATCGGCACTTCGCCGAAGAAGCGTCCGGGCAGACGCTCGCCGATCACGCGCTCCTCGCCGTTGACGACCTTCGTCAGCTCGGCGCGGCCTTCGATCACGACGAAGAACGCCCGGTCGTCGCCCTCGTGCGCGAAGTACTCGCCGGGGGCGAGACGGATGTCTTCGACCGCGGTCGCGAGGTAGTCGATCGCCTCCTGCGGCAGTGGGGCGAAGGCCGGGATGGCGCGCAGCTCGGCCGTCGTGATCATGTGCGGGCACACCCGGTCATGCGCTGAAGATAGCGACGGCGCCGACCGCCGTCAACGGACCTGGGCCTTCAGCCTCCCCGCTTGTGCAGTGCACGCAGAAACGACCGCTCGCCTGTCACGATCTCGGGCTGTGGCCGAAGAACGTGACAGGCGAGCGAAGGGGATGCGTCAGGCGTCGGTGCCGCGGATGCCCGCGGTCGACTCGATGACCGGCTTCATCTTCTTGTCGAGCGCCTCGAAGAACATCGACAGCGGGAACTCGTCATCCATCACCGCGTCGGTGTATCCCTTGGGGGCGCCGGCGAGCGTCTCGAGCGGCAGACCGCGGGCCCAGGCCGAGGCCGGGTTCGGAGTCAGCGTGCCGCGGACGAGGTCGTACGCGGCGAGCCAGTGCGCCGTCTTCGGACGGTCGATCGACTGCCAGTAGAGGTGGTCGATCGCGTCGGCGAGCTCGACGACCGCGGCGGGGACCAGATCCCACTCGAACGCGAGCGACGTGTCGGTCCAGTGCAGCACGCCGCGCTGGTGCAGCCATGCGAACAGCAGCTGCCCGCCGACGCCGTCGTAGTTGCGCACCCGGCTGCCCGTGATCGAGAAGCGGAAGATGCGGTCGAAGATCACCGCGTACTGCACGAGCTTGGCGTGCTGGAGCATCTCCTGCTCGGCGGACCCCTCGATAAGCTCGGGGACCTCCGAAAGTCGCTTCTCGATGGAGACGCACTCGCGGAAGGCCGTGAGGTCGCAGCGCAGCTCCTCGAGCGAGTACAGGAAGTACGGCATCCGCTGCTTGATCATGAACGGGTCGAACGGCAGGTCGCCGCGCATGTGCGTGCGGTCGTGGATGATGTCCCACATCACGAACGTCTTCTCGGTGAGCTGCTGGTCGTCGAGCATCGCGGCGGCGTCGGCGGGCAGATCGAGCTTCGTGATCTCGGCGGCGGCGCGCGTGACGCGGCGGTAGCGGGCGGCCTCGCGGTCCTGGAAGATCGCGCCCCACGTGAACGAGGGGATCTCGCGCATCGCGACCGTCTCCGGGAAGAGGACGGCGGAATTGGTGTCGTAGCCGGGGGTGAAGTCGACGAGACGCAGGGACACGAACAGCTTGTTCGTGTACTCGGTCTCGAGCTGGGCGATGAACTCGGGCCAGATGACCTCGACGATCAGCGCCTCGACGTGACGGTTCGACGAGCCGTTCTGCGTGTACATCGGGAAGACGACGAGGTGACGGATGCCGTCGACGCGGTGCAGCTGCGGCTGGAAGGCGACGAGCGAGTCCAGGAAGTCGGGCTCGGCGAAGCCGCCATCGGCCCAGCGCTCGAAGTCCACCGGCAGCGCGGCGAGGTAGTCGGCGTCGTGCGGGAAGAGCGGGGCGAGCGCGCGGATCGCGGCGACGATCGTGTCGACGAGCTCCCGGGCCTCGGCGTGGTCCGCCTCGATCGGGATGCTGCCGTCCTTGACCTGCAGACCCTGGATGCGGGTCGCCGCATCCTTCAGCGCCAGCCAGGCGGCGGAGTTCTCGACGTCCTCGACGACCTCGGGCTCGCCGATGATCACCTGCTCGTTCGCGTGGGTGAGGGACATGGGGGAAACCTCCGATCGTGGAGTTTGCCGGAATTTTTCCGGTGTATCGACATGGATAGCGATAATCTTACATCCATGACGGATCCTGCGCCTACCCCCATGGCTCTCGACGACACCGATCGCGCGCTGCTCGCGGCGATCTCCGTCGATGCGCGCGCGACGCTCTCCGAGCTGTCGGAGACGGTGGGGCTGTCGGTGTCCGCGGTGCAGGCACGGCTGCGCCGGCTCGAGGCCCGGTCGGTCGTCACGGGGTACCACGCGGTCGTCGATCCGGAGCTCGTCGGCAAGCCCCTGTCGGCGTTCGTCGAGATCACGCCTCTCGACCCGGCACAGCCCGACAACTCCCCGGAGCTCCTTGAACACCTCGACGAGATCGAGGCATGCCATTCGATCGCGGGGGATGCCAGCTACATGCTGTTCGTGCGCGTCGCGTCGCCGCGCGAGCTGGAGCGCCTCATCCGCGACATCCGCCTCGCCGCGAACGTGCGCACGCGCACGACGATCGTCCTGCAGACGTTCTACGAGAGCCGCCCGATCGTCCCGGCCTGACCCCGATGGCCGCGGGTTGCTGCGTTTCGTCTCGTCGCTGGCGCTCCTCGCTCAACGACCGATCTGGGGGGGGGCATCGTCTCCCGCGGGTCGTTGAGCGAGCGAAGCGAGACGAAACGCAGTGAGATAGGACTACGGCGTTGCGTAGAGTCGGTATCCGTGACGAATCCCGCTCCGGACACCGCCCTCGACCTCGACGCGTGCCGCGCCGCCTACGCCGACCTGAAGGCGCTGGGCCTTCACCTCGATCTCACGCGCGGCAAGCCATCGGCAGAGCAGCTCGACCTCTCGGACGGGATGCTGAGCCTGCCCGGCTCGGGCGTCGTGAAGGACGCGCACGGGACCGATGTCCGCAACTACGGCGGACTCGAGGGGCTCCCCGCCATCCGGGAGATCTTCGCCGAGCTCCTGGGCGTCCCGGCGGCGCAGCTGCTCGCGCAAGGCAACGCGAGCCTCACGCTCATGTACGACACGCTCGCCTACGCGATGCTCTTCGGCGTCCCCGGTTCGCCGCGGCCCTGGTCGCGCGAGGAGACCGTGAAGTTCATCTGCCCCGTGCCGGGCTACGACCGGCACTTCGCCGTGACGCGGGAGCTCGGGATCGAGATGATCACGGTCCCGATGACCCCGGACGGGCCGGATGTCGAGGCCATCGCACGCCTCGTGGCCGACGACCCGCAGATCAAGGGCGTGTGGGTCGTGCCGACCTACGCGAACCCGGACGGCTCCACCGTGACCACCGAGGTCGCGCACCGGCTCGTGTCGATGCCGACGGCCGCACCGGACTTCCGCATCATGTGGGACAACGCGTACGCGCTGCACCACCTCACCGACGAGCAGACGCCGTCCGCGGACGCCATCGGCCTCGCCGCCGAGGCGGGGAACCCGGACCGCGTCATCATGTACGCCTCGACGTCGAAGATCACGTTCGCCGGCGCCGGCGTCTCCTTCCTCGGCTCGTCGCCCGCGAACATCGCCTGGTACACGAAGCACCTCGGGATCCAGTCGATCGGCCCCGACAAGATCAACCAGCTGCGCCACATCCTGTTCTTCGGCGACGCCGACGGCGTCCGCGCGCACATGCGGCGGCACCGCGACATCCTCGCGCCGAAGTTCGCCGCCGTCGAGGACGTGCTGTCCGCGCGTCTCGGCGGGCTCGGGATCGCCTCCTGGACGACGCCGAAGGGCGGGTACTTCGTGTCGCTCGACGTCGTGCCGGGCGCCGCGGCGCGCGTCGTGGAGCTCGCGAAGGAGGCCGGCGTCGCGCTGACGCCGGCGGGCGCGACGTACCCCCATGGCGATCCTCTCGACCGGAACATCCGCCTCGCTCCGAGCATGCCGCCGCTCGAGGAGGTCCGCAGCGCCATGGATGCCGTCGCCACCTGCGTGCTCCTGGCTGCAGCCGAGGCGGCCGCCGCGGTCTAGCCTGCCGTCACCGCTTGGCGGTGACGTGCGCGGAGAGCGCGGGGATGACGGTCTCGCCGTAGACCCGCATCGTCTCCTCCTTGCTGTCGTGCTGGAGGTAGCCGGCGAACTGTGTGACGCCGAGGTCGCGCAGCTGCTCGAGCTTGGCGATGTGGTGCTGGGCGGATCCGAGGATGCAGAACCGGTCGACGATCTCGTCGGGCACGAAGTCGACGTGGTCGTTGTCGGCGCTGCCGTGCGTGTTGTAGTCGTAGCCGGTGCGGCCCTCGATGTACGCCGTGAGCTCATCGGGGACAGCACCGTGGTGGCCGTACTTCGCGACGATATCGGCGACGTGGTTGCCCACCATCCCGCCGAACCACCGGCACTGGTCGCGCATGTGCTCCCAGTCGTCGCCGATGTACATGGGGGCCGCGACGCAGAAGGAGAGCGACTCGGGGTCGCGGCCCGCGGCGGCCGCGGCATCCTTCACCGTCTTGATCATCCACGCGGCGATGTCGACGTCCGCGAGCTGCAGGATGTAGCCGTCGCCGACCTCCCCGGCGAGCTTGAGCGCCAGGGGCCCGTAGGCGGCGACCCAGACCTCGAGCTCGGACCCGTGGCTCCACGGGAACTGGAGCGTCGCGCCGTTGTACTCGACGGCACGGGAGTTGCCGAGCTCGCGGATGACGTGGATCGACTCGCGGAGCTCCGCCATCGTCGTCGGCTTGCCGTTCGTGACGCGCACGGCAGAATCGCCGCGGCCGATGCCGCACACCGTCCGGTTGCCGTACATCTCGTTGAGGGTCGCGAAGACGGATGCCGTGACGGTCCAGTCGCGTGTCGCCGGATTCGTCACGAACGGGCCGACGGTGACGCGCTTCGTCTCGGCGAGGATCGCCGAGTGGATGACGTACGGCTCCTCCCAGAGGAGGTGCGAGTCGAACGTCCACACGTGGCTGAACCCGTGCGCCTCGGCGAGCTTCGCGAGCTGCACCGTGCGAGCCGCGGGCGGATTGGTCTGCAGGACGACGCCGAAGTCCATCGTTGCTCCTTTCTCGGTCCCCGAGCCTGTCGAGGGGTCGCGACGCTTCGACAGGCTCAGCGACCGGCGATCACACCAGGTACTGGCTCAGGCCGCGCTTGATGAAGCGGCCGTCGCCCTTCGCGCCGAGGTAGGCGCCGTCATCCACGATCACCTTGCCGCGGGAGAGCACGGTGTCGACGTGGCCGTCGATCTCGAAGCCCTCCCACGCGGAGTGATCCATGTTCATGTGGTGGGTCTTGCCCAGGCCGATCGAGGTGTGGCCGTTCGGGTCGTACACGACGATGTCCCCATCGGCCCCGGGCTGGATGACGCCCTTCCGCCCGTACATCCCGAACATGCGGGCCGGGGTCGTGGAGGTCAGCTCCACCCAGCGCTCGAGGCTGATCCGCCCCGTCACGACGCCCTGGTACATGAGGTCCATGCGGTGCTCGATGGACCCGATCCCGTTGGGGATGGCGCGGAAGTCTCCGCGCCCGAGCTCCTTCTGGTCCTTCATGCAGAACGGGCAGTGGTCGGTCGAGACCATCTGCAGGTCGTTCGTGCGCAGCGCCTGCCACATGTGGTCCTGGTGGCCCTCGGCGCGCGAGCGCAGCGGCGTCGAGCACACCCACTTCGCACCCTCGAACGCACCCCACTCGTCGCTCGAGGCGCCGAGCTGCTCCTCGAGTGAGAGATAGAGGTACTGCGGGCACGTCTCGCCGTACACGTTCTGCCCGCGGTCGCGCGCGGCCGCGAGCTGCTCGACGGCCTGCTTGGCGCTCACATGGACGACGTAGAGCGGCGCCCCCGTCAGGTTCGCGATCATGATCGCGCGATGGGTCGCCTCCTCCTCCATCTGCCAGGCGCGGGCGATGCCGTGGAAGTAGGGATCGGTCTTGCCCTCCTCGACGAGCTGCGCCGCGAGCACGTCGATGACGGGCCCGTTCTCCGCGTGCATCATGGTCAGCATCCCGGTGTCGCGCGAGACCTGCATCGCTTTCAGCACCTGCGCGTCGTCGGAATAGAAGACGCCCGGATACGCCATGAAGAGCTTGAAGCTCGTGATGCCCTCATCGACGAGGCCCGGCATCGCGGCGAGCGCATCCGCGTCGACACCGCCGATGATCTGGTGGAAGCCGTAGTCGATCGCGCAGTTGCCCGCGGCCTTCTCGTGCCAGGCGGCGAGGCCGTCCTGCACACGCTCGCCGTAGCGCTGCACGGCGAAGTCGACGATCGAGGTGGTGCCGCCCCACGCGGCCGCGCGCGTCCCGGTCTCGAACGTGTCGGACGCCTCCGTGCCGCCGAACGGCAGCTGCATGTGGGTGTGCGCGTCGATGCCGCCCGGGATCACGTACTTCCCGGTCGCGTCGATGACCGTGTCGACGGATGCCGCGAGGTCTGTGCCGAGCAGGTGCGAGCCCGGCGCGAGCACCGCGGCGATCGTCTCCCCGTCGATGAGGACGTCGGCCTCGGTGCGACCGGTGGCCGAGACGACGGTCCCGCCGGTGATGAGTGTGGTTGCCATTCGTGTCTCCTCTTCTCCCCGGTCGTCGAGCGAGCGAAGCGAGTCGAACCGCTGCGACGTTTCGTCTCGTCGCTGCGCTCCTCGCTCAACGACCGGCCATGCTCTCAGGGCGCGACGATGTCGCCGTAGGAGTCGGGCCGGCGGTCACGGTAGAACTGCCAGTCGTCGCGCATCTCCTGCACCATGTCGAGGTCCAGGTCGCGCACCAGCAGCTCCTCGTTTTCGCTCGAGCCGCGGTCGCCGACGAAGTTGCCGCGCGGGTCGATCACCTGGCTCGTGCCGTAGAAGTCGACGGCGAGCTCGCCGTACTCGTTGTCCTCTCGCCCGACGCGGTTGGGCTGCAGGACGAAGTACCCGTTCGCGACGGCGGCGCACGGACCCTCGACCTCCCACAGGCGGTTCGACAGTCCGGGCTTGGTCGCGTTGGGGTTGAAGACCATGTGGGCGTCGTGGAGCCCCAGCTCCCGCCATCCCTCGGGGAAGTGCCGGTCGTAGCAGATGTACATCCCGACCCGGCCGACGGCGGTGTCGAACACCGGATAGCCGAGGTTGCCCGGACGGAAGTAGAACTTCTCCCAGAACCGGTCGAGGTGAGGGAGGTGGTGCTTGCGGTACTTCCCGAGCACGGTGCCGTCGGCATCCACCAGCACCGAGGTGTTGTAGTAGACGCCGGTCTGGGCCTCCTCGTAGATCGGCAGGACCATGACGGTGCCGAGCTCCTTCGCGACCGCGGCGAACCGCTGCACGATCGGGCCGTCCGAGGGCTCCGCGAACCGGTAGTACTTCTTGTCCTGCGTGATCCCGAAGTAGGGACCGTAGAAGAGCTCCTGGAAGCACACGACCTGCGCGCCCTGGGCGGCGGCATCCCGCGCGAACCCCTCGTGCTTGTCGAGCATCGACTCCTTGTCGCCCGTCCAGGTGGTCTGACTGATCGCCGCGCGCACCGTCGTCATCGTGTCTCCCTCGTTTTCGCCCGTCTCCGCACCGTAGAGCCTTCCCGGGCGTCCGGCAAGGGATACATCTGGAGACGGATGCGGGCCGCATGCGCCCTCGCGTAGCGTCGAAGCGTGATCCGTGCGCTCCCGACCCGTCAGCTCATGACGGACATCGTCATCGCCGCGGCGTTCTTCCTGGCGACCGGATTCGTCGAAGTGCGCGACTCGATCTGGAGCGTGCACGCGGCGGCGACCGTCCTGGTCGGGCTGGCGATGGCGGGCGCGCTCGCGGTACGACGGCTCTCTCCCGCCCTCGCCCTCGCGATCGCGTGGGCCGGGGCCGTCCTGCAGATGAGCGCGGGACTCGATCCGATGGCGAGCAACGCGGCGATCTTCGGAGTCCTGTACGTGACGGCCGCCTACGGGACGCGGCTCGTGTTCTGGCTGGGGTTCGCCTCCGCGCTCGTGGGTGCGCTCGTCATCACGATCTACCTCTATCTCCTGCGGTCGCCGCTCGGGATCGGCTTCCACTGGCAGAACCTCACGATCGCCGCGGTCATGTGGGTCGCGGTGTCCTTCGGGCTCCTGCTGTGCTGGACGATCGGCGCCCTGGTGCGCACCGCCCGGCGTGCGCGGGAGAACCGCACGGCGCAGATCCAGGCCGAACAGGATGCCGCGTCCGAGCAGGAGCGCGTGCGCATCGCGCGCGATATGCACGACATCGTGGCCCACTCGCTCGCAGTCGTCATCGCCCAGGCCGACGGTGCGCGGTATGCCGCGGCATCCGATCCGGCCACCGCGACGGCGGCGCTCGGCACGATCTCGTCGACCGCGCGGGCTGCGCTCGCCGACGTGCGGCTGCTGCTCACTCAGCTCCGGCACGCGCAGGGCGACGGACCGCAGCCGACGCTCGCGGACCTCGAGGCCCTCTACGCGCAGGTCCGCGCCGCCGGTGTCGACCTTCGCGTCACCGTCGATCCGGCGCCCCCGGGCGAGCCGCCGGCCGCTGTCCAGCTCGCGGTCTACCGCATCCTGCAGGAGGCGCTCACCAACGCGCTCCGCCACGGCGGAGCCCCCGTGCAGCTGCGGCTCGCGTGGTACGCCGACCGGGTCGACCTCGACGTGCGCAATCC
Organism: Microbacterium candidum; assembly: GCF_030315975.1. Taxonomy (GTDB): domain Bacteria; phylum Actinomycetota; class Actinomycetes; order Actinomycetales; family Microbacteriaceae; genus Microbacterium; species Microbacterium candidum. The sequence goes on along the minus strand of NZ_JASXSZ010000002.1, from coordinate 258,997 downwards.
CCTGCGGGCGGATGCCGTCGCCGGCGGTTCGGGCCACGGGATCATCGGCATGCGCGAGCGTGCGCAGCTCGTCGGCGGCATGCTGGAGGCGGGCGAGGATGCGGGCGCCTTCGTCGTCCGCGGCTCCCTGCCGATCGGCGGTGAGGGCCCTTGAGCGCTGACTCAACTGAGGTGTCGAAAAGGAACGGGTCGTTGAGCGAGCGAAGCGAGACGAAACGCGCTGATGCGGCGCGGATGCTGAAGGGTGCGGGTCGTTGAGCGAGCGGAGCGAGACGAAACGCAGAGACGGAGCGCAGGCGCTGAAGGGATCAGGTCGTTGAGCGAGCGAGGAACGAGCGAGACGAAACGCGCTGACGCCATCCGGGTGGTGCTCGTGGACGACCAGGCGCTGTTCCGCGCGGGCATCCGCATGCTCGTCGACTCGCAGCCCGATCTCGAGGTCGTCGGCGAGGCATCGGACGGGCAGGAGGGCGTCTCGGTCGTGCGCACCGCGCGCCCGGATGTGGTGCTGATGGACATCCGGATGCCGGTCATGGACGGCCTCGCGGCGACGGCCGAGCTGCTGCGCGATCCGGAGCCGCCGCGTGTCGTGATGCTGACGACGTTCGACCTGGACGAGGCCGCCGCACGCGCGATCCGCGAGGGCGCGAGCGGGTTCCTCCTGAAGGACGCCGATCCCGAGTTCCTCCTTGCCGCGATCCGCACGGTGCATTCAGGTTCGGCGGTGATCGCCGCATCCGCCACCCGCGACCTGTTCGCGCACTTCGCGGATGCCGCACCCCGCCCGGTGCCGTCTGCCTACGCCGCCCTGACCGACCGGGAGCGGGAGATCTTCGCACTCGCGGCACGAGGCCTCTCGAATGCCGAGATCGCGGCGCGCGAGTTCCTCTCCGAGGCGACCGTGAAGACGCACATCAGCCGCATCCTCACGAAGCTGGGTCTACGCGACCGTGTGCAGCTCGTGGTCTTCGCCTTCGAGCACGGCCTCGCGTAACGGGGTCAGCGCCCTTCGAGCGCGGCCCGGTGCTTCTCGTACTTCGGCTTGCCGACCCAGCGCCAGAGCAGACGCACGGGACCGGGGAGGTTCTCGTGAAGCCACTCGTCACCGCCGTCCGGCTGCGCCGTGACGATGGCGCCGAGCGAATTCCAGGACTGGCCCTTCGGAACCGACTTGCGGCCGTGCTCCGAGAACCACTCGACCTCCTTCTCGGTGATCACCGTCTCCATCACGGGGACGATGTTCGCCTCCTCGTCGGGGAGGTGGATGGCGAGGCAGTCGTTGACGCCGGCGAGCGCGGTCAGGACGGGCTCCGCATCCGCCGCCTTTGCCGACGCCCGCCAGGCGGGCACCGCCGCGTCGAGCGCCGTGAGCTGAACGAGCAGCTGGGCATGGTGCTCTTTCATCCGCTCGACGTGCACGGCGCAGGCGGGCGCGCGGTCGGCGAGGGGCGCCCACAGGCGTTCGTCCTCGCCCTCGTGATGCGCATGCAACGCGACGGACAGGAGGTTGAGCTGCTCGGCGACAACTTCGGCGTGCGCGGTGTCGCCCTCGGCGACGCGGCCGACGAGGCTCGGCGCCTCGCCGAAGCCGACCTTGTACATGCGGTGGATCTCGATCATTCCGCTCGCATCGCACGTCTTGGGCTGAGGGACGTCGCCGGTCGGCGGCAGGGGAGTGGCGGGCATCGTGCCTCCTTCGCTGACTCGCCTCGACGCTAGTCGCGGCCGCCGACACCCGGTAGGGGTTCACCTCCCCTCCGCCGGCAGTTCACAGGGGAGAATGGACGCACCATGGCATTCACCTTGGCAGTCGACATCCACGCCGCTCCGGCCGATGTCTTCGCCTTCGTCGCGGACTTCACCAAGACCCCACAGTGGTATTCGGCGGTGCAGCGCGTGGAGCATCTCTCCGGCGACGGCGGCGCAGGGACGCGGTACATCGTGCACCGCCGGCTGCCGGGCGGACCCGCGATCAACATCGTGCAGGTCAGCGCCTACCTCGCCGGACAAGAGGTCTCTTTCACGTCCGTCGAGGGGCCGACCCCGTTCACGTATCGTTACCGCATCCAACCGGCGTCGGGCGGAGCGCGCCTGCAGCTCGACGGGTCGATCAGCGGAGCGGGGCTGACGGGCCCGGCCCAGTTCCTGGGACCGTTCGCCGAGCGGTTCTTCAGCCGCGGGATGCAGGACAACCTCGGCAGTCTGAAGAGGCTCATCGAGCAGCCCACGTCGCCGCGGACGGCCTGAGTCCGTCCCCTTCGACGGGTGGTGTCGACGAGCGGAGTCGATTCGACGGGCGGAGTCCGGTCCGGGGAGGCGGGCGCGCTCCGCTCATCGAACCGACTCCCTTCCTCGGGTCGGAGCCGCGAGTTCGCGTGCGGGACACGGGCTGTTCGCCGGCATGTCGGAGGGGCGCGCCAGAATCGCAGGATGGAACTGCAGCTCAGCATGGTCGTGCTCGAGACGAGCGACCTCGACGCGTCGATCCGGTTCTACCGGCGACTCGGTCTCGACATCCCGGATGCATCGGCGGAGCGGCCGATGGTCGCGCACCGCATGCCGAGCGGCGTGACGCTGCTCATCACCGACGGCTTCGCGAAGGCCTACGACAAGACGTGGCAGCCGCCTGCGGGCGGCTACTCGCAGATGCTCGAGTTCTACGTGGGAGAGGATGCCGTGGTCGACAGCACGTTCGCCGACCTCGTCGCCGCGGGCTACAACGGGCGCATGGCGCCGACGAAGACGATCGGCCCGTACGCCGCCATGGTCGACGATCCGGACGGCAATGTCATCCTGCTGACCTCCGACGAGGCCGCATCCCCCGACGCGGCCTGACTGCGGGTCCGGCCGACACTGCGGCCCCGGCGGTGCGTCAGGCGCGCATCTCCCGCGCGGCGGGGCTGCGTCGGCTCGCGAGGTACTCCGGCGGCATTCCGGGGCCGATGGCCACCGCGGTCTCCTCCGTGGAGACGACGCCGCAGTTCTCGCACGCGGTCACGGCGTGCACGGCGCCGCCGCACGTGTGCGTGTAGAGGATCGGCGGGTCGATCGGCGACGCCCACTCGTCACCCCACTCGGTGAGCGCGATGAGCGCGGTGGCGAGCGCGCGACCCTTGTCGGTGAGGACGTAGTCCGCGGCGCCCCGGCGCTCCATGATCCCCGTCTCGACGAAGGCGTCCAGCCGCGTGGCGAGCACGTTGGTGGCGATGCCGAGGTTCGCCAGGAAGTCGCCGAACCGCGTCACCCGCGCGAACAACGCGTCGCGGATGATCAGCAGGCTCCATCGCTCGCCGACGATCTCGAGCGACCGAGCGATCGAGCACACCTGGGTGTCGTACGTCCTGCCCAACATGGCTTCGAGATTACCACTTGCGTGATGCAAGTGGTATGCGTAGCATCCTCTCGACGGGAGTTCCGTTGCATCATGCAAGCGAAGGAGCAGCACATGTCTGCGAACTACAGCACGACCATCACCGTCGACGCGACGCCGCAGCAGGCCTACGACGCGATCAACGACGTCTCCGGCTGGTGGGGCCGCATCACCGGGGCCACGACGGCCGTCGGCGACGAGTTCGTCTACGTCGTCCCGGGCCTGCACTACTCGGGGTTCCGCATCACCGAGCTCGAGCCCGGCCGCCGCATAGCGTGGCTCGTCACCGGCAGCTACCTCGACTTCGTCGCCGACCACCAGGAGTGGAACGGCACGACGGTGCGATTCGACATCGCGGCGACGGATGCGGGGACCGCCGTCACCTTCACGCACGAGGGGCTCACATCGGACGGGGAGTGCTACGACAACTGTTCGAACGCGTGGAACATGTTCGTCAACGTCAGCCTCAAGCGGTTCATCGAGACCGGCGCCGGCATGCCGTACCTGTTCGGCGGCGACGAGCCGCTCACGGCGGAAGACCACGACGCTCTCCACCGCCAGACGGCGGATGCGGTGGCAGCCCGCTGACCTGTCGTATCCCGAGGCTCGCTGCGTTTCGTCTCGTCGCTGGCGCTCCTCGCTCAACGACCCGCGCAGGGACGTCTCAGCGAGTTGACCCGCGCACGCGGGATCATCCTTGCGATGTACGCGGATGCATCCACGGGCCGATGTCGTGCAGAACGACGCTCCGTAGCGTCGAAGGCATGGAGATCACGACCACCGACCTGGGACTCGCTGCCCGGGTCCAGCAGCTGACGAAGACCTACGGCACCGGCGAGGGGGAGGTGCGCGCGCTCGACGGTGTCTCGGTGGGCGTGCGCCGCGGGGAGTTCACCGCGATCATGGGCCCGTCGGGCTCGGGCAAATCCACCCTCATGCACATCATGGCGGGACTGGATTCGCCGTCCTCCGGCCGCGCCTGGATCGGCGACACCGAGATCACCGGCCTCTCCGACCTCGAGCTGACGGTGCTGCGCCGTCGCCGCGTCGGCTTCGTCTTCCAGTCGTTCAATCTCGTCCCGACGCTCGACGTCATGGGCAACATCCGCCTCCCCATCGACCTCGACGGCCGGCGACCCAGCGCCCTCGAGAAGGCGCGCATCGACGGGCTCGTCGAGACGCTCGGACTCGATGCACGGCTGTCGCACCGCCCGCATGAGCTGTCCGGCGGGCAGCAGCAGCGCGTCGCGATCGCCCGGGCGCTCGCCACCGCGCCCGACCTCGTCTTCGCCGACGAGCCGACCGGCAATCTCGACTCGCGCAGCGGACGCGAAGTCCTGGCGCTCCTCGCCGCCGCGAGCCGGGAGCACGGCCAGTCGATCGCGATGGTCACGCACGACCCGATCGCCGCGAGCCATGCCGACCGCGTGCTCTTCCTCGGAGACGGGCGCATCGTCGCCGACAAGCCGCGCCAGAGCGCCGAGGAGATCTCGGCCTACATGCTCGCCGCCGAGCTCGGCACGGCGACCTCGCAGGGTGCGCCGGTCGTCGCGGGGGTGACCGCATGACCGCTCGAGCGGTCGCGGCGACGCCGCGCGCGCAGGGGGATGCCTCGCGCCTCTCGTGGCTGCGGGACCGGGGGATGGGGGCCTCCATCCTCGTCGCGGCCATCGCGACCGCGTTCGGAGCAGTGCTGATCTCGGCGACCGGGTTCATCTCCGCGATCCTCAAGCACGACCCCGCGACGCGCGACAGCGAGACCCTGGCGTTCGTCCTCAACTTCATCGTTTTCGTGCTGCTGGCGGTCGCGGTCTACGTCGCAGCGATCGTGACGGCCAACACCTTCGCGACGGTCATCGCCGGACGCACGCGACGCATCGCCCTGCTGCGCATGATCGGGGCGACCGCGCGCTCGCAGCGCGCCGAGGTCGCGCGGCAGGGCCTCGTCGTCGGCACGATCGGCGGCGTGCTGGGGCTCGTCGCCGGCGTCGCGATCTCGGCCGGAGGGGTGGCGTGGGCCGAGCGGGCGCTGTCGCTCGACGGACTCTCGTTCACGCTCCTCCAGCCCATGCTGCTCGTGCCCGCGATCGGCGTCGCCCTCACGACGTGGGCCTCCGCGTGGGCGGGATCCCGTCGTGTCCTGACCGTGACGCCGTTGCAGGCGCTCGGCGGGTCGGTCGAGGCATCCCACCGCGAGATCGCGCGCCGTCGCGGCCGCAACGCCGTCGCGATCACGCTGATCGTCGTCGGCGCGCTGCTCCTCGCGGCGGGGATCGCGGCCGGGCTCGTGACACCTCTCGGCGTGATCGTCGCGTTCTTCGGCGGGGTGTTGTCCTTCACGGGTCTCGCGCTCGGGGCGACGCTCGTCATGCCGCCGATCCTGCGACTGGTGGGCCGCCTGTTCGGGGGATCGGCCACAGCGCGCCTCGCGTCGGAGAATGCGCTGCGCTACCCGGAGCGGTCGAGCCGCATGGCGATCGGCGTCGTCATCGGCGTGACCCTCGTCACGATGTTCGCGGTGGCCACGGAGTCGGTGAAGCAGGTGTTCGCGGCGGCGTTCGGGGGGACGCTGCCGCCCGAGTTCGCCACCGTGATCGACACGTTCTCGGGCATCATGATGGGCCTCGTCGCGGTCTCGGCCGTCATCGCGGCGGTCGGGCTCGTCAACCTGCTGACGCTCGGCGTCGTGCAGCGCCGTCGGGAGTTCGGCCTCCTGCGCGCCCTCGGGCTCTCGAACGCGCAGGTGCGGAAGGTCGTGCTGCTGGAGGCGACGCACATCACCGTCGCCGCGGTCGCGACCGGTCTCATCCTCGGGGTGTTCTACGGATGGGCGGCCGCGCAGTCGCTCCTCGGCTCGATCCACGCTCCGGGGGCGTCCCGGCCTGCGGGGCTCGTGGCCCCCGGGGTGCCGCTCTGGCCCGTCGCCGCGATCGTCGTCGCCACGGCAGTGCTGACGCTCATCGCCGCGGTCGCTCCGACACGTCTCGCGACCAGGGTCTCCCCGGTCGCGGCCCTCGCGGAGTAGCGCGACCTGCGGGGCGCCCGCATCCGCTTGCCCGAACCCCCGGTCTCACGCGAGACCGGGGGTTCTCGTCGAGACAGGTGGCGTCGCATCATGTCTCGGCGAGAACACCCTGTCTCGGGTCGACGCGGGGACCGAAACGGCGGCTGAAGGCGCGCAGCGGTTCGAGGGAGAGATGGATGCGGCGGCCCCTGGTATTCCATAGGGATCTGGGGCACGCTACGTGCAAGGAGGTCCCCATGAAGATCGAGATCATCGAGCACGAGCCGCCCTACCGCGTCGGAGTGCTGATCGGCAGTCTGTCCACCGCATCCATCAATCGCCGATTGGCCCACGCGCTCGAGAAGCTCGCGCCGCCGGAGTTCGAGTTCTACGAGGTCGACTACAGCAAGCTGCCGCTGTACAACCGCGACTTCGACGCCGATTACCCGCAGGTCGCGCTCGACTTCAAGGAGCAGGTGCGCGAGGCGGATGCCATCATGTTCGTCACGCCGGAGTACAACCGCTCGATCCCGGGCGCACTGAAGAACGCGATCGACTGGGGCAGCCGGCCGTGGGGCACGAGCGTGTGGGTCGACAAGCCGACGGCCGTCATCGGCGCCTCCGGAGGGCAGATCGGCACAGCGGTGGGGCAGCAGTCGCTGCGCAGCACCCTCAGTTTCCTCAACGCCCGGCAGATGACCTCTCCGGAGGCCTATATCCACTTCACCCCGGGGCTCGTGGACGACAGGGGCGATGTCACCGTCGACAGCACGCGCGAGTTCCTCACGATGTTCATGGAGAAGTTCCTGGAGTTCACCGCCCGGGTGCTGACGGTCATCCCCAAGCACTGAGCGCATACGCTGGCGGGATGCATCCGTTCGACCAGTCCCGCTATCAGGTGCGCCTCGAGCATGGCGCGGACGGGCTCTCGCGGCTCGCGGCATCCGACATCGTCATCGTGGTGGACGTACTCCGCTTCTCGACGACGGTGACGGATGCCGTGGCGCGCGGCGAGGCCGTGCCGTGGGATGACGCGGAGTCGGTGAACGGCGCGCCCGTCTCCCGCGCGGCGGCGGCCGACGGGTCGCTCGTGCTGCTCGGGTGCTTGCGCAACGCCTCCGCGGTCGCGGCTGCGGCCCTGGCCGAACAGGTGCGCCGCGGTGCGCGCACGAGCATCGCCGTGATCGCCGGGGGCGAGGCCGGGCGCTTCGCCGCCGAGGACGAGCTCGGCGCCGGCGCGATCGTGGACGCGCTCGCCGCCCTCGGTCTCGACCACTCGTCGCCCGAGGCCGCCGTCGCGTGCGAGGCGTTCCGGGGTCTCCGCGGCGCGGTGCGCCATCTTCTGACCGCGAGCGGATCCGGGCAGGAGCTCATCGAGCGCGGGCTCCGCGACGATGTGCTGAACGCGTCCGCGATCGACGCGACGGATGCGGTGCCCCTGCTCCGCGACGGCGTCTTCACCCGGTTCGGCCTCTGACGTGGCGAGTTCGAGCGACGTGATCGTCGTCGGCGCGGGCGCGTGGGGGCTTCCGACGGCCCTGCAGCTGCAGGACCGCGGGCATTCCGTCACGCTGATCGACCGGTTCGCCATCGGCAGCCGGTTCGCCTCCAGCGGCGGCTCGACGCGCCTGTGGCGCCTCGCCGATACGCATCGCTGGCGCGCGAGGGCCATGGTCGGCACGCTGCGGGCGATGGAGCGGTTGAGCGACAGACTCGGCGAGCCGGTCTTCCAGCGGACCGGAATGCTGTGGCGCGACGACGTGTCGCTCCCGGATGTCGCCGAAGCCCTCGCATCCATCGATGCGGGGTTCCAGGAGGTCGACGCCGACGGTGTGGGCGACGTCTTCCCGGGCCTGCGCCCCGACGGCCGCGGCGCGCTCTTCGTCGAAGACGCCGGGATCGTCCACGCCGACCGTCTGCTCGGCGGTGCGCTCGCGGCGTTCGAAGCAGCCGGCGGCACCTACCTCCCCTGGACGCGCGTGCGCGAGGTCGTCGCCGCAGACCGGCACGTGTTCGTGCGGCTCGAGGACGCCGCTGACCTGTGGGCGGATCAGCTCGTCCTCGCCGCCGGGCCGGGCACGCCCGAGCTCCTTCCCGGGCTCGGACTGCGATTGCCGCTGCGCCCGGTGACCGAGCAGGTTGTCTACTTCGGCTCGCCGGGCGGCGAGCCCGTCGACCTGCCGGGCCTCGTCGACGTCGGTGTCGGCGACGCACCGGGGATCTACGCGATGCCGAACGGATCGGCCGGCTACAAGGTCGGGCTCGACCTGCCGCTGCGCTTCCTCGCCGAGGGCACTCTCGGTGAGGACCTCGACCGCCACGAGGACCCCGCACGCACGGAGTCCATCCGCGCGCGCGTGGAACGCGACCTCACCGCTGTCCCGTCGCACGTGCTCGCCGCGCAGGTGTGCACCTGGACGGATTCGGGCGACGGCGACTTCGTCGTCGGCCGCATCCATCCGCGCATCGTCCTCGCCTGCGGCGACAGCGGCGAGGGGTTCAAGTACGCGGCGTTCATGGGGGAGTATCTGGCGGACCTCGTCGAGCACGGGGCAGGGGATGCCGAGTTCCAGCGGCACTGGGATCCGCATCGCTTCGGCGCGGATCCGGCCATGCCGGAGGCGGTGTCGGCCATCGGCCGTCACTGACGGGCGAGGGCCTCGCGATCGCGCAATCGGCGGCGGAGGATCTTGCCGGCAGCCGACTTCGGGATCGCGTCCACGAACTCGACGAGGCGCACCTTCTTGTGCGGCTCGACGCGCTCGGCGACGTACTCCATGACCTCGTCCGCAGTCAGGGTCGCACCCGGGAGCGGGACCACGAACGCCTTCGGGATCTCCTCGCCGTCGGCATCCTTCACACCGATGACGGCGGCGTCCGCGATCTGCGGATTGCTGAGCAGGAGCGCCTCGAGCTCGGCCGGGGCGACCTGGTGGCCGTGGTACTTGATGAGCTCCTTGACGCGGTCGACGATCTCGAAGTAGCCGTCGCGGTGCGCCCGCCCGACGTCGCCCGTGTGGAGGAAGCCGTCGGCGTCGATCGTGGCATCCGTCGCCTCGAGGTTCCCGAGGTAGCCGAGCATGACGTTCGGCCCCGCGATCCACAGTTCTCCCGGCTCCGTCCAGCCGTCCGCGCCGAAATCCGCGATCTCTTCGCCGCTCGCGATGTCGACGATGCGGCACGTGTCGTTCGGCACGAGGAGCCCGACGGATCCGAGCGGGATGTCGGGCCGGCCGAGGACGGGCAGGAATCCGGCCGGGCTGAGCTCCGTCATCCCGAATCCCTGCAGCACCGGAGCGCCCACCCGATCGGATGCGGCCTGCATCGTGCCGCCGTCGAGGGGAGCCGCTCCCGAGTACACGACCTCGACGGACGCCAGGTCGAACTCGGCCACCGCGGGGTGCTTCGCGAGCGCGACGACGATCGGCGGCGCGATGAACAGGTGCGAGCATCGCGTGCGCTCCACGTCGCCGAGGAACTCGATGAAGTCGAAACGCGCCATGGGGACGAGGGCGGCGCGTCCGATGAGCGGGACCCCCAGGATCACGCAGAGCCCGTAGGCGTGGAAGAAGGGCATCAGGGCGTGGACGCGATTCTCCGGCCGCACGTCGGTGACGGTCTTCATCTGCAGGATGTTCGCGATGAGGTTGCGGTCGCTCAGCATGACGCCTTTCGGCGTGCCGGATGTCCCGGACGAGTACGGGAGCAGCGCGACATGCGTCGCCGGGTCGAACGCGACGTCCGGCGCCGCACGCTTCTCGCTCAGGAGCGAGAGCAGATCGGGGTGCCCGGGAGCGCCGTCGATGACGATGAGTCGGTCGTCGGCGATCCCGACCCGGGAGGCCGCCTCGGCGATCGGGGCGAGGAGCGGGGAGATGGTCACCGCCCACGTCACGCCCGCATCCCGCAGCTGGACTTCGATCTCGTCCGCCGTGGACAGGCTGTTGACCGTGGTCACGGTCGCGCCCGTGCGGAGGACGCCGTAGAGCGCCGTGAGGTAGACCGGGATGTTCGGACACAAGAGCGCGACGACGGTTCCGACCCCGACATCTCGCGCGGCCAGCGCCCCGGCGAGCGCATCGATCTGGGCGGACAGTGCACCGTATGTCGTCTCGGCACCGGTCTTCGGATCGATGACGGCGGGACGCGCCAGGTCTTCCTCGCGGAGAGAGCCGAACAGGAACTCATGGATGCCGACATCCGGAATCTCGACGTCGGGCAGCAGGCTTGTGAACACGACGGACCCCCAGTCCCTCGGTGTGTTGACGGACCGCGCAGATCGCCGGCCAGCGTGCCGGCGGTCAGCGTGCCGGCGTGTCGGGCCCGATGTGCCCGCGGATGTCGGCGGCGGGATGGTCGCCGTGATGCAGCGGCATCGCCCGCCACGGATCGAGCTCCATCTCGTCGAGCTCTTCGGTGTCGACGTTGACGATCGGTTCCATGCCGGACCCCTTTCGCGCTTCCCCAGTCGCGCTCGCTGCATCCATAGAGGGTGCGGCAAGGCAAAAGATACGCCCGCGCGCGCCGCAGTTCTAGCGCGGGGTCATCGCGGCGAGTCGGGTGGATGCGGTGATCTCGCGCCGCGACCATTCGAAGAGGTGGTGCTCGTCGAAGCGCGGAGCGCATTTCACGCACGATGCCGCCCGAGTCGGCTTGCGGTGCCGGTAGGCGATGTGGCCCGCGGGGCACACCCCCACCCAGGGAGCGAGCTCGGTCGCGGTCTCTCCGTTGTGGGTCGTCCCGCCGAGGTAGCCGAGCGACCGCGCGGTGCGCTTCCATGTCGCCCCGTGCGCGGCCTTCGGGCCGGCGATGGCGTGCGCCACCTCGTGCAGGAGCGTCTGCCGGTTCGTCTCGTCGTCGTACCGTGCGGCGAGGTAGCGCGAGACGCTGATGCGCTTCGCGCGGTAATCGCATAGGCCCGCGCGACGTTTCGCATTGTCGAACGCGAACGACCACGACGAATCCAGATACCGGGTGATGAGGGATTCCGCTGAGGCCCTCACGGAGGCGAGTTCCGACATGCCCGTCAGATTAGAACGTACCTACGACACTCAGCTCGCCACACTGGCTTCGACGCGCCGCCGGTCGGCGGCGTCGATCGCGAGCAGCGTCGACTCGAGCTGGTCATCCGGGGTGCCCGCCTGCTGGCGGAGGAAGAGGGCGCGCTTGAACGCGGTGCGGGCGTCGCTGTAGTCCTCGGTCTCGAAGTACGCGCGGCCCAGGTGCTGCTGCGCGAATGCGGCGACTGCCCACCACTCCTGGCCTTCCGCCTCCTCCGCGCACGTCAGGAGCTCCTGCTCCGCCACTGCGTATTGACCGCGGTACTGCTGGACCGACGCGTGCAGGATGCGCGCCCGAAGGAGGTCTTTGCGGGTGCCGGCCATGCGCGCGACGCGCACCGACTGCTCGGACACCTCGAGCGCCTCGTCGAGATCGCCGAGGACCTTCAGCAGCCACACGCGCTCGAGGAGCGCCGGAAGGCTGCGCAGCACGCCCAGATCGTCGAGACGCTCCGTGCAGGCGCTCGGGTCGACGACCTCGCGCAGCGTGTCGGGGTCGTAGCCGTTGATCAGATTCACCGTCTCACTCCCTCTTCCGCAGGCCGGTGCCTCCTCCAGTCTGCCGTGCGTCGCGCGCCCCGCCGTGCGGGCACGCCGGGCGGCGCGGTTACGCACCGCCCGGCGTGCCCTCGAGGTCTTCGAGAACCGAGGCGGATCCCCCGCCTGCGGTGTCTCCGTCACCGGCGTCGCCCGCCGGGGCGGTGCCCGCGAGCCGCAGCCGGCGCACGGGGACGACCGACGCCGCGGCCACCGCGATGACGCCGGCGACCAGCAGGGCGACGCCGGCGCCCGCCGCGTCGATCGCCGCGCCGGCGAGGGCCGACGCGGCCGACGCGCCCAGATTGACCGACGTGTTGATCCAGCTGGATGCCTCGGTCTGGGCGTGCGGAGCGACCACCGTGTCCGCCACGAGGTAGCCCGTGATCAGCGACGGTGCGAGGAACGCGCCGAGCACGACGAGCCCCGCCGCGAACAGCGGCAGGGTGCCGAGCGCCGACACCGCGATCGCCGTGGCGCCGATCCCGAGGCACAGCACCACGAGCCGTACGCCGAGCGAGATCCGCCAGCGCACGTGCCCGTAGACGAGGCCGCCCGCGGCACTGCCGGCCGCGAATGCAGCGAGCAGCCAGCCCGCCGCGGGCACGGCGTCCTGCTCGGCCGCGAGAGCCGGTGCAGCGATCTCGACCACGCCGAGCACCGCCCCGACGGAGGTGAGGACGACGAGGACGCGCAGGAAGCCCGGCGTGGCGAGTGGGCGGGACCCGCGCTCGCGTGCCACCGGAGGAGTACCGGTCATGGCGGCCGATGCGCGGCTCGTGATCAGGCCTGCTGTCCCGATGAGCACCACTGCCGCCGTGTCGAACAGCCCGACGCTCGGGGACGAGGCGACGATGATCGCCGTGACCGCCACGGGGCCCGCCACGAAGAGCAGTTCCTCGGCCACCGCGTCGAGGCTGAACGCCTTCTCGCGCTGCGGGCCCGCGTCGGTGAGAGAGCTCCACACGACACGCATGGCTGCTCCGAGCGGAGGGGCCGAGACGCCGACGACGATCGACAGCGCGACGAACCACGCCATCGCCGCACCGGGGATCGATGCGACGATGCCGAGCCCCGCGAAGCCGGCCGACTGCACGACAGCGAGCAGGGCGAGGGCACGGGGCTGACCCCAGCGGTCGACGGCTCGCGCGCGCCAGGGAGCGGCGATGACATTGGCGAGGCCGAAGGCCGCGGAGGCGAGGCCGGCGAGCGTGAAGGAGCCGGTGCTCTCCTGGACGGCGAGGAGGACGGCGAGGCCGGCCATCGCGAGGGCAGATCGGCCGATCAGTGCGGGGATGAAGGCGCGCACGGCGCCGGGAATGCGAAGAGATGCGAACACAGGGATGCTCCGGAAGGAATCTGACGGTGAAAGGTCCGGAGGGTCGTCGAATCGACCCTCGACGGATGAGAACCTGCGCAGGTGGGACGCAGGGCCGTCAGATGAACATCACGATGTGAAGCACTCTGCGACCCTAACAGGGCCGAGCTGGGAGACCGCGGGCCCGCCGCACGGGCGGGTGCCGCCGCCGACGGATGCCTGGGATGATGTGTGCGTGAACGCCACTGGGGATGTGGTGGGTCGCGATCAGGAGCTCCGCACGATCCACGCGTTCCTCGACGCCCCGATCTCGGAGGCCGCGGGGCTCGTTCTCCATGGCGAGCCGGGGATCGGCAAGTCGACGCTGTGGCAGGCAGCGGTCTCGGCCGCGCGCGAACGAGGCTGTCTCGTGCTCCGGTCGAGGCCGGCGGAGGCCGAGCGCGGCCTGGCCCTCATGGGCCTCGGCGATCTCCTCGATCCGGTCTTGGACGGTGTCGTCGACCAGTTGACCGCACCCCGACGACATGCGCTCGAGGTCGCACTGCTGCGGGAGGGCGAGACAACGGGAGGAGCCGCGGACGAGCGCGCCCTGGTTGTCGCCGTGCGCGATGTCGTGCGGCTCCTCGCCGCGCGCACGCGAGTCGTCGTCGCCATCGACGACGTCCAGTGGTTCGACGCATCCTCGATACGCACGCTCGCCTCGGCGCTGCGACGTGTCGACGCGCCGGTCCGCGTCATCCTCGCGCGCCGACCGGGGACCTCGGAACTCGAGGAGGCTGTCGACGTCGAGCGTCTCTCGATCGGGCCGCTCGACGTCGGCCCGCTGCGCACGCTCCTCACGGCCCGCCTCGGGCGTCCGTTCGCGCATCAGACCCTCGTGCGCATCCACGAGGAATCCGGCGGGAACCCGATCTTCGCTCTCGGGCTCGCCCGCATGGTCGACGAGGATGCCGACCCGCTCCGGGTCCTGCTCGTTCCGCCCACGCTCGCCGAGGTCGTCCGAGCACGCCTCGAAGCGGTGCCCGAAGACACGCGCGAGGTGCTCGCGTTCGCCGCGGCGACGGGCTCGCCGTCGGTGTCGCTCCTGGAGCGCATGGGAGCGGACACGGGCGCGCTCGATCCCGCGATCGCGGAGCATCTCGTGGAGCGCGAGGGCGGCGCGATCCGCTTCACCCACCCGCTGCTCTCATCGGTCCTCTACGGCGATCTGGGCCGGCGGCGACGGACCGTGCACGAGCGCATCGCCGCCGTCGTCGCAGATCCTGTCATGCGCGCACGGCACCTCGCCCTCGCGACGGACGAGCCGGATGCGGCCGTCGCGACCGCGTTGGAGGAGGCGGCGGTCTTCGCGTCGAATCGCGCAGCGCTGGCCGGTGCGGCCGAGCTCGCCGAGGCGGCGCTCCGGCTGACGCCTGCCGGCGCGGTCGACGAGCACCGTCGGCGGGCGCTCGCCGCCGCGCGAGCCGAGCGCGCCGCCGGAGAGTGGACCCGCGCGCGGACGCTCGCTCGCAACCTGCTGGACGATCGCGGACTCGGGCCGCTCCGGGCCGACGTGCTGCTCCTCCTTGCGGAGTTCGAGGGTCTCGGCCAGGCCGTTGCGCTCCTCGAGGAAGCGCAGCGAGAGGCGGCATCGCGCCCGGCGATGCAGGCGGCGATCCAATGCCGGCTGGCCTGGACGACGCGCCACATCGAAGGGTTCGATGCCGCTTTCGCCCGCGCGCGTGTCGCGCTCGAGATGGCGGAGGAGCTCGACGACGATGCGCTGCGCGCAGAAGCGCTCTCGATGATGGTGATGATGGGACTCGCCACCGGCGACCCGGAGGCGCCGGGATATGCGCGGCGCGGCTATGAGCTCGCCTTGGCCACCGGTGATGCACGCAGGATCGCGAGTGCGGTGCTGGACCTCACGGACGCCATCGGGGACACCGATGAGACATGCCACATGGTCGAGCGCGTCTACGAGGACATCTGCGACGTCGACGAGCTGCTGGCCGCCGATGCACTCCGCCAGCTCGCGCACATCGAACATGGTCTCGGGCGCTGGGAGCGCGCGGCCGAGTATGCGGATCGCGCCTTCGACCTCTACGTCCAATACGGACTCGAGGTGCCGTGGATCCACATTCCGATCTCACTGATCGCGGTCGACCGCGGGCAGCTCGACGTCGCGCGCGCCCACTCGGAGCGGGCCCTCCAGCTGGCTCGCGAGCAGTTCGGCTTCCCCACCCCCGTCCACCTCGGGATCCTCGGCGTGGCGGCCCTTCGCGGCGGCGACCCGCGGGCGGCGATCGATCGTTTCGAGGAGGCGGAGGCGACCACCACCAGACTCGGGTGGCGCGACGCGGGGCTCCGTTGGTGGACGGCCGATCAGGTCGAGGCACTGCTTGCGCTCGATCGCGTGGACGAGGCGGGACGCGTCCTCGAAGCGTGGGAGGAGGGGAGGCCGGCCGCGGATCTTCGCACGCTCGCGCACATGATCCGCTGCCGCGGCCTCCTGGCCAGTGCCCGCGGCGACGTGTCGGAGGCCGCTGCGCTCCTCGAGGATGCGGTCCACAGGCACGAGCAGACGGGCGATTCGTTCGGTCGTGCCCGCGCCCTGCTCGCGCTCGGCACCGCCCGCCGTCGCCAGCTCAAGAAGCGCGAGGCCAGCGAGGCGATCGTCGCCGCGCTGGCCGGGTTCGAGGAGCTGGGGGCCGGTACGTGGATCGCGAACGCCCACGCCGAGCTCGGGCGGATCGGAGGCCGCACACGGACCGAGGGTCTGACGCCCGCCGAGCACCGCGTCGCCGCCCTCGTCGCGAAAGGCCGCAGCAATCAAGAGGTCGCGGCCGCGCTGTTCCTCCGCGTCGGGACCGTGGAGACCCACCTCTCCCACGTCTACGCGAAATTGGGTGTGCGCTCGCGCACCGAGCTGTCGCTCGTCTACCGTCTCGAGCCCGGATCGGACCGTGAGCAAAGTTAAGGGGAACCCCTGATTTCATCCCGGATTCGGAGGAATAGCGTCGGCGCTGTGCCGAGCTGACGATCCGAGACCTTCCCCGTGGGCTCCCATCTTCGCGGCGCTCGATTCGAGAAGGGGAAGACAATGAAATCGATCGTGGCTCTTCTCGCCGTCCTCCCGACGGCACTGGGGCTTGCCGGAGCCACCCCCGACATCGGTGCGACGCCCGCACCGATCACGCAGTGCGCGCCCGCCGCGCACTATCCGGCCGCGACGACACCCGTCGCGTTCTGGAGCACGGAGGCACGGTGCGCCATCGTTCCCGCCGGCGCCGGAGGCGTCAACGGCCCGGAGAACTTCGGCAACAAGTTCCCGGGCGAGGGCGGCGTGTACATGGCCATCGTCCATGTCGCCATCTACGACGCGGCGGTCGCCCTGGACGGCGGCTACAAGCCGTACGCCCCCACGGCTCCCGCCCCCGCGGGTGCGTCGCCCGACGCCGCGATCGCAACGGCCGCCCATGACACGCTGGTCGGTCTGGAGCCGCAGCTGCAGGGGAACATCGCCATCGTCGACGCCGACTACGCCGCCTACCTCGCTGCGATCCCGGACGGCCAGGCGAAGACCGACGGCGTCGCAGCCGGTCATGCCGCGGCCGTGGGCGTGCTCGCACTCCGGCAGAACGACGGCCGGGGATGCACCACGACGGTCCAGCAGCTGGGCCTCCCGCCCGCGGGTCCCGGGGTCTGGCAGCCCAATGCTTCGGGCCCGGTGCTCGGGCTGTGCCTGCCGGGCATGCGGCCGCTGGCGATGACGAGCGCGTCGCAGTTCCGTCCGGGCGGTCCCAACGCACTGACGAGCACGGAGTACGCGGCCGACGTCGATCAGCTGGAGGCCATCGGCGGTGCCGTCAGCGCCACCAGGACTCCGGCGCAGACGGACGAGGCCCTCTTCTGGACGGACCACGACACCCGCCAGTGGGACGACGGCCTCCTCCGCCTCGCGGCGGCCCAGGGGCTCGATCTCGTGCAGACAGCCCGCATGATGTCGATGACGGAGGTCGCGAGCGGCGACGCGCTGATCGCGTGCTTCGACGCCAAGTACCACTACTGGTTCTGGCGTCCCTACCAGGCGATCGCCGGCGCGAACACGGACGGGAACCCGGCCACCACCGCCGACCCGACGTGGAAGCCGCTGGGCGCGACGCCGAACTTCCCGGACTATCCGGCGGCGCACGCGTGCATCGGCGGGGCCATGGTCCAAGCCCTCGATGCGTTCTTCGGAACGGACGCCGTCACCTTCACGCTGGACAGCCGGGCACCCGGTGTCACCGAGCGGATGCGGACGTACGCGCGCTTCCAGGACGTCGTGAAGGAGATCGACTGGGCCCGCGTCCTCGTCGGAGTCCACTACCGCAATTCGGATCTGCAGGGCGCCTCGCTCGGCAGGACCGTCGGCCGGTACGTCGTCGGCAACTTCTTCCAGCCGACGAGCTGATTGAGACCGCGCTTCCTCGACGCGGGTCGCTCCCGCGAGGAGCGCAGGCGATGAGACGAAACGCGGCGAGTCGTGAAATCGGCCCGCTGCGTTTCGTCTCTCTGCGTTTCGACTGTGCGTTTCGACTCGCTCGACGACCGTCGCTCGCTCGACGACCGTCGCTCGCTCGACGACCGTCGCTCGCTCAAGGAACCGCGGGCCTTCTGGGGCACGGAGGCGCGCCGCGTCACGGGATGGCGTCCGGGGCGCGGGCTAGGCTCGCAGCGTGCGCATCCCCCTGCAGGTCGACGTCCTCAGGCCGGTGCGGATCGGCGGCGTCGAGCTGACCGGCGCGACGGCGCGCGCGCTCGTCGCGGCGCTCGCGCTCGCGGCTCCGGCCGCCCGCAGCGTCGAGGCGCTCGCGGGAGACGTCTGGGGAGACGACCCTCCGCAGAACCCGCGTGCGAGCCTGCAGACGCTCGTCTCGCGCGTGCGGGCGGCGACGGATGCCGACGTCATCCGCTCGACGCCCGCGGGCTACGCGCTCGCGCGGGACGCCCGCGTCGACCTGCGCGAGGCGGAGACGCTCATCATCGAAGCCGAGCGCAGTCCGCAGGGCCGCGTGGAGCTGTACGCGGCCCAGGCGCTCGCGCTGTGGGAGGGCGAGCCCGGCGCCGACCTCGGTGCAAGCCCTGTGGGCGCCGAACTGGCGGATGCCGCCGCATCCCTCCGCGCCCGGCTGGACACCGCGCTCGCCGCGGGCCTGACCGCGCAGGGCCGAGACGAGGAGGCCGTCTCGATCTACACGGCGCTCGCCGCCGCGAACCCCTACGACGAGTCTGCGACGGCGCAGCTCATGACGGCTCTGGATGCGGCGGGTCGCACCGCCGACGCGCTCGCGGTGTTCGCCGCACTGCGCGAGCGACTCCGAGACGACCTCGGCACGTCTCCGGGAGCCGCCATCGCCGAGCTCAACGCGCGGCTCCTGCGCGCGGACGACGAGCGCATCGCGCCGCGCGTGCGGATCGGGCTGCGCGCCGAGCCGAACGTCCTCCTCGGCCGCGACGCAGACCTCGCCGCGATCGCGCAGCTGCTGCGGGTGCATCGGGTCGTGACGGTCCTCGGGGCGGGAGGGCTCGGCAAGACACGGCTCGCCCAGGCGGCCGCCGCCGCATCCGACGCGCCCGTCGTCGTCTTCGTGCCGCTGGCGAGCGTGCGCGCCGGCGAGGACATCGCCGCCGCCGTGGCCGGCGCGCTCGGGCTCGGGGAGGCCGGCGGCTCGGGCCTGCTCGTCGAGCCGCGGCAGCGCCCGGAGCTGCGGGCGCGCATCGTCTCTGCTCTTTCCGAGCGCGCGACGCTGCTCGTGCTGGACAACTGCGAACAGGTCGTCGACGGCGCCGCCGCGTGGGTCTCCGACATCCTCGGCACGGTCCCCGACCTGCGCGTCCTGACGACGAGTCGCACGCCGCTCGCGATCGCGGGGGAGGCCGTGCATCCCCTCGCCCCGCTCGCCGCGGACGACGGCGACGGCCCGGCCGTGCGGCTGTTCCTCGAGCGCGCCCGCGCGGTGAGGCCCACCGCATCCCTCCCCCTCGATGTCGTGACCCGCATCTGCGCCCACCTCGACGGACTGCCGCTCGCGATCGAGCTCGCGGCCGCACGCGTGCGCACCATGACTCCCGCCCAGATCGAGGAGCGCCTGCGCGACCGCTTCGCCCTCCTCACGACGGGCGATCGCGCCGCACCCGAGCGGCACAGGACGCTCGAGGCCGTCATCGCGTGGAGCTGGGAGCTCCTCGACGATCAGGCGCGCCACGCGCTCGCGACGCTGGCCGTCCTGCCGGCGGGGTTCTCCGCCGAGACCGCCCGGGGTGTGCTCGGCATCCCGGTCGACGACATCCTCGACCGGCTCGTCTCGCAGTCGCTCCTCATCGTCTCGGACGACGACACCGAGGTGCGCTTCCGCATGCTGGAGACGGTCCGCGAATACGGGCTCGCCCGGCTCGCCGGCGACGATGCGACGGACGCGGCATGGGAAGGCGTGTTCCGATGGATGCGGGGCGTCGCCGACGGCCTCGTGTCCGACCTCCTCGACCCCATCGCGTTCACCGCGACCCGCGGGGAGCACGACAACCTCCTCGCCGCACTGCGGCGCGCGTACGAGGATGGCCGCGACCCCGAGATCGTCCTCGCCTTCGCACTCCTGGCACCCGGGTGGCTCGTCCGCGGGCAGTTCTCGGAGATGGCCGAGCGCATCCCGCCCGCGCTGGGGGCCGCGCAGCGCCTTGTGCGCACACCGGATGCGGTGCCCTTGGACGCGCTCGTGCTCGTGCTGACGATCGGCGCCGCGGCCGCCCAGTACGGCGAGGGCACGCCGGGCCTGCGCGCCACGGTCATGCTGCGCCGCATCCAGGGCGACCCGCGCGTCTCGCCGACGTTCGCCGCGGTCGCCGAGATCGTCACGGCCAGCCCCTCGGCCGAGTCGCTCGGCGCGGTCGTCGAACGTCTGCGCGCCTCGGAGGTCCCCGAGCATCGGCTCGTCGCGGAGCTCGCGCTCGGACAGTACGCGGAGAACGACGGTCAGCCCGCCGTGGCGCTCGCGGCCGTGCGCCGCGCGTGGACGCTGGCGAACGAGCAGGGCGCTGTCTGGCTCGCCGCGATGTCGGCCTCGAGCATCGGGCAGCTTGCGAGCCAGTCCGCGCAGCCCGCGGAGGCGCTCGCGTGGCTCGACCGCGCGGAGGAGGGCTTCCGGGTGTTCGGCCTGCACATCGGGATGCAGGAGCTCGACTGGATGCGGGCGGCGAGCCTCCTGAATCTCGGACGCATCGACGAGGCCCGTGCCCTCTTCACCGAGCTGGCCGAACGCCACGAGCTCAGCGCCGACGGGATGGAGCTCGCGTCGGTCGGCCGGTTCGGCCTCGCCGAGGTCGCCCGCCTCGAAGGACGCGCGGCCGATGCCGCGGTGGGATACCGCGGCGCGATCGCCCAGTTCTCCCGCAGCGTGCAGCGCGCCTCGCCATGGTTCACGCTGGCTGTCGCCGGCCTCGTGGCTGCGGCGGCGGCCGACGATCTCCTCCCGCCCGAAGAGCTCGCCCGCTGGGCGCGCCGCGTGCGCACGCGGATGCTCGCGGTCGTCCGCATGCAGGAGTTCGTCGACAAGCCCGTGTTCGGCGCGGTCTGCACGGCGGTCTCGGCGTGGGCGCTCACCGTGCCCGGGTGCAGGGACATCGCCGTGGAGCTCCTGGGCCTCGGCGAATCCCTCGGGTCTCGGCAGGACCTCCCGTGCCTGCGGCTCGACCCGCTCTTCGCGCGGACGGCCGAAGTCGCAGGCGTCGAGGCGACGCAGAAGGCGCGGGACGCGGCATCCGCTCTCTCGTCGGATGACCGCGTGACCCGCGCCCGTGGGCTGCTGTCGTCTGCCGCTCTGCGCGTCTAGGTCAGGCCTTCCGCATGTAGGCGCGCACGGCGAGGGGCGCGAACACCGCGACGATGACGAGTGAGCCGAGGAGCGAATACCAGAGGTCGAAGCCCACCGTCCCGCTGTCCGCGAGGTCGCGCACGGCGGTGACGAGGTGCGAGACCGGGTTGACGTTCGCGAACCAGGCGAGCCACGGGGGCATCGTGCTCGTCGGGACGAACGCGTTCGAGAGGAACGTCAGCGGGAAGAGGATCAGCATCGAGATCCCCTGCACGCTCGATGCCGACCGGGCGACCACTCCGAAGAACGCGAAGATCCAGCTCATCGACCAGGCGCACACGATGACGAGGATGCCGCCGGCGATCACGCCGGGAAGGCCTGCGCCGGGGCGGTAGCCCATGATCCAGCCCATCGTGAAGGTCAGCGTGGTCGCGATGCCGTAGCGCACGGTGTCGGCCAGCAGGGCTCCCGACAGCGGCGCGATGCGCGCGATCGGCAGGGATCGGAAGCGGTCGAAGACGCCCTTGTCCATGTCCTCGCGCAGCTGCGTGCCCGTCACGACCGAGGTCGTGATGACCGTCTGAACGAGGATGCCCGGGATGATGACCGGCAAGTACGACTGGACGTCGCCTGAGATCGCTCCGCCGAAGATGTACGTGAACATCAGCGTGAACAGGATCGGCTGGACCGTGACGTCCACGAGCTGCTCGGGCGTGCGGCGGATCTTGATGATGTTGCGTCCGGCCATCGTGAGCGTGTTGCGCACGGTCTGGCCGATGCCGGTGCGGTTCTTGAGCCTCCGCTCGGCGGGCGGGATGATGCGGGGTGCGGTGAGGGATGTCATGCCGGCACCTCCTCCTTCTGCTGGGTTCCGGTCCCCGAGCCCGTCCCGGTCCCCGAGCCCGTCCCGGTCCCCGAGCCCGTCCCGGTCCCCGAGCCCGTCGAGGGGTCGGTCTGGTCTGCGGCGTCGTGGCCGGTGATGGTGAGGAACACCTCGTCGAGCGTCGGCTTCTGCACGCTCATCTCGTCGAGGGCGATGCCGGCCTCGCGCAGCGTCACGAGCAGGTCGGTGACGCGATCGGGGTCGGCCATGGGCGCGGTGATGCGGGATGCCTCGGGCGACAGCGTGCCGTGGACGCCGAGCACCTGCTCGATCGCCCGCATCGTGTCGTCGATGTCCGCGGCATCCTTCACGCGCAGCTGCAGGCTCGAGGTTCCGATGGAGCCCTTCAGCTCATCGGGAGTGCCCTCGGCGACCACGCGGCCGCGGTCGATGACCGCGATGCGGCCGGCCAGCTGGTCGGCCTCGTCGAGGTACTGCGTGGTCAGGAGCACGGTCGACCCGGTCGCGACGAGCTCGCGGATCGTGTCCCACATCTCGCCGCGCGTGCGCGGGTCGAGACCCGTCGTCGGCTCGTCGAGGAAGATGAGCGGAGGCTGCGCGATGAGGGATGCCGCGAGGTCGAGGCGCCGCCGCATCCCGCCGGAGAAGTTCTTCAGCGGACGCTTGGCGGCCTCCGTGAGCGAGAATCGCTCGAGGAGTTCGTGCGCCTTCCGACGGGCGTCGGCACGGGAGAGCCCGAGCAGGCGCCCGAAGATCATGAGGTTCTCGGTGGCGGAGAGGGTCTCGTCGACGGACGCGAACTGGCCCGTGACGCCGATGAGCTGGCGGACGACGTTGGGCTGGCGGACGACGTCATGGCCGAAGACGCGGCCGCTGCCGCCGTCCGGACGCAGCAGCGTCGCGAGCATGTTGATGGTGGTGGTCTTACCTGCGCCGTTGGGGCCGAGCACGCCGTAGACGGTGCCCGCTTTCACGCGCAGGTCGACGCCGTCGACCGCCCGATTGTCGCCGAACACCTTCACGAGCCCGTCGGCCTCGAGGGCCCAGTCGGTGGTGTGAGTGGTCATGCACCCAGGGTGCAAGGTCGCGCTTTCGCGGCGCTGTCGTCGCGCTGTCGCCCGCTGTCGCCAGTCCCGGTCGCACCGCGAGGGGCGCCAGCGACCGGGACGAAACGCGGTGAGCAGATCTCTCGAGTTTCGCGGTCCCCGAGCCCGTCGAGGGATCGTCCCCGCCATCCTCGGAAGTGGCCACGCCTCCACAAGCTCGGTGACCTAGAGCCCACCGATCCTTGCGACCGGCGGGCTTCACCGCTCGAAGAGCGACTCCTTGGGCTTCGGGGAGGCGATGGCGGACGCATCCGTCACCGGCACGGCGCCCCGCTCGAACTCGTCGAGCTCCGCGCCCTCGGCGACCTTCGCGGGGTGCGGGCCCGCGGCGAGCAGCCGCGGCAGCCAGTGGGTGGGGACGGGGGCCGGGGATGCCGCGATCACGAGATTCCCGAATCGCCGACCTTTCAGCACCTGCACCTCGGCGAGCACCACCGCGTAGGGGAGCACCGCCCGGACGGTCGCGACCTGGCCGCGGGCGAAGGCGAGGCCGGCGCCGTCGGCGACGTTGACGAGGAGGACGCCGTCGGGGGCCAGCATCCGCGCCGCCGCCCGATAGAACTCGACGCTCGTGAGGTGCGCAGGGGTCTGCGCACCGGAGTACACGTCGCTCACGAGGAGGTCGACGTTCCCGGTCATCGCGGGCGGCAGCTTGCCGAGGACCTCGCGCGCATCGCCGATGCGGACGCGGATCGACGCCCCGCGCGGCAGCGGCAGGTGCGCGCGCACGAGCTCGACGAGGGCGGGCTCGATCTCGACCACCTGCTGACGGGAGCCGGGCCGCGTCGCCTCGACATACCGGGGGATCGTCATCGCCCCTGCACCCAAGTGCACCGCGGTCAGCGGCTGACCGGGCATCCGGAGCCGGTCGATCACCGCACCCATCCGGGCGATGTACTCGAAGCTGAGGTAGGTCGGGTCCTCCGGATCCACGTGGGACTGCGGCGTGCCGTCGACCTCGAGCTCGAACCCGCTCGTGTACGGCGCCGGCACGATGCGCGCGATCGCGCCGCTCGACAGCCGGACGTGCGGGGGCTCGGGTGCGTCGCGTCGGCCCATGCCTCAACGGTACCCGCGCCGCGTCGGCGCGATGCAGGAGATATGGCCAGCCGAGTCGGATATGTCGTCCGCTCAGCGCATGTCCTGAATCGTGCAGATCGGGCGCGTCCGGACCGCGGCCGCGTACCGTGGGATCATGCGCGCGATCGATCTCAACGCCGACCTCGGCGAGACCGTCGACGGGGTGCCGACCGCGGACGACGACGCCATGTTCGCGGTCATCTCGAGCGCCAGCATCGCCTGCGGCGGGCACGCGGGGGATGCCGCATCCATGGCCGAAGCGGCGTCGCGCGCCGCGCGGACAGGCGTCGCGATCGGCGCGCATCCGTCCTATGTCGATCGTCAGAATTTCGGCCGGCGGGCGATGGATGTCGATGCCGGGACGCTTCAGCGCCAGATCGCGCAGCAGCTGACGGCGCTGCGGGATGCCGGCGCCGACATCCGCTACGTCAAGCCGCACGGCGCGCTGTACCACGCGGCCGGCGGCGACCCCTCTGTCGCGCGCGCGGTCGCGGCGGCCGTCGCGGCGCTCGGATCCGATCTCGGCAGGCCGATCCCGATCCTCGGACTCGGCGCAGCCATCGAGGCTGCGGCCGCCGACCACGACCTGACCTTCCTCCGCGAGGCGTTCCTCGACCGCGGATACCGCGCCGACGGCACACTCGTCCCGCGCGGCGAGCCGCGCGATCTGCTGCACGACCCGCAGGCCGCCGCCGACCGCGCACTGCGGCTGGTCGCGGACGGCACTGTCGAGGCGGCCGACGGCACCGTCGTGCGGGTGGATGCCGCATCCCTGTGCGTCCACGGCGACTCTCCGGCCGCCGTCGCGATGGCCCGCGCGGTGCGCTCGGCGCTCGACTCCGCGGGCATCCCCGTCGAGGCGCCCTGGTGAACGTCGTCGTCCTGCCGATGGGCGATGCCGCGCTCCTGGCGGAGGTCGGCTCGCTCGACGACGTGCTCGGACTGCACGCCGCGCTCGCGGCGTCCGCTCCGTCCGGAGTCGTCGAGCTCGTTCCCGCCGCGCGGACCGTGCTCGTGCGCGTCGACCCTGCGCACCTGCAGCTCGCGACCGCGCGCAGCTGGATCGAGCGGGCGGCCGCAGGCTCGGACGGTGGCGGCCTCACCGGTGGCGAAGAACGAGATCGCGAGGATGCGGATGCCGTCGCCCTCGACGTCGTCTACGACGGGGCGGACCTCGACGAGACCGCCGCGCTCCTCGGCATCACGCCGGCCGCGCTCGTGGACGCCCACGCCGGTGTGGAGTGGCAGGTGGCGTTCACCGGCTTCGCGCCGGGATTCGGATACCTCGTCAGCCACGAATGGCCCTACGACGTGCCGCGGCTGGCATCGCCGCGCGCCCGCGTCCCCGCCGGCGCGATCGGTCTCGCCGCGGGCTTCTCCGGCGCCTATCCGCGGGAGACACCCGGCGGATGGCGCCTCATCGGTCGCACCGCTGCAACGCTGTTCGACCCCGACGCGGCGGACGCCGCATCCTCCGTCCTCCTCCCGCCCGGGACGCGCGTGCGCTTCCGAGCGGTCGACGCTGCCCCGGTCCCCGAGCCCACCTCGGTCTCCGAGCCCGTCCAGGCCCCCGAGCCCGATCCGGTCCCCGAGCTTGTCGAGGGGTCGTCCCCCGCCGCACAGCTACGACGCCTCGACAAGCTCGGCGACCGGGAGCAGAACCTCGGCGACCGGGAGCACAACCCCGGCGACCAGGAGCCGGAGCTCAGCGACCACGAGCACGAGGCCGGCAGCCGCTCTGCGACTCTCCGCATCCTCGAGCCGGGGCTGCTCGCGACGGTTCAGGATCTCGGGCGTCCGGGGCGCGCGGCGCTCGGCATCGCGCGGTCCGGCGCCCTGGACCGCGCCGCGCTCCGCACCGCGAACCGCCTCGTCGGGAACGCCGAGGATGCCGCGGGCATCGAGATCGCGATGGGCGGATTCCGTGCGGTCGCGACCGCAGACGTGTGGTTCGCCGTCACCGGCGCGATCGGACCGCTGACCCTCGACGGGCGCGAGGTCGACCAGGATGTCGCCCACGTCCTGCCCGGGGGCGCGCAGCTGCACGCCGACTGGTTCGCGCACGGTGCGCGAGCCTATCTGGCCGTCCGCGGCGGCGTCGGCGCGCACGCGGCGGTCGGCTCGCGCAGCACCGATACGCTCGCGGGGATCGGCCCGGCGCGCCTTGCGGCCGGAGACGCCCTCGACATCGGACACGGCCAGGAGGTGCCGATCCCGGTCACCGATCTCGCGCCGTGGGGCGCGCCGCCCGACGAGCTGGAGATCTCCCTCGCCCCGGGTCCGCGGGCGTCGTGGTTCACGAGCGACGCGCTCGCCACGCTGTTCGACGCGGTGTGGACCGTGAGCGCGCAGGCCGACCGGGTCGGCATCCGTCTCGACGGTCCGGAATTGGTCCGCACCCGCCGAGACGAGCTCGCGAGCGAGGGGATGGTGCCGGGCGCACTGCAGGTGCCCCCGAGCGGCCGGCCGACGATTCTGCTCGCCGACGGACCGGTGACGGGCGGCTACCCCGTCATCGCAGTCGTCGCCGATGCCGCGCTCGATCTGCTCGCGCAGGCACGTCCGGGGACCCGCATCCGGTTCCGGCACGCCCGCTGATCCAGCACCGCGCTCACCGTCTGATGCCTGGGGAGGATCAGAAGGTGAGCAACGATTGCTCATCCCTCGCGGGAGGTGCCCCCGCGATCCTAGGATCAGGCTCGAGAAGGGGCGCCATGAACGAGATCTACGACGAGCTCGGCGGGGCCGACGGCCTGCGCACGGCCGTGTCGGTGATGTACGGCCGGGTCACGACCGATGACGAGCTCGCGCACTGGTTCGCCGACATCGACGTGGATCGGCTGAAGGCCCATCAGAGGGCGTTCCTCGCGGCCGCCTTCGGCGGTCCGCAGCTGTTCGGCGGAAGAGCGCTCGCCCAGGCGCACAGCGACCTCGAGATCACCGATGCGGCGTTCGACCGCATCGTCGGGACGCTTATGACGGCGCTCGCCGACCTCGGCGTCTCGAACGAGGCGGTCATCGCGGTCGGGCAGCGCCTCGAGACGACCCGCGCCGATATCGTCCGGGTCTGAGCGCGCGCATCAGACGGCGAGTTCGTGCCGTCCGCGGATGCCGAGCTTCGTGTACGTCGACTGCAGGTGGTTGTTGACCGTCCGCGGTGACAGGAACAGCCGCTGAGCGATCTCGTTGGAACTGAGCCCCTGCGCGGCGAGGGACGCGACCTCGCGCTCACGCGGCGTGAGGGGCTCGCTCGCATCCGCGAAGCTCAACAGCGGTGTGCGCGCGCCCTCGCACGCGGCGGCGAGCGATGCGGACCGCTGCAGATCCGCCGACGATTCGCGTCCGTGGCCGGCGGCGCGCGCGGCGCGACCCGCGGACGCATACGCCTCGGCCGCATAGAGGAGGGCGCCGATGCGCTCCCACTCGGCGCCCGCCGTACGCAGGGCCGCCGCGTCGCCGTCCGCCTCGGCGCGCGCGTGCGCCACGCGCCGCCGGATGGCAGGCGTCTGGACCGGAAGGGCGTCGAGCCGGTCGGCCGCGTCCGCGGCCTGCGCGGCGGGGCCGAGCCGCGCCAGGTGCTGCAGGATGGCAGCGGCCCCGGTGTAGCCGCCCCTCGGGACGAGCTCCTCGGCGAGTGCGACGAGGAGAGCGGCGGCCCGGGGAACGTCCCCCTCGAGCCGTGCGATCCACGCGTCCGCCACGGCGGGGACCGTGCGCTTCTCCTCGTCGTCGCCCGGGCCGATGGCGACGCGCGCAGCCCGCGCTGACTCGAGGTCGCCCTGATGCGCGGAGATGATCGACAGGAAGGCGAGGGAGGGCGCCCGCAGCGAGATCGGACCGTGCAGCTCCGCACCGCTGACGGTGTCGCGGAACCAGCGGGCCGCGGTGTCGAGGCGTCCCATCCGCTCGAAGATCCGCCCCATCATGAACTCGTCGACGCGTGCCGCCCACTGATCGTCGTCGCCGATCGCCGTGTGCAGCGACTCGACGGTGGCAGTGCGCGCGTCGGCGAGCCGATCCGCCGCGATGCAGCCGTTCGCCAGGGCGATGAGCGCCCGCCGGCGGGGGATGAACGACCCCTCCTGGCGGGCGTAGGCGACGGCGTCCTCGACCCCCGCCGTCGATTCGTCGGTCCGCTGCATCTCGTTGAGGGGGGCGGACCTGGCGAGCGCGAGCACCGCCCGCTCGAGGGGCGTGTCGCCGAAGGCGGGGGCGGCCGCATCCACGAGTGCGAGGGCGTCCCGCGGGTGCTCCAGGTTCACGAGCAGCGATGCCTTGCCGAGCAGGAGCTTCGCGCGCTGCTCGGGGTAGCGTCCCTCGAGCTCGTCGATCAGGCGGATGCCGCGCGCGCTTCCCACCTCGTCCGACCCGACGATCTCCGCGCGCTGCGTGGTGATGGCCGTCAGTGCGTCGCCCGCGTCGGCGGTCGTCTCGGCGAGCGCCTGGGCGCGGTCGAGGGCCGACAGGGCATCCTCCGAACGCATCAGGGCCCACAGGAGCTGGGCGTGCAGCAGGTGCGACCCCGCGTCGTCCGCGCCCGACGCGATGGCGGCCGCGACGAGGCGTTCGGCGCCGCGGTGGTCGTGCGCCTGTCGTGCCAGGTGCGCCGTGCGCAGCAGGAGCCCGGGGTCGGAGCGGCGCCCCGCATCCAGCCGCCACAGCGCGATCCGCAGCTCGTCGGCGGGTGAAGGCGCACGCGTGGCGATCAGGTCGGCCTGTTCGCCCAGGAGCGCGACCTGGCGGATGCGCGGGATCGTCTCCCGGACGGCGGCCGCGTACTGCGGGTGGGTGAGGAGCACCCGGATGCGCCCGCCCGCCTCGTGCACGCGGATGAGCCCGCGCTGCTCGAGGTCGGCGAGCGCTTCAGGCGCCCCCGGCCGCGCGAACTCGTCGAGCGCGAGCGGCTGGCAGAGGGCGAGCCGCTCGACCGCGTCGCGCTCCTCGGGGGTGAGCGAGCGGAGCCTGGCGCGGATGAGGTCGCGCAGGGCGGGGGAGCCGACGGGGTCGCCGGTCAGGTGCCAATGGTCGACCGCGCGGACGAGGGTGCCCGCATCCTGCGCCCCGATCACGAGCTCGCGCAGGAAGAGGGGATTGCCCGACGACGCCCGGTGCAGCTCCACGGCCGCCCGGTGCGCGATCGGCGCGCCCAGCACGAGCCCGAGGAGCTCGGCCGTCTGGTCGACGTCGAGGGCGGACAGGTCGATGCGCACGGCATCGGGCGCCGCCGCGATGCCGAGCATGCCGTCCGGGAGCGGCTCGCCCTCCGCGACCGTCGCGAGCACGCGCAGGTGTCCCGCGTCGGTGAGCTGGGCGATCAGGGCGACAGAGACGGGGTCCGCGGCTGCGGCGTCCTCGAGGACGAGAAGGATGCGGCGGCCTCCGCCGATGTCGGTCAGGACCGTGCTGGCCGCGGCGAACAGGGCGACCGCGTCCGTCGCGGAGGCGATGGGCGCACTGGTATCCCGGGCGAGCACGGGCGCGAGCGTCGCCAGGGGCACGGCCGACAGTGCAGGGTTCCCCGCGATGGTGACCGACAGCCAGCCCTCCTCCTCGAGGGCGGCGGCCAGCTCGAAGGCGACACGGCTCTTGCCGACGCCGGACGGCCCGTACAGGGCGATCGTGCGGGTCGCGCCGCGCAACGCGACGAGAGCGCGTTCGAGGACGACGTCGCGCCCCACGAGCGGCCACGGGCCGTCGACGGAAGCGGGCGGATCGGATCCCTCGAACTCCACGTTCCTCGTTCCCCGGCGCGGGGCTCCCCAGCTTCTGCGCCGTGCGCCCACTGTATTGGCTGACCTCCCGGGACGCACCCCCTGAGCAATTAATCCCGTCGAGTGAGTAATCGGTGGATGCGGTGAGCACACGTGCTGTGCAGGTTGAGCATGCGGTGCCCATCCGGGGCGTACCTCGATCGCGGGAACCTCGGGGAGTCGGCCGATCGGCCGCGCGATTCCTCCACAGAAAGCGAAGGACATGCGACACCCGCAGAGCTTCACCTCCCGCGCATCCCGCACCGCGCACCGCGTGCTCGCGGTCGCCGCCGTCGTCGCGCTCGTCGCGCTCGGCGGCCCGGTCGGCGCCGCCCTCGCGGCCGAGCAGCCGACGGATGCGGCGATCGCGACACCGGCTCCGACGGACGCCGCGACCCCGATCGCGGAGGACGCACCCGCTGCGGCGGAGGACGCCCCGGCCGATCCCGCGGCGCCCGCGGAGGCCGCAGGCGCCGCCGCCTCTCCCGCCGCCGACACGTCGGCGCCGGGAGAGAAGCCCGCCGACCCGCCGGCTGCTGCCAGCCCTCCCGCACCGTCCCTCCGGCTCTTCGCGGGGCCGGTCGTGCAGAACGCGGGCCCGAACCATGAGCCGGTCGCCGGTGACGATCACTTCGAGATGCAGTCCGGGACGACGCTCGTCGTTGCGGCTCCCGGCATCCTCGGCAACGACTACGACCCTGACGGAGACTCCTTCCAGGAGAGTCTCAACACGCAGCCGGCGGTGGGGAACGTGGACTGGGTCACCGCCTACGGGGCGATGTCGTACACGGCACCCGCAGGCTTCACCGGCACGGTGAGCTTCCAGTACTACGACAAGGACGACTTCGGCGCGATCAGCAACTGGGCGACCGTCACGATCGACGTCGAGCCGGCCGGTGCGCCGGTCGTGCTGCCGCCGCTGCCGAAGGACGACAGTTACGTCTATGCGTGGCACACGCCCCTGTACATCGGTGCTCCGGGCGTGCTCGCGAATGACGATCTCAAGGGTCAGGCCGTGACGTCGATGACCGTCGTCGGCACCTCGCCCGACTTCGCGGGCGCCGTGAAGCTCCAGATGGACGGCTCGTTCCTGCTCACGCCGGGCATCGATGCCTACAACCACCAGTGGTTCCGCTACCAGGTCTGCACGGCGGGCGGATGCGCCGTCGGCGAGGCGGGGTTCGACATGAGCGACGGGATCGTCCCGCCGTCGGGGCCTTCGCTGCCTCCGGGAGGGCCGCAGCTGAACCACGCCCCCGTCCCGTCCGACCTCACGTCGGTCGTGGACAAGGACACCACGATCCTCATGGGCACGCCCGGCCTCCTCACCTACGCCGAAGATCCCGACGGCGACCCCATCACGGTCTCCGCGGTCGGCGCGCCCTCGCACGGCAAGGTCGTCTCCTGGGGTCCCGACGGCCGGTTCGCCTACGTCCCCGATTCCGGGTTCGTGGGGGACGACGAGTTCGCCTTCACGATCAGCGACGGGCAGCTCACGGGCACGGCCACGGAGCACATCTTCGTCAGGCAGCCCGGCAAGGTCGAGCAGTCGCCCGTCGCGATCGATGACGTCGTGCACACCGTCTGGAACGCCGCGTACGACTCGAAGGCGGGCGAGCTGCTCGCGAACGATTCCGATCCCGACGGCGACCCGATCACGGTGACCGACGCCGGAAAGCCCGCGCACGGCACGCTCACGTGGGCGTCCGACGGCACGTTCCACTACACGCCCGTCTTCGGCTTCTCGGGAACGGACACGTTCGACTACACGATCTCGGACGGCACGCTGAAGGCGGGCGCGACGGTGACGATCCACGTGGTCGCACCCGCGTGCGAAGAAGACCCGCTCGACCCGCACGCCTGCCAGCCGGGCGGTGAGGGCGGCGGTCAGCCGGGCGACCCCGAGCCGACTCCGGACCCGACGCCGTCGGTGAACCCGGACCCGGAGCCGTCGGGCGACCGGGAGCCGGCCGGCGACCCGCAGCCCGCGGTGACGCCGACGCCCACCACGACGGCTCGTGCCGAGGCGCTCGCCCAGACCGGCGCCCCCGACCTCTCGGGCGTCTTCCTCGCCGGCATGGCCGCGACAGCCTTCGGCATGCTCCTCGCGGCGGCCGCACGACTCCGCCGGCAGCGCCGCTGAACCACCGGGTGGGTGCCGCGGACAGGGGCCGCGGCATCCACCGCCCTCCCTCGAAACGAACGCACGAACACCGACAGAAAGGCACGACAATGGGACTCTTCTCCGATCTCAAGGACATGCGCACGATGGTGCAGGCCGCTCCCGGCCTCATCGACCAGGCCGGCCGGCTCCAGGCGCAGGCGGCGACGTATCAGCAGCAGATGGCGGTGCAGCCGCCGATGACCGCAGAACCCGCGCCGGGCGCGCTCGAGCCGATCGCGGGGGTCGACCTCGACCGCTACGCGCGCATCGTCAAGGGCATCGCGGCGTATGGGTACGACGAGTCGAAGCTCGAGATCGTCGCGGCGGGCTTCGGGGTGGACGGCGCCTCCTGGGCGGCCGCGCAGGCCGGCTGGGGCGAGCGCATCCGCGTCGATCGCGGTGTCGGCCGCCGCTTCAACGAGATCTACGCGGGGGTGTGACGTGGGCTTCTTCGGCGACCTTGCGAACCTCACGACGCAGGCGGACGGGATGCGCAGCCGGATGGATGTCGGGGCCACCATGGCGGCGGCACAGGCATCCATGGCGGACGCGGGCCGTCTGATGGCTGCCGCGGCCCCGGTCGCGACCACATCGGCACAGGATGCTCAGCGCCTCCGCACGACGGCCGGCGTCGTCGCCGCCCGGCCGCTGCCGATGGCGCTCGGCATGGACCTTCTCGTCGAACTCGACCTGCACGTACGGATGCCGGGCGGCGTGCCGATGCCGGTCACGCGCATCGAGCAGGTGTCGCCGGTGGAGATGGGCCGGATCCAGCCCGGCGCAGAGCTCCCCGTGAGCATCGTCCCGGGCGCACCCGGCACGGTGCGCGTGGAGTGGGGCCTCTGAGCGCCCCCGTGTGACGTCCGGCGCTGGGGCGAGCCGGACACCGAAGGCGCCCGTCGGATTCTGGGGATCCGGCGGGCGCTTTCTTCATCCCACGCTCTCCACCGGGAGGCCTCCACCCGGAGCCCGCACGATCTCCACCCGCATCTCCACCCGGGGAGGACGCGCTCCTCCCGGCGCGGGAGCGAAGCTCGAGCCATGGACCTTCAGATCATCGGCAACGTGCTCCTCGCCGTCGTCATCCTCGCCTTCGTCTGCTACCGCCAGATGACATGGCGCATCGCCTCCGCGGCGACCCTGTGGCGCATGCCCGTCGTCATGGCCGCGGTGGGCCTCTACCTCCTCATCCGCCAGGGCTCGGCGTTCACGGGCCTCGACGCGGCCGTCCTCGCCGTCGAGGTCGTCATCTCGCTCGGCGTCGGCGCCTGGATGGGTGCGATCGCGCACTTCCGCCGCACCGACGATGCCGCCGGCGTCGCGCAGTTCGAGAGCCGCACGGGATGGTGGGGACTCGCACTCTGGCTCGTCGTCATCGCCGTCCGCATCGGCATCGACGTCCTCGCGAACGGCCTCGGGGCGCACGCCGTGACGACGACCGGCGTCATCATCCTGCTCCTCGCCGCGAACCGCATCGCCCGCGCCGGCGTCATCGGCGTCCGGGTCGACCGCCTGCGCGCATCGGCCGGAGCCCAGGGGATGCCGCGAGTCGTGCGGCACGCGGATGCATGATGGTTGCGTGAACCCCCGGCCAACACCTCTCGGCGCGGCGCTCACTCTCGTGGGCGCCGCGTTCGTGGCGTGGGGCATCCTCGCGCAGCCCGACCGTCCGGCGTGGGCGGTGTGGCTCGGGATCGCGGCGACCGTCGCGTGGGTCCTGCGCACCCTGGCGGCGATGGCGGGATGGCGACGGGTCGCCCTCGTCCTGACGTTCTTCGGCGCGGCCGCCGGGGCGATCGCTGCGGCCGGGACCGAGGGGACTGCCGTCGTGCCCGCCGCGGTGTGCATCTCGCTCCTCGTGTCGGACGAGTCGGTCCCGCTCCCGGTGAGCGCGGGCTCTGCGCTCGTCGCGCTCGGACTCGTCGCGGTGGGTGCCGTCACGCATCCCGTCCCCGTGCTGTCCCTCATCGCCCTCCTCGCCGCAGTCGTGCTGGGCTTCCTCGCGGGGTTCAGCCGGCGCCAGATCCGCCGCGCGCAGCAGCGCGAGGCACTGCTCGCCGAACGCGAGATCGCCGTCCGGGAGGAAGCGGCGCGCATCGCGATCGCCCGCGACCTGCACGACGTCCTCGCGCACACCCTGGGCGGGCTCGTCATCCAGCTGGACGCCGCCGACGCGCTCCTGGAGGCGGGGGATGCGACGTCCGCGCATGCCCGCGTCGTCTCCGCGCGGGAGCTGGCGGGATCGGGCCTCGGCGAAGCCCGAAGGGCCGTCGCAGCGCTGCGAGCGCCGAGCGGGGTTCACGACGAGCCCGACGTCATTCCGGGCGAGCTGCGCGCGAGCCTCGACGATCTCGTCGCGGCGCATCGCTCGCTCGGCGGGGAGGTCGACTTCACGACCAGCGGAGAGTCGTCGGCTGTGCCGGCCGACGTCGCCGTCGCACTCCAGCGCGCACTGCAGGAGGCGCTGAGCAACGCGCGCCGCCATGCGCCCGGCGCGCCCGTGACGGTTGGGCTCGTCTGGTCCGCCGACGCGGTCGCCCTCTCCGTCGAGAACCCGGTGACCGGCGCGCCGGCGAGCGCGGCAGCGACGCAGGGCAGGGCGGCGACGCAGGGCGGTGGATACGGCCTCGTCGGCATGGGGGAGAGGTTCGCCGCGCTCGCGCTCGGCGGCTCCGTGACGACGGCCGAAGCGGACGGCGTGTTCACCCTGACCGCGGAAGCCCGGACCGGGCCACGAGCCCCGGCGCCGCAGCCGCAGCCGCCGATCCAGGGGAGGTCGGACGCATGACCGACGGGACCATCCGCGTGCTCGTCGCCGACGATCAGGCGATCATCCGCGACGGGCTCGTCACGGTTCTCGGGCTCTTGCCGGACGTGGTGATCGTCGGCGAGGCGGCGGACGGCCGCGAAGCCGTCGCGCTCGCCGTGCAGGAGCATCCGGACGTCGTCCTGATGGATCTGCGCATGCCCGTCCTCGACGGCGTCGCGGCGACGGCGCAGCTGCGGGCCGACGTCCCGGATGCGGCGGTGCTCGTGCTGACGACGTACGCCGACGACGACTCGATCCTCGCCGCGCTCCGCGCCGGCGCGAAGGGGTATCTCACGAAGGACGCCGGCCGCGCCGAGCTCGCCGCGGCCGTGCGGGCGGTCGCACGCGGCCAGTCCATCCTCGGCGCCGAGGCCCGCGAACTCGTGATGGGGGCGCTCGCCGCCCCGCCTCCCGAGGCGCACCCGACGACGACGGATGCCGTGACCCGCCGGTACCCGGAGCTCACCGCGCGCGAAGCGGAGGTGCTGGCGCTCGCGGCGGACGGGCTCGGCAACCGCGAGATCGCCGAGCGCCTGTACATCGGCGTCTCGACCGTGAAGACGCACATCAACGCGATCTTCGCGAAGCTCGGGGTGCGCACGCGCGAGGAGGCGGTCGCGCTCGCCCGCGACGCGGTCGGCTGAACCGGGGCATTATGCCCCCGCTTCCGAAACTCGTCAAGGATCCGACTGGACACGGCGCGTCATCGGGCGTATATTAGGTCTTTGCGCTCTTGGATTCCCCCTGCCCTCAAATGGTGGTCGGCTGGTGCCTGCGCTCCCTCGCTTCACGGCGAGGTGTGACGCGCGGGCCACGGGGATGAACGAGCAGTCCACCCACGACAAGGAACTCGAGCCCCCCGGGGCCCATGGAGGTTATCCCCTTGGCTGCTGCGCCCACCGCATCCACCCCCACCCCCAAGAACGGCCGCGGAGCATCCCGCCTCTCGTTCGCCAAGATCTCCGACACACTCACGGTCCCGGACCTGCTCGCGCTGCAGACCGAGTCGTTCGACTGGCTCGTCGGCAACGACGTGTGGAAGGCCCGCGTCGCCGAGGCGAAGGCCGCCGGCCGCACGGACGTCCCGGAGAAGAGCGGCCTCGAGGAGATCTTCGAGGAGATCTCCCCGATCGAAGACCTCAGCGAGACGATGCAGCTGAGCTTCACCAACCCCTACCTCGAGCCGGAGAAGTACTCGATCGACGAGTGCAAGGAGCGCGGCAAGACCTACGCCGCCCCGCTGTACGTCGAGGCCGAGTTCATGAACCACCAGACGGGTGAGATCAAGACCCAGACCGTGTTCATGGGCGACTTCCCGCTGCAGACCGAGAAGGGCACCTTCATCATCAACGGCACCGAGCGTGTCGTCGTGTCCCAGCTCGTGCGCTCGCCCGGCGTCTACTTCGACCGCGTCGCCGACAAGACGAGCGACAAGGACATCATCTCCGCGCGCGTCATCCCGAGCCGCGGCGCCTGGCTCGAGTTCGAGATCGACAAGCGCGACCAGGTCGGTGTCCGCATCGACCGCAAGCGCAAGCAGTCGGTGACCGTCTTCCTCAAGGCCCTGGGCCTCACCACCGAGGACATCCGCGCCGAGTTCGACGGCTTCGAGTCGATCGAGGAGACCCTCGCGAAGGACACGATCCTCACCAAGGAGGACGCGCTCCGCGACATCTACCGCAAGCTCCGTCCGGGCGAGCAGGTCGCCGCCGAGGCCGCGCGTGCGCTCCTCGACAACTTCTACTTCAACCCGAAGCGCTACGACCTCGCCAAGGTCGGCCGGTACAAGATCAACCAGAAGCTCGGCCTCGACAAGCCGCTCACCGACTCGGTGCTCACGGTCGAGGACATCGTCGCGACGATCAAGTACCTCGTGCGCCTTCACCGCGGCGACGTCTCGTACGACGGCGTCCGCAGCGGCAAGCCCGCCGAGATCCGTCTCGACGTCGACGACATCGACAACTTCGGCAACCGCCGCATCCGCGCGGTCGGCGAGCTCATCCAGAACCAGGTCCGCACGGGCCTGTCGCGCATGGAGCGCGTCGTGCGCGAGCGCATGACCACGCAGGACATCGAGGCGATCACGCCGCAGACCCTGATCAACGTGCGCCCCGTCGTCGCCGCGATCAAGGAGTTCTTCGGAACGTCGCAGCTGTCGCAGTTCATGGACCAGAACAACCCGCTCGCGGGTCTGACCCACAAGCGCCGCCTGTCGGCGCTGGGCCCCGGCGGTCTGTCGCGTGAGCGTGCCGGCGTCGAGGTGCGCGACGTCCACCCGTCGCACTACGGCCGCATGTGCCCGATCGAGACGCCGGAAGGCCCGAACATCGGTCTGATCGGCTCGCTCGCGTCGTTCGCGCGCATCAACGCGTTCGGCTTCATCGAGACGCCGTACCGCCGTGTCGTCGACGGTCACGTCACCGACAACATCGACTACCTCACCGCGTCCGAGGAGAACGACTACATCGTCGCCCAGGCCGGTGCCGAGCTCGACAAGAGCGGCAAGTTCGTCAACGACCGCGTGCTCGCCCGTCGTGGCAACGGCGGCGAGGTCGACCTCTTCCACACGGAGGAGATCGGCTACATGGACGTCTCGCCGCGCCAGATGGTGTCGGTCGCGACCTCGCTCATCCCGTTCCTCGAGCACGACGACGCCAACCGCGCCCTCATGGGTGCGAACATGCAGCGCCAGGCCGTTCCGCTCCTCCGTTCCGAGTCGCCGGTCGTCGGCACCGGTATGGAGGGCTTCGCGGCCATCGACGCCGGTGACGTCGTCACCGCGCAGAAGTCGGGCGTCGTCGTGGAGGTCTCGGCCGACGTCGTGACCGTCCAGCTCGACGAGGGTGGCACGCAGGACTACTTCCTGCGCAAGTTCGACCGCTCCAACCAGGGCACGAGCTACAACCAGCGCGTCATCGTCTCGGCGGGCGACCGCATCGAGGCCGGCGAGGTCATCGCCGACGGCCCGGCGACGGAGAACGGCGAGCTCGCGCTCGGCAAGAACCTCCTCGTCGCGTTCATGACGTGGGAGGGCCACAACTTCGAGGACGCCATCATCCTCAGCCAGAACCTCGTGAAGGACGACGTGCTCTCGTCGATCCACATCGAGGAGTACGAGGTGGATGCGCGCGACACGAAGCTCGGCAAGGAGGAGATCACCCGTGACCTCCCCAACGTCAGCCCGGAGCTCCTGAAGGACCTCGACGAGCGCGGCATCGTCCGCATCGGCGCCGAGGTGCGTCCCGGCGACATCCTCGTCGGCAAGGTCACGCCGAAGGGCGAGACCGAGCTGTCGGCGGAAGAGCGTCTGCTCCGCGCGATCTTCAACGAGAAGAGCCGCGAGGTCCGCGACACGTCCCTGAAGGTGCCGCACGGCGAGCAGGGCACGATCATCGCGGTCAAGGAGTTCAACGCCGAGGAGGGCGACGACGAGCTCGGCTCGGGCGTCAACCGCCGCGTCGTGGTCTACATCGCCCAGAAGCGCAAGATCACCGAGGGTGACAAGCTCGCCGGCCGTCACGGCAACAAGGGCGTCATCGCGAAGATCCTGCCGGTCGAGGACATGCCGTTCCTCGCCGACGGCACGCCGGTCGACGTCGTCCTGAACCCGCTCGGCATCCCGGGTCGAATGAACTTCGGCCAGGTGCTCGAGACCCACCTCGGGTGGGTCGCGAAGCAGGGCTGGAAGGTCGACGGCAGCCCGGAGTGGGCGAAGCTCCTTCCGGAGAGCGCCCGCGAGGCCGCGCCGAACACCAAGGTCGCCACCCCGGTGTTCGACGGCGCGCACGAGGAGGAGATCGCCGGTCTGCTCGACTCGACGCTCCCCACGCGCGACGGCGAGCGCCTGATCGACCGCACCGGCAAGACGCTGCTGTTCGACGGCCGCTCCGGCGAGCCGTTCCCGGCGCCCATCTCGGTCGGCTACATGTACATCCTGAAGCTGCACCACCTCGTGGACGACAAGATCCACGCCCGATCGACCGGTCCGTACTCGATGATCACCCAGCAGCCGCTCGGTGGTAAGGCGCAGTTCGGCGGTCAGCGCTTCGGTGAGATGGAGGTGTGGGCCCTCGAGGCCTACGGCGCCGCGTACGCGCTGCAGGAGCTCCTCACGATCAAGTCCGACGACATCCTCGGCCGCGTGAAGGTCTACGAGGCCATCGTCAAGGGCGAGAACATCCAGGAGCCCGGCATCCCGGAGTCGTTCAAGGTGCTCATGAAGGAGATGCAGTCGCTGTGCCTGAACGTCGAGGTCCTCTCGGCCGACGGCACCCCGGTGAACCTCCGCGACACCGACGACGACGCCTTCCGTGCTGCGGAAGAGCTCGGCATCAACATCTCCAGCCGTTTCGAGTCCTCGTCCATCGACGAGATCTGATCCGACCAGGCAACGACAGAATTCCGACACAGGAGAACTGAGAACTAGTGCTCGAGTCAACTACTTTCGATGAGCTTCGCATCGGCCTGGCCACCGCCGACGACATCCGTCGCTGGTCCTACGGCGAGGTCAAGAAGCCCGAGACCATCAACTACCGCACGCTGAAGCCCGAGAAGGACGGCCTCTTCGGAGAGCAGATCTTCGGACCGTCCCGCGACTGGGAGTGCGCCTGCGGCAAGTACAAGCGCGTCCGCTTCAAGGGCATCGTCTGCGAGCGCTGCGGCGTGGAGGTCACCAAGTCCTCCGTCCGCCGTGAGCGCATGGGCCACATCGAGCTCGCCGCGCCCGTGACGCACATCTGGTACTTCAAGGGCGTGCCCTCGCGCCTCGGGTACCTGCTCGACATGGCGCCCAAGGACCTCGAGAAGGTCATCTACTTCGCCGCGTACATGGTCATCTCGGTCGACGACGAGGCGCGCCACCGCGACCTCCCGACGCACGAGAACAACCTCCGTCTCGAGATGAAGAACCTCGCCGACCGCCGTGACGCGCGCATCGCGACGCGTCTGGCGAAGCTGGAGGAGGAGCTCGCCGCCCTCGAGGCGGAAGGCGCCAAGGCCGACCAGAAGAAGAAGGTCAAGGACGCCGCCGAGAAGGAGATGGCCGGCATCCGCAAGAACGCGGACGAGCAGATCGCCAAGCTCGAGCGCGTGTGGGAGGACTTCCGCAACCTCGAGGTCGGCGCCCTCAAGCCCGAGGACGACGTGTTCCACGAGCTGCAGGACCGCTTCGGCCAGTACTTCGAGGCCCACATGGGCGCCGAGGCGATCAAGCGTCGCCTGGAGGCGTTCGACCTG
Source organism: Microbacterium candidum (assembly GCF_030315975.1). Classification (GTDB taxonomy): domain Bacteria; phylum Actinomycetota; class Actinomycetes; order Actinomycetales; family Microbacteriaceae; genus Microbacterium; species Microbacterium candidum. Next base: position 218,888 of record NZ_JASXSZ010000002.1, on the reverse strand, counting down.
GCCGGCGAGGCCGAGAACCTGCACCTGCAGATCTCGGAGGGCAAGGGCCAGCGCAAGATCCGTGCGATCAAGCGCCTCAAGGTCGTCAACTCCTTCCTCTCGACCGGCATGAGCCCGGCCTCGATGGTGCTCGACGTCGTCCCGGTGATCCCGCCGGAGCTTCGTCCGATGGTCCAGCTCGACGGCGGCCGCTTCGCGACCTCCGACCTGAATGACCTGTACCGCCGCGTCATCAACCGCAACAACCGTCTCCGTCGCCTGATCGACCTCGGTGCCCCCGAGATCATCGTCAACAACGAGAAGCGGATGCTGCAGGAGGCCGTCGACGCCCTGTTCGACAACGGCCGCCGCGGTCGCCCCGTCACGGGCACCGGCAACCGCGCGCTGAAGTCGCTGTCTGACATGCTCAAGGGCAAGCAGGGCCGCTTCCGTCAGAACCTGCTCGGCAAGCGCGTCGACTACTCGGGCCGTTCGGTCATCATCGTCGGCCCGCAGCTGAAGCTCCACCAGTGCGGTCTGCCGAAGACCATGGCGATCGAGCTGTTCAAGCCGTTCGTGATCAAGCGCCTGATCGACCTCGGTCACTCGCAGAACATCAAGGCCGCCAAGCGCGCCGTCGAGCGCATGCGTCCCGAGGTCTGGGACGTGCTCGAGGAGATCATCCGCGAGCGTCCGGTTCTGCTGAACCGTGCGCCCACGCTGCACCGCCTCGGCATCCAGGCCTTCGAGCCGCAGCTCGTCGAGGGCAAGGCGATCCAGCTGCACCCGCTCGTCTGCGCCGCCTTCAACGCGGACTTCGACGGCGACCAGATGGCCGTCCACCTGCCGCTGTCGGTCGAGGCCCAGGCCGAGGCCCGCATCCTGATGCTGGCGTCGAACAACATCCTGAAGCCGTCGGACGGCCGCCCGGTGACCCTGCCCTCGCAGGACATGATCATCGGTCTGCACCACCTGACCACGGTCAAGGAGGGCGCAGCCGGTGAGGGTCGCGTGTTCGGCTCGGTCGGCGAGGCGATCCTGGCGAAGGACGAGGGCACCCTCGACCTGCAGGCCAAGGTCCGCATCCGCATCCCGGGTCTCACGTTCCTCGAGGGCGACGCCCCCGAGGGCTATGAGCGCCACGGTCTCGTGGACGCCTCGCTCGGCCAGGCGATCTTCAACGACACGCTCCCCAAGGGCTACCCGTTCGTCCGCGAGCAGGCCGACAAGGGCAAGCTGTCGCAGATCGTCAACAAGCTCGCCGAGGAGTACCCGAAGGTGGAGGTCGCGGCATCCCTCGACCGCATCAAGGACGCCGGCTTCCACTGGGCGACCCGTTCGGGTGTGACCGTTGCGCTCAGCGACATCCTCACGCCGCCGAACAAGGGCGAGATCGTCGCGGGCTACGAGAAGCAGGCCGCGAAGGTCCAGTCTCAGTACGAGAAGGGTCTCACGACCGACGCCGAGCGTCGCCAGGAGCTCATCAAGATCTGGACCGAGGCGACCGACGAGGTCCAGAAGGCGATGCGCGCCAACTTCCCGGCCGACAACACCATCAACCGCATGGTGTCCTCCGGCGCCCGTGGTAACTGGCTGCAGATCCGCAACATCGCGGGTATGCGAGGCCTGGTGAACAACCCCAAGGGTGAGATCATCCCCCGTCCGATCATCTCCTCGTACCGCGAGGGCCTGTCGGTGGCGGAGTACTTCATCGCGACGCACGGTGCCCGTAAGGGTCTGGCCGACACGGCCCTCCGTACGGCCGACTCGGGCTACCTCACGCGTCGTCTGGTCGACGTCTCGCAGGATGTCATCATCCGCGAGGACGACTGCGGCACCACGAAGGGCCTCGAGTTCACGATCGCCGCTCCGGGTCTTGACGGCACGCTCGTCAAGGACGCGAACGTCGAGAACTCGGTGTTCGCACGCACCCTGGCCGCCGAGGTCGTGGATGCGGCGGGCAACGTGCTCGCCGACGCCGGCCAGGATGTCGGCGACGTCCTGATCGACAAGCTCGTCGAGGCGGGCGTCGAGTCGATCAAGGTCCGCTCGGTCCTCACGTGCGAGTCCGCCGTCGGCGTCTGCGCGCAGTGCTACGGCCGGTCGCTCGCGACCGGCAAGACCGTGGACATCGGCGAGGCGGTCGGCATCATCGCGGCCCAGTCGATCGGTGAGCCCGGCACGCAGCTGACGATGCGCACCTTCCACACCGGTGGTTCGGCCTCGGCCGAGGACATCACGCAGGGTCTGCCGCGCGTCCAGGAGCTGTTCGAGGCCCGCACGCCGAAGGGCGCCTCCCCGATCGCCGAGTCCGACGGACGCATCACGATCGAGGAGACCGACAAGGCGCGCAAGGTCATCCTGACCCCGGACAACGGCGACGAGCCGCACGTCTACCCCGTGCTGCGTCGTGCCACCCTCCTCGTCGAGGACGGGCAGCACGTCTCGGTCGGTCAGCCCCTCCAGGTCGGCACGCTCGACCCGAAGGAGATCATGCGCGTGCAGGGTGCTCGCGAGGTCCAGAAGTACCTCGTGGGCGGCGTGCAGGGCGTCTACCGCTCGCAGGGTGTGCCGATCCACGACAAGCACATCGAGGTCATCGTGCGCCAGATGCTGCGCAAGGTCACGGTCGTCGACCACGGCGACACGACTCTCCTCCCGGGTGAGCTCGTCGACTCGCGTCGTTTCATCGACTACAACCGCCAGGCGGTCGCCGAGGGCAAGCGCCCCGCGTCGGGTCGTCCGGAGCTGATGGGTATCACGAAGGCGTCGCTCGCGACCGAGTCGTGGCTGTCGGCCGCGTCGTTCCAGGAGACGACGCGCGTCCTGACGCAGGCCGCGATGGAGGGCAAGAGCGACCCGCTCGTGGGCCTCAAGGAGAACGTCATCATCGGAAAGCTGATCCCCGCCGGAACCGGGCTTGCGAAGTACCGCAACGTCACGGTCGAGGCGACGGAGGAGGCCAAGAGCGAGCGGTACCCCAACCGCATCTTCGCGTCCGACGGTGCCTACTCCGAGGCCGACCTGAGCTTCGTCGACTTCGACAGCTTCTCGACGGACGACTTCACGCCCGGCACCTACAACTGAGAGTGATGGATGCCGCGAGGCATCCTGACGCTCGACCCGAAGACCCCCGGCTCCGCCGGGGGTCTTCGGCGTTCCCGGCCATGCGCGCGCATCCGCACATTCGCGCGGGCGCGCCGCGACCCCGACGCCCTCAGCGCGGCCTACCTTGGGAAGTGGGGGTGGGGTGCATGATCGGGGGCCGGAACGGCTGGATCGCCTGGCCCGCGGGGCTCCTGTGTGCGGGGGTCGTCGCGGGGCTGGCCTATCTCGCTGCGCCCGCGGTCCCGTCGGTGATCGCGTTCGCCGGGAACACGCTCCGCAACGCCCTGTCGGCACCGCAGGCGGGCGGGGCGCCCCCGCAGAAGGAGCTGACCGACGACTGCCGCACGCTCTACCCGGGGATCCTGTGGATCGAGCTGGGCTGGAACCCGCAGGTGGTGCTCGCCCAGTCGACGGCTCCGCCGTCGGTCTCCGTCGCGGCCGTACGCGACGGGCTGAAGCCCCAGGTGCGGATGACCTGCGCGTGGCGCAACAGCGGGGGCGGCACGGTGACGACCACGCTCGCCGCCGTCGATCCGACCGCGGCGGCCATCGCGCAGCCGGCGCTCGCCGCGGCGGGGTTCGCGTGCACGCCGCTCGGGGACGGCATCCGGTGCACGAAGTCGGCGGGCACGACGAATGAGGACGAGGTGGTCCGCGGCGGGATGTGGCTGTCCACCACCGAGGTGGAGTGGCATCCGCCCGGCTACAGCGACCAGCTGATCGCGCGGCTCTGGCCCGCGGCCACGCCCTGACCCTGCGGCGTCACGCGAAGACGTGCGCCACGATGCTTCCCGTGTACCCGGTCGGTGCGAGATTCGAGAACGTCGTGTCGATGAGGATGCCGTCCCGCCAGAACAGCGTCCGGCCGTCGGTGACGGGGTAGTGGGGGTCCGGCCAGGTCTTCTCGCAGCGCGTGCCCTGATCGGGCGTGTAGCAGGTGAATCCCTGCGCCACGAGGCCGTTCAGCATGTCGAGCGCAGCGCCCCGGGCGACGCGCGTGATCTTCGTCGTGAGGTTCGTGGTGTCGGCCTTCGGGGAGCCCCAGATGCACACGAGGCCGCCGTCGACGACACCCGACTTCCCGAACGCCGGATCGTTCAGCGGGACGTCCTTCAGCTGCGCGAGGACCCCGGACGACAGGATGGCGCGGCAGTCCGTCGGCATCGCGATCGCGGTCGTCGACGGGCTGGGTGTGGGCGTCGACGTGGATGTCGCCCGCGGAGAGGTCGAGGACGTGACCGCCGCGCCGGGCTTCGCGGGCGACGGCTCGGGCGCGCAGCTGACGAGCACGACGGCGAAAGCCACGATCAGGATGGATGCCGCGGTCATGGCCGCCCGCAGTCCGATGCGCCCTTGCATGGCCTCACCGTATCCGCATCCGTCTTCCGCCGGGACGGAAGGGGACCGGCGGGTTGCGCACTCGCGCGGCACGCCTCCGGGACGGTGTCGGGGCCGCGTACTACCCTCGCACGTGCGGGAAGGCCATTCCCCGCGTGAGGAGCACCGCAATGAGCGACCCCCAGCCGCCCGTCGGCGAGCCGATCGAAGAGCCGAACGGCGTCGACGACGTCGTCGGCAGCGCCCACGAGGGGCTGGCATCCGCCGCCGCCGCCGGAGCGGGCGCCGCATCCGATTCCTCCGAGTCGGCATCCGCCGACAACGCGACCCCCGACGAAGAGCCCACCGCATCCGAGCCCGCGAGCACCGGTGGCGCGCCTGCCGCCGAGCCCGACCCGTGGGAGTCGCCGGAGGCCGCATCCCTCGCCTACACACCGGCGGCCACGCCCGCGCCGGAGCCGGCTGCGACCGAGCCCGCTGCTGCAGAGCCCGCGGCCGAGGCGGCAGCCGTCACCGCGAGCGAGCCTGCGGCTGCGCAGGCCGAGCCCGCAGCAGCCGCCGCGGCAGCTGCGACCGTCGCGTATCCGCCGACGCCGCAGCCGATCTTCGTGCAGGCGCCCGAATCGCCCCGCCCCCGGGGCAACCGCGCCGCCGCCGGCGGCATCGGGCTCGTCGCCGCCGCCGCGTTCGCGGTGCTGTTCGTCGGTGTGCTGTCGGCGAAGTGGTTCCTGATGGACCACGGCAGTACCGACGGCTACGTGCAGCAGCTCCTCAACCTGCTCGGTTCGTGGGCCCTCTGGACGCCCGTCGTCGTGTTCTTCTTCGCCTTCTGGCTGCTCGGCGCGATCATCAATCGCGGCCGCTGGGCGCACTGGGCGATCTGGGGTCTGCTCGTCGGCTTCATCACGTGGGGCGGATATGCGCTCGGCGGCATCCTCACCGTGACCAACGGCCAGTTCTGGCTGCTCACCTCGGCCGACGTGGCGCGCATGAACGTGAACACGCTGTTCCTGACGTTGATGGGCGTCTCCTCGTTCATCATCGCGCGGGAGCTCACGATGTGGTTCGGCGGATGGGCTGCGGCCCGCGGGAAGCGGGTCACGGCGCAGAATCTGGAGGCGCAGCGCGAGTACGAGCGCACGCTCGAGGCGGGCCCGCAGCTCGTCGTGCCGTAGGCCCACGGAGCCGTGCCCATGCGCCTAGGCTGGCGTCATGGCCGGTGACGCGCGCAGCGCGGGGCCGGTGCGACCGCCCGTCGCGCTGGCCTTCTCCCTGCTCGGCTTCGTCGCCCTGCTGATCTTCGGCCTCGGGATGACGAGCCTCGCCACCAACACCGACGTCATCTCGACGCCGGGCTTCGGGCAGTATCCCGGCATCTTCGGGCCCGTCTTCGCGGCGGCCGCGTTCGCGATCACCCTGTGGGCGTTCGTGCGGGTGCCGCATCCGTCGTTCTGGGGTGCGCTGATCGTCGCCCTCGTGACCTTCCTCGCGTATCTCGTCGGGGTCGGGCTGGTCGCCATGATCGTCGGCGCCGACCCGGCAGCGGCGATCGGCACGGTGGGGCACCTCGCTACGACCTGGTACGGCGCCGTTGTGTTCGGCGCGGCGCTCATCGCCGGCTGGGCGGGCATCGCCCTGGTGCGCACGCATGCGGGGCGTCCGCGCTGGCCGTGGGAGAAGCGCCCGCAGTGACGACACCCCGTCGTCCACGTGCCGTCGAATGCGCGCAGCGCCCGCAGTGACGACGGTCCGTCGCCCACTTGCGGCGAAATGCGCGAATCGCCCACACGTATCCCGCCATTTGCCGCAAGTCGGCGAGGGGGGCCGGGCTCGGAGACCCTCGACGCTGTCGGCGCCGCGTGCGGAAGCTCGACGAGGAGAGTGCGGATCAGAGCCCGTCGAACCCGCCGTCGGCGCCGGGATCGAACGGTGCGTCGAGGGAGCGCGTGAGCTCCTCGAGCATCGCCGAGATCTGCGGCTCGACGTATTCGGCGACGGCCGTCTGGATGCGGAGGCGGTGGTGCAGCAAGACCGAGCAGATCTCGCGCCCCACCATGTTGGCGTAGTCGTCGGCGAGGCCCACCTCCTGCCGGAGCGCCGCCTTCGCCTCCTCGGTCAGCGGCGGGAGGGCCGGGACATCCGCGTCCGCCTCCGCCGCGAGGCCGGAGAGGGTGAAGAGGAACGGCGCACCGGGAACCGGGTCGGGATCGAGCGGGAGTCCTTCGAACTCGGGGTCGAGGTCTTCGGCCGGACGGTAGCTGCGTGCGCGATTGCGCGCGGCCTGCTGGTCGAGCTCGGCCTGCAGCATGGGGAGGTTGCGCGACGTGTAGTCCGCGACGGCGCGGTCCACGATCGTCTTCACGCGCACGGAGAGACCGTGCTGCACCGCGTGCGGGACATCGGCCCCGAGTCCTGCGGCCGACAGCACCGGGGAGCCGAGACACAGCCGGCAGGGCGCGACACGGCCGCGGTGGGTCGCGGGCTGCCAGCGGGGCAGCCAGCGCAGCCAGGCGTCGACGGCCTGGCTGACCTGGGTATCGAGCGAACGCTCCACAGGACAACGGTAGCCCGCGGGCTGCGTCAGATCGCGGAACTGCGCCATCCACCGCCGGATTCACCGCGTCAGGCGCGCTTGTTACCATGGTCGGGCCCCGCCATGGTCCGCTGGGGCGCAACCAGCACGCATGTCGGGGGTTCGATGCCGAAACGACTCCCGTCCACGCCCCCGGTCCTGCCAGGGCTCGCCTACGTGCGGCCGCTCGGATCGGGAGGCTTCGCCGACGTCTTCCTCTACGAGCAGGACATGCCCCGGCGCGCGGTGGCCGTGAAGGTGCTTCCGAGCGATGTGCGCGACCCCGAACTGCTGCGGATGTTCAACTCCGAGGCCGACGTCCTCGCGCACCTGTCCGCGCACCCGTCGATCGTGACCGTCTACCAGGCGGGGATCTCCGCCGACGGGCGCGCCTACATCGTCATGGAGTTCTGCCCCGGCTCGCTCGCGCAGCGGTACCGGCACGAGCGCATCCCCGTCGACGAGGTGCTGTCGATCGGCGTGAAGATGGCGAGCGCGCTGGAGTCAGCGCACCGAGCCGGGCTCATCCACCGCGACGTCAAGCCGAGCAACATCCTCATCACGAGCTTCGGGGTGCCGGTGCTCGCAGACTTCGGCATCTCGGCCGCGCTCACCCCCACGAAGGGCGACGAGATCCTGGCGATGAGCGTGCCGTGGAGCGCGCCCGAGGTGGTGTCGGAGGACACGCCCGGCACCGTGGCGAGCGAGGTGTGGAGCCTCGGCGCGACGGTCTACTCGCTGCTCGCCGGACACAGCCCGTTCGAGCGGCCGGAGGCGGGACAGAACTCCCGCGACCAGCTGCGCCGCCGCATCCTGCGCGCCGCGTATCCCCGCATCCCGCGCCCCGATGTCCCCGACGAGCTGCAGGCCGTCCTCGCGGCGTCCCTCGCACGCGACCCCGCCGACCGCTACCCGACGGCGCTCGCGTTCGCGGAAGCGCTGCGCGACGTGCAGCGCGTGCTCGGGCTCGCCCAGACCCCCATCGAGGTCGCGGTGGACGAATGGGCTCCGGAAGCGGCGAAGGTGGACTTCGCTGATGCATCGCCCCGCGCCATCCGCTCGACCGTCGAGCATACGACCTCCCGTCGTACGAGCGAGCCGGCGGGGGTCGCGAGCCAGGCGCGCGACGAGGATGCGACGACCGTGACGCCGACGCCGGCGGGCAAGCCCGTCTGGCCGTGGGCCGTCGTCGCCGCCGCCGGCTTCGTCCTCGCGATCGGCGCTGCGATCGCCGTGTGGCTGCAGGCGGTGGGCTGAATGACCGGGCGGCGGGGTCGAGCGACCGGGCGGTGGATCGGATGAGCCGCCGGGGAACCATCGCGGCGTTCATCGCGGGCGCAGCGGTCATCGCGTCCGTCGTCGTCGTGAGCGTCGTGTGGCCAGGTCTCGACGCCAAGCGCACGCCGCCCGCCGAGACGGCGGTCTGGGCGCTCCAGACCGGCTCGGGTCGCCACTACGCGCGCGTCAACACCGCGATCGGCGAGCTCGACACCGTGCGCGAGGTCGCCAACCCGTCGGCGGTCGCGCAGACCGATGACAGCGCGTTCCTGTTCTCGGAGAGCTTCGGCAAGCTCACCCGCATCGACGCGTCCCTTCCCGCGAACCTCGACGACGAGGCACTGCGTGCGGCGCCGTCGACCCCGCCGGGCACCGTTGAGGTCGCCACCGCCGGCCAGTGGGTCGCGTACCGCACCGACAGCGGCACCGTCTGGGCGGGCGTCCTCGGGGGAGCGGCACCCGTGCAGGTCGGGGGCGCGGATGCCAAGCCCCTTACGGCCGCCGCGATCGCCCTCGATGACAGCGGGACGCTGTTCGCCTATTCGCCGTCCGATCACGTCGTCGAGCGGTATGCGATCGGCTCGGGCCAGGTGCAGGGACGCGACCGCGTGCCGCTGCCCCCGGCATCCGGCGCGACGCTCGCCCTCACCGCGACCGACGGCGTGTGGTTCCTCATCGATTCTGACGGTCGTCATACATGGCGGCGCGGCGCCGACGGTCCCGCATCCCTCGCCCTCGTCGGCGACGTCGCCCCCGCGCGGGCCTCGTCGCAGGGCGAGGCGGCCTGGGTCGCCGACGACGCCGGACTCATCCGGCTCCCCGTGGACGGGTCGAAGCCCACGCGGGCGGCCGGCGGCGGCACGCGCGATCTCGGCACCCCCGCACGGCCGGTGGTGTTCGACGGCATCGTGCACGCGGCCTGGCTCGGGCGCACCTCCGGCACGTTGTGGCGATCGGATGCGGGGGAGTCGGAGCTGTCCTACGGCTCGGCGACGCTCGACGGCGACCGCAAGCCGGTGTTCAGCGCCTCCGCGTCGAGTCTCATCCTGAATGAGACCCGCAGCGGGTGGGTGTGGAACGGGCGCACGGGAGCGCTGCTGCCGTCGAGCCAGGACTGGAGTCTCGACGAGCGCCGCACGCCGCAGACGCAGCAGACGGCGGAGAAGGCGAGCGTCGTCATCGACCCGCGCCCGCCCGTCGCCGAGCCCGACCGGTTCGGCGTGCGCGCAGGGCGCCTCGCGACCCTGCCGGTGCTGCTGAACGACCACGACCCCAACGAGGATGTGCTGAGCATCGATCCGGCGAGCGTGACCGGGCTCGACCCGGGCTTCGGATCGCTGACCATCACCGACAACGGGCAGCGGCTCGCCGTGCAGGTCGCCCCCGGTGCGCAGGGCACCGCGACCTTCCACTACCGCGTCACGGACGGAACGGCGCAGGGAGGAGGCCTGTACTCGCAGCCCACGACCGTGACCCTCACCGTCGTTCCGGACGGGCAGGACACCGCTCCGCAATGGTGCGGGGTGCCCGGATGCCTCGCGACGTGGCCGTCTCCCGAGGTCGCCCCCGGCGGCACCGTCTCGGTGCCGGTCCTCGACGGATGGGTCGACCCGGACGGGGACCCGCTGCTGCTCGAGTCGGTCGACAACCCGTCGGGCGCCGGTTCGGTCGCCGCGACGCCGGCGGGACAGGTCGTCTACCAGTACCCGGATGCGTCGCAGACGGCTCCGCAGATCGTCGAACTCACGGTCACCGTCGCGGACACGCACGGGCGCACATCCACCAAGCAGCTCGCCGTGCGCATCGCGCCGCAGCCCCGGATCGCCGCATCCTCCTTCGCTGTCACCGACACCCAGGGCGGCGGTCTCACGATCGACGTCGCCCCTCACGTGACCGGCACGCAGGGACGGCTGACGCTCACCGCCGTCCACGTGCTCGACGACGCTCGTGCCCAGGCCGTACCCACAGCCGGGGCGACCACCTTCGATCTCACCGCGGATGCGCCGGGCATATACCGCATCGGGTATACGGTGTCCGACGGCATCACCGACGCGAGCGCGACGGTACGGGTGACACTCCTGCCGAAGGGCGCGCCCGCCCAGCTCGCGACGGCGCCCGTGGTGGCGTTCGTCCACCCCACGCAGGACGTCACGGTCGACGTGCTGGCGGCGGTGACCAACCCCACGCACCGCGTGCTGCTCCTGAGCGACATCCGCACGACGGCAGAGCCGGGTGCGAGCCTGTCCGTCGATGTCGTCGGCCAGCGCTACCTGCGCATCACGGGCACGACGTCGACCGGGGAGCCGGGCGCCCTCGGCACGGTCCGTTACGTCGTCTCCGACGGGACGGAGGACCAGGGCGCGCGCATCGAGGGCGAGGCGAGCGTCACGCTGCTGCCGCCCGCGCCCGAGCTCGCGCCCATCGCGGTCGACGACAATGTGGTCGTCCGCGCCGGTGCGCAGGTCGACATCCCGGTGCTCGACAACGACGTCGCCGCCGCGGGCGGGACGGTGACACTGAACCCGGCATCCGTGCACTCGTCGACATCCACCGCGCTCGCGTTCGCGGCGGGGCGGATGCTGCGCTACCTCGCCCCGTCGACCCCCGGCGAGTACCGCGTCGACTACTCCATCTACGCGGCCGGGAATCCGGCGCTCGCGGACACCGCCACCGTGCACGTGACGGTCATCTCCGACAAGGACAACAGGGCGCCGCGCCCGCGGACGCTCGAGGGCCGGGTGCTCAGCGGCGAGACGACGACCATCCCGTTCACCTCCTTCGGCGTCGACCCCGACGGCGACGCGGTCTCCCTCGACCGCGTGCTCACACAGCCCTCGAGCGGTTCCGCGACCCTGTCGGCGGACGGCGAGTCGCTCGTGTACGCGAGCGTCCCCGGATTCCACGGGCAGGTGTCGTTCACGTACCAGGTCGTCGACAGCGAAGGGATGACGGGCACCGCGACCGCGCGCGTGGGCGTGCTGGATGCCCAGGCCAACCCGAGCCCGGTCACGTTCACCGATTACGTCGAGATCCAGACCGGCGCGACCAACGTCGCGAGGGTGAGCCCCCTCGCGAACGACGTCGACCCGACCGGCGGCACGCTGCATCTCGTCGCCGTCCGCCCGGACGTCCCGGAGACCCTCATCGACGGGTCCCCGAACCCGGAGTACGCGCGCGAGAAGGCGCTGCTGGGCACGATGTCGCGCACGGACATCGAGATCTCGGCCGGACTGTCGCCGGGGACGATGTCCTTCCTCTACGACGTGCAGAGCTCGACGGGCAACACGGCGCGCGGTCTCATCGTCGTCAAGGTCGTACGCGACGCCGTTCCCGACTATCCGATCGTCACCGACACGGTGCTGACCGCCGAGAACCGCGACCGCTTCACCACGGGGGTCGACGTCGTCGCGGGGAAGGTGTCGTGGTCGGGCGGTGACGTGCGCCGCCTCACGCTCAGCCTGTGGGGGTCGCCCGACGGCGTGACGGTCGAGGGGACGCGCCTGCGAGGGCCTGCGACCGCGCCGGCCCGGGTCATCCCCTTCGCCCTCACCGGCACGGCTGCCTCCGGCGCGACCGTGACCACGTACGGCTTCCTGCGCATCCCGGGCATCGACGACGTGACGCTCGCACTGAAGCCGGATGCGCGCTTCCCCGACGTCGCGGAGAAGTCGTCGGTGTCGTGGGACATGGCATCCCTCGTCGGCATCCCGCCCGGCGGACGGCTCGAGGTGGGCGCCGACGTCGCGCCGAGCGGTGCGCGCAAGGGCGCGGCCTGCGTCCGCACCGGCGGCACCACGATCCGCTACGACGCGGGCGAGGGCGCGCCGTGGCAGGACGCGTGCATCGTGCCCGTCCGCGTCGTCGGGATCGGCTCCGGGCACCCGGACTGGAGCTACCTCTCCGTGCCGATCCGCATCCGCGCGCTCGCGCCGCAGCCGGAACTGCGCGCCGCCGCGGTCGTGGTGGGCCCGGGGGAGACGGTCACGTACGACCTGAAGACGATGACGTCGTGGCAGGGGCGCACCGACTGGGAGCACATCGCCTACGCGGTGACGCCGCCCGGGCCGTCGTTCACCGTCGTGCTGAAGGGCACGGTGCTCACCGTCACGGGATCGGATTCGGCGGTGCCGGGGGCAGAGGATGCCGCGGTCATCTCGGTCACGAGTCACCCCGGCGTCGCTCCCGCTCGTCTCGTGCTGCGCGTGGGCGCGGCTCCCAGCACGCTGCCGCAGGGCGGCACCGCGACCGCGCGCTGCTCCGAGGGCACCGGGGCGTCGTGCACGTTCTCCGTCGTCGGCGCGACGGGCGAGGTGAACCCGCTGCCGCACACCCCGCTGCAGGTCGTCTCCGCGAGTGCGTCGGCCTCGTGCGTCGGGGTCACCTTCGCCCCGGCGTCGGCGAACAGCATCCAGGCGTCGTGGAGTCCGGATGCGCCGGGCCAGACGTGCGCGGCATCCTTCGTCCTCCGAGACGCCCAGGGCCGGGTGACGGCGGGCGAACGCGACGGACAGATCCTCCTCGATCTGCAGGGCTTCCCGAAGGCGCCGGCCGCGCTCACGCAGACGGCGTACGCCGACGGCACCGTGACGCTCCGCGTCGACCCGGGGGATGCGCGCCTGGCCTACCCGGCGCTGACGGGCTTCGCGATCCGCTACCTCGGACAGGTCGTCGCGACGTGCTCGCCTTCCGGAGTCTGCCCGCCGATCTCGGCTCCCAACGGCGAGGAGCGGACATATGCGGCCACCGCGGTCAACGACGTCGGCGAATCGCGCAGCGCCGTCACCACCACGGCGTGGGCGTACGCGACACCGGGCGCACCCGCCGATGTGACCGCGTCGCCGGTCGTCACCTCGGGAGCCGGCGGCATCGTGTCGCTGACGATCTCCGGCATCGACCCGAGCCAGACCGGGTCGCTGCAGATCACGAGTCCGACCGGCGACACGACCCAGGTGCAGGTGCGCCGCAGCGACACGGCGGTGACCGTCGCGCAGTACCGTGTCGGCTCCAACTCCCCGACGCCGATCACTGTCACGCCTTACTCGCGCTTCGGCTTGCCGCCGGGCCTCGGCGGGTCGCCGTCGGGGGCCTCGCGCACCGTGTACGCGAACGGCATCGGAGCGCCCACGTCTCCGCAGCTGAACCTGTCGATGACCTCGAACGCCGACGACACCGTCGACGTCACGGCGTCGGGCACGGCCGCCCAGGGCGGCGACGGCGCGACGACCCAGTACGGCATCGTCCGTGACGGCCAGACGTGCGAGGTGTCGGCGACCGGCTCGACCGCGGTGTTCCGCTCGCTCCCGGCCGGGTCGAGGTACACGTTCCGGCTGTGCGCCGAGTCCTGGTTCCAGGGGCAGATGTTCGGCCGCGTCGAGACGACGGCGTCGATCAACGCGGTGCAGACGCAGCCGCCCAGCGGGTACACCTTCCAAGTCGCTCCCGCCCCGCAGATCGGCCAGGGCATCGCGCAGTGGCTCATCAGGGATGCGCCGACCTCGGCGCAGCCCGTGCCGCACAACAGCGCGCCCGACTTCCAGGGCTGGGTCGCGGCGAACTCCCCGCCGTCGCCCGTCTTCGACCGCGACCCGGGTATCCAGGTGCGATTCGTCAACAGCACGCTCGGCACACAGACCGCGTGGGTGCCGGTGACCGCGCGAGCCGGGAGCGCGCCGTACCAGGTGTGGGCGAAGTGGTCGGTGTCCGTGTGCGTCGGCGGCTCCCCGCTCGGGGTGTCGACGTCGTCGACGGGCGCGAGCGCCACGAGCTCCGGCCTCGCCGCGATCACCGTGGACCGCACCGCGGTCGCCTACTACGACGCCAAGGGCAAGCAGCTGACGATCCCTGCGAGCGGCGACGTGCCGGTCGGCGCCGTGCGCGTCGCAGGGCTCGCCGTCACCGTCGACTGGACCGCGCAGAACTGGGGCCTCGCACCCGCGGCGGCCACGTTCGGCGGCACGTGCGACCCGAACTCCGGGCAGAGCCCGAACCCGAATCCGACCCCCTGACACACCCCACGGAGCACTGATGACCATCGCCCAGGAGCAGGCCACCTGGTTCGCCCAGACCTTCCGGCAGCTCGCCGACAACGTCGAGCAGTCGGTGATCGGCAAGCGCCACGTCGTCGAGCTCGTCCTCACGGCGATGCTGAGCGAAGGCCACGTGCTGCTGGAGGACGTCCCCGGCACCGGCAAGACCTCGCTCGCACGCGCCCTCGCGCAGTCCGTGGAGGGCACGAACACCCGCATCCAGTTCACCCCCGATCTGCTGCCCGGCGACATCACCGGCATCACCGTGTACGACCAGAAGACAGGGGAGTTCGAGTTCCACGCGGGCCCCGTGTTCGCGAACGTCGTCCTCGCCGACGAGATCAACCGGGCGAGCCCGAAGACGCAGGCCGCCCTCCTCGAGGTCATGGAGGAGGGTCGCGTCACGGTCGACGCGATCACCCGCCCGGTCGGCAGCCCGTTCCTCGTGATCGCGACGCAGAACCCCGTCGAGCAGGCGGGCACGTATCGGCTCCCGGAGGCGCAGCTCGACCGATTCCTCCTGCGCACCTCGCTCGGCTACCCCGACCACGCCGCGACGCTCCGCATCCTCGGCGGAGCGGCGATCCCGACCGCCGATCTGGCGGCCGTCATCACCCCGGACGCCCTCGTCGGAATGGCGGAGCTCGCCCAGGAGGTCTACGTCGATCCGCTGGTCCTCGACTACATCGCGCGGATGGTGGATGCGACTCGCTCGGCCGAGCAGGTGCGCCTGGGGGTCAGCATCCGGGGTGCCCTCGCGCTCACCCGCGCGACGCGCGCGCGGGCGGCGTCCCAGGGCCGCACGTACGCGACGCCCGACGACGTGAAGGCGCTCGCGACCGCGGTGCTGTCGCACCGGCTGATCCTGCATCCCGAGGCCGAGTTCGACGGCGTGACGCCGGAGGCCGTCGTCGGCCGCGTCCTCCTCGACGTCGCGCCGCCGACGCATCGCGAAAGCGTGTCTGAACGCGGATGACGATCCCCACCGCTCCCACGACCCGCACGACGACGGCCGGACGCACGGCCGTCGCCGAGACGACGGTGCACGCCCGCGTGACGGCGCGCCGTGCCCCGCTCGTGCGCGCGGCGATCGCGGTCGCGGCGGCGTGGGGCCGGGGGACGGATGCGGCCGCGCGCGGCGCCCGTGAGGTCGGCGCGACGGTCGCCCCGGCGGGATGGCTCGTGATCGTCGCGGTGACGGCGGGCCTTGCCGCGGGCCTCGCCTTCGGGTGGGTCGAGGCGATCGTCGCGGCCCTCTCGGCGCTCGTGCTCCTCATCCTCTCGGTGCCGTTCCTGTTCGGGGCGCGGGGGTACGACGTGGCGCTGCACGTCGCGCACGATCGGGTCGTCGCCGGCACGAGCGTCGATGCCGAGCTGCGGGTCCGCAACGCCGCGCGCACGACGGCGCTGCCCGGACGCGTCGACCTGCCGATCGGCGACGGGCTCGTCGAGGTGGCGGTCCCCTTGCTGCGACCGGGTCAGCGGCTGTCGCGGACCGTGTCGATCCCGGCGCTCCGCCGTGGCGTGATCCCGGTCGGACCTGCGGTGACGATCCGCACCGACCCGGTCGGGCTCGTGCGCCGCGAACGCGAGTGGGACGAGATGCACGAGCTGTACGTCCACCCCCGCACGGTCGCCGTGCCGGCCACGAGCGCCGGTCTCGTCCGAGACCTCGAAGGCAGCGCGAGCAGGCGCCTGGTCGATTCCGACATCTCCTTCCACGCCATCCGCGAGTACGTCCCGGGGGATGCGCGGCGTCAGATCCACTGGAAGTCCACGGCGAAGACCGGGCAGCTGATGGTCCGTCAGTTCGAGGAGTCGCTGCGCTCGCGACTGGCGGTCGTCCTGAGCCTCGCGGAGCGCGACTACTTCTGGGGCGACCCCCGCTCAGAGCAGACGGCCGACGGCGAGTTCGAGCTCGCGGTGTCGGTCGCCGCATCCCTCTCCGTGCAGGCGGTGCGGGAGGGACGCGACCTCGATGTCGTGTCCGGAGCGGAGATCCCGCGCGTCGCCCAGGGGCGGATGCGGGCCATCCGGTCGCTCTCCGCGCCGACGCCCCGCACGCTCCTCGACGGCTTCTCGCAGGTCTCCGCGCTCGAGCGGACGATGCCGCTGGAGGACGTCTGCCGGCTCGTCGTGGAGACGATGCCCGACCTCTCGCTCGCGTTCATCGTGTGCGGATCGACCGTCTCCGTCGAGCGCCTGCGCCGCGCCGCCCTCGCGTTCCCGATCGACACCGCGGTCGTCGCGGTGGTGTGCGACGAGCGCGCGCACCCGCGCCGCCGACCGACGGGCGCCCTGACGGTGCTGACGGTCGGCGTGCTCGACGACCTCGCCGGCCTCCTCGCGCGGGGAGCGCAGACGTGACCGCCCCGGCGACGCGGACGCCCCGCCTCGACCTGTCGCGGCTGCGCGGGAGGATCGTCGGGATGGGGAGCCTGTACGTCCTCGTCTGCGCGGCCCTCGCGGCCTTCGCCGCGGCGCCGATCTACGGCGTCCTCACCCACGGGGCGCAGGGCGCGCCCGCCTATCTGCGGGTCGCCGTCGCCGGCGTCGCCGGGGCGTTCCTGCTGGCGGCGGTCGCCCGGGTGCTGTGCTGGCCCGCATGGGCGACCGTCCTCGCCGCGGCGGGGCTCTTCGCCGTCCTCTCGATCGTCGTGGCCGTGCCGCCGGAGCCGACGCCGGCGGGCGTCCTCGACTCGCTCCGCGCGACGGCGACCGGAGTGTCGACGGGATTCAAGGACCTCCTGACCGTCGACCTTCCCGTGGGGTCGTACCGGGACCTCCTCGTCCCCGTGCTCGCCGTGCTGTTCGTCGGCACACTCGGTGCGCTGACCCTCGCGTGGCGGCCGGATGCGGCGAGCACGTGGGCGACGGCGCCCGCCATCGCGATGTCCGCGTTCGGCCTCCTCTTCGGTGCCCCCGTCGCGAGCGCGACGATCCGGCTCGGACCGCTCGCCGTCCCCGCGCCGCGCGAGCTCTTCGTCGGAGCGCTCGTCCTCATGGTCTCCGTGGCGTGGCTGTCGTGGCGGACGCGCGAACTGCGCCGCGCGGCGCTGCTGCGGGCGGCGGACGCGAGCGGGGTGCGGGTGGCGCGACGGGGCTCGGCCGCCGGCGCCCGGCGCGCCGCGCTCGCGACCACGATGGTCGTGGTCTCGGTCGTCGCGGGCAGCGCGCTGACGCCGCTCGTCGCGGAAGGCCGCACGCGCGAGGTGCTGCGCAGCGCGACGGGCCCCGAGGAGGTCATCCGCCGATCGGTCAGCCCGCTCAGCGACTACCGCACGCACTTCGCCGACGCCTCCTTCTCCCGACCGCTCTTCAGCGTCGACGCCGTGTCCGGGCCGATGCCCGACCGCATCCGCATCGCGACGCTCACCGACTACGACGGCACGGAGTACCGGGTGGCGGCCGACGGGGGGCTCTTCACCCGCGTCGCCGACGCGCGGCAGCCCGATCCCGGCACGCCGTCGACCGTCCGCATCGACATCGCCGGACTCCGCGGCATCTGGCTGCCGACGTTCGGCTCGCTCGAGCGCGTCGATTTCACCGGGTCGAAGGATGCCGGCGGCCTCGCCGACGCGTTCTACTACTCCGCGGCGACGGCCGGCGCGGTCGACACGGCGACGCTGCGCGAGGGAGACGTCTACGACCTCACCGCGACCGTGACGGCACCCCGAGCGCTGGAGTCGCTCGAATCGTCCGGGGCGAGACCCGCCGTCGCCCTGCCGCAGAGCGTCACCGACTGGATCTCGCGCCAGCGCGTCGCGCACGACGGCACCGGCCTCAAGACCTTGATCGACCGTCTGCGCGCTCGCGGCTATCTCAGCCACGCGCTCGCGGTGCCCGAGACCGGCGCCGCCTGGGAGAAGCCGCTCGGCGCCGACTACGTCTTCCAGCCGAGCACCGCAGGGCACTCGCTGGCCCGCGTCGACGCGCTGTTCCGCGCACTCCTCGATCGCGCGAACCAGGCCGCCGCAACGCAGGCGGCGGACGGATCGTCTGCCGATGCCTCTCTTGTAGCCGCGGTGGGTGATGACGAGCAGTTCGCGGTCGCCGCATCCCTCGTCGCCCAGGCCCTCGGATTCCCGGCCCGCGTGGTCGTCGGCGTCCGGCTGACGGGCAACGACCTCCCCGCCTGCGGGGGAGGGGTGTGCACGGGTGGAGACCTCTCCGCGTGGACCGAGGTGCAGGACCGCGACGGTACGTGGGTCGCGGTCGACGCCACCCCTCAGCACGAGAACGGCCTCGACGCCACGACCCTGCGCGAACGCGACCCGGAGAACCCGACCGAAGTCCGTCCCGAGACGGCCCACGAGGTCGTGCCGCCCGACCCCGCGCAGCACGACGCCGCGAACTCCGACGCGCAGCGCGACGACGGCCCCGACTTCGAGTCGCTGTGGGCGGCGCTGCGCATCGCGGGCGGGGCGGCTCTCGTCCTCGCGATCCTGGCGGGGCCGTTCCTCGCGGTCATCGCCACGAAGGCGGGGCGCCGGCGCGGGCGGCGCCGCGCCGGCGAGACGCGCTCGCGGTTCAGCGGCGGATGGGACGAGTTCGTCGACACGGCCGTCGACTACGGGATGCCGCGCCCCGGCGCGCGCACCCGCATGGAGGTCGCCGCATCCCTGATCCCCACCGCGGGAGCGACCGCGCTCGCCACGGACGCCGACCGCGCGGTCTTCTCGGACGCCGAGCCGGATGCCGCGGACGCCGCGGCGTTCTGGAGCATCGTCGATGCCGAGCGCCGGGCGCTCGGCGCACGTCACTCGGTGTGGCGCCGGCTCCGCGCGGCCGTATCGTTGTCTTCATTCGTGCGTCCCCGACGCACCGCGCCGGACCCGAGAGGAGACGACGCCGAGACTCGGCGTCCGACGACATGAACGATTCCGCCTACACCGCGGCCCTCACCGTCGACCTCGTAGTCGGCGTGGCCGCCTACGTCTGGATGGGTCTCGCGCTCTCCACCGTCTTCCGGAAGGCGCGGGAGAAGGGGTGGAAGGCCTGGGTGCCATTCCTCAACGGCTTCACCCTGCTCGAGCTCGGCGGGTACTCCGGATGGTTCATCCTGCTGGCCCTCATCCCGGTGATCGGCTGGATCGCCCTCCTCGTGGTCTCGATCATGGCCTACTACCGCATCAACGTCTCGTTCGGCTTCGGCGCCGGCATGACGGTGCTCGCGGTGCTCCTCACCCTGGTGTGGTTCAGCGTTCTCGCGTGGGGTCCGGCGCGCTGGCTCGGCGGCCCCGGCCGCGGCTCGATGAGGACGGCCAACGCTGATCTCGACGCCCGCATCGGCGGGACGGATGCCGGTGCGCCCGCGCTCTCGTTCTCACCGGCGCCCCCCGCGCCGGCCGCGCCCGTCCCGGCCGCGCCCGCTTCCGTCGCGCCCGCCTCCGCCGTGCCGTCCCCGGCCGCGGCGCCCGTCTCGGCGTTCAGCCCGTCGGCGCCGAGCGACGCCGCGTTCACTCCGCCTGCGGAATCCTCCACGAGCGAGCCGCCGACCGAGCAGCCGGCCATGCCCTTCGCACCTCCCGCCCCTGCCTTCGCGCCCCGCGCCGCGTCGGCGCCGGAGTCGTCGCACGACGCTGATCTCGACGAGGACTCCGACGACGCGCAGATCGTCGGGACGACGTCGTCCGCCGCCGCTCCCGGTCCGCGTCGCGCGCCCATCAGCAGCGTCCCGACCGCGCCCATCCCGACGCGCTCGTCGAGTCCGTGGGCGCAACCGGCAGACCCGGCCGATCTCACCGACACGTCCGGCGAGATCTCCGCCGTGGTGGGGGCGCCGGCGCTCGGCTCGCCGATGTCGGCGCGCTCGTCGGTCTCGGCGCAGCGGTCGGAGCCGGAGGTCCCCGACGACGGGTTCTCGGACGAGACGATCATCGCCCCGCGCCGCCGCCCGCGCTGGGTGCTCACTCCGCCGCTCGGGGCGCCCATCCACCTGACGTCGGACGTCGTCATCGTGGGCCGCCGTCCCGCCGAGGATCCGCGGTTCCCGAACGCGCAACTCGTCCCGATCGCGGACGAGACCCGCACGATGTCGAAGACCCACGCGCGCCTCGAGCGTCGTGACGACGTCTGGACGATCACCGACCTCGCCTCCACGAACGGCGTCGCCGTGCTCGCCGCCGACGGAGGGGAGACCGAGCTCGCCGAGGGCGGGAGCGGACCGATCGGCGCGGGGTTCCTCCTCGGCGACGCGGAGCTGCGGCTCACGCGTGTCGACGCCTGACCCGCTGATCCGCAGCGCGCCGGCCGGGTCGCGGGGCGCGTAGCACCCCCATCCCGCCGCTCGTTTGCCGACACGCCCGAGCACGCGTATCATTGACTTCGTGTGCGCAAGCGCGCCGTCCGCTGTGCCCCGGCATGGATGACGTCGCAGAAGCGCCTCATCTCAGGGAACGACCTGCGAACAGGTCACCCCCACGGCATATCCACCCTCATGAGCGCGAGCCTGCGCGCGGGTGGATCTGTGGTGAAACCACGACGCTGTCACCGTGCAGCACGAAATAGGAGAGAACGTGCCAACCATTCAGCAGTTGGTTCGCAAGGGCCGGTCGCCCAAGGTCTCGAAGACCAAGGCGCCCGCACTGAAGTCGAACCCGCAGCAGGCCGGCGTGTGCACCCGCGTGTACACCACCACCCCGAAGAAGCCGAACTCGGCGATGCGCAAGGTCGCCCGTGTCAAGCTCCGCAACGGCACCGAGGTCACGGCCTACATCCCCGGTGAGGGCCACAACCTGCAGGAGCACTCGCTGGTGCTCGTCCGCGGCGGTCGTGTGAAGGACCTCCCCGGTGTCCGCTACAAGATCATCCGTGGTGCGCTCGACACGCAGGCCGTGAAGAACCGCAAGCAGGCTCGCAGCCGCTACGGCGCGAAGAAGGGCTGAGTCAGATGCCTCGCAAGGGACCCGCTCCGAAGCGTCCGGTCGCCAACGACCCGGTTTACGGCGCTCCGATCGTGAGCCAGCTCGTCAACAAGATCCTCGTCGACGGCAAGAAGTCGCTCGCCGAGTCGATCGTCTACGGCGCCCTCGCCGGCGTCGAGGCCAAGAACGGCCAGGACGCCGTCGCCACGCTCAAGAAGGCGCTCGACAACGTCCGCCCGACCCTCGAGGTCAAGAGCCGCCGCGTCGGTGGTTCGACCTACCAGGTGCCGGTCGAGGTCAAGCCTCACCGCGCCAACACGCTCGCCCTCCGCTGGCTCGTCAGCTACGCGAAGGGCCGTCGCGAGAAGACGATGACCGAGCGCCTCCAGAACGAGATCCTGGATGCCTCGAACGGCCTGGGTGCCGCGGTGAAGCGCCGCGAAGACACGCACAAGATGGCCGAGTCGAACCGCGCGTTCGCTCACTACCGCTGGTAATCAGCGACCCGGATGCCGGCCGGAGACGACCTCTCCGGCCGGCATCCCTCGGACTTTCACACGAAACGTAAGGAAGACACCCCGTGGCACAAGAAGTGCTCACCGACCTCAACAAGGTCCGCAACATCGGCATCATGGCGCACATCGATGCCGGCAAGACGACGACGACCGAGCGCATCCTGTTCTACACGGGCGTCAACCACAAGATCGGCGAAACGCACGACGGCGCTGCCACCACCGACTGGATGGAGCAGGAGCAGGAGCGCGGCATCACGATCACGTCGGCCGCCGTCACCTGTTTCTGGAACAAGAACCAGATCAACATCATCGACACCCCCGGCCACGTCGACTTCACGGTCGAGGTCGAGCGCTCGCTGCGCGTCCTCGACGGCGCCGTCGCGGTGTTCGACGGCAAGGAGGGCGTCGAGCCCCAGTCCGAGACCGTGTGGCGCCAGGCCGACAAGTACGACGTCCCGCGCATCTGCTTCGTCAACAAGATGGACAAGCTGGGTGCCGACTTCTACTTCACGGTCGACACCATCGTCAACCGCCTGAAGGCCAAGCCGCTCGTGCTGCAGCTGCCGATCGGCTCGGAGAGCGACTTCGTCGGCGTCGTCGACCTCGTCGAGATGCGTGCCCTCGTGTGGCCCGGCGACGCCAAGGGCGACGTGACCATGGGTGCGAAGTACGAGATCCAGGAGATCCCGGCCGACCTTGCCGACAAGGCCGCCGAGTACCGCGAGCAGCTGCTCGAGGCGGTCGCGGAGTCCGACGAGGAGCTCCTCGAGAAGCACTTCGGCGGTGAGGAGCTCACGGTCGCCGAGATCAAGGGCGCCATCCGCAAGATGACCGTCGCGGGCGAGCTCTACCCGGTTCTCTGCGGCTCGGCGTTCAAGAACCGCGGTGTGCAGCCGATGCTCGACGCGGTCGTGGACTACCTGCCGTCGCCTCTCGACGTCCCCGCCATCGAGGCGAAGGACCCGAAGAACGAAGAGATCATCATCGAGCGCCACGCCGACCGTGAGGAGCCGTTCACGGCCCTCGCGTTCAAGATCGTGACGCACCCGTTCTTCGGCCGTCTGACCTACATCCGCGTGTACTCGGGCCACCTCGACTCCGGCGCGCAGATCGTCAACGCGACCAAGGGCAAGAAGGAGCGCATCGGGAAGATCTTCCAGATGCACGCCAACAAGGAGATGCCGGTCGACTCGGTCACCGCGGGCCACATCTACGCGGTCATCGGCCTCAAGGACACCACGACGGGTGACACCCTGTCGGATGCCGCCAACCAGGTCGTCCTCGAGTCGATGACGTTCCCGGAGCCGGTCATCGAGGTCGCCATCGAGCCGAAGACCAAGGCCGACCAGGAGAAGCTGGGTCTCGCGATCCAGAAGCTCGCCGAAGAGGACCCGACGTTCCGCGTCGAGCAGAACGCCGAGACCGGCCAGACGGTCATCAAGGGCATGGGCGAGCTGCACCTCGACATCCTCGTGGACCGCATGAAGCGCGAGTTCAAGGTCGAGGCCAACGTCGGCAAGCCGCAGGTCGCGTACCGCGAGACGATCCGCAAGACCGTCGAGCGTCACGACTACACGCACAAGAAGCAGACCGGTGGTTCGGGCCAGTTCGCGAAGATCCAGTTCGCGCTCGAGCCCCTCGAGGTCACGGCCGACAAGACGTACGAGTTCGAGAACAAGGTCAGCGGTGGCCGCATCCCGCGCGAGTACATCGAGCCGACCAACCAGGGCTTCCAGGACGCGATGAACGTCGGTGTCCTCGCGGGCTACCCGATGGTCGGTGTGAAGGCGATCCTCATGGACGGCGCGTCGCACGACGTCGACTCCTCGGAGATGGCCTTCAAGATCGCCGGCTCGATGGGCTTCAAGGAGGCCGTCCGCAAGGCGAACCCGGTCATCCTCGAGCCGCTCATGGCCGTCGAGGTGCGTACGCCCGAGGAGTACATGGGCGACGTCATCGGCGACCTGAACAGCCGCCGTGGCCAGATCCAGTCGATGGAGGACGCCCAGGGCGTCAAGGTCGTGCGTGCCCTCGTGCCGCTGTCCGAGATGTTCGGCTACATCGGCGACCTGCGTTCGAAGACCTCCGGCCGTGCCGTCTACTCCATGGAGTTCGACAGCTACGCCGAGGTCCCGCGCGCGGTGGCAGACGAGATCATCCAGAAGACCAAGGGCGAGTGATCGTCCGCCGGGGGTTCCCTCACCTCGGTCCCCGAGCTCGTCGAGGGGCCCCCGGTCACACAACTTCACACTGCTTCACCAGAACCCTCTACTAAGCTAGAGAAATCCCCGTAGCGAACCGGTCGCAAACCAGTGCCCGGATCGTCTACACGAACGTCCTGAGGAGGACCAAGTGGCCAAGGCCAAGTTCGAGCGGACCAAGCCGCACGTCAACATCGGAACGATCGGTCACGTCGACCACGGCAAGACGACGCTCACCGCCGCCATCTCGAAGGTGCTCGCCGACAAGTACCCGTCGGCCACCAACGTCCAGCGCGACTTCGCGTCGATCGACTCGGCTCCCGAGGAGCGCCAGCGCGGCATCACGATCAACATCTCGCACGTCGAGTACGAGACCCCGAAGCGTCACTACGCCCACGTCGACGCCCCGGGTCACGCCGACTACATCAAGAACATGATCACCGGTGCCGCTCAGATGGACGGCGCGATCCTCGTGGTCGCCGCCACCGACGGCCCGATGGCTCAGACGCGTGAGCACGTGCTGCTCGCCAAGCAGGTCGGCGTCCCCTACCTGCTGGTCGCGCTGAACAAGTCGGACATGGTCGACGACGAGGAGATCCTGGAGCTCGTCGAGCTCGAGGTCCGCGAGCTGCTCTCGTCGCAGGACTTCGACGGCGACAACGCGCCGGTCGTCCGCGTCTCGGGCCTGAAGGCCCTCGAGGGTGACGAGAAGTGGACGCAGTCCATCCTCGACCTCATGGACGCCGTCGACGAGTCGATCCCGGACCCGGTGCGCGACAAGGACAAGCCGTTCCTCATGCCCATCGAGGACGTCTTCACCATCACCGGCCGTGGCACGGTCGTCACGGGCCGCGCCGAGCGCGGCACCCTCGCGATCAACTCCGAGGTCGAGATCGTGGGTCTGCGCCCGACGCAGAAGACGATCGTCACCGGTATCGAGATGTTCCACAAGCAGCTCGACGAGGCCTGGGCCGGCGAGAACTGTGGTCTGCTCCTGCGCGGCACCAAGCGTGACGACGTCGAGCGCGGCCAGGTCGTCGTGAAGCCGGGTTCGGTCACCCCGCACACCAACTTCGACGGCACGGCGTACATCCTGTCGAAGGAGGAGGGCGGCCGCCACAACCCCTTCTACACGAACTACCGCCCGCAGTTCTACTTCCGCACCACCGACGTCACCGGCGTCATCACGCTGCCCGAGGGCACCGAGATGGTCATGCCCGGCGACACCACCGACATGACGGTCGAGCTGATCCAGCCGATCGCCATGGAGGAGGGCCTCGGCTTCGCGATCCGTGAGGGTGGCCGCACCGTCGGCGCCGGCACGGTGACGAAGATCATCAAGTAAGTCCTGCGACTTCCAGAGGGCCCTGCATCCGAGAGGATGCGGGGCCCTCTGCGTCGTCTTGCGGCATCCCCTGCCCTGGCTCACGGCGCGATGTCAGGACCGAACCCGTAGCATCGAGGGGTGTCCTCTGAGAACGGGCGCGAGGCGACTGGGGATGCGCCTCGCCGCCGACGCCGACGCTGGCCCTGGATCCTCGCGGGCTCCTTCGTGCTCCTGCTTGCCCTCGCAGCGGTCGCCGGGGCGATGACGTACCAGCTCTACAAGCAGGCGAAGTCCGTCGAGGCCGACCTCGCCACAGCGAAGCACGAGCTCGGGCTCATGTCGCTGCAAGTGAAGATGGGCGACCAGGCCGCCATCCAGGCTTCGTCGGCGCGCGCTCTCGCGGCGACGACGCACGCGGACAAGACCGTGCAGGGCCCGTTGTGGTCGATCGGATCGCGGGTGCCGTTCGTCGGGCAGAACGTCGCCGCGGTCCGCGGCGTGACGGAGGCGACCAACATCCTCGTGAAGGACGCGGTGCCGGTCGGCATGAAGCTCCTCACGAACCTGCAGCCCGACAAGATCAAGCTCGTGGGCGGGGGGTTCAACCTCGCACCGTTCCAGGATGCGATGAAGGACCTGCCGACTCTCAACGGCGCATTCGCGCAGGCCGAGCAGAAGATCGCCGGGATCGACCGCAAGAACCTGCTGCCCGTCGTCGACGATGCAATCGGACAGGTCCTGACGCTCATCGACCAGACCGGTCCCGCGCTCCAGAGCGTGCAGAAGCTCATGCCGACGCTGCTGAAGATGGCAGGAGGCGACGGTCCCCGGACGTACCTCATCATCTTCCAGAACAACGCCGAGATCCGCGCGACGGGCGGCAACCCCGCCGCGAGCATGATCCTCACCGTCGACCAGGGCAAGTTCGCGCTGATGGACCAGGCGAGCTCCGCGACCTTCTACCAGGCCGGGAAGCAGAACGTGGCCTTCACCTCGCTTCCGGCGGAGACGCTCGCCCTGTATCCCGCCACGATGGATCGGCACTCGCAGGACTTCACGATGACGCCCGACTTCCCGACCACGGCGGAGCTGTTCCAGAACCTCTGGCAGCACACGAACGGATCGAAGTTCGACGGCGTGATGTCCATCGACCCGATGGTCCTCGCGGACGCCCTCTCCGTGGCAGGTCCGTTCACCGCCGGAGACGGCACACAGATCACGTCCGACAACGCGGTCAAGGCCGTGCTCAGCGACTCCTACGCGAGATATCCCATGGGCGCGGACTCCGATCGATTCTTCGCCGACGTCGCATCCCGTGCGTTCACACACCTCATGACGCCGACGTGGGATCCGCTGAAGATGCTGGCGGTGCTCCAGAAGGCTGCGAACGACCAGCGGGTCTACCTCTCCTTCGACCGTCCCGACGAACAGGCCCTCGTCGCGCAGTACGGCCTGGACGGCGCGCTGCGCGCCGACAACAAGGAGAAGACCCAGCTGGGGATCTATCTCAACGACTACTCCGTCGGCAAGCTCGAGTACTACCTGAAGTCGTCGATCTCCGCGACGTGCGACGCGGGCAAGCGGACGGCGACCGTCACGATGACGTTGCAGAGCTCCGTTCCGGGCAGCACGCTCAGCGCGTATGTGCTCGGTCTGCGCAACGGGAGCTACGGCTTCTCGAATCGCGACATGATGCTGAACGTTCTTTTCTTCGCGCCGCCCGGCGCGAAGATCGTCTCCGTCGAGCCGGGCACGGGCGACGTGAGATCGCTCGGACGCTCCGGCGTCGAGAAGAGCAACACCGCCGTCAGCGAGATGATCGGGGTGCGCCAGGGGAAGAGCCGGACGGTCTCGTACACGGTCCAGCTCCCCGACGGACCTCTCGGCCCGCTCGAGCTCCGGCACACCCCGACCGCATCCGACACCCCGGTCACGATCGCGGACAGCTGCACTGCCCTCATGAAGTGACGGGCGATTCCGCCAACGATTGGCGAATCACCTTCAGCGCTCGATAAGGTTGTCCGAAGGGCGGTTCTCCGTCCCCGTCGTCCACCCGAACGGGCGGCTTCGTCTGCGCCATGTGTCGCAGCTGCAGTGAACGGCGTGCTCCGCGCGTCGCTGGGAAGAACGGCGTGCTCTGCACGTCGCTGGGAAGATCGGCGCTCTGACGCGTCGATGAAACGTCGCGTCTTCGCGTACCGCTGGGAACGGTATCGGAGCGCGAAGAAATCTGGGGAGGTTTCGTCGTGTCTGAAGCACGCCCGAAAACCATGTTCAAAGCCCTTGCGGGCGCTCTGATCGCTGCGGCACTCGTCGTGACGCCGCTGGTCACCGTCAGCGCATCGGCGAAAGACTCGGCACCGGTCTCGCTCGAAGGACAGACCGGCGTCATGAAGCCGTGGACGCAGGAGACGAACCACGTCGAGTACTGGGAACGCGTCTACCCGGGCGCAACGTGCGTCAAGGGGGAGTCGAGCCTCGGCAAGGTCACCGTCTCCGAGACGGGGAAGTCGGTGACGCTCGATGCGCCGCCTGCGGGCCAGCAGTGGACCGCGCTCATCATCAAGGCCGGCAACGTCTGGAACGACGTCGTCGACAGTCCGAAGACCGGCGTCGCATACGCGTCGCCTGTCAACAACGGGGGACAGCAGGCGGTCGTCTCGCACTGGATCGCCTGTGCAGGCCCCGCGACGACCGTCGTGCAGCCGCCGAAGCCGGAGCCGGTGTCGACGGACAAGGTCGTCACGACCTTCGCGTGCGGCGCCGACCGGACCATCACGACCACGACGACGACCGCGGATTGGGTGTGGGATGCCGCATCCCTGAAGTGGGTCCTCGGCGCCCCCGTGTCCGGCGAGCCGGTCATCACGCACCAGCCGCTCACGCCTACTGAGGTCGAGAGCTGCACGAGCGAGACGCCTCCGCCGACCGTCACGGTGACGTACGGCAAGTGGACCGACGCGAAGTGGGCCTGCGGCGACACCACGGTGACCCAGACGCGCGTCGTCACCACGACGACGACTCCGTCGGAGGGTGCGCCCACGACCACGGCGAAGACCGAGACGCGCACGCGCGACCTGACGCAGGAGGAGGTCGGCGCCTGCGCGCTCGTGCCGGGCGAGGTCCCCGTCGTCGATCCGAAGGGGACGCCGACGTCGTCGGCGATCCCGACCCCGGCTGCCGCTCCGGCGGCGACCGGCGACCTCGCAACGACGGGTGGAACGGGCGTCAGCCCGATCGTCGTCGTGTCCGGTGCCGCGGCCCTCGCCGCGGGCATCGCCATCGTCGCGATCGCGGGCTACCGCCGCCGTCGCGCCGGCACCGAGTGATCCGGTAGCACCACAGCAGGAGAGGGCGGTCGCGCACGGCGCGGCCGCCCTCTCCGCGTCCGCCGCGGCATCCATCGACCCGCGGGCTGGGAAAGCGCCGGGTCCTCCGGACCGCGACACGCCCGAGTTTGCGACACGCCCGGGGTGCACGTACACTAGTGAGGTTCCACATTCCTGCGCCGCTTCGGCGTGCACGGGATCACTGCCAGGGCAGTGCATAGGCGGCGCGCGAGCGCGATGTCCTAGGCCGCGGGCAGCAGAACAGCGACATCCCCCCTCGAACGATCCGGGAGACCGGTTCGCACGCGTGCGTGCAGCGAGGGCGGAGCCGGAGGCGAGAGCTTCCGGTTTGACAGCAGAACAGCGGTGCAGCATCCCTCCGCCTCCCGCCCCCTCGACAAGCTCGGGGACCGGCCGGGACGGATTGAGGAGAGAAGTGCCCCGGTGCGTGCAACGCACCGACGTGCGTCCGATGCGTGAAGACGTAAGACGCGAGAAGAGAGAGAGCAGACAATGGCGGGACAGAAGATCCGCATTCGCCTGAAGTCGTACGACCACGCAGGGCTCGATTCGTCGGCCCGCAAGATCGTCGACACCGTGACCCGCGCAGGCGCGACCGTCGTGGGCCCCGTGCCCCTTCCGACCGAGAAGAACGTCGTGGTCGTCATCCGGTCGCCGCACAAGTACAAGGACAGCCGCGAGCACTTCGAGATGCGCACCCACAAGCGTCTGATCGACATCATCGACCCGACGCCCAAGGCTGTCGACTCGCTGATGCGTCTCGACCTGCCGGCCGATGTCAACATCGAGATCAAGCTCTGAGGTTCGACATGGCTGACATCAACTCCAAGATTTCCAAGGGCCTCCTCGGCACCAAGCTCGGCATGACCCAGGTGTGGAACGAGAACGGCAAGCTCGTTCCCGTCACCGTCATCCAGGTCGCCCCGAACGTGGTCACCCAGGTCCGCACCCCCGAGAAGGACGGCTACAACGCCGTCCAGATCGCGTCGGGCCAGATCGACCCCCGCAAGGTCACCCAGCCCCTCACCGGTCACTTCGAGGCCGCCGGCGTCACGCCGCGCCGCCACGTCACCGAGATCCGCACCGCGGACGCCGGCGACTACGCGCTGGGCCAGGAGCTCACCGTGGACGGCACCTTCGAGGCCGGCCAGCTCGTCGACGTCGTCGGCACGAGCAAGGGCAAGGGCACCGCGGGTGTCATGAAGCGCCACAACTTCAAGGGCGTCTCCGCCTCGCACGGTGCGCACCGCAACCACCGCAAGCCCGGTTCGATCGGCGCCTCGTCGACCCCGAGCCGCGTGTTCAAGGGCATGCGCATGGCCGGCCGTATGGGTGGCGAGCGCGTGACCGTCCTCAACCTCACGGTGCACGCCGTCGACGCCGAGAAGGGCCTGCTGCTCGTCAAGGGCGCCGTCCCCGGTGCGCGCGGCCGCATCGTCTACGTCCGCAACGCAGTGAAGGGTGCCTGATCTCATGGCTGACTCGACTCTCGCGCTCGACGTCGTGAAGGCAGACGGCAAGAAGGCCGGCTCCGTGGAGCTGCCCGCCGCGCTGTTCGACGTCAAGACGAACATCCCGCTCATCCACCAGGTCGTCGTCGCGCAGCTCGCGGCGGCTCGCCAGGGCACGCACTCGACCAAGCGTCGTGGCGAGGTCTCCGGCGCCGGCCGCAAGCCCTTCAAGCAGAAGGGCACGGGTAACGCCCGCCAGGGCTCGATCCGCGCGCCGCACATGACCGGTGGTGGCATCGTCCACGGCCCGAAGCCGCGCGACTACGGCCAGCGCACGCCCAAGAAGATGATCGCGGCCGCGCTCCTGGGCGCGCTCAGCGACCGTACCCGCGGCGAGCGCCTGCACATCGTCGACGGCTTCGGCATCGACGGCGCCCCCTCGACGAAGGCCGCTGCCGCGGTCCTCGCCCAGCTCGCCCCCGCGAAGAACGTCCTCGTGGTCATCGAGCGCGACGACGAGCTGACGCTCAAGAGCGTTCGCAACCTCGGCTACGTCCACGTGCTCGAGGTCGGCCAGCTCAACGCCTACGACGTTCTCGTCTCCGACGACATCGTCTTCACCAAGGCCGCGTTCGACCGCTTCGTCGCGTCGAAGAGCGCCGCCACCGAGGAGGTCTCGGCATGACCGCCGTTAACAAGGACCCGCGCGACATCATCCTGAAGCCGGTCGTCTCCGAGAAGAGCTACGGCCTGATCGACGAGGGCAAGTACACCTTCCTGGTGGACCCCCGCTCGAACAAGACCGAGATCAAGCTCGCGATCGAGAAGATCTTCGGCGTCAAGGTCGCATCCGTCAACACGATCAACCGCGTCGGCAAGGCCCGTCGCACCCGCTTCGGCATCGGCAAGCGCAAGGACACCAAGCGCGCGATCGTCACGCTGAAGTCGGGCACGATCGACATCTTCACGGCAGTCGGCTGACGGTCGGGATAGAGGACTAAGAAATGGCAATTCGCAAGTACAAGCCGACGACCCCCGGTCGTCGTGGCTCGTCGGTCGCCGACTTCGCCGAGATCACGCGATCGACGCCCGAGAAGTCGCTGCTGCGCCCCCTGTCGAAGACCGGTGGCCGCAACAACCAGGGCCGCATCACCACGCGTCACATCGGTGGTGGCCACAAGCGTCAGTACCGCGTCATCGACTTCCGTCGCAATGACAAGGACGGCATCGACGCCAAGGTCGCGCACATCGAGTACGACCCCAACCGCACCGCGCGCATCGCGCTCCTGCACTACTTCGACGGCGAGAAGCGCTACATCATCGCGCCGAACAAGCTGCAGCAGGGCGACATCGTCGAGTCGGGCCCCTCGGCCGACATCAAGCCCGGCAACAACCTGCCGCTGCGCAACATCCCGACCGGTACCGTCATCCACGCCATCGAGCTCCGTCCCGGCGGCGGCGCGAAGATGGCGCGTTCGGCCGGCGCGTCCGTCCGCCTCGTGGCGAAGGACGGCCCGTTCGCGCAGCTCCGTCTGCCGTCGGGCGAGATCCGCAACGTCGACGCGCGCTGCCGCGCGACCGTCGGCGAGGTCGGCAACGCCGAGCAGTCGAACATCAACTGGGGCAAGGCCGGCCGCAAGCGCTGGAAGGGCGTCCGCCCGACCGTCCGCGGTGTCGCCATGAACCCGGTCGACCACCCGCACGGTGGTGGTGAGGGCAAGACGTCCGGTGGTCGTCACCCGGTTTCGCCGTGGGGTCAGGCCGAAGGCCGCACCCGCCACGCGAACAAGGAAAGCGACAAGTACATCGTCCGTCGTCGCAACGCCGGCAAGAAGCGGAAGTAGGAGTAGAGGAAGATGCCTCGCAGCCTTAAGAAGGGCCCCTTCGTCGACGAGCACCTGCTTCGCAAGGTCGTCGTCCAGAACGAAGCCGGCACCAAGAACGTCATCAAGACCTGGTCGCGCCGTTCGATGATCGTCCCCGCCATGCTGGGACACACCATCGCCGTGCACGACGGACGCAAGCACATCCCCGTGTTCGTGTCCGAGACCATGGTCGGCCACAAGCTGGGCGAATTCGCGCCCACCCGCACCTTCCGCGGCCACGAGAAGGACGACAAGAAGGGCCGTCGCCGCTGACGCGGCGACGCATAGAGGAGAGAGAAATGGTGGAGTCCATCGCACGCGTGCGACACATCCGCGTGACCCCTCAGAAGGCTCGTCGTGTCGTCGCTCTCATCAAGGGCAAGCAGGCCGAAGAGGCCCTCGCCATCCTGAAGTTCGCGCAGCAGAGCGCCAGCGACCCGATCTACAAGCTCGTGGAGTCGGCGATCGCGAACGCTCGTGTCAAGGCCGATGCGGCCGGCGAGTACCTGGATGAGCGCGACCTCTTCGTGAAGAACGCCTTCGTGGACGAGGGGACGACGCTCAAGCGCTTCCAGCCCCGCGCCCAGGGTCGCGCGTTCCAGATCAAGAAGCGCACGAGCCACATCACGGTGCAGCTCGCGACGCCGGAGCTGGCCGAGGCCGGCGCCAAGAACAAGAAGGCGAGCAAGTAATGGGACAGAAGGTCAACCCGTACGGCTTCCGCCTCGGCATCACCACGGACCACGTGTCGCGGTGGTTCTCGGACTCGACCAAGCCGGGCCAGCGTTACGCCGACTACGTCGCCGAGGACATCAAGATCCGGAAGCTCCTGCAGACCCAGCTCGACCGGGCCGGCGTCAGCAACATCGAGATCGAGCGCACGCGTGACCGCGTCCGCGTCGACATCCACACCGCCCGTCCGGGCATCGTGATCGGCCGCCGCGGCGCCGAGGCCGAGCGCATCCGTGCCGACCTCGAGAAGCTCACGGGCAAGCAGATCCAGCTGAACATCCTCGAGGTCAAGAACCCCGAGGCCGACGCTCAGCTGGTCGCCCAGGGCATCGCCGAGCAGCTCAGCGCCCGCGTGGCCTTCCGCCGCGCGATGCGCAAGGGCCTGCAGGGCGCTCAGCGCGCCGGCGCCAAGGGCGTTCGCATCCAGGTCTCCGGCCGCCTCGGCGGCGCCGAGATGAGCCGCTCGGAGTTCTACCGCGAGGGTCGTGTGCCGCTGCACACGCTGCGCGCGAACATCGACTACGGCTTCTACGAGGCGAAGACCACCTTCGGCCGCATCGGCGTGAAGGTCTGGATCTACAAGGGCGACCTCACGAACAAGGAGCTCGCTCGCGAGCAGGCCAACGCGCCGAAGTCCGACCGTCGTCGTGACGACCGTCGCGGCGGCCCGCGTGGCGACCGCGGCGACCGCCGCAACGAGGCCCCCGTGGCAGAAGGAGCGTCGGCGTAATGCTCATCCCCCGCAAGGTCAAGTACCGCAAGCAGCACCACCCGGGCCGCTCGGGCCAGGCCACCGGCGGCACCAAGGTGTCGTTCGGCGAGTTCGGCATCCAGGCCCTCACGCCCGCTTACGTGACCAACCGTCAGATCGAGTCCGCTCGTATCGCCATGACGCGTCACATCAAGCGTGGCGGCAAGGTGTGGATCAACATCTACCCGGACCGTCCGCTCACGAAGAAGCCGGCCGAAACCCGCATGGGTTCCGGTAAGGGCTCGCCGGAGTGGTGGGTCGCAAACGTCAAGCCGGGTCGCGTCCTCTTCGAGGTCGCGGGCGTCAACGAGCAGCTCGCTCGCGAGGCCCTCACCCGAGCCATCCACAAGCTGCCCCTGAAGGCACGCATCATCAAGCGCGAGGAGGGCGACGCGTAATGGCGATCGGCACCAAGGAGCTCGCCACGAGCGAGCTCGACACGTTCGAAGACCAGCGCCTCGTCGAGGAGCTGCGCAAGGCCAAGGAGGAGCTGTTCAACCTGCGCTTCCAGTCGGCCACCGGCCAGCTCGAGAGCCACGGCCGCATCCGTGCGGTCAAGCGCGACATCGCGCGGCTGTACACGGTGATCCGCGAGCGCGAGCTGGGCATCCGTGCCACGCCCGCCGCTGTGGAGGCGCCGGCCAAGGCCGCGAAGGCGAAGAAGACGAAGAAGGCGGACGCCGAGGCTCCCGCCGCGCAGGAGGAGGCTGAGTGATGGCCGCTGCAGAGAAGAAGGTCGCCGAGGCGACCGGCCACGAGCACGCCGAGCACGACGTCCGTGACGAGAACGCTCGCGGTTACCGCAAGGCCCGCCGCGGCTACGTCGTGAGCGACAAGATGGACAAGACGATCGTCGTCGAGGTCGAGGACCGCGTGAAGCACCCGCTTTACGGCAAGGTCATCCGCCGCACGTCGAAGGTCAAGGCGCACGACGAGACCAACAGCGCCGGCATCGGCGACCTCGTCCTCATCAACGAGACCCGCCCGCTGAGCGCCACGAAGCGCTGGCGTCTGGTCGAGATCCTGGAGAAGGCGAAGTGATCCAGACTGAATCCCGGCTCAAGGTCGCCGACAACACCGGCGCCAAGGAGCTGCTCACCATTCGCGTGCTCGGCGGTTCGAACCGTCGGTACGCGGGTCTGGGCGACATCATCGTGGCGACCGTCAAGGACGCCATCCCGGGCGGCAACGTCAAGAAGGGCGATGTCGTCAAGGCTGTCGTCGTGCGCACCGTCAAGCAGACGCGTCGCGCCGACGGCTCATACATCAAGTTCGACGAGAACGCCGCCGTCATCCTGAAGAACGACGGGGAGCCCCGCGGCACCCGCATCTTCGGACCGGTCGGCCGTGAGCTGCGCGACAAGCGGTTCATGAAGATCGTCTCGCTGGCTCCTGAGGTGATCTGAACATGGCGAACATCAAGAAGGGCGACCTCGTGGTCGTCATCACCGGTCGTAAGCAGGACAAAGGCGGCGACCGCGGCAAGCAGGGCAAGGTCCTCGAGATCCTCGCCGAGCAGAACCGCGTGATCGTCGAGGGCGTCAACTACGCGACTCGTCACAACCGCGTCGGCCAGACCCAGCGCGGCACGAAGACGGGCGGCATCGAGACGTTCGAGGCTCCCATCCACATCTCCAACGTCGCCCTCGTCGACCCGTCGACGAAGAAGGCGACCCGCGTGGGCCACCGCGTGGAGGAGCAGATCAAGGACGGCAAGAAGCGCACCGTCCGCGTGCGTTACGCCAAGAAGTCAGGCAAGGACCTCTGATGAGCACCACCGCTGCCGTGGAGGCTGGCAAGATCCAGCCCCGCCTGAAGCAGAAGTACAACACCGACATCAAGAAGGCTCTGCAGGAGGAGTTCGGCTACCCGAACGTCATGCAGATCCCGGGCCTGGTGAAGGTCGTCGTGAACACGGGTGTCGGCGAGGCCGCGCGCGACAGCAAGGTGATCGATGGTGCGGTCGACGACCTCACCAAGATCACCGGCCAGAAGCCGGTCGTCACCAAGGCCCGCAAGTCCATCGCGCAGTTCAAGCTGCGTGAGGGCCAGGCCATCGGCGCGCACGTCACCCTCCGCGGCGACCGCGCGTGGGAGTTCGTCGACCGCCTCGTCAACCTGGCGCTGCCCCGCATCCGCGACTTCCGCGGTCTGTCGGGCAAGCAGTTCGACGGTCACGGCAACTACACCTTCGGCCTGCAGGAGCAGTCGGTCTTCCACGAGATCAACCAGGACAAGATCGACCGCGTCCGCGGCTTCGACATCACGATCGTGACGTCGGCGACGACGGATGCCGAGGGTCGCGCCCTGCTGCGCCACCTGGGCTTCCCGTTCCGTGCGGACGACGCTCAGGTCTGATCTGACACAATGGAGGGATGCCTGGCCGCAAAGCCAGGCATCCCTGTGTCACCACAACTGAATATGGCATCTCATTGCAGGTCGTCAGTCGCGTAACGGCTGCCGAAACCTCATGAACGAAGGAACACCATCATGACGATGACAGACCCGGTCGCAGACATGCTGACCCGTCTGCGCAACGCGAACTCGGCGCACCACGACTCCGTGACGCTGCCGAGCTCGAAGCTCAAGACGCACATCGCCGAGATCCTCAAGCAGGAGGGCTACATCGCGACGTGGGAGGTGACCGACGCCCGCGTCGGCCAGAACCTCACGCTGACGCTGAAGTACGGCCCGAACCGCGAGCGGTCGATCGCCGGCATCAAGCGCGTCTCCAAGCCCGGTCTCCGCGTGTACGCGAAGTCCACGGAGATCCCCAAGGTCCTGGGTGGCCTCGGCGTCGCCATCCTGTCCACCTCCTCCGGTCTTCTCACCGACCGTCAGGCCGAGTCGAAGGGCGTGGGCGGAGAAGTTCTCGCCTACGTGTGGTGACGATTCATGTCTCGTATCGGACGTCTTCCCATTGACATCCCCGCCGGAGTGACCGTCTCGGTCGACGGCCAGGACGTCTCCGTCAAGGGCCCCAAGGGCGAGCTCTCGCTCACCGTGGCGCGCCCCATCGAGGTCAAGATCGAAGAGGGCCAGGTCGTCGTGACCCGTCCCGACGACGAGCGCTCCTCGCGTTCGCTGCACGGTCTTACCCGCACCCTGATCAACAACGACATCATCGGCGTGACCCAGGGCTACACCAAGGGCCTCGAGGTCGTCGGCACCGGTTACCGCGTCGCCCAGAAGGGTTCGGCGGTCGAGTTCGCGCTCGGCTTCTCGCACCCGGTCCTGGTCGAGCCGCCGGCCGGCATCACCCTGACGGTCGAGGGCAACAACAAGCTCACCGTCAGCGGCATCTCGAAGCAGGCCGTCGGCGAGGCGGCTGCGAACATCCGCAAGATCCGCAAGCCCGAGCCGTACAAGGGCAAGGGCGTGCGCTACGCCGGCGAGGTCGTGCGTCGCAAGGCCGGAAAGGCTGGTAAGTAACCATGGCTGTGAAGTCGAAGTCCGACGCCCGCGCGCGTCGTCACGCCCGCCTTCGCAAGAAGATCGTCGGCACCGAGTCGCGTCCGCGTCTCGTCGTCAACCGTTCGTCGCGTCACGTCTTCGTGCAGCTCGTCGACGACAGCAAGGGCCACACCGTCGCCTCCGCGTCGACGCTCGAGGCCGACCTTCGCTCGTTCGAGGGTGACAAGACCGCCAAGGCCCGCAAGGTCGGCGAGCTGGTCGCCGAGCGCGCCAAGGCCGCCGGCATCACGGATGTCGTGTTCGACCGCGGTGGCAACCGCTACGCCGGTCGCGTCGCCGCCATCGCCGATGGCGCGCGTGAGGGAGGACTGAACCTGTGAGCGACGCAACGCAGAACCAGAATGTGGAGACCGAAGTGACTGCCACCGAGCAGGCTGCTGCGCCCGAGCAGGCGCAGGGCGAGCGCGAGCCCCGCCGCGGCGGGCGCGAGCGCAACCCCAACCGCGACCGCGGTTCGCGCGACCGCAACGAGAGCCAGTTCCTCGAGCGCGTCGTCACCATCAACCGCGTGTCGAAGGTCGTCAAGGGCGGTCGTCGCTTCAGCTTCACGGCGCTCGTCGTCGTGGGCGATGGCAACGGCGTCGTCGGCGTCGGCTACGGCAAGGCCCGTGAGGTGCCGCTGGCGATCTCGAAGGGCGTCGAAGAGGCCAAGCGCAACTTCTTCCGCGTCCCGCGCGCCGGCTCCACCATCCCGCACCCGGTGCAGGGTGAGGCCGCTGCAGGCGTCGTCCTGCTGCGTCCGGCTGCCGCCGGTACCGGTGTCATCGCGGGCGGTCCCGTGCGTGCCGTGCTCGAGTGCGCCGGCATCCACGACGTCCTGTCGAAGTCCCTCGGCTCGTCGAACACGATCAACATCGTGCACGCGACCGTCGAGGCCCTGAAGCAGCTCGAGGAGCCGCGTGCGGTCGCCGCGCGCCGTGGCCTCGAGTTCGACCAGGTCGCGCCCGCACGTCTCATCCGCGCCGAGGCCGAAGCGGCCGCAGCGGCGCGCGAGCAGAAGGCAGGTGTCTGATGGCTGCGCGTCTGAAGGTCACGCAGATCAAGTCCAAGGTGAGCGAGAAGCAGAACCAGCGCGACACGCTGCGTTCGCTCGGTCTGAAGCGGATCGGCGACTCCGTCGTCCGTCCCGACGACGCGCAGACGCGCGGCTACGTCCGGACCGTCGCACACCTCGTGAAGGTTGAGGAGATCGACTAATGGCTGACAAGAAGGACGAGACGGTCGAGGCCGTCGCGACCGAGAAGCCCGCCGCCAAGAAGCCGGCCGCCAAGAAGGCTCCGGCGAAGGCTGCCGCGAAGAAGGATGCCCCGGCGTCCCGCCCCGGCGTCCTGAAGGTGCACCACCTGCGTCCGGTCCCCGGCGCCAACACCGCGAAGACCCGTGTCGGTCGCGGTGAGGGCTCGAAGGGCAAGACCGCCGGCCGTGGCACCAAGGGCACCAAGGCCCGCTACCAGGTGAAGGTCGGCTTCGAGGGCGGCCAGATGCCGCTCCACATGCGCACTCCGAAGCTGCGCGGGTTCAAGAACCCGTTCCGCGTCGAGTACCAGGTGGTCAACCTCGAGAAGCTCGCCGAGCTGTACCCGACCGGTGGCGACGTCACCGTCAGCGACCTGGTCGCGAAGGGCGCGGTCCGCAAGAACGAGAAGGTCAAGGTGCTCGGCACCGGCGACATCTCGGTCAAGCTCAACGTGACGGTCGACAAGGTCTCGGGTTCCGCCGAGGAGAAGATCGTCGCCGCAGGCGGCACCGTCAAGTAATCGAATGGCAGGGGCCGGGGGAATCCTCCCGGCCCCTGCTGTCATATCCGGCTGCGGAGACCTGTGCGGTGGTATGCCCCGCCCTGGGTTACGCTGGTTGTCTGTGCGCCCTGCATGACGATTTGCTCCGCGCCGGCATCCCCCCTGGAGGAATCCTCTTGTTCAGCGCCATCGCGCGGGTCTTCCGCACTCCCGACCTGCGGCGGAAGATCGGCTTCACCCTGGCGATCATCGCCATCTACCGCCTCGGCGCGCACGTTCCGACGCCGTTCGTCGACTTCCAGAACGTGCAGCAGTGTCTGGCTGCCAGTGGCGGCGCCACCGGCCTGCTCTCGCTCGTCAACCTCTTCTCGGGCGGTGCGCTGCTGCACCTCTCGATCTTCGCGCTGGGCGTCATGCCGTACATCACGGCGACGATCATCATCCAGCTGCTGCGCGTGGTCATCCCGCATTTCGAGACCCTTTACAAAGAGGGTCAGGCCGGCCAGGCCAAGCTGACGCAGTACACGCGCTACCTCACGATCGCCCTCGCGCTGCTGCAGTCGACGACACTCGTCACCGTCGCGCGCGCCGGCGGCAGCCAGCTCTTCGGCATCCAGGGCGTCCCGGCGTGCGACCAGCTCGTCACCAACGACGCCTGGTGGGCGATGCTCCTCATGATCCTCACGATGACCGCCGGCACCGGCCTCATCATGTGGTTCGCCGAGCTCGTCACGGAGAAGGGCGTCGGCAACGGCATGTCGATCCTCATCTTCACGTCGATCGCCGCGTCCTTCCCGGCCGCGATGCTCGCGATCTGGCAGGCGAAGGGCTTCGAGGTCTTCCTCCTCGTGATCCTGATCGGCATCGTGATCGTGTCCCTCATCGTCTTCGTCGAGCAGTCGCAGCGGCGCATCCCGGTGCAGTACGCGAAGCGGATGGTGGGGCGCCGCACCTACGGCGGCACCAACACGTACATCCCGATCAAGGTCAACATGGCGGGTGTCGTGCCGGTCATCTTCGCCTCGTCGGTGCTCTACATCCCCGCCCTCATCGCGCAGTTCAACCAGCCGAAGGCCGGCGAGACGCCGCAGGCGTGGGTCGTGTGGGTCA
The DNA here is from genome assembly GCF_030315975.1 of Microbacterium candidum. Classification (GTDB taxonomy): domain Bacteria; phylum Actinomycetota; class Actinomycetes; order Actinomycetales; family Microbacteriaceae; genus Microbacterium; species Microbacterium candidum. The sequence continues at coordinate 179,206 of NZ_JASXSZ010000002.1, read as the reverse complement.
CGAACTACCTCACCAAGGGCGACCACCCGCTGTACTGGCTCCTCTACTTCCTGCTGATCGTCGGGTTCACGTACTTCTACGTGGCCATCACGTTCAACCCCGTCGAGGTCGCCGACAACATGAAGAAGTACGGCGGCTTCATCCCGGGCATCCGTGCGGGTCGCCCGACGGCCGAGTACCTCGACTACGTGCTGACGCGCATCACGCTTCCGGGTTCGATCTATCTGGGCCTCGTGGCGCTGATCCCGCTCATCGCGCTGGCGACGGTGAGCGCGAACCAGAACTTCCCGTTCGGCGGCACCTCGATCCTCATCATGGTCGGTGTGGGCCTCGAGACCGTGAAGCAGATCGACTCGCAGCTGCAGCAGCGGCACTACGAAGGGCTTCTTCGATGACAGGCACCCCCGCACGTCTGCTGATCGTCGGGCCGCAGGGCTCCGGCAAGGGAACGCAGGGCGCCCGCATCGCGGAGATGTTCGGCATCCCGGCGATCTCGACGGGTGACGTCTTCCGCGCCAACATCAACGGCGGAACGGAGCTCGGCAAGCGGGTGCAGGCGATCATCCAGGCCGGCGACCTCGTGCCCGACGCGCTCACCGGTGAGGTCGTGCGCGACCGCATCGGCCAGGCGGATGCGGCACACGGGTTCCTCCTCGACGGCTACCCGCGCAACCTCGGCCAGGTGGCCGACCTCGACGGATTCCTCGACGAGGGCGGCGTGCAGCTGACGGCGGTCATCGAGCTGAGCGTCCCGCGCGACGAGAGCATCGCCCGCATCTCGGTGCGTGCGAAGGAGCAGGGCCGCGCCGACGACACCCCGGGCGCCATCGCGCACCGCCTCTCGATCTACGAGAACGAGACCGCGCCGATCCTCGACGTCTACCGCGAGCGGGGCATCGTCGACGAGATCGACGGTGTCGGCACGCTCGACGAGATCACGGACCGCATCGTGTCCGCCCTCGAGGCGCGCGGGCTCGTGCGCCGCGCCGCGGCCTGACGCCGGTCTCCCGTCATGGGCTTCCGCCGTTCGATCTACAAGTCGCCCGCGCAGCTGCGCGCCATGGTGGAGCCTGGCCTGATCACGGCGGCCGCGCTCGACGCCGTCCGCGCGCTCGTGGCGCCCGGCGTCACGACTCTGGAGCTGGATGCCGCGGCCTCCGCGGTCATCACGGGCCGTGGCGCGCTGTCCAACTTCCAGATGGTCCGCGGCTACCGGCACACCGTGTGCACGTCCGTCAACGAGCAGGTGGTGCACGGCATCCCCGGTGACCGCGCGCTCGAGCCCGGCGATATCGTCTCGATCGACGCGGGAGCCGAGTTCAAGGGCTGGAACGGCGACTCGGCCATCACGATCGTGGTGCCGGATGACTCCCGTCCCGAACTCGTCGCCGCCCGCGAGGAGCTCTCCCGCGTGACCGAGCGGTCGCTCTGGGCGGGCATCGCGGCGCTTGCCACCGCGAAGCACCTCGGCGATGTGAGCGGCGCCATCGAGGATGCGATCGTCGGAGCGGGTCACGGCTACGGCATCCTGCGCGACTACGTCGGACACGGCATCGGCCGCAAGATGCACGAATCGCCGTCGCTTTTCAACTACCGCGTGCCCGACGCCGGCCCCGAGGTGCGCCCAGGACTCGCCATCGCGATCGAGCCGATGGTCGTCGCCGGTTCCGAGGCGACGCTCGTCGAGGACGACGACTGGACGGTCTCGACGGTGGACGGCTCGGACGGGTCGCACTGGGAGCACTCCGTCGCGGTTCACGAGAACGGCATCTGGGTGCTCACGGCCCCCGACGGGGGAGCGGCCGGGCTCGCGCCGTTCGGCGTCGTGCCGCAGCCGTTGGACTGACACGCATTCGTTACGCGGCCTTCAGGTCGCTCACGGGATCGGCAAAGGGATCTCGGGGATGATGACTTCTACATACGCCTGAATGGAGAGACGTACATGGCAACCGCAGCCAAGAAGACGAACTGGTTCGCGATCTGGGTCAGCATCGCCGTCGTGGTGGTGCTCGGCGCCGTCACCGTGCTGGTCATCATGATGAACAACAAGCCGGTGGACACGGGCACGAAGCCCGTCGGCTCCCACATCACCGACACGGGCGGGATCGTCTTCGGCGACTCCAAGACCAACAACGTCACGACGTACATCGACTTCCTCTGCCCCATCTGCAACCAGTTCGAGAAGGCGGAGGGCTCCGCGATCAAGGCGCAGGTCGACGCGGGCAAGACGGTGCTGCAGGTGCAGCCGGTCGCCATCCTCGATGCGAACCCCGATGGTTCTCCCCGTGCGAACAACTACTCGAGCCGTGCCGGATCGGCGATGTACTCAGTCACGATCCACGACTACGCCCACGCGTACGACTTCATGCAGGCGCTGTACGCCAACCAGCCGGCAGAGACCGGCCCGGGCCTCACCGATCAGCAGATCGTCGACATCGCGAAGAACGCAGGCGTCGACATGACGCCGGCGCTCCAGAGCGAGATCCTGTCGAACAAGTACCAGAAGTACGTCCAGTCCCAGCAGCTGCCGCAGGGCGCGACGGGCACCCCGACCATCGTGGTCAACGGCACGCAGGTCAGCCTCACGGGCGACCCGCAGACGGACATCATCGGGCGCCTCAAGTAACCCGAAGCCTGCGAAGAGGGGTGGATGCCACGGCATCCACCCCTCTTCGTGTCGGGCCGGCGCGTCAGAGTCATGGATGATGGAGACCACGTACGTACGGGGACGGAGTGGCATGGCGACCGCGGTCAAGAAGACGAACTGGTTCGCAGTCTGGATCAGCATTGCCGTCGTGGTAGTTCTCATTGGCGTCACGGCGCTGGTCGTCCTGATGAACAGCACGGCGAACAGTCCGGGCGCGACGCCGGCCGGCGCTCACATCACGAGTGCGGGCGCGATCACGTTCGGCGATTCGACGCAGAACAGCGTGACGACCTACGTCGACTTCCTGTGCCCGTACTGCAATCAGTTCGAGCAGTCGGTCGGTCCCACGATCAAGCAGAAGATCGACGAGGGGAAGACCTCGCTCGAGGTGTTCCCGATGGGTGTCCTGGACACTCGCTCGAACCCCGCGGGCTATTCGAGCCGCGCAGCATCCGCCATGTACTCGATCGCGATCCACGACTATGCGCATGCCTACGACTTCCTGCAGGCGATGTACGCGAACCAGCCGGAGGAGGGATCCGCCGGGCTGTCGGACCAGCAGATCATCGACGTCGCGAAGAACGCCGGCGTGAACATGACGAGCGATCTCGAGAAGGAGATCAAGACGCACACCTACCAGAAGTTCGCGCAGTCGACGCAGCTGCCGCAGGGCACGACGGGAACGCCGACCGTGCTCGTCAACGACAAGCTCATCGCCGTCACGATGGACCCGCAGACGGACATCATCGGGCGCCTCAAGTAACCCGAAGCCTGCGAAGAGGGGTGGATGCCACGGCATCCACCCCTCTTCGTGTCGTCTCGCAGGTTCCACCCAAATAACGCAGTACGATTAACAAATACAGCGCGCGCTCGCGCGCTCGGCCGGTACCCGACCGGCTCCTTGGGGGAAGGAACCACATGAATTCGTCGCGCCGTCGCGCCCTGAAACGACCCGCGGTGCTCGCCGCCGGCATTGGAGTCGCCACCGCCTTGGGGCTCGGCTCCGTGCTGGCAGCCGCGGGAGCGGCGTCCGCCGCCACCGATGCAAGCCAGCAGAACGTGTGCCCGCCCGGCACGATCCCCGGCGCGACCAACAGCCACGCGTCGACCTGGACCGACAACGGCGTCGCCGTGTACGCGGGCCGCGATTTCACCAGCGGCGCGAACGCCGCCGAGGTCGAGGGGCTCCTCGTCGTCGGGCGGAACGCGACGATCGGTCGCGAGGCAGGCGTGTTCAACATCGGCACCGCCGGCGTCGGATCGGGCGTCTGGCCGTCGGCCGGCTCGGTCATGCTCGCCGTGGGCGGGAACCTCGCCATCGGCAACCCGGGCACCGCGCACATCGACGTCGGCGCCGGCGCGACCGACGGCGGGTCGCCAGCCACCACCGGCGGGGACGTGCGGGTGGGCGGAAGCACCGCCCCGACATACGCCGGGCCCGGTGACGTGACGCCCTACTTCATGAACGGCGGCACGCTGACCGAGAAGCAGGGCGTCGCCGCGACCGCGCCGTGGGCCGGGTGGGGTGACACCCTCACGGCCCTCTCGGCCGACTTCGGCGCCCGTGCGGCAACGGGCACGGCGGCGGCGGGCAGCGTTCTGACGCTCACGTCGACGAACGCCGCGGCGGACCCGCAGGTCTTCACCGTGAGCGGAGCCACGCTCGCTGCGACGAGCGAGGTGCACTTCGTCGGCATCCCGGCGGGCGCGCAGTCCGTCATCGTCAACGTCGTCGGCGCCGCGCCCGTCGCCTGGGCGCCGACCTACTTCTCCGACGACGGCGTGCGCGCCGACGACTTCGCCTCGCCGCTGTACGGCAAGCTCGCTCAGCGCACGATCTGGAACTTCGCGGACGCGACGGATGTGACGCTCGGCGGCACCTCGCAGATCCTCGGCTCGGTCCTCGTTCCGCACGTCAACCCGGCGGACCCCGCCCCGACGCTCACGATCACGGCGAGCACGAACGGGCGCATCATGACCAACGGCTCGATCGTCATGGACGGCGTCGGCAACGAGCTGCACAACTATCCGTTCAACACGGGTGTGCTCAGCTGCACCGTCCAGCCGGCGACGCCGGCACAGCCCGAGGTCCCGGTGCGGCCCGAGACGCCCGAAGTCCCCGTGCAGCCCGAGACGCCCGAGGTGCCCGGTGGCGCTGTCGTGCCGAACCAGCCCGCCGCGCCGGTCGACACCCCCGCCGCGGCCACCACGGCCCCGGCGGCGGCAGCGGAGTCGGCATCCCTCGCCAGCACCGGCGGCACCGTCGCGGTGTGGCTGGTCCCGGCGGGCATCGCGCTCCTCGTCGGCGGAGGGTTCGCCCTCTGGCTCACGGCGCGCCGTCGCAAGGCCTGACGACGATGGATGCCGCGGCCCGAGTTGCCGCGGCATCCACTATCACGTACACTTGATCTTTGGTGCTTTGCGCCTGCTTCGGCGTGTCCAGGCAAGGCGGAACACTGAACCCATCCATCCACCGCAGACCGACCGGTCTGCAGAAGCGATAGCGAGGCTATGGCCAAGAAAGACGGTGTCATCGAGATCGAGGGCACAGTGTCCGAGGCGCTGCCCAACGCGATGTTCCGCGTTGAGCTGACCAACGGACACAAGGTGCTCGCCACGATCTCCGGCAAGATGCGGCAGAACTACATCCGCATCATTCCGGAGGACCGCGTGGTCGTGGAGCTCAGCCCCTACGACCTCACGCGCGGACGCATCGTCTACCGCTACCGCTAGACCGGTCGGGAAGTAACGCCCCGGGCATCGGTTCCGAGAAGAGCCGCGCCCGCCCGGCGAAGACAGCGATAAGGAAAAGACATGAAGGTCAACCCCAGCGTCAAGCCCATTTGTGACCACTGCAAGGTCATCCGCCGCCACGGCCGCGTGATGGTCATCTGCAAGAGCAACCCGCGTCACAAGCAGCGCCAGGGCTGAACCGGATGCGGCGGACTCCGCCGCATCCCGTTCGCACAACTCAACACGAAACAACCAGCAGGATCAGAACCCGCCCCGCGACCCCTCGACAAGCTCGGGGACCGTTTCGGGATGGGGGACACCTCGGGGCGGAGGCCCGGGCACCGATCCTGTTCCACACCTCCACGACACTCCTAGGAGAGCCGCATGGCACGTCTCGCCGGCGTCGACATCCCGCGCGACAAGCGCGTGGTCATCGCCCTGACCTACATCTACGGCATCGGCCGTACCCGCTCGATCGAGATCCTCAAGCAGACGGAGATCGACGAGAGCATCCGCGTGAAGGACCTCACCGACGACCAGCTCGTCGCGCTGCGCGATTACATCGAGGGCAACTACAAGGTCGAGGGCGACCTCCGCCGCGAGGTGGCCGCCGACATCCGCCGCAAGGTCGAGATCGGCTCCTACGAGGGCCTGCGTCACCGCCGTGGCCTCCCCGTGCGCGGCCAGCGCACCAAGACCAACGCGCGCACCCGCAAGGGCCCGAAGCGCACGGTCGCCGGCAAGAAGAAGGCCGGCCGCAAGTAAGCGGCGCGTGAAGGTTTAGGAGAGAAGAAGACTCATGGCACAGGCCAAGACCGCTGCGCGCAAGCCGCGCCGCAAGGAGAAGAAGAACATCGCGCTGGGCCAGGCCCACATCAAGTCGACGTTCAACAACACGATCGTCTCGATCACCGACCCGTCGGGCGCCGTCATCAGCTGGGCGTCCTCGGGTGGCGTGGGCTTCAAGGGCTCGCGCAAGTCGACCCCGTACGCCGCAGGCATGGCCGCCGAGTCGGCCGCCCGCCAGGCTGCGGAGCACGGCGTCAAGAAGGTCGACGTCTTCGTGAAGGGCCCGGGCTCGGGCCGCGAGACCGCGATCCGCTCGCTGCAGGCCGCCGGCCTCGAGGTGGGTTCGATCCAGGACGTCACGCCGCAGGCGCACAACGGCTGCCGCCCGCCCAAGCGCCGCCGCGTCTGATCCGTCGCCGGGATGCTCCTCAGGGAGCGTCCCGGCACACGCGTGTCTTCGCGGATGCCTGGTCGCTGAGCCTGTCGAAGCGTCGAGGCATCCGGATCAACAACTCAACACCTCACCCACAGCACGTGTCATATAGCGGGCACGTGATCGAAAGGAACCATAGTGCTCATCGCACAGCGTCCCACTCTGACCGAGGAGAAGATCGGGGAGTTCCGCAGCCGGTTCGTCATCGAGCCGCTCGAGCCCGGCTTCGGCTACACGATCGGCAACGCGCTGCGCCGCAGCCTCCTGTCGTCGATCCCCGGCGCCGCCGTCACCAGCATCCGCATCGACGGCGTGCTGCACGAGTTCAGCACCATCCCGGGTGTGAAGGAGGATGTCACCGAGATCATCCTCAACATCAAGCAGCTGGTCGTCTCCAGCGAGCGCGACGAGCCCATCACCGCGTACCTGCGCAAGACGGGTGCGGGCGAGGTCACGGCCGCCGACATCTCCGCTCCGGCGGGTGTCGAGGTCCGCAACCCCGAGCTCGTCATCGCGACGCTCAACGACTCGGCCCGCTTCGAGCTCGAGCTCACGATCGAGCGCGGCCGCGGCTACGTCTCGGCCACGCAGAACCGCAACGAGTACGCCGAGGCCGGTCAGATCCCGATCGACTCGATCTACTCGCCGGTGCTCAAGGTCAGCTACCGCGTCGACGCGACGCGTGCCGGCGAGCGCACCGACTTCGACAAGCTCGTCCTGGACGTCGAGACGAAGCCCTCGATCGCCCCCCGCGACGCGGTGGCGTCGGCCGGCCGCACCCTGACCGAGCTGTTCGGTCTGGCGCGCGAGCTCAACGTCGAGGCCGAGGGCATCGAGATCGGCCCGGCGCCGGTCGAGACCGTCCTCTCGAACGAGCTGTCCATGCCGATCGAGGACCTCGACCTGTCGGTCCGTTCGTACAACTGCCTCAAGCGCGAGGGCATCAACACGGTCAGCGAGCTCGTCGCCCTGTCGGAGACGCAGCTCATGAACATCCGCAACTTCGGTCAGAAGTCGGTCGACGAGGTGCGCGACAAGCTCATCTCGCTCGGGCTGTCGCTGAAGGACTCGGTCCCCGGGTTCGACGGCGCGCACTTCTACGGCGGATACGACGACGAGACCGTCTGAGCAGTGTCCACACATCGCGACTGTCGGTTGAAGACAGCGGCGCGTGTACCGACTTTATACACCTGGAGTAACTGAGAATGCCCAAGCCCACGAAGGGTCCCCGCCTCGGAGGCGGCCCCGCCCACGAGCGTCTGCTGCTGGCGAACCTGGCCTCGGCCCTGTTCATCCACAAGCGCATCACCACGACCGAGACCAAGGCCAAGCGCCTGCGTCCGCTCGCCGAGCGTCTCGTGACGTTCGGCAAGCGCGGCGACCTGCACGCGCGCCGTCGCGTGCTGTCGGTCCTCGGCAACAAGGAGGCGGTGCACGTCCTCTTCGCCGAGATCGCGCCGCTGGTCGAGCACCGTGAGGGCGGCTACACCCGCATCACGAAGATCGGCAACCGCAAGGGCGACAACGCGCCCATGGCCGTGATCGAGCTCGTCCTCGAGCCCGTCACCCCGAAGGCGAAGCCCGCGAAGAAGGCCGACAAGGCTGCGAAGGCCGAAGAGGCCGTCGTCGAGGCCGTCGAGGCCGAGGTCGTTGCGGAGGCCGCTGACGAGGTCGCCGAAGAGGCGGCCGCCGAGGCCGTCATCGCCGCCGAGGCTGCTGCGGAGGCCGTCGAGGCCGCCGAAGAGGCCGCTGAGGAGGCCGAGGTCGCCGCTGAGATCGCCGACGCCGCCGACGAGGTCGCCGCTGAGGCGGACGCCGAGGCTGTCGAAGCCGTCGAGGACGCCGACAAGGCGTAATCCCCTCAACCGCGAGAAGGCCCGCATCCCTTGGGGGATGCGGGCCTTCCGCTTTGGCAGGCTCTCCGCGTTGGGGGCTTTCTGCGCTGCGGGCCTGCCGCGCTGGGGGACGCACGGCTCCGTGCGGGTGGGGGAAACGACTCAGGAAGCTGTGCCTCCCGGAGCCATGACCGCCCGGAACGTCTTCAGCATGATGACGACGTCGCCGGCGAGGGACCAGTTCTCGACGTAGGAGAGATCGAGGCGCACGGACTCCTGCCACGTGAGAGTCGATCGCCCGCCCACCTGCCAGGCGCCGGTGACTCCCGGCTTCACCATGAAGCGGCGGTGCACGTGGTCGGCATACTTCGACACCTCGCTCGGGAGCGAGGGACGCGGCCCGACGAGCGACATGCTGCCGAGGAAGACGTTGAACAGCTGCGGCAGCTCGTCGAGGCTGTAGCGGCGCATGAAGCGCCCGAGCGGCGTCACCCGCGGGTCGTCGATGAGCTTGAAGAGGACCTCGTTGCCGGCGTCGCGACGGGCGACGAGGTCGGGCAGCAGGGCCTCGGCATCCGGTACCATCGACCGGAACTTGATCATCCGGAACGACTGGCCGTTGTGCCCGACGCGCGTCTGCGTGAACAGCGCGGGGCCGTCGCTGGAGAACCGCACGGCGATCGCGAGCGCCAGCAGGAGCGGGCTCAGGATGAGGATGAGCAAGCTCGACAGCACGAGGTCGAACGATCGTTTCGCGATGCGCTGGCCCGGGTTGAAGCGCGGCGTCTCCACGTGGATCAGCGGCAGGCCGGCGACCGGTCGCGTGTGCAGGCGCGGGCCGGCGATGTCGATGATGCTGGGCGCCAGCACGAGGCTCTGGCGTCCGGCCTCCAGGCCCCACGACAGCCGCTTCACGCGCTCGGGCGGAAGGTCGTGCCCGCTGGTCACGATCACCGTGTCGGCGCCGGTGCTGGCCATGACGCGTTCGATCGCTTCGAAGTCGCCGAGGACGGGCACGTCGCAGTCGCGGGCGAGCGTGCTGCCGATGACACGGTCGTCGACGCAGACGCCGACGACGTGATAGCCGGCGTCGGGCGAGGACGCCAGCTCACGTGCGATGTGGCGGACGGAGGCCGTCGATCCCACGAGCACCGCCTGCGCCGAATACTCGCCCGCCGTCCGGCGACGCACGAGCCAGCGCCGCCAGACCCAGCGCGAGAGCGCGAGCACGCCGACGCCGACCGGCAGTGCGATGAGCAGATATCCGCGTGCGACGTCGACATGGAAGATGAAGGCCAGGATGGCGATCGTCCCGAAGAGTCGGAAGCTCGCCGACACGATGCGCACGTACTCGAGGCTCCCCACCCCGACCACGCGCGCGCCGCGCGCATCGGTCAGCGACAGGCACCACATCCATGCGACCACGAGGATCGACGAGAACATCCAGTACGGGATGCCGTTGAACGGCGTGTCGGAGCGGGTGACGACCTCGCTGTCGGCGAATCCGAACCACGCGAGCTGGGTGCCGAACGTGACCCCGGTCAGGATCAGCAGGTCCGAGACCCAGAGGCGGTGGGTGAGTCGCTGCTGCCAGGCCGAGCGCGGTGCGCGCACGCGAGACGCGTGCGAGGCGGCGAGGGCGCTGCGGCGCAGCCCGAGGAGAGGCTCGCTGGCGGTCATGCGATCACCATCCGCGGCCGGGCGCGCGTGGACGACGCGACGACGATCTCACGCATGCGGGCGCCGAACGCGACAGAGGAGAAGCGCTCCGCCGTCGCGGCGACCGACGAACGGTCCCAGTCGTCGGAGAACCCCTGAACGGCGGCGATGACGGCTTCGGGGGAGTCGTCGGCGATGAAGTCGCCCGACTCGCCGCGCAGCGTCGTGTCCAGGAAGCCGCCGGCGCGCAGGACCAGCGCCGGGGTTCCGAACGCGTTCGCCTCGATGGGCGTCAGGCCGAAGTCCTCGTGCGACACCGACACCAGCGCGCGGGCGTTGGCGTACAGCCAGCGCACGACGGCGTCGTCGACGACGCCGAGCGCGGTCACATTCGGCGGCAGCGCCGCCGTCGCCGGCATGCCGACGACGACGAGACGCTTGCCGGGCATGCGCGCGAAGGCGTCGCACAGCGCACGCGTCCCCTTGTAGCCGCGGGCGCGGGCGATGGTCAGGAAGAAGCCCGGCTCGACATCGTCGACAGGATGCTGCGCCCCGGCGACGTCGATCGAGACAGGGGGGTGCACGACCTCGGCATCGCGTCCGTACACGCTGCGGATCCGCGCGGCCACGCTCGTCGAGTTCGCCACATAGACGTCGGCGGATGCGGCGGCGTGCTGGTCCCAGCGGCGGAGCCCCGGCCCGAGCGCGGTCATCGCGGCGCGCGCGGGCGCGCCTCGGCCTCGCAGATAGTCGTCGGACTGATAGAGCCAGCGAGCGGGGTTGTGACAGTACACGATCTTGCGCGTACCGGCTGACACGGGCACGCCGTGCGCCCAGCCTGAACTGCTGCACACGACGGCCTCGGCATCGATCGGCGTCATGTGCGACCAGGCCGACGCGAGGAACGGCAGTGCGCGCCTCGGGTCCTCCCCGAACGCCTGCACGACGTGCGAGCGCGATTGCATGACGGCGAGGTCCGCGAACCCCGCGAACGTCCGATCGGCACGATAGACCGACGTGACGACCTGTGTCGTGTGCAGCTGCGATGTGAGCTCGAGCGCCACTCGCTCAGCCCCACCACGCTGTGTCAAATAGTCGTGAGCAACGACGATAGAGCCCACAAACGTACCGCCTCCCCAGCAGACCCCTGGGGACACGACGATGATTCCGACGCACTGAAACCACATCCCACATGCGGTACAGCTGCCGGACGCACAAGCCCCAGAGTGCGTTCTGTTCGCGAGTCTACCCGCCCGATCGCGGATTCGACATCGGGATAACCTGAGAGAATGCGGATCCGTCTCGACATCGCCTACGACGGGTCGCATTTCCGCGGCTGGGCCCGCCAGCCGGGCCTGCGCACCGTGCAGGGCACCCTCGAAGAGGGGCTGACCCGCATCCTCGGCGGGAGCCCTCAGCTCGTCGTCGCGGGCCGCACCGACGCGGGCGTGCATGCGCTCGACCAGGTCGCGCACCTCGACGTGACGGAGGAGCAGGAGCTGCGGCTCGCGCCGCGACGGAAGGATGCGGCGGGGCACGATCCGATCGAGGCGCTCGCCGCCCGCATCCGCGGTGTCGTGGGTGCCTATTCGGACGTCACCGTCTCCCGCACCCGGCGCGCGCCGGACGGCTTCGACGCCCGCTTCTCCGCGATCTGGCGCCGCTACGAGTACCGGATGGCGGACGAGATCGCCGGCTACGACCCGCTCGAGCGGCACCGCACGACGACGGTGCGCGGACGTCTGGACGTCGAGGCGATGGATGCGGCCGCCCGCAGCCTCATCGGCCTGCACGACTTCGCCGCCTACTGCAAGCCGCGCGAGGAGGCGACGACGATCCGTACCCTCCTCGAGTTCGACTGGCGGCGCGACGACCACGGCGTGCTCGTCGCGAACGTGCGTGCGGACGCCTTCTGCCACTCCATGGTGCGCGCGCTCGTCGGCGCGTGCGCCGCGGTCGGCGAGGGCAGGCTCGATGTCGCCGACGTGGCGCTCCTGCGCGATGCGGGGGAGCGCACGAGCGACTTCAAGGTGCTCGCCGCCCGCGGGCTCACGCTCGCTGAGGTCGGGTACCCGGCCGACGAACTGCTCGCGACGCGAGCCGAACAGACTCGTGCTCGACGAGAGATCGACTGAGCGCGGGCACCGGCACGCGACCGCCGAGGATGTCGACGATCGAGGACGCGATCGCCTTCTCGCTGCGGTCGGTTCCGGTGACGGCGGCGACGAGAGCGATCGCGGCGTCCTCGATGACCCGCGCACGACGGACCGTCTCGACGTGGACCGCGACGAGGGCGTCCGCCTCGTATACGGCGACACGCCGTCGGGCGCGCTCGTCCTCGTCGATCGTCATCGGATAGATGTCGTGCTCGAGCGCGCGCGCCGCGGTGTTCCGTGCGTGACGGCTCGCCCGCAGGGTCCGCTCGGCCTGCTCGCGCGCCTCGCGCGCCGCCGTGACCGCTTCCCGGGCGTGGCTGTCCATACGGCTCATCTCTTCCTCCTCTGCCGTCGATGGACGACGGCTATGGGTCCCCTCGGGAACGCGTTCCCAGCGACGCGTTCCCACGTAGTGTGGGAGTCGGCATGAGGGTCATTTCGTACAACCTGCGCAAACATCGCGCCGCGAGCGAACTCGCGGCGATCGTCGAGGCGCACGGCGCCGACATCCTGTGCCTGCAGGAGTGCGACACGACCGACATGCCGTTCGAGATCGCCGGGCTGCGGCTCGCGGACTCGACTCAGCGCAACCGCCTCGGTCTTGCCGTGTACTACCGCGAGAACACGTACCGCGCGCTCGAGGTGCGGTCGATGGCGCTGAAGAAGTCGATGCACGACCGGGTGCTCAAGCCCGCGGAGGAGCGGATGCTCGGCGTGCGCCTGCACGACATCGACGCGGGGCGCGAGATCATCGTCGCGTCCTTCCACGCGGCCCCCCTGACCGCGCTGAACTCCCTGCGCCGGCACCAGATCCGCTCGGCGCTCGCCGAGCTCGAGGAGCTCGGCCCGGGTCTTCCCGCGCTCATGGTCGGCGACTACAACTATCCGGTCTTCAAGGAGAACCTCGGGCAGAAGGTGCGCGAGCAGGGGTACGAGCTCACGCTGAGCGACGCCCACACGTACACGCGCTACCGGTTCTTCCGCGGGCACTACGACTTCGCGACGTCCTTCGGGTTCGAGATCGACCGGGTGCGCACGCTCCCGCAGGGGCTCAGCGATCACCTGCCGATCCTGGTGACCGCGGAGCTCGTGGAGCGCGCCGTCGTCTGACCCTGCGTGACGGTAGGCTGGGGGAGCACCGACCCGAGGAGTCCTCCCATGATGTTCATCGTCTGCCTGATCCTGTTCGTCGGCGGGATCATCCTCATGGGCCTGTCGTTCTCGCTGGTTCCGTTCCAGGCGCTGTTCTTCATCCTGGGTCTGCTCGCGGTCTGCGTCGGGCTGGGCATCCCGATCCACGCCTCGCGCCACTCGCTCCGCAAGTAAGCCCGCGCAGCGTCGATTGGCGTCTGCATCCTTCTTCGCGTAAGCTTTCTCTTTGGTGTCCGCGCCCTGCTGGCGTGACACCGCGAACGTGAGCCCTCCACTGGCGTGTTCCACCCCTCGACAAGCTCGGGGACCGGGCGGGGATCCGAGGAAATCTCGGGGAACCGGCCGGGGACCAACGGCGGAACCACCCCGGAGTGGGATTCACGAACCTCTCCGTTCGATCAAGAAAGCAGCACTATCGTGACGCGCACCTACACCCCGAAGGCTGGCGAGACCCAGCGCGAGTGGCTGGTCATCGATGCGACCGACGTCGTCCTCGGACGCCTCGCCTCGCACGCCGCCGCCCTCCTCCGCGGCAAGCACAAGCCGACCTTCGCGAACCACATCGACACCGGCGACTTCGTCGTCATCGTCAACGCCGACAAGGTCGCGCTGACGGGTCAGAAGCTCCAGAAGAAGATGGCGTACCGCCACTCCGGCTACCCGGGCGGTCTCAAGGCCGTCAACTACGCCGAGCTCCTCGAGAAGAACCCGGTCCGCGCCGTCGAGAAGGCCGTCCGCGGCATGCTCCCCAAGAACAGCCTGGGCCGCCAGCAGCTGTCGAAGCTGAAGGTGTACGCCGGTGCTGAGCACCCGCACGCCGCGCAGCAGCCCAAGACGTACACCTTCGACCAGGTCGCCCAGTAAGCGCCGTCAAGAATAAGGACACACTCGTGGCAGACATCGAAGAGACCACCTCTTACTCCACCGAGACGCCGGCCGACCAGGCTGCCGTCGTCGTCGAGCGCCCCGTGCTCAGCGTGCCCGGTTCGGCCGTCGGCCGCCGCAAGCAGGCCATCGCGCGCGTTCGTCTCGTCCCCGGCTCGGGCACGATCACGATCAACGGCCGCACGTTCGAGGACTACTTCCCGAACAAGCTGCACCAGCAGCTCGTGACCGACCCGTTCACGGTGCTCAACCTCACCGGCGCCTACGACGTCATCGCCCGCATCCAGGGCGGCGGCCCCTCGGGCCAGGCAGGTGCGCTCCGCCTCGGCATCGCCCGTGCGCTGAACGAGATCGACGTCGAGAACAACCGCCCGACCCTCAAGAAGGCCGGCTTCCTCTCGCGCGACGCTCGCGTCAAGGAGCGCAAGAAGGCTGGTCTCAAGAAGGCCCGCAAGGCTCCTCAGTACTCGAAGCGCTGATCGACCCGATGCCCCTCTTCGGCACGGATGGGGTGCGGGGACTGGCCAACGGCCCCCTCACCGCCGATCTCGCGCTCACCCTGGCCCAGGCGACTGCCGTCGTCCTGGGCCAGGGCCGTTCTGCCGAGGCTCGCAAGGCCGCAGGCAAGCGCCTCACCGCCGTCGTCGCGCGCGATCCGCGCATCTCCGGCGAGTTCCTCTCGGCGGCCGTCTCGGCCGGGCTGGCGGCATCCGGCGTCGATGTGCTCGACGCGGGGGTGCTCCCGACGCCCGCCGCCGCGTTCCTCGTGGGCGACCGCGACGCCGACTTCGGCGTCATGGTGTCCGCATCGCACAACCCGGCGCCCGACAACGGCATCAAGATCTTCGCCCGCGGCGGCGTCAAGCTCCCGGACATCGTCGAGCAGCGCATCGAGCACGCCATGGCCGGGCCGAAGCTGCTGCCGACCGGCCCGGACGTCGGCCGCATCCGCCGGTTCGCCGACGCCGAAGACCGGTACGTCGTGCATCTGCTCGGCTCGCTGCCGCACCGTCTCGACGGCATCCACGTCGTCCTCGACTGCGCGAACGGCGCCGCATCCGGCGTCTCTCCCGAGACGTTCCGCGATGCGGGCGCGCGCGTCACCGTCATCGGCGCGGACCCGGACGGCGTCAACATCAACGACGGCGTCGGATCGACGCACCTCGCGTCCCTCGCCGAGCACGTCGTGCGCATCGGGGCGGACGTCGGGATCGCCCACGACGGAGACGCCGACCGCTGCCTCGCGGTGGATGCGGACGGCAACATCGTCGACGGCGACCAGATCATGGCGATCATCGCGGTCGCGATGAAGGAGCGCGGGCACCTCACGGACGACACGCTCGTCGCGACCGTCATGAGCAACCTCGGACTGCACAAGGCGATGGAGGCCCACGGCATCCGCGTCGAGCAGACGGCGGTGGGCGACCGCTATGTGCTCGAGCGCATGAACGAGGGCGGGTTCGCCCTCGGCGGCGAGCAGTCCGGGCACGTCATCATGAGCGAGTACGCCACGACCGGCGACGGGCTCCTGACGGGTCTGCACCTGCTGTCCGAGATGGCGCGGCAGAAGAAGTCGCTGGCGGAGCTCGCGTCGATCATGACGGTGTATCCGCAGATCCTCGTGAACGTCAAGGGCGTCGACCGTGCACGCGTGGGCGACGAGGGCGTGCAGGAGGCGGTCGCCCAGGCGACGGCCGAGCTCGGCGTGTCCGGGCGCGTGCTGCTGCGCCCGAGCGGCACCGAGCCGCTCGTCCGGGTCATGGTGGAGGCCGCCGATCAGGAGATCGCCGACGGCATCGCCCACCGCCTCGCCGACGTCGTGCGCCAGCGCATCGCTCTCTGAGAATCGCAGACGAGGACGCCGCCGCCCTTCGGGGCGGCGGCGTTCTCTCTACCGTCCCTCAGTCACGAGCGTGCCGGTCTACGACCAGGCGAGCGACTCGATGTAGCGCAGGAGCACACCCTCGCGGAGCGCCCACGGCGACACCTCGAGCTCGTCGACGTCCATCGCCAGCATCGCCTCGTGCAGCACGACCGCGCCGGCGACGATCTGGAACGTGCGGTCGGGCGTGATGCCCGGGAGCTCTTGACGGGCGGATGCGGGGATCCGCGCGAGACGGGGGATCCACGAGCCGAGCGAGGCGCGGGGGAGCAGCATGCGCTCGATGCCGCTCCAGCCGGGGACCGGATAGCCCGCGAGCCGGGCGAGGGAGCGGATCGCCTTCGACGACCCGACGACGTGATCCGGCCGGGACTGCGAGTCGAATGTCGCCACGGCCGGTGCGAGCACGGCGCGCGCGTGCTCGCGCAGCGCTTCGACGGGGTCCTCGCCGGGCGGGTCGTGTGGGAGGAACTGGATCGTCATGCGCCCCGCGCCGAGGGGGACGGATGCAGCGACCTCCGGCAGCTCGTCGGGACCGGACGCGAGCTCCAGCGAGCCGCCGCCGATGTCGAACAGCAGGATCTGCCCGGCCGACCAGCCGAACCAGCGGCGTACCGCGAGGAACGTGTACTGCGCCTCCGCCTCGCCGCCGAGGACCTGCAGCGGCTGGCCGAGGGTCTCCTCGATGCGGGCGATCACCGCGTCGCCGTTGGTCGCCTCGCGCACCGCGGAGGTGGCCGTCGCGAGCAGCTCGTCGACACGCTCCGCGCGGGCGATCTCGCGGGCCTGGGCCACCGCATCCACCAGGCCCTGGATGCCCGTCTGGCTGATGGAGCCGTCCGGCTGGACGAAGCGCATGAGGCGGAGCACCGTGCGCTGGCTCGTCGTCGCGAGGGGGCGGCCGCCAGGGCGGACGTCCGCGACGAGCAGGTGGACGGTGTTCGATCCGATGTCGAGAACTCCGAGGCGCACGGAGGAAGCGTACCGGCTCAGCCCTCCCGCTGCGCTGTGGATGACGGGCCGTAGCGCGCTCCCGGGCGTCCGCTCGTCGCATAGTCGAGGCGGCGCAGCACTTCGCCGGTGGCGGTGAGGTACTCCAGATACCGCCGGGCGCTGACGCGCGACACCCCGGCGAGTCCGCCGATGTCGGCGGCGGACGACCACGGCGCGGATGCCACGGCTGTGCGCACGGCGGCGAGCGTCTCGATGCTGAGCCCCTTCGGCAGCACCGGGATCGGAGCGGTCGCACGGATGAGCGAATCGATCTCGGACTGATCCAGCGCGCCGGAGCGCGCGCCGGCGAGATCGCGCGCGACGTCGTCGATCCGGTCGGCGAGGTCTCCCGGCGCGAACGGCTTCACGAGGTAATGGCGCACGCCGGCGAGGCGCGCATCCCGCACGCTGTCGAAGTCGCGCGCCGCGGTGACGGCGATGAACTCGGGCTGCGGTCCGCGGCCGGCACGCACCGCTCGCAGCACGTCGAGACCCGACATGCCCGGGAGGTGGATATCGAGGAGCACGAGGTCGGGCTCGAGCTGGGCGATCAGGGCGACGGCGGCGGGTCCGGTGGCGGCGACCGCGACGACCGTGCAGGTGCCCTGCGCCTCGAGGAAGCGCTTGTGGAGTCGCGCGACGGCGGGTTCGTCCTCGACGATGACGGTGCGCAGCGTCACGGCGCGGCCTCGGCGGGGACGGGGAGCGGCAGCTCGATCCGCACGCGCGCGCCGCCGAACGGGGACTCGGCGACGACCGCCGTGCCGCCACGGCGCCGCGCCACTCGCTGGACGAGGGCGAGGCCGATGCCGCGCCGGTGCGGGCCCGCCGCATCCGTCGTCTTCGTGCTGACCCCCGAGACGAACACGCGCACGCGGTCCGCCGCCGGCACGCCGGGGCCGTCGTCGTCGACGAGCAGCACGAGCGCGCCGCCGTGGCATTCCGCGCGGACGAGGATGCGGTCGCCCGCGCCGCACGCCTCCATCGCGTTGTCGACGACATTGCCGACGAGCGTGACGAGATCGGGGCCGAGGCCCCGGGGCAGATCGAGCGGCCCCGCGGCGTCCTCGACGTCGAGGGCGATGCCGAGCTCCCGCGCCTGCGCGGTCTTCACGGCGAGGAGGGCGGCGAGCTCGGGCTCACCCAGGAGCGCCGCGCTTCCGCCGGCGAGCGCGCCGCCGCCGGTCACCGACGCGATGTACGCCAGCGCCTCGTCGCGGTCGCCGGTCTCGACGAGCCATGACACGACGTGCATGGTGTTCGCGAATTCGTGCGCCTGCGCGCGCAGCCCCTCGGTGAGCGACTTCTCGCCATCCATCTCGCGGAGGGCGGCATGCAGCTCGGTGTGGTCGCGGATCAGCAGCGTCGCGTCGACGGGGGTGCCGTCGAGGCGCGCGCCCGTACTGCGTGCGATGAGGACGCGCTCGCCGGCGAGGGCCAGCTGACCGTCGGGCTCGCCACGGTGCAGCACCTCGAGCAGCGTCGGCTCCAGCACCTCGTCCGCGCGGCGGCCGACGAGGTCGTCGCGGCCGAGCAGGCGGACGGCGGCGTCGTTGACCACGGTGATGACGCCGTCGGCGCCGACCGTGACGACGCCCTCGCCGATGCGGTGGAGCATCGTCTCCTGCTGCTCGACGAGCGTGGCGATCTCGGCAGGCTCCAGGCGGAAGATGCGGCGGCGCACGATCGAGGTCACCCAGGCCGCGCCGAACACCCCGACCACCGCGGAACCGGCCATCGCCAGGAGGAGCCACGGGATCCCCTCCAGGAAGTCGGAGTTCAGCTGCGACTCCAGCACGCCGACCGACACGGTGCCGATGACCTGAGACGTTCCGGGCTGGAAGATCGGGACCTTCACGCGCCACGACTCGCCGAGCGTGCCGCGCTGCGTGCCGACGTACGTCTGCCCGCCGAGGGGCACCGACGGGTCCGTGGACACCTTCTCGCCGATGCGCGCGGGATCAGGATGCGAAAGACGGATGCCGTCGGCATCCGTCACCACGACGTACGTGACGTCGGACGCCTTGCGGATGACTTCGGCGATCGGCTGGACGACGGATGCGGGATCCGCGTCGTCCAGAGCGTCGACCACCGCGGGCAGCCGCGCCATCGACTGCGCGACCCCGATGAGGCGGTCCTTGTACGCTTCGCGGATCGCCGTCGCGTGCAGGCTCGCGGCGATCGTGCCGGTGAGAACGGTGGCCACGAGCACGATGAGCGCCTGCAGGACGAGCAGCTGCGCACGCAGTGACATCGATGGCACCTCACGAGTGTAGGCAGGCCTCCTGGGAGCCGATCGCGACCAATAGTTACCGAACCCGACCGTTAGTTTCCGAACCCTCGGCGGCGCTCGCGGCATCCCTAGCCTCGCTGGAACAGCAACGCGGAGGAACGGACCTCCGCGGCACTCGAGGAGGAGTGGAATGAGGAAGCTCGCGATCACCGCGGCCGTCGTCGCCGCGGCCGCGCTGGCCCTGACCGGTTGCTCGGGCCAGCAGACCCCCGCATCGACGGGAGGAGCCGCCGCCGACACGGTCAAAGACGTCCAGATCATCGTCCCGGCCGACCCCGGCGGCGGGTGGGACCAGACCGGCCGTGCCATCAGCAAGGTCGTCGTCGATGAGAAGCTCGTCGGCTCGGCGCCGGTCACCAACATCGGCGGAGCCGGCGGCACGGTGGGCCTCGCGAAGCTCGCCAATGAGAAGGACCCGCACACGCTCATGGTCACCGGTCTCGTGATGGTCGGCGCGCAGGAGCTCAACGCCTCGGCCAGCCGCATCGCCGACACGACCCCGATCGCGCGGCTCACCGAGGAGCCGCTCGTCGTCGTCGTCCCGAAGGACTCGCCGTACAAGACCCTGAAAGACCTCATGCAGGGCGTCGAGAAGGACGGCCAGAAGGTCACGATCACCGGCGGCTCCGCCGGCGGCGCGGACCACATCCTCGCGGGCCTCCTGCTCGGCAAGGCGGGGCTCGAGCAGGCCGACATCGCCGAGAAGCTCAACTACGTCCCGAACTCCGGCGGCGGCGAGGCCGTCACGATGCTCCTCGGCGGCAACGCCAAGGCGGGCATCTCGGGCGTCGGCGAGTTCGCCGAGTTCGTCAAGGACGGGTCGCTGCGCGCGCTCGCGGTCAGCTCGGACGAGGCATCCCCGCTCCTTCCCGACGTCCCGACGATCACGGATGCCGGCTACGACGTCGTGCTGACCAACTGGCGCGGCGTCCTCGCCCCGGGCGGCATCACGGCCGCGCAGAAGGCGGCGCTGACGAAGCTCGCGACGGACTTCGCGGCTTCGGACGCGTGGAAGGCCGTGCTGAAGGAGAAGGCGTGGACCGACGCGTTCCTCGCCGGAGACGAATTCGGCGCCTTCGTGAAGGAGAACGTCACCGACGTCACGAAGACCCTCAAGAACATCGGGCTCGTGCAGTGACGAACCCGGATGCCGCGGTGCCCTCCTCATCCGAGGAGGGCACCGCCCCCGGCGACGGGGGCGCTGCCGGCACCGCGGCCGCCCACCCGCGCCGCCGCGGCGAGCTGATCTTCGCGCTCGTCGTCCTGGTGGTGGGCGTGGTCACGCTCGTCGGCGTGTTCACGACCCGTGTGCCCGCGGGCGCCAGGGTGGGGCCCACCGTGTTCCCCGCGTTCGTGTCGGTCCTGCTGCTCGCGGCCGGCGCGGTGATCCTCGTCGGGGTGCTGCGCGGTCGTTACGGCACCCCGGATGAGAGCGAGGACCTCGACCCGAACGCGAAGACCGACTGGATGACCCTGGCGAAGATCGTCGGGCTCGTCGTCGCGTTCCTGCTTCTCCTCACGCCGATCGGCTGGACGCCCGCGGCCACGCTCCTCTTCGGCGGTGTGGCGTGGACGCTCGGCACCCGCCGCTGGTGGCTCGGCTTCCTTGTGGGCTTCGTGCTCGCGCTCGTCGTGCAGGTCGTCTTCGGCGAACTGCTCGGCCTCTCCCTTCCCGCAGGTCCCCTGTTCGGGTGGATCTCCGCTCTTATCTGAGTTCGCAATGGACAATCTGAACCTCTTGTTGGAGGGCTTCGCCACCGCGCTGCAGTGGCAGTACCTCCTGTTCGCCTTCATCGGCGTCCTGATCGGCACGGCCGTCGGCGTGCTGCCCGGCATCGGCCCGGCGATGACCGTCGCCCTGCTGCTCCCGCTCACCTATTCGCTCGACCCCACCGCGGCGCTCATCACGTTCGCCGGCATCTACTACGGCGGGATGTACGGCGGGTCGACCACGTCGATCCTGCTGAACACGCCCGGGGAATCGGCATCCATCATCACCGCCATCGAGGGCAACAAGATGGCCAAGGCGGGCAGGGCCGCGACCGCGCTCGCGACCGCGGCCATCGGATCGTTCGTGGCGGGCACCATCGCGACCGTCGGGCTGACGCTCCTCGCCCCGGTGCTCGCGTCGTTCGCGGTGACCCTGGGCCCCGCGGACTACGTCGCGCTCATCGTGGTGGCGTTCGTGACGGTCGGCGCGCTGCTCGGCTCATCCGTGTCGCGCGGGCTCGCCTCGCTCGGTCTCGGCCTCTTCCTCGGGCTCATCGGCACCGACCTGCTCTCCGGGCAGGCGCGGTACACGTTCGGCCTGCTCCCGCTCGCGGACGGCGTCGACGTCGTGCTCGTCGCGGTCGGCCTCTTCGCGGTCGGCGAGACGCTGTACATCGCCGCCCGCCTCCGCCACGGCCCCGTGGACGTCATTCCCATGGCGCAGTCCTGGCGGCATTCGATGGGCCGGAAGGACTGGAAGCGCTCGTGGGCGCCGTGGCTGCGCGGAACGGCGATCGGCTTCCCGATCGGCACGATCCCCGCGGGCGGCGCGGATGTCGCGACCTTCCTCTCATACGCGGCCGAGCGCAAGCTGTCGCGCCACAAGAAGGAGTTCGGCCAGGGCGCGATCGAGGGCGTCGCCGGCCCCGAATCGGCGAACAACGCGGCCGCGGCCGGGGTCCTCGTGCCGCTGCTCACACTCGGGCTGCCGACGACGGCGACGGCGGCGATCATCCTCTCGGCCTTCCAGTCGTACGGCATCCAGCCCGGTCCGCGGCTCTTCCAGAGCCAGCCGGAGCTCGTGTGGGCGCTCATCGCGTCGCTGTACATCGGCAACGTCATCCTCATCATCCTGAACCTGCCGCTGGTCGGGATGTGGGCGCGGGTGCTGCGGATCCCGCGGCCCTACCTCTACGCGGGGATCATGACGTTCGCCGTGCTGGGCGCGTTCGCCGTCAACTTCCAGCCCGTCGATGTCCTGATCCTGCTCGTCATCGGGGTGCTCGGCTTCTTCATGCGCCGCTACGGGTATCCGGTCGCGCCGCTCGTGGTCGGGATGATCCTCGGCCCGATGGGCGAGGAGCAGCTGCGCAAGGCCCTGCAGCTGAGCGAGGGGAGCCTCGTGTCGCTCGTGATGCACCCGTTCGCGGCGACGGCTTACGCGGTGCTCGTGGTCCTCATCGTCGGGGGTCTGTGGCTCAAGCGCCGGCAGCGGCGCTACGAGGATGCGCTCGACATCTCGGAGATCGAGGCGGAGCGCGTCGACGCCTGAGCGGGGAGCGGGATGTCGGCGCCTCGGCGAGGCGTCCGCTGCTTCCTGAGGACATGCTGACAGGACCAGTATACCCCCGGGGGTATACTGGTCCTGCTCACCCGAAGAGCGCAAACCAGGAGGCGAAGATGTGTCGAGCAGTGTCCTGCAAGACGTGTGGAAAGACGACGTGGGCCGGATGCGGTCAGCACGTCGGTGAGGTCCGTCGGGGCGTCCCGGCATCCCAGTGGTGCAACGGACACACCGCCGACGAGTCGCCGGCCCGCGCGGGCTTCTTCTCGCGACTGTTCGCCTCGCGCTGACGCACGCCTCCGACCGGCGAGCCCGCATCCGATCCGCGTGGACCGGATGCGGGCTCGCCGCTGTCCGGGGCCCCGAGAGCGGGCGGGTGCGTGTGTGCTACGTCCGGCCGGGTACGATGAGCGGCGATGTCCGCAGACCTCTCCGCCGGCACCGCCGCCGTGCCGCAGCTCTACCGATCGATCGACCGGGGCGACTGGGCGCGCCTGGCCGCAGGGATGACGCAGCCGCTCAGCGAGACGGAGGTCGTGCAGATCCGCGGCCTCGGGGACCGCCTCGACCTCGACGAGGTGCGGGAGGTCTACCTGCCGCTTTCGAGGCTGCTGTCCCTGTATGCCAAGTCCACGAAGCGACTCGGCGAGGACACCAGCGCGTTCCTCGGCGAGCCGGACGTCACGACGCCCTTCGTGGTCGCCGTCGCGGGATCCGTCGCCGTCGGGAAGTCCACGATCGCGCGCCTCCTGCGTGAGCTCATGAGCCGGTGGTCCGACACCCCGCGGGTCGAGCTCGTCACGACCGACGGCTTCCTGCTCCCGAACGCGGAGCTCGAACGGCGCGGACTCATGGACCGCAAGGGCTTCCCCGAGTCCTACGACCGCCGCGCCCTCGTCGAGTTCCTCACGGCCGTGAAGTCCGGAGATCCCGAGGTGCACGCGCCGGTGTACTCGCACGTGCGGTACGACATCATCCCGGATGCGCACACGACGGTCCGCCGCCCGGACGTCGTCATCGTCGAAGGCCTGAACGTCCTGCAGCCGCCGCCCTCGCCGAACGACATCGCCGTCAGTGACCTGTTCGACTTCTCGGTCTACGTGGATGCGGATGCCGACCACATCGCGCAGTGGTACGTCGACCGCTTCCTCGCGCTGCGCGAGAGCGCGTTCGCCAACCCGACGTCGTTCTTCCGTGTCTTCGCCGAGCTCAGCGACGAGGAGGCCGTCGAGCGGGCCATGGGCTTCTGGAACGACATCAACCTCCCGAACCTCGAGGAGAACGTGCTGCCGACCCGGCACCGTGCATCCCTCATCCTGCGCAAGGCCGCGAACCACAAGGTCGAAAGCGTCCTGCTCCGCAAGTTGTAACGAGCCGGTCCCACCAACGCCGGGGTTTGTTCGGGGGCCTCCCAATCGCCTCCGCCTACCCTTGATGGCATGTGTGGAATCGTCGGATACGTCGGCCCCCGTCAGAGCCAGAGCATCCTCCTCTCGGGCCTCGCCCGTCTGGAGTACCGCGGGTACGACTCGGCGGGCATCGCCGTCATCGACGGTGACGGCGCGCTCGACATGCGCAAGCGCGCGGGCAAGCTCGGCGTGCTGCGCGAGGACCTCAAGGGCGCCCCGATGCCCGACGGCACCACCGGCATCGGCCACACCCGCTGGGCGACCCACGGCGGCCCCACGGATCTGAACGCGCACCCGCACCTCGCGGACGACGACAAGCTCGCCGTCATCCACAACGGCATCATCGAGAACTTCGCGGCGCTCAAGGCCGATCTGCTCTCCGAAGGCTACGAGTTCCGCAGTGAGACCGATACGGAGGTCGCCGCCGTTCTCCTCGGCCGCGAGTACCGCGAGGCCGGCGGCGACCTCGGCGCCGCGTTCCGCGCGACCGTGCGGCAGCTGGAGGGCGCATTCACGCTCCTCGCCGTCCACCAGGACCACCCGGGCCTCGTCGTGGGCGCGCGCCGCAACTCGCCGCTCGTGATCGGCCTCGGCGATGGAGAGAACTTCCTCGGCTCGGACGTCGCCGCGTTCGTCGAGCACACCCGCAATGCCCTCGCGATCGGCCAGGACGAGATCGTCGCCATCACGCCCGAGGGCGTCGAGGTCACCGACTTCGACGGCAACCCCGTGCAGCCCGAGCCCTTCGAAGTGACGTGGGATGCGGCCGCCGCCGAGAAGGGCGGCTGGCCGTCGTTCATGGCCAAGGAGGTGTCCGAGGAGCCCGAGGCCGTCGCCAACACGCTGCGCGGCCGCATCCAGGACGGCGCCGTCGTGATCCCCGAGCTCGAGGGCCTGGACGACCTCTTCGCCGGGCTGTCGCGCATCGTGATCATCGCGTGCGGCACCGCGGCGTACGCGGGCCAGGTCGGCAAATACGCGCTCGAGCAGTGGGCCCGCGTGCCGGTGGACGTCGAACTCGCGCACGAGTTCCGCTACCGCGAGCCCGTGATCGGCCCGGACACCCTGATCGTCTCGATCAGCCAGTCCGGCGAGACGATGGACACCCTGATGGCCGTCAAGTACGCGCGGGAGCGCGGGGCGAAGACGCTGTCGATCTGCAACACGCAGGGGGCCACCATCCCGCGCGAATCGGATGCCGTCGTCTACACGCACGCCGGCCCCGAGGTCGCGGTCGCCTCGACGAAGGCGTTCGTCGCGCAGATCACCGCGCAGTACCTCCTCGCGCTGCACATCGGCCGCATCCGCGGCACGGTCTCCGCCGTCGAGGCGGCCGAGCACGTCCGTGAGCTCGAGGCGATCCCTGGGAAGATCCAGCGGGTGCTGGAGACCGAGCAGGCGCACATCGAGCAGCTCGCGCACTGGATGGCGGACACCCGTTCGGTGCTGTTCCTCGGCCGCAACGTCGGTTACCCGATCGCGCTCGAGGGTGCGCTCAAGCTCAAGGAGATCTCCTACATCCACGCCGAGGGCTTCGCCGCCGGCGAGCTGAAGCACGGCCCGATCGCGCTCGTGGAGCCCGGCCAGCCCGTCTTCGTGCTCGTGCCGTCGCCCCGCCACTCCGCGCTCCTGCACGCGAAGGTCGTCTCCAACATTCAGGAGATCCAGGCCCGCGGCGCGCGCGTCATCGTGGTCGCGGAGGAGGGGGATGCGGCAGTCCTCCCGTTCGCGGACGAGGTGCTGCACATCCCGCTCGCCGGCGCCCTGTTCGAGCCGCTCCTCGCCGTCGTCCCGCTCCACATCTTCGCGATGGGCCTCGCGAACGCGCGCGGTCTCGACGTCGACCAGCCCCGCAACCTCGCGAAGTCGGTCACCGTCGAGTAGGCGCTGCCGGCCCGGCCTTCGGCCCGGCCCCTCCCAGACTCCGGCCTCTCGCTGGCCCGGCCTGTCGCTGTCCCGGCCTCTCTCAGGCTCCGACCTCGTCTCGAGGGACGGATGGCGAGAGATTGTACGGATGGCGAGACATTGTGCGTAGATGCGGTCGCCCGGCGTGGATTCTCTCGCCATCCGTAAGGGCCCATGCGCGCGTCGGCGCGTATCGACGGGCGGTCAGGGCCGCGCACGGGCGAGCGCGGCGAGGATCGCAGTCAGGACCGTCGGCCAGTCGTGGATGATCATCGCGTAGTCGAACCGCAAGGTTTCGAAACCGAGCGCGGATGCAGCAGCATCCCGTCTGAGATCGCGATGTCGGTTCGTCGGGTTGTCATGGTTCTCCCGCCCGTCGGCTTCGAGGATCACTCGCCCCGCGACCACGAAGTCCACGCGTCCCACATCGGGCAGTGTCACCTGGGTTTCGACGGAGATGCCCTGCAGATACAGCCGAAGCCGGATAATCGACTCGAGTCCGCTGTCGGCATCCGATCGTGCGAAGTCGACGAGCCAGCGCGCCCCGTGTGGAAGGGCGGCGCGGATGCGGCGAATCGCGCTCGCGCCGATCAGTCGGCGGTTCCAGGCCGACTCGAACGCTGCGAGGAAGAACTCCGCGCCGTGACATCCGTATGAGTGGATGAGAGCCTGCTCGACCTCCGTCACGCCGAGATGCATCGTTCCCGGCCGGTAGTGCTCCACGCAGGCGCAACCCGTGTGTGTGTGGCTGCGCCCCGAAGCGCCGAGCCACACATGCGGATGCTCGTCGTCCTCCTGCACCCAGACCCCGTGCGCGCGGAGCGCACGCGCGCACGTCAGCGAACCGCCATGCGCCGCGGCCGCGACGACGTCGATGTCAGCGGTCGGCGTTGCGAAGACGCCGGGACGGATGCGGCGGATCTCGCCGTGCGCGACGGTGTCGGCGAGCTCGCGCCGCGTGAAGCCGTAGGAGGCGAGGTGTCTGCCTCGCATGACACCTCCCCGCGCGTGTATGACGGATCGCGGCGAGAGCATGTTCCGATCGTCGTCGGCGAACGTGTCCGATGACCGTCTTTCCGAGAACCTGTGGATGGGCCGCCGCCGGTTCCCAGTCTGTGGAGAACATCTCCACGAACCGCTGGCGAGAAGTTGTACGGATGGCGAGAGATTCTCGATGGATGCGGTCGCCAGGCGTGGATTCTCTTGCCATCCGTGCAGCGGGCAGCGGGACCTGCGGCGGGAGCTCGCGAGGGGAGGAGCGGCACGCCCGCGATAGGGTCGAGGATGCCGCCCCTCGACGAGCTCGGGGACCGGATGCGGCTCGGGAACCGGGTGAGCGGAGCGGGAGGCGACATGATCATCGGGATCGGTGTCGACCTCGTCGACATCCCGCGGTTCGAGGCGCTGATCGCGCGCACGCCGAAGCTGCTCGAGAGACTGTTCTCCGACGCGGAGCGTCTGCTGAAGCCGCACTCGCTCGCGGCCCGGTACGCGGCGAAGGAGGCGCTCATCAAGGCACTCGGAGGGTCGGACGGCGTGCACTGGACCGAGATCGAGATCGGCTCCGAGCCGTCGGGCAAGCCCGTCTTCGCCCTCAGCGGCTCGACCGCCGCGGTCGTCGCGGAACGCGGCATCCACACGCTCCATCTGTCGCTCTCGCATGACGCGGGGCTCGCGACCGCGTACGTGATCGCCGAGGGCGCCCCGTGAGCGTCCTGCGCGAAGCGCTCATCGACGTCAGCGCCATCGAGGAGAACACCCGGCAGATGCGTCGCCTCACCGGCGTCGACGTCATGGCGGTCGTCAAGGCCGACGGGTACGGGCACGGCGCCGTCCGTTCGGCCGCCGCGGCGATCGCCGGCGGCGCGACCCGCCTCGGCGTCACTGACGTCACCGAGGCGCTGGCCCTGCGCCGCGGAGGGATCGACGCCCCGATCGTCGCGTGGCTGCACGCTCCGGGGCAGACGTTCTCCGAAGCCGCCGCCGCCGGTGTGGAGATCGGCGTCTCGACGATGGACCAGCTGCAGGCGGCGGCCGCCGCCGCATCCTCCGAGTACGCCGTCGGCGTGCACCTGAAGCTCGAGACGGGGCTCGGGCGCAACGGCATCCCGCCCGCCGACTATGCCGCGGTCTTCTCCGAGGCTGCGCGCCTCGAACGCATCGGCCGGCTGCGCATCGTGGGCCTCTTCAGCCACCTCTCCAACACGTCGCCCGACGACGACCGAGGGGCGCTCGCGGCCTTCCTCGAGGGCGTGGATGAGGCGGCTCGCCTCGGCATTCACCCCAGCCTGCGGCACATCGCCGCCACGCACGCCGCGATCGACCTGCCCGAGTCGCGCCTGGACTGCGTGCGCATCGGCATCGGTCTGTACGGGCTGTCGCCGTTCGCCGACCGCACGTCGAGCGACCTCGGGCTGCGCCCCGCGATGACGCTCCGCAGCGAAGTCGCGGCCGTGCGGCGCGTGGAGGCAGGCCACGGCGTCTCCTACGGCTACACGTACACGACCGACCGCGAGACGACGCTCGCGCTCGTCCCGGTGGGCTACGCCGACGGCATCCCGCGGCAGGCCTCGGGCACCGGCCCCGTCGTCATCGGCCGCCAGCGCTTCACGGTCGCCGGACGTGTGGCGATGGACCAGTTCGTGGTCGACGTGGGCGACACCCCCGTGCACGTCGGCGACCCTGTGGTGCTCTTCGGCGATCCGACGCTCGGCGCACCGGGGGCGGAGGAGTGGGCGGATGCGGCGTCCACGATCAACTACGAGATCGTGACGCGCATCGGCCCGCGCGTGCCACGCCGGCAGGTGCGGTCGTGAGCCTCGGCGAGCTGCAGGGCCGTCACGAGATCGCCACGCCGGACGCGATGGAGGCGCTCGGCGAGCGGATGGGGCGGATGCTGCATCCCGGCGATCTCGTCGTGCTGACCGGCCCGCTCGGGGCGGGCAAGACGACGCTCACCCGCGGCCTCGCCGCCGGCCTCGGCGTGCGCGGGCCGGTGCAGAGCCCGACGTTCGTGATCGCGCGGACGCATCCCTCCCTCATCGGCGGGGCGCCGCTCGTCCACGTCGACGCGTACCGGCTCGGCTCGGCCGCGGAGCTCGACGACCTCGACATCGACGTCGACAACTCGGTCGTCGTCGTCGAGTGGGGTCGCGGGATGATCGACGGCCTCCGCGAGCGGTGGTGGGAGGTCGAGCTCGACCGGGATGCGGCCCGTCCGGCCGACGCCGATGAGGAGCTGGATGCCGACTCCCCGCGCATCGTGACGATCACCCGCCGGCCCTGACCTCTTTCCGGATCTGATGGCCCCTCGGAGTCGCCTCACCATCTGATGCCGCAGGATGATCAGATGGTGAGCGCCTGATCGGGGGATACGCTGAAGCCGCGCACCGCCGCGCGGATCAGAGGAGTGAGGATGGCCCTGACCTCGACCGCGATCGCCGCCATCGACGCTGCGATCGCCGAGCACACCGACGCCGACGTGGAGAGGTTCATCGACCTCCACCGGCATCCCGAACTCGGGTTCATGGAGGAGCGCACCGCCGCCGTCGTCGCCGACCGGCTGCGCGAGCTCGGATACTCCGTCACGACCGGCATCGGGGTCACCGGTGTCGTCGGAGTCCTCCGCAACGGCGATGGACCGACCGTCCTGTACCGCGCCGACATGGATGCCAATGCCGTCGCGGAGGCGTCCGGCCGCCCGTACGCGAGCACTGTGCGCGTCGTCCGTCCGGACGGCACGGAGAGCCCGGTCGCCCACCAGTGCGGCCACGACGCCCACGTGACCTGGATGCTGTCGATGGCGCAGCTGCTCGCGGAGCGCACCGACCTGTGGGCCGGTACGGCCGTGCTCGTCGGGCAGCCGGCGGAGGAGCCGATCACCGGGGCGAAGGCCATGGTGGAGGGCGGGCTCTACGACATCGTGCCGGTGCCTGACCAGATGATCGGGATGCACACGGCGCCGATGCCCGTCGGCACCCTCGTGTGCGCGGGCGGAACCCTGATGGCGGGCACCGACCAGCTCGACGTCCTCATCCGCGGTGCCGGAGGGCACGGATCCTCGCCGCATCGCTCCAAGGACCCCATCGCGATGGCGGCCGAGGCGATCGTGCAGTACCAGTCGATCGTCGCTCGCATGATCGATCCGAGCGCGACGGCGGTGCTCACCGTCGGCGCGATCCACGCCGGGGCGGACAACAACGTGATCCCGGACGAAGCGCTCCTCAAGCTCAATCTGCGCTGGTTCGAACCCGCGGTGCGGGAGCGGATGCTGCGCGGCATCCACGACGTCACCGACGGCATCGTCCGCACCTACCAGGTGACCGACGACCGGATGCCGGTGTACACGATGAAGGGCGGATCGACCCCGCTCGTGAACACCCCCGCGCTGTCGACCCGTCTCGCGGACGCGTTCGCGGGGGCGCTCGGCGAGCTTTCGGTCGTCCGGCAGTTCCCGGCTCAGCTGGGCTCCGAGGACGCCCACCTCCTCAAGGGGCCGCACGACGACATCGACTTCACGTATCTCATGGTCGGAGTCGTCGATCCCGACGTCTTCGCGGAGGCCCGGGTGCAGGGCAAGGACTATCCGTACACGCAGCACAGTCCGGAGTTCTACGTCGACCTCGCCGCGATCCCGATGGGTGCCCGCATCGCGTCCTACGCGATGCTCGAACTCCTCGGCGTCTGAGGGAGGCGCCCGCGCGGAGTCGGGTCAGCCGGTCGGCGCCGTCCAGAGCCGGCTGGCGTCGGGGCCGGTGGTCGCCAGGATCAGGTGGCCGCCGAGGACGGCGGCCGCGGCATCCTCTGACCTCGCCGGCGTCGGGATCGCGGACCATCCCGAGCAGTCGGCGCCGACCGACCACAGCGTCGCGACGTGGTCGATCGAACCGACGACGAGGGCGCGATCTCCGAACAGCACGACCTGTGTGACGTCGATGAGTCCGTGACCCGGACCGGATGACTGCGCGGTCTGCGTACCGGCGGTGTCGGTGCGCCAGCACCGCAGCTGCTGCGAGGCGGCGAGCGTGGCGCCGACGGTCGTGCAGCCCGCGGTGCCGCACGCGGAGGCGAGGGCTGCCGCATCCGTCGGCGACGAGAGAGCGGAGCGCGTCCAATGGATGCCGTCGGGTGAGCGCCAGACGAGCGGCTTCGTGGTTCCTGCGCTCATGACGGACCCGGCGAGCACGAAGCCGTCCGCGACCCAGGATGCGGAGTTGGCGAACGTCTGCTCGCCCGGAGCGGAGGAGAGTCCGGGCGCGTCGGCGATCCTCGTCCAGCGGACGCCGTCCTTCGTCAGCCAGACGGCGGCGCCGTAGCCGTGCGGCCCGTCCCAAGCGCCCGAGATCAGGGCGATGCCGCCCGAGGATGCCATCGCCGTGACGCCGATCGCGTCCTCGCCGCCGAACAGCGTGTACGGCTGCTCGTGCTCGTCGAGGCGGTGGAGGTCGCCCGCCCACGTCGTCGGCCTCGGATTGCTGTGTGCGCCGCCGTACGCCTGCCCGAACGCGACGACGCGCCCGTCGGCATCCGCCCCCATGATGAACTGCGCGACCTCGCCGTAGGCCGTGACGGCGTGGGTCTCCAGACGCGTCCACGTTCCGAGATCGGTGGTCGTCCACGCGGCGGGTGCCCGGGCGGCGCCTGTCGGAACCGAGCCGAAGGCGAGGAGCGTCCGACCGGTCGCCACCATCGTCAGCACGCGGGCGCCGGGCGCGGGGGCGGCGATCTCTGTCCACCCCGCGCTCATGTGCGTCGGCGCGACGGCAGTGGGGTTGGTCGACGGCGGCGGGGGCGACACGTTCGTGCACGCCGTGAGGGCGAGCAGGCACACGGCGGCGATCAGCGCCGCCCGTCCTCGCCTGCTCGTGGACCGCACGCGCCCGACATTACGACCGTCCGCTCGGCGAGGGAAGGCGTTCCGTCGGCTCGCCGGGTGCCCAGACGCCCCGACTACCCTGGAAGGCATGATCCTCGGCATCGACACCTCGGTCGGCACGAGCGTCGCGGTCGTCGACGCCGACGGCGTGGTCCGCGCGGATGAATCGAGCGACAACCCGCTGGGCCACGCGGAGGTCATCGGCACGCTCATCGCGCGGGCGCTCGAGACCGCCGCCGTCACGCCGGCTCTCGGCGTGACCGCGCTCTCCGACGACACCGAGATCTCGTATGTCGCCGCCGGCATGGGTCCCGGACCGTTCACGGGATTGCGGGTCGGCATCGCTGCAGCGCGCGCGTTCGCGCTGGGGCGCGGCATCCCGGTCGTCCCCGTCGTGAGCCACGACGCCGTCGCGCTCGGGAGACTCCTTCAGGCCGCGATGGTCGTGGAGGAGGACGTCCGATTCGCCGTCGTCACCGACGCGCGCCGTCGCGAGTTCGCCTACACGGTCTACGACGGGATGGATGCCGACGGCCTGCCGGTCCGCGCGACGGAGCCGGCGCTCATCCCGCGCGACGACCTCGACGCGCGTCTCGCCGAACTCGGCGCTCTGCGCCTGGACGCGCACGCCGTTCCCGCGGCGCTCATCGGGCTCGCTGCATCCCGCGCCCTCGCCGCGGGCCGCTCGATCGGCCCCTCCGACGCGCTCTACCTCCGCTCGCCCGATGTCACTCTCCCCGCCGGCCCGAAGAAGGTGAGCGCATGACCCGCGCGGCCACGGCGGACGACCTGGGCGCGATCATGGCGCTCGAGCGCGCATCCTTCCCGACCGACGCGTGGTCCGAGGCGATGATGCGCGAGGAGCTCGCCTCGCCCCACAACACGTACGTCGTCGCCGAACAGGCGGGGCGCATCGTCGGATACGGGGGCGTGCGCGCGCCGCGCCGGGCGAAGGATGCCGACATCCAGACGATCGCGATCGACGCCGCCGCGCGCGGCCGGGGGAGGGGCCGAGCGCTGCTGCGCGACCTCCTGAACGCCGCTCAGGAGCGCGGAGCGGCCGAGGTGTTCCTCGAGGTGCGTGCCGACAACCCGGTGGCGCAGGCGCTGTACGAGTCCGAGGGATTCGCGGAGATGGGCCGTCGTCCGCGCTACTACCAGCCCGACGACGTGGACGCCGTCGTCATGCGGCTCGACCTGCGCGCCTGGGCGCATGCGGCGACGGCGGATGGAGGAGTGTGCACGTGAGCGAACCGCTGGTTCTCGGCATCGAGACGAGCTGCGACGAGACCGGAATCGGGATCGTGCGCGGCCGCACGCTGCTGTCCAACACCATCGCCTCCAGCATGGACGAGCACGCCCGCTACGGCGGCGTCGTGCCGGAGGTCGCAGCCCGCGCGCACCTGGAGGAGCTGCAGCCGTCCATCGAGGCCGCGCTCGCCGAGTCGGGCGTCGCGCTGGAGGACCTCGACGCCGTCGCGGTGACGAGCGGCCCGGGACTGGCCGGCGCGCTCATGGTCGGCATCGGCGCGGCGAAGGCGCTCGCGGTGTCGCTCGGCAAGCCCCTGTACGCCGTCAACCACCTCGTCGGGCACATCGCGGCCGATCTGCTGACCGGCGACGAGATCGTGCTTCCGACCGTCGCGCTCCTCGTGAGCGGCGGGCACACGTCGCTCCTGCTCGTGCGCGACCTCACGACGGATGTCGAACTCCTCGGCGAGACCGTGGACGACGCGGCCGGCGAGGCCTTCGACAAGGTCGCGCGGCTGCTCGGCCTGCCGTACCCGGGCGGCCCCGAGATCGACCGGGCCGCCGCAACGGGCGACCCGAACGCCATCCGCTTCCCCCGCGGCCTGTCGCGCGCGAGCGACCTCGACAAGCATCGCTACGACTTCTCCTTCTCCGGTCTGAAGACCGCTGTCGCCCGCTGGACCGAGCAGCACGACGGCGAGCTCCCGGTCGCGGACGTCGCGGCATCCTTCCGCGAAGCGGTCGTCGACGTCCTCGTGACGAAGGCGCTCGCGGCGTGCGCCGACTACGGCGTGCCGCGGCTGCTCCTCGGCGGCGGCGTCATCGCCAACAAGCGTCTGCGTGACGTCGCGCTCGAACGCGGGGCGGCTGCCGGCGTGACCGTGCGGATCCCGCCGCTCAGTCTGTGCACCGACAACGGCGCCATGATCGCCGGCCTCGCGGCCGAGCTGATCGCCTCCGGTCGTCGTCCCTCGACCCTCGAGTTCGGCGCCGACTCGACCCTGCCGGTGACGGAGATCCAGGTCGCCGAGACGGTGGCCGTGCCGTGAGCGTGCCCGAGCCGGTCGGCGAGAGTCCCGGGGAAGAGGCGACTGAACCGGCAGAGGATGCCCGCCACGCTGCTGGCCAGGCCCGCGCTCCGTCCGGATCGGATTCGGGCGCAGCGGCGCCCGGAGATTCCGTAGCCGGCGACGGCGCGGGTGAGATCGAGGCAGAGAACGAATCGGATGAGGATGCTGGCGCCGATGCGTCGGCGGAGCCGATCGTCCGCAACGGCGAGAACGGCCAGGGTCCGGCGAGCGGTGTCGCGCCCCCGGCTTCCGACCTCGCTCCGACGATGGATGCCGCATCCCTTCCGGGTGCCCACCGTGGCGGTTTCTCGCGCGAGTTGACCGGCCCGGTCGGAGTGACGATCCAGTCGGCGCCGATCGAGCCCGGCACGGAGGACGCACTCGATTACACCCCCGCGGAGTGGGCACAGCCGTCGCCGCGCGTGCGCTTCGCGGCATGGGCGCTCGGGTTCGCGATCGTCGGGCTGCTGGTGTCGTTCCTCGTCGGCTGGGGCTTCCTCCTCGGCATCGTCGGCATCATCGCGGGGGTTGTTTCGCTCCGACGTGACGAGGCGCGTGCGATGGCGATCTGGGCGATCGTGCTCGCTGCGGTGTCGATCCTCTACAGCGCCGGATGGCTGGTGTTCGCTGCCACGCAGGGCGCCTTCGCCGGCAGCTGATCCTCGGCGGGGCCATCTGCGTTTCGTCTCGCTCGTTCCTCGCTCGCTCAACGACCCGCAGGTATGTGGTCCCCGCGGGTCGTTGAGCGAGCGCAGCGAGTCGAAACGCGGCGAGCCGCTCAGACGCGGTCGGCGAGGATTGCGAGGTGCTTCCCGCCCACCCGGGTGAGGATGAGGGTCGCCTCTTCGTCGCCCTTCAGCTTCAGCGACGTGCGCAGCTTCGCGGGGTCGACGTCGACGCCGCGCTTCTTGATCTCGAGGCGCCCGATGCCGCGCTCCTTCAGGGCGCGGGCAAGCCCACGGACGTCGGCGGGCAGCGTCTCGCGCACGCGGAAGCTCGAGACGAACGGCGACGTCAGCGCCGCATCCCCGGTGAGATACGCGATGCCGGGCGCGACCATGCCCGCCTGCAGCGACCGCGCGACATCGCCGATGAGGCGGGCGCGGATGACGGCGCCGTCGGGCTCGTGGACGAACGCGCCGAGCTCGCGCTCAGGCTCGTCCGCAGCATCCTCCTGCGCGGTCAGCTCATGGGCGGCCGCGCCGCGGACGACGAGCGCGGCACGACGGACGCCGGGCCGTGCCAGCTCTCGCGACCACAGCACGAGCTCGATCGTCGAGCCGTCGACGCCGATCCACTGGGCCTCGACATCCTGCGGAATGAGGTCGCGGTCGAACGCAGGGCCGAGCTTCACGCCGGTCGGAAGCCTGCCCGCGAGGTCGAACGCCCAGTCGAGCGACGGCGTGTAGTCCGCCGCGGAGACCCGCGAGGTCTCGGTGTGCCCGGCCGTGCGTCGCGCGGGGTCGAGCCAGGCGGCATCCACCCCGGACAAGTCGGCGTCCTCCGCGCGCCCGTGCGCGACCGACACGGCGTCGCCGAAGGGAGCCAGGTTGTAGGCGGCGATCGCGGCGGTGACCTCGTCGGCATCCACGGCGTGCACGCGCAGGCCTATCCCGGCGAAGCCGAGCGAGTCGCCGCCGATGCCGCATCCAAGGTCCGCCACGCTCTGCAGCCCTGCTGAACGGAACCGTCCCGCATGCCGGGCGGACACCTCGAGACGCGTGGCCTGCTCGAGCCCCGCGCGGGTGAACAGCATCCGGGATGCGAACGGCCCGAACTTCGCGACCGCCTTCTCGCGCAGGCGCGCCTGCCCGACGACGGCCGAGACGAGGTCGGCGGAGTGCCCCGCCGCGCGCAGCCGGGACACGGCGCGCGCGACATCCGGGATGCCGGCTGCCCGCGTCTCGTCCAGGAGCGCCAGCCCCTCCGGGGTCAGCAGGGCTCTCAGCTCGCTCATCTCCACGTCGTCCAGCCTACGGATGCGTGACGCAGAATTGGCACTCGCGTTGCATGAGTGCCAGTGCCCGTCCTAGACTTTGATCAGCACTCGCATGCGCTGAGTGCTAACGAGTCTTCACTCCAAGAAGGAAGAGGTACACCGTGTCGGTTTCCATCAAGCCGCTCGAGGACCGCATTGTCATCAAGCAGGTCGAGGCCGAGCAGACCACCGCGAGCGGTCTGGTCATCCCCGACACCGCCAAGGAGAAGCCCCAGGAGGGCGAGGTCGTGGCCGTAGGCCCCGGCCGCATCGACGACAACGGCAACCGCATCCCGCTCGACGTCGCCGTGGGCGACCGCGTGATCTACAGCAAGTACGGCGGCACCGAGGTCAAGTTCGGCGGCGACGAGTTCCTCGTCCTGTCGGCGCGCGACGTGCTGGCGGTCGTCGTCCGCTGATCGGCGACACCTGCTTCTCGAAGACCCGGATGCCGCGCATCCGGGTCTTCGTGCATTCCCGGGCGCGAGTGCGAAAGCCCCGGGAGCGCGCGACAGGGATGCGGAAGCCTGCGGCCAGTGCCGCGTCGACCGCGCGTAGGCTGGCACGGTGAGTCGCCCGGAATCGTCGCCCCCGCCCGAGGGGGCGCGCGACGAGACTCGCGTGGATGCGCTGACGGAGAGCACCGAGGTGCTCGGCACCGGCGGCGTGCCGGTCGTCGCGTCCGACCGTGAGCGGCGGCGCGGCATCATCTACACCTTCACGGCGTACCTGCTGTGGGGTGTCTTCCCGCTGTACTTCCTGCTGCTCGCGCCCACAGGTCCGTGGGAGATCGTCGCGTGGCGCATCATCCTGTCGTTCGTCTTC
Organism: Microbacterium candidum; assembly: GCF_030315975.1. Taxonomy (GTDB): domain Bacteria; phylum Actinomycetota; class Actinomycetes; order Actinomycetales; family Microbacteriaceae; genus Microbacterium; species Microbacterium candidum. The sequence continues at coordinate 142,162 of NZ_JASXSZ010000002.1, read as the reverse complement.
TGCCTGCTGCTGCTGACCGTCACACGTACGTGGGGCAAGCTCCGGGCGATCCTCCGACAGCCGCGGCTGCTCGGTTTGACGGCCCTCGCCGGCATCCTGATCTATGTCAACTGGCAGACATACCTCGTCGGCACGCTCTCCGGAAACGTCATCGAGACGAGCCTCGGCTACTTCATCAACCCGATCGTGACGGTGCTGCTGGGCGTCCTCGTCCTGCGCGAGCGCATCGACGTGATGCAGTGGGTCGCGATCGGCATCGTGGTCCTTGCCGTGGTCGTGAGCGTCGTCGCATACGGCGAGGTGCCGTGGATCGCGCTCATCCTCGCCTTCTCGTTCGGCCTGTACGGGCTGGTGAAGAAGCGCGTCGGTCCGGCGGTGGATGCGGTCAGCGGGCTGACGCTCGAATCCTTCTGGCTGCTGCCGATCGCGATCGTCGAGCTCATCGTCGTCGGCGTGACGTCGGGCCTCACCATCTTCGGGTACGGCGCCTGGCACGCGGTGCTCGTCCTGCTCGCCGGCGTCGTCACCGCGGTGCCGCTCCTGCTGTTCGCATCGGGCGCCCGCCGGGTGCCGCTGACGGTCGTCGGCCTCCTGCAGTTCGTGACGCCGATCATGCAGTTCATCGTCGGGGTGGCGATCCTGAAGGAGCCGATGCCGCCGGCGCGCTGGATCGGCTTCGGCCTCGTCTGGGTGGCCCTCATCCTCCTCATCGTCGACTCGCTGCGCACCGCGCGACGGGAGCGTGCGGCGGTCTGAGGGCTCGGCGACGTGACCCGGCGCGACTGGTGGTGCTCTGGTGACGGGCGCGGGAATGAAACGCTCAGGCAGCGCGCTTAGACTTTTCACACGCGGGCGCACCCTCCCGCGCCCTGGTCGTCGTCGTCCCACCCGCCGCGGGAACCACCTCCACCGCGGCCTCCCGGAGGTATCCATATGGAGCAGCCTGACCCGTTCGGTTTCGTCGGTCTCACCTACGACGACGTCCTGCTCCTGCCGGGGCACACGGACGTCATCCCCAGCGAAGCCGACACGTCGTCGCGCGTGACGCGACGCATCACGGTCGCCACGCCGCTCATTTCGAGCGCGATGGACACCGTGACCGAGGCGCGCATGGCGATCGCGATCGCGCGCGAGGGCGGGCTGGGCATCATCCACCGGAACGTCTCCGTCGAGGATCAGGCCTCGATGGTGGACCGCGTCAAGCGCAGCGAGTCGGGCATGATCTCCGACCCGATCACGACGACGCCGGACGCCACCGTCGACGAGGTCGACCGGCTGTGCGCGCAGTACCGCGTCTCGGGCCTCCCCGTCATCGACGGCGACGGTCACCTCGTCGGCATCATCACGAACCGCGACATGCGCTTCGTCTCCGGCTTTGAGCGCAAGTCGACGTTCGTCAAGGACGTCATGACGAGCGAGAACCTCGTCACCGGCCACGTCGGCATCGGCGCCGGCGAGGTCATCGCGAAGTTCGCCAAGCATCGCGTCGAGAAGCTGCCGCTCATCGACGACGACGGCAAGCTGGCCGGCCTCATCACCATCAAGGACTTCGACAAGAGCGAGAAGTACCCGCTCGCCACCAAGGACGAGCAGGGTCGCCTCCGGGTCGGAGCGGCGATCGGTTTCTTCGGCGACGCCTGGCAGCGCGCCGAGGCGCTCCGCGACGCGGGCGTCGACGTCCTGGTCGTCGACACCGCCAACGGCCAGTCCGCCGGCGTGATCGACATCGTCAAGCGCATCAAGGCCGACCCGACGTTCGACCACATCGACGTCATCGGCGGCAACGTCGCGACCCGCGAGGGGGCGCAGGCGCTCATCGACGCAGGCGTGGATGCCGTCAAGGTCGGCGTCGGGCCGGGCTCCATCTGCACCACGCGCGTCGTCGCGGGTGTCGGCGTGCCCCAGGTCACCGCCGTGTACGAGGCATCCCTCGCCGCCCGTCCCGCCGGGGTCCCGGTCATCGCCGACGGCGGACTGCAGTACTCGGGCGACATCGCGAAGGCGCTCGTCGCCGGCGCGGACGCGGTCATGATCGGGTCGCTCTTCGCGGGCACCGACGAGAGCCCGGGGGAGATCGTCTTCCAGGCCGGCAAGCAGTTCAAGCAGTACCGCGGTATGGGTTCGCTCGGCGCGCTGCAGACGCGCGGCAAGAAGACGTCGTACTCGAAGGACCGCTACTTCCAGGCGGATGTCCCGAGCGACGACAAGCTGATCCCCGAGGGCATCGAGGGCCAGGTCGCGTACCGCGGGCCTGTCTCGGCCGTCGCGTACCAGCTCGTCGGCGGCCTGCGTCAGTCGATGTTCTACGTCGGCGCCCGCACCGTCGAGGAGCTCAAGGTCAAGGGCCGCTTCGTCCGCATCACCGCCGCGGGCCTGAAGGAATCCCACCCGCACGACGTGCAGATCGTCGTCGAGGCGCCCAACTACAAGAAGTAGGAATCGCGATGAAGGCCGCGGCATCCGATGGATGTCGCGGCCGCTGCGTTTCCTCGGTTGCAGGGAGCGCCCACAGACATCCGCCCGGTCCGGGAGGTCCGGCGACTCACCGACGGCGATATCCGGAGTGGGGCGCCAAGCGGGATGCGACTTGTCCGTGCCCGGGCGGCCGGTGTTGTTGTCCGTACGTGGCGAACTCCTCCACCGTCGACCTGCCCGTGATGGGATCCATCTTCGTGCAGACGAGCGGTCCGGGATGTGTGCATCGTGGTAACGTAGATACGTACCTACATTTGCGTGGTGGAAGGGGGACCTGATGGCAACGACAATCAGCGCACGCTCGTTCAACCAGGATGTGAGCGCGGCCAAGCGGGCCGCGGATGACGGGCCTGTCGTGATCACCGACCGGGGCAACCCGGCATACGTGCTCCTGTCGATCAGCGAGTATCGAGCGATTCGCGCACGGCGGAGCTTGACGGGTCTCCTTCAGGCGAAGGATGACATCGACCTCGAGCCGGTGGTCTCGCGCGCCCTGCCGCGGGCGGCCGAGTTGTGAGCTACCTCCTGGACACGAACGTCGTCAGCGAGCTGCGCAAGAGCGTGACTCGCATCGACCGGAACGTCGCTGCATGGGGCGGGACACTCGACGCCGACCTCCAGTTCCTCAGCGCGATCACCGTGTTCGAGGTGGAGCTCGGAATCGTGCAAGCCGAGCGCCGAGACAGAGCCCAAGCAGCAACGCTGCGGCGCTGGTTCGACGAGGTCGTGCTCGACGCCTTCGCCGGACGGATCCTTCCGGTCGATCGGGAGGTCGCCCAGCTCGCCGCGCGCATGCACGTCCCCGATCCCCGACCGGAACGCGACACCTACATTGCCGCGACGGCGCTCGTCCACGGTCTGACCGTCGCAACCAGGAACGTTTCCGATTTCGAACCGACGGGCGTAGCGGTCTTCAATCCATGGGAGGCGTGACGGACCACACGCGCTGGCCCGCTGACGGATCCTCGTGCGTTCGCTGGCGCGCTCGCGCGCCCGGTCGGGCAATTCGTAGACGAGGGCGCCTCAGCAATGTGATGCTGTGCCTGTGGCGACTCGGTACTACAAGCGACCCTGGGACTAATCTCGCGGCGACGACTTCGCTCGATGGGGCCCTGCGACGTACTACTTCGAAGTGGGAGATGACGACTTCGCCTCACGACAGATCGAGCTCTACGAGAATGGCCCCACGCTCCGCTACGACCTAGCACGCCTGGAGGACCACTTCGGACAGCTCGGACAGGCAGCGTTCGACGATCCCGACGAGTGGATGCCGTGGAACATCTCCGACACCGAATTCGAGCAGGTCTGGAACCGCCGCGAAGAGTACGCGGCCATGACCGTCAACGAGCGACTATTCGTCGCGAGGTTCTTAGACGAATGGGACACCGCGATCAACGAACGCCACCGAGCTGTCGCTATCGACATCCTCCGTCAAGTCCGGCTCGACGAGGGCCAGGCCACGGCGACAGTCGATTCGGTCCTTGCCAACCCGGCAATGTACGGATTCCCACGTCGGGCTTGAGCACCGCCGCGCGTATGTCGACACGCGCTTCCGCGCCCCACATCGCAAGACCGTTGCAACACGCAGAGCCGGCGGCCTGTACGCTCGTCGATCCTTGAGAGCGCGGTCCTTTGAGAGTTGGTCCTGTTTCGCCGCCCGGTTCTGGTTTCGTTAGCATCTGCCCATGAGTGGACCCGATAACGCAGGAGTGTCGTCGCGATTCGGCTCGGGGATGCGTTGACAGTGCCCGCGCTGCGCATGGTGTGGGTGTGGCCGGGAATGGGTGCGCCGGATCAGCTGTGGGAGACCCTGGACGGTACGGCAACGAAGGAGGTCGACTCGTTCCTTCGCACGTCGGTCCGGGTATGCGAATCCTTCAGCCGGGAATTGAGTTCTGAGCCGGTCGAAGCGAGGTCGTCGCAGGTCCGATTCTTCGCTCTTCCCGGTGAGGCGCCTGATCTGGAAGTGTCCGTCGTCGAGCAGCGCAGCAGCTTGGAGGTTGGTCACGTGTATGTGCCGCGCGGCTTCCACAACTTGGAGGCATCGGTTCGTGCGGGGCTAGTGGCTGCCGCCGTCGAGACGGGTGTTCTCCGACTGGCCGAACTGCGCGGGTGGAATGCGTCCCTGATCACCGCCGCGATGGACAGAGCCCGGAGTACCACGTTCGAGTATCGCTGGGTCGGGCCTGTGAAGCAGCGACGCGACCGCCGGGTGGTGGCCCGGCTGCGCGGTGAACTTGTGGATGACGGGTACGGTCGGCTGTCGGCAGAGTTCACCGAGGCGGCCACCGGGACCGTCACGATCACAGAGCTGGTGCGCGGCTGGAACTCTCAGAAGTCATTCGATCGTGCGGCACGATCGATGCGCTGGGACGACACCGGCCGCCTCACATTCTCGACCGGGTCGTATTGGGACTGGCAGGACGTCGTGGTCACCGCCGATCCGACCAACGGTGCCATCACGACAACCGAGCCGACTATCGAACCCCGCCGGAACAACGGCGACGGCGGGCCGCCACCAGTCCCGCTACCCGTGGTGGTGAAGCGGGGAACCCCGGAAATCGTTCTGCTCGGCGGGTCGGGGCCGACGTCGGACCGGACCGAGGTGTATGACGAGCGCGCAGATCAGCTGCACACCTCGATGACCGAGAACCTCGAGTGGACGGAGTGGTGGCGCTTGGTCGGAGTCTCCGAGGCCTATCTACCGCTGTGGTACGACGGCGATAGATGGAAGACGACGATCCGGAAAGCGAGCGATCGTCTCACCGCGGTGCGCTACCGCCCGGTGGACTCGATCCCGGAGGACCCAGACAAAGCGAGAGCCCTCGCCGTTCGTGACTTCGAGACACTGCTATACCGCATTCAGGAGCGTTTCGACCTTCCGCCGCACCCGCCCTTTCGTAACCCGTAAACCGTCCCCTCTCGACGCAGGTCGGCGCTCAACCCGACGAATCTCGAGCGCTCTCATGGCGATCGGGCATCGTGCCTGTTGTCGTTGGTTGCACAGGACTCGAACCTCATCACTGAGATGATCATCACGGGTTGTGTGGCTGTTGGAGGCCAGGGTGGATGAAGCGCAGTTGAGATCGATGTTCGACGCCGAAGGCGTGGCAGCTGCCGGGGTGCCTTCATGACGAAGAAGGCCGCACCGGAGGACCTCTTACCGCCGGCGCCATACAAGAACACGCAAAAGATTAGGTGGGCGGATCTGCCCAGGCGCAAGCAGGTTCTATTCATCATCCGAGCGCCGTTCGTCGTACTTTGGCTTCTGTTTGACATGTTCGGCTCGCTCTCCTGAGCCGGCATTCTGACTACAAGTCCACTCACGCGGAGATGCTGCATGGGTCCCCACTCGATCCGATCATGCAACGGCCAGGGGGTGCCGTCTCTCCTCAGTCCCTAAGCGGTCCCTTGGCGCGCGGCGATGCGACTTTGGTGAGCGTTGGTGATGTCTACTTGAAGGCGATTCCTCGCTGACGCCCCGCGGCGAACCCGTACCGCGGTGATTCGCAGCGCCTGTTCGCGGGCGGATTGCAGAGCGGTGGGCTTCGCGTTCGAAAGGTGAGACCCGTGTGGCATTGGCGCAACCTTGTGAGCAGTCTCGGCGGACCTGGCGTCGCGACCGGCCAGATCGTCGACGCAGATCACGACACGCAGAGCCGGGCATTTGGTGCGCTCGTCGACGAGCGGTGGGTATCCGCGGATGCACACATGTCGACCGGCGTCACGGCGCTCCTCGTGCGGGGCTTGCCGATCCCGATGTCGTTCTGGTCGCAGCCCGAGCTCGGCTGCGGTGTCGACTTCGAGGTCGGAATCGACCTCGTGCAGAACGAGCGCTCCTGGGCGCGTGTGGCATCGTTCATGTCGAAGCTGGCGATGGCCACCGGCAAGTCGGTGGTGCTCGGACCGCCCGGAAGCGCAGCTCTCGCCGACATGACGGTGGTCGCGTCCCCGACGGACGGGGTCGTCCGCCTCCGCGAACCAAAAGCCACGGAACCGGTCAAGACAGTGAACACGCGGTCGGGCCCCGATGTTGACGGCACGCCATGGGTGCTCGGTCATTACGCCAGCTTCGGAGAGATCAAACGAACGTTCTGGCCCGGGGTACCTCATGACCCGGATGATCCCGAGCCGCCGTTCTCAGAACGCGACCCGCGCGACATCCCCTAAAAGACCCCGGCCGGCGCTCACATTCCCAGAGAAAACGGGTGCGCAGGTGGGTTGTCCTACGCGCGTCGCACAAGCCGTGAGACGCATTGCAGATCCGGGGCAAGACGCGGTGTAGCAGTGGTGGCGGCGCCCACGAAGCGGGTTCCCGTCGAGCCTCTCGTAACGATTAGCGGTCAGATCGGCCGATCCTAACTTCGGATTGCTGACCCTCTGACATGTTTCTCATGTGAAGAGGCAACCGTGGGCATGGGTGATGCTGGTCCCGTTCCTCGCGCTCGGACTCACCAGTTGCGGGCCATACGTCGGTGCTTCCCCTTCCAAGGGCCTAGACGTTGATCTCCAGACGTCGACCTGCTCAGTCGAACCTTCCAGCGGCGACGCGCTGGTCCAGTTCGAAGTTCGCGGGCGTGATGTCCTCGGGTGGGACCCACTGATCGTCGGATACAAACTTCAGGACGCACCACACGTGATGATCACGGGCGATGACCTGCTCGGATCCGGTGCCGCTCCGTTCACAACGAAAGCGCCGCCGGGCGACAAGGTCCTCGAAGCCATGACGAAGAACGTGGACAAGGTCTGGCTCGGCTCGAAAGTCCCTCGGGATCGACCCTCAAGGGTCGTTCTGTTATTACGTGGACGGCCGGGAGACGTCGACAGCGGCAGTCGACTGCGCATCTTCTGGGGCGGCGGTGAACCGGTCTATTACCAGGACTTGGACCTGGCAAAGATTCTCACCTGCTGATGGGCGCCCGAGCCCGTCGATTGCCGTGCGAAAGCCGGTCCTCTCGCGCGCAGGATGAGAGGCCGACCGCAGGTCACGAGACTTAGCGGGCTGGGATGCCCGTAAGACCCGCCCGATGAAATGCCCGGTGACGGGGGGCGTCAACTGGAACACGCGATCTGAACGTCACCCATCCCGGAGACGGTGCCCAGCAGAACCAGTCAACGCCACGAGATGTCCCGCTGGACACCGGGTGGACAAGTCACCGGTGAGATGCACATCTTCAACTCATCCCTAACATCGGTCCGGTCTGCGGCGGCGTTCGTCCGTCACGATGTGTGGTCGCGGGCTCGGATTGTGACGGACGAGCGGATGCGCGCCGGATGCGGTAGTCTGATCGGCTCTGCACATTCGATGGACGAAGCGGGGCGGAAGGATGCTGCGCCGTGGGGTACATCGATGTGGCCGCCGTGTCGTTCGGGCTGCCGGATGGCCGGCCCCTGCTGGATGAGGTGACGTTCCGCGTCTCCGAGGGGCGCACGACCGCCCTCATCGGCGCGAACGGCGCGGGCAAGACGACGCTGCTGCGAATCATCCGCCGCGCCGCAGGCGCCTCAGACGAGATCGGCGAGAAGCCCGACTCCGGAGCCATCTCGATCGGCGGCGGGCTCGGCGTCATGGACCAGTTCGTCGGCCATGGCCGTGCCGGCGAGACCGTCCACGACCTGCTCGTGTCGGTCGCACCCGACCGCATCAAGGCCGCCGCTGAGGAGCTCGAGGCCTCCGAGGACGCACTCATCGAGCGCGACGACATCGACACCCAGCTGCGCTATGCCTCCGCCATCGCGGACTACGCGGACGCCGGCGGCTACGAGCACGAGACCGTGTGGGATGCGTGCACGGTCGCTGCCCTCGGCATCCCGTTCGAGCGCGCGAGGTTCCGCGACCTCGAGACGCTGTCGGGCGGCGAGCAGAAGCGGCTGGCGCTCGAGGCGCTGCTGCGCGGACCCGACGAGGTGCTCCTGCTCGACGAGCCGGACAACTACCTGGACGTCCCGGGGAAGCGCTGGCTCGAAGATCAGCTGCGTGCGACATCCAAGACCGTCCTCCTCGTCTCGCACGATCGCGAACTGCTCGCTCGCGCCGCGGACCGCATCGTCACGCTGGAGGTCGGCCCTGCCGGCAGCACGGCGTGGGTGCACGGCGGCGGCTTCGCGACCTACCACCAGGCTCGCGAGGACCGGATGGCGCGGCTCGACGAGCTGCGCCGGCGCTGGGACGAGCAGCACGCCAAGATCAAGACGCTCGTGGCGACGCTGCGCGTGAAAGCGGCAAACAGTGACGAGTTCGCCTCGCGCTATCGCGCCGCGCAGACGCGTCTGCGCAAGTTCGAGGAGGCGGGGCCCCCGGAGGAGCGCCCGAAGGAGCAGGACCTCCAGCTGCGCCTGCGCGGATCGCGCACCGGCAAGCGGGTCGTCGTCGCTGAGCAACTGGAGCTCACGGGCCTCATGAAGCCCTTCGACCTCGAGGTCTGGTTCGGCGACCGCGTCGCCGTGCTCGGCTCGAACGGCTCCGGCAAGTCGCACTTCCTGCGACTGCTCGCGGGCGGCGGCACGGACCCGGATGCCCTGCTCGGCCACATCACCACGGTCGGCGCCGACCTGGAGCCCGTGCCGCACACGGGCCGCGTGTCGCTCGGTGCGCGGGTCGTGCCGGGGTGGTTCGCACAGACCCACCGGCATCCCGAGTTCGTCGGCCGCACGCTCCTGGAGATCCTGCATCGCGGGGATGCGGAACGCCCGGGTATGCCGAGGGATGCCGCATCCTCCGCCCTCGACCGGTACGGGCTCGTCCACCAGGCCGAGCAGAACTTCGAGACGCTGTCCGGCGGGCAGCAGGCGCGCCTGCAGATCCTGCTGCTCGAGCTGTCCGGCGTGACGCTCCTGCTCCTCGACGAGCCGACGGACAACCTCGACCTCGTCTCCGCAGAGGCGCTCGAGGAGGCCCTCGACCGCTTCGAGGGGACGGTGATGGCAGTGACGCACGACCGCTGGTTCGCCAAGTCGTTCGACCGGTTCCTCGTGTTCGGCGGGGACGGGCGGGTGTACGAGTCCGACGCGCCGGTGTGGGACGAGTCCCGCGTCGTGCGTGCCCGCTGATCCGCGCTCCGCATCCGTTCGCGGGTCGTTGAGCGGGGGAGGAACGACCGAGACGAAACGCGGTGAGCGTTCGAGGTCCGATCACTGCGTTTCGTCTCGGGCGCCAGAGCGCCCTTCGCTCAACGACCGGCGGGGCTCGGGGTTGCGCAGCCATCTGTCGGACGCTGAGCCGCGCGAGAGCGCCCTTCGCTCAACGACCGACGGGTCTCAGGGACGCATAAGGCCGGAGGGTAGGCTGAACCTGTGACCATGGAGCTCGAGCTCGGCCGCGGCAAGCGCGCGCGGCGGGCCTACACGTTCGACGACATCGCCGTCGTGCCCTCGCGGCGCACGCGCAACCCGGAGGACGTCTCGACGGCGTGGACCATCGACGCGTTCTCGTTCGACACCCCGGTGCTCGGCGCCCCCATGGACTCGGTCGTGAGCCCGCAGACGGCGATCATGCTCGGCCAGCTCGGCGCGCTCGGCGTCCTCGACCTCGAGGGCCTGTGGACCCGCTACGACGACCCGGAGCCCCTCCTCGCCGAGATCGCCGGCCTCGACGAGGTGGACGCCACCCGTCGGATGCAGGAGATCTACGCCGAGCCGATCAAGCCCGAGCTCGTCCGCGATCGCATCGCGGAGATCCGCGCCGCCGGGGTCACGGTCGCCGGTGCCCTCACCCCGCAGCGCACGCAGGAGCTGTACGAGACGGTCGTCTCGGCCGGCGTCGACCTGTTCGTCATCCGCGGCACCACCGTCTCCGCCGAGCACGTCTCCTCGGTCGCGGAGCCTCTGAACCTGAAGAAGTTCATCTATGACCTCGACGTCCCGGTGATCGTCGGCGGCGCGGCCACCTACACCGCCGCGCTGCACCTCATGCGCACAGGCGCGGCGGGCGTGCTCGTCGGGTTCGGCGGGGGCGCCGCATCCACCACCCGCGCGACCCTCGGTCTGCACGCGCCGATGGCGACCGCGGTCGCCGACGTCGCAGGCGCGCGTCGCGACTACCTCGACGAGTCGGGCGGGCGCTACGTGCACGTCATCGCCGACGGCGGCGTCGGCACGTCGGGCGACGTCGTGAAGGCCGTCGCCATGGGCGCGGACGCCGTCATGCTCGGCGTCGCGCTCGCGCGTGCGACGGATGCCCCGGGCCGTGGCTTCCACTGGGGAGCCGAGGCGCACCACCCGCACCTGCCGCGCGGCCGACGCGTCGCGGTCGACCAGGTCGGCTCGCTCGAGGAGATCCTGTACGGCCCGGCGCAGGTCGCCGACGGCACCGCGAACCTCGTCGGCGCGCTCAAGAAGTCCATGGCCACGACCGGGTACTCCGACCTGAAGGAGTTCCAGCGCGTCGAGGTCGTCGTCGCGCCGTACTGATGACAGAGCCTTCCGCGCCGGCCCCGCAGCAGCAGGTCTTCCCGCCGACCCTTCGCGAGGTCATGGTGCGTCCGCGCTGGATCGCGATGCTCCTGCTGTGCCTCGTCGTCGCCGGCGTGTTCGCGTGGCTCGGCCAGTGGCAGCTCGGTCGGGCGATCGACACCGCACCGGTCGCGCCCAGCACGACCGAGCACGTGGAGCCGATCGCCGACGTCGTGAAGCCGGGGGAGTACCTCGACGACCGACTCGTCGGGCAGAAGGTCGCGGTCTCGGGCTCGTGGGTTCCGGGCGACTTCATCGTGGTCTCCTCACGCTTCAACGACAACGTCGAGGGCTACTGGGTGACCGGTCAGCTGCGTGTCGCCGACACGGCGGCTCCGACCTCCATCGCGGTCGCGGTGGGGTGGACGCCGGATCGCGCGAAGGCGGATTCCGTCGCATCCGCGCTCAACGCCTCCGGCGGCACCGCGGACGTGACCGGGCGCCTCATCTCCGACGAGGGGCCCGTGACCCCGCCCGAGGCGCGGCCGTACGAGCTGACGACGATGTCGCCGGCCGCGCTTCTCGGCCGCTGGCACCACGTCAAGGGGCTGAACGTCTACCGGCCGTACCTGACGAGCGAGAAGCCCCTCGGCGGACTCGAGGCGATCTCGTCGCCGGCGCCGTCGGAGCACCAGGGCGTGAACTGGCTGAACCTCTTCTACGCGGCGGAGTGGGCGGTGTTCGCGGGCTTCGCGTTCTACCTCTGGTACCGCCTCGCGAAGGACGCGTGGGAGAAGGAGATCGAAGAGCTCGAGGAGGCCGCGGCAGCCGGCATCCCGAAGTCGGAGAATCCCACGGAATCCGGACCGGATGGCGGCGGAGACCCGAGTTAGCCCGGGATTCTCCGAAATCAGCGGCGGGTAGGATGTTGGTATGCCTCCCGCCCCCAAGATCGCCTCATTCCCGGCGATCCGCGGCGCGCTGAAGTTCTATCAGATCTGCTCGGTGATCACGGGTACGTTCCTGCTTCTGCTGTGCGCCGAGATGATCGTCAAGTACGCCCTCGGATACGAGCTGTTCCTCGGCGGATCCGGCGGTTTCCTGTACTTCGCGCCCGTCATCGAGGGCCCCCGCGGCACCGAGTCGTCGGGCGACGGACTCAACGTCTCGATGTCGATCCTGGTCGTCCACGGCTGGTTCTACGTCGTGTACCTCTTCTCGTGCTTCCGCGTGTGGAGCCTCATGCGGTGGCCGTTCCCGCGCTTCATCCTGCTGGCGCTCGGCGGTGTCGTGCCGTTCCTGTCCTTCATCATGGAGGCACGCGTCGCCCGCGACGTGAAGAAGTACCTCGCCGACCGCGAGGCGACAGAGGCAGCCGCCCCCTCGACAGGCTCGGGGGCCGATCAGGCCGCCTCGACGAACTCGGGGACCGATGAGGCCGGGGCGAGCTCCTCGGCGACCGAAGGAGTGCGATGACCGACCAGCCCGAGACCTCGCAGCGCCCTGTCCTCGTCGTCGACTTCGGCGCGCAGTACGCGCAGCTGATCGCGCGGCGCGTCCGCGAGGCCGGCGTCTACAGCGAGATCGTCCCGCACGAGGCGACCGCGGCAGACATCGCGGCGAAGAACCCGGTGGGGCTCATCCTCACCGGCGGCCCCTCGTCGGTCTACGAGGAAGGCGCTCCGCGCCTCGACCCGGAGGTCTTCGAGCTCGGCGTCCCGACCCTCGGCATCTGCTACGGCTTCCAGATCATGGCCCAGACCCTCGGCGGCCAGGTCGCCAACACCGGACTCCGCGAGTACGGCGCGACGGATGCCACGATCATCGACGACGGCGGCGTCATCCTCGCCGGCCAGCCCACCGAGCAGAACGTGTGGATGAGCCACGGCGACCAGGTCGCCCGCGCGCCCGAGGGCTTCACGGTCCACGCCCGGACGGGCGCGACCGAGGTCGCCGCGTTCAGCAACGACGAGAAGCGCCTGTACGGCGTGCAGTGGCACCCCGAGGTCAAGCACTCCGACTACGGCCAGCAGGTCATCGAGAACTTCCTGCACAAGGCCGCAGGGCTTCCCGCCGACTGGAACAGCGGCAACGTCATCGCGGAGCAGGTCGAGCGCATCCGTGAGCAGGTCGGCGACGCGCGCGTCATCTCTGCGCTCTCCGGCGGCGTCGATTCCGCCGTGTCCACGGCGCTCGTGCACAAGGCCATCGGCGACCAGCTCACCGCGGTCTTCGTCGACCACGGGCTCCTGCGCAAGGGCGAGCGCGAGCAGGTCGAGAAGGACTACGTCGCCTCGACGGGCGTGCGCCTGATCACGGTGGATGCCGCGGACACCTTCCTCGGCCACCTCGCCGGCGTCACCGACCCCGAGGAGAAGCGCAAGATCATCGGGCGCGAGTTCATCCGCGCGTTCGAGAAGGTGCAGCGCGACCTCGTCGAGGAGGCCAAGGCCGAAGGCGGCGCGCCGATCAAGTTCCTCGTGCAGGGCACCCTGTACCCGGACGTCGTCGAGTCCGGTGGCGGCACCGGCACCGCGAACATCAAGTCGCACCACAACGTCGGGGGCCTCCCCGACGACCTCGACTTCGACCTCATCGAGCCGCTGCGCACCCTCTTCAAGGACGAGGTCCGCGCGATCGGCCGCGAGCTCGGCATCCCCGAGGCGATCGTCGGACGCCAGCCGTTCCCCGGCCCGGGTCTCGGCATCCGCATCATCGGCGAGGTGACCCGCGAGCGTCTCGACATCCTGCGCGAAGCCGACGCGATCGCGCGGTTCGAGCTGTCCGCGGCCGGCCTGGATCAGGAGATCTGGCAGTGCCCGGTCGTGCTGCTCGCCGACGTCCGTTCGGTCGGCGTCCAGGGCGATGGCCGCACGTACGGCCACCCGATCGTGCTGCGTCCGGTCTCGTCGGAGGACGCGATGACCGCCGACTGGACGCGCCTGCCCTACGACGTGCTCTCCAAGATCTCGAACCGCATCACCAACGAGGTGAGCGAGGTCAACCGGGTCGTGCTCGACGTCACGTCGAAGCCCCCGGGGACCATCGAGTGGGAGTGAACCGAATGGATGCCGCGGCCGCGAGGCCGCGGCATCCGTCGTCTGCGGTCGGAGAGCGCGGTGGGGGAGGATGGACCGGTGAGCGCTGATCTGCCCGATGCCGCATACGTCTCGCTGTCGAGCCGGCTGATCCCGGGTCTCGATGGCGGGTTCACCGTCGCGACGCTCGCGCGGGCGCGGCTGCTCGAGGATGCGGGCGCTGGGGCAGTGGCGCTGCTGACGCTCGACCCGGGCACGCCCGAGGCGCACGCCGAACAGCGGGCGGAGTTCGTGCGGCGGGGGGATGCGGCATCCACGGATCGCTTCCGGAATCTCTTCGACGAGGCCCTCGCCGACCCCTCGTGGCTGCGATCCGCGGCGGTCGAGGGAGCGCCGACACCGGGCGTCGAGTACCGGTCGATCGGCGATGTCGTGTCCATCCCGGTGATCCCCGGCAACCCGGATTGGCACCTCACGGAGGCTGCGGTCGTCGTCCACGGTGCGGGCGTGCTGGTCGGGTTCCGTGGGCTGTATCGCGCCTGGTTGGAGCACATCGTGGCCGGGCTCCGCGCGGATGCCCCGGAGCGGATCGTCGTGGTCGTGTGCGAGTCGCGGCAGCTCGGCGAGCTCATCGCCGACTGGGACGACCCCGGTGTGCGGATCATCCACACGATCCACAACTCGCACCTCGAGCCGCCGTACGACGATCCGGATGGCCCCATCGGAGAGCTGTGGCGCCGCTGGTTCGAGGTCGCCGGGTCGTTCGACGCCGTGCTGTGGCCGACGGCGGCGCAGCGTGCGGACGTCTCCGCCCGCTTCGGGCCCCACGACACGTACGTCGTGGTGCCGAACGCCGTCGAGCCCGTTCCCGATCGCCGATCGCTCCCCGAGCCTGATCCGGTCCCCGGGCCCGATCCGGTCCGCGAGCCCGATGCGGTCCCCGGGCCCGATCCGGTCCGCGAGCCCGATGCGGTCCCCGGGCCCGATCCGGTCCGCGAGCCCGATCCGGTCCCCGAGCCCGATCCGGTCCCCGAGCTCGGTCCGGTCCCCGAGCCTGTCGAGGGGTCGCACTCGCCGCCGCACATTCCCGGCGACGCGTCGACGGCCTCAGCCACCGGAAATCACCACGTCGTCATGCTCAATCGCCTGGCCGCGCAGAAGCGCGTCGACCACGCCATCCGCGCCTGGGTCGACGTGGTCGCAGATCTCCCCGGCGCGCACCTCGACGTCTACGGCGACGGCCCGCTCCGCGCGACGCTGCAGGACCTCATCGACGAGCTCGGCCTGGCCGACGAGGTCACGCTCCACGGTCATGTCGACGATCGGGATGCGGCCTTTGCCGGCGCCGCGCTGTTCCTCGCCTCGCCCGCCTACGAAGGGCAGGGCCTGTCGACGGCGGAGGCACTGGCCCGCGGCATCCCGGTCGTGTCCTACGACGTCCGATACGGACCGCGCGAGACGATCCGGGATGCGGGTGCCCTGGTGCCGTCCGGCGACATCGACGCCCTCGCCGCCGCGGTGATCCTGCTTCTGCGTGACGACGAGCAGCGGGCCGCGCTGGCGGCCCGTGCCCGCGACGCCGCAGCCGTGCTCGAGCCGGACGTGGTGCGCGACCTGCTCGCGCAGGCGATCGCCGACGCGGTGGCCCGGCCGTCGCATCGAGGCTGACGACAGCAGAAGGCCCGGCGACCTGCGTCGCCGGGCCGGGACTTGCACACGTCAGCCGCGCGCGATGCGCACCCGTCCGAGCACGCGCAGACCGCCGACGACGAGCACGGCGAGCATCGGCAGCGTGCCGAGCGCCGGGAGGATCGGCATCGAGTACGGCAGGAACAGCAGCCCGAGCTGGCCGACGATGACGGCGGGGATCGTCCACCAGCCGACGACGCCGGCCCGGACGAGGCCGATCGCCGAGAGGACGAGCCCGACGGCGATGAGCGGCGCCATGCCGAACGACAGCTGCATCATCGGGTGCGCGAAGACCGCCGCGCTGACCGGAGCGGCATCCGCGGCGCCGAGCGCTCGGCCGAGCTCGAGATGCATCCAGTCCGCGAACAGAGCACCGGAGTTGCCCAGCAGGGCGAGCGAGGCGAGGAACGCGCCGATGACCGCCGGGATCGCGCCGCGCCGGTCCCGCACGAGCCACGGCAGCGCCAGCACGCCGAGGCCCATCAGCAGGTTGCCGTAGTGCAGCAGCAGCGCCGAGATCTGCGTCAGCATGGGGTCGCGCATGAGCGAGTCGATGTAGCTCGCCTTGTCCTCCCCGAGCTGGACGGGGGAGGTGGCGAGGCCGGCGAAGAAGAGCGCAGGGCCGGCGAGCAGGGCGACGCCGCCGGCGACGGCGAGAGCGCGGGCGGTCGGACGCAGAGCCGTCGACGACGGGGCCGGGGCGCTTTCGAGCTGGGCGGATTCGGTGGACATGCGAGCTCCTTCGAGTCGGGTCGGTGAGTCGCCTCGGATGGCGACGGGACAACGGTAGGAATCGAGCGCCCTCGTCCGAACCCTCCCTGCGGCCCGACCGGCCGACCCGGTGGGCGACAGCGGCGCCGCACGTGTCATCCCTTCGGATGACATGGCCGCCGGGAGGCATCCCCTACCGTGGAGTCCATCGCGCGCGGGAGGAGGGGACGTGAAACGCAGCGAATGGATGCCGCCGGTCATCGCCGCAGCCGGCTTCCTCGTCATCGGCGGACTCGAGATCGTGCTCGATCCGGGATTCCGATCGGCTCCGGGCGCCCCGATGCTCGTCCTCGCTCTCGTGGTGGTCGGAACCCTCGTCGCCGCGGTCGCGCCGATCACCGGCAGCACGATCGTGGCGGCGCTGTTCCCGGTCGCGACGGCTCTCGGGCTGGACGGCCCGACGGGCGTCGGCGTCCTCGCGTACTTCCTGCTGCCCGGGTGGGCCGGCTACCGCCGGGATGTGCGCCGCTCGTGGATCGCGCCGCTGGCCGCGCAGGTGATGGCGACGCTCGGAGTGGCGATCGGGGCAGCGGTGGAGGCGGCCGCGCGAGCTGCGACAGCGGTGGGGCCGAACGCAGCGACGATCGTTCCGCCGGACCTCGGCGCCGCGGTGTGGGAGAACCTGTTCTTCTCGTCGCTCGCGTGGGCGTCGTGGGCGGTGGGTGTCGTGGCCAGGAGCGCGCGGAATCGGGCAGTGCGCGCCGAACGCCTCGCAGCGGCGCTGGATGCGGAGCGCGAGGCGCGCGAGCAGGCTGTCCTCGCCGAGGAGCGCCAGCGGATCGCCCGCGACCTCCACGATTCCGTCGCGCACTCCGTGAGCGTCATGACTCTGCAAGTCGGAGCCGTGCGGTCGACGCTGCCCGCGGATGCGCCGCAGCTCGACATGCTGCTCGGGATCGAGCGGCTCGGCCGCGAGTCGGTCGCAGAACTGCGCAGTGCCGTCGGCATCCTCCGCCGTACGGCCGATGACGGCGCCACATCGCGTCCGCCGTCGCTCGACAGAGCCGAGGAGCTCCTCGACGAGGTGCGGGCGGCCGGCCTCGACGTCGTCATGCGCTCGGAGGGCGAGCCGGTGCCGCTGGCACGCACCGTCGACGTGTCGGCCTACCGCGTCCTGCAGGAGTCACTGACGAACGTGCTGCGGCACGCGCCCGGCGCGACGGCCGAGGTCCGGATCGGCTGGTCGCCCTCCGGGGTCGAGGTCGAGGTGCGCAACGGTCCGGCTCGCGCGGCGTCGGGGCTGGATCCGAGTGCCGCGGGTCACGGCCTCGTCGGGATGCGCGAGCGGGTGTCGCTGGTCGGCGGCGCCTTCGAGGCGGGCCCGACGCCGGACGGTGGCTGGCGCGTCCTGGCTGTCCTGCCGAGCGGAGGCGGCGCATGACCGAACGGGTGATCCGGATCGGCCTGGCCGACGACGAGGCGATGATCCGCGCGGGGCTGCGGATGCTGCTCGAGCACCAGCCCGACCTCGAGGTCGTCGGCGAGGCGGCGGACGGCATCGACGCCGTCGCGATGGTCCGTCGTACTCGGCCGGACATCGTGCTGCTCGACATCCGGATGCCGCGCCAGGACGGCATCGCCGCCGCACAGGCGATCGTCGCCGACACCGAGACGAAGGTCGTGCTGCTGACGACGTTCGACGACGACGAGACCCTCGCGCGGGCGCTGCGCGTCGGGGTCAGCGGGTTCCTCCTCAAGGTCGCCCCGCCCGAGCAGCTGCTGGCGGCCGTGCGCGGTGTGGCCGACGGCAACGCCCTGCTCGACCCCGCCGTCACAGTGCGGGTGATCGAGTCGTTCGCGCGCGCACCGCGGCCGGACGCTCGGCTCGCGGCGCTCGCCGCATCCCTCACCGACCGGGAACGCGACGTACTGCGCGAAGTCGCGGCGGGGTGCTCCAACGCGGAGATCGCGGCGCACCTCTATCTCGGGGAGACCACGGTCAAGACGTACCTCTCCCGCGCGCTCGCGAAGCTGAGCCTCCGCGACCGGGTCCAGGCCGTGGTGTTCGCGTTCGAGAGCGGGCTCGTGACTGTCGGCGGGGCGGACCCGGGCGCGGTGCCTCGCTAGTCGCCGTCCTCCCGGCCGGGCCACGTGCGGCCGGCCCACGGGTCGTAGTCGGCGATCAGCTCCTCCTGCGCGGGTCGCTCGTCCTCGGGAACGTGCTGCAGGTTGATGCGCACGCGGTACCAGAGCGAACTCGAGCCGCGCATGCCGTCGACGAGCACATCGGCGGGCTGCAGCAGCTCGGCGGTCGCCGCGTGCGACGCCTTCCACGTCTCGAGCGCGTCGAGCGCCTCGGGCTTCGTCTTCGTGCGAGCGACCTCGATGAGCGGCATCGTCGAGACGCGTCGTCCCGAGCCGTCGCCGGCACGCGGCGGCTTCTCCGCGGGGCCGAGCTCCTTCGCCAGGGCCAGAAGCGCATCGAGGGAACCGGCATCCCGATCGATCCCGGCGTGCGGGTCGCCGATCTCCGCGAACCGTTCCCGGACGGTCGTGAGGGTGAATTCCTCCGGCCGCCGCATCCGCACCTCGTCCCACGCGAGAGGCGTGGACACGCGCGCATCCTGGAGCGGTCGGATCGAGTACGCGGATGCGACGGTCCGGTCCTTCGCGTTCTGGTTGAAGTCGACGAACACGCTCTCGCCGCGCTCCTCCTTCCACCAGCGGGCGGTGGCGAGCCCGGGTGCGCGGTTCTCGACCTCGCGCGCGAGCGTCTCGGCCGCGAGGCGCACCGCCTTGAAGTCCCACTCGGGGCGGATGCGGACGAGGATGTGCATCCCGCGCGATCCGCTCGTCTTCGGCCAGCCGACGAGGCCGTGGTCGTCGAGCACCTCGCGCGCGACGAAGGCCGTGTCGACGATCTGCGACCAATCGACGCCCGGCATCGGGTCGAGGTCGACGCGCAGCTCGTCCGGATGCTCGAGGTCGTCGGCCCTGACGGCGTGCGGGTTGAGGTCGAGGCATCCGAGGTTCGCGACCCAGGCGAGGCCCGCGGCATCCGTCACCACCGCCTCCTCGGCCGAGCGGCCGGAGGCGTAGTTCAGCACTGCGGTGCCGATGAAGTCGGGGTGGTCGCCGACGCGCTTCTGGAAGAACGGCTCCGCGTCGATGCCCTTGACGAAGCGCTTGAGCACCATCGGCCGTCCGCCGGCGCCGCGCAGCGCCCCTTCGGCGACGGCGACGTAGTACTCGACGATGTCGAGCTTCGTGATGCCGGCGCCATCCGGCCCCGCGTGCGGGAAGACGACCTTGTCGGGGTGCGACACGCGCACCTCGCGGCCGTCGATGTCGAGGAACGTCTCGGCTCGCCCTGCCATGAGGGTCAGGCTACTCGGGGTCGTCGACCCATTCGCCGCATCCTCGTCTCGGCCGTGTCCCAGAAGGTGCGGGATGTAGCGGCCTCAGCTCACTTCTTGTGGGACATGCTCCGCGGGGGCCGACTGGATTGACGCTGCCGCCTGCGGGGCGTCTCGGAACGTGTGGGATGCGGCGGCCTCAGCTCGCACGTTCTGGGACATGCTTGAACGGCTGCCCCGATCTGGGTCTCTGTCGATCTGCCTGAAGCGGATCCTCGCCGGGCGGATCCGCGCGCGGACGAACCCGACCCGCACCGCCGCGGGCCGGGCGACAGTGGGTCCATGGCAGAAGAAATGAAGATCCCCGTGTTCGGCGGGGAGGCGCGGCGCGAGCTGTACCAGCAGCGCGTGCTCGTCCTGGACGGGGTGCTGGATGACGACAACGGCACCCTCCTCGCGACGCAGATGCTCGGCCTCGCGGCAGAGGATACGGCATCCGACATCGCCCTCTGGATCCACTCGCCGGGCGGATCCGTCCCATCGATGCTCGCGATCCGCGACATCATGCGCCTCATCCCCAACGACGTCGCGACGCTCGCGCTCGGACTCGCGTGCAGCGCCGGGCAGTTCCTCCTCTCCGCCGGCACTCCGGGCAAACGGCGAGCGCTGCCGCACGCGCGGATCCTGATGCACCAGGGTTCGGCGGGGATCGGCGGCACCGTCGTCGATGTCGAGGTGCAGGCCGACGACCTGCGCTACACGCGCGACACCGTGCTGCGACTCGTCTCCGAGGACACCGGCCAGCCGATCGAGCGCATCTTCGAGGACTCGCTGCACGACCGCTGGTACACGGCATCCGAGGCCCTCGACTACGGGTTCATCGATGCGATCGTGTCCGACTTCGGCGAGGTCTCGCCGCAGCGCAAGCGCCCGGCCGGGCTGGGAGTGGCGGCATGAGCACCTACTCGATCCCCAACGTCATCGCCCGCGATCCGCGCGGCGACCGCATCATGGACGTGTACTCGCACCTGCTCTCCGAGCGGGTCGTCTATCTCGGCACCGCGATCGACGCAGGCGTCGCGAACGCGCTCATCGCGCAGCTGCTGCATCTCGATGCGGACAGCCCTGACCGTGACATCCAGCTCTACATCAACTGCGAGGGCGGCGACGAGGCGGCGATGCTCGCCGTGTACGACACGATGCAGCACGTGCGCCCGGATGTCGCGACCACGTGCATCGGACAGGCCGTCGGCGTCGGGGCTGTCATGCTCGCCGCCGGCGCGGCCGGGAAGCGCGCCGTGCTGCCGCACGCCCGGGTGGTCCTGCATCAGCCGGCGGGCCAGGGGCGCGGGGCGATCCCGGATCTCATCCTCCAGGCCGACGAACTCGTACGGGTGCGTGCGGAGGTCGAGGAGCTGCTGGCCAGGCACACGGGTCAGGATGCGGCGCGCCTGCGTGCCGACACCGACCGGGACCGCGTGTTCACGGCGACGGACGCCGTGGCCTACGGACTCGTCGACCGCGTGCTCGAGAGGGCGTGAGTCACACCGCTCGGAGCATCGCGGCCGGCGGGGAGACCCGCTCGGTCACCGAGCGGGTGAGATCTCCGAGGGTCAGCTCGAGCGCTCCGGCGACCGCGGCGATCATCTCGCTCGACGGGTCCTTGAGACCGCGTTCCATCTCCGACAGGTACTGCGGCGACACGCCCGATCGCCGGGCGGTGTCGGCGAGGCGTTCGCCGCGGTCATGCCGGGCAGTGCGCAGCACATCGCCGACGGCCACCCGCCACAGCGGCTCCACCGCGGGCAGAGTCGGAGAGGGATGCGGTGTCGCCGGCGCGGGGGCGGTGCGGGCCGGTGCCGTGCGTACCGGCGCAGACTCGCGGACGGGGAACGGGATGATCTCGGCCATGTCGTCACGATAGGCCGGGGATGCGACATCCGTCTGTCCGTTCCGCTCACGGCGGAACGTGTGTCGCGCCGGTCGTTGAGCGAGGGAGGGACGACCGAGTCGAAACGCGGTGAGCTCCCTCTCGTGAGCCTCTGCGTTTCGTCTCGCTTCGCTCGCTCGACGACCGGGGGGTTGCTGCGTTTCGTCTCGCTTCGCTCGCTCAACGACCACGAGGGATGCGTCTCTCGTGCGGGTCGTTGAGCGAGGGAGGAACGACCGAGTCGAAACGCGGTGAGCTCCCTGCGGAACGTCTGAGCTCAGGATGCGGCGAGCGCGCCGCCCGGCGCCCGGGCGGCGGCGACCGCCCGGGCGCGCGTCGGCTCGCCGAGCTTGCGCAGCACAGCGGAGACATGATGCTCGACGGTGCGCGGCGACACGACCAGCTGGTCGGCGATCTGCGCCGTGGACAGGCCCTCGCCGAGCAGACGGAGCACGTCGAGCTCGCGATCGGTGAGCAGGCCCGGGTGCGCGCGGGTCGCCGCATGCGGGCGGCGGGGGAGCGGCAGTCCGCGCTCGTGGCGGGTGCGGAGGACCGCCGTGACCACAGCGGATGCGCCCAGCGCGTCGAAGGTGCGGACAGCCTCCGCGGCCGTCGCCGCATCGGAGGAGAACGCGCGCGCATACGCGGCCCACACGGCGCTCCCCAGTCCGTCCCACGCGGACGCCGCGGCATCCGACGAGCCCGCGATCATGAGCGCGAACGGCTCCGCCATCGGAGCGTCGGGTGCGGGGATGCCGGCGAGCATCCGCCACCACGCGAGCTCTCCTGTCATCCACGGATCGTCGTGTGCGAGGGCGAGCTCGAGCGCCACGTCGGTGGCGGAGGCTACGACATCCAGGTCCCCGCGCAGCCACGCGTCCTCCGCCAGGGCACACGCCACCGGCCCCACCCGCTGCAGCTCGCGCGTCGTCGCCGCGAGCGCGGCGGCGCTCTCGAGCTGCGCGCGAGGGTCCTCACCGCGCCGGGACCGGATGCTCGCCGCCGCTGCCGCCGCCGGGATCGCCGAGATCGGCGCGGTGTCGGGGTGGTCGAGCACGGCAGCCGCGTCGGCGAGCGCATCGTCGAACCGACCGATGTCGGCGAGCACCTGGCAGCGCCCGGATCGCATATACCGCGCCCACGAGTCGAGGTCGCGCTCGTTGCAGTATGCGATCCCGGCATCCAGCCGGGCGAGCGCCACCGCGCAGCGGTGCTGCTCCATCGTGAGCCATCCGAGGTTCGTGTACGCGCGGGCGACGTGTTCGTGCATGTCGGCGGACAGCGCGAGGTCGAGACTCCGGGTGAGGAGCGCCTCGCCCTCGGGCACCCGGCCCGCGCCCATCGCCGCTGTGCCGAGGTTGTTGAGGGCGTGCACCTCGATCTCGACGTCGCCGAGCTCCCGTGCGAGCCGCAGCGCCTGCTCGCCCCAGCGCTCGGCCTCCGGTGAGTCCTTGGCGAGCATCCGCAGCTGGGCGAGGTTGCTGTACGCCATGGCCAGCCGGGAGTCGCGCGCGAGCGGCTCGAGTGTCGCGATCGCGCGTGCCGCGTACCGCTCCGCATCCGCACCCCGCCCGAGGAACCAGGACAGGCGAGACAGCCATCGCTCGTCGTCGCCGACGCTCGATGCGTCCCCGGCGACCTCGTGCAGCTCGAGGGCGCGCTGGCGCGCCGCGATCGCCTCGGGCAGCTGGTCGGTCAGGTAGCACTCGTATGACAGGGCGACGGAGACCGCCGCGCGGGCAGTGGGATCGAGCTCGTGGCGCAAGGCCATGCGATCGTGCTCGGCCGACTCGCGGTGGGCGCCGAGGCGGGCCGCCTGCTCGGCGGCCCGCGCTGCATGCCACGCGGCTGCCGCATCGTCTCCGCAGCCCGCGGCGTGGTGGGCGAGGGTGCGGTGGTCGTCGGGTGTGCGCTCCGCGAGGGCGCTGAGCGCGCGGCGGTGCAGCTCCCTGCGCTGCGAGGCCGAGAGGCTTCCTTCGACGGCCTCGCGGGCGAGGATGTGCCGGAACCCGAAGCCATCGCGCTCCGCGACGAGCACTCCGGCGTCCGCACACTGGTCGACGGCGGCAACATCCCGCCCGGCCACCGTGGCGAGGAGCGCTGGATCCGCAGGCGCGCCGAGCACCGCCCCGACCACCGCGGCGGCCGCGGCCGCATCCTGACCCGCCACGTCCAGAGCCGAGACCCGCGCGAGGATCGCGTCGCTCACGGTCGCCGGCAGCGACTCGCTGTCGCTGGCGAGCACCTCGGTCACGAAGAACGCGTTTCCGCGGGTGCGTGCGTGCAGCAGCACGGGGTCGACGTCCGTATGCGCGGCCAGGGCGGCCACCCCGTCGATCGAGAGGGGCGGCACCTGCATCCGGGTCGTCTCCGGGACCGCCGCCAGATCGCCCAGCAGCCGGGTGAGCGGATGCCGCGCCCCCACCTCGTCGTCCCGATAGGTGGCGACGATGAGCGCGGGAACCCCGTCGAGCCGTCGGCCGAGATACCGCAGCGCGTCGAGCGTCGCCTCGTCCGCCCAGTGCAGGTCCTCGAGGATCAGGAGGCTCGGCGTCTCCTGCAGCGCATCCCGGATGCGACGGAACAGACGGATGCGGTCCCCCTCCGCCGTGTCGATCGTCGGCAGCGCTTCGCTGAACGGCGCGAGGGCGCCCGCCGTCGTGACGTTGTCGGCACGCCCGACGCGGACGGGCATGCGGTCGCGGACCGCGTCCGCGAGGGCCCGGACGAGCGCGGTCTTCCCGACGCCGGCCTCGCCGCCGAGGAAGACGAGCCTGCCGCGGCCAATGCGCGCGGCGTCGTCTGTCTCAGCGACGAGGTCCCCCAGGAGCCGTTCGCGCTCGACGAGCATGCGATCATCATCGTCGCGCGCGCGGCGCAGTGCTAGAGCGTGCGGGTCGCCGATCTTCGGAGGCCCTAGACTTTCGAGGCCATGATCTCGGAGACGTCCAGCCGCCCCGCGTGGGTCGCGCCCTATCTGACGAAGCTCGACGTCGATGCCCCGGAGTCCCTCGGGCCGCCGACACTCGACACCCTGCGCCGACTGCACCGGGCGCACGTCGAGCGCATCGCCTTCGAGAACATCGACATCCAGCTCGGACGTCCTCAGGGCATCGGCCCGGAGGAATCCATCGACCGCATCCTCGCGGGCCGAGGCGGCTACTGCTTCAACCTGAACAACGCCTTCGCCTCGCTGCTGACCG
This sequence comes from Microbacterium candidum, assembly GCF_030315975.1. Taxonomy (GTDB): domain Bacteria; phylum Actinomycetota; class Actinomycetes; order Actinomycetales; family Microbacteriaceae; genus Microbacterium; species Microbacterium candidum. The sequence continues at coordinate 117,369 of NZ_JASXSZ010000002.1, read as the reverse complement.
CCCTCGGGTACGACGTCACGCTCCACCGCGGACAGATCAACGGCAGCGCCGAGCGCGCGAAGGCGTCCCCCGACCAGTACGGCACCCACATGGCGCTCACCGTCGTGATCGACGGTGAGCGGTGGTCCATCGACGTCGGCCTGGCCAACTCGCACTACGAGCCGATCCCGCTGCGGGAGGGCGTCTACGTCCAGGGGCCGTTCACCTACCGGCTGCAGGCGCTGCCGGAGGTCGGGCCGGACGCGTGGCGGTTCCTGACGGATCCGGTGCAGACGACCTTCCACAGCATGGACTTCACGCTTGCACCGGCCGTCTGGGAGGACTTCATCGGGTATCACGCCGAACTCTCGACCTCGCCGCAGTCCGGGTTCGTCCAGACCTGCGAGCTCTTCCGCCGCGATGCGCTCGGTACGGACTTCATCCTCAACGACGAGCTGACCCGCGACGACGCGGGCGGGCGCTCGACACGGGTCGTCACGTCCGCCGAGGAGTGGTTCGCGATCGCGGAGGATGTCTTCCGGCTGGACCTGTCGGACATCGGAGACGCCGAGCGCGCGGCGTTGTTCGACCGCCTGCAACGCGCCGAGGAGGCATGGCGCGCCGCACAGGCCGCGCGGCAGGCGGCGGACGACTCTTCGACGTCCTAGCCCCCTATCGGACTGTTGAACGCCCGATCAGGGCCATCGGAACAGGTTCGGCGACGTACTCAGGCGCCTTCGCTCACGAGATGGATCTCGTCCGCGACGAGTCCGTGGGCCTCGCGATGCACCGTGATCGCCGCCTCGGAGTCGGGCGCGTCGACGAGGCAGAAGATCTTGCCGCCGCCCTCGTCGACCCAGTAGCGCAGGTAGTGGACGTCGTAGGCATCCTGGTGCGCGAGGTCGGCGGCGTGGGCGGCGGCGACGTCTGCCGCGGTGACGGGGCCGTCGAGCGAGTGCACGTCCATGAAGAGAGGCATGTCGGGTTCCTTTCGTCGGAGCGGCCTTCCTGCCGCACCTTCGATTCCAGTCCGAACCGCCGCCCGGCACATGGGGCGAACCACCCATATTCGGAAGAAGATGCACGGATGCCCGGGGCTCGTGGCCCCGGGCATCCGCATCCGATTCGCGCGTCAGTGCACCAGCATCAGCGCATCGGCGGCCGGCGGATCAGCCGTCCGCGTCGGTCGGGCCGCCCGCGGACGGCGTGACCTGCTGCGGCTGGAGGATCTTGCCGTCGCCCGGGTAGGGCGTGGTCCAGTTGTGGGTCTGGTACCAGGTCCAGCGGTTCATGAGTGCGGGGTTCGCCTCGTCGGGGATCGCGCCGTTTCCGGTGAGGGACTGCCCCTGCGCCCACTTCTCCCACTTGGCGGCGACCTCCTTCTCATTGGCGGGCACGGATGCGGCGGCCGCCGCATCCGCGTTCACCTTCGCCGCTGCGGCTCCCGTCTGACCGAGCGTGTCCAGACCGCACGAGGGTGCCGTCACGACGCCCTCAGTGAGCGGGACCTGGTTCGAGACCGCGGTGTAGGGCGTGTTGTCGGCCTTCTTGGAGAACGCGTCGAACATGGGCGTCGCCGCCGCGACCTTCTCGTTGAGCGGCTGCGCGCCGAGGATCTGCTCGATCGTGCGGACCGCCGAGATCTGCGAGTAATACGTCGACACCGTCTTGCCGTGCTGCGCCCACGGGCTGATGACCTGCACCGGCGAGCGGTGGCCGTCGACGTGGTCGGCGCCGTCCTGGCTGTCGTCCTCGAGCACGAAGATCGCCGAGCTGTCCCAGTACTTCGAGTGCGAGATCTCGTCGACGATCTTGCCGACGGCGAGGTCGTTGTCGGCGACCTGGGCCTCCGGGTCGGCGGTGCCACCGGTGTGGTCGCTCGAGAGCCACATCATGTTCAGCGACGACGGGCCGTTCTTCTCGAAGTCCTGCTTCCACGTCGCGTACCGGTAGATGTCCGGGATCGCGGTGTCGAACTTCGGGTAGTCGTGGTTCGTGATCGCGTTGAGCGACGGGATCGGCGACTCGGTGTCCTGCTTGATCGTCGGATCCGTCAGCTGAGCGGGGTCACCCCCGGCCATGACGCTCTTCGTCGTGCAGTAGTAGTTCTGCCACGACGCCGTCGACGGCTTCGTCTCGAACTGCGTGAACTCGCCGAAGTTTCGCGCCGTGCCGCCGGCCTGCTGGACGGCGGTCCAGAGGAATCCGGAGCGCTGGTGGCCGAGCACGTCGTCCTCGGTGTCGTACGAGCGGGTGTACTCGCCGGCGCTCGACTCGGTGTACGCGGGGTTGTCGCCCTGCATGAGCCAGTTGTGGCCCTCCGCCGAGTTCGTGCCGATGTCGTACGTGTTGTCGTACAGGCCGAACTGCGCGGCGAGCGCGTGCTGGTTGGGGGTCACCTTCGCGCCGAACTGCGCGAGGGACGCGTCGCCGTTGCCCTGCGGCATGTCACCGTAGACCTGGTCGTACGTGCGGTTCTCCTTGACGAGCAGGAACACGTGCTTGATCGTCGACGGGTCGCCGATGCGGGCCGGCACCGGCACCGCGGCGGCCTTCTGGCCGTTCGCCTGCTCCACCGAGTTGTCGGTCCACCCGTTCTGGGCGAACACCGTCGCGGTGTACTTCGCGATGTCCTTGTCGCTCGGCAGTGAGAAGCGCGTGAGCGAGCCGGTGGTGGAGTGCGTGCCGTGACCGGTGGCCGAGACGGTGCCCGGCCCCTTGTTGAACGTCAGTTCCGGTCCGCGCGCGTCGATGCCGCGCATGTTCGTGACGACGATGCTGCCGTTCACGTTCGCGATCGCCTGGGGGTAGTAGTCCGTCGGGAGGAGCCCGATGAGGCTCGCGGGGGAGCGAGGGTCCTTGTCGACGGCGTACGCCGCGACCGCGTTCGCGCGGCCGAGCGTGACGAGCAGGTGCCCGTCGGCGACGGTGATGCCGGTCGGCTCGTAACCGACGGTCGACTTCGTCCACGGCTGCGTGCTGATCGTCTGCACGACGTCGTTGGAAGCCGTGTCGATCACCGACACCGTGTCGCTGTTGGTGTTCGCGACGTACAGCGTCGTGCCCTCGAGGTGCATGGCGGTCGGGTGGAGTCCGACGTCGATGGAGGAGACGGCGGCCGCCGCGTCGGTCGTGTCGATGACGCTGACGGTGCCGGTCGTCGTGGTGCCGAGCGTGCCGTCGGCCGGCACCTGGGTGCCGTACGAGTTCATCGTCGTCTCACCGGCGTTGGGCAGGCGCCCGCCCTCGTTGCTCACGTAGAGGCGGTTGCCGACGAACTGCAGGCTGCGGGGGGCGATCCCGACGTTCCACGTGTGCGTGATCGTGCCTGCGACGGGGTCGATGGCCACCACGGTGTTCTGGCCGTTGACCGCCGCGTACAGCGTCGCGCCGTCGGGGGAGTAGGCCGTCTTGCCCGTGAGCGCCTGCTTGCCGCCGACGGTCGGGATCGTCACCTTGACGCCCGCGCCGAGCGTGCCGTCCGGGTTCACGGGGAAGCGGGTGAGGCCGGTCGCCTCCGGCAGCCAGAGGAATTTGCCGTCCGGCGAGAAGGTCGGACCCTCCTGGCCGACGGTGCCGTCGGAGAGCTTCTGGTTCGCACCGGATGCGGTGCCGACGGTCCAGATCAGCCTGTAAGACTGCAGGTCGAAGATCTGCAGGGCGATCGACTTGTCGGCGCTCGTCGCCGCGAGGAATCGCCCGTCGGGGCTGACGGTCGAGCCCATCAGCTTGCCGTTCTTGCTCACGAGCCGATCGCCGACCGGCTTGATGATCTGATCGGCCGAGACCTGCAGGCCCTCGTTGTACTGCGTCCCCACCAGGTTGGTGCCGAAGCCGATGGTGGATGCGGTGGCGATGCCGCCTCCGACGACCGCGATCGCGCAGCCCGCGGCGACGCTGATGAACAGCCCCCGCCGGGTCAGGCGCCGCTTGCGCCGCGGCTCTTCACCGGTGCGCTGACGTGTCTCGTCCATGTGTCCCTCCCAATTCGTGACCAGTCGGGTGCGGATCCACGCTGGGTGAATCGCCCCGACGGGCACGTTAGGGAGCGCAGGAGACGATGCGCGCTCGCGGTTCGGAACGCCCGATGAACGTCCCATGAGGGTCATCTCATATGAGATTCCCCTGAAACGGCGAAGGCCGCCCGATGTCTCGGGCGGCCTTCACTGCGTGCGGAAGTGCTAGTTCCTGGCGATCGCGAGGATGCGGAGGATCTCGACGTACAGCCAGACGACGGTGACCATGATGCCGAAGCCGCCGAGCCAGCCGTACTGGCGCGGGGCGCCGTTGCGGACACCCTGCTGGATCATGTCGAAGTCGAGCACCAGCGAGTAGGCCGCCATGATGACGACGACGACGCCGATGAGCACGCCGAGCGGGATGCCGAGGATCTTCGCGTGCGACAGCATGCCGAACGCCACGCCCGGGCCGAAGACGCCGGTCCAGGAGAGGATCACGTTGATGAGCGAGAAGACCAGGTAGCCGATCATCGCGATCATCCAGATCTTCGTCGCGCGCTTCGACGCGCGGACCTTGCCGCTCGCGAAGAGGGCCAGCGTGACGCCGACGACCGAGAGGGTCGCCAGGGTCGCCTGCATGACGATGCCGGGGTAGAGGTACTCGAAGAACGCCGAGATCGAGCCGACGAACAGGCCCTCGAGCGCCGCGTACCCGAAGATCATCGCCGGGCGCACCTTCTTCGAGAAGGTGATCGCCATCGCGAGCCCGAAGCCGCCGAGCGCTCCGATGATCCACGGCAGGGCGGTGGGCTGCGGGTTGGTCGCGGTGACGGGGGCCATCGACCAGACCCAGCCGACGGCTGCGGTGACGACGAGGACGGCGAAGAGGCCGACGGTCTTCCAGACCGTGTCCTCGACCGTCATGCGGCCCGTATCGATGGAGCCGGCCGACGGCGCGGCGTACGCGCCCTCGAGCTGCGCCTGCGTCGCGGCATCCACCGGGGCTGCAGGCGGTGTGTAGGCGGTCTGGCCGACCGGCTGACCGTTGAGGGTCGTGCGCGGGTCCTGGAAGGCCGGGTTGTTGAAGGCGGGGTTCGCCGTGGGCATCCTCTTCACACTCCTGGTGTCGGGCAGCATCTGCTGTCACTCCACGATATCCCGTGGATGCACCGCTGTACCGGGATATCGCTGAGAGAGATATCGGAAACACATAGCCTTACGTGGTGACCATGGTGATCGGCCATCGCGGAGCGCCCGGATACCTCCCCGAGCACACGCGCGCCGCGTACGCGCTCGCGTTCGCGATGGGGGTGGATGCCGTGGAGCCCGACGTCGTCGTGTCCCGCGACGGCGTGCTCGTCGTGCGGCACGAGAACGAGATCTCCGGCACCACCGACGTCGCCGATCGCCCCGAGTTCGCCGACCGCCGGACGACGAAGACCATCGACGGGGAACGTGTGACGGGATGGTTCGCCGAGGACTTGGACTGGGCCGAGCTCGCAACCCTGCGGGCGCGGGAGCGCCTGCCCGAACTGCGTCCGGCGAGCGCCGCGCACGACGGCGAAGAGCCGATCCTGCGCCTGCGTGACGTGCTCGACCTCGCCGCCGGGGCGGGGCGCGGTGTCGTGGTGGAGATCAAGCACGCGACGTTCTTCGCCTCCATCGGCTGGGATATCGCCGAACTCGTCGCCGACGAGTTGCGATCCTCCGGGTTCGACGGGCCGCTGTGGATCGAGTCGTTCGAGGCATCCGTCCTCGATCGGGTGCGGGCGCGCGGCATCCCCGCTTCCTACGTGTATCTGCTGGAGGCATCCGGCGCTCCCGTCGACGACCCCTCGACGCCCTACGCCGAGGTCATGACCGCGGCGGGGATCGACGCGCTCGTCGGACGCGTGGACGGGATCAGCGTCGACAAGGCGGTGCTGCTGCGGCCGCATCCGTCGGTCGTGGCCGATGCGCACGCGCGGGGGCTCCAGGTGTTCACGTGGACGTGCCGGCCGGAGAACCGGTTCCTCGAGCGCCGCTTCCGGCTGCCCGGCGCTGCCGCGGCCCTCGGCGACTACCGCAGCGAGTGGGGCGTCATCCGGTCGCTCGGAGTGGATGCCGTGTTCGTCGACCATCCCGACCTCGGCGTCGCGTTCTTCAGTCCCCAGAACTGATGCCCCGGTGGATCTGCCCGCGATGACATTGATGCTCTGATCGTTATGCATCCGGCACTGACGCCTGTGTGAGCACATTTAGGATCAGGGGATGACGACGGCACGACGACGAGGAATCGTCGCTGCCGTCACCATGATCGTGCTGCTGGCGCTCGGCGCCGGGGTAGCCCTCGGAGTCGGCGATGCGCTCGGCATCAGCGCCGAGAAGTCGGCCCAGATGCAGCCCGCGGCCCCGGTCGCGGCGCACGCGGCGGCGCCCGTCGCCCCGCCGGAGATCACTCTCGACGCGCCGAGCACCGTCCGGATCGGGGTGGCGGCCGACGAGCTGCACACCGCGGTGGCCGACGCGCCGAAAAGAGAGGGCGCGGCGACGGTCTCCGTCGACGCGGCACCCGCGGGAACGGACGACGCCTATGTGCTCGAGGGGGATGCCTCGGCGCTGCGCGTCCACGCCGGCTCCGAGGCGGGCGCGGTCCGTGCGATCTACGACCTCGCCGCCCAGGTGCGGGCCGCGGGGCCGATCACGGGTCTGATCGGCGCGCACGCGGCGTCGCGGCTCCCGCTGCGGATGACCGACCTCGGGGCGGTCGGCGTGAAGGCGGACCCCGCCGAATGGGCGTCCGGCACCGATTACTCGCACGCGTCGAAGGCGTTCGCGGACGTGTTCCTCCCGCGCGCTCCGTACATCGACAAGACCGCGCTCGCGGCCGCGTATGCCGACTTCGACACGTTCCTGCGGCACTCCCTCGCGAACGGCTACAACGCGATCGCGTTCCCCGGCTTCGCGGAGTTCATGACCTTCGACGACGTCCCGAACGGCCCCGTGTACGCGCCCGGGGACGAGCACCGCTCCCGCGCCATCGCGATGCGCGAGGCGTTCGCGCCGTTCTGGGCGCGCGCACACGAGCTCGGCGTCAAGGTCTATCTCCGCACCGACATGCCCGCGCTCACCGGCCCGCTCGAGAGCTTCCTGACGAACCGATTCGGCCCGCTCGACACCGAGAACCCCAAGCTGTGGGACGTCTACACCGCAGGTCTCCAGGAGCTCTACCGCGCGACTCCCGATCTCGACGGCGTGCTCATCCGCATCGGCGAAGCCGGCACCGTGTACGACGTGCCCGGATGGGACTACTACTCGGCGCTCGACGTGACCACGGTGAAGTCCGTGCGCGCGATGCTGACGGCGTTCACGGCGCAGGCCGAGGCATCCCATCGCGAGGTGATCTTCCGCACGTGGTCGGTCGGCGTCGGCGCAGTCGGCGACATGCACACGAATCCGGCGTCCTACGCCGCGGTGCTGAACGGCATCGACTCGCCCGCGCTCATCGTGTCGACGAAGTACACGCTCGGCGACTTCTACTCGTGGCTGCCGCTGAACACGACGCTCGAGCACGGCTCGCAGCGCCGGATCATCGAGTTCCAGAGCCGACGGGAGTTCGAGAACTACGGCGCCTTCCCGAACGACCTCGGCACGCAGTACCAGTGGGCGATGAAGCAGCTGCTGGCCGCGAATCCGAAGATCGAGGGCGTCTGGACGTGGACGCAGGACGGCGGACCGTGGCGCGCGGGCCCCATGACGCTGTATCTGAAGGCGGGGTTCTGGCAGCTGTACGAGCTGAACTCGCAGCTCACCGCATCCCTCGCCCGCGATCCGGACACGGATGTCGCAGCCGTCACCGAGGCGTGGGCGCGGGAGTGGTTCTCCGACGACCCGAAGACGGTGGATGCGATCACCCAGGCGATGACCCGGTCGCGCGACGCCATCGAGCACGGCATGTACATCGCGCCGTTCGCGAAGCAGCACGTCGCCGCCATCGGCCTCGAGCCGCCGCCCATGATGTGGATCTTCGAGTGGGACATCCTCACCGGCGATTCCGCGGTGCTGGACGTCCTCTACTCGATCGTGCGCGACAGCGGCACGGGTGGCGCGAGCGGCGTCGAGCCCGCGATCGCGGACGGGCGCACGGCGATCGCCGACGTCGAGCAGATGCGCGCGCTCGTGACGGCGACGCCCGCGTCCACGTGGCGCTCGCCCGAGATGCGCACGGCGTTCGTCTCGACCCTCGACTACGAGCTCGACACCCTGAAGCTGCTGGACTCGTACCGCGCGATGATCCTGCACCAGGGGCAGTGGCACGACACCATGTCACCGGCCGCCTACTCCGCGTGGGAGACGGATCGCGCCCGATTCGAGCAGCTCGCGTCGGCTCATCTCACCAAGTACGACGGCGATGTCGACCACCCTGCGCTCAATCTGACGGCCGCGCAGCTGGGGGTCCAGCGCGCCGACCGCGACGAAGCGATGGCGTGGATCGCCCGTGGGCTCCTCGTGCTCGCCGTCGCGTGGGTCGTCATCGGGATCCTGGCATCCCGCACTCGTCTGGTCGCGAGGCCCGGCGCCGCGGCGACGCGTGCCTCGTGGATCGCCTCGACGAGACCGTGGCGGGCACGCGAGTCGACCCTCGGAATGCTGGAACTCGACCGATGGCTGCTGCTGACCGTGCCGGTGGCCCTTCTCGTCGCGACGCGTGCCGTGCAGACATCGTTCCTGTCCTGGACGCACCTCGCCCTCATCATCGGCGCGTGGGCGATCTTCGCCGTCGTGCTGCGGCTGTTCGTGTGGCACCGCTCGCCGTGGCCGGTCATCGCCGCCGTCGGAGGAGTCGTGATCCTCCGGTGCATCGTGACGCTCTTCGCCCTGTCGTTCACGGGACCGGGCGGCTACTGGTTCGCGTTCTGGACGGACCCTGTGCTCCGCACCATCTACATCACGGTTGCGTTCGCCCTCTTCGTCTGGGTGTTCGTCGCCGGCGGCTGGGCGCTCGTCGCGCAGATCGGCGCGCGCCGCGCGACCGGGGCCGTCCTCGCCGCCGTCGGCGCCGGCCTCTTCATCCCCGCGGTCGTCATCGGCGCGATCGGGCTCGAGACCGCGCTCACCGCCTGGAACGACGAGATGGGGCTCCTGCCGTGGGGACTCTCGCGGATCCTCGGCATCACGACCTACCTCGGGATCCCCGATGCCACGCCGTGGGCGGCGGCCGGGTTCGGTGCGGTGCTCCTCGCCGTCGGCGTTCTGCTGGCGCTGCCGTGGCGAGGCAGGAGCGCGCGTAGGGTCGTCATGTGACGGAGGCATCCATCGGGGGGATCCTGCCTTCCCTCCTGGAGCACGCGGGCGCCGACGTGCTCGCGACGGAGAAGGCCGCGCTGACGGACGAACCGGACGGCGTGCACGAGCACCGGGTCTCCGTGCGTCGGCTGCGCGCCGTCCTGGCGGGCTTCGCAGCCGAGGTCGACACTCGGGGGGCGAAGCACCTCCGCGTCGTGTTCGGAGAGTGGGGCCGCGAGCTCGGCGTCGTCCGCGATATCGAGGTGAGGATCGGTCTTGCCGAGGACCTGCTGGAGCGAGCGGAGGTGGATGACCCCGAGGTCGTCCGGCGCCTCGTCGGGGACGAGCGCAGCGCCTACCGAACCGCGCACGAGCGCCTGGCAGAGCTCGGACGCGAACCGCGAGCGCGGGCACGCGGAGAGCTGCTGGCTGCGTTCCTCGAGGACCCGGGGATCGTCCGGCCCGATGCGCTCGCGGGCGAGATCCTGATCGGTGTCCTGGAGAAGCAGGCGAGGCGCGCCCGGAAGGCCGCCCGCCACCTCGACGGCACGACATCCGCCTTCCATGCGCTGCGCAAGTCCGGCCGCCGCCTCCGCTACGTCGCCGAGGCGATCGCGCCGTATGTCGACGAGGTCTCGGTCGATGCCGGCCTCTCCGTCGACGTCGTCGACGATCTCGCGCACGCAGGCGACCTGCTCCACGATGCACTCGGCGACCACCGCGACGCGGTGCTCTTCGCCGAGCACGTCGCACGCCAAGGCGTGCTCGCGTCCCGTGCCGGCGAGAACGTGGGGCCGTTCGAGCGCATCGAGGCCCTCGCCCTGGAGGATGCATCCGCGCACCTGGACGCCCTGCCGGAGGCGCTGAAGCAGCTGCGGCGCGCCGCCTCCCGACTCGGCTGACGCGTCCGCGTTCCCGACCTCAGGCGGCCGGTCGCCGCGCGATCACGAATCCGCCGCGCTGGGAGGGACCGGAGGATGCTTCGGGATCGGCGCCGGGTTCCCGCTCCGGTGTGAGCGGCCGCGCGTAGCGCTGCTCGAGATCGGCGACCGAGACCTCCTCGACCAGCCAGCCCGCGTGACGCAGGATCTCGGCGGGGTCGGGCGGATCGGTGCGCGCGAGCAGCTCGTCGAACGGGATGCCGGTCGCGAGCGAGAGCGTCTCGAGCCGTTCGCGCGTCTCGGGGGTGTCGGTCAGCGCGGGCGCTCGTTCGATGACGGCACGGGATCCCGGGCCGGACAGCGCGAGCACGTCATCCAGGACCCCCGCCTGGTCGTGCGCGGTGAGGTAGGGGAGGAGACCTTCGAGCACCCAGTGCGTCGGGAGATCGGGGCGCAGGCCCGCGGCGACGACGGCGGACGCCCACGGCCCGGTGACGTCCGCGGGGATCGGGATGCGGGTGGCCGCAGTGGGGATGCCGCTCATGGCGCCCTCGACGAAGGCGACGACATCGGCGGAATCGAGCTCGAACACGGTCGTCCCGTCGGGCCAGTCGAGGCGCCACGCGCGGGTGTCGAGGCCGCTGCCGAGGACGGCGACCTGCGCCGCGGCCCTGGCGCGTAACTCGTCGTCGATGAACCGGGTGCGCAGGCCGATGTAGGCGGCGCCGAGCAGCATCGACTCCTCGACCGGGCTGACCTCCCCCGTCGGCCAGCTCTTGGGGAAGGGAACCGCCACCCCGGAGGCTTCGACCAGCGCCGCGGCGTACGGGTCATCGACCAAGCGGTCGGGGCGGTCGGACTCGAGGGCGCGGGCCGCGGCGACGGCCACCGCGGTGACGCCTACTCCTGCAACGGGCATGCGTCCCATCCTGGCCCGCGGGTTCCGTGGGGCGTGGCCGTCTTCGCTCGCAGCGCAACCGCCTCGGCTGACGCAGCCAGCCGTCCGCCGACGGCGGTCAGCCGAGAGGCGCGGGGCTCCCGGTCGCACGAGCGTCCCGTCGCACCTGGGACGGTGTCGCCCCGAACCAGCGCCGGCAGGCGCGGGTCAGGGCGCTCTGTTCGCTCAGCGCCAGCTGCCCGGCCAGCTGGCTGAGGGGCATGTCCGTGTCGCGGAGGTATCGCTCCGCCTCTTCCCGCCTGACCTCGTCGACGAGCTCGGCGAAGCTCGTGCCCTGCGCGGCCAGCTGCCGTTGCAGTGCGCGACGATGCTGGGCCAGCTGCGCCGCGACGAGATCCAGATCCAGCGCGCCCGTCGGCAGGGTCCGCCGGATCAGCTTCACCACCTCGTCCACCGTGGTGGAGGAGGTCGGGATCACGATCGTGTTCAGGTAGTCCTGCACGACCGCGTGCACGGCGCTGTCGGACTTCAGCGGCCGGTGCAGCATCCCTTCGGGGATCAGGATGGCGTACCGGGATGCGGAGAACTCGACCGGACAGCCGAAGTACCTGATGTAGTCGGATCGATCGACGAGCGCCTCGTGCCGCAACTGCACCGAGAGCGGGAGGAAGTCGTCGCCGGCGAGCAGCCGGAACACCTCGCAGCTGACGCCGAGCGCGAGTTCCGCGGATTGGCGGTGAGCCGGCGGATGGCTCACCAGCAGGCGCCACTCGAACGTGGCCGTGGATTCCCCCGGTCCGGGACGGACCCCGACGCCGATCGCGGGACTGTAGACGGCGAAGTACTTCTCGATCGCCTGCAGCGCTTCGCCGACGGTCGGCGCCGTACGCGCGGCCACGCCGACCGGGCCCAGGATCTCGAGCCCCTGGCGGGCGCCGAGCCGTCGCCCGAAGTCCCCGGCTCCGGTGGCCACGGCGGCGGCCTCGAGGACCGCCACGACGCTGCGGTAGTTCACGAACGTGTCGTGGTCTCCGACGGCCTCGCGGCTCAGATGAGCGCGTGCGAGCAGTGCGTCCGGGTCTGCTCCGAGCTCCTCGACGAGCTCGATGAATCCGAACAGGGAGGTTCCCCGGATCAACGACATGTCATCCATGATCAAGATGTTGTCGCACAGGGTCAAGACCTGTCGGCGTCGGCTGAGGGAGGGTGGCAGGACTGTTCGCTCACCGACGAGAGACAAGGTCCCATGAGCCGTTTCGACATCACCCGCACCAACCTCGCCATCGATCGCCTGCTCGAGACGACCGAGAATCCCCGGCATCGCTGGCTGCTGCACGCGTATGCGCGTCACCGCAACCTCGAGATGGCCGGCCGCTGGCAGGAGATCTTCGACCCGGAGATGACCGTCGAGCATCCCGTGTACCACTTCAACGTCTATGGCATCAGCACCGTGCTCGACGGCGCCGAGGCGGTCAAGGCCGTGTATGACGAGTGGTCGCGCAGCAATCAGTGCATCTTCTACACGGATGACGAGAAGCTCGCCGTCGGCGACAACATGATCGTCTCCACCGCGACGATCTACCAGCAGACGCCCGGCATCGTCCTCGTCGAGGCCGGCGCGCCTGTCGACCCGGCCGCCCACTACCTCGTCGCCAACGTCGAGCACATGATCTGGCCCTACGACGACGAAGGCCGCCTCATCGGCGAGGACGTATGGGAGATCGACGAGTCGAAGCGGCGCATCATCCCGCTCGAGCCGCACGAGGTGCTCACCGTCGAGCAGTCGTCCGTGCTCCTCGACCCCCACATCGTCCCCCTCCAGGTGCGGTCCTTCTAAGGTCCGCACCGCGCGACGCCCCTTCGTCCTGCCTCCCCCCGGCCAGGACAAGGGGCGTCGTCGTGTGCGGGCGCTTCGTTGCGCCTGGGCGATCGTCCCACCTGTCGAGAGAGCCGGCCGGGACAGCGAGATGCCCGGCAGCCAGTGGCTGCCGGGCATCCCGTTCGTGCGTGAGGGCTCAGCCCACCGGCATGACGGCCGGCGCCTTCCATCCGGTGCCGCCGAGGATGCCCGGGATCTGGGCGCGGTCGGCGCCGTAGATCCGCCACAGAAGCTGGAACCCACCCGCGGGCGCGGGGAGCCAGTTCTGCGCCTGCAGCGGATCCGACGGCCGCGTGTTCTGGACGTACAGGTCGATCGATCCATCCGCGTTGCGGTGCAGATCCGTGCGGTCGTTGATCGCGTAGCGGTTGATCTCGTTGTTCACGACGAAGCCGGTGCTGTCGTACATCGTGACCGACCAGAAGCCCGTGGGGGGCGTGACCGGGGGGAGCCCGCCGGCGGGGATGTGGATGGTGTAGCTCTTCTGCCCGGTCAGCGGCTGCCCGGTCCGGTCGAGCAGCGCCAGCGGATAGACCGACTGCTCAGGCCGCAGGGCACCCAGCCCCACCTGGGTGACGACGGCGCGAAGCCCGTAGTCGGTGCCGTACGTACCGGTCGGTGTGACGAAATAGCCGTTGAAGCGCGTGAAGTTCTTCGCGTACATCCCGTGGGCGTCCGCGAGGACGGCAGCAGGCCCGTCGGCGACCGCCGCCGTCATGCCGGCGACCGTCTCCGGGTCGAGCGACGCGTCCGTCGACGGGTGCATGCCCGGGCCGACGCCGATGCCGGCGAGCTCGTCCAGCATCGGCTGGTCGGCGGCGGGCGGCGGGAACTCGGCGAGAAGGGTCCCGAGTTTGTCGTAGAAGGCCATGCCCTTGGGGAGCCCGGGATCGTCGATCGTGGTGTCCGGGTGGGCGGGCACCGGGGCCGTCCAGTTCTTGCGCGGGTACTGGCTGAGCGGAACGACCGTGATCTCGTCCTGGATCTTGTTGACCTCCTTGATGTCCTTCGCGCTGTTGTTGTCGGCGTAGACGCGCTCGATGATCCACACCCGGTCGTAGGGGGAGACGATGCGCGTCACGTGCTTCGGCAGCGGGAGGTCGGCATCCTGCGGCCCGACGACCGCGTAGTCGCCGGGAGGCGTCTTGTCGACCGAACCGAGGTTCGCGAAGTTCTCCGTGTACGGGCTCATGAGCGGCACGACGAAGTAGCGGTCCTTGATCTTCGGGATGTGGATGATCTGCGGTTCCTTGCTCAGATCGAGCCAGCCGATCGAGTACAGCGTGTCGAGGTTGGGCGCGACGACCGAGCGATCCTGCGGCTGCACGAACTGGCGGATCGGGTTCAGGTGATTCACCGGGCCGAAGCCTCGGCCGTTGGGGATGTCGATGCTCGTCTGGTTCACGTACGTCTTGTCCGTGGTCACGAGCGGCAGGCCGTAGCGATACGCGTCGAGCCCGAGTCGGTAGCCGCGGTCGTATGCGGACTCGTCCGCCGAGGCGGGTTGGAGCCCGACCCCGACGAGCGTTGCGGTCAGCACTGCGGTGGCGGCGGCCGTGGCGCCGAGTCTTCGAGGATTCCAGCGACCCATGCGATCAGTCCTTTCGGGGGAGTCGGCCTCGTCGGCGTTGACGGGGCCCGCCGATGAGCCTGCCGTGGACGGAGGATCGCTGTCTTGACCTGGGGTGCCCTGTTCTTTACTTCGTGCGACATCGCGGCCGAGAGCGGCTCGCCCGGGGTGGACCGGCGCAAGCTCCGTCGCATCTGGCCACAGCGGAAAGAATGCGGAAAGCTTCAGTCTGAATCTGCGTCAAGGACCCCGCGACTATCTGAAGGATGGGAATCGATGAGCGAACCCCAGGCCGCCGCCCGCGCAGCGTACTTCGTCTCGGACAGCACCGGGATCACGGCGGAGACGCTGGGCAACGCGCTGCTCGCGAACTTCCCCGGCATCCGGTTCCTGCGGCACACGATCCCCTTCGTGGACACGGCCGAGGGGGCGCGCAACGTCGTCTCCGACATCGATCGGGCGGCGGATGCGGGGCTCGCCCCGCTCGTGTTCACCACGGTCAAGCAGCCGGTGCTGCGCCGCATCCTGTCCGAGGCCTCGGCCGTCCTCATCGACCTGCTGGGCGGCCACCTCACGGAGGTCGAGCAGGCGCTCGGCACAACCGCGTCGGAGCAGATGGGGCAGTACCACGGCGTCGGCGACATGACGCGGTACCTGGAGCGGATGCGGGCGGTCGAGTTCGCGATCGAGCACGACGACGGCCAGAGCTCCCGTGCCCTCGACCAGGCCGACGTCATCATCATCGCGCCGTCCCGGTGCGGCAAGACCCCGACCACGATGTACCTGGCGCTGCAGTACGGCCTGCTGGTGGCCAACTACCCGCTGACCGACGACGACTTCCCCGCCGAGGGCCTGCCGCGTCCCGTCGCGAAGTACCGCGAGCGGTGCTTCGGGCTGACCTCGACCCCGCTGCGGCTCAGCCAGGTCCGCACCGAGCGGCGGCCCGCATCCCGCTACGCCAGCCTCGAGCAGTGCACGCGCGAGCTCCGCCGTGCCGAAGACCTATACCGGCGCAACCACGTGCCGTTCCTGAATTCCTCGACGAAAAGCGTCGAGGAGATGTCCGCGGTCATCATGCAGACACTCCAGCTGCGTGCCTGACCCTGAACGTGAGGTGATCCCCATGAGCAGCATCCTCTGGTTCCACGAGATCGGCATGGCCGATCTTCCGCAGGTCGGCGGCAAGAACGCGTCGCTCGGCGAGATGGTGTCGAACCTGTCCGGCGCGGGCGTGCGCGTGCCGGGCGGATTCGCGACCACCGCCGACGCGTTCCGCGAGTTCCTCGCGGTGGACGGGCTGGGCGACCGCATCCAGTCCGCCGTTTCGGAGATCGACATCGACGACGTGACGCAGCTCGCCCGGGTCGGCGCGCAGGTGCGCGAGTGGATCGAGAAGCAGCCGTTCCCCGAGGCGCTCGAGCGCGACATCCGCGTCGCTTTCGCGACGCTCATCGCCGAGGACCCGGATCCGGATGCCGTGACCTGGGCGGTGCGGTCCTCGGCGACCGCCGAGGACCTTCCCGACGCGTCGTTCGCCGGCCAGCAGGAGACGTTCCTCAACATCGGCGGGATCGACAACGTGCTGCACGCCGTGCGGCTCGTGTTCGCATCCCTCTACAACGACCGCGCGATCGCCTACCGCGTGCACCATGGCTTCGACCACCACGACGTGGCTCTGTCCGCGGGCGTGCAGCGGATGGTGCGCTCCGACATCGGCGCCTCCGGCGTCATGTTCACGGTCGACACCGAGTCGGGCTTCGACGGCACGGTGTTCGTGACGAGCTCGTACGGGCTCGGCGAGGCGGTCGTGCAGGGCGCGGTGAACCCGGACGAGTTCTACGTCTACAAGACGGCGCTGCGCGAAGGGCGCCCGGCGATCCTGAAGCGCCAGGTGGGGGAGAAGGCCATCGCGATGCGGTACACCGGCGGCGTGCACGTCGGCGGGTCGATCGCGTTCGCCGACGTTCCGGCCGCGGACCGACGCCGGTTCAGCATCACGGATGCCGAGGTCGAGGAGCTCGCCCGCCACGCGCTCGTGATCGAGGAGCACTACGGTCGCCCGATGGACATCGAGTGGGGACGCGACGGCGTCGACGGCAAGCTCTACATCCTGCAGGCGCGTCCGGAGACGGTCGTCTCCCGCGAGGACGGCGCGGTGATGCGCCGGTTCGTGCTGCGCGAGCGGTCGGAGGTGCTCGCCACCGGGCGTGCGATCGGGCAGAAGATCGGCGCGGGGTCGGTTCGCGTGCTCAGCGACATCGCCCAGATGGACCAGTTTCAGGCCGGCGACGTCCTCGTCGCGGACATGACCGACCCCGACTGGGAGCCGATCATGAAGCGCGCCGCGGCGATCATCACCAACCGCGGCGGCCGCACGTGCCACGCGGCGATCATCGCGCGGGAGCTCGGCATCCCCGCCGTCGTCGGAACGGGGGATGCCACACGCTCGCTCGTCGAGGGCGCGTCGGTGACGGTGTCCTGTGCCGAGGGCGACGACGGGCTCGTGTACAGCGGCGCCCTCGCCTTCGACGAGGAGGAGACACGGCTCGACGCGATGCCGGAGCTCCCGGTGAAGGTCATGATGAACGTCGGGACGCCCGACCAGGCGTTCTCGTTCGCCAAGCTCCCGAACCGCGGGGTGGGGCTCGCGCGCCTCGAGTTCGTGATCAACCGGCAGATCGGCATCCACCCCCGTGCCCTGCTCGAGCACGACGAGCTGCCCGACGACCTGCGCGCGCAGATCGACGAGCGGATCGCCGCCTACCCGTCGCCGCGCGAGTTCTTCGTGCGTCGCGTCGCGGAGGGCGTGTCGACGATCGCCGCCGCGTTCGCGCCGGAGCCGGTGATCGTGCGGATGAGCGACTTCAAGTCGAACGAGTACGCCAACCTTCTCGGCGGCGAGCGCTACGAGCCGCACGAGGAGAACCCGATGATCGGATGGCGCGGCGCATCCCGCTACGTGTCGCCCGAGTTCCGGGACTGCTTCGACCTCGAGTGCGAGGCACTGCGGTTCGTGCGCGACGAGATGGGGCTGACGAACGTCAAGATCATGATCCCGTTCGTGCGGACGGTCGCCGAGGGGCAGGCCGTCGTCGACCTGCTCGCGGAGAACGGGCTGGTCCGCGGCGAGAACGGCCTCGAGGTCGTCATGATGTGCGAGGTGCCGTCGAACGCGCTGCTGGCGGATGAGTTCCTCGACGTCTTCGACGGCTTCTCGATCGGCTCCAACGACATGACGCAGCTGACGCTCGGGCTCGACCGCGACTCCGCGCTGGTGGCCGCGACGTTCGACGAGCGGGATCCCGCAGTCAAGAAGATGCTCGCGATGGCGATCGAGGCGTGCAAGCGCCGCGGCAAGTACGTCGGCATCTGCGGGCAGGGTCCGTCAGACCACCCCGACCTCGCCGACTGGCTCCTCGACCAGGGGATCGAGTCGATGTCGCTCAACCCCGACACCGTCGTGGAGACGTGGATGCGGCTCGCCGCGCGCTGAGCGGGTTATCCGGGGCGGCCTGCGCGGTCGCCCCGGGCGTCTCTAGCCGCTTCGGTATCGGCACGCCGGTTCCGGACCGTTTGGCATTCCGGATAAGATGTGTCGAGCTTTTGCGCCCGCGTGCCGTATCGAGTCCCCAGCTCGAGAGATGGCCCATTCCCCAGATGGTGCCGTGCCGCCTGCGTGCAGAGCTCTGGTGGGTGCCGTGAGAATTTCGTTCCCAAACGCTGCTCGCGGCACCCACCGCCTTCGATCCTTCGCAGTGGCGAAGGGGACGATAGGTACCGCCTCGATGAGACGCCCCAGACGTCCATCGGTCTTCGGTTCCTGAACACCACGCCCCCAGAGCGTGTGCGACTTCAATCTAGCGAGAACATGTCCTCAAGCTGGACACTCGTCCCGCTTCTGTCAGCAAATCATCAGTTTGTCTGCTCGATCGTGCTCGGACGGTCGCGTTTCCGGTCAAAAGGTGTCCACGGCGTCGCCGGCGGCCACATGACTACAGCCACCGGCGCACGCGCCGGGCGTACTCGTCATAGTCGGCGCCGAACTGCTCGTGGAGGAACCTCTCTTCGGGGAGGATCGATCCCCACAGCGTGAGCAGGACGGCGACCGGGAACAGCACGAGTCCCCAGAACGTCGGGATGAGGAGGGCCAGTCCGAGGTAGAGCGCGAGCAGGCCGACGTACAGCGGGTTGCGGGAGACCCGGTACGGCCCCGTCTGGACGATCGTGGTCGTCGGCTGCCCCGGCATGAGGCCGGTCCCGTGGCGGGCGAAGAGGAACAGCGCCCATCCGTTCCACACGACGAACAGCACGACCAGCGCCCCGCCGAGGGAATCCGCCACTCGCCGAGGTCGAGCGGATCACCCCAGATCCCCGTGGCCAGCCAGCCCGCGAGAAAGGGCACGCCCATCGCGACCGGCGGCCAGAGCCGGTAGGCGACAGCATCCTTGCCGCGGACCATGTCTCCAGTGTCTCGCCGTCCAGCGCGATCGGGTCGATTCTCGGCGAGGGACCCGTTGCGTCAGCGACGGAGCATCCGAGAGCCGCCAACGACCACGAGCACGATCGCGAGGGCGGACAGGCCGACGAGCACGGCGACTGCAGGCCAGACGGCGAGGGCGGCGGCGGTGAGCAGTGGCGGCACCGTCATCCCCGCATAGGCGATGAGGAAGATGCCCGCGAGCGCTTCGCCCCGGCGCTCCGGCGCGGCCACGGATGCGGTCGTCGCCAGAGCCCCGCGGAACAGGATGCCGATGCCCGCACCGGCGACTCCGCCTCCGAGGAGGAAGAGCGCCAGTGAGTCGGTGAGGGCGCTGAGGCCGACTCCCACGAGCCCGATCGCGGCGAGCGCGACGGCGAGGCCGATCTGTGGACGCATCCGAACGCGTGCGGTGAGGACCTGGGCGGCTGCCGCGGCCATGAACACGATGAACGGCGCGAGGCCGGCGAGGAGATGGGAGTGCTCGCCGAGGATGCCCACGAGGAAGGTCGAGGACAGTCCCGAGAAGGTGCCGAAGACCGCGAACGCTCCGAAGGCCGCCGTGGCCGCGGCCCAATACGCGCCCCGCGCCGTCGCGGGGACGGCGATCCGCTGCGGTCGGTAGCCGGGGCGCCGATCACGACGCTCGATCGTCTCGGGGACGAGTGCAAGGAGGATGCCCTCGACGATGAAGAGGACCCCGAAGAGAACGTAGGGGACGGCGAGCGGCTGGGATGTCGATGTCGCGATGAGGCCGGCGACGAGAGGTCCGAGGGCGATGCCGCCGAGGTTCGCGAAGGTCGAGACGATCGCGGGACGACCCGCCGTGTGGCCTGCCGCGATGCCGAGTTCGGAGAGATGCGCGGTCGCCGTGGCGGTGAGGATGCCGATGCCCAGTCCGCTGATGAAGCGGGCGACGATCAGGCCGGTGACGTCGTTCCAGAGCAGGAAGAGCATCGCGGCCAGCAGGTTGATCAGCACGGAGGCGAGGATGACGCGCCGGCGCCCCAGCCAGTCGGAGACGTGGCCTGCCAGATACAGACTCAGCATGACCCCGACGGCGTACGCCGCGAAGATCACCGTCAGGACGATCGTGGGAAAGCCGTCGCGCTGCTGGTAGATCGCGTACAGCGGGGTCGGGACGGCGCAGAACGCCATCTCGGTCAGGAAAACGAGCGCGAGGACCCAGAACCCGGCCGCGTGAGAGAAGCGTCGGGATGCAGGGGGCAGAATCAGCGTCGCAGTTGTCGTCATTCCTTCATGTTCGACGCGTCATGCCATCGTGTCCAACGCATACTCTGGATCAAGGTCATCGATGAAAGCGATGGAGATGGAGGCCGTATGGATACTCGACAGGTCGAATACGCGATCGCCGTCGCCGACGAGCTGAGCTTCACCCGGGCTGCGCAGCGGGTCTATGCCGGGCAGTCGACCGTCTCGGCCGGCATCCGGGCCCTGGAGCGAGAGCTCGGGACGGTCCTCTTCGAGCGCGACCAGCGGGGCGTGCGGATCACATCCGCCGGTGAGGCGGTGCTTCCGGCGCTGCGTGAGGTGCTCGAGGCTCAGGCCCGTGCCCGCACCGCCGCCGACCCCCGTGGCGAGCTGCGCGGCGAGCTGCGCATCGGCGTCTTCTCCAGCGTGAGCTCCCTCGCGCTGCCGCGCATCATCGGCGAGTTCCATCGCGAGCACCCTCTGGTCGACCTGCGGCTGCGCGCGGCGACCGGCGGCTCCGGGGAATTGGCGGAGGCGGTCCGGCGCGGTCGGCTCGACCTGAGCCTCTTCGGCCTTCCGGCATCCGCGGCCCCCGGCCTCGCCGTGCACCGCCTCGCGACGACGCCGTTCGCGGTCATCCTTCCGGCAGGCCACGAGCTGGCGCATCGCACCGAGGTCCGACTGCGTGACCTCGCGGACGAGCGCTTCGTCGACGCGCCGGTCGGCTTCGGAAACCGGGATGTCCTCGACGCCGCGCTGAGTGCGCGCGGCATCGTGCGCGATGTCCGTGCCGACGTGACCGAGACGAACGCGATCCCGCTCTTCGTGGCCGCCGGTCTCGGCATCGCGCTGCTTCCCGAGCTGATCATTCCATCGAGCGACGGGGTGGTCGTCGTCCCCTTGGCCGAGCGCATCGAATGGGAGTTCAACGTCATCAGCCGCACCTCGCGGGGCGAGGCGGCATCGGCCCTGATTGAGAAGCTGGTTGCGGCCTATTGAGGCGGAACGGATCGGTCTAGCGCGTGCGCGATTCCCGGGTGACGGCCTAGCTGCCGGCGCGATGGCGATCGAGGCGTGCAAGCGCGCGGCAAGTACGTCGGGACTGCGGGCAGCGGCCGTCCGACTACCCCGCCCAAGCAGATTGGCTCCTCGATCAGGGGATCGAGTCGATGTCACTGAGCCACGACACCGTCGTCGAGACGAGAAATGGATGCGGCTCGCCGCTCGCTGAGTGGGAGTCCGGGGCGGTCGTCGGTGGCCGTCCCGAATGACGGCGGGGCCGCGGTCTCCGTTGAAATGAAGTGGCAGTTGATCCCGCCCTCACCGTGCATTTCACCGTACGGATCATACGCACAGCGTTTGGCGGGCGAGAACACCCGGAGTTACGAAGGATGGGGAAGTGCGATGCAGGACCGCCTAACGTTCGTTCGCGCAGGATCTCACGTGAGCACACGCGGCGTGCGTCGTTTGGGGAGACCCGATGCCGGCCGCGACGCGTCGGAGATCTTCGCGGCTTGTTATTGAAGGGAAAGCCGCGCATATCGATCCACAACCTCATGCCGCTGCGGTCCATCGGAACGAGATCCGCGCCGCATCCTCCAGCATCTCCACAACCAAGGGCACGCCTTTGTCCTGTACGAGCGTCGGGTTGTTCTTCGTTGAGACGAAATAGTCCCTGGGCCCTCGGATCTGCCAGGCCTCTATCGATGTGAGTGCGACAGAGATGAGCTGTCGTGGTCGGCTGCCAACAAGCTCATGAAAAGCTATCCAGGGATTCAAGAGGTTCCAGCCGCCGATACGCAAGGTGAGGAAGTACATGAAGAAGCCACCCGATGGCTCCCTGGTGCCGGCCGATCTCGAGTATCTGGCGTCCTCCGAGCTTCCGGCAGGCGTGGCCTTGCGCGTTCCACCCGACCACGATCGATACGCCCCAGATAAGGCGAGTCCTGCCACGCTGAGCGGTGCCGCGTCACGCCGCCTAGCGGATATTGCGCGAGCTGAGCTGCCAGAAGCGGATAGCGCATTCGTCCGCCCAGATTGGTTGAACCAGCAGGCGATCCCGCGATTGCTGGTGTCGGCAAGATACGACGGACGCGACGCGTTTGGTGCGTCACGGATGCTGGCCAGACTCGACCTCGCGGCGCGCAGAGCTGGCGCGATGTATCGCCAAATCATGAACGGTGACGGCAAGAAGAAGGAGTGGCCGGAACCACTCCGCACCTACCAAGGTGGTCTGCACTTACTCGACGTCCGCCTCGGGTCAGTCGAAGTACTCAGTACGGTGTGGGGTGCGCTCGTTTCGGTCGCTACCAGCAGCCCCATTGCCGTCGCGGGTCTCATGTCGCTCGCATGGGACATCGGGCAGACGGGACGATATGTCGCCGCCCGTTGGCGGGCCGGTGCGCTCGTGCATCAAACCGACGCCAGGCCATCGTTCGATGCCTCTGGCGCGACAGAGCCATGGAGCACGAGTCAGACGCAGAACTTGATGCCTGTGATGAACAGCGCGATCGCTAACAACCAGGGCTTCGAGTACTCGCTCGACGGGCGTGAACTCCAAGTCAAGCTGACCGTACTGCCGAAGGACGACTAGCACACCATCGCGCGGACTGGTCTGGGCTTCGCGTCTGCTGCGCCAGAGCGAGCGTGGCGAGCATGTGACATGGCTCGTGGAAGTGCAATCCGACAGTTCTGCGAGGTTGCAGCTGAACCGCCCCCGGGTCAGGGACCAGTGGAACGCAGCACGGCATCTCAAAGATCGAGCGACAATCGCGGACGCCGACGTGCTCGCGAAGAGACCCGGGTCCCGCAAGAGCGGTTTGATCCGCTCATGTTCAACGAGGTCGTCCTCACCTGGGGCCCAGAAGATCACCTACTCGATCTTCTTGGGCGCGGGCTTCTTCTTTCCCTTGTTCTTCTCGCTGTAGATGTTCTGGCTAACGGAAGCGACGCTGATCCCGAGCATTGCTGCGATCTCTGCGCGCTTGAAGCCAACCAGCGAGAGCCGGTATGTCTTCTGTGCCTGCGTTGCGTCACCCATCCGGTCGAGCATGTCGAACGCCGCAATGCGATCCTGGATCGTTGCATTGCCGGCTGGAATGACCGCTTCTTCTTCCTCGCCCATTCTCCTATTTCTCGTCTTCCTCGGGCTCGAAGTTTCCAGCTTCGCGCCACTTGTCGGAGTCCATGTCCACCTGGCACTTCGCGTTCTTCAGCTTTGTCGCGAGTTCTCGCCGAGTTTCTATGGAGTTGTTGAGGTGGGTGATGTGGATCCCGCCCACGTCGGTGAATGGCTTGACGTCGCCGATCTGTGTGAGCACCGTCCGCTCCGGGTGGCTGCTCATCGCCATCCCTGCCTCAAAGAGAACATTGGGTCGCGCCTGTCCGGTGAGCTGCTTCTCGTGGGCAGGGTCGTTCTTCTTATGAAACTGGGGCTTGAGGCGAGCTTCGTCGTCGGGCGTGAGCAGCACCACAACCGCGACAGCCTTGGCGAAGAGGGCTTCCACAATCTGACGAACACTGGGGTTCGCGACCTTGGTCTGACTAATCCCTTGTGTCCAACTCATGGGCTTGAGATCGAGCGACTCAAGGAACTCGAACATAGCCTTCTTCGCGTCACTGTCGCGACCGTAGACGACCATCACGGTACGTCCTGGCTTCGACGGGCTTGTGCGGGTGGCTCGGCTTGCCGACGCAGACGCCGACACTGCGCGTGCCGGGCGCGCTGACGCAGCACCGGCCGATGGTGCTGCAGTTGGCTTACCGCGCTGCGCCCCCCGAAGCGTTACCCAGTCCGAGTCATCGACGTACTTGTTGATGTTGACCTTCTTCTCAACAGCGAGTGCCATCGAAGCTTCATCGCGGCTCAGGAGATCGGACTGCATCTTGGCATGCACGAGACGATCGACATGCCGCGCGGTGAACCCAGTCTTCTCTCGGATGAGGCGACGGATTGCGATTCCGTCAGCCATCGTTCGACTTGTCCGACTTGTCCGGCTTCTCGGCCTTCCTCTTCGCCATCGAGATGAACGATCGAACCGAGCCCTCAGAGGTGCCTAGCAGTCCGGCGATTTCCTTGTTGCTGAACCCTGCCGTTGCGAGGACAGCTGCAGCGGTTGACTTGTTCATGTCCTTGACGACGAGCACGGCCAGAAGGTTTGCCACCTTGTCGATGCCCGCTAGTTCATTTGCCACCGTTTGTTGCCGCCTTCCGCTTGGCCTGATTGAGTTGTACCCGCAGTGACTCGTCGTTCGAGCCGAGCATTGCGGCGGCATCGGCGCGAGGTAGACCCAGCGTCATCAAGAACTGAGCGCGCTTAACCATCGACGTGTCAGCGAGACCGGCGAGATGCATCGCCTGATATGCAAGCGACCGCGCGATGACGGCATCCCATGGCGTCTCGGTTTCAGCAGCAGCCATGAGGCCCCCTTCAGTCCAGGTGACATCAAGAATATGAGTATTCACCGGCATTTACTCCAAACTTGATGATTGATGATTTGGCGTGTCGCGCCATACACGGCCCGAGCGAGGGATTAGCCTCAGAGGCAGGGAAGGACCTAGTCGCAGCGCCTAGGGCGGTCGGACGAGTAGACCTTGATCGCAGCGTGTTATCCGTGAGTTCGTTTCAGACGAAGTGCACGAAGCGAGGTCTGTTCCGCGACCGGATCTGGGACGGGGAAGACACCGCCGCCTGGCTTCGGCACATCAGAACAGGCGGGAGCAGGCGCCTTGCGCTCCTCGTCGGCGACGACGCATCGTCCCCGGACATCCCAGCGCATCTCGCGGGATCGTTCGCTAATGGCGGTTACTGGGCGATTGTCAGCGATGGCCCGCTGCCTCGGATCTGGCACCAGCGCATGGTCGGTGCGGAATCAAGAGGACCCGAACCATCGCATGTGGAGCGTCGAGATGACCGGTCAGGCAATCTCCGCAGCAGCAAGGGATCGGACGAAAGGCAGGACGATTCAGCTCGGATGTTGGGCCCGGCGCGGTGGCGCCGTGGGCTCGTCGAAGTGCCCCCAGTGAACCTTTCCCGGGACAGGGGCGGCGTCCAGGCGTGCCACGAACGTGCGTAGGCGGTGCAGGAGAGCGCGTGCAAAGGTGACGTTGTCGGTCCGAGCTATTTCTTTTGCGCACGCGATCATCTGGTCGAGGTCCGTGCTGTCGAGTCCGCCCCAAGCCCTCGTGTATCGTGCCCCAGCTTCCCTGATGAGGCGGCCCGCTTCTCGAGAGCGCGCAGCCAGCGCGACGACCGAGTCGAAGATGTCGCCCGGAAACTGGTCACCGTACAGGGCACGGAGTTCGTTCTGGTCGTACCCGTCGAGGACCAGCCGGCGCAAGGACGCCGCGTCGACTGTCGCAGGCAGAGATTTCCAATGACCGCGACGCCAAGCGAGGACGAATACCACCCCGGCCAACGACACGTAGGTCGCGATCAGCAAAGCCCAACCGCCTGGACCCGCTGCCCGGCCGAGCCAGGGAGCCGCCGCTTCCAGCTTCCCGACACGACTGCTGGGCGCGGCCGTGCCGACAAGGATGAAGAATGTCAGGCACATCGACGCCGACACGAACGCCACGGCAGCCGCCAAGACCCACCACCCCGATCGCGGCCCACGCGCGGGCTGTCGCAGCCATGGGCGCCCCACCCCGACCACGAGAAACGGCATCGTCATCCCGATGGCACCGAGCAGGGCGAACACGGATTGGAATCCATTCAACCCGACCCCCAACGTCAACGAAGACGACCCGCACAAGGCGGTTCTCGCTCGCCGACATTCACATGATGCACGATGTCGGCTTAGTTGTGTTTACGTTGCCTGAATCTAGACGCGACGGCGGGAGTCGAACCCGCAGCGCAACCGGGTATGAACCGGTGCCCGGGACCGCCCGGACCGCCGCGATGCCTCCACGCTATTCGGAGCGACCGACATCCTCCGTAAGCGTGTCATGAGGTTTCTCGATGTTTCCGACGGTGTCATCGACAACCTCCACACCAGCCAGGGCGGACCGCCGCGCCGCCAGCCCCCGCTGCCGACGCCGCACCAAGGCGACGAGCCCGCCGATGAGCATCAGGCCGCCGATGACGAGGATGCTCCACATCGCGGCGGTGAACGGCGTCGTCTTCGCGTACAGCTCCGCGATCTGGTCGCGCCGCACCGGGTCGATGACGATCGACAGCGCCCACAGCGCGATCGCGAGGAAGACGATCCCCCAGATGATGGCTCCCCACCGGATGCGAGGGGTGGGCGCTGCGCCGGTCTGATCGCTCATTGTGCTGCTCCTGTCGAGGCCTTGTCGACGGTGATCATGATGTCCACGGGTCCGGTCACCTGCTGGATCCGCACGTGCTGCGTCGTGACGCCGGGGTGATCCGCGGCCGGGTTCGTGAACTCCCAGTGGTACGTGTTCCCGTTCGCATCCGTGGTCGCCGCCGGGATCGAGGAGCTGTTGACGAGCTCGCCGTTCTCCATGTCGATGCGCGAATACGCGACCGGACCGTTCTGGAGCTCCGCATCCAGCACCAGGCGCACGCCGGGCGGCACCTGGATGGAGGTCACGCCATACGTCTTGCGGAGCGAGATCGTCCCGGCCGTCTCGTCACCCGTGCCGAACGACAGGAGCTGGATGTTGGTGTACCCGAACGGCTGCGCGTACGCCATCGGTCGCGTGTCGGCGCTGATGTCGGCGCTCGGCCACAGCAGCTGCGACGACGTGGTGAACGGCATCACGATGAGGCCCAGAATGAGGGTCGCGCCGGTGAGGAGGGCGAGGATGCCGCTGCGCCTCCGCAGCGCTCCGGCCACCACCATCCCGATCGCCGAGATCACGGCGGCGACCAGCAGCCCTGCGCACAGCGCCGTGATCGTCCCGGAAGCGAGCATCGCGAGCGCCGCTCCGGCACCGCCGACGATCGCGGCCCCGAGGACGGCGAACACCGCGCCGGCGCTCGCACGGGGGTTGGCGCGTCGCCGCTCGTCCGCGCGGGCCTGTGCCTCGAGGGCGAACGCCCGGCCCTTCGCCTCGTTCTCCTGCCGCGCGAGGGCACGCGCCGCCTGATCCGCATCCGCCTGCTGCCGCCGCCAGGCGTCGTGCTGCTCACGCCATTGCTCGTGCTGCTCGCGCCAGGCCGAGACCTCGTCACCGACCGCCGCCGAAGCGGGCACGGGCGGAGCGATTCCGGATGCCGCGGCCGCTGCCGACCCGAACGGCGCGGCCGCGGCATCCCACCCCCCTTCGGAGGGACTCGGGGAGGCGACATCCGCGGAAGCCCGTCGCGGAGCCGCCTCGACCCGAGAGCCGTGCCTCGTGCGCAGGACGAGCCAGAGCACGAGGACGCCGACAGCGACCCAGAACAGGGTCGAGAAGAAGAGTCCGAACAGCCCGCTGACGCTGCCGGAGAAGGAGCCGATGGGCTGGAGGCCGAACACCGTCGACCACCCCCACGGGACGACCGGCACCATCGCGATGACCGCCATGATGACGATCGCGATGATCGCGGGGTCGAATCCGCCGCGGGCGAGCCGCTGCAGGACGATGCGGCCATCGGTCGCGGGCAGCAGGGCCCACGCGATCGCGTAGACGAGGAGCGCGGGGAAGCCGACCAGAGCCGCGACGACGAACACACCGCGGATGATCACCGGGTCGACCCCGAGCCGGGCGGCGATGCCTGCGCAGACGCCGCCGAGCCAGCCCTGCGAGCGCACGACGCCGAAGCCGCGGATCCACGCGAAGAATCGGCTGTCGGGCTGCGGGACGCCGGCCGGGCGCGGCGGGGGCGGACCCGGGTCGGTGACGGGCTGCGTCGTCGTATCGGTCATGAGTCCAGCCTGTCGGGCGCCGGATGCGGTCCGCTATGGGGTGGATCCCTGATCGATCCCTGATCTTGTGGACCAGCCCTCGGGGGACTCGTCCGACCGGTGGTTGTATGTCTGCATGCCGAAGCTCGTCGACACGACCTCCGCCGTCGCCGCGGCGGGCGTCGCCCGCGCGCTTCGGCCGGCGCGTCCGCCCCTGCGCCGCCCGCGCGAGTGCGCCATCAGCGGCGTGAGCGCGGGGCTCGCAGCCCACCTGCGGTGGAACGTCACAGTGGTCCGCATCCTCTTCATCCTGACGGCGCTCCTGTGGGGCGCCGGCATCCTCTTCTATCTGTGGCTGTGGGCCTTCGTGCCGTGGGCCGACCGTACGGGGGAGGGGGATGCGGCGCCCACCCACCGAGTGCCCGTCGCCTGGATCCTCGCCGCGGCGTCCATCGTGTGCCTGCTCTTCGCGCTCACGGTCGTCAGCAGCTACCAGTCGTCGCCGTTCCCCGCGAGCCCGCGGCTGGTCCTCGGGGTCACGGTTCTGACGGTGGGGCTCGCAAGCATCGCGGGCCTGTGGGCGACGCTCGTCGACCGGGCAGACCCCGCCCGCGGGCCGCGGCACGAGATCGCCGTCCGCATCACGGTCACGGCGGTGCTCGTGGCCTTCCTCCTGATCCTCCTGACGACGCTCGGTCGCGGCGGGGTCGCCTCCTTCTTCGTCGCGCTGATCCCCCTGGTCGGGCTTGCGGCGGTCTACGCGTCGTCCGTGGTCGACCGGATGCGCGAGCTGTCGCGCGAGCGCGTCCGGCGCATCAAGGAGGAGCAGCGCAGCGAGATGGCGGCGCACCTCCACGACTCCGTGCTGCAGACCCTCGCGCTCATCCAGACGCGCGCGGGGGCGTCGAGCGAGGCCGCCCGCCTCGCCCGGGCGCAGGAGCGCGAACTGCGCGCGTGGCTCTACGACGGGGATGCCCCGGCCGACAGCGATCTTCCCACCGACCTCCGCGACTACGCCGCGGCGCTCGAGCTCGACTACCCCGTGCGCATGGATGTCGTCTCCGCCGGCGAGTCGCCCGAGCGTGCCAGCGGAGAGGTCGCGGCGGCAGCTCGCGAGGCGATGCTGAACGCCGCGCGGCACGCACCGGGTGACGTGTCCGTCTACATCGAGGGCACCGCATCCGTCGTCGACGTGTTCGTGCGCGACCGGGGCGCCGGCTTCAACCCCGACACCGTGCCCGGCGACCGGCTGGGCGTCCGTGAGTCGATCATCGGACGGATGCGGCGCGCCGGCGGCAGCGCGACGGTCAAGTCCACGCCGTCCGGCACCGAGGTGCATCTGCGTCTCGCGCGGGAGGCGACGCGTGCCTGATGAACTGCGGGTGGTCGTCGTCGACGACCACTCGATCTTCCGCTCCGGCCTGCGCGCCGACCTCGACGGCGTCTCGATCGTCGACGAGGCCGACGACGTCGCATCCGCCGTCGCGCGCATCGAACGACATCAGCCGGATGTCGTGCTCCTCGATGTGCACCTCCCCGGCGGCGACGATCCGAGCGTTCCGGGCGGTGAGGAGGTGCTGCGCCGCGCCGTCCCGCTTGCGCCGGAGACCCGGTTCCTCGCCCTGAGCGTCTCGGACGCGGCCGAGGACGTCGTGCGCGTCATCCGTGCCGGCGCTCGCGGCTACATCACGAAGGGCACGTCGGGCGCCGAGGTGAGCCACGCCGTCCACCGGGTGGCGGAGGGGGATGCGGTGTTCTCCCCGCGCCTCGCGGGCTTCGTGCTCGACGCCTTCGGCGCGGTCGCGGGGGAGACGGCCGAGGCCACCGACGAGCTCGACCGGCTCTCCGTCCGCGAGCAGGAGGTCATGCGGCTTATCGCCCGCGGCTATGCGTACAAGGAAGTGGCATCCGAGCTCTTCATCTCACCGAAGACCGTGGAGACCCATATGTCCGCCGTGCTGCGCAAACTGCAGCTGTCTTCGCGGCATGAGCTCACAGTGTGGGCGACCGAGCGACGTCTGCTCTGATTCCGGCTTCTCGATTGAGCTTTCTGCTGAATCTGGGAGAAGGCTATTGACCGGTTAAGAATCAGCCGCATAGCGTTCGATGCACGTGTGTATCCCGATGCGCGAGAAAGAGGTATGCCTTGTATCGACGGATATTGGCGGTCGCAGGAGCGCTGGCGCTCTCGATCCCGGCAACAGCAGCAGTGGCGGCAACGCCATCACCCCACAGTGATCCCGCCGCACGGTTCCACGCGGCGCCCTCGTCGGGCTCCATCGACTCGAAGATGAAGTCGATGGCCGCTGACCCGAACGGTCGTGTCAACGTGATCGTCGAGCTGAGCGGCGACCCGACGACGGTCGTGCAGGCCAAGCAGGGCCGCAAGCTGACCGGACAGGAGCGCGCCGACATCAAGGGCTCGCTGAAGAAGCAGCAGGACGCGATCACCGGCGCGATCAAGGGCAAGGGCGGCAAGATCGTCGCTCAGATGCAGTCGGCCTACAACGGCATCCAGGTGTCGATCCCCGCCGACGCGGTGGATGCGGTCGCCGCGCTGCCGAACGTCGTCGCCATCCACGCCGCCCGGACGTACACCATCGACAACGCGGTCTCGGTTCCGTTCCTCGGAGTTCCGCAGGTGTGGCAGAGCACGGGCTTCACGGGCAAGAACGTCAAGGTCGGCATCATCGACACGGGCATCGACTACACGCACGCCAACTTCGGCGGCCCCGGCACGGTGGCCGCATACGACGCCGCGCTGAAGACCGACACGCAGCCGGCCGACCCGGCTCTGTTCGGCCCGGGTGCTCCGCGCATCAAGGGCGGCTGGGACCTCGTCGGCGACGACTACAACGCCGACCCGAGCGACCCGAAGACCTACCAGCCGGTCCCGCACCCGGACCCCAACCCGCTCGACTGCCAGGGTCACGGCAGCCACGTCGCCGGCACCGCCGCCGGTGACGGCGTGAACGCGGACGGCACCACCTACACGGGCCCGTACAACGACACCACACCGTCGCACGACTTCCGCATCGGCCCGGGTGTCGCCCCGCAGGCGGACCTCTACGCGATCCGTGTCTTCGGCTGCGCCGGCTCCACGGATGTCGTGGTCCCGGCGATCGACTGGGCCGTCGACAACGGCATGGACGTCATCAACATGTCGCTCGGCTCGCCCTTCGGCCGCGCCGGTGACGCCGACGCGGTCGCCGCGACCAACGCGGTCGGCGCGGGTGTGACCGTCGTCGCCTCCGCCGGCAACGAGGGCCCGAGCCCCTACATCTCGGGCTCGCCTTCGTCGGGTGACGGCGTCATCTCTGTCTCCGCCGTGGACAGCACCGCTGAGTTCCCCGGTGCGTCGATCTCCGTCAACGGATCGTCGATCCAGGCGATCAACGCGAACGGCGCCGACCTGAGCGGTCTGCCGCCGATGACCGTCGTGCCCGTCATGCAGGGCGGCGCACTGTCGCTCGGCTGCGACCCGGCGCTCTTCACCGCCGCGGGCATCACGCCCGGTGGCAACCAGGTCGCGGTCGTCGCGCGTGGCGACTGCGCCCGTGTCTCGAAGGCGATCTACGGCCAGGCCGCCGGCGCCGCCGCGGTGATCATGGTGAACAACGCGGACGGCTATCCGCCGTTCGAGGGCGCGATCACGTCGAACCCCGACACGGGTGAGAAGGCCGATGTCACGATCCCGTTCCTCGGCGTCCCCCTGAGCAGCGGTCCGGCTCTCATCGCCGCACACGGCCAGACCGCGACGATCACGGCCGCCATGCTGCCGAACCCCACGTTCAAGGGCTACGCATCTTTCACCTCTTCGGGTCCCCGCAGTGGTGACAGCGCCATCGGACCGGATGTCGCGGCCCCGGGCGTCTCGATCCGTTCGACAGCTGTCGGCACGGGCAACGACAGCGAGGTCCTCTCCGGCACCTCGATGGCGGCCCCGCACGTCGCCGGCGTCGCGGCGCTCGCCGTCCAGGCGCACCCGAAGTGGTCGTCGGCCGACATCGCGTCGGCGATCATCTCCACTGCCAACCCCGACATGGTTGCAGGCCGGAACCTGGTCCGCGGTGGTGTGGGGCTCGTGAACCCGGCGCAGGTGGTGGCCACCCAGGTGACCGCTGTCGGTGACAACTACAAGACGGACAACGGCAAGTCGCGCCAGGCGGAGCTGAACTTCGGGTTCCAGGAGTCGTCGAAGGACTTCAAGGGCACGAAGCAGGTCACCCTGGTCAACCACGGCAACGCGGCTGTCACCTACTCGGTGTCGTCCGCGAAGTCCGACCAGTCCCTCGTCGGCGCGTCGGTGACGTTCAACGCATCGAAGGTCACGGTTCCGGCCAACGGCACGGCGAACGTCACCGTGTCGCTCTCGGCTCCGGCCAGTGCGATTCCGGCGAAGGTCGACAGTGGCAACGACTTCGGGTTCTCCGAGATCTCGGGCGACGTCGTCCTGACGTCGGGCTCGTCGACGCTGCGCGTGCCGTATCTGCTCGTTCCGCACGCGACGAGCAACGTCACCGCTTCCACCAGCGGAAAGGCGACGGCCGACGGCACCTCGATCGCGCTGAAGAACCAGAACGGCGCCCTCACGGGTACCGCGGACTTCTACACGTGGGGTCTCGAGGATAAGCAGGACGTCTCGAAGAAGCTCGTCGACACCGGTTACGACCTGCGTGCCGTCGGCGTGCAGTCGTTCCCGTTCAGCGGGACCCAGCTGATGGTGTTCGCCGTGAGCACCCACCAGCGGTGGTCGAACGCCGCGTCGAACGAGTACGACATCGTGATCGACACGGATGGCGACGGCAAGGCGGACTACGCGGTGTTCTCCGCCGACTCGGGCCTCGTCCGCACCGGCTCCTCGGACGGTGTGAGCGAGGTGTTCGTCGAGAACCTGAAGACCGGTGCGCTCGGCGCCTCGGGCTTCCTCGCCGACGCGCCGACCGACAGCAGCACGATCCTGCTGCCGGTGCGCGCCAGCGCGCTCGGCCTCACCGCGGCCAAGGGCGGGTTCACCTACACGGCGCAGGCGCGCTCGGTGTCGGGCACCGGCTCTGACAGCATCGATGGCACCGCCGCGTACAACCCGTGGGCGCCCGCGCTCGAGAACGGACAGTACGAGGAGGTCGCCGCCGGTGCCACCGTGGCGGTGCCCGTGGCACGCGACGCTGCGGCGTTCGGTGCGCAGAAGCCGCTCGGCGTCATGACGGTCGTGAAGGACAACGCCAACAGCGCCAGCCAGGCACTCCTCACGTCGGTCAAGTGACGGCGTGAGGTGATCCCGATCACCTGATCACAGCACGGAGGGCGGGGCTCGTCGACGACGGGCCCCGCCTTTCGCATGCTCAGCCGGAGCACAACGCGCCGGAGGAGGATCGCCGCCATGAGGCAGGACGGGCCGAGCATCACGGCGTGGAGCGCTGCCGCGCATCGCGCCGCCCATCAGCTCCTGGAGGACGGCCGGATCTTCGACGACCCGTTCGCCGTGGCCGTCGTCGGCGGTGTCGAAGCCGACATCCTCGCCCACGCCGAGGCGAACGCGACCCGCGGCCCGATGCGCATCTTCATCGCCGTCCGGCACCGGGTCGCCGAGGACGAGGTGGATGCGGCCTACCTCCGCGGGGTCCGTCAGGTCGTCGTCCTCGGCGCCGGGTTCGACACCTTCGCGTGCCGCAATGCGTATCCGGGCCTGCGGGTCTGGGAGGTCGATCATCCTGCTACGCAGGCAGTGAAACTCGAGACGCTGCAGGCCCAGGGCATTCCGATTCCGGATTCCGCGCAGTTCGTCGCGGTCGACTTCGAGGTCGACGACCTCGCTGAGCGCCTCGCGGCGATGGGCTTCGACCGGCTGATGCCCGCCGTGTTCCTCTGGCTCGGCGTCGTCCCGTACCTCACACGGGAGGCCGTCGAGCAGACCCTGCGATACATCGCATCCGTCCCCGCATCCTCGGTCGTCTTCGACCACCCCGAGCCGGTGTCGTCGCTGACGGACCGGCAGCGCCGCTGGCACGAGCGCCGTGCCGCCGCGGTCGGTCGCGTCGGGGAGCCGTGGATCACGGCGTTCGCGCCCGCCGACCTCGCCGACCTGCTTGCGGAGATGGGGATGCGGGTCGTCGACGACGTCGATGCGCGCGAGATCGCGATCCGCTGGTTCGGCGCCCCCGCATCCACGCCACCGCGTCCGGGCGGACACGTCGTCACCGCCCGCGCGGAGTACGGTGTCGAGCCCGCCGCCGACCAGGAGGCATCGGTGTCGGCGGTGCCGCCTAGACTCGAAGGGCCATGACCGACGCATCTGTTCCCATCATCGTCGGAGGCGGCAGCATCCCTCGATCCGCCGACGGCCGACCCGACGACGATCTCCTCGCCGGACTCAATCCGCAGCAGCGCGAGGCGGTCGTCTATCGCGGCCCCGCGCTCCTGATCGTCGCGGGCGCCGGTTCCGGCAAGACGAGCGTGCTGACGCGGCGCATCGCGTCGCTTCTGCGCACGAAAGAGGCGTGGCCGAGCCAGATCCTCGCGATCACCTTCACGAACAAGGCCGCAGGCGAGATGCGTGAGCGCGTCGAGCAGCTGGTCGGCGACAGCGCGCGGGGCATGTGGATCTCGACGTTCCACTCGGCGTGCGTGCGCATCCTCCGCCGCGAGGCGGAGCAGTTCGGCTTCACGAAGTCGTTCACGATCTACGACTCGGGCGACTCGCGCGCCCTCATCAAGCGCCTCGTGAAAGAGCGGGAGGCGGATGCCTACGGCCACACACCGGCGGGCGTCCAGAGTCGTATCTCGAAGCTGAAGAACGAACTGGCGGATGCGGAGTCCTACGCCCGTCAGGCGAACATGAGCGACCCGGCCGAGCGCATGTTCGTCGAACTGTTCGGCGACTACCAGCGCGAGCTGCAGCGCGCGAACGCGTTCGACTTCGACGACCTCATCGGTCAGACCGTCTACCTCTTCCGCGCGTTCCCGCACGTCGCCGACGTGTACCGGCGCCGGTTCCGGCACATCCTCGTCGACGAGTACCAGGACACGAACCACGCCCAGTACGCGCTCATCCATGAGCTGACCCGCCCTGTGGGGACCGGAAAGCAGGGCTTCGAATCCGGCGGCATGATGATCTTCGAGCCGGACCCCTCGACAGGCTCGGGGGCCGGTGGCGGCTCGGGGACCGGTGACGACGCCCCTGCATCCCTCACCGTCGTCGGCGATTCCGACCAGTCGATCTACGCGTTCCGCGGCGCCGACATCCGCAACATCAGCGAGTTCGAGAAGGACTTCCCAGGCGCCAAGGTCGTGCTGCTCGAGCAGAACTACCGCTCGTCGCAGAACATACTGAGCGCGGCGAACGCCGTCATCAGCAACAACTTCGACCGCAAGGACAAGCGGCTGTGGAGCGCCGACGGTCCGGGCGAGAAGATCGTCGGCTTCACGGGCTACTCGCAGCACGACGAGGCGCAGTTCGTCGCCGACGAGGTCAACGCCCTCCGCCGCGCGGGCGTCGACTACTCCGAGATGGCCGTCTTCTACCGCACGAATTCGCAATCCCGCGCGCTGGAGGAGATCTTCATGCGCGCCGCCGTCCCGTACAAGATCATGGGCGGCACGCGGTTCTACGAGCGCGCCGAGATCAAGGATGCGCTGGCCTATCTGGTCGCCGTCGCCAACCCGGCCGACGAGATGGCCCTGCGGCGCATCATCAACAAGCCGCGTCGCGGCATCGGTGACGTCACCGTCGAGGCGATCGCCCGCTACGCGCAGAGCGAGGGCATCACGTTCCGCGATGCGCTGGCGAACTCGTCCGCGCTCGGCGTCGGCCCGAAGATGCAGGCCGCGATCGCCCAGCTCGATCAGGTGCTGGCGGATGCCACGGCGATCATGCTCCCCGCATCCGGTGAACTGGCCCCGCCGACGGCCGTCGCCGAAGGCCTGACGCTCCTCCTCGATCGCAGCGGATACCGCGACGCACTGCGCATGAGCCGCGACGCGCAGGACGAAGCGCGGCTCGAGAACGTCGACGAACTCATCGCCGTGGCGCGCGAGTTCGCGCGCAACAATCCGGAGGGCACGGTCATCGACTTCCTCGCGGAGGTCGCGCTGGTCGCCGACAGCGACGACCTCGAGGATGCCTCGGGCTCGGTGTCGCTCATGACCCTGCATACCGCGAAGGGCCTCGAGTACGACGCCGTGTTCATCACGGGCGTCGAGGAAGACCTCATCCCGCACCGGATCTCGGCCGGCGAGCCGGGCGGCCCTGCGGAGGAGCGCCGGCTGTTCTACGTCGGCGTCACCCGCGCGCGCAAGCGCCTGTACCTGTCCCTCGCGATGACCCGTGCGCAGTTCGGCGAGATCTCGGTCGCGATGCCGAGCCGGTTCCTGCAGGAGATCCCGGCCGACCTCGTCGACTGGCGCCAGTCGCCCGGAGACGTGAACTCCCGCGGCGGCTCGCAGTCGCGCGCCCTCAACGCGCGCCCGGGCTCCGGCTCAGGCGGAGGTCAGCGGTGGGGGAGCCGCATCCGTCACGACGATCCGCCGCCCCTCGCGCCGAAGTCGACCTCGCTCGACCGGTTCCCGAACCGCATCCCCGCGAAGCTCCGCGACAACGGCGACATGCAGCTGGAGGCGGGCGACCGCATCCGTCACGACGACTTCGGCGAGGGCCGTGTGGATGCCGTGACGGGCGAGGGCGCGAAGCGCGTGGCGCACGTGCGCTTCGACTCCGGCGGGCTGAAGAAGCTCCTGATCAAGGTCGCCCCCATCACCAAGATCTGAGGCGCGGACGAACGTTTATCAAATCGACTATTTACCGATCGATCTCCGCAATTTAGGCTGACTCCGGCCCACGACAGTCGTGGGTGTGAAAGGCCGCACAGGCGCGGCCAGAACGGTGGCGCTGTGCGCAAATGGAGGGTCGTCGCGCTGGTGAGCGCGATGGTGTTGGCGTTGTTCGGCGGGACGTCGTCCGCGTGGGCGGTTGATCCGGGAACGTCGACCACGACGGGATCGATCGGCGGAACGGTGACGACCGGGACCGGCGCGGCGGTCAGCGGAGGCTGGGTGACGGCGACCGATCCCGTGACCGATGCGTGGGGTGGCTCCGCCAACACGGACATCAATGGCGACTATCAGATCACGGGGTTGGCGCCGGGGAATTATGTCGTGCAGTTCCACACCGGCTACATGTACCCCACGCTCGCCAGTCAGTGGTGGAACGGCGCACCGTCGCGATCGACGGCTACACCCATCACGGTGACCGCTGGTGGAAGCATCACCGGGATCAGCGCGGTTCTGGCCGCCGGAGGCTCGATCGGGGGCGTCGTCACGTCGGATACAGGTGCTCCCGGGCCGAACGTCATGGTCAGCGTCTATGAAGCCACTCCGGCGGGTGCTGGGGATTGGATTGCAAGCGGGATGACCGACGCCAGCGGCGCCTACCTCGTCTCCGGGCTTCCTGCGGACACCTACAAGGTGCAGTTCTCCTCAGGCGGCGCCCTTCTCGGCGAGTGGTACGAGAACGCGGCCGATGCCGCCACCGCAACCCCGTTGACTGTGGCATCGGGCCAGCAGATCACAGCGAACGGGGTGCTGACGACTGGCGCATCGATCACCGGCGTCGTCACGGATTCGAGCGGCAACCCCGTCGAGAACGCACTGGTCATGGCGCAGCCGGGATCCGCTGGGGGGTATGGCAGCGGCACGAGCACCGCCGCCGACGGCAGCTACTCGATCGTCGGGCTCCAGCCCGGCGCGTACCAGGTCCAGTTCCTGACGCAGTACGCGACGCAGAACGTCGCCCCTGGGTGGTGGAAGGGCGCTCAGACGGAGGCCAAGGCGAAGGTTCTCACCCTGGCGGCGGGGAGTGTCGCATCCGGTATCAGTCCGCGCCTCGACCCGGGCGCGACGATCAGTGGCACGGTCACGGACGCCAGCGGTTCCCCGATACCAAACGCGCAAGTGGCAGTGTTCGACTCTACGAACCTGATGGTCGAGGGCACATGGACGGGAGCAGATGGCTCGTTCGCCGCGCGAGGGCTCTCGGCGGACAGTTATCGCCTGGAATTCACCGGACAGATGAATGATGGATCGACGCTGGTCGAGTGGTGGAAGAACGCCGCGACGCTTTCGGCGGCTACGCCCATCACCGTCAAGCGTGGCCAGTCCGTTGGAGGATTCAACATCGACCTTTCTCCCACGGGCGGCGCTGTGCCTGAGACGGGAAGCGCCTCCCTGTCAGGTGTGGTCACCGACGGACTGGGCCACCCGTTGAGCGGTGCGACCGTGATCGCGGAATCTGCGGCGATGGGCGACATCACGATGACCGATGCGAACGGTGCATGGTCGATTCCTGGTTTGGTCGCCGGCACCTACCGAGTGAGCTTTTCAGCAACGGTCGGCGGCTCGCAGGTGATGCAGTGGTGGAACGGCGCATCCAGTCGTACGACGGCGACGCCGATCGCTCTGTCGAATGCAGAACAGCGCACCGACATCAATGCCGCGCTCGGTGCTGGGGCACTGCCTCCCGTCGATTCTTCGCAGCCGAAGATCACGGGCCCGGTGCGGGTCGGCAGCGTGGTCAGCGCTCAGCCGCGCGGCTGGACGGCGGGCACAACGTTCACCTACCAGTGGTATGCGGATGGCGCGCCGATCGGCGGTGCGACTGCCGCATCCTTCGCTATTACGCCGGATCTCGTCGACAAGCAGTTGACGGTGCTCGTCACTGGTTCGAAGGCCGGCTACCAGAGCGTCGCGCGGTCCTCCGCGCCGACGGCCGCGGTTCTGCCGTAGACGCGAGGATCGGGCGCTTCTGCCTGGAAGCGCCCGATCCTCCCGTCATGCATGGACTCTCTTGGAATTTGAGGCGGCCGCTGATGGACGTGGCGCAATCGACGATCGTTCCGAACATCGTCATCGGTTCGGTGATTGCCGTCGCGGGGGTGATCATCTACCTTCTGCGGGTCCCGCTCCATAAGCGCACGGCGGCCTTCGAGCGCCGCATGTTCGGTGATCGCGTGGTCGACACGGCCGAGAGACTTCAGTCTCCCTACTGGGTCGGTTTCGTCGGGCTCGCCGGTATCGGTCTGGGAATCGTGATGATCGTCTACGGCATCGTCGGGATCGTCCAGGGCTCCGCATGATGATTCCACTCCTCGTGACTGCCCGCCTGATTCTGGACCTTCGCTCGTCAACTGCCGGCTCAGCGCTCGCGCGCGGAGGAGCCCGCCGATGGAACGTCGTGTAGATGAACAGACATCCCTCCGATACCAAGCCGAAGATCTTCGCCCGCACGGCAGCCGCCGCCGGGACGTGGATCATCGTTGTCGGTCTTGTTCTCTGGACGCTCTCGCGGCTCGCTCTCAGCGGCTCCTCTAGCGCGATCGCCCCCATCTTGATCGCTCTGATGATCGCTGTCGTGCTGTTCGCCCTGTTGTGTATCGTCCGCGTGGGAGAGGTGCGGCGAAATCGGATACGGCGAGAAAGCCCTCGCAGTTTCGTCGACCTCGTCGCCATCTCTCGTGACACGATCTCCCAACTGAATGAAATGACCGTCGCTGGCGGCGTCGAGAACCGTGTCAGTTCGTCGCCGATATCCGTGCTGCGGATCGATCGTGGCCACATGGAGATCGTCGGCGGAAGAACGTTCGGAATCGGCGGCAAGCCGCAAGTCCTGCTTTCGATGCCGCTCTCACAGGACGCCGAGTTCAGTGTCTCGCGTGCAGCTGACGGTGTCTTCATGGTGAAGGTATGGCATCTGCAGCAGACGATCGACGGCAGAAGATACGCCCTCGACATGCGGCCTTCGCATGCGCTCTTCGGGCTGATCCCCTGGAGCTACTCCCGGACGCAGATGAACTCGGCCGTCGATCGGATGCAAAGTCAGCAACGATCGATTGACAACCCGGACAGCCTCATATCTGACGGTGGATGAAGGGTCCTAGGTCTGC
The DNA here is from genome assembly GCF_030315975.1 of Microbacterium candidum. Taxonomy (GTDB): domain Bacteria; phylum Actinomycetota; class Actinomycetes; order Actinomycetales; family Microbacteriaceae; genus Microbacterium; species Microbacterium candidum. Next base: position 77,516 of record NZ_JASXSZ010000002.1, on the reverse strand, counting down.
GCGTCGACACGGCCAGCGGGCGCACGATCGGCAGCGGGCCGTGTCATCCCTGGGCATCGCCATGCCGCATTGCACCACGCGGGAACGCGTCGCATCAAGGGGTTAGGGTGGCCTGATGGCCATCTTCTCGCGTCGCCCGAAGTCGTCTTCCGAGCAGGATGCGGACGCTCCGGTGGATGAAACCGCGGCACCGGAAGAGACGCAGGAGGCGCCCGTCGAAGAGGCGCCCCAGGTCAACATCTCCGTCTCCTCCTTCGGCGGCCTCGGCGCGACGCCGGAACCGGTGGCGCCCGAGCAGCCCGCACCGGCCACGTCCGCGGAGTCCGCCATCCCCGGCCTCCGGGACAACGTGCTGCTGCGCGACGCGATTGCCGCCCTCCCGGACGACCCGGACGGGGCGGAGGTCATGGGCGTCGCGCGGCAGATGTTCCAGGGCGAGCTGTTCCTCCGCGTCCGCGGCGATGCCCGCGCGCTCCTGGCGGCGGGGGAGGATCTGCCGCTCGCGATCGCCTCGATCGAAGACACGCCGTTCGTGCTCGTCTTCTCGAGCGGCGCCGCGCTTCAGGCCGCTGTTCAGGGCAACGACGACGAGTCCACCGCGATGAGCCAGCTGTCGCAGGTCGTGCTGCGGTCGGTGCTCTCCGGTCCCTACGGCGGCATCATCCTCGACGCCGCCTCCCGCCGGAACCCGATCGTGCTGCCGCGTCAGCTCATCGAGCGCTCGCTCGAAGAGGGCGACGACGACTTCACCGTCAAGAACCTCCTCGCCGGCGAGCGGACGGATGCAACGGCATCCGAGGTCGTCGCGGCGATCGCCACCGCTCCGCTATGGCTCGCGGCGAACCGCGCGAGCGAAGACGACGAGTGGGGGCTCGCGGAGTCGCGCACCCAGGAAGGCGCACGCTTCCTCGAGGTGTTCTCGCACCCCCTCGAGGTGCTCGCGATGGGCCGCGGCGACCAGCCGATGCCCATTCGTGCCGAGCAGCTGGTGTCCGGCTTCGAGGGCGACGACGGGCTCACCGGCATCGTCATCGACCCCGCAGGGCCGTGGATCCAGCTGGATCGCGGCGACCTCGAGCCGCTCATCACCGAAGCCGCCGCCGAGGGCTGAAGCGACCCCTTGACGGGGGAGGTGTTCGGTCGTATCTTCTTAGTCAACAAACATGTTGATAAAGAAATTGGTTGATCATGACGGACGATGACGCGCTCGACCGGGCGTTCCTCGCCCTCGCGGATCCCGTGCGGCGCGCGATCGTCGCACGGTTGAGCCGGGGCGCGGCGACGGTCAACGAGCTCGCCGAGCCGTTCGCCATCACGAAGCAGGCCGTCTCCCGGCACATCCACGTGCTGGAGGAGGCGGGCCTCGTCACCCGCAGTCGCGAAGCGCAGCGTCGTCCTGTCCACCTCGACCCCGCAGCGCTCGAACGGCTCACCGAGTGGATCGATCGCCACCGGCTGGAGGTCGAAGCCACCTATCGCCGGCTCGACGCGGTGCTCGCGTCGGCCACCAAACGATCGAGGGAGAAGGAATCATGACCAATCCCGTCACCATCGACGCCGTCCCCGGCACGTCGTACGCCGACATCACCCGCGAATTCGACGCCCCCGTGGAGGCGCTGTTCGGCGCCCACGCCGATCCCGAACTGTTCGTGCAGTGGATCGGCCCCCGCAGGCTCGAGAACACCATCACCGCGTGGGACTTCCGCACCGGCGGCGGCTATCGCTTCGAGCAGCGGGATGCCGACGGCTCGGTGTATGCGTTCCGCGGTATGTTCCACACGATCCGTGAGAACGAGATCATCATCCAGACGTTCGAGTTCGAGGGCTGGCCGGACGGCGTCAGCATCGACGTCATCCGGTTCGAGGCGCTCCCGGGCGGGCGCTCGCGCCTCGTCGACCACGGGGTGTTCGAGTCGATCGAGACCATGGACGCCTTCCTCAAAGAGGGCATGACCGACGGGCTCGAGCAAGGCTACGAGCGGCTCGACGAGCTGCTCGCGCGGGGGTGACCGCGATGACCCGCGTGACCGGGGACATGTACGAGCCCGTGTGAGGTCCACACGAGAACCCCATAGGCAGCCGCGGTACGGTGCCCGACGGCACAGAAAAGGGGCATCATGACCGTCACCACCCTCGACCCGCGCACCGCTTTCGTCGTCATCGACCTCCAGCAGGGGATCGCCGGCATCCCCGCGGCCGCACCGCTCGTCGCTCCCCTCGTCGCGAACGCGGCACGGCTCGCCGACGCGTTCCGGGCCGCGGACCTGCCGGTCGTCCTCGTGAACGTCACGGGCGGCGCGCCCGGCCGCACCGAACGCCCGCGCCCGGCGTCTCCGCGCGACGAGAGCTGGGCCGACCTCCTGCCCGAGCTGCACCCGGATGCAGAGGGCACGCTGCACGTGACGAAGCAGACGTGGGGCGCCTTCCACAGCACCGACCTCGACGCCCGGCTGCGCGATGCCGGCGTCACGCAGATCGTGCTCGCGGGCATCGCGACGAGCGCCGGCGTCGAGTCGACTGCGCGCGCCGCGCACGAGCACGGCTACAACGTGACCGTGGCGACGGATGCCGTGGGCGACATGGATCCCGTCAACCACGAGCACTCCCTCACGCGCGTGTTCCCGCGCCTCGGCGAGACCGGTACGTCCGACGAGATCCTCGACCTCCTGGCGGCGACCGCCCGGTGACCACGGGAGCGAACCGCAGGACGACGGTCCCGCATCCATTCGGCGCCCGATTCGTCACCCCGCTCCTGTGGGGCACCTCGCTCAACCCGATCAACTCGTCGATCCTCGCGACGTCGCTCGTCGCGGTCGGCAGCGCCTTCGGCGTCGGCGCAGGCGAGACGGCCACGCTCGTCGCGGCGGTGTACGTCGCCAGCGCCGTGGCGCAGCCGGCGATGGGTCGGCTCGGTCTGCAGTTCGGTCCGCGCCGGGTCTTCGTCGGCGGTCTCGTCGTCCTGACGATCGGAGGGTTCGTCGGTCTTGTCGCGCCCACGTTCGCCTGGCTGGTCGTCTCCCGCGCGCTCATCGGGGTCGGGACTGCTGCGGGCTATCCGTCCGCGATGGCGCTCATCCGCCGGCGCGCCGACGAGTCGGGCACCGGCATCCCCGGCGGGGTCCTCGGCGGGATCTCGATCGCGGGGCAGGCGACGGCGGCGCTCGGCCTGCCGCTCGGTGGGGTCCTCGTCGGCATCTGGGGGTGGCCGGCGGCGTTCGCCGTCAACATCCCGCTCGGACTCATCGGTATGGCGATGGCATTCGCCTGGCTCCCGAAGGATGCCCCGACCACGCGCCAGGGCGGCCTGTGGCGCGCGCTCGACCCGATCGGCATGCTGCTGTTCGCCGCATCCGTCGTCGCCCTCATCGCCGTGCTGTCGGACGTCCGTCATATCTCGTGGCGGCTCGTCGCGGTCTTCCTCGTCGCGGTCGCCGGGCTCGTCGTGTGGGAGCTGCGCGCCCGCATCCCGTTCATCGACGTGCGGATGCTGCGCGCCAACGGCGCGCTCACCCGCACCTACGTGCGGCAGAGCGTCGCGCTCGCCGCGGCCTACACGGTGCTCTACGGGTACGTGCAATGGCTCGAGGACAGCCACGGATACTCGGCGAGCGTCAGCGGCCTCATCATGCTGCCGATGTCCGTCGTTGCCGCCTTCGGCGCCGCGATCATCTCGCGCCGCGCGCTCATCCGCGGTCCGCTGCTCATCAGCGCCGTCGCGATCGTGGGAGGCGGGGTCGCCCTCCTGTTCGTGACGAGTACGACGCCGCTAGTCGCGCTCGTCGCGCTGAGCCTGCTGTTCGGCGTCGCGCTCGGCTTCACCTCCACGAGCAACCAGGCCGCGCTCTACACCCAGACGACGGCGGAGGAGATCGGGGTCGCATCGGGCCTCGCGCGCACGGCGTCGTACCTCGGCGCGATCTTCGCGTCGGCGCTCATCGCGCTCGCCTATCCGGGACGGGCGACGGATGCGGGGCTGCACGTCTCCGCGATCGCGGTCATCGCCGCGGGTGTCGTGGTGCTCGCCCTCGTCGTGCTCGACCGCCGCCTGCCCTGGCGAGGGCACTGAGGCGAATCGGCTGATCCGTCAGGCTCTGCGTGCGCCGCGGATGTTCCACCGGTGGCCGAAGGGGTCGACGATCCATCCGGACCGGGCGCCCGATCCGTCGACCTCGATGGGTCGGTCGGCCGTCGCACCGGCGTCGACCGCCGCCGCGTACGTCGCATCGGGGGCCACGACCGCCAGCACGACGGCGGCCGTGGAGCCGCCGAGCGTCGTCGGGGACACCGCGCCGAGCTCCGGATACTCCCCCGAGACGAGCAGGATCGCCCCGCCGACATCGAGCGTCGCGTGCGCGAGGCGGCCGTCTGCATCGTCGTACCGTTCGATGACCTCAGCGCCGAACGCGCGCCGATAGAAGTCGAGCGCAGCGGGGCCGTCCGACACCGTGAGGTACGGAGTGATCGTGGTCATGCTCCGACGGTACGCCCCGGGGGCCCTGGCGGGCTGTCGGTGCCGGTCGATACGTTGAACGGGTGGCTACCGAGCGCATCACCCTGACCGTCCCCGGCCCCCACGGCGACCGCGAGGTCGGGCTGTCCAGCCCGAACCGCGTCATCTGGCCGGAGCTCGGCATCACGAAGCAAGAGCTGGCCGAGTACTTCATCGCCGTCGCGGAGCCGTTCCTCGCCGCCAACGGCGACCGGCCGGTGTCACTCGAGCGGTTCCCCGACGGCGTCGGCGGGGAGAGCTTCTTCTCGAAGAACCCGCCGAAGGGCGCACCGTCGTTCGTCGAGGCGGTGACGGTCCGCTACAACAGCGGGCGCCGGCATCCTCAGCTCGTCCTCACCGAGATCGCGGCGGCGGTGTGGGCCGCGCAGATGAACACGATCGTGTTCCACCCGTGGGCATCGGTGACCGCGAACACCGACAACCCCGTCGAGCTGCGCATCGACCTCGACCCGCAGCCGGGCACGGGTTTCGCCGAGGCCGCTGCGGTCGCGCCCGCGATGCGCGACGTCCTGGCCGAGGCGGGGCTCGAGACGTGGATCAAGACCAGTGGCAGCCGCGGCATCCACCTCTTCTGCCCGATCGAGCCGACGCACGAGTTCCTCGACGTGCGGCACGCCGTGATCGCCGCGGGCCGCGAGCTCGAGCGCCGCATGCCCGACAAGGTCACCATGAACTGGTGGAAGGAGGAGCGCGGCGACCGCATGTTCATCGACTTCAACCAGGCGAACCGCGACCGCACGATGGCAGGCGCCTACAGCCCGCGGGCGCTCCCTGGCGCGACGGTGTCGACGCCCCTCGCATGGGACGAACTGGATGGAGTGGACCCGACGTCGTTCACCGTCCGCAGCATCCCGCAGCGTCTCGCCGACGGAGGCGATCCCTGGGCGGAGTTCGGTGCGCGGTCCGGGCGGATCGACACCCTGCTCGAGTGGTGGGAGCGCGACGTGTCGAACGGTCTCGGCGAGCTGCCGTTCCCGCCGGAGTTCCCCAAGATGCCGGGGGAGCCGCCGCGCGTGCAGCCGAGCCGCATCAACCCGGAGAACTGGCCGAAGGATGAGTGACGGCCCGCGGGTTCGTCAGCCCTCGAGGACGTCGGCGAGGTCGTAGGCCGCCACGACCTCGAGCTGGTCGTAGGTGCACGAGCGCGGATCGCGGTCGGGACGCCAACGCTCGAACTGCACCGTGTGCCGGAAGCGCCAGCCCTCGAGCTGGTCGTAACGGACCTCGAGCACGCGTTCGGGTCGAAGCCGCACGAACGACGAATCGGCGCGTCCGGCCTGGAATCGCGACTTCTCGCCCTCGCCGCGGATGGCCTCACCCGACTCGTCGCGCTCGACGAGCGGGGCCAGCTCGTCGATGAGCTCGAGACGCCGTTCGTTGCTCCATGCGGCGACGCCGCCGACGGGATAGATCGTGCCATCCTCGTTGTAGAGGCCCACGAGGAGCGACCCGACGCCCTGACCGGACTTGTGGATGCGGTACCCCAGCGCGACGACGTCCGCGGTGCGCGCGTGCTTGATCTTGAACATGCTGCGCTTGCCCGGCGCATACGGCTGGTCGAGCGGCTTCGCGACCACGCCGTCGAGCCCTGCGCCTTCGAACTCCGCCAGCCACCGTCGCGCGAGGTCGGCATCGTCCGTCGCCCGTGTCACGTGGATCGGGTCGGGCACATCCTGCAGCAGGTCGACCAGTGCGGCCCTGCGCTCGGCGAACGGCACCGCCTGGAGGTCGCGCTCGCCGATCGCGAGCACGTCGAACGCGATGAACATCGCGGGCGTCTCCTCGGAGAGGCGGTTGACCCGCGAGGCGGCGGGATGGATGCGCTGCGACAGCGCCTCCCAGTCGAGCCGGCGCCGACCGTCTCGATCGACCGGGACGACGATCTCGCCGTCGAGCAGGCACGGTTCGGGCAGCAGTCGCGAGAACGCCTCGACGAGCTCGGGGAAGTAGCGGGTCAGAGGCTTGGCACCTCGCGAGCCGATCTCGACGTCGGTGCCGTCCCAAGAGACGAGCCCGCGGAAGCCGTCCCACTTCGGCTCGAAGCTCAGCCCCTCCGTGCGCGGGATGTCGGACACGGCCTTGGCCAGCATCGGTGCGGGGATCTCGTACGCCATGACCCCATCCTGTCGTGCATCGCCGACATCCCGACAGGTGCTGCACCATCGCGATAGGTGTTACACTCGGGTCATGCCCACCGCCCGCCCTCGGCACATGATCACCGAGACCGACGACATCCGCGACGCGATCGACCGCGCCGCAGAGTGGTGGCCGGAACTGCATGGCAATCGCGCGGCGATCCTCCGCCGGTTGATCACAGACGGCGCTCGCAGCGGTGCGGAAGCGGCCACGCAGAAGAGGCTCGACCGTTGGCGGGCGCTCGACGAAGTCTCCGGGATCTTCACGGGCGTATACCCCCCGAATGCCGCGCGTCAGTTGGTCGAGGAATGGCCGGAGTGAGCAGCGCGACGGGGTCGCAGATCGTCTTCGACGCAGGCGTCCTGATCGCGATCTTCGACGAGGGCGATGCTCATTCCGAATGGGCGCGGCGCGTTTATCGGGACTCGACGTCGGCGCGGCTCCTCGCCAGCGCATTGACGGTCTCCGAATCGATCGTTCACGCGGCGCGCGACGGGAAGGCCCTCGCTGGTCATGATTCCGTCCGCGCATTGGACATAGATGTCGTTCCGCTCATCGAGGGTGACGTCGTTCCCCTCGCCGAACTTCGGGCACGCAGCCGTCTCCGCATGCCCGACGCGGTCGTCCTGCATACCGCGATCCGCGAGAGGGCCGCGATCGCGACCACCGATGCACGACTCGCGCGGATCGCGCGCGAGCACGGCGTCGAGGCCTGCGCGCCCGACGACGAAAACGGACCGCTTGACGTCGCGTACGAGGGCGGCTGAGCGGCCGTACGGTACTGGGCAGTCAGGCACGTCCGCGTGCGACGTGCTTATCCACACGCTGCGACTGCCTTATCTTCGCGGCGCCCGAGCTCGAAACGAGGCGCCGACTCAGCCGGGCAGCTCGCTGCGGAGCCGCCGGGCGACCTCGGCGGCCGGCATCCGTCTCGGGAACACCGCGACGACGACGTCGTCGGGGTGCTCCACTGAGCCGTCCGGGTGCACACCGAACCGCTCGAGCGACTCGTCGAGGGCCGCGCGCAGCACGGACGGGGGCACGCGCTTCGTCTCGCGGATGAGGCGGCGCAGCACGTGGTTGTGGATGGCGGTGACCTCCGCCGCGAAGCTCACGGCCACAAGCGGGTCGAGGCCGGGAAGGGCGTGCCGCAGGTACTCGTCGAAGAGGCGCTCGTAGCGGAAGACGGAGACGATCTCGCGGTCGCGCAGGGCCGGCACCTGGCGGACGACCGCGTACCGGCGGCGGGCGAGCTCCGGATCGGCGGCGAAGTGGCGGTACACCTTGATGGATGCGTCGCGCACGGCGATCCACGGATTCTCGTGCGTGCGGCCGAGGTAGTCGCGCAGCATGTCGAGGAGCAGCTCATGGTCGGCGAAGACGACGTCGTCCTTGCCGCCGAACTGCCGGAAGAACGTCGAACGCGAGACGCCCGCGGCGCGGGCGATCTGCTCGACCGACGTCGCCTCGAAGCCCTGCTCGGCGAACAGATCGAGCGCCGCCGCGACCACGGCGTCGTGGGCGGCGGATGCGGACGGTGACGCGGACTCGCTCATGACGTGGAGCCTAATACGCCGACGGCCTTTTGAGTGAGACTCAGTCGCACGTAAACTGAACCTCAGTCCCACATGCAAGGAGTCGCCGATGACCACGCCCTACCAGCCCCCCGTCGAGGACTACGCCTTCCTGTACGGCCAGGCGTTCGGCCTCGACCTGCTCGAGCGGTCCACGGGCGGTGCGCTCACCGCGGGCGACGCCACCGACGTGCTCGCGGCTGCCGGCGACTTCGCCGCATCCGTCCTCGCTCCTCTCGAGGAGCTCGGCGACCGCCAGGGCGCGCAGCTCGTCGACGGGGACGTGCGGATGCCGGCCGGATTCGCCGAGGCGTACCGGGCGTTCGTCGAGGCCGGCTGGGTCACCGCGGAAGCGCCGGAGTCGGCGGGCGGCGACGGCCTCCCCGCCGCCGTTCGCGCGGGGCTCGGGGAGATCTGGAACGCGTCGAACGCCGCGTTCGCCCTGTGCTGGCTGCTGACCGCCGGACAGATCCACGCGCTGGATGCCGCTGCATCCGATGCCCTTCGCGAGACCTACCTCACGAAGCTCGTCTCCGGCCAGTGGACCGGCACGATGAACCTGACGGAGCCCGAGGCCGGCACCGACCTCGGCGCCATCCGCACGATCGCGACGCCGAACGATGACGGCACGTGGTCGATCTCGGGCCAGAAGATCTTCATCACGTGGGGCGACCACGACGTCGCGGAGAACATCGTGCACCTCGTCCTCGCGCGCACGCCGGGTGCTCCCGAGGGTGCGAAGGGTCTGTCGCTGTTCGTCGCGCCCCGCATCCTCGTGAACGAGGACGGCTCGCTCGGCGGGCGCAACGCCGTCACGACCGTCGCGATCGAGCACAAGCTCGGCATCCACGGCAGCCCCACGTGCGTGCTCGCATACGAGGGTGCCACCGGCTACCTCGTGGGCGAGGTCGGGGGTGGGCTCGCCGGCATGTTCGTCATGATGAACTCCGCGCGCACCGGCATGGGCTTCCAGGCCACCGGCATCGCCGATCGCGCCTACCAGCGGGCCGCCGCCTACGCGGCCGGGCGCCTGCAGGGCCCGGTGCTCGACCGACCGGCCGGCACGACGATCGCGGAGCACCCCGACGTGCGCCGCCTCCTGCTGTCGATGTCGAGCGACATCTTCGCCATGCGCGCGATGGGCGTGTACGTCGGCGACCTCTTCGACCGCGCTGAGACCGACGGCACCGGCACTCTTGCCGAGTTCTTCGTCCCGATCCTCAAGGGCTGGGCGACGGAGGATGCCGTGCAGATCACGAGCGACGCCATCCAGGTGCACGGCGGCATGGGCTTCATCGAGGAGACCGGCGCCGCGCAGCACTACCGCGACTCGCGCATCATGCCGATCTACGAGGGCACGACCGCGATCCAGTCGAACGACCTCGTCGGGCGCAAGGTCATCCGCGATCGCGGCCGCACGGCCGAGCAGCTCTTCACGCTGATCGACGAGACGTCCGCCGCGCTCGTCGCGTCCGGCGACGCGGTCGCCCAGCGCGTGGGGGAGCGGATGCAGCGTGCCGTCTCCGCAGCCCGCCGGGCAACCGCATCCCTGCTCGCCGTCTCGAGCCAGCGCGACGCGTTCGCCGTCAGCGTGCCGTACCTCATGCTCCTCGGCACCCTCGCCGGCGGATGGATGCACGCCCTCGCGACCGTCGCGGTCCTTTCGAACGGAGGGGATGCGGCGCGCCTCACGGCCGCGGACTTCTACACCGCGCACCACCTGCCCCGCGTGCACGGGCTCGCTGAGACCGTCGCGGCCGGCGAGATCGTCTGATCGGCGAGACAGTCGGCGTGTCATCTGCGTCGGGGCCTCTCAAGCGGCGGTAGTAAGCTGGGGGATTGGCAGATATCTCGACATCGAGATATCTCTCTGCCCACACCCCACATTCGCCACAGCGAAGGACTGCACGTGGATCTCTACGAGTACCAGGCACGCGATCTGTTCGAGAAGTACGAGGTGCCGGTGCTCGCCGGCATCATCGCCGACACTCCTGAGGAGGCGAAGGCGGCCGCGGAGAAGATCGGCGGTGTCGTCGTCGTCAAGGCCCAGGTGAAGGTCGGAGGCCGCGGCAAGGCCGGCGGCGTCAAGGTCGCGAAGACCCCGGACGAGGCGTACGAGGCGGCGCAGGCCATCCTCGGTCTCGACATCAAGGGCCACATCGTCAAGCGCGTCATGATCGCCGGCGGCGCTCGCATCGCCAAGGAGTTCTACTTCTCGGTGCTGCTCGACCGCGCCAACCGCTCCTACCTGTCGCTCACGAGCTTCGAGGGCGGCATGGAGATCGAGCAGCTCGCCGTCGAGCGTCCCGACGCCCTCGCGCGCATCGAGGTCGACCCGGCCGCCGGCATCGACCTGGCGAAGGCGACCGAGATCGCCGAGGCCGCGAACTTCCCGGCCGAGCTCGTCGGCAAGGTCGCTCCGGTCTTCGTCAAGCTGTACGACGTCTACACCGGCGAGGACGCGACGCTCGTCGAGGTCAACCCGCTGGTCCTGACGGAGGAGGGCGACATCATCGCCCTCGACGGCAAGGTGTCGCTCGATGACAACGCGGAGTTCCGCCACGCGAACCACCCTCTGCTCGAGGACAAGGCCGCGGCCGACCCGCTCGAGGCCAAGGCCAAGGAGCTCGACCTCAACTACGTCAAGCTCGACGGCTCCGTCGGGATCATCGGCAACGGCGCGGGCCTCGTGATGTCCACGCTCGACGTCGTCGCGTACGCCGGTGAGCGCCACGGCGATGTGAAGCCGGCGAACTTCCTCGACATCGGCGGCGGCGCCTCCGCGGAGGTCATGGCCAACGGCCTGGGCATCATCCTCGGCGACCCGCAGGTCAAGTCGGTGTTCGTCAACGTCTTCGGCGGCATCACCGCGTGCGACCAGGTCGCCAAGGGCATCGTCGGCGCTCTCGCCGAGCTCGGCGCCGCTGCGGACAAGCCGATCGTCGTGCGCCTGGACGGCAACAACGTCGTCGAGGGCCGCCGCATCCTCGAGGAGGCGGCGCACCCGCTCGTCACCCTCGCCGAGAACATGGACCAGGGCGCCGACAAGGCCGCCGAGCTCGCGAACGCGTAAGGGACACAGTCATGACGATCTTCCTCAACAAGGACTCCAAGGTCATCGTCCAGGGCATCACCGGCGGCGAGGGCTCGAAGCACACCGCGCGCATGCTCGCGGCGGGCACCCAGGTCGTGGGCGGCGTGAACGCCCGCAAGGCCGGCACCACCGTCCTGCACAAGGCCAAGGACGGCTCGGATGTCGAGCTCCCCGTCTTCGCGTCGGTCGCCGAGGCGATGGCCGCGACGGGTGCTGACGTGTCGATCGCGTTCGTCCCGCCGGCATTCACGAAGGATGCCGTGATCGAGGCCATCGAGGCCGAGATCCCGCTCCTCGTCATCATCACCGAGGGCGTGCCCGTGCAGGACTCCGCCGAGTTCTGGGCGCTCGCCAAGGCCAAGGGCGGCACGACCCGCATCATCGGCCCGAACTGCCCCGGCATCATCAGCCCGGAGGAGTCCCTCGTCGGCATCACGCCCGCGAACATCACCGGCAAGGGCCCGATCGGCCTCGTGTCGAAGTCGGGCACCCTGACGTACCAGATGATGTACGAGCTGCGCGACTACGGCTTCTCGACCGCCATCGGCATCGGCGGCGACCCGGTCATCGGCACGACCCACATCGACGCGCTCGCCGCGTTCGAGGCCGACCCCGAGACCAAGGCGATCGTCATGATCGGCGAGATCGGCGGAGACGCCGAGGAGCGCGCGGCCGAGTTCATCAAGGCGAACGTCACGAAGCCGGTCGTCGGCTACGTCGCGGGCTTCACCGCACCCGAGGGCAAGACGATGGGCCACGCCGGCGCCATCGTGTCCGGCTCGGCCGGCACCGCCCAGGCGAAGAAGGAGGCCCTCGAGGCCGCCGGCGTCAAGGTCGGCAAGACGCCGTCGGAGACCGCCGAGCTCATGCGCGAGATCATCAAGGGTCTCTGACCCGAGCTGTCACGAGGGGCGGATGCTGTCGCATCCGCCCCTCGTGCTGTGTCAGGGGCCGCGCCTATCCTGGCCGGGTGACTCTCCGGCCGACGACGACACGGACCATCCGCGAACTGCGCGACGCATGGCGGCGGAGCGTACTTCCTGGCCTGCGCGGGGACGTGCTCGACCTCGGCGCCGGGTTCGGCATCGCCGCCGACGACCTGTCGGCGGACGTCATCTGGATCGCGCTGGAGCCGTCTCGGTCCGCCCTCCGCCAGCTCGCGGTCCGCGTCGAGGAGCGACCCGGCTCGCGGCTCCTGCACGCCGCCGCCGAGGACATCCCGTTGCCCGACGCGTCCGTCGACGCCGTCATCGCGAGCACGGTCCTATGCTCCGTGCGAGATCAGCGTCGCGCGCTCGCCGAGGTCGTCCGGGTCCTCCGACCGGGCGGGCGGCTCGTGTACTTCGAGCACGTCACCGGACCCCCGCGCTCCTGGACCCGCACGCTGCAGGTCGCCTACCGGCCGATCTCCCGCGTCATCGACAGCGGATGCGATCCGGCGCGCGATACGGGTGCCGCCATCCGGGGTGCGGGCTTCCGATCGGTCGAGCAGCGCGACGAGCTCGCCCCCGGGATGCTGGGATCCGTCGATCCCCTGATCGAGGGCACTGCCATCCGCTGAACGCCCTGCCCGTGCGGGCGCCGCTTAGGCTGGTCGCATGCCACTGGACGGGGAGTATCTGCCGAGCACGGCGGCGTGGGCGCGGAAGCAGGCCGAGACCTTCGAAGCGTCCCACGGTGCGGACGCGAACCAGCTGCGCGGCAAGCCGATCATCGTGCTGACGACGGTCGGCGCGAAGACGGGCGGGCTGCGCAAGACGGCGCTCATGCGCGTCGAGCACGACGGACGATACGCCGTGGTGGCGTCGCGGGGTGGTGCACCCGAGCACCCGCAGTGGTACTGGAACCTCAGGAAGAACCCGCACGTCGAGCTCCAGGACGGCGACGTGACGCACGACTACACGGCGCGGGAGCTCGACGGAGACGAGCGTGCCGAATGGTGGGCGCGGGCGACGCAGGCGTGGCCCGACTATGACGTCTATCAGACGAAGACGGACCGCCGCATCCCGATCTTCGTCCTCGAGCCGCGCGCCGCCTGATCGCGCGGAGGCCGTCTACGAGCGGAGGAGACCCGAGGAACGGAGGATCGAATTCGTCTGCGGCGCACTCCCATCGTCGAATCGACTCCGCTCCTCGGTGGCGCTCCGCTCAGCTCCCTGCGCTGAGCTGTGCTCAGACGTTCGTCTGCCGCAGCTCTTCCATCGCCTGTGCGTACGCCGGCACGCGGTAGTACGCGTCGTGGCCGCCGATGTCGGGCATGTACCCGCTGAGGTCCAGCTCCTCGGCATACCGGTCGATGTGATTGGCGTGCGAGCTCTTGACCGGCCAGCCCAGCATGTCGGTCGCGCGCCACAGATTGACCCACCGCACTCCGTCGTCCGGGAGGAGGTCGCCGCGCAGGCGATTGCCCGAGGCCGATGCCGGGACAGGGGCCTGGAAGTCTCGCGCCCACGGGTCCGGTCCGCGGAGGATCGGTGCGCGTGACGGCTGGGTGCCGAGCACGTCCGGGCCGAGGAGCTCCGGGAAGATGCGACCGAAGAAGACCCGCAGTTGCGCACCGAACGTGATGAGGCGAAGCCGGGGGAGCACGTCGCGCGTGGCCGGGCTCGAGCCGAGCAGGCCTAGGGCAGAGACGACCAGGACGGAGCCCATGCTGTGGCCGACGAGCACCGCACGGCGGTCCGGCCGATCGTTCAGCCACTCGAACAGACGCCCCGCGATCTCGGGCACCGCGCGCTCCGCATAGGCCGGGGGGCCGAACGGGTGCCCGGTGCGAGGCAGATAGCAGATGACGTCCCACACGATGGCGACCGGCCGCGCGGACTGGTGGGTGGCTCCGGCGGCGAGCATCGCCACGAGGGCGAGGCCGATCCAGCCGAGGGAGGCCATCAGCATGTTGAGGCCGGCGTGCACGACGGCGACGGGACCGAGGTTCAGGGCGTCCCACAGCGGAGCGCTGTGACCGTACGCGAGCCACGCCCATACGACGCCGACGGCCACGGCCGCCCCGAGGGCCACCGCGCCGATTGCCCCGACGGGCTCGGCCATATGCACGCGGGCCGCGAGGCTCCGCTGGCGTTCGATCCACGAGTACACGGTCTCCGACGACGGGGGCAGCACGCCCGCGCCGTCGGGGATGAGCGCGGCGGTCTGGGCCGCATCCATGGGCGCATTCCAGTCGGCGGCACGCGCCGCCGACGGACCGCGCAGAGCGGGCAGGGCGAGCCATCCTCCCGCAATGGCGAGGAAGATGACGAGGCCCACGACGATGCACGAGCCGATCGCGACATAGCTCGCCGAGATCGAAATCCGTCCGCCGTCGACGAGCGCCGCGGCCGGCGCCTTGCCGTTCAGCCACGTGCCCACGGTCACGGTGATGATCGCGCTCGTGGACACCGCGGTGACGAGGGCGAAGGTCATGAACGCGGCGGGTCCGCATCCGTGCCACGCCGTTGCACGTCGATCGCTCGCCGGCTTCGAGGCACCCGCAGCCGCCCTCGGCCGCAGGCTCCGCCAGAACACCCCGGAGAGCGCGATGACGGCGGCGGCGGTGACGATGATGAGCGGCGTCGTGCCCGCGCCGTACAGCCGCATCGGCACCACGATCCCGGGCCGGAACCACGCGACGAGCAGATACACCTCCAGCAGGAGGAAGAGGACCGCGGAGGCCCCGAGCAGGACACCGCCCGCCCGAGCCGTCCACAGGGGCCGCTTCTGCTGCTCGATCGGCGTCACCGCCGTCGTGGGGAGCAGGAAGACGATGACGACCGTGGCGATGAGCCCCACGAGGCCGAGCACGGTGAGCGCGAACCCGAGGTCGAACCAGATGTTGCGCCAGGCCGTCGCAGTGCAGACGGTGAAGTGGCCGAGCCCCACGCACGTGGCGCTCCAGCGGAACGCGGCGTGGGCGCCGACGAGGGTGATCGTGAGGAAGATCGCTCCGGCGAAGTGCGCGTGCGCGAGGTGGCGCGTGATGCGGTTCGACCAGAATCCGGGGTTCGACAGCAGCGCCGTCGGCGGCTCCGTCTCCGGGACGAGACCTTCCTCGGCGCCGACCTTGTGTCCTGCCATGCCGGGCAGCACGTCGTAGCGCTGGCGGGAGAGGTTCGCCAGCATCCAGAGCAGCCCGGCGGCGAGGATGGGGATCAGCGCGAAGAGGGCCATGCGGTCGGGTGCGCTCCAGCTCGCGAACATCGCGAAGAACGCGTTGGCGTTCCCACAGCGGGATGCGTCGGCTGCGCACTGCGCGGCGCCGAGATCCAGGCCCAGTGTCGCGGCGGTGGTCGTGAACAGAAGCGTGAGCAGCAGTCCGAAGACGCGGTTCAAGCCCGCGGGCAGCAGGGCGCGCCCTTCCTTCGGGCCCGCGTCCGGGAGGCGCCACGTCCACTGCGCGACGTTCGCGAGCGCGAACGGGAGCAGCAGGACGTACCCGATGCGCGCGAGGATGCTCGTGACCGTCCCGATCGTGCTCGTTCCGCCGAGGTTCGGGGTCGTGCGGACCATGCCGCCCCACGAGTACGCCTCGCGCCGGATGCCGGGTGGGACGTACCCGCGCTCCCCGGGCCGGAGCTTCGCGGCGGTGGACGGCAGCGGCCGCCAGAAGCTGCCGAGGTCGTCGCCCATCACCTCTTCGACATCCGCGGGCCCGAGGTCGAGCAGCGCCGCTGAATACGTGCTGTTCACCCCGTGCACGCGGAGTTCCAGGACCTCAGGATGGTCCTCCTGCGGTGTCTGTGCGGGTGTATCGGCCATGGCACACCTCCTGCTGCTCTGCGGAGCGCTTCACACGATAGGGAGGGCGGTGCCGCGCGTCCAGATACCGCGCGGAGAGAAGAAGACGGGATGCGGTGAGCCACCGCATCCCGTCCTCTCTCGCCGTCCGCCTACTTGCCGAACATCAGCTCGATGGGTCCGCGCGCGAAGTAGATGAGGAAGCCGGCAGCGACGATCCACAGGAGCGGGCTGATCTCCTTCGCCTTGCCGGTGAGAGAGCGCAGGAACACCCAGCTGATGAACCCGGCGCCGATGCCGTTCGCGATCGAGTACGTGAGCGGCATGACCGTCACCGTGAGGAAGACGGGAACGAGCACGGTGAAGTCGCGCAGCTCGATCTCGCGGATCTGGCTCATCATCAGTGCACCCACGATGACGAGAGCTGCGGCCGCCACTTCGCTCGGAACGATCGAGACGAGCGGGGTGAAGAACATCGCGATGAGGAACAGCACGCCCGTGATGACGTTCGCGAAGCCCGTGCGGGCGCCTTCGCCGATGCCCGCGCCCGACTCGATGAAGACGGTGTTCGACGAGGCGGAGGTGTATCCGCCCGCGACGGCGCCGAAGCCCTCGACGATGAGCGCGGAGCGCAGGTTCGGGAAGTTGCCCTTGTCGTCGGCGAGCCCCGCCTCCTTCGATAGGCCGGTCATCGTGCCCATCGCGTCGAAGAAGTTGGAGAACAGCAGCGTGAAGACGAGCATGATGCCGACGAGTGCGCCGACGCGGGCGAATCCGCCGAAGATGTCGATCTGGCCGACGAGTCCGAGGTCGGGAACGCTCACCCACTGCTTCGGCAGTGCCGGGATGCTGAGCCCCCAGCCGCCCGGGTTCTTCGCGCTCGCGGCTCCCAGGTGGAGGAACGCCTCGAGGACGGCCGCCAGCACGGTGCCGCCGACGAGACCGATGAGAAGGCCCGCCGTGACCTTGCGGGCGACGAGCAGCGCCGTGCCGAGCAGCGTGATGACGAACACGAGCGTCGGGATCGACATGATCGAGCCGTCGGTGCCGAGGCCGATCGGGGGAGACGCCTGGCCGGTCGACTTCACGAAGCCGGCATCCACGAACCCGATGAAGGCGATGAACAGACCGATTCCGACGGTGATCGCGATCTTCAGCTGGTACGGGACGGCGTCGAAGATCATGCGCCGCAGGCCCGTCGCCGCGAGGAGCACGATGATGATGCCCTCGATGAAGACGAAGCCCATCGCCTCCGGCCAGGTCACCTGACCGACGACGCTGAACGCGAGGAAGGAGTTGATGCCGAGGCCGGCCGCGAGCGCGAAGGGCAGCCGCGCGACGAGACCGAAGAGCAGCGTCATGACGCCGGCGGTGAGGGCCGTGACCGCCGTCACCTGGAGGAACGGGAGGTGGTAGCCCGAGACGTCCTTCGTCGCGGACAGGATGATCGGGTTCAGGATGACGATGTACGCCATCGTCACGAAGGTCACGATGCCGCCGCGCACCTCGGTGCCGACGGTCGAACCTCGCTCGGTGATCTTGAAATACCGGTCGAACCCGTTCTTGGGCTCAGCGGTGGGCGTCTCGGTTTCCGGGGCTGCTGTCATGGGGCCCTCCTTCGCGCAAGAGATTATCGGCAAACGCTCAGGTAGTGGGAGCGGTGCCGCGCTGCGCGCCCTTCGGGAGGGGCGCGCCGGGGTCGGTAGGGTCGATCAGGCATGCATCGCCTCGTCGTCGCCCTCCTCGCCGCCCTGGACGCCGTTCTCGCGGCGGTGGTCGGCGTCGCCGCTGCGCTCGCGCCCCTTGCGCTGCTGTGGCTCTTCGGCGGAACCTTCCCGTGGAACGCCCTGTGGCCGACAGCGGTCTCGGTGTGGCAGCTCGGGCACCTCGTGCCGCTGCACATCCACCTGCCGGCCGAGTACCTCGCGGTCGCGGGCATCGACCAGGGCGCGGCATCCTTCGTCATCTCCCTCGCACCGCTCGCGTTCGCGTCCTTCACGGCGATCTTCGCGGCTCGCTCGGGCGTGCGAGCGGCGCGGGCGGATGCGCCGGCCACCGGTCCGGTCGCCGGCATCCTCGTCTTCGCGCTCCTCGCCGCGATCGTCGGACTCACCGGCCGCAACCCGGTCGCCGCGATCCACCTGTGGCAGGGCGTGCTCTTCCCGGCCGCGGTGTACGCCGTCGGAGTCGTGCTCGGCGCGCTCGTCGCGGGCTGGCAGGAGGCGGACCCGACGGGGGACCGCATCCTCGACCGCGCTCGCGGCCACGTCGACCACGCACGACGCGGCTGGGACCACGCGATCGACGCGATCGCGCGCGGCACCGGGATCACGGTGGCGGGCCTCGTCGGGCTCGGCGCGTTCGCCGTCGCGCTGGCCGTGATCTTCCGCGCCGGCAGCATCATCGCGCTGTTCGAGGCCGGACACGTCGACCTCCTCGGCGCGATCGTCGTGACCCTCGGTCAGCTCGCCTACCTTCCGACGCTCGTCGTGTGGGGGATGTCGTTCGTCGCCGGTCCCGGATTCGCGTTCGGCACCGACACGACCGTGTCGCCCGCCGGCACCCAGCTCGCGGTGGTCCCCGGCATCCCGCTCCTCGGCGCGCTGCCCGAGACCACCTCGGCGTGGCTGCTCGTCCTCGTTCTGCTCCCGGTCGGTCTGGGCGCGTTCGCCGGGTGGGCGGCGCGCGCCCGTCTCGCCGAGCACGAGCACGCCGGAGCGGGGCTGCGCGCTGTCGTCGCGGCGGGAATCGCGGTGCTCTCCGCGGGCGCTGCTGCGCTGCTTGCGCTGGCGGCGTCGGGCTCGCTCGGCCCGGGCCGACTCGCCGAAGTGGGGCCGCAGCCGGGACCCGTCGCCTTCGCGGTGGGACTCGAGGTGCTCCTGGGTGCCGGCATCCTGCTGCTGTCTCCCGCTCGGGAGACGTTCGAGAGTGCGGATGCCGAAGAGGACTGGGAGAAGCGATTCGAGCTGGATGCGGCGGCCCCTGCCGCGCCTCCGTCACCGCGTTTCGACTCGCTTCGCTCGCTCAACGACCCGCAGGGGGTGGATGCCGACGAGAACGAGACCGCTCCGATCGACCCGCTGCCGTCATCGGTCTCGACGCCGGACGATGACGAGACGGCGCCGATCGAACCCCTCCCGGAAGAGCCGAAGAAGCCGAAGACCCCGAAGCCGCCGCCTCCCGCGGCATCCCGCCCGGATCTCGGGCCGAACCGGCCGAATCCGCTGCCGCCGATAGACTAAGCCGGTGCTCACGGTCGCCGTCCTCATCTCCGGCACCGGCTCGAATCTGCGAGCCCTCCTGGAGGCCGCTGAAGACCCTGATTACCCTGCACGCATCGTCGTGGTGGGAGCCGACCGCGAGGCCGACGGCCTCGCGCACGCGGAGGACTTCGGCATCCCGAGCTTCACCGTTCCCTACGCGCACTTCGCCACGCGCGAGGAGTGGGGCGCCGAGCTCGCCGCCCAGCTGCGGGTGTGGCGGCCCGACCTCGTCGTGCTGAGCGGTCTCATGCGTCTCCTGCCTGCCGAGCTCGTCGACGAGTGGTCGCCGAACATCATCAACACGCACCCCGCGTATCTGCCGGAGTTCCCCGGCGCCCACGGCGTGCGCGATGCGCTCGCGGCCGGTGCCGCGCAGACGGGTGCGAGCGTCATCGTCGTCGACAACGGGGTCGACTCCGGACCGATCGTCGCCCAGGAGCGCGTCCCCGTGCTCGCGGGAGACGACGAGCACACGCTCCACGAGCGCATCAAGCCCGTCGAGCGCCGCCTGCTCATCGATGTCGTCCGCCGCATCGCGGTGGGCGAGCTCGATCTGACCAGCCCCTGAACCCCCGCACCGCCGAACCGAACCCGGAGGCATCCATGGCCGGCCCCCGCCACGACCCGTCCCTCTACCGCGACCGTGACGTCGTCCCCGTCCGCCGCGCGCTCGTGTCCGTGAGTGACAAGACCGATCTGCTCCGCCTCGCCGAGGCGCTCGCCGCGGCCGGCGTCGAGATCGTCTCCACCGGCTCGACGGCCGCGACGATCCGCGACGCCGGGCACGCGGTGACGGATGTCTCCGCGGTGACCGGCTTCCCGGAGTCCCTCGACGGACGCGTGAAGACCCTCCACCCGTCGGTGCACGCGGGCCTGCTCGCCGACCTCCGCCTCGAAGACCACGAGCGCCAGCTCGAGGAGCTCGGCATCCAGCCGTTCGAGCTCGTCGTGGTGAACCTCTACCCGTTCGTCGAGACCGTCGCGTCCGGCGCGCAGGGCGACGACGTCGTCGAGCAGATCGACATCGGCGGCCCCGCGATGGTGCGCGCCTCCGCGAAGAACTACGCGAACGTCGCGATCGTCGTCTCGCCGCAGTCGTACCCCGCGCTCATCGAGGCGCTCGGCCAGGGCGGCACGACCCTCGCCCAGCGCAAGGAGCTCGCCGCGCGCGCGTTCGCGCACACGGCCGAGTACGACCGGGCCGTCGCCACGTGGTTCGCCGAGGGCACGATCGCGCAGGGCACCGACCTGCCGCAGCATCTGACGATCCGCGCGGAGCGCCTGGAGACGCTGCGCTACGGCGAGAACTCGCATCAGCGCGCCGCGATCTACACGCGCAACGGCGGGCACGGCATCGCGCAGGCGACGCAGCTCCAGGGCAAGGAGATGTCGTACAACAACTACGTCGACGCCGACGCCGCCCTGCGCGCCGCGTTCGACATGGTGCTGCCCGCCGTCGCCATCATCAAGCACGCAAACCCGTGCGGCATCGCGGTCGCCGCGCCCAACGCGCTCGACCCGATCGCGTCGGCCCACCTGCGCGCGCACGAGTGCGACCCGGTGTCGGCGTTCGGCGGCGTCATCGCTGCGAACCGCACCGTGACCCTGAAGATGGCGGAGAACCTCCGCGACATCTTCACCGAGGTGATCGTCGCCCCCGACTTCGAGCCGGAGGCCCTCGAGGTCTTTCGTCTGAAGAAGAACCTCCGCGTCCTGCAGCTGCCCGCGGACTGGCGCCAGGAGCCCATGGATGTCCGTCTCGTGTCCGGCGGACTGCTGCTGCAGGACGCCGACCGCTTCCCGGACGACATCGACTCCGTCGCGGCGAACTGGCAGCTCGTCACGGGTGAGCGCCCGTCCGACGACGAGATGCAGAACCTCATCTTCGCCTGGAAGGCCGGCCGCGCGGTCAAGTCGAATGCCATCGTGCTCGCGAAGGGCTCGGCGACGGTCGGCATCGGCATGGGCCAGGTCAACCGCGTCGACTCGTGCCGTCTCGCGGTCGAGCGCGCGGGCAACCGCGCGGCGGGCTCGGTCGCCGCATCCGACGCCTTCTTCCCGTTCGCGGACGGGCCGCAGGTGCTGATGGATGCGGGCATCTCGGCGATCGTGCAGCCCGGCGGCTCGGTGCGCGACGAAGAGACGATCGCCCTCGCGCGCGAGCGCGGCGTGACGATGTTCTTCACGGGAGAGCGCCACTTCTTCCACTGAGCGCACGCGCCCCTCAGGCGAACCGCCGCATTCCGATCCGGGATGCGGCGGTCGTGTTCCTCGCGGGTCAGCTCGCGGTCAGCACGGGCCACGAGGATGCGGCGAGCGTCCCGTGGTCCGCGCGCGGGAACGGCAGGCCCAGGTCGCCGATCGACGCGCGCATGAACTCGCCGAGCGTCTCGTGCGAGACGCCGTCGGGCCAGACGAGCGTGACCATGAGGCCCTCTTCACCGTGCGACACGAGGATCTGCTCGGGCGCGGGGCCGGTGTACCGGCGCAGGCCCTCCTCGTAGCGCGGGAACAGGTCGGATGGATCGCCGGCGAACAGCAGGGAGACGACATCCTGAGCCATGACACACCTCCGTAGTACAGTTGGTTTACTATGGTGACGATGGTACACGGACTTGACCAAGAGGACAATGGGCCGCTGATCGGGGCGCTGCTGCGGCGGCCGTTCCTCGCCTCGCGCGCCGCCATCGTCGACGCGCTCCACGGCGCCGGATTCGACGACCTCCAGCCGGCGCACCTCGCGGTCTTCCAACATCCTGGACCGGACGGGCGTTCGCCGGGAGACATCGCGCGCAGCGCGATGACCACGAAGCAGGCGATGAACAACCTGCTCGGACAGCTCGAGGGTGGGGGGTACCTCCGCCGCACGGTGAGTCCTGCCAATCGGCGCGAGCGGGTGGTGGAGCTCACCGACCGCGGCCGGCGCGTCATCGCCGAGATCCGCCGCGCCGTCGAGATGACCGAAGGGGAATGGTCGGACGCACTCGGGGCCGGCGAGTACGCCCGGCTGCGCCGACTGCTCGCCGAACTCAACGAGCATCTCGAATGATCACGGCGCAGGTCGCTCCGTGGCTTCCGTCCAGGGGTTGGCGTGGGCGCTGATGCGGGCAAGACTGCCGATATGACCCACGACTACGATGCCATCGTCCTCGGCGCCGGTTCGCCCGGCGAGCACTGCGCAGGAGCCATCGCGGCCGGAGGCCTGCGGGTCGCCGTCGTCGAGGAGGAGCTCATCGGCGGCGAGTGCTCGTATTGGGCCTGCATCCCGTCGAAGACGCTCCTCCGGCCCGGCGAAGCGCTCGAGGCCGCCCGTCGCGTGCCCGGCCCACGCGAAGCGGTCGTCGGCTCGATCGACGTCGCCGAGGCGCTCGCGTGGCGCGACTTCATGGTGTCCGACTACAACGATGCCGGTCAGGTCTCCTGGGCGGACAGTGCGGGAGTCGACGTGGTGCGCGGGCACGGGCGCCTCGCGGGCCCGCATACGGTGGAGGTCGACGGCAGGATGCTGACCGCCGACCACATCGTCATCGCCACCGGGTCGACCGCCGCCATTCCGCCCGTGCCGGGTCTCGTGGACCTCGAGGGCCTGTGGACCAACCGCGACGTCACCGGGATGAAGGAGGTCCCGCGCCGCGTGGTGGTGCTCGGGGCTGGGCCGGTCGGCGTGGAGATGAGCCAGGCGCTCGCGCGGTTCGGCGCGCAGGTCACGCTCGTCGGGCACGGCACGCGCGTGCTGCCGCGGGAGGCTCCCGGAGTCGGCGAGGCGGTCGGCAAGGCGCTGCGTGCGGATGGCGTCGACGTACGGTTCGGCGACGCGATCAAGGCCGGGCGCGAGGGGGCCGCGTACGTGCTGACTCTCGCCGACGGCACCGTCCTGCGCGGTGACAGGCTGCTGGTGGCGACGGGCCGCTCGCCGCGGGTCGACGACATCGGCCTCGAGACCGTGGGCATCGAGCCGACCAGGCACGGCATCCCGGTCGACGACCGCATGTCCGCGGGTGACGGGCTGTGGGCGATCGGCGACGTCACGGGCCTGTGGGACCTCACACACGTGGGCAAATACCACGGCCGCGTCGTGGCGGCGAACATCCTGGGCCGGGAGCGGAGTGCGGATTACTCGGCCGTCCCGCGCGTCGTCTTCACCGACCCCGAGGTCGCCGCGGTCGGCGAGGTCGAGGGGCGGTTCGTCTCGACGACGCACCTGCGGGACGTCGCCCGCACGGCCACATACACGCGCGACTACGAGGATGCGGGGTTCCTCACACTCGTCTCGGACGGCGATGTCTTGACGGGGGCGTACGCGGTCGGGCCGGATGCGGGGGAGTGGCTGCAGCAGGCGACGCTCGCCGTCCGCGCCCGCATCCCGATCTCCGTCCTCCTCGACGTCATCCAGCCGTTCCCCACGTTCTCCGAGGCGTACCTCAACGGTCTGCGGGAGCTCGACAAGCTCATCGCGGGGTGACCTCTTCCGCCGACTTGCCGCGAATGGCGGCTATCCGAGCCGGAATACCCGCCATATGCCGCAAGTCGACGACGCGGTTATGCGGCATCCACAGCGATGTCCGATTTCCGCGAGACGATGTCTGCGGGGCGTGCGAGTCTTGATGCATGAGTTCCCCCGCACTGATGTCGTTCGACGAGCGCTACCGCGCGATCGAATCGCGTGACTCCCGCTTCGACGGCCAGTTCGTGACCGCCGTGCTGTCGACCGGCATCTACTGCCGGCCGAGCTGCCCGGCACGCACGCCGAAGCCGGCGAACGTCACGTTCTTCCCGACGTCCGCGGCCGCCCACGAGGCCGGCTACCGCGCGTGCAAGCGATGCCTGCCCGAGGCCGCTCCCGGTTCGCCGGCGTGGAACCTCCGCGGCGATGTCGCCGGCCGCGCCATGCGGCTCATCGCCGACGGGGTGATCGAACGGGAGGGCGTGCCGGGGCTCGCCGCGCGCCTCGGGTACTCGTCGCGCCATCTCACGCGTGTGCTCACGACCGAGCTCGGCGCTGGTCCGCTCGCCCTCGCCCGTGCGCAGCGCGCGCACACGGCGCGGATGCTCCTCGTCGGCACCGACATGACCGCGGCGGATGTCGCGTTCTCCGCCGGCTTCGCGAGCGTCCGGCAGTTCAACGACACCGTCCGCGAGGTGTTCGCGATGACGCCGCTCGAGCTGCGGGCACGCCGGCACACCCTTCGACGGGCTCAGGGACCGGGGGGACGGGCTCAGGGACCGGGGGGACGGGCTCAGGGACCGGATGAGGCGGACGCTCCGCTCGGCGAGATCGACCTCTTCCTGCCTGTACGCGGGCCGTTCGACGCGGCAGGGCTCTTCGCGTGGATGCAGGCGCGCGCGGTCGCCGGCGTCGAGGTCGCCGAGGCCGCATCCTTCTCCCGCACCCTCCGGCTTCCCGGCGGGCCGGCGTGGTTCGAGCTGCGGTGGGTCGACGACAGGCTGCGCCTGCGCGCGCGGCTCAGCCATCTCGGCGACCTGTCCGTCCTCGTCGCGCGGGCGCGCCGTCTCTTCGACCTCGACGCCGATCCGATCGCTGTCGACTCGGCGCTCGCGCGGCATCCGGAGCTCGCGCCGTCCGTCGCCGCGATCCCGGGGATCCGCGTCCCGGGAGCCGCAGATCCGAATGAGATGCTCATCCGGGCGATGATCGGCCAGCAGATCACGGTCGCCGCCGCCCGCACCGCACTCACCGCGCTCACCGCCGAACTGGGGGAGCGGACCGCGGACGGCGCCCTGCTCTTCCCGACGATGGAGGCCATAGCCGCACGCGGGGCGGACGTCCTGCGAGGCCCGGCTGCGCGCATCCGCGCTGTCACCGGGGCCGCCGCGGCGATCGCGAACGGCGACCTGCGGCTGTCGAGCGGCGACGACGCCGAAGAGCAGCGGGCCGCCCTCCTCGCCCTTCCCGGCGTCGGGCCGTGGACCGCCGACTACGTCCGGATGCGGGTCACGGGAGACCCCGACGTCCTGCTGCCCGGCGATGTCGCCGCCCGTGCGGGGGCCGCCGCCCTCGGCATCCCGTCCGACGCCGCCGGCCTCGTCGCGTGGGCGGCCCGCATCGCCCCGTGGCGGAGCTACCTCACCGCCCACCTGTGGCGCAGCATCCCGCCTCGAAAGACCTCGCAGACCCCGAAGACCTTGCAGACCCCGAAGACGCCGAACACCTCGCAGACCTCGAAGAAGGAGCAGTCATGACCGCTGTGATCCAGACCATCGACACCCCCGACGGGCCGTTCACGATCGTCGCCGACGAGCGCGGCACCGTCCTCGCCTCCGGCTGGACCGCCGACGCGGAGGCCGCGATCGCCCGCATCCACCCGTCCCTCCGACCCGACGCGGTCGCCGAGGGTGAAACGGATGCGGCGGCCGCCGTCCGCGCGTACTACGCCGGCGATCTCGCAGCCATCGACCGGGTCGAGGTGCGCCAGCACGGCACCGCGATGCAGGAGACCGGGTGGGACGCGCTCCGCGCGATCGAGCCGGGGAGTCCGCTCACCTACACCGAGTTCGCCGTGCAGCTCGGGCAGCCGTCGGCCGTGCGGGCAGCCGCATCCGTCTGCGCCCGCAACGCACCAGCCCTCTTCGTCCCGTGCCACCGCGTGCTCCGCACCGACGGATCCCTCGGCGGATTCGCGTGGGGTGTCGACGTCAAGGAGCGCCTGCTCGCGCGGGAAGCCGCCGCGTAGGACGCCGATCGTTCTCGCGCGAGGGTGCACTCGTTCCCAACGGGTGCACCCTCGCGAGGGGAAGGGTGGGCGAGAATCGATGGATGAGCGACTCGATGCGCGCGGTGGTCTACGACGAGTACGGCGCGGTCCCGCGTGTGCGCGAGGTGCCGGTGCCCGAATGTCCGCCCGACGGTGCGGTGATCCGTGTGGAGGCCACAGGCGTGTGCCGCTCGGACTGGCACGCGTGGCGCGGCCACGATCCCGTGCCGCTGCCGATGATCCCGGGGCACGAGTTCGCCGGCGTCGTCGCCGAAGTCGGACCCGAGGTGCGGCGCTTCGCCGCCGGCGACCGCGTGACCGCACCGTTCGTCAACGGGTGCGGGGCGTGCGAGTGGTGTCTCAGCGGGCAGGCGCAGGTGTGCCCGAACCAGACCCAGCCCGGGTTCACGCACGAGGGCTCGTTTGCGGAGTACGTCGTCGTCCGCGTCGCAGACCTCAACCTCGTGCGTCTTCCCGACGCCGTCGACGCCGTGACGGCTGCCTCCCTCGGGTGCCGGTTCGCGACCGCGTTCCGGGCGGTCGCGACGCAGGCGCAGGTCCGCGCGGGCGAGGAGGTGGCGGTCTTCGGATGCGGCGGCGTCGGCCTCTCCGCGATCATGGTCGCCCGGGCGCTCGGCGCGCGCGTGACCGCGATCGACCTCTCCGCGGACGCGCTCGCTCGCGCCCGTGAACTCGGGGCCGCCGAGACGGTGCAGTCGGCCGACCCCGTCGACGCCGTGATCGCCGCCACCGGCGGGGGAGCGCACGTCACGATCGACGCCCTCGGCTCCGCCGCCACCGCGAACGCCGCCGTGCGGAGCCTCCGCCGTCAGGGCCGTCACGTGCAGGTCGGTCTCATGCTCGGGGCCGCGGCATCCGCCCCGCTCCCGTGGGACCGCGTGATCGCGTGGGAGCTGCACGTCGCCGGATCCCACGGCATGGCGGCGGCCGACTATCCCGCGATGCTGCAGCTCATCGTCGACGGAGCCCTCGACCCGGCCAGCCTCGTGGGCAGCACCACCGACCTCGAGGGGGCGTCGGACGCGCTCCGGGCAATGGATGCGCCGACACCCGCGGCCGCCGGCATCGTCGTCGCTCGGCCCTGAATTAATCCAGACCTTGCGCTCAGGGTTCGTTCAGGTTTAGGCTGGAGGGCTGTCACGTCGTACGACGATGTGACAGCCACATTCCCGTGACACCAAGGAGGAAGACATGTATCAGGCCGTCATCGCAGCCAAGCCGCAGGTCTCGCTCCCCGCTGTCCGCGGCCGGCACGTCTTCGAGGGATAACCGGACCATCTGTCCGACGGCGGCATGAGGCCGCCGCCCCACGCGTTACACCCCGCAAGACCACTGCGTATCAGGCGCCCATCGCGTCAGCATGCCCTGGCATGCCCTGCCGAAAAATGTCCATCACCGACCCCTCGCCAAGGACAATGACCCCCTCCGCACCGTTGCAGCACTCCACACCTCCGAAACTCGGCACCCTTCGCGCGCTCGGGCGCCTCTACCCCTTCGCGCGGCCCGTGATCCCGCGCCTCATCGGAGGCCTCTTCAGCGCCTTCGGCGCCGCGCTGGTCTCGCTGATCATCCCGCTCGTCCTGCAGGTCGCGGTCGACGGGCCGATCAAGACCGGCAACATCCCGATGATCTTCGTCGCCGTCGCCGGCGTCCTGGTCCTCGGCATCCTCGAGGCCCTGTTCGTCTACCTGCGCCGCGCCTTCGTGCTCACCCCCGCCACGGCGGTCGAGTACGAGATCCGCCAGTCGTTCTACCAGCGGCTGCAGCGCCTTCCCGTCGCGTTCCACGACAAGTGGCAGTCGGGGCAGCTCCTCAGCCGCATGATGCAGGACATCAACCTCATCCGCCGCTGGCTGGCATTCGGCTCGATCCTGCTCGTGGTCAACGTCCTCACCGTGATCATCGGAACGTTCCTGCTGTTCCGCTGGCACTGGTCGCTGGGCGTCACGTTCCTCGTCGTGTCGATCCCGCTGTGGTTCTTCGGCTACCGGTTCGAGCAGCGCTACGGCGTCCTCGCGCGCCAGAGCCAGGACCAGGCCGGCGACCTCGCCACCGCGGTCGAGGAGAGCGTGCACGGCATCCGCGTCCTGAAGGCCTTCGGCCGCGGCAAGCACGCGCTGCAGAAGTTCACCCGCCAGGTGGAGACGCTGCGCGGCACCGAGCTGAACAAGGCCCGCGAAGTCGGCATCCTGTGGTTCTGGCTCGAGGTCGTGCCCATCGTCGCGTTCGCGCTGTGCCTCCTGCTCGGCATCTGGCTCGTGAGCCAGAACGAGCTGAGCGTGGGCGAGCTCTTCGCGTTCTTCGCGATGGCGACCGCTCTGCGCTGGCCGCTGGAGTCGCTCGGCTTCCTCTTCTCGTTCCTCGTCGACACGCGCACGGCGACCGACCGCGTGTTCGAGGTGCTGAACGAGGAGAACGCGATCGTCGACCCGGCGGAGCCGGCCACGGTCGCCGAGCCCCGTGGGGAGCTGGCGTTCCGCGGTGTGCACTTCCGGTATCCGGATGCCGCAGCCTCCGAGCCCGATCTGCTGAACGGTGTCGACCTGGTCCTCGAGCCGGGCGAGACGATGGCCCTCGTCGGTCTCACCGGATCGGGCAAGACGACGCTCACGACCCTGCCGACACGCCTCTACGACGTGACGGACGGCCGCGTCGAGCTCGACGGCGTCGACGTGCGCGACCTGCGGCTCGACGAGCTGCGCACGCACATCGCGATGGCGTTCGAGGAGGCCACGCTCTTCTCCACGACGGTGCGGGAGAACGTCCTCATCGGGCGCGACGGGCTCGACCCGCGCAGTCCCGAGGCCGAGGCGATCCTCGCCGAGGCGCTCGAGATCGCGCAGGCCGGTTTCGCGTACGACCTGCCGGACGGCGTCGACACGATGGTCGGCGAAGAGGGACTGAGTCTCTCCGGAGGCCAGCGGCAGCGTCTGGCGCTCGCGCGGGCGGTCGCCGCGGCACCCAAGGTGCTCGTGCTGGACGACCCGCTGTCGGCGCTCGACGTCGACACCGAGGCGCTCGTGGAAGCGGCGCTGCGCCGGGTGCTGGCGACGACCACGGCGCTCATCGTCGCGCACCGCCCATCGACGGTCGCGCTCGCGGATCGCGTCGCCGTGCTCGAGGACGGCCGCGTCACGGCCGTCGGCGCGCACTCCGACCTGCTGCGCGACAGCGCCCACTACCGCCACGTCATCTCGAGCCTCGAGGCGACATCCGCGGCACGGAAGAAGGACCGGGGGGATGTCGAGGCCTTCGACGTGTCGGCCGGAGAACCGCTCCTGAGACAGGAGACCGAACGAGAGGAACTGGAGGTGAACCGATGACCACCGTCCTGGGAACCCGTGGCGAGGACCGCCACGACTACACGAAGGCCGAGAGCCGGGCCATCCGGCGCCGCTCGCTGAAGCTCCTCGGCTCGCTCATCCGCCCGATGCGCGGACTCCTCATCCTGACGGCGCTCGTCATCGTCGTGTCGACCGGACTGCGGGTGCTCGGGCCGGCGCTCATCGCGTACGGCATCGACCAGGCGCTGCCGCAGGCCGTCCAGTACGCGAACTGGATGCCGGCGTTCATGGTGTCGGGGCTCTACATCGCGACCGGCGGGATCGGCGCGGCCATGCTCGCGTGGTACGTCATCCTGTCGGCGCGCCTGACCCAGGCGATCCTGATGGACCTGCGCACGCGGATCTTCCGCCACACGCAGCGCCTGAGCCTGGAGTTCCACGAGAGCTACACATCGGGGCGCATCATCTCGCGGCAGACGAGCGACCTCGAGTCGATCCGGGAGCTCCTGGACGGCGGGCTCAACCAGCTGGTGCAGGGCGCGCTCTACGGGGTGTTCACCCTCGTGGCGCTGTTCCTCCTCGACTGGCAGAGCGGTCTCGTGCTCGTCGGGATGGGCATCCCGCTCGCCGTGCTGATGCGGTGGTTCTACATCGAGTCGCAGAAGGGCTTCCGCGTCTCGCGCGTCGTGAGCGCGAAGCTCATCGTGCAGTTCGTCGAGACGATGACCGGCATCCGCGCGGTCAAGGCGTTCCGCAAGGAGAAGCGCAACGACGCCGAGTTCGGCGACATCTCGGCGGAGTACCGCTCGGTGAACCTCAAGCTCGTGAAGCTGTACGGCGTGCTCGACCCGGGCATGATCCTGCTCGCGAACATCACGATGACCGTCGTGCTGCTGTGGGGTGCGCTGCGCGTCGTGAACGGCTCGATGATGTTCGGCGTGCTGCTGGCGGCCGTGCTGTACGTGCGCAACTTCTTCGCCCCGCTGGAGGAGATCGCGATGTTCCTGAACTCCTACCAGTCGGCGACGGCGGCGCTCGAGAAGGTGTCCGGCGTGCTGGAGGAGGAGCCGTCGGTGCCCGACCCGGGCAAGCCCGTCGACCTGTGGTCTGCGAAGGGCCACGTCCGGTTCGACGACGTCGAGTTCGGTTACGCGTCGGGGCGCACCATCCTGCCCGACTTCACGCTCGACATCCCGTCCGGTCAGACGATCGCCCTCGTCGGCACGACCGGCGCGGGCAAGTCGACGCTCGCGAAGCTCGTGTCGCGGTTCTACGACCCGACGCGCGGCCGGGTGACGCTCGACGGCGTGGACCTCCGTGACCTGCACCCGAAGGACCTGCGCCGTGCGATCGTGATGGTCACGCAGGAGGCGTACCTGTTCAGCGGGACGGTGGCGGACAACATCGCGCTCGGCAAGCCCGACGCGACGCTCGACGAGATCCGCGCGGCGGCACGGGCGGTGGGCGCGGATGCCTTCATCTCGGCGCTGCCCGACGGATACGACACCGACGTGAACAAGCGCGGCGGGCGCGTGTCGGCGGGGCAGCGACAGCTGATCTCGTTCGCGCGGGCGTTCCTCGCGAACCCGGCGGTGCTGATCCTCGACGAGGCGACGGCGTCGCTCGACATCCCGTCGGAGCGGCTCATCCAGGATGCGCTGCAGACCCTGCTCGCCGACCGCACGGCGATCATCATCGCGCACCGCCTGTCGACGGTCGCGATCGCCGATCGCGTGCTCGTCATGGAGCACGGTCGCATCATCGAGGACGACGACCCCGACTCGCTCATCGCGGGCACGGGGAAGTTCGCCCAGCTGCACGCGGCCTGGCGCGAGTCGCTGGTCTGAGCGACGACGGGGGGATGCCGCGGCGGGGGGCCGCGGCATCCCGCGTCGTTCCCGCGTGCGGGCGGACGGTTGCGCATCCACAAGGGATGGATAGACTCGCCCCATTCGGCTGGGGCTGGGGCCCGGGCGGAGATCGAACGACCGATCGAGAGAGGGCCCCGAAATGAGCGCTGACGACGCCGCCGACCGTGCAGTCACGACCCCCAGGCGCCGCTGGCGCGGTCGGAAGGTCCGTGCGATCCTCGCCGGAGGCCTCGTCCTCGGCATCGGCGCGGCCATCACGCTCGCGGCCTGGACCGACGACGAGTTCGCCAAAGGCACCTTCACCGCCGGACAGTTCAACCTCCAGGGTGCGACCGACGGGTCGACCTACGCCGACCACAACTCGTCGGCCGGCGCCGCGGCGCTGAGCTTCTCGACCGGGTTCAACAACATGTCGCCGAACCAGACGGTCTACGCGGGATTCTGGCTGCGCCTGGCCGCCGGCACGACGTCGGGCGCCAACCTCCAGCTCGCGGGTTACTCCGGGACGGGAACCGCCACCGCGCAGCTGACGTACACGATCTACACGATCGCGGCGGCCGCGACGTGCAACGCGTCGACCGCGACGGGCACGCCGATCGCCACCGGGACGCTCAGCGATACGACGGCGACGAGTACCGTGGTCGCACTCGCGGCCCCTGTGTCTCCCGCCGCCGGGGCGGCGCAGCAGCTGTGCTTCGCGGTGACCTCCAGCGCGGCGCTCGCCCAGAGCTCGTCGGCCACCGGCACCTGGCAGTTCACGGCGACCTCGTCCTGAGGCCGCGGGAGCCCTCATGGCTTCGGCCGACGACGGCCGCCGGCGTGACCGTGCGCGCCGGCGAAGACGACTGAGATGGATGCGGGCGCGCGCCCTGCTCGCGGGCGGACTCGTCCTCGGGGTCGGCGCATCCATCACGTTCGCAGCGTGGACCGACAGCGAGTATGCGACGACGACGGTCGCCTCGGGACGGTTCGGGATCGTCGGCGCCGTCAACGGCGGCTCGACGTTCACCGACCACGCGACGACTCCCGGAGCGACGCTCACCTTCTCCCCGGCGCTCACGGCGGTCTATCCCGGCTCCGGGGCCGGGTTCACGACCGTGCAGATCCGAACCGCGGCGGTCGCCGCGGGCGGGTTCGATTCGGTGCCGGGGGTCGTGCGGATGCAGACGTCGACCGCCGCGACGGGCAATCTCGCCTCCGCCCTCGTCTACGCCGTGCGGGTGGTGCCGAGCGGATCGTCGTGCAACGAGGCACTCTTCGCGAACGCGACGGCGCCCGTGATCGTGCCCAACGCCACACCGCTGACGACGAGCGTGCCCACCGCGCCCGATATGCCGCAGACGCTGCAGGCGGCAGGCGGCAGCACCGTCACCTTCTGCGTCCGCATCGAACTGCCGACGACCGCGCCGGACACCAGCCAGAACGGCACGGCGTCGGTCGTGTGGCTCTTCGCAGGGGCGACATCGTGATGCCCCGCGTCACGCTCGTCGGCGCGGGGATCCTCCTCGCGGCTGCGCTTGTCGCGGTTGCTCCCGCGGCGCGGGCGGCGACCGTGACCACCGTGGTGCAGGGCAGTGTCATCCGCCTCGTCTCGACCCTGGATCCGACGGCCGCGACGACGATGCTCCCCGGTGTCCCCGTCGACTGGGACATCGAAGTGAGTGCGTCCCTCGCCGACGGCGTCATCGACGTCGCGCTCGGCGGAACGGCGACACCCG
Organism: Microbacterium candidum; assembly: GCF_030315975.1. Classification (GTDB taxonomy): domain Bacteria; phylum Actinomycetota; class Actinomycetes; order Actinomycetales; family Microbacteriaceae; genus Microbacterium; species Microbacterium candidum. The sequence continues at coordinate 44,601 of NZ_JASXSZ010000002.1, read as the reverse complement.
ATGCGTTCGCGCTGACGGCGCGCGAGTGCGCGACGGCCTGGACCGACACCGGGTGCGCGACGGGGGAGCGGATGCTGGGCACCGCGGTCGCGGGTGAGCCCCTGCCGCTCGGCCGCCAGAGCTCTGCCGCGCAGCGCTGGTACCGCATCGAGGTGGTCCTCGCCCGATGGGTGCCGGGCGCGACCGCGACCCTCGAGTTCCGCGCGTCCGGGGTGGGTGCCACCGCCCCGGCAGGGACCCTTCCTGCGACCGGCGGCGGCATCGCTCCGCTGTTCGTCCCCGCCCTCGTCGCGATCGGCTCGGGACTCCTCATCGCGGGTATCGCACGCGCCGCGCGGGGCCCGGCGGCCCACCACGCGAGGGGGAGATCCGGATGAGGCGGCGGGCACTGATCGCGACCATCGGTCTCGTCATCGCGGCTGGGGCGCTCGCGGCATCGCAGCCCGTCACCGCAGCGTGGACCGATACCGAGTTCGCCACCACCTCCGTCGTCTCGACGTCGCTCGTCGCGCCGACGAAGACGAGCTGCAGCGTGGATGTCGTGCTGGGCCTCTCAGCCACGTTCAACTGGACGAACCCCACAACGGGCGCACCACGGACGGGTTACGTCTTCCAGATCTACAACGGCGCGACGCTCGTCGGGTCGGCGACGCCCGCGGCCAACGCCACGACGCAATCCACGAGCGGTCTGCTCTCCACGCTGCTCAACAGCGTGACTTATACGGTGCAACTGCGCGCGGCGAACAATCTGTGGCGCTCACCGGTCGCCACCGGAACGTTCACCACGACCGCGCTCGGCCTGATCACGTCGTGCACATGGTGACCGCCACCCGTCGCGAAGCGCGCGAGGCCGCGTCGGAACGCCCGAGCGGCGCCCGGCGCGCGTCCGGCGCACTCGGCTCCGTCGCCCTGACCCTTCTGGCGGCCGGCGGGCTCGTCTGCATCCTGCTCGTCATCCTCGCGTTCTTCTTCCACATCACGGTCGTGATGTTCGCGACCGGGTCGATGTCGCCGACGATCCCGGCCGGCTCGATCGCCCTCGTGCGCGAGGTCCCCGCGACGCAGGTGCACGTCGGGGACGTCGTCACCGTCGACCGCAGTCCGGAGCTGCCCATCACGCACCGCGTCATCGGGATCGACGGCACCCGCGACGGCGTCGTGTCGTTCCGGATGAAGGGGGATGCCAACACCGCCGCCGACCCCGTCGAATACCGCACCTCGACGGTGCGCACGGTGCTCTGGTCGGTGCCGGGGCTTGCGCGGGCGATCGTGTGGTTGCGCAACCCGCTAGTGCTGGGCGCGATCACGCTCGGCGCGGCGGCGCTGGTGACGTGGGCGTTCTGGCCGCGCGAGGACCGCGGCCGCCGCACACCGGAGCGCGCGAGAGAGGAAGAGAGTTAGAGCGCGATCTCCCCGATGACCTCGCCGTACTCGGTCTCCCCGACGGCGTGGAACCCGACGCGCTCGAAAAACGCGGCGGGCCCGCCCTCGCCGGCTTCGTAGATGACGTTCACGTGGTCCATGCCACGCGTGCGGGCTTCGGCGAGGAGCGCCTCGACCGCGAAGCGGCCGATGCCCTTGCCCTGGTCCTCGGCGTCGACGTTGATGCGCCACAGCACCGAGCGGAAGTGCTCCTGCGGGAAGTCGGTGTCGAAGTTGGCGCTGATGAATCCGACGATGGCGTCTCCGTCCAGCACGACGCGCTGCCAGGAGGTCTGCGGATTCACGACGGTTGCGGCGATGCCGTAGCTCACCGGCGAGAGGTACTCCTCCTGCCCGGGCTTCAGCGACATGTTGTTGACCGCCACGATGGTCGAGGCGGACAGTTCTTCCAGCCGAAGTTCTGCCATAGGGACAGGGTAGTGCCCTGCCGTCGATCGACGACAAGCCCCATGCTGCATGCGGAGGCAGATATCTCGACGTCAAGATACTTTTGCGACTCGTGCGGTAGGCTGGGCACCGCGTCGCGCGGTGTGCTGGAGCGCCCGGCGGCGGCAGCATCCACCGCCCTCACGGCCACGTCCGCAAGGCCCCTCCCTCTACAGAGAGACGACTCGTGCCCGACTCCACCATCATCTACACCCACACCGACGAGGCGCCGGCGCTCGCGACCGCATCATTCCTCCCCATCGTCCAGGCCGTGACCCGGCAGGCGGGGGTCGAGGTGGAGACGCGCGACATCTCGCTGGCCGGCCGCATCCTCGCGGCGTTCCCGCAGAAGCTCACGCCCGAGCAGCAGGTGGGCGACGCGCTCGCCGAGCTCGGCGGCCTCGCGACCCTGCCCGAGGCGAACATCATCAAGCTGCCGAACATCTCGGCGTCCATCCCGCAGCTGAAGGCCGCGATCGCGGAGCTGCAGTCGCAGGGCTACGACATCCCGGACTACCCGGACGAGCCGGCATCCCTCGAGGAGAAGGACGTCCGCGCGCGCTACGACCGCATCAAGGGCTCCGCCGTGAACCCGGTGCTGCGCGAGGGCAACAGCGACCGCCGCGCGCCGCTGTCGGTGAAGAACTACGCGCGCAAGCACCCGCACCGCAACAAGGCGTTCGCTGACGGATCGCAGACGCGCGTCGCCACGATGGGCCACGACGACTTCAAGAGCAACGAGAAGTCGTGGGTCGCCGCCCACGACGACGTCCTCACGATCCGCCACGTCGCAGCGGACGGCACCGTCACGATCCTCAAGGAGGCGCTGAAGGTCCTCCCGCGCGAGATCGTCGACGCCACCTTCATGTCGGCCGCGGCACTCGACGCCTTCCTCGCCCAGGTCCAGGCCGAGGCGGAGGCCGCCGGCATCCTGTACTCCGTCCACCTCAAGGCCACGATGATGAAGGTCAGCGACCCGATCATCTTCGGCCACGTCGTGAAGACCTACTTCGCCGACGTGTTCGACGCCTACGGCGACAAGATCGCCGAGGCGGGGCTCAGCGCGAACAACGGCCTCGGCTCGATCCTCGCGGGGCTCGCCGATGTCGACGGCGGCGCGGAGATCGCCGCGGCGTTCGCCGCCCGCATCGCCGACGGCCCCGCGCTGTCCTACGTCAACTCCGACAAGGGCGTCACGAACCTGCACGTCCCGTCGGACGTGATCGTGGATGCCTCGATGCCTGCGCTCATCCGCAACGGCGGCAAGCTGTGGGGCGTCGACGGGGGAGAGGCCGACACCGTCGCCGTCATCCCCGACTCGTCCTACGCGGGCGTCTACCAGGCCGTGATCGACGATGTCATCGCGAACGGTCCGCTCGACCCCGCCACGATCGGCACCGTCCCGAACGTGGGCCTCATGGCTCAGGCCGCCGAGGAGTACGGCAGCCACGACAAGACGTTCGAGATCGCCGCCGCGGGCCGCGTCGAGATCGTCGACTCGTCCGGCGAGGTCGTCATCGAGCACGACGTCGAGGCCGGCGACATCTGGCGCGCGACGCAGACGAAGTACATCCCGCTCGTCGACTGGGTGAAGCTCGCGGTGACCCGCGCCCGCGCCACCGGCGCCCCGGCCGTCTTCTGGCTCGACGTGAACCGCGCGCACGACGCACAGGTCATCGCCAAGGTCTACCAGGCGCTCGCGACGATGGAGACGAAGGGCCTGCAGATCTCGATCCTCGCCCCGGCGGAGGCGACCCGCTACACGCTGGCGCGCCTGCGCCACGGACTCGACACCATCTCGGTGACCGGCAACGTGCTGCGCGACTACCTCACCGACCTGTTCCCGATCCTCGAGGTCGGCACGTCGGCGAAGATGCTCAGCATCGTGCCGCTCCTCGCCGGGGGCGGCCTGTTCGAGACCGGCGCCGGAGGTTCGGCGCCGAAGCACGTGCAGCAGCTCCTCGAGGAGGACTACCTGCGCTGGGACTCGCTCGGCGAGTTCTTCGCGCTGGCCGCCTCGTTCGAGCACTACGCCGGCTTCACCGGCAACGCGAAGGCGCAGGTCCTCGCCGACACGCTGGATGCCGCGACCGGCACGTTCCTCGAGAACGACAAGTCGCCCGGCCGCAGCCTCGGCACGATCGACAACCGCGGCAGCCACTTCTACCTCGCCCTGTACTGGGCGCAGGAGCTGGCGAAGCAGACGGCCGACGCCGCCCTCGCGGCGACCTTCGCCCCGGTGGCCGAGGCGCTCGCGGCGAACGAGGAGACCATCGTCGCCGAGCTCATCGCGGTGCAGGGCCACGCCGTGGAGATCGGCGGGTACTACCACCCCGACACGGCGCTCGTCTCGCAGGTGATGCGCCCGTCCGCGACGCTGAACGGCATCGTCGACGCGATCTGACGCGCGAATGAAGAGGGGGTGGATGCCGCGGCATCCACCCCCTCTGTCGTTCACCTGCGGGTCAGCTGTGCACCCACACGTCAGTGCCCGTCGGCGTCCAGTTGTAGAGCTGCTGCGCGCGCTGGACGGGCATGCCGACGCAGCCGTGGCTCATCGGGTGCCCCCAGTTGTGGTGCCAGTACACGCCGTGGAAGCCCTGGTCGCCGTTGAAGTACATGATCCACGGCACGTCCGGCTGCGCGTACTTGGTGCCGTCGGGGTTGCTGCCCTTCATCGTCATCGACGTGATGTGCGAGTTGATGCGGAAGTGGCCCTGCTTCGTCGGGAAGATGCGGCCGCTCGAGATCAGCCACGAGTCGACGACCTGGCCGTTCTCCTTGAGATAGAGCGTCTGGGTGGTCAGGTTCACCTCGAGCAGGCGCTGCACCTTCTGCTCCTGCGGAGCGACCTCGGCGACGGTGAGCTTGTAGGCGCCGTCGAGGTTCGACAGCTGCTTGGCGAACGCGACCGCGATCCCGGAGGTGTCGCCGAGGGTGCGTCCGCTCTGCCCCGGCGCGATCGTGCGCAGCACGGTGCCCGACGAGTTCGTGATGACCGCGCCGTTCTCCGGCGCGCGGTTCACCCCGGCGGGCAGCGTGTCGACCGTCTTCTGGATGGCGCTCGAGTCGGCGGTGACCGTGATCGATCCGTTCGCCTGGTTGTCGAGGGTGAGCCAGGATGCCGCGACCCCGCGGTCGACCGGAACGGTGCGCTCGTCGCCCACGTAGAAGCCGACGGTGTCGAGCATCGCGTTGAGCTTCCCGGCGAACTCCTGCGCGTGCGCGGTGGTCGTGGCTGCCGGCACCACCGCCGTCGAGACGGGGACCGCCGCCGTCGCCGCGCCGGAGGAGAACGCCTTCTGGATGGCGGTGCGCACCGCATCCACATCCACGCTCGTCCCGTCCTTCGCAGGCGTGACCTCGTAGGTGCCGGTGGTGGCGTCGTACGCGACCTTCGCGTCCGTCGCCGGCGTGTACAGCGACGGGAACGCCGCGTGGAGCTTGGTCGCGACGGTGTTCGCGTTGACGGTCACCTCAGCCTTGCGCGACGTGGGGAACCATCCCGTCACGTTCCACAGCGGGTGGTCGGAGTAGGTGTCCTGTGCGAGAGTGCGCGCGTCCACGTGGGCGCCGAGGTCGGCGCCGGTGACCGTGACGGTGTTGCCGTCGGGGCCCGAGAGCGTGACGGTCGTCGAGGCGAGCTTCGACGAGATCGCGTCTGCCGCCGCTCCGGCGGTCATGCCGCCGACGGGCACGCTCGCCACCGACGCCCCCGGTGCGATGAGCACGAGCGAGACGGCGACGACGGCCGCCATCGCGATGCCCGCCGGCACGCCGATCCATGCGCCGAGGTGGCGCTTGTGCGGCGCAGGCTCCGCCGGTGCCCATGCGTATGTCGTCCCGGTGCCGGTCTCGACCGGTCCGGTGTCCCCCTGCTTGCCCGTGTCTGCCACGTTCAACCCCCGAAAATCCCTGGATATATCGTACCGGAGCGAGTCTGGAGGTTCGACGCGCTGAAATGACGGTTCGGTATCGACGGCGGGGATGCCGCCCCGCGTCCCGCGGTCCGAATGTAACGAATTCGTAAACCTGCCTTGCAAATCCATCCGGCCACTTGCGGTTTGCATGTTCGTAAGGTCTACTAACAAACATGACTGCATCGGAAGTGCAGCGCGGCTCTTCCACCATCGACTCCGCGCCCCCTGCCCAGGCCGACGCCCACGCGTTCGGCCCGCGGCGAGCACTGCGCCAGGGCGCCAAAGTGCTGCCGGAGCACGCTCGCGGGCACAACCGCGCACTCGTGCTGCAGACCCTCTTCCACGAGGGTGCCATGAGCCGCGCCGACCTCTCGCGCGAGACGATGCTGACCCGCGTCACCATCTCCGACCTCGTCGCCGAACTCATCGCCGACGGCTTCGTCGTCGAGCGGGGGGTGCGTGAGGCATCTGGGCCCGGCAAGCCGGCGATCCTCGTCGATCTCGACCGGACCGGGCACCGCATCCTCGCCCTCGACCTGTCCGCGAGCGACCGCTTCGTGGGCGCCGTCCTGACCCTCGACGGCGACATCGTGAGCCGCCGCGTCGTGGACCACGTCGAGCACCTGGACGACGCCGCAGGCATCGTGATCGCGCTCGCACGCGAGCTCGCCGCCGAGTCCGACATGCCGATCCTCGGAATGGGCGTCGGCACGCCGGGCGTCGTGGACGACGCAGGAGTGGTCCTGACGGCGCCGAATTTCGGGTGGACGGACTACGACCTGAAGTCGGCACTGCGCGAGGCCATCGACGTGCCGGTGCTCGTCGCCAACGACGCGAACGCCGCGGTCCTCGCGGAGTACACGTTCGGCGGCTCCGACGACGTCCTGCTCGTCAAGATCGGCCGCGGCGTCGGCTCGGGGCTCGTCATCGACGGCACCCCCGTGCGCGGCAGCCACTCCGCCGCTGGCGAGATCGGCCACGTCACCGTCGGCACCGACGGCGGGCCGCTGTGCGCGTGCGGCCGACACGGATGCCTCGAGGCATGGACGTCGACGCCTGCGCTGTCCGCCCGCATCGCGGGCGTCGCACCGGAGGAGCGCGACGGCATCCTGCGCGACGCGGGGGAGCGCCTCGCCATCGCGCTCGCGCCCGTCGTCGGCGCGCTCGACCTGTCGGAGGTCGTCCTCTCCGGCCCCCCTGAACTTCTCGACGGTCCGCTCTCGCAGGCGACCGCCGAGATCCTCCGCTCCCGGACGTTCGCCGTTCTGCACGACGGCATCCGGGTGCGGATGACGGAGCAAGGCCAGGACATCGTCCTGCGCGGAGCGGCCGTCATGGTCCTGTCCGGACAACTCGGCGTGTCATAGACCCGCCTCCCCCACCGCGGGCTCTCACCGGTCCGCAACACCAAGAGAAGCAAGAACGAACAAGGAGACAGAATGCGCACATCACGCATCGTCGCGATCGGAGCCGCGGGCATCGTTGCCGCGCTGGCGCTGAGTGCCTGCTCGAGCGCCGGCAACACCGGCAGCAACGGGAGCACCCCTGGCACCATCGGCAAGGTGGACGGCAAGGGCAAGACCCTCACCGTGTGGGCGATGAGCGGCGACTACGGAGACGCCGTCATGAAGCAGATCAACGACGAGTTCACCAAGCAGACCGGCGCCAAGGTCAACGTGCAGACCCAGCAGTGGGACGGCATCACGACGAAGCTGACCACCGCCCTCGGCACCTCCACGCCGCCGGACGTCGTCGACATCGGCAACACGCAGGTCGCCGGCTACGCGAACACGGGTGGTCTCATGGACCTCACCGCGTACAAGAACCAGCTGCAGCAGGGCGGCACGTGGCTCCAGTCGCTGTCCGGCCCCGCCACCTTCAACGACAAGCTGTACGCCGTGCCGTCGTTCGCCGGAAACCGCGCCGTGATCTACAACAAGAAGATGTGGGCGGATGCGGGCATCACCGCCGCGCCGACCACGTACGCCGAGCTGCAGAGCGACCTCGACAAGATCAAGGCCGCGCACGCGAGCGAGGCGGACTTCTCCGCCTTCTACCTGCCGGGCCAGTTCTGGTACGCGGGCATGAGCTGGGTGTGGGACCAGGGCGGCAACATCGCCACGTCGAGCGGCGGCAAGTGGACCGGCGCCTTCTCGAGCCCTGAGGCGCAGAAGGGCCTCACCGCGTTCCAGACGTTCCAGAACACGTACTCGACCAAGGCCAGCCAGACGCTGAACACCGACACGCCCAACGAGGACCAGATCATGGCCGACGGCAAGGCGTCCGCGATGATCGGCGCTCTGTGGGACGCCGGTGTCGTCGTGAAGAACTCGAACGGCAAGATCGCCGAGAGCGACCTCGGCACGTTCGCGCTTCCGAACACGGCCGGCCAGTCGGGCGCCGCGCACAACTTCGGCGGCGGCGAGGTCTGGGCCATCGCGCAGAAGTCCAAGAACCAGGACCTCGCGCTCGTCTGGACCAAGATCGCGGCCAGCGTCCCGATCCAGAACGCTCTCGCGGCGCAGCCGTGGATCCCGAACACCGTGGAGCTCGCGGCGGAGTGGGCCAAGAAGGCCACGCCGATCACCCAGGGCTTCTATGACGCGGCGGGCACGACCATGGGCACCCCGCCGGCTCCCGGCTGGGGCACCATCGAGGGCAACAAGAACATGGAGCAGTTCTTCGCGTCGATCGCGAGCGGAGCCAAGACGCCGGCCGATGCTGCCACGAGCATGGACGCCACGCTCAACAGCACGCTGAACGGCTGATCCAGCCCTATCGATCGGGGTCCCCGCAAGGGGACCCCAGGAAGAACGACCGATGAACAACCCGACTGCGGAAATGACCGCAGGCGAGGTCACGGCTGCCGCGGCGTCCAGCGCGTCGCGGCAGCCGCGTGACCCTCGCCCGTCGCGCCGGCCGCGCACGCGGGTCGCGCCGTTGCTGATGCTCAGCCCGGCTGGCCTCGTGATGATCGCGCTGATCGCGGTGCCGATCGGCCTGCTCGTGCTCTTCTCGTTCACCGACGCGAATGCGCGCACGGTGATCAGCGGCGCGTACAACTCGGTCGGCATCGACAACTACTCCAAGATCGTCGACGATCCGGCGTTCTGGGCGGCGCTCTGGCGCTCGATCTGGTTCACCGTCGCGATGGTGCTCGGGTCGGTCGTCATCGGGATGGCGCTAGCCAACCTCCTCACGCGGCTCGGCACCGTGATGCGCTACGTGCTCACGATCGCGCTCATCTTCGCGTGGGCCATGCCGACGGTGGCATCGTCGCAAGTGTGGAAGTGGCTGTTCCAGCCCGGATACGGCGTGGTCAACTGGCTGCTGACGCAGCTGCGCATCTTCGGCGACATGACCCAGGTCAACTGGGCGGCCAACACGTGGCTCGGCTTCCTCTGCATCTGGCTGCTGATCGTCTGGCAGGCGGTGCCGTTCATCGCCCTCACCGTCTACGCCGCCCAGACCCAGGTCGACCCCACCTATTACGAGGCCGCGCGCCTCGACGGCGCCGGTGAGTGGCGCGTCTATCGCGCCGTCACGCTCCCGTTCATCGCGCCGAGCCTCATCCTGATCACGATCCTGTCGGTGATCTGGGACTTCAACGTGTTCAACCAGATCTGGCTCGTGACGCAGGGCGGCCCCGACGGCACGACCTCGAACCTCGGCGTCTTCACGTTCATGCAGGCGTTCGTCAGCTTCAAGATCGGCTACGGCGCGGCGATCACCGTCATCACCACACTGATTCTGCTCATCATCACCGGCTTCTACATCCGCCGGCTGCTTCGCTCCGGGGAGGACCTGTGAGTCTCATGGTCGACGAGCCCGTCGGCGTCGGGGAAATGCAGGTCAGGCCTGCCCCGCGCCGTCGGCGCCGCAAGCCGCGCATCGGCAGCAACATCCTCGCCATCGTCGTCTCGGTGATCTGGATCTTCCCCGTCTACTGGATGGTGGTGACCAGCTTCAAGCAGCGCTGGGACGTCATGACCACGACGCCGCAGTTCCTGCCGAAGAACCCGACGCTGAACAACTACGTGATCGCGCTGTTCGACTCGACGTTCTTCATCAACCTGCAGAACTCGGTGATCGTGGTCGGCTTCACGCTGATCTTCTCGACCGTGCTCGCACTGTTCGCATCGGCTGCGCTCTCGCGATTCCGCTTCCGCGGTCGCAAGGTGATCCTCGTGCTCCTCCTCGCGGTGCAGATGCTTCCCGGGACGGCGCTGCTGATCCCGCAGTTCATGGTGTTCAACCAGATGGGTCTCCTCAACCAGTACGCGGGACTGATCCTCGCGTACGTGGCGGCGACGCTGCCGTTCTCCATCTGGGTGATGCGCGGGTTCTTCCTCGCCATTCCGAAGGAGCTCGAGGAGGCCGCCCAGGTCGACGGTGCGAACACGTGGACGATCATGTGGCGCATCCTGTTCCCGCTCGTCGCGCCCGGGATCATCGCAGCCAGCGTGTTCTCGTTCATCGCGGCGTGGAACGACTACCTGGTCGCCTACGTGTTCATGAAGGACCAGACGATGTACACCCTGCCTGTGTGGCTGGCATCCTTCTCGGTCCCGAACCAGCCGGTCGACTATGCCAGCCAGATGGCGGCGTCCGTCATCTTCTCGATCCCGCCCGTCATCTTCTTCCTCATCATCCAGCGCAACCTCGTCATGGGCATGTCCGCAGGGGCGGTCAAGGGCTGATGCCGGCGCAGACGAACGGGAGCCGCCAGGGTCGCGCCTCCCGTCTCCTGGACGTGCGCGCGTTCCGACGAACGGCGTGCGGCTCGTGAGGGTGGGGCTGGATGTCGGCGGCACCAAGACCGACGCCGTGGCGATCGACGCCGCCGGGAACGTGCAGGCACGTGTGCGCCGGACGACCGGATGGGGGCCCGAGGCGGTGGCGGCGACCGTCGTCGACGCGGTGGGCGCTCTCGCGGACGAGTTGGCGCTGCCCGTGGCCGCGTTCGAGTCCGTCGGGGTCGGCATACCGGGTCTCGTCGAACCGGGGACGACGCGCGTCGCGCACGCCGTCAATCTCGGCATCGTCGAGCTCGATCTCGCTGCGGCCGTCGCACCGACGCTCGGGTTGCCGGTCGCCGTCGAGAACGACGTGAAGGCCGCCGCCCTCGGCGCGTATGCCCTCGGCGACGGCACGGGCACGCTCGCGTACCTCAACTTCGGGACCGGCGTCGCGGCGGGCATCGTCGTGGACGGGGTCCTGTGGACCGGGTCCACCGGCACCGCCGGCGAAGTCGGCCATCTCTCGATCGACCCGGACGGCCCGCTGTGCACGTGCGGCCAGCACGGCTGCGTCGAGGCGTTCTCGGGCGGCGGCACCGTCGCGCGGCGGTGGGGCCGGCCCGGCGAGCTGCCCGTCCGCGACATCTTCGACGCGGCGGATGCGGGAGACGCGGAGGCGATCGTCCTCCGCGACGGCGTCGCCTACGGCATCAGTGCGGCGATCCGCGCTCTCGTCCTGACGGTGGATGCCGGTACCGTCGTTCTCGGAGGTGGCATCACGATGCTCGGGGATCGGCTCATGGCGGTCGTCGGCGCGCAGTTGGAGCAGAGCGCCGAGGCATCCCCGTTCATCCGTTCGCTGCGTCTGGACGAGCGTGTGCGCGTCCTTCCCGCAGGCTCGCCCGTCGCGGCGATCGGTGCGGCGCTGCTCGGCGCCCACCGCGATACCCAGGAGGTACTGGCTCATGGCTGAAGTGGTCATCGTCGAGAACGCGGCCGCGGCCGGAGCGCTCGTCGCGGACGAGATCGCGCGCCTCATCGCCGCGGACCCGGCCACGGTGCTGGGACTGGCCACCGGGTCGACGCCGCTGCCCGTGTACGAGGCCCTGCGGTCGCGCCTCGACGGCGTAGACGTGTCGCAGGTGCGCGGCTTTGCGCTCGACGAGTACGTCGGGATCGATCCGTCGCATCCCGAGAGCTATCGCTCGGTCATCACGCGCGAGGTGGTCGAGCCCCTCGGCCTGGATCCCTCGCGCATCCGCGTGCCCGACGGCCGCACCGAGGGCATCGAGCACGCCGGGGCGGACTACGAGGCCGCGATCGCTGCCGCCGGCGGCGTGGCGCTGCAGATCCTCGGGATCGGCACGGACGGGCACATCGGCTTCAACGAGCCGGGCTCGTCGTTCGCGTCGAGCACCCGTGTGAAGACCCTGACCGAGCAGACGCGCGAGGACAACGCGCGCTTCTTCCCGAGCATCGACGAGGTCCCGATGCACTGCATCACGCAGGGGCTCGGGACCATCCTGCGCGCCAAGCACCTCGTGCTCCTGGCGTTCGGGGCGGGCAAGGCCGAGGCCGTCGCCGGCGCCGTGGAGGGGCCGGTCACCGCATCGCTTCCGGGCTCCGCGATCCAACTGCATCCGCACGCGACGGTCGTCGTCGACGAAGCCGCCGCAGCCGGTCTGCGGTACGCCGACTACTACCGATACACGTTCGCCAACAAGCCGTCGTGGCAGGGTCTGTAGCCGCTACCATGTGACCGTGCCGGACATCCAGCTTGATTCGGTCGCGGGGGAACTTCAGCTGCAGACGGTCCTGCTCGACGCAAAAGTCCAGATTCCATCGTGGAAATCGGGGGCGGTGAGCAGGCGCGGTCTGATCAAGAGGGCGAAGGACAGCGGCGCACGCGTCGTGTCCGTCTACGCCCCCGCAGGCTATGGAAAATCGACCATGCTGGCGGAGTGGGCCTCATCCGAGAAGCGCCAGGTGGCGTGGGTGTCGCTCGAGCGCACCGATGCCGATCCTGCGACCCTCCTCGAGACCATCGCGTTCGCGACGTCATCGCTCGCGCCCGCCGTGGAAGCCGTCGTCGCCGATATGCGCGGTGTCGGGGCCTTCTCGCTGGGGCGGTCGGCGCCGCTTCTCGCTGCGGCTCTGGCGTCCGCATCGTCGAGCTTCGTGCTGTTCCTCGACGACCTGCACTGGGTGGACTCCGCAGGATGCCAGGACGCACTGGAGATGATCCTCGACTACGTCCCGACCGGTTCGCAGGTGGTCGTCGCCGGGCGCGGGGAGTCGGCCCTGATCGCGCGCCTGCGCGTATCCGGCGACGCGTGGGAGATCGCCGCCGCCGATCTGCGCATGGATGCCGCGGGTGCGCGGACGATCTTCGGCCTCGCCGGGATCGACCATGTGGATGATGCGGACCTCGGCCGGATCGTCGATCGGTGCGAAGGCTGGCCGACCGGCCTGTTCCTGTGCGCGCTCGTCGCACGCGGGGGAGGGGATGCCGCCGCCGTCGTCGGGGACGACAGGTACCTCGCCGACTACCTCTACCGCGAATGCATCGCGCGGATGCCGGACGAGATGCAGGAGTTCCTCCGCCGCACCGCCGTGTTCGACCGGTTCTCGCCCGCCTCGTGCAACGCCCTGCTGGGGATCGCCGATGCACGCGCGCGTCTGCACGAGATCGAGGCGGCGAACCTCTTCCTCGTCCCGATGGACCGCAACCGCGGCTGGTTCCGGTACCACGCGCTGTTCCGCGAATTCCTCCTGACGGAGCTCGAGCGCGCGGAGGGCGCGGATGCGGTGACCGAACTGCACCGACGGGCCGCCGCGTGGCACGAGGACAACGGCGCGCACGCGGTCGCCGTCGAGCACCTGCTGCAGGCGCGCGACATCCCGCGCGCGGCGGAACTCGTCGCCGAGCTCGGACTGGCGATGTACGGCGAAGGTCAGGTGATGACCGTCCGGCGCTGGCTCGAGGAGCTCGGTGAGGACGTCCTCCGCGAATACCCGGCGCTGGTCATCTCCATGACCTGGATAGCGCTGCTGCTCGGCGAGATCCGCCCGGGCGAGAGGTGGTCGCGCATCCTCAACGACCTGGATGTCGACAGCCTCCCCGTCGAGCACCGCAGACACTTCGAGTCGGCGCGGGCGATGGTGCGGTCCGCGATGGGCGAACGCGGGTACCAGCGCGCCATCGCCGACGCCGCATTCGCGATGGAGCACGAGCCGGTGACGAGCCCATGGCGCGACCAGGCGATCCATCTCTGGGGGACGGCCTGCCTGTTGCGGGGGGATGACGACGCGGCATGGGATGCCTTCGAAGAGGCCGTCGATCTCGCGATCATCATGGGCAACCCCGACACCGTGATCCTCAGCGAACCGGAGCTGAGCCTCCTCGCCATCGACCGCGGCGATTGGGTCGTCGCCGGCGCCCATGCGCGCCGCGGCGTCGAGATGATCGAGGCGAGCCACATGGATGGCTATCCCACCACGGCCCTCGCGCTCGCGGTGGCTGCGCGCGTGGCCCTTCATCAGGGCGACCGGGAACTCGGCGACAAGCTGCTGGCGCGGGGGATGCGCGCGCGCATCGGGTGCACCTACCTGCTGCCGTATCTCTCCGTGCGCGTACGCATCCAGCTCGCGAAGGCGCACGTCGCGCTCGGCGATCGGTCGGCCGCCTTCCATCTACTGCGCGAGGCGGACGAGATCCTGCACAAGCGACCCGATGCGGGCGTGATCACCGCGCAGATCGACGAGTTCCGGGCAGGTCTCACCGCCGAGCCGTCGACCGGTGGATCGGTCCCCCTGACACCGGCCGAGCTGCGTCTCCTGCCGTACCTGCAGACGCATCTCACGATCGCGGAGATCGGTCAGCGGCTCTACATCTCGCGCAACACGGTCAGTTCGCAGGTCAGCTCGATCTACCGCAAGCTCGCCGTGACCACACGAGGCGCGGCGGTCGAACGCGCCGTGGCGGTGGGTCTGCTCGGAGCGTGAGCGAGCGCCGGCGGTACGTCACTGAGCGGCCTCACTGATCGGCCAGCTCGTCGTCGAAGCCGAGCGTCGCGGCGATCGCCGGTGCTGCGGCGACGGCCCGGGGGAGACCGGTGATCGCGACGACGGCTTCGAGTGCGCCGACGATCTCCGCGGTGGATGCGCCCGACGCGATCGCGTCGTCGACGCCCGCGCGCAGGGACGACGGGGGCGCCGCGGCTGCGATCAGCGCGGCCATGCGCACCAGCGCCGCCGTGCGGCTGTCGAGGACGGTGGACGGGTGCTCGCCGAAGCGGTATCTCAGCCGGGGGTCGTCGATGCACAGGCGTATCAGCAGCTCGCGAGGATCGATCGTCAGCTCGTCCGGTCGCTCCGACCCTGTGGTGTCCGTCACCCTCACAGTGCACTCCGCGACGCGGGATCGCGCACCATGCATTTCGTATGATTCGCCGCTATCCGCCCGGCTTCATACGATTCGAGTGATGTTGCGCGGGTGCTGCTGTCGATAGCTTGTGATGTGCTGCGGGAGAATGCCCGCGGCTGTCACTTCGATAAAATTGGGACGCACATGGGTTTCCTCGACTTCTTGGTCTGGATGCTGTGGATCTACCTCGTGGTGGTCTGCATCTGGATCTTCATCTGGATCTTCATCGACATCTTCCGCGACCACTCGCTCAACGGCTGGGCGAAGGCGCTGTGGGTGATCTTCCTCGTCATCCTCCCGTTCCTCGGCGCGATCATCTACCTCATCGCGCGCGGCGGTTCGATGGCCAAGCGCCAGGCGGCGATCGCTCAGGCGCAGGCGGCTTCGCAGGCGGACTACATCCGCAGCGTCGCCGGCAGCGCCAGCTCGCCGGCTGGGGAGATCTCGCAGGCGCAGGCACTGCTCGACGCCGGCACGATCACGCAGGCCGAGTTCGACTCGCTGAAGGCCAAGGCGCTCGCCTGAGCACAGGTTGAGAGCGCCGGACTGCGCGTCGCGACGATGGGGTGAACAACCGCATCCGCGGCGCGCAGTCCGCGTTTCGGCACAGATCCACGGCTCCGGCCGCCCACGACGACAGGATGATGACATGACTGACACAGACCCCACCTCCATCGTGGGTGCGCCGCTCCCGCCGGCCCGGACGCTCCCGTTCCCGCCGAAGCCCTCGGGGAGCTTCGCAGGACGCACGCTGGGCGAATCGACCTACGCGCCGCTCCCGCCCGAGCACCACCTCAACGAGGACGCGCCGAACATCCTGGTCATCCTGATCGACGACGCAGGCCCCGCCCTCCCGGCGCCGCTGGGCGGCGCGATCAACACCCCGACTCTTGGGCGCCTGCGCGACGAGGGCATCGGATTCAATCGCTTCCACACGACCGCGATGTGCTCGCCGACGCGCGGGTCGCTGCTCACCGGTCGCAACCACCACCGGATCGGCCAGGGGCAGATCGCCGAGCTGGCGAACGACTGGGACGGCTACTCCGGGCACATCCCGAAGAGCAGCGCGACGATGGCCGAGGTGCTCCGCAACTACGGCTACTCGACCGCCGCGTGGGGCAAGTGGCACAACACCCCCGCCGAGGAGACTACGACGGCCGGTCCGTACGACAAGTGGCCGACCGGCTACGGCTTCGAGTACTTCTACGGGTTCCTGGCCGGCGAGGCATCCCAGTACGAGCCGAACCTCGTACGCAACACGACGTGCGTGCTGCCGCCGAAGACTCCGGAAGAGGGCTACCACCTCAGCGAGGACATCGCGGATGATGCGATCGGGTGGCTGCGCAATCACAAGGCGCTGTCGCCGGACAAGCCGTTCTTCATGTACTGGGCGACGGGTGCGATCCACGGACCGCACCACATCATGAAGGAGTGGGCGGACAAGTACAAGGGCACCTTCGACGACGGCTGGGACGTCTACCGCGAGCGTGCTCTGGAGGGGGCGAAGGCCGCCGGCTGGGTCCCGCAGAACGCGCAGCTGACGCCGCGTCCGGAGAGCCTGCAGGGCTGGGATGACATCCCGGACCACCAGAAGCCCTTCCAGGCGCGTCTGATGGAGGTGTGCGCCGGCTTCGGCGAGCACGCGGACGTGCAGGCGGGCCGCCTGCTCGACACCCTGGAGGAGCTCGGATACGACGACAACACCCTCGTCGTCTACATCTGGGGCGACAACGGATCGTCGGGCGAGGGCCAGAACGGCACGATCAGCGAGCTGCTCGCGCAGAACATGATCCCGACGACGATCGACCAGCACATCGCAGCGCTCGAGGAGCTCGGCGGGCTGGACGCGCTCGGCACCCCGGCGACCGACAACCAGTACCACGCCGCATGGGCGTGGGCCGGGTCCACGCCGTATCAGGGCATGAAGCTCATGGGGTCGCACCTCGGCGGCACCCGGAACCCGATGTTCCTGCGCTGGCCGGGGCGCATCGCCCACGAGGCGGAGCCGCGCACGCAGTTCCACCACGTGATCGACGTCGTCCCGACGATCTACGAGATCCTCGGCATCTCCCACCCGGAGTCCGTCAACGGCATCCACCAGGATCCGATCGACGGCACGAGCTTCGCGTACGCGATCGACGACGCGTCCGCCGAAGGACGCCACCGCACGCAGTACTTCGAGATCATGGCGAGCCGCTCGATCTACTCGGACGGCTGGATGGCATCCGCCACAGGCCCGCGACTGCCGTGGATCCCGGGCGCCCCTCCCGGGATCGCGACGTGGACGCCCGATCAGGACGCCTGGGAGCTGTACAACCTCGACGAGGACTGGAGCCAGGCGAACGACCTCGCCGCGCAGCAGCCGGCGAAGCTCGCCGAGCTGAAGGAGCTCTTCGCGATCGAGGCGGCCAAGAACGAGGTCCTCCCGATCGGTGCGGGGCTGTGGGTGCCCGTCTACCACCCCGAGTACCGCATCTCAGTGCCGTACACGCAGTGGGAGATGGGCGGCGACACCGTGCGGGTGCCGGAGTTCTGCGCCCCCGCGCTCGGCAACAAGCCGAACACGGTGACGATCACGGCCACGCTGCCCGACAAGGCGAACGGCGTGCTGTACAAGCTCGGCGGCGCGGGCGGCGGCCTCACCGCGTTCTTCGTCGACGGGGTGCTCAACTACGAGTACAACCTGTTCCTTGTGAACCGCACGAAGATCGCGTCCGCAGCGCCGATCCCCGCAGGCGACGTCACGATCGAGATCGAGACGTCCTACATCGAGTTGCGCCCGGGCGGACCGCTCTCGGTGGTCCTCCGCGTGAACGGCGAGGAGGTCGGGTCGGGCACCGTGCCGGTCAGCGCTCCGCTGCTGTTCTCGGCGAACGACTGCCTCGACATCGGCCGTGCCTACGGCGGTGCGGTGTCGCGGGCGTATGTGGAGAAGATGCCGTTCGCCTTCGATGGTGACATCGGACGCGTGCACATCGCGTACACGCCGCCGAAGGCTGCGCAGCCGGCATAGTCCTGCCGGCCGTACGGACAGGAGGGGAGCGCAATCGGGTGCGCTCCCCTTCGTCGTGTGTCCCGGGCCGGGATGGATGTCAGGTCGCGGCGCCCACTACGCTGACGGCATGACGGATGCCGAGGCCCGTGGGCGAACGGATGCCGCGGGCAGCGCGCGTCTGACATGGACGATCGGCGGAGGGATGCTCGTCGCCTACGCGGTTCTTCAGCTGCTGGTGTCTGCGGCACCGGGCCTGCAGGTCCCTCCGTATGCGTCCGAGCTCCTGTGGGCCGGGGCCCTCGTGATCCTCGCGTTCGGCGTCCGGCGCCAGGGCGGCATCGTGGGCCGCAATCCGTTCGGGATCACGGTGCTCGTCATCGCGGCACTCCTTCCGCTCGCCGCCGATCTGGCGATGCATGCCGCCATGGCGAGCGTGGACCGCTCGGCCCCCGACCTGCTGGTGTTCGGGTCAGCGCAGTACACGCAGCCATCGGACGCCGACCTGGCGGTCATGTCGACAGTCGGTCAGGTGACGGCGGTCCTGTCGATCGTCGTGCCGGTCCTGGTGGGCGTCGTGATCGGGCGCGCGCGAGTCCTTCCGCCGCGCTGGCGCTGGCTGCCCCTGATCGTCCTGGCACTCCTCCCCGCGCTGCAGGTGCTGGGGATGCTGTTCGTCGCGACGCCCGGCGGCGATCAGCTGATCACGGTACTCATCCCGATCCAGCAGACCGTCGCCACGCTCTCGACGCTCGGCATCCTGCTGCTCGGCATCCTCGCCATCGTCTTCGCAAGGCGCGCCGCCGGCCCCGCAGACGAGACGGTGCAGGTGTATCCGCCCGCCGCGTGAGCTCGCGGGCGAGGATCTTCAGCGCCAGGCGAGGGGGAGGAGCTGGTTGCGGCTGAGCGGTGCGAGGGGCGTCGCATCCAGGTCGTGCTCGCCGATCCAGCGGAGCTCGGCGATCTCCGCACCCGCGACGGCGTCGACCGGGGAGACCACCAGGGCGAACGCGTCGGCGACGACGATGTGGCCGGGCTCGTTGGCCGCCGTATCCCGGTACTCGCCGAGGACGGTGAAGGACGCGGCGTCCGCAATGATCCCGGTCTCCTCGACGAGTTCCCGGACGACGGCCTCGAGCGCCGTCTCGCCCGGGTCGGGCTTGCCGCCCGGCTGCTGGAAGAGGTCGGTGCCGCGCTTGCGCACGACGAGCGCCCGGCCCGCGCCGTCGGTGACGACGGCGGCGGAGACGCGGATCTCGGGACTCACGCGAAGACCTTCCCGGGGTTGAGGATGCCCTGTGGATCGAAGACGCCCTTGATGTCGCGCTGCAGGCGCCACTGGTCGTCGCCGAGCTCGTCGGCGAGCCAGCGGCGCTTGAGCAGGCCGATGCCGTGCTCTCCGGTGAGCGTGCCGCCGAGCCGCAGGGCGGCGCGGAACAGGTCGTCCGCCGCCGCCCAGATGCGGTCGGGGACCTCGTCGCCCTCGAACACGAAGTTGGGGTGGAGGTTGCCGTCGCCGGCGTGGGCGACGGTCGGGATGACGATGCCGTACTCGCGTTCGACGCGCGCGATCTCATCGAACATCGCGGGCAGGGCGCTGCGCGGCACGCTCACGTCCTCGATGAGCGCAGTGCCGAGCGTCTCGATCGCGGGATGCATCGACCGGCGGATGCGCAGGAGCCGCTCGCCCTCGGCGGGGTCGTGCGAGACGGCGACCTCGCCGCCGGCCGAGCGCAGGATCTCCGCGACCGCATCGGCCTCGGCCGCTGCGGCCGGGCCGTCGGTCTGGACCGTCAGCTGCGCGGCGCCCGCGGACGGGGCGTCGAGCCCCAGCATCGCGTGGACGGCGGCGAGGGACGCCGCATCCATGAGCTCCATGATGGCGGGCTGGATGCCGGCCGCCGTGACCGCCGCGGATGCCTCCGCAGCCGCGCGCACACCCTGCGGGAAGACCGCGGCGATCGTGTGCGACTGGCCCGGAACGAGCCTGCGAAGCTTCAGCGTCGCGCCGACGACCACGCCGAGCGTGCCTTCCGATCCGATGAAGAGCGACGTCAGATCGAGCCCCGTGACGCCCTTCACGGAGCGGTGGCCGACGTGGATGAGCCGCCCGTCGGCGAGGACGACGTCGAGCGCCAGCACGGCATCGCGCACGACGCCGTACTTCGCGCACAGGAGTCCGCCCGCGCCCGTCGCGATGTTGCCGCCCACCGTCGAGATCGCGCGGCTCGCCGGGTCCGGCGCCCACCACAGGCCGTGCGGAGCGAGCGCATCGTTGAGGTCGGCGTTGAGGATCCCGGGCTCCACGACCGCGAGGAGGTCATCGGGACGGACCTCCAGGATGCGGGTCATTCCGCGCAGCGACAGCGCGATCTCGCCGCCGCCCGCGTTGGCGCCGCCCGCCAGTCCGGTGCCCGCGCCACGCGGGACGACCGGCGTCCCGGTATCGGTCGCGATCCGCATGACGGCCTGCACATCGGCGACGGATGCCGCGTGCACGACCGCGAGCGGGGCTGTGTCGGCGGCGAACCCGGACTTGTCGGCGCGAGCGGCATCGAGGGAAGCGGGGGAGGTGTCGACGCGATCGCCGAGCTGTTCGGTCAGGCGGGCGAGGACGTCGGAGGGCACGTCCTCAGCCTATGGTCGCCGCGAGGATCATCGAGCGGCCCGCTGGCTGCGTTTCGTCTCGGTCGCTGCGCTCCCTCGCTCAACGACCCGCAATGAAGCGAACCTTGCGGCTCGTTGAGCGAGCGAGGAACGAGCGAGACGAAACGCAGATGGGGCGCCTCAGGGCATCTACTCCGCGATGCGGACGTCGTAGCCGCGCTCGACGAGCGCGGCCCGCTGCGCGGGTGTGATGCCCGCATCCGTGAGGATGATCGGGAAGCGCTCCGGTCCGCCCATGACGGCGAACGCCGTGCGGCCGATCTTGCTCGAGTCCGCGACGACGACCGACTGCCGCGCCCGCGCGGCCATCAGCCGGTTGGTCGCGGCCTCGCGCTCGTCGTGCGTCGTCGCCCCCGTCTCCGCGTCGATGCCGTTGACGCCGATGAAGGCGACGTCGATCGTGAGGCCGCGCAGCACCTGCTCGGCGTACCCGCCGACGAGCTCGTACGAGCGGGAGTTCAGGACCCCGCCCGTGACGACGATCTTCAGGTCCGGGCGTGTGGCGAGCTGAGCGGCGATGTTCACCGAGTTCGTGACGACCGTGAAGGCGTAGGGGGATGCCGCGGCGGCATCCGATCGCATCGCGAGCGCTGCTGCGATCGCCGTGGTCGTCGTGCCGCCGGTGAGTCCGACGACGGAGCCCGCGGGGATCATGTGCGCAGCCATGCGCGCGATGCGCTGCTTCTCAGCGGTGCGCTGATGGTTCTTGTAGCGCAGCGGCAGCTCGTAGGCGACGCTCAACGGCATCGCGCCGCCGCGCGTGCGGGTGAGCAGACGCTGCTCTGCAAGCGCGTCGAGGTCGCGGCGGGCGGTCGCCGCGGAGATGCCGAGGCTCTCGACGAGCTCGTCCACCTCGACGCCGTCGGAGGCTGCGAGCAGCTCGATGATCGCCGCGAGCCGGTCTGCGCGTTTCATGATGTCGAAGTCCCTTCCCCGTGGCCGTCCGCCGCCTCGGGCGCACCGTGGGCGAACAGGCGCAGCATCCGCTCCGCCTCGCCGGCGACCGCCGCACGCCCCGCCTTCATATACTTCCGTGAATCGACGACGACGGCGTCCGCATCGAGCGCTGCACGGATCGCACGCGTGAAGAAGCCGTTGAGGTGCGTCGACACGTTGATCTTCGCCATGCCCGCGCGGATCGCGGCGACGATCACGTCGTCGCCGACGCCGGAGGAGCCGTGCAGCACGAGCGGCACGTCGAGCGCTGCGTGCAGGCGCCCGATGAGGTCGAGGTCGAGCTGCGCGGTGCGCGAGGTCATCGCGTGCGACGAGCCGACGGCGACGGCGAGGGAGTCGACGCCCGTCGCGGCGACGAACGCGCGCGCCTCATCCGGATCCGTCCGGACGCCGGGGGCGTGCGCGCCGTCCTTGCCGCCCACCTCGCCGAGCTCGCCCTCCACGGACACCCCGGCCGCGTGGGCGGCCGCGACGACGCGGGCGGTCGCCGCGACGTTCTCCTCGTACGGGAGCTTGGACGCGTCGAACATGACCGACGCGAATCCGAGCTCGATCGCCTCGGCGACGAGGTCCTCGCGCTCGGCGTGGTCGAGGTGCACGGCGACCGGAACCGCTGCGGCGCGCGCGACGGCGAGGGTCGCCGCGCCGAGGGGTGCGAGGGCTCCGTGGTACTCGGCGCAGTTCTGCGAGATCTGCAGGATGACGGGCAGCCCCGCCGCCTCGGCGGCCTGCACGAGGGCCTCGGCCGTCTCGAGGTGGATGACGTTGAACGCGCCCACCGCGGTGCGGCGGGCGGTGGCTGCGGCGACGAGGTCGCGGGTGTCGGCCAGGGTCATGCGGTCTCCGTGGGGGCGTAGGCGGTGACGACGAGCCGCTCGGCGAACTCGGCGTGACGGGGCGAGATGGAGCCGGCGAGCGGCTCGAGGACCGCGGCGGCCGACCAGGCGACGGCCGCGCGCAGGAGTGTCTCGGGGTCTTCGACGCCCGCGGCGAGGAGGACGGATGCTGCGGCCACCGCCGCATCCCCCGCCCCGGTCGGATTGCCGACGAGGACTTCGGGCAGACGAGCGTGCAGGGCGGGGCCGTCGTGCGGGACGGCGATCATGCCTTCGGTTCCGAGGGAGACGAGCACCAGTCGCGTCTCTCCGTCGAGCAGCGTGCGGGCGCCGGCGAGCGGTTCGTCGAGCCCGGTGGCCTCTGCGAGTTCCGCCCGGTTGGGCTTCAGGACGGTGGCGCCGGCGCGGGCGGCGGCGAGCATCGCGGGCCCGGACGTGTCGACGATCGACGCGATGCCGTGCGCCTGGGCGATGTGCACGAGCACGGGGACGAGCTCGTCCGGAGCACCGGGGGGCAGGCTCCCGGACACGACGAGCACCCCGGCCGACGCTGCGGCATCCACCGTCGCCTCGATGAGGGCCCGCCACGCGTCCGCTCCGGGATCCTGGCCGCGCTCGTTGAGGACGGTGGCGTCGCGGTCGTCGACGATCGCGACGCTGCGGCGGGTGGGCGCGGCGACCGGGACGAGGACGCTCGGGATGCCGGAGGACTCCAGCTCCGCGGCGAACTCGATTCCGGTCGCGCCCCCGGAGGTCGTGACCGCGAGGACGCGCGCGCCCTGCTGGGCGGCCACGCGTGCGACGTTGAGGCCCTTGCCCCCCGCACGCACCTGGGCCGCGTCGACGCGGTGCGTCTCGCCCGGCGACAGGCGGCCGGCGTGCCACGTCATGTCCAGCGCGGGGTTGGGGGTGACGGTGAGGACGAGGCGTTCCGCCATCATGCCGCCGCATCCGGTCGCTCGCGCGCGATGAGCGCGGCGCCGAGGAGCCCCGCGTCCTCACCGAGCTCCGCCGGCAGCAGCAGCGGCCGGCGGTGGAAGCTGAGCCGTTCGTCGAGGCGCGTGCGCAGCGGCTCGAACAGGGCGTCTCCCGCGCGTGACAGGCCGCCGCCGATGACGATCGCCTCGGGCGCGAGCACCGCGGTCAGCTGGGCGAGGGCCAGCACGAGGGCGTCGATCGCACCGTCCAGGACCTGCCAGGCGACGGGGTCTCCACCGGCGGCGTGCGCGAGAACCTCGCGTGCCCCGTCGGGGACCACACCGGCGAGCTCGGCATACCGGCGTGCGATGGCGCCTGCCGACGCGACCGTCTCGAGGCATCCGCGCGCTCCGCACGGGCACATCGGGCCGTCGGCGACGGGGGAGTGGCCGATCTCGCCCGCGTAGCCGCCGGCGGGATGCAGCTTGCCGTCGACGATGAGGGAGCCCGCGATCCCGGTGCCGATCACCATCACGACGACGTCGTCGAAGGCGCGCGCGCCGCCGAGGAGGTGCTCCGCCCATGCGGCCGCGCGGACGTCGTGATCGAAGTGGACCGGGAGGCCCAGCGCCGAGCCGGCGAGCTCGCGGATCGGAGCGTCCCGCCAGCCGAGGTTGCTCGCGTAGATCCCGATGCCGCGCTCCGGATCGACGATCCCGGGGACGACGACGCCGGCCGCCTGCGGGCGCACCTCCGGATAGCGTGCGGAGAGGTCCGAGCCGATCTCCGCGAGACGGCGGGCGAGGGCCGCGGGCGTGTCGGCGCCGGCGAGCGGAGTCGGGGTGCGCTCGACCTCGACGGCACGGCCGTCCGCGTCGAAGAGGGCGGACTTGATGTCCGTCCCGCCGACGTCGAAAGCGAGGATCGGCCGCCCGCGGCCCAGTGTCAGCGTCACGGTTCGAGGATGACGGAGCGGGTGAGCGAGCGGGGCGAGTCGGGGTCCAGCCCCTTCGCCCTGGCGCGCTCGAGGGCGACGCGCTGGGCGCGGACGAGCTCGGCGAGGGGATGCAGCGCTCCCTCTTCGAACCACGCGCCGGTGGCGGCGACCTGCTCGGAGAGTCCTTCCGGCGCCTCACCGAACTGCCACGTGACGCGCCCGGGCGCGGCGATCGAGATCGGTCCGTGGCGGTACTCCATCGACGGGTAGGACTCCGTCCACGACTGCGAGGCCTCGCGCATCTTGAGGGCCGCCTCGTGGGCGAGGCCCACGGTCCATCCGCGGCCGAGGAACGTGTACTGCTCGGCTCCCACGAGCCCCTTCGGGAGCTCCTCGGCGATGGCCGTGCGAGCATCCGCGATGGCCGGCTCGAGGTCGACGCCGACCGACGCGAGCATGAGGGCGAGGGCGGTCGTCGCGAAGCGGGTCTGGACGACCGACTGCTCGTCGGCGAACGGAAGCAGGATGGGCGTCGCGACCTCCGTGACGAGCGGGGACGAGGCATCCCCGACGATCCCGATCGTCGACACGCGGCCCTTGAGCCTGTCGGCGAGCTCCAGCACCTCCGTGGTGGTGCCCGACCGGGAGAGCAGGATGACATCGTCGTACTCGCGGTCGGCGAAGAACTCGGATGCCGCGAACGCGTCTGTGACGCCGCCGCCCGCGTCCTCGCGCGCGACCGCGTAGGACTGGGCCATGAACCACGAGGTTCCGCATCCCACGACGGCGACGCGACGCCCCGGGGCGGGCAGACCTGCCCGAGCGGCGTCGAGGTGCAGGATGCGCTCCCACATCTCCGGCTGCGAGGCGAGCTCGCGGGCCATGTGCTCGGCGCGCTCCGCGCTCGGGGTGGGGATGGGATCTGTCATGGCGGCTCCTCGTGCTCGGCCAGTCGGGTTCAGTGTGTCGGCGCGCGGGCCGTTGTGCGCAGCTTTTCCGGTAGGACTGTTCAAATGATCGCAAAGTCTGAGCGAAACTGATCGTAGCAACTTGTTTCAATCAGTTCTATGATTGAAACCTGCGCATAGTGTCAGACACTTGAGATTATGCACGGGTTCCTAACAAAACAGGAATCAGGCGACGAAGCCGACGGATCTGCATCCGCAGGCCGGCGAGGACGCCGCCGAACTCCAGATCACTTGCACACACAGTGAGGATGCAGCACATGAAGAAGACCCACCTCCTCGGTGGTGCCGCCATCGCGGCCACCGCGGCACTCGCGCTCACGGGGTGCGGGTTCGGCGGCGGCACCAGCGGCGGCTCGGCGAACGGCACGACGACCCTGAACATGCTGGTGCCGAGCTACTCGGACAAGACCCAGGCGAACTGGAACAAGGTCATCGACGGGTTCCAGAAGAAGTACCCGGACATCAAGGTCAAGCTCCAGGTCGAGTCCTGGGACAACCTGGCGACGGTCATCTCGACCAAGATCCAGGGCGGTCAGACGCCCGACATCTACAACGGCGGCCCGTTCGTCGGCTACGCGACCGACGGCCTGCTGTACAAGGCGAAGGACGTGGTGTCCTCGTCGACCTTCTCCGACTTCCAGGACGCGTTCGTGAAGAACGAGGAGTACAAGGGCACCCCCTACGCGCTCCCGTTCATCGCGTCGGCGCGTGCGCTGTTCGTCAACAACGACCTGCTGAAGCAGGCGGGCATCGCCGCGCCGCCGAAGACGTGGGACGAGGAGCTGACCGCCGCGGTCGCGATCTCGAAGCTCGGCAACGGCATCGCGGGCTACGGCATGCCGCTCGGCTCCGAAGAGGCGCAGGCCGAGGCGGCCGTGTGGCTGTGGGGCGGCGGCGGGACCTTCGGCAACGCAGACAAGATCATGGTGAGCGACAGCTCGAACCTCCCCGGCGGCGACCAGATCAAGAAGATGATCGACGCCGGCGCCACCGAGAAGGACCCGGGCTCGACGAACCGCACGCCGCTGCTCGACATCTTCATCCAGGGCAAGATCGGCATGCAGGTGGGCCTGCCGCCGACCGTCGGCCAGATCAAGGAGAAGAACCCCTCGCTGAACTACTCGATCGTCCCGATCCCGACGAAGGACGGCAGCGCGATGACGCTCGGCGTCGAGGACCAGCTGATGGCCTTCAAGAACAAGGACGACAAGAAGGCGGCGATCCAGAAGTTCTTCGACTACTTCTACGCGAAGGACGTCTACGTGCCGTGGGTGCAGTCGGAGGGCTTCCTGCCCGTGACGAAGTCGGGTGCGACCGCTCTCGACGGCGAGGCCGACCTCAAGCCGTTCCTCGAGGTCCTGCCGAGTGCGAAGTTCTACCCGTCGACGAACCCGAAGTGGGACGCTACGGATGGCGCCTTCAAGTCGCTGTTCGGTCAGATCCAGACGAAGCCGACCCAGGACGTCCTGAACTCGATCCAGGCCGTCGCTGACAAGGGCTGACACATCTCAGAAAGGTTCGGTGACACTCGCATGAGCACCACCACCGATGCGTCGCCGAACCAGGCGGGGGCGGCCGATGGCCGCCCTCGCCCCGGGAAGGCCGCGGTATCCGACTCGTCCCCGCGTCAGCGCAAGCCTGGCGGGCGCGACCTGCTGCACGCTCTGCCGTGGCTCGCGCCGGCGCTCCTGCTCATCGTCGGCGTCGTCTTCTTCCCCGCCGGGATGATGTTCTACAACTCGACGCGGCATATCGACATCGCCGGGATCGACAAGGGGTCTGCCGGCTTCGACAACTACCTCGAGGTCTTCACCTTCCCCTACTTCTGGCCGATCTTCTTCCGCACGGTCGTCTGGGTGGTCGTGGTCGTCGCCATCACGGTCGTCCTGTCGCTCGTGCTCGCGCAGATCCTCAACAAGGCGTTCCCCGGCCGGCGCTTCGTCCGGATGATCGTCATCATCCCGTGGGCCGCATCCGTCGTCATGACCACGATGGTCGTGT
Organism: Microbacterium candidum; assembly: GCF_030315975.1. Taxonomy (GTDB): domain Bacteria; phylum Actinomycetota; class Actinomycetes; order Actinomycetales; family Microbacteriaceae; genus Microbacterium; species Microbacterium candidum. The sequence continues at coordinate 17,371 of NZ_JASXSZ010000002.1, read as the reverse complement.
TCTACGGACTCGAGCCGTACTTCGGGATCATCAACAAGTTCCTCTACGACATCGGCCTCGTCGGCGACCCGCAGGGGTTCGGCTGGACCAAGAACCCGGGGACCGCCTTCGCGTGGTCGATCGCGGTCGCCATCTTCGTGTCGCTGCCGTTCACGACGTACACGATCCTCGCCGGTCTCCAGACTGTGCCGACCGAGACGCTGGAGGCGGCGAAGGTGGATGGCGCGAGCCCCACCCGTACCTACTTCACTGTCGTGCTGCCGCAGCTGCGCGCGGCGCTGGCCGTCGCCATCCTGATCAACATCATCAACGTGTTCAACTCGCTGCCGATCCTGCGCGTCATGACCGGATCGATACCCGGATACGACGCGGACACGTTCATGACGCTGATCTTCAAGTACATCCAGAACCAGCACAAGGTCGACGTCGCGAGCGCGCTGTCGGTCGTCGCGTTCCTCATCGTCATCCTGATCGTCGCGGTGTACGTGAAGGTCGTCAAGCCCATGAAGGAGGTCTGAGCGTGACCGTCACCGAGACCCGTGCGATGGTCACGACCGGCGCACCCCCCAGCCGCCGCCAGCCGGGCCGCAAGCGGCGCTACACCGCGGACCAGATCACCATTTCGCGTGTGCTCTGGCGCATGCTCGCGGGGCTGGTCGTGGCGGTGTTCTTCATCCTCCCGTACCTCATCATGTTCTTCGGGTCGGTGAAGACGCAGGCGCAGATCCGGTCGGTGAACCCCACCTACTTCCCCGAGGAGTGGCACTGGGACAACTACCTCTCGATGTGGTCGACGCCGGAGACCCCGCTGTTCCACAACCTGATCTCGACGATCGTCATCGCCGTGTTCGCGACGCTGCTGGTGCTGATCGTCGCGCTCCCCGCCGCTTACTACACGGCGCGCTTCCGGTTCCCGGGGCGGATGGTGTTCCTCTTCCTCGTGATCGTCACGCAGATGCTCCAGCCGGCCGTGCTGACGTCGGGCCTGTTCCGGCAGTTCTTCTCGATCGGGCTCATCGACACGTGGCTCGCGATGATCCTCATCAACGCGGCGTTCAACCTGTCGTTCGCGGTGTGGATCATGCACTCCTTCTTCGCGGGAGTGCCGAGGGAGGTCGACGAGGCCGCGCAGATCGACGGCGCGGGGAGGTTCACGGTGCTCTTCCGCATCAACCTGCCGCTCGTGTGGCCGGGGATCGTCACCGCGATCGTCTTCACGTTCGTGGCGTGCTGGAACGAGTTCGCGGCATCCCTCGTCATCCTGCAGACGGCCGACAACCAGCCTCTGTCGGTCGCGCTGACGAAGTTCGTCGGACAGTACGCCACGTCGTGGCAGTACGTCTTCGCCGTGTCGATCGTCGCGATCCTCCCGGTGGTCGTGCTGTTCATGATCATCGAGAAGCGCCTCGTGAGCGGGCTCACGGCGGGCAGCGTGAAGTAGCGGGCCCAGGATGCGGCGAAGCCCCCGGTTCCTCTCGGACCCGGGGGCTTCGACGTACGGGGATGCGGTGGCTCAGGTGAAGCGGCGGCGGCCGGCGATGACTCCGACCGTGACCGCGACGACGGCGAAGCCGACGCCGACCCAGGGCAGGCCCATGTCCCACAGCGCGAGGGTCGCTGCGAGGTAGACGAAGAGCTCGACGATCGCGCGCACGAACGGGTGGACGGCGAAGACGGCGCGCGGCGAGACGAACAGCGCCCAGACGAGGATCGCGATCACGGGAGCCCCGATGCCGACCACGATGTTCCACGGGAACCGGAAGCCGGCGAAGCCCCAGAACGCGAGCGTGCCGAACGCGAAGAGCTCGCACACGAACGCGAGGAGGTCGACGGCGGACAGCGGCGGCCGGGTCCCGGCGGGGAGTTCCTGGGGGTGTTCGGGCATGGATTCCAGTCTACGGCCGGCCGATGCCGCGCGATTCAGCCGGCGGCGGCGATGAGATCCGCGATGGCCATCTCGAAGGGCGCCGCACCGGGCACCGCGAACGACACGGTCGTGTTCTGCACGACGTCCGCGACCTTGGGCACGATGACCACGGTGGCGAGACCGTCGGGGCCTGCCGTCGCCGATCCCCGCACGAAGCCGCGCGCTGTCGCCGTTACGGTCGCACCGGGGGTCGTTCGGACGGTCGCCGTGATCGTGACCGCGTTGCCGCCGCCGGAAGCGACCTGCACGCTGACGAGTCCGGGAGTCACCGGAGCCGGGGGCACGGGCGTCGGGGGAGTCGTCGGCGGAGCAGCCGGCGGCGCCGTGGGCGCGGATGCGACCGGCGCCGGTGCGGGCGGTGCCGCACGGCGAGCGACCGGCGCCGCGGGAGCGGGAGCGACCGGGGAGACGGGGGCCGCAACGGGTGCAACCGGCGGGACGGGAGCCGGGGTGGGTGCCGGCGCGGGTACCGTCGCGGGGGCGTGCGTCGCGATGGGGGCCTTCGCCGCCGCTCCGGCCGGGGCGGGCGAGGAGTTCGCCGAAAGGACGACCGCGACCGCGACCGCACCGGCGACGAGAACGCCGGCTGCCGTGGCTGCGACCGCGGCGACGGTGCCGCTGGTGCCGGCGGAACCGCTCGCTGAACCGGCGGATCCGGCGGCTGCAGATCCGGCGCCGGAACCGCCCGAGCCTGCGGCGGCCGAGCCGGCCGTCGCGACCGCACCGCCGGCGCCTGCGGTGCCTGTCGTGCCTGCGGACCCGGCGACGACGGCTCCTGCGACGACGGATGACGGCATCCCGGCCACCGCGACCAGAGCCGCGCCGCCGGACTGCAGCGAGGCGAGGTAGGCGGCCGCGCCGCCGGCGCCGACGAAGAGGGGAAGCAGCACCAGCGCGAGACGCCGCTGGACCTCGTCCGCCTCGGAGGCGACGATCGCACAGCGCGGGCACTCGGCGATGTGCGCGTCGATGCGCTTGCGGGCCCGCAGGCCCAGGTTGCCGCGCGCATGCGCGCCCAGCTTCTCGATCGTGTACTGGCACTCGGAGCCGTCCTCGACCGAGCGCAGGTGCGCCTGGATCCACGCCTCGCGCAGGCCCTCGCGTGCGCGGACGGCGAGCTGCGCGACGGCGTTCGCGCTCATCCCCAGCAGGGGAGCGGCCTCGGCGGGCTTCAGCTGCTCGATCTCCGTGTACCAGAGCACCTCCTGCCAGCGGGTGGGGAGGCTCCGGAAGGCCTGGTTGGTGAGGCTGCGGTCGAGCGCCTCGTCGGTGGCGTGCGCGCTCGCGGCGGGGTCCTCGACGGCATCCAGCTCGTCGATCGCCGTCTCCTTGCGTGCGCGCCCCCACGCGGCCGCGGTGTTGCGGATGCTCGTGAAGAGGTAGGCGCGGAAGGCCCCGGTGGGCCCGCCCCCGCGCTTGATCGCCTGGAAGATGCGCGCGTACGCCTCCTGGACGAGATCGTCGGCGTCGATGCTGGAGGTGATCGACTGGGCGGCGACGATGCCGGACCTGTAGTGCCGGCGCCAGAGCTCGCCGAACGCCGCGGTGTCTCCCGAGCGCGAGCGCAGCACGAGATCGCCGTCGCTCATCTCCGTGAGATCGGGCGCGGCCGAGCGGGTGTCGTCGGGTGACATGTCCTCTTGGTGCCGCGGGGATCGGGTGCGTCGCGGCCTCTCGATTCTCGCGTGCCGGACCTCGATCGGCCAAGCCTGATCCGCGATTTCACGGGCTTTTCGGGGCCTCGGGGCCCGCATCCGAGATTTTTCGAAGAATTTCTGGAAGTCGCGTCATAGAACGCGTCATCCGTCGTCTCATGGTGTGGAGACCGCACCCCGCGAACGGGGGGTTGTTCGTCACATGGGGGGCGGAGTGCGGAGCGGCGAAGTCCGGGGGGACACGTCCGCGGGGCCCGGCCGGGCTCGGGGGAGAACCGGCCGAGGCCCCGCCTCCCGTCGTCCGTGAGGAGGCCAGATGCACCGATGCACATCCCCAAGACCGTGCGCCCGGTCGGTCCATCGGCCTCTTGCGGGCGGCACACCGGCGGCCCCAAACGCCGGAGGCGGGCCCGGCTGAGTCACCCTGACGCGTACCCTGACGCGGACTCAGTCGGGTTCGCCGCCGATCCATACGGCGGTGACGCCGAGGTCGTCGTCGAGCAGCAGCGCATCGGCGAGGAATCCAGGATGCAGCGACCCCAGATCGTGGCCACGGCCGATCGCCCCGGCGGGCACGCTCGTCGCCGCGGACACGGCGTCGGCGAGGGGGACGCCGACCTCGCGCACGGCGCGCCGGACGGCGGCATCCTGCGTGAGCGTCGACCCGGCGATCGATCCGCCGCCGGCGAGCCGGGCGACCCCGTCCTCGACGTCGACGGCGAGCCCGCCGAGGACGTAGTGGCCGTCGCCGGCTCCCGCGGCCGCCATCGCGTCGGTGATGAGGGCGATCCGGGTGCGGCCGTCGGCGGTCCGTGCGCTGGCGAACGCGATCCGCATGACGGCGGGGTGCACGTGGATGCCGTCGGCGATGAGCTCGAGTGTCACGCGCTCGTCGTGCAGCGCCGCGGAGATCGGTCCCGGTGCGCGGTGGCGGATGCCGGGCATCGCGTTGAATGCGTGCGTGAGGATCGTCGCGCCCGCATCGAACGCGCGCTGAGCCGTCTCGTAGTCCGCATCGGTGTGCCCGACCGCGACCGCGACGCCGGCATCGACGAAGCGGCGCACCGCCTCCATGCCGCCCTCGAGCTCGGGTGCGAGGGTCACCTGGCGGATCGTGCCGCGCCCCGCCTCGAGCAGCAGGTCGATGTCGGCCGGGGCCGGCGCGCGCAGCAGCGACTCGGTGTGCGCGCCCTTGTGGCCGGCGTCGAGGAACGGGCCCTCGAGGTGCGAGCCGAGGATCGTCGCATCCGTCTCCACGAGATCGGCGACCATCGCGGCCCGCACGGCCAGGTCGGCGACCGACGCTGTGACGAGCGACACGACCGCCCTCGTCGTGCCGTGCGCACGGTGCAGCGCGCGGCCCGCAGCGACGGCCTCCGGGCCGTCGTCGAACGACGCGCGCGCCCCGCCGTGCCCGTGGATGTCGACGTACCCGGGAACGAGCAGCGCGCCGCCGCCGTCGACCGCGTCGCGCGGCGCGAGGGCGCGCCATCCATCCCCCGTGCCGGCGTGCGAGACGACTCCCGCGTCGAAGGCGACCCACCCGTCGACGGGCGCTCCAGCGGGAGCGTCCGCACGACGGACGGAGTGGATGACCCGGTCGACGGTCACTTCGTGATCCAGGCGATCTCGGGAGAGGCGTCGTAGTGGATGCCCTCGCGCGTCCACAGCGGCCCGAGCTGGGCGACGCGTGCACGGAACGGATCCCACCCGCGACCGGCGGCGGTCTCCGGCGACCACGCGACCTCGGCCGCGGACGCGAGGCGCGGGAACGCCATGGAGTCGATGTCGCCGCTGGTGCGGAGGGTCTCCGACCACAGCGGCGCCTCGACGCCGAGGATCGCGTCCGGGCTGAGACCGTCGACGATCTTCGTCGGCTCCCATTCGTACGAGCGCTGGACGCTCGTCGGGCCGTCGGCCCACGTGAGGCCGAGCGTCGTGGAGTCGTCGTACTTCATGTCGAGGTAGGCGACATCGGCGGGGGACATGATGACTTTGCCGCCGTTCTTCGCGAACTCGAGCGTCTTCGCGGCGTTGTCCGCCTGCGGGACGAGGTAGTTCCAGTACTGCCCGATCGTGCCGTGGGCGAGGTCGGGGGAGGCGCCCGCCTCGTGCCACGCGATGGGCGTCTTGCCTGTGGCCGCGACGATCTTCGTCACGCGCGACATGAACTCCGCGTAGTCGGCGGGGGCGACGGCGTGCGGCTCGTCTCCGCCGATGTGGAGGTAGGGCCCCGGGGTCATCGCGGCGAGCTCGCGGACGACGTCCTCGACGAACGCGTACGTCGCCTCGTCGTGGATCTTCAGGGAGGAGAAGCCGACGCCGAAGCCCGTGTAGGGCTTGCCCTCGACGGGGATCTCCTGCTTCCACTGCACGATCTCGGGGAGGACCACCGGCGGCTCGGCGATCTCCGGGTACGCGAGGCCGATCGCGTGCGTGTGCCCCGGCAGGTCGATCTCCGGTACGACGGTCATGTGGCGGGATGCCGCATAGGCGACGATCTCGGCGTAGTCGGCCTCCGTGTAGAAGCCGCCGGGATCCCCGCTCATCGAGGTCGTGGAGGCGAGCTCGGTGAGCTTCGGCCGGGAGTCGATCTGGATGCGCCAGCCCTGGTCGTCGGTCAGGTGGAGGTGGAGGATGTTGAGCTTCAGCGATGCGGCGCCGTCGATGTAGTGCTTGACCACGTCGACCGGGAAGAAGTGGCGGGCGATGTCGAGCATCGCGCCGCGGTAGGCGAAGCGCGGGTGGTCGGCGATGTCGGTCGCCGCCGCCTCCCACTGGCCGTCGCGGTCGTGGAGGAGCTGGACGAGGGTCTGCACGCCGTAGAAGAGGCCGGCCTCGTCGGCACCGGTCACGGTGGCGCCGCGCGCACCCGTCCGCAGGGTGTACGACTCCGCGGGACCGCCCGCGACGATCTTGAGGACCACGTCGTGCGCTCCGCCTTCGCCCGTGCCCGTCGCGAGCTTCAGGCCCGTCGCCGTGCCGAGCAGCTGGACGGCGAGCTTCGCCGTGGCCTCGGCATCCGTCGCGTGCGCCCGGATCGTCGAGGTCGCATCGAGCGAGAACGCGGGGGCCGAGGCATCCGTCTTCTGGGAGGCGGGAAGGGGGACGACAGCGGTCACGAGGGATCCTTCGCGATGGGGCGGGCCGGATGCGGCGGACCCGGGAGTGCACGCCGCGAGTGCCGTCGCCGCCACGACGAGGATAGCCGCGGCGACGATGCGCTTCATGTAAGGAAACCTAACAAATACCTGTCCGGGCGGACAAGAGGTCTCTTCGACTATGCTCGGGATGTCGCGACTGGCGTCAGAGGTGGCCACCACCGGGGAGCGACTTCACGGCATTCGACCGCGCGCCTGGGCCGATGTGTTCTTTTACCGATCGCAGCCGTGAAGGGAAGCCATGACCGACCAGTTCTTCAACGCCCCGCTCTCCGAGGTCGACCCCGAGATCGCCCAGGTGCTCGAGCGGGAGCTCGACCGCCAGCGCGGGTATCTCGAGATGATCGCCTCGGAGAACTTCGTGCCCGTCTCGGTCCTGCAGTCGCAGGGCTCGGTGCTCACGAACAAGTACGCCGAGGGCTACCCCGGCCGCCGTTACTACGGCGGCTGCGAGGAGGTCGACGTCGCCGAGGAGCTCGCGATCGCCCGCGCGAAGGAGCTGTTCGGCGCGGAGTTCGCGAACGTCCAGCCGCACTCGGGCGCCACCGCCAACGCTGCGGTGCTGCACGCCATCGCCCGGCCCGGCGACACGCTGCTCGGCCTCTCGCTCGACCAGGGCGGCCACCTCACGCACGGCATGAAGATCAACTTCTCCGGCCGTCTCTACAACATCGTCGCGTACGGTGTCGACTCCGAGACCTCGGTCATCGACATGGACGAGGTCGCTCGCCTCGCCCGCGAGCACCAGCCGAAGGTCATCATCGCCGGCTGGTCGGCGTACCCCCGTCAGCTCGACTTCGCGAAGTTCCGCGAGATCGCCGATGAGGTCGGCGCCACGCTGTGGGTCGACATGGCGCACTTCGCCGGCCTCGTCGCGGCCGGCCTGCACCCGAACCCGGTGCCGCACGCGCACGTCGTCTCCTCGACGGTGCACAAGACGATCGGCGGCCCCCGCTCGGGCTTCATCCTCACCAACGACGCCGACATCGCCAAGAAGATCAACTCGGCGGTGTTCCCGGGCCAGCAGGGCGGTCCGCTCATGCACGTCATCGCCGCCAAGGCGACGGCGTTCAAGCTCGCCGGCACGCCGGAGTTCAAGGAGCGTCAGGAGCGCGTGCTGCGCGGCGCCCACATCATCGCCGAGCGTCTCTCCCAGCAGGACGTGGTGGATGCGGGGATCGCGGTGCGCTCCGGCGGCACCGACGTGCACCTCGTTCTGGTCGACCTGCGCGACGCGGAGATCGACGGCAAGCAGGCCGAGGACCTCCTGCACGAGATCCACATCACCGTGAACCGCAACGCGGTGCCGAACGACCCGCGTCCGCCGATGGTGACGTCCGGCCTTCGCATCGGCACCCCGGCGCTCGCGACCCGCGGCTTCGGCGATGCCGAGTTCACCGAGGTCGCGGACGTGATCGCGCTGGCCCTCCAGCCGGGCGCGGACGTCGAGTCGCTCCGACTCCGCGTCGCCGCGCTCACGGCCGCCTTCCCGCTGTACCCGGGGCTCCAGCAGTAATGACGGCCGGGATGCGGCGTGCCCGCCGCATCCCGACCGCCATCCGCATCCAGCCGTCGACGTCAGCGAATCTCGTCGACACGTGTATTTCTCGTCGGCGCACGACGCGGCGCGCGGGGTGTCGGCGGCAATCGCTGATCTCGTTCGCAGGATCGGTCACAGGAGAGGAACACCCATGACCGCACGAGTACTCGACGGCCGCGCAGCGGCCGCTCAGATCAAGGTCGAACTCGCCGAGCGCGTCGCGGCGCTCCGCGAGCGGGGCGTCGTCCCGGGCATCGCGACGGTGCTCGTGGGCGCCGATCCGGCGTCGCAGCTCTACGTCGGCATGAAGCACCGGCAGTCCGTCGAGGTCGGGATGAACTCGATCCAGGTCGAGCTACCGGCGGAGTCGACGCAGGCCGAGGTCGAGGCGGCGATCGACGCGCTGAACGCCGATCCGGCGTGCCACGGCTACATCGTGCAGCTCCCGCTCCCGAAGCACCTGGACACGCACGCGATCCTCGAGCGGATCGACCCCGCAAAGGATGCCGACGGCCTGCATCCGACGAATCTCGGCAAGCTCGTGCTCAATGTGAACGAGCCGATCACGTCGCCGCTGCCGTGCACGCCGCGCGGTGTCATCGAGCTGCTGCTGCGCAACGACTACGACCTCAAGGGCAAGCACATCGTCGTCGTGGGTCGCGGAGTGACGATCGGCCGCTCGATCGGGCTGCTGCTCACGCGCCGGGAGCTCAACGCGACGGTGACGCTCACGCACACCGGCACGGTCGACCTGCCGTTCTATCTGCGTCAGGCCGACGTCATCGTCGCCGCGGCGGGGGTCAAGCACCTCGTACGCGCGGAGGATGTGAAGCCGGGAGCCGCCGTGCTCGATGTCGGCGTCACGCGCGAGGACGATGCCGAAACGGGCAAGGCGCGCGTGTTCGGGGATGTGGACCCCGCGGTGGCCGAGGTCGCGGGCTGGATCTCGCCGAACCCCGGCGGCGTCGGCCCGATGACCGTCGCCCTGCTCATGACGAACGTCGTGGAGGCGGCCGAGCGCGCGGTGCGCTGACCTCCGATTTCGGAGATCGCGCCGCTGATCGGAGATCCCGCCCCGTTCGCTCCGAATCGCGCGTGATTCTCCGAGGTCCGGAGCGTGCCCGAGGCCCGCGCGCGAGGCCCCGCGCGGCAGTCCCGTGCCCGAGTGCCCGCGTCAGGCGAGGCCGACGCCGAGCAGGCGCTGCACCGCCCACACCAGGCCGAAGATCGTCACGAAGAAGGCGATGCCGACGCTCACCCAGAGCGCGGCGCGCGGCGCCCGCCGCCGCAGCAGGAGCAGCGGCGGGAACACGATGATGATGATGCCGAGCTGCACGGCCTCGATCCCGAGGTTGAAGACGAGGAGCGACCACAGGAGGGTCCACGACCACGCCTCCTGGATGCCGATCGCGCTCGCGAAGCCGAGTCCGTGGACGAGTCCGAAGCAGAAGACGATCGCGAGGCGCAGGAGGTCCTGACGGTTCAGACCGAGCGGATCCTCGCCGCGTCTCGACTCGGTCGTTCCTCCCTCGCCCGACGACCCGCGGGGCAGAGTCTCTTCGAGGGTCGCTGAGCGAGCGAAGCGAGTCGAAACGCCGTAAGCCGATCTCGCGGCGTCGCGCCGCCCCGGCGTGATCATCCCTCCACCGCCGAGGCTGAGTGCAGGGATCATCGCCGGGCGGCGCAGACCCCACAGATACGTGGCCGCGACCCCCGCGATCGACAGCGCGATGATCGGCTCCACGACGTGCGGGGTGACGTGGACGAGGCCGAGCGCCGCGAGCAGGAACGTGATCGAGTGCGCGAGCGTGAAGCACGTCGCGGCGAGCACCACGTCGCGCAGCCGCCGCGAGCTGATGATCAGCGCCACGAGGAAGAAGATGTGGTCGATGCCGGTGAGCAGGTGGTTCGCGCCGAGGAGGAAGAACTCCGCGAAGCGGTCGGTCCACGACTGCTCGGTCGTGAACGAGGGATGCCCCGCATCCAGCGCCGCACTCCCGCTCCGTCCGTCGAGCCGGTAGGTGACGATCGTCTTCGTGTCCTTCACCATCCCCTCCCGGTCGGGGAAGAGCGAGGAGCGCACGACGTGCCCGCGATCGTGCGTCGGCCCGCACGTGTAGACGATCGAGTAGCGCGCGTAGTCGGCGGCATCGCGCTGGTGGAAGACGAACCCGCCGTCGAGGTGCGGGCGGCACGGCACGTCGCCGGCGGACACGGCGAAGCGCGCGGCCGTGTAGTCGACGATGGATGCCGCATGCCCGGTGAGGACGGACTGCTCCTGCCCCTCGATCGGCTGATCGATCGCGGCCGTGAACAGGGCCGGGTCGTTCTGCTCCTGCGCGACGGACGCAGAGAGCAGCTGGTACTGCAGATCGAACGTCGCCCGCACACCGGTCGCCCCCGACGGGGCCAGATCGGCGTACGCCACCGTCGTCACGTGCGCCTCCGCGGGTGCGGCGACGAGGACGCTCGCCGCGGCGCCCGCGATGAGCGTCCCGACGATGGTGAGGGCCGCGACGAGGCGGCGGGGACGGGTCGGGGTCACGGGAGCTCCGACCGATGATCTCCTGAAGACCTGATGAATCCGCTGAAGTCAGTTCAATCCGGCCAGAGCCGCTCGATCGCGTCCAGGACGTCTGCGTACACCGCATCCGTGTCGATCTCGGGCGGTGCGACGCACGCGAACTCGAGACTCACGGCACCGTGCACGTGCGACCAGACGACGAGCGCCGCTGCCAGCGGGTCGGCCGCGCCGCGGGCGGCGAGGGCGTCGATGAGCGGATCCAGCGCGTCATTCGCCCGCTCGCCCTCGTACGACGCGAGCGCTCCGCCGAACATGAGCCGGTAGAGCGACGGATGCGTGTGCGCCCAGGAGCGGTACGCGAGGCCGAGCGCGCGCAGCCCGCCGGGTGCGGCATCGCGCTGCGCCGCGGCGAATGAGGCGAACCCGTCGGCGATGACGCCCGCGAGCAGTCCGTCCTTGCCGCCGAACAGCGTGTACACGGCGGAGGTCGACGTGCCCGCGGCGCTCGCGACGTCGCGCAGCGACACGCGTTCCGGGCCGTCGGCGGCGACAGCATCCGCCGTCGCCTCGAGGAGGCGGGTGCGCAGGGCGTCGTCATAGGTGGAGGGTCTGGCCATCGCCTCCATTCTATGTGTAACATCGTTACGTAACGTTGTTATGAATGAAATGCGAGGGAGTGTCATGAGTCGTGAAGTGTTCTCCGGCCGGTACACGGCGGACGTCGACGGTGCGGACATCACCGTCTTCCTCATCGGGATGCGGGCGAACCGGTGGTGGCGCCTCGGCCGCGTCGCGCGGATCGCGAGCCGCATGGGCCCGATGCTCAAGCACCTCGCCGAGCACGCGGATGCCGGGCTGCTCGGGTCCGAGTCGTGGTTCGGGCGTACGACGATCCTGGTGTCCTACTGGCAGAGCCCCGAGCACCTGCAGCGGTTCGCGGCCGACCGGGACGCGCCGCACCTCGAACCGTGGCGCGAGTTCCAGAAGTCGTTCGCGGGCAGCGGCGACGTCGGGGTGTGGCATGAGACGTACCAGGTGCGCCCCGGCGACAGCGAGGCCGTCTACAGCGACATGCCGCTGTTCGGCCTGGCCGCAGCATCCGCGCACGTCAAGATCGGCCCCGGGCGCAACACGGCACGCCAGCGGCTCGGCCGCTGAGCCGGGGCGCCGCGTGCGAGCCCGGGTCAGCGGACGGAGCGGATGCGGTAGACGCAGATGCCGCCGATCGCCATGATGACAGCGGCGACGACGTACAGCTGCGAATAGCCGGCGACCGAGAGCACCGCCCAGCCGATCAGCGGGGCGAGCGGGATCTGCTGCGCCGAATTCGCGAAGCCGAGGTCCCGAGCTCGAGTTCTGGGGTCGGGCAGCAGGTCGGTGAGCAGCGCCTGGTCGACCGAGAGGAACAGGCCGTAGCCGATGCCGAGGAGCACGGCGGCGACGATGCTCACCGACCACGTGGGGATGAGCGCGAGGACGAGCGCGGCGGCAGCCTGGAAGCCCGCGGATGCCGCGACCAGCGCCCGGCGCGACCGCCACCGGTCGGTGAGCAGTCCGCCCGCCCACGACGCGAGCGCGCACGCACCGAGGTAGACGAGGATCAGTACCATGAGCGGGCTGTCGGGATCGCGGAGCTTCAGCACGTCCGACAGGAAGAACAGCAGATAGGTCGTCCCGACGAGATTGCCGACGTTGACGAGGACCCGCGAGAGTGTTGCCCAGCCGAAGTCGCGGTATCCGCGCAGTCGCGGACGGCCGCGATCGGCGTGGGATGCGGGCACCCGTTCGCCGGGACGGGCTTCCCGGTACGCGAACAGGAAGGGGAGCGGCGTCACGAGCGCGAGCAGCGCGATCACCATCCAGCTCTCCGGAACGCCGTCGACGAGGTCGGTGACGACGATCATGCCGCCGGCCAGCGCGATGACCTGGGGCACGCCCATGGCGGCGGATGCTCGTCCGCGCTGCGCGACCGGGACACGGTCGGCGATGATCGCCGACAGCGAGACGAGCACCGCCGCCTCCCCGATCGCGACGATGCCGAGGAGCACAGCGGCGAGGATCCACGAGTGCTGCTGTCCGACGAACGCGAACGGCACGGTCGCGAGGATGAGGCCGCCGAGCGCCCAGGTGCGCCGGCGTCCGAAGCGCGGGCGGCTGCGGTCGCACAGCCAGCCGATGATCGGGACGAACACGACGAGCGCCAGCTGCATCTCGGCGATGAGGAACGAGCTGACGCCCACCTTCTCGCCGGGGGAGATGACGCTCGCGAGCTTGACCACCATGAACTGCCCCGGGAGCATGACCAGCAGCCAGAACCCGAACCACGCGAGTGCGAAGAGGACCAGCCACGTGCGGCTGACCGGCGTGGTGCGGACGGCCTCGGTCGTGAGCTCCGCCTCGCCCGTGGTCACGTCAGGCCTCCGCGCGGATGCGGTTGACCTCGGCGAGGAAGCCGAACGACTCCTTCGGGGTGCGAGTGCCGTCGGCGAAGTCGACGTGCACGAGCCCGAAGCGCTGGGTGAAGCCCGCCGCCCACTCCCAGTTGTCGAGCAGCGACCACACGAAGAAGCCGCGCAGGTCGACGCCGAACGCCTGTCCGCCGGGCGCGACGGCGCGAAGCGCGGCATCCAGATGGCGTGCGACGTAGTCCGTGCGACGAGGATCGGCGACCGTGCCGTCGTCCGCCACCTCGTCGTCGAAGCTCGCTCCGCTCTCCGTGATGAAGACCGGGGGCAGGGCGTCGCCGTAGCGTTCGCGGAGCTGACCGAGGACGGTCTCGAAGTGCTCCGGAGCGATCGGCCAGCCGAACCCGGTCGTCTCGTGGCCCTCGAGCGGCTCGAGCCGGAACGGCAGTTCGGCCATCGCATCGCTCATCCCGTCCGGGCTGTCGCCCGTGCCCGCGCCCGCGGCGATGACGCTCGGCATGTAGTAGTTGAGCCCGTAGAAGTCGATGGGCTCGGCGATGATCGCGAGGTCGTCGGCGGGGACGTCGGCGAGCGATCCGAAGAGGTCGGCGAGCTCGGCCGGGACCTCGGGATAGCGACCGATGAGGACGGGGTCCGCGAAGACCCGGTTGTGGACGATGTCGAAGAGCATCGCCATCACCGCATCCTCCTCCGTCGCGCTCGCGGGCATCACCGGCGTGTGCGCGTTGGAGATGCCGATCGCGCCGCGCACCGCGGCCGCGCGCAGGGCCTGGACGGCGAGGCCGTGCCCGAGCAGCTGGTGGTGCACCGTCGGGAGCGCGTCGAACAGGAGGCTGTGGCCCGGTGCGTGCAGTCCGAGCGCGTATCCGTTGAGCGTCACCGTGGCGGGCTCATTGATCGTGATCCACGCGTCGACGCGATCGCCGAACCGTTCGCCGACGAGCGCTGCGAAGTCGCCGAGGCGGGCGGCGGTGTCGCGGTCGAGCCATCCGTGCGCGTACTCCTCGGGCAGATCCCAGTGCGAGATCGTCGCGAACGGGGAGACGCCGGCCGCGTGCAGCTCGTCGAGCAGTCGGTCGTAGAACGCGACCCCCTCCGGATCGAGCGGGCCGGACCCGGTGGGCTGGAGACGCGTCCACCCCAGCGAGAACCGGTATGCGTCGGCGCCGAGGCGCGACATGAGCGCGACGTCCTCGGCGTGGCGGTGGAAGTGGTCGGCCGTGACAGCGGTCGTGCTGCCGTCGAGGATCCGCCCCGGCTGCTCCGCGAAGCGGTCCCACACGCTGGGCGTGCGCCGCCCCTCGCGGATCGCGCCCTCGATCTGTGCGGACGCGGTCGCGGTGCCGATCAGGAAGCCGCGCGGGATGCGGGCGGCGAGGTCGGCGGCGCTGGGGTGCGTGAGGTGTTCGTGGGGCATCGTCGTCTCCCGGGCGGACATCGATGTCCGTCGTGTCGTGAACAGAGTGGGACGAGTGTCCCACTCGGCTACTCTAGGCAGTGACGACTTCCGTCGCAACCGAGGACAGAAGTCGCAGCCGAGTACCGAACAGGAGCATCCATGGCGCGAACTCCGGTCGCGGCCCGTCGCGCGGGCCTGCTGGCGGCGGCGATGCGCGTCGTCGCCGAGCGCGGCCTCGCCGCGGCATCCACCCGCGCCATCGTCGCGGAGGCGGGGATGTCGCTCGCGAGCTTCCACTACGCGTTCGACTCGCGGGACGAGCTGCTCGACGAGCTGATCGCCGAGGTGATCTCCCGCGAGGAGACGGCGGTCCTCCCGCAGGAGCTGGCCGGGCGCCCCATGCAGGAGCTGATCGAGGCGGGGCTCACCGGCTACTTCGAGCACCTTCGCAGCGCGCCCGAGTACGAACAGGCGATGCTCGAGCTCACCCAGTTCGCCGTCCGCACCCGCCCCGAGATGGCGCGCGAGCAGTATGCGCAGTACGCGCGCATCGCGGAGGCATCCCTGGAGCTCGCGGCCGCGCACTCAGGAACGCGCTGGTCGCTACCGCTGCCCACGGTCGCCCGCATGCTCGTGGCCTTCACCGACGGACTGACCCTCGCGTGGCTCGTCGATCGTGACGATGAGGCGGCGGCGACCCTGATCCGGAGCGCGGCGCGCGCCTTGGCGTCTCTGACCGAGCCGGCCTAGGAGGCGCCCTCGACCGCGGCACGTGCCTCGCGCGCGCCGCGCGTGGGGGAGATCCGGACCAGCGCCCGGTACAGCTTCAGGAGCGCCTCGCGATCGACCACGCCGGTGCGGGCGCGGTCGCAGTGCACCGACTGGATCGCGGCTTCGAGCTGGAACCGGCCGTGCGGCTGCCCCAGACGGGACGCCCGGTGCAGGAGCGCCTCGCCCTCGGCGATGAGCTCCCGGTCCCACAGCGAGGTGTCCTGCTGATCCAGCGGCGGCCACGGGACCGTCGCTCGCGCGGGGGCGCGCGACTGCGCGAGGGTGAGGAGGGCCGCGAGCCCCCACGCCTCGGCATCCGCCTCCAGCAGCGTCGCGGTCAGCACGGCGAGCCACCGCGCCTCGTCGGCGATCGACGTGCGCGTGTCGTCGTGGGCGTCGAGCCAGTCGATGGCGTAGGCGCCGTAGATCGCCTCGAGCACGGCGGTCGTGCGGGCGGGCATGTCGGCGCGGGTGGGGAGGGCGAACGGGATGCCGGCGTCCCGGATCTTGCGCTTCGCCCGCACGAGCCGCTGCGCCATCGCCGCCGGCTCGACGTCGAACGCCGCGGCGACGCGGGCGGCGTCGAAGCCGAGCACCGTCTGGAGCATGAGCGGGGTGCGGATGCCGGGATCGATGGCAGGGTGCGCGCACGCGAACAGCAGCTCGAGCCGCCGGTCGGGGATGGCGTCGGCGCGCTCGATGAGCTCGGCGACGTCGAGGTCGCTCGCCGCAGCCTCGGCGTCGTCGAGCGGCGCACCCGTGCGGCGCGCGGCCGAGCCGAGCACGTCGCGGAGCCGGTTTCGAGCCACGGTGAGCAGCCATCCTTCGGGGTTGTCCGGCACGCCGGATGCGGGCCACGTGCGGAGCGCGCGCTCGAGCGCGTCGGCGAGGCAGTCCTCCGCGAGGGCCGGATCGCCCGTGCTCGAGGCGAGGAGGGCGACGAGCCGGCCGTAGGAGGCCCGGACGGCGCGTTCAGCGGCCGCCCGGGCCTCGGCATCGTCCGTCATACGTGGACCGCCCGGCGCCTACTGGACCGGGGCCGCGCCCTGCCAGGCGCCGGCCGCGAAGCGGGTGGCGACCGGGCGCACTTCGACGGCGCCCCACGCGACCGACGGCGCCTTCGACGCCCACTCGATCGCGGCATCCAGGTCGTGCACCTCGATGACGAACGAGCCGCCGAGCTGCTCCTTGGTATCGGCGAAAGGGCCGTCCTGGACGACGAGCTCGCCGTCGCGCACGCGCACCGTCGTCGACGCTGCGGAGGGCTGCAGCACTTCGGCGCTGCGCAGCACGCCCGCGGCATCCAGCGCCTTCGCGTATTCGTCGAACGCGCGCATGCCCTCGGCGAGCGCCTCAGGGCTGAGATCGTCCGCGGTCATCTCGGGGTACTGCAGGAGGAGTGTGTAACGCATGATCCGTCCTTCCGTGGGGATGTGACGTCATGATGACGATCGAGGATGCGGTGGATCGACAGCGTCGGTCTCCGCGCCCGTCGACCGGTCGTACAGCGCGCCCGCGCGCGCCTCGATGCGGTCGTCGATCGCCGAGTAGATCGCCCACGCGACCAGGAGGAAGAGCGGCGGGAGGACGTAACCCCAGAAGAACCCGGTAACCCGGACGCCGGAGAACCACACGACGACGAGCCACACGAGCAGCTCGACGAGGAAGACGAGCACGCCCTGCACGACGGCCTCGCCCGCCTTCGTGCGGTCGCGCGCCGTCTTCGCCGCGCGTTTGCGGAAGCCGTTCGTGAGGGCCGGCTTGATCCAGACCGTGAGGGCGGTGAGGATGACGCTCGCCCACAGAGCCGCCCAGCCGACGCGCACGCTCGGCAGAATCGCGCCGATGAGGAGGAGCACCACGACGTCGAACACGTAGAGCGACGCGAATCGCACGACCCAGGCCTTCATGCGCTCCAGCCTCGCACACGCGCCGGGGCATGGCATGGGGCGGGCCGGCCGACTGGGG
>NZ_JASXSZ010000010.1 GCF_030315975.1 Microbacterium candidum | reverse complement strand
TCGGTGACGTGGTGGATCTCGCACCAGCCGGCGGGGACGCCGCAGCCGGGGATGATGCAGCCGCCGTCGCGGAGCGCGATCGCCCGGCGCTGGTACCGGTTGAACACGCGTTCCTCGGTGCCGAGCCGGACGATGCGGCCGCTGCCGGCGAGGGTGACGCGTTGGATGACGCCGGCGCAGGCGACGTGGCGGGCGGTGAAGATGGATGCGGGCTCGGCGGACCCTTCGAGCCAGGCCCGCCCGGTGCTCGCGGTGAGGTCTTCTTCGCGGATGGAGACGATGAGGGTGGGGGCGGCGCCGCCGATGGTGGGCAGGTCGCGGCTGGCGGCGGCGACGGTGAGCGCCGCGGCGAGGGCGTCGTGCAGCTTCTGCGGGCCGGTGCGGTCGTCCCGCGGGACGTCGTGGGCGGGAGGTGACTCCGTGTCGTGGAAGCGGACGGCGTGCGGGGAGGTGGTGGCGTCGTGGATGCGCACGAGTTGCGCGGCGACCTCGGGCAGCAGTGCACCGCGGATGGGGATGACGCCGTCGCGGGCGGTGCCGAAGGTGATGCCCCGCCTGCGGGCGGCGGCGTGCGCGTCCGGTTCGGCGCCGTCGGGGTCGAGGACCGCCGCCCACACCTGCGCCTGGACACGGAGCAGGTCCGCGCACGCGGGCGGGAGGCCGTCCGGGCCCTCGCCGCGGGCGGCCGCCGCGAGCAGGCCGTCCGCGGTCAGCACACCCTCGACGCCGACCCGGTCCCGCATGGCGAGCAGGGGACCGGCGACGGCGAGCACCCCATCGACCCCGGTCTCCGCGTCCAGCAGAGCGTTCCGCATCGCGGGCAGCCGTGCCGGCATCCCCGCTCCGGTGACCGGGTCCCATGCGAGCGCGGTGGCTTTCGCGGCGCGTTCGAGTTTCGCGGCGGTGTGCGGCCCGTTGCGGGTCAGGCGCTGGACGAGTTCGGTGACGTTGCGGCATCCCATCCGGGTGGTCAACCGCTCCTCCCGCACCGTCGAGCTCGACCGGTCGGCGAGTTCCCCGACCATCTCCACCAACAGTGCGTCGACGGCTCGGGCGAGGTCCCCGGCGCGGGCGATCGCCCCGACGAGATCGTCATCTGACGCCGCATGCACCCCGCCGCCTCGGGCGCCCGTGTCGATGAGCTCGCCGACGCTCAACCGCACCGCGATCAGGTCGTCGACGAGTGCGTTCATACCCCCATTCTGGTGAGAGCCTCCGACATTGAAACCCCAGGTCAAGGGGTTATTAACATGCCCTGTGGAAAGACGCCCTGAACGGGGGAGAACCCCCGCCTGGGGAGGAAACGGCGGCCGCATCCCCGCCGAACCCGAGACAAACTGAGACGATCAGCGCATGACCGGGAAGACCGCACTCATCACCGGCGCCGGCCGCGCCAACAGCATCGCCCACGCGACGGCGCTCGCCCTCGCCGACGACGGATGGGACATCGCGTTCACCACCTGGACCGCCTACGAGGCCCGCGTCCCGCTCGGAAGTGACCCGGAGCGGGGCGCGACGGAACTGGATGCAGAGCTCCGCCGGCGCGGCGCCGGATCCCTGCGGATCGAGGCCGACCTCGCGGATCCGGCCACCCCCGATCGCGTGCTCGCCGAGGCCGAAGCCGAGCTCGGGCCCGTCTCGGCGCTCGTCCTGTCGCACGCCGAGAGCGTCGACTCCTCGATCGCCGACACGACGGTGGAGAGCTTCGACCGCCACTTCGCGGTCAATGTGCGCGCGGCGTGGCTGCTCATCCGCGCCTTCGCGGCACAAGCGCCCGCAGATGGAGGCCGGATCGTGGCGCTCACGAGCGACCACGTCGTCCACAACCTCCCGTACGGTGCGAGCAAGGGCGCGCTCGACCGCATCGTCGAGGCCGCATCCGGTGAGCTCGCGGAACGCGGGATCACAGCGAACCTCATCAACCCCGGGCCGATCGACACCGGCTGGATGGATGCATCCACTCGCGAATTCCTGACCGCCAGGCAGCCGACCGGCCGTCTCGGGACGCCCGAGGACACGGCGCGCCTCATCCGCTTCCTCGCCTCGGAGGATGCGGCGTGGGTGACGGGCCAGCTCATCCACAGCGAGGGCGGCTTCCGGCGGTGACGTGAACGGCCCGACCCGTCTCCGCGGTGCGGAAGACTGAGGGGATGACTGCTGCCGACGCGATCGTCCCCGCCGAGTACCGCCGACTGCTGGAGGAGCCGAACTACGGCCACCTCGGCACGATCCGCCCGAACGACACCGTGCAGGTGAACCCGATGTGGTTCGAGTTCGACGGCGAGAACGTGCGGTTCACGCACACGACGTACCGTCAGAAGTTCCGCAACCTGCAGCACAACGACTCGTTCTCGCTGTCGATCATCGACCCGGAGAACCCGTTCCACTACCTCGAGGTCGCCGGCCGCATCACCGAGGTCGTGCCCGACCCGGAGGGCGCGTTCTACGTGCGCCTGCAGAACCGGTACGGCAACGACAGCCAGACGCCGCCGCGCGACAAGGCCGACCGCGTCATCCTCGTCGGCACGATCCAGCGCGCCACCAAGCAGTGACGCCGCCGGTCAGCGGGCGGTGGGGGTGAGCGCCTTGACGATCTCCTCGGCCTTCGTCCAGTACTGGGCGTAATACCCGGCATCCTGGTTCACCTGCACGGCGTGCGCGAGGGCGGTCGGTTCCATCGTCTTCCATCCGTCGACCTTCGTCGCCTTGATGAAGAACGCCCGTGCTGCTGTGTACGGGTCCATGCGGTCGGCGTACGAGCCCCACGCGCCGTTGTCGCGCTGCTGGAAGAGTCCGCGGCTGTCCGGGCCGGCGGCATCCCCGTAGTCGAGATTGCGCAAGTGGGTCTCGCCGATCGCCGTCATGACGCCGACCGCCTGCGTGTGCGGGCCGATCCCGAGGTCGCGCGCCGCGTTCATGATCTTCGCCGCGTTGACGAGCTGCGCCTGGCAGAAGCCCGCGACGGGACCGCGCGGCACGACGATCTCGCCGACCATCGCCGGAGCCGCCTTGGGGCACGGATTGATGGATGCCGACGCCGTCGACACCACGCCGGACACGATGCCGCCGGCGAAGATCAGGCCGACGATCGTCAGCACGGTGATGAGCAGCTTGCGCACGCGGCCTCCTTCCTGTCGGCGGTCTCGGGAACAGGTCGCGCCATCATTATGCGTGCGGCACCCGGCAACCGCCCGTGTGGACGCGCAGAGGATGCCTCCCTCTCAGCGGGCGCTGAGAGAACGCCCCGGTAGACTGGAGGTCGTGCCCGCTGATCGCCTTCATCTCGTGCGCCATGGGGAGGTTCACAACCCCGCGCGCGTGCTCTATGGGCGACTCCCGGGCTACCGCCTGAGCGTCGCGGGCCGGCACATGGCGCGGCAGGCCGCCGACTTCGTGCACGGGCTCGAGCGCCCGATCGGGGCGCTCGTGTGCTCGCCGCTGCAGCGCACCCGCGAATCGGCGGAGCCGTTCGAGGAGCTCTTCGGCATCGAACCGCTCGTCGACGAGCGCGTGATCGAGCCCACCAACGCGTTCGAGGGCAAGCGGATGAAGCGCGCCGTCCTCAATCCGCTCAACTGGCGCTACCTCGTCAGGCCTTCCGTCCCGAGCTGGGGCGAGCCGTACACGCAGGTCGTCGCACGCATGCAGGCGGCGATGGCGGATGCCTGGAACCGCACCGCGAGCGGCGACGTCGTCATCGTCTCCCACCAGCTGCCGATCTGGATCACCCACCTCGCCATCGCCGGCGAGCCGCTCAAGCACAACCCCGCGAAGAGGCGGTGCACGCTGTCGAGCGTCACGAGTTTCGAGGGCGGTCCCGGCTCGTGGGCCGAGGTCGCCTATGCAGAGCCCGCGGTCACCGCGGGTGCCGTGGATGTGGGGGCGGTATGACACTTCGACAGGCTCAGCGATCGGGAGCGGCCGGCGGAATCAGCCGGGGTGTGAAGGCCGCGGCATCCGTCGCCCTCGCCGTGCTGCTT
This sequence comes from Microbacterium candidum, assembly GCF_030315975.1. GTDB lineage: Bacteria > Actinomycetota > Actinomycetes > Actinomycetales > Microbacteriaceae > Microbacterium > Microbacterium candidum. The sequence continues at coordinate 75,859 of NZ_JASXSZ010000010.1, read as the reverse complement.
GCCGGCGGGCTCGCCGCCTGCACGGGCGACAACCCGCTCGCCGCCCAGTACAAAGAGGGCAGCAACAAGGGGTTCGTCGCGGCCGACGGCTTCCAGACGAAGGAGATCGCGCCCGCCGACCGCGGTGACGCGGTGACGTTCACCGGCACGACGGATGCGGGCAAGACGGTCGCCAGCGGCGACTACGCCGGCGACGTCCTCGTCGTGAACTTCTGGTACGCCTCGTGCGGTCCGTGCCGGGCCGAAGCGCCGCGTCTCGACAAGGCCGTCTCGGATCTGTCCGGCAAGAAGGTGTCGTTCCTCGGCGTGAACATCCGGGATCAGGCGGAGACCTCGCAGGCGTTCGCGCAGACATACAAGGTGTCGTACCCCAGCATCATCGCGGTCAACGACGGCCAGGTGAAGTTCGACTTCTCCAAGGCGACTCCGCTGACCTCGACGCCGATCACGATCGTGCTCGACCAGAAGGGCCGCGTCGCGGCGCGCATCATCGGCGAGCTGCCGGAACCCTCCATCCTGACCACGATCGTGAACACCGTGCTCTCGGAGAACTCGTGAGCCTCAGCGGCCTCATCGCCGACGGGGCGCTGTGGCTCGCACTGCCGATCGCCGTCGCCGCAGGGCTGCTGTCGTTCCTCTCGCCGTGCGTGCTGCCGCTCGTGCCGGGCTACCTCGGCTACATCGGGGGAGCGGTGCAGCCGCGGGCCGGATCGGAGACGGGCGCGAGCACCGCGGCCGGGATGCCGGGCCGCCGCAGGCTCCTCCTCGGGGTGGTGCTGTTCATCGCCGGGTTCACCGTCGTCTTCGTGTCGATGACGATCCTCGGCGGAACCGTGGGTCAGTTCCTGCTGCAGTACTCCGACATCATCACGCGCATCCTGGGCGTCGTCGTGATCATTCTCGGCCTCGTCTTCATCGGGCTGTTCGGGTTCGCGCAGCGCACCGTCCATCCGCAGGTGCGCGGCGACATCGGCCTCATCGGCGCACCCCTGCTGGGCCTCGCGCTCGGCATCGGCTGGACGCCCTGCATCGGTCCGACGCTCGGGGCGATCATCTCGGTGTCGTGGAACCTCGGAGACCCGGCCCGCGGGGCGCTCCTGGGGCTCGCGTACTCGCTGGGGCTCGGCATCCCGTTCGTCCTCATCGCCCTCGGATTCGGCTGGGCGACCCGGTCGCTGACGTTCCTGCGTCGTCACATCCGCGCGGTCAACCTCATCGGCGGCAGCCTCCTCGTCATCCTCGGCGTGCTGATGGTGACCGGCGTCTGGACCGCATTCATGTCTCAACTGCAAGGGGTGATCGGCAGTGTCCCGCTCCCGCTCTGACGACCGCGCGACGAGCGCCGCAACGGACCCGCTGCGACCGGCGGACGCCGTCGACGGCGTGGAGACCGACGATTCCGTCACGTCGCCGAAGCTCGGCTTCGTCGGGTGGATGCGGTGGGGCTGGCGTCAGCTGACCAGCATGCGCACGGCGCTCGTGCTCCTCCTTCTGCTCGCGATCGCCGCCGTGCCCGGGTCGATCGTGCCGCAGCGCAGCGCCGACCCCAACGGCGTCGTGCAGTGGAAGCAGAACAACCCGTCGCTGTTCCCGATCCTCGACAAGATGCAGATGTTCGACGTCTACACGTCGGCCTGGTTCTCGGCGATCTACATCCTGCTGTTCATCTCGCTCATCGGCTGCGTCATCCCGCGGACGAAGCACCACTGGCAGGCGCTGCGCGCCCGGCCGCCGCGGACTCCGGCGCGTCTGTCCCGCCTTTCCGACCATGTCGAGTCGTCCACGACCCTGGCGCCCGAAGCAGACGGCGCGATCGCGGCGGAACACGCGATCGACGTCGCCCAGCAGCAGCTGCGGCGCGCCGGGTATCGCGTCGAGCGCTACGACGGCAAGGGCGTCTTCTCCGTCTCCGCCGAACGCGGGTACCTGCGCGAGACGGGCAACCTCGTGTTCCACGCATCCCTCGTCGGGGTGCTTCTCGCGGTCGGCATCGGCGGAGGCCTCACCTACACCGGCCAGCGCGTCGTCGTCGAGGGGCAGACGTTCGTCGACGCGCTGACGGACTACGACTCGTTCGACCCCGGGCGGTTCGTGAACTCCGACACCCTCACGCCGTTCACGCTGTCGCTCGACAAGTTCGACGTCACCTACCAGCCCTACGGCACCGCCGGCTCCGGCCAGGCGGGCGACTTCGTCGCGCACGTCACGACGCAGCTCGACGGCGGGACGCGCCAGGCTCAGCAGATCGAGGTCAACCACCCGCTGAGCATCGTCGGCGACCGCATCTACCTCCTCGGCAACGGATACGCCCCGACCGTGACGGTGCGCAACGCCGACGGCGACGTCGTCTTCCACGACTCGGTGCCGTTCCTCCCACAGGACGCCAACATGACGTCCCTCGGCGTCATCAAGGTCCCGGACGGACTGCCCGAGCAGCTCGGCCTCGTCGGCTTCTTCTACCCGACCAGCGTGAAGATGAGCACGGGCGCCTTCACCTCGGCCTACCCGTCGCTCGTGAACCCGATCCTCACGCTCAACGTCTACGCCGGCGACCTCGGCATCAACAACGGCACGCCCCGCTCGGTGTACGCCCTCGATCAGACCGGCATGACGCAGCTGACCGGCGGCAAGACCGGCGTCGACTCGATCGAGCTGCAGCCCGGCCAGACGGCGAACCTCCCGAAGGGGATGGGGACGATCACGTTCGACGACGCCTCACCGTCCGGTTCGACGGATGGCAGCCAGTCGGTCAAGCGCTTCGTGTCGCTGTCGATCCACCACGACGCAGCCGGTCCGTGGGTGCTCGTGTTCGCGATCTTCGCGTTGGCGGGGCTCATCACGGCGCTCTTCGTGCCGCGCCGGCGCATGTGGGTGAAGGCATCCACGTCGGGCCAGACCCTGAAGCTCGAATATGCGGGCCTCGCGCGCGGCGAGGACCCGACTCTCAAGGCCGCCGTGGAGGCGGTCGCGGAGAAGCACGCCGAGGCGCTTCAGGCGCCTGAGACGGCCTCCGCTCCCTCGGAATCCGCGGAACCCCGGAAGTAGACTCCTACCATGCCATCGCTCGATGAGATCTCGATCCTGCTCGTCTGGACGGCGGTCGCGATCTACGCGCTCGCATTCATCGCCTACGCCGTCGACTTGTCGAAGCGCTCGGCACTCTCTCTCGAGGCGAAGGATGCGGCGGAGCGCGAGGCATCGCGCCAGCTCGTCGCCGCAGGCGCGGTCGCGAGCACGTCGTCCGTCGCGGGCGGTGCTCCCGCCGGTGCTTCCGCCGTGGACGCCGCATCCACCATGCGCGCGGAAGAGCGTGCTGCCGTGCAGGAACTGAAGGCCCCGCTGTCAGAGCGCCCGCGCTACGTGTGGGCTCGCATCGGCACCGCGCTCGTGTGGCTCGGCTTCCTCTTCCACGTCGGCGCCGACATCACGCGCGGCGTCGCCGCCGGCCGCGTGCCCTGGTCGAACATGTACGAGTTCGCCCTCACCGGCACGATGCTCATCGTCGCGGTGTACCTCGCGGTGCTGTTCCGCTACGACCTGCGCTTCCTCGGCTCCTTCATCACCGGCCTCGTGGTCCTGCTCCTGGGCGGGTCGATGCTCGGCTTCTACGTGAAGATCACGCCGCTCATGGACCCGCTCAAGAGCGTGTGGCTCGTCATCCACGTGTTCGTGGCATCCCTTTCCACTGCCATCTTCGCGATCGCGTTCGGCTTGTCGGTGCTGCAGCTCATGCAGACCCGGCGGGAACGGAAGATCCTCGAGGCCGTCGCGGCGGGACCGGATGCGGCGCCGGCGAAGACCGGGCCCGGGTTCCTGCGCACGCTGCCGGGTTCCGACGCGCTCGAGTCGCTCGCCTACCGCTTCGCGATCATCGGCTTCATCGGCTGGACCTTCACGCTCATCGCCGGATCGATCTGGGCCAACGACGCGTGGGGCCGCTATTGGGGCTTCGACACGAAGGAAGTCTGGACCTTCGTCATCTGGGTGCTCTACGCCGGCTACATCCACGCCCGCGCGACGCGCGGCTGGCGCGGCACGCGCTCGGCGTGGCTGTCGATCGTCGGCTTCGCGGCCGTGATGTTCAACTTCACGATCGTGAACATGTTCTTCAAGGGCCTGCACGTCTACAGCGGCCTGCAGTAAGCCGTCTCCATCGACCGGGCGCCGCGGATTCCGCGGCGCCCGGTCTCGTTTCGGCAGGCCCGTTCCGTCGCCATCACGCGGGTTCGCGACGGATGCGGACGGGGCTGGATGTGGGTGTCCTGATTCGGCTCGCACGTTTCTTCGCTTCGTGCCCCGTATGCGGCGAATCGGGACGGGTGGCCGGCGGAAGCGCGCCGTCTCCCTCGGTTCGGGTCAGCCTAGCCTCGGCCGTCGTCGGGTCGTTCCGCGGGCGCTCCGGATCCGCGGGCGGCCTGAACGAGGGGAGGAGTATCGACGAGCGGAGGAGCGAAACGCGTGGATGCATCCTCCCTTCGTCGAATCCCCTCCGCTCATTGAAGAGATCGCCGCCGACGGCGCAGAGCCCGCGAACACGAGTCGCCGTCCACCAAGGGATGGACGCCGACTTCGCGCTGCGCTCAGACGACCTGCGCCGTGAGGACCTGGCGGGCCGACACCGTGCGGCGGCGGGTCACCGCGATGATCGTCGCGATGAACGAGAGACCTGCCCAGACGATGAGCCCGACGATGGCGCCGCCTACGCCGCCAGAGGTTCCGAGGACCCCCAGCATCGCCGTGTAGGCGGGCGACGTCGGCAGGATGCCCGCGATCGTGCTCAGCACCGGCGGGACCGTCGAGACGATGCCGGTGGCGACGACGAGAGCGCCGACGAGCGCCGAGATCCACCGTCCCGCTCCGCCGAAGACCGCCACGAGCGCCTGGTTGACGGCGGCGAAGGCGACGCCTGCGATGACGCACACGGCCGCGAACAGCGACCACGTGCCCCAGTCGTACGAGGCGGCGATCTGCACGACCCCGGCGACGAGCAGGCCCTGCACGGCGCCGATGGCGGCGCCCGGTCCGTACGATCGCAGCGCGATGAGCGCCGACGGCCGGCGCGAAGTCAGCGCTCGCCGCGAGACCGCCTGCACGGCGATGTATGAGCCGAGTGCGCCGAACCACAGGGCGAGCGTCGCGAGCAGCGGGATCGCCGACGTGCCGAAGAGCGACGTGCCGGTGCCCTTCGCGACGACCGGGGTAGCGACCACCGTGGCCAGGTCCTTCGCCTGGTCGTCTGTGTACCGCGGGACCGAGGTCGCGGCCTTGTCGAGGCCGTCGGCGAGGGAGGTGACTCCGCCTGCGAGCTGCGTGACGCCGTCTGAGAGGCTTTGCGCGCCGGAGGCGAGCTGCGTCGCTCCCGAGGAGAGCTGGTCAGCACCGGATGCGATCCCGCCCGCGCCGCTGCCGAGCTTGCGGGCGCCGTCGGCGGACTGGGTCGTCCCCGCGGCGAGCGCGGACAGACCGCCCGCTAGGTCGTTCGTCTTGCCGGCGATCGTCGTCAGCCCGCCGCTCGCGCCCGTGGTCAGCTGGTCGATCCCGGTCGACGTCTGGGTGGCGACGTACTGCGTGGTGCCTGCGTCTGTGGCTACTTGCTTCGCCTGCACGAGCGCGTCGCTCAAGCTCTTGCAGAGGGCGGGATCGGCGGGCGCGGGGGTCGCGCAGGAGGTCTGCAGCATCCCGCCGATCGACTCGGCGAGTGCCGTCGCATCTTTCGTCGTGGTCTTCGCGTATCCGACCGTCGCCTCGCCCGCGCCGGTCGCGGACGACACCTTCCCGGAGATCTCAGTCAAGGCCCCGGCGATCTGCGCCGCCCCGCCGGACGCATCCTTCGTGTGCGACGCGATCGAGTCGAGCCCCGAGCCGAGCGCGTTCGCGCCCGACTGCAGCTGCGATGCACCGGAACCGAGCTGTGAGGCCCCGGAGGCGAGCGACGTCGCTCCGGAGGGAAGCTTGGCCGAGCCGTCGGCGGCCTGGTGCGCGCCATCCGCGAGCTGCGAGGCGCCGGAGGCGGCCGTGCCCAGGTTGTCGCCCAGCGTCGTGAATCCGAGGAATACCTTGTCGAGGTACGTCTCGGTGAGGGTCGTCCCCATGACGGATGCGGCGGTCTGGGTCACCTGCGACGTGATGGCCTCGTCCACGATGAGGGCGTCGGGCGACGTCGTCACGCGGATCGTCGCCTGCTCCGGCGAGGTCCCCGTCGTCGAGGTGGCCGCGGCGGAGAAGCCTTTCGGGATCGTGATGACGGCCTGGTAGGTGCCGTCCTTCAGGCCGGCCGCCGCATCCTTCGTGTTCGAGATCGTCCAGTCGAGGTTGCTGTCGAGCTTGTCCGAGCCCTTCACGAGCCCCGCGGTGAGCTGTCGTCCGAGCGGCACGTACTGGCCGTTGATCGTCACCGGCTGGTCGTTGTTCACGATCGCGGCGTGCATCTGGTCGAGGCGGCTCTGCGGGTTGTAGAGCGCCGCGACGAGGAGTCCGCCGATGACGACGGGCAGCAGGATGACGCCGATGATCGTCAGCCACGTGATGGGACGGCGGCTGCGGGCGCGTTCGATCGGGAGGGTCATGCGGTCACCTCAACGGAGTTCGAGAGATCGAGTTCGGGAAGATCGGTGGATGCTGCGGCAACGGCGAGCACGGGCGCATCCGTCCAGCCGGCGTCGTCGAGCAGAGCCTGCGCGGCAGCCGCGTCGGCGGCCGAGACGATGACTGCCCGGGGATGGACGGATGCCGCATCCTTCATCGCCGCGATGGCTTCGGGCCGCACGTCCGGCGCGCACAGCGCCTCCGCGTGGTCGATGACGACGATCGGCGCATCGCCGCGGAGGGCGTGGCGCAGGTCCTCGATCGGCAGCCGGGAGCGCTGCAGGAGCGCGACGCCGACCTGTCCGCGCACCCACGATGCGCGGGCGGGCAGCAGGTGTCCGCCGACCTTGATGCGGCCGTCTGTCGGGGACAGGCGCCCTGCGATCGTGAGCAGCAGCGCCTCGGTGGTCTGCTGGTCGGGGGACGTCACGACGAGGGCCTGGCCGGGATCGACGCGCAGGGCGACGTCGCTGTAGAGGGTCTGCCCGCCCTCGATGAGCCACAGATCCTCCGCGACGACCGCGGCCTGCGTGTCGGGCTCGGGCCAGCCGGCGAGCGCGCGCTCGCGCACCACTGCCTCGCCCTCGATGTCGAAATGGGGGAGGACCCGTTCGAGCCAGCGTGGCATCCACCATGCGTTGTCGCCGAGCAGGGCCATGACCGCCGGGATGAGCGTCATGCGCACGAGGAACGCGTCGATCGCGATGCCGGACGCGAGGCCCAGCGCGATCGGCTTCAGCGACGAGTCGCCCTCAGGCACGAAGGCCGCGAACACGGCGAACATGATGATCGCGGCCGCGGTGACGACGCGGGCCGACGCCGAGAAGCCCGACCGCACGGCGCCGACCGCCATGGCGCGGTCGCTGAATCCATGGGCATCGCGCCGGGCGTGGACGTAGTCCTCCCGCATGCGCGTGACGAGGAACATCTGGTAGTCCATCGCGAGGCCGAACAGCACACCCATGAGGATGATCGGCATGAAGCTGATAATCGGCCCGACCCTCGTGACGTGCAGCGCGTCCGCGCCGACCCCGTGGATGAACACGGCCGACACGATGCCGAACGCCGCGGCGACGGACAGCAGGTAGCCGAGCGCTGCCGTGATCGGAACCCACACGGATCGGAAGATGATCGCGAGGAGCACGAGCGACAGGCCGACGACGAAGATCGCGAACGGCAGCAGCGCGCCGCCGAGGCGGTCGGAGATGTCGATGCCGACGGCCGTGAAGCCCGTCACCTTGATGTCGACGCCGTACTTCTTGAGGATGTGGTCGTGTTGTGCGCGGATCTCGCGCACGAGGTTCGCGGTCGCCACCGAGTCCGGTGCCGAGTCGGGGATGATCTGGACGATGCCGGTGTCTGCGGTCTGGTTCGGGGTCGCGAGGGCGATGGTCTTCACGCCGGGGAGCTTGCCGAGGTCGTCGCCGAGGTCCTTCATGAGCGTGAGCGGGTCGTTCGACGTGACGATCGTGCCGGTGACGATGAGCGGGCCGTTGAAGCCTGGCCCGAAGTGCTCGGCCACGAGGTCGTACGACTGGCGAGCCTGCGACTCCTTCGGAAGCTGGCCGGCGTTCGGCAGCGCGAGGGCCAGGCTCAGGGCAGGCAGGGCGAGGAGGCCGAGCCCGACGACGACCGAGATGGTCGTGACGACGGGGTGCTTCGTGACGAGCACGACCCAGCGGTTCGGACCCTTGACCTTTGCGCGCTTGCCCTCGGCGCGGGGGCGGCGACGCCATCCGACGACGCGTCCCTTGACGAAGCCGAGGAGCGCCGGCGTGAGGGTCACTGCCACGAGGACGGCGATGGCGACGGCGACGGATGCGGCGATCCCCATCGTGGTCAGGAACGGGATGTTGGCGAAGCTCAGACCGATGAGGGCGATGAGCACCGTGATGCCTGCGAAGACCACCGCGGAGCCGGCGGTGCCGGTCGCACGGGACGCGGACTCCTCCGGATCCATGCCGGATCTGACCTGATCCTGATGTCGGGCGATGATGAAGAGGGCGTAGTCGATCCCGACCGCGAGCCCGAGCATCAGGGCGAGCAGCGGTGTCGTCGACGAGACCGACGCGAACGCGGTGGCGATGAAGATGAGCGCCATCGACAGGCCGACGCCGAGGAGCGCCGTCGCGAGCGGCAGGCCCGCGATCACGAAGGAGCGGAACGTCACGACCAGCACGGCGAGGGCCACGAGGAGGCCCACCGCCTCGATGAGCGAGACCCCGGGGACGGACGTCGCGAACAGGTCGCCGCCGAGCTTCACGGTGCTGCCCTGGGGCAGCTGCTTCGCGAGATCGTCGACCTGCGATTGGAGCGCGGCCTTCGTCTCCTTGCTGATGTTGGTCGACTGCCCCTGGAACTGCACCCGGACGATCGCGGCGGTCTTGTCGTCCGAGACGAGTCCGGTCACGTGCTCGTCGTAGGGACTGGTCGCCGCGTTCACCCCGTGGAGCTTCTCGAGCTCGTTCACCGAGGCGATGACGTCGCCCTTGTAGGGCTCGTCGGTGACCTTGTCGCCGGGGGCTGCGACCACGATGTACTGTGCGCTCGTGCCGCTCGCCTGCGGGAAGGTGCGGCTCAGCTGCTCGAGGCCGGCCTGCGCCTCGGTGCCCGGGATGGAGAATGAATTGTCCGTGCCCTTGGCGAACAGGGCGACCCCGCCGCCTGCCAGCACGAGCAGCAGCAGCCACGAGATGAGCACGCGCCACGGGTGCCGGTACGACCAGCGACCGAGCGTGGACAAAAGAGTGGACACGGAGCCTCCGGATCGCTTCAGGACTGTTCGATACGACGCTGTATCCGATACATACGTGTATCGTAGATGGTGAGCGCTGGGCAAATCTGAGTGCCGGGTGTGAGAATCGCGTGCGGAGGTGGCGATCAGGTGACAGACGTGAAGACAGCCACGCGCAGTCGAGAGAACACCCGCGCGCGGCTCATGGATGCTGCGTTCGAAGTGTTCGCGGAGGTCGGGCTGGATGCGGCATCCGTCGAGGCGATCTGCGACCGTGCCGGCTTCACGCGCGGTGCGTTCTACTCGAACTTCGACTCGAAGGACGAGCTCTTCCTCGACCTCGCCGCGCGTGTCGCATCCGCCCGCGTCGAGTCGGTGCAGAGCCGGATCGGCGGGCTCGTCGCGGCAGGCCCCGAGGGCTTCGACGAGGGCGAGATCGCATCGATCCTCGAGCAGGTGCTCGACGTCGGCGCGGACGACCGGCTGGGCGTGCTCCTCATGAGTGAGATCCGCATTCGGGCCCTCCGTGACCCGGACGTCGCGCAGGCCTTCCTCGCGCAGGACGCTGCGATGCAGCGCAGCATCGCACAGATCATCACGGATGTCGCGACGATCAAGGGCATCGGTCTGCGGATGGATGCCGGGCAGGCGGCGCTCCTCATGCTCACCGTGTGGGAGTCCTCTGCCGTGCGCGCGCTCATCCAGGGCGTCGCCGACGAGTCGCAGGGCGGCGAGGCCGCGCTCCGCGCCGCCGCGAGCGTGCATCTGAACGAGGTCGCCCGCCTCATCCTCTGCTGAGCGCGCGCACTCTGCGTTTTGTCTCGGTCGTTCCTCCCTCGCTCAACGACCCGAGGATAGGAGTGCTCGGGGGCTCATCTCGCGCCGGTCGTTGAGCAAGCGCAGCGAGACGAAACGCATTGAGCCAACGTCGCTGCGTTTCGTCTCGGTCGTTCCTCCCTGGCTCAACGACCGGGGTAACCGGTCCATCACGCGGCGGTCGCTGAGCGAGCGAAGCGAGACGAAACGCAACCAGGACAGCGTTTGCAGTCCGAGCGTCATCGGGTGCCTGATTCCTTAACTTTCTGCGTGTAAGCGCTTGCACCTCGCGTAAACCTTGCGCTAGCTTCATCCTCGACCGCGCGTGCCGACGCGCCCTCCAAGGAGTCGACGATGACACTCTTCCCCCGCAGACTCGTGACGGCTCTCGCGGCCGCAGCTCTGCTCGCAGCCCCCTTCGTGGCGGTCCCGGCCGCCACCGCCGCGGAAACGCCCGCCGCATCCGCTCCCGCATCCGCCCCCGCGGCGCGCGACGTGACCGCGCACCTGTTCCAGTGGCCGTGGAAGTCGGTCGCCGAGGAGTGCAAGCACGTCCTCGGACCGGACGGCTACGGCGCCGTCCAGGTGTCGCCGCCGCAGGCGCACGTCGAGCTGAAGGACCAGGGCTTCCCGTGGTGGCAGGCCTACCAGCCGGTCTCCTACTCGCTGCAGAGTCGCTACGGCACGCCGAAGGAGTTCGCGCAGATGGTGGACTCCTGCCACAAGGCGGGCGTGCGCGTCTACGTCGACGCCGTGCTGAACCACATGAGCGGTCAGCCGAACGGCGGCGTCGGCAGCGACGGCTCGGCCTACGGGTACTACGACTACCCGGGCCTCTACTCGTACGACGACTTCCACCACTGCGGTCGCAACGGCAACGACGACATCGCGAACTGGAACGACCGGTGGGAGATCCAGAACTGCCAACTGCTCGGGCTCTCCGACCTCGCCACCGAGACGGAGCACGTCCGCGCGACGCTCGCCGGCTACCTGAACTCGCTCCTCGCCGTCGGGGTCGACGGCTTCCGGTTCGACGCGGCGAAGCACATCCCGGCCGCCGACCTCGAGGACATCACGTCACGCCTCACGCGTCCTGCGTACATCTACCAGGAGGTGCTCGACGGCGGGCCGATCCCGAAGAGCGAGTACCTGCCCGTCGGCAGCGTCATCGAGGACCGCTACGGCAGCCAGATCTCGCGCGTCTTCAAGACCGGATCCCTGTCGTGGCTCAACATGTTCGGCGAGGCGTGGGGTTTCAACGCCTCCGCGACCTCGGTCGTCTACACCGACAGCCACGACACCGAGCGCGACACGTCCGGCGGGTCCGTCACCTACAAGGACGGCGCGCTGAACGACCTCGCCACCGTGTTCGAGCTCGCTTGGCCGTACGGGCACCCGCTCGTGCTGTCGAGCTACCACTTCACGAGCACGGATGCCGGTCCCGTCTCCGACGCGAACGGGAATGTCCTTCCGGTCGCGTGCAACACGGCGACGTCGGGCGTCGGCGGCTGGCTGTGCCAGGACCGGGCCGACTCGACGGTGGGCATGGTGGGCTTCCGCAACACGACGGCGGGCACCGCGGTGACGCGGTGGTGGAGCGACGGATCGGATGCCATCGCGTTCGCCCGCGAGGGCGCCGGCTACGTCGCGATCAACAAGGAGAGCACGTCGCTCACGCGCACGTTCGACACGGGCCTTCCCGCCGGCACGTATTGCAACCTCGTGACGGGGCACGTCGTCGGCAACCACTGCACCGGCCCGTCGGTGACGGTGCAGGCGGACGGCTTCCTCTCCACGACGGTGCCGGGTCTCTCGGCGCTCGCCATCTCGAAGGACTCCCGCGTCTCGAAGACGACGGCGGCGGCCGCGGCATCCGTCGCTTTCACCGCCTACGTGTCGGTCGACGCCGGCCAGAAGCTCGTCGTCGTCGGAAGCGACCCCGCGCTCGGCGCGTGGGACCCGGCGAAGGGCCTCGCGCTGTCCTCGGCGAGCTACCCGGTGTGGCGGGGCTCCGTCGCGATCCCGGCGGGAACGTCGTTCGAGTACAAGTACGTCAAGGTGTCGGCGTCCGGCGACGTCGTGTGGGAGTCGCGGTCGAACCGGACGGCGACTGTGCCCGCCGACGGCGGACTCGCATTCAACGACGGCTGGAACGCCGGCGCGACGGTGGATGCCTCGGTCACCCTGCACGCGGCGCTCGACCCTGGCCAGTCGGCGTACATCGTGGGCGGCGTGCCGGCGCTCGGCACCTGGAGCCCGGCCGCGGCGATCCCGCTGACGGATGCCGGCAACGGCACCTACACCGGGACGGTGACGCTCCCCGGCTCGACGACGATCGAGTACAAGTACATCCGGAAGGATGCCGCGGGCAACGTCACGTGGGAGAGCGACCCGAACCGTTCCGTGACGACGGGATCCGGCGGGTCGATGACGCTCGACGATACCTGGCGCTGAGCAGGTCGCCGCGTTCCTCGCTCAACGGCCCGCGAATGTAGCCATCCGTGCGGGTCGTTGAGCGAGCGAAGCGAGACGAATCGTGGTGAGCCCCCGGGAGTCGATGACCAGCCGGTCGCCGAGCTTGTCGAGGCGTCGCCCCTTTGCTGCTCAGAGGTCCCGACCCCTCGAGAAGCTCGGGGACCGAAGGAGGCTCTGGGGCCGAAGGAGACTCTGGGGCCGAAGGAGGCTCGGGGACCAGGGGCTGCTCGATACCGAGGATCAAGCGTCGAGGATGTTCCAGCAGCGCTCGAGGCGCTCCAGCCACCAGGTGCGGCGGTCGGCGGATGCGGCCAGCTCGTCAAGGCGCGCGGCATCAGGGGTCACGCGGTGCACCGGGAGGACCCCGTCGACGACGGCGTAGTCGGCGACATCCGCCGTGAACAGCGACCCTGTGCCGAGTCCGCAGTCGTAGTCGAGCGTCGGGAGGGCCGCGGCGAGGGCGACCCCCATCGAAATGCCGACGGCGGTGTCGAGCGCGCTCGAGACGACCGCGGGGAGCCCCGCCTCGGCGACGATCTCGAGCGCGCGGCGGACGCCGCCGAGCGGCTGCGCCTTCACGACGAGCAGGTCGGCCGCACCCGCGCGGGCGACTGCGAGCGGGTCGGACGCCTTGCGCACGCTCTCGTCGGCGGCGATGGGGATGCCGGCGTACTTCACACGCCGCCGCACGTCCGCGAGTTCCTCCACCGTCGCACACGGCTGCTCCACGTACTCGAGGTCGAACTCGGCGAGCGCGTGGATCGCGCGCTCGGCCTCGTCGACGTTCCACCCGCCGTTGGCATCGACGCGGACGCGCCCCTCCGGGCCCAGCGCCGCGCGCACCGCGCGCACGCGGGCCACGTCGTCGCCGAGCGTCTGGCCGGTCTCGGCGACCTTCACCTTCGCGGTGCGGCAGCCGTCGAAGCGGGCGAGCACGCCGGCCACGGCGGAAGCCGGCACCGCCGGGACGGTGGCGTTGACGCCGACGGACCTCCGCACCGCGGGAGGCCGCGGCATCCACGCGTCGTCTATGGCGGCTGCAAGCCAGGCCGAGGCCTCCGCATCCCCGTATTCGACGAACGGGGAGAACTCGGCCCACCCCTGCGGCCCCTCGAAGAGCAGCGCCTCGCGGACGTCGACGCCGCGGAACCGCGTCGCCATCGGGAGGGCGACGACGCGGGCCGTGTCGAGCAGATCGGAAAGCTCAGGCAGAGGATGCATGAACACATCCTGACTCTCAGCGGACTCATGTGACAGTCATGACATGCTCTCGCCCGTGACGGACCTCTCGTACCTGCAGGCGATCGTGATGGGCTTGCTCCAGGGCGTGACTGAACTGTTCCCGATCTCGAGTCTCGGACACTCGATCCTGATCCCCGCGTGGCTCGGCGGGAGCTGGGCGGACCTCGTCACGCAGGGTGACAGCCCGGGACACACACCCTTCCTCGCGTTCGTCGTCGCGCTCCACGTCGCGACCGCGCTGGCGCTCCTCCTCTTCTACTGGCGCGACTGGGTCGTCGTGGTGCGAGGGTTCTTCACGTCGATCCGTCACCGCTCGCTGCAGGCGCCGGGGGCACGCCTCGCGTGGCTCATCATCATCGGGACGATTCCGGTCGGCATCGTCGGGCTCCTCCTCGACAAGCCGCTGCGCGTGCTGTTCGCGACGCCCCTCGTCGCCGCGATCTTCCTCACCGTGAACGGGCTCGTGCTGCTGGCCGCGGAGCTCCTGCGCCGCCGCCAGGAGGTCAAGGCGCAGCGCGTCGCCCGCGCGTCCGGCTCGCGCGCGGATGCACGGAAGGCCGCCCCTCGCCGCATCGACGACCTCGGGCTCGGTGAGGGCGCGCTCATCGGGTCGGCGCAGATCCTCGCCCTCCTCCCGGGCATCTCGCGCTCGGGCACGACGATCTCGACAGGGCTCGTCCGTCGTCTCGACCACGAGAGCGCCGCGCGGTTCGCCTTCATGCTGGCGACCCCCGTCATCCTCGCCGCGGGACTTCTGAAGATCCCCGAGCTCCTCGCGCCGGACGCCCGCGCCATTCTCGGCCAGGTGCTCGTCGGGTCCGCCTGCGCGTTCGTCGCCGCCCTCCTGTCGGTGGCGTTCCTGTCGCGCTGGTTCCACACGCGGACGCTCTACCCGTTCGTCGTCTACTGCCTGATCGCGGGCGTCGTCAGCGTCGTCCACTTCGCCTGATCGATCGTTTCAACAGGCTGGTCGTTCGCAGCGACTCGCCGGTCTTCGTCGTCCCCGTCGGCGCGTCGCCAGTCTTCCGTAACGGCGGCGGAGGTCGCGATTCGCAAGCCGTGGACATCTGTTGCAATATTGTGTGACGCACACTATCGTGTGATGCGTGAGCACCGATGAGACCCTCGACACGCACCTGCAGGAGCTGCGGCGCGGCACCGTGGTCCTCGCGTGCCTCCGCCTGCTGACGACGCCCGGCTACGGCTACGGCCTGCTCGAAGAGCTCGCGAAGCGCGGCTTCGCGACCGACGCGAACACGCTGTATCCGCTGCTGCGACGTCTCGAGAAGCAGGGCCACCTCGAGAGCGAGTGGAACACCGAAGAGGCCAGGCCCCGCAAGTTCTACCGCACGAGCACGGCGGGCCGGGCGCTCGCCCGCTCGCTGACCGACGATTTCCGCGCGATCGCCACGGCGATCGGCGCACTCCCTCAGGAGGACTGACATGGATGCGGCAACCCTCACCGATCGCTACGTCGACGCTGCGATGCGCACCGTCCCGGAGAAGCAGCGCGAAGACCTCGCCGCCGAACTGCAGGCGTCGATCGCCGATCAGGTCGACGCCCGCATCGAGGGCGGAGAAGCGCCGGAAGCGGCCGAACGTGCCGTGCTCACCGACCTCGGCGACCCCGACAAGCTCGCCGCGGGCTACACCGGCCGCATCCTGCATCTCATCGGCCCGCGCTACTACCTCGACTGGTGGCGCCTGCTGAAGCTGCTGCTGTGGACGGTGCCCGCGTGCGCCGCCTTCGGCATCGCGCTCGGCCAGCTGATCTCCGGCGCTCCCGTCGGAACCGTCATCTGGCAGGCGCTGTTCGGTGCGGGGCAGACGATCCTGCACGTGTGCTTCTGGACGACGCTCGTCTTCGTCCTCCTCGAGCGCACCGGGCACGAGACGATGGACCCGAGCACCTGGACGCCCGACCGCCTGCCGGAGCCGAGGCAGAGCGGCGCCCGGATCACCGATCTCGTGGGCTCTCTCGTCTGGCTCGCGATCATCGCCGGCGCGGTGATCTGGGACAGCATCCTCGGGCTCACCTACCTCGACGGGCAGTGGACGCCGTTCCTCGACCCGGCCCTCTGGCCATGGTGGATCGTCGGTCTGTTCGCCCTCCTCGTCGCGGTCGCCGCCGTGAACGTCGCGGTCTACCGGCGTGGGGCCTGGACGTACCGCCTCGCGACGCTGCACGGCATCCTCGATCTGATCGGAGCGGGCGGTGCGCTGTTCCTGCTGGCGAACGGCCGACTCGTCAACCCCGACGTCGTCGCTGCGATCGCCCGCACCGGCGGAGCCGACCTTCCGCACATCCTGGGCGCCCTCCTTGCCGTGGGCATCGCCGGGATCGCCCTGTGGGACGCGATCGACGCGTTCCTCAGGGCGCGCCGGGCCGCCTGAGGACCGGGGTCGGAACGCGAACCGGTCCCCGAAACGCGAACCGGTCCCCGAGCCTGTCGAGGGGTCGTAGCCGTGCAGCAGCTACGACCCCTCGACAAGCTCGGGGACCGACGGTCGCTGGGACCGACGGTGCTCCGGGGACCGACGGTGCTGGGACCGACGGTGCTCCGGGGACCGACGGTGCTCCGGGGACCGACGGTGCTCCGGGGACCGACGGTGCTGGGGCCGACGGTGCTCGGGGAGCGACGGCGGTCGGGGACCGACGGTCACACGCGCCGGCGCGGGATGCTGCGCCCGTAGGCTGGTCGCATGCTCCTCGACACCCCGGTGCGTCTCGGCGTGCAGCTCCAGCCGCAGCATGCGATGTACGCGAACATCCGCGACGCCGTCCGCCGATACGAGGATCTGGGCGTCGACATCCTCTTCAACTGGGACCATTTCTTCCCGCTCTACGGCGACCCCGACGGCCTGCACTTCGAAGCCTGGACGATGCTCGGCGCCTGGGCCGAGCAGACCGAGCGCGTCGAGTTCGGATCCCTCGTAAACTGCAACAGCTACCGCAACGCCGACCTGCAGGCCGACATGGCCCGCACGCTCGACCACATCTCCGGCGGGCGGTTCATCTTCGGCACGGGCGGAGGCTGGTTCGAGCGCGACTACGACGAGTACGGCTACGAGTTCGGCACGCCGGGCACCCGTCTGACCGACCTCAGCCGCGGGCTCGCCCGCGTCGAGGAGCGGTGGGCGAAGCTGAATCCGACGCCGGTGCGCCGCATCCCGATCCTCATCGGCGGCAAGGGCGAGCAGAAGACCCTTCGTCTCGTCGCCCGCCACGCCGACATCTGGCACAGCTTCGTGCGTGCCGAAGAGCTCGCCCACAAGATCTCGGTGATCGAGCGCTGGGGCGAGACCGAGGGGCGCGACACCTCGGGCATCGTGATCTCGAACGAGCTGCGCAACCGCGACGTGGCGCACGCCGACGCGCTGTACGCGGCCGGCACGCGCCTGTTCACCCTGGGGGTCGACGGCCCCGACTACGACGACGATCTCGTCCGCAGCTGGCTGCGCTGGCGCGACGCGAAGAACGGCTGATCATGGCAGGCCCCCGTTTCGCCCTCGATATCGACGGCGTCCCGCGTCCGGCACGTTCGCAGGCGCTGCTGGATGCCGTCCACAGCCGCGTCGTCATCGCCGACGGAGCGATGGGCACGATGCTGCAGCGCCACGACCTCTCGGTCGACGGCGACTTCGAGGGCCTCGAGGGCTGCAACGAGATCCTCAACGTGACGCGCCCCGATGTCATCGCCGGCATCCACGACGCCTACTACGCGGTCGGCGTGGATGCGGTCGAGACCAACACGTTCGGCGCCAACTGGTCGAACCTGTCCGATTACGGCATCGACGATCGCATCGAGGAGCTCGCCGAGAAGGGCGCCCGCATCGCACGCGAGCGCGCGGAGGCGGCGGAGGATGCGGACGGCCGGATGCGGTGGGTCCTCGGGTCCATGGGGCCCGGCACGAAGCTCCCGTCGCTCGGGCACACGACGTACGACCACCTCAAGCAGACCTTCGCGCTGCAGGCCGAGGGGCTCATCGACGGGGGAGCGGACGCCTTCCTCGTCGAGACCTCGCAGGACCTCCTCCAGACGAAAGCGGCCGTCAACGGATGCCGGCAGGCGATCGTCGCCCGCGGCATCCGTCTGCCGATCTTCGTCGAGGTCACGGTCGAGACCACCGGCACCATGCTCATGGGCTCGGAGATCGGCGCCGCTCTCACGGCGCTCGAGCCGCTCGGCGTCGACGCCATCGGGCTCAACTGCGCCACCGGTCCCACCGAGATGAGCGAACACCTCCGCCACCTGTCGAAGCACTCGACGGTGCCGATCGCGTGCATGCCGAACGCGGGTCTTCCCGTGCTCGGCGCGGACGGGGCGTCGTACCCGCTCACTCCCGCCGAGCTCGCCACCGCGCACGAGCAGTTCGTGCGCGAGTTCGGACTGGGGCTCATCGGCGGATGCTGCGGCACGACGCCCGAACACTTGGCAGCTGTGGTCGAGCGGATCAATCCTGACGGGTCGTTGAGCGAGCGAAGCGAGACGAAACGCGATGAGCCTGCGGACGGTTCCTTGCGTTTCGACTCGGTCGTTCCTCCCTCGCTCAACGACCGATCGGTCGAGATCGACGCGGGCGTCGCATCCCTCTACCAGCACGTGTCGTTCGATCAGGATGCGTCGTACCTCGCGATCGGCGAGCGCACCAACGCGAACGGGTCGAAGGCGTTCCGCCAGGCGATGCTCGAGGAGCGCTGGGACGACTGCGTCGAGATCGCGCGCGAGCAGATCCGCGTCGGCGCGCACCTGCTCGACGTGTGCGTCGACTACGTCGGACGCGACGGGGTCGCCGACATCAGGGAGGTCGTCTCGCGGTTCGCGTCGGCATCCACGCTCCCGCTCGTGATCGACTCGACCGAGCCGCCGGTCGTGCAGGCGGGCCTCGAGCTCATCGGCGGGCGCCCTGTCGTCAACTCGGTCAACTACGAGGACGGCGACGGCCCCGACAGCCGCTTCGGCCGCATCATGCCGCTCGTCAAGGAGCACGGCACCGCCGTGGTCGCGCTCACGATCGACGAGCACGGCCAGGCGCGCACGACCGAGGGCAAGGTCGCGATCGCATCCCGGCTCGTCGACTCGCTCACCGGCGAATGGGGGATGCGGGTCGAGGACATCATCGTCGACTGCCTGACGTTCCCGATCGCCACCGGCCAGGAGGAGACGCGCCGCGACGCCATCGAGACGATCGAGGCGATCCGCGAGATCACGCGCAAGTACCCCGGCATCCACACCACCCTCGGCGTCTCGAACGTGTCGTTCGGGCTCAACCCGGCCGCGCGCATCGTGCTGAACTCGGTGTTCCTCCATGAGGCCGCCGATGCGGGGCTGTCGTCCGGGATCATCGATGCGGCGAAGATCGTGCCGCTCGCCTCCCTCCCCGACGAGCAGCGGCAGGTCGCGCTCGACCTCGTGTGGGACCGCCGCGAGTACGACGCCGAGGGCAACGTCACCTACGACCCGCTCTCGACGATGCTCGACCTGTTCGCGGGCGTCGACACCGCGGCCCTGCGCGACCAGCGTGCGGCGGAGCTCGCGGCGCTCCCGGTCGGCGAGCGCCTGCAGCGGCGCATCATCGACGGCGAGGGCAAGGGGCTCGAGGCCGACCTCGACCTCGCCCGTGCGGACGGGATGAAGCCTCTCGCGATCATCAACGACCATCTGCTGGAGGGCATGAAGGTCGTCGGCGAGCGCTTCGGCGCCGGCGAGATGCAGCTGCCGTTCGTGCTGCAGTCCGCAGAGGTCATGAAGACCGCCGTCGCGCTGCTCGAGCCGCACATGGAGAAGTCGGATGCGTCGGGCAAGGGCCGCATCGTCCTCGCGACCGTGCGCGGCGATGTCCACGACATCGGCAAGAACCTCGTCGACATCATCCTCACGAACAACGGCTACGAGGTCATCAACCTCGGCATCAAGCAGCCGATCGCCGACATCATCGCGGCCGCGGAGGAGCACGACGCCGACGTGATCGGGATGTCGGGCCTCCTCGTGAAGTCGACCGTCGTCATGAAGGAGAACCTGCAGGAGCTGCGGGCGCGCGGGCTCGGCCGTCGTTGGCCCGTGATCCTCGGCGGCGCCGCCCTGACGCGCGCGTACGTCGAGGACGACCTCGCCTCGCTGTTCGACGGAGAGGTCCGCTACGCGAAGGACGCCTTCGAGGGCCTCGCGCTCATGGAGCCGCTCGTGCGCATCGCGCGCGGGTCGGACCCTGCAGAGGTCGGCCTGCCGCCGCTGAAGAAGCGCATCCATCGCTCCGGGACTCTGCTCACGTTGACCGAGCCCGAGGAGATGCCGGCCCGCTCCGATGTCGCCGCCGACAACATCGTGCCCGCGCCGCCCTTCTGGGGAACGCGCATCGTCCGCGGCCTCGCGCTCGCGGACTTCGCGGCGTTCCTCGACGAGCGCGCGACCTTCATGGGGCAGTGGGGCCTCAAGCCCGGCCGCGGCGAGGACGGCCTCACGTACGAGCAGCTCGTCGAGCGGGAGGGCCGGCCGCGCCTGCGGTACTGGCTCGACCGCATCCTGTCGGAGGGGATGCTGGATGCCTCCGTCGCCTACGGCTACTTCCCCGTGGTGTCCGAGGGGGACGACGTCGTGGTGCTGCACCACGCGGACGATCCGACCGGGGTGCTCGGCACGCCGGGTCTGCTGGCCCCCGACGGGGGCTCGGGCGGCCCGATCGGCACCGACCGCCTCCGCTTCTCGTTCCCGCGTCAGCGCCGTGACCGTCACCTGTGCCTCGCCGACTTCGTGCGCTCGCGCGAATCCGGCGCGGTGGACGTGCTGCCGGTGCAGCTCGTCACCGCGGGGGCGGCGATCGACCAGGTCACGGCGAAGCTCTTCGCCGAGGACCGGTACCGCGACTACTACGAGCTCAACGGACTCGTGATGCAGCTCACCGAGGCGCTCGCGGAGTTCTGGCATGCTCGCATCCGCTCCGAGCTCGGCTTCGCCGCGGAGGAGCCGGTCGAGAAGGCGGGTCTGTTCAAGCTGGAGTACCGCGGCGCGCGCTTCTCACTGGGCTACCCCGCGTGTCCGGAGATGGAGGACCGCCGCAAGGTCGTCGAGCTCCTGCGTCCCGAGCGGATGGGTGTGGAGCTCAGCGAGGAGCTGCAGCTGCACCCCGAGCAGTCCACGGACGCGTTCGTCTTCCACCACCCGGAGGCGAAGTACTTCTCCGTGTGAGTCGGCGGCGGCCCGCTGCGTTTCGTCTCGCTCTCTCAACGACCGGCGCAGGTTTGATACCCGCGGGTCATTGAGCGAGCGAAGCGAGTCGAAACGCAGAGGCTCAGTCGGCGATCTCCGCTGGCGCGCAGCCGAGGGCGTCGAGGTGCAGGCGCAGCGCTGCGGTGAGCTCGGCCACCTGGGCGAGCTGAGCCGGGTCGTACGCGTCGATGAAGAGCTCGCGGATGAGGCGCAGATGCGGCGCGGAGGCGCGGCGGAAGGCATCCGCTCCGTCCCGCGTCAGCTCCACCTCGATGCCGCGGCTGTCCTCCGCCGTGCCCCGGCGCACGATGAGTCCGCGCTGCTGCATCCGCGAGAGATGGTGGGAGAGGCGGCTGCGCTCCCAGCCGATGCGCGCCGCGAGCGCCGAGGAACGCAGGCACGTGGCAGGCGCTTCGCTGAGCGCCAGCAGCACCCCGTAGTCGCCCATCGACAGGCCGGAGGTCGTCTGCATGCGCGAGGCGACCGCCGCGCGCAGCGCCTCGGTCGTCTCGATGAAGTCGCGCCACGTGGCAAGCTCTGCCGCGGTGGGCGATTTGCGGGCGCGAGGGGCGGGAATGGAATCTTGCCCTGCACCGTTGGAGTGGCTGATTGACATATCAATGACATTCTGGCACAGCTCGCACAAAGGAGAACCATGACCGCGCTGGAGTTCGGACTCGACACGTTCGGCGATGTGCCGACGGATGCCGACGGGTTGCCAGTCTCGCACGCCGCCGCCATCCGGCAGGTGCTGGACGAGGCTGTTCTCGCGGACGAACTCGGCATCGACGTCTTCGCGGTCGGGGAGCACCACCGTCCGGAGTACGCGATCTCGTCGCCGGAGACGATGCTCGCCGGCATCGCGACACGCACATCCCGCATCAAACTCGCGTCGGGCGTGACGGTGCTGAGCTCCGACGATCCTGTGCGGGTCTTCCAGCGTTTCGCGACGGTCGACGCGCTCTCGAACGGACGCGCGCAGGTGATCCTCGGCCGCGGCTCGTTCACCGAGTCGTTCCCGCTCTTCGGGTACAGCCTCAACGACTACGACGAGCTCTTCGAGGAGAAGATCGAGCTGTTCGCGCAGCTGCGCGATGAGTCGCCGGTGACCTGGAGCGGACGCCATCGCGCCGACCTGCAGGACGCCGATGTCTTCCCGAAGACCGAGTCCGGTCAGCTCGACACGTGGGTCGGCGTCGGCGGCTCGCCGCAGTCGGTCGTGCGCACCGCGAAGTACGGGTTCCCGCTCATGCTGGCCATCATCGGCGGTCAGGCGGGACGGTTCGCCCCGTACATCGACCTCTACAAGCGCGCCGCGGATCAGTTCGGGACGACTGCGCACCCCGTCGGGATGCACTCGCCGGGTTTCATCGCGGACACCGATGACGAGGCGCGCGAGACCGTGTGGCCCGCCTACAAGGTGATGCACGACCGCATCGGCGCGCAGCGCGGCTGGCCGCCGATCAGCCGCGGTCAGTTCGACCACGAGGTGCGCGCCGGGTCCCTGTACGTGGGCTCGCCCGAGACGGTCGCGCGCCGCATCGCCGGCGCGATCGGCTCGCTCGACGTCGAGCGCTTCGACCTCATCTACACGCAGGGCGCGGTGCCCGCCGCCGCGCGCCTGCACGCGGTGGAGCTGTTCGGCGCGAAGGTCGTGCCGATGGTGCGGGACATCCTGGGAAGGTGAACATGCGTACGCTCGGAATCGTGGAAGAGCAGCGTCCGGTGATCGGCATCCTGGGGGCAGGGAAGGTCGGCACGGTCCTCGCGCGCCTCGCCGTCGCGGCCGGATACGAGGTGCTCGTCGCCGGGTCCGGCGACCCGTCGCGCATCGCGCTGACCGTCGACGTGCTCGCCCCTGGGGCCCACTCGGCGACGGCGGACGATGTCGCGACGCGTGCGGACATCGTCATCCTGGCCCTCCCGCTCGGCAAGTACCGCAGCATCCCGGTGGACGCGCTCCGCGGGAAGCTCGTCGTCGACGCCATGAACTACTGGTGGGAGGTCGACGGCCTGCGCGCGGACCTCGACGACCCCACCACCTCGACGAGCGAGACGGTGCAGGCGTTCATGCCCGAGTCGCGGATCGTCAAGGCGTTCAACCACATGGGCTACCACGACATCGAGGACGAAGCCCGCCCCGCAGACGCCGAGGGCCGCAAGGCGATCGCGATCGCGGGCGACGACGCGCGGGATGTCGCGCGCGTCGCGACCCTCGTCGACGCCTTCGGATTCGACGCCGTCGTCGCGGGACGCCTCGCGGATGGGATGCGGCTGGAGCCCGGCACCGAGCCCTTCGGCGCCGACGTCGACGCGGCCGAGCTCACCGCCATGATCGAGCGGTTCCCGCGCTCGCAGCGGGGGCTGTTCGTCGCCGCCGCGCGCGAGCGCGTCGCCTGAGCGGAGACCGCGGTTCAGGATATGCGGCTGCTCACGCCGGATATGCGGTCGGTCGGTCGCATGTCCTGAATCGTGGTGCGCGCCGGTGAGGCCGGTGCAGCGACCGGCTTCGCACGGCGCAGGGCCGCCAGCACGGCACGGCCGACGAGGACGATCCCGACGACGGTCGTGATCGCGCGCAGGGTGTCCCAGCTCGCCGTCGACGTGATGAGCGAGTAGACGAGGAAGCTCGCGAGATTCTGGCCCAGCGGACCGCCCGGCGTGTACGAGATCCCTGTGCCGGCGCCGACCGCGAACGGCCAGAACCACAGGTTCATGAGGAGCCCGAACAGGTACGACGCGACGACGCCGTAGGCGCACAGCATCCAGACCTCCGCCCAGCCCCGCACGCGCCGGGGCAGGAGTCCGGCGCCGGCGCCGACCCACGCGCACGCGAACATCTGGAACGGCGTCCACGGCCCGATCCCGCCCCACAGCACGCTCGAGATCGCGATCGTCGCGACCCCGAGGAGCAGCCCGAACCGCGCGCCGTACGCCCGCCCCGCGAGGATCAGCAGGATGAAGACGGCTTCGACGCCGCCGACTCCCGTGCTGGCCATACGCACCGCGGCGCCGACGGCGGCGAGGACGCCGAGCAGTGCGATCGTGTGCGCGGACCGCACGGTCCCGTCGAGGGATGCGGCGACCGCGATCGCCGCGAGCGGAGCCAGTGCCATCGCGGCGAAGGGGGCGGCGGCCTGTGCATCGTCCGGCAGCGCCGTGGCAAGGAGCGGCCAGCAGAAGGCGGCTAGCGCGACGAGGTTCGCCGCAGCCAGGGCCGCGACCGGCAATATGCGTCCGGCGCGGTGTCTCGACAGCGAGTCGAAACGTGGTGGGGTTTCGGAGTCGGCTTGCGGCGTTTCGGCTCGGTCGTTCCTCCCTCGCTCAACGAGCGGGATCTCGGCTTCTACCCGCGGGTCGTTGAGCGAGCGAAGCGAGTCGAAACGCGGTGACGTCGTGAGGTCGGCTTGCGGCGTTTCGGCTCGCTCGTTCCTCGCTCGCTCAACGAGCGGGGACTCGGCTTCTCCCTGCGAGCCGAGACGCGGTGGGAGTTCCGCAGGTGCCACTCCGTCCCGCATCGGGAGGATGCGGGCGCCGAGCGCTGCGGCGAACGCCGCGTCGTGCGTCGCGACGATCACGGCGGTGCCGGTGTCCGCCGCCGTACGCAGCGCTCGCGCGACGAGACCGCGGGCCGCCGCATCCAGCCCGCGGGTGGGCTCGTCGACCATGAGCACCGCCGGATCCCCGGCCGACTGCAGGGCGAGGGCGAGACAGCGGCGCTCTCCGAGCGACAAGTCACGGGGATGCCGTGGACGCAGAGCTGCGACGGATACCTCGTCCCGCCCGAGGTATGCGGAGAACCGTGCGGAAGCGCCGGTGGATCGGCGATCGGCGGCACGCAGCTCGGCCGCGACGGTGTCGCGCGTGAAGAGGTCGTCGGAGGCGTCCGGGACGAGAGCCACTCGGCCCGCAGGGGTGACGTCGGCACCGCGCTCGGGCAGCGTGAGAGCCGCGAGAAGACTGGACTTCCCGGCACCGTTCGGGCCGACGAGAGCGACGATCTCACCGGGGTGCAGATCGAGGTCCGCCGATCGCACGAGCGTCGCATCGCCTCGTCGCACCGAGACGGCGCGTGCGGTCAACGCCGGTGGGGGGCCCGGGGCAAGCGCACGGGATGCGGCGGGTGCAGGTGCGTCGGATCGGGAGGCATCGGGTGCCGAGCCCGTGACGGATGAGGCCGGTCCGGTCGCGGGCTGGAACACTCCTTCCGCGATCGCGAACCAGGCGTCGGCGACGGGGGCGAACGCGTGGGCGCGATGCTCCGCGACGACGACGCACACCCCGGCGTCGTGCGCGAGCGCGTCGAGCACCTGGACGACGTGGGCGCGCGCCTCGGTGTCGAGGTCGGCGAGCGGCTCGTCCACGAGAAGCAGGATCGGATGCTCGACCACGGCCGCGGCGATCGCGACCAGTGTCGCCTCGCCTGCGGAGAGCCCGCGGACCGGCCGGTCGAGGAGACGCTCGATCCCGATCCGTTCCGCGACCTCCCGCACCCGCGCGGCGACGATGACGGATGCCACGCCCCGCAGCTCCAGCGCGAGGCCGATCTCGTCGCGTACGCATTCGGTCGCGAACGCCTCACGCGGATTCTGCAGCGCGACGCCGACGAATCGTGCCGTCTCGCGCGGGGGCAGCTGCGCGCGATCGAGGCCGGCGATATCAACCAGCCCGTCGAGCGAGCCGCCGTCGACGTGCGACAGGAGCCCGGCGAGGCCGCGCAGCACCGTCGACTTCCCGGCGCCGGTCGCTCCGGTGATCACGGTGAGCGTGGCCGTCCCGGGCGCGAAGCCGGCGACCGCTACGCCGACGGGCACGGCATCCCCGGTTCGTCCGTCACGTTCTGGGGGTGGGGGTGCCGGTTCGTGACGGATGAGCCAGCGAGGCGCAGACGCGGATACCGGCTCGTGACGGGTGAGCCCGCGGGGGCCGTACGAGAACACCGCGTCGCGCACGACGACGGGGTGTTCGCAGTCGGGATCGACTGCGTGACGCACCGTAGCACCCAGCCCTCGCAGTTCCAGGGCCGCGGCGATCGCGGACGCGCGCTCGAGCGTCCGCTCGAGCACCGGGACGAGGGCCCGCGCGCCGAACCGCTCGCCCCGCAGCCGGAACGCGAACCGCACGGAGCGCACGGAGTCTGCGAGCGCTGGAAGCGTCGCCCACGCGATCGCGAGCATCCGCGCGACGCCGCGGAACGGCCCGTGGCGCGCGAGCGCGGCGAAACCCCGCGACACGTCGACGAGAGAGTTGAGCACTCCGAAGGCGAGGATGATCGCGGCGATGGGGATGGCGGAGGCCACCGCATCCCACAGTCCGCCTGTCGTGACCGGCCCGAGCAGCACGACGTGCGCGAAGGGCTCAGGCAGGCGGAACGAGGGGAGGGGCAACAGCACCGGGCCGCCGGCATCCATCCCGTCGAACAGGAACCGGTACACGACCCGTGCCCCGATGAAGACGGCAGCGAGGATCGCCGCCGCCCGCAGGGGCGCGGGCCGGAACGTCATGTCGTCGGGCCTGCAGGCTTTCCGTTCAGGGAGAACAGGAGCTCGATCGACTCGCCGGGGGCGACCTTCTGCGTCGCGGCGCCCTCCTGGGCGTACGCCCACTCGCCGGCGGCGGGCTTCAGCCACAGCGCCCAGTAGGCGAACGCGGCCGGCATCCCCTCGCACGCCTCGTGGTAGACGCTGCCGTCCTTCCCCGGGATGTCGAGGTCGGCGGACGGGACGCCGTTGACGCGGCACACGACCTGGTCGCCGTACTGCTTGGTGCCGACGGTCGCCACCTTGGCGGCCTTCAGCGCCTCAGCGGCGGTCATCGTCGACGTCGCGGGCACGCACGTCGTCTTCTTCGCGGATGCCGGAACCTTGAGCTCGCCGGGGTCCACGATGACCGTGATGCCGGAGCAGACGCCCGCCGAGGCGGTCGACGTCGCCACGGGCGAGGCGGCCGGCGAGGCGGTCGAGGAACACCCGGCGAGGGCGAGGAGCAGGGCTGCGGCGGCGGTCGCGAAGGCGGCGGGGCGGAGGCGCGTCGGGTTCACTTCTCCAGCGTAGGCGCTCGCCGCGGACCGTCCGGAGTGTGTGACGCGCCGCGTCGGGCCGTTCGGTACGTCGGTCCTACGAAGCCAGGCCCGCGGCCCGCTCGGCGGACTGGATGATGGCCTCCACCCCGAGCGCATACAGTGTGTGGTCTTCGAGCTGCATGAGTTCGGGCAGGAGCGCAGCGACCCGTGGGAACCGTTCCGGGTCGGCCGCGATCGGCCCGTCGAACCAGCGGGTCGACGTATCGCCGAGGGCTGCGCGCTCGGCGCGCGCCCGAGCGATCCCGGCGGAGCCGGTCAGCACGTGCGAGGCGAACAGCGCGTAGTGGCGCACCTGCTCGTCGCCGTCGAGGCCGGCGTGTGCGAAGGCGTCGAGCATGAACTCCACCGCGCCGAGCTCGCCGAGACCATGGGTCGTGAGGACAGTCGCTTCGACGCCGACTGCGGGGTGCTCGGCGAACAGCTCGAGGGTCGCGTCGGCGAGCTGTCGCAGGCGGTCGCGCCACTCGGCGGGGTCCGCGGTGACGCGCTCGAGCGTCCGGGTGATGAGCTCATCGAGGAGGGCCTCCATGAGGCTCTCCTTGCTGCGGAAGTGGCGGTAGATCGCGGTGGGATCGGCACCGAGGCGCGCACCGAGATCGCGCACAGAGATGCTTCCCACGCCGGGCGTGGCGGCGAGATCGAGGCCCGCGGCGACGATCGTGTCGGGGTCGAGTCGCGCGCGCCGTGGCGCGCGGCGGGCGCGTCCGGTGGAGGAAGCGGCGGTGCTCATGGTCTTCACGGTATCAGCGTTCGGCATACCGTTGTCAACACTGTAGTCAACACTGTTGACAACGCCGTGGATCCGCCCTAACCTCGACCGCGAGCCCCGGGCGTCCCGAGCCCGGCGCCGAAGACGACGACGAGGAGGTCGAGGGTGCCCGCTGCAGATGTGCTGTTCACCGGAGGTTCGGTGTTCACAGGAGAGGGCGATGCGGTCGCAGGCCTGACCGTCGCCGTGACGGACGGCCGGATCTCCGCCGTCGTTCCAGATGCCGAGGCGGCCGCGCTGCGCGGCCCGGACACGCAGGTCATCGCACTCGAGGGCGCGCTGCTCAGCCCTGGATTCCAGGATGCGCACGTCCACCCGGTCGGCGGCGGGGTCGAGCTCCTCCAGTGCAACCTCACAGAGGCCGAGAACGCCGAGGAGGCGGTCGCGACGGTCGCGCGGTACGCGGCCGAGAACCCGGATGCCGAGTGGATCCTCGGCGGCGGGTGGTCGATGGACCACTTCCCGGGCGGTGCACCGGTGCGCACGCTTCTCGACGGCGTCGTGCCCGACCGGCCGATCCTGATCTCCAGCCGCGACCACCACAGCGCGTGGGCGAACACCGCCGCGATCCGCGCCGCGGGGCTCGACGCATCCACTCCCGACCCCGTGGACGGCCGCATCGAGCGCGAAGCGGACGGCTTCCCCGCCGGCACCTTCCACGAAGGCGCGTCGGGGCTGTTCGACGCTGTCCTCCCGGAGTCCGATGCGGATCTCGCCTACCTCGGTCTGCTGCGCGCGCAGGAGGAGCTCCTCGCCGTCGGCATCACGGGCTGGCAGGATGCGCTGATCGGAGCGATGCCCGGCGTACCCGGCAACCTCGACTCGTACCTGCGGGCGCTGCGCGAAGGCACTCTTCGTGCGCACGTCGTCGGAGCCCAGTGGTGGGAGCGCGGACAGGGCCTGGAGCAGCTCGAAGGCATGATCCGAACGCGTGACCAGGTCGCGGCGCTCGGCATGACCGAGCGGCTGTCGGTCGGCACGATCAAGTTCATGGTCGACGGCGTCGCCGAGAACCACACGGCGGCCATGCTCGAGCCGTATCGCGACGCGTGCGGTCACGACACCGACAACCGCGGCCTCTCGTTCATCGCCCCCGAGGCCCTGCGCGAGTATGTCGTGGCGGCGGATGCGGCCGGCTTCCAGCCGCACTTCCACGCGCTCGGCGACCGTGCCGTCCGTGAGGCGCTCGACGCCGTGGAGGCGGCGCGCGCCGCGAACGGCGACACCGACAGCCGCCCGCACCTGGCGCACATCCAGGTGGTGACGGAAGAGGATGCGGCCCGCTTCGCCGGACTCGGCGCCGTGGCGAACATGCAGCCGCTGTGGGCGACCCACGAGGATCAGCTCGACAACCTCACCCTGCCGTTCCTGCAGGACGGCCAGGAGGCGCGCCAGTACCCGTTCGGCGAGCTCCAGAGAGACGGCGCGCGCCTCGCCGGCGGGAGCGACTGGCCGGTCTCGAGCGCCGACCCGATCGCCGGCATCCACATCGCCGTCACGCGGGTCGCGCCGGGTTCGGGCTACGAGCCCCTCGGCGGCGACGGCCAGCGCCTCGACCTCGCGACCGCGTTCGCCGCCTACACCTCCGGCAGCGCGTACGTGAACCACCGCGACCACGACACGGGATACGTCCGCGAGGGCTACCTCGCGAACCTCATCGTCGTCTCGCCGAACCCGTTCGAACTCGACCCGTCCGAGATCCACACCGCTCGTGTGCGTTCGACGTGGATCGAGGGCGAGCCCGTCTACACCGCAGCCAACTGAATATCCGACGTCGATCACACCGCAGTGAGGACACCATGACCGAAACCCGAAACCGCTCCGCCCGCGCCCTCGCCGTCCTGGCGGGCGGCGTCGCGGCAGCACTCGCCCTCGCCGGCTGCTCCGGCGCGGGCAGCGCGAAGCCCTCCGACCCGAGCTACCAGCTCACCGCGAACACGCCGAAGCCCTCCGGGGACATCGACTCCGTCAAGTGGGCCGTGTACGCCGAGCCGACCTCGCTCGACTACGCGTACGCGTTCGACTATCCCGACAATCAGGTGCTGTCGAACGTCTGCGAGTCGCTGCTGCGCCTGAACCCGGACTGGACCCTGTCTCCGGGGCTCGCGACGTCGTTCTCCCACCCGAATCCGACCACGTGGGTCTACGAGATCCGCCAGGGCGTGACGTTCCACGACGGCACGCCGCTCACCGCGGCCGACGTCGTGGCATCCATGAACCGTCACCTCGACCCGAACGTGGGCTCGTCGTGGGCGGACGTCTACAAGTACGTGACGTCGGTCGCGCAGACCGGCCCCAACGAAGTCACCGTCACCGAGAGCCAGCCCGACTCGCAGTTCAACCTGAGCATGGGCGGGGATGCGGGCGTCGTCGACTCCGCCGCGTACATCGCGAAGGCCGGCAAGAACTACGGCAACTCGACGGGCCTCGTCGACTGCACCGGTCCGTACTCCGTGAAGCAGTGGCAGTCCGGCGAGTCGATCACGCTCGAGCGCTACGACAACTACTGGGATAAGAGCCTGCAGGCCAAGAACAAGACCTTCTCGTTCGTCTTCCTGCAGGACTCCACGGCTCGCGTGAACGCGCTGAAGTCCGGTGCCGTCGACGGCAGCTGGATGATCCCGGCCGAGGCGATCTCGCAGCTGCAGAGCTCGTCGGCGGGCTCGATGTACTTCGGCCTGAACACCGCGGTCAACGACCTCGTGATCTCCGATCTCCAGGGTCCGCTCGGCGATCTCCGGGTGCGCAAGGCGCTCCTGATGGCGATCGATCGGCAGGGGATGCTGCAGGCGGCGGGCAAGGGCATCGGCTCCATCTCGAACGCGCTGACCACCCAGTCGGTGTGGTCCGAGGCATCCGCGGCGACGACGAAGGCCGCGTTCACCGGCCTGAACCCGTACCCGCATGACGTGGCCGCGGCGAAGAAGCTCGTCAAGGAGGCGGGCGCCGAGGGCAAGCAGGTCGTCATCGCGACCGCCCCGATGGGCAACGACTTCAACATCATCTCGCAGGGGACCGCAGCGGCTCTCACCGAGATCGGCATGAAGCCGAAGATCGTGACCGTGACGCCGTCGCAGTTCAGCGCGCTGTTCAGCGACCCGAGCGCGCGCAAGGGCATCGACCTCTTCTACACGAGCTGGTACCTGTCATCGCCCGACCCGCTGGAGATGTACGCCGTCCTGCAGACCGGCCAGTTCTCGAACTACGGCAACTGGAGCGACCCGGAGTTCGACAAGGTCGTGCAGGAGGCCATCGCCACGCAGGACCCCGACCAGCGCGCGCTGCTCTCGGGCAAGGCGCAGAAGATCGCCAACGAGCAGCTGCCGTGGCTGCCCCTCTACGACGGCCCGATGTCGGTGTTCCTCGGAAAGAAGATCACGGGAGTGGCCCCCTCGGTGGCGTTCCTGTACTACCCGTGGGCGGCGACCATTGGCAAGCGCTGACCTCGCCGTCGCGGCGCCCGTCGCCGGAGGAAGCCGCGCTGCGGCCTTCCTCCGGCGGCTGGCCGGCAAGCTCGGCAGCCTGCTGTTCACCCTCTGGCTGGTGACGCTGCTCGTCTTCTTCTCCCGGTTCCTCGTGCCGGGCGACCCGGTGCGGTTCCTGCTCCGCGGGCGTCGGCCGAGCCCGGAGGCGGTCATCGCGATCACCAAGGAGTACGGACTGGACCTGCCGCCGTGGCAGCAGTACGTCAACTGGCTCGCCGGCATCCTGCACGGCGACTTCGGCCGCTCCCTGCAGTACCGCGAGGCGGTCACGACGGTGGTCGGCGGCCGGCTCCCGGTGACTTTGATGCTCGTGATGATGTCCGCGGTGCTCATCATCGTGCTGGGCCTCGCCGCCGGCATCCTCGCCGCGGTCAAGCGCGGCAAGGCCGCCGACCGCTTCACGCTCATGGGCCTCACCGTGCTGAGCGCGATCCCGTCGTTCGTCGGATCGATCGTGCTCATCGCGATCTTCGCCGTCGAGCTCGGCTGGTTCCCGACGTTCGGGTCCGGCGAGGGCTTCCTCGACACCGTCTACCACCTGACCCTCCCGGCCATCGCGCTGACGATCGTCTTCGTCGTCGTGGTCGGCAAGGTCACCCGCTCGGCGATGGTCGAGCAGTTCGGGCGCGAGCACGTCGAGGTCGCCCGCAGCCGCGGCATCAGCAGCGGTGCGGTCGTCCGCCGGCACGTGTTCCGCAACTCGCTGCGGCCGATCGTCACGGTCGCGGGACCCCTCATCGCGGGGCTCCTCGTGGCGACCTCGATCGTCGAGTCCGCGTTCGGCATCGCGGGGATCGGCTCACTCCTCGTGCAGTCCGTCGACCGGCTCGACTTCCCGGTCGTCCAGGCGATCATCCTGCTGGTCGTGACCGCCTTCCTCGTGATCAACGCGATCATCGACATCCTCGAACCCCTCATCGATCCGCGATCCGCCGCGGGGGAGGCCGCCCGATGACCGCTTCGCCCACCACCGCCCTGCGGGTTCTCCGGGCGCCCCGCGTCCCGGTCGCGAGCCTGACCTTCTGGATCGCCGTCGGCGTCCTCGCGGCCTTCGTCCTCGCCGCCGTGTTCGCGCCGTGGATCGCGCCGTACCCGCCCGACCAGATCGACTTCCTCGCGGTCAACGCCCCGCCGTCGCCCGCGCACTGGCTCGGCACCGACGAGCTCGGCCGCGACACGCTGTCGCGCACGATCTACGGCGCGCGCACGGCCCTGCTCGGACCGCTCGCGGTCGTCGTCGGCTCGACGATCCTCGGCATGCTCCTGGGACTTGCGGCCGGATGGCGCGGCGGATGGATCGACTCGGTGCTCGGGCGCGCGTTCGACGTACTCTTCGCCTTCCCGTCGCTGCTCATCGCCATCATGGCGGTCGCCCTGTTCGGCAAGGGGCTCATCGCCCCGGTGATCGCGATGTGCATCGCCTACACGCCGTACGTCGCGCGGCTCACCCGCGCCCTCGTGCAGGCGGAGCGCACGAGGCCGTACGTGTCGGCGTACGGGGTGCAGGGCTTCTCCGGCCCGTGGATCGCGCTGCGGCGCGTGACCCCGAACATCACGCCGGTCGTCGGTGCGCAGTCGACGCTGAACTTCGGCTACGTGCTCGCCGAGCTGGCCGGTCTGTCGTTCCTCGGTCTGGGCGTGCAGCCGCCCACCCCGGATTGGGGCGCCATGATCAACGAGGCCCAGCCCGGTCTCGTCGCGGGCGTGTTCCTGCCGGCGCTCGTCCCCGCGATCGCCGTCGTGCTCACGGTCGTCGCGGTCAACATCATCGGGGAAGAGCTCTCCGAACGGATCGGCGGAGAGGTGCCGGCATGATCCCCACGTCCACCCCAGTGGGCCCTCTGCTGGACATCGAGGACCTCACGCTCACCCTGCCGAACGGCACCGAGCTCCTGCGGGGCATCACGCTGCACGTCGAGGCGGGGGAGACCGTCGGCCTCGTCGGCGAGTCGGGGTCCGGCAAGTCGCTCACCGCGCGCACGGCACTGGGCCTGTTCCCGGATGGGTCGGTCCTCGGCGGATCGGTCACGGTCGACGGCGTCGCGGTCGTCGGAGACGAGGGAGCCGGCATCCTCGACATCCGCCGCCACCGCGCGGCGATGATCTTCCAGGACCCGCGCGCCGGCATCAACCCGATGCGGACGATCGGCGACCACATGACCGAGACGCTGCGGCTCGTCGAACGGAAGAGCCCCGCCGAGGCGCGCGCCCGCGCGATCGAGCTGCTCGCCGCGGTAAAGCTCCCGAACCCCGAGGAGCACTTGGGGCAGTATCCCCACGAGTTCTCCGGCGGGATGCTGCAGCGCGTCATGATCGCAGGTGCCCTCACGTCCGCACCGAAGCTCCTCATCTGCGACGAGCCGACGACGGCGCTCGACGTGACGACGCAGGCCGGCATCATCCAGGTCCTCGCCGAGCAGCGTGAGGAGCGGGGGATGGGGATGCTCTTCATCACGCACGACCTGAACCTCGCGGCATCCATCTGCGACCGCGTGTACGTCATGAGCAAGGGGCTCATCGAGGAGCAGGGGCCTGCCGTGCAGGTCTTCCGCGACCCGCAGCGTGCGTACACGAAGCGGCTCGTCGAGGCGACGCCGACGGTCTCGGTGGATCCGGTCGTCGAGCGAGCGCAACGAGACGAAACGCAGCAAGCCGATCTCGAAGGCTCCGTGCGCTTCGACTCGGTCGTTCCTCCCTCGCTCAACGAGCCGCAGCCGGCGCTGTCCGTGAAGGGCGTGTCCAAGACGTACGTGCGCCGCGGCAAGACGCCGGTCCGGGCCGTCATCGACGCGGAACTCGACATCCCGCGCGGCGGCGCACTCGGCGTCGTGGGGGAATCGGGCTCCGGCAAGTCGACGCTCGCGCGCATGATCGTGGGTCTCGAGCACCCGGATGCGGGGGACATCCGCATCGCCGGGCGCGAGCGCACGGGCGCCGCGAAGAGTCGCGCGGAGCGTCTCGCGCACGCGAAGTCGGTGCAGATGGTGTTCCAGGACCCGTACCTGTCGCTCGATCCGCGCATCCCTGCGGGGCGGGCGATCCAGGACGTCCTGGCCCTCCACACGACGCTGTCGGCTGCGGACGCCAAGAAGCGCGTGCTCGAGCTGCTGGATGCCGTGGGCCTCGACGAGCGGCACGCGCAGGCGCGGCCGAAGACGCTGTCCGGCGGTCAGCGGCAGCGCGTCGCGATCGCCCGCGCCATCGCGATCGAGCCGGACGTGCTCGTCATGGACGAGGCCACGAGCGCTCTCGACGTGTCGGTGCAGGCACAGGTGCTCGACATGGTCGCCGAGGTGCGACGCGAACGGGGCTTGACGGTGCTGTTCATCAGCCACGACCTCGGCGTCGTCCGGCGCGTGTGCGAGCGGACGGTCGTCATGCGCCGCGGCGAGATCGTCGAGGCGGGTCCGACCGTGCAGCTGCTCAGCGATCCGCAGCACGACTACACGCGGCTGCTCCTGGACAGCGTCCCGAAACCCGTCGCGGCGTGACGGTCATCCTCTCCGCTCACTTGCGGTGAACTGCGTGAATCGACGGACTGATTCCCCCCGTTCGCCGCAAGTCGGCGAATGGGACTCGCCGTAGGCTGGAAGGGTGACGGTCTCGGAGCTCTTCGACGAAGCGGAATGGATGCCGGCGCCCGGCGCCGACGCGTACACGGACATCACGGCGCACGTGTCTCGCGACGGCCGCATCGCGCGCATCGCGTTCGACCGGCCCGAAGTGCGCAACGCCTTCCGTCCGCACACGGTCGACGAGCTGTACCGCGCGCTCGACATCGCGCGGCAGGACGCGAAGATCGGCGTGGTGCTCCTCACCGGGAACGGGCCGAGCCCGAAGGACGGCGGCTGGGCGTTCTGCTCGGGCGGCGACCAGCGCATCCGCGGGCGTTCCGGCTATCAGTACGAGCCGGCGCCGGCGCTGACGGGCCCGAGCCCCGTGTCCGAGCCCGCGCAGTCGCCGTCCGCGGCATCCCTCGGGCGCCTCCACATCCTCGAGGTGCAGCGACTCATCCGCTTCATGCCGAAGGTCGTGATCGCCGTCGTCCCGGGCTGGGCGGCGGGCGGTGGACATTCGCTGCATGTCGTGTGCGACCTCACGATCGCGTCGCGCGAGCACGGCCGGTTCAAGCAGACGGATGCGGATGTCGGCTCCTTCGACGCCGGCTACGGCTCTGCGTACTTCGCCCGCCAGATCGGGCAGAAGCTCGCGCGCGAGGTGTTCTTCCTCGCGGAGGAGTACTCCGCCGAGCGCGCGTACGAGATGGGGGCGGTCAACCGCGTCGTCGCGCACGCCGACCTCGAGCGCGAGGCGATCGCCATGGCCCGGACCATCCTCACGAAGTCGCCGACGGCCATCAGGATGCTGAAGTTCGCCTTCAACGCCGTGGACGACGGGCTCGTCGGCCAGCAGGTCTTCGCGGGGGAGGCGACTCGTCTCGCATACGGCACCGATGAGGCGGTCGAGGGGCGCGACTCGTTCCTGGAGAAGCGCGATCCCGACTGGTCGCCGTACCCCTGGCACTTCTGATGCGACTGGAGCCGGTCTCCGGTGACGACCCGCGCGACATCCTGCGCGAGCTGCGCGCTGCCCTGAACGGCAGCGGGCCCGCCCTCGGGCTCGGCATGCTGGCGCCGGCGCACGGGGTCGTTCCGGCTGGGACCGCCGTCGTCGTCACGACGTCGGGGTCGACCGGCGTCCCGAAGTCGGTGGTCCTCAGCCGCAACGCGCTGACCGCGTCCGCGATGGCGACGGCCGCGCGCATCGGCGAGGGCTCGTGGCTGCTGGCGCTGCCCGCGAGCTACGTCGCGGGGCTCCAGGTGCTCGTGCGCAGCCTCGTCGGCGGCCGCGAGCCCGCGATCGTGTCGGGCTCCTTCTCGCCCGCGGCGTTCACCGCGGCCGCGCTGTCGATGGCGTCGAGCGAGCGGGGCCAGCGCATCCCGACGTACACGTCGCTCGTTCCCGCGCAGCTCGCACGTCTCCTTGACGACGCCGACACCGTCCCCGACACGGCCCGCGCACTGCGTTCGTTCGAGGCGATCCTCATCGGCGGACAGGCGCTGCCGCCGGTCGTGCTCGACCGCGCGCGGCAGGCCGGCGCCCGCATCGTGCGGACCTACGGCTCCACCGAGACGAGCGGCGGATGCGTCTACGACGGCGTGCCCCTCCGAGGAGTCGAGGCGCGCATCGTCGACGCGGAGGTGCAGCTGTCGGGCGCGACGCTCGCCGACGGGTACCTCGGCGACGAGGCGCTGACGGATGCGGCGTTCCCCCGCGATGCCGACGGCACCCGGTGGTACCGCACGGGTGACGCGGGCGTGATCGAGGACGGCGTCCTCCGGGTCCGGGGCCGCATCGACAACGTCATCGTCTCCGGCGGTGTCAACATCTCCCTCGACCGCGTCGAGCGGGCCGTGCAGACGGTGGCGGGTCTCGAGCACGCGGTCGTCGTGGGCATCCCCGACGACCGGTGGGGCGAGGCATCCGTCATCGTCGTCCCCGGATGGGGCGAGGGCGACAAGGCCCTGTTCGCCGCAGCGCGCGCCGCCGTCGCCGACGAGGTCGGAACCCCCGCCCGCCCGTCTCGGCTCGTGCGCGTCGACGAGCTGCCGCGGCTCACGTCGGGCAAGCCCGACCGCGAGGCGATCCGCCGCGAGCTGCTCGCCTGAGCTCCGCAGACGGCCCGCACGCGGGCGCCACCGCCGCGGGCCGTAGGATGCGGGGGTGGCAGCATCCAGGAGCACGAAGAACCGCACCGCCCGCGGGCGCAGCGGCAACCCCGCGAAAGCCCCCGAGTTCGTCGTCAAGCCGGCGACGTTCCGCGACTGGGTGGGCGCAGCCCGCCTGCGCACGCTGCCCCTGGCGATCGCGCCGGTCGTCATCGGCACGGGTGCGGCGCACCTCGTCGACGGGCTCTTCCACTGGCTGCTGGCACTCGGATGCCTCGCCGTCGCCGTCTTCCTCCAGATCGGCGTCAACTACGCGAACGACTACAGCGACGGCGTGCGCGGCACGGACGAGTTCCGCGTCGGGCCCGCCCGGCTGACCGGCGCCGGCCGCGCGAAGCCGCGCACAGTGCTCACGGTCGCGATGGTGTTCTTCGGCCTCGCCGCGCTGTCGGGCCTCGCGCTCGTCATCCGCACGCAGCAGTGGTGGCTGATCCTCGTCGGCGTCGTGTGCATCGTGGCCGCGTGGTTCTACACGGGCGGCAAGCGCCCCTACGGCTACTCCGGCTTCGGCGAGATCTTCGTCTTCGTCTTCTTCGGGCTCGTCGCGACGCTCGGCACGACGTGGGTGCAGGTGCGCGCGCTGCCGCAGGAGGCATGGTTCGGCGCGGTGGCCGCAGGCCTCTTCGCCTGCGCGGTGCTGCTGGCGAACAACCTGCGCGACATCGACCAGGACCGCCAGGCCGGCAAGCTCACGCTGTCGGTGCGGATCGGCCGCCGCGGCACCCAGATCCTCTACACCGTGTTCGTCGCGGTCGCGCTCGGCATCGGCGTCTTCATCGCGGTGTTCTACCCGATCGCGTGGCTGACGCTC
The DNA here is from genome assembly GCF_030315975.1 of Microbacterium candidum. Classification (GTDB taxonomy): domain Bacteria; phylum Actinomycetota; class Actinomycetes; order Actinomycetales; family Microbacteriaceae; genus Microbacterium; species Microbacterium candidum. The sequence continues at coordinate 37,923 of NZ_JASXSZ010000010.1, read as the reverse complement.
ATGTCGTTGCTGCTGCTCGGTCCGGCGCTCATCGTGGTCTGGATGTACAAGGCGCCGCGCGAGCTCGTCGTCGCGCTGTCGCTGACGTCGTTCGGCTCGCTGACCTACGCGCTGCTGCTCGCGTGGGCGTTCTTCGGCTGACGGCGGACGTCGGCGGCTGACAACGCCCGGCCGGCCGAGCGCCACGGGGGGGACGCTCGGCTGAAGCAGGTCAGCGCTGGTCGTCGCGCGGGGCGGGCGCTCCCGCATCCGTCGGCTCGTCGTGCCCTGCCGGCTCGTCGTGGGCCGCGTCCTCCGCGGCATCCTCGACGTCCTCGTCGGTCACCTTCGCGGGGTGGGTCGCGGCGCGCGCGTCGCGGCGCTCGGCGATGCCGCTCGACATGTCGTTCAGCGGTCGGCGCAGGAAAAGCATCGACAGGCTGAGCCCGATGATGGCCGCGAAGACGGCGGCGAGCCAGTACAGCTCTTGGAAGACTGGGAACAGCATCATGATGCCGAACGGCACGAGGAAAGCCAGGAGCCGCAGCACCGTGTAGACGAGGGTGGAGCGGATGCGCATGCCCCCAGTTTAGGCGGGGTCAGGCGTAGGCGAGCTGAGGGCCGGCCTCCAGCGCGATGCGCTCGAAGACCGCCTGGTCGGCCGCGAACTGCGAATCGGCGATCGGCCAGTGCACGACGATCTCGGTGATCCCGGCCTCCCGGTAGGCGTGCGCGGTCTCGAGGAACGCGTCGACGGAGGAGAGCGGCTCGTCCGGCGTGAAGCCGGTGAGGAGGATGCGGTCCACCTCCGTGGCATCGCGGCCGGCGTCTGCGCACGCATCGTCGAGCCGTGCGATCTGGTCGCGCACGAGGGCGCGCGACGCGGCGGCCGTGTCGCCGCCTCCCGTCGTGACCCAGGCCTGTCCGTGCCGCGCCGTCAGGCGGTAGCCGCGCGGACCGGTGGCGGCGATCGCGAACGGCACGCGCGGCTGCTGCACGCAGCCGGGGATGTTGCGGGCCTCGTGTGCGCGGTAGGCGCCCTCGTCGTGCGTCACCGCCGGTTCGGTCAGAAGCCGATCGAGGAGCACGGTGAAATCGCGCAGCCGGTCGGCCCGCTCGCGCGCAGACCACGGCTCCTGGCCGAGCACCGACGCGTCGAACCCGGTGGTCCCGGCGCCGAGACCGACCGTCATCCGCCCGCCCGACAGGTCGTCCAGAGTCATGACGTCCTTCGCGAACAGCACCGGCTCGCGGTAGTTCGGCGACGTGATGAGCGTCCCGAGCCGCACGCGGGATGTGGAGGCCGCCGCGGCAGCGAGCGTCGGCACCGCCCCGAACCACGTGGCGTCGCGGAACTCGCGCCACGACAGATGGTCGTACGTGTACGCCGCATGGAATCCGAGGTCGTCGGCGGCGCGCCAGACCGCGGCGGCCTCCGTCCAGCGCCAGACGGGAAGGATGCAGGTGCTCACGCGCATGGCCCCAGGGTATCGGCGGCCTGTGCGCCGCCTCACAGTTGGATGACGACCGGGGCCGCGTGGGCGCGTCGCGCCTAGGATGGGGGTGTGACGAGGGCGCTGATCATCCTGGTGCCGTTGGCCCTGGCTTTCTGGGTCTTCAGCATCGTGGACTGCGCCGCTCAGCCGGCGATCCGCCATCGCGCGGTTCCGAAGCCGGTGTGGATCCTCATCGTCGTCCTCATCCCGATCCTGGGCGGCGTCCTGTGGTTCGCGGTGGGCCGTGTGAGCGCGAAGAAGCTCGCCGCATCCCCCGCGCCGGACGACGACCCCGCCTTCCTCGGCACGCTCAACTCCCACTCCGCGCAGGACGAGCGCATCCGCCAGCTCGAGGAGGAGCTCGCGAAGCTCGATGCCGAAGACCAGGCGCCGCCGCCGCCCGCGAAGCCTGAGAAGCCTGAGAAGAAGCCGCGCCGCGCCGACGATCCGGAGAAGTCGACCGACGACCCGGCCCCGCACCGCGACGGAGACGCCGACGGCCGCGGACGCCACGGGGCGATCGGCTGACGTGGGCGACCCGAACGATCCCGGCGCGCCCGCGTCGGACACTCCGTCCGCCGCGCACGCCGCGCACGCCGCGCCTGCCTCGGACGCGGCGGCGGCCCTCCTCCTCGCCCTCGTGGAGGGGGGAGTGCGCCACGTCGTCCTGAGCCCGGGCTCCCGTTCGCAGGCGCTCGCGCTCGCGGCGGCCGCCCTCGCGCGCCGCGGCGACATCGATCTTCGCGTGCGGATCGACGAGCGCGTCGCGGGCTTCACCGCGCTCGGCGTCGGACGCGAGTCGGGGATGCCTGCGGCGGTCGTGTGCACGTCCGGCACCGCCGTGGCGAACCTCCTGCCGGCGGTGCTCGAAGCCCACCATGCCGGCGTGCCGCTGCTGCTGCTCACCGCCGACCGCCCTCCGGAGCTGCGCGGGGTCGGAGCCAACCAGACCACGCGTCAGCCCGGACTGTTCGCCGGGGTCGTGCGGCTCGAGGCCGACCTGCCCGTGCCCGCGGAGCGCGACCCGGAGGGCGACGGCGACCAGACCGCTCTCCTCCGTTCGGTCGCGGCGGAGGCGCTCGCGGCGGCGCTCGGCACCGACGAGATCCCCGCCGGCCCCGTTCACCTCAACCTCCCGTACCGCGAGCCGCTCGCGGGGGTGCTGCCGGAGTGGTTCAAGGCTGTCCCGGTCGCCCCGCGAGGGGGGAACGACCGCGACGAAACGCAGGGAGCCGATCTCGACAGCTCACCGCGTTTCGACTCGCTTCGCTCGCTCAACGACCCGCGCGAGCACAGCGAGCCGGACCCGCTCGACGGGATGTCGGAGGACGCCTCCGGCGCCCTGTATCAAGGCGGGGGCGGCGTCGGCGAGACCGACGAGCCCGCCGACGACGCGACGCTCGTCCTCCCACGCGGTCCGCGGACGATCGTCGTCGCCGGGGCGGATGCCGGCCCCGACGCCGAGGAGCTCGCCCACGTCGGCGACTGGCCGCTCGTCGCGGAGATCGTGAGCGGCGCCCGGTATGGACGCCGCCTCGTCCACGGATACCGCGCTCTGCTGCGCGATCCGCAGCTCGGCGGCCGCATCCAGCGTGCGATCGTCTTCGGGCACCCGACGCTCAGTCGCGAGGTGACGGCCCTGCTCTCCCGTCCGGAGGTCGAGGTCATCGCCCTGCGCGGCCCGGGCGAGCCGCTCAACCTCAACGGGGAGACGGCATCCGTCGCGCGCGTGGCCGTCGGACGAGGCGCTCCGGACCGGGAGTGGCTGGGGGAGTGGATGCGGGCATCCCGCGATGCATCCGTCGATCTCGCCCCGCCGGCGCCCGACGCGGACGGACTCGCCTCGGCTGTCCCGGAGACGCGGCTCGGTGCGATCGCGACCGAGCTCGGCGTCATCCGCGCGCCCGTCGATCGTGCCGCGCTCGTCGACGCGGTGTGGCGCGCGTCGTGGCCGCACGACCGGCTCGTGTTCGGGTCGTCGCGACTCGTGCGGGTCGCGGACGCGGTCCTTCCCGGGAAGAAGGTGCCGGTGCACGCCAACCGCGGCCTCGCGGGCATCGATGGCACGATCGCCACGGCGGTCGGCGTCGCGATCGCCTCGCAGGCCGGCGGAGCCTCCGGAGTGACGCGGGTGCTGCTCGGCGACCTCGCACTCCTCCACGACGTCGGCGCGCTGCTGCAGCCCGCCGCCGAGGAGACTCCCCGCATCCAGGTGATCGTCGGCAACGACGGCGGGGGCACGATCTTCGACGACCTCGAGGTCGCCGGCGTCGCGTCGCGCGACGACATGGACCGCGTGATGTACACGCCGCAGAGCGTGAGCCTCGCCCAGCTCGCCGCGGCGTACGGGTGGGAGCACGTCGTCGTGTCGACCCGCTCTGCGCTCGATCAGGCGCTCACATCGCCGGTGCGCGGGCCGCAACTGGTCGAAGTCCCGCTCGAGCGCTGACGTCCGGCATCCATCCCACCCGTCCCGCCCGTCGTCGAGACTCTCGCTCTCGTCCCCGACGCCCGGCGGCGCCGGGTGTCGTGGACAGCAGACGTCGCCTCGACGAGACGTGCGACATCCGTCGACGGACGCGGCGGTCTCGGCGGTGCGCGCGAGGGCAGGGACGCTGCATCCGCCATGATGTGGGCATGTCAGACAAGAGTCATTGGACCGGCGACGTCGCCGAGCTGCTGCGCGTCGACCACGGATTCCGTCTCGCGGAGGTCGACCCGGCCGCCACCCCCGGCTACGACGGGCACAAGAAGGCCGGAGAGGCGGAGCTCACGGCAGGCGCCGCGCGCATGGACGAGCTGCAGGAGCGCCTGTATGCGGCGAGCCGATCGGATGCGACGCACGCGTCGGTCCTCCTCGTGCTCCAGGCGATGGACTCGGCAGGCAAGGGCGGCATCGTCCGGCACGTGATGGGATCGGTCGATCCGCAGGGCATCGCACTCGCCGCGTTCAAGAAGCCGACGCCGGAGGAGCTCGCGCACGACTTCCTGTGGCGCATCGAGAAGCGCACGCCGGAGGCGGGGTTCATCGGCGTCTTCGATCGCTCGCACTACGAGGACGTCCTCATCGGGCGCGTCCGCGAGCTCGCGCCGGCCGAGGAGATCGAACGCCGGTACGGCGCGATCGTCGACTTCGAGAAGCGGTTGACGGATGCCGGCACCCGCATCGTCAAGGTCATGCTCCACATCTCGCACGACGAGCAGCGCAACAGGCTCATGGCGCGCTTGGACCGCCCGGACAAGCACTGGAAGTACAACCCGGGCGACGTCGACGAGCGCCTGCGGTGGCCCGCGTACATGGACGCCTACCAGGTCGCGTTCGATCGCACGTCGACGACGGACGCCCCGTGGCATGTCGTCCCGGCGAACCACAAGTGGTACGCGCGCCTTGCCGTGCAGCAGCTGCTGATTCGGGCGCTCGACGACATCGACCCGCAGTGGCCCGCCGCGACGTTCGACGTCGAGACCGAGAGGGCGCGCCTCGCCGCATCCTGATCCACGGTCGCCGAGCCTGTCGAGGCGCCGCATCCTCTGATTCAGGCGCGACCCCTCGACGGGCTCGGGGGCCGGTGCATCACGCAGGCAAAGTAATTGGTGCGGTTGAGTACTTGATCTGATACAGTACTTGACATGAATAAGGACGACGCCTTCGCAGCCGACCTGCTGCGCGGCCACACCGACACGATCGTGCTCGGTGTGCTGCGTCGCGGCGACCGCTACGGCTTCGAGATCTACAAGGCGATCCGGGATGCCACCGGAGGCGACCGCGAGATCAAGGAAGCCACCCTCTACGCCACCTACCGGCGCCTCGAGAAGGACGGACTCGTCGAGTCCTACTGGGGCGACGAGACTCAGGGTGGCCGGCGCAAGTACTACCGCATCACGGATGCCGGTCGCGCGGTCTACAAGAACAACGTCGCCGCGTGGGTCGCCACGCGCACCATCATCGACTCCCTGCTCGACGTGAAGGAGAGCCAGCAATGAACACCGACATCCACCGCCTCCTCGACGAGGCCTTCGCCGGCGTCGAGATGACCCCCGACGCGCAGGACCTGAAGGAGGAGATCCGCGCCAACCTCATCGCGCGGGTCGAAGAGCTGGAAGCCTCCGGGGTTTCGTCGACGGATGCGGCGCACCGCGCCATCGCCGAGCTCGGCGACGTGCGGGAGCTCCTCGACGAGAGCGGTCCGTCGGGCGAGCGCAGCGAGACGGAACGCAATGACGACCCCTCGACAAGCTCGGGGACCGGGACGAGTTCGGGGACCGGGACGAGTTCGAGGATCGGGACGAGCTCGGGGACCGGGACGAGCTCGGGAGCCGGCGCGGTCCGCGGCCACGACTACGCCGCGTACGGCATGCGCCGGGTGCGGCCGAAGCCGGCGTTCGTGGTGCGGACGGTGCTCCTGAGCATCGTGGCCGCGGCATCCCTCGCCGTCTTCGTCCTCGGCGTCTTCGGTGTCGTGCCGCTCGGCATGGGCGGGCTCATCGCCACAGGGCTCGTCTTCGCTGTCGCCCTCGGGTTCGTCACGGGTGACGCACTGATGCAGGAGACGACCTCCAACCACCCGCTGCCGGCCGCACGCGCAACCGGGTTCGGGCTCGCGACCGGAGGCACCCTTGCCGGGCTCGCGTTCGGCGCGATGTTCGCGGTGAACCTCGGCGCGGTCTGGCTCGTGGTGGTCGCGGCGCTCCTGCTCGTGGCATCCATCGCCCTGTTCTCGTGGCTCGGGGCGACCCAGACCAACCGGCACAAGGCGTGGACGCGCGAGCTCGTCCGCAACATGCCGCCCAACCGGTTCGAGACCGACCCCGACTCCGCCGCACGATTCGGGATCTACACCGCCGTCATCTGGCTCGTGACCTTCGCCGTCATCGCGGTGCTCGTCTTCACGGTCGGCTGGTGGTGGGCGCCGCTCGCCTTCCTCGGCGGGTTCGCGGTCATGATGCTCGTCCTCGCGCGGATGCTGTTCGGCCACAAGAGCTGACAGCACCCCGCCACCTCTCAACACGACCAATCGAAGGAAGGGATGCTTCGCCATGCCTGAAAACACTGGAAACAGCCCGGCCATCATGGCCGAAGACCTCGTGAAGGTCTACCCGGGACGGGGGCGCCGGCCCGCCGTCCGCGCCCTCGACGGACTCGGCTTCACGGTTCCGGCCGGTCGGGTCTTCGGACTTCTCGGTCCGAACGGCGCGGGGAAATCCACCACCACGAAGATCCTCACGACGCTGTCGCGGGCGACCTCCGGCCGTGCCGCGGTCGCCGGCCACGACGTCGCGAAGCGCCCGGACTCGGTTCGCGCCGCGATCGGATACGTCTCGCAGGGCGCGAGCACGGACCCGCTCCTGACGGCGACCGAGAACCTGAAGATCGCCGCTCGTCTGCGGGGGATCGGCGCCGCCGATGCCGCGCAGCGCGCCCAGCGCCTGCTCGACGAGTTCGGGCTCGCCGAGGCGTCCAAGCGCCCGGTGTCGACCTTCTCCGGAGGGATGCGGCGCCGCCTCGATGTGGCGGCTGCCCTCGTCCACCGGCCGAGCGTGCTGTTCCTCGACGAGCCGACGACCGGCCTCGACCCGGAGGCGCGCGCGGCGATGTGGGCGGAGATCCGGCGGCTGTCGGGGGAGGAGGCACTCACCGTCATCCTCACCACCCACTACATGGAGGAGGCGGATCGCCTCGCGGATGAACTCCTCATCGTCAACCGTGGCCGGGCCGTCGTGCAGGGCACGCCCGATGAGCTGAAGGCGGCGCTGCACGGAGACTCCGTGCGCGTGAGCCTCGTCGAGCCCGACCCCGCACGCGTGCGGCAGGCGATCGCGCAGGTCGCCGGCCTCCGCGACGTCGTGGTCGAGGCATCCGGAGTGGACGGCGTCCTCGCCGCCCGCACGGACGACGCCTCCGCCGCGGTCGGCTCGGTCATCGCCGCGCTGGATGCCGCCGGCATCCGCTACGGGCAGGTCGCGGCATCCCACCCCACCCTCGACGACGTGTACCTGCACTTCGTCGGCCACACCTTCGACGGCCCCTCGACGAGCTCGGGGACCGGAGAAGACGACGTCCTGGAAGGACAGGCAGCATGACCACCATCACTGCGCCCACGGTTCGCCACGCGGCTACCGCGGGCTGGTTCACCCAGACGGGGCAGGTCCTGCGCCGCTGGCTCATCGCGGTGCTCCGCCAGGTGTGGGGCCCCGTCATGTCGCTCGTGCAGCCGATCATCTGGATCGTGCTGTTCGGCAGCGTGTTCCACTCCCTCGGCGCGCTTCCGCAGTTCGGCGGCGACGGCTACATCCAGTACCTCGTCCCGGGCATCCTCATGATGACCGTCCTGTACTCGGGCGCGTGGGCCGGCACGGGGTACATCGACGACATCAACTCCGGTGTGATGGACCAGTACCTGACCTCGCCGATCTCGCGGTCGGCGATCGTGACGGGCCAGCTCGTCCAGCAGCTGATCATCAACGTCGCGCAGTCGCTCGTCGTGCTCGGGATCGGCTGGCTCGCCGGCGCGCGGTACCCGGGCGGGGTCGGCGGGATGCTGGTCGCCATCGGCGTCGCGACCCTGCTGGCGACGATCTTCTGCTGCTGCTCGACCGCGGTCGCGCTCATCTCGCGCAGCCAGATCGCGCTCATCAGCCTGTCGCAGCTGATCGTCCTCCCGGCGACATTCCTGTCGACGACGATGATGCCCGCATCCCTCATGCCGGAGTGGGTGGCGAACGCGGCGAAGTGGAACCCGATGAACTGGGCGGTCGAGCTCGGTCGGGGCGGCCTCAGCGGCTCGTACCCGGATGCCGCGTGGTGGCAGGCTGCTGGCCTGTTCGTGCTCGCGGTGCTCGCGTTCACGTGGGCGGTGCGGTCGCTGCGCACCTACCAGCGCGCGCTGTAGGCCGCAAAGGTCCCCGAGCTCGTCGAGGGGTCGCACCTCCGCTGGGCAGTGCGACCCCTCGACAAGCTCGGGGACCGGGCCGCGTCTGGGATGCTCCGCCTACTCAGCCGTCGGCGCGGTCGATCGCCTGCACGATCTCGCGGTAGCCGCGTTCGAGCGCCAGGTCGCGGGGGAGCACGCCGTCGCCGTCGCCGTCGCGCAGGTTCGGATCGGCGCCGGCTGCGAGCAGCATCCTGACGACCTCGACGTGGTCGCTCGACCCGTCACCGAGGACGATGGCCTCGTGCAGGGCCGTCCAGTGCAGCTTGTTGATGTGGTTCACCGGGACACCCGCATCCAGCAGGATCCGCACCGTCGAGACGTGCCCGTGCTCGCTCGCCGGGATGAGGGCGGTGCCGCCGTACCGGTTCGTGCTCCGGACGTCCGCGCCGTGCTCGAGGGTCATCCGCAGGATCTCGTCGAGTCCCTCGGCACCCGCGTAGAGGTAGGCCGAGTCCTGGATGTCGTCCTTCGCGTTCGGATCGGCGCCGGCCTCCAGGAGCACACGGGCGACCTCGATGTCGTTCGCCTTCGTCGCCGCGATGAGCGGTGTGCGGCCGCGGCCGCCCCGGGATTCGACGTCGGCGCCCGCTTCGATGGCATCGCGCGCGGCAGCGGCGTCGCGCCGCGCGACGGCGTCCTGCAGTCGCGCCGTGGCTTCGGCTGAATGCGCGGACGACGAGGGGGTGGATGCGGCGCCCCCGCGCGGCGAGACGAATGCGGTGCACGCGCTCAGGAAGGTCGCGGCGGCGACGGCGACCGCCGCGACCGCGGCGGCACGGCCGGGGAGCCGGCGCGCGCGGGACGAACGGCCCGTGCGGGCGGAGCGGTGCTCGGGGATGCTGCTGGGCATCGCTGTCCTTTCAACGTGGTTCCCGATACGGATTTCCTGCATTGCGAGCCGGCGGGATGTGCGCGAGTTCGGGTCAGACTGTCCCGCGATGGTATGCCGGAAGCCTGGGATGGTGCAGGGAATGGCAGGTCGGATGCGAGAATGACCCCGTGACCCTTGACGGCGAGTACGAATCCGAGGTGGAGCGCGCGACGCGCGCCATCCGCGACGACATCCTCGACGGCGTGCGCCAGCCCGGCAGCCGTCTCGTCGAGCGCGACCTCGCGGCCGAGCTCGGTGTGAGCCGCGTGCCGGTGCGCGAGGCGCTGAAGATCCTCGTCTCCGAGGGGCTTGTGACGCCGCGGCCCCGCACGTGGGCGATCGTGCGCGAGTTCTCGCCCGCCGATGTCGCCGATCTCAACGAGGTGCGCTCGGCCCTCGAGGTGCTGACGTTCCGGCTGGCGGCCAGTCGCCGCACGCGTGACGGCCTCGCACGCCTCCGCGAGGTCCTCGACGTCGAGATCGCGGCCGTGAAGGCTGGAGACGTGCTCGCGGCGCGTCACGCCGCCGCCGACTTCCACGCGACGGTGACCTCGATCGCGGGCAACGACCTCCTCGTCGAGATCGACGACGTGCTCCGCAGCCGCATCCGGTGGCTCCTGCAGCAGCACGAGAACTTCGAGCAGGTCGCCGCTGAGCACGGGGCCCTCTACGACGCGATCGCCGAGCGCGATGTCGCCCGGGCGAGCCGGCTGATCCTCGCGCATATGGGCAACGAGCGGTTCCTCGACGACCCGACGTGGCGCGAGGACGACCCGTCCCTCGGGAGCCCGGCGGTCGGCTGACGCGCTCTCTGCAGCGCGACTGACTGCAGCCCCGCGACGTCCCGGCGCGCGACGCCGCCGTCGTTCCCAGCGTGAGCATGTGTCGATTGCGGGTATACCAACGCGCGCGTATGGAATACCATTCCTGTGGCGACCGTCGCGCGCGGAGCGGCGCCGGCCCGATTCCCGCGCCGAAGGACACACATGACAACCGAACGCACCGCTGAGGACGCCGGTACCGGACTCGAGCTCGAGTCCGAGTTCGAACACACTCCGGTACCCGCATCCCACCGCAAGTCGCTCCTGACGGTGTCGGCCGTCTGGTTCGGCTTCCCGATGATCCTGACGAACGCCGTGCCCGGCGGTCTCGTGGTCGCGATGCTCGGCTTCTGGCAGGGGCTCGCGGCCATCCTTGTCGCGAACCTGATCATGTTCGTCTACGTGAGCCTGCTGAGCTATCGCGCGGGCGAGACCGGCAAGAGCTTCGCGCTCCAGGCGACCGAGACCTTCGGGACGCGCGGCTACGCGATCGCCTCCGGCTTCCTCTCCACCGTAGTCGTGGGGTGGTTCGCGTTCAACACCGGTGCGACCGGAGCGAGCCTCAACAAGGCCTTCGGCTGGAACGAGACGCTGATCGTCGCCGTCGCGGGCGCGCTGTTCATCGGACTCACGTACCTCGGCATCAAGGCCCTGTCGTGGATCGGCGCGATCGCCGCGCCCCTCTTCCTCATCGCCGCCGCGGCCGCCGTCATCACGGCCGCCCAGACGACCGGGCTCGGCGCCATCGTCGACTACCAGGGCGTCGGCAGCAGCAGCACGATGACGTTCGGCATCGCGGTCACCGCGATCATGGCCACCTTCGCCGATTCCGGGACGATGACCGCCGACTTCACACGCTGGTCGAAGAACGGCAAGCAGGCCGTCGTCGCGACTTCCACGGCCTTCCCCGTCGCGAGCGTCATCGCACAGCTCACGGGTGGCGTGCTGGTCGCCGCCGGCGCCATCGCCAACCCGGGCACGGCGGGCGGCGACTTCACGCCGATCCTCACCGGCACCCACAACGTCGTCCTCGACATCCTCGTGCTCGTCTTCGTCGTGGTGAACCTCGGCTCCGTCTGCACGCACTGCCTCTACAACGGCGCGCTCGGCTGGTCGCACCTCGTGCGGTCGAAGATGCGCCTGCTGACGCTGATCCTCGGTGTCATCGGCGTCGTCGTCGCGCTCCTCGGAGCGTGGAGCCTGTTCGTGAACTGGCTCGCACTGCTGGGCGTCCTCGTGCCGCCGCTCGGCGCCGTCCTCATCGCGGACCAGGTGATCCTGCGCAAGCGCAACGCCGGCCGTGCGGAGGCGAAGGTGCGCGGAAGCGCCTTCGTCGCATGGGCGGCGGGTGCCGCGGTCGCGCTCCTCGTGCACCTGTTCGCGCCGAGCTTCTCCGACGCGGTCACGGGTCTCGTCGTCGGTCTCGTCGTGTACCTCGCGATCGAGCTGCTGCGCGCTCGTGGCACCGCCGACGTCCCGGCCTGATTCCCGAGCCCGAACGCGCCGCTCCCGCTCCTCCGGGGGCGGCGCGTTCGTCTGTCAGGCCAGCGCGTCGACGATCGGGCGGAACTTGACCCGCGTCTCGAGGAGCTCCGACTCCGGGTCGCTGCCCGCGACGATGCCGGCGCCCGCGTGCGCGACGACGCGGCGCCCCGCGGTGTACTCCGCGTACCCGCGCGGGATCGGCCCGGGGAACTGGGCGCAGCGCAGCGCGATCGCCCATTCGCCGTCGCCGTCGGAGCCGATCCAACCGACCGGTCCCGCGTAGCGTCCGCGGTCGAACGGCTCGATCCGCCGGATGGCGGCGATCGCCGCATCCGTGGGCGTGCCTGCGACGGCGGCGGTCGGATGCAGCGCGCGGACGAGGTCGAGCGCCGACGACCCGTCGGCGAGGTCGCCCTCGACGTCCGTCGCGAGGTGCCACACGTTCGGCAGTTTCAGCGTGAAGGGCTGCTCGCTCGCGGCGAGCGCCGTCGTGTGCGGGCGGAGGGATGCGAGCACGCTCTGGACCGCGTATTCGTGCTCGTCGAGGTCCTTCGAGGACGTCGCGAGGGCGAGGGATGCGGCGACGTCCGCGTCCGCGTCCGCACCCCGCGGGGCGGTCCCGGCGAGCACGCGCGCCGTGACCGTGCCGCCCGAGACCGTGACGAGCGTCTCCGGGCTCGCGCCGATGATGCCGTCCACGGCGTAGGTCCAGGTGTCGGGGTAGCCGCTCGACAGCGACCGCGCGAGGCGGCGGAGATCCGCATCCACCGGAACGCTGCCGACCAGGTCGCGCGCGAGGACGACCTTGCCGACCTCGCCGGTCTCGATCGCGGTGAGGCCTTCGCGAACGGCCGCCTGGTAGCCGTCGGGGCTCAGCGCGCCAGGGCCGACGGTGCCCGCCCAGTAGGGTCCATACGTCGTGGGGTGCGGGTCGCCGGGTGCGGGCTCTCCGGCGACGTGGATGCGGGTGATCCATCCGCGGCCGCCGTGCCGTCCGATGATGACCGACGGAACCACGAGCGATGACGACATCGTCGATGCCTCGTCGAACGCGAAGGCGCCGAACGCGACGAGTCCCGTACCGGGAAGGCGCACCGCGTCATCGACCGATGCGGCATCCACGAGTTCGGACCAGAAGTGCGAGAGGGCCTCGAACCGGGTGCGGGCCGCCGGGAGGCCGCCGCCCACATCCACGCGCCACACGATGGGACCCGTGCCGACGAAGCCGTCCGAGCGGCGCAGCCACGCGAGCGGCTCGCGCGGGTCGGCGAACTCGAGGAGGTCTTCCGCCGGGGCGATCTCGCGGGTCTCGACCACCAGGTTCTGCACGACCTCCAGCCTAGACTCGCACCCATGACCGACAGGCCCGCGCCGGGAACCCCCATCGCCTTCCGCTGGCGCAAGTGGGACGGATCGCCGCACTGGGTCAACGAATGCGTGTACCTCGGCGCCGATGAGTACGGCGACTGGATGGGACAGCCGGTGGGATGGCGGAGTGCCAGGCCCGGCGCGTCCTTCATCGCCGAATCGCCCAACGTGACGCTGATCCCGGCGAGCGGCGACTACGTGCCGACCTTCCACCGCGATCACCCGCGCCGGCTCTGGGTCTACATCGACCTCGCATGGGACATGCGGTGGACGGATGCGGGCGAGCCCGAGGCGACCGACATGGATCTGGATGTCGTGCGCGCCGACGACGGACGCGGCATCTGGATCGACGATCGCGATGAATGGGACGAGCACCGCGTGCAGTTCGGCTATCCGGACGACGTCGTGGCGCATCTGGACGCGCTCGCATCCGATCTCGAGCGCCGCGTGCGCACGGGAGAGGCCCCGTTCGACGACGCCGTCCGCGAGGGGTGGCTCGACCGGCTCGTCGCCCTCGGGCTCGAGCGCGCCGTCGAGCACCATGGGCCGACGGACGGGTTCGGCGTGGAGCGCGACGATGACGATCCGGTGCATACCGGCGCGTGAGGCCGTAGCGTGAAGCCGTGGGGCGACGGCGCTCGAACGGTCTGATCCTCGCGGTCGCGCTTCTCGGCGCGGGCGCGGTGCTCGGCGTGCTCGTCGCCGGACCCGTCTACATCGAGCAGCCGCGTTGGAACGGGCACCTCGAATTGCCGCCCGCGCCCCGAGAGACGCTCACGCCTGGGGCGATCGACGTGGGCCGTTCGCCGCCGGACGGCGCGCTGCGCCTGATGCAGACGATCGCTTATGTGCTGTTCTCCCTCGTCGCCATCCTGCTGCTGGTGTTCGTGGTGCGGATGCTGATGCGGATCAGGCTCCGGCTCGCGGCCCCGGCCGCGCCGGCGTCCGCGATGCACGATCTCGCGGCCGCCGCCGGAGATGCCGGGGTCATCGAGGCGCCCGTCGTGCGCCGAGGGATCGCGCGCGCGCTCGCGGCGCTCGACGAGGTGCGCGATCCGTCGGATGCGGTGGTGCAGGCGTGGCTGGGGTTCGAGGATGCGGCGGTCTCCGCCGGCGCCGCCCGCCGCGCCTCCGAGACCCCGACCGAGTACGCGGTGCGGATCATCACGCGATTCGAGGCCGACCGTGACGCCGCCGAGCGGCTCGTCCGGCTGTACGAGGACGTCCGGTTCGGCGGGCGGCGGGCGGATGCCGACACGATCGCGACCGCGCGCGCGTGCCTGCTGCGTCTCCAGGCGTCGTGGACCGAGCCCGCGCACACCGGGATGTCCGGATGAGCGGGCGGCGCCGCATCCCGCTCGCCCCCATCGGGTCCGCGGTCGCGATCGCGCTTCCCGCGAGCGTCTTCCTGTGGTTCGTCGGCATCTCGGTCGCGTCGACCTTGGCGTTCGCGGTCACGGTCGTCGCGATCGGGGTCGCGTGGGCCGGTTTCGCGGGTTCGCGGGCACCGGCCGCGCCCCGCATGCGGGCGACGCCGCGGCCCGGAGTGCGCACCGACGTCGCGCGTCTGTCGTGGGCGCTGCGCGGCCGTGACGGCCAGGTCAGCGAACCCGGTGAACGGCGTGTGCGGGCATTCGCGCGGACGCGGCTGCTGCGGTTCGGCCTGGATCTGGACGACCCGGCGGACGGCGTGCGGATCCGTTCGCTCATCGGCGACGGCCCTTACGCCCTGCTGGTCGGCAGCGGCGGGGCACGGCCGTCGCTCTCGTCGATCGAACGCTGCCTCGACGCGCTCGATGCGGTCGGTCCCGGCCCCGCCGGTGGCCCGAGCGTCGTCAGCGGCGCGGCCGCGGGCATCCCTGCATCCTCTTCTCCCCGTGACTCGGAAGGACACCCCGCACCGTGACTGAGCCCGCATCCGATTCCCGTCTCGCCTCGGGAACCGAGCCCGAGCCCACGCCCGAGCCCGAGACCGCCTCCGTCTCGTCGCAGGACGGTCCCGCGGCGCGCAGCGCGGCCGAGGTCTCCGCCGCAGCGAACGCCATCCTGTCCGCCGTCGGGACGGTCGTCGTCGGGCAGGAGGAGCCCCTGCGCATCGCGCTCGCGGCGATCCTCGCCGGCGGCCACGTCCTGTTCGAGGATGTGCCGGGCCTCGGCAAGACGCTCGCCGCGCGCAGTCTCGCCGCCGCGATGGGGCTGCCGTTCCGGCGGCTGCAGTGCACGCCGGACCTCCTTCCGTCCGACATCACGGGCTCGTTCGTCTACGCCCCGGCGACCGGCGAGTTCGTCTTCCGGCCGGGGCCCGTGTTCACGGGGCTCCTGCTCGCCGACGAGCTGAACCGCACCGCGCCGAAGACCCAATCGGCGCTGCTCGAGGCGATGGCGGAGGGGCAGGTGACGGTCGAGGGCTCGAGCTTCCCGCTGCCGCGGCCGTTCCACGTGATCGCGACGGCGAACCCGATCGAGTACGAGGGCACGTATTCCCTTCCCGAGGCGCAGCTCGACCGATTCCTCGTGCGACTCGCAGTCGGGTACCCGGATCAGGCGGGGGAGGAGCAGATCCTCGTGAACCGCATCGCACGCCGTCGCGAGGCGACGGAGGTGCCGCAGGTCGTGGACGCCTCAGACATGCTCGCGATGCAGGCAGGGGTGGAGCGGATCCACGTGGACCCCGACATCCTCCGCTACTGCGTCGACCTCGCCGTCGCGACGCGCATCGACAGGTCGGTCGAGGTCGGCGCATCTCCGCGCGGATCGCAGTCGCTCATGCTCGTCGCGCGGGCGCTCGCGGTGATCGACGGTCGCGACTACGTCACGCCGGAGGACGTCAAGCGCGTCGCGGTTCCCGCGCTCGCCCACCGGCTCACGCTGACGGCGGCGGCGTGGGCGGCGGGGGCGGATGCGGCGGCCGTCGTCGCCGGCATCGTCGCCCGGGTCGCAGGCCCCGCCTCCGTCGGCCGGGCGTAGGGGCGGGGATGTCGCCGCGCCGTGAGAGTGCCTCGGGTCCGGGCACCGGGCCGGATGCCTCGAGCGAGCCTGCCGCGCAGGGCGGGCCCCATGCCGGCAGCGAGATCGACGTCGGGCATGTCGGCCCGCAGGTCGATCGCGGGGTCGTCGCGCTGACTCCGGCGCCCGGAGTCGGGATCGGCGCGGGCGTCATCCTGTTCGCGACCGGCGCGATCGCCGGGCGGGCCGACGTCGCCCTGTTCGGCGTCGTGCTTCTCGTCGCGGTCGCCGTCGCGCTCTCACGACGACGCCCGGCGGAGGCCGACATCACGCTGACGCAGGAGCCGAGGGATGCGGACGACCCCACGGCCGTGCGGATCCGCATCGCGGTCGACGCACCCGACGCCGAGGTCGTCCGCGTGACCGCGGTCGCGCGGGAGGCGGAGACGATGCGCCTCGTGCTCGCCGGGCGCTTCGCCTCTGCGGTCGTACGGGTGCCGATCGTCCACTCGGGGGAGCAGGAGATCATCGCCGTCGGGGCGCGGCCGGTCGGCGCGGACTCGGTGTGGATCGGCGAGCCTTCGGCCGCACGCCGCATCCGTCGCGCCGTTCAGCCGCGCACGGTCCCGATGCCCTTCCTGCCGCTCCCGCACGCGTTGCGGGGCCTCACCGGCGCGCACGACGCCGTGCGCGCGGGAGACGGAGGCGAGTTCCGCGACATCCATCCGTACGCGGCCGGAGACCGCCTGCGGCGCATCGACTGGAAGGCGACCGCCCGGCTCGCGCGGCGACCGGGCGAGCTGTTCGTCCGTCGCACGCACGCGACGTCCGACGTCGACGTCGCCATCGTGTTCGACGACAGCGACGACGTCGACGGGGCGGTGCGCGACTGGATCCTCGGCGATCGCCTGACCGGGCTGCACACGTCGATGGATGTGTCGCGCGAAGCGGCGTGGAGCATCGCCTCCGCGTATCTGGCGACGGCCGACCAGGTGTCGTTCCAGTTGCTGTCGCGCCTGCAGGGCGCGGTGCCGCGCGGCTCGGGGGCACGCCATCGCGAGCGGCTGCGCTCGGCGATCCTCCACGCGGAGCCGCAGGGGCGGTACGCGCGCGTGCGCACGCCGTACGTCGCGCCCGGGGCCCTCGTCGTCGTGCTGTCGACGTTCCTCGACGACGACACGGGAAGGCTCGTGGAGCTGTGGCGCGCGGCAGGCCACCGCGTCCTCGCCGTCGACACGCTGCCGCGGCTCGTTCCCCAGCAGATGCGCCGCGAGGTGCGGGCGGCGGCGCGGGTCGTGCTCGGCGAACGGGCGGATCGGCTCGCCGACATCCGGGCGGTCGGCGCGGATCTCCTCGTGTGGGATGCGCCCGACGCCGACCGGATCGCCGCGCTGCGCGCGATGGCACGCGTGCGGAGGCGGCGATGAGCTGGATCGACATCCGGGGATTCGGCCACGGGGGCGCTGCGCGCAGTCGTCTCCGGGTCTACGGCGGCATGCCGGGCTGGGTGCCGCGGGCGGCATCAGTGGTGCTCGCGTTGTCGGCGTTCGCATTGATGGCGCCGCCGTACGCGATCATCGCCGTCGCGCTCGCGGTGGTCGGGGCGCTGGTGCCCGGCTGGCTCGGGACGTGGGGGTGCGCGATGGTGATCGGGTTCGCACAGCTCTCGCGCCCGGAGGATGCCGCGGACTGGCGGCCGTACGTGACGCTCGCGGTGGTGCACCTGCTGCATGTCCTGGGCGCACTGTCGATCGTCGTTCCCTGGCGATCCGTCCTGGAGGCACGGGCCCTGCGGCGCCCGCTCCTCCGGTGGCTCGCGATCCAGGTGCCGGCGCAGGCCGCGCTCGCGGCCGTGCTGCTGGCGTCCGGTGTCTTCCGTCGTGAGCGGATCCTGGACGCGCCGACCGCCGCCCTCTTCGGGATCGTCGCGACGGTGTTCCTCGCGGGGATCGCGGTGCTCCTCGTGCGCTCCTCGCCCCGCCGCTGAGCTGGAGCCGTGAGCGAGACTGAGGAGATGGATGCACCGGAGCCCAGACGCTACGTCATCGTCGCCCTGTTCGACCCCATACCGGCAGGCGCGACGATCGACCGCCGGAGATGGCCGGCGCACGTGACGCTGCTCGCGAACTTCTCGACGATCGCGGATGAAGCGGATGTCGTCGCCCGCGTGGGTGATGCCGTCGGGGACCTCGCATCGTTCGACGTCGAACTCGGCGCTGCGGACTGGTTCGGACGCCATCACGACGTTCCGGTGCTGTTAGTGCGGTCGAAGGAAGCGGTGCGGCTGCACGAGCGGCTCGCCGATGAGCTGGCGTCGCTGAACGGCCACGCCGCCGACGAGCCGGGGTACATGCGGAACGGCTACCGCCCGCATCTGACCCTCGGTCCCGACGTCTCCGCTGCAGAGGGTGATCGGCGGGCGGTTAAAGCCATCGCCCTCGCCGACTTGCGCGGGCCGCACGCCACGGTCGTGGCGTCCTTCGATCTGGTTCGATGACCGCATGCCCGCGGTCGACCGCGCAGCGACCAGACTGGCTTCATGACCCTCGATCAGCAGCTCGATGAGATCTTCGCCGCGCGCGACCGCAACGACATGGGCCCGACGATCGCCGCGCTCGTGCCGATCTACGAGGCGAACCCGACGAACGCACGAGTCCTGTACGAGGTCGGCGGTGCGTACGACACGAACGGCGACGAAGAGCTCGCGCTGACCTTCTACGAGCGGGCGATGGATGCGGGTCTGTCCGGCGACCTGCTGCGGCGCTGCTATCTCCAGTACGGCTCGACCCTCCGGAACCTCGGTGCATACGCGCGCTCGGTCGATGTGCTGGCGCAGGCCCGTCGGGAGTTCCCGGACTCTGCATCGCTCACCGTGTGGGAGGCGATCTCGCTTCACGCCGACGGCCGCTCGGATGAGGCCGTCGCCTCGCTCCTCGAGGTCATCGCGGACGGCGTCGACTCGGCCGACATCGACCGTTACAAGCCCGCCCTCCGCGGCAACGCCAAGTACATCCGGTCGCTCGCCGGCCGAGACTGAGCGCTCGTCGCGCTACGCGCGCAGTTCCGCGGAGATGCGCTTGGCCGTCGCATCTCCGATGCGCACGCCGCCGTCGACGTGCATGTAGCCGGCGCCCTGGATGTCCGAGCTCGCGAAGTGGATCGGGCCGACGGGCTCGTTCTGCAGGTGGCCCCAGCGGCTGAGCGCTCCGAGCTCGTAGCTCGACGCGTAGGCGCCGCGCGTCCACTCCTCGGCACCCCAGTCCGACAGGTAGAACGCGACCGGTTCGAGCGCGGCCTCACCGAAGTACGCCGCGAACGAGTCGAGAACGGCACGACGACGCGCATCCGGCTCCAGCGCCCAGATCTCCTCCGCGCGCTCGCTGACGATGAAGCCGACGAGCGTCCCGCGGTCCTCGTGCAGGGTCGTGTTGTCGTACACCTCGCAGACGACCTCGTGCGACGCGAATCCGGTGCCGGACAGGCCGGCCTCGCGCCAGAACGGCGTCTCGTACGCGGCCTGCGCCTTGATGACGAGTCCCATCGACTGGTGCTGGTGCGCGATGAGCCGCGGGCGGGGGAGTGCGGGCGTGTACTCGATCGTCGAGTAGAGCGGCGGCGGCACGGCCACGACGGCGTACTGAGCGCGGACGGTCACACCTTCGCCGTAGGCCACGACCGAGTCGGACGACCACGCGACGCGGCGCACAGGGGTCGACAGGTGCACGACATCCTGACCGAGTTCGTCGGCGATCTGCTCGGAGACGGACTGCATGCCGCCCACGACGCGGGCGTCGAGCAGGATGCCTTCGTCGATGAGGTTCTCGAACGTCTCCGCGGAGGCGACCATCAGCATCGCCTGGAGCACCGAGAACGTGTGCGAGCGCTTGGTGAGCATGCCCGCGGCGATGTAGTGGTCGACGATCCGGCACGCCTCCTCGTCAGCCGACTCCGACGCGAGCCACGTTCCGAACTGGATGGCGTCGAGCTCGGCGGCACGAGGGTGCGCCCACGGGGCGGCGACATCCATCTCCGCGGCCAATGCATCCAGAGCCTTCACGAGCCGGTCGATCTCCGCCAGCGTCGAGGCCGAGACCGGGAAGTCGCCCTGGAAGAGCCGGCGCTCGCCGTCGCGCGCGATGTAGACCGAGTCTCCGTCGCGGTAGCGCTCGAACGTCTCCTTGCCGAGCTCGACGAGCAGCGCCTTGAGCGCCTCCTGGTCGCTCGAGACCCACTGGCCGCCGATCTCGAAGAACGAGCCGTCGATCGTGTCCGACCACGTGCGCCCGCCGACGCGGTCGCGCGCCTCGAGCACCGCCACGGTGTGGCCCGCTTCGGCGAGGCGGCGCGCGGTCATGAGGCCGCTGATGCCGGCTCCGATGACGACGACGTCGCGATCGAGTTCGATGGATGCGGAGGCTGACGACACGGGAGGTCCTTTCGTGCGCGGGGCGACGCTGCGGTGCGTCGGCCCTCACCGGCGGCATCGGCGTCGCCCCGGCCCGACGATGGTAGGAACCGCGAGGGCCGAGCGGCGAGCGATGATGCCTCCATATTCAATTTCAGTCGCAACAGCACCAGAATGATCGTGGATGCAACGCATCCACTGTTCATTTATGGAGCCCATGATCGACCCCTCAGCGCGCCGCGCCCGCGGCAGACCGCGTGAGCGCGTCCTCGATGTCGACCGCATCACGGATGCGGCGCTCGCCGTGCTGAAGAAGGACGGCCTGCGCGGCCTCACGATGCGCGGGGTCGCCGCCCGACTCGGCGTGACGCCCAGTGCGCTCTACCACCACGTCCCCTCGCGCGACGCGCTCCTCGCCGCCGTCCAGGAGCGGTTCGCCGCGGGACTCGACACGTCCGGGTTCGGCACGCTCCCGCTGCGCGAGGCTCTCAGCCGCTGGGCGTGGAGCTATCTGCTCCTCCTGCGCGCGCAGCCCGAGCTCGTCCCGGTCATCGTCGAGGTGCCGCTCGCGCAGACCCCGCACACGTCGCTCATGTACCAGCGCGTCATCGCCGGCTTCGCTGCGGCGGGCTGGCCCGAGGAGAGCATCATCGGCTCGATGAGCGTCCTCGAGACCTACATCTTCGGCGCCGCTCTGGACTCGCCCTCGCCGGACGACGTGTATGCGCCGGGCAGCTCGGCGCGGGAGCCGCTGCTCGCCCGCACGTACGCCGCGTTCTCCGCATCCGTCGAGGACCGCGGCGAGCGACCCCGCGACGCCCTCTTCCGGCTGGGGGTGGAGGCGATCCTCACGGGCCTCCACCAGGTGTGGGGGTCCGGCCGCGGCTGGCCGGGCGCACCGCGCTGACCGCGGCCGAGCGTCCCGCGCCCAGCACAGCCGGGCGCACCGCGCTGAATAGACTCGAACCGTGAGCCACGAGCCGAATCGCGCCGACCTGCACAAGGACCCGAAGCGCGTCAGCGGGATGTTCGACGAGGTCGCTGCGGCCTACGACCGGACGAACGACATCCTGAGCCTCGGCCAGGACCGTCTGTGGCGCATCGCCGTCCGCAACGCCATCGACCCGCGGTCTGGTGAGCGCATCCTCGACCTGGCTGCCGGCACAGGCGCGTCCAGCGTCTCGCTCGCCCGCAGCGGAGCCGAGGTCGTCGCGGGCGACTTCTCGCCGGGCATGATCGCGGAGGGACGGCGCCGGCACGGCGACATCCCGAACCTCTCGTTCGTCGAGGCGGATGCGACGGCCCTTCCGTTCGACGACGACGAGTTCGACGTCGTCACGATCTCGTTCGGCCTGCGCAACGTCGTCGACGTCGACAAGGCGCTCCAGGAGATGAGGCGGGTCGCGAAGCCCGGCGGGCGCCTCCTCATCTGCGAGTTCTCCCACCCGCGCTCCCGCGCGTTCGGCGCGCTGTACGCGTTCTACAACAATCGCATCCTCCCGGTCGTCGCCAAGTTCGTGAGCTCGAACGCCGAGGCGTACGACTACCTCAACGAGTCGATCCGCGACTGGCCGGCGCAGCGGGCGCTCATGGCCCGCATCCGGAACGCCGGGTGGACGGATGTCGCGTACCGCGACCTCACCTTCGGCATCGTCGCCCTGCACCGCGCTGTGAAACCCGCGCGGGCCGCAGGGTCGGAGCGCGATCGGTAGGCTGGGATCGTGACTCCGCGCCCTTCCCTGCCCGGCTCGCACATCGCCGGCCGGCTGGGGCTCACCGATCGCGTCTTCGCGGGCGTGCGGTCGCGTCGTCTGCTCAAGACGGTCGAAGAGGCCCTCACCCGCGTCGAGAAGAAGCTCGCGGAAGAGCTCACCGTGGCCGACCCGGTCGCGGATGCAGCGAGCCGCTACCTGTACGAGGCGGGCGGCAAGCGCGTCCGCCCGATGCTCGCGATCATCGCGTCGATGCTGGGCGACGGGCCGACGGACGCCGTCATCGAGGGTGCGACAGCGCTCGAGCTCACCCACCTCGGGTCCCTGTACCACGACGACGTGATGGATGACGCGGACGTGCGCCGCGGCGTCCCGAGCGCCCACGAGGTCTGGGGCAACAACGTCGCGATCCTGACCGGCGATCTGCTCTTCTCGCGCTCGAGCCAGATCATGGCGCGCCACGGCGAGCGGGCGATCCGCCTGCAGGCCGACACCTTCGAGCGGCTCGTCCTCGGACAGATGCACGAGACGGTCGGCCCGCGCGAGGGCGACGACCCGGTGGCGTTCTACATCCAGGTGCTCTCCGACAAGACCGGCTCCCTCATCGCGGCGGCCGCGCAGGCCGGCGTCCTGTTCTCGAACGGCCCCGAGGAGTTCGCGCAGCCGCTGCTCGACTTCGGCGAGGCGGCGGGCATCGCCTTCCAGCTGCTCGACGACGTGATCGACCTCTCGAACGACCCCGACGAGACCGGGAAGGTTCCCGGGACCGACCTGCGCGCCGGTGTGCCCACGATGCCGTACCTGCTGCTGTCGCAGCGGACGGATGCCGCGGCCGCAGCCCTGCGCGCGCGCATCGACGAGGGCGTCGCGCGCATCGCCGAGGGCGCCGACTCCGCGATCCTCGACGCCGATCTCACCGCCCTGCGCGACGACGAGGCGACCGCGCAGACACTCGCGCTCGCCAACGAGTGGTCGAAGCGCGCGATCGCGGCGATCGCCCCTCTCCCGGAAGGACCGGTCCGCGAGGCGCTCACGCTCTTCGCCGAGGCCGTCGCCGACCGATCGAGCTGACACCCGAAGGAACACATGACCAAGCTCAGACTGGCCATCGTGGGGGCGGGCCCCGCGGGCATCTACGCCGCCGACATCCTGCTGAAGGCCGAGCGCAAGTTCGACGTCTCGATCGACCTGTTCGATCAGCTGCCTGCGCCCTACGGCCTGGTTCGCTACGGCGTGGCGCCCGACCACCCGCGCATCAAGGGCATCATCACGGCGCTGCGCGAAGTCCTCGACCGCGGCGACATCCGCATCTTCGGCAACGTGCGCTTCGGCACCGACATCACGCTCGACGACCTCAAGCGCCACTACAACGCCGTGATCTTCGCGACCGGGGCGATCAAGGACGCTGACCTGGCCATCCCCGGCATCGACTCCGAGGCGTCGTACGGGGCGGCGGACTTCGTCAGCTGGTACGACGGCCACCCCGACTTCCCGCGCGAGTGGCCGCTGGATGCCGCCTCCGTGGGCGTCATCGGCAACGGCAACGTCGCGCTCGACGTCGCGCGCATGCTCGCGAAGCACGCGGACGACCTGCTGCCCACGGAGATCCCCGCGAACGTCTACGACGGGCTCGCGGCGAGCGAGATCACCGACGTGCACGTGTTCGGGCGCCGCGGGCCGGCGAACGTCAAGTTCACCCCGCTCGAGCTCCGCGAGCTCGGCGAGCTGCGCGACGTCGACATGGTCGTCTACGACGAGGACTTCGACTACGACGAGGCTGCCCGTGCCGCGATCACGAGCAACAAGCAGGTCATGGTCATCGACCGCGTCCTGCAGTCGTGGCGCCAGCGTCCCGCAGCGAACGGCACCGGGGGCGAGGCATCCCGTCGCCTCCATCTGCACTTCTACGCGAAGCCGGTCGAGGTGAGGCGCGACGACTCCGGCCGCGTGTCCGCGCTCGTGTACGAGCGCACGCGTCCGGACGGGCAGGGCGGCGTCGTCGGCACCGGGGAGCTCCGCGAGGTGCCCATGCAGGCGATCTACCGCGCCGTCGGCTACTTCGGCTCGCCCCTTCCCGGCGTCCCCTTCGACAAGCGGCACGGCGTCATCCCGAACCGCGAGGGCCAGGTGCTGAGCAAGGACTCCAACGAGCGCGTGCCCGGCGTGTACGCGACCGGCTGGATCAAGCGCGGCCCCGTGGGGCTCATCGGCCACACGAAGTCCGACGCGATGGAGACGATCCGTCACCTGATCAACGGCCAGGGCACGTGGTGGGACCCGGAGGATGCGTCCGAAGCGGCGATCCCCGCCCTGCTGCGCGAGCGCGGCATCGAGTGGACCGACCTCGACGGCTGGCACCGCCTCGACGCCCACGAGATGTCGCTGGGCGTCGCGCAGGAGCGCGCGCGCATCAAGGTCGTCCCGCGCGAGGAGATGCTCGCCGCATCCCGCTCCGAGTAGGCCGCCGTGGCCGGCGACTGGGTGCCCGACATCCTCGGCGGTCCGTTCCAGCAGCGCACTCTCGAGCTGGGGACGGATGACGAGGGCCCGGTCGTCGCGACGATCGTCCGCTGCCTCCCGGGTTGGTGGCGCGGACGCACCGGCCCGCTCGCCGGCGTCGACGTGCTGTACGTGCACGGCTGGTCGGACTACTTCTTCCAGGCCGACGTCGCCCGGTTCTGGACGCGCCTGGGCGCTCGTTTCCACGCCCTGGACCTGCGCAAGTACGGACGGAGCCTGCGCGACGGTCAGACGCCCGGCGACATCGAGTCGCTCCGAACCTACGACGAGGACGTCGATGCGGCGCTCGAGGCGATGGGTCCGCGTGAGAGCCGACGCCTCATCCTGCAGGGGCATTCGACAGGCGGTCTGGTCCTCTCGCTGTGGGCGGACCGGCACGCGGGCGCGGCGGACGCCGTCATCCTCAACTCCCCGTGGCTCGAGCTCCAGATCGGGTCGCTCGGACGGCAGGCCCTCGCACCGTTCGTGAGCGCGGTGGCGCGGCTGGACCCGCGCGCGGCCCAGCCCGAGGTCGACTACGGGTTCTACACCCGCGCACAGCGCGAGATCGGGGCGATCCCGACGCTCGGGTATCGCGAGGACTGGCGGCCCGGCCGGGGCTTCACGACGCGCCCAGGGTGGCTGCGCGCCATCCTGGCCGGACACGCCAAGGTGGCGGCGGGACTCACGCTCGATTGCCCTATCCTCGTGCTCGTCTCGGCCCGCAGCTCCTCGCCGTTCACGTGGACGGAGGACATGACGTCCGCCGACTCCGTGCTCGTCGTCGACGACATCGCGCGGGCGTCCCTGAAGCTCGGCGAGGTCGTCACAGTGGGCCGTATCGAGGGTGCGATCCACGACGTTTTCCTGTCGCGCGAGCAGCCGCGGGCGCGCGCCTATGAAATAGTCGAGCGTTGGGTATGCGGACTGGCGCATTCCGCGCGATAGTGTCAACGCAACGACGGGGAGGTCGCATGCAGGCAGGAGCCAATCTGCCCGCTGTGGGCGGGTACAACCAGGCTGTGATCCTGGATGCTGTGCGCCGGTCGCCGGACGGCGTCAGCCGCGTCGAGCTGGCCGAGCGCACCGGGCTGAGCCCGCAGACGGTCTCGAACGTCACGCGACGGCTGCTCGACGAGGGTTTCATCGTCGACGCCGGCACCGTGCCGTCCGGAGTGGGCAAGCCCCGCACGATCCTGCGCCTCGAGCCGCAGGGCCGCTTCGCGGTCGGGGTGCACCTCGACCCGACGGTCATCACCCTCGTCCTGCTCGACCTCGCGTCGCGCGTCGTCGCCGACCGAACGATCCCGACGCCGGCTTCGGGGGAGGCGCCCTCGACGATCGCGCGCATCGCGGAGGTCGTCCGAGAGCTCATCGCCGAGTCCGCCGTCGACGCGCAGCGCGTCATGGGCGTGGGCGTGGCGGCCCCGGGCCCGATCGACCTCGAGGCGGGCACGGTGCTGAACCCGCCGCTCCTCCACGGCTGGAGGGATGTCGCGATCCGCGACGACCTCGCGGATGCCCTCGACATCCCGGTCCTCCTCGAGAAGGACGTCACGGCGGCGGCCGTCGCCGAGCTGTGGGCCGGCGCCGGCGCGTCCGACGATCGCAACACCCTGTTCCTGTACTACGGGACAGGCCTCGGCACCGGCGTGATCCTGCGCAACGAGGTCATCCGCGGTGTCTCCGGCAACGCCGGTGACGTCGCCGCCCTCGCCGTCGGCGTGACGGACGGTCACGTGCGCCGCGTCGGGATCTCGGCCATGCCGAGCGTGCTCGTGGATGCCGCGATGGCGGCCGGCGTGCTGCAGCACGAGCCGGGACCGCTCGGCACTGAGGAGATCCGGGCGCTGTTCTCGCAGCTCGTGCAGGCCGCGGACGGCGGCGATCCCGCAGCCGTCGCGATCATGGATGCGGCCGCCGACGACATCGCGGTCGGGCTCGTGCAGCTCGTCAACCTGCTCGACGTCGACCGTGTCGTCTTCGGCGGCCCGTTCTTCGGTGTGGCGAGCGGGTTCCTGCTCGACCGCGTCCCAGGGCGCGTCCACGACAATCCGCTCCTTGTCGTGCCGCACGAGATCGAGTTCACGACGTCGGACTTCGGCGACGATGTCGCCGCCGTCGGCGCGGCGGCCCTGGTCCTCGATCACGCCTTCTCGCCGCGGCCTGAGGGGCTTCTCATCACGCACTGACGAACCCTTCCCTAATTCGTCTAATCGCTGTAGCATTGCTTCGGAAGCAAGAACACGCGGTGTCGGGCGGGTCTGCGCGCGTTGCGTCCCCCTCTTTGTGAGGATGGGTGGGCAGCGCAGAACCATCGGGGGGATGGGCATTCCCGCCCGATATCGCAGCCTCCCGCTGGCTGCGCGACGGAAGGGACCCGATGTTCGACGACTCCGCGCTCGTCCTGGCGCGCATCGACCGTTTCCTCCGGGAGCGCGTCGCGCCCGGAGTCGAGCGAGCCGCCGTGCCGCTCGAGGTGTCGGCGTGGTTGGCGCCCGACGAGCCCGTGCCGTTCTCCGAGGCCGTCGCACAGGAGTTCGCGCCGTTCGCGGTCGGTACGGCGTGGGGCAAGCCGTGGGGCACGACCTGGTTCCGTCTGCGCGGACAGGTTCCCGAGGGCTGGACCGTGCCGCAGATGTCTCCGGGGGCCGGTCAGGCGTCGCGCGGAGCCGTAGGACACGTGGCCGCGGGGCATACGGGGCAGAGGGTCGAGCTTGCGATCGACCTCGGCTTCCAGACGGCCCAGCCGGGATTCCAGGCCGAGGGGCTCGTCTTCACGCCGCACGGTCGCATCGTGAAGGCCCTCGAGCCGCGCAACACGCACGTCCCCGTGTGCAGCGCGGACATCGACATCTACGTCGAGGCGGCCTCCAACCCCGATATCGCCGGTGACTGGACGTTCGCGCCGTCGCCGCTCGGCGACAAGACGACGGCAGGCACGGCGCCGCTCTACGTGTTCCGCCGCGCCGACATCGTGCTGCGCTCCCGCGAGGTGTGGGAGCTGGCTCAGGATGCTGCGGCCCTCCGCGGGCTGTACGACCAGCTGCCGGCCACGTCTCCTCGTGCCGCGGAGATCCTCCGGGCTCTGGAGCGGGCCGTCGACGCGACTGATCCGCACGACGTCGCGGGCACGGCGTCCGCCGCCCGGGCCGCGCTCGCACCGGCGCTCGCCGCTCCCGCGAACGCCAGCGCGCACCGCATCGCGGCTGTCGGCCACGCGCACATCGACTCGGCGTGGCTGTGGCCGACGCGGGAGACCGTCCGCAAGTGCGCCCGCACGTTCTCGAACGTCCTCGATCTCATGGACGCCGATCCGCGGTTCACGTTCGCGTGCTCGTCCGCGCAGCAGTACGCGTGGATCGAGGAGCGTTACCCCGACCTGTTCGCCCGCCTCGCCGAGCGCGTCGCGGAAGGCCGGTTCGTGCCCGTCGGCGGCATGTGGGTCGAGTCCGACACCAATCTGCCCGGCGGCGAAGCGCTCGTGCGCCAGTTCGTACGCGGCCAGAGGTACTTCGAGCGGGCGTTCGGGCGCCGCGCGTCCGTCGGATGGCTTCCCGATTCGTTCGGGTACACCGGCGCGTTGCCGCAGATCCTCGAGGGCGCCGGCCTCCGGTCGTTCCTCACCCAGAAGATCTCGTGGAACGAGACGAACAGGTTCCCGCACCACACGTTCGAGTGGGAGGGCATCGACGGCACGCGCGTGTTCACGCACTTCCCGCCCGTCGACACCTACTCCTCGGATCTGTCGGCCGCCGACCTCGCGCGCGCCGAGCGCCAGTACGCGGAGAAGGGCGCCGCGAACTCGTCCCTCGTCCCGTTCGGCTTCGGTGACGGCGGTGGGGGCCCTACTCGGGAGATGCTCGCCGCGGCCGCCCGCACCGAATCGCTCGAGGGATCGCCGCGCGTCGAGCTCACAGGTCCCGAGGAGTTCTTCGAGAGCGCACGCGCCGAGTACCCGCATCCGCCGGTGTGGGCGGGGGAGCTCTACCTCGAGTTCCACCGCGGAACGTACACGTCGCAGGCCCGCACGAAGCGCGGCAACCGGCGCTGCGAGCACCTGCTGCGCGAAGCGGAGCTGTGGGCGACGACCGCCCATGTACGCGCGGGCTTCGACTATCCGTACGACGTCCTGGACGAGGCGTGGCGGGTCGTGCTGCTGCAGCAGTTCCACGACATCCTGCCGGGCTCGTCGATCGCGTGGGTGCACCGCGAGGCCGAGGCAGGCTACGCGCGCGTCGAGGCGGCGCTGGAACGGGTCATCGAGGGGGCCCTCGAGGCGCTCGAAGCCGCGGCGCCGGAAGACGGTGCCGGGTGGTTCAACGCGAGCCCGTTCGCGGTGGCCGGTGTTCCCGCGCTGGGCGCCGGAGCGGCCGTCGTGGCCGACGACGCCCGGCTCGAGCGCGACGGCGACAGGCTGGTGCTCTCCACGGATCTCGCCCGTTTCGTCCTCGATGCATCGGGACGCATCGTGTCGGCGGTGGATGCGGCGACCGGCCGCGAGGCGATCGCTCCCGGCGAAGCCGCGGGGGAGCTGCAGGTGTTCCGTGACACGCCCGCGCAGTGGGATGCGTGGGACGTCGACGAGAACTACCGTCGCCACGGCGAGGTCGTGGCATCCGTCGTCTCGCTCGCCGTCACCGAAGACACCCCGCACCGCGTCGCTGTGCAGGTCGCCCGGCAGTTCGGCGACTCGCGCGTGCTGCAGGAGTTCGCCGTCTCCGCCGGGTCGGCGCGCATCTCGATCACGACCGAGGTGGATTGGCACGAGCGGCAGCGGCTACTGAAGCTCGCGTTCCCGCTCGACATCCACACCACCACGGCGACCTCTGAAGTCCAGTTCGGGCATGTCGTGCGGCCGATCACCCGCAACACGTCCTGGGACGAAGCGCGGTTCGAGACGAGCGCGCACCGCTGGGTGCACGTCGGCGAACCCGGATTCGGGGCAGCCGTCGCCAACGACGCCAGCTACGGTCACGACGTCACGCGTCACGCCCGCGCGGGCGGCGGCACCACGACGCTCGTGCGTCAGTCGCTGCTGCGGGCGCCGCTCTTCCCCGACCCCGAGGCCGATCAGGGCGCGCACGTGTTCCGGTCGACGCTGACGGTCGGCGCGGGCATCCCGGAGGCCGTCGCCGAGGGCTATCGCCTCAACCTCGGACGCCGCACCGCGGGCGCCGTCGTGGCGCCGATCGTGCGCGTCGACGGCGTCCCCACGCCTTCTCCAGACGCCGCTGGCGCGTCGTCCGGAGCCTCCGGGCGCGTGGGCCCAGGCGTGCTGGTCGAGTCCGTCAAGCTCGCGGAGGACCGCTCAGGCGACCTGGTCGTCCGGCTGTACGAGGCGTACGGGCGGAGGGCGGAGGCATCCATCGTCTTCGACGCCGACGTCGTGTCGGTGGTCGCGACCGACCTCCTGGAAGACCCTGTGGCGTCGGCGTCGGACGGGTCCGCCATCGACGTGTCGCTGCGGCCGTTCCAGATCGTCACGCTGCGCGCCCGCCGCGCCTGACACTCACCCCGGTCGCCGAGCTCGTCGAGGCGTCGTACCCCAGGGCATCTCCCTTCGCCGCCGGTCGTTGAGCGAGCGGAGCGCGTCGAAACGCGGTGAGCCGATCTCGCGGCCTCCTTGCGTTTCGTCTCGCTCGTTCCTCGCTCGCTCAACGACCCGCGCGGACAGTTCCCCTTCGCCGCCGGTCGTTGAGCGAGCGGAGCGCGTCGAAACGCGGTGAGCCGATCTCGAGGTGCCGCTGCGTTTCGTCTCGCTCGTTCCTCGCTCGCTCAACGACCGTCGCGGGCAGTTCCCCTTCGCGGGTCGTTGAGCGAGCGGAGCGAGTCGAAACGCGGTGAGCTCCGAGGAGCGTCAGCCCGCGGTCGGCAGCGGGCCCGTGGCATCCGTCGCCGGCTCCAGGACGACCGGGACGACCTTGACGACCCGCGGCATCCAGATCGCCGACAGCAGGATGCCGACGGCGATCACCGCGACTGCGATGAAGACCGCGACGGACGCCGTCACGATGGTGTGCGCGTCGTGCGCGTTGCCGCCCATGCCCGCGATGATCGAGTTCGCGATCGCGCCGAGCACGGCCGCGCCCATCGACTGGCCGAGCGAGCGGGCGAACATGTTCGATCCGGTGACGACGCCGCGCTCGTTCCAGTCGACGCTCGCCTGGGCGGCGACGAGGCTGGGGACGGCTGCGAAGCCGAATCCGGCGCCGATGAAGAAGCAGCTGATCGCGACGAGGGCGATGGATGGATGCGGCGCCAGCAGGGCCAGCACGACGGTTCCTGCGACGACGATGACGCCGCCCATGATCGTCGTCGTGCGGAAGCCGATCCGCAGGTAGAAGCGCCCGGCGAGCGAAGCGGCGATCGGCCAGCCGATCGTGAAGGTCGCGAGGGCCAGGCCCGCCACGAGGGGCGACGCGCCGGTGCCGACCTCGAGGTACGTCGGGATGAACGCCGTGAGCCCGACGAGCCCGACGCCGATCCCGAAGCCGAGGACGGTCGTCGACGAGATGATGCGGCGCTGGAAGAGATGCAGCGGCAGGACCGGCTCCGTCGCGCGCCGCTCGACGAGCAGGAAGACGACCAGCAGCACCGCGCCGGCACCGAAGATCGCGATGCTCGCGGGTGAGTTCCACGCCCACGCCGTGCCGCCCTCGAGGACGCCCAGCATGACGAGCGTCATAGAGGCCGTCAGAAGTGCCGCGCCCGCGTAGTCGATGCGGTGCGATCGCTTCTCCACGGTCTCGCGGAAGTTGCGGATGACGAGCCAGGCAGCGGCGATGCAGAGGGGGATGTTGACGAGGAAGATGCCGCGCCAGATCCCGAGCTGGGCGAAGACGCCGCCGAGCGTCGGTCCGACGACCGCGGCGATCGCCCACACGCTCGCGATGTAGCCCTGCACGCGGGCGCGTTCCTCGATCGTGTAGATGTCGCCGACGATCGTGATCGAAAGCGGCAGGATGGCGCCCGCCCCGATGCCCTGGATCGCGCGAGCGATGATCAGGATCGGCATGCTCCAGGCGACGCCCGCGACGATGGAGCCGGCGAGGAAGACAGCGATGCCGAAGAGCAGTACCGGTCGGCGGCCGATGGTGTCCGCGAGCTTCGAGTAGACCGGAACGGTGACCGCAGACGTCAGCAGATAGACCGAGAACAGCCACGGGAACGATGAGAACGAGCCGAGGTCGCTCACGATCGACGGGACCGCCGTCGCGATGATCGTCGAATCGATGGCGACGAGGCCCGTCGCCATCATCACCGCCAGAAGGATCGCACCGCGTTCAGATCTCAGACCGATGTCGTTCGCCACCCCGAGTGCAACCCCGGCCGGTTCCCAGGGTATTCCCGGCTCTTGACGCCGAATCGTCCGGCCCGGACCGGACGGCCGCGGCTATCGGCATCCTCGTCGTGGTGTCGATCGTGGTCGCCCAGGTGTGGTTCTTCATGATCCCGATCGGCGATTGGACGCCGACGGGACCGAACACGTTCTCCTTCCCGTTCCCGTTCGGGAGCGTGGAGATGCAGACGACGCCCCGCCGGGCTCCTAGGCGGCGAGCAGGAAGCTCTCGTGCAGGTCGGCGGCATCCAGTGCCTGCTCGGCCGCACGGCGGCCCTCGTCGATGAGTCGGGGCACGTCGGACATCGTCCACTGCGCCATCCGCTCCATCTCGGGCTGGATCAGCACGACCGAGGGGTCCTCGACGAGGTCGGCGGTGCGGGTGACGGTGCGCATCATCCGCACGTTCTCCCACTTCGCGTGCAGGCGGACGACGATCGTCCGCTCGGCTCCGAGCGCGCGGGTCGCCGTCTCCGGGACGTTGTCGATCATGCCGCCGTCGGCGAGCAGCGCCGCGCCGTGGCGCACGGGAGGCAGGAGACCGGGCACCGCGATCGTCGAGCGGAGCGCCGTGCTCAGCGGACCGGAGTCGAGGATGACGCCGCGGCGCGTGCGCAGGTCGGTCGCATACGCGCCGAATCGGCGGTCGAGGTCCTCGATGAGAGGGTCGTGTCCGAGGATGCGGTGCACCGCATCCGTCACCGCGTGCGTGTCGAGGAGTCCCCAGCGCGGGCGGAGCGACCAGCGCGCGATGGCGCCCCAGCGGAAACCGCGGGTGGCGTCCTCGATCACGTCAGCGTCGAGACCCGAGGCATAGGCCGCGGCGACGAGCGCGCCGGCGCTCGTACCGGTGACGATGCCGGGGCGGATCCCGCGCTCCTCGAGCACCTGCAGGACGCCCGCGTGCGCGGCCCCGTACGCGCCGCCACCACCGAGCGTGAGGCCGAGGGTCGGGTCGTCGGTCACGGGTTCTCCAGTCGTCGGGGCATTCCGAGAATTAGAACACTCCACGCCTGTGCACGCGCTGACCAGACGATGCGGGAACGCCATCAGCGGACCTCGCCGCCGCTGTGAGCGGGCTCGTGGGCGACCTTCGGAAGGCGAGCGGTGCCGCGATGCCGACGAGGACGAGGGTGAGGCCGGCCCACTGCCGAGGTCCGAGGACGTCGCCTGCGACGAGGACGCCGAGCAGCACGCCGGCGACGGGATTGAGCAGACCGATGAGTCCGACCGTGTCTCCGCGCAGATGCTTGAGCGCGGAGAACCACGTCACGTAGGCCAGCGCCGTGGCGATCAACGTCAGGTAGGCGTACGCGACGACGGCCTGACCGTCGACCGTCGGAGGCGGCCATTCCAGCAGTGCCGCGACCGGCAGCAGCATGAGTCCGCCGGCGGCCAGCTGCCAGGCGGTCGACGCGAGGACGTCGACATCCTGGTTCCATCGCTTCGCGAGGATGAATCCGAACGATGACATGATCATCGCGGCGATGGATGCCAGGACGCCCGTCATGTTGATGGTGCCGCCTCCGCCCAGCAGCATGAGAGCCACCCCTGCGACGCCGATGGCGGCACCCGCGAGGCGGGCGATGTTCGGCCGCTCGTGCACGAGCAGCCACGCGACGAGCGCGAGGGTCACGGGGGAGAAGGCCATGATCGTCGAGGCGATGCTCGCGGGCAGCAGCTGCGCGGCCGCGTAGACGAGGACGAAGAACGCGCCGACGTTCAGCGTGCCGAGCACGAACGACTTCCACCACCAGGAGCCGCGCGGCATCCGGCGCACGAGGGCGAGGAGGATCAGCCCCGCCGGAAGAGCGCGGATCGCGGCGCCCCACAGGGGCTCGTCGGGAAGGAACTCCCGTGTGACGAAGTAGGTGCTGCCCCAGGCGATCGGCGCGATGGCGGCGACCGGCATCCATCTGCGGATATCTTCCATGGAAGACAACAATAGCTTCCAAGCAAGGTATATTCCCGACATGGCGGAGATCGACCGAGTCGCACACATCCAGGCCGAGTGGGCGCGCGAGCGCCCGGACCTCGATGTCTCCGCGGTGGGGGTCATCGGGCGGCTCCACCGGCTGGCCGGGCACCTGACGGACGAGCTCGTCGCCGTGTATGCCGAGCACGGCCTGACCGAAGGCGACTTCGACGTGCTCGCCACGCTGCGTCGCGCCGGAGCACCGTACGAGTGGAGCGCGGGGGAGCTTGCCGAGCGCACGATGATCACGACCGGCGGCATGACCAAACGCCTGGACCGGCTCGAGCAGAAGGGCTTCGTGACACGCCGCGCGAGCGAGGCCGATGCGCGCGGGCGTGTCGTGGCGCTGACCGCCCACGGCCGCGAGGTGATCGACACCGCCTTCGCCGACCACATGGCCAACGAACGCAGGCTCCTCGACCTGTTGCCGGCGGAGGATCGCGAGCGGCTCGAGGCGGTGCTCACGAAGTGGCTGGCGCACTTCGAGTAGCTCTTGCCGGTGCGGGGGTGCGCACCGATAGCCTGCGATGGCGGAGGGGGTCGAGGGGGACGAGCCCCCGCATCCCGCACGGAGCAGATCGGAGGGCCGATGGCCGGGAGTGACGTGGCGCCCGACGCCGCGCTGGCGCGGATCGCGGCCGAGCTCTACGCCGGCCCTCTGGACGAGTTCGTCTCGGCCCGGAACGCGCAGGCCAAGCACGCCGACGACCGCGAGCTCGCGGCGCAGATCCGTGCGCTGCGCAAGCCGTCCGTCGCCGCGTGGATCGTCGACGTCTTCGCGCAGGAGCGCGGGGCACGACTCGGCGAGGCGCTGCAGCTCGCTGCAGAGCTGCGCGAGGCGCAGGCCGACCTCGACGCCCCGGCCCTCGCCGAGCTCGGCAGGCAGCGCCGCGCGCTCACCGACCAGCTGGCGCGGGATGCCGTGGCGCTGGCGTCGGCGCGCGGCGGGCAGGTGACCCCGTCGACGGCTGAGGCTGTGCGGCAGACGATCGCCGCAGCGTTCTTCGATGCGGATGCTGCTGCCGCCGTGGCCTCCGGACGACTGGTGCGTGAGCTCGAGGCTTCGGGGGTCGCGATCGATCTGGACGCGGTGGTGGGCGGCGGCCCGCCGACCCCCATGGCGGCCGCGCCGCCGACGGACGAGATGCAGGCGCGCCGGGAGCGGCGCGCGGCCGAAGTCGGGCTGCGGGATGCCGAGCAAGCGCTGCTGCGCGCGAAGCGCGACCAGTCGAAGGCCGACGGGGATGCGCTCGATCTCACCCGCCGCATCGAGGAACTGTCCCGGCGCGAACGGGAGCTCGAGGCGGGGCTCGTGGAGGTCCGCGCCAAGCTCGACGACGCCCAGTCGCGCGTGCCGGATGCCGAGTCGCGTCGGTCTGCTGCCGAGGCCGCGTTCAGCGCCGCCGAGCGCGCCCTCGACGATGCCCGAAAGGCCCTCGGCCACTGACTGGAGTCAGGCGAGCGTGGCAAGAAGGTGCGCGTTGCGCTTCCGGATGAGGCGTCGAAGGTAGGGGACCAGCACCATCCGCTCCGCCAGGCGCCCGAAGATCGGTGAGCCGACCGTGAGCCGATCGGTCATCCGTGAGCCCTCGGCGAGCGGTTCGAAACGGTGCTCGTGGACGAAGACCTTGAACGGACCGCGCGCCTGCTGGTCGACGAACGAGTGCGGTCGGTCGAGAGCCGTGATCTTCGACGTCATCGTGAACCAGATGCCGAAGTGGCGGGCGCGCCACGTGACCGTCTCGCCGAGTCCGATCCGCCCGGATGTCACGCCGGCGACGGCCCGCTCACCGGATGCCGCCATGGAGGCCATGTGGGCGTCGATGTCGAGGGAGACGTCGAAGAGCGCCTCGGCCGGATGCGGAGTCTCGGTGACGATCGTGAAGGTCGAAGGCACAGCCCCATCCTGGTGCCTCTCGGCCCATCGGCCGGCTCGCCGAGATCAGCGGTAGTTGACGAACTGCAGGTCGACGTCGAGATCGGCGGCCTTCAGCAGACGCTGGACCTCCTGCAGGTCGTCACGCGACTTCGACTGCACGCGCAGCTCGTCGCCCTGGATCTGCGACTTCACCGACTTGGGGCCCTCGTCGCGGATGATCTTGGAGATCTTCTTCGCGTTCTCCGACGAGATGCCGTCCTTGATGGTCGACGAGATGCGGTACTCCTTGCCGCTCGCCTGCGGCTCGCCCGACTCGAGGCTCTTCAGCGAGATGCCGCGCTTGATGAGCTTCGTCTGGAACACGTCGAGCACCGCCTTCGCGCGCTCCTCGCTGTTCGCCTTGATGAGCACGGCCTCGCCGCTCCACTCGATCGAAGCGCCGGTGCCCTTGAAGTCGTAACGCTGCTCGATCTCCTTGCGGGCCTGGTTGAGCGCGTTGTCGGCCTCCTGGTGGTCGACCTTGGAGACGATGTCAAACGAGGAGTCAGCCATCCACCCACCCTACCGGCGGGCGCTCGACCAGCGGAGTCGATTCGACCAAGGGCGTCCGGTGACGGCGAAGAGCGCACTCCGCGTCCGTCCCTCGCCGAGACGCCCTGCGCCGTCCAGGACGCGTGGCGATGCCGGGTGTCGTGGACAGAAGCGCGCGTCTCGAGGAGGAGAGGCCGCCGCATCCATCTCCCGAAAGCGCTTGCGACGGACGACAGAGACACCGGGCCGACCGATCAGCCGCTTGCAAGCGCATGCAAGCATCACGATTCTGCATCTCGACAGAACTCGCTCTTGCGCAGAACAGCGCCATCGGTCAGAATGTAAGCGCTTGCAATTCAGCTCCGGGGTCGATGAAGCCGCCGCACGTGCTCTTCCGCCCCGATCTCCCGATCAGAGAGGCAAACACCGATGAAGGTGAACAAGAAGGGCGTGCTCGGTCTCGTGGCGCTCCTCGCGGGCAGCGCCGTCGCGCTCACCGCGTGCTCGGGCAGCAGCAACGCTGCCAACACCCCGACCTCGGGCGGCTCGCTCACGGTGTGGGTCGACGCCAACCGCGCCGCCGCCATGAAGGACGTCGCCGCCACCTTCGAGAAGGAGAAGGGCGTCAAGGTCAACCTGGTCATCAAGGACTACGGGAAGATCCAGCAGGACTTCACCGCTCAGGTCCCGACCGGCAAGGGCCCCGACATCACCATCGGCGGCCACGACTGGATCGGCGGCTTCGTCAAGAACGGCGTCGTCGCGCCCATCGAGCTCGGTTCGAAGTCCGGCGACTTCGAGAAGATCGCGATCCAGGCCGTGACGTATGACGGCAAGCAGTACGGTCTCCCGTACGCGATCGAGAACATCGCGATCATGCGCAACACCGCCCTCGCGCCGAACCCGACTCCGGCCACGTACGACGAGATGATCTCGGCGGGCAAGGCCTCCGGCGCCAAGTACCCCTTCCTCATCGGCCTCGACGCGACCGCGGGCGACCCGTATCACACGTACCCGTTCCAGACGTCGTTCGGCTCCGCGGTCTTCGCGCAGAACGCCGACGGCTCGTACGACGCCTCGAAGCTCACCATCGGCGACGACGCGGGCAAGAACTTCGCGAAGTGGCTCGGCCAGCAGGGCGCCGCGGGCATCTTCAAGCCGGGTCTGACCGGTGACCTCGCGAAGGCCGCCTTCAACGCGGGCGAGTCGCCCTACTTCATCACCGGCCCGTGGAACGTGCCGGATGCGCAGGCCAAGGGCATCAAGATCGCCATCGACCCGATCCCCTCGGCCGGCGGCCAGCCCGCTCGTCCGTTCGCCGGCGTTCAGGCCTTCTTCATCAGCGCCAAGTCGAAGAACCAGCTGCTCGCCAACGAGTTCCTCGTGAACTACATCGGCACCGAGGCCGTCCAGACCGAGCTCTACAAGGCCGGCGGTCGCCCGCCGGCACTGACGACCGCCTTCACCGCGGCGCAGTCCGACCCGATCATCGCGGGCTTCGCCAAGGTCGGCGCCGACGCCGTCCCGATGCCGAGCATCCCCCAGATGGGTGCCGTGTGGGACGACTGGGGCAAGTCCGAGGTCGCCATCATGAAGGGCGGCGAGGCCGTCTCCACGTGGCAGCAGATGGCCACGTCCATCCAGGGCAAGGTCGCCGCAGGCTGATCCCTCTCCACGGCGGG
>NZ_JASXSZ010000001.1:1140979-1374432 GCF_030315975.1 Microbacterium candidum | reverse complement strand
ATCGACACGGGCGCCCGAGGCGGCGGGGTGCATGCGGCGTCAGATGACGATCTCGTCGGGGCGATCGCCCGCGCCGGGGACCTCGCCCGAGCCGTCGACGCACTGTTGGTGGAGATGGTCGGGGAACTCGCCGACCGGTCGAGCTCGACGGTGCGGGAGGAGCGGTTGACCACCCGGATGGGATGCCGCAACGTCACCGAACTCGTCCAGCGCCTGACCCGCAACGGGCCGCACACCGCCGCGAAACTCGAACGCGCCGCGAAAGCCACCGCGCTCGCATGGGACCCGGTCACCGGAGCGGGGATGCCGGCACGGCTGCCCGCGATGCGGAACGCTCTGCTGGACGCGGAGACCGGGGTCGATGGGGTGCTCGCCGTCGCCGGTCCCCTGCTCGCCATGCGGGACCGGGTCGGCGTCGAGGGTGTGCTGACCGCGGACGGCCTGCTCGCGGCGGCCGCCCGCGGCGAGGGCCCGGACGGCCTCCCGCCCGCGTGCGCGGACCTGCTCCGTGTCCAGGCGCAGGTGTGGGCGGCGGTCCTCGACCCCGACGGCGCCGAACCGGACGCGCACGCCGCCGCCCGCAGGCGGGGCATCACCTTCGGCACCGCCCGCGACGGCGTCATCCCCATCCGCGGTGCACTGCTGCCCGAGGTCGCCGCGCAACTCGTGCGCATCCACGACGCCACCACCTCCCCGCACGCCGTCCGCTTCCACGACACGGAGTCACCTCCCGCCCACGACGTCCCGCGGGACGACCGCACCGGCCCGCAGAAGCTGCACGACGCCCTCGCCGCGGCGCTCACCGTCGCCGCCGCCAGCCGCGACCTGCCCACCATCGGCGGCGCCGCCCCCACCCTCATCGTCTCCATCCGCGAAGAAGACCTCACCGCGAGCACCGGGCGGGCCTGGCTCGAAGGGTCCGCCGAGCCCGCATCCATCTTCACCGCCCGCCACGTCGCCTGCGCCGGCGTCATCCAACGCGTCACCCTCGCCGGCAGCGGCCGCATCGTCCGGCTCGGCACCGAGGAACGCGTGTTCAACCGGTACCAGCGCCGGGCGATCGCGCTCCGCGACGGCGGCTGCATCATCCCCGGCTGCGGCGTCCCCGCCGGCTGGTGCGAGATCCACCACGTCACCGAGCACGCCCAAGGCGGCCCCACCCACACCGACAACGGCGTCCTGCTCTGCTGGTTCCACCACCGCTTCATCGACACCGGCCCTTGGCGCATCCGCATGAACCATGGCGTCCCCGAAATCCAAACCCCCCACGGGCACGACCCCACCCAAAGGTGGCGGCCCACCACCACCTCCCGCACCCGCCTCCTCGACCTCCTCGGCCGAAGAACATGAGGCTGTCGATCAGGCGGTGAGAGTGCTCAGAAGTCCTCGTCGAGGGCGTACTGCTGCTGCCACGAGTGCGGCCGCGCGATGCCGAGGCCGTACTGATAGCGGATGAGCTGCCCCTGGTGCATCGTCTCGTGCTCGAGCAGCGCGAGCGCGTAGGTCAGCGACTCCTCGTCGTCCGGGCCGATCTCGGCGACCCACAGGTCGACGTCCGCCGCGGTCGCCTCGAACGCTGCCCGGAGGGATGCCGCATCCGCCGATGCGTCTCGGGCGACGGGACTCGTGAAGCCCTGCCACTGCCCAGCGCGCGCCGCGGCCGGGTAGCTCTCGCGAGCGCCGAGCACACACCACAGCTGGTGGCCGATCGCATCAGAGGGCAGCCCCGGAAGACGTGACGCCAGCAGCTCGGGCGTCAGCGCATCGACGAGGTCGAGGTACAGCCTGTTCGCACGCGCGAAACGGCGGCGCAGAAGATCGTTCATCCGGTCCACGCTAGGGGCCGCCGCGCGAGACGTCGAGCATCGGCCTACGGCGACGATGCGACCCAGCGGGCCTCATCCACGATCAGGTCGATGCCGCGGCCCGCCGGGCGGTAGCCGAGGGCTTCCGAGGCGGACGTGTCGAGCACGATCGGATGCGGCGCGCCCCACGGGTGCGCACCCCGCTCGTCATCGTCGTCGAGGAGCTCGATCCGGCCCGGCCATTCAAGAGCGTCCCCGATCGCCCGCACGATCTCCGCGGCGGTGGGCGCGTCCGGATCGGCGCTGTTGAGCACCCGCGCGCCGGGCGCCGTGGCGACGGTCTCGATGAGCGCGGCGGTGTTGGCGGCCGCCGTGATGTGGTCGACGGATGCCCCGCCCCGGAAGAGCGGGATGGACTCGTCGCCGCGCAGCATCCGCTCGACGACCCCACGGGTGCGCGCATTGCGGGCCCACCGACCGTGCACCTTCGACGGGCGGATCACGGTCACCGGGAGCCCGCTGTCGAGCACGACCCGCTCCACCGCGACCTTCGATGGCGCGTACCCCTCCCGCGTGTAGGGGTCGACGTCGTCCGCCGCGGGCGGAAGCGTCGGGTTCGTTTCGGCGAGCGGAACAGGGAATCGCGGCGGCTCGTCGCCGTTGATGTGGCGGCCCGCCGCATCCACGTACACGGCGCGCGTGGAGATCACGACGGCGAACCCGACGGATCCCATGATCGGCAGCAGCGCTCTCGCGTCCGCCGAGCGATACGCCAGCAGGTCGACGAGCAGGTCCGTGTCGTCGCCGACGAGCTGCGCGATCGCGCGGGCATCACCGCGGTCGATCCGGTGGAACCGCACACCGGCACCCTCGAGTTCTGGCGCGATGTCCGAGCGGCCCGTGACATCGACGTGCCACCCGGCATCCGCAAGCCGCGCGGCGGTGGCCCCGCCCATCGCGCCCGTCCCACCCAAAATGACCGCACGCATCCTTCGATCCTCTCCCATCCCGAGATCGCCCCGAGATCGCATCGCGAAACCGGGTGTTCCCGTCGAACCCGGGCGCGAGACGCCCTGGTTCGGCGGGAACCCCCGGTCTCAGCGAACCGAGGAGCGGAGTCCGGCGAAGAACTCCCGGATGTCGGCGGCCAGCACGTCGGGACGCTCGAGAGCGGCGAAGTGCCCGCCCTCCTCGAACCGGCTCCAGTGCACGATGTTGTCGTTGTCGCGCTCGGCGAACACGCGGATGGTCTGGAAGTCGTCCTTGAAGACGGCGACCCCGGTCGGGGCGTGGTTCACCTGCGGCTCGGCCTCGGCGCGCGCGTTCTCGAAGTAGCTGCGGCTCATCCCCGCGGCGGCGTTCGCGAACCAGTTCACCGACACCTCGAGCAGGATCTTCTCGAGCGGCACGAGCGACGTGCCGTTGCCGAACGAGTTGAACAGCTCGCTGTAGGCGAGCAGCCCGATGGGCGAGTCGCTCAGCCCGACCGCGACCGTCTGCGGACGCGACGCGTTCATCGTGTTGTAACCGCCGACGGACTGGAACCACTGCATGTGCTCGAGGCCCGCATAGTCCTGCGGGGTGAGACGCTCGAACTCGGCCGGGTCGCCGGACGGGAACGAGAACAGCTGGAGGACGTGCAGCCCGAGGAACCCGTCGGGGTTCAGCAGCCCGAGCTCGCGGGCGACCATCGCGCCGTTGTCCGAACCGTGGATGCCGTATGCCTCGTACCCGAGCCCGCGCATGAGCGCGTCGTACGCCCGCGCGACACGAGCCATGGTCCATCCGCCCTCGGTGACGGGCTGCGAGAACCCGTACCCGGGAGCATCCGGGATCACGACGTCGAACGCGTCCTCCGCGCGGCCGCCGTGGGCCACCGGGTCGACGAGGCGGTCGATGACGTCGAGGTAGTCGACGGACGAACCCGGGTACGTGTGCGCGAGGAGAAGGGGCGTCGCGCCGGGGTGGACGGAGCGGACGTGGATGAAGTGGATGTCCTGTCCGTCGATCTCGGCGACGAAGTGCGGCAGCGCGTTGATGGATGCCTCGGCCGCCCGCCAGTCGAACGCCTGCCAGGCGGCGATCGCCTCGCGCAGGTACGCGTTCGGGGCGCCGGTGCTCCAGTCGTCGCCGGGAGCCGGCTGAGGAAGACGCGTGTGCGCCAGGCGACTCTGCAGATCGGAGATCTCGGCGTCGGCGACGGAGACGGAGAACGGGCGGATGTCGATCTTCGTGGTGTTCATGTCTTCGACGTTACGGGGCTATTAGGATGATTCCATTCCTGATACGAGAAGAAGTTCGCAGACATCCGGAGCCGGCCCGTGACGGGGCCGACGGCGCGCCGGCTCGCGCTCCTCGGCCTGCTGCAGACCGGCCGCGAGCGCTCGGGTCGCGAGCTCGCCGAGCGGCTCGGCGTCACGCCGCGCACGATCCGCACCGATGTCGATCGACTGCGCGAACTCGGCTATCCGGTGCACGGCGTCCGCGGCAACGTGGGCGGATACCGGCTCGGCGCGGGCGGGACGCTCCCTCCCCTGCTGCTCGACGACGAGGAGGCCGTCGCCGTCACGATCGGCCTGCAGGTCGCCGCGGGCATCGCGGGGATCGAGGACACCGGCGCCCGCGCACTCGCGAAGATCGAGCAGGTGCTGCCGGCGCACCTGCGGCCGACGGTGGAGGCGCTGAGCTCGACGATCGACCGCGGACAGGAGAACATCGGCACGGACGCGCCCGATCCCGAGGTCGACGCCGACGTCCTGCGCGCGATCGCGGCCGCGATCCGGGACGTCGAATGGCTGCGCTTCGACTACGACGACGCCCCGCGTCTCGTCGAGCCGTACCGCCTCCTCAGCTGGCAGCGCCGCTGGCACCTCGTCGCCCGCGACCCCCAGGACGGGTCGTGGGGCACGTATCGCGTGGACTGGATGTCGCTGCGGCTGCCGACTCGCCGCCGATTCGAGCCGCGCCCGCTGCCCGGAGGCGACTACACCGCGTTCGCCATGCGGACGATCGCCGCGAGCGGCTGGGCCGTGCACGCGCGGCTTCGGATCGACGCATCCGCCGAATCCGTGCTCGACCGCATCAACCCCACGGTGGGCGTCGTCGAGCCGATCGACGCGGAGCACTGCGTTCTCGTCACGGGCGCCGACAGCCTCGACACCGTAGCGGCGTACATCGGGATGCTGATGATGGACTTCACCGTCGAGTCGCCGCCCGAGCTCATCCCGCGGCTGCGCCTCCTCTCCGAGCG
This sequence comes from Microbacterium candidum, assembly GCF_030315975.1. Classification (GTDB taxonomy): domain Bacteria; phylum Actinomycetota; class Actinomycetes; order Actinomycetales; family Microbacteriaceae; genus Microbacterium; species Microbacterium candidum. Next base: position 1,369,377 of record NZ_JASXSZ010000001.1, on the reverse strand, counting down.
GTATGCGAGGGCCGTCGCAGGGTCTTGACATGTGACTAATTGGTCACCTATTCTGCAGTCGATGGATGACGACACGCGCGATGACGACACGGTCTTCAAGGCCCTGGCCGACCCGACCCGCCGTCATCTGCTGGACCGGCTGTTCGAGAAGGGCGGGCGCACGCTGACCGAGCTGGAGTCCGACCTGCCGCTCACGCGCTTCGGCGTGGCGAAGCACCTCGGCATCCTCGAGGCCGCAGGTCTCGTCGTCGTCCGCCGCTCCGGAAGGGAGAAGCTGCACTACCTCAACCCGGTGCCGATCCGCGTCATCCACGACCGCTGGATCGACAAGTACACGATCGGGCCCGCATCCGCGCTCACCGACCTCAAGACACGACTGGAGGAATCCGAATGACCGACACCACGGCGACCCGCGAGGCCGTCCAGATCTATCAGCTCTTCATCAAGGCGACCCCCGAGGCGATCTGGGACGCCATCACGAAGCCCGAGTTCACCCGGCGCTACTTCTACGGCTCGATCGTCGAGACGACGGGTGTGCCCGGCACGCCCTTCCGCTACTACGCACCCGACGGCGAGACCCTGTGGAACGACGAGACGGTGCTCGCATCCGACCCGCCGCGCCGCCTCGTCGTCGGCTGGCGCTCCCTCTACAACGAGGACGCCGCGGGCGAGCCCGCGAGCCGCATCACGTGGGACATCGACCCGCAGGACGGCGGCTTCAGTCTCCTGACGGTCACCCACGATCAGCTCGAGCAGTCGCCCATCACGGCGGAGAGCGTCAGCGGCCTCGGCTGGCTCATGGTCCTCAGCGGCCTGAAGACCCTCCTCGAGACGGGGAGCCCGCTCAGCGACTGAACATCGTCTGCTGAAGCCGCGCATCACCCTGAAGCCGCGCATCACCGACTCCAGAACAGGTGTTTCGGCGAGAACAGGGCGGAATCGACGAGATCGGTCCTGTCTACGCCGAAACACCTGTTCTGGAGCATACGACAGGGGGATGCCACGAGCGCGGGCCGGGAGCCCAGCATCCTCCCCCGTAGACTGTTCCCTCGTGAGTGAACGCGTTCTCGTCAAGCAGCTGCAGGCCCGCGAAGACGGCCCCGTCTCGGTGTCCGGATGGGTCGAGACGGTCCGTGATCAGAAGAAGGTGCAGTTCGTCATACTGCGCGACGAGACCGGCGCGGTGCAGCTGGTGAACCCGGCCACGCGGCCGGCCGAGGACGGATCGGAGCAGGATGCCGCGGCCCTCGCCCTGACGGACCTCATCTCGAACCTCACCACCGGCTCGTTCCTGACCGTCACGGGCGACCTCAAGCACGACGAGCGCGTCAAGCTCGGCGGCGTCGAGATCAAGATCGCGTCGCTCGAGGTCGCATCCATCGCGCCGGCCGAGCTGCCGATCGCCGCGGACAGCGCGCTCGACAAGCGCATGGACTACCGCGTCGTCGACCTGCGCCAGCGCCGCAACAACCTCATCTTCCGCGTGCAGACGACGCTCGAGCACGCGATGCGCACGTACTGGGTCGAGCGCGACTACATCGAGATCCACACGCCGAAGCTCATGTCGAGCCCGTCGGAGTCGCGCGCCGAGCTGTTCCAGCTCGAGTACTTCGGCGACCAGACCGCGTACCTCGCCCAGAGCCCGCAGCACTTCAAGCAGATGGCGCAGGCCGCCGGCTTCGGCAAGGTCTTCGAGATCGCCGACGCATTCCGCGCCGACCCGTCGTTCACCAGCCGCCACGCGACCGAGTTCACCTCGATCGACGCGGAGATCAGCTGGATCGACTCGCACGACGACGTCGCCCGGATGCAGGAGGAGCTCCTGCAGTTCGCCTTCGCCGCGGTCAAGGAGAAGCACGGGGCCGAGATCGAGGAGCTGTTCGGGCTCGAGGTCACAGTCCCCAGCATCCCGTTCCCCCGCATCCCGCTCCACGAGGCGCGTGAGATCGTCAAGGCCCGCGGCTACGAGATCCCCCGCACCGACGGCGACCTCGACCCCGAGGGCGAGCGTCAGGTGTCCGCGTACGTCGAGGAGACCTACGGCCACCAATTCGTCTTCGTGACTGACTACCACCCCGAGATCCGCCCGTACTACCACATGCGCGACCCGGAGACGGGGCTCACCAAGAGCTACGACCTGCTCTTCAAGGGCGTCGAGATCACGACCGGCGCGCAGCGCGAGCACCGCGTCGAGGTGCTCGAGGCGCAGGCCGTCGAGAAGGGCCTGGACCCGGCGGGCGTCCAGCACTACGTCGACTTCTTCCGCTTCGGCGCCCCGCCGCACGGCGGTTTCGGCATGGGCCTCGCGCGCGTGCTGATGCTGATGCTCGGCGAGTCCTCGATCCGCGAGGTCACGTTCCTCTTCCGGGGCCCGACGCGCCTGGCCCCCTGACGCCGCTTCCGAGGCCCGACGCGCCTCGCGCCGTAGCCTCCGGCTCCGCTTCACCTGTCACGTTCCGGGCCCTCACCCGCAGAACCTGACGGATCAAGGGCACCTTCCGCTCGCCGCCGTCGCCCGCTAGCGTGAGCGACGGCGTGCGATGTCGCGCGTCGTCAACCGGCGAAGGGGGCAGTCATGGCAGGAAAGTTCGAACTCTGGGTCGACAAGGGCGGCGACTGGCGATTCAATCTGAAGGCCGGCAACGGCCAGGTGATCGCGACGAGCCAGGGCTATTCGTCGAAGGCCAGTGCTGTCAACGGCATCGAGTCGATCAAGAAGAACGCGCCTGACGCCGAGGTCGTCGAGATCGAGAAATAGACCATCCGAACATGCAGAACGGCCCCGACGTCGGGGCCGTTCTCGTCTCCGGGCGGGTGTCACCGCCACGGATCAGGACATGCGAGCAGCGGCCGCCATATCCGCCATCGCTGCGCGGATGTCCTGATTCAGACCTCGAAGTCGACGGCGACGCGGTCGCTGACGACGCTGCGCACGTAGGCGACGACGGCCTGGTGATCGGGATGCGTCTGGTACGCGTCGAGCGCCGCCTCATCGGCGAAGTCCGCGACGAGCGCCACATCCCAGTTGCCGTCGACGACGTTCGGGCCGACGCTCAGCGTGTCGATCGACGGCACGACGCCGACCAGCGCCGCAAGGCGATCGGCGATGCCCTGTGCGTGCTCGGCACGGGTCTCCGGGTCGGATGCCGCGATCTTCCACGCGACGACATGCCTCAAGGTCACGATGCCTCCTCCAGAACGGCGGCGTCCAGCGCGGTGCGCAGGCGCGCCGCATCCACCCGCCAATGCGCATGCAGGCGGTCGTCGATGAGGACCACCGGGATCTTCTCCCACCACAGGTCGTAGAGCGCGGGGTCGTCGAGGATCGACGTCTCCACGACCTCGACATCGGCGTTCTCCGGGAGCTCCGCGATCACCTGATCGACGATCTCGTGCGCGACGTCGCACAGATGGCAGTCCGGCTTGCCGATGAGGGTGAGGGTGGTCACCGCTCCATCCTAAGAGCGGCCCGCCCTCGACGAGCTCTCGGGGACCGGTCCGCCGGGAACGACGAAGACCGGCCGCGGACGGCCGCCCCTCGACGAGCCCGGGAACCGCCCGAGGGTGTCAGTGCTCGACGGCGTACCCGGCGTCGATCCACGCCCGCGTGCCGCCGTCGACGTTTGTCGCGTCGTGACCGAGCCCCTCGAGGGCCTGTGCGACACGTGCCGAGCGACCGCCGAGCTCGCAGATCACGTCGAACTCGCCCTCGGGGAGCTGGTCGAGGTGGTCGCCGATCGTCGACATCGGGAGGTTCACAGCGCCGGGCACGTGGCCCGCGTGGAACTCGTGCTCCTCGCGCACGTCGATGAGGGGGATCTCCGAGCGGTCACGCCGCTGCTGAACGCTGATCGACTTCATGGGTCAGGATGTCCTTTCCGTGGTAGCTGAGGAGGGTCTGGATCCCTCCCGAGAGGTGGGCGGAGTCGAAGCCCGCCGCGTCGAGGATCCGGTGCGCCAGGTACGAGCGGATGCCGGAGGCGCAGTGCACGCGCACGGGCCGGCCGGCGGCGTGCGCGCGCACCTCATCGAGCCGCTCGCGCAGCTCGATGTGCGGGATGTGGAGCGCGCCCTGCAGGTGACCGGCATCCCATTCATCCTGCCTGCGCACGTCGAGGATGAGTGCCTCGTCGCGCACCGTGTCGAGGTCGGCAGCCTGCCACAGTCGCACGACGCCGTCGATGACGTTCTGGCTCACGAAGCCCACCATCGTGATCGGGTCCTTCGCAGAGCCGAACGGCGGGGCGTACGCGAGGTCGATGTCGGCGAGGTCCGTCACGGCGAGGCCGGCGCGGACGGCGGTCGCGAGGACGTCGATCCGCTTGTCGACGCCCTTGGCCCCCACGCCCTGGGCGCCGTAGATGCGGCCGGGCTCGGTGGCATCCGCCGGCGCGAAGTGCACGACGAGGTGGATCGGCGTCGCCCCCGGGAAGTATCCCGCGTGGTCGCCCGCGTGCAGGTGGATCGTCTCGAACGGGATGCCGGCGGCCTCGAGCTCGGTGCGGTTCGCACCCGTCATCGCGGCCGACAGATCGAAGACGCGCACGATCGATGTGCCGAGGGGAGCCGGCTGCGGCCGTGCGGGCACTCCCGTCGCCGCACCCAGAATCGCGTCGGCGATGAGTCGCCCGTCGCGGTTCGCGGGGCCCGCGAGCGCGACCGGACGGATGACGCCGGTCGCCGGGTCCTGCCGCGCGACGGCGTCGCCGGTGGCCCACACGTGCGGAGCGCTCGTGCGGCCGAGTCCGTCGACGACGATCGCGCCGTCGGCGGTGTCGACGCCGGCATCCTGCACGAATGCGGTGTCGGGGCGTGCGCCGGCGGCCACGACGATGACATCGGCGGTCGCGCGTGTGCCGTCGCTGATCTCGACGTCGGCGCCATCGGGCCCGTCGACGATCGCGGTCACGCGGGAACCCGCGTGCACGTGGACCCCGCCCTCGACGAGCGCGGCCGTGACGTGGGAAGCGAGCTCGCGCTCGAGGCGGGCGAGGGGATGCCGCGCCGACTGCACGAGGTGGACGTCGAGACCCCGCATCCGGAGCGCCTCCGCCGCCTCGACGCCGATGTATCCGCCGCCGATGACGACGGCGCGCGTGCCGATGGCAGCCGCATCGCGGAGCGAGAGCGCATCCTCCACCGTCCGCAGGGTCTGCACGCGCGGCGAGTCGATGCCGGCGACCTGCGGCAGCACGGCCGCGGCGCCGGGCGCGAGCACGAGCTCGTCGTACGCGAGGACGTGATCGCCGAGCAGCGTGCGCGCGGTGACGGTGCGTGCCTCCGGGTCGATCGCGACGACCTCGTGGTGCGTGCGGACGTCGAGGGCCAGCGCGGCCTTCAGCGACTGCGGTGTCTGCACGAGGAGGCTCTGCTCGTCCTCGATCTCGCCGCTGACGGCGTAGGGCAGACCGCAGTTGGCGAAGGAGACGTGCGCTCCGCGCTCGAGGACGATGATGTGCGCGTGCTCGTCGAGCCGGCGGGCGCGCGCGGCGAAGCTCATTCCGCCGGCCACTCCCCCGACGACGACGATCCGGCGAGGCGCGGCAGCGGTGCTGTCGGTCGCGTCAGGCGAAGGCATGGAACAGCCTCTCCAGGCGCGCGCGGTCGGCCGCGCCCTCTTCGCCGCGGGCGAGGCACTGCTCGAGCCCGCTCGTGATCACCGAGAACCCGGCGCCGTCGATGGCCTTCGAGACCGCCGCCAGCTGCGTGAGCACGTCGCGGCAGTCGCGGCCGCTCTCGATCATGTTCATGACGCCGGCCAGCTGGCCCTGCGCGCGGCGCAGCCGCGGCAGCACGTCGGTCATGTCGACGTGGAGTCCCGTGTCATCCTGCATGGCGCCCACTATACCCCCCAGGGTATAAAGCTCCCTGAGTGCGCGGATCAATGAACGTGCGCGGAGAAACACGAAGCGCCCATCCGAACGGACAGGCGCTTGGTGTCGGAGCCGCTTACTTCTTGTTGCGGCGCTGGTGGCGAGTCTTGCGAAGCAGCTTGCGGTGCTTCTTCTTCGCCATGCGCTTGCGGCGCTTCTTGATGACAGAACCCACGGAAAACCTCACAATGTCGGGGTCTGGACGCTCCTGGAGGGCGTCCGGGATCGGGCAGATGGAAAAATGCCTCGGAACAGTCTAGCCGACGTCGGCGACGGGCCGTTGCAGGGCCTCGGTGACAGCCCCTTCGGGAACCCGATAGCTGCGCCCGAAGCGCACCGCGGGCAGTTCGCCTGCATGGATCAGGCGATAGACGGTCATCTTCGAGACCCGCATCAATTCGGCGACTTCCGCGACCGTCAGAAACCGCACGTCCGGCAGTTCGGCCATGGTCCCCTCCGCATTCCCCAGCAATGTATCCCCACACTCTAGATCCCTGGCGGGACGCGTGTAAACCCGTGTGGCGTGTGTGACTCGCGTCACCCCTTGCCGTGATCGCGCGCCGCCCGCTCGCGCGCTTCGCGCAGGACGGCCCGTTCCTCCCTGTGCGCCGCGCGCAGCAGCTTCTCGGCCTCGCGCACCTTCTTCCGCGCCTCGCGGACCTTCTTGTCGGCGATGACCTCGGCGGCCTCCGGCACGGGACCGGGATGCGGCGGCACGTCTGTGCCCGCCGCGAGCGCGTCGAGGTGCGCGGCGATGCCGTCGAGGATGCGGTCGAGCGCGAAGGCGAACGGGTCGCTTCCCGACGCCAGCACGCCTGCTGCGATCGCTCGGTGCAGCGACGGGTATTCGTCGGCGGTGACGAGCCGGGCGAGGAGGTCGTCCGACTCGTGGCCGACCGCATCCACATCGCTTCCGGTCTCGACCGCCCGGCCGGACATGCCCGTGACGACGGTCGCGGTCCAGAAGGCCGAGCCGGTGAGCATCAGGGTGAGCGACAGACGCGAGTCGTCGTCGAGCGGCGTGCCGTCGAAGACCTGGATGCCGGCATCCATCCACGCCGCCGAGTTCGGCGTCGGCGAGACCCCCGTGATGCGGATCTCCACGCACCACGGGTGTGCGAGGTATGCCGCGAGCAGCGCCCCGTGGAACGCAGCGGCTCGCTCGCGCCATCCATCTCCCTCGATGGGCCCGGGGGCGCCGAGCGCGGACTCCTGCATGAGGAGGATGAGGTCGTCCTTTGCGCTCACGTATCGGTAGAGCGACATCGGCGTGTAGCCGAGCCTCGATGCCACCGCCGCCATCGACACGGCGGACAGCCCCTCGGCATCGGCGAGCTCGACGGCCGCCTCGACGATCCGCTCGACGCTCATCTCGCGCTTCGGCCCGCGCTGCGGGCTCGCCGCGATCCCCCACGCGAGCGCGACGCCGCGCGGGAGGTCGTCGAGATCCGGTTCGCTCATGCTCGCCATCCTAGGCTTGTGTACGTCATAAACAGTATGTTACCGTCATAAACAGTTTTGGTCGTATACAGAAAGGAACCGACATGGCACCCGCGATCGACGTGCGCGACCTGCACGTCTCCTACGGCGCACACACCGTGCTCACCGGTCTCGACCTCGCGGTCGAGCCGGGCGAGGTGTTCGCCCTCCTCGGCCCCAATGGCGCCGGCAAGACCACGGCGATCTCCGTCCTGACGACGCTCACCGCCCCGTCGCGCGGTACCGCCCGCGTCGCGGGATTCGACGTCGCGGCCGACCCCGTCGAAGTGCGGCGCCGCATCGCCCTCACCGGTCAGAGCACCGCCGTCGATGACGCGCTGACAGCCACCGAGAACGTCGTCATGCTCGGGCAGCTCTCCGGACTGTCCGCCAGCGCCGCCCGCGCCCGTGCCGGGGAGCTGCTCGAGCGCTTCGCGCTGACGGATGCCGCATCCCGGCGCGTCAAGACGTTCTCCGGCGGGATGCGGCGACGCCTCGACCTGGCGCTCAGCTTCGTCGTCGTCCCCGAGGTCCTGTTCCTCGACGAGCCGACCACCGGGGTCGACCCGCGCAGCCGGCTCGACCTGTGGGACGTCATCCGCACGCTCGCGGATGCCGGCACCACGGTCTTCCTCACGACTCAGTACCTCGAGGAGGCCGACCTCCTCGCCGACCGCGTCGCGATCCTCGACGACGGACGCATCGTCGAGACCGGCACCCCCGATCGCCTCAAGTCGCTCGTGGGCACCGACACCCTCGTCCTGCACGACGCCGACGGCGAGACGGTGGACGAGATCCCCACCGACGGCACCGTCGAGGGCCTCCGCCGCGCGCTCGACGGCGCGGCGTCCGCCGCATCCGTGTCCCTCCGCCGTCCGACGCTCGACGACGTCTTCCTCAGCCTCACCGGGTCCCCGGCCGCAGCCCAGGACTCCCGCATCCCTCAGGAGATCGCATGACCACCGCAGTCGCACCCCCGTCCCTCGGCGTGACCCGCCCGCGGCCCGCACCGCGCCCGCGTCTGCGCGGCTTCGCCGCGGAGTCCGTGTTCATCAAGCGCAGCCTCACGCTGTCCCTGCGCGACGGCGAGACGCTCAGCATGTCGATCATGCTGCCCGTCATGCTCATGCTGCTGTTCACGTTCGTGTTCGGCGGCGCGCTCGAGCCCGGCGGCGGCTATGTGAACTACGTCGTGCCCGGCATCATCCTGCTCTGTGCGGGATTCGGCGCCGCGACGACGGCGACCTACGTGTCGCGCGACATGACGACGGGCATCATCGATCGCTTCCGCTCGATGCCGCTGCGGTCGGGAGCAGTCCTCACCGGGCACGTCATCGCGAGCCTCGCACGCAACCTCGTCGCGACCGCCGTCGTCATCGGCGTCGCCCTGCTCGTCGGCTTCCGGCCGACGGCGAACGTCGCCGAATGGATCGCCGCGGTCGTCGTGATCGCGCTCTACATCCTCGCGATCACGTACCTCTTCGCGGCGATCGGCCTCGCCTCTGGCAGCCCCGAGGCAGCGAGCGGGTACGGGTTCATCCTGATGTTCCTGCCGTACCTGTCGAGCGCCTTCGTCCCGGTGGACACGATGCCCACCTGGCTGCAGTGGTTCGCCGAGAACCAGCCGATCACGCCGATCGTCGAGACGATCCGCGGGCTCCTCATGGGCACGCCGATGGGCACGGCGCCGTACTGGGCGATCGCCTGGATCGCCGTCATCATCGCCTTCTCCGCGGTGTGGGGCGCTTGGCTGTTCGGGCGCCGCCGACGGCACTGAGCCGGCGACTCGGAGGCCGCTACGGCCGGCCGGGCAGCTTGCGGAAGGCGGACGCCACAGCGTGCTTCGCCGACGCGGCCGCCCGGCCGACGACTTCCGCGGCGTGGGCGGCGGGCTCGGAGAGGCTCGAGTCGAGTGCCGCCGCCACGACCTCGGACTCGTCCACCACGAACGGCATCAGCCAGTCGTCGACCTCATCGAGCGGGGCCGGCGACAGGCTGTAGAAGCGGTGCTGGCCCTCCTCCCGGACCGACACCAGGTCGGCTTCGCGCAGCACCTTGAGGTGCTTCGAGACCGTCGGCTGGCTGACCCCCAGCTCCTGCACGATGTGCGACACGCTGGTGCCGTCGTCGCCGTTGTTCGCGCGTTCGAGAAGGAAGCGCAGGATGTCGCGCCGCGTTCCGTCTGCGATCACGTCGAAGATGTCGGCCATGTGCAAAGACTAGCCGCGCACCCATCCGAGTACCATGACGGCGTGGCGCGTCCGGACAGTACTGCGGCCGCGGGGGGACGCCCGCGGCGCTGGGTCGTGCGCACCGGCGACGGCATCCAGCATTTCGCCACATCCTCCCCGTCTCGGTTCGCGGTGATCGTCTTCACCCTGCTGATCCTGCTGTTCACGGCCCTCTTCTCGCTGCCCGCGTCGGCCGCGAGCGGGAAGGTCACGCCGCTCGCGGACGCGCTCTTCACGGCCGTCTCGACCATCTGCGTGACGGGTCTGTCGACGGTCGACATGTACACGTACTGGTCACCGTTCGGGCACTTCCTCACCTGGATCGGCGTCAACATCGGCGCGATGGGCGTGCTGACCCTCGCCTCGATCATGGGTCTCGTCATCTCGAAGCGGCTGAGCCTGCGCGCGAAGCTCATCGCTGCGGGCGACACCAATCCGCTCCGCGCGCACGGCGGCCCGGTCAACGAAGGTCAGACCGTGCGCCTCGGCGAGGTCGGCCAGCTGCTCATGACCGTCGCGCTCTCGACGCTGGTGATCGAGGCATCCCTCACCGTACTCATCTACCCGGCGCTCCTGGTCGCGGGGATCACCCCCGCAGCGGCACTCTGGGAGGCGCCGTACTACGCGGCGATGGCCTTCACGAACACCGGATTCACGCCCGCCAGCGAAGGCCTCGCTCCCTACATCAACCAGTACTACTTCCTCTCGGTGCTCATGCTCGGCGTGTTCCTCGGGCAGCTCGGATTCCCCGTCATCCTGACCCTGTTCCGCCAGCGCTGGCACCTGCGCCGCTGGTCGCTGCACGCGAAGCTCACCATCATCACGACAGTCCTGCTCTTCGTCGTCGGCGGGCTGGTGTTCCTCGGACTGGAGTGGGACAACCCAGCGACTTTCGGGCCGATGGATGCGGGGCAGTCGACGTTCCAGGCCTTCTTCCTGTCCGCGATGACGAGGTCGGGCGGGTTCTCCACGATCGACATCGGACACCTCCACGGATCCTCGCTCCTCGTCGGGACGATGCTGATGTTCGTGGGCGGCGGGTCCGCATCCACCGCCGGCGGCATCAAGGTCACGACCCTCGCCGTCCTCGCGCTCGCCGTGTGGTCGGAGGCGAAGGGGCGCCCCGCGGTGCAGGCGCTCGGCCGCCGCATCCCGAGCGACGTCCAGCGCGTCGCCCTGTCCGTCGTGGCGTGGGGCGCCACGATCGTCGCGCTCTCGACGATCACGATCGCGCAGATGACCCAGGCGCCGATCGAGCATGTGCTCTTCGACGTCGTCTCCGGGTTCGCGACCGTCGGTCTGTCGACGGGGCTCACCGCCGAGCTCCCGGATCCCGCCGTCTACGTCCTCGCCGCCACGATGTTCATGGGGCGCGTGGGTACAGTGACCCTTGCGGCCGCCATCGCGGCCACGAGCCGATCGCAGCTGTACTCGCTGCCCGTCGAAAGGCCCATCGTTGGTTGAGCATCTGCGCGGCGATGCGCCCGTCCTCGTGATCGGCCTCGGCCGCTTCGGCGCCGCGTGCGCGGGCGAGCTCGACCGCCTCGACCGCGAGGTGCTGGCGATCGACGACAACCTCGAGCTCGTGCAGAAGTGGTCCGAGCGGGTCACCCACGCCGTGCAGGCCGACGCCCGCCACCTCGAGGCGCTGAAGCAGATCGGCGCGCAGGACTTCCAGGTCGCCGTCGTCGCCGTCGGGTCGTCGATCGAGGCATCCGTGCTCATCACGGCCAACCTCGTCGACCTCAAGGTCCCGCTCATCTGGGCGAAGGCGGTGTCCGAGTCGCACGCGAAGATCCTGAAGCGCATCGGCGCGAACCACGTCATCTCCCCGGAGCGCGAAGCCGGCGAGCGCACCGCGCACCTCGTGAGCGGGCGGATGCTCGACTTCATCCGCTTCGACGACGATTACGCGCTGGCGAAGATGTACCCGCCGAAGTTCATCCGCGGCATCGGCCTCAGCCAGTCGGGCGTGCGGTCGAAGTACAACGTCACGGTCGTGGGAGTGAAGAGCCCGGGCAAGCCGTTCCGCTACGCGGACGCGGACACCGTCGTGACGAACCACGACCTCATCATCGTGTCCGGCACCAACAGCGACATCGAGCGCTTCGCCGACCTCGATCGCTGAGGCTGCGGGCGCTGCGACCGTCGACGGGCGCGTGGCTGGCGACATCCACCGCCCCGCGCCGACACTCGCGCGACGCCGACGTCAGCGCTCCTCGCCGACACGCTCATTGCCGTCCGAGGCACCTGGCGGCGCCGAGCGTTTGGGACGCGCGGGGGTGTTTCGGCGCAGGGCGCTGATCTCGGCCGCGGCTCAGCGCCGACATCAGCGGCGGCCGCCGAGACGCACACTGCCGTCCGAAACACTCGGCGGCGCCAAGCGTCTCGGACGCGCGGGGGTGTTTCGGCGCAGGGCGCTGATCTCGGCCGCGGCTCAGCGCCGACATCAGCGGCGGCCGCCGAGACGCACACTGCCGTCCGAAACACCCGGCGGCGCCAAGCGTCTCGGACGCGCGGGGGTGTTTCGGCGCGGGGCGCTGATCTCGGCCGCGGCTCAGCGCCGACATCAGCGGCGGCCGCCGATACGGCGAGCGCCGCGGCGCGTGTGGGTGGGACGCGCTGATGTCGATGGATGCGGTCAGGTGCCGGCGATGGATGCGGCGGGCGCGGACGGCTGCCGTCTCGAGCGCCGCGCCGACTCGGACGCTGGCGCGTGACCGCCGACATCAGCGATCCTCGCCGAGACGCGCGCTGCCGTCCACGACACCTGGCGACGCCGCGCGTTTCGGACGCGCAAGGGTGTTTCGGCGCAGGGCGCTGATGTCGGCGAGGCGTGGGATGGCGGAAACAGGGGGGTTGATGCGGGTCAGGCCCCGGGGGGTGGCTGACGCGGGTCAGGCGCCGGCGGCGAGCTCCCGGGCGCGGGCGAGCGCGGCATCCGTCGCCTCCACGAAGACGTCGTCGAGGTGCGCGTCCTGCAGCACGGCGATCGCGCGCTCCGTCGTCCCCTTCGGGCTCGTGACGCGGCGGCGGAGTTCGGCGGGGTCCTCGCCGGTCGACTCGAGGAGGTACGCGGCGCCGATGAAGGTCTGCTCCACCATCGCGCGCGCCTCGGGCTCGGCGAACCCCTTGCCGACGGCGGCCTTCGTGAGCTCCTCCATGAGGAGGAAGACGTAGGCCGGCCCGGATCCGGAGATCGTCGACAGCGCGTCGATCTGCGACTCCGGCACCTCGATCACGGTCCCGACGGTCTCGAACATCTCCCGCACGACGGCGATATCCGCGGCGGTCGCGCTCGTACCCGCAGCGAGGCCCGTGACCGCGCGGCCGACGAGGGCCGGCGTGTTCGGCATCGAGCGGAGGACCGGGATCCCGGCACCGAGGATCTCCTCGAACGTCGCGATCGTCACGCCTGCCGCGATGCTCACGACGATCGTCCCAGGACGCAGGCTCGGCGCGATCTCGCGCAGGAGATCCGGGACCATCGCGGGCTTCACCCCCACCACGACGATGTCGGCGGATGCTGCGGCATCCTGATTCACCGTCGGGTCCGCCTCGAGCGCGTAACTGGTGACGCCGGGCAGCTCCGCGAGCGCCGCGGCCTTCGCCGGAGTGCGGTTCGTCACGGCGATGCCGACGGACAGACCCGAGGCGACGACCCCGTGCAGGATGGCGCCTCCCATCGATCCGGCACCGAGGAAAGCGAGAGGGGGAAGCGTCATGGGCCGATCCTACGGTGCGCGCTCCAGCCCGGCGCCTGCGCTCGACCGTCTCGATCCGCCGCCTCAGTGGCGCGACACGGCGGATCGAGACCGGTCGATCCCCCACCCTTCGCTGACCCGTCCCAGTCCGTCGCCACGACGAAACGACACCGCGGATCGAGACCGGTCACTCCCCCACCCCTCAATGACCCGCCCCACTCCGCCGCCACGACGACACGACGCCGCGGATCGAGGCCGATCAATCCCCCCACCCTTCGCTGACCCGTCTCATTCCGTCGCCAAAGCACCGGGACACGACGAAACGGGACAGGCGAAGGTGCGCCGCATCCACTGACCCGTCCCGTTCCGTCGCCTCAGCAGCGCGCCACGACGAAACGGGACCGGCGAACCTCCCACCCCGCATCCCCATCCCCACCCCGCCTCCCCAACGTGCGCGGGAGCCATAGGATCGCGGGCATGGTCGAGAGCAATGCGAGGCCCGTCGCGATCGTCACCGGCGGGTCGCGCGGGATCGGTGCGGCGATCGCCCGCCGGCTCGCCGGCGACGGGTGGGATCTCGTGCTGACGTATCGAACGGATCGGGATGCGGCGGACCGCATCGCGACGGAGTGCCGTGCTGTCGGCGCGGACGCCGTCGCAGTGGCAGCCGATCTCGGCGGGGCATCCGACGACGCCGTGGAAGCACCCTTCGCCGCCGCGCGCGAACGGTTCGGGCGTCTCGACGCGCTCGTGAACAACGCCAGCACGACGACGCGCTACGCACCGCTCGCCGACACGCCCCCGGACGAGATCCGGACGACGATCGACCTCGACTACACCGCCGTGGTGCTCGGCGCGCGGCTCGCGGTGCGCGAGTTCACGTCACAGGAGCGTCTCGGCGTCATCGTCAACATCTCCTCCGGCGCGGCGACGATCGGCAGCCCCGGCGAGTACGCGCACTACGCGGGCGCGAAGGCCGCGGTCGACGCGTTCACGATGGGGCTCGGGAAGGAGGTCGGCCCGCTCGGCATCCGCGTGGTCGCCGTCGCACCGGGGCTCGTCGACACCGACCTGCACGCGTCCACGGGGGACCCCGACCGCGCCGCCCGTATGGCCGCCGACATCCCGCTCCGCCGCACGGCGGAGGCCGGCGAGATCGCCGACGCCGTCGCGTGGCTGCTGAGCGACGAGGCGGCCTACGTCACCGCGACGACGCTCCGCGTCGCGGGAGGTCGGTGAGCGCCCACGCCGGTCACACGCCGGGACGGAGGCCGCAGCATCCCTAGACTCGAAGCATGAGTGCTTCCGGCGGCGGCAAGGCGATCCTCGCGGCGTTCCTGGCGAACCTCGGCATCGCCCTGGCGAAGATCATCGCGTGGCTCGTGTCCGGATCGGCCTCGATGATGGCCGAGGCCATCCACTCGCTCGCCGACAGCGGCAACCAGGTGCTGCTCATGTTCGGCGGGCGCCGCTCGCGACGCGAAGCCGACCGCGAGCATCCTTTCGGCTACGGCCGCGAGCGCTACATCTACGCGTTCCTGGTCTCGATCATCCTGTTCTCGGTCGGCGGCCTCTTCTCGATCTACGAGGGCGTCGACAAGATCATCCACCCGCATGCGCTCGAGAACTGGTGGATCCCGATCGGCGTGCTCATCATCGCCATCGTCCTCGAGTCGTTCTCGCTGCGCACCGCGGTCAAGGAGTCGAACGAGCACCGCGCGCCCGGGCAGTCGTGGGTCGGCTTCGTCCGCCACGCGAAGGCGCCCGAGCTGCCGGTCGTCCTCCTCGAGGATGTCGCGGCCCTCACAGGCCTCGTGTTCGCATTCCTCGGCGTCGGCCTCACGGTCATCACCGGCAACTCCCTCTTCGACGCGATCGGGACGCTGTTCATCGGGTCTCTGCTGGTGCTCGTGGCGATCGTCCTCGGCATCGAGACGAAGAGCCTCCTCGTCGGCGAGGGTGCGACGGATGCCGACGCCGACCGCATCGTGGACGCCATCAACGGCGGCGCGGAGATCGAGAAGATCATCCACATCAAGACGCTGTACCTCGGCCCCGACGAGCTCATGGTCGCTGCGAAGCTGGGCTTCGCGGGCGACCGGGCGCTGAGCGTCGTCGCCGCCGACATCGACGCCGTGGAGGCCCGCATCCGCGAGGCCGTCCCCGCCGCCCGCGTGATCTACCTCGAGCCGGACGTCTACCGTCCCGGCCTCGACCCCAGCCCCTCGACCGACGCGTTCGTCGTGAAATCGGAGAATTGATGGAGTTCTGCCTGTTCTCGGAGCCGCAGCAGGGCTTCTCCTACGACGAACAGCTCGCCTTCGCGCGCGCGGGTGAGGATGCCGGCTTCCACGGGTTCTTCCGCTCCGACCACTACCTCCGCATGGGCGCAGGCGACCCGCATCCCGGCCCGACGGACGCGTGGACCACGCTCGCCGGCCTCGCGCGCGAGACGTCGCGGCTGCGGCTCGGCACCCTCGTCTCGTCGGTCACGTATCGCGTGCCCGGCATCCTCGCGATCCAGGTCGCCCAGGTGGACGCGATGTCCGGCGGCCGCGTCGAGCTCGGGCTCGGCACGGGGTGGTTCGAGCAGGAGCACCAGGCCTACGGCATCCCGTTCCCCGCGAAGCGGTTCGATCTGCTCGAGGAGCAGCTGGCCATCGTCACGGGACTGTGGGCCGCCGACGCCCCCTTCTCATTCGAAGGCGAGCACTACTCGCTGACGGACGCCCCCGCGCTGCCCAAGCCCGTGCAGGAGCGCGTGCCGGTGATCGTCGGCGGCGACGGACCCGTTCGGACGCCCGCGCTGGCCGCCCGCTACGCGACCGAGTTCAACATCGGGTTCGAGTCGGAGGAGGTCATCGCCGCGGCGTTCGCCCGCGTGCGGGCCGCGTGCGGGCGGATCGACCGCGACCCCTCGACGCTGAAGCTCTCGGTGGCGCTTCCGACGCTGGCGGCGCCGGATGAGGCGACCCTGACGCGACGCGCGGGCGCCATCGGCCGCCCGCTCGACGCGTTCCGCGACGGCGTGAACATCGCGGGCGACGCCGACGTCATCCGCGCCAAGGTGGAGCGGCTCGAGGAGCTCGGCGCGGAGCGCGTCTACTTCCAGCTCATGGACATGCGCGACCTCGAGCAGGTCGCGTATCTCGGCGATGCCCTCGGTCTCTGAGCCCACCGGCTCCAGGGCGGGCCCTACGCCCGCCGCGACTCGAAGAACTCGCGCAGAAGCGCGGTCGCCTCATCCTCGCGCACCCCGCCGACGACCTCGGCGCGGTACGGCAGGCGGCGGTCGCGCACGACGTCGTACATGGAGCCCGCCGCTCCTGCCTTGTCGTCCCACGCGCCGAACACCACGCGCGAGACGTGCGCCTGCAGGAGCGCCCCCGCGCACATGAGGCACGGTTCGAGGGTCACGACGAGCGTGCAGCCCTCCAGGTTCCAGTCGCCTACGGATGCCGCGGCCTCCCGCAGCGCGACCACTTCGGCGTGCGCCGTGGGGTCGTGCGTCTGTTCGCGCAGGTTGCGTCCCTCGCCGACGAAGCGGCCGTCCGCATCCACCACGATCGCGCCCACCGGCACGTCGCCGGCCGCCGCGGCATCCCGCGCCAGCGCGAACGCGCGATCCATCGCGGCATCCATCGCCGCCTCGACCGCGGCGGACTCGCTACTCACCCTCCGACCGTAGCGCGCCGCCACACGCCGCGCCGGGGCCCGCTGCCCGATCGCCCCATCGAGCGCCGCGCCGATCGGTAATCTGTGCGTATGCGCGTCCACATCGCCGACCACCCGCTCATCACCCACAAGCTCTCGGTGCTGCGAGACGAGCGCACACCCTCGCCGGTGTTCCGCCAGCTCACCGAGGAGCTCGTGACGCTCCTCGCCTACGAGGCGACGCGCAACGTGCGGGTCTCGCCGATCGAGATCACGACCCCCGTGACGACCACGACCGGGGTGCGCATCAGCGAGCCGCGGCCGCTCGTCGTCCCGATCCTGCGCGCGGGGCTCGGGATGCTAGAGGGCATGGTGAAGCTCCTGCCGACGGCCGAGGTCGGCTTCCTCGGCATGGCGCGGGACGAGGAGACCCTGCAGCCGACGACGTACGCGGAGCGCCTGCCCGTCGACCTCAGCGACCGCCAGTGCTTCGTACTCGACCCGATGCTCGCCACGGGCGGATCGCTCGGAGCGGCGATCGACTTCCTCTTCAAGCGCGGGGCGCAGGATGTCACGGCCATCTGCATCCTCGCCGCACCCGAGGGCATCGCCGCCATCGAGCGTCAGGTCGGCGATCGCGACGTGACCCTCGTCCTCGGCGCGCGCGACGAGCGGCTCAACGAGAAGGGGTACATCGTGCCCGGACTCGGCGACGCCGGCGACCGCCTGTACGGCACGGTCTGATTCTCGCCGGCTCCAGGGTCAGGGGGTCGCGCGGCGGCCGGTCTCCTGCTCCCAGAACTCGAGCTGCTGCGTGAGCGCCTTCGCGAGTTCGAACACCTGCTCCGGGGGGATGCGGATGCGGCTCACGACGCGCGCCGGAACGACGGCGACGCGCTCGCCCGAGCTGGTGTCCTCGCGCGGAGGCTGCGCGAGCGTCACGAAGTCCATGACGAAGACGGCCGGCGTGTGCCACACGTTCGCGAAGTCGGCGTAGTTGCCGGCGACGATCTCGGGCGGGAGGTCGATCTCGAACTGCGGGGGAAGCTCGTCTGCCATGGGGCACTCCTCGTGCTGCAGGGGTCGGGCCGGGTGCGGCGAGTCTACGCGGGGACGGTGACCGTCAGGGCCGGTTCCGTGGCGGGCTGCGCGTCCTCCACGAGACGGGCGAAGGCGCTCAGCCGGGCCACGCCGTCCGGGGTGCGCGGCAGGTCGTCGAGGATCCCGGGCGCGAACACCACGTACGCGGTGTGCTTGGCGCGCGAGATGGCGACGTTGATGCGGTTGCGCAGGAGGAGGAACTCGAGGCCGCGCGGCGCATCCCGCCCGCTCGACGCTGCGAGCGAGACGATCGCCACGGCGGCCTCCTGGCCCTGGAACTTGTCGACGGTGCCCACCGGAACATCGCCGAAGCCGGCCGCCGCGAGCGCCTCCTCGACGAGCACCTGCTGCGCGTTGTAGGGCGTGACCACGATGACGTCGGACGCGCGCAGCGGGCGCGGCGGCACCGCCGCTTCGTCGACCACGTCCGTCCACGCCCGGCCCACGACGGAGCGGACGAGCTCGACGACGACCTCCGCCTCGTCCGGCGACGCGGTGGCGTTGCCGTGGTGGCGCACGGGGAGCGGGATGACGCCCGGTTCCACACCCTCGAGCGCGCGCAGCGCGGTCGACGGGTGCGCGGCCAGCTCCCCGTCGTAGGAGAGCCACGACACCGCCTCGGCGACGGCGGGATGCATCCGACGCGACTGCGCGAGGAAGAAGCCCTCCTCAGGGCCGACGACGTCGACGCCCTCCATGACCCACCCGAGCGCCGACGTGTCGACGGGAGCCGGATGCGTTCCCTGGCTGACCTGCGGCAACTGCTGAGGGTCGCCGAGCAGCAGCAGCCGCTTCGCCGCGAGCGACACGGCGATCGTCGAGGCGAGCGAGAACTGACCCGCCTCGTCGATCACGAGGAGGTCGAGGCCCCCGCGGGCGATGCGGGTCTCGTTCGTGAAGTCCCACGCCGTGCCTCCGACGACGAAGCCGGTGGCCGCGCGCTCCTCGGTGAAGGGGGCGAGGCCGTTCGGCTGCAGGGGCGTGAACGAGACGACGTCCGCCTCCGTCGCCCGCGGCACCTTGCCGACGAGGCTCCGGTCGAGCCCCGCCGCCACGACCCGGTCGAGCAGGTTCTCCACGACCGCGTGCGACTGTGCGACCACGCCGATCCGGTACTTCCGCTCGGCGACGAGCCGGGCGATCACGTGGGAGCCGACGTACGTCTTTCCCGTCCCGGGCGGGCCTTGCACGGGAAGGTAGCTCCGGTCGAGGTCGGCGACCGCCCGGGCGATCGCATCCACGTCGGCCTCCGCGCCGTACCGCGTCGCAAGGAACGCACCTTCGGTCGTGCGCGGCGGGCGGCGCAGCAGGATGTCGGTCGCGGGGTCTGACGGCATCTCCGGTGCGGCCTGGATGAGCGCGTCCGCCCACGCGTCGATGGCCTTCTGCAGATTCCCCGTCTTCGGCGGTGCGGCCGGGGCGAGGGCGACCGGGAGGTCGCTCCACGTCTCGCCGTCGATCGCGTACTCCTCCACGATCGCGCCGTCGTCGAGCTCCTCGACGACCGTCACCGAGCGCGGGGCGGTGTGGATCCACCGCGGCGACACCTCGGTCGCGAACGGCGCGGGCAAGTCGTACACCGCGTACGGCCCGCTCCCCTCACGCAACAGGGTGCCCGGTGCGAGCTCGCCCCGCAGTTCGACGCGGCGCCGGAACGTGCGGGAGCGCCCTTCATCGGGAATGTGCCAGTCGACGGCGACCCTGCTGCGCGCAGGATCGACGACGAGCGTGTCGCGCGTGTCCTCCCAGACCGACAGCGGCTCCCGCAGACGCTCGAAATGCCCGGCCCAGAACGTCTTCGCCTCGCGCGGGTAGTAGTCGATGGCGGCCGCCGCGAGCCGCAGCGCCTCCGCCTCGCGCTCGGGCGCCTCCGCCGCCATCTTCTCCAGGAACCCGGCGTGAGGTGACGGCTCGTACCGCGCCTCGGCCGGCTCGAGGTCGGCCGACGGCAGCAGGTTCGCCTCCCGTGCCCGGTCGACCAGCCAGTCGCGCAGGCGCCTCGTCGACACGCAGTCGTACCGGTTGTAGTCGGCGAGGTCGTCGAGGATCAGCTGGGCCGCGGCATCCTGCCCGTCGTCGGCGAAAGCGCGCGCCTCGACATAGCGCTCGATCGAGACGTCGCCCTTCTGGACGTCGCTCGTGCGCACCTCGTCGCCCATGTAGAGCGGCTCGAGCTTCTTGATCGAGTACGAGCGCGACCCCACCCGCAGCGCGCGCCGCACGATCGGGTACAGGTCGACGAAGACGCCCTCGCGCAGCAGCCGGTCGATGTCGCGCTCGCAGACGCCGTACCGCGCGGCCATCGCGACGAGGTGGGAGGTCTCGTACGGCGCGTAGTGGTAGATGTGCATCGCAGGGTGCTGCTGCCGACGCAGGTTCACGATCTCGACGAACGTCTCGAGTGCCTTCTTCTCGTCGGCGAACGAATGCGCCCACAGCGCCGTGTACTGCTCGCGCATGTCGACCCACCCGAACAGGTAGTCGATGCCCCAGACCGCCGGATCGGATTCGGTGTAGAGCGGATCGCCCTCGAAGTCGAAGAAGATGTCGCCGTGGTCGGGCCGTGGCAGCGCGCCGAGCGCCTGGGGCAGCACGACCTCGTACGTCGGGGCGATCGCATCCGTCACTTCGGAGCGCAGCTGCAGCCGCGCCTGCGTCTGCAGCATCGCGAACGTGTCGGGGTTCATCCGCTCGGGCCCGGCGGGCGCGTCGGCGAGCGCATCGATCGTGGCGATGCCCGCATCCCGCAGCCGCTCGCGCTGCACCGGGCGGACGCCTGCGACGAGGAGGAGATCGCGGGATGCCTCGACCTCTGCCGTGCACGTCGCACAGCGACCGCACGCGACGACGCCGAGCTCGCCGCGCGCATCGCCCCACGCGATGGCGGGGATTCCGTCACCGAGGTCGAGGCGGCGGTCGGCGACGAGGGCACGCAGGCGGTCGCGGCGCAGTCGGAAGGTGGGAAGGAGATCGTCGACCTGGTGGATGCTCGTCGTGCCGTCGCCGAGGAGGAGCTCCACGCGGTCGGCGCGCGGCACTCCGAGCCGGTCGAGCTGATCGACGTATGCCGCGAGCTGCATGAGCGCGGTGACGCGGGCGTGGCGGGCGAGCTTCGAGTCCTGCACGACCCAGGTGCCGGACGCGGGGTCGCGCAGCAGGAAGTCGGCGAACCCGACGAACTCGGGCGTCGCGAACGCCGCCTGGTAGACGACCGTGGCATCCGACGCCAGGGCAGCGTTCGTGAGTTCGACCGCGGCCGCGAGTGCCTCGGCATCCGACGACCGCGCCTGCGGGATCTCGACCACGCCGTCGCCGTACTCGGCGAGATAGCGCTCCAGGACACGTCGCTCGTGGGCGTCCCCGAGGCGGCCGGCGCGCGCGAGCGTGGCATCCTCCGGCTCTTCCACCGGGGCGACCCGACCGAGCTTCGCGTCGATCGCGCGCAACCAGGCGAACTCGCATTCGGCAGCGGCCTTGAGGTCGCTGGCACTCCAGACGATGCGACGTTCTGCCTCGATGAATCTCACCTTCTCGACAGTAGCCGGGGCCGACGACACCGCCGCCGGCGCGGACGTGATCCTTCGGTGCAGGCCGAAGCATCCCGGGGCTACTCTCACGCCATGAGCATCCTCGAAGACCCGGCGTACACGGTCGTCCCGGTTCCGCAGGCGACCTCGGGCGTCGCATGGCTGCGCGCGCACGTCGCCCGCTTCAGCGAGGGCGAGGACCACGCCCGGCGACGAACGCTCGCGGAGCGCCTGCTCGCGACGGTGGATGCGTCCTCCCTCCGCCGCCCGGGTGCCCCCACGGCGAACCTCGCGGCCGCGCTCGGATTCCCGCGCAATCGCGCGCTCGTGGCGGACGTCGCGCTCGTCGGCGCGGCCTACCAGCCCTACTTCGTTCAGTCGCAGGAGGCGGACGACGCCCTCGCCCGTCTCGTCGATCGCGCCGGCGGCCGATGGGACGAGGAGACCGCCGCCCGGATCGCGCTCCTCGTGCAGTCGCACCACGCCACGAACGCGCTGATCGCCGGGGCCCATCCGCCCGTGCCCGCGACACGGCGAATCTCGCCGAAAGGCGAGGAGGTGCAGGTCGACCTCACCGCGACCCCGTTCGGCGCCGGCCGGCACGCCTGTCCCGGCGAAGACCATGCGAGGGCGATGGCCGACGGAGCGCAGGCCTTCCGGCGGCTGCACGACGGCCCCGCACCGCTCGTGCTGCCGAACGCGTGGGATGCCGCATCCGCCGCCGCATTCGCCTCGGCCGGATTCGCCGCGATCGGCACGACGAGCCTCGGCGTCGCGGCCTCGCAGGGCCTGCCCGACGGCGAGGGGCTCCTGCTCGACGAGACGCTCGCCCTCGCGCGACGGCTCGCGACCCTCCCCGTCCCGGTCACCGTCGACATCGAGTACGGCTTCGGCGCGGATCTCGAGGAGTTGGGTGCCGAACTGTCGGCCATGGGGATCGCGGGCGTCAACCTCGAGGACGGACGTGGCAACGGCCTCGCCGACCCGGCGGAGCAGGCCGAGCTCATCCGCCGGCTGAAGGCGGATGCTCCCGAACTCTTCGTGAACGCGCGCGTCGACACGTACTGGGTCGGGACCGCGCACGACGAGACGCTCGGTCGCGCTCAGGCGTATGTCGACGCCGGGGCGGACGGTGTCTTCGTCCCCGGCCTCACTGATCCCACCGAGATCGAGCGGATCGTCGCGGCGGTGCCCGTTCCGCTGAACCTGCTCGCCGGGCTGCCCATCCCGCAGTTGACGGACCTCGGCGTCCGCCGCGTCAGCACGGGCTCGCTGCTGTTCCGCTCGGCGATCACCGCGGCGGTGGATGCGGCGCGCCGGGTGCGCGACGGCGGAGACCTTCCGGAGACGATGCCCTACGACACGGTCCAGGGATTGAGCGGGGCCTTCCGCTGACGCGACCGACCCGACGGTAGAAAGACACCGTTTCCTGGTAGAATGGTGCCGTGAGCCTCAACATCAAGAACGACGACGTGCACGAAGCCGTGCGCGAACTCGCGGATGCGCTCGGGGTGAGCCAGACGTCCGCCGTCGAGATCGCTGTGCGGGCGAAGCTCGCCGAGCTCGACAGCAGACGGGATGCGCGCGTCGCCCGCCTGCGCAGCACGGTCGCCACCGCGCAGGCTGCCTTTGCAGACGTCGACCTGCGCACTGTGGAAGCGGACCTCTACGATGAGGCAGGACTCCCACGGTGATCGTCGACACGTCGGCGCTCATCGCGCTTCTGAAGGCCGAACCGCACGCGCCGGCGATTCTGGCGGCGTTCGAGGGCGACGGCGACGCGGCGATCTCCGCCGCGACCCTCCTGGAGGCCTCCATCGTGGCAGATGGCTCGCGCGATCCTGTGCGGTCCGCACGCTTCACCGCGCTCCTCGACGCGCTCGAGCTCGAGGTCGTCTCGTTCGACGCCGAGCAGGCCGATGTCGCGCGCCGCGCCTACCGCGACTACGGGCGCGGGTCCGGGCATCCGGCCGGGCTCAACCTCGGAGACTGCTTCGCGTATGCACTCGCCACGACGCGGCGTGACTCTCTCCTCTTCGTGGGTGACGACTTCACCCGCACCGATCTCAGCTCGGTCCTGCCCGACCCTCGTCCGACGGCCTGACCCACCGGACCGCGATCCCGCCCCGTGCCTGACGGGGCGCAGTGCCAGACTGGACGGATGAGCCTCGCGTACGACAGCGCCTACCGGCACGGGTTCGCCCGCGTCGCTGCCTGCACGATCCCGGTCGCGATCGCCGATCCGGCGTCCAACGCGGAGGCCGTGCTCACGGCGGCGCGCGAGTGCGATCGGGATGCGGTGGCCGTCGCGGTCTTCCCCGAGCTCTGCCTCACGGGCTACGCGATCGACGACCTCGTGATGCAGGACGTCGTGATCGACGCCACCGTGGCCGCGATCGAGCGGCTGGTCGAGGCATCCCTCGATCTCATGCCGATGCTCATCGTCGGAGCCCCCCTGCGCCACCGGAACCGGCTGTACAACTGTGCCGTCGTCATCCATCGCGGCGAGGTCCTCGGGGTCGCGCCCAAGTCGTACCTGCCGACGTACCGCGAGTTCTACGAGCGCCGCTGGTACGCGCCGGGCGACGATCTGGCCGGCGACGACATCACCATCGGCGACCGGCAGGCGCCCTTCGGTCCCGACCTCCTCTTCCGCGCGCTCGACGTGCCCGGCCTCGTCGTCCACGCCGAGGTGTGCGAGGACATGTGGGTCCCCGTCCCTCCGTCGTCGCCCGCCGCGCTCGCCGGCGCCACCGTGCTCGCGAACCTCTCCGGCAGCCCGATCACGATCGCCCGGGCGGACGACCGGGCGCTCTTGTGCCGCGCGCAGTCGCTCCGTGCGAACGCGGCGTACGTGTATGCGGCCGCGGGGCTCGGCGAATCCTCGAATGATCTCTCGTGGGACGGCCAGACCATGGTCTTCGAGGCCGGCGACCTGCTCGGCGAGACCGAGCGGTTCCCCGACGGACCGCGGCACACCGTGGTCGACGTCGACCTCGATCGCCTCCGGCAGGAGCGCCTGCGCCAAGGCACGTTCGACGACAACCGTCGCGCGGTGCAGCCGGAGGCGCGCACAGTGCATTTCCGGGTGAACCCGCCGGTGGGCGACATCGGGCTGCGCCGCATCCTCGACCGCTTCCCGTTCGTCCCCGACGACCCCGCCCGGCTGGCGCAGGACTGCTACGAGGCGTTCAACATCCAGGTGTCCGGACTCGTGCAGCGGATGCAGGCCATCGGCAATCCGAAGCCCGTCATCGGCGTCTCGGGCGGCCTCGACTCGACGCACGCGCTCCTCGTCATCGCACGCGCGATGGACCGGCTCGGCCGCCCGCGCAGCGACATCCTCGCCTACACGCTGCCCGGTTTCGCGACCTCCGACCACACCAAGTCCAACGCCATCGCGCTCGCCGAGGCCATGGGAGCGTCGATCGAGACGATCGACATCACCGAGCCCGCCACCGCGCTGCTGCGCGGCATCCATCACCCGTTCGCGGACGGCGAGCCGGTGTACGACGTCACGTTCGAGAACGTGCAGGCCGGAATGCGGACCGACCTGCTGTTCCGCCTCGCGAACCAGAACGGCGGGATCGTCATCGGTACGTCCGACCTGTCCGAGCTCGCTCTCGGGTGGGCGACGTACGGAGTCGGCGACCACATGAGCCACTACGGCGTCAACGCCGGCATCCCGAAGACGCTCATCCAGCACATCATCCGCTGGGTCGTGTCGCACCGGGAGGGCGTGTCCGACGAGGCGGCGGTCATCCTGCAGGCGGTGCTCGACACGGAGATCAGTCCCGAGCTCGTCCCGCCCGGCGCCGATGGCGCGGTGCAGTCCACCGAACAGTCCATCGGCCCGTACGCCCTGCACGATTTCACGCTGTTCCACGTGCTCCGCCGAGGCTGCCGGCCGACGAAGATCGCGTTCCTCGCCGAGCACGCGTGGCGGGATGCTGCGGCCGGCGAGTGGCCGCCCGGGTATCCGGCGAAGGACCACCGCGCGTACGACCGCGAAGAGATCGTGACCTGGATGCGGGTCTTCCTCAGCCGCTTCTTCGGTTTCGCGCAGTTCAAGCGCTCGGCGCTGCCGAACGCGCCGAAGGTCTCCCCCGCGGGCTCCCTGTCGCCGCGCGGCGACTGGCGCGCGCCGTCGGACGGCAACGCGCGGGCGTGGCTCGCGGAGCTGGATCAGGTGCCTCTCCTCGGAGACTCCGACCTTCTCGGAGATCCCGCCTCGGAGGGCTGACATGGCGCGCACTGCGACAGTCGTCGGCAGCGGTCCCAACGGGCTCGCCGCGGCCGTCGCGCTCGCCCGCGGCGGATACGACGTGCAGGTGCTCGAAGCCGCGCCCATCGCGGGCGGCGGCGTCAGCAGCGCGGAGCTGACGCTTCCCGGGTTCATCCACGACGTCTGCTCCGCCGTGCACCCGGTCGCCCACAGCTCGTCATTCATGCGCGCCTTCGGGCTCGACCGCATCGAGTGGATCCGGCCGGAGATCTCGTTCGCGCATCCCCTCGACGGCGGACGCGCAGCCGTCGCATGGCGCGACCTCGAGCGCACCGCCGAGGGACTGGGAGCGGACGCGCGCGCGTGGCGCGCGGTCGCGAGGCCCCTCAACCGGCACCTCGAGGGCGTCGCCGATTTCACCGGACACCAGCTGCTGCGGATGCCGCGGCATCCCGTCACCACCGCGAGATTCGGGATGCGGGCGCTTGAGCTCGGCACCCGGCTCGGACATACGACGTTCCGCACCGAGGAAGGCGCGGCCTTGTACGCCGGGGTCGCCGCGCACGCGAACACGCCGCTGCCGTCGCTCGGAGCCGCGGGGTCCGCGCTGCTGCTCATCGCGCACGCGCACTCGATCGGATGGCCGTATCCGCGCGGCGGTGCCCAGCGGATCGCCGACGCGCTCATCGCGGATCTCGAGGCGCACGGCGGGGTCGTCGAAACGAGCCGCCGCGTGAGGTCGCTCGAGGAGCTCGACGACGACCTCGTCCTCCTCGACACGTCGCCGCGGCTGCTGCTGACTCATCCCGACCTCCCCTCGTCCTACGCCCGCGCCCTCCGGCGATACCGGTACGGACCGGCGGCGGCGAAGGTCGACCTGGCGTTGGACGGACCGGTGCCGTGGACGAATCCGGATGTTGCGGCGGCGCCCACCGTGCATGTGGGCGGCACGCGGCAGGCTGTCGAGGCGAGCGAGAACGCCGTCGCCCGGGGGCGCGTGACCGCGAACCCGTATGTGCTCGTCGTGCAGCCCTCGGTGCTCGACCCCACGCGCGCTCCGGCGGGGATGCAGACGCTGTGGGCCTACATCCACGTGCCGCTGTCGTCGCCGCTCGACCCCACCGAGCTCGTCCTCCGCCAGCTGGAGCGTTATGCGCCGGGCGTACGCGATCGCGTGCTCGCGTCGCACGCGACCCCCGCATCCGAGCGGGCGACGCTGAATCCGGCGGAGCTCGGCGGAGACATCCTGGGCGGCTCGTTCACACTCGCGCAGGCGGTGCGCCGACCGGTGATCTCGCGCACGCCGTGGCGCACCCCGCTGCCGGGCGTCTACCTCGCGTCGGCGTCGACCCCGCCCGGCCCCGGCGTGCACGGCCTCGCCGGCTGGTGGGCGGCGCGCCAGGCGATGCACGACGCCGGCGAACACGTCGAGCTGGGCGACCTGTTCTGGTGACGATGTGGACGGGTTCGCGGCCGTCGACTTCTTCCTCGCTCGCGAGGTGCTCCAGCGCGGGATCGCTGCGCTGTACGCCATCGCCTTCCTCTCGTCGTGGAACCAGTTCCCGGCGCTCCTCGGCGAGAAGGGGCTGCTGCCGGCGCCCGCTCTTCTGAGGTGGGCTTCGTCATCGACACGGGCGGCCCGGATGCTGCGCCCGACCGTCTTCCGCTCCTGGCGCTACACCGACCGGCGGCTCCGTCTGCTGTGCGCCCTCGGCATGGTCGTCGGCCTGGCGCTCGTCACCGGCATCCCCCAGCTCGGACCGCCGTGGGTGCCGGCCGTGTGCTTCCTCGCCCTGTGGCTCGGGTATATGTCGATCGTCTCGATCGGGCAGACGTTCTACGGGTTCGGCTGGGAGATGCTGCTGCTCGAGGCCGGATTCCTCGCGGCCTTCCTCGGGTCACGCGACCAACCGCCGCCGACGGTCGTCACCGTGCTGTTCTGGTGGCTCGTGTTCCGTCTCGAGTTCGGCGCCGGGATGATCAAGATCCGCGGCGGCAGGGAGTGGCGCGATCTCTCCGCGCTCACGTACCACCACGAGACCCAGCCGATGCCGGGCCCCCTCAGCCGTCAAGCGCACCTGCTGCCGCGCTGGTTCCACCGCGGCGAGGTGCTCGGCAACCACTTCGCTCAGTTGGTCGTGCCGTGGTTCCTCTTCGTGCCCCTCCTCGGCCTGTGGGTGGCGAGTCCATGGCCCTACATCGTCGGGGATGTCGCCGCGGCGATCGTCATCGCGACGCAGCTGTGGCTCATCGTCACGGGCAACTTCGCCTGGCTGAACTGGGCGACGGTCGTACTGGCGTTCTCGGCGGTGTCGGTGCCCTTCGCCGCTCGGATCCCCGGCTCGCATCCGGTCGCCGGCTCCCATCCGGTCCCCGAGCCCGTCGAGGGGTCGCTGCCGTTGTGGTGGCTCGTCGTGACCTGCGTCGTCGGGCTCGGGTACCTCGTGCTCAGCTGGTGGCCGGCGCGGAACCTCGCCTCGCGCCGGCAGCTCATGAACGCGAGCTTCAACCGCTGGCAGCTCGCGAACGCGTACGGCGCGTTCGGGACCGTCACCAAGGAGCGCATCGAGATCGTCGTCGAGGGAACCCTGTCGAATGCGACGGATGCCGAGTGGGTCGAATACGCCTTCAAGGGGAAGCCCGGAGACGTGCGTCGCCTGCCCCCGCAGGTCGCGCCGTACCACCTGCGCCTCGATTGGCTGATGTGGTTCCTGCCCCTCGGCGGGCTGCGGAGGCTCGACGATCCGTGGTTCGAGGCGTTCCTCGCAGCGCTCCTGCGGGCGGATGCCCCGACGCTCCGGCTCATCGCCCGGGACCCGTTCGACGGCACGCCGCCCGCATCCGTGCGTGCCGTCGCGTACCGCTATCGGTTCTCGACCCGCGCGGAGTACCGCGTCTCGCGCGAACGGTGGCGGCGGACGCGGTTGGGGGTGGTCGTCGGTCCGGCGCGGCTGCGCTGAGCAGCCGCATCCCTCTCCCCTGGCTCGACCGCCGAGGCCGCTCTCGTTCCCCTTGCACTGTGGATCGAGCACGGTCCCGGCGGAGCCGGGGAGTCCTGAACCCCGGGGGCCTCCCCAGTCGGTCCCCGCGGGTCAGACAGCGTCGGTCAGGACTCGCCGGTCAGGATGCCCATTGGGACGCCGTCCACGTCACGCCGGCCAGGTGCCCCTGGCCCGTGAGCGAGGGGTGGAAGTAGTCGCGCGTCGAGATGTCCGAGGTCGTGAACTGATAGTTGTAGACGGCGCCCTTGTCGTACGTGCAGTTGACCGCCGCTGTGCACTCGGCGAGGAGTGCTGCGTTGTAGGCCTGGACCTGTGCCTCGACGGCATTGCGCCGCGCGGTGTCTGCCGGCGAGGTGCTGCCCGGGTTCGCGAGCATCGACTGGCAGATGCCGAGGATCGACCACCAGAACCGAGCGCCCCAGTTGTTCCTGTTGAGGTTGTACATCCGCAGCAGGCTCGGCACGCTCGCGACGAAGACCTGCGGGCGAACGGTGCTGCCGGCGAGGGCGGCGAGCGCCTGGTGGATCCGGGCCTGGTACGTCGCCGTCGGCGTCATGCCGGCGACGGTCGAGGTGCACGCGTCGTTGGCGCCCATCTCGATCGTGACGTATTGGGCCCCCTGGGCCGCGGCTGCGTTCGCCTGTCCGAGAAGATCGGCGGACGTCGCGCCGGACACGGAGTCGTTGAAGGCGGTGATCGCGATGTTGTACTTCGCCTTCAACCGCAGATACTGCGAATTGACCGTCGTGTTGGTGCCTGTGGACCAGCTGTTCGCCGGACACGCCGTGAGCGTGCTGCAGGTCATCGCGGCCTGCGAGATCGAGTCGCCGAGCGCGGCCATGCTGCTCGGCGGGGGTGGCGCCGCGGAGGCGGACGAGGCCGAGAAGAGCGCCCCGGCGACGAGGGCCGCGGCGGCCGTGATGGATGCGACGGTGCGTGAGATGCGCATGATGACTCCCCAGCGATCAAATGCGAACTGCGCCGCAGGATACACCCGCGTATCGAAGCGCAACAGGGGGTCTTCGTGCGGGCCTGACGGGGCTGTGCGACCGGATTCCACGGTCTGTGCGGGGCGACTCCGGCCGCTGTGCACGGTCGATGCCGGGGTACCGCGCGCACTGTGATTCAGCCCGGTATCGACGCGCCCTGGAGGATGCGGCTCGGCCCCTGCGGCGTCGCCTCGACGCGCAGCTGCGCGGGCACCTGCTCCTTCATGGCCTCGACGTGGCTGATGATCCCGACGGTGCGCCCGCCCTGGCGCAGCTCGTCGAGGGTGCGCATCGCGAGGTCGAGGGTCTCCGCATCCAGCGACCCGAAGCCCTCGTCGATGAAGAGGGTGTCGAGCCGGATGCCTCCCGCGTTCGCTGTCACGGCCTCGGCGAGACCCAGCGCGAGCGCGAGCGATGCGAGGAACGTCTCCCCGCCGGACAGCGACTGCGGCGGGCGCGCCTGCCCCGTGAACGAGTCCATGACCTCGATCCCGAGCCCCGAGGCGGTGCGCCGGCGCGCGAGGGCATCCGTGTGCTGGAGCCGGTAGCGCCCGGCGGACATCTCGGACAGGCGCAGGTTCGCGCGCTCGACGATCTCCTCGAGCTCGGCGGCGAGCACGAACGTCTCGAGGGTCATGAGGTGCGTGTTGGGCGCACGACCTGCGACCGTGTGCGCCAGGCGCTGCACGACGGCCGCCCGTTCGGCGAGCTCCGCAGTGGCCGCATGCGCCGCATCCGCCTGCCCGACGAGGTCGCGGAGCGACCGGGCCGTCTGCTGCGCCTCGATCGCCGCCGACACCGCGCGGTCCCACGCGTCGCGCGCGACCGCGGCGGCGCGTTCGGATGCGGCCGGGTCGAGCTCCGCTCCGTCGTCGGCGGCGAGCGCGAGCTCCAGTTCGAGCAGGCGCGCCTTCTCCCCCTCGAACGCGATCTCGTGCGCACGGATGCGGGCGTCGAGGGCCGCGCGGACGGCACCGTCGCGGAAGGCCGCCCGAACCGCGCCTGCGGGGTCGTCGGGGTCGTCGGCTTCGGCGGGCTCGGCGGCTTCGTCGGGCTCGGCGAAGACGGATGCCGCGATCCGCGCATCGCGCTCTCCGATCGCGGACGCGAGCTCGGCGATACGGGACGCCCGTGCATCGATGGCTGCCGCGAGCGACTGAGCCGCATCGCGGAGGGCCGTCGCCGCGGCGACCCGGGCGGCGACGGACTCGGCGTCACCGCGTGCTTCCTCCACCGTGACCTCTGCTTGCGTGAGCGTCGTCTGCGCCGCAGAGAGTTGCGCCCGGGCGTCGGTGAGTCGCATGACTGCGACTTCGCGTTCTGCTGCCGCCGCCGCATCCTTCGCCACAAGCCCATCGCGCTCGGCGACCGCGGCGATGCGCTTCTCGGCGGCCGAGCGAGCAGCGGCGAGCGTCGCCGTCTGCGTCACCTTGCGCGCTCCGAGGGTCTCGACATCGTCGCCGCCGGCGCGGGCAGCGGCCTCACCGTGCGCGGTGCGTGCCGCGCGGGCGGTTTCTGCGGCCGCGCGCTCGGTCTCGGACGCGGCATCCTTCGCCCGTTCGGCGTCCGCGAGGTCGCCGTCGGTGACCGGAACCGCGCCGGGGTCGGGCTGCGCCGGGTGCGGATGGTCGAGCGATCCGCACACCACGCACGGCTCGCCATCGACGAGGTCCGCCGCGAGCTCGCCCGCGTGCCCGTTCAGCCGGCGCCGCATCAGGGAGGCGAGCGCGGACGCGGCCGCGAGCGCCGCCTCGATCGCCGACGCGTACCTGGTCTCGGCGCTATGGAGGGTCGCCGCGAGAGTTTCGGCCTGCCGGGCGGCGACGAGGCGCACCTCGGTCTCGGCGAGGGCGGCTTCGGCCGGAGCGACGCCGGATGCATCGGCTGCGAGTCCATCGATCTGTTCGCCGAGGTCCTTCAGCAGAGCGGGGGTCGACGCCCGGTCGGTGTCGATGCCGGAGATCGTGGTCTCTGCGGCGGTCACGGCTCCCGCGGCCGCAGCCACGTCGCGACGCAGCGCGTCGAGCCGCTGTTCGATCGCCTGGGCGGCCGTCCAGAGGGCGATATCGCCCGTGAGACGTTCGGCGCGTTCGCGCAACGTGCCGGGATCGGGATGCGCCGCCGCATCGCCCGGGGCGCCGTCGGTTGCTCCCCCGTGAGCTCCCACGGATGCTCCGTCGCCGGCGGGCATCGCCGCCCATCGCGCGAGCGCGTGCTCTTCGGCGACGCGCGCCTGCGCGGCCGCGCCCTCGGCGCGTTCGGCGGCCGCGATGATGTCGCGGAGCTCCTCCGCGCGCGCGGCGCGGTCGAGCACGATCCGGTCGGCGGCGATCGCGGGCGCCTGCTCCTCGAGTGCTGCGAGCGCCGCGCGCGAGTGGTCGCGGGCTCCGCGCGCCTTGACACGCTCCTGCACCCCGATGTGCGCGGCCGTCGCGTCATCGGCCGCTGCCTTCGCCGCATCCCGCGCCAGCGCTGCCGTCTCGACGCGGTAGTCGGCTCGCGCGACCGCCCGGTCGTCGGCCGCGAGCCGCCCGACGACATCGGTCGGAACATCGCCCGCCGGCACGACGTCGTCGTTCCGCGCGAGGTCGTCGCCCCCCGGCGCATCGGCGTCGCCCAGCCCGTGCACCGCGACGAGGTGGTCGACCTGGTCGAGCAGTGTCGCGAGACGCACACCGCCATCTCCGAGCGCGCGGTCGGCGTCACGTCGGCGCTCCTCGAGCGCCTCTTGGTAGTCGGCGTAGCGCCGTGTGCCGAAGAGAGTGCGCAGGAGGGCCTGGCGCTCATCGTTCTTGGCGAGGAGGAACTGCTGGAAGCGCCCCTGCGCCAGCAGGATCACCTGGAGGAACTGGTCGCGCGTGAGCCCGAGCACCTCGTCGAGCGCGAGCCCGACGTCGCGCGGGCCGGAGGCGCGCGCCATCCATCCGCCGTCGACCCATTCGTCGAGCTGGGCGCGCTGTCCCTCCTTCGTGACGCCGTCGCCACGGCGCTTCGGACGCTCGTACTCCGGCGACCGCGTGATCTGCCAGCGTCCGCCGGACACCTCGAAATCGAGGACGACCTCGCTCGCGTCGTCGGGATCGCTGTGATCGCTGCGCAGCCTCTTGTCGCCGTCGGGGTACCGCGGCACGGAGCCGTACAGCGCGAAGCACACGCCGTCGAGGACGCTCGATTTGCCCGCGCCGGTGCGGCCGGTGAGGAGGAAGAGCCCGTCGTCCGCGAAGGCGTCGAAGTCGACGATCTGCCGTTCTCGGAAGGGGCCGAACCCCTCGAGCTCGAGTCGATGCAGCTTCACGCGGAGGCCTCCGCCACGACCCGTTCGTCGATGATCTCGCGGATGAGCTCGCGCTCGGCGTCGGTCACGCCCTCGCCGCCCCGCACGTGGGTGAGGAAGGCATCGATGAGCTCGACGTCGTCGCGGGCGCGGCTGACGCGCTCGGCGTAGGAGGCGCGGCCGTCGGACGGCCGGGCGGGAGGTGCGTGCGAGACCGTCGCGCAGAACGGGAAGCGCTGCTGCAGTGCCCGCATCGGCTCCAGCCGCGGCGTCGGGTCGGTGTACTCGGCGGCGACCCACGCGTTCTCGTACTCCGCGTACACGGGGTCGGACAGCAGGGCATCGAACGTGTCGTGCAGGGTCTTCAGCGGCCGCGGTACGGGCAGCTCGAGCCACTCGACGCCGGCGAGGCCCGCGGCATCCATCGTCACGAGCCACGACCCGCGCGGCTTGTTCTGCTCGCCGAAGCTGTAGTGCAGCGGCGCTCCCGCGTACCGCACGCGGTCTTCCAGCTGCTGGCGCCCGTGGATGTGGCCGAGCGCGACGTAGTCGGGTCCGTCGAAGGTGCGCAGGGGCACGACATCCAGCGTGCCCTGGCGGATCTCGCGCTCGACGCCGGGCGTCACCTCGACGCCGGCCGCGAAGCAGTGGGCGATCGCCACCGACCGCCCCGGCCGCGAAGCGAGGTCCTCCCGCACGAGCCCCATCGCGTGCGCCATCGTCTGCGCCTGCGTGCGCAGCTCGACGTCGGGCCACACGCTGCGCACGATCGCCGGCTCGAGGTACGGGATGCCGTAGAACCGCACGGGCCCGTCGGCATCCTCGATCTCGATCGCCCGCCCGACCGCGCGCGGGTCGGTGAGGACGTGGATGCCGTCGCGGAGCAGCTTCGCCTGGAACCCGAGCCGCGCGGCCGAATCGTGGTTCCCGCTCGTCACGATGACACGTGCGCCCGCGTCGCGGAGGGCCGCGAGCGCGTCGGTGAGCAGGGTGTAGCAGGCGGGTGCGGGGGCCGCCGAGTCGAAGACGTCGCCCGCGATCACGACGACGTCGACGTCGTGTTCGCGCACCTGGGCTGTCATCGCCTCGAGCACACCGCGCAGCGCATCGAGGGTCGCGTGCCCGTGGAAGGTGCGCCCGATGTGCCAATCGCCGGTGTG
This sequence comes from Microbacterium candidum, assembly GCF_030315975.1. Lineage (GTDB taxonomy): Bacteria > Actinomycetota > Actinomycetes > Actinomycetales > Microbacteriaceae > Microbacterium > Microbacterium candidum. Next base: position 1,335,158 of record NZ_JASXSZ010000001.1, on the reverse strand, counting down.
GAGGATCCGCATGCATTCAACGGTATGGTCGCCCTCCGACATCGCCAGGGCGACAGGCGGGGAACCGGCGCGCCCGTCGGCGGGGACGTTCAGGTCCGGATGCGGCTCACGCCTGCGCCTGCACCGCGCGCGGAGCGTATCGACCGCTGCGCTCGGCCCGGGCGCGCGCCTTCGCCGCCTCCTCCTCGCGGTTCTTCGGCGGTGTCACGGCGACGAGGTCCTCGATGAGGTGGCCCGTGATGTGCGCGATCTCCGCGACGGCACGGTCGAAGGCGGCCTGGTTGGCCTTCGACGGCTTGGTCGTCCCCGAGATCTTGCGGACGTATTGGAGCGCCGCCGCGTGGACCTCTTCGTCGGTCGCGGCCGGCTCGAAATTGTGGAGGGTGTGGATGTTGCGGCACATGCTCCGAGGCTACGCTCGCGCTCCGGCATCCGGGCAGGACCGCGTCATCCGGGAATGTCCGACCCCCTGACTAACTTGAATCTCAGCAGGATCACACAAGATCAAGGAGACACGATGTTCGAGCTGTACGGGGTCGACGTCCGGTTCCACCAGGAGTCGACCTTCCGCGATCAGGAGATGCACATCACCGAGGTCCGCGCCCAGCGGCTGGTGCCTGAGATCGTCCGTCGCATGCACACGTGCGCCGGCCGTGTGCGCAGCGCGCTGCGCGCGAGCAACGGCTCGTGGGCGCGCCCCATCGGCATCAGCTCGGGTCGCGCACGTCGCGCGGTCGCGGGCTGAGGCTCCGCCTCCACGAACGCCGTCAGGCGCTGCGGCGCTCGTGGAGGATGCCGGCTCGGTCGGGGTTCTTGTCGAACCACTCGGCGACGTACCAGCAGACCGGGATGACCTCGCGGTCGCCCTGCTCTTCGAGCTCGGCGACCGCGCGGTCCACCAGCTCTCCCGCGTAGCCGCGACCGCGGAACGTCGGGACGGTGAACGCGCGCGTCATCGCGACGGTGCTGCCGTTGTCGTTGTAGTCGAGGACGGCCACGAGCTGGTCGCCGTCGTGCAACGTATAGCGCGAGGCATCCTTCTCGTGGGCGAAGCGGAGCGTGGTCACCGCGACAGACTACGCCCGCGCCGACCCGTCACGGGTCGTCTCGGACGCGATGGCGGCCACCCATTCGTCGACGGCGCGCTGGCCGCGCAACTGCACAACGGGCACTCCCGCGGCGATGCGCGCCAGCATCCTCTCCCGGACGATCGGATGCTGCACCCACGCGAACCGCATGATGTTCTCGTCCGGATCCCATCGCAGCCAGGACGACACGCGCTCTCGATTGCCGTGCCACAGTTCTTCCCGCAGGATGCCGCGGCGCACCGTCCTGCGGATGACCCTGCGCATGACGGCGGGGCGCGAGTGGTCGATCCACACGAACGTGTCGGCGCCCCCGGGCGTGCCCGGGTCGAGGAGTCCATCGAGGCGACTCGTCCAGTTGCCGTCCGCGACCCAGCCGCCCGGGTTCCGTGAGGCGAAGTCGCGGACGATCGCGAGCGCCTCGTCGAGGTCGCGGAAGGTCCAGTCCGCATCCCAGAACACCGCGTCGAGGTCCAGGCGCGGCAGGCCGAGTTCCGCGGAGAGTCGCTCGGCGAGGGCGGTCTTCCCCGATCCCGAGATCCCGACGATCCGCAGTTTCACGACGGCGAGTATGCCACTCGATGCGTGCCGACGGCCTGAGCACGTCCCGACCCGGCGAGCGACGAACCGTGCATTTTGCGAGGGAAATGGAGAAATATGATGCTCGCGTCACATTTCGTCATGGACGGGCCGTGCAAGGTGTGCTATTTGACTCATACCGTCACGATCGGTCATAATCGGCGTCATGACTGACAACGCACGCACTCTGTCCGCCTGGGAGGCGAACGAGGCTGCCGGCCGCATGATGGCCGGTCGTGTTGTCATGTGCTGTCGAATGTGCAGCTGAGACGGTGACCACCGCCGGGCTCGCGCGCCGCGTCTGACCTGACGCTACGAGCTACTGCCGCGCCGAGCCCCCGAGACACCGGGAGTCCGCGCTCACCCGCGCGCCCGCGTGACTCGCATACCGCCCCCGATCCGACATCCGGGGGTCGCGCTCAACAGCATCCGAACCCGATGACATTCCGGGTTCCGCCTCAAAGGACAGCACTCCAATGACCACCGTTCTCGACGCTCCCGTCCGCACCGCCACCACGACGGGCAACGCCGCTCCCGCCGGCCTCCGCGAATACGCCGCCCTCACCGCCGCCACGCAGGGCCGCACCGCGCAGGACCTCGCGGCCGCCCGTGCCGCTGCTGCCCAGCAGGCCGCCGCCCAGCGCGCCGCCGCCCAGGCCGCGCAGCAGGCGCCGGCCGCCCCCGCCGCGGGTCGCAGCCTCCCCGCCGGCACCGCCCCGCGGGGCTTCGCCCTCTACGTCGGTCTCGACGAGGTGAAGGCCGCGGCATCCGGAGTCTCGCTCGGCGTCATCGTCGAGGCCCTGCGCCGCACGATCGCCGAGCTCGCACCGGCCGCGGAGACCTACGCGACCGTCGCCCTCGCCCCGGCGGGCGCCGGCGGACGCGATGTCGACGTCGTGCGTCTCGCGCTCCACGAGCCGAGTGCCGTCGCGCGCACCCAGCCGGACCCGGAGCCGGAGATCGAGGACGCCCCGGGCGTCGTCGTCGACATCTCGCGCAAGCGCGTCGTCATCGACGGGGAGTCGGCCGCCTTCACGTTCAAGGAGTTCGAGCTGCTGCAGTACCTCGTCCTTCGCGAGGGTCGCACGATCGAGCGCACCGAGCTCGTCTCGTCGCTGTGGCAGGGCGCATCCGACGAGGACGCCCCGGGCGAGCGCACGATCGACGTCCACGTCCGTCGTCTGCGGGCGAAGCTCGGCCGCTACGAGGACATCGTCCGCACCGTGCGCGGCGTCGGCTACCGCTTCGATCGGCACGCGGATGTCGTCATCCGCTACGGCCACGGCACCCCTTCGCCCGACCGCTTCTGAGCTGCGTCAGGCCGGCCTGAGCCAGCCGGCCGTTCGCCGACATCAGCGAACCGCGCCTGCACGGCCCGCGACGCCCCGCGCCTCGACCGGACGCGCTGACGTCGGAAGGAGAGCCCTCGACCGAGGCAGGGGATGTCCGCAGAGGATGTCCGCGGCCGGGTCTAGCGTCATGAGCGAGCCGAGGAGCGCACATGACCGACCGAGAAGGCACGAGCGCGGAGCACATCAGCGCGCAGCAGTTCCACGAGGCCCCGGGCACCGCGGGGTGGCACGTTCTGTATGGCGGCGCGCAGGCGATCTTCCCCACCGACTCGCTGCAGACGGGCGCGGAGTTCGCGCTGCGAGTGGCGGACGCCGCGGCTGAGCTCGACCGAGAGCCGGACATCGACCTGCGCCCGCACGCCGTCGCCGTGTGCACGGCGCGCAACCGACGCGGCCGGCTCGATCGCATCGACGCCGAGGTCGCACGGCGCGTGTCCGACGTCGCCAGCGGGATGGGTCTCGCCCCCGACGCATCGCGTCTGCAGACGGCCCAGATCGGCATCGCCCAGGCCGAGGGCGTCGACACGAGCGAATTCTGGCTCGCCGCGCTCGGCTACGAACGGGTCGACGACGTCCTCGCCGATCCGCTGCGCCGCGGACCACGGCTGTGGTTCTACGAGCTCGACAGACCGGGTCGCGGACGCACCCACATCGATGTGGCCGTCCCGAACGACCAGGGGGCGCCGCGGGCTGCGGCCGCCATCGCCGCAGGCGGGCGTCTGGCGATCGGCGACGACATCCCTGCGTGGTGGGGGCTCGCCTCGCCCGACAACCACAGCGTCGACATCGCTGCCTGGGGCGACGTGTCCGAGCAGGTGATGTGACGTGGCCGACGAGACGATTAGCGGGAAGACGTTCCACTCGGCTGTCGGCGTCGCAGAGTGGCGCGTGCTGTTCGCCGGCGCGATGGCGCATTGGCGCACGAACTCGCTCAGGGAGGGCGCCCGCTTCGCCGCCCGGATCTCGGCGGCCGCGGAAGAGCTCGGCCGTGATCCCGACGTCGACATCCGTCCACGAGACGTCGTCGTGACGACGCGTCGCCCCGACGGGACGCTCGACGAACGGGACCTGGCGCTGGCGCAGCGGATCTCGAGCATCGCGCGCGACGCCGGGCTCGAATCCGACCCGACGGTCCTGCAGGCGATGCAGATCTTCGTCGCGCAGGCGCCGGGTGTCGACGTGCGACCGTTCTTCGAGGCGGCGTTCGGCTACGAAGACCTCTACGACTCGGATGCCGTCGACCCGAACCGGCGCGGCATCCCGTTCGCCTTCAATCCCATCGCCCGCGCCGGACGCGGGCGCACGCACATCGATGTGTCCGTGCCCGCCGATCAGGCCGAGGCGCGCGTGCGGGCGGTCGTCGCGGCGGGCGGCCGCCTCGTCGACGACAGCCACGCGCCGATGTGGTGGACCCTCGCATCCCCCGACAACCATGGCGTCGACATCGCCGCGTGGGCCGACATCGACAACTGACGCCCGCGCACGCGGCGGATCCGGTGTCGGGTGCCGCGCGTATCGTGAGGACATGACCATCACGCCCGAGGCCTCCCGCGCCGGAGGGCCGCGGGGAGCCTCGCGGCGCACGGCCCCAGCGCCGCCGGCCGCGGGCCCGGTCGTCGAGACCGAGTACCGTCCGCGCGGCCCGCTGGATCTGCGCGCGACCGTCCTGGCGCACCGGCGCGGTCCGGGAGACCCCTCGATCGTCTCCGACGGCGGGGTGATCTGGCGTGCGATGCGCACGCCCGCAGGCGTAGCGACGATCGCCATCGCCGAGCGCAAGGATGCCGTCAAGGCCACCGCGTGGGGCCCCGGGGCGGAATGGGCGATCGCACAGCTGCCCGCGTTCTGCGGAGCCGACGACGATGCGACCGGGTTCGACGCGTCGTTGCATCCGCTCGTCGCCGACGCCCACCGGCGCAACCCCGGCCTGCGGATCGGTCGCAGCGACCTCGTCTTCGACGCCCTCGCGGGCTCGATCATGGAGCAGAAGGTCACCGGTCTCCAGGCGTTCGGGGCGTGGCGGCGCATCCTCCAGTGGTGCGGCGAGCGCGCACCCGGCCCGACACCGCGGCCGATGTTCGCTTCGCCCACCATCGACGGCTGGCGCGCGATCCCCTCGTGGACGTGGCATCGGGCCGGCCTCGAACCGCCGCAGTCGCGCACCATCGTCGCGGCCGCTGCGCGCGGTGCATCGATCGAGCGGGCGTTGGCCGGCGCATCCACCGGCTCCGAACGCGACCGCATCCTGACGAGCCTCGCCGGCGTCGGCCTGTGGACCTCGGCCGAGACCCGGATCCGCGCGCTCGGCGACCCCGATGCGGTGAGCGTCGGCGATTACCACCTCCCCCACGAGGTCGGGTACGCGCTGACCGGCGAGCGCACGGACGACGACGGGATGCTGGAACTCCTCGCCCCGTGGACGGGTCAGCGGCAGAGGGCGATCCGCCTCATCCTGGCGTCCGGCGTCCGCGAGCCGCGGCGCGGTCCGCGGCTGCATCCGGAGGACCATCGGACGCGCTGACCGCAGCATCGAATCCGCCCTCGGCTTAAGCCGTTGTGGATGTCGGACCCCCTGGGCACACTGATCCCTGTCCGCTCGTCACACGCGGGCGGCCCCTCCACCAGTCAAGGAGCACAACCGTGTCCATCCTCAACCCCTACATCTCCTTCAAGAGCAACGCCCGCGAGGCGATGGAGTTCTACCAGTCCGTCTTCGGCGGCACGCTCGATGTGTCGGTGTTCGGAGACATCCCCGGCATGGCGCAGGATCCCGCCGAGAACGACCTCGTCATGCACGCGCAGCTGACGACCGCCGACGGGTTCACGCTGATGGGCTCCGACACGCCGGAGCGGATGCCGTACTCCGCACCGACCGGCATCTCCCTGTCGATCAGCGGCGACGACGAGGCGAAGCTCGAGGGCTTCTGGAACGCGCTCGCCGTCGGCGGCGAGGTCACCATGCCGCTCGACACCCCGCCGTGGGGTGGGAAGTTCGGAATGCTGAACGACCGGTTCGGCATCGGCTGGATGGTGTCGGTCAACGCGGCCCCGGCGGCCTGACGCGCCCACTGTCCGACCCGCCGGCGATCCGGCGCCTCCCGTCGGTGCCCGAGTAGGCTCGCCTCATGACGACGCCATCGGGCACCGGCGGGCCCTCGACAGGCTGGCCGCGCGGCCGCACCCAGTGGATCATCGGCACGGTCGTGCTCATCGGGCTCGGCGTACTGGTCGGCGTGCTCCTGCACAACGTCCTGATCGGGCTGCTCCTGGCAGCTCTGGTTTCGATCGGCTGGATCATGGCGTTCGAGTCGTCGCGCGGCCGCAAAGTCGGCATGAACAAGCACAGCGGCGACCCGTTCGACGATTCCGACGACAACGGGGCTCAGCTGTAACGGAGGCTCAACACCGCCGCTCCGGGTGCTCAACCGGCAGGCCGAGCTGCATCACGCCGCCGACGCGTGCAGCGGGTGGTGCAGCAGATCGCGGAATGCGATCTCGGCGGCTCCCACAAGCAGTCGGTCCACGCCGAGAGAGGCCTGCCGGATCTCGAGCTCCTCGCCGTTCGCCGACATGCACTGCGCCCGGACGAGCGCGAGGAGGTCTCCGGATGCCGCGGCGAGCGTGGCGAGGAATCCGCCCAGCACGACGACCGACGGATTCAGGACGTTGACCGCGTTGGAGAGCGCGGTGGCGAGGATGCGGGACTGCCGCGCCAGCTCGGCCGCCACAGCGGGATCCGTCGACGCCGACAGGGCGGCGGCGAGGGTCGGCTCGTCGGCGCCGGGCATCGCCATCATGGCGAGCACGCGATCCCGGTTGACCTCGTCTTCGAGCACTCCGCCCGGCACACGCTGGTCGGCCGGGTCGGCGATGCCTGGCCGGTTCTGCCCGAACTCGCCGGCATAGCCGGCCGCGCCGGTGACCGGCATGCCGTGCACGATCAGCCCGCCTCCGATGCCGCTCGCGCTGTCGAGGTAGACGACGTCGTCGACACCGCGGGCGGCGCCGTACAGGTGCTCGGCGAGCGCGCCGAGGCTCGCGTCGTTGTCGACGGTGACGGCGAGCCCGGTGCGCTCTGCGACGAGATCGCGGATCGGCGCATCGCGCCAGTCGAGGTGCGGAGCCTGGCGGACGAGGCCGTCGGCGGCGCGGACGAGCCCGGGGACCGCCACGCCGATTCCGACGATCCGATGGCCGGCCAGTTCGTCCGACGCCCACTCGCGCACGCGCTCGCCGATGAGCTCGGCCGTCGCCTCGGGCCCGAGCGGGCCGGCGATCGCGATGCGTTCGCGCAGGGCCACGGACTGGTCGAGCCGCACCGCGCCGAGGGTCACGGCATCCACTTCCGTGTTCGCGGCGATCGCGACGACGCGCGGATCCACCGACGCCATCGGCGACGGCCGCCCGACGCGCTTCGTGGGCTCCGGAGCGCTCTCCTCCGCGAGTCCGCGCTCGGCGAGCTCGCCGATGAGGCTCGCGATCGTCGAGCGGTTGAGACCCGTGCGCTCCGTGAGGCTCGCCCGCGAGTGCGGCCCCTCGAGATGGAGCAGCTGCAGCACGCGACCCAGGTTCGCCTCTCGCGCACCGGGGAGCGCAGCATCCATCGTCACGAACCTCACTGTACGCACCCGTCGATATGTTGTATATTTCAACAAATACTCTTCGACGACGAACAGGACTCCCATGCCGACCCCCACACGCGACGACAAGTTCTCCTTCGGTCTCTGGACGATCGGGTACAACGGCACCGATCCGTTCGGCGGCCCCACCCGCCCACACCTCGACGTCGTGCACGCCGTCGAGAAGCTGGCCGAGCTCGGGGCGTACGGCCTGACGTTCCACGACGACGACCTGTTCGCCTTCGGGTCGACGGATGCCGAGCGCCAGGCGCAGATCGATCGCCTCAAGGCCGCCCTGGCCGACACCGGGCTCATCGTGCCGATGGTCACGACGAACCTCTTCTCCGCACCCGTCTTCAAGGATGGCGGCTTCACGTCGAACGACCGCCAGGTGCGCCGGTTCGCGCTGCGCAAGGTGCTGCGCAACCTCGATCTCGCCGCCGAGCTCGGCGCCAAGACCTTCGTCATGTGGGGCGGGCGCGAGGGGGCGGAGTACGACGCGGCGAAGGACATCCGTGCCGCGCTCGAGCGCTACCGCGAGGCCGTGAACCTCCTCGGCCAGTACGTCACCGACAAGGGCTACGACATCCGCTTCGCGATCGAGCCGAAGCCGAACGAGCCGCGCGGCGACATCCTGCTGCCGACGGTCGGGCATGCGCTCGCGTTCATCTCCTCGCTCGAGCGCCCCGAGCTCGTCGGCCTCAACCCCGAAGTCGGGCACGAGCAGATGGCGGGCCTCAACTTCGCCGCCGGCATCGCACAGGCGCTGTACCACGGCAAGCTCTTCCACATCGACCTCAACGGCCAGCGCGGCATCAAGTACGACCAGGACCTCGTCTTCGGTCACGGCGACCTGCACAACGCTTTCGCACTCGTCGACCTCCTGGAGAACGGCGGCCCCTCGACGGGCTCGGGGACCACAGGCGGCCCGGCGTACACCGGCCCGCGCCACTTCGACTACAAGCCGTCGCGCACGGAGGACGAGACCGGCGTATGGGACTCGGCTGCCGCGAACATGCGGACCTACCTGCTGCTGAAGGAGCGCGCGGCCGCCTTCCGCGCCGACCCCGAAGTGCAGGAGGCCCTGGCCGCGGCTCGCGTCGACGAGCTGCGCACCCCGACTCTCGGGTCGGGCGAGTCATACGATGACCTCCTCGCCGACCGCTCCGCGTTCGAGGACTTCGATGCGAGCGCCTACTTCGGTGCCCGGGGCTTCGGCTTCGTCCGCCTGCAGCAGCTCGCCACCGAGCACCTGATGGGTGCCCGCTGACAAACCTTCTGCGCTGACTTGCGGCGGTTGGCGGGATAGCGTGCACCGAATGCAGCCATTCGCCGCAAGTCAGCGCACAGATGAGGCGCACAGAAGAAGCGCACGGAAGAGGGAGGGAGCGCGATGACGCTCGTCGCCGGCGTCGATTCGTCGACCCAGTCCTGCAAGGTCGTGATCGTCGACGCGGAGACCGGCCGGGTCGTGCGGATCGGGCGCGCCGCCCACCCGGACGGCACCGAGGTCGACCCGGAGGCCTGGTGGGTCGCGCTGCAGAGCGCGATCGCGGATGCCGGCGGCCTCGACGACGTCGCGGCGATCTCGATCGGCGGTCAGCAGCACGGGATGGTGGTCCTCGACGCGGAGGGACGCGTCATCCGCCCCGCCCTCCTGTGGAACGACACGCGGTCGGCGGATGCGGCGGCCGACCTCGTCCGCGAGGTCGGCGCAGAGGAGTACGCCCGACGGACCGGTGTCGTCCCGGTCGCGTCGTTCACGGCGACGAAGCTGCGGTGGCTGCGGGATGCGGAGCCGGAGAACGCGGCGCGCGTCGCCGCTGTCGCGCTCCCCCACGACTGGCTCACGTGGCGTCTGCGCGGGTTCGGGCCGGCAGACCCGGACCTCGACGAGCTCGTCACGGACCGGTCGGACGCCTCGGGCACGGCGTATTGGGGGCCGGACGGCTACGACCGCGACCTGTTGGTTCGCGCGCTCGGCCATGACGCTGTCCTGCCGCGCGTGTTCGGGCCCGCCGAGTACGTCCACGACGGCGACCTCGTCATCGGCGCGGGAGCGGGCGACAACGCCGGCGCAGCACTGGGACTCGACGCAGCCCCGGGCGATGTCGTCGTGTCGCTCGGCACCTCCGGAACGGTGTTCGCGGTGACGTCGGCGCCGGTCGCCGACGCGACCGGGACCGTCGCCGGATTCGCGGATGCTGCGGGCGGATACCTGCCGCTCATCGCGACGCTCAATGCGGCGCGCGTCCTCGACGCGACGGCAGGGCTCCTCGACGTCTCGCACGACGAGCTCGGCGAGCTCGCGCGGCAGGCGCCGCCCGGCGCGGACGGCGTCGTGCTCGTGCCGTGGTTCGAGGGCGAGCGGACGCCGAATCTGCCGGACGCGCGCGCCTCCCTCTCCGGGCTCTCGCTGGCGACGACGACCCGGCCGCATCTCGCGCGGGCCGCGATCGAGGGGATGCTGTGCTCCCTCGCGCTCGGACTCGAGGCGATCCGAGCCGAAGGCGTGGAGGCGCGGCGCATCCGCCTGATCGGCGGAGCCGCACGCAACGCGGCCGTCGCCGAGATCGCGGCGCAGGTCTTCGACATCCCGGTGACCGTGCCGGCGCCGGCCGAATACGTCGCCCTCGGGGCCGCGCGCCAGGCGGCGTGGGCGCTCACGGGCTCACGGCCGGCGTGGGACGTCGAGGTCGAGGCATCCCCAACCCCGGATACGCGGCCCGAGATCCTCGCGAACTACCGTGCAGCTGCGACTGTCGCCGCTTCGCCCGCTCCTCGGGCGACCGCACCGGCCCGTTCGGCGATCTGAGCGCACTCCGACGGGCAGGCCGCCGCCATCGCGTCGAGCACTTTCGCGGAGATGGCGCGCAGGGATTCCTGCTCGCCGGCGTCGAGGACGTCGAAGAAGATCTCGCGCATGACGGTGATGCGTTCGGGCAGCGCCGCCTCGACGGTGTCACGGCCGGACTCGGTCAGAACGACCCAGGTGCCGCGCATGTCGGACTCGCATTCGCGGCGCTCGATGAGCCCGCGCGCCTCCATGCGCCGCAGCTGATGCGACAGGCGGCTCTTCTCCCAGCCGAGTGAGGCGGCGAGCTCACCGGAGCGGGCGACGCCGTCGGGCCGGTCGAGGAGCGCCGCCAGCACCTCGAAATCAGGGCCGGAGACGGATGCGCCGTTCAAGCGCGTCTCGACGGAGCCCTCGAGGCTGCGGTGCATCGTCGTGAAGGCGCGCCACACCGACCACTCGGTCTCGCTGACGGCTGGACAGTCCTCCACGCTTCACAGCATAACACGATTGGTGACATGTCAACTTATGCGCTAGCATCTGTTGATACATCATCAACTGACGCGTCAACCTCCCCAGATTGGAACCTTCGTGTCTGACCTCAACATCGGAATCATCGTCGGCAGCACCCGCCCGGGCCGCATCGGCCACTTCGTCGGCGACTGGGTGAAGGCGAACGCCGCCGCCCCGGGCGTGAACTTCGAGGTCGTCGACCTCCACGACTACAAGCTCCCCCTTCTCGAGGAGATGTTCCCGATGGGCGCGGGCAACTACGCCGGTGCCGCCGCCAACGCCTGGGCGCACAAGATCGCCGAGTTCGACGGCTACATCTTCGTCACCGGCGAGTACAACCACTCCATCCCCGCCGCGCTGAAGAACGCGCTCGACTACGTCAAGTTCGAGTGGCAGAACAAGGCAGCCGGCATCGTCTCCTACGGCTCGATGGGCGGCGTGCGCGCCGGCGAGCACCTGCGTCAGGTCCTCGGCGAGCTGTCGGTCGCCGACGTGCACCAGCACGTCATGTTCTCGATCTTCACCGACTTCACCGGCTTCGGCACCGCCGACGTCGAGTTCACCCCGGCCGAGATCCACAAGGCCGAGCTCGACGCGCAGGTCTCCGAGCTCGTCTCCTGGGCCGGCGCCCTCCGCCAGGTGCGTGAGCTCGCCGCCGATGAGCAGGTCGCGGCCTGATCGCCTCGTGACACACGGAACCCCCGGTCTTCGGACCGGGGGTTTCGTCGTTCTTCAGGACTGGCGTCGGGCGCCCGCGTCCTTGGTGCCCGCATCCCTGATGGCGGATGCGGCGACCTGCGCGCCGCTCGTCAGCAGGGCGCGCCGCCACGGAAGCGTGCCGTCGATCTCGATCTGGATCGACATCGACAGGAACGTGCGGATGAGCACGATGATGCCGAGGGTCGCGGCATCCTGCAGGGTCGGCTCCCGGAGCGTCCGGATGAGGTCGGCGGCGACGAGCACCTCGAGGCCGAGGAGGATCGCACCGCCGAGCGTCGAGCGGACGACCTGGAAGGTCTTCGCGCCTCCTTCTCGCCGGATGAGCGAGCGGACGCCGAGCACCACTGCGAAGAGGAAGCCGACGATCATCACGGCGGCGCCCACCACCTCGAACGCGACGACCGCCGCGCCGAAGATCTCGTCGATGTTCATGCGCCGATCGTAGAGCCCCGCGCCCCCGACAGCGGCGAGGACGCGTCAGAGCGACGGATAGACCTCCACCGTCGCGCCGGGCGGCAGGTCGTCGTAGAAGCGCACCGCGAACCGCGTCCGGCCGCCGGCGGGGACGCGATCGATGACGTCGTACTCGCCGCCGACGATGTTCCCATCGGCGTCGCGCACGATGGCGGAGACGAGCACCGACTCCTGATCCTGACCGAAGGACGAGACCACGGTGCCCCGGACGACAGGACCGTCGCCGTCCGCGGTCGCGGCGACGTCGGCGACCTGGAACCCTCCGGCGTCGGCGGGAAGGGCGGTCGCGTCCGATGTCGGCGGGGTGCGCACCTCGATCTTCGCGACATTCTCATCCCCGAGGTTCTCGAAGTAGCCGGCGACGCCCGACTTCCCGGGGAGCACCGTGACGTACTCGGGCGACGAGTCGAGGATCGTGCCGTCGGCGCCGACCGCCTCGACAGTGAGCTGGGTCGCGTCGTAGACCGCATCCGTGTTCGGGTTCTCCAGTTCGAACGCGTACCACCACGTGCCGTCGGAGGCCTGCCCGAACCCGGTCGCCGTGATGGCGAGCGCCTTCGCGTCCGCCACCGGCGCACCGTCGCGCAGCCCGTCCGCCGGGGCGCTCGTCTCCGTGCCTTGCGAAACCGAGCCGTCGCCGCCGAAGGTGCTCCACCCGAACATGCCGATCGAGACGACGGTCATGACGATGGAGACGATCCAGCCGACGACCGACACGACGATGGCCGCGATGCTGAGCCCCGTGCCGCCGTGCTTCTTCGAGATGAGCGCGATCAGACCGATGATGAAGCCGGCGAGGAGGAGGACGCCGGAGAAGAGGGTCGCGACGGGGACGAAGGCGACCACGGCGCCGACGACGGCGAGGACGAAGGCGATGATCGCCAGCGTCTTCGGACGCGTGTCGGGTCCGGGCGACACCCCGTAGCCGGGAGGCGCGGGATACAGCGGCTGGCCCGGGTACTGCGGCGGCAGGCCCGGGTACTGCCCTGGCTGTGCGACGGGCGGGGCGCCGTACGCCTGCTGGCCGACGGGCGGGGCGCCGTACGCCTGCTGGCCGACGGGCGGGGCGCCGTACGCGGGCGCCGTGCCCGGCGCCAGAGGCAGCGCGCCGTAGGGGACGGTCGGCGCCGTCTGGTCCGCGGTCACGCTCGGCTGCGGCCCGGCCTGCCCCGGCGGCACCCATGCTCCGGGCTGCTGGGCGGCGCCCTCCGACGGAGCCGGAGCGTACGGGGAGGTCGGCTGCTCGGGCGCGCCCATCGGCGGCTGCGGCGGCTCGGTGGGCGGCTGCTGGTCTGACAAGGATCCTCCTCGGCGGGCACGTCTGAATGAATCCTAGGAGAGAGGTACGACCAGGCTGAATGGCGGCGGCCGCACGGGCCGCCGCCATCCATCGCCTACGTGGTCAGGATCGCTCGGACGCTCGCCTCGGGCGAGAGGTCGAGCCGGCGCAGCAGCTGCGCGTTGAGCGCGACGACGATGGTCGACAGCGACATCAGGATGGCACCCACCGACATCGGCAGGACGAATCCGATCGGGGCGAGGACGCCCGCCGCGAGGGGCACCGAGATGAGGTTGTATCCGGCCGCCCACCACAGGTTCTGCGCCATCTTGCGGTAGCTCGCGCGCGACAGCTCGATGACGGAGAGGACCGAGCGCGGGTCCGAGCTCGCCAGGATGACGCCCGCGGATGCGATCGCGACATCCGTCCCCGCGCCGATCGCGATGCCGACGTCGGCCTGCGCGAGTGCAGGAGCATCGTTCACGCCGTCGCCGACCATCGCGACCTTCCGCCCCTCGGCCTGCAGCTCGGCGACCTTCGCCGACTTGTCCTCGGGGCGCACGCCCGCGAACACCCGGTCGATGCCGAGGTCCGTCGCGACCGCGTGGGCGACGGCATCCGCATCCCCCGTGATCATGACGACCTGGATGCCGAGGGCGTGCAGCGCGTCGACGGCTTCCCGCGACTCGGGCCGCACCTCGTCGGCCAGCGCCAGCCCGCCCATCACGACGCCGTCACGCACGACGTGGAGGATGATCGATCCGTCCGCTCGCCAGGCGGCCGCCGCATCCACCTCTTCGCCGCCGATGTCCTCGAGCAGGCGCGGGCCGCCGACGCGCACGTCACGTCCGTCGACGAGCGCCCGCACCCCCACCGCCGGCGACGACGTGAAGTCGGTCGCCCGGGGGATGTCGAGCCCGCGCTCGCCCGCGGCGCGCACGATGGCCTTCGCGAGGGGGTGCTCGCTGTCCGCTTCGGCGGCAGCAGCCAGGGCGAGCAGCTGATCCTCGGTCGTGGTCGACTCGATCGCGACGACCGTCGGCTCGCCCTTCGTCAGCGTGCCGGTCTTGTCGAACAGGACCGTGTCGACCGTGCGCATGCTCTCGAGCGCCAGGCGGTCCTTGACGAGGACGCCGCCGCGGGCAGCGCGTTCGGTCGCGATCGAGACGACGAGCGGAATGGCGAGACCCAGCGCATGGGGGCACGCGATGACGAGGACGGTGATCGTGCGGACGACCGCGTCGTCCGGCAGGCCGATGGCGGTCCACACCACCGCCGTGATCGCCGCAGCGCCGAGCGCGAACCAGAACAGCCAGGCGGCGGCGCGGTCCGCGAGCAGCTGTGCCCGCGACGTCGAGTTCTGCGCTTCGGCGACGAGCCGACGGATGCCGGCGAGCGTCGTGTCGTCTCCGGTCGCGGTGACCTCGACGCGCAGGCCCGAGTCGGTCGCGACGGTCCCCGCGGTGACGGCGTCGCCGATCGCGCGATCGACCGTGCGCGACTCTCCCGTGACCATCGACTCGTCCATGGCGGCGCGGCCGTCGACGATGCGCCCGTCGGCGGGCACGCTACCGCCGGGCCGGACCACCACGACGTCGCCGACCCGGAGGTCGGCCGGGCTCACCGTCTCGGTGCCGTGGGCGGTGACGCGCTCCGCCTCGTCGGGCAGGAGGGCCGCGAGCGAGTCGAGCGCCGACGTCGTCTGCACGAGCGAGCGCATCTCGAGCCAGTGGCCGAGCAGCATGATCACGATGAGGAGCGCCAGCTCCCACCAGAAGTCCAGCTCGTGGTCGAGGATGCCGAGGCTCGCGCCCCACGATGCGACGAAGGCGACGGTGATCGCGAGCCCGATGAGGAGCATCATGCCGGGCTTGCGGGCCTTGATCTCCTGCACCGCACCGGTCAGGAACGGCCAGCCGCCCCACACGTACATGACGGTGCCGAGGATCGGCGGGATGACGGCCGCCCACGCCGGCACGTCGTATCCGACGATCATCGCGAACATCGAGGAGAACGCGACGACGGGGACGGCGAGGATCAGGTTGATCCAGAAGAGCCGGCGGAAGGATGCCACGTGGTCGGCGCCGTGACCGGCGTGTCCGCCGTGGTTCATGTCGTGGCCGGCGTGGGCACCATTGTTCATGTCGTGGCCGGCGTGGCTCGCGTCGTGGTTCATGTCGTGTCCGGCGTGGCTCGCGTCGTGGTCGGAGTGGGCGCCGTGGTCGGAGTGGGCGCCGTGATCCATCCCGTGGCCCGCGTGGGCGCCGTGGTCCATCCCGTCGCTCGCGTGGACGCTGTGATCCATGTCGTGGCCGACGTGCGCCGCGTGGTCGTGCGCTGCAGTGGCGCCGTGCATGTGCGCCGCGTGGTCGTGCCCTGCGTGGGGGTCGGTCATCGCGATCTCCTCAGCCTGCGTATCCCTGTTCACACAGGCTAGAGCAAGATACCCCCCTGGGGTATTCCCGGTGATCTCGACGCGGGTCCGCCCGACCTTATGAAACCGGTAAGAATCACGAAAAGATAACACGATCCCCTTCCCTCCGTTACCGCTTCGTTATATAGTTCAAGAACGGTAGTTGTTTTGCTGTGGCAGCTACCGACATGTGATTGCAGGACACTCTTGGTGCAAGGGACAAGGGCCGGTCGGGAGCCTCTCCGACTGGCCCTTTCTCATGCCCGGCGCCGTACGGATGGCGAGAGATCGCACGGATGGCGAGAGGTTCGGGCCGGTTCCGCTCGCCAAGCGTGAGATGTCTCGCCATCCGTGCACGCACGGCCGAGAGCGGTGCCCGGCCCGTGTCGGCGGCCGCCGCTAACGTGACCCGGGTGACGGACAAGACCGACTTCACCAAGGCGCTCGACAGCTACCGGGCGAAGCGCGGAGAGTTCCGCATCCTCGAGGTCCCGGAGCGGCGGTACCTCATGATCGACGGGCACGGCGATCCGAACACGTCGCCCGCGTACGCCGACGCTCTCGCCGCGCTGTACCCCGTCGCGTACGCGCTGAAGTTCGCGAGCCGACGGGAGCTCGAACGCGACTACGTCGTCCCGCCGCTCGAGGGCCTGTGGCACGCCGACGACATGGACTCTTTCACGACCGCCCGCGACAAGTCGAAGTGGGATTGGACGATGATGATCCTCGTCCCGGACTGGATCGATGATCTCCGCGTCGACGCAGCGATCGGCCAGGTCGCGGCACCGGCACGAGGCAAGACCCCGCCGGCAAGGCTCGGCGACATCCGGCTCGCGTCGCTCGCAGAAGGGCTGTGCATCCAGACGCTGCACGTCGGCTCGTTCGACGACGAAGCCCCCGTGCTCGAGCACCTGCACCATGTGCTCATCCCCGAGCAGGGCCTGCGGATGACGGGCATCCACCACGAGATCTACCTGAGCGACGCGCGAAGGGTCGCTCCCGAGAAGATGCGCACCATCCTGCGCCAGCCGGTGGCGCCGGCCGGGTGACGGGAGGTCACGCCGGAGGCGGGCGTCAGACCCGGGAGCGGACGAACGCCTCCTGCCCGACCCACTGGTACGCCTGGCCGCCCTCGTGATTGTTGTAGCGGTACACCGACATCTCGCGCGGACCGGCGTACCGGTTGAACGCCGCGTACACCGTGGACGGAGGGCACGTCTCATCCATCAGCGCGACCGAGAACAGCGCCGGCACGCTCGCCCGGCGCGCGAAGTTCGCGCCGTCGAAATACGACAGCGTGTCGAACACGCGCTCCTCGGCACCGCGGTGCACGGCGAGATAGCGCACGATCTCCTCGTAGGGATACCGATCGGTGAGTCCGACGGCACGCTCGAAGTGACAGAGGAACGGGACGTCCGGCATCACGGCGACGAGTCCGTCGCACAGCGCGCCCGCGGCGAGCGTGATGCCGCCGCCCTGGCTTCCGCCCGTGACGGCGACGCGAGCAGGGTCGACCTGCGGCAGCGTGCGCACCGCATCCACCGCTCGCACCGCGTCGGTGAACACCCGGCGATAGTAGTAGTCGTCGGGGCTCTCGATGCCGCGCGTCATGAAGCCCGGGGTCGACGGACCGGTGCCGTGCGGATCGGGCGTGTGCCCGCCCATCCCCCATCCGGAACCCTGCCCTCGCGTGTCCATGAACAGGTAGGCGTACCCCGCGGCCGGCCACTGCAGGCGCTCCGACGGAAGTCCGCGCCCGCCTCCGTACCCGTTGAACTCGACGACCGTCGGGAGCGGCTCCGTCGCGCCCGCGGGCGCGAGGAACCACGCCTTGATCGGATCCCCCGCGAAACCGGGGAACGTGACGTCGAACACGTCGAACGCCGACAGCGGTGACGACGTCCGCTCCACGACGACATCGCCGTCGATCGCACGCGCTGCGGCTATCGTCGTCTCCCAGAACGCGTCGAAGTCCGCCGGCTCGCGGACGTCGGGACGGTAGGACTCGAGTTCGGGCAGCGTCAGATCAAGCCAAGGCACGCGTTCACGTTACCGATGATTCGATAGTTTCGGCCACTACCATCGAAACATGTCAGATGTTCCGCGCGTCACCCTCGCCGAGATCGCGACCGAGGCGGGCGTCTCGCTCGCCACGATCTCGAAGGTGCTGAACGGCCGGACGGATGTCGCGCCCGCCACACGCTCCCGCGTCGAGGAGCACCTCGCGCGCCACGGCTACCAGCGCCGCGGCGGCAAGCGGCGCGGCGACTTCATCGAGCTCGTCTTCCACGAGCTCGAGAGCAGCTGGTCGATGGAGGTCATCGAGGGCGTCGAGAGCGTCGCGCAGCAGGCGGGACTCTCGGTCGTGCTGACGGTGAGCGGCAGCCGGCACTCCCCCGCGGCCGACTGGATCGACGCCGTGCTGCGGCGCCGCCCGACCGGGGTCGTGCTCGTCTTCAGCGAGCTGCCGCCGCCGTGGCGCGACAAGCTCGCGTCTCGCGGCATCCCCTTCGCGATCGTCGACCCGGCCGGCGACCCGTCGCCGGAGGTCCCGAGCGTCGGCTCGGCGAACTGGGCGGGCGGCGTCGTCGCGACCCGCCACCTCATCGAACTCGGACACAGGCGCATCGCCGCGATCACCGGCCCCGAGGACATGATGTGCTCGCTCGCCCGCGTCGACGGGTATCGCAGTGCGATGAACACCGCGGGGCTCGAGGTCGACCCGGCATGGGTCCGCTTCGGCGATTTCCACACGACGGGCGGCGAGGCCCGCGCGGCCGAACTGCTGCGTCTGGACAACGCGCCGACCGCGATCTTCGCGGGCAGCGACCTCCAGGCGGTCGGCGCGATCGCCGCCGCTCGTGCGGTGGGGATGTCGGTTCCGGACGACCTCTCGATCGTCGGCTACGACGACATCGCCCTCGCGCGGTGGATGAGCCCGCAGCTGACCACGGTGCACCAGCCGCTGCGACGCATGGGCGAGGAGGCGACACGCCTCGTGCTGCGCATGGCAGACGGCGGCGAGCCCGACACCCTCCGGATGGATCTCGCGACCCACCTCGTGGTGCGGGGCTCGACCGCCGCGCCGCGCGCGTAGTCCGGGGCCGTCCGCCGCTCGCCGACTTGCGGCGAACGGCGGTTATCGCGGCCTTCACAGTCACCATTTGCCGCAAGTCGAGGGATGCCACGGGCCTGGGCCGGGGCCGGGGCCGGGGCCGGGGCCGGGGCGGGGCCGGGGGCCGGGACGGAGGCCGAGAACCTAGCCGGCCAGCTGACCCACCGGCACCGCGACCCGCACCTCCGGTTCCAGCGCACGGTCGTGCCCGACGACCCGGACCGGTCCGTCGAGGGTCACGTGGACCGACGACGCGAGGTCGGCGCTCGACCGGCCGGCGGAGAGGACGAGCGCACCCGGCTCGACGATGCGGCGCAGGTCGCGTCCGGTGAAGGATGCCAGGTCCGCCGGCACGTGGAACTCCACCGTCGCCGACTCCCCCGCCGCGAGCGCGACGCGGGCGTACCCGATGAGGCGCTGCACGGGTCGGACGATCGAGGCGACGGGATCATGCAGGTAGAGCTGCACGATCTCGGAGCCCCCGCGCACACCGACGTTCGTCACCGTGAGCGACAGGTCGAACGCGCCGTCCGTCGCGGCATATGACGAGGCCGCTACCAGCGGCGACCAGTCGAACGACGTGTAGGACAGTCCGTGCCCGAACGCGAAGGCCGCGGTCGGGTCGATGTTCGAGACATCCGTCGCCCGAGCGAGCGGCGGGGCGAGATACGTAGCGGGCTGTGCGCCGGTGCCCGACGGGATGCTGACCGGCAGGCGTCCGCTCGGGTTCACGCGGCCGGACAGCACTCCCGCCACCACTGTCGCCCCCTCCTCGCCGGCGAAGAACGCCGCCACGATCGCCGACGCCTCACTCGCGCCGCGGCCGAGGGCGTACGGGCGACCGGCGAGCAGCACGACGGATACCGGGGTGCCGGCATCCAGCAACGCGTCCAGCAGCTCCTGCTGCGCGCCCGGCAGGGCGAGGGACTCCGCATCGCATCCTTCCCCGCTCGTCCCGCGTCCGAACAGGCCGGCGCGGTCGCCGAGGGCCAGGACGACGACGTCAGACTGGGAGGCGAGCGTGACCGCCGCGGCGATCCCCTCGGTCTCTCCGCCGTCGACACTCGTGCCGCGCGCGTGCCGCACGGAGGCTTCGGGGAACTCCTCTCTCACCGCCTCGAGCAGCGTCGGGATGCGGATGCCGAGGGCGACCCCGGGATGCTGCGACACGACGTGCGTCGGGAACGAGTAGCAGCCGAGCATCGCGTACGGGTCGTCCGCATTCGGCCCGATCACGGCGATCCGCAGGGGTGCGGATCGCCGTGAGGCCGAGAGTGGCAGCATCCCGTCGTTCCGGAGGAGGACGACAGCCTCCTCCGCGAGGCGCGCCGCGAACTCCCGGTTCCCCGCCGGATCGAGATCGACGGCACCCCGCAGAGCGGTGGGATCGGACAGGTCGAGGCCCACGAGCGCGGACGGCATGGCCGACCACGAGGGGTCGAGCAGCCCGAGCTCCTCCTTCTGACGCAGGACGCGGAGCAGGGCCGTGTCGATCAGGGCGACGTCCACGGCACCCTCCTCGACGGCCCGCTGCAGCGGCTCGCCGAACGTCTTCACCGTCGGCAGCTCGACGTCGATGCCGGCGTGCAGGGCCGCGCCCGCGGCATCCGCCCACGTGTCGGCGACACCGTGGAGGAGCTTCAGGAACGCGACCGCGAAGTAGTCGGCGACGACGGTGCCCTCGAACCCCCAGGTGTCTCGGAGAAGCGAAGTGAGCAGCGACCGGTCGGCCGCCGACGGCACCCCGTCGAGGTCGGTGTACGCGTTCATGACGCTGCGCGCACCGCCGTCCCGCAGCGCCATCTCGAACGGCGGGAGCAGCACATCGGCGACCTCGCGCGGCCCGATCGACACGGGAGCGAGGTTGCGTCCCGCGCGCGAGGCCGAGTAGCCGACGAAGTGCTTGAGGGTCGCGACGATGCCCGACGACTCCAGCCCGCGCACGTACGCCGTGGCGACCGTGGCGACGAGGTGCGGGTCCTCCCCGATCGTCTCCTCGACACGACCCCAGCGCGCGTCCCGCACGACGTCCAGCACGGGCGCGAGACCCTGATGGACGCCGACCGACCGCATGTCGGCGCCGATGCGCGCGGCCATCTCCTCGACGAGCGCGGGGTCGAACGACGCGCCCCACGACAGCGGCACCGGGTACGCGGTGGCCCCCCACGCGGCGAAGCCGGCGAGGCACTCCTCGTGCGCGACAGCGGGGATGCCGAAGCGGGACGCCGTGCGGATCCGTTCCTGCGTCCGTGCGAGGGATAGCGCTCCGAGCGCCGCATCCACCGGTCGGGTGCCGAACGGGCGGGTCAGCTGACCGAGCCCCGACGGCAGCAGCGCGTCCAGGTCGATCTCGTCGTCCATCTCGTGCTGGTGGGGCGCCACATCCCCGCCGCTCTCGGATGCGCCGACCCACACGCCGTACAGCTGGGCGATCTTCTCCTCGAGCGTCATCTCCGCGATGAGCTCGTCCGCGCGCGTCATCCCTTCACCGCCCCGGTGAGACCGCCGACGATGCGGCGCTGCGCGAGCGTGAAGAACGCGATCGCCGGGAGCATCGCGAGCGACGTGAACGCGAGGACGGATGCCGTGTCCTGCGAGTACTGCGTCGAGAACTGCTGCACGCCGAGCGGCAGCGTGTACGCACTCGGATCGTTGAGCGTCAGCAGCGGGAGCAGGTAGGCGTTCCAGCTGCCGATGAACGCGAGCACGCCCACGGTCACGAGGCCCGGGCCCGACAAGGGCAGCATGATCCGCCAGAAGAAGCCGATGCGACCCGTTCCGTCGATGGCGGCGGCATCCTCGAGCTCGCCCGGGATCGCCCGGAGGAACGGCACGAGGATGATGATCGTCGTCGGCAGCGCGAAGGCGATCTGCGGGATGAAGACGCCGGCGAGCGAGCCCAGCAGTCCGATGTCCTTGAGCATCAGGTACAGCGGCAGGATCGCGACGGTCAGCGGGAACAGGAGGCCCGCCGTGAACATCGAGTACAGCGCGTTCCGCCCGCGGAAGTCGTACCGCGCGATCGCGAACGCCGCCATGACGCCGAGGAGGACGACGCCGACGGTCGTGGCGAGCGCGATCAGCGTGCTGTTGACCACCTGCTGCCAGAACGCCGGCGCGGTGAGCACGTTCGCGTAGTTCGTGAGGACCCACGGATCGGGCCAGCCGGCCGGATCGGCGTTGAGGGCCGCGGTCGTGCGGAATCCGCCGATCCAGATGTAGGCGACGGGCGCGATGGTGATCCCCGCGATGACGAGCGCGAGCAGGTAGACGAAGGGCTGGCCCCAGTCGAACCTCCGGCCCGCCGGAGCCGAGTCGACGCCCGGTGCGAGGAGGGTCTGCGTGGCCATCTCAGGACACCCCCGAGGTCAGGGCGCCCTGAAGATCGCGGCGCAGGACGAAGCGCTGATACACCAGCGCGAAGATGAGCGAGACGATGAAGATGATGACGGCGACCGCGCTGCCGAAGCCGAGCTGGTTGCGCTGGAAGCCGTATTGCACCATGTAAGTCGCCATCGTCGCAGTGGCGCCCGCGGGGCCGCCGCCGGTGGTCACCCAGACCATGTCGAACAGCTGCAGCGAGCCGATGATCGACAGGAACGCCCAGATGCGGATCGTGGGTCCGAGCAGCGGGACGGTGATGTGCCGCTGGATCTGCCACCAGTTCGCGCCGTCGAGCTGCGCCGCCTCCATGAGCTCGTCGGGCACGCCCTGGAGCCCCGCGAGGAACAGGATGACGGCGAAGCCGATGTACTTCCACGTGAGGATCCAGAACATCGTCCACATCACGACGTTCTCGTCCGCGAGCCACAGCTTCGTCAGGTGCTCGAGCCCGATCGCCTGGAGGAACGCGTCGAACGGGCCGTCGGGCTGCAGCAGCAGCTTCCACGTCAGGCCCGCGATCACCTCGCTGAGGACGTACGGGATGAAGATGATGATCCGCAGCAGCGTGCGCCCCCGCATCCTCCGGTTGAGCAGGAGCGCGAGCACCAGCGCGATGGGCCCCTGGATGATCAGGGACATGAAGACGATGAAGAGGTTGTGGCCGATCGCGCCGATGAAGACGGGATCGGTGAGCGCCCGCACGTAGTTGGCGGGGAAGTTGACGTCTTCGAGCGGCCCGTAGCCGTTCCACTTGAAGAAGCTGTAGACCGCGGCCAGCACCACGGGGACGAGGACGAACCCGATGTACACCACGGTCGCGGGACCGGCGAAGAGCGCGATCTCGAGGCGGGTGCGGGTCCTGGCGGATCTTCTGCGTCGAGCGGGGGCCGGGCCCGCGGCGTGCGCGGACCCGACCTCTGCTGCTCGTGTCTCGGTGATGGTCATCTTTCCCGACTACTCCGTCGCCGCGGCATCCTTCATGCCCTTGACGATGTCCTCGGGCGTGCCCTTGCCGGCGAACAGGTTGACGATGCCGTCGTTCATCGCTCCGCCGACGGTCGTGCCGTACGCCGTGTCGAGCCACAGTTGGACGTACGAGGCGTCCTGCTTGCCCTTCAGGACGGCCTGCAGGTTCGGGTCGGCAACGGCGGATGCCGCTTCCTTGACGGTCGGGATGCCGGCGCCGCTCTCGGCGAACCGCTTCTGGACGTCCGGGCTGAGGATGTACTTCAGCAGCTCGACGCACTCCTTCGGCGCGTTCTTCGCGCACGCGAAGCCGTCACCGCCGCCGAGAGCCGCAGTCGGGTCGCCTGCCGCACCCGTGATGCCCGGGAAGTTGAACCAGCCCATCCAGGACGGCACCTTCTTGTCGGCGGTGAGCCCGCCGACGACGCCCGGCTCCCAGTGGCCCATGAGCTCCATGGCCGCTTTGCCGTTGGCCAGCAGGCCCGCCGAGCTGCCGGCGCCCTGCTGGGCCGGGGTGGCGAGGAAGCCCTCATTGAAGGGGTTCGTCGTGATGAAGGTCTGCAGATCCTGACCGGCCTTGACGAAGCACTGGTCGTCGAACACGTGCTTCGACTGCGCCTTCTTCAGGGTCTCGGGCGAGCAGTCCTTGAGGGCGAAGTTGTACCACCAGTGCGCAGCGGGCCACTTGTCGCCGGCACCGACCGCGATCGGCGTGATGTTCGCGGCCTTGAGCTTCGCGATGTCGGCATTGAGCTCGTCGAAGGTCTTCGGGGTGTCGGTGATGCCGGCCTTCGCGAAGAGGTCCTTGTTGTACCAGAAGCCCTCGATGCCGTACGAGAAGGGGAGTCCGTAGGTCTTGCCGTCGATCTGCCAGCCGCTCGCGGTGGGGCCGATCGAGGCGAGCTCGTCCTTCACGTCTGCGGAGATGTCCTTGACGTAGCCGGCCGCGACCTGGTCCTTGAGCTCGCCGCCGCCCCACGCCTGGAACAGGTCGGGCGGGTTGTTCGACCGCAGCGCGTTGGGGATGAGCGTCTTCTGCAGGTCCTCGTTCTGGTAGCCGGTGACCTTGACCGTGACGTTCGGGTGGGCCTTCTCGAACTCCT
Organism: Microbacterium candidum; assembly: GCF_030315975.1. Taxonomy (GTDB): domain Bacteria; phylum Actinomycetota; class Actinomycetes; order Actinomycetales; family Microbacteriaceae; genus Microbacterium; species Microbacterium candidum. Next base: position 1,310,762 of record NZ_JASXSZ010000001.1, on the reverse strand, counting down.
TCGCCACGTCGGCCCACAGGCCCTTCAGCGGATCCTGGTTGCCGTTGTGCCACCACGTGAGGGTGACCTTGCCGTCGGACGAGCCGCTGCTCGAGCTGCCGGAGCAGCCGGCGAGGGCGCCGGCAGCGACGCCGACGGCCAGCAGCCCCGCAGCGACGCGAGTGATGCCGCGTCTGTTCATCTTCGAACCTCTCGAAAGTTTCGACTGCAATGTCGAAAGTGATCTGGACGTTCTCAGACTAAGCGGCCTTGCATTCGTGGTCAAGCACAACAAATAACGATCCGGTCGCGCCCGGACCGCCGACCGGGCGGAGGATGCGGGTCAGACCCCGCCGCCTCCCCCACCGCCACCGCCGCCGCCCGCGGAGCCGCCGCCACTCGATCCGCCGGACGTGGAGGACGAGGATGCCGCCGCCGCGGACAACGCGCCCAGCTGCGAGGAGAACGACGACGCGTCGAACCCGTGCGTACCGACGTACCAGTACGGCCCCGTCGCGCCGGTCGTCGTGTACAGGACGGCGAGCTGCTTCGCCCACTGCCTCTCCTGACCGAACAGGACCGCGTAGGGCAGGAGCTTCTCGTAGAGCTCCAGCATCTGGCGCGGGTCGTTCACGTCGACGGGGACCCGCTCCGCGCCGCGTGGCGACTGCAGCATCCGGATGCGGTCCGCCTCCGCCCACTCGATGAAGACCTTGAGCCCGCGCAAGTGGTCGCGCGCCTCGGCGCCCGCCCCCGTCAAAGGCTTCCGGGCGATGAGGACGCCTGTCACGACGGTCGCCAGAACCGCGACGATCATCGAGAGGATCGGGACGAGCGGAGCCACCCCGGCGCCGATGGCGATGAACCCGAGGAGGAACACGAGCACCGTGGCCGCGAGCGCGAGGAGCATCGGCACCGCCCGCACGCGCCGAGGCACCGCCTTGCGGAACCCGCGGGCGGTGAGCTGATCGGCCGCCCACGATGCCACGGCCTTCGCCGCCGAGGCGAACCGCGAGTCCTGCTTGCCGAACACGTAGGTGTCGCCGTCGCGGAACATCGCGTCCAGCAGCATGCGCCCGTCCTCGTCGGCGCGGGCGGCATCCACCAGCTCGGCCTGCAGCCGCACCTTGCCGAACAGGCCGTGCTCGGCCTCGACGATCCGGATGCTCCCCGCCACCGCCTGCTCGAGGATCTCCGCCGGCACGACCTTCGTCGACAGCTGCAGGAGCGCGGCGCTGAGCGCAGCGTCGAAGCCCGCGGGCGGGCCGCACTCGGCGATGATCGTCGGGCGTCCCGGATCGTCGCGCAGCCGGCGGCTGCGCGCGACGATCGCGATGACGAGGGCGGCGAGCGCGCCGAGGCCGGCCACGAGCTGACCCCACCCCCAGCCCGACGCGAGAGGAGAGGAGTCGAACGGCACGAACGTCCCCTTCGCGAAGCCGATCGCGATCGTCATCGTCTGGTAGGGCGGCACGTCCGAGATCGCCGCGGACGCCGTGGCGCCGTTCGAGGTCTTGTCGACGACGATGTCGCACTGCTGCGTCGACCCCTGCGCGCCGTGATAGCACGATTGCTGACCGTTGAGGGCGGCCGCGAGCGCGGCATCCATGTGCACCGTCGCGCTCACGCGCCCGAACGGCTGCGGCCACACGAGGCCGTTGACGTTCCAGTAGAACTCGTCGTCGCCGGTGTCCGCGAAGAACCACGTGACGTTGCGCATCGTGTACGTGAAGACGTACGTCTGCGGCCCGTGCACGAACTGGTCGCTGCGCGATGTCATCGTGTACCAGCCGTCCGAGGAGTCCGTCTCCGACTCGCGCGGATTCCCCGACCCATCGGTGATCGACACGAGCGTCGGGAACGTGGGCTGCCCGTTGTAGGACTCGGGGACGATCCGTCGCATCCCGTGGTTCTGGTCCGTCTGGGGGAAGTCGGCCACGAAGGTCTCGACGACCGTCAGTGTGCTGGTCCCATCCGCCGCCCGGCCGAGCGTGTATTGCACGTCCATGCTCGCGAACGTGAAGTCGTCGACGCCCGCCGTGACGATCCCGGGTGCGGCGGCCGACGTGCGCATCGCGACCGGCGCCGCCTGCGCGGCAGCCGGAACGGAGAGCAGGAGAAGGGATGCCGCGACCCCTGCGATCGCGACGAGCCGCCGTAGACGATGCATGGGACCACCCTATGAAACGGCCGGGTACAGTGATCCCATGACCGACCGACGGCTGGCCATCGCCGCGTGGGAGAGCCTCTTCCGAGCGCAGCACGAGGTCTTCGAGGAGATCTCGACCGACTTCGAGGGCACCGAGCTCTCGCAGGCCGAATACGACGTGCTCCTGACCGTCATGCGGTCCCCCGACACGACGGCGCGGCTGCGGACGGTCACCGCGAACATGCTGATCAGCCAGCCGAGCGTCTCGCGGCTCGTGGAGCGCATGGTCTCCCGCGGGCTCCTCACGAAGTGCCCCGACCCGGCCGACGGCCGCGGCACCCTCGTCACCGCCACGGAGGAGGCCTCGGCGCGTTTCCACGCGCTCGCCGCGCGCCACGGCGTGTCGATCGCGTCAAGGATGTCGCGTCTCGACGACGAGGAGCTGGCGCAGCTGCACCGCCTCACCGCGAAGCTCCGCGGGGCGCGCGCGAACCGCACGGAGTAGCCGGTCTTCCCTCGCCGACCGGTACGGATGGCGAGAGAGTCCCCGGCCGGCGGCCGGGACCGCGGTGAATCTCTCGCCATCCGTACGAAGTCTCGCCATCCGTACGCGGGGGAACGTCAGACGATGGATGCGCGCGAGTCGCTGTCGAGGAGCACCACCGTCTCCTCGAGGGTCGCCGGCACCTCCTCCACGTCCGCGGGGATGCCGGCGAGCGCCTCCAGCACGCGGTCACGGAGGGCTGCTGCATCCTCCTGTCCGGCGACGCGGATGTCGCGGCCGCTCAGCATGATCGGCAGATCCGACCGGTCGAGCGCGGCGAACGCCCGCTGCCAGTCGGAGCTGCGCACGAGCACGGCCGTCGCCGCGCCGACGAGGTCGGCGACCTTCCCGCGCCCGACGACCCGCCCCTGCGCGAGCAGCACGAGCCTCGAGCACTGTTCGGCCTCCTGCAGGTAGTGGGTCGTCACGATGACCGCGCGCCCTGCCTCCGCCTGCGCATGGATCGTGTCCCACAGCCGCGCCCGTCCGAGCGGGTCGACACCCGACGTGGGCTCGTCGAGGACGAGGAGCTCCGGCCCGTGGCTGAGCGCGAGCGCGAAGGCCAGCTGCCGCTGCCGCCCCAGCCCGATGTCGGCGACGACGCTCGAGCGCACCTCCCGCAGCGCGGGCGGGAGGTGCGGCGTCGGCACGCCGTAGACGCGCGAGAGGAAGGCGGCGTTCTCCCGCACGCTGAGCGTCGTGTACAGCCCGAGACCCTGCGGCACGTAGCCGAGTCGCCGGCGGGACGCATTGTCCGGCGGGCGGCCGAACAGCGTGACGTCCCCACCGTCGGCGCTCTCGAGTCCGAGCATGATGCGCAGCAGCGTCGTCTTGCCCGCGCCGTTCGCGCCGATGAGTCCGACGATCTCCCCGGGATGCACGTCGAGGCTGACGTCATCCACCGCGGTCGCGCGGCCGAAGCGCTTCACGACGTCGCGGGCCGATGCCGTCGGCGACTTCGGGTCTGCCGGCGGATGCGGCGGAGCGGCGCCGCGGCGAAGGGCGGCGCGCCCGGTCATGGTCGTGTCGACGGTGCCGCCCTCGTCTGACGCGGTCGCGAGCGAGAGGGCGATGAGGGCGTCCTCGAAGTCGGGCTCGATCACGAGGGCCGATCCGGCATCCTCCCCCGGCGGGATCCACACGTGGCGCTCGGTCCCCCGTCGCCACGCGCGCTCCGCGACGCCGGCGTTCGTTGACGACTGATCGAGCCTGCCGACCGATCCGGGGACGGCGGCCAGGATGTGGTCGGGGGTGCCGGAGGCCAGCATCCGTCCGCCCGCGAGGGCGAGTACGGAGGCGGCGCGCTGCGCCTCGTCGAGATACGTCGTCGCCATGACGACCGTCGCGCCCTCCCCCGCCGTCGCCGAGATGAGCCGCCACAGCTCGAGCCGGCTGACCGGGTCGACGCCGGTGCTCGGCTCGTCGAGGAGGACGAGGTCCGGCTCATGGAGGATCGCGAGGACGAATCCGAGCTTCTGCCGCATCCCGCCGGAGAGGTCCTGCCCGAGACGCGTGAGCGCCTCGTCGAGACCGGCCCGCTCGAGCAGGACCCCGGCGCGCGCGCGGATGTCGGCCGTCGACATGCCGTACGACCGCCCGACGAAGTCGACGTTCTCGTCCACGGTGAGTGTCGGCCAGACGCCCGAGGTCGCGGGCTGATAGCCGATCCGCGAGCGGTCGAGCGTGCGGACCTCCCCTGCATCCACCCGCACGCGATTCGCGAGCACGCGCAGCAGGGTCGACTTGCCGGCGCCGTCGCCGCCGACGACGGCCGTCACCTGTCCCGCCGTGGCATCCAGCGTGACGTCGTCGAGCGCCGCGACGTGTCCGAACCGCACGGCGATCCCCTCGACGCCGAGGGCCGCGATGCCGCGCGCATCCATCACGCCGCCGCCTTCTCCGACGACGTCGGCCGCGCCGGCTCGAGGCGCACGGTCTTCTGCCGGACCGGAGAGATGCTGCGGCTCAGGCGCACGACCGCGAGCCCGAAGATCACGATCGCCATGACGCCGAGGATGACGATCGGGAACCACAGCGAATCCCACCCGGCCCCACGGATCATCACGCCCTGAGACACCATCGTGAACCACGTCAGCGGGAGGAGATAGCCGATCCACCGCACGCCCGCGGCCATGGCCGACAGCGGGAAGATCATCCCGGACAGCAGGATCTGCGGCAGCAGGATCATGAACGCGAGCTGGATCGCCTGCCCGGTCGTCTTGGACACCGACGAGATGAGCACGCCGAGCCCCAGCACGACGAAGAGGAACAGGCCCGCGCCGACCGCGAAGATCCATGGACTGCCGTTGAACGGCACGCCGAACAGCAGCAGGCCGAGCGTCGTGATGAGGGCCATGTCGAAGCACGCCAGCAGGAAGTACGGCGTGATCTTGCCGAGCACGACGGCGCTCGCCCGCAGCGGCATCACCGCCAGCTGCTCGAGAGTCCCCGCCTCACGCTCGCGCACGAGGCCGATCGACGTGATGATCGTGCCGATGAAGGTGAGGATGAGGCCGATGATCGCCGGGATCATGACCCACGAGGTCTTGAGGTCGGGGTTGAACAGGATGTCGACCGTCACCTGCGGGACCGGCACCGTCACCCCCTGCGGAGCGGATACCTGCGCCTGGGCGGCCTGGACCGTCAGCTGCTGCTGCACCTGGGCGAAGATCGTCTTCGCCGCCTGCGCCGCGAACAGGTTCGACCCGTCGATGTACACCTCTGCTGTCAGCGGGCTCGACGACGTCGCGTAGATCGCGACATCCGCCTTGTCGTTCTGCAGTTCGGTGGTCGCATCGTCCTTCGTGCCACTCGTGTCGGTCACGACGACGGTCAGGTGGTCCTTGAGCTTGCTGTTGTCGTCGATGAGCTTCGTGACATCCGACGCACTCGGCCCGTACACCGCGACCGTCAGGTTGTCGACGGTGAAGTTCGCGGCGTACCCGAAGATGATCAGCAGCACGAGCGGCATGACGATCAGCAGCGCGAGCGTGCGCCGATCGCGTCGCAGTTCCTGGAACTCCTTGAGCATGATGGCGCGCATGGCATCCTCCTGGGCGCCATAATTCACCGCTTGATGAATTACGTCAAGGGGGTTCAGGACGCGAAGTACGCCTGCACCGTGGGCCCGACGCGGGCGATGAGCACCTCGTTCGACGCCTCAGCGAGCGCCGGCAGCTTCAGCAGATACCGCCCGACCAGGAGCCCCGCGACCTGGGTGGCCACGAGCGCGGCGCGCAGGTCGGCATCCTCCCCGCCCGCGCTGTCCGCGATGCGGCTCAGGAGTTCACGCGAGAGGAAGCCCGCGAGCAGCGGCGTCGCCGCCTTGTTGCCGATCGCGGTGCGGAGGATGACGGTGCCGCGACGGCGGACGTCCGGCTTGTCCCACGCCTCCAGCAGGAACCGCACGAACCGTTCGCCGACCTCGTCGCGCGGCCCCTCGAGGATCTGAGCGACGACGATGTCGGGACGCACCGGCGCCCCGATCACCTCGCCGAACAGGTCGGCCTTCGTGCCGAAGTAGTGGTGGAGGAGCGCCGCATCCACCCCCGCCCGGGCGGCGATCCCGCGCATCGTGGCGCCTTCGTAGCCCTGATCGGAGAACTCCGCGCCGGCGGCCGCGACGATCCGCTGGCGGGTGTCGGTCCGTCCTCGGGGCCGACCCCGGCGCCTCGCGGGTGCGGCGTGTTCGGGCATGCGTTCAGGGTAGCCCCGGTGCGCGCCCACGGGCCGGCGGTGTTCGACCGCGTGCGGTCGTGAGTCCGCTGTCGCCGGCCCTCTGTCGTCGCCGGCTGTCGTCACTGACCCGCTGTCGTCACCGGCCCGTCGTCACTGGCCCGTTGTGACGAGCGCCTCCCCCAGCGGCGTGCGCACGTGCAGCACGCGGGCGCCGTCACGCGTGCTCGCGATGAGCCCCGCATCGCGCAGGACCGTGAGGTGGTGGGACGCGGTCGAGATGGCGAGCCCGGCGTCCGCCGCGACCTGCGATGTCGTGCGCGCGACGTGTGCAGAGAAGAGGATGCCTGCCCGGGCCGGTCCGATGAGGCCGGAGACCGCGTCCTGAGCGGCATCCGCGTCCCGCATCCATCCGGCCGTCACCCCGTGCGCCGGGTAGAAGAGCGTCGGCTGCGCGGGCGGTTCGGTGAGGACCATGCATCCGCTCGTCCCCATCACCGACGGGACCAGCACAAGGCCGCTTCCACGGCAGTCGACCTCCTCGCTGTGCCTGCGGAGCTCGACGCGGACCGAGTCGTCACCCCAGCTCACGGAGGGGTGGATGCCGGCGGCCATCGCGGCGAGTCCGTCCGCCGCCATCGTGCGGGCGCGCACGGCGATGTCGGCGCGCAGGAGCCGCTCGAGCTGCGGCCACACCGGCGCCATGACGGCATCCCACACCTCCGCCCACGCGTCGGCGATGAGCGCGCGGGCCTTCGCGGGGCGCTCTCCCATGCGCCGCAGCGCGTCCTGTCGGGCGCCCGATGAGCGGAGCACCATCTTGCCGAGGTCGACCCGCATGCCGGGAAGCGCCGCGCGGCGGAGGGCGTCGAGCTCATCCGCCGGGGTCCGATCCCAGTGGGGCGTGGCCGTGAGGAAGTCGGGCGTGTAGCCGTCGACGCCGATGACGTGCGCGAGCACGGCGAAGGGCTCGCGCGGGACGCGGTCGCGCATCTGGCGCAGCCAGCCCCACTGCAGCGGATGGCGCTCGGGCAGCATTATCGCGCGCACCGCGTGGATGAGCTCATGGCCCGGGGATACGCCGAACCGCACCGCCTGGATGTCGCCGGGCGACAGCCGGAAGTCGACGTACTTTCGATCCACGTCGAAACTCTACGCGTCATCTACCAGCGGTTGTGGACGTCCTCCGCGAACCCCTCGATGCCGTCGAACTCCACGCCGGCGGGCTCGAAACGGCCCGACCACACGCCGAAGCACTGATCGGTGCGCGACGAGACGACCCCGAGGTTCGTCGCCGAGCGCTTGTCGTAGAAGGGGGTGAAGGATGCGTCGAGCCCGCCGCCGCTGATCCGCCACGGCTTGCGCCAGTTCGCGATGTCGTACGTCCAGCGCAGCTCGTCGTGGATCTTGTGGAGGCGCCCGTCGATCACGATGCCGTTCTCGGTGCTGCCCGTCCCGTCCGTCCACTGCCCGCCGACCTGGATGCCGATGGTCCGGCCGTCCGAGATCCCCGCGCCCGCGCCCCAGTTCCAGCTCACGTCATACGGCCAGCGCCCCCGGCCGTGGTCGAGCGTGGCCCATCCCGTGACGTCGTGGACGGTGCCGTCGACCGTCACGGTGCCGCTCGCCGGGAGCGCGACATCCTTCACCGTGTACTGGTACCGCGTGTCGCTCCAGGGCACGACGACGGCGAGGCACTCGTGGCCCGCGGGTCGCGTCACGGTGATGTCGAAGGAGGCATCCGCGATCTCCGCCCGCAGGCGCGTCGTCCGCGAGGCGCCGCCGGCGCCTGAGCCCGCCGCGGTCCCCAGGCCCGCCGCGGTCCCCGAGCCGTCGCCGGCGCCCGAGCCCGCCGCGGTCCCCGAGCCCATCCCGGCCCCCGAGCCCATCCCGGTCCCCGAGCCGATCCCGGTCCCCGAGCTTGTCGAGGGGTCGCCGCCCGGCGTGATGTCGATCGCGAGGCCCTTCGCGCGGGCGCGGGCGGGGCCTGCATCCAGACGCGGCGGCAGCTCGACGCCCTTCGGCGGGATGACGGTCGCGTTCTTGCTCCACGTGCGTTCGGTCGCACGGTCGAAGACCCATACCTCGTGCACCGCGGCGTAGTCGATCGACGACACCGTGAGGGCGACGATGTGCGTCGGGGTGAGCACGTTCCAGTACTCCCACCGCTTGTTGCGGCCCCATCCGGCGGGGATCCCGCCGGTGTCGACGAGCGGATGCCGCGCGAACCCCACAGCGGCGCGGTTGAGTCGCCCGTTCGGCAGGGTCAGCGGGACGTCGGAGGTGAGCTCGCGCTCGGTCATGCGGTTCCTTCCGGGTCGGGGCGAGGTTCATCCGTCGCGATCTGTTCATCCGTCACGAACCGGGTCCCCAGACGCAGAACGTGACGGATGAAGGCGGGCGGATGCGGATGCCGTGGTGCGGCGGATGCGGCGGCGGCCGCTCGCATCCGGTCGTTGACGGCGCGCACCCGCTCGACCGGGATCTTCACGAAGCGCCGGTCATACGTGACGAGCCCGTTCACCTCGTCCTCGACGTCGGAGAGCTGCGTGTACACCGTGGCGGCGACACCGGCGCTGACCGCCGGGACCAGCTCGCGATCGTGCAGGCGCTCGAAGCCCTCGGCCAGCCGATCGCGCGAGCGGTAGGTCCGGTACCCGTCGACCTTGCCGGAGAACGTGTGTCCGGGAACCCCGAGGCTGTAGCCGCCGTACTCGGTGATCGCGAGCGCGCGCGGGTCGCGGCCGCGCGGCGCGCGCACCGGCCGGAAGTAGATGTGCAGACTGCGCACATCGCCCGCGCGCTGGTCGTGCCACCCGCTCGCGTGGTCGATCGTGCGCGTCGGGTCGAGGTCGCGGACGAGCCCGGCGATGCGAGCGGCGTCGAACTGCCCCCATCCCTCGTTGAACGGCACCCACACCGCGATCGACGGGACGCTGCGCAGGTGCTCGATCATCTCGGCGAGCTCCGCCTCGAAGCGGGCGCGGCCGGCGACATCCCGCCGTCCGAAGCGCGCGTGCTTCGTGTCATCGAGGGACGGCGACGCGAAGGCGGGAGCCGTGACGACGAGCGGGTTGTACGCCCGCCCGCCGTTGACGGCGTCCTGCCACACGAGCATTCCGAGCCGGTCGCAGTGGTGATACCAGCGCAGCGGCTCGACCTTGATGTGCTTGCGCAGCATCGTGTAGCCGGCGCGCTTCGCGAGCCTGATGTCGTACTCGAGCGCGGCATCGCTCGGCGCGGTGTAGCCGCCGTCGGGCCAGTACCCCTGATCGAGGAGCCCGACATGCAGGTACGGCTCGCCGTTGAGGAGCAGCCGCGGCATCCCGTTCACGTCTTCGCCGAGTCCGAACGATCGCATGCCGACGTACGAGGAGACCACGTCATCGCCCAGCCGCACGCGCACGTCGTAGAGGAACGGGTCCTCCGGCGACCATGGGTGCACCGGATCGGGAAGGCGGATGCGGGTCGCCTCCCCGACGGCCGCGTCCCCGGCCGCGATGACCTCGCCATCCGCGAGGACCTCGATCGCGGCCCGCATGCCGCTTTCGGCATACAGGCTCTCGACCATGACGTCGAGGGCGCCCGCGGCGAGTTCCGGCGTCAGGACGAGGCGGTCGACCGCGATCCGCGGGACCGTCTCGAGCCAGACCGTCTGCCAGATGCCGGACTGCGGCGTGTACCAGATGCCGCCGCGGGCGGTCTTCTGCTTCCCGCGCGCGAGCCAGGATGTGTCCGTCACGTCGCGCACCGCGACGACGAGCTCGTGCTCGTCCCCGTCGGCGAGCGCGTCGGTGATGTCGAGGGCGAACGGCAGGTACCCGCCCGTGTGTCCGCCGACCTCGACCCCGTCGACGGCGACGCGACACGACTGGTCGACCGCGCCGAAGTGCAGGATGACGCGCTCACTCGGCTCGGCAACCGTGAATGGGCGCCGGTACCAGAGCGTCTCGTCGACGCGGAGCGCGCGATCGACGCCCGACAGCGCGACCTCGGGAGAGAAGGGGACGACGATCTCGACGTCGAAGCGCGCAGGCGGATGGGTGGGATCGGCGACGGCGAGCGGGTCGTTCTCCCGGAACGGCGTGAACGCGCACGACCAGCGGCCGTTGAGGTTCTGCCAGCGCCCGCGCACGAGTTGGGGGCGCGGGTACTGGGGCAGCGGCGCATCCGGGTCGAGCGCCTCGCCCCACGGGGTGAGGAGGGTCATCGGCATCCTTGCTGACGAGGGGCGCCGTCGGGCCGGCGCGGGTCGTTCGATCCTATGCGGCCCGCATCCCCAGCCCGCTCCCCCTGCACGGTTCAGGACATATCGGCTGCCGTGCCGGATACGCCGCCGGCATCCCGCATGTCCTGAACCGGGTCGCCGAGCCCCTTCAGCGTCTACGCCCCCGCGCGCTTCCAGATCCCGAACGCGTTCGGCAGGTCGGCGACGAACGGCGAGAGCTCCGGGCAGTTGCGGCTGAGCACCGTGCCCATCGTGTTGTCGCGGACCCACGCCATGCCCTCCGGCGTGTACACGTCTTCGGTGAAGGCATCCGTGAAGAAGCGATCGCTGTTCAGGCGGCGCGAGGCCATCAGCACGAAGATCCGGAACGCGGTGTCCGAGAAGGCGAACCCCTCCGGCAGGTCCTCCGACATGACGCCCGGGATGAGGTCGAGGTCCTCGATCTTCCCGTCGTACACTTCGGCGAGCTCCGCGGCCCACTGCGTGTTGCTCGTGACCTCGTCGAACGTCGCAGGCACCGTGAGGTGCAGAAGGCGCCGGAACTCGCAGTACCGCGGCACGCCGAGCTCACGGCAGCGCGTGATGTCGAGCGCCGCCATGTCCATGATCTTCCCGTCCGGGCGCGTGTACATCTGCAGCCCGCGGGGGAAGTTGTGGAGGGTCACGAGGCCCGGATTCATCGTCCCGAACGTGTAGAGCAGGTCGCCGAGCGTGACGGAGCGCAGGATCGGCACCGCGTGCGGCCCGGTGAGCTCGCTGAACTGCTTGGCGCCGAGCGTCGGAGCGTCGTCCGCCGCGGCGCGGAAGTCGAAGTCGTCGGGGATGAGCGGATGCATCCGGTACACGGCGACGAACTCCTCGGTGAGGGCGTACGGCACGCCGTAGTCCTCGGTGTCGGTGCCCGGGATGCCGCGCAGCGCCTCGTTCTTCGAGAACGTCGCGACGAAGTCGTGCAGCTTCTGGCCGGCGAGACCGTACCAGTTGACGTGCAGCGCCTCCGCCGCGGTCGGGTGCGCCGTCACGGCAGGCGTCCACTCGACGGTGTGGATCTTCGCGATGAGCGCGCACACGACGAGCCGCGCCTTCTGGAAGAGGGTCTCGTCGTCGAACTCGGGGTGGGCGGCGGCGAGATGGTCGGCGACCGCGTTGTGCTCGTGCGTGAAGAGCGACTGCATCATCCCGAGGCCCAGCCAGAACCCGGGGACGCGCGTCGGGTCGGCCGCGGGGTCATTCGGGATGGGCGGCAGTCCGTCGACCAGCCGCATCCGCCCGCCCGCGCCTTCGCGCAGAAACATCTGCGATGCACGGTCGTTGCCGTAGATCGACGAACCGTCCCACCAGTGGGTGTTCGTGTTGATCCACGTGCGCGGGCCCGTCGCATCCGGCGGCGTCGTCGCATCGTCGGGCACGCGCATCACCTGCACGGGCGGGTCGGGCCACGTGTCGCCCTCGACCGGGGGCATCACCCACGGGCGGTCGGTGGGGCTCGTCCCGTGCCGGAACCAGTCGTGGATCATGAACTGCAGCCACGACGCGATGATCGCGTTGCCCGCGGTCGCGGGCTTGAGCTCGTCGCGCGTCATGAGCCTGAGGCTGATCTCCCGCGGGTTGGGGATCAGCATCCTGTCGTCGTCGCGATGGGTGTCCTCGATCGGGACGTTGCGGCCGAACCGCGTGTTCGCCATCCCCATCTCGGGGTGCTCGAGGTCGTTCCAGCTGCCGTCCGGGGTCCGTTCGGTGAGGAACCGCTCCTCGAAGGGCGGCGCGGTCGTCGCGTCGACCGCCGGCATCCGGCTCGTGTCGTAGAGATTGTGCTGGCGCAGGGTGTCGCGGATGCCGATCAGCTGCGCCAGGCCGAGGACTTTCGGCAGCTCGTACCACGGCTTCTCGCGCGACCAGTCATCGGTGACGTGGTCGTACCAGCGCTGGAACGCGCCGGGCCGGTCCGGCTTGTCGGCCGTGCTCTCGTAGCCGGGGACGGCTTCTTCGGTCGCGGGTGTGGTCTCGTTCTGGGGATCCATGACGCACTCCTCTTCTCACGAGGAGGGAGCCGGATCCGTGGCCCTTGATACAGCGGAATCGCCACCGTTCAGGACAGGTGCGTCGCCGTGCCGGTTATGTCGTCGACGACCCGCCCGTCCTGATCCGTGGCGCTCAGCACTCGATGACGTTGACGGCGAGACCGCCTTCGCTCGTCTCCTTGTACTTGTGCGACATGTCGATGCCGGTCTGGCGCATCGTCTCGACGACCGTGTCGAGCGAGACATAGTGCGAGCCGTCGCCGCGCAGGGCGAGGCGCGCGGCGGTGACCGCGGTGGACGCCGCGATCGCATTGCGCTCGATGCACGGGATCTGCACGAGCCCGCCCACGGGGTCGCACGTGAGGCCGAGGTGATGCTCCATCGCGATCTCGGCGGCGTTCTCGATCTGCCGGTTCGTGCCGCCCATGACCGCCGTCAGCCCGCCGGCCGCCATCGCGCACGCCGAGCCCACCTCCGCCTGGCAGCCGCCCTCCGCGCCGGAGATCGACGCGTTCGCCTTGAACAGCGACCCGAGCGCCGCAGCGGTCAGGAGGTAGCGACGGATGCCGCGGCGACGGTTCGCCTCCGCGAGCTCGTCCGGGTCGTCGATCGCGCCGACGGCGACGAGCGCCGTCTCCGTTCCGAAGCCGAGCAGGGCCGATCCCACGAGCTCGCCGTACGGGGTGACCGCGTTCTCGGCGCCGAGGCCCGCGTCGGCGAGGAAGCGCCACCAGTACATCGCGACGGCCGGAACGATGCCGGCCGCGCCGTTGGTGGGGGCGGTCACCACCCGCCCTCCGGAGGCGTTCTCCTCGTTCACCGCGAGCGCGAACGCGCCGAGCCACTCGCCGGGGACCTCGCGGTGCCCCTCGGCCTCGCTGGCGTCGAGCTGCTCGCGGATGGCGCCCGCCCGGCGCTTCACCTTCAGCATCCCGGGGAGCACACCGTCGGCGTGGAGGCCCGCGTCGACGCACTGGTACATCGCATCCCAGATCGCGTCGAGGTTCGCCGCGACGTCGGCTTCGCTGCGCTGCGACTCCTCGTTGCGGCGCGCGACCTCGGCGATCGTCCAGCCGTTCTCGTCGCACAGCGCCAGCAGGTCATCGGCGGTCGCGTAGTCGAAGGGGTAGACGTGCGCGTCGAGCCGCGGCGGCTCGCCGTCGCGGCGGATGAAGCCGCCGCCGATCGAGTAGTAGGTCTCGCGCGCCAGGTCGCGGCCGGTCTCGTCGAGCGCGGCGAGCGTCATCGCGTTGGGGTGCCCCGGCAGGCGCGTGCGCGGTGCGAACACGACGTCGTCCTTGGCGAACGCGATGGGATGCGTGCCGTCGAGGAGGAGCTCCTGGTCGTCGGGCCATGCCGTCCACGCCGAGCGCACCGCATCCGGATCCACCGACTCGGGGTGCAGCGCCTGCAGGCCCGCCACGACGGCATCGGGCGTGCCGTGGCCGAGACCGGTCGCGCCCAGAGAGCCGTACAGATCGCACGTCACGCGGGCGACCCGGTCGATCACCCCCTCGGCTCGCAGACGCGCGGCGAAGTCGCCGGCCGCCCGCATCGGACCGACTGTGTGGGAGCTCGAGGGTCCTACACCGATGGAGAACAGCTCGAAGGCCGAGACATAGGCGCTCACCCCTCCAGGCTACCGGCCGCGACGCCCGTCACGGCCGCCCGGCAGGGCCGCGACCAGGACCGGCCGACCCCGCCGCTCGGACGTGCGGTGAACCCCGAGCGGAGACATAGGGATTCCTTGGCGGGCGCAGACGCCGCTGCCCGGAAACGCTCCTAACTTCCTGAATGAAGACCCCCGAAAGGCCGAGATGAACCCTGTCGACACTCCGGACGAAGGCCCGGACCCCACCCAGCCGCTGGAGCCGACCCCGAGTCGGGCCGGACGCAGGAAGGCGTGGTGGCGCCGGCCGATCACGATCGTCAGCGCCGCCGTGGTGATCGTGCTCGTCGGCGGCGGGGTGACCGCGTTCGCGATGAGCCGTCCGCAGGCGCAGGCGCAGCGCACCTACACCGTGTCGACGACGACGCTCGAGCAGACGGTCAGCGCCACCGGGACGCTCGAGCCCGCATCCGAAGCCGACCTCTCGTTCGCGTCCACCGGGACGGTGCAGACCGTCGACGTCAAGGTCGGCGACACCGTCACCGCCGGGCAGACGCTCGCGACCATCGACCCCTCGACCCTCCAGTCCGACCTCGACCTGGCGCAGGCGACCGTCGCCCAGGCGCAGGCGCAGGTGTCCGCCGCATCCGGATCCACCGCGGTGGCGGCCGCGAACGCGCAGCTCGCGTCGGCGAACGCGAAGCTCGCGCTCGCCCAGTCGGCGCTCGCCGGCGCGACGATGACCTCGCCGATCGCGGGGGTCGTGGCATCCGTCAACCTCACCGCGGGGACGACCGAGTCGGGATCGACCGGCTCGACCGGGGCGAGTTCCAGCGCGAGCTCGAACGCATCGCGCGGCGGCGGTACGGGCGGCTCCGGCACCGGCAACACGGGCAGTACGGGGTCCGGCTCCACGACGGCGCAGATCACCGTCATCTCCCCCACCCAGTGGGTCGTCGACGCCTCCGTCGGCAGCAGCGACCTGGCATCGCTGAAGGCCGGCCTGCAGGCGCAGATCACGCCGACCGGCGTGCGCCAGCCCCTCTTCGGCACGGTGCAGACGATCGGCATCGTCGCGACGTCGTCCGGCTCCGGGGCTGCGACCTTCCCCGTGACGATCGCCGTCACCGGCGCCCAGACCGGCCTGTACTCGGGCACCACGGCATCCGTCTCGATCACCGTGAAGCAGCTCGACAACGTGCTCGCCGTGCCGACCTACGCACTGAGCTCGTCCGGCGGCAAGACCACGGTGGTCGTCCAGAAGAACGGCAAGAACACCACCGTGCCGGTGACCGTGGGCCAGGTCTACGGGGCGGAGACCCAGATCATGTCGGGCCTGACCTCCGGGGACGTCATCGTGCTGCCGAGCTTCCTCAGCACCGGCACCACCGGGACGACGGGCACGACCGGCCGCGGCTTCGGCGGCGGCGGGTTCGGCGGGGGCGGCTTCGGGGGCGGCGGCTTCGGCGGAGGCGGAGGAGGCGGCCGCACCGGCGGGGGCGGCACGGGCGGCAACGGCGGAGGCAACGGATGAGCGGCGCCCCGATCATCGAGCTCGACGACGTGCGAAAGACGTACCTCGCGGGGTCCCTCTCGGTCGACGCGCTGCGCGGCATCACCCTTCGCGTCGACGAGGGCGACTACCTCGCCGTCATGGGCCCGTCCGGCTCCGGCAAGTCCACGCTCATGCACATCCTGGGATGCCTCGACGTCCCCACATCCGGCACCTATCTGCTGTCGGGCGAGGATGTCGGCTCCCTCGGTGAGGCTCGCCTCGCCGAGATCCGCAACCGCCGCATCGGATTCGTCTTCCAGCAGTTCAACCTGCTGCCGTCGATGACCGCGTGGCGCAATGTCGAACTGCCGCTCATGTACGCGGGCGTCCACCGCGACGAGCGCAAGGAACGGGCCGTGGCGGCGCTCGAGAGCGTCGGCCTCGGCAATCGCGTCGACCACCGACCCGGGGAGCTCTCCGGCGGCCAGCAGCAGCGCGTGTCGGTCGCGCGCGCGCTCGTCACCGAGCCGAGCCTCCTCCTCGCCGACGAGCCGACCGGAAACCTCGACTCGGCCTCGACGGAGGACATCCTGGGCCTGTTCGACGAACTGCACGCGCAGGGGCGCACGATCGTCGTCATCACGCACGAGCACGAGGTCGCCGCCCGCTCGGCGCGCGCGATGCTCATCCGGGACGGCGAGCTGTACGCAGCGGACCCGATGGACGCCGCGACGACCCACGGCGTGACGGCATGAACGCCGCGGAGACCCTCCGCACCGCGCTCGAGGCGATCCGCTCGCGTCGTCTGCGATCGGCGCTCACGGTGCTGGGCATCCTCATCGGCATCGCCGCCGTCATGCTGACGGTCGGCCTCGGCCAGGGCGCGCAGCAGAAGGTGACCGAGCAGATCGACTCGCTGGGCTCCAACCTCCTGGTCGTGACGCCCGGCAGCACGACGAGCACGACCGGCGTCCGCGGCGGCTTCGGCTCGGCATCGTCCCTCACCTCCGCCGACGCGCAGCTCCTCGCCGATCACACGGTCGCACCCGACATCGCCGCCGTGGCACCCGTCTCACAGGGCCAGCAGCAGCTCGACGCCGGCACCCAGAACTGGACGACCTCCGTCATCGGCACGACCCCCGCGTGGGAGCAGGTCCGCGCACGGACCACGCAGACGGGACGCTTCTTCAGCACGCAGGAACAGGATGCGGCGGCCCGCGTCGCCGTGATCGGCGCCACGACCGCCTCGGAGCTGTTCGGGGCCCGCAACCCGGTGGGCGAGACGGTCATCGTCGGGAGCGTGCCCTTCACGATCATCGGCGAGCTGAACACCGCCGGATCCACGATCGGCGGCGACCAGGACGACGAGCTCGTGATCCCGGCGACCACCTACGCCGCCGCGTTCTCGACATCGGGCGGCGCGACGGTCTCCTCGATCTACGTCGAGGCGGCGAGCCAGGACACGCTGTCCGCGGCCTACCAGGAGGCTTCCAACGCCCTCATGACGAGCCACGGCCAGTCGGCGACCACGGCGGACTTCACGGTGAGCAGCCAGGCATCCCTCGTGCAGACGGCGACCGCGACGACGGCGATCCTGACCGCGCTGCTCGCCGGCATCGCCGCGATCTCGCTGCTCGTCGGCGGCATCGGCGTGATGAACATCATGCTGGTCTCGGTCACCGAGCGCGTCCGGGAGATCGGCCTGCGCAAGGCGCTCGGCGCGACGCCGAACGCGATCCAGCGACAGTTCCTCGTCGAGGCGAGCGTGCTCGGCCTCATCGGCGGCGTGCTCGGCGTCATCGTCGGCGTCGTGTTCGCGCTCATCCTCACCCCCGTGATCGGCATCCCGGTCGCGATCTCGATCCCGGCGGCGCTCGGCGCGCTCGTCGTGTCCCTCGGCATCGGCGTCGTCGCGGGTGTCTACCCCGCCAGGCGCGCTGCGCGCCTCGCCCCCATCGACGCCCTGCGCAGCGAATAGACGCGCAGCGAAGAAGACCTCCAGGAGCAATGACATGAACACTCGCAGACTGGCCCTCGTGGCCCTCGTGGTCGCCGCCGGGCTGGGGCTCGCGGGGTGCGCCGCATCCAACGCCCCCTCTCCCGCGGCCTCAGCGGCGCAGGGGGCGCCGAACGGCGATCAGGGCGGCGGCTTCGGGGGCGGGCAGAACGGGGGCGCTCGCGCATTCCCCGGCACCTCCGGGCTCGTCGCGGCCGTGTCGGGCAGCACCGCGCAGGTGCAGAGCGCCCAGCGTCAGACGGCCGTCACGTGGACCTCGTCGACCACGTTCACCACGCAGGTCGCGGGGTCGACCTCGGACATCGCGGTGGGCGACTGCGTCGTCGCGCGGCCCGCACGCACGGGCACCGGCGGGTCGAGCGGATCGGGCGGATCCGGCGGCTCGGGTGCGACCACGGTCGCTGCGGCCACCATCGCGATCACCACGCCCACGAACGGCTCGTGCACGGCCGGCTTCGGCGGCTTCGGCGGGCAGCGCCCCAGCGGCGCGCCCACACCGCGCCCGAGCACCGGCTCGGGGAACGGCACCGGCGCACCGCGCGGGCTCGGTGGCTTCGGCGCCACCGGGAAGGTCACCTCCGTCGGCTCCGGCTCGTTCGTCGTCTCCATGACGCGCGGCAGCACGACCCGCGACGTGACCGTCACGTTCACCTCGTCGACCACCGTCACCAAGCAGCAGGCGGGGTCCGCCGCGGACGTCGTCGTCGGCACGTGTGTCCTCGCACTCGGGAAGACCGACGACACGGGCGCCCTCACGGCGAACTCCATCGCCGTCAGCCCCGCGGTGAACGGCGCGTGCACGAACGGATTCGGCGGCCGCGGCGGCGGCAACGGATTCGGCGGCGGCAACGGCGGCGGCAACGGCGGCACCGGCGGCCAGGGAACGGGCGGTGCGTGACGATGGCGATCTCCAAGCGCGCGTGGTGGATCGGCGGGGCCGTCGCCGTGGTGGTGGTGGTCGCCGGTGGATCCCTCACCGCGAACGCCCTGTCCGCCGGCGGCGGTGACCTGCGCACAGCGGTCGCCGACACCGGCACGGTCGACCAGACCCTGACCCTCAACGGCACGGTCGCACGCAGCGGCGAGGTGACGGCATCCTTCCCGACCTCCGGGACCGTCACGTCGGTCTCGGTGACGGTCGGCCAGACGGTGCAGGCCGGCCAGAGCATGGCGACGATGGATTCGGCGCCCCTCAACGCCTCCGTCCTGCAAGCGCAGGCACAGCTCGCGCAGGACGAGGAGACCCTCGCGCGCGACCAGACGACGACCGCATCGACGGGATCCGCGGCCTCGAGCAGCGCGTCCGGCCGGAGCACGAGTTCGGCGAGCCGCTCCGGCAGCGGCAGCAGCACGGCGGCCGTCCTCGCGAAGCTGAAGGCGGCGCTGGATGCGTCCACCGCCGCATGCGCGCCGGTTCTGCGCGCGGGGGGACCGACCGACACCGGAATGAAGACCGGATCAGGCGGTGCGGCTGGGGCCGGGGGGACGGGGGATGCCGGCGGCAGCGCCGGCGCATCGGGAGCGCCCGCGCCGACGGCATCCCCCACTGACACCCCGACCGACACGCCCACGCCCACGCCGACCCCGTCGGCGACGTCGTCGAGTTCGTCGTCGACGCCGACCGCGGCCGAGATCACGGCATGCCAGGCGGCGATGGCGACGGCTGACCGCGTGCTCCAGCAGGCCGCATCCGCCGTCCAGCAGGCGCTCGCCTCGGCGAGCCAGGCGGTGTCCTCGGCCGCCCTGCAGTCCGCTGCACGCGGCTCGTCCGGCGGCTCTTCGAGCGGCGGCGCGTCGGGCGGCTCGAGCGCGGAGACGGCGTCGCGGGTCGCCGCCGATCAGGTGTCGATCCTCCAGGACCAGGCGGCAGTCGCCCAGGCGCAGGCGAACCTCGCATCGGACACGCTCACCGCACCGACGAGCGGCACGGTCGCGCGCATCGATCTCGTCCCCGGTCAGACCGCGTCGACGAGCTCGGGCATCGTCATCATCGGTCCGGGCGCAGCGACGGTGACCGTCGAGATCCCCCTGGCGGACATGCCCGTCGTGAAGGCGGGGCTCACCGCCACGGTGACACCCGCAGGGGCGTCCGCCTCCGCCGCCGGGACGGTGACGAGCGTCGACCTCGTACCGGTGTCGTCGTCGAGCACGACGCCGGCGTACCCGGCGCAGATCGAGGTCCCCTCCCCCACCGCCGCGATGGCCGCGGGCTCGGGCACGACGGTCGCGATCGCGATCCGCACCGTCTCCGATGCGGTGCGCATCCCGGCATCGGCCGTGCAGGGCATCACGTCGGGCAGCGGAACGGTCTCGGTCGTCTCGGGTTCCACCACCACGGTCACGCGCGTCGGGGTCGGCGCGGTCGGCGGCGGATGGGCGCAGATCACGAGCGGACTGAAGGCCGGTCAGACCGTGCTCATCGCCGACCCGTCGCAGGCGCTTCCGTCGAACAACACGGTGACAGGCCGCGCAGGACTCGGCGGCGGGCTCGGCGGCGGCAACTTCGTCCGCCGCACCACGGGCGGCTGACGGCCGCACTACGGAGGACGCCGGCGCGAGCGTGCGCGTGTCGGCGTCTCCGCGGCGGATACTGATCATCGGAGGCGCTCATGGTCCCTGACATTCCGCTCTCGAACGGCCTGACGATGCCGCAGCTGGGGCTCGGCGTGTATCTCGTGTCGGACGTCGCCGTGTGCGAGGCGAGCGTCCGGACGGCGCTCGCCGACGGGTACCGGCTCGTCGACACGGCGGTGCTGTATCGGAACGAGCGGGCGGTGGGCCGAGGCATCCGCTCGTCCGACGTCCCGCGTGACGAGATCTTCGTCACGACCAAGGTCTGGCCGTCCGACTACGGACACGACAAGACCCGCGCCTCGATCGCGGGTTCGCTCGAGCGGCTCGACTGCGGACCGATCGACCTCATGCTCCTGCACCAGCCCGTCGGAGACGTGCGCGGAGCGTGGCGGGCGATGGAGGATGCGGTCGGCCAGGGCATCGTGCGCTCCATCGCCGTCAGCAACTTCGGCGTGCCGGACCTGGAGAAGCTGCTGCCGTACGTCCGCATCCCGCCGGTCGTCGACCAGGTCGAGCTGCACCCGCACTGGCAGCAGCCCGATCTGCTGCCGTATCTGTCACAGCACGACATCGTTCCGGAGGCCTGGTACCCGCTCGGCCACGGATCTCGCACGCTGCTCGCCGAACCGGTGATCGCGGCCGCGGCGGTCGCGCACGAGAAGTCGGCCGTGCAGGTGATCCTGCGGTGGCACATGCAGCGGGGCTTCGCGGCCATCCCGAAGTCGACGGACCCCGCGCACATCGCGGCGAACATCGACATCTTCGACTTCGAGCTCACCGCCGGGGAGATGACGGCGATCGACGCCCTCGGAAGGGATCGCGCGATCTTCCGGCCGCCGCGCTGGGCCATGTCGGTCGTCATGCCGCTCATGCGCGCGCGACCGCTCCCGTAGGCGTCGTCCCGCGGGCGCCGCCCCGGCTACCGTTCGTACAGCGTGATGAGACTGCGATACGTGCGCAGGCTGATGCCCGTCGGGTGGTACCCGATCGCCTCCAGGTCGCGCACCCCGAACATGTCGGCGGGTCCCGTCGCGGGCACGTATTCGATCATCCACACCCGATCGATGCCCGCGAATCGGCCTTGGGCCGCGGCATCCCGCAGCCGATAGGTGACGTCGTGCCACGAGATGTCGTCCTGATACGGCGTCTGCAGCGCGACGTCGATCGTGCCGGCGAAGGCGGCGGGGTATCCGTGCATCGCCTGGCGCGGAAGACGGGACGCCCGCGCGGACTCGTCGAAGACGACGCCGTCACCCGGGTTCGCGTTCGCGTCGATGGTCGCCGCGATCTCGGCGAAGTCCGAGTCGTTCTTCGCGTACGGCGTGCGCTGCGACACGTAGGTCGGCACGACAGCGACGAGGACGAGGATGCCGGCCGCCGCAGCCGCCCATCGGCGCAGAGCGAGCAGGTCGTCGATGCCGCACGCGATGAGGATCGCGGCGGCGGGCGCGCAGAACGACACGTACCGCCCGGTGAAGTCCGGGACGACCGAACTCATCACCACGAGGATCACGGTGGGCGTCAGCAGCCACAGGATGGCGAGGACCGTGAGCGAGACGCGGCCGCTCTCCGCGGCGGACGGGTCGCCGACCCATCGGCGGCGGGCCGCGAAGGCGACGGCCACGACGATGAGCGCCCACGCGACGACGGCGAACGGCCAGTCGCCGAACCACAGGCCGCTGAAGAGCGTCGGGGGCGACAGCTGGTCGGAGGCCCCGAGATAGGCGACCTGGTGGTGCTCGAGGAGCGCGAAGAGGATCACCGGGGCGGCGAGCAGCAGACCGCCGCCGGCGGCGATCGCCCACGCGCGCACGACCGGCCGGGACGCCTTCGTCACGAGGAGGACCGCGGCGTGGACGACGAGGAACAGCCCCACGTAGAGGAAGACGCAGACGCCGATCGCGAGGAGGATGCCGTAGGCCGTCCACAGGGTCCGCGCGGACCCGCGCCTCCCGATCGCCACGACGAAGAGGTAGGTCAGCCACGCGGCGATCGCCGCGGAGAACGCGAACGACCGGGCCTCCTCGCCCATGTAGGTGAGGCGCGGAAGGATCGCGCAGACGAGCCCGGCGATGACGGCCGTGCGGCGCGACCGGAGGCGATCGGCCAGCAGCACGACTGCCGCGGTCGCGAGCCCCACGGCGATCGCACTCGGAAACCGGACGGCGAAGGGGCTGAATCCGAAGACCGCACCCCAGAGATGAAGGCCTGCGTAATAGGTGCCGTGCACCGCATCCACGTGCTGGAGCATCGTGAGCAGCGACGGCAGCGTGCGCTGTGCCGACATGATGCTCGTGACCTCGTCGCTCCACAGCGACGGGATCCACGAGCCCGCCGCAGCGACGACGGTGGCGAGCATGCCGAGGAGGACGGCGACGACGGACCGCGACCGCAGACCGCTCGCATCCCTCAGACGCGTCGGTGTCGTCAGAGTGAGCGACACGGAAGCACCGCCCCTCCCGATCAGTGGCCGCGTTCGGTCACTCTCACCCCTCGAGATGACCGCCCAGCAAAGAGCATGTTGCCGTTGTGTATGCGGAACCTGTACGTCTCGGCTCGCCGTCCCGCGTTCAGTGCGCCGTTTTCGGAGTTCGTTCCCCGATTGGGCTATTCACACCGTATGCTCCCGCCATGGGGATCTTCCGCTTGATCGCGGTGCTCATCGTGGTGCTGCACGGTGGACACGTGCGGCACCACAGCCACTAGCGCGGTGGTCACCACCACCAGGAGCGGCCGCGGAGCATGTCGCCGAAGTCCTCGGGCGATCCCGGATGACCGGTGCGCGACCCTAGGTAGCTGTCCACGACGGCGCGTCCGAGGTC
The DNA here is from genome assembly GCF_030315975.1 of Microbacterium candidum. Classification (GTDB taxonomy): domain Bacteria; phylum Actinomycetota; class Actinomycetes; order Actinomycetales; family Microbacteriaceae; genus Microbacterium; species Microbacterium candidum. The sequence continues at coordinate 1,287,649 of NZ_JASXSZ010000001.1, read as the reverse complement.
GTCGAGCTCGGGGGCGAGGACCGTGCCCTGAGCGCGGTGCGCGAGCGCGTCGATGAACCGCGCGAGGTCGGGGTCCTCGCCGAGCCGGAAGAACGTCGTCTGCGCACCGAGCCGCTGCACGTTGTCGAGTTCGCGGACCGTCACGGCCACGGTGTACGGGTCGGGCGGGTAGGCGAAGTAGACGTGGCCGTCCGGCTCGAGGTGCGAGGTCGGTTCGCCGTCGGTGACGATCAGCAGCACCGGCTGGGCAGTGGGATGGCGCCGGAAGTGGCGCTGCGCGAGGAGGAGCGCGTGGTGGAGGTTCGTGCCCTTGTCCCACACGGCGTCGCGCGCAGTGAGCTCCTCGATGTCGATGACCTCGGCGTGCCGGGAGAACGCGATGAGCTGCAGCTTGTCGCCGCGGAAGCGCGTGGAGATGAGGTGGTGGAGCGCCAGCGCGGTGCGCTTCATCGGCACCCAGCGGCCGTCCATCGCCATCGAGAACGAGGTGTCGACGAGGAGCGCCACCGCGGCCGACGTGCGCTGCTCGGTCTCGACGACCTCGACATCACGGGTGTCGAGCCGCACGCCCGATGACGCGTCGCCGCCGTCCGCGATCGTGCGCAGGACGGCGTTGGATACGGTACGCGGGATGTCCCACGGCTCGGTGTCGCCGTACGCCCATTCGCGCGTCGCGCCGGTGCGGTCGCCCGCAGCGCCGGCGAGCCGCGTCTCGCGCGCACCTGTCCGTCCCGACGACCGGGTGGCCATGTCGCGCAGGAGGGCGCGACCGAGCTGCCGCATGGCGCGGGGCGTGAGGCGCAGCGCCCCGTCGGAGGCGCGCTGCAGCATCCCCGTGTCCTTCAGCTCCTGTTCGAGGTCGCGGAGCGCTCGCGCGCTGACGGCCGCATCGTCGCCGACGAGCCGGGCGAGCGTGTCGATGTCGATGTCGTCCATCCGCGCGCCGGGGTACGCCTGGCTCAGCTGATCGGTCAGCGAGTCGAGGTCGGACAGGTCCTGCATGATGCCGGTCGCCTCGCCGAGTCCGGCGGGCTCATCGCCGGAGAAGGATGCGGACCCCGACCAGTCCTCATCGGGCCGCAGCGACCGCAGGTTGTCGTCCAGACGCGAGAGGGACTGCATGAGCTCCGGAGAGCCGAACGCCTGTGCGGCGAGCTCCATGAGCTCCTCGCGCTGCTCCGGCGTCATCGAGTTCAGCATCCGGTTCGCGGCGGCGGAGCGCTGCGCGAGCGTGTCCAGCAGCTCGTCGAGGTTCTGCGGGTTCTCCGGGAACTGGGCGCCGTGCTTGCGCATGAACTCGTCGAAGTCCTCCTGCGTGTCCTCGCCGAGGCGGCGCTTCTCGAGCAGGTCGTTGAGATCGCCGAGCATGTCGCGGATCGCCTGGCGGTCGGCATCCGACGCGTTCTCGAGCGCGTTCTTCATCCCGGCGAATCGCTGGTCGAGGAGCTCCCGGCCGAGCAGCTCCTTGATGCGTTCGTAGTCGGACCGCGCGCTCGGGCTCTTCCACTCGTAGTCGGCGAGATCGTTGACGGCAGCGGCCGTGCTCGATGGCAGATTCTCGAGGCGCATCTCCGCGAATGCGCGCTCGTCGTCATCGAGGTCGACATCGTTCGCGAGCCGCTTGCGCTCCTCGAGCACGGCGTGGTCCAAGAGCCGGCGGACCTCCTCGAGGGTTCCGTCCAGGCGGTGCCTGCTCATGAGCTCGGCCCTGCGCTCGCGCACGCGGCGCGCGAGGTCGTCGAGGCCCTCGCGGTCACGGCTGCCACGTCGCAGGTATTCGCGCAGCGCGCGCTCGGCCGAGGTGCCGGCCATCACGTCGGCGCCGATCGCTTCGAGCGCGGACTGCACCGGCACCGGCGGCGCGAGCGGATCGCCGCCGGAGTACTTCCCGTACCGCGCCGACGGCGCCCGGTGGAAGCTGCGGGCCATCAGCGGATCCCGTCATCCATAGACCGTCTCCCCACCCGCGCTCTCCTTGCCGATGTGGCGTTCGAGGTACAGCTCCTCGAGGAGCAGCTCGAGGGCGCCGGCCCGCTCCCCCGGCGTGCGGGCGCCGAGGCGTGCGGCGACCTCGTCGTACAGGTCGGATTCCCCGAGCACCGGCATCGCCGCGAGCACGTCCGCGGCGGCGACCTGCTCTCCCGTCGCGACCGTCGCACCCTCGGTCAGCGCCTCGACGAGCAGGCGCGCATCGAGTCCGCCGAGGTGCGCGCGGGCGGTCGCCGCGACGGCGGTGCGCAGCAGGTGGTCGAGGATGGCGCGCTCGCGCCCCTCCTCGCCGGTCTCGAACTCGATCTTGCCGCCCAGGACCTCGACCGCGGTCTCTAGGTCGACCGGGCGGGCCACGGCCTCCGGCTCGTGCTGACGCGTCGCACGGTGGAGGGCGGCGGCGGCGATCGTCTCCGCGCCGGCGATCGCGAAACGCGCCGAGACGCCGGCCCGCTGGTCGACGGCGTCCGATTCGCGGAGGTTGCGCGTGAACCGCGCGAGGATCTCGAGCAGATGCGCCGGCACGTCCGCGACGAGGTCGGCCTCCTGGCGGATGATGTCGACCTCCTCCTCGATGGTCTGGGGGTAGTGCGTGCGGATCTCGGCGCCGAAGCGGTCCTGCAGCGGCGTGATGATACGGCCGCGGTTCGTGTAGTCCTCGGGGTTCGCGGTCGCGACGACGAGGACGTCGAGGTCGAGCCGCAAGACGTACCCGCGGATCTGGATGTCGCGCTCCTCCATCACGTTCAGCAGCGACACCTGGATGCGCTCGGCGAGATCGGGCAGTTCGTTGATCGCGACGATCCCGCGGTGGCTGCGCGGCACGAGGCCGTAGTGGATCGTCTCCGGGTCGCCGAGCGAGCGGCCCTCGGCGACGCGGATCGGGTCGACATCCCCGATGAGGTCGGCGACCGAGGTGTCGGGGGTGGCGAGCTTCTCCGCATACCGCTCGGAGCGGTGGCGCCACGCGACGGGGAGGTCGTCGCCGAGTTCGGCCGCACGGCGGATGGATGCCGGGGTGATCGGATGGAAAGGGTGCTCGCCGAGCTCCGACCCGTCGATGACCGGCGTCCATTCGTCGAGGAGGCCGCCGAGACTGCGGAGGAGCCGCGTCTTCCCCTGCCCGCGCTCGCCGAGCAGGACGACATCGTGGCCGGCGAGCAGCGCGCGCTCGAGCTGCGGGATGACCGTGTCGTCGAAGCCGTGGATCCCGGGCCACGGATCGCGCCCCTCGGCGAGCGCGGCGAGCAGGTTCTCGCGGATCTCGAGGCGCAGGGGGCGGTGGACGTGCCCCGATGCGCGCAGCTGGCCGGTGGTGACGATCGCGGGAGGCGGCGTGGTCATGACGAGAGGCTACGTCCGCCAGCGGCCCCGAGGGTCGGATCGGCGAGATTGACCCTGGTCAGGGCGTGCGGAACGAGACGAGCCCGACCGAATTGCCCTCCGAGTCGCGGATGAACGCCTGCCACTCGTCGTGTCCCGCCGGGCCGAGCGTGTCGTCGTCGTGGTGGAAGATCACGTGCGGTTCGACGAGGACCTCCGCCTCCGGAATGCGCCTGAGGGCCTCGCCGATGTCCTCGACGTGCAGATAGACGACGGATGAGGTCGCCCCGCGCTCGAGCAGCAGGCGGACACCCTCGAGGTCGAAGAAGAGCAGCCCCGGCGGTTCGAAGAGGCCGGCGGGCTCGGCCTCCAGCAGTCGCGAATAGAACCCACGCGCCCGGTCGAGGTCTTCGGCGCGCTGCGCCACCTGCACGAGTCTCATGTGCGCTCCAGTGCTCGAGGGATGCTGCATCCATCGCTACACCCTGGGCACCGCCGGCGGAAGTGATCCTGCGCTCCGGGCCGCGCTGCTTGACATGGGGAGCGCCCGTCCTGGAGCGTTCGAGGATGACTGCAATCACCGTGATCGCCCGGCTGACCGCAAGAGAAGGGCAGGAGGATGCTGTCCGCGCGATGTCCGTGTCGCTCGTCGAGCCGTCGCGATCGGAGGAGGGGAACCTCTCGTATCGCACGTACAACGACGCGACCGACGCCCGCCGCTGGGTCGTCGTCGAGGAATGGGAGAGCCGCGAGGCCTTCGATCGACATCTGTCCAGCCCCCACATGGCGAGCGCGTTCGAGGCCGGCGCGATGCTCCTCGACAGCCCTCCCGTCGAGCTGATCGTCGCGACTGACGATCACGCTCGCGTCGACGCCCCATCCTGACCGGGAACGCTCCCAAGAGATCGCACCGAACTTCGCCTCAATGCACTCAGGTATCTCCCAGGTTCGCTATGGTGTGACCAACGGGCGCAGTTTGGGGGTGCCCGTAGCGGAGCGACCACCTCGGTACACCCCTCCAGCTCCGCGCAAGGTGAAGGGACCCCTTTCATATGACTGACAACTCTGCAACCAAGTCGGGCTGGGCCGGCTGGGGAACGTTCGCCGCGGTCGTCCTGATCGTGGGCGGCGCGATCGACGCGTTCCACGGCCTGCAGGCCATCATCGGCCCGAACACCGCCTACTTCATCGCCAAGATCGGGATCTTCTCGATCAACGTGGCGTCATGGGGCTGGTGGCACCTGATCCTCGGCCTCGCGATCCTGCTCGTCGGCATCGCGCTGCTGAGCGGCCAGAAGTGGGCGCGCATCACCGCGATCGTGCTCGTCTCGATCAACGCGATCGGCCAGATCACGCTGATGGACGTGCAGCCGTGGCTCTCGCTCGCCGTCCTCGCACTGGACGTGCTCGTGATCTACGCGCTGACGGTGCACGGCAAGGAGATCGACGCGAAGGCCTGACCCGCGTCTCAACGATCGGATGCCCCGATCCCACTTCGGCGGGGTCGGGGCATCCGGCGTTTCGCCTAGGTGTACTGACCCGGATCGTTGTTGACGTAGGAGAAGCCTCCGGTGTCGAGTTGGAGCTGTCTAGTTCTGCAGCTCGAACACACGGAGGCTTCTCGTGTCCCACGGTAATGCCCGGCTGACTCCGGCCGGCAGGTTGATCATGGTCCAGCGGATCCAGTCGGGGCGTGCGGTCGCTCATGTCGCGGCCGAGATGGGAATCTCTCGCACGACGGCGTGGCGGTGGTGGCGCCGCTACCAGGAGGAAGGGCTCGCGGGTCTGCAGGATCGTTCGAGCGTCGCTCATTCGCATCCGCAGCGGACCGTTGCATGTGTGGAGACGCGGGTGCGGATCATGCGCGAGCTGACCCGCCGCGGGCCGGTGTTCATCGCCGGCAAGCTGCGCCTGCAGGCGTCCACCGTCGGACGAGTATTGGGTCGCCACGGGGTGCCGCTGCTGCGCGAGCTCGACCCGATCACGGGGAACGTGATCCGAGCCACGCGACGATCGGCGACCCGCTACGAACACACGCGTCCCGGCTCGCTGATCCATGTCGATGTGAAGAAGCTCGGCCGGATCCCGGACGGTGGCGGCTGGCGACTCCACGGACGCAGTGAACCGGTTCGGGGTCGGGGCATCGGATACGACTACGTGCACACGGTGATCGATGACCATTCCCGGGTCGCCTACGCAGAGATCCACGACGACGAGAACGGCGCCACCGCGGCGGGAGTCCTCGAACGTGCGATCGCGTTCTACGCCACCTTGGGCGTGAAGGTCGAACGCGTTATCAGTGACAACGCGTTCGCGTACCGCCGCTCGACCGCGTTCCGCAGCGTCATCGACGCCCACGGCATCAAACAGAAGTTCATCAAGCCGCACTGCCCCTGGACCAACGGGAAAGTTGAGCGCCTGAACCGCACCCTTGCGACCGAGTGGGCCTACGCCCGTGCCTGGACATCGAACGCGGATCGCGCGGCCGCCTTGCCAACCTGGCTCGACCACTACAACCTTGACAGAGCCCACCTCGGCATCGGCGGAGCCTCACCCATCGACCGAATCAACAACGGTCGAGGTCAGTACACCTAGGGCGGTGACGCGATCACTTCGCGGCGACGTTGACTGCGACCGCCTCGGTCACGAGTGCGGTGACCGCCGCCTCATCCACCGCGCCGCCTTCGAAGAAGTCGATAGCCCTGACGACCGTGCTGTCCAGCCGCGTGTTGAACAGGTCGTTGGTCCGCATCCGCGCCCCCTTCGAGAACGTCAGCCGCACCGCGTTCTTGAGCACATCGATGAAGCAGACGTCGCCGTCGTGCGTCCAGAACGCCACGCCCTCGGGCTTGGACGGCTTCTTGTACTTGACCACCTCGACGATGTCCGGATCCGCGGCTCGGATCGCCGTTCGAAGCGCGCTCATCGCTTCATGCTTCCACCCGCTCAGGTGGGCGATGATGTCGTCGATCTGCTCGGAGTCCGTCTTGTCGGTCATCCTCGAATCCTCCCGAACAGCCCCGGATGAGATCAAGGATGCGGCGGCGAAATCGGATCGCTATCCGACCTTGCGGGAATCGGTCCGAAGCTGGTGCGCCGGAGTGTTCGTCTCCTCCAGGCCGAAGCTGATGATGCGTTCCGGTGTGATCCGAATCATCGGTGCTCCGTTGGCTCCCGTGGTGGCTTCAGCGTGCCCGCGGATCTCGACGCACCGCGGTCGCCAGGGTTGGGTGGATGCGAGGTCGTCGACGACGAAAGCGACGCGGCCGTTGTCGGCGATGTTGCGATACTTGCGGCTCTTCTCCATGCCGAACCCGTAGACGTCGATCGTCTCGGTGTCAGGGTTGTACCGGAAGCCCACGGGGCTGACCTGCAGGGTGCCGTTCGGCTGCTGCGTCGCAATACGCCCGAGACGTTGGGTAGCGAGGTAGCTCAGCTCACTGTCGGTGAAGACCATGATGCTCCTGTCCCGACTTCTTCGTAGGTGCAGTTCGGTGCGGCCGCGTACACCGATTCGGAGAGCAGGAGCTCGAGCAGTTCTCGGAGCGTGCGCCTCTGCTCCGCGGTGAGCTGGTGGCCGAACGGGCCGCGGCGGTCCACGGCTTCTGCGACCTGCGTCTGCAGCTCCGCGCCGACGTCGGTCAGCTCGAGGACTTTCACGCGCCGGTCCTTGCCGATGGCGCGACGTGCCAGTCCGCGCGACTCCAGCTGATCGGCGATCCCCGTGACGTAGGACGGGTCGCACCCGAGCTCGTCGGCGACATCCCGCATGGGCGTGCGGCCGTCGACGAGCAGAATCGTCCGCGCGAGCAGGACGGGCACGCCGACTTCGGCGACGGCAGCCGCGAAGTGCGCGCGGGCGGTCTCTGAGAGTCGCACGACCAGACGCGCAAGTTCACGCGCCTCAGCCAAGTCCGCCATGTCCGGGATTTTACATGACTAGTCAATGGTTTACTATTCAAGTAGTTCTCCGGCGCACGTCCGATCGAGGAGACGAGAAGCGATGACGTTCACCACGCCCGACGGAACGTACGGGATCACCATGAAGCCGAACCGTCTCATGCGGTGGTTCATGCACCGACAGACCAGCGCGATCCGACGGGGCAAGCAGGGGAAGATGATGGGCTTCGCCGTCCTCGCGTTGATCACCACGGGACGCAAGAGCGGCAAGACGTACGAGACGCCCATGGGGTACTGGGAAGAACCGGCGGGAACGTGGGTGATCTGCGCCTCCGCCGCCGGCGCCGCAAAGCACCCCGCCTGGTACCGGAACCTTGCGGCCGCACCCGATTCGGCGCACATCGTCATCGCCGGTGAGGAGATCGCCGTGTCTGCCGAAGAACTCCACGGGACGGAACGGGATGCGGCCTGGAAGCGCATCATCGACGAAGCCCCGCGCTTCGCCGGCTACACCGAGAAGACAGACCGCGAACTCCCCGTGATCCGCCTCACCCGACGCTCGAATTGAGGCCGCAGAAACAAGAAGAGACCCGCCGAAGCGGGTCTCTTCTCTACTGTCTCAACACAGTGCGCGCCTGGAGGGACTCGAACCCCGAACCTTCTGGTTCGTAGTCTTCGCCGTCCTCGCCAGAAGGTTCGGGGTTCGAGTCCCTCGCCCGCGGGTGATCCTATCGGCCCCGTCAAATCGGGATGCTGTCGATGCCGAGTTCTGGCGCATCGTCGGGTGTCAGGAAACGCCTGACAGCGAATCGGCGAACGTTGAGGGGGTCGAGCGATGACCCGTGAAGTCTCATACAACGTCGGAAGCGGAGCGCTCATGCGTCCCGCTCTCGATGCCCTCCGCTCACGTCATCGCATCTCAGTAGACGGCTGGGGTCGTTGGTATTGCTCCTGCGGGGCAGAGACTCGTGGCACCGGTCAGGGCGACGGGTCGAAGCGTCCGGCAGGAGCGACCCGCCATCTACAGCACGCCTACAAGATGATCGTGCGCGAGATGATCGAGGCCGGACAGTGACCCGCCGTGCCCGCCGCGAGCGGGAGACGATGGACTACCTTGCCGCCGCACGCCGGTTCATCCGCGCTGCGGGCGTGCGCGTGGCCGACTCGGATGAGTGGGAGCTTGCCGAGCTTGTGGCACTGCGCGCCGAGCTTGAAGCGGCCATCGTCCGAGGCGTGTCCGGCCAGCGTTCTCGGGGCCGCTCGTGGGCGTACGTGGGCGCGGCCCTCGGCATCACGCGGCAGAGCGCCCAAGAGCGCTACGGCGCGCATTCTACCGACCCGAGTTAAGCGCCGGAAATGGATAGTCTGAACCTCCAAACGGGAGGGTTATCGGAAGTGCTGCACGCTTGGGCATCCGCAATCGACGCGTTCGCCGCCGCTCAGTTGGCGTCGAACATCGCGAGGACATCGGTCTACGCGCGTCGCCAACATCTCGGCCATCTGGCAAAGCGGATCATGCGCGCCCCGTGGGACGTGACGAGCGACGACCTCGCGGGATACATGGCTCAGCAGGACTGGATGCCCGAGACGCGTCGAGGGCGGCGTACGACGTTCGCGGCCTTCTACGGGTGGGCCGTCGAGACGGGCCGTGTGGCGGCTGATCCGGTCGCCGGGATCAAGCGCGCGAAGGCGAGCGCCCCGGACCCGAGGCCCGTGCCGGATCGCGTCTACCTCGCCGCGCTCGTGCAGGCCGACGACGACGAGGCGCTATGGATTGACCTCGCCGCCGAGCATGGCCTACGCCGTGCCGAGATAGCGTGCATCCACTCCCGCGACATCAGCGAGACGCTGATCGGCCATGATCTGCGCGTGCACGGGAAGGGCGGCAAGACGCGCTATGTCCCGCTCACTCGCGCGATGGCCCGTGCGCTGTTGAACCTTGCCGAGCGGGGCGGCTACCTGTGGCCGGGCGACGAGGCTGGGCACGTGTCGGCCAGGTGGCTCGGCAAGCGCGTCAACCGTCTGCTGGAGGGCGCCTGGACGATCCACAAGCTGCGCCATCGAGCGGCCACGCGGTTCTGGGTCGCCGCCGAGGGTGACCCGTACGTTGTCGCTGACCTTATGGGCTGGGCAAACCTGTCGATGGTGCGGCGCTACGTCAAGCTGCCCGACGAGCGCCGCCGCGCCGTCGTAGAGGCTGCGAGCCGTGCGGGACGTCCGCTCGCGCACGCATGAATGAAGGGGACATCATGAAGAATCCGCCGTTGGCCATCGCCACTGTCGTCGCGGTCGTTGGCCTCGTGGTCGGGGTCGTCCTGCTGGGCGTTTCGCTCGCGGGAGCGACGCGAACGTACAACATCGAGACGATGCAGATGGAGGGCGGCATACCCGTGTGGGCGGCGCTTATCCCCCTGGCGATTGGCGTGATTGCCGGAATGGGCGCGCTGATCCTGTGGGGGATGCAGCGCGCCCAGCCGAGCGCTTAGCGGACAATCACTTCGAGGACGAACCGGCTGAGCACGCTCAGGCCGACGAGGACGCCGACGAGCGCGCAGGCCGCGCCCCAGAGTTGTGCAGGGCTGATGGTGCGGCGTGCTTCGAGAGCGCGTATGCGTTCCTCGTGGTCGTTGCGCCCGAATATGAGCGTGTCGATCTTCCCTTCCATCCTGACGAGTCGGTCGTGGTCGGTGTCCTCATCCGGCATCTGTGGGCGGACCTCCTTCCTTGGGGACGTTGAGCAGGGCGACGACGAGCGGCACCCAGACGGCGAGGGATTCGGGCGGGAGTAGGTCGTAGAACACGGCGACGCCGAGCCCTGCGATGCTCACGCCGTAGAGCCAGCGGCGTACCTTGGGGTTGAGGATGCGTTTCATCGGGAAGCCGATCGCATCGCGTCGACCTGGGCGACGAGGATGCCGAGCTTCTGGTCGATGCCGTCCCAGGAGCCGGGGCCGTCGCTCTTGCGGGCGAAGATCGCCTGCCGGATTTCTCCGAGTTGGGCGACGAGGATGCCGAGCTTCTGGTCGATGCCGTCCCAGGAGCCGGGGCCGTCGCTCTTGCGGGCGAAGATCGCCTGGTGAATCTCGGTGAGTTGCTTGGACTGTGTCGCGTCCATGTCGGGTTCCTCCGTAATCGGGTGCGGGCTGCTGGCCGCGGTGGTGGGTAGGGGTGAGATGACGCGGATGGGGTCGAAGAATTCCCAGAATCCGGCTGTGGTCGCGTGTCCGGCGACTTCGACGTGAAGGTGTGGGCCGGTCGAATGGCCGGATGATCCGACGCGGCCGAGCACGGTCCCCTCGGTGACGCGTGTCCCGACTGTGGGGCAGTCGGTCCAGGAGTCCATGTGGGCGTAGCCCACGCCTGCGCCTGTGGGGAGGGCGTCGTATTCGACCCAGATCATGTTGCCCCCTGCTGGTGTCGTGCGGCGCAGCGTCACGGCGCCGTCCCCGGATGCCCTGAACCGTGTGCCACGTGGTTGCGCGAAATCGACGCCGGAGTGTCCGGGGTAGGTTGCCGGATCATCGAACGGAATCGGGAGCTTCACGGCTTGTCCTCCAGTGCGGTGAGGCGGGCCTCGTGGTCCTGGATGAGGGGGGCGAGGGCGAGGGCGATCTTGTCGTAGTGGACGGCGAACGGGAGGCCGTCGTCGTCGTACACGACGAGCCAGTACAGGCCGAGCGCGTCGAGGTCTTCCGCGATCACGCCGACCTCGAGCGGCGGTGCTTTGCGGTTCGGGTCGCTGGTGTCGAACAGCGTGGCCCGGTATCGGTAGGTGACGACCTGGAGCGCGAGCAGCGCTTGCAGGTCGGGTGTCCACGCGGCGATGTCCTTCTTGAACCGTCTGGACGACGGGGACGCGCCGATTCGGCCGTCTGTGTTGAGGTACGCGGCGACGTACGACGACACGACCGGGGTGGAACGTCCTGCCGGGGTGAAGATGTGCCCGAAGCTGACATCCGAGCCGAGCGACGCCTTGCTCGCGATCTGAGTCGTGTGCCCGCTCACGGTGCCCTGTAGGCCCGTGATGTTCGCGCGGTCGGCATCGATCTCGTCTTGCAGATACTCGATGTCGGCCTGCGCGTTGGACGTCCCCGCGCCGCTGACTCCGTTGGTCTTCAGGGTGGTTGCAGTCAGCGAGGCAAGCTTCTGGGCGATGTAGTCGCGGGTGCGGTTGATTTCGGTCGCGATGGTGTTCGCGAGTGCTGTGCCGAGGAGTTTCATCATCCCGGCTGCTACGGCGTCGTCTCCGATTGCCATGATCGGGGTGTCCTTTCTGTCAGAGGGCGTCGATGGTGCCCGGGAGGGCGTCGATGGTTCCGGCGAGCCGGTCGATCGCACCGATTGGGGTATCGACGGTGCGGGCGGTGACGGTGATCTCGTCGCGGGCGAGGTCGAACCGGACGGACTGGGCCACGCCGGTCTGGATGGGCGCGCCGTCGAGAGTGATCTCGATGGGCTGTTCGGCGTTCGCGGTCAGGTCGGTGATGCGGGTCGCGGTGACCTCACGTCCGCGGCCCTGCGCCCGCTGCACGGCGTACATGGCGCGCCCAGGCCCGGGATACGGGGCGGAGATATCGATAGTCTGCGCGCTCGTGTAGGAGCCGGTCAGCGAGTATGCGTCGATTGCTTCCATCGACGCGCCCCCGGCGCCGGTCCACCGGTATCGGCAGATCGCGGCATCCATCCATGTCTCGTCGTCCCGGCTGAGGGTGTCGTCGCCCTCGATGAGGTTGACCCCGTATGCGACCGTCACAGAACCGGGCGCGGTGTAGGTGGCGTCGCGGAGAGTCCAGGTGCGGGACTCATCGCACACGAGCCGGTAGCCAGCCTTCTGCACGAGCGTGGACAGGAACTCAAGCCCGCTGACACCGGGCTTCCAGACGAGCGGTTCCGAGGCGGTGGGGCCGACGCGGAGGCCGTCCGCGTCGAGGCGGTCGAAGTTCGCCCACGCGACCGCACCGGCATCCCCGTACACGGTGGTCGTGATCGTCGCTGTCCCGGCCGGGGCGAGCGCATCGGCGCATGCGATGCGCACCCACACGTCGGCGGGGACTGCCACGGACGGGCCGACAGCGGACCCGACCGCGGTGCTGGTCGAGCTGATGAACTCGATGCCACAGCGCACGGTCTGCGCCTTCGACGAGCGGACCCAGATCGAGCTGGTATAGCTCGTGCCGGGGCGGGCCGGGATTCCCGCCGCGTAGATGCCATACCCGACAGCGGACTGTGCAGCATTGAACGTGCACCGGTAGAACGCGGCACCCTCAGGAGTCGCCGCGACGAGCCGCGCCGACGAGACCGAGCCCGCCGACCATGTCGCCCACCCGGACGTATCAACCTCGACAGACGGGTTCGCGACGAGGTTATCAACGTCGAGCATCGTCATCTGCGCATCCAGCGCCGGGGATGCGGCCAGCGCCGCCCCGGGGATGACCTTGCCGAGCACGTAGTTCACGACCTGGCGGAGGCTTCCCGCCTTCGCGACACACGACGCGTCCAGGGCGAGCGGTGCCCAGTCGTCCAGCAGCGCCTCATCTGACGCGAGCTCCAGCACGACCACGGCGGAACGCTGCGAGAGGGCACGGGAGCGGATGCCAAGGTCGAAGCTGCGCGAGGCTGTGCCGGTCGCCGTCGTGATCGCCTTCGTCACACGGACACGAGCACCGAGACGCGGGTCGAGCGCGGTCAGCGTCGCCAGCGTCGGGCGGGCGATTGTGAGCGTGCCCTGTACGTGCGGCGCTCGTCCCTGATCCAACGACAAATCGCCCGCGCGCTTCACCGTCAACTCAACATCAGGCGTCCCGATGAGCCACGCCCGCACGCTATCCGTCTGGATGGTCACGGGGCGATTTCCTGGAATTCGAACGCGACGAGCCAGGTCACGCGCGACTCGTTCAGAGTGCGGGTGATCGGGCCACGCACAACGAACGGGAACGACGCCGACGCCAACTCGGTCGTCAGGGTGCACGTGACGGCGAGCGAGAGCGCATCCTCTGCGCTCTTCGATGCCGTCTCATCAGCGAAGAGGAGCCGCGCGGTGCCAGTTCGCAGGCTCGCGGGACGGAGCGTGATGTCAGGGTTGGCGCGGCCGATCACGTCGTGAACGATGGTGCCCGCCTCACGCGACGACTCGAAGCCGTGAATCAGGATGGGGCTAATGACAGCCGCTCCCGCGGTGATCGTCACTGCCATTTGTAGCCCTCCTTAAGCGGCCCGACCTTCGGCGTAACTGTGAATGTGGAGAACTGCCCACGGAACCGCTCAAGGTCGTTGCGAGCGGTGGCGGTATTGACTCGTAGGTCTACGGTGATATTTCGCTTCTCCAGCGCGTCGATGTCCTCATATGCCGTGTGCGTGTCGGCGTCGATAACAACCTTCTTGTCGCCGGGAAGAGTGATGACCGCATTGCCGAGGTCGTCAACCTCCCCCGTTGCTTTCCCGGCCGAGGTCGCGAGGTCGTATAAGGCGCGCTCGTTGAGCTTGGCGGCGTCCTTGGCGAGCGCGAATCCTTGCTTTGTGCCATCCAGCGCGCCCTGGAGTTCGAGCACGCGGTTGGTCGCAATCATCGTGTTGTTCGCGCCGTCGTTGAATGCCTTGGCGAGGGCAGGGAGCCCGTCCCCCGTGGCGAGGGCGGTGAGCACGTCTTTCTGTTTCCAGCCCGAGACGGTCTCAAGGTCCTGAATCCGCTTAAGCCCCTCAATGGAGCCCGTGAGTTCGTTGATGCGCGCCGCCGCGTCGGCGTACTTGCCGGATGCTTCGACGGTCAGCCCGTACTGGAAGGCCGAGTCCTTGGCTTCGTCGGTCGCTTTGGCGGCGTTCTCGAACGCCGATGTGATGACGCCGACGCCTGCGGCGATGGCGCCGAGTCCGACGCCCGCGGCTGCACCAGCCGGGCCCATTCCCGCGAGAGACGAGGAGAGCCCGCCAAGGCTGTCCTGCCCGATCTGGCCGAGGTCGGACAGGTCGCCGCGGAAGGATGAGATGGTTTCACCGAAGTTCTGGCCGATCTCGTTCTGTGCTTCTTTGGCGCCGTCCTTGACGCGGCCGAAGCTCTTGCCGCCCGTGGTGCCGACATCATCGATGGCGCGGTCTGCCTTGCGGGCTGACTCGATCATGTCGCGGAAGGATCGTTCTACGCGGTCGCCGTCGCGGCCTGCGTTTGCGGCTACGTCATCGAGGGAGTCGGCTACCCCGTCGAGGGACTTGGCGAGGTCGCGTGCGCCTGCCTGTGCGGCGCGTGCGTTCATCGCGATATCGATGCTGAGCCCGGTCACTCTTGCTTCCCTTCGATGGCGTTGGCGATGGTCTTGACGATGGTCTGGACGAGCAGGGACCCGATGCGCGGGATCATTTCGCGGGCGGCGGGGTAGAACACGCGGCCTCTCGGGTTGCGGCGGGGTAGCTGTCGGGCGGTGTGCCGGGTGACGGTGTAGCTCTTGCCCTTCCGGCTGCGGGTCCGGTAGGTGGCAAGGTCGTCTTTCGCGCCGAACTCGACGCCCGGATAGTCGGTCTTGGGGTTGAGCCCGCCTGAGAGCGGGCGGCCCTTGCTCGCGGCCTTGACTTTGACGTTCTGGTTGGACACGGCGACAGTCGCGGTACCCGCGATCACCTTGCGGTCGAGCGCGGTGGATGCGCGACGGTCGAGTGCTTTCGACCATTCAGGGGCGGCGACGGCTTTGACGTGCTGGCGGATCATCCGCTGTAGCGTCTTGTCGAGAGCGCGGACGGCGAAGATCGCCGCTTGGAACTCTCGTGACGCTTTCGCATCGATCTGCACGCGCCGCCCCTTCCTGGTCGATTCGTTGTCAGGCGTTACCTGACAGCGGTTACGCGAAGACGGGCGCGACCGTCACGGGCATCGAGACTGCGGCCTCGGCCACGCTGCCCACGTCGGCCCCGTACGGGCCGGGCACGCAGATGGCGGTGAAGGTGGCCTTCTTGGGTGCGGCGGCGGAGCCGTTGCCGGTGAGAGCGAAGGTGAGCGCCTTGCCCGCGTTGGCCGCGAGGACGTTGGACAGCGAGCCTGCCGTCTCCCAGTCCTGCGCGTGCTTGAGGTCGAAGACCCAGACCGGCGTGGTTGTGTCCTGGAAGACGCTGGCCGGGATGCCGCCCTGCCAGGTGACGACGGACACGGACGGGGTGAGCACGGCGGACGAGACGGCGGCCTCGAAGGTGCCGAGGTCGGTGGCCCCGTCCTTGATGTTGAGTACGCAGTTCTTGAAGACGTACGGCTTGACGGCGATTGCGGCCATGGGTGGGCCTCCTATCAGTTGTGGGCGATGACGGTGACGGGGATGTCGTACGCGCTGCGGTTCGCGTAGGCGACGGCGGTGGCCGTCTCGGTCTGCACGTAGTGGGTGCGGTAGTACTCCAGCGCGGCGGGCACGGCATCCTCCAGCGCGTCGGCTGCCATGTCGGGGTCTTGGAAGTGTGAGATGAGGGTGACGAGGATGCCGACGTCCGAGTGAGACACGGGCGCGGCCTTGGAGACGGCGATGCTCTGTTGCCGGATGAGGGCGGTCGGCTTGCGGATGTCGTCAAGCGCCTTCTCTGTGGCGCGGACGTGGAACTTGGACAGGGCGGGGATGGCGGCCCAGTCGGTACTCATCTGTGCTTCGAGGTCTTTGCGGACGCTCATACGATGGCCCCCATCGCTCGGCGCGGGCGGAGCAGTTGCATGACCTGCCAGTCGAGCGGGTGCGCTGTGAGCCCGTACGACGACCCATCGAACGTGCCATCCGGCGAGCCAGCCGCGAGGGCGGCGTTGTACTTGTTGCGGGCCTGCATGACCTGCGCGACCGGCCAACCCTCGGGCATCGCCTCGCCCGCTGCGAGGGTGGGCGCGAACGCGACGCACTCATTGCGCGCGCTCGCGAGGATGAGCACGAGCGCATCCACGTTCATGATCTGACCGGCCTCGGGCCAGAGCACTTCGATGGTGTCGAGGTCGGCCGGGGTGGTCGGGTCGAGCCAGTGCGTCGGCATCCGTCATCCTTTCCGTGTTGGGTGGGGCGGGTTGGTGGGCGCGCGCCGGGGGCTCGTGGCCAGCCCGGCGCGCGCCTGGCTCAGACCGTGAGGACCTTGCGGAGCGCCTTCGCGTTGTTGCTGATCGCGGCCCAGTAGCCGTACACGGCGGGGTCAATGGTGCCGTGGTGGGCGTCGAGGCCTTCGACGCGGATCGGGACGCCGGGCAGTTCGTAGAACGTGGCCGACTCCTTCGCGCCGACCATGACGACCTTGCCCGCCTCGGCGGCGACACCGAGCGTGGCCGGCCGAATCTTGAAGCCCTCCAGCTGCCCTTCTTCGAGGCCCATCGCGGCCATGAGGTAGGTGAGGACGCCCGCCTTATCGGTGCTGAGGATGATGTCTCGCCAGAGGGGCGCATCCACGAGCGCGAAGCCGGGCGTGTTCTCGGTGCCGATCACGTCGAGCGCGCCGTCCACGATGGCGGCGAGCCCCTTCGGGATGCCTGCGGGGACAGCGCCGGGTGCGGTGACCGTGAAGTTGGCCGCGGTGAGGATCGTGGCGAGCGCCTTGGCATCGCTCTTACGCGCGTAGTCCTCGGTCATGTGGTCGTAGTACGACGCGATGACGGCCTGGTCGTTGAAGTCGATGAACTTGCGGTCGAGCTTGTGGCCTCCCGCGATGCGCGCCGCTGCGGCGGGAATCTGCACGGTGTCGAGCACGTTCGACGGGACATCGGCCGCGCCGCCCGCGTAGTCGCCCACGTTCGGCTCCTTGCCTTCGACCCACTGCCAGCCGTAGACCTGGTGCGCGAGCAGCGGTGCCTGGTTGAGCAGCGGCACGAATCGGCGGTTGTAGGGGCGGCGACGCCAGAGCTCGCCCAGATAGGCGGGCGGCGTCGCGGCTGCGCCGTTCGCCTGCGTCATGGTCGAGAGCGCGAACAGTTCGCCCGTGTTGGTGTTGAACCGGTCGCGCTCCTCCTGCGTGCCACCTGCCGTGGCGGCGTAGAGCGCGTTGAGGGACGTGTCGGGCGCGTTGTCGGTCGGGGCGGCGGGCGTCTGGCCGAGGGCGTCGAGAACGGGAGTGGTCATGTTGGCCTCCTGGCGGTCGTTGGTGGTTGCGGGCGGGGTCGGGGCGGGCGTCTCTTCGGTGATCGCGTCAGCCACGGCGAACAGGTGCGCCCCGGCGAATGCGCCTTCCGTGACGATGGATGCGCCCGTGAGCGTGCCGCGGATCGCGTCTGCGCCTCGGCGGACGAGGCCGCGAATCTCGGCGGAGAGCTTCGGGCGGGGCTGCGTCTCGTCGGCGGCGCGCGTCAGCAGTGCGTCGCCTTCGGGCGTGCGGGCAATGGCGAACGTCGCGACGATGCCCGCCTCAGTCCTCTCGAACGCTGCGCCCCGGCCGCGGGGGCTGAACCGGTCGTGCTCGTTGTCGTAGAGCGTGGCCACCATGGGGTCGGCGGGCAGGTCGAGCGCGGTGTTGGCGCTGAACATGACGGGCTCGGCCCCGCTGATCGAGGGGCGGGAAAGCTCACCGAACGGGATGAGCAGGCCTCGCACGGTGCGGGCTGCGACATCGACGGCGAAGAGTGCATCTGTCACGCGGCTACCTCCTTGGGCTGGGGCGCGGCGGTCGCGCCGTACGGCTGTCCGCTCGCGGCGGTCAGGTTCTCGCGGGAGAACCGGACGCGACGCCCGGTCGGGCACACGTCGGGCTGGGATAGGCGCGCCTCGATGGGCGCAAGCCAGTACTCCAGGTCATCGACGATCTGCGCGTGCGTGCCCTCCTGCGTCGCGTAGGTGAGCGAGGCGGTCGCGGGCGAGCCGTCGAGCATCGAGACGGGAAGGTTGAGATGGTTGGCGATGTCGATGCGGGCGGCGTTGCGGCCCTCGGTGAACAGGTCGGCGGACGATTCGCCGTGCACTTCGAGGTCAAGCGACGCGGGGAGGAAGCCCACGGCACCGTTGGGCGAGAGGCGGTTCTTTGCCCAGGCGGCGACGTACGCCTCTGCCTCGGTCTGGCTTACGCCGTTCTCGGCCTTCTCGTGCAGCACCATGGCGGGGATGGGGTTGCGCACGCGGCCAACCCAAGCCTCTTCCATGTGACGCCATCCACGGATCGCGTCGGCGGCGACGGACAGCAGGCCCTCATCCGGCCCCGCGATGAGGATGACCGATGCCGGGTCGATGACCGGGCGGTTGTCGATGGCGACGCCAGTGGGGCTGGACTGGTCGAACGCCCAGCGCGACGGGTGCAGACGCCCGGCCTCGATGATCGAGCCGGGGACGGTGGTCCCGTCCGGCTGGACGGTGCCCGGCTCGCGGACGACGACCCAGAGGGACCAGCCGCCGAAGATCAGGTCATCGAGCGTCAGCGCCATCCGGTGCCAAGCGGTCTGTGCGCCTGCGCCGGTCGTGAGCCAGGCGGGCTGTGTCGCGTCGGGCACGAGTTCCCCCGCGCCGTCGAGGCTGGAGCCCTGCACAAGCGGGAGGTCTGAGCAGAGCGAGACGATGAGCGCACGGCCGCGCTTGATCGGGGCGACGCGCATGGCCGTGTCACGGGTGACGGCATCCCCCGCCGCGCCGCTGTAGATGTCGGACCAGACGAACGCCGTGAATTCGCTCGGTGCCGTCCACGGCATGAGCGGCGAGCCGCCCCGCGCGGCGACGCCGAGGACGGTCGCCGCCGACGCGGGCGGGCCGAAGAGCAGTCGAGATATCCAGGTCATCGACAACTGACTATGCACACAAGGTGTTGTGTGTTGTCAACTACGATCTTCGGCGTGTCGCTGTAGCTATCCCACAACGATGGGCGCGAACTTCTCGGCGCGGGTCGGCTCGGGCAGGCGGAGCAGCGCGAGCGACGCGGCTTCGAGAGGGGTCACGTCGTCTGTCGGGTCGGCGGTGCCGATGAGCCGAGACTTGCCCGCGACGCGCTCAATCGCGACCGCTGCGGCATCGTCAAGCTGGTCTTGCGCCCAGTGCTCTACCTGCCCGTGTCGGAGCCCGTTGAGCAGCCGCGTCGCGGCGACGGACTTGTCCCCGAAGCGCACCAGATCGACGGCCGGTCGAGGCCGCGCCTGCCTCAGCAGATCTTGGATGATGGCCTTCTCCTGGGGCGCGTCGTCGTAGACGATGGGGAGCCGGAGTTGCTTCCACAGCCGCCAGAGCGTCGCAGGCATCCCGGCCGTGCCGTGCTGATGGTGCACGAGCTTGAACCCGGCTCGGGGCGGGGCGGCGTCGGTGTCGTCACCGTCGAGCGCCCACGCGGCGCGGGCGAGGTCGGGCGATTCGTCGGCCAGGTGCCAGGCGACCGCGACCGAGACGAACGCGCCGCCCGGGTGGACGGCGAACGCGAGCGAGGCGGCGGGCACACCCTCGGGCGGCGGCGAGTCGGTGCGGGTCGTCTCCCAGTCCGACGCGGCGATGAGCGCGGCGTTGCCGGAGGCCCGGCCGAAGTGGTTCAGATACTCCATTGCGAAGCGCGCCGGGCCGAGGATGGGGAAATTGCCGCGGATCGTGGCGAGGGTTGTGAGCCCGTCCAGACCCGGGTGGATGCGCTCGATGATGGGAGCAACCTTCTCCCACGTGTCGAGGTCAGCATCTTTCGCATCGTCCGGCACGCCGTAGCGGAGCCGCCCGGCCTCGGCGTCGTGGAGGGTGGCCCAGAAGTGCGAGCCGTCGCGGTACTTGCCGCCCGTTCCCGCATAGACGAGCTGCGCGCCGGGCCGGGTGTCGAACGACGGTACGACCGCGCCAACGATGTCATCCCACACGTCGGGCTCGGGCTCGCCGCCCTCATCGAGCGTCAGCATGTCGTACGCGCCGGATCGCACGTCATCGCCGTTCGGTGAGAGGACGGAGAGCTTCGAGCCGTTCTCGAACTCGACGCCCATCGATCCGTTCGACTCGTTGATCTTGACGGGCCGCTCACGCTTGTCGCGCCAGCGGCGGATGATCGGGTCACGCACGTCGAGCTTGAATCGCTCGTTGGCCTTCTTCGCGGTGGTCAGCATCGTGTACCCGGCGAAGTAGACAGGACGCATCCAGCAGCGCCCCATCTTGACGCACCACAGGCTCGCCGTCTTCGCGGATCGGCGCGGCTCCAAGATCGCGTTGTTGCGCTTGCCCGCGGCGAGCGCATCGACCTCCATGAGCATCTGCGGCTGAAGGTTGCCCAGCAGACCATCCGGGTTGATGCGGCGCGGCACCGTGTCATTGAGCAGCCAGACGCCCACGAGGAATTCGGCGCGGCTCTGGTAGGTCGTAACGAGTTCGGACACGTCAAGCGGGCGGCGACCCGAGTCACGCAGAGCGACCCACGCTGACTCTTCCATGAGCGGGTGCCGCGCGACGGCAGGCGGGAGCGGCGTCGGCTTCCGGCCCTCCTCCTCGTCACCCTGTTCCCAGTCGGACGGCCACGCCCACGGGCACGAGTCGCCCTCATCCAGGGGGGGGATTTTGCTGCCGGAGGCGGGAGTTGCGACGGATTCTTTCAAAGACTCGACCTCGCTCATCCGTTCGACTCGACCGGCTCGAACTCGCATCCGCACGAGCAGATGTGGGTGCGCCCGTCATGCTCGGGCAGGCCGCACGTGTGCTCGCTGTCAGTGAGGTCGATCCATCGCCGTCCGCACTTGCCATCCACCGGTGCCGGGTGCAGTTCATCGCGGTACACGACACGTACGAACGTGGGCAGTTCTACTTCATTCGGGTCGAGCCCGAACGGCGCGAGCACGGCGCGGACCTCTTCCACGTGCGCGAAGAGCCAGCGCTCCAGCGCGCGTTGCGCCGCGCTCTCCAGCGGCACGGTAATGATGCTGCCGTCAACGATGAGGATGCGTCGCGTCAGATGTTCCATGTCGTCGTGTCTCCTGCGGGTGTCGTGGGTGTGTGTCGGGAGTTGGTGATGCGTGCGCCGAGGTTGCCGCCGTGGGCTCGGTTGCCCACACAGTGCGCGGTGCGGTGGCGGTGCTCGGGCGCGAGGTCGCGGAGTGTGGAGCCGGTCGCGCCTTGGACGTGCCCCACGTCGTAGGGCTGGCCGGGTGCGATGGGTCGTCGGCATCGCCAGCAGGCGACGGGCCTGCCGGTGCGGTGCGCCGCTGTGACCCGCTCGCGGATAGTCAATGCGTTGCGGCGGTACTCGGGCGTCTGATGCTTGGAGGTCATACGGTCGCCCAGTCCCCAGCGGTCGAGCACGTGAAGCACGGTCGCCCGCGCCCGCCACACGTGCACGCCTCGCCGTTCCATTCATCTGCATATACCGGCTCGGCGGACCATGAGCGCTCGAAGGCGGCGAAGGTTACGCGCGGGTCGGATGCCCAGTGCTCGCGTAGCTCTTCGCTGGCGTAGGCGTTGGCGCGCGTGGCGTTGCCCATGAACAGGCTCAGCGGGTCGATGCCTCGGGCTCGGCCTCGCTCGTTGAGCATGGCTCCGTTGGTTGCGGCCTCGGCGCGGATGTACTGGGCGTAGAGGGCAAGCTCGTAGTCCGCTCGGCACTCGCGCCATGCGGCGAAGCCGTCGCGGATGAGGCTCATACGTCGAGCCCATCGGCTCGGGCTGCGGCCTTGCAGTCGTTGCAGACGGTCCCGGCCCAGGTGGCGGCGAGCGGTGCGGAGCGTCGGCCACAGTAGCCGCGATCCTTGCTCGTGGTGGAGCGGCATACGCGGTCCTCATTCGTGGTCGAGGCGGGCGGCACCTTGCGAGAGTCGGCGTCGCGCTTGATCGCGGTGCTCATACGAACGCCTTTGCCCAGTCCATGGCGTTGGCCCAGGTGGCGGTGCGGATCATGACCCGTTCGCCCTTCATGACGAGCCACGGCATGCCCGTGCGGTTGTCGTACGGGTCGGCGGAGCGTTCGACGCGGACGCGGTCGGGGTCGCCAGGCAGTGCGTGCCCGTAGCGGCAGTTGCAGGCACCGTTGTGCCCGGCGTAGCGGACGCACGTGCAGGCGTTGTGCATGGGCATCCCGCATCGCCCGGCGAGGCGTCGCCGCTGGGTAGTCGCGTCCGCGATGGGCGATACGGTCATGCCGTTGCCGTCGTCGTACTCAGTGGCCTCGGTCAGGAATCGGAGCGTCGTCTCGTCTACAGCGCGCGCGTAGGCGTCAACCATGGGCCGAGCGAGGTCGAGGACGGTGGGCTCAGTGGTGGCCATGGTTGGACTCCCCGAGTGCGTGGGCTGCGTCTGCGAGGACATCGACGGCGACGGCCATGAAGTCCTCGGCGTTGGCGAGGGATGAGTGTGTGCGGCGGATGCGGGATGCGGCGGCGCTGCACTTGGCGGCCATGTCGTGCGCGGTCTTGTGGGTGCGCATGAGGTGGCGGGCGGCGGCGTCCTTCGCGATGGTCTTGCCAGCGTCGGCAAGGTCGAGCAGGTCGGCGCGGACGGCTTCGCACTCTTCCGCGGTGGGGATGGTCTTGGTCACGGGTCTTCCGTTCATCTGTGCTTGATGGTGAAGGGATGGTGAGGGTTGGGAGGTATGGCCCCCCCTATCTCGGGTGAGACTCGGGAGGGACACGTGCTTGACGGAGCCAGGGACGGAGCCAGGGCGGTCAGCACGGCACGCGCGGTAAGGCGCGTCACGGACGGGAGATGAGACGCACGCACCATGTGGGGATGGGCCGCCCGGTCATGCCTTGACCGGCCCGCGTCGCGTCTCGCGGAATGGCACCCGTTCCCCGGCTCGCAGGGTGGGGCGGCAGGTTGTCTGCCTCTTGTTTCGCGGTCGCCTACCGCGTAGTCGGGGCCTCAACGCCCCACGTGTTCAGTTGTCCCCGCCCGTCGTCGGGCAGGGACAATGGTGGGCCGCGTGAATCATCCCGTCGTGTCGTGATTTGTGTCATGAAGGTACGCAAGCACGCCCGACACGCGGAAGTGTGGATTGAGCGCGGCGTGTCGCTTTTTGTGTCGTGACGGTTCTAGACTCACGTCATGAGCACAATCGACGCCATGAGGCCATCAACAGGCGTAGGCCTCGCGCGCAGGATGAAGACATCCCGCATCTGGGCAGGGCTGGAGCAGGCAGAGATTGCCGCCCGGTGCGGCGTCTCCCGTAGCGCCGTCTCAGCGTGGGAGCAGGGCCGCACTGAGCCGAGCATGTCGAACATGGTCAAGTGGGCGCGAGCCGTTGGCCAGTCCATGGAGTGGTTCGCGGAGGGCGTTGAGGAAACGACAACGGCCCCCGCCGAAGCGGGGGCCGTTAGCCTACTGTCTCAACACAGTGCGCGCCTGGAGGGACTCGAACCCCCAACCTTCTGATCCGTAGTCAGATGCTCTATCCATTGAGCTACAGGCGCGTGCTCTGCGCTCTCGCGCACAACGTCCTCAACCATACCCTACGAGCGGGCGATCTCACGAATCGGGCGGGGTCTCGTCCGTCTCGCCCGAACGGATCTCCTCGAGGCGCCGCTTGTGCGCCGCGAGCCGGGGCAGATCGACGAGGCGGAGCGACTGCATCCGCGCCTCGCGCATCTGCTCGTAGTCTGGGTCGAGGTCGGGCCGGGCTGCCTCGATGCGCAGCGTCCGGTCGATGTTGCGGGACACGTCCGCCCATGCGGCCTCGCGCGCGGCCTCGACGAGTTCGCGCAGCTGCGCGTCGTCACCGGCCCGCTCGCGCAGCTCCGCCGCGATGCGCTCGGACTGCTTGCGTCGCCGGCGCAGATTGCGCACGTCGCGACTCGAGTAGTCGTGCGAACCGTAGGGATCGCGGAAGCGGCGGCTCGCCTTCTTCCCCTCCCTGCGCGTGCGCTCCGCATCCTCGTCCGCCTCGTCGGCGAGCGCGAGGAGGGTCTCCTTCGCCTCCGGCACGAACCGATCGACGTCGAAGTCGGCGCCGCCCGCGAGGATCTCGACGAGCATCCTGTTCTTGAGCGCGAGGCGCGTCGCGGCCGCCGCGATGTAGACGCCCTCGGCGACCTGGTCGCGCACGCGCGGCTTGTCACCGCCGAGCACGCGAGACGCGCCGTCCCCGGTCTTCTCCGGGGGCGGCGCGGCCTTCTTCGCGCGGCGTGCCAAGGGGATCAGTCGGCTCTACACGGGCTTCGTGTAGGCCGCCTTCCCGAATCCGATGATGAAGTAGCCGATCACGCTGAACAGCCACAGCAGGAAGAACGAGAACACCCCGCCCTTGCCGAACCCGCGACCCACGCGCAGCGCGACCAGGATGCCGAACACGACGTTGACGATCGGGATGAGCCACAGCAGCCCGAGCCAGGCCGACCAGCCCGCGATCTTCACGAGGATGAAGAGGTTCACGATCGGGATGATCGCGAGGATGCCGGGCCACCCCGCCTTCGAGAAGACCTTCCAGAGGGCGACGACCACAAGGATGTAGAACACCAGGCCGACCCACCCCCAGGCGGCATAGGAGCCGGTGTAGGCAGTCGTGTTCGCGATGTTGTCGAGGGCGATCATGCGCTCATCCTAGGGTGCGGCGACGACAGCGATGTGACGAATCCTCAGCCGCTTGCGGGGACGCCGGCGGCGAGCTCCGCGAACACCTCCGCGGCGGTCTCGCGGCGGGCGAGCCCTGCCGCCTGACCCGCCCACAGCGACACGAGATCCCCGCGACCCTGAGCGCCCGCGGCCGCGCGGAACTTCCCCGTCAGCCAGTTCTGCGCGGGGAACGGCGCGATCACACCGCTCGCCTCGATCTCGCGCATCGCGCGGTTCGGGATGCCGCGGGCGAGCCGCCCGCTCATCGCCCGGGTGAGCACGGTCGAGGTGTCGGCGGCACCGGCGATCGCGCGGCGGTGCGCATCCGTCGCCGCTGACTCGCGCGTGCGCAGGAAGGCCGTGCCGACGAGCACGCCCGAGGCGCCGAGTGCGAACGCCGCCGCCACTCCGCGGCGGTCCGCGATGCCGCCGGCCGCGACCACGGGAACGTGCACCGCGTCGACGACCTGCGGCACGAGCGCAAAGGTGCCGACGAGGGAGCGCTCCGGGGCGGCGAGGAACGAGACGCGGTGGCCGCCGGCCTCGGAGCCGCTCGCGACGATCGCGTCGACCCCGGAGGCATCCAGCTTGACCGCCTCGGCGACCGTCGTCGCCGTGCCGACCACGAGGATGCCGCGCGCGTGCGCGCGCTCGACGAGCTCGTGCGACGGCGCGCCGAACACGAGGGTGAGGACGGCGGGCTCCGCCTCCAGCACCGCGTCGAGCTGCGCGTCGACGTCGGGGAGGAACGAGGTGGGCGGCTCCGGCGGCTCGAGGCCGACCTCCGCGTACAGCGGCTCGAGCGCATCGATGAACGGCGTGAGATCCAGGTGCGACGGCACGACCTCGTCGCCCGTCGGCAGCCACAGGTTCACCGCGAACGGCCGGGAGGTCGCATCCTTCAGCTGCGCGATCGTGTCCCGGATGCGATCCGGCGCATACCCGTAGAGGCCATAGCCGCCGAGACCCCCGAGCTCGCTCACCGCCGCGGTCAGCTCGATGGACGAGAGTCCGCCGAACGGGCCGAGAAGAATGGGATGCACGGTGCCGAGGATGCCGGTCATGTTCGTGACGCTACTCCTCGCCCAGAAGCGCGGGCCTGCGTGTGACGAAGAGGCCTCGATAGGATGGGACGCTTGGGCGCGCGCGGGAGGAGGCGGACGTGACGGAGAAGGAACCGGGTCTCATCCGCGCAACGGGTTTCGCGTACTTCCCCATCGCGCTCATCGCCCGATTCCCTTACGCGATGATGGTCGTCGGCGTGCTGACGCTCGTCGTCGCGGGCCGCGGTTCCCTCGCCCTCGGCGGCGTGAACTCCGCGATGGTCGGCCTCGGCGCGGCGATCTGCGGCCCGCTCATCGGCGCCGCCGCCGACCGGTTCGGACAGCGCCCCGTCGTACTCGCGACCGGCATCGCGAACAGCCTCGTGCTCGTCGCCCTGGCGTGGGTCGTCTTCAGCCCCCTCCCGGCTGCCGCGATCCTCGTGACCTCGCTCCTCGTCGGCGCGACCGCACCGCAGGTGTCGCCCATGTCGCGCAGCCGACTCGTCGGCATCATCGACCGCGCGTTCCCGCGCGCGCGGCGCCCCCGCATCCTGAACGCCACGATGGCGTACGAGTCCGCGGCCGACGAGATCGTCTTCGTCTTCGGGCCCGTCGTCGTCGGCGTCCTCGCGACCGCGTTCACCCCCGCGGCGCCGATCATCGGCGCGGCGGTGCTGACCGCGGTCTTCGTCACGGCGTTCGCGCTGCATCCGTCGGGCCGGACCCTGCGGGCCGCTGAGCCGGGCGTCCCGCTCGTCACGGCGGACCTCGTCGTGCAGGCGCCGGCGCGCGAGCTGTTCGGCGTACGGCTCATGACGGTCACCGTCGGCACGCTCGGCATGGGCCTGTTCTTCGGATCCATGCTGACGTCGCTGACCGCCTTCATGCGCGACCGCGGCGCGGAGACCGAAGCCGGTCTCGTGTACGGCGCGATGGGCGTGGGGTCCGCGATCTTCGCGCTCGGAGTCATGTTCTTCCCGGCGCGATTCTCGCTGCGCGCGCGCTGGCTGACCTTCTCCGGCGTCATCTTCGTGGGGTCGCTGTCGCTGCCCTTCGTCGGAGACGTCGGGCACATGGCGCTGGCGCTGCTGGTCATCGGAATCGGCATCGGCCCGACGCTCGTGACGCAGTACAGCCTGGGCGCCGCCTACAGTCCGGCGGGACGTTCGGCGACCGTGATGACGATCATCGGGTCGAGCGTCATCGTCGGTCAGTCGGCCGCCGCCGCTCTGACCGGGGCGATCGCGCAATCCGCCGGCACCGCGACGGCGCTGTACATCCCGATCGTCTCGGCGGCGGTCGTCGTGATCGCCGGCATCGTGAACGCCGCCCTCGGCAGCCGGCACTGAATCACCAGACCGAGACGTACTCCGAGACGCGGGTCGCCGCGACCTGCTCGACGAGCGGGAGCCCGGCCTCGACGGCGCGGCGGATGCGGGCGCGCACCGCGCCGTCCCGCAGCTCGTATCCGTCGAACTCGCTCGTGCTCGCGTACACGCCGACCGGCAGCGTCAGCGCCTGGAAGAACCCGAACAGCGGGCGCAGCTGGTGCTCGAGGACGAGCGCGTGCCGCTCGCCACCACCGGTCGCCGCCAAGAGCACCGGGTGTCCGAGGAGCGCGTACTGGTCGACGAAGTCGAACAGGTGCTTGAAGAGCCCGGTGAACGATCCGCGGTAGACCGGGCTCGCCACGACGAGGAGGTCGGCCGTCTCGATCGCGCGGAGCTCCTCCTCGACGTCGGCGGCGAGGTCTGCGCGGCTGAGCGCCCCGGCGAGGCGCGGGCCGACCGCGGTGAGCTCGATGACGCGGGACTCGACCTCCGCGACGCGCGCCACCTCGGCGACGATCTCCCGCACGAGCACCGTTGTGCGGCTCGGCTCCTGCAGCGACCCGGACACCCCGACGACCCGCAGCGTCATGCGGCACCGTCCGGCGGTGCGACCGGGCGGCCGATCGACAGCATCAGCCGGTTGGCCCAGTTGAAGAAGGCCGCAGCGTGCACGACATCCGCGATCTCGAGGTCATCGAGCCCCTCCGCGCGGAGGCGTCCGATGTCCGCGGACCCGAACTCGATCGGCGTGCGCGTGAGGGCTGCCGCCGCATCCGTGATCGCGTTCCAGCGGTCGCCGAGATCGGCGGCGACGCCCTCGGCGAGCAGAGTGTCGACGTCGGCGGCCCGGCCGGAGAAGTGGGCGGCGAAGCGGGCGTGCACGGAGGCGCAGAACACGCAGCCATTGACACGGGATGCGGCGGCGGCGGCGAGCTCTCGATCCCCGCGCGGCAGGCCCTCGGACGTGTTGTAGAAGATGTCCTTGTCGACGAGCGTCCGGGCGCGGAGGATCTCGGGGTCGCGCGCGAGGAGACGGAAGTAGTCGCTCCCCGCACGGCCTCGGTCGACGAGGCCCGCGTAGTGCCGGTCGGTGAGCTCGGCGGGATTCAGCGGCTCGAGCCACGGCAGCCAACCGACCTCGGCGCGGGTGAACCCACCCGGATACGGAGCGTCGTACGCCAGGGTGTGCCCGCTCATGCGGCGACCTCCGTCTCGATGGAGCGGACTCCAGCGCGGGCGAGCGCCGTCAGCCCTGCGGCGACACGCTGCTGGAACGCGACGAAGGCGACGAGCTGCGAGAGCGTCACGATCCCGTCCACGCTCCAGCCCGCATCGAGCAGCCGGTCGAGGGCGTCGGCGTCCGCCTCGCGCGGCCGGAAGACCAGCAGGTGCGCGTGCGTGAGAGCCGCGGCGAGGCGCTCACTCAGCGCCTCGTGCGCGATCGTCTCGTAGCGCGGGCCGTCGGTGGACTCGGCGACGAGGCCGGCCTCGCGATAATGCCCGAAAGGGCCCTCGGCGGACGAGGCGACCGCCTCCGCGAGCACGACGTCCCTCAGAGCCGCCGGCGCATGGTCCGCGTAGTAGGCCGCGAGCGCATCGTCCGCCGTGAGCCGCGTCGCGAACGCAGCGACGAGGTGTCGCTCGGCGATGGGAAAAGCCGCGTCATCCACCGGCGAGAACAGGGCGTCGTGGCTCGCCTGCAGCTGCTCGCGCGTCACGGGGCGGCGACGGCGGAGCGCATCCAGCGCGTCGCCCGGGGCGATGCCCAGGACGGTGTCGATCGTGTCGGTCATGCGATCTCCTTCTCGGGGGTGCGGGAGGTGGTCCAGCCCAGGGCGGGCGCGACCTCGGTGGCGAAGAGTTCGATGGAGCGCAGCACGTGCTCGTGCGGCGCATCCACCGAGTGGACCTGGAACGCCACCTCGTCGGCGCGGGCGAGCGTCGTGTCGGCGGCGAGGGATGCGGCGACCTCGTCGGGGGTGCCGAGGTGGGTGTCGAGAGCGGCGATGAGCTCGTCGAGCGTGTCGCCCGGGATGCGCTGGCCGGCACGGCGGAAGCCGTCGGCCGCCCGCCGGAGCCCGACCTCGGCGAAGCGCAGGGCTTCGGCCCGGTCGTCGGCGACGAAGACGTTGCGGGATGCGGTGACCCGCGGCCGCACGCCGACAGGGAGTGCATCGAGATAGGCGTCGATGATCGGGTCCTGCACCTCCGCGAGTGTCGCGTGCGGCCGCTCGGCCGGTCGCGGCTGCGTACGCGAGAGGAGCAGTCCGTCCGATGCGCGCCCCGCACGGGTGCCTCCGGCCGGCGAGAACGTCGCCTGCCAGACGCGCTCGCGCAGGGGCACCGCATCCTGGACCGCACCCGCCTGGGGATGCAGCCGGTTTCCCGCACCGATGTCTCCGCCTGTGAGCGCGGCCTGCAGGACCGCGAGCTTCTCGTCGAAGAGCCGCGCCTTGTCGGCGACGTCGACGCCGAACGGGATGAACGACGAAGGGGTGCCGCCGCTGCCGAGACCGAGATCGAGGCGTCCGCCGGAGAGGAGGTCCGCGACCACCGCATCCTCCGCGACGCGCACCGGGTCCTCGAGAGGCAGGGTCACGACGCCGGTGCCGAGCCGGATCTCCGACGTCGGGGCGGCCGCGTGCGCGAGGAACACGAACGGCGAGGGCAGGCCGCCCTCGGCCGCGCGGAAATGGTGCTGCGCGACCCACGCCCTGCCGACGCCGAAGCGCTCGGCGTGGCGGATCTGGTCGGTCGCGAGCCGGTACCGTTCCGCAGGCGGAGCGTCGTCGAGCAGGCGGGTGAAGAAGGCGAGCGTCGTCATGCGGCGACCTCCGTTCTGCCGGGCACGGCTGCGAGCAGCTCGCGCGTATGGTCGTGCTGGGGATGGGCGAAGACGTCCTCGGTGGTGCCCTCCTCGACGATCCGTCCGCCGTGCATCACCGAGACGGTGCGGCTGATGCCGCGGACGACGGCGAGGTCGTGCGAGATGAACAGATACGTGAGGCCGAGCTCTTGCTGCAGGGACTCGAGCAGCTCGAGGATCCGCGCCTGCACGGTCACGTCGAGCGCGGAGACCGCTTCGTCGAGCACGACGATGTCGGGGCTGATGGCGAGGGCACGAGCGATCGCGACGCGCTGGCGCTGCCCGCCCGACAGCTCCCGGGGCGTGCGGCTCAGCACGTCCGCCGGCAGCGCGACGCGATCGACGAGCTCGGCGGCCCGGGCGCGGCGCTCGGCACGTGATCCCTCCCCGATGTTCGCGAGCGGCTCCGAGATGATCGCCCCGATGCTCTGTCGGGGATCGAGCGACGAGAACGGGTTCTGGTACACCAGCTGGATGCGTCGGCGCAGGCGCCGCAGGTCGGCCCCCCGCAGCGCGTCCACGTGTTCGCCGGCGAGGGCGATGCGCCCCGCATCGGGCTGGAGGTGCCGCGTGATCAGGCGCGCAGTGGTCGTCTTGCCGGAGCCCGACTCCCCGACGAGCGCGTGCGTGGTCCCCCTCCGCACGCGGAACGACACGTCGTCGACGGCCCGGAACGACTCGCGCCCCGGCACACGGAACTGCTTCACGAGACCGGCGGCGACGATCGCGTACGGGTTCTCCCCCGCCGCGGACGCGGCATCCCGCAGATACAGGGGAGCCGGTGCCGCACGGAATCCGTCGGCGAGAGCCGGTGCGTCGGCGAGGAGCTGCCGCGTATAGAGGTCGGTGGGCGCCGCGACCACGTCGGCCGTCGGCCCCTGCTCGACGATCCGCCCGTGGTTGAGCACGACCAGCCGCTGCGCGCGCTCGGCGGCGACGCCGAGGTCGTGGGTGACGAGCAGCACCGCGGTGCCGTGCTCCGCACGCAGATCGTCGATGAGGTCGAGGATGCGCTTCTGCACGGTGGCGTCGAGCGCGCTCGTCGGCTCGTCCGCGATGATGAGACGGGGCGCGAGGGCGACCGCGATGGCGATGAGGACGCGCTGCCGCATCCCGCCGGACAGCTCGTGCGGATACTGCTTCGCGCGCCGGACGGGATCGTCGAGACCGACGCGCTCGAGGAGCTCCAGGACGCGCGCGCGTGCCCCCGAGCGGTCGCGGACACCGTGCAGGCGCAGCACCTCGGCGATCTGCACGCCGACCGGCCGAACCGGATCGAGCGACGTCACCGGGTCCTGCGGGATGAGGCCGACCAGCGCGCCGCGCACGGTGCTCAGGCGCCGCGAGGACCAGCCGGCGACGTCGACCTCCGCATCCCCGAGCCCGCCGAGGCGGACCGCTCCCCCATCGACGCGACCGCCCTCGGGCAGCAGCCCGATGACCGCATGCGCCGTCGTGGACTTGCCCGAGCCGGACTCGCCGACGAGCGCGACGACCTCGCCCGCGGCGACGTCGAACGAGACGCCGTCGACGGCGGTCCGCCGTCCGTCGCGGGTGGCGTAGGAGACGCGCAGGTCTTCGACCGAGAGGATGCGGGTCATCGTGTGCTCCGTCCGAGCGAATGGCTGATGCGGTTGGCGCTGAGGACGACGACGAGCACGACGAGCCCGGGCAGGGCCGTCAGCCACCACGACGTCGCGACATAGTTCCGGCCCTCGGCGATGAGCAGTCCCCACTCGGGGGTGGGCGGCGGAGCGCCGTAGCCGAGGAAGCCGAGAGTCGAGATCGCGAGCACCGCCGTGCCGAACTGCAGTGCCGCGAGCGCGACGACGGCGTTGAGCGAGTTCGGCAGGACGTGTCGGCGCAGGACGGCGAGGAAGCTCCCCCCGCTGCCGAACGCCGCCTCGACGTAGTCGGTGCGACGCACGCGCACGACCTCCGACCGGGAGAGCCGCGCGAACGCGGCGACCGACCCGATGCCGACGGCGATCGCCGCGTTCACGGTGCCGAAGCCGAGGAGGATGATCACGGACAGCGACAGCAGCAGTCCAGGGATCGACAGGAGCACGTCGACCACGCGCATGAGGATGTCGTCGACCGGTCCGCCGATCGCGCCCGCGATGACGCCCAGGAGCGTTCCGGCCGCAAGCCCGACCGTCACCGCGATGAGCGCTCCCGCAAGAGAGTTGACCGCGCCGTAGACGACCCGCGCGTACAGATCGCGCCCGATGGCATCGGTGCCGAACCAGTGCGCGGCGCTCGGCGGCTGCAACCGCTCGGCGGGAACCCCGGTCAGCGGGTCGTAGTGCGTGAAGAGGCCGGGCAGGAGCGCCCACACCACCGCGATCGACACGATCACGACAGCGAGGATCAGCGTCCACGACGCCCCGCGCGTCGCGAATCGTCGGCTTCGGGCCAGGAGGTTCGCCGCCGATGATCCCGGCGCGGGCTTCGCGGCGGGCTGCGGGGCGGGCGCTGCCGTATCCGACTGCGGGATGGGCGCTGCGGCGCCCGGATGCTGCGCCGAGGCCGCCGCATCCGTCGCCGCCGCATCGACGACGATCGCCGCGGCATCGCTCTCTTCGTCGTGGCGGGGTCGGGCATCGAGAGAAGTGCTCATGCGAGTGCCTCCACCGGGACGGATGCGGTCGCGCGCCGACGCGAAGGCTGTCGCAGGCGCGGGTCGAGAAGCGGGTAGAGCAGGTCGACGACGAGGTTCACGACGATGAACGTGAGGGCGACGAGGACGACGATCCCCTGAAGCACGGGGATGTCCTGCGCGGAGACGGCCTGTTCGGTCACGCGTCCGATGCCCTCGCGACCGAAGACGGTCTCGGTGACCACCGCTCCGCCGATGAGCTCGCCGAACAGCA
Organism: Microbacterium candidum; assembly: GCF_030315975.1. Taxonomy (GTDB): domain Bacteria; phylum Actinomycetota; class Actinomycetes; order Actinomycetales; family Microbacteriaceae; genus Microbacterium; species Microbacterium candidum. The sequence continues at coordinate 1,254,925 of NZ_JASXSZ010000001.1, read as the reverse complement.
CCCCGGCGATCGTCAGCGTCGGCAGGAGCGCGTTCCGGGCGACCGACCGCCACAGCGCCCACGACTCGGAGGCCCCCTTCGCCCGGACGACCGTCACGAACGGCTGCAGCCGCACCTCGTCGATGCTGCGTACGAGGATCTGCGCGAGAGGAGCGGAGATCGGCACCGCGAGCGCGATGACCGGCAGGATGAGCGCCTGCACGGGGTCCGCCCCGACGATCGGCACCCAGCCCAGCCCGAACGAGAAGATCTGGATGAGGAGGATCCCGAGCCAGAAGACCGGCACCGATACGAACACGCCGGGGAGCGCCCGCAGAGCGGAGCGCAGCCACGCGAACGGCGACAGCGTCGAGAGGAAGGCGATCGCCACGGCGAGGATCGCCGCCAGCACGAAGCCGGAGATCGCGAGGGCCGCCGTCGACGGCAGCGCCGTGCCGATCAGCTGCACGACCGACGTGCCGTACTGCGACGAATAGCCGAAGTCGCCGTGCGCGTAGCCCGCGAGCGTGTGGAGGTACTGCTGCCACCACGGGACGTCTGCGCCGTACGCAGCACGGATCGCAGCGTACTGCTCCGGCGACAGCCCGAGGTCGGGGTTGTCGAACTTGATCAGCACCGCGTCGCCCGGCAGCAGCTGCAGGAGGATGAAGGTGGCCGTGAAGGCCGCGATCAGAACGATCGCGGCCTGCCCGGCGCGTCGGAGCGCGTAGCGCATGTCAGCCCTCGGTCACTTCTTCTTCGACAGCCACACGTCGTAGAACCACGGGCGCCCGACCGACTCCGCGGCGAAGCCGTGGACGTAGGGGGCCGCGCCGAACACCTGCGGCTCCTCGAACAGCGGGATCACGTACGCCTGCTCGGCGAGATAGTCCTGCACGGCCTGCGAGGCGGCGATCCGCTTGGCGGCGTCAGGCTGCGATGCCACGGCCTCCAGGAGGCTGTCGAGCTTCGCATCGTTCGAGAGCAGCGTGTTCCGGTTCTTCGTGTAGTAGTTGCTCTTGATGACGTCGAGGTCCGCGCGCCCGACCATCGAGTGCAGGAACGGGGTCTTCAGCGGGTCCTTGATGTCCTCCGCGTAGGTGCCCGCGTCCGACGACTTGACCTTGAGCTCGACGCCGATCTTCTTCAGCTGCTGAGCGACGAGTTCGAGCGTCTGCTTGGACTGCGGCTGGGGCTTCGACTCGTAGACCGCGAACGACAGCCGCTCGCCGCCCTTCTCGCGGATGCCGTCCGCCCCCGGCTTCCAGCCCGCGGCGTCCAGGAGCTGCTTCGCCTTCTTCGGGTCGTACCGGTAGCGGGCGGACTCGTTCTTGTAGCCGAGCGCGGTCGAGCTCAGGGTGGAGTTGGCGACCGGATAGTTCTTCGTGAAGAGCGTGTCGACGATCTCCTGCGCATCGACCCCGGCCACGAGGGCTTGACGCACGCGGAGGTCGCTCAGCAGCGGATTGGTGAATCGCAGGCTGATCGAGTTGTTCACGCCTCGCGTCTGCGGTGCGTACAGCTCGAAGCCCGACGACTCCACGCGCGACTCGTCGAACGCCTGAACCGGACGGATGACGTCCGCCTGCCCCGACAGGAGCGAGCCGATCCGCACGCTGTCCTCGGGCGTCACGATGACGTGCACGGCATCCACGTACGGCCTGCCCTGATGGCCGAGGCTCGGCGGAGCCGAGTCGTAGCCGGAGCGCGCCGTGAGCGTGAGCTCGGTGCCGAGCTTCTCGTCGGTGATCGTGAACGGCCCGGAGCCGACGATCTCGGCGGCGTGGCCGGCGCCAAAATCCTCGAGCTTGCGGTCGAGGGTCTTCGGAGACAGCAGGCCCGAGTTGATCGTCGACGTCGCCTGCAGGAAGCCGGGCGCGGGAGCCTTGAAGTGGAACGTCACGGTGTCCGCATCCACCACGGTGCTCGACGCGTAGTTGTTGATCGCCTCCGAGACCGTCAGGCCCAGGGCGGGGTCGCCGAGACCGTAGGTGTCGAAGTTCTTCGCGACGGCGGCCGCGTCGATCGGCGTGCCGTCGGAGAACGTGGCTCCCGGACGCAGATCGAACGTGTACTCGGTGGCATCCGCGTTGACCTTCCAGTCCTTCGCGATCCACGGCTCGATCTTGAGCGTCTTCGGGTCCTGGTAGGTCAGACGGGCCGTGATGTTGTCCACGATGCCGCCGTTCGGATAGAAGCCGGCCTGGGGCGGGTAGAGCGTCGTGTACGGCTGCTGGTCGAGATACGTGAGCGTGCCGCCGGAGACCGGCTTGGCGTTCGCGGCGGCGGACGCGGCGGGGGCGGCGCTCGCGCTCGACGCGCACGCCGACAGGCCCACCGCGAGGGCGAGCACGACGGCGCCTGCTGCGGCGCGGAGTGCGGGACGGTTCATGGTGTCTCCTGGTGTGTGCGGATGAGGTGTGCTGTCGAAGCTAGGGATGCGGCGGGCCCCGGCCCGAGCCGGGATGACACCGCCGTTCACCGCCGGACCGCGACGTTCACGGACGTTCACACGACGTCATAAACCTCGGCCGCGTCAGGCGCGCATGCCGTCCGGGGAGCACCGAGGCCGAGCCGATCGCGGAGGAGCGCACCACGGTCGGACGCGAGGAGCCCGCGCCGCCGCAGCTCCGGCACCGCGAGCCCGACGAAGGCCTCGAACTGGGCAGGCTGATAGGCGGAGAGGACGTTGAACCCGTCCGCGGCGCCGGCGTCGTGCCACTCCTCGATGTGGTCGGCGATGTCCGTGCCCGTCCCCACGACGAACGCCGTCGGGACGGCGTGCGCCGCGACGAGGTGGCGCCACGTGACGGCGTGATCGGTCTCGATCCTCCGGCCGGTGTGCGTCCGCACCGCGTCGAGGACGCGTGCGGCGCGCTCTGCGAAGACGGGGGCGAGCACAGCGGGCACGTCGTCCTCGAGCGACGCGCTCCGCACGGGGTGGTCTGCGGGAACCTCCGCGGTGTCGAGGAACGCGGCGAGCGTGCGGCCCGGCGGGAAGCCCTCCCGCAGCGGGGTGCGCCCGTCGTCGAGCGGGACGAGCCGCAGGAGATCGTCGACGATCGCGCGGGCCGCCGCATCCGTCTCCGCCACGATGGGGAGGACCGGGACGATGACCTTCAGGTCGTCCGGATCGCGCCCCGCCTCGGCGGCGGCGAGACGCAGCCCGGCGCGCTCGGCGGCGGCCGCGGCGATGCCGGGCGCGGCGATGAGGGCGAGGTCCGCCTCGGTCGCCGCGAGCGCACGCGACCGCGGCGACGTGCCGGCGTGCACGATCGGCGGGTGGACCTGCGGCGGGCGGGCGACGTTCAGCGGACCGCCGACACGCAGGGTCGACCCCTCGAACGCCGGCGCACGAAGGCGTGCGGCGTCGATGAGCACCCCCGACCCGCGGTCGGCGACCCAGGCGCCGTCGCCCCATGACTCCCACAGGAGCCGCAGCGCCCGGACGAACTCCTCGGCTCGGTCGTACCGGGTCGCGTTGTCGGCGTGCGCATCGCGGCCGTGGTTGGCCGCTGCACGCGGCTCCGCGCCGGTCACGAGATTCACCCCCGCCCGGCCTCCCGTGAGCACGTCGAGGGATGCGGTGGCCCGCGCGATCGCGTACGGATCTGCGTACGTCGTGTTCACGGTGGCGATCAACCCGATGCGCTCCGTCACACCCGCGAGGTACAGCACGGCGCTCAGGGGATCGATGCGGGCGAGGAGATACGGGTCGCCGAACTCGAGGTCGGGGCCCGTCGCGAGCCAGTCGCCGAAGAAGAGGTAGTCGAGCTCGGCGTCCTCCGCCACGCGCGCGATGCGGCGGAGGACCGCGGCATCCCCCGCCGGATCGGCGTGCGCCCCGGGCACGCGCCAGCCCGCGGGGTGGGCGCCGAGGGTGCGGACCATCGCGCCGAGGATGATGTGGTCGCTCATACCGGCAGCACCACCCGGGCGGGCGTCTGGCCGATGGCGGCGTACCGCCGTCGGCGCGACCATTCGCTCCACGAGCCGGGATACAGGACGACGTCGATGCCGGCGATCGCCCCGGCGAGAACGGTGTGGGATGCCGCGACCCCCGAGCCGCAATAGGCGGCGACCCGCGTGCCCTCGGCGGCGCCGGCCGCTGCGAACGTCGCACGGATCTCCTCCGGGCTGCGGAAGCGGCCCGCATCCAGGTGCACGGTGGTCGGCACATTCACCGCGCCGGGGATGTGCCCGGCCACCGGATCGAGCGGTTCGACGTCGCCGCGGTACCTGTCGGCGGCCCGGACATCCAGGAGGACGCCGCTGCGCGGCCACGCCTCCGCCTCGTCGATGCCGATCCGACTGCCGTCCGGGATCGGGTGGAGCTCGATCGTGCCGCGACGCGGCTGCACGTCGCCGAGGGCGAGCGGGAGCTCTTCGGCGATCCAGGCGCGCAGACCGCCGTCGAGCACACGGACGTCGGCCACCCCGCTGCGGGTGAGCAGCCACCAGGCGCGGGCCGCCGCGACGGACTGCACGTCGTCGTACGCGACGACGGTGTCGCCGGGATGCAGACCCCAGCGGCGGGCCGCCGCCTGCAGCTGCTCCCTCGTGGGGAGCGGGTGCCGTCCGCGTCGCGGGTCGCCGCGGTCCGCGAGCTCGTTGTCGAAGTCCACGTACACGGCCCCGGGCAGGTGCCCGTCGAGGTAGGCGGGCCGCCCTTCGGGACGATCGAGCCTCCAGCGGACGTCGAGGAGACGCACGGGGGCATCGATGAGCAGGTCGGACAGTTCTCTCGCGGCGATCAGATGGGACATGTCCCCCATTCGTCCACCGTGCACGTCGTCCGCGCGCGGAAAGCCGCAACACGGTGCGACGTTGCGCAACACGACGTGACGGGACGCAACACACGGTCATCGCGGGAACAGAACCCCGCCTTCGCACGGTTCACCGGTCCGCATCCGTCGTTCTGTACCCCCGAGACGACGAATCAGGGCGGGCGAGCCGCGACCCTTCACCCGGCCGAATCCGTCGCTTCCCACGGCGGACGCGACGATTCGGGACCGCGGAAGGCCTCCGCGGGCCCGCTCACACCGGCGGGTGCCGCGCGCCGGTCGCTGCAGAAAGGTGCTGCACGGCATCCCGCGCGTTCATCACCGCGACGAGGGCGTAGACGACAAGCGACGACTGCCGTGTGTCCGTCTCGACGTGGAGCTCGGCGTCGTTCTTCGCGAGGGTGAATCCGAAGTGGGTGAGGTCGCCGAGCGCCGTCCACGCGACGTGCGGGAGGCTCCCCTCCCCGTACGCCTCCGCGACCGGAAGCCCCGGATCGAGCGGCCGACGCACAGCGCGGGTCGTCACCCCGGCGGCGTGCGCGGCGGTGTCGATGTGGGCGAGGGCGGTCTCGCCGTGCTCGGCGAGGCGCGCCGCGAGCTGGTCGTAGAGCGCGGGCGGGATGCCGGCATCCTGCGCCTGCGCAAGCCGTTCGTGGTCCGCCGCGAACCGTCCGACGTCCGCGCGCAGCACCCGGGCGAACCGCTCGAGCCGCTGCTGCCGGGAGTCGGGGGCGAGCAGCCACGTGAGGGCGCCGGCGTTCTCGATCGCGCCGCGCAGAAGCGGCGGCAGCAGCACGAGGTCGAGCGACACCTCGCCGGGAGCCGTGCGCAGGGCGGATCGGTGCAGCTCGTCGAGATAGGTCGCCGCCGCCGCGGCACGCTGCTGCACGTACGAGGCGAACGCGAGCCGTCCCTCGGCGGTGCGTGTGGCGTCCTCGTCCTGGCGGAGCGGCGCCGCGGCGGGGATGGATGCGGCGGCCAGCCCCGCGAGCGCCTGCGCGAGCTCCCCGCATGTCGTGAACGCGCGGCGCAGCGCCGCCGTCAGGTCGCCGGCCGCGCCCGCCGATGCGTTCGGCACGACGGGCCGCTCGGCACGCGACGTGCCCTGCGGCTCGGAGGCTTCGGGCTGCGGCATCCGCTCAGTATGCCCTGCCGGATCCACTCCAGCGCGAGCCCGGGCTTGCGCTGGAGCGGATCCGGCTCTCGACGACGTCGTCCTCGTTCATCCCGCTCCGTTCCCGTGCTCTCGTTGCATGCGGGGCCCACGCTACTCGCGGCGACGACACCCTCGCGCCGGAGCCCCGGCGGACTTAGAGTGGCGCCGTGAGCAGTGGATTCGCGGGCTGGCCGCAGGCGGCGCTCGACTTCTACGCGGGACTCGAGGTCGACAACTCGAAGGCGTACTGGACGGCGCACCGGGCCGTCTACGACGAGCAGGTGCTGGCGCCCATGCAGGCGCTGCTCGCCGACCTCGAACCCGAGTTCGGCGAGGGCAGGATCTTCCGGCCGTACCGGGACGTGCGCTTCAGCTCCGACAAGTCCCCGTACAAGACCGCGATCGGCGCGATGCTCGGCAAGGGCGGATACGTGCGTCTGGCTTCGGACGGGCTCGCGATCGGCGCAGGAGCCCACATGATGACCACGGAGCAGCTCGCGCGCTACCGTGCGGCGGTCGCCGACCCCGCGATCGGCGACGACTTGGAGTCCGCGATCGCAGACCTCGCCGCCCACGACATCGGGGTCGTCGTCGAGGAGCAGCTGAAGACGCTCCCCCGCGGATTCGGGCCGGATGCCGCGCATCAGGAGCTCCTGCGCAACAAGGACATCGCCGCGTGGAAGGCGTTCCCAATCGAGCCATGGCTGCACAGCGCGGATGCGGCGGACCACGTCGCCGAGGCTCTGCGCGCAACGCGCCCGCTCACGGACTGGCTCGCCGCACACGTGGGCGGCCACGAGCCTGGCAGCAGCCGCAAAGGTCGCTGAACCCGGCGCATCACGGCCCGTCCGGTGGGACAATGGAGGGGTCGGGGATGCATCCCATGACAGCCGCCCCGGCCCACCGGGGAGGAGAACTGTCATGAGCTCACCCGCACATGCCGCCCACGGCCCGACTACGACGCACGGGCCGTGGGGCGCCGGTCACCCGCACCTGATCGTCTCGCAGGGCGGCACCCACCGCATCTTTCCGCTGGACCAGGACCTCGTGCGGATCGGCTCCGCACCGGCCTGCGAACTCCGGCTCGGCGGCATCGACGCCGTTCACGCCGAGGTGCGCCACGAGGAGCACGACGAATACGTGCTGATCCTGCACGGCCCGGCCACCACCAGCACGCCGCTGGTCCCCATCGAGTCCGTCCAGGCCGATGGCGAGGTGCTGCGCACCGGCGCGCGCTTCACGCTGGGCCCATGGGCCCTCGTCTTCGCGCGCGACGAGTTCGCGGACCACGGCCGCCCCTACGGCGGGCGCCAGGGCGGCGAGGGTGCGCACCAGCAGCGCCAGCCCCCGCGTCCCGACTACACAGGCCCGCATCCGGTCGTGCCGTAGGCCGCTTACGCGAGGAAGCCGCCGGAAGGGCCGACGGCCGTGCCCATCCGCGGCACGTACTGATCGAAGTACACGCGAGCGACGAGTTCGCGCCGGCTGCGCACGCCCGCCTTGTCGAAGATCGACTTCAAGTGGTCCTGGACGGTGTAGGCCGAGACGAACAGGCTCGCCGCGATCTCCTTCGTCTCGAAGCCCTGGAGGACGAGCCGGGTCACATCGCGCTCGCGTGCCGTGAGGCGGAACGCGGCCACCACGAGTTCGACGATCTCGGGCGGTCGCGCCTCCTCGATCGTCACGACCACATCGCCGGTGACGCCACCGCGTGACGCGAGCGGCGCCGCATGGATGACGAGCCATTGGCCGGATGCGGTGCGCACACGCGTGCGCGGCATCATCGTGCCGGGCGCGCTCGCGTGCCGACGGGCGGCGGCGACGAGCGCGAAGACGACGCCCATCGGATCGATGACGTTCGGCGAGGAGTGGAACTGGGCGAGCCTCTCCTCGGCGCCCACGCTGATCTGCGTCACCTCCCCCTCGCGGTCGACGATGATCACGGCGGGACCGCGGGTGCCCGCGTCCGCCCCATCCGACTCCGAGAGCCGCGCGAGGATGCCGCCGCGGACGCCCCGCGCGAGCGAATCCGAGAGGGATGCGAGGAACTCGACGTCCTCAGCGCTGAACTTCGGCGCATCCTCGTCCCGCATGATCGCCATGGCACCCCACGTGCCGACATCGTCCCGGAACAGGACGCGCGCCTCGTCGCCGAACCCGAAGATCGGTCTGATCAGGGTGTTCATGCGCTCGGATCGATCGACCTGGGCCGGCATCGTCTCGTGCATGCCGATCGCGGTCAGCTCGGTCTGCGCCAGCGCGCGGAACGACGACGGCTCCTGCATGGTGTACTCGAGCACCGCGAACAAGGCGTCCTCGGTGTCCATCCTCGCCAGCGCCCCGTACTTCCGGCCGCTCGTCAGGAGGAGCGACGCCGGGTCGAGCGTGCCGATGCAGATGCCTTCCCACGGCACGGCTCGATGCATGGTCTCGGTCATCTCGCCGAGGAACTCGTCGAGATCGAGGCCTGCACGCGAGAGCACGTCGACGTCCCCACGCACGCGCTCAGCAGTAAGTCCATTCCCCATATGAACAAGTATCGAGCGCAGGGCGACGGCGCGCCATCCCAGATATCTGGGAGGGGCGGCACCCCCGATCCGGGGATGCCGAATCCCCCGATCACCTGGGATTCACACCATGGACAGCGGCCCGCAGGCTGAGTTCGCCCACTCATCTGCGAAAGGCCGCTCATGTCCGCTTCCATCCTGTTCGACGCCGCCGTGCTGCGTTCGGTCCCGTGCATCGTGCTTCCCGACGAAGCCGGGTACGCCGAGGCATGCACCCCGTGGAACCTCGCGTTCCCGCTGCATCCCGCGGCCGTCGCCGTGCCGCGCTCGGTCGACGACGTGATCGCCGCCGTCACCGCGGCAGCCCGAGCCGGACTGCAGGTCGCGCCGATGAGCACGGGGCACCTGGCATCCACCATCGCCGGACGCCTCGACGAGGCGCTGCTCCTGCGCATGAGCGAGCTCACCGGAGTGAGCGTCGATCCGGTCGCCCGCACCGCCCGCGTGCTGGGCGGAACCCTCTGGCGCGACGTCGTCGCAGCCGCCGCCCCGCATGGGCTGACTGCGCCGCACGGCAGCGCCGGCGACGTCGCGGTCGCCGGCTACGTCCTCGGCGGCGGCATCTCGTTCTACGGCCGCCGGCACGGGCTCGCCAGCGCCTCGGTGCGCGCCTTCGAGATCGTCACCGCCGACGGCACCCTGGTCCGTGCGAGCGCCGACGAGCACCACGAGCTGTTCTGGGCGCTGCGCGGAGGCGGCGGCAGTTTCGGCACCGTCGTCGCGATCGAGCTCGACCTGCTGCCGGTCGCCGACGTCTTCGCCGGCATGCTCCTGTGGGACGTCGCACACGCGCCGACCGTCCTGCGCACGTGGGCGGCGTGGACGTCGCACGCCCCCGAGTCGGCGACGACGGCACTGCGGATCATGCGCTTCCCGGCGATCCCCGAGCTTCCGCCGTTCCTCAGCGGACGCAGCCTCGTCGTCATCGACGGCGTGATCCTGGACGACGACGCCACCGCGGCGAAGCTCCTCGCGCCCCTCCGCGCGCTCGCCCCCGAGCTCGACACGTTCACGCGGATGCCGGCCGCAGGCGTCCTGGACATCCACATGGACCCGCCCGCGCCGACACCCGGTGTCAGCGACCACGCGATGATGTCCGGCCTCCCCGAGGAGGCGATCGCCGTCCTGCTGTCAGTCGCCGGCCCCGGCGTCGAGACCCCGCTCATGGTCGCCGAGCTCCGGCACGTGGGCGGTGCGTTCGACCGGGAACAGGATGGCGCCCTCCGCCGGCTGCACGGCCGCTACGCGCTGTTCGTCCTCTGCGCCGCGCCGACGCCGGAGCTGTGCGCCCTCGGCGAGGACGTGACCTCCGAGATCGTCCAGCTGATGAGCCCATGGGCCAACGGGACGCTCTACAGCAACTTCGCGGAGGGTCGGGCCGATGCATCGGCCCTCTACGACCCCGCCGCGCGCGAACGGCTCGCGGCCGTGCGCGACCACTACGACCCCACACGCCTGTGGGTCGCCGCTCACGCGGTCTGAACAGCAACACGATCAGAGAGAACAAGAGAATGCGCACCATCACACGCACCGTCATCGGCGGCCTCGTCGCCGCGCTCGCCGTCGGAGCCGTCGCGCTCCCCGCACAGGCCGCCCCCGCGCCGGACTCGTCGTCGACCATGAACAAGCTCGTGGCTTCGACGCGGGCGGCAGTGGCGAGGTTCCAGCAGGTCGACGCCGCCCTCGCCGCGGGCTACATCCCGGTCAGCGAGTGCACCGAGAGCCCCGAGGGCGCCATGGGCATCCACTACATGAACCCCGCGCTCATCCACCCCGGGTTCGTCGACCCGGCGAACCCGCCGTTCCTCACATACGGACCGTCCGGCGATCTGTGGGCGGCGGAGTTCTTCGAGCCCGAGGTCGGCCAGCCGACCCCGATGTACGGCTCGCAGGCCTTCGACGGGCCGATGGCCGGCCACGGACCGGGGATGCCCACGCACTACGACCTGCACGTGTGGGTCGGCAAGCACAACCCCGCGGGCATGTTCGCGGAGTGGAACCCCAGCCTGCACTGCTGACCGAACTGCGAGAGGGGACGGTCGCCTACCCGGCGGCCGTCCCCGACGACGCAGGTCTTCCTCGATGGCGCAGGTCCGCGCTCGACCGTCCCGTGGGCCGGTCAGTGTCACAGCCGCAATTCGGCGCGTGTCGGCGGATCTGCACCGGGCCGCGACACGGTGATCGCCGCACTTTCGAGGGCGACTTGCAGCGCATGCGCCCACCCGTGGATCGGAGTTCCGCCGGCGACGACCTCCGCGGCCCCGGCCTCTTCCGCGATCGCGGCGAGCAGGCCCGACATGAACGCATCTCCGGATACGCGACACCGTGGATGATGTCGACGAGCGCCTCGCCGATGACCGCGACGCGCGTCACGCGACGCCTCCGAGATCACTCACCTCGAGGCTCTCCACGACCGCGTCGACGATCGCGACGTCGATGCCGCGGCGATCCCCGACGAAGACGAGATCCGTGAGCGCTGCGACCCCGGACTGGGCGAAGACCTCCACCGAGTAGGCGTCGACCAGGATCGTCAACTCCATGACATCGTCCGGGGCGGAGAGGCGCGCCGACTCTACGCCGGGAAAGAGAGGGGCGAACGTCCCGGCGGCCGTCCGGTCGAGGGACATCGCGTCGGGGGTGCACACGATCGACGCGCGACCCTCGTCGCCTGCGATCGTGAGGACGACCGACCCACCGTCGTCGATCCGCGCCCGCAGGTCGATCCGTGCGGCCACGGGCAGCGCGCCGTCCGCATCCACCGCCCGGCCGACTGGCAGCACCGGTAGCGACCGCAGGCGTGGACGACCGCCGGACGTCACGAGGCTCAGGCGCCGCGGGACGGTCATCGCACCACGCCACGGCGAGGTGGGGACCTCCCCACGCGCGTAGTCCCAGTTCCCCATCCACGCGATGAGCGTGCGCTCCTCCACGGGCAGGCCGCTGAACGTCACGCCCGCGTAGCAGTCGCGCCCGTAGTCGAGCCAATCGACGGACGCGAGGTCGTCGGGAACGGGCCGATCGGGCGTGAACGTCACGCCGTCGAACCGGCCCACGACGTACTGCGTGCCGGATCCGCCCGCGATCCCGCCGGGGTTGAGGCTGATGAGAAGCACCCACCGGACGTCCTCGGGGTCGCCGTCGACGAGGAGCGGGAAGAGGTCCGGGCATTCCCACACCCCGCCGACGGCGCCGGCGGGCCCGTACGACGAGAGGAAGGTCCACGTCCGGAGATCGTCCGAGCGATACAGGACGACCCGGTGCTCGGTGGCCTCGACCGCAGACATGACCCAGTAGTCGCCGGCATCCCCCGCATAACGGAAGACCTTCGGATCACGGAAGTTCTGCGATCCGCGATCGAGCACCGGGTTGCCGGCGTACTTCGTCCAGGTCATGCCGTCGTCGACGCTGTAGGCGAGCGACTGGGCTTCTCGCTCGGCGGTGTGCGAGGTGTAGACGGCGACGAGCGCGGAGTGCCCGAACCCGCTCGTGTTCTCCTCGTCGATCACGATCGACCCGGAGTAGATCTCTTCGTGCTCGTCGCACGGAATCGCGACGGGATGCTCCGTCCACTCCATGAGATCGGGGCTGGATGCATGACCCCAGCTCATGTGGGCATGGTCCGCACCGAACGGGTTGTGCTGGAAGAACAGGTGGTATCGGCCGCGGTGGAAGACGAGCCCGTTCGGGTCGTTCATCCAGTTCCGCGCAGGGGTGAAGTGGATTCGTGGGCGACCCGCCATCTACTTCACCGAGCCGGCGGTGAGGCCACGGACGAAGTACCGCTGCAGGGCGAAGAAGATCGCGAGCGGGACGACGACGGTGATGATCGATCCGGCAGCGACCCGCTGCCATCCCTGTCCGTACTGCCCGAGGAGGTCGTAGAGACCCTGCGTCAGCACGGCGTTCGGCCCTGTCCCGATGAAGATGTACGCGACGAGGAAGTCGTTCCACACCCACAAGAACTGGAAGATCGCGAAGGAGGCGAGCGCCGGCACCGACATCGGCACGACGAGCCGCCAGAAGATCGTGAAATGGCTCGCACCGTCCACGCGCGCCGCTTCGATGAGGGAGTTCGGCAGCGTCGACATGTAGTTGCGGAGGATGTAGATCGCCAGCGGCAGTGCGAACGCGGCGTGCACGATCCACGCCGCCGGGAACTCGCCGATGACCTGGATGCCGGTCACATTCTTCACCAGCACGAAGAACTGCAGGATCGGGATGATGGCGATCTGGACCGGCACGACCAGCAGCGCCAGGATCACGGAGAAGTAGATCTCCTTGCCCTTGAAATCCAGGAATGTGAACGCATACGCGGCCATCGCGGCGAACATGATGGGCAGCACCGTGGCCGGGATCACGACCGCGAGCGAGTTGAAGAACGCCGTCGGCAGGTTCAGTGCGTCGACGGCCTGTCCATAGCTCGACAGCGTCCACCCCGCGTTCGCCGGGTCGGTGAAGACGGTCCACCACGCGGTCGCGTTCGGTCCCTGCACCGCGTCGGAGGTGCGGAAGCTCGTGATCACGACCCCGAGCAGCGGGAAGAGCCAGGCGACGGCGACCACACCGAGGACGATCGTGAGGACGATGTGCGGCCGGCGCTTCTCCTCCGAGGCATCCCGGATGCGGCGCTTGCGCACACGCTCCGTGTCCACGGCGGGGGCGGTGATCTTCTCTGTCATGGTGCTCATCGCAGTTCCTCCTGCGCCTTGTAGCTGCGGACCTGGTAGATGATCACCGGGATCACGGCGACCATGAGGACGACCACGACAGCGGCCGCCTTGCCCGGGTTCTGGAAGCTGAACAGCTGGTTGTAGAACTCCACGGCGAGCACGCTCGTGTTGTACTGCCCGCCCGTCATCGCGTAGATGATGTCGAACAGCTTCATCACCGTCATGAGGATGGTGATGAACACCGCGATGATGGTCCCGCGGATCTGCGGCACGATCACATAGAAGAACGTCTTGCGCTCAGAGGCTCCGTCCAGGCGCGCGGCCTCGATCGTCTCCTCCGGGACGCCCTTGATCGCCGAGCCGAGCAGCACCATCGCGAACCCGGTCTGCAGCCAGATCACGATCGCCATGATGAGGAAGCTGTTGAGCCTTCCCGCGTCGATCGTGAGCCACGGGACCGGGTCGTTGCCCGTCAGCGCAGTGTAGATCGCGTTCAACAGGTAGATCTGCGGTTGGCCCTTCGGCGCTGCGCCGTAGATGAACCGCCATGCAACGGCCGCGGAGATCGCGGAGATCGCCATCGGCAGGAACACGATCGACTTGAATGTCTTCTCCCGTCGCGGTCCGACGCGGTCCGCGAGCGTCGCGATCAGCAATCCGAAGATGACCGCCAGGATCGGGACGAACAGCACCCACAGCAGGTTGTTCAGCAGAACCCCGAGGAAGTCCTGACTCGTGAACAGCGAGATGTAGTTGGCGAAGCCGACGAAACTGTCCCCCTCGCCGCGGCGCTGCCCGACCGTCATGAAGCTCGAGATGAATGTCCGAATGGACGGGTACACGAGGAACAACGCGATCAGCACCAGCACCGGGCCGAAGAAGACGTAGGGCAGCAGACGCGTCTTCCACTTGTGACCCGTCCGCTCGACGGCCCAGTTGAGGAGCCAGTAGATGAAGAACGTGATCGCGAGTCCCGCGACCACCGAGACCAGAGCACTGAGGATGGAGGCCATCGCCATACCGCCTGACTTCGCTGTGAGGGGTGGAAGGAGGTGTCGTCGAGGGGCGGCTCATGTGCGCCCGCCCCTCGACAAGCCGGATCAATCCGGTGGGGCTACTTCGACGGCCACGAGGCGTCGATCTGCTGGAACGCGCTGTCCATCGTGATCTGCCCGGCGAACCACTGCGTGAGGAACTTCCACTCCGTGCCGGAACCGACCTGCGCCGGCATCATGTCGGAGGCGTCGAAGCCGAACACGGTCGAGTTCTTCAGCAGGGTCTGTGCGTTCTTCTGCAGCACCGACGTGTACTTCGTCGAGTCGAACGTGTTGTGCGGCGAGAGGAAGATCGCCTGGCTCGCGTAGCCGTGCGTTCCGAACTCCTTCGACACGAGATAGTCGACGACCTTCGCCGTGTTCGAGTCCTTCGAGTACGCGCCGACGAGGTCGCCGCCGCCCTCCATCGAGTTCGCCTGGCCGGAAGCGCTCGGCACCTGGAAGAAGTTCACCTGGGACGTGTCGCCCTGCGCGATCTGCGCCTTGATGTTGTCGGGGAAGAAGTCGGCGATGAAGGAACCCTGCTTCATCATGAAGCACTGCCCCTTGTCCTTGCCGTCCGCCCACAGCTGGTTGCCCGCGGTCTGGAAGCTCGTCGTCGCTGCGGCCGCGCCACCGCCGTTGACCTGCCCCGCTGCGAGCAGCATCGACTGCACCTTCTGTCCGGCCGCCTTGATCGGGGCGTCGGAGAACTTGACGTCGCCGGCGATCCACTTCTTGTAGGTGTCCGCGCCGGCGTCCCGGAGGACGTACTCCTCGAGCCAGTCGGTGGCCGGCCAGCCGGTTGCCGCGCCGGACTCGATGCCGACGCACCACGGGTAGCCGAGCCCCTTGTCCGTGATCGTCTTCTCGAGAGCGGTCAGTTCATCGGCCGTCTTCGGAACGGTCAGGTTGTTCTTCTGGAACGCCGCCGGGTTGTACCAGACGAGGGACTTCACGTTGATGGAATAGGGCAGGCCATATGTCTTGCCGCCTGAGACTGCGATGTCGGCGAGCCCCTTCGCCTCGTCAGAGGTGACGCTCTTGACGTCGATGCCGAGATCCTCGAGGGGATACAGCGTCTTCTCCTGGCCGGCGAGCACGCCCGGCTGCGGGAAGATCGCGATGTCCGGCGGGTTGCCTGCGGCCGCCTTGGCGACGATCGCCGTCTGGAAGTCGGTGCTTCCGGAGTACTTCGCCTTCACGCCGCTCGACTTGGACCAGGCGTCGAGGTCGGCCTGGAACGCCTTCGCCTGGGCGTCGGTGAAGGCGCCCATGATCGTGACGGTGTGATTCGCGTCGCTCCCCGAGCTGCCAGAGCAGCCCGCCAACGCTGCCGCGGCGATGACCGCGACACCGCCCACCCCGAGCATCCGCTTGCGTTGCATCATGTTCGTTGTCCTTTCGCCATTGGAAGGTATCCAAAACGTTTTTCTTCTGTCAGAGTAGTGACTCGCATCTCTGATGCAAAACGTTTTTGATCACAGATTGGTAACGGTCGTCTCGACGGCCGGTCCTGTCGCCATCCGGGAGGAGAACGGCCTTGGGAGAGGTCCGCGTCTATCGCCACGCAGAGTGGCCCGAAACGATCCATCTGGCTGCCTCCGGCGTCGCCCTGGTCCTCGAGACCCCCGCCGACGCACTGCCGTGCGTCATCCACTGGGGCGCCGACCCGGGTCGTCGGCATGGTGCGGATCTGGCCGCCCTCGCCCACGCGAACCGGCCGCCGCGGTCGGCGAATGTGGTCGATGCGCCCCGGCGCGTGTCCCTTGTTCCCGAGTCATGGACCGGATGGCTCGGCACACCCGGCATCGCGGGTCACCGCGACACCATCGCCACCGCCACCGCCTGCGACGGGCGCGACCGTGCTGATTCGGCGTGGTCGCTTCGCCTGATGCCGCGCGAGCTGCGGCTCGAGGACCGAGGCACCGACGGCGGGAGTCTGCACGTGCACGCGGCAGACGCGGAGGCCGGCGTGCAGCTGGAACTGACGGTCGAGGTGCTGCCCTCCGGGATCGTGCGGCTCGGGTGCTCGCTGCAGAACGTGGGCGAGACCCCCTATCTCGTCGACGCCATCCGGCTCGCCGTACCGGTCCCCGAACGCGCGACCCTGCTGCACGATCTCGCCGGTCGCTGGGCCAAGGAGCGCGTACCGCAATCGGCGGCCTTCACGGTGGGTGCGCATGTGCGCGAAAGCCGGCATGGACGCCCGGGCGCTGATGCCGCGACCTTGCTGGTCGCCGCATCCTCCGACCTCGACTTCGACCGTGGCGAGGCGTGGGGCGTCCACGTGGCCTTCAGTGGAAATCACGCCGTCGCAGCAGAGCGCGCGTTCACGGGCGAGCGCCTGCTCATGGGCGGGGAACTGCTGCTTCCCGGCGAAGTGCGCCTCGCCCCGGGGGAACGGTACGCATCGCCCCTGATCTACGCCGCCTACGGTGTCGGCCATGACGGCGTGGCCGCGCGCTTCCACGACCACCTGCGCGCGCGACCCCGTCACCCGCGCGCGCCGCGTCCCGTCGTCATGAACGTCTGGGAGGCGGTCTACTTCGATCACGACCTCGATCGGATCTCGGAGCTCGTCGACCTCGCCGCGGAAGTCGGAGTCGAGCGCTTCGTCCTCGATGACGGGTGGTTCGGCGCCCGGCGCGACGACACGACGAGCCTCGGCGACTGGACCTTGTCGGAGGCGTGGCAGGACGGCCGATTCGGGGAACTGGTGGCTCGTGTGCGCGCACACGAGATGCAGTTCGGGCTGTGGTTCGAGCCGGAGATGGTCAATCCGGATTCGGATCTCGCACGAACGCATCCGGAATGGATCCTCCGGCTTCCGGGCCGCATGCCTCCCGAGGCACGGCACCAGCAGGTGCTCGATCTCACCCATCCCGACGCCTACGAGCACATCAGGGACCGGATCTCCACGCTTGTGCGCGAGTATCGGATCGACTTCGTGAAGTGGGACCACAACCGCGACCTCATCGAGGCAGGAAGCGGCCGAACGGGCGCGCCCGCGGTCCACGAGCAGACACTCGCCGTGTACCGGATGCTCGACGAGATCCGCGCTGCGCACCCGGGGTTGGAGATCGAATCCTGCGCATCCGGCGGCGCTCGCATCGACCTCGAGATCCTCGAACGGACCGACCGGGTATGGGCCTCCGACTGCATAGACGCGCGCGAACGTCAGCAGATCCAGCGATGGACAGCACAGCTGATCCCGCCTGAGCTCGTCGGAAGCCACGTCGGCGCCGATCGCGCCCACACGACCAATCGTCGTCTCGATCTCCGGTTCCGCGCCGCCACTGCCGTGTTCGGGCACTTCGGGATCGAATGGGACCTGTCGAGCGCCTCGACCGCGGAGCGAGAGGAGCTATCGGCCTGGATCGCGTACTACAAGGACGTGCGCGAGCTCATCCACACGGGAACCGTCGTGCGGCGTGACGCCGCCGACGGCGCTCTGTGGCTTCTCGGCGCGGTCCGCCCCGATGGTGGTGAGGCGCTCTTCATGATCACGTTGCGCGATCGTCCCGTCACCTGGCCTGTCGGCCCGGTCCGCCTGCCCGGTCTGCGGCGCGATGCGCGCTACGTCGTGGTCGCCGACGGCCCCGGAGCGCGGGACGAGGCGGATCCGAAGGTCGTACCGGCCTGGTGGCAGGACGGGGTCGTTCTGCCCGGGGCGATGCTGGCCGATGTCGGCATCTCGGTGCCGGCGCTGAATCCGGACAGCTGCGCACTCGTCCGCGTTCGCGCGGTCGAGTAGTCGGTCCGCACCGCCGCCGCGGGTTCAGCGCCGCGGCGGTGCGACCGACTCGCGGGTGACGAGGACGCCCGGCATCCGCGTGATTCCGGACACATGTGCTGCGGAGTCCTCACTCAGATTGGCGAGAGTGGCCTCGACGGCCCAGCGTCCCATCTCGTAATGCGGAAGCCCGACGGTGGTCAGCCCCGGCAGCAGTTCCGCGGACACCGGCTCGAAGTCGTCGACACCGACGACGGAGATGTCGGCCGGGATGCGCAAGCCCACCGCCTGCGCCGCCTGGTAGACACCCATGGCCATCTGGTCGTTGAAGCAGAAGATCGCGGTGGGAAGCTCGGCCGAGACGCTGCACAGTCGCTGGAAAGCCGTGCGACCGGTCGCCGCGATGCCGGGGTCGCCCCCTTCGACCACGACCGGCTGAAGTCCGTACTTCGCCATCGCGGAGCGGTAACCCTCGATCCGTCCGTTCACGGCGGGCCCCTGCGCATCCACGGTGACGTGGACGATCGAGCGATGTCCGGCTTCGTACAGGACCTCGGTCGCGAGTCGAGCGATCTGCTGTTCATCGGGGACGACGGATGCATGCATCCCGGTCGGATCGACGGTGTCCACGAGAACAGTCGGCACACCGTCGAGCGCCGGCGGCACGGTCGTCTCCCTGTGGAACATCCGCGCGTAGACGACCGCATCGACCTGCTGCGCGACAAGCGCCGCGATCTGTTTGCTCTCGACCGTCACGTCGTTGTTCGAGTTGACGAGGACGAGCAGTTGATCGTGCGCGGCCGCCGCATCCTGGGCTCCGAGGACGACCCGTCCCGCGTAAGGCGTCGTCGCGATGTCATCCGAGACGAACCCGACGATGTTGGAACGGCGGCTGCGTAAGGCGCTCGCGATGCGGTTCGGGGAGTATCCCAGCCGCGCGGCGACATCGTGCACGTGCGCACGCGTCCTCTCCGACACATGCCCCCGCCCGCTGAAGGCGTGGGACACGGTGGTGATCGAGACTCCGGCCTCTCGGGCGACATCGGCGATGCCGATGCGTACGCGCGGATCGGGTCTGGCCGACATGCGGTGTCCTCTCACCCAAAACGTTTCACCAATCGTAGCCCCCGGGCCCCGCGGCGAGTCGCGTCAGTCGAGGGCGGCTCCTCGATGGCGCCGCACCGGACGAGCGAGGCGAACAGCGCCGCATGTATGACGAGCACTGACCGGATGCGGAATACCCCCTGGGGGTATTGCCGTTGCCTCTGTCGAGACAATACCCCCTAGGGGTATCCGTACGAGGAAGGCCGAAGCATGACATCCACCATCCGAGACACCACGATCGTCCGCCGGCGGTGGTGGGGGCTCACACTCATCGCTGCGGCGCAGTTCGCGGTCATCATGGACACGTCGATCATCGGCGTCGCCCTGCCCGACATCCAGCTCGCCTTGGGCTTCACGCCCGAATCACTCTCGTGGGTGTTCAACGCGTACGTCGTCGCCTTCGGCGGTCTGCTGCTCCTCGGCGGACGCCTGGCCGACGTGTTCGGCGCCCGCCGCATGTTCGCCATCGGGTGGGCCGTGCTCCTCGTCGGATCGGTCGTCGCCGGCGCCGCAGGCGACGTCCCGATCGAGATCGCCGGTCGGGCCATCCAGGGCGCGGGCGCAGCGCTCATCGCCCCCGCTGCGCTCACGCTGCTGATGACGATGTTCGGCGGCACTTCCGAGCTTCCGCGGGCGTTCGCGGTGTACGGCGCCGCGGCGCCCATCGGCGGCTCGGTCGGCGTGTTCCTCGGGGGCGTCCTGACGCAGTGGGCCGGGTGGCCGTGGGTCTTCTATGCGACCGTCCCGCTCGCCGCCCTGGTGCTCGCGCTCACTCCCGCCCTGCTGCCGCCGGCCGCCGGCCGCCGCGCCCGGGTCGACGGCTGGGGAGCAGTGACGTCGACCGCCGGGCTCGGCCTGCTCGTCTTCGCGATCGTCCGCGCGCCGGAGGCCGGCTGGCTCACCGCCGCGACCCTCGTGCCGTTCGTCGCGGGCGTCCTCCTGCTCATCGCGTTCGTCGCGATCGAGCGGAGGGTGCGCGAGCCGCTGCTGCGGCTGTCGCTCCTGCGCCGACCGCTCCTGGGCGGCGCCAACGTCGCGCAGCTCCTTCTCGGTGCGACCTGGGTGTCGATGTGGTTCTTCCTCAACCTGCACCTGCAGAACGTCCTCCACGCGACGCCGTTCCTCGCGGGCGCCGCGCTCCTGCCGATGACCGCGCTCATCGTGGTCGGCATGACGACGGTCTCGCCGCGGCTCGCTGCGCGCTTCGGGACTCGAGCGATGGTGACATGGGGCTTCGTGCTCCTCGCCGTGGGCCTGGTCTGGCTCGCGTTCGCCCGCCCGGACGGCAGCTATGTCGTCGACGTGCTTCCGGCGACTCTGGTCGCGGCCTCGGGGATGGCGCTCGCGTTCGTGCCGTCGCTGAGCACCGCCATCTCGGCGGCCCCGCAGCAGGAGGCCGGCGTTGCCTCTGGTCTCGTCAACACGAGCTACCAGATCGGCTCCGCTCTCGGTCTCGCGGTCCTGACCGCGCTCGTCGCGTCGGTGACACCAGGCGCCGGGGCGGCGCCCTACACAGGCGGATTCCTGGGGGCCGCGATCGTGGCTGCGCTGGGCATCCTCGCCGGCTGGGGACTGCTGCGCGCCCCCGCGTCCCGCTTATCCGCGGGGCCGGCTGCCCGCTCGCGCGACTGACCCCTCGCGTCGACTTGCCGCAAGAGGCGGGATAGCCCGGGCTCGTAGCGACCATTTGTGGCAAGTCGGCGGCATGCGGGGCGCCCCCGCCGCCGACTCAGCCGAGGCCGAGGCCCAGGCGCGCGACGACCTCGTCCGCCTGGGCCTCCGGCGTGCCGGATCCATCCACGACGATCCCGCGCTCGTCCGGCTGCAGCGGCTCGAGCGTCGCGAGCTGCGAGTCGAGGAGGGATGCCGGCATGAAGTGCCCCGCCCGCGTGCCGAGCCGCCCCGACAGCACGCTGCGATCGCTCGCGAGGTGCACGAAGGCGACGTCGGGGCGGGCGAGGAGGTCGCGGTACGAGCGCTTGAGCGCCGAGCACGTGATGACCCCGTGCTCCCCCTCCGCCCTGTGGACGTCGATCCAGTCCGCGACGAGTCCGAGCCACGGCCAGCGGTCGTCGTCGGTGAGCGGGATGCCCGCCGCCATCTTCTCGACATTCGCACGAGGGTGCAGGTCGTCGCCTTCCTGCAGATCCCAGCCGAGCCGGTCGGCGAGCAGACGCGCGACGGTCGACTTGCCGCTGCCGGAGACGCCCATGACCACCAGCACCGACGGGCTGCCGGCATCCATCACATCACCAGCGGGCTCAGCGCCAGGACGCCCGCGAGGCCGACGATCGAGATGATGCACTCCATGATCGTCCACGATTTCAGAGTCTGCCCGATCGAGAGGCCGAAGTACTCCTTGATCAGCCAGAAGCCGGCGTCGTTGACGTGCGACAGGAAGAGCGAGCCCGCGCCGATCGCGAGCACCAGGAGGGATGCCGCGCCGCTGGAGAGGTGCATCTCGGACACGAGCGGCTCGAGGATGCCGGCCGCCGTGATCGTGGCGACCGTGGCGGAGCCGGTCGCGACGCGGATCAGCACCGCGACGAGCCAGGCGAGCGCGAGCACGATGGCGATCGAGCCGCCGAAGCCCGAGATGGCCTTCGCGATGACGGAGCCGATCGTGGAGTCCACGAGCACCTGCTTGAAGCCGCCACCGGCGCCGACGATGAGGAGGATGCCCGCCATCGGCGGAAGCGCGGCGGTCACGGAGCCCATCACCTGGCCGCGCGTCATCCCACCGCCGCGACCGAGCACGAACATGCCGACGATGACAGCGACGAGCAGGGCGATCACGGGCTTGCCGAGGAAGTCGATGACGAGCTTCACGGGATCCGTGCTCGTCGGCATGACGATGTCGACGACGGCGGCGATGAGCATGAGCGCGACCGGGAGCAGGATGCTGAACAGCGCGGCGCCGAACGAGGGGCGGCGCTTGGCCGACACGTCCTCACCGCGGTCCTCGTCGGTGACGAAGAGGTCGGGCACGGGCACCTTCACCCACCGTGCGGCGAGCTTGGAGAACAGCGGTCCCGCGACGATGACGGCCGGGATCGCGACGATCACGCCGAACAGCAGCGTGAGGCCGACGTTCGCGTGGATGAGGTCGATCGCCGCCAGCGGGCCCGGGTGCGGCGGCACGAAGCCGTGCATCGCGGAGAGACCCGCGAGGGTGGGGATCGCGATGCGGATGAGCGAGACGCCTGAGCGGCGCGCGACGAGGATGATGACCGGCACGAGGAGGACGAGGCCCACCTCGAAGAACATCGGCAGGCCGATGAGCGCTCCGACCAGCGCCATGATCCACGGCAGCGACTGCACGCTCGCCCGCGAGATCAGCGTGTCGACGATGCGGTCGGCGCCGCCCGAGTCCGCGAGCAGCTTGCCGTAGATCGCGCCGAGCGCGATCAGGACGCCGACGCCGCCCATCGTCGCACCGAAGCCGTTCGAGAAGCTCAGGATCGTCTGGGTCGCCGTCATCCCGGCCACGAGGCCCGTGGTCAACGAGCCCAGGATGAGGGCCAGGAACGGATGCAGCTTCACCGCCGTGATGAGCACGACGATGACGGCGATGCCCAGGACGGCGGCCAGGATGAGCTGCCATTCGGGGGCGGTCGTCGTCGGCGGAGCCGCGTCGGCGGCGTGCGCGAGCAGCGCGGGGACGGATGACGTCAGTGTCTGCATGGCCATGATCTTCCTCGGTCTGGCGGAGATGTATTGACGCCAGAATACGAATAAGTAGGACTTAATGCAAACAGAGCCTTAACACGCCCGCCATCTCCTCCCTCGAACCGAACGCACGCGGGCCATAATCGAGGCATGACGGAAACCGGGTCGGCGACGCCCTCGGCGCTCCACGAGCACATCCTCGACACGCTGGGCGAGGACATCGTGGCGGGGCGCCTCGCGCCGGGCAGCCGCATCCTGTCCGCCGACATCGCCGACCGGTTCGGCGCCTCGCGCTCCGCGGTCCGCGAGGTCGTGCGCGTCCTCGAGTCGATGGGACTCCTCGAGGTCCGCCGCAAGGCAGGACTCGAGGTGCTTCCGTCGGCGCGGTGGAATCCCTACGCGCCCCAGGTCATCCGCTGGAGGCTCGCCGCGCCGGACCGCCTCGAGTTTCTGCACGCCCTCAGCCAGCTGCGCTCGGCCGTCGAGCCGCTCGCCGCCCGGCTCGCCGCCGACAACGCCTCCCCCGCGCTGCGCGCCGCGCTCGTCGGATCGGTCATGGGGATGGTGGAGACCTCCCGCGAGGCCGACCAGGACGCCTATCTCGCCCACGACACCGCGTTCCACCGCTGCGTGCTCGAGTCGTCCGGCAACCCGCTGCTCGCGGGTCTCGCGGACGTCGTCGGCGAGGTGCTGCGCGGCCGCACGCGCCACTCGCTCATGCCTGCGGAGGCGAATCCCGAGGCGCTCCGCCTGCATCAGGAGGTCGCCGCGCGGATCACGGCGGGCGACGCGGCGGGCGCGGAGCGCGCCATGGCCGAGATCGTCACCGAGGCGGATGCCGCGGTCCAGATGCTCCGCGACGACTGAACCCATCGACGAAAGGCGGACGAATGCCCACTCCCCACATCGAGGCCGCCCCCGGCGACTTCGCTCCCGCTGTCCTCATGCCCGGCGACCCGCGACGCGCTCGCCGCATCGCTGAGACGCTGTTCGACGACGCCCGCCAGATCAACGAGGTCCGCAACATGTGGGCGTACACCGGGACGGTGCAGGGCCGGCCGATCTCGGTGATGGGGTCGGGGATGGGGATGCCCTCGATGACCCTGTATGCGACGGAGCTGTTCCGCTTCTTCGGCGTCGAGCGCATCGTGCGCGTCGGGACGTGCGGCGCCTACGCCGACGCGCTGAACGTCGGCGACATCGTCATCGCGAGCGCCGCGCACACGGATTCGGCGATCAACGACAAGCGCATCCCCGGCGTCCGGTTCGCTCCGGCAGCCTCCTTCCGGCTCGTGCGCGCCGCCGTCGGCGCGGCCGAGGCCCTCGACATCCCGGCGCATGTCGGTCCGGTCTTCTCGGGCGACCACTTCTACCTGATGGGCCAGGAGACCGTGGACGGCCTCCGCGACCACGGCACGCTCGCGGTCGACATGGAGACCGCCGCCCTCTACGGCGTGGCAGCGGCGGAGGGCGGCGAAGCCCTCACGGTGCTGACCGTCAGCGACCACATCTACCGTGACGAGGAGATGTCGTCCGAGGAACGAGAGCTGCGGGTGAAGGATGCCGCCTCCATCGCCATCGCGGCGGCCCTGAGCTGAGTCAGGACCGCCGTTCCGACGCGGCCGGCACGGTTCGGACCATCCGCGCTGGCCCCGACGTCTCTATCGGGCGTCGGCCAGCATCCGCCGGATCTCGACGATCCTGGACTCGGACTCCTCCAGCAGCTGCTCGAGCCGGGCGGTGTCGACAGAGGAAGCAGACTCGACTGCGACATCCCCCGGCGATGCACCGTCCGCGGGCTCGGCGGTCGCCCCGCTCTTGACCGCGCCCGAGACCCCGCCCGCGGCGACACCGCTCGATGCCGCCTGCGCGATGCCCTCGCGCGACCCGTCGACGAGGCCCTTCTTCCTCTTGTGGCGATGCTTCGCTTCCGTCTTCTCGGGCGAAGTCGCCTCCGCAGTGACGGAGACCGTGCCGTCGGCATCCGCATCCGCATCCTGAGCCGCGGGAGCAGGCTCCCCCTTGCCGGGGCCGAGGAACAGATTGGCGAGGTAACCGGTGAACGTTCCGAAGATGCCGACGCCGACGATGATGATGATCGTGCCGATCATGCGTCCCGTATTCGTCACGGGGTACTGGTCGCCGTAGCCGACGGTCGAGATCGTGACGATCGTGTACCAGAGCGCGTCGGACGCATTGACGATATTGGCGCCCTCCGCGTACTCCTCGACCTTGAGGATCATGAGGCTGCCGTACTGCATCACGATGACTCCCATGAGGAGCAGGGTCATCAGGGCGCTGTTCGCCCGGTCGCTGATCACCCGGTGGAAGATCGTGCGCGGACCGAGCTCGCGCATGAGCCGGAGCACCCGCAGCACGCGGAACAGACGCAGGATCTTGAGCTCGGCGAACGGCAGGCTCGCGAGGAGGTCCGCCCAGCCGAATCCGCGGAAGAAGTAGCCCGCGGCCGACGGCGCCGTGCAGATCCGGTACGTGAAGTCGATCAGGAAGATGATGCTGAACAGCCCGTTCATCACGAACAGGATCCCCTGCAGCTCCTGATCCTTCACGAGCCACTCGAGCGCGATGTTGACGATCGACATGATCGACAGCAGCCCGATGAAGATCTCGTACGAGATGTTCTTCAGCTCGCTGCGGGGCGGCTTGGGGGCGCGTGTTCTGGCCATGACTCCTCCGGTTCCGACGATCCGCCGTGCGGACGCGGGACCATTTTCCGGCATGGCCGGCCGGAATCAGTCGTCGTGCTTGCGGAAGATCCTCGGCGGGTCGTCGATCGAGGGCCGCTCGGCCACGACCGGGAAGGTGCCGGTATGCCCCTCGCGGGCCGCGGCGGCGGCCTCGATGCGCTTGCGGAACGAGAACCAGCCGATGATCAACAGCGGGATGATGATGACGAGCGATGCCAGCACCCAGCGCCCCGTCGGTGTGAACGCCATCGTCACCAGCACGAACGCCAGGAACGCGAGCGTCAGCCATGCGGTGAACGGCGCGCCGAACAGCCGGAAGGACGGCCTCTCGATCCGACCGTCGCGTGCCCAGCGGTGGAGCTTCATCTGGCAGAGGATGATCGTCCCCCAGCCGCCGATGATCCCGAGCGCCGACACGTTCAGCACGATCTCGAACGCCTCCTGCGGCACGATCGCGTTCAGCCCGACGCCGAGCAGCGTGATGCAGGACGTCAGCAGGATGCCGCCGTACGGCACGCCGTGCTTGCTCATCCGCATCGTGAACAGCGGTGCCGATCCGTTGACCGCCATCGAGCGCAGGATGCGGCCGGTGGAATACAGGCCCGCGTTCAGGCTCGAGAGCGCCGCGGTCAGCACGACGAAGTTCATGATGGATGCAGACACCTCCCCGGCCTGCGGCGACCCGATGTGGGAGAAGAACGTCACGAACGGCGACTCGTCGGCCGAGTAGGTGTTGTACGGGAGCAGGAGCGACAGGAGCAGGATCGAGCCGACGTAGAAGACCGCGATGCGGATCACGACGGTGTTCACGGCCCGCGGCATGATCTTCCTCGGCTCCGCCGTCTCCCCCGCCGCCGTGCCCACGAGCTCGATCGCCGCGTAGGCGAACACGACCCCGCTGATGGCCAGCAGCGGCGCGAACGCGCCCATCGGGAACATGCCGCCGTTGCTCGTGATGACGGTGATCCCGGTGGGGCCGACATCCGTGTGCCCCACGAAGACGAGGAAGATGATGCCGATGATGAGGAAGGCGATGAGCGCCGCCACCTTGATCATGGCGAACCAGAACTCCATCTCGCCGAACACCTTCACCGAGACGAGGTTGAGGCTCAGCACGATGATGAGCGCGACGAGGGCGATCGCCCACTGCGGCACCGTCTGCAGGAACGGCACGTACGGCGCCCAGAACTTCACGTAGAGGGCCACCGCCGTGACATCCACGATCGACGTGAACGCCCAGTTCAGGAAGTAGAGCCACCCCGCCGTGTACGCCATCTTCTCGCCGTAGAACTCGCGCGCGTAGGAGACGAACGACCCCGACGACGGACGGTGGAGGACGAGCTCCCCGAGCGCCCGCAGGATGAGGAACGCGAAGAACCCGCACACGGCGTAGACGAGGATGAGCGACGGCCCCGAGCTGGCCAGACGTCCGCCGGCGCCGAGGAACAGGCCCGTTCCGATCGCGCCCCCGATCGCGATCATCTGGATCTGCCGCGGCCGCAGGGTCTTGTGGTAGCCCTCCTCTTCGCTGGAGAAGTCCTGGGCCGCCAGCATGACGTCGCCGACGAGTTCCCTGCTGTTCTCGAGCTCCTGCTCCGGGTCGTGGGGATGCTGCTCGGTCGCACTCATGGCGCCTCCTCAGGGGCCCGCGGGCGCGCGACCCTGCTCCCCCGGTCTAGTGAATGCGGAGACGGTTGCGCAAGGGGTGTGCGGCGCTACAGCCCCATCGACTTGGCGATGATGGTCTTCATGATCTCGTTCGACCCGGCGTAGATCCGCGTCACGCGCGTGTCGGCGTACAGCCGCGCGATGGGGTACTCGTTCATGTATCCGTAGCCGCCGTGCAGCTGCAGACACCGGTCGACCACTCGCCCGGCCACCTCCGTCGCGAAGAGCTTGAGGCGCGCCGCATCCGCCGCATCCAGCTCTCCCGTCTCGAACAGCCTCGTCGCGCGGTCCAGCATCGCCTGCAGCGCCTCGACCTCCGCCGAGCACGCCGCCAGCTCGAACTTCGTGTTCTGGAACGACGCGATCGGCTGCCCGAACGCCTGACGCGACCGCGTGTACTCGAGCGCGAACCCGATGGCGGCGGCGGCCTGGGCATACGCGCCGGCGGCGCAGCCGAGCCGCTCCTGGACGAGATTGATCGCCAGGTAGCCGAACGCCTTCCCCTCCTCGCCGACCCGGTCGCCCACGGGGACCTTCACATCGACGAATGACAGCTCGCCGGTGTCGCTCGCATGCTGGCCGAGCTTGTCGAGGGCGCGGGAGACCGAGAAGCCCTCCGACGTCGTGTCGATGAACAGCAGCGTGAGCCCGCCGCGGCGGTCGCCCTCCGTCGCCGGCGACGTCCGGCAGACGGTGAGGATGCGGTCGGCCTGCACCCCGCCGGTGATGAACGTCTTCGCCCCGTTGACGACGTAGTGGGTGCCGTCCTCGGACAGCCTCGCGCTCGTGCGGATGCCGGCGACATCCGATCCCGTCCCTGGCTCCGTCATCGCGAGCGCCGTCATCATCTCGCCGCTCATGAACCCCGGCATCCATCGGTGCATCTGCTCGGGTGTCGCGAACGCCTTGAGATAGGGCAGAACCAGGTGCGTGTGGGTGCTCCACGCCCCGAGGATCACGCCCGCGCGACAGGACTCCTCCTCGATGACGAGCGCGTACGGCGGGCTGAACTCGCCCGCCCCGCCGTAGACCTCCGGCACATCGATCCCGAAGACGCCCAGCTCCCCCATGCCGAGATACAGCGACCGCGGCACTCTGCCTGCGCGCTCCCACTCGGGATAGGAGGGGGTGACCTCTCGCGCGATGAACTCGCGCATCGTCTGCCGGAAGGCCTCGTGCTCGGGTCCGTACACGTCGCGTCGCATGCGCGCATCCCTTCGTGGTCAGGCCTCACTGCCTGACGATTGCGAGGAGTATCCCACGCGAGGTCGTGATACGTCGGGCGGCTCTCAGCGCGTCCAGAGCGATCCGCCATAGGCTGAACCGTCCGACACAGCAGCCGGAGAGCTCCCTATGAAGACCAGCATCCCGAGTCCCCCGCCGGAATGGGCCCAGTTCCAGATCGGTCCGCTCACGATCCACACGTATGCGCTGTGCATCATCGCGGGGATCGTCGCCGCCGTGTGGATCACCGGCCGCCGCCTGGCCCGGCGCGGCGTCGACCCGGGCTTCGCGATCGACGCGGCGCTGTGGGCGGTGCCGCTCGGGATCATCTTCGCCCGGTTCTACCACGTGTTCACGCACGTCGGCGACTACTTCGGCCCCGGCAAGAACCTGTGGGACGTCTTCGCGATCTGGGACGGCGGCAACGCCCTGTACGGGTCGCTCATCGGCGGCGCGATCGGCATCTGGATCGCCTGCCGCCGCGCGGGCGTGCGCTTCTGGACGTTCGCGGACGCGCTGGCCCCCGCCCTCCTCGTCGCCCAGTCGCTCGGCCGGCTCGGCAACTACTTCAACCACGAGCTGTTCGGGCTGCCGACGACGCTGCCGTGGGGCCTGCAGATCGAGGCCACGAACCCGAAGTTCCCGCCGGGACTCGCTCCGGGGACGCTGTTCCACCCGCTGTTCCTCTACGAGATCATCTGGAACATGCTCGGCTTCGTCGTGCTGCTGCTGCTCGAGCGGCGCTTCACGCTGCAGTGGGGCCGCATGCTCGCGCTGTACCTCATCTGGTACGGCGCCGGGCGGAGCTTCCTCGAGTCGATCCGCATCGACCCGTCGAGCGACAGCTTCCTCGGCATCCCCGCGAACGTGTGGGCGTCCTTCGGCGCGGTCGCCATCGGTCTCGTCCTGCTGATCGTCCAGTCGCGCCGTCATCCCGGGGCCGAGCCGTCGCCGTTCACCCGGCCCGACTCCCGCGCCGTGCTGAAGAAGAAGGACGCGGACGCGGACACGGAGACGAAAGCGGCCGCCTGACGCGGAAGCGCGCATCCGCGCCAATATGATGTCCCTCATATCGAGCGGATGGAGGATGCCGTGGCCCGCGACACGCGCGACCTGATGGTTCTCGGCGCCATGGACCTGCTGGCGACGAACGGGCTGACCGGCACGTCGTTCTCCGACGTCCTCGAGGTCACCGGAGCGCCGCGCGGCTCGATCTACCACCACTTCCCGCAGGGCAAGGATCAGCTCATCGCCGCCGCGATCGACCTGACCGGCGAGCGCTACACCGCGTGGACGGAGCAGTTCGCCGGGTCCTCTCCGGAGCGCGTCATCGGCGGCTTCCTGCAGATCTGGCGGCACACGCTCGTCAACTCGGAGATGACGGCGGGATGCCCCGTCCTCGCGGTCACCGTCTCGACCGACGCCGAGGAGCTGATCGGCCGCGCACGCGCGGTCTTCCGCGCCTCGACCGAGCAGCTGGCGCGGATGCTGGGCCAGGCCGGCGTGCCCGCCGAGGAGGCGTCCTCCTTCGCCACGATCTCGGTCGCGGCCGCCGAGGGCGCCGTCGTGCTCGCGCGTGCGGAGCGCAGCATCCATCCGTTCGACACGGTCGCGACCCACCTCGTCGAGCAGGCCGCCCGGCTCCCCGTCTCCTGACGGCCGCCTTGCTGGCGGCTGTGCCTCACTCCCCGGCGAAGAACGAGCACGGGACGCGCGTCGACCAGCCGAGCGTCTCCCCGATCTCGACCGACGTCACCGTCGGGCGATCGCACTTCTGCTCGGCCGCGGCGATCTGCGGTCCCCAGGCCGGACCGTAGTCGCGACGGCTGAGGTTCTCGGGCGCCTGCACGAACACGGTCAGCACCACCGCCGCGATGAGGACGGATGCCGCGACCCGGCGCGGGCGCGACCGCGACCGAACCAGTGCGACCGCCGCCAGCGGCAGTTCGGCGAGCAGCATCATCGCGGGGATGACGCCGTATCGACTGAGCCACACATGGGTCAGCTCGGCCTGCGTGAACGTCGCGTACTGGTACCAGGGCGCCGGGTCGACGATCACGCCGGCGCACCAGATGAGGACCGAGTATCCGGCGAGGATCCAGGCGAGCGCGCGGTGCGCCGCGGTGCCGAAGAACGTCGTGACGGCGACGGCCGCCATCGGTACGAGGGCGAGGATCAGGATGACGGGCATCGACGCCGCGAGGATGTTGCCGAGTACAGGGATCGGCACCCATGACGTGAGGATCCCGTTGATGAACCATCCGTCGATGAGCGACGGGATGCCCACCGTGACCGGTTGGCCGGCACCGCGCGGCGCGAGGAGCTCTGCGAGGAACTGCCCGGCGACTCCGACGACGAGCGCGAGCTTGATCGGCCACGTGCGGCGATCGCGCCGGTTCCAGAGGAGCAGCGGCAGCAGGAAGACGGTCTGGATCTCGGTGAGGGCGGACACCAGAACGAAGAGTGCATACCCGATGCGGCCGGCGCGGGTGCGCGGGGCGGCGAGGAGCACCCAGAAGACGCCCCAGAACAGCAGGGTGTGCACGTTGGCGGCGTTGCCGAGCACTTCGCGTGGCAGGAGCGGCGTCAGCACCGTGAGTCCGGAGACGACCAGGCGCGGGGCGATCCCGGGTAGCAGGTCGCGGGATGCCACGAACACGACGACGGCCACGAGGCCCGCCACCGCGCAGCTGAGCGCCGTCATCGACAGCGCCCACCACTGCACCGGGACGAGGTCGACGGTCGTGATCGCCTCGAGCCGCGGCACCAGATGCAGGTAGCCGGCGTAGGGCGCGAACAGCGTCGTCCACTGCGCGTGGCCGGCCGCGGACTGCAGGAACAACGTGCCGTCCTCCGCCCACAGCGTGTCCCGCGCGGACGGCGCGAGGCGCAGCCACGCGAGCACCGCGAGCGCCAGTCCCCACGCGATAAGCAGCGGCCACGGGATGTCACGGCCCTCGTCCGCCCGGCTTTCGCCCGCGAACGACTCAGGGCCGGACAGCCCAGACACCGACGCCCCCGTGAACGCCGTCATGCGCAACAAGGTATGCGCCGGTCCTACGCACGGGCTGACAGTCCGCAAAGGACGCCTGGGACGGGTTCTCGCAGGGCCTGTCTCCGGCACCCTCATCCGGTGTCTACTTGAGGGGCGGCTCGCCCGGGGCGTGGGCCGCACGAGAACCGAAGGGACACACGCATGCGCGGAGTGATCATGTACGCACCGGGAGACGTCCGCGTCGAGGAGCGCGCCGATCCTGTCATCGAAGAGCCGACGGATGCCGTCATCCGCGTCACCGCCGCCTGCATCTGCGGATCCGACCTGTGGCCCTACCGCGGCACCGACACGCTCCGCGCACCCGCTCCGATGGGGCACGAGTACGTCGGCGTCGTCGAACAGGTGGGCGCCGACGTGAAGAGCATCACGGTGGGCGACTTCGTCGTCGGGTCGTTCATCGCCTCGGACGACACGTGCGAGATCTGCCGGGCCGGCTACCAGTCGCACTGCATCCACCGCGTCTCGATGGGCGCGATCGGCACGCAGGCGGAGCGCGTGCGCGTGCCGCTCGCCGATGGGACGCTCGTAGCGACATCGCGACAGCCCACGCCGCACCAGGTGCGCGGGCTCCTCGCGGCATCCGACGTCCTCGGGACGGGGTGGTTCGCCGCGGTCGCCGCGGAGGCGGGACCCGGGAAGACGGTCGCGGTCGTCGGCGACGGAGCGGTGGGACTCCTCGGGATCCTCGCCGCCCAGCGGCTCGGCGCGGAGCGGATCATCGCCATGAGCCGGCACGCCGACCGCCAGGCGCTCGCGCTCCGCTTCGGCGCCACCGACATCGTCGAAGAACGCGGCGACGAGGGCGTCGCGCGGATCAAGGAGCTGACGGGCGGACTCGGCGCCCACTCGGTCATCGAGGCGGTCGGCACGCAGGAGTCGATGATGCAGGCGATCCGCTCCACGCGGGCCGGCGGGCACATCGGCTACGTCGGCGTCTCGCACGACGTCGCCCTCCCCGGGCGAGAGCTCTTCTTCGCAGGCCAGCACCTGCACGGCGGGCCGGCACCCGTGCGGCGCTTCCTTCCCGAGCTCGTCGAGCTCATCATGAACGACGAGATCGACCCGGGTGCGGTGTTCGACCTCACCCTCCCGCTGGAGGATGCGGCCGAGGGCTACCGGGCGATGGACGAGCGCCGCGCCATCAAGGTGCTGCTGGAGACGGAGTCGGCATGAACATGCGCAAGGTCGTCGTCTACGAGCTGCTGTCCCTCGACGGCGTCGCCGAGGATCCGGACCGGTTCATCACGGACTGGGACGAGGCCCTGGATGCCAACCTCGCCGGCGTCATCGCGGCCCAGGATGCCGTCATCCTCGGCCGGCGCAGCTACGACGAATGGGCGCGGTTCTGGCCGACGAGCTCCATCCAGCCGTTCGCGGACTTCATCAACGGCGTCGCAAAGCACGTCGTGACCTCGACGCCGCTCGATGTCGAATGGGCGAACGCCGAGACTTCCGGCGATCTCGTCGAGACGGTGACGCGACTGAAGGAGCAGCCCGGCGGGGACATCGGCGTGCACGCCAGCATCTCGGTGGCGCGCGCCCTGCTCGCCGCGGGCCTCGTTGACGAACTGCGACTCGTGATCGGGCCGCACGTCGTCGGCGGCGGCTCCCGGCTCCTCGACGGGCTGTCTCCCATCCGGCTCGATCCCCTTCGCAGCGAGCTGTCGCCGAGCGGATGTCTCATGGTCGACTACCAGGTTGCGGGCTAGCGAATTCGGACCGGTTCACGCGATTCGCATGACGCTCCTCCGCGTCCCCGCCGCTTCGATGGTGTGCAGGGGAGTGACGGACGGCGTGCACTCCGCACGGAGGGAGTAGACATGACCGATGCCAGCGCTGATGAGGAGCTCGGCCCGATCGACTACATCGTGGTCGAACTGCCCGCAGGGCAGACCCAGCTGACGGGCGAGGCGCTCGCAGAGCTCGCCGCACTGGTCTCGGAGGGCACCGTGCGCGTCCTCGACCTGATGTTCGTGCACAAGGGCGAGGACGGCTCGATCGACGTCACCGAGATCGAGGACCTCGAGGAGCTCGGCGACCTCGGCATCATCGAGGCGACGCTCGCCGAGGTGCTCGCCGAGCAGGACCTGCTCGACATCGCCGTCGCGATGGAGCCGGGCAGCAGCGCAGCGGTCCTCGTGTGGGAGAACACGTGGGCGGCGCCCTTCGCCGTCGCCGTGCGGCGCAACGGCGGCCAGCTCGTCGCCTCGGGCCGCATCCCGACGCAGGCCCTCATCGCATCCATGACCAACGAAGGAGAATGACGATGCCCATGGGAATCGGACGCGTCGGACGCGTCGGAATGATCGGCGCCCCCGTCGCACGCACGGCTGCGGTCGTCGGCACGGCCAAGGTGGTCTCGAACGGCGTCGACCGTCGTCAGGACCGTCGCGAGGACCGTCGCGACCGCCGCTGAGCCACGGCGAACGGCGAAGACCGCACCACCGGAGCATCCGGGGGTGCGGTCATTCGCATCATCGGACGATCATCCGGGATGCACCCGGGGAGACTGGGAGGAAGACGACATGAGCAGCGACGACGTGAAGCCCGGATACAACACACCGATCCCGACCAAGATCACGACGCCCGACGTCGTGGAGACCCGGATCGGCGAGCTGCGCTTCGCCGACGGTGTCCCGACGAAGGAGACGACCGAGCAGCTGTACGACCACCTCGACTTCCTGCGCGGCGTGGAGGTGTTCCTGAACTGCGTCCCGGCCGCGTCGCTGGAGGCGATGCGGCGCGGCGTGGTCGAGGTCGCCGGCGATGCCGCGCACAAGGGGGCGATCACCGACAGGCTGCTCGATTCGAACCCGCTGTTCCTCACGGGCAACACCGATACGGTGTACGCGATCGCCGTGCTCGACATCGAACGCGACGGCCCGACCGTCATCGAGGTTCCGCCGGGCTCCGGCCCCGGGACCGTGGATGACGCGTGGTTCCGGTTCGTCGTGGACCTGGGCGCGCCGGGGCCTGACCGGGGCCAGGGCGGCACGTACCTCATCGTCCCGCCCGGCTACGACGGCGAACGCCCCGACGGATGGTTCATCGCCGAGTCGCCGAGCGCCACGAACCTCGTCATCCTGCGCGGGTTCCTCGTCGACGGCAAGCCCGATGCCGCCGTCCGGCTCTTCGAGGACG
The DNA here is from genome assembly GCF_030315975.1 of Microbacterium candidum. GTDB lineage: Bacteria > Actinomycetota > Actinomycetes > Actinomycetales > Microbacteriaceae > Microbacterium > Microbacterium candidum. Next base: position 1,220,430 of record NZ_JASXSZ010000001.1, on the reverse strand, counting down.
GCGTCAAGATCTACCCGCTCTCCGCCCGCGAGAATCCCCCGGCGATGGAATGGACGTCCGTGTCGGGCGCCGAGGTGAACACCGTCCACGCGAACGATGCGAGGTTCTACGAGGAGGTCGCCGACGTCCTCGCCAAGGAGCCGATCGACGTCATCGACCCCGAGACACGGGGGCTCCTCGCCTCGATCGGCATCACGAAGGATGTGCCCTTCGCGCCGGACGACCGGATGCGGAAGATCCTCACGGACGCGGCGGCCGTCGGCAACGGCACGGCGCGCGCGATGAGCTTCCGCTCGCGCGAGCGGGCCTTCTACCTGTACGACGACCGGCGCTGGGTGAACCCCTTCCCCGGGGGCGACTACCGATTCCTGCGCGACGGCGGCCGTGGTGGACGCTTCCAGGACGGCCGCACCACGTTCTTCTATATGGCGACGGTGAACACCCCGGCCATGGCGCTGAAGATGGTGGGCCGCGGATCGCAGTACGCGCTCGCCACCGTCGACGCGAACGAGGAGCCGCTGGACGGCGGCAAGACGTACCGCCTGCGGCTGCCCGCGGACGCGCCGGCCGCGGACTTCTGGTCGGTCGTCGCGTACGACCCGCAGACGCGGTCGGAGCTGCAGACCGGCCAGCCGCTGCCCAGCCGCAACAGCAAGCGCGACGCCCTCGTCTACAACGACGACGGCTCGGTCGACATCGTCTTCGGCCCGACGGAGCCTGCGACCCTCGCCACGAACTGGGTGCAGACCGTCGCCGGCAAGGGCTGGTTCGTGCTCCTCCGCCTGTACGGGCCGCTCGAGAGCTGGTTCGACGGGAGCTGGAAGCCCGGAGACATCGAAGAGGGATGACTCGTCGTCGGCCCGCCTCCACCGGGAGGCGGGCCGTCCTCGGGGTGTTGTACGCCCGGATACTTGTCGGTGTTTTGCTTGCGGGTGGCCCCGCCCCCCCGGGGGGGGGGCCCGACGTCGTATCAGCTCCTCGCTGTGACCGAGAACGCGTTGCCGTCGGGATCCCGGAACGCGAACATCTTCGGGATGCCGGGCCACGCCAGCATCTCGTCGACATCCACCCCGCGTCCGTCGAGCTCGGCGCGCGTCGCGTCGATGTCGTCACTCCAGAACCGGATGCCGATCGCCCCGCGCGTGACATCGGGACGCGCGGGTTCGAGCGTGAGGATCACGCCGCCCGCGACCGGCTCGAGCTCGATCCAGCGTCCGCCGTTCGGGGTGGGCGCATCGCGCAGCACGCTGAAGCCGAGGCGCCCGGTATAGAAGGCCAGGGCCGCATCCTGGTCGTCCACCGGGATGCTGACCGTGCGGACGCCTGTGATGTGGGTGTCGGTGCTCATGCTCGTCTCCTTCGTCGCGCCCGTCATGGGGCTCGTCGGTATGACGAATGACGCGCCGCTCGATCGACATCCGAGTGCCGCGCGACGAACTTCACGTCTCGTGGCGGAGAACCCGGTTCTCATTCAGCCGGAGACCACGGGCATGTGCGCCTCCTTCGCGGGGACGGTCACCGTCGACGGCTTCCGGGTCTGGACGGTGGTCCCGAGGGGGCCGTTCCCCTTGGCGGTCGCGGTGTCGGCGACGGACCCGAAGTTCAGATCCGCCTGCGTCGCCGTGTAGATCGCGGTGAACACCGCGGTCTGCCCGGGCGCCAGGGTGACGCTGGTTCCGCTGCATGCCGCGTTCGGTTCGGTGAGCTTCGCGCACGTGATCGCCGACAGGTCCGCCGGGCTGCTCGGCGCTGCGACGCTGTCCGTCACCGTGACGTCTTCAAGCGGGACGTTGCCGGTGTTGGTCACCGTGAACGTGTACGGGACCTGCTGGCCGACATGGGTCACAGTGGTCGTCGTGGTCGACTTCACGATGTCTACGGTCTGGATGACGCCGAAGTAGTGCGACGGGTCCTCCGCCGTCACCTTCGCTCCGGGCAACGTCTTGCCGTCGACGTCGGTCGTCTCCGGTCCGATGCCGGTGACCGTGCCCATGTTGGCGTACTGCCCCGCGGTCGCGGTCCCGGTCGCGGTGCACGTGAAGCTCGCGCCGGGTTCGAGCGGCCCCGGGATGACGTTCGATCCCGTCTCGTCACAGTCGATCTCGGATGCCTTGACCTTGTCGTCCGTGACCGTGACATCGGTCAGCGGGACCGTGCCGGTGTTCGTGACGACGTAGGTCCACGTGATGTCTCCGCCGACGGCGACGAGCGGACCGGGCGCCTCGTTCGCGTCCTCACCGTTCGTCGACTTCACGATGCTCACCTTCGGCTGGATGCCGAAGTAGTGCGACGGGTCCTCAGAGGTGACGGTCGAGCCGGGAACCGTGTTCCCGTCGACGTCTGTGGTCGTCGGCCCCGTGCCCACGACGGTTCCCATATTCGCGTACTGGCCGACGGTCGCCTTGCCGGTGGCGGTGCAGGTGACCGAGTCGCCGGCGGCGAGATTCGCGACGATGTTGCCGGCGACGCCCTCACAGACGATGTCGGAGGCAGCCACCTTGTCGTCGGTGACCGTGACATCCGTCAGCGGCACGTTGCCGGTGTTCTTCACGACGTACGTCCATCGCACATCGCTGCCGACGTTCACGATCGGGCCGGTGCCGGTGTCGGCGTCCTGACCGTTGGTCGCCTTCTTGATGGTGACCTGGGGCTGGATGCCGAAGTAGTGCGACGGATCCTCGTTCTGCACCGTGGCGCCCGGGACCGAGTTCCCATCGACGTCCGTGGTCTCAGGCCCGGTGCCGGTGACGCTGCCCGTGTTGGCGTACTGCCCGAGCGTCGCGGTGCCGTCGGCGGCGCATGTGAAGCTCGCCCCGGGCGTGAGCGGCCCTGCGATGACGTTCGAGCCGGTCCCCGAGCAGTCGATCGACGCGGCATCCACCTTGTCATCGGTGACGGTCACGTTCGTCAGCGGAGCGTTGCCGGTGTTGGTGACGACGTACGTCCAGCGCACGTCACCGCCGACGGTCACGTCAGGGCCGGTGCCCGTGTCCGCGTCCTGCCCGTTCGTGTACTTCTTGATGCCGACCGACGGCTCGATTCCGACGTAATGCGACGGGTTCTCTGCGGTGACCTTCTTGCCGGGGACCGTGCCCCCATTCACGTCGGTCGTCTCGGGACCTGTGCCTGTAACAGTCCCGAGGTTGGCGTACTGGCCGAGCATCGCCGTGCCGGTCGCGGTGCAGGTGAAGGTCTCCCCCGGCGCAAGAGGGCCGGCGACGATGTTCGACCCCGTGTTGAGGCAGTCGATGTCCGCGGCCGCCACCTTGTCGTCGGTGACCGTCACGTTCGTGAGCGGCACGTCGCCGGTGTTGGTGACGACATACGTCCAGCGGACATCGCCGCCCTTCGCGACGAGCGGCCCCGGCGCCTCGTCGGCGTCCTGACCGTTCGTCGACTTCACGATGCTCACCTGCGGCCGGATGCCGAGGTAGTGCGACGGATCCTCGTCGGTGACCGTCGCGCCGGGGACGGTGTTCCCGTCGACGTCGGTCGTCGTGGGGGCCGTGCCCACCACCGTGCCCACGTTCGCGTACTGGCCGACGGTCGCCGTCCCGTTCGCGGTGCACGTGAACGTCGCACCGGGCGCGAGCGGCCCCACGACGACGTTGCTCCCCGTTCCGCAGTCGATCTGAGAGGCGTCGACCTTGTCGTCGGTGACGGTGACATCCGTCAGCGGCACGTTGCCGGCGTTCTTCACGACATAGGTCCACCGGATGGCAGCGCCCTCATTCACGAGCGGCCCCGTTCCCGTGTCGGCATCCTGTCCGTTGGTCGCCTTCTTGATGGTGACGGCTGGCTGGACTCCGAAGTAGTGCGACGGGTCCGTGGCCGTGACGAACGTCGGAGCGAACGGGGTGCCGTCCAGCATGTACTTCTGCGGTTCGGTGCCTGACACCGTCCCCGTGTTCGCGTACTGCCCGACGGCCGCGGTGCCGGTGGCGATGCAGGTGAAGCTCGCACCGGGCGACACGGGCCCCGCGACGACGTTGCTCCCCGTCCCGCAGTCGATCTGCGAGGCGTCGACCTTGTCATCCGTGACGGTGACGCTCGTGAGATCCGTGCCGCCGGTGTTGGTGACGACGTACGTCCACTTCACCGGGCTGCCCACGGTCACGTTGGGGCCTGTGCCGGTGTCGGCATCTTGCCCGTTCGTGTACTTCTTGATCGCGATCCCGCTGACAGGAGCCATGGCGAGGTCGATCGTGTAGTCGGTGAACGACTCAGGCAGGTTCGCGGGGGTGAATCCCGCGACATCGTGGCCGGTGCCGGTGCCGCCGACGAGCCGGTTCGAGGCGTCACGCTGATACGCCAGCGTGATCGGCGAACTCGTCAGGCCCGTCAGGCTCGGCATGATCGTGGGCGTGTTGTTGTTCGAGACGTTCTCGTTCGCCCCGGCCGCATCGCCGTTGCGCGAGGGCGACGGGATCACGGACGCCAACGGACCACCGGCCTGGAACTCGGATGCGGGGATGCGCACCTTGTAGGTGCCCGCCGGGAGGTTGTCCTGATGCCAGCGACCGTTCGCATCGGTCGTGGTGGTCGCAACCACGGCGCCCGAATCGTCGAGCAGCTCGATCTTCACCCCGGCGATCCCAGGCTCCCCCGGCTGCTGCCGACCGTCGAGGTTCTTGTCCAGCCACACCAGATCGCCGAGCGAGAATCCGGGCACCAGCACGGTCGGCTCCGTCGACAGGAGCTGCTGATTCGCGACCGTACCGGAGTAGATCATCGCCCGGTTGACGTACAGGTTGCCGAGCTTCGCCTTCTTCGCGACCATCGGGACGGTCGCAGCCACCCGCGTCGTCACCGCGAGGGTCTCACCCGAGACGAATCGGATCGCGGTCACCGTCGAGAAATCGGTGATCTCGGCCTCGGTCAACCACAGGCCGCCGGGATCCGCCGGGTTGGCGTTGCTCGCGGATTTCGGGTTGGGGTCGATCGTCGCATACGGCGCTGTCGCGTAGTACCAGGTGCCCGGCACCACGCCGCTCTTGCCCTGCGTGTACGTCGGGGCCGGAAGCGCTCCGGTCAGCTCCGACGTGCCGTTGTAGTTCGAGGCGTACTGGTCGCGCTTCGAGAGCGCACCCGGCGCCGCGTCACCGTTCCACGGCAGCACGTCGATGACGTCGGGAGCGGCGAACTCGACCTGGCGGGAGGTGTTGACCCATTCGATCCGCCAGTTGTATGTCTCTCCAGACTCGATCAGCGGCTTGTCGACGGACTTGTCGATACCCAGCTGACCCGATCCCGACGCGCTGGTCGTCGCCTGCGCCGTGGGGTTGTTCTCAGAGCTCAGCGAGCTCGCTGACACCGTGTTGATGTACGACGTGCCAGGCTGCGCCGTCGTCGGGATCGTGGTGCAGAGCGAGAAGCTGTATACCCAGTAGTCGGTCTGCGCGACGGTGATGTCCGGAAGCGTGATGACCAGCTGCCGTGACACGGGGTTGTAGGACGTGGTGGAGCCTGCGGGGAGCGTCTGCTTCGTGCAGGCGTCGTTGTACGACAGCCCCGAGGGGATCGTGTCGACCACCTGAGGCCGCTCCATGAGAGCCCCGACCTGCCCCTTGTTGATGCCGAACTGGATGGTCCACTTCGCGTCGGAACCTGGGAGCCAGGTCGGCTGCTGTGCGGACTTCGCCACCGCCACGAGCATGCCCGTGTACAGGACCTGCTTCGTCACAGTCGACAGCGCGCGCGAGGTGTCGTTCTGCGGCCACGATCCGCTGTTCGTGATCCGCACACCGGTGAGGATCTTCTCCCCCGCGTTCGGACCGCCGTTGTAGACGCTGCGCACCGTCAGCGGAACGCCGATCGTCATCTCGAATCCGGCGTACTCGACGTAGCCCGTGGTCTTCGGGCGCATCCGCACCATGTTGACCTTGTCCTGCCAGTTCGCCCCGAGCGTCGTCGGGTCGGTGGTCCACTGATACGAGCTGTTGCGGCACGCGGCCGCGTCAACGGTCTGCGCGGTGGAGTCCACGGGGAAGTACCCGCCGGTCTTGGCGCCGGCCTGGGTGTTGACGGTGTTGGATCCCACGCCGTACTCGATGACGTAGTCGGACGGGACCTTCAGGTTGCTCTCGACGGCGATGCTGACCCGGGACAACTTCAGCGTCGACACGTCCCACGTGTCGCAGACCATCGGATCCGTGACCGGGAAGCCGCGGGTGTCCGCACCCTGCCCGCCGGCCGTCTGCACGCCCCATTGCGAGCCTGCACGCGCGGTGTTGGGCAGGTGAGGGCTGTCCGCGTTGAACGTCACGCGCGAGTACAGCTGCGTGCCCGGTGCGAACGTAGACCCGTCCGCCCAGAGACCGGCGCCCCACGGGTCGGTGCCGTACGTGTAGTCCTTCGCCCCGGACGTCGGGTGCGGCGGGCTGACCTGCCGCGCCTGGGTCACCCACTGGATGTTGCGGTTGGCGTCGTACTGCGGGAACGCCCCGACGTTGTTGAACTGGATGCCCACCGGGATCGTCTGTCCGGCGTTGGGCCCGCCGTTGTACTGCCAGCGCGCCTGGAGCGGCACGTACAGGCCCAGGGTGAACGGGCCCGCCTCGACCCGGGTCGGGTCCTTCGGCCGGACGCGCACCATATTGACCTGGTCGCGCCAGTTCGACCCGAAGGCGGTCGCCGGGTCCGCCGACCAGGGGCCCGGGTTGTCACGGCAGCCCGCCGCCTCGGTGGTGTTGATCGCCGCGTTCAGGCCGTTGCCCGTCCCGGTCTGGGTGTTCACGGAGTTCGTGCCCACCGCGTATTCGATGACGTAGTTGTTCAGATCGAAGTTCGGATTGGTGACGATCGCGTTGCCCGGCTGATTGACCGGGTTCTGCTGCAGATGCGGGTTCGTGCCGGTGTTGGTGACAGGGACGAGCGGATCGCCGACGGGCCGCCACACCGAGACGTCGAACACGTCGCACAGGCCGAGGTTCGGGGCGCCGACCGTCACGGGCTCTGCGGTCGCGGTCGTCCACACGTGCGAGTTGACGACGTCACCGGGGCTGAACTGGTTCCATGCGCCCAGGCCGCCCGCGATCCCCTCGTACTGCTTGTCGCCGGTCAGCGTGCCGCAGTTCTGCGTCGCCGTGTTGAAGCGGATGGACGCGGTGGTGATGTTGTTGCCTGTCGCCGGAGCCCCCGTCACCGGGTCCCACCCCGGCTCGAGTCCCGTGCGGTTGATCGGCCAGCCGCCGGCGGTCCAGCCTTCGGTGTCGCGCGCCTCGTTCGTGAAGTTGTAGGTCTTGTCCAGCGGGCTCGTGCACAGCGGAGGGAGCTCCGACACCGGGATGAAGAACTGCACGTCGAAGCTGCTGTTCTTCAGTGGCTGGGGGCTTTCGACGGCGAACCTGCCGGACATGTACCAGTCGTTCTGGTTCGGCTTCGCCGTGTAGGTCATCGCCGTCTGCCCGTTCGACGTCGCTCCACAGGTCAGGGTCCCGGCGTTGTGTGCCCCGGTCGTGTCGCCACAGCTGGTGAGGATCGCACCCTTCGTGAACCCGCCCACGTCGCTGAGAACGTCGGTGAAGTGCATGGAGTTGAGCGGGTCCGTGAGGATCGTGCCGTTCGACTCGGTGATCCCCAGGCGATATGTCACGAGGAAGCCGCGCACCGGCGGGGTCGCCGGGTTGAAGTCCGTGTCGCGCTCCTGATAGGCGGAACCCACCGTGGTCTTCGCGAGATCCCACTGCGGCTCGGTCAGCGTCATCGAGCTGGTCACGACGTTGTCGCCGGACGCGGTCGTGCCATCCCACCCGGGCTCGAATCCGGGTGCGGGCTGCGGGGTTCCGGTCGGATTGTTCAGCTGCCCGCCGATGAGGTGCCAGCCGTCGGTATCCGTGAGAGCGTTCTGCCAGTTCACCGTGCCCGACGGCGGCAGGTCACCCTGCTGCCATGACGGGTTCAGCTGGTGGTAGAAATCCGCCTGCGGGATCAGCACGTTGACCTGGAGCCGCACCCCGGCTGTGCTGCCGGACGCCTGACGGGAGAGCGACAGCGGCCAGCCCTTCGGGCCCTGGACCTGGTTCGTCGGGCACGACGTCGTCCACCCGCTCGCGCCGTTGACGGTCCCCAGGTCCAAGACGTAGCACGCCTCGATGATCGCGTTCGGGAATGCGGCGAGCCGGTCGTTGAACGTCGCGGGCCACTGCAGATCGGAGCCACCGCTCGTCGCCTTCTGGTTGGTGAGGTCGAGCCAGTACACCATCCGGATCCACGTGCCGTCGGCACGGTTCACGCGGTACGGGGCGTTCCATGGCGCGTCGGTGCGCTGCGTCTTCTTGATCTCCCACGCCGCAGTGCCCGTCACCGTGACCACCGGCCCCGTGACCTCCGGCGCCGGCGAGATCAGCGGGTCAGCCGTGTACGCCTTCGCGGTCACCTGCGCCGTCGCGGGGATGGGCGTGTCACCGGCGAACGCGTAGACGAGCTGCACCACAGCCACGTTCGACGACATCGTGCCCTGGTTGCAGACGACCGTGACAGACCCATCGGGGTTCGTCGTCTGGGAGGACGCCGGCGTGATCCCGGCACCGCTCAGGCATCCGTCCGGCATCCCGCCGCCCAGGGGGCCGGTCAGCTTGATCTTCGCCCCGTTCGTCGGGTGGATCGTGAACTCGAGGACGACATTCTTCGCGGACTGGCCGGCATCCAGACCCGTCAGCGACACCGAGTAGTTCTGGAAGACGGAGTCGTTGACCCGGACGATGCAGTTGCTTGAGCCCGAGTCCAGCCCCGGCCCGTCGGTCGCGTCGAACGGTGGCGTGCCCGTCTTCGCGAGCCCCTGGCAGGCGTTGTCCATCGGGAGCTGCTCGAGCACCAGCTGTCCACTCGCCGCATGTGCCGCCTGACCGCCGAGGGTCATCACGAGCGCCGTCACGACGGCGACGGCGGTGGCCGCCAGGAGACTGCGTCGCTCCTTCATGCGTGCCATGACCGCGGTACGGCGGATCTGGGTGCTCATGAAGTGGTCCTTTCGGTGTGCGTCGTCCGCTCATCTGCACATGTGCGGCGCGGCGTTTCGATCGGCTACGGAGTGATGGTGATCGGGGTGCCCAGAGGCAGGGCGTTGACTGCCTGGATCGCCGCGGCGGTGAGGCGGATGCAGCCGTGGGAGACGGCGCCGGAGTTCGTCGCGTTGTAGTGGATGCCGATCAGACCGCCGTCGCTCCCGCCATACGGCTCGTCGGCGGCGGACGAATGCAGCGAGGTCAGCTGGATCGGGTACTTCGTCTCGTTCTGCGCCGCGTCGAGGTAACGCTGCTGCAGATACCCCGTCACGTTCGTCGGGGTCGGGGTCTCGGGCGTGCCGACACCGACCGCATACTCGGCGACGGTCTTCCCGTCGGTGACGATGCGGAGCTTCTGATCGCCTGCGCTGATCAGGACCCGGTCGGGAAGCGCCTCCGCCTTGGTGAGTACTGCGGACCGCACCCAGGCGGCCGACTGAGCGGCAGCATTGCCGCCGGTCTTCGACGGCAGGCTCACACGCGCCGGCGTCAGGATGAGCGACCATCCGTTCTTGCGGTCCGCCACGACGACGACCGTGGTGGGCTGGCCGGAGAAGTCGGATGCGGCGAGCTTCGCGACGGCCGTCTTGTGGTCGACCCCATACAGGGCGATGGTGCGCGCAATCGTGTAGCGCACCCGGACCCCGTCCGCGCCTGCGGTGTACGGGATCAGCCCGCCGATCACTGCGTCGTAGCGTGCTTCGGGCAGTGACTCGAGGTTCGCGGGGTCCGCCGCCGCCGGCTCGACAGCGGCGGGTGCGACGAGCCTGTCCCTCGCGGACGCGACGTCACCCGACCGACCGGCGACGGAGATCGCCACCGCCCCGCCGGCGAGCACGAGCACTGCTGCGACCGCGACGGTCACCCACGCCAGGCGGCGCCGTGAGCGTGTCTCGGCGCTACGCCGCCGTGTGGGCGGCTGGGGGGCTGACTCCGGCTGTGTCTCTCCCATGGGTTTCTCTTCGGTTTGTTGTGGCTCCGCTCAGGTTAGAGATGACGCACGGGTCGGCGTATCACCCACATTCGGTGAAATCCTGCGATCGCGGATCGAGGCCGCCGGGCACGCTGAAGGCTCCATCCGCTGTTCGACGGCCCATCGACCGGCAGCTTCGCGGTCAGATCATCGAGCGGGTGGAGAATCCCCAGGCTCGGAGTGCCGCGACGATACGGGCGCACGGAGTCCAGGGCGCGCGAGACGGTGCCATCGCCGCCGGAACCGTCGCGGCCCACGCCTCAGGCCTGAAGGGAGGTGTCAGGCGGCGGCGCGATCCCAGAGGTCCCGGAGGGAGGCGGCGACGCGGTCCGGCTCGACCCGATGGGGCGGGTCGAAGTGGTGCCGGTCGGCGAACACCTCGAGCCGGAAGTCCGGGAAGACGGTGGCGAGGCGCTCCGCGATCTCGCCGTAATCATCCGGATTCGAGAGGCCGCCGAGCGCGAAGTAGACAGGGCGGGTGAAGCGGACCAGGGCATCGCGGTCGAGGTCGTAGGTCTCGAACGTGGCCAGGAAGGCACGGATGCCGGCCGGCCGCAGCGCCATCCACGGCGGCTGCTCTCCGGTCCTCACCGGCAGCCCCGCGGTCACTCCGGGGCGCACGCCGAGGCGCACGAACGCGTCCATGAACTGGTCCGGCGGAAGCCCGTCGAGCTCCCGATACCGCGCCCACAGCGCGCGGTGGGCGGGGCTCCATCCCCAGTCCCCCGCCCACGCGGGCTCGAGAAGAGCGAGGCTCTCGAGGCGTTCAGGATGCTTCGCGGTGAACGCGAGCGCGGACGCACCCCCGCCGGAATAGCCGACGAGATGGAACGTCTCCCAGCCGCTCTCGTCCGCGGTGCGCAGTACGCCGTCCACCTCGGTGTCGAGGCTGTAGTCCGCTGGCGGGACGGGGCCGGCGTACACCTCGAGGTCCTTCGCGACGGCATCGACATCGTCGCCGAGAGCGGCGATCAGCGCTCCGTATGCAGGAGCTGCCGGCAGCACGCTGCCCGGCAGCAGGATCACCCGACGTCTGTCCATGGCGTCATCCCCTCTTCCTCTCAGCGGTACTCGGGGTTCGCGTCGTAGCCCCAGCGCTCGCCGTCGTTCCAGGCCTGCCGCAGATTCCCGTAGGCGGGGATGCCGCCGGCATCCTTCAACCGCCGTGCCGTGTGCAGCAGGTTCCACGTCATGAACGTCGTGTTGCGGTTCGTGAAGTCGCTCTCCGGGCCGCCCGAGCCGGGATCGAGGTAACTGGGGCCAGGACCGATCGCGCCGATCCACCCCGCATCCGCGGCCGGCGGGATCGTGAACCCGATGTGCTGCAGGCTGTACAGGATCGACATCGCGGCGTGCTTCACGCCGTCCTCGTTGCCGGTGATGACCGCCCCGCCGACCTTGCCGTAATAGACGTACTGGCCCTTGTCGTTGTAGAGGCCGCTCATCGAATACAGCCGCTCGATGAGCTTGCGGGTGATGGATGCGTTGTCCCCGAGCCACAGCGGACCCCCGACGACGAGGATGTCGGCGGCGGCGATGGACGGCCAGATCTCGTCCGGCCACGCATCCGTCGCCCATCCGTGCTCGCGCATGTCCGGATAGACCCCGGTCGCGACGTCGTGATCGATGAACCGGACGTTCTCGACGTCGACCCCCTGCGACCGCATCAGCGCGATGCTGCGGTCCATGAGGCCTTGCGTGTGGCTGAGCTCCGGGCTCCGCTTGAGCGTGCAGTTGATGTACACGGCCCGCAGGTCGTCGTAGGTCGCCGGAGGCGCCTCCTCCGTCATGATCCGACTCCGTTCGTCTCGCTGATCTTCGCCGACTCGAGCTGCGCCAGCAGCCCGGCCATGTCCAGCTGCGCCCACCCCTCGACGCGGCGGCCCGCGACGACGCGGTCGATCGCGATGCCCGTGAACCGGACGTGGGCGCCGGTCGGCTCGATCCCGCGGAACGCGCCCTGATGGGTTCCCGTCGCGGACCATCGCGTAACGACGTGCTGGCCGTCGACGAGCATGTCGTCCACCGACATCGTCAGATCCGGGAACGCCGCCCGGAACGCGGCGATGCGCGTGAGGAACTCATCGCGCGACTCGTTCGCGTTCACGGGCGTGTGGTTCACGAAATCCGGGTCGAGCAGCGGACGCGCCTCTTCGTACCGACCTGCACTCCACGCCAGATCGATGAACCGGCGCGTCGCCGCCCGCGCATCGACGTCGCCGGCATCCATGTCGCCACCAGCCATGGCCTCTGTCCCCTCGTACTCGGCCGATCACATCCCCAGCACGAGGCAAGTGTCCCACCGCGGCGCGTCCGCAGGTCTTACAGATCGAGCACAGACGGGCGCCGGGATCCAGGCACGGGCGATACCGTCAGCCGATCCAGACGGTCTTGAGGTTCGTGAACTCGCGGATGCCCTCCACCGAGAGCTCCCGGCCGTAGCCGGACCGCTTGATTCCGCCGAACGGCAGCTCGGGGTACGAGATCGTCATGCCGTTCACGAAGACGGCACCCGCCTCGATCTCCCGCACCGCGCGGTCGATCTCCGCCTGGTCGGCGCTCCAGAACGCCGACCCGAGTCCGAACTCCGTGCCGTTCGCGATGGCGAGCGCTTCATCGAGTGACGCCGCGCGATAGAGGGATGCCACGGGCCCGAAGGCCTCCTCCGACCACAGCCTCATGTCGCGGGTGAGCCCCGCGACCACGGTCGGCTCGTAGAACCAGCCTCCATCGCGGTCTGGGCGTGCCCCACCGGTGAGGATCTCGGCGCCCTTGTCGCGCGCGTCTTCCACCAGCTCCTCGATGTCGCGGCGACCGCCTTCCGTGGCGAGCGGTCCGACTTCGGTGTGCGGCTCGGCGGGGTCGCCGATCACGAGCCGGCGCATCTGTTCCGCGAACTTCGCCGCGAAGGCGTCGTAGACGTCGGCGTGCACGATGAACCGCTTGGCGTTGATGCACGCCTGGCCGTTGTTCGTCGTTCGGGCGCGCACAGCCACCTCGACCGCCGCGTCGAGATCGGCGGACGGCATGACGATGAAGGGATCGGATCCGCCGAGCTCCAGCACGGCCTTCTTCAGCACGTCGCCCGCGGTCGCGGCGATGGAACGGCCCGCACCTTCGGAGCCGGTGAGCGTGACCGCGGCCACGCGGCGGTCGCGGATGACGTCGGCGACCCGCGCCGATCCGATGAGGAGCGTCGCGAACGACCCGTCCGGGAACCCGGCCCGCTCGAACAGCTCGCCGAGGTAGACCGCCGACTGCGGCACGTTCGACGCGTGCTTGAGGACTCCCGCGTTGCCCGCCATCAGCGCGGGCGCCGCGAACCGCACGACCTGCCAGATCGGGTAGTTCCACGGCATCACGGCGAGCACGACTCCGAGGGGGTCGTAGCGCGTGCGCGCCGCGGAGGCGCTCACCTCGGACGGATCCGCCAGCTCGCGACCATCGAGGAAGCTCCGCGCGTTCTCCGCGTAGAACCGCATCGCGTGCGCGGACTTCCCGACCTCTGCGCGCGACTGGGCGAGCGGCTTGCCCATCTCCGCGGTGATCATGGCGGCGACCGTGTGCACCTCGGATTCGAGGAGTGCGGCCGCCGCATTCATCCAGGCCGCACGCTGCTCCCACCCCGCGGCGGCGAGCTGCGGCACGGCGGCCGCGGCGGCGGCGAGCTTGGCCTCGACGACGGTGTCGTCGTCCTCTTCGAAGACGGCGAGCTGCTCGCCGGTGGCGGGGTTGATGCTGCGGATGGCGGCCATGTCGTTGTCCTTTGCGGGTTCAGATGAGGATGCTGAGCGGGTTCTCGATGCGGCGCTGGAACGCGGCGAGCCACTCGCCGGCGAGGGCGCCGTCGAGCACCCGGTGGTCGGCGGAGAGGGTCACGGTCATGACGGTTCCGACGTCCAGCTGTCCGTCCGCGCCGACGACCGGACGCCGCTGCGCCGCACCGACGGCGAGGATCCCGGACTGCGGCGGATTGAGGATCGCACTGAACTGCGTCGTCCCGTACATGCCGAGGTTCGACACCGAGAAGCTGCCGCCTTCGAGCTCGTGCTGCTTGAGCCGGCCTGCGCGGGCGCGTTCTGCGAGTTCCGCGATCGTGGCACTGACGACCGAGAGGGGCATCCGCTCGACGCCGCGGAGCACCGGGGTCGTCAGCCCGCCGTCGGTCGCGACCGCGACAGCGAGGTCGACCGACGCGAAGCGGCGGATGCTGTCGCCGTTCCAGATCGCGTTGGCCTCGGGTACGTCGACGAGCGCGGCCGCGACGGCTTTCAGGGTGAAGTCGTTGACCGAGATCTTCCGCGGTGCGCTCTCGTTCACCCGCGCGCGCAGCGCGAGCAGCTCGTCGACGCGGCAGTCCGCGACGAGATAGAAGTGCGGCACCGTGGATTTGCTCTCGGTGAGACGCCGCGCGATCGCGCGGCGCATCCGGTCGAGCGGGATGTCCTCGTACTCGGCTGCCGCCGGACCGGTCGTCGCGGCGACGATGGCCTCCGGCGCCGGAGGCGCAGGCACGGGCGGCGCGGGCACGACCGGCGCGGGCACGACCGGCGCGGGCCCGGCCGGCGCGGGCACGGATGCCGCCGCCTCGAGGTGCCGCTCCAGATCGCGACGCACGACCCTCCCGTTCGGGCCGGTGCCCGGAACGTCGGCGAGCGCGACCCCGTTCTGCGCCGCGAGCCGTCGGACGAGCGGGCTCGCGAACAGCCGGTCACCGGGATGCGGGACGGGCGCGGGCGCCGGGGGAACCGCGGGTGCCGTCGCGACGGATGCGACGTCACCCGCGGGCTGCGTCGACGGTGTGTCCGCGACGGCCTGGGGAACCGTCGCTTCCGTCGTCGCAGCGGGCGGCGCTGGGGCCGCCGGTACTGAGGCGGCGGCGGAGGATGCGAGGCCGCCCGCCGCGGCGAGTGCGGCATCCACCGCGCCCTCCTCCTCGCCCTCGGCGAGGAGGACGAGGATGGGGTCGCCGACGGTGACGCTGTCGCCCTCGGGGACGAGCAGGCGGCCGACGGTCCCGGCGAACTCGGCGGGGAACTCGACGATCGCCTTCTCGGTCTCGATCTCGGCGATCGTCTGCGCGACGGCGACGGACGCGCCGGGCTGGACGAGCCAGGTCTGGATGGCGGCCTCGGTCGCCCCGGCCATGACCTCCGGCATCCGGATGATCTCGGCCATGTCAGGCTCCGAATCCCGCGCGCACCGCTTCGAGGGCGGAGACGACCTCTTCGGTGCGGGCGATCGCCGCGCGCTCGAGGACGCGCGAGATGGACGGCGACGCCTCCTCGCCGGTGACGCGTGCGACCGGCTGGTCGAGCCAGTCGAAGTAGCGCCGCTGGATCTCGTCGGCGAGCCATCCGCCGTACGACGTCCCCCGCGCGCCCTGTTCGACGATGAGCACGGCGTTCGTCTTGCGGATGCTCGCGCCGATCGTGTCCCAGTCGATCGACGCGCGATCGAGCCAGCGCAGGTCGATGAGGTCGGCGTCGACGCCGGTCTGGTCGAGCGCCTCCTGGGCGCACTTCACCATCGACAGGTAGGAGATGACGGTCAGGTCCGATCCCGCTCGCAGGAGCGCGGCCGCGCCGGGCGGGATGACGTAGTCCAGCTCCCCCGCGGGCACCGCGTCGGCGGTGCCGTATAGGTCGACGTGCTCGATCACGAGCACCGGGTCCTGCAGCGCGAGGGCCGCGTTCATGAGCCCGACGTAGTCGGTCGCGTTCGACGGCGCGACGATCCGCCAGCCGGGCGCCGTGGCGAAGATGCCCGCCGGATCCATGAGGTGCTGCGACCCGTATCCGGAACCCATGGCGACTTTGGTGCGCAGCACGAGCGGAACCGCGTTGTCGCCCCCGAACATGTGCCGCGCCTTGCCGATCTGGTTGAAGACCTGATCGGCGGCCACCCACAGGAAGTCGGGGTACATGAACTCGACGACGGGACGGAAGCGTCCGTCGAGCGCGAGGCCGCCGGCGAGGCCGACGAACGCGTTCTCGCTGATCGGGGTGCCGAGGATCCGCCCCTCGCCGTACTTCTTCACGAGGCCCTTGGTCGCACCGTTCGTTCCGCCGTTCAGGTGGTGGACGTCTTCGCCCATCACGACGATGCGGGGGTCCGCATCCATCCGCCGGTCCATCACCTGCGCGACCGCGTCGACGAACTTCACGGCCCGCGTCTCGCCGCCCCGAGGCTGAAGGGGAAGACCGTCGAGCTCGCTCCCGTCGCCGCGCACGCCGACGTTGACGAAGTCGGTCTCCGGCCACAGTTCGGGGCGGATGCGGCGGGTACCCGCGTTGTCCGGATCCTGCTCGATGAGCTGGGAGACGGCGTCCGTCATCGCCCGCTGCACGCGCGCACGGAGAGCGTCCACCCCGGCCTGGTCGATGAGCCCGCGCTCGATCATCTTGCGGGCGACCAGGTCGAGCGGATCCCGCGCGCGCCACTGCGCCTCCTCCTCCTTCGACCGGTACCCGAACGCGCTCCCCGGGTACGAGCCGTTCTGGTGGAAGAAGCGGTAGACCTCCGCCTCGACGACGGCGGGTCCTTCACCCGAGCGGAGACGAGCCGCGACCTCTCCCATCGCAAGGTGCACGGCGAGCGGATCCATCCCGTCGACACGCCACGACGGGATGCCGAAGCCCTGCCCGCGCACGGAGAACCGGGTGTCCGCGGTGACCTCGTCGGCGCGCGTCGAGACGGCGTAGAGGTTGTTCTCGACGAAGAAGCAGACCGGCAGCCGCCACGCGGCGGCGAGGTTCATCGACTCGAGGACCGAGCCGATCTGCGCCGCCCCGTCGCCGAAGTAGTTGATCGTGAGATCCGTCGTGCCGCTGTGCTTCTGCGCCCACGCGTTGCCGGTCGCCATCGGCGCTCCGCCGCCCACGATCGCGTTCGTGCCCAGGGCGCCCGCCTCGAGCCACTGCAGGTGCATCGATCCACCCCGGCCGCCGGAGTAGCCCTGCGCGAGCCCGAGGATCTCGGCGAGCGTGCGCTGGAGGACGGTCTGGATGACGGGGGTCACCGGATCCGCGGGATCGATCGCTCCCCCGCTCGCGTGGGTGAGGGCCTTCGCGAGGAACTGGTGGTGTCCGCGGTGCGACCCGTTGACGCCGTCGGTGGAGCGCAGGCCGATGATCGATCCGACCGCGCCGCCCTCCTGGCCGATGCTCGAGTGCGCGGGGCCGTGCACGAGACCCTCCCCGGCCAGCTCCAGGACGGACTCCTCGAAGGCGCGGATGAGGTGCAGCTGACTGAGCATCGATCCGAGCAGAACGGGGTCGGCCGACTTCCAGTCCGCGTCCGTCGTGGACAGCTCGAACCAGTCGACGCCGGTCTGCAGTCGCTTCTTCCTGGGCATCCTCGCCACTCCCGCTCTCGAGCGACCTTGCGCCGCTGATTGGATCCAATATTAGATCCAATGTTCAACCCTGGGCAAGCTATTCCCCGATTCCTTATCCCCGCCGAGAGGTGGATGGATACAATCGAGGCGAGAAGGAGGCCTTATGAGCACACGCCAGACCGTCGGCATCCCCGGGATCCGTGGCACCGACCACATCGGATTCACCGTGCCGGACCTCGAGGAGGCGCACGCGTTCCTCGTCGACGTGATCGGGTGCGAGGAGATCTACACGCTCGGCGCGAAGCAGTCGGACGAGGACTGGATGCAGACCCACTTGGGCGTGCATCCGCGCACGGTCATCCGCGAGATCCGCTTCTATCGGCTGGGACACGGCGCCAACTTCGAGGTCTTCCTCTACGAGTCGGCCGACGGGCAGAATCCGCAGCCGCGCAACAGCGACATCGGCGGCTACCACATCGCGTTCTACGTCGACGACCTGGATGCCGCGGTCGCCTATCTCCGCGCGAACGGCGTCGAGGTCATGGGCGAACCGACCGCGAGCCGGCAGTCGGCCGAGGGCCAGCGCTGGATCTACTTCCGGAGCCCCTGGGGCCTCCAGTTCGAGCTCGTGAGCTTCCCGGGCGGCAAGGCGTACGAGGACGGCGCCGATCGGGTGCTGTGGCATCCCGCCCACCCCGCCCGGTGACCGCGATGAGGCAGACTTCGCTCATGGCGACACGCGCGACCACCCACGGCGACACCGGTGCACGGATCGCCGCCGACCTCCGCGATGCGATCCTCGCGGGCGAGTACGCGCCTGGCGAGCGGATCCGGCAGGACGAGCTCGCCGAGCGCGCCGGCGCCAGCCGGCTCCCCGTCCGGGAGGCGCTGCGGATGCTCGAGTCCGAAGGGCTGGTGACCCTCGTCGCGAACACCGGCGCCTGGGTCTCCTCGCTGAGCGTCGAGGAGTGCTACGAGCTCTACGAGATGCGCGAGCGGCTCGAGCCGCTCCTCCTGCGGATGAACACGCCGCTCGTCTCTCCGGCGGACGTCGCCCGGCTCGACGCGCTCGCCGACGCGATGGAGGAGACCGACGACGTCGAGCAGTTCCTCCGCCTCGACCGCGACTTCCACCTCTCCTGCCTCGAATCGGCGCCGACGATCGTCCTCGGCGACACCGTGCGGTCGCTGTGGAACCGCACCCAGCACTACCGCCGCGCGGTCACCCGCCGGTTCTTCGCGGATGGCGACCACAGCGTGCACCACGACCACCACCTCATCGTCGGCGCGCTGCGCCGGCACGACGAGGACGAGGCGGAGCAGGTGCTCGCCCGCCACATCCGCCGCAGCCGACTCGAGCTGCTGCAGCATCCCGAAGTCTTCGCCACCCGCTGAGCGCTCGCCGATGCCCACCGCCCTCGCCATCGCCGCCTTCAGCCCGTCCGTCCTCCTCGACGTCGCCACGACCGTCCGCGCGGCGGATCTGCGTGACTGGGACATCCGCACGGTTCCGGCGACCAGTTCGCCCCAGGTCTTCGGGGACCTCGCCGACGGGGCGGTGGATGCTGCCCTCACGAGCCCCGACAACGTCCTGCTCTACGCGGGCCCGGCGGACAACCCGCTCGGGCGCATGCTGGACCTCGTCGTACCGGTCACCGTCGACCGCGGTCTCGACCTGTCGCTGTGGGCGCGTCCGGGGCTCGGCGCTCTCGTCGATCTGGACGCCCCCGTGCTCGCGGTCGACGTCACCGCATCCGGCTACGCGCTCGCCGCCTTCGCACTGCTCGCACAGCGCGGGTGGACGCGCGACCGGCTCAACGTCGTCTCGCTCGGCGCGACGCCGAAGCGCCGGGCGGCGCTCATCGCCGGCGCGTGCGATCTCACGATCCTCAACGCGGGGAACGAGCTCCTCGCGCACGCCCAGGGGGCGACTCGGATCGCGTCCGTGGACGAACTCGGTCCCTACCTCGGATCGGTCCTCTGCCGCTCCGCACACCTCGACGGCGAGCGCGCCGGTGGCGTCGCTGCCGTCGGACAGGCCCTCACCGCGACGGCGTCAGAGATCCTCGCGGGCGAACACGACGACCTCGTGACTGCGTCCGCGCAGCGGCTCCTCGGACTCGCGCCGGCACTGGCCGACGCCTATCTCACCGTGCTCCGCTCCCCCGCGGCAGGGCTCGTCGGCGACGGCCGCGCCGACCCCGCAGCCGTTCGCACGCTCGTCGACCTCCGCGGCGCCTCCGACCTGCGACGCGGCGTCGACGTCCTGTCGGCAGCCGGCATCCACTGACGAGGAGGGGAGGATGCCGCGGCATCCTCCCCTCCTCGCGTCACCCGCTCGATCAGTCGATCGGCGGCCAGACCGGCACCTCTCCGCGTCCGGAGCGGAAACGGACGTTCTTCGTCCGCACGAACTCCCACAGCGTCTCGACGGCGTTCTCGCGCCCGAAGCCGCTGCCCTTCTGCCCGCCGAAGGGCGAGCCGAGGAAGGCGCGCCGCATGTAGTTGTTGACGAAGACCATGCCCGCCTCGAGCCGCGGGGCCAGGCGCCATGCGCGCTGCTCATCGGTCGTGCAGATCGCCGCGGTGAGCCCGTACGCCGTGCCGTTCGCGATCTCGATCGCCTCGTCGTCCGTCGAGAACCTCATGATCCCGGCGATCGGGCCGAAGACCTCCTCCTGGCCGAACGTCGAATCGGGGGTTACTCCCACGAGCACCGTCGGCGGCACCCAATACCCGCCCGCGAGTTCGGGCTCGTCGGGGATGCTCCCCTGGGCGGCGACCGTCGCTCCCTCGTCGAGCGCCGTCTGCAGGTACCCGAGCACGCGCGCCTGCTGGCGCGCATCCACCATCGCCCCGATGTCCGTCGCGGGATCGAGCCCGTCGCCGACCTTCAGTCGAAGGGCCCGCGCGCTGAACTCGGCGACGAACGCGTCGTAGAGAGTGTCGTGGACGAGGATGCGGGCCGTCGACGTGCACGCCTCGCCCTGGTTGTAGAACATGCCCTCGATCGCGACCTCGGCCGCCGCCTCGACATCCGCGTCGTCGAGCACGATGAGCGCGTTCTTGCCGCCGAGCTCCATCGTCGCGTACGTCAGGTTCTCCGCGGCCGCCTGCAGGACCTTCTTGCCGGTGGCCGTCGCCCCCGTGAACGTGATGCGCTGCACGCCGGAGTTCCCCGACAGTGCGGCGCCGGCCGTGATGCCCGGGACAGCGTTGAGGACTCCGGGCGGCAGGACCTCGTTCGCGATCTCCACGAGCCGCAGCACGGTGAGCGGCGCCTGCTCGCCCGGCTTGATCACGACCGCGTTGCCCGCCGCGAGCGCCGGCGCGGACTTCTTGGCGAAGTGGATCGGCGGCCAGTTGAACGGCAGGATGGCGGCGACCACGCCATAGGCCTCCGGGATGATGCGCGCCTCGATCGGCCCCTGGTCGAGCAGTTCGCCGTGCAGCGTGTCGGCGAGACCGCCGAAGTAGTCGAACGCGGCGTGACTGAAGGAGATGTCGAAGCGTCCGGCGTCGCGCTTGGGCTTCCCGACCTCGCGCGCCTCGAGCGTCGCGAGCTCGTCGGCGTGCTCGCGGATGCGTGCGGCCACGGCGCGCAGCATCGTTCCGCGCTCGCGCGGAGACAGTGCGGCCCAGCCGACCTGGGCTGCCGCGGCCGAAGCGACCGCGGCTTCCACCTCGGCATCCGTCGCGGGGACGACGCGGGCGAGGACGCGGCCCGTAGCGGGTTCGGTCACGCCGAACGCGTCGGCCTCGCGGGCGGATGCGTCCACGAAACGGCCGTCGATGAAGGAGGCCCACAGGGTCCTCGTGAGTGGTTCGGTCATTCGGATTCCCTCCACGGGTCAGTCTGCGTCGGCGAGGTCGCCGAGCATGACGGTGGCCGCATTGCGGCCCGGAGCGCCGGTGACCGACCCTCCCGGATAGGTGGTCGCGCCGGTCTGGTAGAGCCCCGGGATCGGGGTGCGGTACTGCGCCCAGCCCGGCACCGGGCGATTCGGCCCGGCGAACGTGATGCCGCGGTCACCGCCGTGCCACCCACCGCCGACCATCGCGGGGTTCGCCGCCTCGTACTCGCGCGGGCCCTTTACGAGCTGCGCGAGGATGGCGTCCTCGGTGAAGTTCGGGGCGATCCGCGCGGTGAGCGCCTTGATGTCCGCGGTCCGGCGGGCGACCGACTCCTCGTACGACCGACCGCGCAGGTCGGTGGCGCCGACCGTGTTGAGCATCTTCACCGTGTGGTGTCCGGGAACCGGTACGCGACTCTGGTCGACGAGCGTCGGGGTCGCCACGAGGAGGAACCCGATCTCGTCCCGCCACACCCCGTCGTACGCGGCGCGCGTGTGGGCGAGGATGTCCTCGGGCCACCCGGCGTATCCGGCCGAGACGGCGCTCACACCGTCCTCTCCGTCGTCGAAGACCGGCGGTCGATCCGCGCCCGCATAGACCGCGAAGCCGGGCGCGCCGTTGTCGTACGTCTCGACGCCGTACACCCAGTCCTCGCCCCACGCCTCACGCGGGGCCATGTCGAGCAGCGGCTTCACGTGGATCGTCGAGAGCACGGCCTTGTTCGCCCGGTACTCGCGGCCGTCGGTCGTCTCGACGCCGACCGCGCGGCCGCCTTCGAGGATGATGCGCGAGACCTTGGTGTCGACGACGATCCGCCCGCCGTGCGCCTCGAACACACCGACCAAGGCGTCGGTGAGCTTCCCCGAGCCCCCGACGGGAATGGACCAGCTCTGCTTCTGGCGACCGGCGATGATCGAGTACGCGAGTGGACCGCTGCCCGCCGCATCCGAGTGCACCATGGTCTGATAGGCCTGCCACAGCATGTACGACTGGACGTGGCGGTCCTCGAACTCGTACCGGATGATCTCCCACGCCGACATCGCGCGGCGACGGCGCCACGTGTTCGCGCGCGGGTGCGCGTCGAGGAGCGCGTCGAGGCTCGGCCCGAGGCCGAGCGGGGTGTTCGTGGCCTGGTTGAACAGCGGGGCGACCTCGGCCCACTCGTTCAGCATCCGCGCGTAGGCATCAGCGTCCCGCCGCGAGAACCGGGCGAACTCCTCGAGCGTGCGGTCGAGATCGAGATAGTGCGTGAGGTGCCGACCGTCGGGGAACTGCACATGGGCGACCGGGTCCGGCCACGCGTACTCGAGCCCGTAGTCGCGCATGAGGCCGAGCTCGTCGTCGGCCATCAGGGGATTGCTCTGGATGAGGGTGTGCCCGGTCGAGCACGAGTCGACGAGGTATCCCGGGCCGAGCAGCTCTTCGGTGGCGGCTCCGCCGCCGGGGATCGCGCGTGCGTCCAGCGCAATGACGCTGTAGCCCGCGCGGGCGAGGTAGGACGCGGTGATGAGGCTGTTGTGCCCCGCGCCCGCGACGATGATGTCCGCTGTCTGCACCGACATGGCGGCTCCTTCTGCTGTTGTGTGTCCGACGTCGGTGGCTTCAGTACGCGTTCGCGACCATGAGCTCCTGCGCCGGGAACCGGGTGAGGATCTCGGTGCCCGTCTCGGTGACGACGACCTCCTCCTCGATGCGAGCGGCGGAGATGCCGTCCGATGCCGGGCAGTACGTCTCCATCGCGAAAACCATCCCCGGGCGCAGCTCGATGGGATTGTCCAGGGAGTTCAGCCGGGAGATGATCGGCCGCTCGTGGAGGCCCAGCCCGAGACCGTGCGCGAACTGCAGGCCAAACGCCGACAGCTCGTCATCGAAGCCGAACTCATCCGCCCGCGGCAGCACTCGCGCGACGTCGTCGGTGCCGGCCCCGGGGCGGATCGCGGCGATCGCCCGATCCATCCAGTCCCGCGCCTGCGTGTACGCGTCGCGCTGGGCGACGGTCGCACTGCCGACCGCGAACGTGCGGTAGTAGCAGGTCCGATAGCCGTTGTACGAGTGGATGATGTCGAAGAACGCCTGGTCCCCGGGTCGGATGATGCGGTCGGTGAAGTTGTGGGGATGCGGGTTGCACCGCTCGCCGGAGATCGCGTTCACCGCCTCCACCTGGTCGCTGCCGAGTTCGTACAGCCGCTTGTTCGCGAGCGCGACGATCTCGTTCTCTCGGACGCCGGGCTTCAGCGCTTCGACGATGTCCTGGTAGACGCCGTCCACCATCGCCGCGGCCTGGTTGAGCAGCATGAGCTCATCCTGGGACTTGATGACGCGGGCGTCGAGCATGTGCTGCTGCGCGTCGACGACGGTGAGGCCCTGCGCCGCCATCTCGAAGAGGAACGGCGGCTCCACGATGTCGACGCCGACGGGCGCGTTCGCGACCCCGGCATCCTCGAGCAGGCCCTTGATCTCCCGCACGGCGTCGCGCATGAGGCCCGACGAGGGCGGCACGGCACCACGGAAGCCGAGGAAGCCCGCCCGCCAGTTCTCCTCCGGAAGCCACTTCGAGTAGAGCTTGTGGTGGCGCACCGCCGATCCGAAGTCCCACAGCACCGGCTCGCGATCGCGCACCAGCAGGCAGTATCGGATCATCTTGTCGCCGAGCGCCCCGCCGATCCACGTCTGGGTGGTGTAGCGGATGTTGTAGAAGTCGAAGAGCAGGAACGCCCCGCACTCGCTGGCCTCGAGGGCCGCCTTCGCCCTCGCCACCCGGTAGTTCCGCAGGCGATCGAAGTCGACGCGCTCCTCGTAGTCGACCCCCATGTGCCCGGGGGCGCCGATCGGCCTTCCGTTCATGCCACGACGACCTGCGGGGCGAGCCCGTCGTCGAACACGACGTTCTCGGACTCGGGTGTGTAGCCGGAGCGACGCGTCTGCTCGAGGAAGACGGAGGCGAAGTCGTCGGCGATGTGTCCGGCGCCGATCGCCTGCGCGACGGTCATGTCGGTGGCGGCGGCGATCGGCATCGGAACGCCGAGCTCCTTGCCCGCGGTGAGGCCGAGCTGCATGTCCTTGCGCATGAGGATGTTGGTGAACGTCGGCGTGAAGTCGAGGTTCACGAGCGCCGGCGACTTGTACCGCGTGAAGACCGACCCCATGACCGACTCGTTGAGGAAGGCGAGGAAATCGGCGCGCGAGACGCCTCCGCGCTCGACGAGGGCGACGATCTCGGACATCGACTGCGTGACGACGCCGAGGAAGACGTTGTGCGCGATCTTGACGAGCCGAGCGACATCCCCGTCTCCGACGTAGGTGACGG
This sequence comes from Microbacterium candidum, assembly GCF_030315975.1. GTDB lineage: Bacteria > Actinomycetota > Actinomycetes > Actinomycetales > Microbacteriaceae > Microbacterium > Microbacterium candidum. The sequence goes on along the minus strand of NZ_JASXSZ010000001.1, from coordinate 1,195,951 downwards.
CGCGGCCCATGTGCTCGAGGATGTACTCGACCTCGCCGTAGGCGCCACGGGGTCCGGATGCGGCGACGGTCAGCTTGCCCGCCTCGATCACCTTCGCGTTGCCACTGACGGGAGCGGCGATGAGGCTCGCGCCGCGGGCCGCCGCAGCCTCGCGCATGCGGGCGGATGCCTCGGCCGAGACCGTCGACGAGTCGATGATGATGCGCGGTGCACGGTCGGGGTCGGTCAGCAGGCCGTTCGCGCCGGTCAGCACCTCCTCGAGGTCGGCGGACGTCGACACCATGACGAACACGACGTCACGGTCGGAGAGCTCCACGGGTCGATCGACGATCCCGCATCCGAGTCCGGTGAGCGGCTCCGCCTTCGCCCGCGTCCGGTTGTACACGGTGATGTCGTGGCCGAAGCCGCGCAGCCGGGAGGCGAGCGCGTAGCCCATCCGTCCGGTGCCGATCCAGCCGATGGTGTGCTCAGCCATGGTCCTTCTCCCTTCGCGACCGCAAATCATTGCAATCGATTGTGATGAAGGAAGTATGAAACGCAGGCCGAACGGCTGTCAAGCCTGTATCGTGTGGCTCGTGGCGGATCGGGTCGGAATCGCGGAGGTCGCGAAACTCGCGGGGGTGCACCCCGGCACCGTGTCCCGAGCCCTGAACCCGAAGACCGAGGATCAGGTCAACGTCGACACCCGCGCGCGCGTCCGGCGGGCCGCCAAGCAGCTCGGCTACACGGCGAACTCGATCGCCCGCGGACTGCGGACGAACTCGTCGATGACGATCGGGATCATCATCCCGGATCTCACGAACCCGATCTTCCCTCCGATCGTGCGCGGCGTGGAGAGCTGCCTCACCGGTCGCGGCTACTCGGCGTTCGTCGTGAACACCGACGGCGACGCGGGCATCGAGCGCACCGTCTTCGAGTCCCTGCTGCAGCGGCAGGTCGACGGCTTCATCTTCGGAACCGGTCACACCGGCCCGTCCGTCGCGGCCGATGCGTATGCGCGCGGCATCCACGCGGTGATGGTGAACCGGGATGCCGGCGGCGTCCCCTACCCCTCCGCCGTCGGCATGGATGCCGACGGGATCCAGGCCGCCGTCAGGCATCTTCACGATCTGGGGCACCGCTCGATCGCGCATTTCGCGGGCCCCGCCGCCTTCTCGACGAGCCGCGTCCGCGCCGACGCGTTCCGCGCGGCGTGCGATTCGCTCGGGCTCGAGCGAGTGATCATCGAGGCCGGGGCATACAGCGTCGAGGCCGGGAAGGCCGCATCCGCGGAGCTGCTCGCGATCGGGCCGCAATGCCCCACGGCCCTCGTCGCCGGCAACGACCTCCTGGCCCTCGGCGCGTATCACTCCGTGCGCGAGGCGGGCCTCGTCTGTCCCGACGACCTGTCGATCGTGGGCTTCAACGACATGCCGTTCGCGGAGGACTTCCTGCCGCCGCTGACGACGGTCCGCGTGCCGCTGTTCGACCTCGGAGTCGAGGCCGCTCAACTGCTGCTCGACCAGCTCGAGACGAAGACCATCCGCAACATCCAGGTGGCGCTGCCCGTCGAGCTCGTCGTGCGCGGCTCGACAGCCGTTCCGCGCCGCTGATCCCCTGCCGCCGATCCTTCGCATCCGCTGAACCCTTGACAAGGTCTGCAACATGTGCGAAATTCACTGCAATCGATTGTGGTACGCAGTCGAAAAGTCAGAGGAGCAATGATGCAACCACTACTTCCCCTCGGGCGATCCCGCGCCCGTCGCCTGCTCGTCGGCGCCGCCGTGGCATCCACCGTCGCCCTGGCCGTCACCGCCTGCTCGGGGACGGGATCCGGCACCGCGCCCGCGAGTTCGCCGCTCACGATCGGAATCTCGCTCTCGCTGTCCGGCGACTTCTCCGACTCGGGCAAGGCGGCTCAGCGCGGCTACGAGCTCTGGGAGAGCGACGTGAACGCCAAGGGCGGCGTTCTCGGGCGGAAGGTCCAGCTGAAGATCGTCGACGACGCCTCGAACCCGACCCAGGTCGTCTCGAACTACACGAACCTCATCAACCAGGACCACGTAGACCTCGTCTTCGGGCCGTTCTCGAGCCTGCTGACCGTTCCCGCGTCGCGCATCGCCGCGCGGTACAACTACGCCTTCATCGAGCCGGCCGGCGGCGGGCCCTCCGTGTTCGAGCAGAAGCTCGGGAACCTGTTCTTCGTGCAGCCGGCGCCATCCACACAGGGCGGCATGGTGTTCGCGGATTACATCCTGTCGCTTCCCGCCGACCGACGGCCGAAGACCGCGGCCTACGCCAAGCTGGACGACCCGTTCGCCGCCCCGATCGCCGAGGGCATCCAGAAGAAGTTCGAGGCCGCCGGAATCAAGACGGTCTACGACAAGACCTACCCCGCCGAGACCGCGGACATGACGCCCATCATCTCGGGCGTCGCGGCGGCGAACCCCGATGTGATCGTCGGCGGCACCCAGGAGGCGGATGCGTTCGCCCAGATCAAGGCGATGATCCAGCTGCACGTCAACCCGCAGTGGCTCTACGAGTCGAACGGCCCGAACTCGCCCGCGGACTTCCCCAAGGCCGTCGGCGAATCCAACACTGAGGACGTCTTCTCGAGCATCGACTGGTACCCCGGCTCGTCGCAGGCCGGCAGCGCGGAGTTCATCAAGAGCTATCTCGCGAAGTACGGCGGCGACGAGCTCTCCATCGACCCGACGTCGGCCGAGGCGTACAGCGCGGGCATGCTCGTCAGCGAGGTCGCCAAGAAGACCGGCAAGGTCGACAACCAGACGATCATCAAGACCCTGCACTCGGGGACGTGGCCGACGCTCGTCGGCGACCTCAGCTGGGATCAGTACGGAGCGCCGCAGGGAGAGTACAAGCTCATCCAGTGGATCGACGGCAAGATCCAGACGGTGTACCCGGCGCAGGGCGCCCAGCACGCGCCGGTCGCGCCGAAGCGCGCCTGGTCCGGACAGTAGGCCGACGATGCACGCACTCATCCAAGCCGTCATCCTCGGCATCCTGACCGGAGGCGTGTACGCGCTCATGGCCAGTGGCCAGACGCTGATCTTCGGCATCATGAAGATCGTCAACCTGGCGCAGGGCGCGCTCATCATGCTCGGCGCGTACCTGACCTACTCGCTGTTCACGTCGTTCGGCATCGACCCGTTCGTGTCGTTGCTGATCACGACGCCGCTGCTGTTCCTGCTGGGCGTCGGCCTGCAGTGGGCGCTCCTGCGCCCGCTGCACGGCGACGACGTATCGCAGCTGTCGCTGCTCGTGACCTTCGCGATCGCGCTCGGGCTGGAGGGCATCCTCTCGTTCGTGTACGGCGCGAACCTGACGAACATCCAGCCGAGCTACGCGAACGACAGCTGGACCCTCTTCGGGTTCCAGATCAGCGTCGTGCGCTTCTGGGCGTTCGCCATCTCGATCGCGCTGCTGGTCGTCCTCGGACTGATCCTGAAGCGGACGAAGTTCGGCCGGTCGGTGCGCGCCACGGTGCAGAATCCGATGTCGGCGGAGCTGCTGGGCGTCAGCGCCAAGCGGGTGTCCGCGATCGGATTCGGGCTGGGCTCCGCGACCGCAGCGGCCGGCGGTGCGGTGTTCGGGATGCTGAACTCCTTCAACCCGGGGAGCCACTACGACCTCATCAGCCGCATCCTGACGGTCGTCATCCTGGGCGGGCTCGGCAGCATCGGCGGCGCGATCTACGCCGCCGTGATCATGGGCGTCGTCTCCAGCGTGGTGTCGGCCGTCGCATCCCCGGTCTGGTCCGACTTCGCCTTCTTCGTCGTCCTGCTGCTCGTCCTGCTGGTACGGCCGCAGGGCCTGTTCGGCGCGAAAGTACGAGGTGCACTGTGAACCGTCTGCTCACCCGCGCAGGGATGCTGCGTGCCGGCATCTTCTTCGCCGCCCTCGTGGTCATCCCGTTCCTGGGCGGACCGTCGTGGCTGTTGAACATGCTTATCTTCACCGTGATGTACGCGGCGCTGTCGAGCTCCTGGAACATCGTCGGCGGCTTCGCGGGATATCCCTCGCTCGGTCACGCAGCGTTCTTCGGGATCGGCGCCTACTCGGTGGGCATCGCCTTCTCGAAGAGCGTCGGGGACGGCTACGCACCGTTCTTCGCCCTGCCGCTCATCGGTCTCGCCGTCGCCCTCGTCGCGGTTCCGATCGGCTGGGTGTCGATGCGCACGCGGCAGGACGTCTTCGCGATCGTGACGATCACCATCCTGTTCATGGCGCAGACCCTGGCATTCAACCTGACCGGCCTCACCGGGGGCGCCCAGGGCACCTCGGTGGCTCCGGCGCCCTTCCCGCCCCAGACGTACGCGTGGCCGTTCTACTTCGGCATGGTCGTGCTGCTGGCGATCTCGATGGGGTTCTCCTACCTGATCTCCAACTCGAAGTTCGGCCTGTCGCTCCTGACGATCCGCGCGGACGAGGACAAGGCGCATGGCATCGGCGTGCGCGTCACGGCCGCGAAGGTCACCGCGTTCGCGCTCAGCGCGGGACTCGTCGCCATGGTGGGCGGCGTGTGGGCGTACTACGTCGGCTTCATCTATCCGCAGTTCGCCATCGACCCGCTGGTCACGATCGGCATGGTGCTCATGACGTTCCTCGGCGGCAAGGGGACGATCTGGGGGCCTGTGCTCGGTGCCTTCATCCTGGTGCCCGCGCAGGAGTACTTCGCGCAGGCGTTCGGGGCGAATCAGCTCTACCTCCTGGCGTACGCGGCGGTGTTCATCGTGATCATGCTGTTCCTCCCGCGCGGCATCATCCCGTCCGTCACGGCGGCGAGGAGGCGACGTCAGGCGGCGGCGAAAGCGGGTCCGACCATCCCACCCGACACGGCCGCGGATGCGGGCACTCCGGCACCGGCGGCCATCGTGGAGGTGACCCGATGAGCGTCATGCTGCAGATCGACGGACTGGCGAAGCGGTTCGGCGGGGTGAAAGCGGTCGACTCCTGCTCGTTCGAAGTCGAAGAGGGCACGATCACCGCCCTCATCGGCCCGAACGGGTCGGGCAAGACGACGGCGTTCAACATGATCACGGGATATCTGAAGGCAGACGAGGGCCGCCTCGACTTCCGCGGCGAGACCGTGTCCCGGCCACGGCCGGCGCCACTGTACCGTCGCGGGCTGTCGCGGACGTTCCAGCAGGCGCGGATCTTCCCGGAGCTCACGGTCGAGGAGAACCTCGTCGTGGCCCGCGGGGGATCGTGGACGACCATGTTCCAGCGGCGTGTGAGCCGCAAGGACCACGAGCGCGCCATGAGGATGCTCGAGGAGTTCGGTCTCTCGGACCTCGCCGGGCTGCGTGCGGCCGACCTCTCCTACGGGCAGCGGAAGCTCCTCGAGTTCGCCTCCGTGCTCATGAGCGAGCCGAAGCTCGTCCTCCTCGACGAGCCGACCGCGGGCGTGAACCCCGTCATGATCGACACGATGGAGCGGCACATCCGCGAGCGGCACGCCGCGGGGACGACGTTCCTGATCGTCGAGCACGACATGCAGTTCGTCATGCGGCTGTGCGACCCGGTGATCGTCCTCGATCGCGGAGCGCCGATCGCGATGGGCACCCCGTCCGAGATCCAATCCGATCCGAAAGTGCTGGAGGCGTACCTTGGCTCCTGAACCGCTCCTCACGCTGTCCGGCGTCACTGCCGGATACGGCGCCGGCCTCATCCTGAAGGGCGTCGACCTCGAGGTCGAAGCGGGGAAGGTCGTCTGCCTCATCGGCCCGAACGGCGCCGGCAAGTCGACCGTCCTGAAGACGATCTCCGGTCTCCTCCGGCCGAAGTCCGGCACGGTCCGCTTCCGCGGGGAGGAGATCGGTCAGCTCCGCCCCCGCGAGCGACTGCTGCGCGGTGTCGTCCACGTCCCGCAGGATCGGAGTCTCTTCCCGGAGATGACGGTGTGGGAGAACCTCATCATGGGCGCGTTCAGCCTGAGCGACGGCGCCGTCGTCAAGCAGCGCGCGGAGGCGATCGCGGAGGACTTCCCGATCGTCACGAGCCGTCGGAACGCCCAGGCGGGATCTCTGTCTGGCGGCGAGCAGAAGCAGGTCGAGCTCGCCCGTTCGCTGATGCTCGATCCGGCGCTCATCCTCCTCGACGAGCCGTCGATCGGCCTCGACCCGAAGTCGCGCGTCTCCGTGTTCGAGAGCATCCGGACGCTCGCCGATGGCGGTCGCACCGTGCTCCTCGTCGAGCAGAACGCCCGCTCCGGCCTGCAGGCGGCTGACAAGGGCGTGGTGCTCGAGGCCGGACGCGTCGCGCTCACCGGAACCGGCGACGCCCTGCTGAACGACCCCGAGGTGGCGCGGCTCTACCTCGGCGCCGCGTCCCACGTCTCGCTCGAGCAGGTGGAGGTCGCCGACGGCGCCGCCTGAGAAGAGGGAGTTGATGCCCCGGCAGTCTCTTGGACTGTCGGGGCATCCTTGCGCTTCGAGGACCGCGCAACCCGCGTCATGAACTGCGGCATTCGCCGTCTTATGGATGGAGGTCCCCATGGAGACAAGCGAGAGCAGCAGCCCGATCTTCGACAGCATGAGCGCGACGACCGGCGTCGTGATCGTCGAGGTCGACGATGATCAGCCCGATGCCGAGCAGGCGACCGGCGACGATCAGCCGTGACCGTCCCGCGATCCGGGGAGACGTCGACCGGCTTCTGGGCCCGATTGGACGGTCGGCGCTTCCACTGGTTCCGGGGCGTCGAGCGCTTGAGCGCGTGCGGCAACCGGTACGCCGCCACGACCGACGGCTCGTCCGTGGATGAGGTGCCGCCGCTCATGCTCCAGTGCGCGAGGTGCGCGGACAGAGTGCGAGGTGGGCTGCAGGAATCGCCGTAGCGTACGACTACCGGGCGCTGGAGGGAACGGCCCATCCCGAGAAGCTCGTACAGCAGTCGCGCGCCCGTCTCGGTCACGTCTCCGTTTGTGGCATTAGGTTTGCCTAACCTATATTGGATGTGCGCCCGGCTCCGTGGCGCGAACGCCTGCCCGCCCGAAGGATTCCCGTGAACAGACGTACCCGTCCCCTGCTGACCATCGCCGCCGCGGTCGCTGCCGCCCTCGCGCTCACCTCCTGCAGCAGCAGCCCCGCCACATCCGCGTCAGGAGCATCGGGAAGCGACGAGACGATCACCGTCTACAACGCTCAGCACGAGGAACTCACCAAGGCCTGGGTCGACGCCTTCACCGCCGCGACCGGCATCAAGGTCGCGGTCCGCAACGGAGAAGACCCGGAGATGGCCCAGCAGCTCATCCAGGAGGGCAAGAACTCCCCCGCCGACGTGTTCCTCACGGAGAATTCGCCCGCGATGAGCGCCGTCGAGAATGCAGGGCTGCTCGCCGCGCCCGGCGCGGAGGCAGTGAAGAACGTCCCCGCGGAGTATGCGCCGTCATCGAAGAAGTGGGTCGGCATCGCGGCTCGTTCGACGGTGTTCGCGTATGACAAGTCGAAGCTCAGCGAGAAGGACCTCCCTGCTTCGCTTCTCGACCTGGCCAAGCCCGAGTGGAAGGGGCGGTGGGCGGCGTCGCCGACCGGCGCGGACTTCCAGGCCATCGTCTCCGCGCTCGTCGAGCTGAAGGGCGAGAAGGTCGCGTCCGAGTGGCTCGCCGCCATGAAGACGAACGCGCAGGCCTACAAGGGCAACTCCACCGCGATGAAGGCGGTGAATGCCGGTCAGGTCGATGGCGCCGTCATCTATCACTACTACTGGTACGGCGACCAGGCGGGCACCGGCGAGAACTCGAAGAACGTGGGACTGCACTTCTTCAAGAACCAGGACCCGGGCGCCTTCGTGTCCGTCTCCGGCGGCGGCGTGCTCGCCGCCAGCAAGCACCAGGCAGCCGCTCAGAAGTTCCTCGCCTTCATCACCGGCGTGGAGGGTCAGAAGATCCTCCAGAGCGGCTCGGTCTCGTTCGAGTACCCGGTCGGCTCCGCGGTCGCCGCGAATGAGAAGCTCCCCGCGCTCACCGACCTCGAGGCGCCGAAAGTCGACCCGGGCACGCTGAATTCCAAGCAGGTCACTCACCTCATGACCGCGGCGGGTCTGCTCTAACCAGTGACGCAGACGGCAGCACCCCGAACGGCGGTGCGGGGGCACTCCCTCCGCCCGCCGCTCGGCGTCGTGGTGCCCGCGGTCGTCGTCGCCGTGCTGTCGCTGCTGCCGCTCGGCTTCGTCGTCGCGACCACGATCCAGATCGGCTGGGATGCATCCATCGCTCTCCTGATGCGCCCGCGCGTCGGCGAGCTCCTGGGCAACACGCTCTTGCTGATGGCGATCACCGTGCCGCTGTGCGTCGTGATCGGCGTCGGTGCCGCATGGCTCGTCGAACGCACCTCGCTCGCGGGATCACCGCTGTGGGGGGTCGCCCTGGCGATGCCGCTGGCTATCCCGGCATTCGTCACGTCCTACGCATGGGTCTCCGTCATCCCATCTCTGTCCGGGATCTCAGCCGGCGTCCTGATCGCGACCCTGTCGTACTTCCCCTTCGTGTACATCCCGGTCAAGGCCGCGCTCGCACGCCTCGACCCGGCGCTCGAGCACGTCGCTGCGAGCCTCGGGCACGGGCCGGTGCGCGTGTTCTTCGGAACCGTCCTCCCGCAGCTCCGGCTGGCGCTGCTCGGTGGATCACTGCTCGTCGCGCTTCACCTGCTCTCCGAGTACGGCGCGTTCGCGATGATCCGGTTCGACACGTTCACGACCGTGATCATGGATCAGTACCGTTCCACCTTCAACGGCCCCGCCGGGAGCATGCTCGCCGGCGTGCTCATGGTCCTGTGTCTGCTGATCCTGGTGGTCGAAGCGGGCGCACGCGGCCGAGCCCGCTACGCCCGGATCGGCTCCGGCGTGGCGTCGGCTCCGACGAGGGCGCGCCTGGGATGGCGTCAGCTCCCCGCCCAGACGGTGCTGGCTGCGGTCGCCGTGCTTTCGCTCGGTGTGCCGCTCGCCGTCATCGCCGGGTGGTTGTTTCGCGGCGGAGCGAAGGCGTGGGATGCGTCGGAGATCGGTGGGGTCGTGGCACAGACGCTGGGTCTCGGCATCCTGGGGGCGATTGTCACCGTGCTCGCGGCGTTCCCGCTGGCGTGGCTCGCTGTCCGGTACCCCGGTGCCATCAGCCGGATCCTCGAGCGGACGAACTACACCACGAGCGCGATGCCTGGCATCGTGCTCGCGCTCTCGTTCGTGACGATCTCCCTGGCGCTGGTTCCTGCGCTGTACCAGACGACCGCGATGCTCGTGATCGCATACGCGCTCCTGTTCCTTCCCCGCGCGCTCGTCCCGCTTCAGGCGGGGATCGCGCAGGCTCCCCGCTGCCTCGAGGAGTCGGCCCAAGCATTGGGCCGCACACCCTCGGGCTCCTTCCTGTCGGTCACGCTGCGCCTCGTGGCGCCTGCGGCGGCCGCCGGCGGCGCCATGGTGTTCCTCGCGGTCGCGGGCGAGCTCACGGCGACGCTCCTCCTCTCACCCATCGGGGTGTCGACCCTCGCCACACGGTTCTGGAGCCTGTCTTCGGAGATCGACTACGCCGGTGCCGCACCGTATGCACTGCTCCTCGTTCTGATCTGTGCGCCGATGACCTATCTGCTGTTCCGCCAGTCCATGAAGGCAGCTGACCTATGACCGCACGAAACATCGGCTCCAACCGGTCGACGCCGGACGGGCCCGGACGCATCCGCCCGTCCCACCTCGAGATACGCGGGGTGTCCATGTCGTACGGCCGAACCCGCGTTCTCGACGACGTCGACCTCGCAGTTCCGCACGCCGGCATCACTGCGGTCGTGGGGGCATCCGGCTCCGGCAAGACGACACTCCTGCGCGTCATCGCCGGGTTCGAGCGCCCGGCGCAGGGCACGGTCGTCCTGGGCGACCAGACCGTCGCAGGCCCCGCCGCCTGGACCCCCGCGCATCGGCGTGGTGTCGGCTACGTCACCCAGGATGGCGGCCTCTTCCCCCATCTCAGCGTCGCGCGGAACATCCGGTTCGGGCTGCCGCGCGCCGACCGCACAGGACGGGATCGCCTGCGGGCCCGCGTCGACGAGCTCCTCGACCTTGTGGCGCTCCCGCGCAGCGTGGCCGATCGGCGACCCGACCAGCTCTCCGGCGGTCAGCAGCAGCGCGTCGCGATCGCCCGCGCGATGGCCCGCAAGCCCGCGATGATGCTGCTCGACGAGCCGTTCTCGGCCCTCGATACCGGGCTCCGCACGGCCACCCGGCAGGCGATCGCCGAGATCCTGACGGCGTCGCAGACGACCGCGGTGCTCGTCACGCACGACCAGGCCGAAGCGCTCAGTTTCGCGAACGAGGTGGCGGTGATGCGCGAGGGTCGTCTCGTGCAGGTCGGCGCCCCGATCGTCGTGTACACCCGGCCACGCGACCTCGGCGTCGCGAACCTGCTCGGCGACACGATCATCCTCGACGCGATGCTCGAGGGATCGCTCGCCTCCTGCGCCCTGGGCGTCGTGCCGGTGCGTCGGCCGACCGTGCAAGGCCGCGTGAAGCTGCTCCTCCGTCCGGAGCAGGTACACGTCGTCGTCGACTCTCCGATCCGCGCGACCGTCGAGGGCGCGGTCTACTTCGGCCCCGAATCGACCGTGCGGCTGCGGGTGGAGCCGCACGCCGACGCGGATCCCCGCTTCGTCGACGAGCCGACGGTGATCACGATCCGTCATTGGAACGCCGCGCTCGGCCGCGCCGGCGCCCAGATCGCGCTGCGTGTCGTGGGCGAAGGCGTCGCATTCCCAGCTGACCCGGTGGCCTGATCCCCTGCCCGGTGGGAAGGCGCGATCACCGACCCTCCCAGGCTGCCAGCGAGTAGTCACGATAATGGGCTCATGTCATCCTCCGTCGAACGACAGTCGAACCCGACAGCCTGGGCCGCGTTCTGGTTCGCGCTGGCAGGCCTCCTGCTCATGCCCATCCCCCTGTTCATCGGGCTGATCGCGGGCGGCGCGCTGTCGATCGTCGCGGCGATCCTCGCCGTGATCGGCCTCCTCAAGGGACTCGCCCGCAACGGCAAGGGCATCGCTCCCGTCGTGTTCGCCGCCATCTTCATCCTGCTCACGTGGGGCGGCTTCTCGATCGGCGGCGGCACCGTCTGGTAGAACGGCTGGCCGGGGGCACAGTGAATCCGCCTGAGCGTCATTCTGTAGCGGGTAGTGCTCCGACGGGCTCATGCAGCGGTCGAGCGAGGGCGCGGCGCGATTCACGGCGCCGGGCGCAGGCTCAGTCCGCAGACGCCTGCGCTGCTCACGACCGTTCCGGTCCTGATCCGCGCGCTGCGCGGAAGCGGTTCCGCTCCGGGCTGTTGCCGCCGCGCGCCATCGATCCGGTGAGCGCCGCCCGGCACCATGGCCGCTCACGCGGGTAGCCTCGATCCATGGCGGCGGCGGAGCCCGGATGGTATGACGACGGAACCGGTGCGATGCGCTGGTGGGACGGTTCGCGGTGGACCGAGCATTACGCGGACTTCGGGTTCGGGGTCGAGCTGCGCACGGGCGCCGTCCCGGCATCGTCCCCGACCGCTCCTGGCTGGTACGACGACGGCCGCGGTCGGACGCGCTGGTGGGACGGGCGCCGCTGGACGGCGCAGTCGCGATTCAGCGGCGGCGAGGACTCGTACGCCGGAGTCGTGGTCGACGGCCGGTGGATCCACCTCGGCGAGCTGAGTCAGCCCATCGCCGGCGTCGTCGCGGTCGTGGACAGCCTCGAGCGGATCGGGAAGAGGCCCGGCTTCTCACGCGCCGCGCATGCGAAGGCGCTGTTCGATCCGCGCGGCAGACTCACGTGGCACCAGTTCAGCCGCTTCGACGGTCGGGCCCTCGGTCTCGCGATCGAAAGCGCCGACCAGGCGTGGATCACCTTCCCCCCGCCCGGCGACGAGGCGAAAGCTCGCCAGTTCGCAGGCTGGATCACCGCGAGCGCGGAGCACTACCGCAACAGATGACGGATGCCGGGTGCGAGGCACGACCCGTGAGGACATGTGTGGCCGACCTGATCTCCGCGGGCCTGCAGGATCCTGCGTCTGAGGGAGTGGTCGCGCCCGGACTCACGTCGCCCAGGGCAGTCGCGGGGAGATCATGAAGAACAGCTGCGCCGAGGCGAGCGCCAGCACGGCGGCCGGCGGGCTGAGAAACGCGATTGCGGCGGCGATGGCGTAGAGGGTCTGTGCCAGCAGCAGGCGCCGCCAGATGAGCCGATAGGCGTCGGGATCGTTGAACAGCGCGGCTCGTCGGGCATGTACGATCTGCCACCCGATTCCGGCGCCGAGCATGAGCAGGTTGAGCCAATACAGGCCCACCGCGAGTCGCAGGTTCACGTGGCTCGCGAGGACGGATGCGGTGAAGGGAAGCGTGGTGACGAAGAACAGGAAGATCAAGGCCGCCCAGGTCTGGTGGCGGTCCGAGCCGTCGAGCTGCGCAAGCAGGGTGTGCTGCGCGAGCCAGAACGTGCCGAGCAGCGTGAAACTCAGCGCGTAGGCGACGAACTGCGGCAGCAATCCGCTCAGCTGCGACCACAACTGCACGTCGGTCCTCGCGGGAAGGATCGGCAGACGCAGATCAAGCACGAGCAGGGTCATCGCTACCGCGAACACCCCATCTGAAAGGACCCTGATCCGCTCGAGATCGCGTCCTGAGAACGAGTTGTACTCCGGCACGTGCCCAGCTTGCCCGAACACCGATGATGACGGATGGAATCCGCAGCGATCCGATCCCGGCACGTCTCCGAATGCTTCCTGAGCGGCGACTGCCGCGCGGAACAAGGAGGAAGCCATGCTGAGGTCCCCGAACCGTTTGATCGCCGTCATCTTCGGCGCCGTCTACCTCGTGGTGGGCCTGCTCGGGTTCACAGTGACGGGTGGCGTCTCGTTTCTCGCAAGCAGGGGCGGGATGCTGCTGGGTCTGTTCATGGTGAACCCGCTGCACAACGTGGCTCACCTTCTCATCGGCGCCGCCCTCCTGATCTCCGGGCTCGTCTCGGTGAAGACGGCCAAGATCACCAACACCGTGATCGGCGCGGCCTATCTGTTGCTGGGCGTCGTCGGGTTCTTCCTGGTGGGCACGGTCGCGAACGTCCTGGCACTCAATACGTTCGACCACTTCCTGCACCTGGCCAGCGCGATCGTGCTGCTGGCTTTCGGTCTGGGCGTCGAACGGGTGAGCAGTCCGCGCGTCGCGCTCGGATGACGGATGAGGACGATGTCCCGCAGCTGGCCGGCGCTGTTCGCCTGGGGCGCCGGCCTGCTGCACGTCGCCCTCGGCGCCGAGATCGGCGTGGCGAGCGCGGTCGCGATGGTCGCTCTCCTTCTCCAAGGTGCGGGCGAGTTCGCCTGGGGAATCGTCAGCCTTCGTTCCGAACGCGCCGTGGCGCGTCGCACGGCGCTCGCCGGCGCGATCACCGGAGTCGTCCTCGCCGCCGCGTCGGTCCCGTTCGGCGGCTCGCCGTTCGCGGTGGCGGCGACCATCGCGCTCGTCGTCCCGGCGGCCATGCTCGCCTCTCGCGGGGATGCGCGCCCGTCGACGCGCGGGCGGCCCTGGTCGCGGGCGGTCGGGGTCGTCACGGGGGGCGTGATCGTCGCCGGACTGCTCGGCCCAGCACTTTCGACGACGGCTGTGCCGCACCACGAGCACGGACACGTGGTCTCTCTGGACCCGCACGCCGGCCACTGAGACGGCCGGTCGCCACTCAGGATGTCGGGATGGTGAGGATGGGGTCCGTCGTGGGTCGACCGTTGGGCGAGCCGCCGGCCTGCTCGACCGTCACCCCGATCACGTCGCCCGGCTGCATCCCCGGTTTGAGCAGTGCGGAGGTCGAATCTCCGGTGGCGTCGAAGGTGCCGGCGGGGATGGCCGCAGTCCCTCGCATGTACCAGAGTTCGAACGTCTGCTGCCGCGATATCTCGGGCATCGCACCCGTCACGAGCACCGCCTTGCCGATGGACACAGACCAGTGCAGAGTGGCAGGTCCACCGCCCTGGACGTGACCGGATGCGTGCTGCGCGTCGGGAGCCCCTTCGATGCGGTTCAGCGCCACGATGCCTGCGGGCTGGCTCGTCTGCTGCACCACCATCACGGTCGCGGTGCCGACGCCGATCAGCAGGACGAGGGAAGCCGCGAGCGCGAACCAGCCCCGTCGCCCCCACCGCCGCCCCGATCCACCGGTCCGGCGTGGGTCGTCACGGCCGTCGGTGGGACCGTCCTCCGCGGGCGCGGCCATGTTCTCCAGGTGCACATCCGGCGACGCGGCGTCGATACGGGCGAGGATCTCATCGCGTATCTCCGGCGGAGGGAGGACCTCGCGTGCGAGACCGGCGAGAGCCGCGGCGGTGTCGGCATCCTCGTCCGCGATCGATGCCCACTGCGGGTGATCGGCGAGTGCCTGACGGTAGGCGCGCTGATCGTCGTCGCTCAGCGCCCCCAGAGCCGCACCGGCCGCGAGCAGCGCGAACTCCTCCTCGGTCACCGCGGCACCCCCATCTCCACGCGCAGACGCGTCAGGCCATCACGCATACGGGTCTTCACGGTGCCGAGCGGCGCGCCGGTCAGCACCGCGATCTCCGACTGCGAATAGCCCCCGTAGTACGCCAGCACGAGCGCCTCCCGCTGGACCTCGGGCAGCGTGCGAAGCGCACCCGCGACCCGTTCCGATTCGATCTTCAGAGCGACCTGGTCCGTGATGTCCCCGGATGGGGCCGCGAGCTCTCTCAAACCCGCCCGGACATCGCGATCGGTGCCGGCCTGCGAAGACCGGACGCGGTCGATCGCCCGGCGGTGCGCGATGGTCAGCAGCCACGTCCGCCCTTGTCCTCTGTTCGGAGCGAACCGATCGGCGGATTGCCAGACCTCGAGGAACACCTCCTGGAGGATCTCCTCACTCTGCGCCCGGTCGACGAGCACCCGGACGATGAGACCCAACACACGGGGCGCAAGCATGTCGTACAGCTGAGCGAACGCATCCCGGTCCCGCTGGGCGGTCCGCTGGATGAGGCCTCCGACGACGTCGACGGCGTCCGTGCCCTCGTCAGGCATGTCGACACCATCGATCACCACACCCACAGCATGCCCACCCGGTGCTGGTTCCGGCAATGCGCAGCAGGCACAAGCGGGATCAGGACCCATCCGATTCAGCCCCCGTTCCGAATACCCCGCATCGATGCCGGCGCCGGAGTCCGTGGTCGCTCGCCGCCGGACCGACGATCGTCACTCATCGGAGGCCGCGAATCCCGAAAGGGGAATGCTCGTGGACAAGTCAACAGACGGCCGGAAGCGCCGGATCGGGCTCGCGGCCTCGCTCTTCACGGGTGCGCTCGCCGCATCCCTCGCCATCGGCTCCGCCGCGTTCGCATCCGGCTCCGTCGTCCTGCCGGTCTCGTCGGCCCAGACTCCCGCGTGGACGAACGGTCAAACCGTCACGGTGCAGTACGCGCAGAACTTCTTCTGCGACACGAGCGTGGCATCCGGGGCCCCGAGCGGATGCGAAGTCGGAACGGATGCGAACCATGGACCGGTCGCGAACGCCGACCGATCCACGCTCTACGTGCTCGTGCCGCTTTTCGCCGACCCGAACCCCGCGCCGATGTGCGCGCTCGCCTCGTGCCCGAACCATCCGCTGACCATCGACCTCTCGCGCATCGCCGGTGCGCTCGGCGTTTCGCCGGACGCGGTCGCCGACGTGCCGCTTCCGGCTCACAGCCACATCCTGGACGGCCCGGCCGGCGGCTGGTGGGACGTGAAGATCGTCGCCGTGACCAACCAGAGGGCATGGTCGACGCTCGCCGCAGGCAAGTCCGAAGCCGTGATGAACAGCCTGATCGCCGATCCGTCGAGCGGCGTGCTCGGCCCGATCCCGACCAACCTGTACCTGTTCTTCAACGTCGTCGGATCACATCACTGAGCGACCAGAGTCGTCATCATGTCGTCTCACGCGCTCGCTCCCGCCGCATCACGGACCGTCGCGTCCGGGCTGCGGCGCACCCCCGTCCTCCGGAAGGTCATCGCGCTGGCGGCCATCGCGTCCGCCGTCGCACTCATGATCGTCGGAGGCCTTCTTCCGTGGATCGTGCTCTTCAACGGCATGACCCCCGTGCGCGGCTTCTCCCTCGACGGGGGATTCCTCGCCCTTCTCGTGCTCGCCGTGGTCGCGCTGCTGTTCGTCCAGGCACGGCACGGAAGTGCGCGCATCCTCCGCCCGATCGCCGTCGTCGCGGCATCCGCAGTCGTCGCCGACAGTCTGTACAGCGCGTGGCGGATCTCGCTCTACGTCGGCGCCCCTGGCCCGACCGGAGTCCTCACCGATCCGTCGGCGTGCGTGGGCCCTTACGTGTTCGCGGCTGCCGGCGCCGTCCTCGTCGCCGCCGCGCTCATCGCACCCGCGGCGCCGGGTCGAATGGGCCGGCGCGTCGCCGCCCGGCTCGCGCTGGCGCTCCTGCTCCTCGTCGCGGCGATCATCCATCTGATCCTCACGCCCGAGCATCTGGGAGTGTCCACGCTGCTCGGCGTCGGCTTCCTCCTCGCGGGCCTCGCCCAGCTCGCGCTGGCGGGGTTCGCCCTCAGCGCCCCCGATCGAGCGGAAGCGCTCGGGATGGACGTCGTCATCGTCGTCGACATCGCCCTGATCGTCATCTACATCTACGCCGTCGTGGCAGGTCTCCCCCTCGAGGCGGGTCATGCGGCCGACGACGCCCTCGGCCTGAGACTCGGCGCAGGCGAGCCCGTCGACGTGAAGGGCGGGATCGATCTCGTCGCGGAGGTCGCCGCCGTCGGCCTCGCGGCCGTTCTCGCGCTCAGGCCGCCTCGTCCTCTTCCGGGAGCACGAGCTCGCCGGCTTCATTGACCGTCACGCCCGTGTGGTCGGCATCGAGACGAACGCCGTGGGAGGCGCAGACGAGGAATTCTTCGATGACGCCGTTCCTGCGGGCGACCCACTCGTCGTCGCCCTCGGCGCGACACCCTCTCACGCGGCACATGCTCACCTTCGGGACGCTACGCCGACACCGACCCGTGGGCGGTGAACGGACACGCACGGTTCGGTGAACGCATGGCGACACCCGTGGACCCGTCGCAATCGCCCGGGCTTGCGACGTACCATACGGCCTGAGTCGGAAGCCGACGCACCGGTCGCGTCAGCGGAAGATCTTGACGACGCTTCGCACCGCGGATGTTCCGGCGATCGCGGCGGCCACGCTCATGACGATCGGTGTGGCCGCCAACACGAGGGCGATCGCATTCGGTTTGAAGACCGCCCCGCTCGCGCCTTGGACGTAAGCACCGATCGGCAGCGCGATCCCGCCGCCTCCGCCGCCCGAGACTTCCCCTTTGCCCTGGGCCAGCTTCTCAGGCAATGGTGTCTCACCGGACCCTTCCCCGGCGCCGAAGCCGAACACGACGACGGCGACGGGGACGATGTCCTCCGCTCCGATCGTCGACTTCTCTCCGTATGCGATCCGGGCGCCCCATGATGGGACGGACCCGGCGAGCTTCTCCACCACTCTGTCCGCCATGCTGCTGACGATATCCGCCATCGCCGCCCAGGACCAGCCTCGGACGGGTGAACACGCAGTGCCCCCGCGGGGAATCGTCTACTCGCGCGTGGTCAGCCGCCAGTAGTATCCGTCGGGGTCCAGCAGGCGAAAGTCGGTCAGCCCCCAGGGCTGCGTCGCGATCTCGTCGACGACGTTCCAACCGGCGTCGGCAATGCGGCGCCTTTCGGCCGGGAGGTCGTCGACTTCCAGAACGAGCTCCACTCCGACCGGCGGCCGGCGGTGTTCGACGGCAGACGTCGCCGCGCGCCGGGCAGCTCCAACCCGCACACTGCCGCGTTCAAGCGCCAGATACCCCCACTCCTGGTCGCGCCCGTCGCGCATGATCCGGAATCCGAGAACGCGTGTGTAGAAGTCGGCAGTGGCGTCGAGATCGGCGGCAAAGACTTCGCAGCGCAGGAACTCAGTCATGCTTCGGATCCAATGTTCCGCCGATCCAAGCAGTCGCCGCTCGAAGAGATCCTGGCTGAGAGCTTCTGGGCCGGCGACGATCCACGGGCGAGGCGCGTGGACTCGTGAAGGGGATGCTGGTTCCTTCGCGCAGCTTGTGGCGGAGACGGAGGGATTTGAACCCCGCCTTCGGGGTTGCGCCCAGGGGCGATCGGGGGCATTCACGTTGATTCCTTTCGGTTCGCGACCCCCGTCGACGACGTTCAGCGACGCTCGGAGTCGTTCAGATTTACGCGATTCGTACGCACGTCACGTGGCTCCTTATTGAGAACAGCACCTCCGGATCAGCCATTCGCGGGGTCCGGTGGACACCCTGATCATCGCCGAGGTATGCTTGTCGAGCGGCGGGCAGTAGCCCTCAGAGCCTGGCAGTCTTCCGGACGGTATGACGAGCCAGGCTCACGCATTTCTACAGCCGTGCGACGCGGCCCTCGACGATCGCTTCGACGCGTCGCACCCAGTCGCCGCCATTCGAGTAGCACCAGGCGACGGCGTCGCTCACCCAGAGTAGGGGTTGCTCGTGCGGCGCACAGTGCTCGTATCGCATTCCCGCCACATCAGTGCGGCGCAAGACCCCGGCGATCAGCTGCCTGTCGGCTCGCTCCAATGACGCGTCGCGCTCGATTATGAGCTGACTTGCGCCGGCCGTGGCAGCCTCCTCAACAAGAGCTTCAAGACACCTTGGGCGCGCCACTTTGTCTGGAAGACCGCGTACTCCCCAAACTGAAACTCGCACGTCGAGAGTGCTCATCGTGGACAAGATCAAGCGTCGCCGACTATCGCTCTCGCTCTTGAAATGGAGGCGATTCTGTCCAGGCTTCAGCAGCTCGCGCAGAAGCTTGTTCGTCGCGTGAATTGAGCCAAACGCAGTTGCGGTGGCGATGACGTAATACCCCCGGGCCTTCGATTCGTCGATGAAGATCCGGTCGTCTACCCGGAAGTTGGTTAGTCCCGGAGCTCCTCCTTCCTTGTTCGCGTGCGGAGCTTTAGCCATCGTCGCCTCGCCATTCGGCATCGGCGTCATGGCGCCGCGCTTCGGCTTGGTAGCTCTCGGCGATGCCGCGCAGTACGCGTGCGGTCCGCGGCCACTGCGACGCGATCTTGCTAGCCATTTGCCGGTAGTGCTCCTCGAGTTCTCGCTCCTGATCGCCTCCGTCGTACACACCGCGTGTTGTGATCCCGCGCTTGTTGGTTTTGCCGATCTGGAGGCCGGTATCGACTCGGGCATTGCCAATGCTCTCGACAAGCTCTCGTACCGCCTCGACCGGCCACACGCCGTCACTGCCAGTGGGGCTGGAGGCAAGCACCTGTCCAATCTGCTCGTCGCCAACGGGGCCGCGACCACTATCACTGAGCGCGAGGCGTGCCTGACGGACCCAATCCGTCAGATGTGCTTCATCAACGGTCCCGTCTTCACGCAGGCCAGGCAGCACATCCCACTCACGAAGCACACTCCAGGCGAGATGTCCCATCGCCTGATCCCTAGGCGACAATGCGCGCTTGGGTTCGTTGCCGGCCCGGTATACGCGGCTCACCAGGTCCACAAACTCGTTGGGATCAGCGCAGAGCAACCGATAAAGCGCTCTGGACGGCTTGTGATCATGCAGCAGATCGAAGAACGCGAATTCGTACCGCGGGAGATCCTCGTCGTCGGGGAGTTCGTGCTCCATGTATTCCAGGAGCGTGCCCACATAGAAGGAACTCATCGACGGGTCATCGATCGGACTAGACCCTGTGATCAGTGCGGTCAGGGTCGACTTGAGCTGCTCGACGGCGGGCTCCAATTGCTGCATCACCATGTCGCACAGGAGCCCTGCCGCAGCCCAGGGGCGCCCGTGCTGAAGCAAGAGCCGCACGCCGTCGACCCGGTCCTCGGTCGCAACACGGTAGTGAGCAACGCGTCGCCAGTATGCACTTTCAAGATCGCCACCCAGTTCGGCGACTGCCTCCCAGTACTGCTTGGTCGCGGGGATAGCGCCCATCAGACGGTCCCGCGCCTCTGGGTCGTTGACCTCTTCGCTCGCGAGCATGGCCACCATCCGTTCGACGCCGCCTATGTTCTGCAGGCGGTAGCTCACGAAGGACAGGGCTGCTTCGCGAAGTTTTGATTCACTGCTCGAAAGCCAGCGCAGGATGGCGTCATCGCCTACGGACGGCAGCTCCGCGAGACGGAGCCCGACAACCGTCGGCGTGTCAACGTCGAGAACGAGCTCTTCGATGGCGGCCATACCCTCCGCGAGTACCTCGGTGACAGCCGCGCGCTGTAGCGCGAGAAGGTCTTCATCGAAGCCTTCGTCACCGCGCTTCTTGCCAGGAACGACGCCCCGCCAGCTGAAGAGCTTTGAATAGCGCCGCGGATCTGTCGTCGGTGCAAGCTCAGCGGCGACGTCACGGTACAGGGCGACGTCCTCGGCAGGCATAGCCCAATCTGCGTCGGAGTACTCCTCATGTCGATCGGCTTCAGCGGTCAGTGATTCCCAGAGTCCGTACCGTTCATCCTCCCGCCAGCCTGCTCCGGAGATGCGCGCGCGGAGTGACGCCAAGACCTGCTCCCGGTCCGGCTTGGCGAGGTTGTCGAGACCCGGGATCAGCTCGACCCACCGGTCAGCCCGTTCGCCGGCGGCCTCGACGGCGAGGACAACAAGTCCATGGATGTAGCGCCCCCATTCCGCGTATGTGATGTTCGACCTCACCGGCGCCCAATCCCGGAACGTCGGTCTGTGCGGTTCGAAGGCGGTGGAGTGTCTGCTCGGCCAGACCCCGAGAATGACCTTCCACCCGACGTCCGGAACACGCTGAAGTGTCCGCTCGATGACGGCGATCTTGTCTTCGACGCTTCCGCCGCTGTTCGGAATCCAGCCCAGGACGGCGCGTTCCAGACTTTCGATGGGTCGGTTGCTCAGACGTCCACCGGGGTCGATCGCGGCGAGACTGGCGAGCAGGTCCGTCGCCCGACCGAAGTGTTCTGGTGACCATGTAAGGCTCTCCAGCGCCCAGAGGAGATTGGGATGCGGGGAGCTGGATCCGAAGAGGCCGCGGTCGGTCTCGTCTGTGAAGAGCGTTCGCAGAAGGGGGTTCGGCTGCTCAAGATCGTCCTGGATGGCATCCTCGAAGATCTCCGGGGCGGCCTCGGCGAGCGACGGGAGCGATGGAGCAATCGTTGCCCACACGGCGCCTGACTTTTCCTCCCTCGCACGCTCGAACAGCGCTCGCACGACTCGGTTCACCCGAGCCTGCATATGAAGTTCGGGCGGGACGTCATCAGATGCAGCGCCAGCAAGAGCGAGGCCCAGCGCGAGATGCTTCTTCAAAGTGTCCGAGTACATCGGTGCCGCGCCGGTCGCGCTCGCAGTAACGCGTGCGACCGCGTCCATACCGGCAAAGGGATCCTCGTCCAGGAGAACCCGCATGATGGCGTCCTGCCATCGAGCGAAGTCAGCTTCGCTGAGATCCCGAAAGAGCACGTAAGCGGCCTCCTGCGGGTCCGCAAGCCGCCAACGGCCTCCGGACTTGACGAACGGCGCTTCGGGCCGATCCGCGAGCGACCGCAGCAGTCGTTCAACCCTCTCGATGCTGCTCCCCGTCATCATCTCGATGATCGAACTGTCGCCCTCACGCGCGTCCCAGGACCCGACCAACGCCAGCGGCGACAGGATCGAAGTCTTATCCGTATCGCGAGCCCACTCCGGCATCTGAAGACGCGAGTCTCGCGCGAGGTACCGGAAGAGCGCAGGCATGCTTCGTCGGGCGAGGGCAACGATTCGCTCGGCCTCATGCGAATCGACGCTGAGGTCCTTAAGGACCTCAGCGGCCACGACTCGGTCCAACTTGGGCAGCTCAATCGCACGCTCACGTCGAACGACGTCGCCACTGTCGGCGATGAGCACCACACGGTGCCCGCGATCGAAGGCCACCTTCAGATCCGGAATCTCCTTAATCAGAGGGATGAGGACGAGGGGCTCCGCGCTATCTACGAGGCGATGCCAGGCCTCCACGGCAGTCACGACGACTGCCCGGCTCGCGAGCGTGAGACTCGGAGTCATTGCGGCAATCACGAATGCCAGCGCATCATCGGACCACCCCGCCCTCACGGCAATCGACGAACCCATGCCCTCCGCGGCCGTGAGCGCCGCGGTGAGCTCGTCCGCCTGCTTCAGGCGCCCTGCGAGAAAGAACGCCGGCGGGATGTCGAGCGTAACGCGCCCCACGAATGAGTCCCACCAGCGCTCGGGAGAACGTGCGTCCTGTGGACGATAGCCGAGGCGTTCAGAGATCCAATAGTGAACGGAGGGGACGGCGCGAAGCCATCCCTCGAGGACCTGCGCATCGATGGTCACGACTCCGGCGAACTCGCCCTCCGACTTTCGGTCCGCTGCCCAGGTCGCACTGTTGGCCCAGTTGCGAGGGGTGCAGAAGACGAAGACTTCATTCGAGCGCGTTGGTTCGGCCAGGCGCTTGTCGTAGTCCTTCTGCGCCTTGCCTTTCGTGTTCGCGTCTGTGCCGAACTCGAACCGCAGCTCACCCGCTGGGAGAAAGCTGCTACCGGTAGACGTTGCCTCACCATCCCACCCCGGCGCCGCAACGCCTTCACCGGTTCGAATCCTGATGTTGGTAACGCCGGGAGTGTTGGCCAGCAGCCGACGCATCAGCTCGGGAAAGACGGTCTTCGCGTCAGTGCGAGCTGCCCACGCGTGGAGCTCGACGGCGGTGACGAGTTCCGGGCCGTCGGTGCGAAGCTGCGGCCCGACCGAGGAGGCGGACTCGCCACGCTCGCGGAGCAGTCGCATCACTTCCTCGCGCGCGAAGCGGTGCTGCTTTGCGCCGGGAAGACGAGCAGTGAGTAGCGCGCCGGACTTCACCCAGTTTCTAACCGTGTTCTCGTGCACACCGAGGAGACGCGCGGTCTCGCCAACGCTAAGGAAGTCAGGCAAGCCCTCTCCACTACTCATACCAAGAGAATACATGATTGTGGCAATTGTGGACTTTCTCGGGCCCATGGTGTTCGCAACGGTGCCGCCAGCACGCTACCTGCCGGGGCCACTCGCACCTCCTCGCCCTGAGGACCATTACGTCAACGGCGTGCGGCGTGCGGCGTGCGGCGTGCGGCGTGCGGGTAATAGAGAGACCCGCCCCCACCACGGGTTCGTAGAGATCCGCAAGGAACAGAGGTCGGATCGACACGACCAGCAGCGCCATCCGTCTTCGCACTCCGCCCCGTGTTGCTCCCTTCAGGGACACCTGGAGCCGCAAGTCGGCGGGTTGGAATTCCGTCGGTCGGAGGAGGATCATGACGCGCGCGGATCCCCATCCCGCGGGTTGCGACCGTCCGGAGACCGAGGGACGGCCCTCGGGCCGATTACGCCGTGGGGGCCTTGGCTGAGGGCGATCCCGCGTGCCGGCCCGGTCCGCCAATGCTGGAAGTTCCCCGGAGCGCTTCGGCCGCCGCGTCCGCGACCCTGTTCAGCCGCGCAGGATCCAGCTTGTAGCAGGTGGCCGGGCGATCGGAACCTGGGACACGCGCGGTGAACTGTTGCAGCAGACCGAGGTCTTCCAGCACCTCGACGTGTCGCAGTAGCCCGTTGCGGGTCCATCCGAGATCCGCAGCGAGCGCTGGCAACGTTGCCCAGGCGCGCTGCTGAAGGAGGCGGATGATCTTCAGACGCACGCTCGGAATGCCCAAGTAGCCGGCGATGAAGACGGCATCGTCGATGCAGGAGAATCCTCCTCTCTTCACCAGAGCCGACCAGATTGTCCCGTCACGACCGCTGGACTCGGCGTCGTCCAAGTCCGCCAACCCAAATCCTGCCACCACCCTCACGCCTCCGCCTGCTGCAGAACTTCGTCGAGGACCTGAAGCACGTGGCGGTACTCGCGGCCCGTGGCCCGCGTCATGCCGAGCTCGCACGTGCGGTTCAGCGACGCGTGCGCGACGGATGCGGCCTGCTCGACGCCAGCCGCCTCCGGGGCCGTGGCGGACGCCGTCAGCTCGGGATGCAGCATCCCCCGGTCGCCCGCGAAGGCGCAGCAGCCCCAGTCGTCCGGGACGACCACCGTGTCGGCGGCGGCCGCGGCCACCCGGCCCAGCGCGCCGTCCAGACCGAGGTGGTGCGACGAGCACGTCGGGTGCAGCGTCAGCGACGCGATCCGGTTCGCGGCGGGGAGGCGGGGCAGGACGTGCTCGTCGACGAACGCGACGGCGTCGATGACGCGGATGCCCTCATCGCCCGCGGCCTCGAGGAGGATGGTGAGCCCCTCGGTGCACGAGGATGCGTCGCACACGACCGGCAGCCGTCCGCCGTCCGTCGCGCGGCGCAGCGCCGCCGACACACGGGCCTTCATCACGGCGTAGCCCTCGGTGAGGCCCTTCGACTTCCACGGCGTTCCGCAGCACAGCGAGGGCGGGCCCTCGGGCGTGGTCAGCGCGATCCCGGCCCGCTCGCAGAGCCGGGGGAACGACTCCGCGACGCCGTCGCCGCCGACGGGTCCGAACATCGTCGTGGTGCACGAGGAGAAGTACACGGCGACCGGGTCGGCTGCCGTGATCGTCCGGCGCCGCCTGCCGCCGCGCGGAAGGTCGTCCGTATAGAGAGGAACGGTGTCGGCGCCCAGCACGGCACGACCCGCCTTCGTGGCCGTCGCTGTGAGGGCGATCGGGAGGGCGTCCGCGACGGTCAGCGCGACGCCGCCCACGGAGCTGACGGCATCCCAGTGCTTCGCGGCCGTGCGCCACGCCGTCTGCGCGATCACGTTCTGCTCCTCGGCGCGCAGGCGACGCACGAGGTCGCCGGTGTTGATGAGGACGGGGCAGGCCGTCTGGCACATGCCGTCGACGGCGCAGGTCTCGACGCCGTCGTAGCGGTACTCATTCTCGATCGCGCGGACGACCTCGTCGTCGTCGCGCTCGCGCGCGGACTGCAGCTCGCGGCGCAGCACGATCCGCTCGCGCGGCGTCAGGGTGAGGTCGCGGGAGGGGCACACCGGCTCGCAGTACCCGCACTCGACGCAGCGATCGACCTCGCGTTCGACGGTGGGCGCGGGTTTGAGGTTCCGGACGTGGGTGTCGGGGTCCTCCGTCAGCAGCACCCCGGGGTTGAAGAGCATCCCCGGGTCGAGCAGCCGCTTGACCTCCCACATCACCGCGTAGAGCTCGTCGCCGTACTGCCGCCGCACGTAGGGCGCCATGATGCGCCCCGTGCCGTGCTCGGCCTTCAGCGTCCCGCCGAGCGACAGCACGAGCTCCACGAGGTCCTCGGTGAACGCCTCGTAGCGCACGAGCCGTTCCGGGTCGTCGAACCGCTCGTTGACGAGGAAGTGGATGTTGCCGTCCTTCGCGTGCCCGAAGATAACCGATCCCTCGTACGCGTACCGGCCGAACAGCTCCACGAGTCGCGCGGATGCCTCGTTCAGCCGGTCGACCGGCACCGCGATGTCCTCGAGGAGCGCGGTGGTCCCCGACGGCCGCGCCCCGGCGACGGCGGTGAACAGCCCCTTGCGGATGTGCCACAGCGCCGCGCGGGTCGCGGCGTCGGACGTCATGGTCGCCGGCGCGACCAGCGGCAGGCGGCGGAAGAGGTCGTGGGCGTTCTCGACCCGGGCGGCGAGGTCCGCAGCCGAGGGCTGCTGGTGCTCGACGAGCAGAGCAGCGTGGTCGACGACGGTCAGCTGTGCGAGCTCCGCGGGCGCCTCGGGATCCTGCTGCGCGACGCGGAGGGATCCGGCATCCATCAGCTCGATCGTCGCGAAGCCCGCATCGACGAGCGCAGGCAGGGCCGCCGTCGCCGCGGTGAGGTCGGCGAACACGAGCAGCGCCGTCGCGACCTCCGGGTGCACCGCCACCGTGCGGAAGGTGGCCTCCGCGATGAACGCCAGCGTGCCCTCGGAGCCGACCACCACATGCTCGAGGATCCGCAACGGCTCGTCGTGGTCGAGGAACGAGTTCAGCCCGTAGCCCATCGTGTTCTTGATCGCGTGCAGACGGCGCAGCGTCGCCACCGATTCGGCGTCGCCGCGGATGCGGTCGCGCAGCCGCTCCAGGCCGGCCACGATCGCCGGCTCGCTGCGGCGCAGTGTCTCCGCGGCGTCCGGACGCGCGGTGTCGATGACGGTGCCGCTCGGCAGCACGAGCACCGCGGACTCGAGCGTGCGGTACGAGTTCGCGTGGGTGCCGCACGACATGCCCGACGAGTTGTTGGCGACGACGCCGCCGATGGTGCAGGCGATCTCGGAGGCGGGGTCGGGTCCGAGCTTGCGTCCGTGGCGCGCGAGCCGGGCGTTCACCGCGCGCACCGTGGCGCCGGGCTGCGCGCGCACGCGCTCGCCGCCGTCCAGGACGTCGATGCGCCGGAAGCCGCGCCGGGTGTCGACGAGGATGGCGTCGCTCCCGGCCTGCCCGGACAGGCTCGTGCCGCCGGACCGGAAGGTCACGGGCACGCCGTGCGCTCGGCTGACCGCGAGGACGCCCGCGACGCCCGACGCGTCGGCGGGCACCACGACCGCCTGCGGCGTCAACAGGTAGTGCGAGGCGTCGTGGGCGCCCGCGAGGCGGTCGCTCACCCGCGTCCGCGTGTCGGCGCAGGCCTCCTCCAGCGCCCTGACGAGACCGTTGTCCACCGCTGCGAGACGAGGGGATGCACTCATGATGTCTCTTCCGGTAAATGGAATTTGCATTTGGTAAATGGAATAAGGCTACGATAGCGGGTGACCCGTCCCCTACGGCAATTCAACGAGGAATCGGAGGTGCGCATGAACGACGTCACCGCAGCGCCCGAACTCGGCACGCCGCGCGTCGCCACCGAGACCGGCCTGTTCCTCGCCGAAGGTCCGCTGTGGGACCCGGTGCGCGAACGCCTCCTGTGGGTCGACATCCTCGACGGCTGCGTCTATCGCGGCGTGCTCGCCGACGACGGGACGATCGAGGTGGAGGACCGCATCCGGTTCCCTGACACCGCGGGCACCGTCGCGGTCGCCGCGTCGGGCGAACTCGTCGTCGCCGGAACGCGACGCCTCTTCTTCCGGACCCCGGACGGGGCGATCAGCGCCGGTCCCGAGCTGATCTCGGGCGCGGACCGCAGATTCAACGACGGCAAGGCCGACCCCGCCGGGCGGCTGATCGTCGGCACGAAGGGCCCGGCCGGCACCCGGTCCGAGGTCTTCGTGCGCGTCGAGGACGACGGATCGGCCGCCGTGCTCGACGACGACCTCGCGCTCGCGAACGGCCTGGGCTGGACCGCGGACGGCCGCCGCTTCTACAGCGTCGACACCGGGGCGGGGGTCATCCACGTGCGCGCGTACGACCCCCGCACCGGCGCCGTGGGCGAGCGGCGCGTGTTCGCGACCGTCGGCGACGGCCACCCCGACGGACTGACGCTCGACGACGAGGACCACGTCTGGGTCGCCGTCTGGGGCGCCGGCCGCGTGCTGCGCTACTCCCCCGCGGGTGAGATCGTCGGACGGATCGAGGTGCCCGCGCCGCACACGTCGTCGGTCGCCTTCGCCGGCCCCGCGCTCGACATCCTCGTCATCACCACGGCGCAGGAAGGGCTCGGCGACGCCGAGCTCGCCGCGCATCCGCTCTCGGGCCGCCTGTTCACGCTCCGGCCCGGCTTCCGCGGCGGACCACCGCCGCTGTGGTCGGGTCGAGTGTGAGGCACCCGCATCCCCCATCGGAAGGATCAGAATGAAGCTGCTGCGCATCGGGCCGGCGGGACGCGAGAAGCCCGCCGCCCTCGTCGGTGACGACGAGGTCGTGGACGTGTCGGACATCGTGACCGACTTCGACGATTCGTTCTTCGGCTCCGGCGGCCTCGCGCGCATCGCTCCGATCGTCGCCGAGCGTGCGCGCACGGGCGAGCGGATCCCGCTGGCCGGCCGGCGCATCGGCGCCCCGATCGCCCGTCCCCACCAGATCATCTGCGTCGGCCTCAACTACAGCGACCACGCGAAGGAGACCGGGCAGGCGGTGCCCACCGAGCCGATCCTCTTCACGAAGTCGCCCAACACGCTCGTCGGCCCGAACGACGACGTCCGCATCCCGCGCGGCTCGACCAAGCCCGACTGGGAGGTGGAGCTCGGCATCGTGATCGGCGCGCGCACGAGCTACCTCGACAGCGTCGAGCAGGCGCGCGACCACATCGCCGGCTGGGTGCTCGTCAACGACGTCAGCGAGCGCGCGTTCCAGATGGAGCGCGGCGGACAGTGGCTCAAGGGGAAGTCCGCCGAGACGTTCAACCCCGCCGGCCCGTGGCTCGTGACGCCCGACGAGGTCGCCGACGTCACGGATCTCGGCATGTGGCTCGACGTGAACGGCGAGCGGCGCCAGACCGGCTCCACCGCCACGATGATCTTCGACCCCTTCGTGATCGTCCACTACATCAGCCAGTTCATGGTGCTCGAGCCCGGCGACCTCATCAACACCGGCACGCCGCCCGGTGTCGGCATGGGCTTCGTCCCGCCGGTCTGGCTGCGCGAGGGGGACACGATCGAGCTCGGCATCGACGGACTCGGCGCGCAGCGCCAGACCGTGATCGGCCCGCGATGAGAGCCCTCGTCATCACCGGCCCCGGCCGGGCCGAGGTCCAGGAGGTTCCCGCGCCGGAGGCCGTGCCGGGAGACGTCGTGGTCGACGTGCAGCGCGCGGGCGTGTGCGGCACCGACGTCGAGCTCTACACGGGCCACATGCAGTACCTCCACGACGGCGTCACAACCTACCCCGTGCGCATCGGACACGAGTGGATGGGCACGGTCTCGGCCGTCGGCGACGGGGTCGACCCGTCGTGGCTCGGCGCCCGGGTGACCGGCGACACCATGCTCGGCTGCGGGCGCTGCCGCCGCTGCCTCACCGGATACCAGCACGTCTGCGCGTTCCGCGGAGAGCTCGGCGTCCGCGACGGCCGCCCCGGCGCGCTCGCCGAGCAGGTCGCGGTGCCGGCCCGATCGCTCCACCGTCTGCCGGGCACCGTCGACGACGCGGCCGGCGCCCTCGTCGAGCCGGGCGGCAACGCCTTCCGGTCTGTCGAGGCCGCCGCCCTCGCACCCGGCGAGCGGCTGCTCGTCGCCGGGGCGGGGACGATCGGCCTGCTGGCCGCGATGTTCGCACGCGCCCGGGGCGTCGAAGTGCACCTCCTCGGTCGCAGCGCGCGCTCCTTGGCGTTCGCGCACTCGCTCGGGTTCGCGCAGACCTGGTCGGACGAGGACCTCCCCGACCTGCCGTGGGACGCCGTGATCGACGCCTCCAACTCCCCGCAGCTGCCCGCACGCGCAGTGCAGCTCGTCGAACCGGGGCGCCGCGTGGTGCTCGTCGGTCTCGCCGGCAGCCCGAGCCTCGTCGACACGCGCGATCTCGCCCTGGCCGACGTCACGGCCGTCGGCATCCTGAGCGCCTCGCCGGGACTCGCCGGCACCATCGACGCCTACGCCTCCGGCGCGGTCGATCCGTCGCCGCTCGTGGCCGCCGCCGTCGGCCTCGACGACGTCCCCGCGATCCTGGCGGGCGAACGGCCCGAGGGTGCGGGCCCCGGACCGAAGTTCCACATCGACACCCGTGCCCGCGGAGGAGAGACCCCATGACCCGTGCACTCGTCACCGGAGCGGCCAGCGGTCTCGGCGCTGCGACGGCCGCGCGACTGAGCTCCGACGGCATCGAGGTCGTGCGCGTCGACATCGCCGGAGACTGCGACGTCGTCCTCGACATCACCGACGAGGATGCGGTCGCCGACGCGGCCGCACGGATCGGCGCGGTCGACATCCTCGTCAACTCCGCCGGCATCGTCGGGCCGAACACCCCCCTTGTGTCGACCACGTCGGCGCAGTGGCGGACCGTGCTCGACGTCAACGTCATCGGCACGGTCGCCATGATGCGGGCGTTCCTGCCGGGCATGGTCGAGCGCGGCTGGGGCCGCGTCGTGAACATCGCGAGCATGGCCGGCAAGGACGGCAATCCCGGCCTCTCGGTCTACTCGGCGTCGAAGGCCGCGGTCATCGCGCTGACGAAGTCCGCGGGCAAGGAGCTGGCCACCACCGGCGTGCTCGTGAACGCGATCGCGCCGGCGGTCATCGCGACGCCGATGAACGACGACACGGCGCCCGACGTCCTCGCCCACATCACGAGCCTCATCCCGATGAAGCGGGTCGGCCGTGCCGAGGAGGTCGCCGAGCTGATCGCCTGGCTGACCTCGGACCGGGTGAGCTTCTCCACCGGCGCGGTGTACGACATCAGCGGCGGCCGGGCCACGTACTGAGGTCTCCGGGCGGCGGCCGATCGGGGGCTATAGGCTCCCGCGACCGGCGTCCGCGACGAGGCCGCGGATCTCGTCGGCCCGCGCGACGAGCTCCGCCAGCGGCAGCCGGAAGGCGAGCGCGCTGACGCTGACGGCGCCGGTCATCCCGGGATCGGCCGCGCCGACGCCGACGGGGACCGCGACGCAGTTCACGCCGACCTCGTTCTCCTGGTCGTCCACGGCGTACCCGCGTTCGCGCGTACGGCGCACCTCACCCCAGAGCTCGTCGAGCGTCGTGATCGTGTGCGGCGTGCGAGCCTCGAACGGCCCGGCGCCGACGATCTCGGCGAGCTCGCCGGCATCCCGCACCGCCTCGCTCAGGAGGAGCTTGCCCACCGCCGTCCGGTACGCCGGATTGCGTCCGCCCACGGTCGACGTGAGGCGGACGGACCCGGACGAGGGATCGACCTTCGCGCGGTAGACGATCTCGGCGCCGTCGCGGACGGCATAGTGCGCCGTCTCGCCGAACCGGTCGACCAGCGCGCGCAGGATGGGCTCGACTACGAGCCGGTCGGGGCGCTGGGCGTGATTCTCGAACGCCAGGCGCAGGAACTCGTCGCCGACGACGTACGTGCCGCGGCCGAGCTGGGTCGCGAGGCGGGCGCGCCGCAGCGATGACAGGGCGCGGTGCACGGTCGACTTGGGGCTGTCGACGGCGACGGCGAGCTCTTCGAGCGTCGCGCCCTGCGGACGCTCGGCCAGTTCGACGAGGACGGCGAGCACACGGTCCGAGCCGACGAGACGCCCGGGATCGGCCTCGGGGGAGGCTGCCATGAGATCACCTCCGGGAACGCGGGGTGCGTTCCATCCAGGTTATCGGATCGCTATTCCGATAGACGGGACTCCGCGGAACGGACGGCGCCGAGCGCGACGTGACCCGGGAGGGTGGAGAGCCGAGCGGCGCCCAGCAGGCGCATCGTCGCCGCGAGCTGGTCGGCCAGGAGCCGCAGCACGAGCGCGACCCCCGCCTCGCCACCGGCCATCAGGCCGTACAGCGCCGCGCGTCCGAGCCACACCGAGTCGGCGCCGAGCCCCACGGCTGCCGCGACGTCGGCACCGCTGCGCACGCCGCCGTCGAGGTGGACGGCCACGCCGTCCCCCACGGCGTCGCGCACCCGGGCGACGCACTCGAGCGCAGCCGGGGCCCGATCGAGCTGCCGCCCGCCGTGATTGCTCACCACGACCTCGTCGGCGCCGACGGCGACCGCCTCGCGCGCCGCCCGGGGCGTCAGCACCCCCTTGACGATGAGTCGGCCCGGCCACTGGCCCCGCAGCCGCTCGAGGGACGCCCGGTC
The DNA here is from genome assembly GCF_030315975.1 of Microbacterium candidum. Classification (GTDB taxonomy): domain Bacteria; phylum Actinomycetota; class Actinomycetes; order Actinomycetales; family Microbacteriaceae; genus Microbacterium; species Microbacterium candidum. The sequence goes on along the minus strand of NZ_JASXSZ010000001.1, from coordinate 1,164,400 downwards.
CGCGCCGGGGTCGAACATCAGGTCGGCGACCTCGGCGATCGAGCGGCTCCCGCCGGGCGCGAGCGACACGAAGGCCGGCGGCCGGCGGAGGTAGCCGAGCGCCCACGCGGGGTGGAGCGCGCCGTCGACGACGAGGGGCAGGCTGATCCGCGGCGGCATGCTCAGCCCACGACGCAGATCGCGGCGCCGGGCGCCGCCCACCGCCATGTCGACGGTGACGACGAGGGCGTCCACGCGGTGCTCGATCGCCTCCGCGACCAGTGCGTCCTGGCGCGCACGGTCCTTCCAGAAGTACAGCTGGAAGAAGACGGCGGCGTCAGGGAGGTCCCCGCGCACCTCGGCGATCGTGCGGGTGCCCATCGTGGAGAGCGTGTACGGGATGCCGGCGGCCGCGGCCGCGCGCGACACCGCGCGTTCGCCGTCGGGATGCAGCAGCCCCGTGTAGCCCGTCGGACCGATGGCGATCGGCAGGGCGCTGGCCCGGCCGCCGATCGCGACGGCGGTGTCGACCGTCGCGACGTCGCGCAGGACGTCGGGGAGGAGCACGACCTCGTCGAACGCCCGGCGCGCGCGGGCCATCGTGATCTCGTCGTCTGCCCCGCCGTCGACGAAGTCGAAGACGGCGCGGGGCACGCGGCGGCGCGCGGCCCGGCGCACGTCGTCCACCGTCAGGGATGCGCGCAGCCCACGGGGCGGACGCTGCCCCGCCCCGTGGACGTTCATGCGATGCGGATGACCCGCGCGGCGAGGCCCTCGGGGAGCGTCACGACGAGATCGTCGCCGTCCCACGCGAGCGCCGTGGGCACATCCGCCGGGAACAGCACCTCGACCTCCGCCCCCGCGCGGTCGGCGAGCGGGAGCCGGATCGCCCCCGAGCCGGCACGACGCCAGACCGCGAGCAGGGCGCCGTCGTCGTCGGCGAGTCCCTGCGCGATGACGTCGTCGTACCAGCCGGGCAGCCCGATCGGCCAGATCGGCGTCATCCCGGGGATCCGGGCACGATAGGTGCGGTAGGCCGCCATCGCCTCCGCGACGGTCGCCAGCTGGGCGTCGTCGAGCTTCCACATCCCGCCGCTCAGCTGCGGACGCGTGAGCATGCCGTTCACGATCGCGAAGCGCAGCTCCTCGACGCCGAAGTCCGGCTGCGGGTACACCCACACCGCGGCCTGCTCGGGCGTCACACCGCTCGGCGCACCCGCCGCGATGGGCGCGTAGCGGATGTGGTCGGTCTGGTCGCTGGTGGACAGGATCGAGAACTCCGCCATCGACGCGTAGTCGATGCGTGCTCCGCCGCTCGAGCAGTTCTCGATCACGAGGTCCGGATGACGCTCGAACAGCCCGTGGATCCACCGGAGGAACGCCCGATGGTGCTCCAGGAGCGCGTCTCCGGCGCTGTCCGTGTCGACGTCCGACCCGATGCCGCCGTTGATGTTGTAGTCGAACTTCAGGTATCCGAGGCCGTAATCGGCGATGAGACGGTCGACGACCGCATCCATCCGCTCGATCACGGCGGGAGAGCGGAAGTCGAGCTGGTGACGGCCCTGGCTGTCGATGCGCGCGCCGTGGCGACGGAAGAACGCCGAGTCCGGGAGCTCGTTCGCGACGGGGCTCTCGACGCCGACCACGTCCGGCTCCAGCCACAGCCCGGGGATCATGCCGGCGTCGCGGATGAGGTCGAACATCCGGGCGAAGCCGTGCGGGAACCGCCGCGACGACTCCTGCCACTCCCCCACCGTGTTCCACCAGCCGGTCTCGTCCGCGTACCAGCCCGCGTCGATGCAGAAGTACTCGGCGCCGGCCGCCGCCGCGGCGGCGATCACGGGAGGCAGCTTCTCCTCGTCCGGGTCGGCGAGCAGCGAGTTCATGAAGTCGTTGAAGACGACCGGCAGCTCGACGTCGTCGCGGTTGGGCCGACGGATCAGACGCCGATACTCGGTGAGCGGGCGCAGCGCGTCCTCGAGGCGTCCCGGGGTGCACGCGATCGCGAGGGGCACGGCGTCGAACGCCTCGCCCGGCTCCAGGATGCGGTGCCAGTGGTGCTCCTGGTCGTTCGGGCCGCCCGCCGACAGGTAGACCGCCGCCAGGTGGTCGCCCACCTCCCACTGCCACGACCCGTTCGCCTCGATCTGCCACGCCCACGTGCGGTCGCGGCCGAGGTCCTCGAGGGCGCCCATCGGCAGGTACTCCGTCGTCGACTGCGTGCCGATGCTGGACACCGAGATCCGCGACTTCGACGAGTGGACGCCGTCCTCCGTGAAGCCGACGTCGACGATCCCGAGCGACGGGAGGGAGTGCTCGGTCCAGTTGAACTCGGCGAGCAGTGTGTTGTGGGGGATGCGCAGCCGCGCGCGGTCGCGCCAGTCGGCGTCGCGGAAGCGCGCGAACCCGTTGAGGGTCAGACTCGACACGTGCTCGAGCGTCACGGCGCGGTCGGACTCGTTGCGGACGGTCTGCTGCACGCGCACGACGGGGAGCTCGCCGAACGTCGTGAACGTCGAGTGCAGGACGATCCCCGCGGGCGTGCGCTGGACGAGCTCGAGCCGGGAGCCGGTCGATGACGAGGTGACGTCGTGGCTCACGTACTCGAGCTCGAGCGTCGTCCCGAGCGCGACGTGTCGCTGCCCCTGCGGCAGGCGGCCGCCGGCCACGAGCACCTCGGCGGGCGGCGTCGCCACCCGCGGGGGGATGTCGTCGGGCTCGCGCCCCGCGACGTCGAGGCCCACCACGACCGCACGGACGCCGTCGCGGACGACGCGCAGGCGCACCGCCGAGTTGCCCCAGTCGACGAGCTCGGTCATGCCGGTCGCTCCGCGGCCAGGATGCTGCGCTCGGCCATCCACGGCACGTCCTCGACGCGCAGCGTCGCGCCGGATCCGACCGCGTCGTTGATCGCGAGGCTCAGCAGCTGGTCGTGGCATCCGTCCGCCGCGGGGTAGGCCGGCTCGCCGCCTGCGGCGTAGACCGCCATGCGGTGCATGAGCTCGGCGACCGCGACCTCGTCGTCGTTGAGGCGGGCGCCGCGGAATCTGTTCTGCCACACGATGTCGTCGCCCCACGAGATCGCGTCGACGAACCATCCCTCGAGGTCGCCGTCCGCTCCCGTGGCGGTGCGCTGCAGCGTGCCGGTCGTCGCGTGGCGCGGGCCGACGACGTACGACACGTCGTCGTCGGCGATCTGACCGCGCGCGCCGTGGATCTCGATGCGGCGCGGCCGGATCGGCGAGAAGTACTGCTCGAAGTCGAACTCGTACAGTCCGGTGCGTCCCGCGAAATCGAGTCGCGCGAACGTGCGGTTCGAGGTGTACTCGACGGGCGAGTCGTTCCAGTCGTCGCGGCCGCGCGCGGAAACGACCGGCGACGCCGCGGCCCAGCCGCTCACGGACACCGGCTCGAATCCCGCGCCGAGGAACGCGCGGATGAGGCTCACACCGTGGTAGCCGTGAGCCACCGACATGCGCGCGAGCGACACGTCGCCGAGACGCCCCGACTGCGCGACGGCCAGCCGCGCGGCGTGGTGCGCCTGGAACCGGTACTGCTCGGCGACCTGCACGCGCAGGTCGCGGACATCCTCCCAGAACGCGAACAGGGCCTCCCGCGTCGGAGCCGGCGGCGTCTCGGTGAGCACCGCGTGCCCGTCTCGCGCGAGCGCGACCGTGACGTCGGGCGCGACGTCCGGCGGGGTCGCCACGACGATGAAGTCGTAGTCCCCCGCGCGGAAGTCGTCCAGGGACGTCGTCGTCGCGACGCCCCACTTCGCCGCGGCGCGCTCCGCGGAGGCGTCGGTCCGGGTGAGCAGCCGGGCGACCTCGAAGTGCTCGGGCAGCGTCGCCGCCGCACGCAGGAAGTACTCGCCGCGCCAGCTCGCGCCGACGATGCCGATCCGGGCCGCCATCAGAGCTCACGTCCGTTCCGGCCGCCGCCGACGCCCGCGTAGGGAGCGCCGGGGTTCCAGTCCTGCGGACGGTCGGGCTGCGCGCCGTCGATGGGCAGTACGACGGCCCCGTGAACGCGCGCCGACTCGTAGGCCGCCTCGACGATCTCGAGCGCCTGGAGGGACGAGTCGGGGATGCTGTAGTCCCGCGTGCCGTCGGCGATCTGCGCGGCGAGGTGCTCGAGGTGCCGCTGGTGCCCGCTCACCGCGAACTGCTCGACGTCGACGCGCACGCGCCGGTGGTCGGGGGTCACGAGCGTGTAGTACCCCTCGTACGCGCCGAACTCGATGAAGCCGTCGTCGCCGATGATCCGGAAGAGGGCCACCGTGTCGTTGCGCGACATCGCCACGTGGTCGCCCGTGTGCATGAGCACCCGCACCGCGGACGTCGTGCGCGCCATCGTGATCGCGTCGGTCTCGACCTGCATCCCGTCGCGGAAGGTCCGGGTCGAGGAGTCGGTCGCGGCGAGGACGAACTCGACCTGCTCGCCGCCGGTCAGCGCCACGAAGAACTGCAGCCAGTGGATGCCGGCGTTGATGATGTCCCAGTTCGTGCACTCGATCTCGACGACGCGCAGCGGCCCGATGTCGCCCGCGCGCACGCGCTGGACGATCTCGAGCGCCGCGGCCTGCGCCATGAGCCCGTGGGGGACGACGACGGGGAGGCCCGCCTCCTTGATGAGGGCGAGGATCTCGGTGCCCGCGGACGTCGTGTCGCCGAGCGGCTTCTCGACGAGCAGGCCCTTCAGGCCCGGGATGCCGAGGGCGGCCCGGGTCAGCGGGAGGTGGGTCGGCGCGTATGTCGAGACGCACACGACCTCGGCCGGGCTCGCCGCGAACATCTCCTCCGCGCTCGTGTAGGTCGCGATCGCCGAGTCCTTGGCGCGCACGCGTTCGAGTGCGGCCTCGCTCATGTCTGCGACGGCGACCAGCGTGAAGTCGTCGGAAGCAAGCAGCGCGTCGATGCTCAGAGTGCCCCCCGCGCCGGCCCCGATCACAGCGGCGGTCAGCGGTCGTCGGTCGCTCATTTCTCCTCCTCGAGAACAGGGTCTGGGAGTGCACTGTGCACCCCAGCCATCGACAACTCTATCTGATAGGTTGGAGACGTCAAGATACGAATGCCATCGCGCCCATCCGGCAAGGGGCACTACCTTTAGGGAAACTCGGACAGGGGATGCGAATGAGCCAGAACAGGTCGGCCGGCGACGACGGCGACGCCGCGACCAGTGCCATGGCGCGTGTGGTCGAACGCGTCGAGGAGCTGGTGTTCGACGAACTCGAGCCCGGCCACGAGCTGCCCTCCGAAGGCGCCCTCGCGCAGGACCTCGGCGTCAGCCGCCTCACGGTCCGGGAGGGGATGCGCCAGCTGTCGGCCCGCGGGCTCATCGAGGTGCACAACGGACGCAAGCCCGTCGTCGCCTCCCCCAACGGCAAGGGCGTGGGCGACTTCTTCCGCAACGCGATCCGCCGCGATCCGCGCGCACTGCTGGACCTCCTCGAGGTGCGGCAGGCGCTCGAGGTCCACATCGCCGTGCTGGCCGCCCGGAACGCCAGCCGCGCCAGCATCGGCGCCATGCAGTCGGCGATCGACGAGATGCGGCGCAACATCGAGACGCCGGCCGAGTTCAACGAGGCGGACGTCCACTTCCACGAGCTGCTCGCGGCCGCCACCGGCAACCAGCTCCTCACGATCCTGATCGAGGAGCTGTCGGACTCCCAGCGCTCCTCCCGCGTCCAGAGCGTGATCGGCCACGAACTGCTGGGCCGCCGTCTGGACGAGGTGCTCGAGCAGCACGCGAAGATCCTGGACTGCGTCGAGCGGCGCGATGAGAGCGGCGCGGCCGCGGCCATGCGCAGCCACCTGCGCAGCACCGAGAAGGACCTGGCGGCCGCCCTGCGCTGAGCCGCACCGGCCGGCGCACCCCCGCCCCGCCCCGACACCGCCTCCGTCCCCGCGACGGGGGCGGTTCGCCGTCTCTCGCCCGTCCCCGCACACCCGGACCGCGAAAGTTCTCAAACCTATTGTTGACTCGGCGAAAACCTATCTGATACTTTCGACCCAACCGCGCGGAACGGTCCGCTCGGTGCAACATGAGGTGAATCGATGAAGATTGCGCAGATCGTCACGACGGTCGTCGGCACCCCCTGGCGGGAGCTCACGTTCGTGGAACTCCTGACCGACGACGGCCGGGTGGGGGTCGGTGAGGTGCGGATGGTCAACAAGACCGAGACGCTCCTCGCCGCGATCCGCGAGCTGGGCGACCGGTACGTGATCGGCTCCGACCCGTTCGATCTGGAGCGGATCGCGTGGGGCGTGCTCTGGAAGGAGTACGGGCGCGCCGGCGAGGTGGCGCAATCGGCCCTCGCCGCGATCGACATCGCGTGCTGGGATCTCATCGGCCAGGCCTGCGGGCAGCCGGTGTGGCGTCTGATGGGCGGCCGGTTCCGCGACGTCGTGCCGGCGTACGCCAACGGCTGGTACCAGGGCGACCGCGACCCGGAGTCCATCGCGGCCCTCGCGCGGAACGTGAGCGACCGCGGCTACCGCGCCCTCAAGCTCGACCCGTTCGGTGCGGCGACCGCCGACCTCACGGCGTCCGAGCTCGCGCGCTCGGTGCGGATCGTCGACGCCGTCCGCGGCGCCGTGGGCGACGACACCCAGATCATGATCGAGATGCACGGCCGCTTCCGGTCGTCGACCGCGATCCGCGTCGCCGATGCGCTCGAGCACCTCTCCCCGACCTGGATCGAGGAGCCGGTCCCGCCGGGAAACATCCACGGCCTCCGCAACGTCCGTCGCTCCACGCCGATTCCCATCGCGACGGGCGAGCGGGTGCACGAGCTCGAAGAGCTGGCGCCGCTGCTCGAGGAGGGGCTCGTCGACACCCTCCAGGTCGACATGACCCACTTCGGCGGGCTGACCGGCATCCGTCGCGTCTCCTCGTGGGCCGCGGCCTACAACGTGCCGCTCGCGCCGCACAACGTGTGCGGTCCCGTGGGCACCGCCGCGAACGTGCACTTCGGCGTCGCGACGCCGAACTACCAGATCCTCGAGCACTTCAACGACTTCGCCGACTCGTGGGTCCTGGACCTCGTGGACGGCGCCATGACCGTGGATGCCGCGAGCGGCGGCTTCACCGTTCCCGACCGCCCCGGGCTCGGCGTGCGCCTCGACCGCGAGCTCGCGGCCGAGCACCCCAGCAACGGCGCGACCTTCAACCTCTTCGCCGTCGGGTGGGAGCGCCGCGAGGGCACCGCCCTGACGGCGGCGACCGCCGACTGAGCTTCTTCATCGAGTCGAGACACCCGCGCAACCCCTGCGCACCAAGAGAAATGAGAGTGGAAATGCAACGAAAGATGAGGCGGTCACTGGCGATCGCCGCCGTGGCCTCCGCCGTGTTCGGGCTCGCAGCGTGCTCCGGAGGAGCATCCGGCAGCCCGACGTCCGACGACGGGTCGATGACCGGCACCATCAAGGTCTGGGATCTGCTCGTGGGCGGAGACAAGAACTGGAAGGCCGTCATGGATCAGGTCGACGCCCAGTTCGAGAAGGACCACCCGGGTGCGAAGGTCGACCGCATCGCGCAGCCGGCCGACCCCGCGGCCATCCACCAGCTGATGCAGGCCGCGGCGCAGTCCAAGAGCGGCCCGGACCTCATCATGATCTGGGCCTGGGGCGACGTGCTGACCCTGAAGCCGTCCCTCGTGCCGATCGACAAGTACATCTCGAAGGAACAGCGCGCGAGCCTCAGCGGTTGGGAGGGCGTGACGTTCGACGACAAGACGTACGGCGTGCCCCTCGGGCTCCAGGGCCTCGGCCTCTCGTACAACACGAAGCTGTTCGAGCAGGCCGGACTCGACCCGAACAACCCGCCGAAGTCGGTCGACGACCTGCTGAAGGCGTGCACCGCGCTCAATGCCGCGGGCATCACCCCCATCGGCGGCGGGAACAAGGAGGGCTACCTCAGCGGCTGGACGACCTCCACCCTCTACGCCGGCACCGCGACCGCGGCGCAGGCGCAGAAGCAGGCCACCTACACCGCGCCCTTCAACCAGGCGCCGTTCGCCGACGCGTCGGCCGGGGTCATGAAGCTCGTCGACGGGAAGTGCTTCGACAAGAACATGCCCGCCACGCCGTGGTACCCGGACGGCTTCCAGGCCTTCCAGGACGGCAAGGCGGCGATGCAGTTCACGATCTACAGCCAGTTCGCGTACATGCAGGACCCGAAGATCGGCCCGGACGTGAAGTTCATCCCGTCGATCGCCAACACGCGCACGCCGGACTTCCTGCCCGCGGGAGCCATGAACGTGTGGGCGGTCACGAGCTTCTCGCAGCACAAGAAGCTGGCCGCCGAGCTCGCCCTCTTCCAGGAGAGCGCGAAGTACCAGCAGGAGCGGCTCGACAAGGCGAGCTACTTCCCGAACAACAGCGGCGTCACGTTCGACGAGTTCCTGAAGACCCACCAGGGCGCGACCCCGCTCGTGGACATGCTGAAGAATGGCGCCAAGACGTTCCTCCCCGTCCACAACATGCAGGACGCGAAGACGAACGACATCTATCAGACCCAGCTCGAGCTCGTCATGCTCGGGCAGACGAGCCTGAAGGACGCCCTGCAGGCCACCGAGGACTCGCGCAAGCAGCAGTACCCGGTGCTCATGGGCCCGCAGTAAGACGGAAGACAGGACGATGATGGGCACGCGCCGAATCAGGAAGTACTCGTCGATCGGAACGCTGCTGCTGTTCCTCGGACCGGCGTTGCTCATCATCGTCCTGCTCCGCATCTGGCCGGTGATCCAGGGGGCGTTCATCGCCTTCACGCAGTGGGACGGCATCCGCCCGCCGGTGTTCAACGGCCTGGACAACTTCACCAGGATGCTGAGCGACCCGATCCTGCTCACCGCCCTCGGCAACACCGGCAAGATCCTTCTCCTCGCCCCGGTCTGGATCCTGCTGCCGCTGCTGCTGGCCGCCGTCATCCAGGACCGCATCTTCGGAGCGTCGTTCTTCAAGATCTCCTACGTGCTGCCGGTACTCGTGTCCCCCGCGGTCATCGGCGTGCTGTTCGTGATCATCCTCGGTCCCGACGGCCCGCTGAACATCGCGCTGCGCTCCATCGGGCTCGGCGCCCTCACGAACAACTGGACCGTCGACACGACGCTCGTCATGTGGATCGTGGCGGGCATGCTGATCTGGTCGACGTTCGGGCTCGGCGTGCTGCTCTTCAGCGCCGGCCTCTCGTCGATCGACGAGAGCCTCTACGAGGCGGCGCGGATCGACGGCGCCAACTGGGGCCAGCGGTTCTGGTACGTGACCGTCCCGTCAGTGCGCGGCGTGCTCGAGTACTGGACGGTGATGGTGGTCATCATGGCCTTCTCGTCCGCCATCGTGCTCGGCTACGCGTTCTCCCAGGGCGGACCCGGCTACTCGTCGACCACCGTCGACCTCTTCATCTACAACCAGGCGTTCCGCTACGGCGCGCCCGGCTACGCCACCGCCATCGGCATCACGCTGTTCCTGCTGATCGGCATCCTCCTCGTGGTCTTCCTGCGGGTCTCGCGCCGCCGGGGAGAGCTCATGTTCGACGACTCAGGAACACCGCTGTGACCGCTCTGCTCTCTCCCGAAGTGCACGTCGAGGACGACGCGCCCAGCTACCGGCCGCGACGCCGGCGCCGCCGGCTCTCCCCCGCCCGGTTCACGGTCGTCGTCGTGTGCGCGGCGATCGCCGCCTCGACGATCTACCCGTTCGTCTTCATGGCCTTCACTTCGCTGAAGACCCCGCGCGACTACGTCGACAACAAGCTCGGCCTGCCCATCCCCGCGACCTTCGAGAACTTCGTCACGGCGCTGTCGGGCGACCTGGGCGTCTCGTTCGTGAACAGCGTGATCGTCGTGGGCGCGGGGACGATCCTCACCGTGATCCTCGGCTGCATGGCCGGGTTCGCGTTCGCGTTCCTGCGCTTTCTGTTCCGCGCGACGCTGCTGCGCCTGATCATGATCATCATGGTGCTGCCGGTGACGGTGCTGATCCCGCCGATCTTCAAGGTGGTGCTCGATCTCGGCCTCGTGAACACGTATCCCGGTCTCGTCCTGCTCTACGTGGGTCTCAGCCTCCCCGCCGGTGTCTACATGATGGCGACCTTCTTCATGGCCGTGCCGAAGGAGCTGGTCGAGTCGGCCCGCATCGACGGCGCCACGCCGTGGCGGGTCTTCCGCAGCATCGCCGTCCCCCTCGCCCGCCCCGCGTTCATCACGCTCGGCACCTTCACGTTCCTCGGATTGTGGAACGAGCTGCTGTTCGCCCTCCTGATCATGTCGTCGCCGGAGCAGCGCACGCTGCCGGTCGCGATCACGCTGCTGCGGCAGAGCGTGCAGAACCCGACGCTCGTCCAGGACGCGATCATCGCAGCAGGCCTGCTGATGTCGGCCGCGCTGCCGTTCCTCCTCTTCATCCTCTTCAACCGCCAGATCACCCAGGGAATGGTCGCGGGGGCGCTCAAGTGAACACGCATCCTCCTTTCGACGTCGAGCTGGCCGCCTTCCTCCCCGAGGGCGAGCCCGACCGCCCCTTCCTCGACGGCGTGGAGGGCGTCGAGCGCCTGCGCGCCGCGATGGCCGAGTACGAGGAGTCGGTGGACGACGTGCGGGCGGCGACCGGCGCCCGCATCGACGAGCGCACGGTCGACGGGGTTCCCGTGATCGTCATCCTGCCCGCCGGGGACCGGAGAGCGCGCGGAGCGATCCTCAACGTCCACGGCGGCGGCCTCGTCGCCGGCAGCCACCGCTCGGTGCTGACCGTCAACACGCGCATCGCGCTCGACCTCGACTGCGCGATGGTCGTCCCCGACTACCGCCTGGCCCCCGAGCACCCTTACCCGGCCGGTCTCGACGATGTACACACCGTCTGGCGGTGGCTGGCGGGCGGCGGCCTGTGGGCGGAGGTCGATCCGGACCGACTGGTCGTCATGGGCGGCAGTGCCGGGGGTCTGCTGTCGGCGGGGCTCATGGTGCGTCTGCTTGCGCGGCGCGAGACGCTGCCGTCGGCCCTGGCGCTCGTGCAGCCGCAGCTCGACGACCGCAACGCCCAGCCGTCGACGTACGAGATCGAGCACGCCCACTTCTGGGACCGGCCCTCGAACCTGCTCAGCTGGTCGATGTACCTCGCCGGCGTCGACGGCGTCCCGGACGAGGCCTCTCCCGCGCGGGTCGGCGACCTCCGCGGATTCCCGCCGACCTTCATCGAGATCGGGCAGGTCGACGTGTTCCGCGACGAGGAGCTCGACTTCGCGGCACGCCTCAGCCGCGCGGGCGTGCCAGTAGAGGCGCATCTGTGGGCGGGGGCATTCCACGGCTTCGACGGGCTGACCGAGACCCGCACCGCACAACGGGCCGTTGCGGCCCGCCTCGACTTCCTGCGCGGGTATCTATCTGATAGATAGACCGCCAAAGGACCACCTCGGTCTACCTTGCTCACCGATCGCACGGCGACTATCTCTCTCCGTGCAGCCCTTATATTCCGCAGATGTTCCCGGTTCTGCACGATCCGTGAAGCGCTGATTTGCCCTACCACATGATCAACCTATCTGATACATTTCGTACAGCTAGCTCAAGGAGGAGAAGCCATGAATCGAGACCACGTCGCAGATCAGCCCACGCCCGGCGCCACGGGGCGCCGGGCGTTCCTCGGCCGTGCGGCCGTCAGTGGCGTCGCCGCCGCCGCGGCTCTGCTGCCGGTCGTGGGGACCGCCGCCCCTGCTGTCGCGGCACAGCCGGCGGCCAAATCCACCGACCCAAAGGGAACGCATGCGGTGTACAACGTCCAGGACTTCGGCGCCAAGGGCAACGGCACGGCCGACGACACCACGGCGATCCAGAGCGCGATCAACGCCGCGCAGGCTGCCGGCGGCGGGACAGTGTACCTGCCGTCCGGGACCTATAAGACGACGGCGACGCTGATCGTCACCGGCGCGAAGATGACCGTGGAGGGCGAGGGCGCGTCGAGCATCATTGCGGGGGCGTTCGCCGTTGGAGACATCGTGCGCGTCGCCCGGCCGTCGGCATCCGCCCCGCTCGTCGCCAACGGCCTGTTCACAGACTTCGCGATAATCTCGACCATCAAGAAGACGGCGGGTGCGGCGCTGGCGATGGACGGCGTGCAGGACATGCGCATCTGCAACGTCCACGCCGTCTCGCGCGTCTACTCGGACCCGAACAACCTGTGGGACTCGTTCAGCTTCCACGACTTCACGATCGTGGTCGTCGAAAACTGCAAGATCCAGTCGCAGAACAAGGGCATCATCTGCTGGGGGAACCAAGTCGGCGCCGACATCTGGATCACCGGCGGCACGCTCTGCTCATTCACCCCCATCGGCGTGCACGTCGGCGGAGGCGTCGGCGGCGTCTACTTCGACGAGTTCCTGTGCTACCTCAACGGGACGAACGTTCTGATCGACGACGCGCTCGCCGGCAGCGCCAACCGCGAGATCTTCTTCAACGACGCCGTGCTCGACGGCTCATACCGGCACAACGTCGAGGTGAAGCAGAACGGCGTCTATCTCCTTGCGTTCCAGAACACGTGGTTCAGCAACTCCGGGTTCGACGGTAAGGCCGGCCATCCGGACGGATGCCTCCTCCGGGTGCACCCCGGCGCCATCCTGCACCCGTCGAACATCACCGTCGCGGGCTGCAAGATGTTCAACGGCTACGGATCCGGCATCTTCGCCGAGTCAGGATCGTGGACGATCACCGGCAGTGACATCAGCCTGAACGGGCAGGGGACGTCCGGCGGCTACGGCGTCCTGTTGTCAGGCGGCGCGACGGGCACAGTCATCAGCGGGAACTCGATGCGCACGAACGGCGCCTACCCCAGCGCCAAACCCACCGGCGTCGGGCTGAAGATCGCGCCGGATGTGAACGACTACATCGTCACCTCGAACAACCTGACGTCGAACGGCACCGCGGGCCTAGTCGACCAGGGCGGATCCTCAAAGGTCGTGGATCTCAATCTCGGCGCGTGACGCGCCAACGTGAGCCTGCGTCGCCATTGGCAACGCAGGCTCACGTTCAAGGGTGAGGTCGCAACAACGCGTTGCAAGAGGACTTTGCGGAGCAACTCTGAGGAAGAACGATGAGGCGGTCCGGTGCACAGCTACTCGAGCGTGCGCAGATCGGCAGCTGGCCACACCTCGCGAGCTCGGCAGGCATGCTCAGCCGCAACTCCGAAGGTGCCGTCGATTTTGACCGGCTCACACTGGTCTCTCATTCGCAAGCCGCACTGCACTACAAGACCGAGGGATGTTATCCCTCGGTCTTCTTTACGCAAGCCTTACGCACCTGAGCAATCTGCGGGCAGACACTCAACTGCCCTGACCACATCGCCAACGTATTCGCGATTGGGAATACCCCAGACCACGCGTGGAATCTGGGCGACCGTCTCTCAACGTGCGTGAACGTCGCCGAACGACGCTGAATCGCGGAGACGGAGAGATTTGAACCCCGCCGTGGGGGTTAAGCCCGGACTCGGTCGGGCGCGTACGCGTTGATTCAGCGCGGATCCCCGCGTTCTTCGGCGACGTTCAGCAACACTCGGGGTCGCTCAGGTTTACGCGATTCTTACGCGGGTCGAATACCCCTCCTTGGCCGCACGGCTCATCAACCCCTTGCCTGCATGAGCACGTTACCGTCAGCAGGATTCATGTCCACGACGATGTCGGCATCACGGCCTTCGACCGCATCATCGCGTGCGATGGATCTGTAAAGCTTCGGACTCTGCGCGGCCTACTGCGCGAGCTGCCGACCGAGCTGAACACAACGCGCGCCAATCACTGCGAGTCCCATTCGTCTCAGTCGTCCTCGCATCCCGGTAGCGACCTCGCCCCTGGAATCGGCGAGGCCGCACACCGAATCTCTAGGTCAACATGTCAACAGTCGGGCGGAGCAGACCCGCTCTTGGACCTCGCGTCACAGATCGAACGAGTAGACCGGCGACAACCCGTACGTCGCGATCGCGTCCTTGATCAACACCATCGCCCACAGCCCTTCCGCTGTCGACTCGCCGCCCGCGTCCGCTTTGCGTGCGGGCGTCGATGTCGTGCATGTGCCGCCGGAGAGGATGGGGTTCACTGTGATCTGGTCCAGGAATGCCCCCGATCCGCCCGGCGTGGACGATGAATCGGCGGTCTTTGCAGCCCACATCGGCCAGGTGATGTTCGGGCTGTTGTCGATGAGCGAGTTGTTCCCAATGAACCACGAGGCGGCGGCTCGCGCCTGCTCAAGGTAAGCATCCCGCCTCGTGGTCGCCGTTGTGCGCCCTGACTGCTCCCAGGCTTTGGCGAGTTCGATGAGTCCGGCCACTATCGAGGAGTTGTGGTAGACGATCTGCGTGTCGTTCGTCTGGAACTTCGCCGCCCAGCCGGTGATGCTCGGGATCCGCTCCCGCGTACGCCGATTGTTCCCTGTGACGTCTGCATAGTGGTACGCCTGCATGCCGTAGAAGTTGTCGGCAGAGTAGCTGATGATGTCGAGGAAGCTTCCCAGAGCCGCGTCGGTCTGTCCCAGATCACGCTTGAGCCGGTAGGCGCGCGCCAACGCATAGATCTGGACCTGGCCCCACGCCTGCCAATTGCCGCTGGTCGCATCATCGATGAAGATGCCGTTCCGCCAATCGCCTGAAGAGCCGACGAATTGGGTGGCGATCACGCGGTTGATGGCCTGATCGATCTTCGCGTACACGGCCGACTGCGTCGGCGGCCCGTCATAGCCGGTGGTCGTCGTTGCCAACGCCGAGTATGTCCCGTAGCCTGCCCCGATCCACCGGATGCGGAAGTACTCACTCAGCCCGGCAAGGAAGAAGCTCGCCAGCCGGGTGTCGAGAGTTCCCATGTCGTATTGGAGGCAGTTCGTGAGGACGCGATTGAGGTGGTTCTCCAGGAATGCGGCGAAGAACGCGTCGTCGGTGGTGAACACTCCGCCCGGGCTGGTCGCCTTGACCTTCTGCATCATCTGCAGGCCCATCGCGAGCGCCCAGAGCTGGCGAGCGTCCTTAGCACCGAGGTTGTGGGTGCTGGTGGTCCAGTCCTTCTTGATGTTCGTCAGGTACGACGTCGGTCCACTTGTCGCATCGGAATAGAGCGGACCGTTGTAGACCGCCGCCACGTCACTGCCGTTGGTCGCAATGAGGTCGTCCATGTAGATCGAGTAGGCCGGGTGGGAGACGAATGGCGGGGCCGGGATGGGGGCACCACCACTGGTGATGATTGCGGGGTCGGCAGGGTCGCACGGACCGGGCGCGGACTGCATCCACAGACTGCGATCGCCTCCAGGCGCGGCCGGATAGGCGGTTCGGCGATTGAACTCCGTGCGGTACATGTAGTGCGCGTTCTGGCCTTGCACCGCGGGATCCCACGTATAGATCGAGGGGGCGTCCAGCCAAGCGAAGTTGTATACCTTGCCTTCCATCGTGGTGAGGTGGCAGGTGAAGGTCAGGAGCGCTTTGGCGGCGGTGAGGGACGCGGTCGTGCCGTTGCGTAGGTAGTCGGTGGCCAGAGCGATCGCAGCACGCGCGGCGTCGTCGACGCAGGCCGCCCCTTCGGCCATGTCCTGGTAGACGTTCCACCCGCTGGTCTCCCAACCAGACTTCGCGACGGCGTAGAGCGCGAGCGCCTGCATCGGCCAGGCCGACACGGCCGCATAGCCCCCACTACCGAGGGTCGCGTCGTAGTACGACGGCACCGGCCAGGTCACACCGTGCTGGTCCGGGCGCTGGCCCGGACCAGTGCCGGAGCCGTACGTGAAACCACTCACGTGTCCCGACGCGTCGACCGAGCGCGCGGTCAGGAGCTGCCAGTTCAGGTGGCCGTACCGGTGAAGGTCGTAGTCGTCGAAACTCACCGATGTCGTCGTCGTCGCGTACGCGGCCAGCGGCCGCTGTGCCGCCACGGCCCCGAGGGCCGCGACGGATGCGGCTCCCATGATGAATGTCCGTCGGGTGAATACAATGCCCACGCGCGCTCCTCCTCATTGAGATAACGTTGTTTCGCCCACTAGCATGAGCCACGCGCGCTCGGAGATCAAGAGGGCGATCGCCGCGCTCGCGTCATTCCCCGACAATTGCGCCGAAAAGTTAAACAACGTTGTTCGTCTGATCGGGGACTTTTATGTACATCACCTCCTCAACCGGCGAGTTCCGGGTCGCCGTCTGTACCAGCGCCAGAGGGACGACGATCTCGGTCGACGTCAAGACGGCCGTCGGTGGATGGTCGTCGGCCACCGTGCCGGCGCCGATCCTTTCCGGCGAAGCCTTCGCGCTGACCACGCAGTCGCGCGGCGTCGAGGGTGCGACCGCGACTCTAAGCGGGGTTGGAACGAACCGACCCTTCGTCTGGCGCCTTGCCGTGGAGACCACCACCGGGTGGCTGGCGTTCGAGCTGACCATCGACTCCGACGGCTTCGATATCGGACACGATGCGCCGCAACCGGGAATCCAGTTCGATCTCGGGGCCCTCCCGCCGTACGAGCGCGGTAATCACTTCTGGTTCACGACGAACGTCTCCGCGCCGTCGACCTGGAACCGGAGCGCGGCGGGGAACGACTTCCCCGGCGCGTACTACTTCGACCCGTACCGCCGATGCGAGCTCGAGCTGTTCGTCGACCTCGGCGCATCCACTTGGTTCGGGGAGGACTCCGCACTCCGCCTCTACGAATACACGTGCGGCGTGGTTCGGTCATTCCGCCCGGAACCGTCTGCGGAGTTCGGCTTCATCGGCACGGCACCGGCGCGGATGCGAAGCTTCCCTCGCGGACGCCATGTCCTCCGCTGGTACGTCGCCGCCCGCCGGCGCGACGATCTCGGCGGCGTCTCCCCCACCGAGCAGGACGCCCTTCGGCAGTTGGTCGCGGACTGCCTGCGGCTGGTGGACACCCCGACCGATGAGTGGCACGGCTCGCCGGGCGCCTGGGCGGATGCCGCAGCGAGCGCGGCCGGCGAGCTCATGAGCGACGGCCTCGCATGGCGCAGCGACGACCTCGGCGACTATCTGCTCGCCTACGTCGACGCGCGCTCCGATGCCTGGTCCGCCGCCTTCGCCGCCAAGGGTGAGACCTGGAACGGCGACGGGCCGTGCCTCGATGCCGCCCTCTGGCTGCTCCGCCCGTTACAGCTCCTCCGCGCGACGACCGCGCAGTCAGAGCTCGCGAAGCTTACCGATCGGGTCGACGACTTCGCCACACGGGAGGCCGCCGATCCACGTTCCCGCATCCTCTCCGGCCGCCACGACGCGCAGACGGAGATGGGCACGTGGCAGTACGTGTATCTGCTCGCCGACACCTGGTATCTCTACGGGGAGTCGGAACTCCGCGAGCGGATCCTCGCCGAGATAGAGTCGGTGCTCATCCCGTTGGCACACCGCGTCGGATACAACTTCCCGCTCTCATTCGACAAGAGCGCACTCGCCAAGCTCGGACCAGGAGGCAACGCGGGATCAGCAGGGACGTACGCGATGCTCATGGCGAGCCTCGCAGCATCCGAGTCTGATCCCGAGCGCTACACCGAGGAGGCTAGGCGGGCGCTGCGCGCCCTCGCCAATCTGCACATCGACGACGTTCCGCAGGAGGCGGTCCTTGCGCCCCACGCGATGGTCGCTGCGGACGAGCTCGCGCGCCAGGAGCCCGGCGGAGAGTGGGCCGAGCTCCGCGAGTACTTCCTCGCGCAGACCCTCCGCGCCATGTACTGGTATGACGACCCGCTGCCCGTCGGCGCGGTGCGCGGGGCCCGGATCGGCATGTTCCAAGCTTGCACGGGCATCGTCTATCCCGCGTTCTTCGAGGATGTCGAGGTGGCGGTGCGCCTGGCGAGCGTTGTGGACCGCGAGCGCGACCCGCGCGGCCTCCTACGCGTGCTCGACCGCGCACGCCGCGTCAACGTCGGATTCCTCCCCGCGTTCGGGTCGGAACCGGACTCATTCACCCTCCCTCACATTCCGTTCGAGGAGCTCCCGATGCTGGACGGCGCGCGCTCGGGCGGTTCCATCGGGCAGGAGATTTACGGCGCGGGTTGGCTGTATTGGGCGCATCTTCTCTGGGATGCTCTTGCCGTGTCCGACAATCCGCAGGTCATGGTGCTGAACGCGGATCCGGATCCCGGCCGGGCCGGAACACCTGGCCGGTTCGTCGCCTACAACGGCACCGATGTGGCGCAGGAGGCGACGATCCGGTTCACCGGCGCAGGCACGACCGTCGACCTCCAGCTCGCTTCGGGCGCGTGGGAATGGCTGTCCGCCTCGGCCTGAGCTCAGGCCGCGTCGCGCACGGCGACGGCCAGCTCAAACTTGCGGTCGTCACCGGGCGTGAGAGCGTCGTCCGCTGGTGCTACGTCCGCGCCGAACATCGGGTGCGACGACGGCTCGATCCCTAGTGCCCACCGCCCTCGCGTGGGGAGGATCCACTGATGGAGGTACGGGAGTGTGTCCGCGCGCCAGCTCACCTCGACCTCGAGCCGTCCTCCGCTGACGGTGCAGCTGCTCCAACCGTCGTGCGACCGGGCGGGCTCGTCGTGCAGAACGACCGCCTCCGTGATGACGGAGGTCGGGTCGGGCATCCGGCTCCACTCGGGCACTTCGGCAACCGGCTGGCGGAAGACGTGCCGCCCGGCCTCCACGGCCACGCGGGTCCCCGGGAGGACCGCCGGGGCCCCAAGGTTCACGTGGTACAGGATCCGGACCGGCACCGGGACGGCGCCCGTGTTGACCGCTCGATCCGCGATGCGCAAGAATGCCGCGCCGTCCTCGCGCAGGCCGCTCGTGATGGTCCGTTCCAGCCGAACGGATGGGCCGAACACCGACGCAGCATCGATGTCCGCACTTAGCCGGGCAAGCGATCGGCCACGCGCCGGCTCGACCCGTATGTTTGAGGCCGGCCGGTGACCGATATCGCCGTGCAGAGGGTTCCCGCCTTCTTCACCTCCGATGTGCAGGAGACCACACGTGGCCACGAGGCCGCCAGTGAAGCGATCGATCCACGCGTTCCCCGCGGGCCGATCGAGCGGTCTCGCGTCGGCGACCGGAGAGACCCACCCGAGCGGGAGACCGGCGAACTCCGTCCGCCCGATGTCGAACCCGCGCGCGGGAAGCACGTCGAAGCGGAGCCCACCCGCCACAGCCGCGTCGAGCACCCGGACGTGATCGGCCGAGCCCGGGAGGCCGAGGCGCTCGACGACGGTCGCCACGGCGGTGTCGTGGGCGAGCAGCCCCTGCTCGCGCAGCTCGGCCAGCGACGGTGCGCCGCTCACTTCGGCGGCCTCGCCACGAGCACCTCGCCCGCGCCATGGAGGGACGGGCGCCGTACGCCGGCGGGAACCAGAACGGTGTCACCGGAGCGCAGCGCGAGGTCGGCGTTGCCGAACGAGGCGAGCGTGACCGCGCCGGCCGTGACGACGAGCACGGCGAACCCCTCGCCCAGCTCCACCTTGCCGTGCACATCCTGCGCCTCGAGCCGGAAGTAGGCGTCGGCGCCGCTCGGCAGCCCGGTGGCCGCGTCACCGGCCCGCCGGACCAGGAGCTCGAGTTCCGTCGCGGCCAGGGCGCTCCGGTCGACGGCGTCCAGCGCCCGATCGAAGCCCACGCCGAGGTGCCCGTCCCGCTCGCCGTCGATCGCGAAGCCCTGCCATTCGAGGAGGATCGAGAGGTCCTCCGGCTCTTGCACCTCGACGAGCAGGATGCCCTCGCCGATGGCATGGGCGAGCCGCGGCGGCACGAAGACCCGATCGCCTGCGGCGACGTCGACGGCGTGCATCATCCCGAGCAGCGTGCTGGTGTCCTGGGAAGCGACCAACTCCCCCAGTCGCTCGCGGTCCACATCCTCGGTGAACCCGAGGTGCACGCTCCCGCCCTCCAAGATGTGCCATGCCTCCGCCTTGCCATGGGCGGCGTCGACGGCGCGTTGCGCGAACTCGGCGTCGGGGTGCACATGTGCGGGGAGCCGCTGCCCGGCGTCGAGGAGCTTCACGAGCAGCTTGGGGTCGGCACCAAATCGCTCCACGTGGGCGTGGCCGAGCCACTCGCGCGGAGCCGACCGGACGGCTTCGTCCACCGACCGGCCGTTCACGAGAATGGCACGCCCATGCTCCTCCTGCCCCCGCACAGCTACCGTGGACCCGACCCAATCCTCGGGTGTGTACTCAGGAGCATCGGGCAGGCCGCGGAAAGCGGCGATCTTCGCGCCTCCTCGGTAGAAGCGCGCCGGCGGTCGGTTCGTCTCGAGGACCCAGGGCCTGTGAGCGTCGGCGTCGAAGACCGTCTCGGCGGCGGGTATCGCTGAGATATGAGCCGCAGAGCTCGACGCCGCCGCTTGGAGCGCCGCTGCCGGGCCCGCACCCATGGAGACTGCGTACAGGAGGCCGGCGGTTGAGGCGTCGCCTGCGCCGTTGGTCGTCCGGAGCGACGCCATCGGGGTGATCGGACCACGCAGCGCGGCGTCCGCCCATTGATCGGCGAGCGGGGCCAGCGCGCGCCCGGCGTCGCGGAGCCGTTCCGCCCCGGAGGTGCGCAGGGCGACGCCGAGCGATCCGCACGAGATCGCGACGACGCCGACACCCCACGAGATGAGTTCGTCGGCGAGCTGTTCGGCCAAGTCAAGATCGTTGGCGCGCGGAAGTCCGTACGCGGATGTGAGGTCATCGAGGCTCGGCGTGAGGATGTCGATTCCGGGTGCGACTGAGCGCAGCAGCGCGCGCCAGTCCACGGCGCCGGCATCCGAGGCGCGGTCGACGACGGCCAGGTCGACGGACGTCGTCACGGCGGCCGCCTTCGCCGTGCCCAGCAGCGCTGAGAGCGCAGTGCCGCCGTCGGCGATCAGCGGCGGGAGCAGGGACGGATACCCGACGTGCAGGAGGTCGAGGTTGTCGAGGACGATCTCTGATCCGCTCACCGCGGCGTTGGCGCCGAGGTGATGCCAGAAGACCCGGTCGACGCCGGGCTGCTCGATGACGAGCGAGTACGAAGTCGCGAGCGGAACGACCCGCAGGTGCGCGTCGATGAGGTCGGAGTCGGCCAGCTCGCGCCGCACGACACTGCCGAGATCGTCGTCACCGACGGTCGCGTAGACCACGACCGGGTGGCCGAGGCGCGTCATCGCCTGTGCCGTGTTCGCCACGCAGCCGCCCATCCCGATGGAGAGCGGGCCGACGTCGACGAGGCCTCCCGGTTCGACCACGGCGGGTCCTCCCAGGCCGGGGCTCAGGTCCACACAGATATGTCCTGCGATCGCAACTTTGCGCACGCGGACTCCTTTCACGACGCGATAGACAACGTTGTTTCTTCGCACTACTCTGTCACATGTCGTGAGCCTCGGGAAAGCCCCGGGCAGGTTATGAAGGAGTTATCGCAGTGACGCCCTACCGCTTGAACCGGTTGTTCAATCCCTTGTCCGGGCGCGCGCTCGACGTCGCCGTCGACCATGGCTTCTTCGGGGAGGCGAGTTTCATCGACGGCATTGAGAGCATGTCGCACGTCATCGACGTCCTGGTCGGAGCTGCGCCGGACGCGATCCAGCTGACTTTAGGTCAGTCGCGCAAACTGCAGGCCCGCCCGGGCAAGGACAAGCCGTCGCTAGTCATGCGGACGGATGTCGCCAACGTCTACGGCAATCCCCTCGACACCCATATCTTCAGCCATCATGTGCCGAATGCGATTGAGGAGGCCGTTCGCCTCGACGCCGTGGCCGTCTGTGTGAACCTTATGCAGCTGCCGGGTCACCCGGAGATCCGGGAGGCAAACATCCGCTCGATCATGGCCCTCCGTAAGGAGGCCACCCGCTACGGGATGCCACTGATGATCGAGCCACTCGTCATGCAGGACAACTCGCACGCAGGCGGGTACTCGGTGGACGGCGACATCGACAAGATCGTTGCGCTGGTCCGCCAGGCCGTCGAGCTCGGGGCGGACCTGATCAAGGCCGACCCCGCGGACGATCTGTCCGTGTACTCCCGCGTGATCGAAGTCGCCGACGGCATCCCGGTACTGGTCCGCGGCGGTGGCCGCGTCGACGACCGCACTCTGCTCGAGCGCACCGCACGGGTCCTCGACGCCGGTGCGTCGGGCATCGTGTACGGACGGAATATCGTCCAGCACCCCAACCCCGCCGGCATCACCGCTGCGCTCATGCGGATCCTCCACGAGGGCGCCTCGATCGACTCCGCTCTCGCGACGCTCGAGGAGGTCGCCCGATGACCGCGCAGAACGTGGGGATCGGAATCATCGGGGGCGGCCTGATGGGCCGCGAGATCGCCGCGGCCATCCAGCGCTGGCCGGCCCTCGTTGACCATCCCGTGCGCCCGCGCCTGACGGCCGTGTGCGACATCAATCCCGCCGCGCTGTCCTGGTTCGATCAGATCGACACCGTCTCCCAGACGACGACGGACTACGCCGAACTGCTCTCGAACCCGGACGTGGACGTCGTCTACGTGGCCGTACGGCACGATCTCCACGAGCAGATCTACACGGATGTCATCCGCGCGGGAAAGGATCTGCTCGCCGAGAAGCCCTTCGGAATCGACACCAAGGCCTCCGACTTGATCCTCAGCGCGTTGGCCGAGCACCCCGAGAGCTTCGTCCGATGCTCGAGCGAGATGCCGTTCTTCCCCGGCGCGCAGCGCGCAATCGACTATGTGCGCTCCGGCGCGGCCGGCCCGATCATCGAGGTCAGGAGCGCCTTCCTGCACTCCAGTGACCTCGACGAGAGCAAGCCGATCAACTGGAAGCGGCAGGCGAAGTACTGCGGCGAAGCCGGGGTCATGAACGACCTCGGCATGCACGCATGGCACGTCCCGCTGCGGCTGGGTTGGGAGCCCGAGTCGCTGACGGCGGTGCTTCAGAACCTCGTCCCGCAGAGACCTGGCCCAACGGGCGAGCTGGAGGAGTGCGATACATGGGAGAATGCGACGGTGTGGGGCTGGGTCGACGGTCCCGACGGCCGTTTCCCGCTCACGGTCGAGACCAAGCGGATCGCACCGGGCAACAAGAACACCTGGGTGTTCGAGGTGATCGGCAAGACCGGCGGTGTCCGGTTCGCGACCTCCAACCCGAAGCGCGTCGAGGTTCTGAGCGTCGCCGACGTGCCAGGCGTGGGCCGCGAACAGGGCTGGACGGCCATCGAAGCCGGGAGCCAGTCGGTGTGGCCGACCGTCACTGGTGGCATCTTCGAGACCGGATTCTCCGACGCCATCCTGCAGATGTGGGCGGTCTACCTGGCAGAGCGTTCCGGCGAGCTGGGCGACCGCTTCGGCGCCGCAACTCCGCAGGAGGCAGCACGCACCCACCGCCTGTACGACGCCGCGCTAGCGGCGGGAGAGAGCGGGCGGTGGACATCGGTGATCCGGTGACCGCGTGACGAAGGAACGTGCCAGGCAGCTCTGCAGGCACGCCCATAGAATCGGAAGTGGGGGGGGCCCCCCCCCCCCCCCCCCCCCCCCCGGGCCCCCCCCCGCGGGGGGGGGGGGA
>NZ_JASXSZ010000001.1:0-1140969 GCF_030315975.1 Microbacterium candidum | reverse complement strand
GGGCGGGGCGCCGGGCCCGCCCCCCACTTATCGTGGTGGGGGCGCCCCCCCCCCGCCCCCCCCACTTCCGACATGAAGCAGGACGGGTGGGGACGGAATGAGCCGACCGCCGACGATGAACGACGTCGCCCAGGAGGCGGGCGTCGCGCTCAAGACGGTCTCACGCTACGTCAACGGCGAGAAGAACATCAACCCGGAGCTCGCCAAGCGCATCCGTGACGCGATCGCCCTACTCGGCTACCGGAGGAACCTTGCCGCCGCGAGCCTCCGTCCCGGCCGGTCGAGCCGGATGATAGGCCTGGTCATCAGTGACCTCGCCAACCCCTACTACTCGACCATCGCGCGCGCCATCGAGACAACCGCGGCGGCCGCGGGCTACCTGCTCATTACCGCGAGCTCGGAGGAGAGCGCGGAGAACCACGACCGCCTCATCGACCGGTTCATCGGGCAGCAGGTCGATGGGCTCATAGTCGTCCCACCTGCACGGCCCGGTCGGTCGTGGGCGGACGTCACTCCGCCGGTCCCCCCGCTCGTGGTCATCGACCGCCCTGCCGACGCCACCTGGAGCGACACGATCCTGGCCGACAACGCCGGCGGCGCTCACGCTGCGACGGCCGCGCTCACGGCAGCGGGCGCTGGGCGGATCGCGTTCGTCGGCGACACGCTCGCGCTGTACACGATGTCGGAGCGTCTCCGAGGCTATCGCCTGGCGCTTGAGGATGCCGGAATCGCGTTCGACGAAGACCTGGTCGTCACCGGCGCGCACAGCGCGGACGAGGCGGCGAGTATTGTCTCGCGCCTGCTGCGCGAGCAGCGGCCGGACGCGATCTTCGCGGCCAACAACCGGGCGAGCATCGGGTCGGTCCTCGCGTTCCGCGACGCCGGTACAGCGCTCCCGCTGATCGGCTTCGACGACTTCGAGTCGGCACGCCTCGGCACGCCCGCCGTGTCTGTCGCGACACCGCGAATCGAGGAGATGGGCCGCCTCGCGGCCGAGCGCCTTCTCGCGCGCATCGACGGCGACACGAGCCCCTCGACGACGACGGTGTTGCCCGTCGAGCTCATCTTGCGCGGTTCGGAACGGGAGACGCCGACGAGCTGACGCCGCCGTCTCCCGTCACCCCTTGACCGCGCCCCCGAGCACGCCGCTGACCAGGTAGCGCTGCAGAAAGATGTACGCGGCCACGAGCGGTCCGGCGACGATCATCGTTGCCGCCGCGAGTAGTCCCCAGTGGCTCGTGTACTGACCTTGGAACGCGTACAGGCCCAAAGTGACCGGCGCCTTGTCCGGATCCGGGAGCAGCACCGTCGCGAGGATAATCTCGTTCCAGACGCTGATCGCCTGCAGGATGAACACCGTCACGAGCGCAGGGCGCGCCATCGGGATGACAAACGTCGTCAAGTAGCGGAGGTATCCGACGCCATCGAGGGCGGCTGCCTCATCGATCTCAATCGGGATCGACTTCGCGTAACCGCGCAGCAGGATCGGACCGATCCCCACGGCTACGGACATGATGAGTACGTATCCGATCCGCGTGTCGTAGAGCCCGGTCCGCAGCAGGAGCTGGAACTGGGTGATGATCGCGTTCGGAAGGAACAGGATGAGCACCAGCATCACGTTCCACACGCCGGGCCGCTTCATGTAGCCGCGCGCCAGCGGGAACCCAATGAAAAGGGAGACAACGGTGCCGATCACGGCGGCGCCGCCCGCGTAGATCACACTGTTGATCATGTAGGCGCCGAAGTTTCCCTGGTTCCACGCGTCGGGGAAGTTCGCCCAGTTCGGCACAGTGACGAGCCCGTTCGGGTTAGCGAAGAACTGGGCGTCGTCCTTTAGCGCGGTATTCAGGAGGTAGAGCAGCGGGAACAGGTAGAGGATCGCGACAAGGAGTGCGAGAAGGTAGTTGATCGCGCGGCCCGCGGCCGGTCTGCGAGTCCGACGCGGGCCGTCGGCCACGCCTCGCGTCCCGCGGACGGTCCGACGCGGGCCGTCGGCCACGCCACGGGTCCCGCGGACGGTCCGACGCGGACTGGCGGCCACGCCGCGTTCGTCACCTCTCGTCAGAGTCTCTTGGGTGCGGACGGCGGTCACAGCGTGTTCTCCCTTCTGCGGAGGTACCACATGACCGCGAGAGAGATGATTCCCACGATCACGAACTGGACGACCGAGATGGCCGCTGCGTAGCCCTGACTGCCGCTGACCCCGCCGCCGAACCCCTGGGCGAAGATTGCGAGCGACAGCAGCTGGGTTGCCGGGTTGCTTGGGCCGGTCAGGACGTACGCGAGCTGGTAGCTCTGCAGCGCTCCGATGATCGACAGCAGCACGTTCGCGGTGACCGACGGCGCGAGCAGCGGGAAGGTGACGTGGCGGAGCTTCTGCCACGGGGTCGCACCGTCGATGCTCGCCACCTCGTACAGGTCAGAGGGGATCGCCTGGAGACCGGCGAGATAGATCACCATCGCCACGCCGATGCCCGACCAGATCTGCACGCCGATGACAAGGGTCAGTGCCAGATGGGGGTCTCCGAAGAAGGCCGACGAGGATCCGAAGAGCTTCCAGACGGAGGCCGCCGGGCCGCCACTCGGGTTGAAGACGAGAGACCAGATCAGCCCGATGACGGTGACGCCGAGCACCGTCGGCATGAACACGAGCGCCCGATAGAAGTTGGTGCCGCGCAGTCGCTGGTTGAACAGCAGAGCGAACGCCAGCGCGAGGACATTGATGATGACCGTGGTCGAGAGCGCGTAGACGAGGGTGTTCCCCAGCGCGTTGAGGTTATAGCCGAGGTGCGCTGCCGAGAAGAAGGTGATGTAGTTCTGGATCCCGACCCAATTGATGGGAAAGTTCGGGAGGCCGCTGATGTCGGTAAAGCTGATGGCGATGACGGCGATCGCCGGCACGAAGGCGAAGACGATGATCAGCGCCTGCGCCGTACCAAAGGTCGCCAGCAGTGCCCCTCGTCGGCCGAAGGGGTAGGAGTTGGACATTGATCCTCGAATCATGTGGTCCGTCCGGGAGCCATGCTCCCGGACGGACACGTGGGGGAAACCTAGAACGCGGCCGACCAGTCCTTCTGCGCCGCTGCAGCGGCCTTGTCTGGCGTGTCGGTTCCGAGGGGGGCCACGCCGACGTAGTTGAACGGGAACTTCGCCGCGGGTCCCGCGTTGGCGTTTGCCGTCCAGATGTTGTCCCAGGCGAGGCTGAACGACTTCGTGTAGTCCTTGATCGAGCCGAGGAACGGGGTCGACGCGATGCCCGGCTGCGCAGGAGCGAATCCAGCGTCCGCGATGAAGAGCTTGTAGTTCTCAGGCTGCGAGAAGAAGTCGAGGTAGGCGAGGGCTGCGGTCTTGTTCTTCGACGCGGCGGTCGCCGACAGTCGGATCTCCACCTTGCCGCCCAACGTCGCGTTGTCCGCCGCGTTGTCGCTCGTCGGGATCGGGAAGTACCCGTACGAGAACTTGCCCGCGACCGCGGCGTCGATCGTCGTCTGGTTCCAGGTGCCGTCCGGCGTCATGGCGACCGATCCGTTGGCGAACAGGCTAGGAACATCACTGTAGGCGACCCCCGCGAAGTTCTGCTCGGCGTATCCGTACATTGTGTCGACCTTGCTGAGGACATCCACAAGCTTGGGGTCGGTGAGCTTCGCCTTCTGCTTCCAGAGCTGCTCGGCGAGATCAGCCTTGTCAGACTGAGTCGGATACGCGCCCTGCACGGCAGCGAGCATCGTCAGACCCGCCGGCCAGCTGTCCTTGCCGCCGATTCCGAGCGGGGCCACCCCTGCACCTTTCAGCTTGTCGCAGAGCGCGACGAATTCGGACCACGTCGTGGGAACCTGCAAGCCGTACTTCGCGAAGATGTCCTTGTTGTAGAACGCGCCGGTGTAGTAGCTGAGGCCCGTCGGTACGCTGTAGTCCTTGCCCTTGTATTTCAGGGCATCGATTACGGTCGGGGTCCAGTTCTTCATGAAGCTCTCGTTCGACAGATCGACGAAGGTGCCGGCGTCGGCCGCCTTGGCGTCGAACGATTCCGAGCTCGCCGGGACGTAGGACGGGATTTCGATGGGGCTCGCCACGAGGACGTCGACGTTGCCGGCCGACAGGCGGGAGGACTCGACCGACGCCCAGTTGTTCGTGGGTACCGAGGTGAAGACGATCTTGGCGTCGGGGTACTTCTTCTGGAAGGCGGCGTTGACGGCCTTGAAGCCCGCGTCCGAACCCGCGGCGCTGGGAACCAGAACGTTGAGGGTACCGCTCACCTTCCCGCTCGAGTCGCCGCTCGCGGATGCCGAGCCCGAACAGCCTGCCAAAGCGATGAGCGCTCCCGCGATGGCCATGGCCACGGCGCCGCGCGCCACCGCCCGGCGTGTCGTCGTGATTGCCTTCATGATGCAACTCCTTTGTCACGTTCCGCTCGGAGCCTCCCGAGCGGTGGGGTCGGGTTCCGTCTCGGGAAAGAACGGAACAACGTTGTTTCATCTTATCTTGCCGCCTGCGGAAGAATACTGTCAAGCTCTCTGGACAACGTTGTTCGCAGTCCGTAGTGTTCAACCCTGTCCCCGCTGACCGGCCCCGCCGCAGCGACTCACCTGTCTGGAGGATGTCGATGGAACGACTGTCATCGGAAGGCCTGCGCGCGAGCTACGAGGCTGCCCTCGAGCATTCCGACCCGCTCACCGATCGGATCTCGACCGACCAGTTCTCGCGGCACTACACGCAGCGCCCCGCGTGGGCGATCGGGCCGTTCGCCCGCGACGAGTCGCTGACTTTCCGCCCGCGTGATCAGTGGTCTGACCCGACGGGTATCGGCTGGACGTCGAGTTCCGTCTTCAACCCCTCCCTGATCCTCGACGGCGACGCGTTGCACATGTTCTACCGCGCCTCCCCGCGCAAGGAGTCCACTGCCAGCAGGATCGGCCTTGCGACGTACACCGCCGAGGGCGGCTGGATCGACTCTCCGACCAACCCCGTCGTCTACCCAACTGCGGACGATGAGCTCCTCAGCTGCGAGGATCCCAAGGTCTACCGCACCGAGAACGAGTACGTCCTCTTCTACAACGGAATCTGGCAGGCAGCGGGCAGCATTCAAGCAGAACGCTACCCATCCCCGGGCTACCCGATCGCCTCCCTCGGCTGCGACGTGAAGGTGGCGACGTCTACCGACCTGGTGCACTGGGAGAAGCGCGGCCTCGCCGTCCCCTACGAGGTGTCCCGGCTCTGGGCGAAGGGCGCCGTCATTCCTCGCGACCTCACCGGCCGGGCGGTCCGGGTGGGCGGCCAGTACCTCATGTATCTGTCGGAGGGTTGCGGCGGGAGCCCGTACATCGGCCGATCGGACGACCTCGTGAACTGGACGTTCACGGAGCAGCCTTACCTCGATCTGACTGCGGTCGGCGGATCGCTGCTGGAGGTCTCCTGCGCCGTGACCGGGCACGACGACTCCGGCAGCATCGTCCTCGACTTCTTCTACCGCGACGCCTCCGGGGAGTTCGCGGCCGCCCAAGCCCTGTACAACGTCGACGAGCCGTTCCGGCAACTGGCGTTGAACCGCGGCGGCTCCCTCTCCTGGGGTGGTCTCGTCCGCTACGACGGCGACATCCTGTTCGCTCAGGGCTGGGACGCGCCCTCCGGGACGCGCGAGATGTACCTCTACCGCCAGGTGACGGCGTGAGCGCGGAGCACGCCGACACGGTCGATCTCGCCGGAGAGTGGACTGTGCGCGGATGGCGCCAGAACGACTGGCTGCTCGGCCTCACGCCCGAGCGGGCCAAGGTGTCCACCGCCGACATCGGTCCGATCCGGGCTCCGGTCCCCGGTTCCGTCCGCGGCGCTCTCGTGCGCGCCGGCATCGCTCCCGGCCCTTATCGCGGAACGGATTCGCGCGCCTCGGAGTGGATCGAGAACCGGCATTGGACCTTCGAGCGTGCCATCCCCGCGGAGTCCCTGAAGGACCTGCTCGCCGGCCCCGACGATCGGATCGTTCTTGAGGCCGATATGTTCGACGGCGAGGGGGTCGTCCTCATCGGTGAGACCGTGGTGGGTGAGTTCGCGGATGCGTTCGTCAGGCAGCGCTTCGACATCACCGACAGCCTCGATCGCGACGGCGACTTGCTCACGATCGTGTTCACCCGTGTTCCGGACGCTCTCGGCCAGAACGGTTGGACCTCCCGTATTCGCGACTGGAAGCCGCGCTTCTCGTTCGGCTGGGACTGGACGCCGCGGACCGTGCAGATCGGCATCGCTGACGGCATCCGGCTCCGGGTGGGTCCCGACTGGCGCCTCGACGAGGCCGTCGTGAATGCCGCCGTGAATGGCACGGGTGATGGAACGGTGGCGGTGGATCTGCGTCGCTGCACGCTCACGGCCGGCGCAACGTTTGAGGTTTCAGTGATCGACGTTTCCGGCACTGTCGTCGCGTCCGAGTCGGCAGCGACGGGCGACCGGCACACGCTGTCCGTTCCCCGTCCCCGGTTGTGGCAGGTGCGTCCGACCGCGGAGCAGGCCCTGTACACCGTCCGCGTCGACGTTTTCGCCGAAGGCCGAACGCAGACGACGACCCGGCAGGTGGGCTTCCGGACCCTGGAGTGGCGGCGGAATCCCGGCGCCGCGGCCGACGCGGAACCCTGGCTGTGTGCCGTCAACGGCCGGGAGATCTTCCTAGCGGGCGTCAACTGGGTCCCATTGCGCGCGGACCACGCCGATGTGAGCGACACCGAGGTTCGCGCCCGGGTCCTGACGTACTGTGATCTTGGGTTCAACCTGATCCGGGTGTGGGGCGGCGCGCGCGCCGAACGTGCGGCGTTCTACGACGAGTGCGACAGGCTCGGCATGCTGGTATGGCAGGACCTCCCGCTCAGCTCGTCCGGGCTTGACAACGAGCCGCCCTCCGACGCGTCGATCATGGACGAGTTCCGCCGGATCGCCGCCGACTACGTTACGACGCTCGGCCATCACCCCGCACTCGCACTGTGGTGCGGCGGCAACGAGCTTACGCGCGTGACCGCGCCCGCCGTTCCTGGGTCGCCCTTGACGATCGAGCACCCCACGCTTCGGGCGGCCGGCGATGTGTGCGCCGATCTCGCTCCTGGAACTCGCTACACGGCGACGACGCCGTCCGGCCCTCGCTTCGAGGCCTCCGCCTCCGAGTTCGGTCAGGGCCTCCACCATGACGTCCACGGGCCGTGGGAGTTCGGCGGTGATGAGAATGAATGGGATGCGTACTGGGCGGCCGACGACGCGCTGTTCCGGTCGGAAGTCGGGGTGGCCGGTGCGAGCGGCGCAGACCTGCTCGATGCCTTCGGACTGCTGCCCCATGGCGTGGACGACGCCCAGCTCCGCGCAGTGTGGACGCACTCGTCCGGCTGGTGGCTCGCGGGCTTCGATGCCCGCGACAGTGACGTGCCCGTCGAGCAGTGGCTGCACGCGAGTGCGCAGCGGCAGGCGAGAATGCTCAGCTGCGCCTTCGAACATGCGCTCCGACGTTTCCCCACCACGGGCGGGTTCATGCTGTGGATGGGGCATGACACGTTCCCGTGCGCTGTCAGCCTCGCTGTCATCGACTTCTGGGGGCGTCCGAAGCCGGCTGCGCTGGCGATCGGAGGCCTGCTCGATCAGTTTGGCGCGGCCCTGTCGTCCGCGCCGCACTGATCGCGCTCATTTCGCTGCGGGGACGGCGACGGGTGCGCTCACTGCGTGCCCCGGCATACGGTCGCGCTCGCTCGCGGTCACGGCGACGCTGACTTCGTGCCCGGCATCCTTCTGCTGAACGTTGTAGGTCCGACCGCGGGCCCCCGGGATCTCCTGGCCGTCGCGGAGCCACTGGTACGAGAAGCTCGCGCCGGCCGGCGTCCAGCTGCCAGGGTCGGCGATGAGGACCGACCGCAGCGCCGCATTGCCACCGATTGTCGGTGCGACCGTTGGGATCGGCGACATCCGCGCGGCGATCTGCTGGGGGCTCCCGGTGGTCAGGGTGCCGTCCGAGGCATCCCTCAGCACCGTCACCTTCCTTCCGTCCAGGAGCGCGTAGGTCGCCGTCGCCTGCGCGGGATAGAGGATCACCGCGTCGAGTCCCGCGTCTGCTCCCGGCGGGACGGTCACCGTGAGGGTGGTCGCGCCAGCCGCCAGCGATGCCCTCCCGAGGTTCACGATCGATACCGTTCCCGCGCCAGCCGGCACCGTCGCCGCCGCGCGGAACGCGCCGCCGATGGCGATCGTGGCGGTTGCAGCCTTCGGCTGGCCCACCTCGCTCAGGAAGACCGAGTACTCGCCTGCCGAAGTCACAGCGACCGAGAAGGTGCGGCTGGAGCCTGCCGGGGCGAGCGCGTAGGCCGACCCAGAGAGGCTCGTTGAGCCGTAGCGGACCTCCGGGGTGCCGAGCCGGAACAGGTTCGCCAGCGTGACGGTCGAGTATCCCTCGTAGGCGTTGGGGTTCGTCGATGTGCTCGAGAACTCGACACGTACGGAGATCGTTCCCGCGGGAACCGTCGCCACCGGAGTGGTGTTAACCGACCCGCTTCCCGAGTACCAGGTGCGGGCGTTGTAACGGAATCCGCTGTCGTCGGCCAGGAGCGTGGAGGCACCGGACGCGTCTACTGCGAGCACTCGTGCGCGCAGGGTGGTTTGGAACTGCACCAGAGCGGCGAAGTTGAGTCGGAGGGCGTCTCCGACCTGCGGTTGACCTGCACCGCCCACGGGAAGGTCGAGGCTCAGAGACCCGCCGTCGAAGATGCGGACGTTGTTGTAGCCGACGCCCTTCACGAAGATCGCATGCGTGCCCTGCCACAGTCGGTACACGGGTTGCTGCTGGGTCAGCGGCAGTGCGTCCGCATAGATCGCCTTCTCGTCCGTGCCGGAGGTGGCGCTCTGACTCACCAGCGCCTGAGCCGGATCGTTCAGCGCGCCGCCCGGCAGCTCGAGCGCCGCGTCGGAAGGCCGACCTTGGCGGTAGAGGTCCTCGAACTGGATGGTTTGCGTGGTGTGCTCAGCGGTCTTGGCCGAGGTCATCAGTGCTGCCGCCTCCGGCACGCGCTTGAGCCGGAGGATGGCGCGAAGTGCCTCATCCACCGACTCGGCTCCACTGTTGTTGTTGAGCCCGCCGACGGTGATCCCGTCGAAGGCGAGGCCGAGGGCCTGGTCGAACATCGGAACGCCGATCGCATTCTGGCCCGTCCACCACGTGGCGGCCATCCCGGCCATATCGGCATACTTCTTCAGCCCGGTCACCGAGTAAAGGGTGAGGTAGTTCTCCACGTAGCTGGCGGTGGCGTAGTTGATCGCGGGCAGCCCCGACTTGTTCGGGTTCACCGAGAAGGAGCGCCCGGAGATCAATAGGTCCGACAGGTAGCTGTCCGCCTCCAGCTCGGCCTTCTTCACCAGCGTCTTGTCACCGGAGAGCTGGCCGGCGAGCGCGAGGGCCTTCGCCTGAATGCTGCCCCACTCGTCCCACTGGCCGCCGGTGTTCGTGACCGCGCCGAGGGGATACGTCGTGAAGTCGCCGGATTGGTATGTGCCGATGCCCTTCCCGAGCCGGCCGGCGAGCGCGACGGCCTGTGCCCTGGCAGCGCCTGCGAGGCTCGGGGCGTGGGCGGCGAGCGCCGACACGGCGATCGACGACAGCCACACGTCGTTGCCCGGCAGCGCGGGCGCCGCCGTGCCCCTCGCTCCGGCGATCGGCGCAACGACCTCGCCGAGCCGCTTGAGGCTCAGCGTGAGGTGTGAGGTGAGCTGCGCGTTCAGACTTGTATCACCTTTCTGGATGAGCGGGAGCGCAGTGGCCATGGCCTCGTAGCCTCGCGCCGCCCAGTAGCTGAAGCTGGTCGACGACGATTGGCTGTCGCGCTTGTAGATGACGCCTGCGGCGTCGCGGTCGACGAAGTTGTCGAAGTCGCCGTTGGGGGCCTGCATCCACATGACGAATGCAAGCGCAAGCTTCAACTGCTGGTAGCTGTGCTCGTCCCGGTAGGTGCGGTAGTGCTCGGCCCAGACGAGGGCTGCCCGCGCGACGTCGTCGAGTGCGGCGATGCCCTCCTGCGGGTCCGAGATCCAGGTGTAGCCGCGGCTGAGGTCTGCCGGGTCGACTGGTGCGGAGTAGAGGTGCACGATCAGCATCGGGGTGCCTTCGACGGTGACGTGCTCGCTGAGAAAGTCGAGATGCGCCAGGTTGCCGTAGACCTCGCTGCGGTCGTCGAGGATGAAGCGGGTGAAGTAGGAGACGTCGGCCAGCGTCACCTGCCCGTCGCCGTCGTAGTCGAGCGCGGGGTCGGTGGTGCCAGCTTTGACCTGGGCGGTCAGCCAGGCGGCGTCAGCTGCGTTCACCGCGCCGTCACCGTTCATGTCGTCGTTCCTGGGCGCGCGGGTTGCTCTGGTCTGCACGGAGGCCAGGCGCAGCGGCGCAGCGGCCGTGTTCGTCAGGGCGACGGTGACTGCCGTCGCGCCGAGCGGTACGACACCGGCGCCGACCGCGCTGCTGGTCAAGGTCTGCCAGGTGCCGCGGGAGGTTGGAGACGGCAGGGCGGCGGACGCGATCGCCGTCTCCCCCGAACTCACGGATCCGACCGCACGGGCGACCGTGTCCTCGGGCGAGACGAACGCGCGGAAGGACAAGGTGGGAATGTCTCCGGGAAGCGGGCTGTCCGCGCCGGCCCCGACGGGTAGCGACTGGCTGATGCCCGCACCCGGAGCCAGCATCACGCTGCGCAGGGCGGTCGCGCCGCTGCCGGACCAGTTGCCACTTCCAAGCACCGCGGAGAAGTCGCCGTTCGGGATAGCGTAATCGACCTGTTCACCGGCGCCGCGTATGCCCCACGCGTGCACGGCGTGGAACTCGATGGGCGCGGCGGTGTCGTTGTGCAGTTCGATGTAGAGAGCGCCGGCTCCCGCGCCGATGCGCCCGCCGTTGGAGACGAAACTCGTCTCGGCGGTGATACGGGTGCCGCGCGCGAGCCCGGTCAGGTCGCTCCGCTCGGCGAGAATCGAGCTGCCGTCGGTGAGCCGCACGAGTACGTCGGACTGCGTGGTCACGCCCGAATCGAGAGTCACGTCGACGGAGGCGTACACCACATCACCAGCCTGCGGAGCGCTCCCGGCGCCGACCGGGATGCCTTCCCAAAGCACGCCGCCCGGCGCAAGCAGGACCGAGTTCTCAGCGGTGACCGTTCCTGTCACCGACCAAGGGTCCCCGAAGTCGCCACCGGCGAGAGGGTAGGTGACCGTAGCACCCGCCGCGGTGGACGCCGCCGCGGGCACGGCTTTCACCGCTGGGACGCCCAGCGTACCCAGGACGACACCGAGGATCACCGCCCCCGTCATCCCCGCCCGGATTGGGCTCTTCCCTGCATCGGCCCACGTGGGTCGCACCATCGTAGCCATCCTCATCGATCGTTATCGCCATCCGTCCGGACTGAACAACAGAGTAAGACAACGTTGTTTAGCCGCGCAAGAGTAGCCGGCAGCCTCACTCCTTGGGATTCCTGGGCATCTGTGCAACAGTTGAGGTGCCAGGTAAAAACAACGTTGTCTGATCGGATCTTCACTCAGGAATAGGCGGCTGCATGCCCTCCCGTATTGCCTCTGTCCTGCCCGAAGCGGCTCTGCCGGCGGGCATCTCGGTTCTGGATCGTGCGATCGACCGGTTCTCCCGTGCCCACGACGCATCGCATTACCTCCTCATCCCCTCAGCCGTCGTTCAGCCGGCCTCCGCCGAGGAGGTGAGCGAGGTCTTCCGCGCGTGCTCCAATCAGCAGATCCCGATCACGCTCCGCTCGGGCGGGACGAGTCTGAGCGGGCAGGGCGTCAGCGACTCGGTACTTCTGGACACGCGCCAGAAGTTCCAGAGGATGTCAGTGTCGACCGACGGAACGTCGGTGACCGTCGAACCCGGCTTGACGATCCGTCAGGTCAACGCCCGGCTTGCCCGCTTCCGCCGCCGGCTCGGTCCCGACCCGGCAAGCGAGATCGCGTGCACGGTCGGCGGTGTGATCGCGAACAACTCCAGTGGTATGGCGTGCGGCATCGAGCAGAACACCTACCGGACCTTGCGCTCGCTGGTCGTTACTCTGGCCGACGGGACCACGATCGACACGGGCAGGCCGGGCGCAGACGACACGCTCTGTCAGCGCGAGCCCGGACTGCACGCTGGGCTCCGGGAACTGCGGGATTCGATCCTGCGCAGGCCCGATCTGGTGGCGGAGATCAAGCGCCAGTACTCCATGAAGAACACCATGGGCTACGGGCTCAACTCGCTCCTCGATTTCGAGCGGCCGATCGACATCCTCACCCACCTACTCATCGGCAGCGAAGGAACGCTCGGATTCGTTTCCGAGGCCACCTTCGAGACCGTCCCGGTCTCGCCGTCAATCGCCACCGGCCTCCTCGTCTTTCGCGATCTGCGGTCGGCAACCGCCGCCCTGCCCCACCTAGTCGCGGCGGGCCTTGCGACAATCGAACTGATGGACGCCACCTCCCTTCGGGTGGCGCAGTCGCTGAGTGATGTCCCGGCCGAGATCTCAGCCATCCGGATCCGCGACCAGGCCGCCCTCCTCATTGAGCACCACGCCGCGGACGACTCGGACCTGAATCGCAAGACAGCCACGTTCGGGGAACTCCTCCCGAGCCTCGAGCTTGCCTCGCCGTTCGAGTTCGTCACCGACGCGGCGGCCAGGGCTTCACTCTGGCGCGTCAGGAAGGGACTGTACACAGCGGTCGCCGGAGCACGCCCGTCCGGCACCACGGCGCTGCTCGAGGACGTGGCTGTTCCGGTCGAACGGCTGCTCGAGACGTGCGAACGACTGAATGTGCTATTCGCGGCGCACGGCTACACGGACACGGTGATCTTCGGGCACGCCAAGGACGGCAACATCCATTTCATGATCGGCGAACGCTTCGACGACCCCGACTGCGTCGCCCGCTACGAACGGTTCACGGCCGACCTGGTTGACCTCATCCTGGAGCAAAGAGGAACACTCAAGGCCGAGCACGGGACCGGACGCATCATGGCGCCGTTCGTCCGCCAGCAGTTCGGCGACGAGCTCTACGAGGTCATGTGGCGAATCAAACGCCTGTTCGACCCGCAGGGCATCCTCAATCCGGGTGTGCTGCTGTCCGACGACCCTTCCTCTTACCTCCAGAACCTCAAGTCGAGCGGTACCGTCGAGCCGGAGGTCGACCGCTGTGTCGAATGCGGATACTGTGAGCCGACCTGCCCAAGCAAGAACCTCACACTCACGCCGCGCCAGCGCATCGTCCTCCGGCGAGAGATGCGCGCGGCAGAAGACCGCGGCGACAGTGAGCTGTTGGCCGACCTGGCAGGCGACTACGACTACGACGGCGTGCAGACCTGCGCTGTCGACGGCATGTGCGCCGTGGCCTGCCCGGTCGACATCAACACCGGCGACCTTGTCCGGCGGCTCCGCGCGGAGACTGCTAACCGGTTCGCCGGTGCTGCTTGGGGACTCGCCGCCCACTATTGGGGACCCGTCACGCGGATGGGAGGCGCAGCGCTCAGCGCGGCCGACCGGCTCCCGCACCCCCTGGTGGCGAAGGTCACCGACCTCGGACGAGCTGCGCTCGGCGCAGACCAGGTGCCGCGATACTCCGACGACCTGCCACGGGGCGGGCGCGCCCGAAACCCCGGCCTCCGCGTTCCAGACCCGCAGGCCGTCTTCTTCGCAGCGTGCATCGGCACAATGTTCGGTCCGGGAGGCGACGGCGTCGGCAGTAGTGAGGCATTCAGGCTGCTCGCTCACCGAGCCGGCGTCACAATCGTCGAGCCCGAAGGCGTAGCGGACATGTGTTGTGGGACGCCCTGGAAGTCGAAAGGACACACGGTCGGCTATATGACTATGTCCGACCGTGTGCTGCCGTCCCTCCTGTTAGCGAGCAACGGCGGAAGGCTGCCGATCGTGTGCGACGCTGCCTCCTGTACGGAAGGACTGGAGACCATGGTGGAGCGCGCTCGCGCCGCCGGCCCCGAATACGCATCGCTGCGATTCGTTGACTCGGTGGAGTTCACGAACACGACCCTCCTCCCGAACCTGTCCGTGAACTCACCGCTAGCGTCCGTCGCTCTCCACCGCACGTGTTCGACCACGACACTTGGGGTGAGCGGCCATCTGGTGGGCATTGCTAAGGCAATCAGCGAGGATGTTTACGAACCCGTCGACTGGGGATGCTGCGCTTTCGCCGGCGAC
The DNA here is from genome assembly GCF_030315975.1 of Microbacterium candidum. Classification (GTDB taxonomy): domain Bacteria; phylum Actinomycetota; class Actinomycetes; order Actinomycetales; family Microbacteriaceae; genus Microbacterium; species Microbacterium candidum. Next base: position 1,126,786 of record NZ_JASXSZ010000001.1, on the reverse strand, counting down.
CGAGGAATGCTCCACCCCGAGCTGACCGCATCTGCGACAGAGCGCGAGGCAACTGAAGTCAACGCTCGTGAGTATGAGGCGTACGCATCGGCGAACAGGACGTGCGAACTGGGCATGTCGCGAGCAACAGGGCGTACCTATGTGCACATTCTCGAACTGCTCGAACAGGCGACAAGGGCAAGCGCAGGCAAACCTGCACTGTGAGGCGGCGGCTCTGACTTGGTTGAGCTCACCATCACAATCGCCCAGCAGGGCATGGTCGTTCGTGGACGAAGGCGCCGTCCGCGCCTACTGATCCCAACGCGGGACTGGGATCGGCCAGTTCAGCGGGGTTCGCGGATACCCGAGAAGACCGAGGGACGACGTCCCTCGGTCTTCTTTACGCGAACTTACGCGGCTGAGCAACCTGAGCACCCGTCATCGATAGACCTGAGCACATCGCCAAGGCATGCGCGATTCGGAATACCCCAGACCGTGCCATGAATCTGGTCTAACGTGTCTCAGCGCGCGTGAACATCGTCGAATAACGCTGAATGGCGGAGACGGAGGGATTTGAACCCTCGGTCCCCTTACGGGGACTCCACCTTAGCAGGGTGAAATCGGCGATCCCGGCCTCCATAGGCCGGAGGCTCGCCTTACCGCGGAATCATGCGGCATTTCTGACATGATCAGATGATTTCCCCTCCGATGGTGGCCGCTCGTGACGCACTCCATGCACTCGGGACTCGCCGAGAATCGGCGTCCTCACGATGCTCGGGGACACCTGGGGGACACCTGGCCGAACGCACGCCGAACTGGTCAGTAGAGCCTCGATCGGGCGGCGTCGGCGAAGCGCGGGACGCCAGCGCGGGTGAGCGCGAGGAGATAGTCATCGATCTGCATCGTGGGCGAGGCGTATCCGTCGACGAGCTCAACGAGGGCGCGAAGCGTTGGAGCGTGGTGGAGATCGAGTTGGTCGAGGAGGAAGTCGTCCGGGTGCACCACTTCGACATCGAACCCCCTTGTAGACTCCGGCGGGAAGTCCTTCAGGTTGAACGTCACGAGCACTTCCGCGCCTCCGCGGACCGCGGCCGCGAGGACGTGTCGGTCTTTCGCATCACACGTCATCGTCGGGACAAGTGAGGCGTAGCCGTCGACCATGGCATCCGGGAAGTAGCTGACCATGGTCGCGATGCGCTTGTCGATCAGAGCCGCATTCTCACCGGCTTCGATGAGGTTCTTCCGCAGCTCGTTGAGTATGTCCGTAGACCACAGCGGTCGATACAGCCCGCGGTCGGCCAGCTCGAGAATGAAATCGTTGAGCAACGCGCCGTACAGCACGTTCGTGCCGAAGAGTGCGGGAAAGCTCACTCGTCAGCAAACTCCGTTAGCCGCTTCAACCCAACCGGCGATCCGACCTGGACCTTCGCATCGAGGTTCGCATGCGCAAGATCGCGGAGCGCGGCACGACGCGCGGCCCGGAACCTCTCCTGATACTCCACGAGATCCTCCAGCCGGACCCGCCGGTGACGACCCGGCTTATCGAACGGGATCTCCCCTGACTCCAGCAGGCGCACCAAAGTCGGGCGACTGATCCCTAGAAAATCCGCCGCCTGCTGAGTGGTCATCGTCATCCCCTGCGGGATGACCGTGATCCCCTCCCCTGCCGCGAGTGCATTCGCGACCAGATCGAGGATCCGGAAGATCTCATCAGGGATGGGACGCGCCTGACCACCCGGATCCACCAGGGCAGCCTTGCTCGCCCCTTTCGCGAGATACGCCTCAAGCTCCCGCATCAGCTCAGCGAAGTCGAGAAGCTCCTCCCGCGCGGCGGCCTCCGGGAGGTACGTCTGGGCCTTGCGCACGCCACGCGGCACATCAGTCGGAGTGCTCATGCAACTAGGGTACTCGTGGAAACGAAAAAAACGAACAGATTGTCGTCGTGCCGCCACGCAGCATGTCCCGATGTGTCTGGAAGCGCCGCCTGTCGTAGGGGTCGGAGGCCCCGCTAGCTTGATGTACATGGCGGACTTTGACCTCGAAGCGATGACGCTTTCCGACCTTCTCGCACTGCATGGCAGCGTCCAACGCGAGATTCACCGTCGAGGTGTGTCACGCACCGCCGGCAGCATCGAGGGTGAGGTCGGCGAGCGGCTGGCCCTAATGGTCTACGGTGGCACCCTTCCGACAGCCGGTACGCGGGCGTATGACCTTGTCGATGCCGAAGGCCGCAAGATTCAAGTGAAGACGCGCACCTTGCCACGAGGGCACGACCGGATGTTTCAGTTTCACAGCCTCGACTTCGACATCGCGGTCTGCATCCGATTCGAGCGTGGGACGGGACATCTCGACTGGGCACGCGAGTTCGCGGTGGCAGAGCTTTGCGAGTTGGTCTCTCCGCACAGCGCAGGCCCTCGTCTGGCCATGGGGCGGGCACAGGCGAACGGCCACGATGTCACGCCTGGGTTCCGCGCAGCATGGGATGCGCTCGCGCACGCAGGGAGCCTTTCATGACGCCGGCGTTCTGGAGAGGCGTGTGGTGGCTACCCTCGACGCCTGAGACGCAGTCACCAGGTCAACTGAGGGTCGACGCCGATGGGACCTGTCGTCTCGAAATCGTCGGTTCTTTGAACCTGGGTGCGGTGGGGCAAGCCGCCGATGACGCGACCCGACCGAGAGGTGATCGCGTCCCGGAGATCCACGGGATGTCCAAGGGAAAACCGATCACATTGCTCGATTGCTTCACGACGGCCAGTGATGGGTTCTCCGCGAGCACGCGCTCCTACCAAGACATTCACGTGCAGGAGGCGCTCATCGGCGCGCATGTCGCGCGCGACGAGCCGGCGTTCGCGGCGGCCATCGTCGAGATAGAGAATCTGACGAGTTGGCTTGCCCATCCCAACATCATCGAGAGGAGTGACGATGGCGAGGGACAGCATGCCACCACCAGCCGGCCACCGGATCTCTCGTGTGTGATCGACGGTTGGACGATCACCGCCCGGGGGCTGGCGCAGCCGTTCCGCGCGAACCATAAGCACTCCCGTCTCGTGGTCGAAGGTGAAGTGTCGACCTACCTGGTGCTGGCTCCTCCGGAACCGGTCGCGGCTCGCGAGTTCCACGGCTTGGTGCACGAGATCTCCGACCTCATCACACTCGCCGCGGGTGAAGCCTCCGATCAGATCAGCTTGACTCTGATCCACCGGGAACCAACGATCATGCCCGAACGGGATGGGAGCACCTTCGAGATGGACACGCAGGTCGAGTCGTTCGGCGCGCGAATCCACACGGCGATGCCGGAAGAGGCCTCTCCTATGGACTGGCGGCTTCTCTTCAGCTGCAGGGACCATACCTTCCAAGATCTCGTCGTCGATTGGCTTCGTGTTCGTAGACGAGCGCCCGACGCGTGCAACGTCTACTTCGGACTTCGCTACGCGCGCCCGCGGTACACAGAGACACGCCTGCTCCTCACAGCGATCACCGCTGAAGCTCTCCACAAGGGTCTTGTAGACGCGACAGCATTGTCCGATGCGGACATCGAACAGACTCGCCTTGCGAGGCTCCGCGACGAGCAGCGCGAGGTTGCCAAGAAGCTGGGCAAGACCCCGACATTCCGTGAACGTGCGATCGGCCTCGCTGCCAAGCCAGACGCCGACGCTGTTCGCGAACTCATCCCGGACATCGAGGCGTGGGCAGATCGTCTGAAGGATGCCCGGAACAACCTTGCTCACACAGGGAACGAGACTACTGACGACGACATCTTCTACCTCGAGTGGGTGACGTCGTCGTTGCTCGCGCTAGTACTCATGGCTGAGCTCGGATTGTCGCCCGAGACACAACGCCGGGCGGTGCGGGACATCCTCAGCCCGCCTCGGTAGACCCTGGCTCGGCGAAGGATGGGCACCGCCGAGTGAACCGCCTCGCGCACGTCCAAGGAACCTGATTGCGTACGTCGGAGCAGAGGAACGTACAGCACGCCTGGGTGCGGTTCGCCGACCACGAGGCGCTAATGGACTGCGTAGCTGGATCGCGCCGCTCCCAGCGACGTGCGGCCGATCGTTCGTCGTGCGTGCCTCCGATGCACAATTCGACGCTTGAGCAACTCGCCCACAGCCAAGCTTGTGCGTGAGTGTCGATGAACCGCCGGTCAGTCGTTGGTCACGTTGCCGACGCCGCCATCGGGTACCTGCACGGGAGGCTTTGGCGGCCGAACGAAGTTCGTCGGCTGCTGGCCGTGTTCAATCACCCGGTCGGGGTCCGGAACCATGTGCTGAATCCGAGGGTTCTTCTCTTCAGCCATCGCAATCTTCTTTCTCTTGGTCGGCTCTCGCGGGATTTGTCCAGAACACCATGTCGTCGTTGTTGATCATCAGGAACACGCCTGACCCTGGGATAGGACCTTCACCATCGAAGTTGCCGTCGTTGGTCATGCGGAACTGGTGAGCGATGTAGATGCTCCTGGGCTCAGGGTACGTGGTCACGAAGGACCCCTTGGTGAACCAACCGCCGACCCATTCCCCGTTGCTCCGTTTGACCTTCACCCACGCCTGGTGATTCTGCTCACTGGCGTGATCCCATGCGCTCGGCACGGAGTTGTATCCGTGCTTGGACTGCGGCAGACGCACCCACCCGAAGCCGCGCTTCACGTCCCCTCGAGCGTCTTCCGCCCAGTTCGGGAACACCCAGTCGATGCGACGCCGGTGCATGACGATGCTGACAACGGTCGGGACGGCGACATAGAAGACGAGGACAGTTAGACCGAGAAGGCGTGGGTTTGCGATCGCCACGGCATCCGCGTCTGCACCGGGCCCCACTCCGCTGAATAGCCAACCTCCGAGGAGAAGCAGATAAACGGCCGTGAGCGCCACAGAGAAAACCGCTCCACGAGCGATGGTTAGGCCAACATCCCTGTCTGTCGCGGACTCACCGCGAGCCCACCTGCCAACCCCCGCGTAGATGAATCCGGGTAGAGCGAGCACAATGAACGCAGCAATTGCAAGACTTCCCTCAGGAATCCCCACGTCGCTCTTTCCGCTGTTATCAGTAGGTACGGCTACGGTAAGGATGTCCATCGCGTGAGACGCAAGACAGCGCATTCGACCAGCTCCGCGATCGCGCCGAGAGATCTCACCCGCAATACCGTCCTGCTCCGTATGCGGTGGTTGTCATCAAGACGTCGCAACACAATCAGCCTCGGTGACCTGGGACGCTCCGCTCTTGACGGGCCTGAGTCGCGACCTCCGACGAACGTGGGTCATCCGGGAGGACACCACCTGTGAAGAGGTGGTGCACCCCGTGGCGGTCGGCACCGCGAGTTCTGCGCACTCACGCGCCAGAACGAGCCTGTCACCCCAGGGATGTACCGTCGCCACCAGCTCCAGGTGTCCCCCGGCGGTCCCCCAGGGGGACACCTGGAAGACCAAAAGAGGCAGGCATCTCGCAAGACTAGCCCGCCGCATCAACGCGAAAACCCCCGGCTAACCGGGGGTTTTTCTGCGGAGACGGAGGGATTTGAACCCCGCCGTGGGCGTTACGGCGAGAGTCGATTATGTGCGTTTCGATTGATTCAGCGCTGTTCGCCGCTCTCCTCGATGCCGTTCGGCGACGCTCGGCGATCTTCATTTGTTCGCAAATTCTTCGCACGCCAGCGAGTGATGTGCGCGCTCTACGACCCAGTTCGGCCCTTTCAATTGCCCGGCACGCGGTTGGTCTGCGCGTACGCAACGATCCTCGCACGGTAGCCCGCGACGTAGTCGACCAGCCGATAGTGGAACGACTCGATGCGATGTCTGCGGCACGGGATCACCGTCTCAACCCTCAACGCGGGACCACGCGCCGGGATCCTTGGCGATATCGCGAAGCACCGCTTCGAGCCGGAGACTAGGTTCCCGACCAGCGAACGGGCACTCCGGCTCGTCCGCGCGTAGGCGATTCTTGCGCGGGGCGTCGACTCGCATGATCGAGACGATCCGACCACCCCGCATGAAGCGCGCCTTCAACGCCCCGGGTTGGGTTGAAGTGGATTTCTGGACCGGCACCCCTCGCCCGTCGGGGTCAGTGCGTCCCGGTGAGTGCTCGCCGCCGCGAGAGCACGGCGGGGCTGCGGCGCTGCGAAACGTCCCACGCGTTGTTGTCGCGCAGAGGCGGCGGGAGGAGCCCTGGGGCGCACGTGGTAGGCGACGCCTCCTGGAAGCGCGTGATGGCCGCGGTGCCGACACTCGTGGCATCCGTAGTCGCCGCCCGCAAACGGTCCGCCATGCTGCATCGCGCTGGTGACCGACAGTCCCGTTGTGCTCCGAATAACTGCGTGGTTCCGGTGCCTGTCGTCGGTCGCGTGGTAGCAAGGGCTATGGCGCAGATCACCGCGACCAAGCGCACGACGCTCTATCGGATGCTGGCGGGTAGCACGCTGGAGACGGCGCTGACGGAAGCGCGCAGGGAATCGAATGATGACTTCACGGTCACTGACCTCCAGATCGAGCACCGACCTGCCCGGCTTGTCACAGGCTCGATCACGACCAGCGCGAAGTGGTCGACGGATCTGAAGCTCCTCACCGGTCAGTCGGTGTCGCTGTCGAACAGCTCCCCCGGCGCGGCGCTCCTTATCCAGGACACCGGCGACGTGATCTGGGCACTCACGTGGGGAACTGGGTTCCACTTCCTTGACTCCGAGCAGATCGACTTCGGGTTTGGCTCGGGGATCGTCGCCCGCTCAGCGCTCCCTGCGGAGGTGAAGTCGCTCACGAAGACGATCCTCGACCACCGTGCTCGGGTCGATCGGAGCTCGATGCCGAACGGCAGCACGATCCGCGACCTCGGCGTTGACGGATACGGTGAAGTCGTTAGCCGGATCGAGGCGAAGGCACGCATCGCGGAGCTCGCGGTCGGTGACAAGGTCATCCAGCTGCGTGCCGCGGATTCGCTGAACGTGCCGCTCGCGAAGTCCCCGGCCCGGCTTATGGGCGACCTCGGCGTGCTGGAAGACCTCTCGCGTCGACCGGTCCTCCCCGGCCTGGAGAGCCTCGAACAGCTCATCGCCCTCAAGCCGCAGGACAGCCGGGTTCCGGCCCTAGATCAGAAGCTCGTGGACGCGCTGCTCTCCACCGATCCGCATCGACTGGGCGTGTCGTGGCCCCACGAGCGGCTCGATGCGCATGGCCCGGTGATGAGCGTCAAGGTGACCGGATTCGGCGATCGGCAGCGGCGGGTATCGGAACAAGCTCCGGAGATCGGGGACGTGCTCGGGTGGTTCGCCGACGTCCCACGCGAAGAGATCCTGGACCGGCTGAAGATGGTGCGCGTCGAACTGCACAGCGATGCAGACCCGCAGAGCCACACCCTGGCGGCGACGCCGGTCCCGCTGCGTCGCTGGCTGGCTTTCGAGGTCGAGGAGGGCAACCAGCGGTTCTGCCTCCACGACGGCAGCTGGTACCGGATGGACGACCAGTACCTCGCCCGGATCGACGAGCGCGTCAAGGAGATCCTCGCGGAGCCGGCATCGCTGCAACTGCCCCCGTGGGGGCCAGAACCTGAAGCCGACTACAACAAGGAGGCCGCGAGGGTGCTGTCGGGCTACTGCCTGGACCGGAAGTTGATTGCCACGCCCCTGCACTCGCGCGGCGGGATCGAGCCGTGCGACGTGTTCGTCCCACCGGGCGTCCTGATCCACGTCAAGCGTGGCCGAAGCTCCGCCGACCTCAGCCACCTCCTCGCGCAAGGGCTGGTCTCGACCGACGCGCTGGCACGCGACGAGAACGCCCGTGCTGCGTGGCGCGCCAGGATCGACGAGGAAAGCGAAGGCGCCGTCAACAAGGCCGAATTGAAGGAAGTGATCCTCGCGATCGGCAGCGACAAGCCGGTCACCGTCGACACGCTGTTCACCTTCACGAAGGTGAACCTACTTAAGCAGTTCGATGCGCTCCGCTACCTCGGCGTGCAGGTCCATATCGCCACGGTCCCTCCCCGGCCGGCTGCATCATGACTCGGAGGGATCCGATCATCTCGATCCTCTCGAGGCGCGACGCCACCACCGGTTGTTCGATTCCAGTGGCTTTGTCGGTCGAGCGGCTCGAGTTTCCGCGAGATTTCACGGTTAGCTCCAAAGGCCCGGCGGCAAACCAATGCCGCACAACGTGTCACCAGTAGAAGCGCATGCGTCGCCGTTCCGGGATACTTGGGCTCTCCGTCCGCCGCGAAGGCCTCGCCGGTGGTCAAGAGCCTCTGGTCAGGAGGTACTGGACAGTGTCTCGGATGGTCGCCTCCACATCGCGAGTGGTCCAACCCAGGTCCTCACGTGCCTTCGCGCTGTCCGCGAAGTGGGTGCGCCCTAGCTCGGGGCGGATGCTCGCCAACTGCGGGTTCACGAGGGCCAGTGCCCGGATGACCGTGTTGGGCATGCGCCGCGTCGGCACGTTGGAGGCAGCGTCGGGGAAATCGCGCCGGACGATCTCTGCGACCCCCGAGTACCAGAGGAAGGTGCCCGACGCGAGGAGCCGCTGGCCCGCTGCCGCAGCGTTCTCCAACGCTCGGATGTGCAGCTCCGCGACGTCGCGGACGTCGACGATGTTCCAGCCGATGCGCGGTATTGCCGGCAACGCGCCGCTGACGAGGCGCCGCATGATGTCGATCGTGCCGGGCGCGGTCCGCGCTCCGATGGGTGGCCCCTGCATGAATGTCGGCAGGATCGCAGTCACCTCCATCCCGGTCGCCGCCGCGATGCTCCACGCGTCGCGCTCCGCGAGGATCTTCGAATCGGGGTACCGGTGATCGCGAGTGCCGACAGGCTCGGAACGAATGTCCTCGGTGGCGATCGTCGCCGAGTCCTGCGGCATCGCAGTCAACGCGGAGGACGTGACGACCACGCGTCGCGTCCCGGCATCCGCAGCCGCGATGAGCACGCGACGCGTGCCCTCGCGAGCGGTCGCAACGAGGTCCGCCTTCGCGTCGAGCGGGATCGGTGACGCCGGGTGAACAACGAACTCCGTGCCGGCTGCGGCCGCCGCCCAGCCCTCGTCCGCGAGAAGGTCCGCCGTGACGATCTCAAGCGCGGCCAGCCTGTCGGGTCCGACTCGCTCCCCGATCGACGTGAGCAGGAGCGACGCCTTGCCGACATCTCGAACGGTGGTCCGCACTCGATAGCCGCGCTCCAGTAGTCCGGCGATGACCCACCCCGCAAGGTAGCCGGTTCCCCCCCCGTGACGAGGACCCTCCGTGATTCCGTTGCGCTCATGTTGTTGCTCCTTCTATTCAATGAGTAACTCACTGAGTTTAGGGGCTATCGTAAACGCATGGCAAGAATGCAGGATGCCGTTGCCCGGCAGGGTTCGGCGGAAGCCGCGGAGCGGAAGTCGGAGATCATCAGCCTGCTCCTCGATGCTGCAGACGCATCGAGGACGATCGTGTCGGCGGCACTGCTCGAGTACGGCGTACCGGCCTCGGTGGGCGACGCACTCCGCATGATCGCGACGGCGACCGCGCCTCTCACGCCGCGAGAGATCGCGGCCCGACTCGGACGCGATCCCTCCACGCTCAGCCTCACGACAGACAAACTCGTCGAGGCCGGACTGGTCGAACGCTCATCGCATCCCACCGACGGCCGCAAGAGGACACTCATGCTCACAGACAACGGTGCCGAGCTCTGGCACACCCTCACGGAGCGCGTGCACGCCTCGGGAATGCTGAACGGATTGGACCCGGACGAACAGGCAGTTCTGCTCGTCCACCTCCGAAGGCTGCGCCTTCGCTGACTCAGCTCGCCTCACGCGGAACAAGACTCACGTACAGCTCGTGCACGCGATCCATCCCGTCCGCCTGATACCCGACGTCGAGCTTGAATGAGCCGACGACACGACCGTGATCGAGCGCCCAGGACTCGATGCCTCCGAATGAGTCGGCGATTGCCGACCGAGGACCAACATGGGTGAGATGGGCATACTCCCCCGCAGGGACGATCGTGTGCACGAACCCGTCGAGGTGATCTTCGAGGTCGACCAGTATCCCCACGACCTCGTGGTAGCGCCCATTGATGTAGGTGCTCGCCTCCGCGAAAGTCCCCTCGAGATCGGCGAACGCGGCCGCCCAGGCTTCGGGCACGGCAAACGCTAAATGCTCGAACGGTGCGAGCACGGGAATTCCGGCGACGACGAACGCCGGCCTCTCGAGTGTGGTGATCACAGCCTTCCCTTCTTCGGCGGGGTTCGGTATCGGTCAAAGATCCGCCCGCGTGATCTGTTCATGGCGGGTGCGTAGCACCCGCCATGAACAGACGCTAGGTACGCGTTACCGTGCAGATCGCGCCGTTGAGAACGAATCCGGTCGGCGTGCCGTTTCCTCCGGTCGAGGCGCCGCTCATGCCGAACGACGCGCTTCCCCCGGCGGGGATGGCGGCGTTCCACGACGGGCTGGTCGCGGTGACTGTCTCACCCGATTGCGTGGCGATTGCGTTCCACGCCGAGTTGAGGGTCTGGGTCCCGGGGAACGTGAATGTCAAAGACCATCCGTTGATCGCCGCGGATGAGGAGTTCACGATCGTGACGTTCGCGTTGAACGAGCTTCCCCAGTCGTCGAGGTGGTACTGAACACTGCATCCCCCGGGTGTCGACGTGGGAGTCGGCGTGGGAGGCGCGCTCTGCGTCGGCGTGGGGGACGCTGTCGGCGTGGCCGTGGGGGTTGGCGTCGCCGTCGGCGTCGGCGTAGCCGTCGGCGTGGCGGTCGGCGTCGGCGTGGATGTCGGCGTCGGCGTGGGCGTGCTCGTCGCCGTCGTCCCGCTCATCGCCGCCATGTGCTGGGCATGCGTCGCGAAGACCGAGAGGATCGAGTCCCCGTGAAGGATGCCGTACGTGCCGTCTTTGCCTGTGTTCTCATACCACCAGAAGGCGCTCGCATCGCCCTGGTTCTGTTCGATGGCCGAGTAGATCGCGGGCCAATACGTTGAGCGATGCGAGGAGTCGACGTTGAACTCGCCGAGGAACATCGGCTTCCCGACGACATTGTGCGCGTCGGAGATGTACTTCGCTACGAGCGCCGCGGTCTGATCGACGGACAGATTCGCCCAGTATTCCGTCGGGTAGATGTGCGCCGAGCAGAAATCGACGTAGGCGTTCGCGCACGTCGCGACGAACGGGACGCCGTTGTCGCTGCCGTATCCATACTCCGTTCCCTGACCCTCGATGCCCGTCGTGATCATGTGGTTCGGGTCGATCGCCTTGATGTGCGCGCCGACCGTGCTCACCCAGGCGTTGAAGGCAGTCCCCGTGGTGTTGTCGTTCGGGGTCTGGTTCTGATGGCGTGGTTCGTTCATCAGCTCCCAGGCGAAGATGGCCGGGTCGTTCTTGTACGCCACTCCGGTGTAGTGGTTGACGCGGTTGAGGGCATAGTCCACCTCGTAGAGGTAGTCGCTGAGGCAGCCGGCGCACTTCGAGGGGTCGAAGAACTGGCCGTTCGCCGGATCACCACTGGACATTCCGTTCCAGCTCAGAATCTGACCGATCCCCCCGTACGCCGACCAGTAGTTCTCGAAGGTCGGGATGACGCGGATGCCGTGCTGCGATGCCGAGTACAGGATGTAGTCGAACTCGGCCCACTGCTGCTCGTTCATGACGCCGCGGGTCGGCTCGAATCCATGCCAGCTCTCGTGCGAGAACATCCAGGTACGGACCAGGTTCACGCCGTCCGCCTGCATGTTCGCGAACTGCTGGTCGATCGCAGCCTTGTCCATGTACTGCGTCTCGGTGTCACCCGATCCAGAGCCGTAGGTGAACAGGTCGTACGAGTTGGCGCCGGCGAAATACGACACCTTTCCGGCGGTACAGAAGTGGATGCCACAGCGCGTGACAAACGTCGACGTGTCCGCATTCGCGGCACGCGGAATCGCCACCCAGAAGGCGACGATCAACGCGACGATGACGGCGATGCCGATCGTTCTGCGCCGCGTGAGCCGCGGATATGACTGGATCTTCATCCCTACCCTCTCTCTTCTTCGAGTTGGTCGGTTCATGCCGTGATAAAGGGAGCTTCTGCGCTCCCGCGACCGACCATGGGCGACGGTATTGAATAAAGCGCTTTAGCGCAAGAGCCTCCGGCTTCTTCCCCACCCGCCCAATGCCCCATTAAAGGCAGCCTCGAAATCCGCAAATGGGCGTGCGGATGCCACGTCCGGGCGATCGTCGCCGGGACGTGGCATCCGCCGTCTCAGTTGATGGTCAGGTTGTCGATGGCGAACGATCCCGCGTTCAGGTAGATGAGCACGTCGTGCACATCGGTGAGCGTGGAGGTGTCGCATCCGAAGGAGTCGATGGCCACGGTCTCATGCTGGCGGTCCGTGCCTGCAGGCACCCACGTCCACGGCGTCTGGCACCACGTCCAGCCCGAGCCGCTGCGCACGGCGACCGAGAAGGACGTGCCGGCCGCCTGCGTGGTCAGGTCGAACTGGATCGACGCGCGCGTGGTGAGATCCAGAGTCGGGCTGTCTGCGGGCGAGTCGAACCATGCACCGTTCGAAGCGATCTGCAGAGCCTGCGAGCCGTTCGTCGCGCCCGTCGCGCCGACGCTCAACGTGCCGGGATCGGACTGCCAGTTCGCGGGCGCCCAGCCGGCGAGCCCGTCCTCCCACGAGGCGAGGAGCACAGGGTCGCCGGGCCGCGGCCGCACGGTCACGGTCAGGTTCGCGGACGCCGTCCGCACGGCGTTGCCCACCGAGTACGAGAAGACCGCCTTGCCGGTGAAGCCGGCGGTCGGCGTGAACCGAACCGTGCCGCCCGTCGTGATCGCGAGTGATCCGCCCGGGGCGGTCGTCGATGTCTGGCGGCCTGGCGCGGACGGGTCGAGATCGAGGGTGCTCGCCTGAACGGGAAGCGTGAACGACACGTCGTTCGCGAGGAGGTCGACGTCCGCGGAGGTGTCCCTCTCGACCGTGGCGGCGTCGTTGTCGGCGATGACATCGAGGAGGGTCTTCGCGGCCGCGAGCCCTCCGGACACGAGCTTCGACTGGTCGGACATCAGAGTGCACACCGGGCTCGGGCAGTAGACCGTGTAGCCGTCGTAGTCGGAGTAGAGCGTGCCGTCATCCTGACGGGACGCCAACATCCAATACAGCGATCCGTCAACACCGGTCTGCCGGATGGTCTTCAGCCAATTGAAGTAGACAGGCATGCGCGTGGCCTTGTCGGCGATGCCGTACTCGCCGAGGTAGACCGGCTTGCCGATCTTCCGCGCAGCGGCCGCATGCGCAGCGATCCAGCCGTCGCCCCACGCTGCCGTGGTCTTCCAGCTGTCCGGGTAGAGGTGCATCGACATGAGGTCGATGTTCTTCAGTGACGCGAGGGCGACCGTATCGATGCCGTCCGCACCGTCCTGACCGAAGCCGGGACCGTAGCCGGACTGCCCGTACTGCGCGTCGAGGGTCCACTGGCTCTGCGGAAGATCGAAGAAGCCTTCGTCCCCCGCCGACAGCAGGTGGTTCCGGTCGATCGACTTCACATACGTGCTCATCTCGTCGGCCCATCCGGTGATAGTCGACGTGTTGCACGTGCCGTTCGGATACTTCCCCGCGCTGGTGCAGCGCGGCTCGTTCGCGAGCTCCCACGCCATGATCGTCGGGTCATCCTTGTACTTCACGCCCGTGATCGAGTTCGTGCGGTTCAGGAGGGTGGAGATCCAGGTCTTGAACCACGTCTTGATCGTCGCGTTGGTGTAGAAGTCGGCGTGGGTGGAGGTGCCGAGGCCCGCGGTCTGACCCCACTGGACGTACTGGTCCATGCCGCCGAAGTTGTTCCAGTTGTTGGTGAACGGGATGACCAGGCGGATGCCGCGCTTTCCGGCCTCCGCGATCGCGAAGTCGAGCTTCTGCAGGCCATCAGCGCTGCCGTTGACGACCGGCTTGCCCGCCGCGGAATCCCACGCCTGATACCAGACGCCCTCGAAGCTGCCCTGCACGGAGTTCGTGCCATCGGGGTTCTGGAAATCCTGGAATCCCCAGGTGCGGATCGTGTTCAGCCCCGCAGCTTTCGCGTCGTCCAGCACGTTGTCGACCATCGTGGACGACTTGTACCCCAGGTAGTAGTTGTTCGTCCCGGCGAACTCGTACGGCTTTCCGTCGAGCGTCAGGTGCGAGCCCTGCGCCTTCACGAACGACGCCGCGGGGGCAGGGCGTGGCGACTGCGCGGCTTGTGCTGGCGCCGAGACGGCGACCAGTCCGACGGCGGCAACGGCGATCGCCGTCGCCAACGCGGCAAGGCGCCGCGATTTCATGCTTGTCATCTTCGACCTCCATGGGGGGCTGGTCGGCGGTCGCCGATCCAGGTGCCGCGGTCGCGACGGGCGGAGCGCGGGCTCAGACCGTCGCGACCGAGACGAGTGTGTGCAGCGGATGCTGCGCGGCCAGGGTGTGCAGCGCCTGCGCGCCGTCGAGGCCTGTGCCGTGGGGCGCTTCGAATACCACCCCGGGGATCGCCTCCGCGAGCAGATCTTCGAAGCGGGACCGGATGAGATCGGAACGGAACACGCCGCCGATCGCGCTCACGCGGGCGGTGTCGTTGCCGGTGCGATCCGTGGCCTCGGCCGCCGTGTCAGCGACGGGGCCCTCGCCTACGCGGCGCAGGGCCGTCGCCGCGGACTGCGCGAGTTCACGCGCTGCGGCGAGGCAGATCCGCGCGGAGACGGAATCATGGCCTGCGAGGGCGACGACCTCCTGGGAGAACGATGCGACGACACGCACGCGGTCGGGGTCGCCCTGCAGCTGGACATACGCGTCAGCGAGGTCGGGCCACCGATCCTGGACGATCGCGGTCAGCGCGGTCTGCGCGCCGCGCCCGTCGTACGCGCGCATGACGGCGTCCAGGGCCTCCCGGCCGATCCAGTATCCGCTTCCCGCATCGCCCATGATGTTGCCCCATCCGTCGACGCGCGCCACGGCATCACGGCCGACACCGAGGGTCACCACCCCTGTCCCGGCGGCGACAACCGCACCGCGCTCGTTGCCGAGGGTGCCGAGGAACGAGGTCACTGAATCGTGGGCGAGCAGCACATCACGGGCGCCCGTCGCGTGCACGAGCCTGAGCAGACGGCGCGCATCCGCATCGGCGGAGGTGAGGCCGGAGACGCCGGCGGCGACAGAGTCCGGTGTCAGATGCGTCTCCTCCGCTGCGCGGCGGACCGTCTCGGCGAGTTGCGGCAACAGCGGCTCGTGGGTACGCACGCCGGGCTGGATCAGCTCTATCGGAGCCGCACCGGGCGTCGTCACACGCACCTTGGTGCCGGTCTGCCCGGCGTCGAGGGCGAAGAGGGTGCTGGCGGACGTCATGCGGCACCCGCCGCCCACGCCGCGTACTGCTCGGCCATGACCCGCGCCGCCGGCTTGCCATAGGGACAGTAGTCGTCGTTCGCCATCGCACCGGTTTCGTCGTAGAGGTCTGCCGGCCAATCCCACAGCATGAGGCCACCCACCCAAGGCCGGGCGCGCACCGCTGCGAACATCGCGCGATAGTAGGTCTCCTGCTCGGCTCCCGATGGCTCGCCGACGAGGTTCCAGTCGTTCGGCAGCCGGGCCGATCCCTCGCGCGAGGGGCATCCGGCCTCCATGAAGAAGAACGGCTTTCCCGAGGCTTCCACGACGCGTTCGATGCGATCGAGTTGTGTATCCCACGCGCCGATCGGGTAGTAGCCGCTCGAGGACACGATGTCCACCGCGTCCCACCACGTGACGTGGTCTTCCTGATATTTGTCGCAGTTGTACGTGATCGGGCCTGAGTAGACATCACGCACCTTCCGGATGAGCTCACGCCAGTGCGTTTCCTGGCCGTCGGAGCGCACCATCTCACAGCCGATGCAGAACATCTCGCAGCTCTCCGCCTCGGCGATGGCCGCCGCATTGAGGATGAAGCGCGTGTAGGACGCGAACCATTGGGTCCAGCTCGGCTCGCCCGGCACGTCCCAATCGAAGAACCCGATGAAGGCACGCCAGGTGCCGTCGGCGACGTTGACTACGGGCTTGAGACACACTTTCATCCCGCGCTCGTGCGCACCGCGGATCGCCCACACGATCTCGTCCTCGGTGACCGTCGGCGGCTGGTCGAACGGGATCTCCGTGGAGAACGGCGTCGCCTGCTCGGCCGCATAGGCGATCGCGGTCCACGTCACGGCATGCTCGGCCATCCGGTCGAGGGATGCCTCCGCCACGGGCGTCGCCCACGTGCCGCGGGTGCCCACCCAACCCCAGGTCATGCCGCAGACGGGTTCGCGCAACAGATCGATGGCGCTCATGCAGTCGTCACCAGCTGGTTGCCCGACCGCAGCACCTCGGGCCGGGCGACGTCCGTTGCGGCCAGCTCCTCGACGCCCGTCACACGGAACGTGTGGGACTCCCCCGGGAGGAGCGTCACGAGCCCGGAGTCGACGCGCGCGTCGGGTGCAACTCTGTCGATGAGCAGGGTGAGATCGCGGACGAGCCCGTCAGCGACCACCGTCACGTCGAACCCCTCGGCGGCAGGGACGACGACCACTGCCGTCTGCTGAGCCGGAAGCGCGCTGTCGCGGGGATCGGTGAAGAACCACTCTCCGCGCGCCCCGCCGAGTTCGGCCACGATCAGTTCGCACGACGCATCGACCGGAGCGGCGAGATCGACGGGAACCGTGACGGACGAGCGGGGGGATGCATCGACGACCGCCATCTGCGTCTCGAGAACCAAGCCGTCGTACGAGCGACGCGTGATCGTGAGCTGCCCGGCCCACGACGCGTCCGTGTCATTGCCGACCACGACGCGAAGCGCACCATCGGATGGCTGGATCGTCACGACGCGTGACGCGAAGGCGTTTCGGATGGCATGCAACAGGGGCTTCTCACGCCCGTAGCCGTCGATCGCCGCCCAGGAGGTGACCGGCCAGCAGTCGTTCAGCTGCCACACCACCGCTCCCGCGTTGTACGGGGCGAGCGACCGGAACCAGGACAGCGCGGTACCCACAGCGTTGGCCTGGTTCAGCTGCATGGCCCAGTGCCAGTTCTCCATGTCGTCAGGGATGCGGTAATGGGCGACGAGACCGGTGGCGAGCTTGGCATTGCCGTCGATCGCCTTCTGATGCACGATCATCCCGGGCGAGTCGGGCGTCATCGGGTCATCGCTGAGGGCCTGCGTGAGCGTCGTCCATGCCGGCGGGCCCTGCCAGCCGAATTCGGCGACGAAACGGGGCCGGTGGTCGCGGTAGGTCGCCCAGTCGAGCCGATTCCACTGCTCCCACAAGTGCGTGGTCCCATGGAGTTCGTCAGCCGGATGCTGGCCGCCCGGGCTGAACGGGCTTCCCGGGGCATAAGGAACCTGGGGCGCCAGCGCGCCGATCACCGCGGGGAACAGCTCGTAGTAGTAGTACGCGCCCCACGTCTTGCCGTCGAGCAGCGCCTTCCAGTTCCAGTCCTCGTAGCCCCAGAGGTTCTCGTTGTTCCCGGTGAACAGGGCAAGGGAGGCGTGATGCGCGATGCGCGCGACGTTCTCCCGCGCCTCTGCTTCGACCTCGCCGCGCAGCGGTTCTTCTTCGCTGTAAGCGGCGCAGGCGAACAGGAAATCCTGCCAGGTCAACAGGCCCAGCTCGTCGCACAGGTCGTAGAAGTCGTCCGTCTCGTAGATACCTCCCCCCCACACACGGATGAGGTTGAGGTTGGCTGCCTTCGCCTGCTCGAGGCGTTGCGCGTACCGGGCGCGGTCGATACGGGAGGGGAAGGCGTCATCGGGGATCCAGTTGACGCCCTTGACGTAGATCGGACGGTCGTTCACCACGAGTTCGAAGGGCGTGCCGGAGGCATCCGGTGCTGTGTTCCAGTGGAGCGTCCGGAAGCCCACGCGGCGTCGCGCCACGTCCTCGCCGAGCGAGACCGTGACGTCGTACAGCGGCTGGGCGCCATGACCGGTGGGCCACCACAGGTCGACCTTGTCGAGAGCGACAGTCAACGTTCCCTGATCCGCCTCCGCAGGGATCGTGATGTCGGCGCGCACGCCCGCTGCGTCGAGCGAGACGGATGCCGGGAAGGGGTCCGTGTCGTCCCGCTCGATGCGGACGGCGGCATCCACGCGTCCGCCCGTACCTTCGGGCGTCGCAACGACACGAGCCTCGGCCAGACGCACGCCCGACCAGGACTCCAGTCGCACGGCCCGCCAGACACCCGAGGTGGTCGTCGAGATGCCCCAGTCCCAGCCGAAGCTGCATGCCGATTTGCGGATCGAGTTGAAGGGGCTCGGGTAAGGGCGCGGCCGCGCGCCCAGCACGACGCTCTGGGTGTCGGCAGCGCGCACAGGGCTGCGGAACGCCACGGTGAGAACGTTGGCACCGACCTGCAGATGTCGCCGCACGTCGATCCGGTACGAACGGTGCTGGTTGGCGACCTCCGCCACCGTTGCCCCGTTCAGCAACACGGTCGCGACCGTGTCGAGGCCGTCGAAGACGAGGTCGTGCCGGGAGTGCGCGACGAGCTCCAGCGCGGTCAGGTCGAATACCGTCTCGTACGTCCAGTCGACGAGACCGATCCACGCAAGGAGCGACTCGTTGTCGTCGAGGTACGGATCGGGGATGATCCCCGCACGCAGGAGATCGAGGTGGACCACGCCAGGGACTTCTGCGGGGATCGCCGCCTCCAGCCGGGCGGCGAACGGCTGGGGAAGTTTGCCGCCAGCGGCACGTACGGTCCATCCGGTGGAGAGCGCGCGACCGGTGAGTGCCGGTGGGGCCGTGTTGATGATGGTGTCTGTCACTTGACTGCTCCTGCGACCAGGCCCTTGTAGATCCATCGCTGGAGGAACAGGAACGCGATCAGGGTCGGGATGATGACGAGGATGGTGCCCGCGGTGATGATCTCCCAGTGCGCCCCGAACGGTCCCTTGAACCGGTACAGCGAGGTGGAGATCATCCCCTCGGAGGGGAGATAGAGGGCGGGCAGGTAGTACTCGTTGTAGATCGCGATGCCCTTGATGATGATCACGGTCGCGATCGCCGGCTTCAGCAGCGGCAGAACGACGCGCCAATAGATCGTCCAGCGGTTGGCGCCGTCGATCATTGCCGCCTCGTCGAGGGACGTCGGGATCGAGGACATGAACTGCATGAAGATGTAGATCGAGACGATGTCGGTACCTGCGAACAGCAGCACGAGCGAGGCCTTCGTGTCGAAGAGCCCGATCCCGGCGATGATCTGGAAGGTCGCGACCTGGCTCGTGACGCTCGGGATGAGGGTGGCGATCAGGAACAGGGCCATCACGAGGCCGCGCCCGCGGAACTGGAACCGGTCGATCGCGTAGGCGGCCATGGTGCCGACGAGAATCGTGATCGCCAGGGAGATCACGAGCACGATCGTCGTGTTCACGAAGCCCTCGAGCATGCCACCTTGCCGGAACGCGATAGCGAAGTTCTCGAAGTTGAACCAATTGCTCGGAAGCGAGAGCGGCCCCGTGGTGGCGTACTCCTTGGGCGTCTTGAAGCTGGCGAACAGCACCACCGACAGCGGGACCAGGACAAGGAGGCAGGCGACGATGAGGGAGACGTATTTGACGAGTCCCCAGAACGCGCGCATCAGGACAGCTCCACTTTCTCGTCGGGGAAGACTCTTCGTTGGATCCAGGTCACGACGAGCACGATCGCCAGCAGGACCACGGCCATCGCTGAGGCGAGCCCGACCGCGTGGTACTGGAAGGCGGTCTGGAGGGTCTGGATGACGAACGTTGCGGTGCCGTTCGCTCCTCCGGTCATGATGAGGGGGATCTCGTACACCGACAGGCTGCCGGCGACGGCGAGGATGAAGGAGAGTCCGATGATCCGGCGGATGCCGGGGAAGATGAGCGACCAGAACTGCTGCCAGCGGTTCGCACCGTCCAGCTCGGCGGCCTCGTAGATCTCACCCGGGATCGATTGGATGGCGCCGAGGAAGAGCACGAAGTTCAGTCCGGTGAAACGCCACACCGACGTCGCGGTGAGCGAGAGATTCGCGATGGAGGCATCCCCGAGCCACTGTGGCGGGTGTTGCACACCGACCCAGGAGAGCACGGTGTCGAGCGTGCCGCCCGGCTGGAACAGGTAGAGGAAGACGAAGCCGATCGCGACGCCGTTGATGAGGTAGGGGAAGAAGATCACCCCGCGGAAGAAGCTCGAGAACCGCGTCTTGAAGCTCAGCAGCGCGGCGAAGTAGAGAGCGATCGCCATCTGCACGAACGAGCCCAAGAAGTAGTACAGGCTGACGAGGAACACGCCGAATACCGCAGGGTCAGTGAAGACCTCGACGTAGTTGTCGAAGCCGACGAATGTCTGCCGCGGGCTGATCCCGTTCCACTTGAGGAAGCTGTACCAGACCATGTTTACGGCCGGCAGGTAGGTCAGGAGAAGGAGCAGACCGACCGCCAGCAGGATGAAGAGGTACGGCGTGACGGCCGAGAGGAAACCGCGGCCGGCGGGGCCGCTCCCCCCGCGGCGTCGGCGACGCCTGCGGGGGGAGGCAGCCGGGCCGTGGAGACCGACGTCGGCTGCGCCGTGGAGAGGACCGGAGACTCCGATCGGGTCGGGACCCGTCGCGGTGACGGACATGTTCGCTCCTTGGAGACTCCGGTCCACTCGGACCGAGGGGGGGTTCGGGTATTACTTGGCGAGCTGCGCGACGGCAGCGCCCCACTGCTGGTTGAGCTGGGCGAAGAACGACGCCTTGTCGCCGGACGCCTGTCCACGCGCGGTGTCGATGAGCTTCTGGCGGTAGATGTTGCCCCAGATGTCGACCTTCGACGCGTCAGCGACGTTGTTCAGCAGACCGGCCTCGCTCGACGGCGCGGGCACGTTCTCGAAGAGTTCGACACCGGCCGTCTTGAGGGACGACAGGTTGGCGGGAAGCTCCTTGACAGCCTTCGACGGCGAGATCATGCCCTGCGAGAGCGCGAAGTCGCTGTCGTTCACGAGCCACTCGACCCATGCGCGGGCGGCAGCCTGGTTCTTCGAGTGGACGTTGATCGCCATGCGCTTGTCGCCGCCGATCTTCGAGTACTGCTTGCCGTCGATGTTCGTGGGGAACGCCATGAACGCGATGTCCTTCGGATCCGCCCCTGCGGCGGTCGCGGCAGCCTGGAACTGCGAGACGGCCCACGAGCCGAGGACCATCGTCGCGATCTTGCCGGTCGCGAAGTCGCTCTTGGACTGCTCCCAGTTCGTGGTCAGCGGGTCGGACTCGCTCAGACCGTCGTGAACGATGTCATAGAGCAGGCCGTCCCCGATGGCCGCGGGCTTGCCCGAGTCCCACGGGCTCTTGTCCTTGGCGAGCTTGTTCTCGAACTGACCGCTTCCGGCGATGCCCGCCCACTGGTCGGTCCACTGCCCGGCGAGCGGCCAGCCGTCCTTGTAGTTCGTGTAGTACGGCGTCGCGGTGGTCTTCTCCTTGATCAGCTTCAGGTCGCTGAGGAAGTCGTTCGGCGTGGTCGGCAGCTTGGTGATGCCGGCCTTGTCCCACACGGCCTTGTTGTACAGGACACCGGCCGCGTTGCCACCGATCGCGAGACCGTAGACCTTGCCGTCCACGGCCTTGTCCGCGACGAAGCGGTAGTTCTTCTCCACGTCGGACAGCGATCCGAACGGCTGGAAGAAGTCTGCGAACTGGTCCGTGCCGACCGCGTCCGGGATCAGGAGCGCGTCTCCGTACCCGTTCGGCGTCGACATGAGCGTCTTGACGTCGTCCTCGTAGTTCGTGTGCGCCTCGACAGTCACCTTGACGTCGGGGTACTTCTGGTTGAACTCCTTGACGTAGCGGTCCCACGTGCCGTCGGTCTTCAGGTCCGTACGGTTGGTGAGGAACTTGATCGAGCCGGAGGGCTTGCCCGACGAGCTGCTGGTGTCGCCCGAACTTCCCGAGCAGCCCGCGAGGGCCAGCGCCGAGATCGCTGCGACCGCAGCAAGGCCGATCAATGCCTTGCGTGTTGCCATGTGATTACTCCCTTGTAGATGTGCCCCGCATCCAGGCGGGGCGTCCCGCCGTTGGGGTTCGATCGAGAACGCTAATCGGGATCCACCGAAAAGTAAAGCGCTTTATGTCAAGCTTGTCCAATCGTGTCCGACAGGAGAGGTGCTGACAAATTATGCTTTTGATCTGGGTATTACCGGCTCTTATGACACATCCACCGCTGCGGATGTCTCTCAAATGTCCTGCGTGGTCATCCGCCTGCGGGTGCTTGGGCGACTAGGTTGGTCCGATCATGAGCGCACTACATCGAGCCACCCTTCAGGACGTCGCACGGCTCGCCAACGTGAGCCCCAAGACGGTCTCCCGAGTGTTCGCGCATCGCGAGCAGGTCGCTCCGGCGACTGTTGAGCGCGTCCTGTCTGCAGCCAAGCGGCTGCGATTCCGCCCGAACACCCTCGCCCGCACCCTCCGGCATGGTGGCGTCGCCACGACGGTCGGACTTCTGATGGGCGACCTGGGCAATCCGTTCTATTACACGATCGCCGCGGGTGTCGAACGTGCACTCGCCGACCGAGGACTCACCCTGATCGTCGCGACGACGGATGACTCCGAAGAGGGCGAAGAGCGTGTCGCCGATACCCTGCTCGCCCAACGAGTGGGCGCGCTGCTTCTCATTCCTGTCGGTCCGGACCAGTCCTATCTCGAGGGTGAGCGCCAGCTCGGCACCGCGGTGGTGGCGATCGATCGCCCCGCGCGCAATCTCGTCGCCGACTCCGTCGTCTTGCGCAATCGCGAGGGGGCGAAGGAGGCCACCCGCTCACTCATCGCACACGGTCATCGACGCATCGCCTACCTGTGCAATCCCGCATCCGTGTACACGCAGATGGAGCGATGCGCCGGCTACCGTGACGCCCTTACGAGCGCCGGGATCCCTGCAGACGGCCGCTACGAGAGTCTCGTCGACGACATGACGGTGCCGGCCGAAGAGACCGCGCGCGCGATGCTCGCCCAGCCCGACCCCCCTACGGCGATCGTTGCGGGAAACAACCGCATGTGCATCGGCGTGCTTCGCGTCATCCGTGAACTCGCAAACCCACCCGCCCTCATCGGATTCGACGACTTCGACACCGCCGACATCCTGGGCGTGAGCGTTGTCAGCCATGACCCCGCAGAAATGGGACGGCGCGCCGCGGAGCTCGCGATCGATCGGATGTCTGATCTCGGCGGTTTCACGACGCAGCTCGAGGTACCGACACACCTTGTCTTGCGCGGCAGCGGCGAGCGGCCCCCCGCTTGAGTGGGATGCTCACTCCGGCGCGGGCCCGGTCGATGCGCGGACCTGGATGCTGGGTGTCGAGTCCAGGTGCGGCGCAGGCGCGGCCCCCTCGATGACGTCGAACAGTCGACGTGTCGCGTGCGCGCCGAACGCCACTACGTCGTGGCTGAGCGCGGTGAGCGTCGGAAACGTATGGGCGCACAGCACGGAGTCGTCCCAGGCGATCATCGACACGTCCTCCGGCACTGAGAGACCGCGCTCCAGCGCGACTGACAGCC
The DNA here is from genome assembly GCF_030315975.1 of Microbacterium candidum. Taxonomy (GTDB): domain Bacteria; phylum Actinomycetota; class Actinomycetes; order Actinomycetales; family Microbacteriaceae; genus Microbacterium; species Microbacterium candidum. Next base: position 1,103,355 of record NZ_JASXSZ010000001.1, on the reverse strand, counting down.
CTGCAACGGCCATGATGTCGTTGTCGAAAATGAACGCCGTGGGCCGGTCCGGGGAGTCCAGCGCCGAGCGCGTCGCGGCCGCCCCGCTCTCGGCGGAGTAGTCGGTCCGCATCAGCACCGGCTGCAGACCCCGTGCGCGCATCTCCGCAGCGAACGCGTCGTCGCGGATGCGGGTATGCGCGAGCGCGGCAAGGCCTGATACGCGAGCGATGCGCCGGTGACCCAGCCCCGCGAGGTACCGCACGGCCTCCCGCATCGAGGTGGCGTCATCCGTCCACACCGTGGTGAGACCCGGGGCGACCGACGGGTCGCCCACGGCAACGGCGGGAAGCGAACCGTCCAACGCGAACAGTCCGACGCGCGGGTCGTCAACGCGCAGATCGACGAGCAAGACCCCGTCCACTCGATGCGAACGGCCCCACCCGCGCAAGGTCGCCAGCTCACGGTCGCCGTCGGGGACGACTTGCAGGAGCAGTCCATATCCGCGCCGCGACAGCTCGGTCTCCATGCCCGCAAGGAACTGCATGTAGAACGACTCGACGCCGAGATTGTGCGGATCCCGCGCCAGCACGAGGCCGACGGTATCGGTCTTCGCCTCGGCGAGCGACCTCGCAGCACTGGCAGGAGCCCATCCCAGTTCGTCGGCGACGGCGAGCACGCGCTCCCGCGTCTTCTCCGAGACTCCCTTCCGGCCGTTCAGGGCAAAGGACACGGCGCCGATCGACACACCGGCCCGTTCAGCGATGTCCGTGATCGTGACGCGCCCGGTAGATCGGCGATGCGAAGTGCTCACCCCGGAATCATTTCACGAGCGTATTAACCACGCGCGCTAAAGCGGTTAAGCTATCTCCGCCGCACACCACGACCTGAAGGCCAACGTGTTTCTCGAACTCACCAACACCCCCCGCGACTACGCGTGGGGTTCCGCGACAGGGATCGCGGCCTTCCTCGGCCGACCCGCGCAAGGCGGCCCGGAGGCCGAACTCTGGTTCGGCACACATCCCGGATCCCCCGCTCGCATTGTCCGGACCGTGCCGCCCACGTCGGGCGTCGCGACCCTCGCCCAGTGGGTGGCCGAGAACCCCGCCCAAGCATCGGGGAACGCACGCGACACCACCCTGCCGATCCTGCTGAAGATCCTCGCCGCGGACAGTCCGCTCTCCCTGCAGGTGCACCCGACGCCATCGCAGGCGGCCGCGGGCTTCGCCGCGGAAGAGGCCAGCGGTATCCCCCGCGATGACCCCGCGCGCAATTATCGCGACCCGTACTCGAAGCCGGAGATCATCGTCTCCGTGAGCGATCGCTTCGAGGCACTGTCGGGCTTTCGCCCAGCGCACGAAGTAGCGGAGTTGATGGCCGACCTCGACGTCAACTCCATCGACGACGCGCAGCCGCTTCGAACTCTTCTCGCCGACCCGACGCGCGTCATCGACGCCCTCACATGGCTCCTCAGCGGCGACCCCCGGGTATCCGCCTGCGTTGCCGGCATCACCGCGTTCGCAGAGACCCCCGTGGCAGCATCCACCCCCCTTGCATCAACCTATGCAACGATCACCGAGCTCGCAGCGCACTACCCTCAGGACGCCGGCGTCATCGTGGCCGCCCTCATGAACCGAGTGAGCCTGCGCCGCGGAGAGTGCCTCTATGCACCGGCCGGGGTCCTCCATGCCTACCTCAACGGCGTCGGGATCGAGCTCATGACCGCGAGCGACAATGTCGTCCGGGGCGGCCTCACCCCGAAACACATCGACACTCCGGAACTGACCCAGCTCCTCTCGAGCGCCCAGGGGCCGGCCCACCTTCTCGATCCGATCGGAATCGGCCCCGGGGCGACCTCGTACAGGCCTCCCGCCCCGTTCAAGCTCGACCTGTTCGAACCCGGTCGCGCTTCGATTGCCACCTCCGTACTCAGGCCTGCTATCGCCCTCGTGGACGGGGCTGAGATATGCCTCGAATCGGACGACGCCGCAATCACCCTCACTCGGGGTGGGGCTGCATTCATCCCCGCCAACACCGGCATCCTCCACATCAGCGGGCGCGGGCGCGTCTGGATCGCCAGCGCGCTCTGAGTGACGACGCGCGTGCGAGCAGTTTCGTCACGCCGCGATGAGCACCGCCTTGCTGGCGGCGGGGGCAGTCAGCGACAACGCCTCCTGTGGGATTCTCGCCCCCGCAACCAGCAGGTCGCTGACATCCCCAACGAGACATGGCTCACCAAGCCACATGGACAAGGCGACCGCAGACTGGCACTCGACCGCCATTCCTGGCCGACGAGCGCATCGCGACGCGGTTCCCGGCCGGCCTCTCGCGCGTGCTCGCCGCTCGCGTGATAGGTCCGTGCGCACTGACGCCGCGCGTTCGACTACTCCCCGAGCGCACCCACCTGGCGCCAGCCTGTCGATTCTTCCCGCGGGCCGGGTTGGCGGTTTCCCTTTCTGGCGAGCCAGAGAAGGAGGAGCAGGGGCAGGATGACGGCAATCACGTTCGAGCCTCGCCAGCCCAATGTGAGGAAGGCGGCGCTGGCTGCGAAGGATACGATCACCGCTGTCGCGCTGCCGACGCCTTCGGTGATGGCTTGTAGACGTCCCCCGCGTCCGGGCGGGTAGCAGGAAACCAGGTATGACGTTCCCGCGACGAAGAGAAAGTTCCAGCCCAGACCGTTCAGCCCGAGTGCGAGGAGCAGTTGTGCGAAGCTCTCGCCGGACATTCCGATGATTCCTCCACTCGCGAGGATGAGGGTGCCCAGGATGGCGATCGCGCGGCGTCCCCATCGCCCGAGTAGGAGCCCGGAGAACAGTGATGGGGCGAACATGCCGACCATGTGCCATTGGATTACCGCCGCGCTGGCCGTCGGCGGGTATTGCGCGTGGACGCTTTCGAGTGGACCGATGGCCATGACGAGCGTCATCACGGTTCCGGCGATAGCTAGCGTCGCGAGGGCCGTGATGAAGTCTCGTGGCCGTTCGACCTCGCGCAAGCGGAGCGGTGGCGCTGGGTGGTGCCTATGCGCGCTGTTCTTTCGTGGCCTTCGGTGCCGCCGCTCCACTGGAACGATGGCGGCGAGGATGGGAACGCTGGCGAAACTCAGGACGGCGACCACGAGATACGACCCTGTGTACAACGAGCCGAACATGCTCATTGTGCTGGTTGCCACCCACGGACCGGCGATGGCAGCGAGCAGCCCGCCAGCGAGAATGAGCGACATGGCCCTATCCCGTCGGCCGGCGCTGGCCAGGTCCGCTCCCATCAGGCGGATATATCCGCCCGTCGCGCGGTACGTCCCAACCAGCCCCGTCCCGGCGCACAAGAGCCAGAATCCTCCGCCGGAGACCGCCCACGCACACACCAACGCGCCGCCGGCGCCCATAACTGCTCCACCGATCATGACCGGCGTATATCCGATCCGTCCTGCGACGAGGCCCGCAAGCACGGCGCAGATTGCGCCGACGAGAGTCATGAACGCTAGCGGGAGCGTTGCCAAGGCTGGCGACGGCGCGAGGCTCAGTCCCACCAATGCCGTGAGGGTCAGGTCAACGCTCACCGTCGCGTAGTACAACGCCTGGCACCCGAGGAGTCCCCACGTCGACCACTCCGTCTGTCGGCGTCGGCTGGCCGGCCGCCGACTTCGTCGGACGGACCTATCGAGAGTGGGGCCAGGGCTCGTGGTCATGTTTCCTCGTCTTGTCGGCGGGTGGAAGTCCTGCTCACACCCTCACAGGGCACGGCAGATGCCACGAGTGGCAAGATTGCCAGCATGCACAAGGATTCAGCCACACCTCGACGTATCGCTGTCGTTGCACCCGAGCGAGTCGTGGCGTTCGACTTCACGATCCCGTTTGAGGTCTTCAGCCGTCCTGAGTTATGTGGGGCATTCGACGTGGTCGGATGCGCCGAGCGCCCAGGAGTTGTAACGACAACGACGAGCATCGGCCTCTGCGTTGACGCGGACCTGTCTGCCGTCGTCGAAGCTCACGCGGTCATCGTGCCGGGCTTCGACCTGGCGGCGCGTCAACCCGAGTCGCTGCTTCGAGCGCTGACCGCCGCGCACGAACGAGGAGCGCTCATAGCCTCCATCTGCACAGGCGCCTTCATCCTGGCTGCTGCGGGTTTGCTCGACGGGCGCACCGCAACCACCCACTGGCAGCGCACAGCACAGCTAGCGACGGAATACCCGAACGTCATCGTCGACCCCAACGTCCTCTATACAGAGCAGGACGGGGTCTTCACCAGCGCAGGCGTCACTGCCGGCGTTGACCTATGCCTCCACATGCTCGAGAGGGATCTCGGAGCACAGTCGGCGCTCGAGGTCGCCAGAAGTCTCGTCATGCCGCGACACCGAATGGGCGGCCAGGCGCAATACCGGCCAGCACCCCTCATAAGCGCGAGCGGACCGGTCGCCGCGGCGCTGCGGCGAGTTGCCGTGACCGTGGGCGAGGTACGGAGCGTGTCAGAACTCGCACGAAAGGCGAATGTCTCGGTGAGATCCCTACACCGGCACTGTCTCGAGCTGACCGGATATTCGCCAGGCGAGTGGCTTGCTCGCGAGAAGATCTCGCTCGCGTGCCGCCTGCTCGAGGACCCAACGCTCAGCGTCGACGAGGTAGCGATGCGAGCAGGCCTTGGTACCGCCTCCAACCTACGGCTCAGATTCGCATCCGTCCTGGGCGTCACGCCCACCGCATACCGTCGGGCTTTCGCTCCACTACCAGCCGGAACGGGATGACATTTTCCTTGCTCCAGACACCCTCGGTCTCCCGGAGGGGTGAGGATCCCCTAAAATCAATGTGAAGGCTAACGGCATTAGCCTTCGTGGCGCTGAACGATCGAGGAGCAGAGAATGGCACGTGGGAGTATCTTGACGCGGCAGACTACCGCTGTCTTCTGGTTCCTATCCGGCGCGTCTTTCGTCGTCTATCCTGTGGTCCGACCGTTCTCGGATGAGACAGGGTTGAGTGGTGCTGATGCGTTCGCATCGCCGTGGTGGCTCGTGGCACACCTCTGTGCGATCGCGGCGTTTTCGTGCTTGCTCGTCGCGGTGACGGGCACATATTCGACGGCGCCCGCACGCACCCGGGCGGCGCAGGTTGCGTGGGTGCTCCAAACACTCGGGATCTGCCTCATCCTGCCCTTCTACGGCGCTGAAGCGTACGGGCTCCACACGCTGGGACAGGCGGCAGTGTCCGTGGGCGAGCCGAACGCGACCTTCCTCATAGGGCTTGCGTCGGGAGTGCGAGGCGGGGCCGGGCTCCTGGTCTTTCTCGCTGGAGCTCTAGCACTGGGCGTGGGTGCAGTCCTTGGCGTGGGTGCAACCAAACCGATGACATTCCGCCGGTGGGGCGCCATCGTTCTCGGACTGGCCGAAATCCTCCTCGTGCCTCAATTCTTCGTAGACCAGCCGCTCAGGATCACGCACGGTGTGCTCTTCCTCCTCGGTGCGATTCTCTACGGAGTCGCGCTCAGACGGGAACAGCCCGCCCACGCGATGGAGCCTGTGCGAGCCTGGCCCCGCGTTCGGTCCGATCGGACTCCCCCGTCAACATAGGCGCACACGTCGACGCGTCGGCGTGCCCATCGTCGAAGGTAGCGACTCACTCGCCGTTCAATGCTGCCTTGCTGAGGCCTGTCGTGAACGGTCCGTCCAGCGGGTAGCCTGATCGCGCGACTGGCGTGGCCGGGTGTACCGGCAGGGAGCGCGTGACCGGTATCGACCGCCTGGGTACCCATCTACTTCGACGAGATGGGACGCGAATTGCGCTACGGAATGAATCCACACCAGGCGGCCGACCTGATTTCCGGCGGGCCGACAGTGTTGAACGGTGACGCCTCACTGATCAACTATCTCGATGCACTAAATGCGTTCGCGCTTGCGAGCGAAGCCGAAGCCCTGACGGGCCGCGCGGCCGCTGCCTCGTTCAAACATGTTTCACCCGCTGGTGCTGCGGTCGCGGGCCGCATCGACGAGACGACCGCTGAGACCTGCGGGGTCGCCGAGATGTCCGAGGACACACCGCTGTCCGCGTACCTACGCGCCCGCGACGCCGATCCGAAGTCGTCGTTCGGTGACGTGGTGGCGCTTTCACGGCCCGTGGACCTGCAAACCGCGATGTTCCTGCGGACAGTGATCTGTGATGCCGTGATAGCGCCCGGATTCGAGCCGGGTGCGCTCGCGCAGTTGCGCCGGAAGAAGTCGGGGCGGTTTCTGGTGTTCGAGGCGCACTCGATCGCGCAACTACCCGTGCGTGAGCGACGAGACGTGCTCGGGGTGACGATTGAGCAGGACCGTGACGCTGCAGACCTCGCCGCCGCGCTCCCGGCAGATCCTCCACTCGACGCCGGAACGCGCATGGACGCACTGCTCGGCATGGTCGTCTCCCGGTACACGCAGTCCAACTCGGTTGCGCTCATCAAGGACGGCACCACGATCGGTATCGGCGCTGGGCAGCAGAATCGCGTTGACTGTATCCGCCTGGCCGGAGCCAAGGCGCGCGTCTGGTGGCTACGCCGGCATCCGTGCGTGCGTGGCCTTCCCGAAGTACCGGGCATGCAGCGGCAGGACAGGTTGAACTGGCAGATGCGTTTCGCTGGCCGAGAAATGACCCGTGGTCAACTCGACGACTTCGGCCGGCAGTTCGGTTCGGAAGCCCGAGCCCTGTACGACGAAGCGGACTGGCGCGAAACCTGGTTGGAGGGTCTGAACGGTGTGACGCTCGTCTCAGACGGCTCCCTGCCGTTCAGAGACAACGTCGAACACGCTGCCGAAGCCGGCGTCGCGACGATTATTGAGCCCGGCGGCTCACTCCGTACCAACGATGTGGTGAACGCCGCGCTCGAGCACGGCATCACCCATGTGCAGACGGGCCTGCGGCTATTCCACCACTGATCCCTGCCATCCCGCCGACCCGCTGACGATCAGGGGTGGTGCCGACGAACGCCGCGGGAGGCGATGTAATCATGTGCGTACCGAGGTGTGTGCAGTCGCACCTCACCAACATCGGCAAGCTGCCGGCGAGCGGCACCACGTTCGCGACCCGATTCACCTCATTGATGTAGTGCAACGAGTTCATCTTGAACACTATGAGGTCGGTCGCGAAGAAGATTGCTCCCTCATTGTGGAACTGCTTGGCAGCCTCCTCGGGCGGCAGAACCGGGATTCGCTCCGCGCGTAGTGCCTCCGCACAGCTCTTGACCCGCCAAACCGGCTTTGTCCGCCGGTGCTCGGCACCGTTCAAGGGGGCGGCGAAGGCGTTGGAACCGTAGCAGGAGCCGTTGTCGGGCGATGATCCGCTCGCGTTTCATGATCCCGTGCTTGGTGAACCAGTCGACCAGCCCGGGTTAAGCACGCGATGGCGGTGGCCGCCTGATCGTTCCCGAGCGACTCGGCGTGCGCCAGGCGCGTCGGCCCGTCGATCGCGGAATGCAGGTAGGCGTACCTGGCGCGAGCCGCGCAGGATTTTGCGCGTACCCGGCCCGGGCCGCTTGGCTGTTGTTGCGTGGACGCGCCATCCGCCGCCGCCGGGGATGCGTACGTTCTTCACGTCCAGGTAGGCCACGTGCCCGGGATGCTTGGCGGTGATCGTCTTGACCTCGCGGCTCGTCTCCTTGCGGATCGATGAACGGCCGGCGGTTCAACCCCGGTTAAGCGAGGTAGCAGGTGATCGTGCGTCGACTGACTGCAATCCGTCGGCGCCCAACTCTAGGCGAGACGCCAACCGCTTCTCGCGGCGCAGCGGAGACCGACGAGAGAAATCCCGGGTGAGCGTGCGAACAATCTGCGAAAAGTTCAACCAGGACCCGCCGAGAATCGGTGTCCTCGCCATGCTCGGGGACACCTGGGGGACACCTGGCGCAACCAGCGGGGCCTGGCCTCAGCCCACGTCCACCACGAGGACGAAGGCGGCGAGACCACTGGAAGCGTTCCCACGAATGGCTCAAGTTGCTCGCGATCTCGTCGCACTCCGCCACGACCCAGCCGGACGTCACCGCGGAGCGGGTGCCGAATTGTATCCGACTCATCGGGCAGATGCGTGCGCCTCGAAGTCATCGGCCGAGATCCTCGACTCGATCCATCCTCGACACCCCTGAGGTGAACGGATTCCACGAGACCGAGTGCCACAGGTGGGGCGTGCCGCCTCTGCTCTCGTGTTCCGAGGGAAGCGCCGATACAGCTCCCGTCCGACTCGACAACGCACCAGCCATGAGCTCACGCGACGAGATGGACCTCGATCATTCTCTGGCACTTCACAGCTGTGCGAACTGGCTGAGCGGGTTCTCGATCGACCCGGCCACGTGCCGCAGGAAGCCCGCCGCATACCCGCCGTCGCAGACACGGTGATCGAACACGAGGGACAGCTGTGCGATACGGCGGGGGACGATCGCGCCGTCGACCACCCACGGCTTCTCGATCATGCGGCCGATGCCGAGGATCGCGACCTCGGGGTGGTTGATGATCGCTGCGGAGCCGTCGACGCCGAGGGAGCCGTAGTTGTTGAGCGTGAACGTCGATCCGCGCAGCCGCTCCGGGGCGGTCCGTCCCGCCCGGGCGGTCTCGGTCAGCGCGCGCAGCTGCGCATCGAGTTCGCGAACCGAAAGAGCGTCGGCACGAGGGATGTGGGGCACCATGAGCCCTCGATCGGTGTCCGCCGCGATGCCCAGGTTGATGCCGTCGAAGGTGATGAGCTCGTCCCGCGACGGGCCGAGCTGTGCGGCGAGGAGCGGGTACTCGGCGAGGGCCAGCAGGACGAAACGCGCGACGAGGGCGGTCAGCGACGGCGGGCGCTCGTCGCCGCGCGCCATCTGCGGACGCAGCTCCCACAGCATCGTGGCGTCGACGTCGACCCACACCGTCGCCTCGGGGATCTCGGCACGGCTCGCGCTCATCTTCGCGCTCACCGCCCGGCGCAGCATCGAGAACGGCTCGCGTCCGACGATCTGCAGGCCGTCGGGGACGGCGGCGCTGCCGGGGACGGCGGCGGTGCTCGCGACCGCGGCGGGAGCTCCGCCCGCTGCCCCGACCACGTCCGCACGCGTGATCACGCCGCCGGGACCCGTGCCGGTGATGGTCGTGACGTCGAGCCCGAGGTCGCGGGCCAGCCGCCGGATGAGCGGCGAGCGCACCGCGACCGCGTGCGCGCCGGACTGCGGCGCCGCCCCTGCCGTGGTCGCCGGGGCCGTCGCGGGCACCACAGCCGCCGCGGGCACCACAGCCGACGCCACAGCCGGCACGGCCGTCGTGGTGGCAGCGCTGCGCGAGGTCGCCGCCGCACGCGCCGAGCGCCGGCGTCGCGCCGGCGTCGAGTGCCCGGACGTGCCGTACCCGATCAGGACGTTGCCGGAGCCTGCACGCTCCTCCTCCCGGTAGGTCTCGATCTCCGTGGTGTCCTCGGCGCCTGCCGTCATGTCGGCGGACGCCGAGGAGTCTTCGGAGGGGACCGCATCCGCAGCGACTTCGAGGACGAGGTCCCCGACGGGAATGAGGTCGCCGGGCGTTCCGTGCAGGGCAGTGATCAGGCCTGCGAACGGCGTCGGGAGCTCGACGATGCTCTTGGCGGTCTCGACCTCGGCGATCGCCTGGTCGACCGTCACGAGGTCCCCGACGGTGACCAGCCACTGCACGAGGGCTGCTTCGGTGAGCCCCTCGCCCAGGTCGGGGAGACGGAACTGTTGGGTCTGCAACGTCATGGTCACGCGTCCTCCCAGTTGAGCGAGTCGATCGCGTCGAGCACCCGGTCGACGTCGGGCAGGAAGTAGCGCTCGAGTTTCGGCGGTGCGAACGGCACGTCGAACCCTGTGACGCGGCGCACCGGCGCGGCCAGGTACTGGAAGCAGTGCTCGCCCACACGGGCGGCGAGCTCGGAGGCAACGCTGGCGAACCCGGACGCTTCGGCGACGATGACCGCCCGGCCCGTCGTCCGCACCGCGGCGAAGATCGTCTCGTCGTCGCACGGGGTGAGCGTGCGGACGTCGACGACCTGGACGCTGCGCCCCTCGCTCTCGGCCACGGCCGCGGCATCCAGGGCGATCCCGACGGAAGTCCCGTACGAGATCAGAGTGACGTCGGTCCCCTGGCGGGCCACGGTGGCGCGACCGATCGAGGTCGTGCGGGTGACGTCGACCTCGCCCTTGCCCCAATACAGCTTCTTCGGCTCCAGGAACACGACGGGGTCGGGATGGGCGATCGCGGCGCGCAGCAGGCTGTAGGCGTCCTGCGGCGTCGAGGGGCACACGACGGTCAGGCCCGCCGTGTGTGCGTAGTAGGCCTCGGAGGAGTCGCAGTGGTGCTCGACGCCGCCGATCCCGCCGCCGAACGGCACGCGGATCACGATGGGCACGCGCACCGCGCCCCGCGTGCGGTTGCCGAGCTTCGCGGCATGGCTGACCACCTGCTCGAACGCCGGGTAGGCGAACGCGTCGAACTGCATCTCGACGACGGGGCGCATGCCGTTCATGGCCATGCCGATCGCCGTCCCGACGATCCCGGACTCGGCCAGCGGCGTGTCGAAGCAGCGGGTCTCGCCGAAGCGGGCGGTGAGGCCGTCCGTGACGCGGAACACGCCGCCGAGCGCCCCCACGTCCTCGCCGAACACGAGCACGCTGTCGTCGGCGGCCATCGCGTCGGCCAGTGCGCGGTTCAGCGCCGCGGCCATCGTCATCGTCTCGATGGGGGCGATCGTCGCCGCCTCCACGCGCATGTCCAGCATGGTCATCGTTCGATCCCCTCGTTCCGCTCCAGCTCATCCCGCAGCTGCTGCCATTGACGCTCCAGATGCGGGGGACGCTCCGCGAACACGTACCGGAACAGGTCCTCAGGGTCCGGCTCGACCTCGGTGTTCATCGCGGCCCGAAGCTGCGCGGCTGTCTCCTCCGCGGCATCCGCGATCTCCGCGTCCAGTTCCTCGTCGAGCAGTCCCACCGCCTGCAGGTGGGTGCGCACCCGGACGAGCGGATCGCGGGCCACCCACGCCGCGACTTCGTCGCGACCACGGTAGCGGGTGTCGTCGTCGGCGTTCGTGTGGGCCTGCATCCGGTACGTGTGGGCCTCGATGAGCGACGGCCCCTCTCCCGCCCTGGCACGATCCACCGCGTCCCCGACCACGCTCAGCACGGCTGCGACGTCGTTGCCGTCGACCCGCTGGCCGCGGATGCCGTACCCGATCGCCTTGTGCGCGAGCGACGCGGCCGCTGTCTGGCGGGACAGCGGAACGGAGATCGCGAACTCGTTGTTCTGCACGAGGAACACCACCGGGACTCGGAACACGGCGGCGAAGTTGAGCGCCTCGTGGAAGTCGCCCTCGCTGGTCGCACCGTCACCGCACAGCGCCATGACCACCGTGGGTTCGCCGCGGAGCTTCGCGGCGTGGGCGACGCCGACGGCGTGGAGCAGTTGAGTGGCCAGCGGCGTCGCCTGCGGCGCGACCCGATACCGTTGGGGGTCGTAGCCGGAGTGCCAGTCTCCACGCAGGAGCACGAGCGCCTCCGCCGGGCTCACTCCTCGCGTCATCACGGCCACCGAGTCGCGATAGGTCGGGAACAGCCAGTCCTGATCGCTCAGCACAAGCGATGCCGCCACCTGACAGGCCTCCTGGCCGTGCGACGACGGATACACCGCGAGACGCCCCTGGCGGACGAGGGCATAACACTGGTCGTTGACGCGACGACCCGTGACGAGCGCGCGATACGCGCCGAGCAGCGCCTCATCGTCGGGCCGTTCGTAGGCGTCGTCGGCGTGGACGACACCATCGGCATCGAGAAGGGATACCGGCTGCTCGCGGGGCAGCAGCGTCTCTGCGATCGCTGTCACGGGGGTCTCCTTGCATGTCACCACATCGTCGGGATGGACGAGACTTTCCTAGAATGCGACACGACAAGCCGGATTGGCGAACCGTGGGCCAAGTGCGAGACACTCTTATCAAATACCCCCGAACTTCGACGCGATCGTCTCCTCGTACACGAACAAAGGCGGCAGAACATGTCTCGAGACCTGGACGATGTCGACCGGGCCATCCTCGTCGCGCTGCGGCGCGACGCGCGCGCCTCAATCAACGAGGTCGCCCGCGAGGCGGCCGTGTCACGGGCGAACGCCTACGGACGCATCAAGCGCATGACGGATGCCGGCGTCATCGTCGGCTACCGGGTGCAGACAGACCCGGTGAGCGAAGGCTTCCACTCCTCCGCGTATGTGGCGCTCTGGGTCGACCAGGTTCAGTGGCAGGAGATCCGGGCGAGCCTTCTCGACATGCCCGAGGTCGAGCATGTCGCGCTCGTCGGCGGCGAGTTCGACGTCCTGGTGCTCGTGCGCGCACTCGACAACCGTGATCTGCGGCGCATCGTCCTCGAGCGCATCCAGTCGCTGTCGGGCGTCAACACGACGCGTACGTTCCTGGTCTTCGAGGATCACCCGTCAGGGGCGACGCCAACTCGGTAGTCGCTCCGCGTGAGCGGCTGAACGGTCGTCGCATACAGTTCGAACCGCGCGCGCTCCGGCTCGACGCGGAGACCCGTGAGCGTGTCCTGACGGAGCCGCACGAGCGCCGACGGACCGCACAGGAATGATTCGTCGACGCCCGGCGGCGGAATGTGTGGATGAAGGATCTCCCTCAGCCTGGCTTCGAGACCGGGATGCGGTCGGGGTGGATGGTGTCAGTGGCCGGTGAGGTCGAGGGCGGCTGTGACGATGGCCTCGGGTCCGATGCCGTGCAAGCGATAGAGCTCTTGCAGGGTGCCGGTCTGTCCGAACTCCGTCACCCCCAGATTGACGCTCGGCACCCCGCGGATGGCAGCGACGAACGCGAGGGTGTGCGGATGCCCGTCCAGCACCGTCACGACGGGGGTCACGCGCGAGGCGGGGAAGACCTGCTCGAGGAGGGCGGGATCTCCGTCGCCGCGCCCGCCGCGCGCTCGCGCGGCACGGTAGAGGCGGTCGGCGCTCGTGACGCAGACGACGTCCGCGTCGATTCCCTGGGCAGCGAGACGGTCCGCGGCGACGAGCACTTCGCGCATGAGCGCCCCCATTCCGACGAGCGTCACGGCGGGTCGTTCGACGCGACGCAGCGCGTAGGCCCCGCCCACGACCTGTCGTCGACGCCGCTCCCGCGCGGCCGGATCGGACGGCACAGCAGCGAGCGACTGGTCCAGAGAGCGGGAAGTGAGCCGGAAGTAGCTCGAAGATCCGCCGGGGCGGCCGAGCCGGGAGAGCGCCTCGAGCATGCACCATTCGAAGTCCTGCACGAACGCGGGCTCGAACGCGACGACCCCGGGCTGCTCGATGCCCACCGATGGTGTGATGATCGACTGGTGCGCGCCGCCTTCCGCCGCGAGGGTCACACCGGATGGGGTCCCCACGAGGATGGACTGGCCGCCTCCGTAGACGCCAAAGGACCACGGTTCGAGCGCTCGTGTGACGAACGGGTCGTAGAGGGTGCCGATGGGCAGGAGCGGTTCGCCCCAGCGGCTCCACGTCGCCCCCAGTTCGCCGAGGAGCGAGACGAGGTTCACCTCCGCGATGCCGAGCTCGATGTGCTGCCCGCTGGGCCGTTCGTCCCAATGGAGGATGGTCTCCGTGTCGTCGGCGAACCAGTCCCGCTTCTGGGTCGGAGACCACACCCCCGCCTTGTTGACCCACCCGCCGAGGTTCGTGCTGGATGCCACGTCTGGAGCGACGGTCACGACACGTCTCGCCGCGTCCGGGGCGAGGCGCGTGAGATCGAGAAGAAGGCGGCCGAGGGCCTGCTGGGTTGAGGCGTGCCCCGTGACCGCGCGGCCGAAGTCCTGCGGGATCCTCGGCGTGACGGATTCGATCGCGGGGGTCCGTCGCAGACGCCGCGCGACGTCGACGCAGAGGGCTGCCGCATCCGTCCCATCCGCGAACCGGCGCCACGGATCGGCGAGATTCTCCCCGAGCTCGTTCGCCAGCCGGGCGAGCTGATCGGGCTTGAGCAGAGCGGAATGGTTCTGCGGGTGGCCCGCCGTCGCCAGGCCGTTACCCTTGATCGTGTACGCGAAGATGACCGTAGGCCTCGTGTCGTCGATCGCGCGAAACGCGTCGACGAGGCTCGGGATGTCGTGTCCGGCGAGTCCGTGGATGACCTTCGTCACCTCCGCGTCGTCGAGACCGTCGAGGAGGTCGCGGATGGCGACAGCGCCCTCTCCCGCCCCGGGAAGGCGGTCGCGCAACTCGGATGCCGAGCAGCGCAGCAGCCGCTGATACTCCGGGTTCGACATCTCGTCGATGCGGCGCTCGAGGTGGTGCCCGCCGGGGCTCTCGAAGAGATCGGTGAGGAGTCGCCCATATTTCAGCGTGAGCACCTGCCAGCCCGCGGCGTGGAACATCGCCTGCAGACGCGTCGCCGAGATGTTCGGCACGACGCGGTCGAGGGACTGCCGATTGAAGTCGACGATCCAGACGAGTTCGCCGAGCTCACCCACGGTCTGGTCGAGGACGGCCTCCCAGACCGCACCCTCATCGAGCTCGGCATCCCCGACGAGGCTGTACTGGCGACCCGCGCTGCGCGGGGAGCCCGCCGTGTCGGCGGCGTAGCGCCGCGCGACAGCCCCCCACACCGGGGCGGTCGCGCCGATACCGACCGACCCGGTCGAATAGTCGACAGTGTCGGGGTCTTTCGTGCGACTGGGATAGCTCTGCAGTCCGTGCAAGCCCCGCAGCGTGCCCAGCTGCTCCGCGTCGAGCTCGCCCAGCAGGTAGTTGATCGCGTGCAGCACGGGCGAAGCGTGCGGCTTGACCGACACCCTGTCATCGGCGGTGAGCGTTGTGAACCACAGCGCCGTCATGATCGTCGCGATCGAGGCACTGGACGCCTGGTGCCCGCCGACCTTGAGCCCATCCGGGTCCTTGCGATCCGGGGCGTTGGCAGCGTCGATCATTGCCGTCGCGAGCCAGAGCACCTTGCGCTCGACCTCCACCAGAACGGCCTCGTCGAGCCCGGAGCCCTCGTCAACCCCATCGCACTGCGTCAACAACTCCTCCATCGACTCTCCTTCAGGGGCGGCCTCGCCCCTCCGTGCACTACCCCGGCGAATCCAGGATCAGGTGGCGTTTGCTTCCCGTTCGACGATCTGCCCTGCCTGCACGACCGTCTCGAGGTTCTCCGCGAACGCCGCGAGGTTCCACGCGTCGCCGCCGAGAACCAGGAGATCGGCGGCCTTCCCGGCTGTCACGGTGCCGATCTCGTCACTCAGGCGGAGCAGTTCCGCAGCGCCCGACGTCGCTGCCACAAGCGCCTCCTCCGGAGACATCCCGGCGTCGATGAGAAAGACGAGTTCGCGCGACGCCTGTCCGTGCGGGAACACTCCCGCGTCGGTGCCCATCGCGATACGCACGCCCGCCGCGTGCGCGCGGGCGATCGCTGCACGATGCACCTCGACCACCGATCGCGCCTTCACCTCCATCTCCGGCGTCACGCGCATCCCGGCGTCTATAGACTCGATGAGTGCCGCAGGCGCGAGCAGCGTCGGCACAAGCCACGCACCCGTCTCCAGGAACAGCTCGATGCATTCGTCGTCGAGAAAGATGCCGTGCTCGATCGAGCGCACTCCGGCCCGCAGCGCGTTCTTGATGCCGGCGGCGCCCTGCGCATGCGCGAGCACATCCTTGCCGGCTGCCCGCGCCTCCTCGACGCAGACGACGAGCTCGTCGAGCGAGAACTGCGAGTGGCGGGGGTCGTCGCGCGTCGACATGACCCCGCCGGTCGCGCACACCTTGATGGTGTCGGCGCCCGCGCGGAGCAACTCGCGAACGCGCTGGCGCATGCCCTCCACCCCGTCGACCACGCAATCGGGGCGACCGGGATGAGGAACCAAGAGCCGCTGGTGGTCGCCGTGAACATTCCAGCCGTCGACATGACCACCGGTCTGACTGAGCACCGAGATGGAGATGAGCGCCCTCGGGCCGGCGATCATACCCCGCTCAAGCGCCGTCTTGACTCCGAGGTCGATGCCGCCGGCATCCCGGATCGTCGTGATGCCGGACGCGAGGATCGTCCTGAGGTTCCGCTCCGCCTCGAAGAACTGCAGCGAGAAGGGCTGCTGCTGACTCGCGACGACGTCCATTCCATCGAACTGCGCATGCGCATGGGCGTCGATGAGACCGGGGATGATGAGCTTCCCGGTGACGTCGTGGATGTCGTCACCGGTGAGACCGGGGGCGACCTCGACGATCCGGCCGCCCTCGATCGCGACGTCCGCAAGGAGCGCCGGTGCGCCCGTGCCGTCGAAGACCTCGCCACCCGCGAAGACGGTGCGCGTCATCGCACGAAGTCCTCGACGGGCGTGAAGTCGACGTCGTAGCCGAATCGCCGTGGACCGGAGAGCTTGAGACCCTCGGGCGAGCGCCAGCGCGCGTCGCACGGGAGGCCGATGATGGCGACGCGGAACCCGTAGCGGATCTCCTCCGCGGGGATCGGTTCGCCCGAGTCGAGCTCCAGCGCCATGATGAGGTCGGGGCTCGTCGCGATGATCGTTCCATCGCGTTCGGCCATCAGATTCTCGTTCTGGAAGTGGACGACCATCTCGCGGCCCTTGTCGTCGTTCAGTCCGCTGATCTCGGCGCGGCCGATCGTCCACCCGCCCTCGTTGCGCCGTTCGACGTGTTCGACCTTGCCTTCGAACAGCAGGATGCCGTTCTGGCTGTCGATGACGGCATCCACAGCGGAACGGTGGTCTGCGCGAGCCTCGCGGATCGCACGGCCGACGTCGGCCGCGGCGCTCAGCACACCCCGCACGAGCCAGGCCTTGGCCTGCGCTCCGGTCATCGGATACAGCGCCAGCGTCGTGTTCGCCCCGCTCGTCACCACGGCGGCCCGGGCGATCAGCTCGACCCATGCGTTGTCGTCGCAGTTGAGGAACATGTTGTTGCCGTGCTCGTCGACCATCACGAGTGGGGTCGCCTTGCCGCCGTACAGCGTCGGAGTCACCATCTCGAGGTGGGGGTAGGCGCGCCCCATGCCATCGGCATCGATCACGGGCACGCCGACGACGGCTGCCGTCGCGAATGGAGTGACCGCGTTGAGCCCGCCCGCCTCCGCGGGGCACACGTAGTCGTACTTCTTGCCGGTGTGCTTCTCAAGCTCACGCAGCACCCTGTCGTACTCGTGCGCGCGCGGCACCTTCTCGGTCAGGACTCCCGGCGCGCCCATGCCCGCGATGAACACAACGTTCGCGTCATCGGGCACTTCTTCGACGTCGACGAGCGGCACGGGGCCGAAGCGACGGATCGCATCGCGCGCGAGGAGCTTTCCGATGTACGGATCGCCGCCGCCGCCGGCGCCGAAGATCGTGGAGCCGAGGGTGATGTCATCGAGGGCTGCCTCGTCGATGAGTCGCATGTCAGTTGCCTTTCTTGAGTGCGATGAACGGTCCGACGGCCTTCACGCGGGCGTGCACGGCCGTGCCTCCGGGAAGGTGAGTGAGCGGGACCTCCTCCGCCTCGATGATCCGGACATGCTCGGCGTCCGCGCCGGCTTCCACGGCCCGGGCGACTGCGAGTTCCTTCGCCTCCTCGAGCACCTGTGCACGGGTCTTCCCCTCGAGGCTGTAGACGCTGTCGACTTCTCCGCCCGCCTCCGCGTAGGAGGCGCCGACTGCGTTGGCGACGCCGGCGTTCTCCGGGATGATCATCCCCTCGAGGCCGCCGATGGCCTTGAGCAGCGGCGCGCCGCCGCCGACGGCGATGATGGGCACGTCTCCCGAAGTGAGCTTGGCCTTCTCCACCGCCCTGACGAGCATCTCGCGGACGACGTCGAGACCGCGTCTGACGGTATCGGGATCCAACCCGGTGACCAGGTGGGGGTCGCCGATGGGATCCGCGCCGGCGGCCACGCCAATGTCCGTGAAGGTCGTCGTCCCGCCTCCGAAGACGAGAGCCTCGGTTCCGATGCGGTACCCGACGCTCTGCGGCCCGACGGTCGCACCGTCGTCCGAGATGATCGTGCCACCGCCGAGCGCGAGCGAGAGCACGTCCGGGATTCGGAAATTGCTTCGCACTCCAGCCAGGCTCATGGCGATCGTCGACTCACGTGGGAACCCGTGCCGCAGCATGCCGATGTCCGATGTGGTGCCTCCCACATCGATCACGACGCCGTCGGTGATGCCCGCGAGCAGCGCTGCTCCGCGCATCGAGTTCGTCGGCCCGGAGGCGATCGTGAAGATCGGGAAGAGCCGCGCGCGCTCCAGCGTCATGACGGTGCCGTCGTTCTGCGACAGCAGAATCGGCGCGGTGATGCCGACGCCGCCGACCACGCGCTCGAGTCCGCTGATCACGCGATCCGCCAGATCTCGCAGCGCTGCGTTCAGGATCGTGGCGTTCTCGCGCTCGAGGAGACCCACACGGCCGACGAGCGCCGATCGCGTGATGGTGGACTCGGGCAACTCCTCTTCGAGGATCTCCGCCGCGCGGATCTCGGGGTCCGCGTTGACCGAGGAGAACACCGAGCTGAGCGCGACGTGGCGGATGCCCGCCGCGCGGATCTTCCCAGCTACTTCGCGCAGACCCTTCTCGTCGAGCTCGTTGAGCAGTCGGCCGTCGAACTGGGATCCTCCACGAACGACGTGGAAGTTGTCGCCGATCACCGGCAGCAGGCGGTCCGGCCAGTCGATCGTCGGCAGGAGGGACTGTGGCGGGGTCGCGATCCGGACGGCCGCGACCGTCGCGAGGTCCTTGCCCTGCGCGATGGCGTTGATGAAGTGGGTGGTTCCGATGAAGACCGCATCCACCTGGGCGACGTCGATCGCCGACAGCACTTCGATGAGGGCGTTCAAGATGCCGGTCGTGACGTCCTCGGTTGTCGTCGCCTTGGTCGCGGCGACGACCGTGTCGCCGTCGAGGACGGCGGCGTCGGTGTTGGTGCCGCCGACGTCGATGCCGATGCGCAGGCCCATAGTTTCTCCTGTCGTGGTTGGGGTGAGCGGATGTCAGTCTTTGCGCGTGCGGTCGAGCGCGACGGCGAGGATGAGCACGAGACCGGAGGCGGTGCCTTGCCAGAACGAGCTGATGCCCGCCGCGTACAGCAGACTGTTCAGTACGCCGAGGAAGAGCACGCCGACGAGCGTGCGGGTCGCGCTGCCATAGCCGCCGGAGAAGCGTGTGCCGCCCAACAGGACCGCTGACAGCGCCACGAGCTCCATCCCGGACCCGGCGGTGGTTTGCGCCGAACCGAGGGTTCCGACCGTCAGGATGCCTGCGACGGATGCCGCGAACGCGCTGATCGCGAACGAGATGATGACGACGCGCGCGACCGGGATGCCAGCAAGTCGTGCGGTCTCGGGGCTCGCACCGACGGCGTATAGTGCCCGGCCGAACCCGGTGCCGCGCAGGACAAGGGTCGCGACGACGAACACGACGAGAGCAATGATGACGAGATTGGGGACGATGCCGACGTAGCCGTTGGACAGGGTCTGCAGCCAGCTGATGTCGACGTTCTGGCTCTGGCCGCCGAGCAGAACCTGCACCTGGCTGCGCAGGATGGAGTAGAGACCGAGTGTCACGATGAGGAAGGAGATCCTCACCTTCGTGATGATGATGCCCTGCAGAGCGCCGATGAGCGTCCCGATGATGATGGAGAGTGCCACGGCTGGCACCGCGGGCATAGTCGTCGAGAGTACGGCGAGGATGGCGCCGGAGAGGCCGACCATCGAGCCGACGGTGAGGTCGGCGGCGCGACCGAGAACGACGAATGTCTCGCCGATCGCGACGATCAACAGCACCGACGAGAACGTGAGGATGTTGAAGAAGTTCGTCACCGACCGGAAGCTCGGGAAGAGGACGAGGCCGATGATGATGAGGACGACGAGCGCCGCGGGAAGCATGATGTCCGTGGTGTGCGCGCGGACGTACTGTCCGGGCCCTCGGCGGGTAGACATCAGAGTCGTGGTGTCGATCATCACAGCTGTCCGTTTCGAGTCGGGTCGTTCTCAGTCAGATGGGGGATGTCCTGCTCGGCCGACGCGCCGTCGTCGAGACCCGATGCCAAGGCCACCAGTCGCGCATATGGGGTGTCGGCGGGCACGTCCGCGACGACGCGGCCGTCCACCATCACGTAGAGCCGGGATGCGATCTCCTGGAGCTCCTCGAATTCGGAGCTGACCACGAGAACGCCGCCGCCGCGCAGGACGAAATCGCGCATGAGGTCGTGGATCGCGGCTCGACCGGCGCGGTCTACGCCCTGGGTGGGCTCGTCGGCGACCAACAGCCGTGGTTCGTTCATGAGTTCCCGTGCGATCACGACGCGCTGCGCGTTGCCGCCGCTGAGCGCGGTGACCTCGACGCTCTGAGACGGCGTCTTGATCCCGAATCGATCGATGGCCCGCTGCGTCGCGGACTTGCTCGGGCTGAATCTTGTGACGCTGGCGAGGCTGCGGCGAACGAGATCGCCCACTTCGATGTTCATCGCAACCGAGAGCGGCGGAAAGAGGCCTTCGTTCAGGCGGTCCTCGGGGATATACGCGATGCCCGCCCGACGCGCCGCACGCGCCGAACGCGGCGGGCGTCCACCACGGAAGCGCACGCCCTGCGGATCCCCCAGAACCCCGGCGACGAGCTTGCACAGACGAGTGCGACCGCTTCCTGCCATGCCGACGAGCCCCACGATCTCGCCGGAGCGCACCGACAGGTCGGACACCTCCAGCCCAGAGTGCGACCGATCGGTTGTGACGCTGAGCACGTCCTCGCCGAGGACCGGTGCGTCGGTCGGGCGCTCGTGGGCTGAGACGGCCACTCCACGGCCTGCGGCCAGCGAATCGATGATCTCCTCGATGGACACGTCCGCGACAGCGGCGTCCAGTTTCAGCTTCCCGTCGACGAGCACCGCGACACGATCGGCGAGGCGGACGATGTCGCGTAGCCGATGACTGACGATCACGACCGCTCCCCCTCTCGCGGTCACTCCACGCGTGATCTGCTCGACCAGTTCGACGCCCCGGTCACCGAGAACGGCTGTCGGCTCATCGAGCGCGAGCACGTGAGGGTCTGTCAGCATCCCGCGTGCAAGACCCAGCACCGCGCGATCCGCTTTGCGGAGTTCGCCTGCGGGGATGTCCGGGTCGACGTGCGGCAGCACCTCGCGGACGCGATCACGGGCCGAGGCTCGCGTCGCGCGATTCGGCGCCGGACGCCACAGATGGGTCTGACCGACGATCAGGTTCTCCCACGCCGGCAGCGTGGGTGCCATCAAGGGCTCCTGCGGTACAAGCGCGACGCCCGCCGCGAGGGCGGCCGCCGGCCGGTCGAAGACGATGTCCCCGTCCGGGCCGACGACCGATCCTGATGTCGGTCGGCGCTGGCCCGTCAGCACGCTCAGAAGCGTTGTCTTCCCGGAGCCGTTGGCACCGACGATGGCGAGCACCTCCCCGGGATTGATGTCGAGTGTGACCTGGTCGAGAGCCCGGTTCCCGGGATACTCCACCGTCACGTCGCGGAGTCCGATCAATGTCGACACGGAACTCAGCCCATGGGGATCTTGACGTAGTTGACGAGCTGCTCCGGCGACTTCCACTCGGATACGTTGTCCTTGGTCACCATGCACTTCTCCGCGGACGGGGAAGGGATCTGCTCGGACTTCGTGTACGTCTTCCGGCCGGTGATCTCAGCGACGATGGCCGTCGCCAGCAGCTCGCCCATCTGCACAGGCTGGATGTCGCACGTGCCGAGCAAATCGCCCGCCTTGATCGCATTGATCGCGTCGATCGTGGCGTTCCGGCTTGTGAACAGGATGTTCTTGCCAGCCTGCTTCGCGACGGCGATGGCCCCGAGAACCGTCTCGTCGTTGTATACGAACACGCCCTTGACATCGGGATTCTGCTGCAAGATGCCCTGCATGACCGTCTTGCCGCCATTGGCATCGTCCGTGAGATTCCGCTGCTGCTCGACGTTGCCCACGATGGTCATGCCGGCCTCCTGAAGCGCCTTGGTCGCGCCGGCCACCTCGTCGTTGACGTTGATGACGTTCGGGCCGCTGATGATGGCGACCTTGTCCCCCTTCTGCAGTTGCGACGCGAGGTACTTCGCCGACGTGTAGCCCTGCTGGTTGTCATACAACGCGATGAAGGCGTTGACATCGAAGGACGGCTTGCCGAATGCTGCGAAGACCGGGATCTTCGCCGTCATCGCCTGCTCGACCTGAGGTCGCGAGGCGGTCGGGTCGAGCATGAAATACGCGATCGCCGCGGGGTTGCTCTGGATGGCGCGCGTGATCGCCTGGGACTGGGCGCCGATGTCGAGCTGCCCTGTCGTCGGGTCGACGGCGAGCGAGCGGGTCATCTTCACGCCGTTCTTCGAGAAGACCGAGTTCATGCCCTGCGCGACGGCGACGGTCGTCGGGTTCGAGTCGATGACATCGGCGTACCAGACCGACTTCCCCGAGGCGCCCGCCGCGCTCGAACTGTCGCCGGCCGTGGTCTCGGGCCCCGTGCAGGCCGTCAGCACCAATGCGAGCGCGCTGGCGGCGGTCGCCGCGGCAAGGAGGAGTGACTTCTTCATGGCGTTCCTAGGTTCGGGAGATGGAACAGGACAGTCAGCAGATGCTGATGCTGCATCGCACGTCGTCGTGCGTCACAACTGTCCCAGCTTGGCCCAAATCCTTCTCGAATGGAAGAGGAACGTCAAAAATACTTTGTATCTGTATGGTGTCGAATGTTTGATCCGACGCGTTTGTAATGTTTCTGGAGGGCTGGGCTACTCCGCGATCGTGTCACGCTCGTCATCGTCGGAGGTGAGCAGCCGGGCGGTCAGTGACTCCAGCGGGATGCCGCCGAGTCCGAATGTCGTCTCCATCCGGGAGACGTTCGGCAGCTGCCAGAGGCGATCGAGGAGGAGCTCGCGCACGTGCGCATGGTCGCGCAGACGGAAGCGCGCGATCATGTCGTAGCGACCGGCGAGGACCGTGAGGTCCTCCAACTCCTCGATCGCACGCAGCGCGTCCGTCGTCGGTTCGATGTCGTTGCCCGTGTCCAGGACGATGAGGACGAAGACGAGCACGCTGTACCCGAGACGGTCCCAATCGATCGCTGCCGCGTACCCTTTGATGACGCCCAGCCGCTCGAGACGCGCGACGCGCTCAGCGACTGCGGGTGCCGACATCTGAACGTTGCGGGCCAGCGCGCGATGCGACAGCCTCGCATCCGCCGATAGCTCCAGGAGGATCGCGCGGTCGATCGCGTCGATCGCCACCGATTCGGCAGGCCGCTCGACCAGCCGCGAAAGGGCCGCCGTGTTCCTGTACTTCTTCGCCACTTCGCCTCCTCGGGCGCTCTGCCCGCGGTCAGTGTAGCCGCGACCCGGCGGACTCACTTCGCGCCGTACCAGGCGAGATACCGCTCAAGGCCGATGCGCAGGGTCTCCCGGCTGCTCGCGAGCGAGACGCGCAGCCGGTCGGCCGCGACCGCGCCGAACGCGGTGCCCGGTGCCATCGCCACGCCGTGATCGATCAGTTCCAGAGCCGCGTCGCGCGCGTCCCGCCCACCCGGGACGGGAAGGAGCGCATAGAACGCGCCGGCGGGCGGTTCGATTCGGATCCCGGCTGCATCCAGTTGCGCGACCAGGAGGTCACGACGCGCGCGGTACTCGTCGCGCATCTCCGACACGGCGCCCTGTGGCCCCTCGAGTGCCGAGAGCGCACCCACTTGCACGATTGGCGAGAGACAGGACGTGGTCGCCTCCTGCGCGTAGGCGAAGCGCGTCGACATCTCGGGCGGCACCAGCAGATAGCCGACACGCCACCCCGTCATCGCGTAGGTCTTGGAGAAGCTGAACGCTGCGATCACCGCATCCGGTTCGAGGAAGGCGGCCCCCGCAGATCTGCCCTCGTAGATCAGCTCGTCGTATACCTCGTCGGATACGACCATGATTCCGCGCGAACGCGCGCGGGCGACGATCTCGGCGACGAGCGCTCGCGGCATCACCGCGCCGGTGGGGTTCCCCGGAGAGTTCAGGACCAGCACGCGCGTGCGGTCGTCGGCGAGCGCGAACAGGGTATCGACGTCCGGCAGCCAGCCGTTCTCTGCGCGCAGCGAGTACGCGAGCGGACGTGCGCCGAGCTCGCGCGCGACGTTGACGTAGTTCGGCCACGCAGGGTCGGGCACGAGGATCGAGTCGCCCGCCCGCAACAGCAGAGAGAACGCCAGCGCGATGCCCTGGGCTGCGCCGTGCGTGACGATGATGCGAGCGGGGTCGACCTCGCTGCCATACCGGCGGGTGAGGGACTTCGCGATCGCGACCCGCAGTTCGGGGACGCCTGCCCCCTGGACGTAGCCGACCGGGGCGATGCAGGCCCTCACACCGGCCTCCGCGATGTGCATCGCACAGGGGGAATCCGGTTCCCCGACCTCCAAGCGCGCGATGTCCTCGCGCCCCATCGCGAGCTCCATGATCTCCCGGATGCCGGAGCCGCCGGAGCGTGCCGAGGTCGCCGCTGATGCCGCGACGGTCGTCTTCGCCATGGAACCCCCTGAGTTCGAACGTGAAGTATGAACGCCTACAACTTTACGTTCAATAAGTCGTGTTCCAACAGAGATTTCATTTGAACTCCACCGTGATGCGTACCGTCGATCGGAGTAGACATGAGCGGCGCCCCGAGGATCGGCCCGTCGTTGCTGCGCGACGACGTCGGCGCCCCGCGTGGATGTGCTGCTCGTATGGCCGGTCGATCGTCAGATGTCGGTGCGGCCGCCGGCATCACCGCGTCCGCTCAGCCTGCATCCAGGGGCTTTCCATCCCTTCGCGTGGCTTCGCCGTCCGTGTTTGATCGGGGGACCTGTCGACGTCAGGAAGCGATCCGGACGACGATCTTGCCCATCACTCCGCCCTCGATGAGCCGTGAAAACCCGCGCGGCGCCTCGTCGATGCCGATGACCTCGGCGACCGGGGGACGGATGCCGTGCGTCGTCACGAACCGCAGCATCCGGGTGAACTCGTCGAACGTGCAGCCGGTGGAGCCGACGACCGAGAGCTGGTTGAAGAACACGCGGGCCAGATCTGCCGAGGGCATCGCCCCACTGGTGGCGCCGGCGATGACCACCGCGCCCCCACGGCGCAGGACGCGCAGCGAGTGGGCCCAGGTCGCTTCCCCCACTGTCTCGATAACCAGATCGACGAGCTCGGGCAGCCGCGCCCCCGTCTCGAGGGCGATCGCACCGAGCGACGCGGCGAACGCGCGGCCCGCCTCGGTCCTGCTCGTCGCGTAGACCTCCGCGCCGGCCGCCCGCGCGAGGAGGATCGCCGCGCTGGAGACGCCGCCTGCGGCGCCCTGGACGAGAACGCGCTGTCCCGGCACGAGGCGTCCGCGCGTGAACAGCATGCGATACGCGGTCCCGAAGGTGACGGGCAGGGCCGCCGCCTCCTCGAACGACAGGAACTCGGGCTTGGGCGCCAGATGCCCGCGAGGGACGGCCACCTTCTCGGCGAGGGTCCCGTCCACGGTCTCCGACAGGAGGCCCCGCGCAGGGTCGAACGTGATGTCGCCGAACCCGGCATCCGGATCGCCGAGGGTCGGGTAGATGACGACGGGGTTCCCGGCCTCGTCCCAGCCGGCGGCATCGCAGCCGAGCGTGATCGGGATGCGCTCCGCGGGGTGCCCGACGCCGCGCAGCGTCCACACGTCGTGCGGGTTGAGGGCCGCCGCGGCGACCCGCACCATCGTCCACCCCGCAGGCGGAATCGGCTCCGGGACGTCCTCCAGGCGCAGACCGCTCAGCGGCTCGTCGTAGTCCTGGGAGACCGCGCGCACGGCCCGCATGTCAGACCGTCTCGATCAGCATCGAGACGCCCTGGCCCACGCCGACGCAGAGCGTCGCGAGGCCGAGCGCCGCATCCTCGCGCTCCATCCGGCCGAGGAGCGTCACGACGATCCGGGCGCCGCTAGATCCCAGCGGATGACCCAGCGCGATCGCGCCGCCGTCCGCGTTCGTCCGTGCCTCGTCGAGTCCGAGACGGCGGATGACGGCCAGGGATTGGGCTGCGAAGGCCTCGTTGAGCTCGATCGCGCCGATGTCGCCGAGCGACACGCCCGCGCGGGCGAGGAGCTTCTCGGTCGCCGGGACCGGCCCGACGCCCATGATCTGCGGCGGCACGCCGGCCGAAGCCGCCCCGACGATGCGCGCGCGCGGCACGAGCCCGTACCGGCGGACCGCGTCCGCCGAGGCGACGACAACCGCGGACGCGCCGTCGTTGAGCGTGCTGGAGTTGCCCGCGGTCACCACCGACCCGCCGCGCACGACGGGGCGCAGGGCGGCGAGCACCTCCGCGGAGGTCTCCCGTCGCGGCCCCTCGTCGACGTCGACGATGCGCGGCTCGCCGCGCGACGGCACCGGCACGGGGACGATCTCGTCGACGAAGCGGCCGCCGTCGATGGCGGCGATCGCGCGGCGCTGCGAGCGCAGGGCGAAGTCGTCGGCATCCTCCCGGGAGATCCGGTCGCGCCGCGCGACCTGCTCCGCCGTCTCGGGCATCGAGAAGGTCGTCCCCTCCTGGGCCGCGAACACCGGGTTCACGAACCGCCAGCCGAGCGACGTGTCGAACGCCTCGCCGGGCTTGCCCCACGCCCGGTCGGGCTTGGCGGTCACCCACGGCGCACGGGTCATCGACTCGACGCCGCCGGCGACGACGACATCCGCTTCCCCCGCCCGCACCGCCTGCGCGGCGTTCGCGATCGCTGTCAGCCCGGAGGCGCACAGCCGGTTTACGGTGTAGCCGGGCACGGAGTCCGGCAGCCCCGCGAGGAGGAGCGCCATGCGGGCGACGTTGCGGTTCTCCTCGCCCGCGCCGTTGGCGTTGCCGAGGATCACCTCGTCGATGTGCGCGGCCTCCACGCCCGCCCGCCGCACGGCCTCGCCCACGACGAGGGCGGCCAGGTCGTCCGGACGCACGCCGCTCAGCGCGCCGCCGTAGCGGCCCACCGGGGTGCGGACGCCGCCCACGAGATACACGTCGGTCATGTCATCCTTCTTCCGTCTTCAGGAGAACGCCGAGAGGCCCGTGATGGCGCGCCCGATGAGCAGTTCCTGGATCTGCGCCGTGCCCTCGTAGGTGTGCACGACCTCCATGTCGGTCAGGTGACGCGCCACATGGAAGTCGAGGAGCAGCCCGTTGCCGCCGAGGAGGTCGCGCGCCTGCTGGCAGATGCGGCGGGCCTTGTCGGCGGTGGCGAGCTTCGTGATCGAGGCCATCGTGCCGGTCCACGTCCCCTCGGCCTGCAGCTCCGCCATGCGGTGGCACATCAGCTGGATGGCGGACAGCTCCGCCACCATCTGCGCCAGCGTCGACTGCACGAGCTGGAACCGGGCGATCGGTCCGCCGAACTGCTCCCGCCGCGACGCGTAGGCGGCGGCGATCTCGAAGGCGGCGAGGGCGTGGCCGAGCGACTCCCACGACGCCCCGCCGCGTGTGCGCTCGAGCACGCGGCCCGCGTCACGGAACGAGTTCGCGCCGGGCAGGCGGTCGGATTCGGGGATGCGCAGCCCGTCGATGCGGATGTCCGGCTGCAGGATGGCGCGCTTGCCGATCTTGCCGGTGATCACCTGCGCGTCGTACCCCGCGGGGAAGCCCTCGTCGGGCTCGCGGTGCATCACGAACGCCTTCACCTTGCCGTCGGCCTCGTCCCGCGCCCAGATGACGACGACGTGCGCGTAGCTCGCGTTGCCGATCCAGCGCTTGGAGCCTTGCAACACCCATTCGTCGCCTTCGCGGCGCGCCGTGGTCTCGAGGCCCACCGAGTCGGATCCGTGCGCCGCCTCGGTCAGCGCGAAGGCGCCGATGAGCTCGAGTGCCGCCATCCGCGGCAGCCAGCGCTGCTTCTGCTCCTCGCTGCCGAGGAGGGCGATCGTGCCCATCGTGAGGTTCGACTGGACGCCCATGAACGTGTTGAGGGAGCCGTCGCCGCGCGCGAGCTCGGTGGTCACGATGCCGGCCTGCAGCGGCGTGAGCCCGGGGCAGCCGTAGCCCTCGATCTGCGACCCGACGACCCCCAGCTCCGCGAACGCGGGAAGGACCTCGAACGGGAACTCCGCGCGCTCCCAGTAGTGGTTGATGACCGGCAGCACGCTGTCCTCGACGAACCCGCGCACCTTCGCCCGGAGCGCGAGTTCGGCGGGGCCGAGCCGGTCGTCGAGCCGGAAGAAGTCGGTGTCGCGCGCGTCGGCGATTCCCTCGGCGAGGGCGGCGACGAACGGATCATCGAGAGTCATAGTCGTACCATCCCTTGCCTGTCTTGCGGCCGTAGTCGCCCTTCTCGTACAACGCGACGAGCGCGGGGTGCGGCAGCTCGGCCTCGTCGCCGGTCTGTTCGTACACCGCGATCTTGTTGCGGTATGCAACGTCATTGCCGACGAGATCCATGAGCTCGAACGGCCCCATCGGGTGCCCGAGCGCCTCTCGCGCGGCGGCGTCGATGTCCTGGTAACTCGCGATGCCGTCGCCGTACATGCGCAGCGCCTCCTCGCGGATGGCCCACAGCAGCCGGTTCGCGACGAACCCGGGGATTTCCCGGTTCAGCACGACCGGGGTCTTCCCGAGCCGCTCCGCGAGTGCGGTGGTCGTCGCCACCGTGGCGTCGCTCGTCTCCGGGCCGCGCACGACCTCGACGGCCCGCATGACCAGCGGCGGCATGAAGAAGTGCAGATTGCACACCCGATCCGCGCGCCCGGACGCGTCGGCGAGCTCCGAGGACGGGATCGTCGACGAGTTCGTCGCGAGGATCGCGTGCGCCGGGGCCGCAGCGCCGAGCCGTGCGAACAGCTCGCGCTTGATGTCGATCCGCTCGATGGCCGCCTCGATGACGTAGTCGGCCGCGGCCGCCGCGGTCTCCAGCTCGGTCGTGAATCGCAGCCGCGCGAACGCGGCATCCACGTCCTCCTGCGTGCGGCGTCCCTTCGCGACCTGTCCCGCGAGGCGGTCCCGCAGCTGCGCCTCGGCGCGCGGGAGCTGCTCGGCGGAGACGTCCTGCACCGTCGTGTCGATGCCGGCGAGAGCCGCGACCATGCCGATCTGCGAGCCCATCGCGCCCGCGCCGACCACGAGGATCCGCTCCACCATGTCACGCCCCCCGGAACTGCGCCGGCCGCTTGTCGATGAACGCCTGAGTGCCCTCGACCTTGTCCGCCGTGCCGTACAGCAGCGCCTGCGCCAGCCGCTCCAGCAGCAGGCCCGTCCGCTGATCGGTCTCGAAGCCGTTCGACACAACGAGCTTCGCGAGCCGCACGGCGAGTGGTCCCTTCGTGAGGATCGCGTCGGCGATGCGCTGCGCCGCGGCGAGCTGCTCGCCCTGCGGCACGACCTCGGTGACGAGCCCGACGCGCAGCGCCTCCTCCGCTCCGACGAAGCGACCCGTAAGGATCAGCTCGATCGCGCGGCCCTTGCCGATGAGGCGCGAGAGCCGCTGCGTGCCGCCCGCGCCGGGCAGCACGCCGAGGTTCGGCTCGGGGAGCCCGAACTTCGCGCTCTCCGTCGCGATGCGGATGTCGCACGCCAACGCCAGCTCGTTGCCGCCGCCGAGCGCGAACCCGTTGACCGCGGCGATCGTCGGCTTGTCGTATGCCTCGACGGCGTCGAAGAGCTTCTGGAGCCGTGCGTTGAGCCCGTCGACGACGGTGTAATTCGTGAGCTGCGCGATGTCGGCGCCCGCGGCGAAGGCCTTCTCGCCCGCGCCGGTGAAGACGACGACGCCGACGGCCGGGTCGTCGCGGAACGCGTCGAGGGCGGACTGGATGCCGTCCCACACCGCGTAGTTGAGCGCGTTCAGGGCCTCCGGCCGGTTGAGCGTGACGATGCCCAGCCGGCCCTGGACCTCGGTCTCGACGGCGCTCACCGGAAGGCTCCGATGCCGGTCAGGTGCTGGCCGAGGATGAGCGTGTGCACCTCGTCGGTGCCCTCGTAGGTGCGCACGGACTCGAGGTTGGCGGCGTGCCGGATCGGCGAGTGCTCGATCAGCACGCCGTTGCCCCCGAGGATCGTGCGCGCCTCACGCGCGATCTTGATGGCCTCGCGCGTGTTGTTGAGCTTGCCGACCGAGATCTGCACCGGGTCGAGCGTGCCGGCATCCTTCAGGCGTCCGGTGTGGAGGGCCAGCAGCGCGCCCTTCTGGATCTCGAGCACCATGTCCACGAGCTTCTGCTGCGTGAGCTGGAAGCCCGCGATCGGCTTATCGAACTGCGTGCGCTCGAGGCTGTAGCGAAGCGCCGCCTCATAGCTGTCGCGCGCGGCGCCCAGCACGCCCCAGATGATGCCGTAGCGGGCCTCGTTGAGGGCAGAGAACGGGCCGCGAAGACCCTTAGCCCCCGGCAGCATCGCGGATGCGGGCAGGCGGATGTCGTCGAAGTGCAGCTCCGCCTGGATCGACGCGCGCATCGACAGCTTCGGCTCGAGGGTGATCGCCTCGTACCCGGGCGAGTCGGTTGGGACGATGAATCCGCGGATGCCGTCATCCGTCTGCGCCCACACGACCGTCAGCTGCGCGATCGGCGCGAGGCCGATCCACCGCTTCGCGCCGGTGAGGATCCAGTCGTCGCCGTCGCGCCGCGCGTACGTCTTCATGCTCGACGGGTCGGAGCCTGCGGTCGGCTCGGTCAGCCCGAAGCTGCCGATGATCTCGCCCGCCGCCATGCCGGGCAGCCACTGCTGCTTCTGCTCCTCGCTCCCCCAGCGGTGGATCGAGCTCATCGCGAGCGAGCCCTGCACCGAGACGAAGGTGCGAAGACCCGAGTCCCCCGCCTCCAGCTCCAGGGCGGCGAGCCCGTACTCGACGGCGCTGCGACCGGGGCATCCGTACCCCTTCAGGTGCATGCCGAGCACACCGAGCCTGCCGAATTCGCGCGAGATCTCGACCGGGAAATGCGCGCTCGCGAACCAGTCAGCTATGTTCGGGCGGATGTGCTCGTCGACGAACGCGCGCACGCGGTCGCGCGTCGCGCGCTCCTCGGCGCTGAGCAGCGCGTCGATGCCGAGGACGTCGGATCGCCCGCGCAGCTCGTCGATGTCGGCGACGGTCATGCGGATGCCCCCACCTGTCGCACCGTGTCCGTCACGGTGACGGTGCCTTCGAGCTGCGCGCGCAGCTGGAACTTCTGGATCTTGCCGCTCGGTGTTCGCGGCAGGCTCTCCACCACGACGACCTGCTCCGGCCAGTACGGCTTCGCGACGCCCTTCTCGGCGAAGTACGCGCGGAGATCCTCGAGGGTGAAGATCGGCGAGCCGGGGTTGATCGTGACGACCGCGCACGCGATCTCCTGGAGGCGCGGGTGCGGCAGGGCGACGACGGCGACAGTGTCGATCCACGGGTGCCCGTAGAGGATGTTCTCCACGTACGCGACCGGGATGTTCTCGCCGCCCCGGATGATGACGTCCTTCGTCCGGCCCTGCAGCCGGATGTAGCCTTCGGCATCCATTGTCGCGATGTCGCCCGTGTCGAACCAGCCGTCCTCGTCGATGAGGTCGCGCGCGGTCTGCAGGTCGTCGCCGACGTAGCCCTGGAACAGAAACGGCCCGCGCACCTGCAGTCGGCCCTCCTCGCCCACAGGCGACAAAGCGCCGTCGGCGGTGAGGACTCGCACCTCCATGCCCGGGAGTGCCTTGCCGTCGGTCGCGGCGATCTTCTCGCGCAGGTCGTCGGGGTGGCCCATCGTGACGAGGCAGCACTCCGTCTGCCCCCATCCGCCGAACACGGTCATGCCGGGGATGCGCTCGGCCGCCTCGGTCAGGAACACGCCGGGGATCGGCGCCCCCATGCAGCAGAATCGCCGCAGCGACGACAGGTCGCGGACGGCGAGGCCGGGCGCGTTGATGAGGTCGTGCAGGAACGGCGTGGCGCCGGAGGTGTGCTGGATGCCGTGCTCGTCGACGAGTGCGAGGAACTCGTCGACGTTCCACACGTCCTGGAAGACGCCCGTCCCGCCGAGGATCGTCGGAAGCGACACACCGTACAGGTACCCGGTGAGGTGCCCGAAGGTCGACGCCATGTGCACGACGGCGGTGTGGTCCATGCCGAGCCGGTCCGGCCAAGGCATCGACCCCGCGATGAGCGTGTTGTGCGTGTGCATCACGCCCTTCGGGCGGCCGGTCGTGCCCGAGGTGAAGATGAGCAGCACCAGCTCGTTGGGGTCGGGTCGCAGGCCCGCCAGCTGCGCCGGGTCGCGGCGCTCCTCCCACGGCGTCGCGGCGAAGTCGTCCCAGCTCTGCGCCCAGTCGGGCAGTTCGGCGGTGGGGCGCACGACCAGCACGTGCTCGAGCGACGGGATGCCGGAGCGCAGGCGCCCCGCCATCGCGACGTAGTCGAATCCGCGGAAGTCGCCGGTCGTGACGAGCAGCTTCGTCTGCGCCGCCTGCATCATGTAGCCGACCTCGTTGTCCCGGTAGATCGGGATGAGGGGATTGGTCACCGCCCCGATCCGCACCGCGGCGTAGTGGGCGATGAGCCACTCGCGCCAGTTCGGCAGCTGGATCGAGATCGTGTCGCCGGGGACGATGCCGAGCTCGAGGTATCCGAGGGCCGCGCGGTCCACCTGCTCGCGGAACTCGCGATACGTGATGCTGCCGCGCGCGTCGACGATGGCGGTCTGATCGGGGTGCGCGTCGGCCGCGGCATCCAGGTAGTCGGTCAGGACGGTGTTCTTCCATCCGCCGCTGCGGGTGAACTGCTCGATCTTCTCGTCGGTGAGAAGCGTGTCGAAGGGCATGACGGGGTTCCTTCCACTCGTCGTTGAGTGCGTGCGTGCTGTGTTCAGCTCATGGTGAGTCCGCCGCTGACCGACAGCGTCTGGCCGGTCACGTAGGCGGAGGAGTCCGCGGCGAAGAACGCCACGGCGTTGGCGAGGTCGGACGGCTGGGCGAGCCGCCGCATCGGGATGGCCTTCTCCAGCGCGGTGCGCAGGTTCGGGTTCTCCTCGCTGATCCCGGCGAACAGCGGGGTGTCCGCGGGGCCGGGGCAGACGGTGTTGACGCGGATGCCGTAGCGGGCGACCTCGCGGGCGAGCGTCTTCGAGAACGCGATGATCCCGCCCTTCGCGGCCGAGTACACCGCCTCGCCCGACGAGCCGACACGGCCGGCATCCGATCCGATGTTGACGATGGCGCCCGCGCCCTTCTCCTTGAGGATCGGCAGGACGGCCTGCGACATGTGGAGGGTGCCGTACAGGTTGATCGCGATGACGCGGTCCCAGTCTGGGACCTTGCTCGTCATGAACGGCTCGACCTTGTCCCACCCGGCGTTGTTGACCAGGACGTCGACCGTGCCGAACTTCTCGAGCACAGCGGCCACCGCCGCATCCACGCTCGCCCGGTCGGTGACGTCGGTGCGGATGCCGAGGGCTCCGCCGCCCAGTTCCGCCGCCGTCGCGACGGCCGCCTCCTCGTTGATGTCGCTCACGACGACGCCGGCCCCGTCGGCGGCGAGTCGCGTCGCGATCCCCTTGCCGATGCCGCTCGCGGCCCCGGTGACGATGACGATCTTTCCTTCCAGCGCTCCCATGCGCCTACTCCCTTCCTCGGCGCCGCTCACGGCGCGAACTCCCGCCCGACGGCCTGCCGGGCGATGATGAGCTTCATGATCTGGGCCGTGCCGTCGCCGATCTCGAGACCCATGACGTCGCGCAGGCGCTGGCCGATGGGCCGGTCGGTCTTGTAGCCGTACTGGCCGTGCAGCAGCAGGCACTCGTGAAGGGTCTCCACGGACACCCGCGGGGCCCACCACTTGACCATGGCCGCCTCGCTCGTGTGCGGCAGGTCGTTGTCCTTCAGCCACAGCGTCTTGTAGCTGAGCTGCTTGGCAGCCTCGATCTTCGTCATCGCCTCCGCGAGCGGGAAGGCGACCCCCTGGTAGGTGCTCAGGGGCTTGTCGAACGCATCCCGTCTGCTCGTGTACTCCCACGTCTCCTCGACGGTGACCTCGGCGACCGCGAGACACTGCAGCGCGATGAGCGCGCGGCTGAAGTCGAAGCCCTGCATCACCTGCGTGAAGCCCTTGCCCTCGTCCCCGAGGAGGTTCTCCTCCGGGATCCAGGTGTCCGCGAAGTGCACGAACCCGCGCCCGACGGCGATCGTCCCGAGGTCGCCCACCGGGTCGCGGGTCACCCCCTCGGCTGCGAACGGCACGAAGAACGCGCTGATCCCGCGGCCGCGCTTGCGCTCGTGCGGATCCGTCTTCGCGAAGACGATCACTCCGTCGGCGACGCGGTTGAACGACATCGACTTCGTGCCGTTGAGGACCCAGCCGCCGCGCTCGCGACGCGCGGAGAGGTGCGGGTTGCCGGCATCCGATCCGCCGTGGGGCTCGGACAGCCCGATGCCGACGATCGACGTGCCGGCGATCATGCGCGGAAGCCACTCGTCCTTGACGGCGTCCGTGCCGTTTCGCGCGATGACCTGGCCGACGAGGGAGGCGACCACCTGCACGTACGCGACGTTGAAGTCGCCGCGGCTGATCTGCTCCGTGATGAGACCGCTCAGCAGGCGCGGCGCATCCCGCCCGCCGTAGCGCGACGGAAGCTCGGGGGCGATGAAGCCGAGCTCGCCCATGCGGGCGATGATCTCAGGCTCGATGCGGCCGTCCCGCTCGCGCTGCTGATAGCGCGGAGCGAGCTCGGCGTCGGCGAAGGCGCGGGCCTTGGCCTGCCAGTCGCGCTGGTCGGCGTCGAGGGCGAAGTCCATGTCAGTGCCAGGCCACGTAGCTGTCGAACTCGGGGGCGCGCTTCTCGGCGAACGCGGCGGCGCCCTCCGCGCCCTCCGGCGACGAGGTGAACAAGTCGAGCGCGGTCATCGCCATGTTGCTGAGACCGGCCTGGTGGTCGGTGTCGGCGTTGAACGACTGCTTCAGCATGCGGATCGCGGTCGGGCTCTTCTCGGCGATCTCGGCGATCCACGCCTTCGCTTCGTCGAGGAGTCGTTCGGGGGCCACCACCGCGTTGACCAACCCCCAGCGCTCGGCAGTCTGTGCGTCGTACTGACGGCACAGGTACCAGATCTCCCGCGCGCGCTTCTCGCCGACGATGCGGGCGAGGTACGCCGACCCGAACCCGGCGTCGAACGAGCCCACCTTCGGGCCGGACTGGCCGAAGCGCGCGGTCTCGGAGGCGATCGACAGGTCGCACAGCACATGCAGCACATGGCCCCCGCCGACCGCGACGCCATTGACAGCCGCGATGACCGGCTTGGGGATGTCGCGAATCGTCTTGTGTAGGTTGCCGATCTCGAACATGCCCGACTCGCTCGGACCGTAGTCGCCGGTCTCCGCACGCTGCTTGACATCACCGCCGCTGCAGAACGCCCTGTCCCCTGCACCCGTGAGGATGACCCCCCGCACCTGCGGGTCCGACCACGCGGATCGGAACGCCTTGATCATCTCCTCGACGGTCCGGGCGCGGAACGCGTTGTAGCGTTCAGGCCGATTGATCGTGATGATCGCGGCGTGGTCCGCGATCTCATAGGTGATGTCTTCGTAGTCGGTCATCATCGTCCTCCTGTGGTGTGAGGCGCCGCTGACGGGCGGAGCAGCGCCGGATAGTCCGCTCGGCGCTCGGGGACGATGAGGCCCCCGAGAACGATCGCGGTCTGATGGGTGACATATGCCTCGAGATCGAAGGATCGCTCGAAGTACCAGTGCTTGAGCGCCCACGCGTGGGCGAGCATCACCAGGTCATAAGTCATGAGTTCCGCGTCCACCGCGGTGAACAGGCCGGCGTCGATGCCGCGACGCACGGCGCCCACGAGCGGCTTCATCGTCGCGACCTCGCGTCGCTTCAGCTCGCTCTGGCCGTCGGCGCCGAGCGTCTTCGACTCCCGGTAAGTGAGGACCGCCGCGTGCCTGTGCTCGTCGATCGTCTCGCAGTAGGCACGGAATCCGGCCGCGAGGGCGAGCACAGCATCGTCTCCCGCTCGGTCGACGGCCGCGGGAACGCTCATGGCGACGTCGTCGAGCACCTGGACGGTGATCGCGAGAACCAGATCCTGCTTGTTACCGAAGTACTTGTAGATCAGCCCCACGCTGACGCCGGCTTCATCCGCGATGGCCTGCATCGAGACCGCGTCGGCGCCTTCGCGGCCCATCAGCCGGGCCGCGGCCCGCAGCACCTGCCGTGTACGCAGATCGGCGCGAGCCGCCCGAGCGGTCCTCATCGCCTCCGCTACCTGGGCATCCGTCATCTCAAGCCCCCAAATAATGAATCTGTGTTCATTTGAAATGAATCTAGATTCATTTTGGTGTCATGTCAAGACACGGCGCACATTCCCCCGAGCCCCTACCGCTGCATTCACCGGCCGGTTCGTGCGGTCAGGCAAGCGTGGTTGCGTGAATGTCCAGGGACACCGTCGGGGCGCGAAGCAGTCGCTCCCGCCGGTTCACTGGGCGGGTGAGATCTCCTGGGTCCCGATGACGGCGAGCAGTCGCAGACGCTCGTAGCTTTCGGTGCCCGGGGTCGCGGTGAGCACGAGAAGGGTCTGTCCCTGTTCAGGATCGACCAGGAGTTGGCAATGCATGTCCATCACGCCGACCTCGGGGTGCTGCAGCCCCTTCTCGCGCGAGTGCGTAGACGTCACCTCGTGCGACTCCCACAGCGCCGCGAACTCCGCGCTCTCCGCGAGAAGGGCATCGACGATGGCGCCAGCGCGAGAGTGTGCAGGATGCTTCGCGTACGCGGAGCGGATGTCGGCGGTGAAGGCCCGCGACAGCGCCGCATGGTCCTCGGGTGGATACACATCGCGGGTTGCGGGGTCCATGAACCAGCGGTAGCCGATGCTTCGCATGGGGCCGACGAATCGGGTCTCGTCCCCGAACGGTGCCCGTGCAGCCGGCGTCTAGTACGCGCATCAGACCGGGTGACACGTGCTCGCCGCGCAGGGCTCGTGCGGGTGCCGTGTGACTCGCGAGGCGAAACAGGTGGTCGCGTTCGTCGAGGGTGAGTCGCATGCCGCGGGCGATCGCGGCGAGCATCTGCCCGGAAGGCCGCGGACCGCGGGCCTGCTCGAGTCGACTGTAGTAGTGGACCGACATGTCGCAGAGGGCGGCGACCTCTTCACGCCGTAAGCCCGACGTGCGGCGCCGCGGGCCGCGCCGAAGACCCACGTCCTCCGGCTGCAATGCCTCTCGGCGACGCCGGAGGAAGTCGGCGAGAGGCGCTCTGTCCATGATTCGAGTCTCGGGCAGACGTCGGCTTTCAGCCAGGCATCGCGGATTCGTCCGTGACGCCTGTCGGCTCATGCCCTGAAGCGGATGCCGGTGAGCTGTTCGGAGATGTCCCACACTCGGACCGCGTCGCGCTCGCTCTGTAGTCGCGTGTACAGCGGCTGCTCCGCCGGCAGCCCGCCCAGGTGCCGAAACCCCCTCGGCCCATACAGCCGACCGCCGCGCGCGTCCGGGTCCGTCGCCGCGTACACGGCTGGCAGCGCCGCGGACGACGGCGTGCCGACGAGGAGGCCGCGTGCCGACATCCATCGGATCGCCTTCACCACCGTGGTGTCTTTCGGGCGCCCCATTCCCGGTTGCGCGGCGAGAAGATTCGTCTGCACGATGCCGGGGTGCGACAGGTTGCTCCGCAGCCGCCAGCCCGCCGCATCCGATCGCCGTTGCAGCTCCATTGCGAACAATCCGAATGCGATCTTCGACGAGCTGTATGCCTTCATCGGGTCGTACCCATGCGCCCAAGCGAGGTCGTCCCACCTCATCGCTCCTTGATCGGCGGCGATGCTCACCTGGCTCGTAATGCGCTCGAGACCTGCCTTCAGGAGCGGCAGGACTGCGCGATGAGCGCGAAGTGCCCGAGATGGTTGGTCGCGAACTACAGCTCGTTCCCATCGACGGTGAGCTGTCGACTGGGCGGGTTCATCACCCCCGCGTTCGCGATCAGGATGTCGATCGTGCTGCCGTCCCGCAGCAGCGTGTCGGCGAACGCGGCGACCGACTCGAGCGACGCGAGGTCCAGCGGAAGGACCTGGATGCGCGCACGGGGTGTACGCGCACGGATCCGCTCGGCGGCAGCTTCCCCTTCGCCTCATCGCGCACGGGCACGACGATGGCCGCGCCGGCCCGCGCGGGACGTGCCGCAATCTCGAAGCCGACACCGTCGCTCGCACCCGTGACGAGCGCGCGCCTGCCGTTCAAGTCGGGAACTCGGATGTCGAGCGGTTGCGGCATGAGCCTTTCCCTCCGGGTAGTCGTCACTCATCCTGCGCGCACTTCGCACCCTCGTTCAGGGTCCGATCAACCAGGGATCGACGATCCTTCCCTCGCGACCCAGCTCTTGTCCTGCTCGCTCGTGGCCGGACCCTCGTTCCAGAGCACGCTCCTTCACGTTCGCGCGGGAGGCCTGCTCGCAATCGGGGTGCGGTAAGCAAGCGAGAGTCCGTCCTCTGGCCCCGGCACTTCGCGTCGTCTGCAGCAAGCAGACGTACTTTCCTTGCCCGTGAATTCCGCGGTCGGCGTGCTGTGCAGATTGCACGCCGACCGTTCACTGGACGGACATGTGGCCCAGTGCCTCCCGGACTGGTGGCGCCTACCTTCTGAGCAATCGCCCTCAACGCCTCGTTGAGTCCCAGGAAGGTGTACCCGCATGAACCGGAAGGTCCTTACCGCCTCGCTTGCACTGATGGCCACGGCGGTTGCGCTCGTGGGATGCTCCAATACGGCGTCCACTGCGTCGCCCTCCGACTCCCACACCCTCGAGATCGCGTTCTTCAATCCCGTCGCGACCAATACCTACACCGCCGCGAACCTGCGCGGCGTCGAGGCGGCCGCGAAGGAGGTCGGCGCGCACGTCACGAAGTTCGACGCCGCCTTCGACCCGACCACGCAGGTCAGTCAGGTGCAGGACGCGCTCACGAAGGGCGGGTACGACATGTTCGTCATCAACCCGCTCAACCCGGCCGCGCTCGCCCCGGTCATGACGCAGGCGCGGAGCAAGGGCGTCGAGGTCGTGTCGCTGCTGTCGACGATCGGAACCGACAACACGACGCTCCAGTCGTCCGTCGACGGCCTCATCACCGTCGGCGTTGACCTCGCCCAGACCGGCAAGTACATCGGCGGTCTCATCGTCGACGCGTGCGCCGGCATCGACCCGTGCAAGGTCGCGTACATGCCCGGCGACTCGGCGCAGGCATCCGACCAGCTGCGCACCGCCGCCGTCAAGAAGACGCTCGCGGCCCACAGCTCGATCGAGCTCGTCTCCGAGCAGCCCGGCGGCTTCGACCGCGCGACCGGCCTCGCGACGGCGCAGAACATCCTCACCGCCCACCCCGACCTCAACGTCATCGCGGCCGCGTCGGGCCAGCCGATCGCCGGCGCCATGCAGGCCATCGAGCAGGTCGGCCGCACCGGCAAGATCACGGTCGTGAGCAACGGCGCCACCGAGGAGGACATCGCCGGGATCCGCGCGGGCACGATCTACGGAGCCCCGCTCTCCCTGCCGTACACGGAGGGCTACGAGGGGGTCAAGCTGGCGCTCAAGGCCCGCTCCGGCGAGAAGGTGCCGACCGCGGTCAGCGTGCTCGACTACTCCAAGATCGGCCCGGTGGCCACGAAGAAGACCCTCAGCACCGACGCCGGCAAGGCGTTCCAGGCGGAGTGGACCGCCGGATGAGATCGCGGCCGGGCGGCCCGGCGACGCCCCCCCGCGCCCGCGCCCGCACGGCCGCCCCCAGCATCCGACGCCGGACCCAGGACGGGGAATCGTGAGCACCGAGCATCAGGGCGTGGACACGCCCCACATCATCCGTCTCACCGGAGTGACGAAGCGGTTCGGCGGCCAGGCCGCGGTCTCCGACGTCGACCTCGCGTTCCGGCGCGGCGAGATCCACGCCCTCGTCGGAGAGAACGGCGCGGGGAAGTCGACGCTGTGCTCCATCATCGCGGGCGCGCAGTCCGCGGACGAGGGCGAGCTCGTCGTCGACGGACGGACGGTCTCGTTCGACACGCCCGCCGCCGCGCTCGCCGCCGGCATCAGCCTCATCGCGCAGGAGGTCGCGCTCGTCCCCGCCCTCACGGTCCGCGAGAACGTGTTCCTCGGCCGCGAGCCGAACGTGGCCGGGGTGCTCACCACCAAGGAGCTCGAGCGGCGGTACGCCCAGCTCGACGCGCGCATCGGCTTCGGCATCCCGAGCCGCGCCCGCGTCGGGAGCCTCCCGTTCAGCAGCCAGCAGAAGGTCGAGATCCTCCGCGCGCTCGCCCGCGAGTCACGCGTCATCATCCTCGACGAGCCCACCGCCGCGCTCGGTCCCGGCGACGCCGCGCTCCTGTTCGACGCCCTCGAGGAGCTCCGCGCCGACGGCGCGACCATCGTCTTCATCTCCCACCACCTCGACGAAGTGCTCGCGATCTCGGATCGGGTGACGATCCTCCGCGACGGCCGGGTCGTGCGCACCGCGGACACCGCCGACGAGACGCACGCGAGCCTCATCGCCGGGATGCTCGGCCGGCCGCTGACGTCCGTGTTCCCACCCAAGGCGCCCGCCGGCGCCGGCGAGCCGATCCTGTCGGTGCGCGGCCTCACGCGCCGCGGCGCGTTCGAGGACGTCTCCTTCGACCTGCATCCGGGCGAGATCCTCGGCGTCGCGGGGCTCGTCGGCGCGGGGCGCTCCGAAGTGGCGCGCGCGATCTTCGGCGCGGACCCGGTCGACCGCGGCGAGATCCTCCTGCGCGGCCGGCGCATCCGGGCCCGCTCGCCCCGGCATGCGAAGACCCTCGGCCTCGCCATGGTGCCGGAGTCGCGCCGCAATCAGGGCCTCGTGCTCGCGCTTCCCGTCGACGACAACCTCACGATGGCCACGATGGACCGCGACCAGGTCGCCGGCATCGTGCGCACCCGCAAGGTCGCCAAGGCCGCGACCGACATGGTGCGGCGGCTCGACATCCGTCTGAAGAAGCCCGGAGTCGCCGTCGAGCGGCTCTCCGGAGGCAACCAGCAGAAGGTCCTGTTCGGCAAGTGGCTCATGACCGACCCCAAGGTGCTCATCGTGGACGAGCCCACCCGGGGCGTCGACGTCGGCGCCAAGAAGTCGATCTACGAACTGATCGCGGATCTCGCGAGCAACGGCGTCGCGGTGCTGCTCATCTCGAGCGAGCTCGAGGAGATCCTCGGCCTCGCTCACCGGGTCGTCGTCATGAACCGCGGACGCGTCAGCGCGCAGCTCGAGGGCGACGACCTCACGGAGCGGTCGATCATGAGCGCCGCGTTCGCGAGCGAGCAGCAGCACGGATGAGGGAGGAGACGGCGATGGACGTCAAGACGGAGACCGCGACGCGCACGGCCGCATCGGCGAAGGATGCGAAGACGGAGGCGCCGCCCTCCCGGGGCGCGCTGCACAGGGCGGGAGGGTTCCTCTCGCAGAACGTGATCGTCGTGATCTGCATCCTGCTGTTCGCGTTCATGTCGATCGCCTCGCCGGTGTTCCTGTCGCCGATGAACGTCACGAACCTGCTCGATCAGTGGGCGAGCGTCGGCATCATCGCGTGCGCCGGCACGTTCGTGCTCATCAGCCGGATGTTCGACCTGTCGGTCGGCGCGATCTACGCGCTGTCGGGCGTGGTCGCGGCGACGATCGCGAACGCGACGGGAGTCGCATGGATGGGCTTCGCCGCCGGCATCGCGACCGGGATCGTCGTCGGACTGATCAACGGCATCGCCGTCGCCGTCG
The DNA here is from genome assembly GCF_030315975.1 of Microbacterium candidum. GTDB lineage: Bacteria > Actinomycetota > Actinomycetes > Actinomycetales > Microbacteriaceae > Microbacterium > Microbacterium candidum. Next base: position 1,061,750 of record NZ_JASXSZ010000001.1, on the reverse strand, counting down.
TCAACATCAACCCGTTCATCGCGACGCTCGCGACCTCGCTCATGCTCGCCGGCATCGCCGTCGCGATCTCCGGTGGCCTGCTCGTGAGCGTCACCGACCCCGCATTCACGGCCCTGGGCCAAGGGGTGGTCCTAGGACTCACGATCCCCGGGGCGGCATTCGTCGTCATCTTCTTCATCGCGTGGTTCGTCCTCGCACGCACCGTCTACGGCCGCCGCGTCTACGCGGTCGGCGGCAGCCCGGAGGCGGCGCGTCTTTCCGGCATCGGCGTGCGACTCGTGCACACCAGCGTCTTCGTGCTGTCGGGCCTCGCCGCCTCGATCGCGGGTGTCCTCGCGGCGAGCAAGATCGGCGCCGGCCAGGCGGACGTGGGCGCCAACCTGCCGCTCATCGTGATCGCCGTCGTCGTGGTCGGCGGCACCAGCATCTTCGGTGGCGAGGGCGCCATGTGGCGCACGGCGCTCGGCGTTCTGCTCTACGCCATGATCGGCAACGGGTTCTCGCTCCTGAACGTCAACACCACGATCCAGCAGATCGTGCAGGGCTCGATCCTCCTCGTCGCCGTCGGGCTCGACGCCTGGTCGAAGAGGCGCCGCGGATGACCGACGTGCCGAAGCTCGTCGATTTCGCGAGCGACAACGTGGCGGGCGCGCATCCCGACGTGCTGGCGGCGATCGCCGCAGCGAACACCGGCGCCGCGGCGTCCTACGGAGCGGACGACGTCACGGCGCGCCTCGCCGAGCTCGTCACGTGGACCTTCGGCCCCGCCGCGACGGGATTCCCCGTCCTGACGGGGACAGGCGCCAACATCGTGGCGCTGCACTCGATGGTCGGCCGCTGGGAGTCAGTGGTCACACCCGTCAATTCGCACATCAACACGGACGAATGCGGCGCCGCCGAGATCGGCGGACTCAAGCTCATCACCAGCCGCTCGGCGCATGGCAAACTCACACCCGCCGACATCGAGCGCGCCGCCGCTGAGATCGAGAATCGCCACCGTTCCCATCCCGGTGCCGTCTCGATCAGCCAGTCGACCGAGCTTGGGACGTCCTATAGTGCTTCGGAACTGACCGCACTCGCTGCGACCGCCCATGCCGCCGGGCTCTCGGTGCACATGGACGGGGCGCGCCTCGCGAACGCGGCCGCGCATCTGGGGACCTCGCTTGCGGCGCTCACCACCGATGTCGGCATCGACCTCGTATCGTTCGGCTGCACGAAGAACGGGGCGATGGCGGCGGACCTCATCGTCGTCCTGAATCAGGATGCCGCCCACGGCCTGCCTTCCATTCAGAAGGCAGACACGCAGCTCTCCTCCAAGATGCGTTTCGTCTCAGCACAGATCGTAGCGCTGCTCGAGAACGACCTGTGGCTCGCCAACGCGCGCCGGGCCAACCGCCTTGCAAGCCGGCTGGCGGCGGGCCTCGCGGCGATCGAGGGAACGACGATCATGGCACCCGTCCAGTCGAACGCGGTGTTCGCGCGCTTCGCGCGCGAAGTCGAGGCGCGCCTCCTCTCGCGCTACGCCCTTCATATCTGGGACGCCGATCTCCGCGTCCTGCGGATCATGACCTCGTTCGACATGACGGATGCCACAGTCGACGAGCTGCTCGCGGTGGCGCACGGCTCGTAAGCCGCCTGACCTCGCCCCGGACGTCGAATGGACGCCTCCGGGCATCAGCGCTCGCCCGCGCGAGCCATGCAGACCCGCGTTCACCACGCGATCCGTACCCGCGCTTACTCAGAGAGGGTGCACCCATCCGCGTGTGTCCTCGACGACGCCCTCCTGGATGCCGAGCAGCCGCTCGCGCAGACGCGCGCTCCACTGTCCCGCGCAGCCGTCGCCGACAGTGAACTCGCCGTCGCGATGACGCACACGCCCGATCGGTGTCACGACGGCGGCGGTACCGCACGCGAACGCCTCGAGGACGGTGCCGGCCAGCGCTCCCGACTCCCATTCGGCGAGGTCCACGCGGCGCTCGGCGGTCGTCAGACCAAGATCCGGGGCGAGCTCGAGAAGGGATGCGCGGGTGATGCCGTCGAGGATCGTATCCGAAGTCGGCGGCGTCACGAGAGTCGGGCCGCCGCCCTCATCGACGACGAGGAAGATGTTCATCCCGCCGAGCTCCTCGAGGTAGCGCCGCTCGATCGCGTCGAGGAACACCACCTGATCGCAGCCGTGCTCCGCGGCGACCCTCTGGGCGATCATGCCGCCCGCGTAGTTGCCCGCGCACTTCGCCGCTCCAGTGCCCCCGGGCGCCGCGCGGACGTAGTCGTGCGTTGCCCACACGGTGATCGCGTCGAAGCCGCCGGAGAAGTACGGGCCTGAGGGCGAGGCGATGATGCTGAACAGATATTCGTTCGCGGGCCGGGTACCGAGCGTCGCCTCAGTCGCGATCATGAACGGCCGCAGGTACAGGCTGTGACCCGCCTCTACCGGCACCTGCTCCCGCTGAGCGTCCACGAGCAGCTCGGCCGCGGCAACGAACGTCTCCTGCGGCAGTTCTGGCATCGACATCCGCCGGGCAGATGCCTGGAACCGCGCGGCGTTGCGCTCAGGGCGGAACAGCCGGACGTCGCCCGCCGCGCTGCGATACGCCTTGAGCCCCTCGAAGATCGCCTGTCCGTAGTGGAAGATCATCGTCGCCGGGCTCAGGGAGAGGTCGCTGAGCGGGTCGAGACGCAGCTCGCTCCAGCCGTCGGCGACCGTCCAGCGCGCCGTAACGGTGGCGGGCGCGAACGCGACACCGAACGGGCGGGACCGCGGTGCGGAGGACGAGGCAGCGATTGTCATGGTCCCACGCTAGGCGCCACGGTCAGCCCCGCCGAGAGGGGGTGTGCACAGTCGGAGCGGCATCCCCGTGCACGGTGCACGACGCCCGCTCAGCCCGCTGGCGGCACTCCCGGCGCCGACTCGAGGAGCTCGCCGAGTCCGTGGCGGAGCGCGTCCACGTCACTGCCGAGCGCCAGCAGCGACACGTCCCCGAATCGCGAGGTGATGTCCGCGTTCCCGCTGTAGATCCCGCTCACCAGGCCGCGGCCGCGGGCGCTGTCGACGACCTTTCGCGCCGCCTCGATGGTGCGCGGGTCCGCGACACCGTCGGTGCCGAGAGACAGCGACAGGTCATACGGTCCCACGAAGACGCCGTCCACGCCGGGCACGCAGAGGATCTCGTCGAGCGCCGCGAATCCCGCCGCGGTCTCGATCATCGGCAGCAGGAGCGTGTGCGAAGCCGCGCGCGCGACGCCGAGCGATGTGCGAGAGATGCCGCTGCTGCGCGCGCCCGCCGGCGGGAGCCGGACAGCCCGGACGAGAGCCGCTGCCTGTGCGGCGGAGTCGACCGCCGGTACGATGACGGCATCCGCTCCACCGTCGACGACACGGGCGATCAGCGCCGGGTCGTGCCCATCGATGCGCACCGCGACCGGGAAGCCCGCGGCCTCGCACGCGCGCACGAGCGGCGGCAGCGCGTGAAGCGGGATGTCGCCGTGCTGCAGGTCGATGCCGATCCAGTCCAGCTCGAAACCGGCCAGGGCCTCGATCCCGAACGGACCGAGCATCGTGACCCACAGGCCGATGCGCGCCGGTCCGGTCTTGGCCGGGTCGACGCGCATCGGGTGCTCCGGAGGGAGGGTGGTCACAGGTTGCGGGCCTTCGCGGGCGGCGCCATGTACGTCAACCGGCTCGGTGTGAGGCCCATCCGGACCGAGCTCTCGATCCACGTGACGGCGGCCGCGGTCGGGTCGACGACCGGGACGACGAAGCCGCGGCCGGCGAGCCGCGCCTTGAGGGCGTCCGCCACCCCGAGCATGCCTGTGCATCCGAGGATGATGACGTCCGCCTCGCCCGCCTCGATCGCCGAGACGGCCTGCTCCTCGAGTCGGTCGAGGAGGATGCCGTCATCCCCGTCGAGGCCGAGCACGGGGATGTCGACGACGCGGATCGTGCCGATCCGATTGTCGACGTCATAGCGGCGCGCGAGGCCGCGGATCATCGGAAGCACATTGGGCAGGACCGTGATGATCCCGACCTTCTCGCCGAGGCTCAGCGCTGTCAGCACGGCGGGCTCGAAGCCTCCTACGACCGGCGCGTCGATGATCTCGCGCGCCGCGTGCACACCCGGGTCCCCGAAGCAGGTGATGAAGACGCCGTCGACGCCGTCGACGGCGCACTCCTCGATGCGATCCAGGATGCCAGGCGCCGACAGCGCCTCGTCGTACTCGGACTCGATGCTCGCTGTGCCGCGGGCGAGCGAAACGACCGATACTGTCGTCGTCGGCAAAGCCCACGCCTCCACCTCGGTGCGGACATGCTCGATGAAGCCGTCTCCGATGACGGGCAGGATGACGCGGAGGTGCATGGAAAACTCCTTCGTTGTGCGACTAGTGGTCTTGAGGAGACGCTAGGCCTGCGGCCCGCCGTGGCGGCTGTGCCGCATGCACACCTCGAAAAGACGGCTGTGCGTCCTGCACCGGTCGCCCGGGCGGATGCCGATCAGGGTGCGGGCGGATGCGACGGACCCGCGTCGATGGCGCGCACGGCCATCTGCAGAGCCAGGCGCAGGCTCGCGTCGTCGAGGTCGACGCCGAGCCTGTCGCGCAGCTGCTGAAGGCGCGCCGTCACCGTGTTGCGATGCACGTTCAGCGCCTGAGCGGTGAAGACAACGGATCCGCCGTTCTGCAGGTACGCCGTGAGGGTCGCGAGCAGGTGGCTGCTCGCGGGGTCGCTGATCGGAGCGAGCGCCGACTCCGCGAAGGCGCGCGTGACATCGGACTGCTGCAACGTCGCCAGCAGCTGGGCGACTCCCAGCTCGTCGGTGTGGTCGACGGAGGGCCGGAACTCGCGGCTGCGGGCGAGGTATCCGGCATTGCGAGCCTCGGCGAGCGTATCGGCGAGTCCGCGGCTGCCTCTGTGATGCCGACCGACGCCGACGACGAGGCCCCACTCGCGCGGCAGGTCGGCGAGCGCGAGGCGGAGCCCGCGCACGAGGGCGCGCACGTCATCGGCCGACGGCTCAGCACGATCGGTGACCCACATCGCCCACCCTCCGGAATGGTCGGCCATACCGCCAAGCCGGATGTCGTGCCTCGCGAGCTCGCGCCGCAGCTGCGCCGCGGTCGAGTCGCGGTCGGAGGGAGCACGAGGGTCGTCGGTGACGACGTAGATGCCGGTGTGCCACTCTTGGAGGCGCCAGCCGACGCTCGCCGCCTTCTCGATGACGTCACGGCTCGGATCATCCGCCTCGCCGATGACCGAGTTCAGCAGATGCGCGAGGAACACGGCGTCGCGATCGAGCCGAGCGGCCTCGCCCACGAACCACGCGCGCACGTATGGCTCTGCGAGCGCCAGGATATCGGCGACGATCGTCCGCCGCATCCCATCGAAACCGTCCACCACAGCGACGAGCCATGCCCCCGCGGCCGACGCCTGCGGGAGCACGACGGGCTGGGCGACGACGCGATCGCCGCGCTGGGCGACCGCCAGATCGAAGCGGATCTCGCTATCGCCGGCGGCGTCGCCCGCGATGCGGCTCCCGTCTGCCGTGAGCACCGCGACCGACGTCTCAGCGAGCGCCGCCGTGCGCAGCGTGATCGCATCGAGGTCTTTCGCGGTCGCGAGCGCTTCGGGGACGCGCAGCAGAGCGTCCGCCCGTGTCACGTGCGGCGTGCGCACGCGCACGGCCAGCTCGACCGCGAGAGGAAAGGGATCCTCCTGCACGATCCACAACACGGGGAGCCCGAGCCGGTCGGCAAGGCGGATGCCGGACAGCAGCGGATGCCCGTGTGCAGCGATCACGAGCACGGCGGACGCGCCCAGGTGGTCGGCGCGCCGCACGAGCGCGTCGATCTTGTACGCGGGCGTCACGTCCGCCTCGCCGCACACGACGAGCGCTCCGGCAGCGCCGTCAGCGGTCGGGATGTCTCGGGCGGAGGCGTACATCACGACGTCGTCCACAGCGCGGTCGACGCCTGCCCCGCCCGCGACGACCGACGCCGATGTGAGGACGGGTTCGGAGAGCAGCTGGGCGACGGAGGTCATACGTGCGTCTCCTCGACCTCGATGCCGTACGCCGCCGGTCCGACCGTCGCGATATCCGCGACGGCCCATGGATGCAGCGGCGCGAAGCTCATGAGCAGCACCGTATGGCCGCGGCGCAGTTCGTCGGATCGCATCGGCGTGAGCGTCACGTGATCGATCACGACGATGACCTCGGGCGCTCCGGTCACGATCGTCCCGTCGACAGTCGCGAGCGCATACTCCTCCAGGAAGTCGACCCGGATGATGGCGCCGGTCACGACGTCGTGCAGCGTCGCACTGCCGACGTGCCTTCCATCGCGCGGGCGCACCTCGTCGATCCGGGCGGTCGCGACGGGAGTCGCACCGAGAGCCCGCGCGAACTCCTCGAGATCGCCCGCGCGATGGCTTGCAATGTACGCACGATAGCGGTGTCCCAGTTCGCAGGCCGTGCGGACGCTCCCCCGGATGCCGTGCGCAGCGAGGTCGCCCGCGCGGATCGGGTACATCGCGGTCGCTGCGAGACCGCCCATCGCGGCGGCCCCGCTGGAGAGCAGACGCTGGGTCGCTCCCGTCGTTGCGCCATCGTAGACCGCGACATCGCCGGCCGGAGAGGCGATCGCGATTGGCTCCGGGCGGTGTCCGGCGACCGCGAGGGTCGTCTGCGTGATGAAGGGGAAGGCGCGCCCCATGATGTCGCCGTCGATGAGCGGCACCTCGAGTTCCAGAGCGCAGGTCGCGCCGAGCACCGCGTTCAGCCCCCCTATCTCGATGATGCCGATCGCACCGATCGCGGACTGCAGGCGGTCGGCGAGTGCCCGCACTGCCAGCCGGATGTCATGCGGGTCTACCAGCCGTTCCGAGTAGACGTCCGGCGAGCCAACCATCCCGACGTGCACCACGAGGAGGTCGGGCGGCAGCTCCGCCGCCGGGACCAGGCGGAGCTGCCGTCCCTCGTCCGCGGCGATGCGCAGCTCGGTCGTCAGCAGGAGTCCCCCGATGCGCACGTCCCCGCCGCCCCCCGAGGCCAGGAGGCGTGCGCCTGCGACGAGGTCCTCCGCGTCTTCTAAGCCGAACCGGTCCTTCCTCACGACTCCATGATCTCAACAAGGAAGGCGCCGCGGCGAGGCATCTCAGACGGGCTGATACTCGTGCGCGTAGCCGAAGTAGGCGGGGCCGGCGAGCTCGAGACCCTCCGGCGAACGCCAGCGCGGGTCGCACGGGGACGCGATGACGCTCACGCGCAGTCCATACCGGAGCTTCTCCGTCGTGACGGCCTCACCGCTCTCGGTATCGAGCACCGAGATGAGGTCGGGCACGCTCGCGAGGACCTCCCCTCCCCGCCGCGCAACGAGGTTCTCGTTCTGGAAGTCGATCTCGAGCGTCGCCCCGACATCTCCCCCGACGCCGTCGAGCCGCGCGAGACCACGAGCAAAACCGCCGACCGTATTGCGCTCGACGTCGGTGATCTTGCCCTGGAAGAGCTGCCTCCCGCCCGTGACCGACACGGCGGCGAGCACCGGGTCCTCATGCGACTCCCGCGCGAGCCGCACGGCGTGGCCGATCTCCTCGCACAGCGTCAGTGTGTCGTGCACCATGAGGTCCTTGAGCTGACGCCCGGTGAGCACGTAGAGGCTCATGCCGCCGCTGCATCCCATGTCGGTCACAACCGAGCGGGCGAGGCGCTCCGCCCACGCGTTGTCGATCGTGTTGAAGGCCACGGCGTTGCCACGCTCGTCGGCGAGTGCCATAGGGCTCGCGGTGATTCCACCGAGCGTCGGAATGAGCATCTGCAGTTCGGGGTAGGCGCGCCCCATCCCGTCCGCGTCGATGAGCGGGATGCCGAGCTCAGCCGCCGTGACGATCGGGATCATCGAATTGAGCCCGCCCGCCTCGAGCGAGACCGTGTGGGTCGCTCGGCGACCGATGACCGACTCGATGGCGCGGAGCGACGTGACCATCTCGTTCCCGGTCGGCAACTTCTCGAGCATGACGGTCGGAGCACCCATGAACGCCGAGGGCACGACGGTCGCGTCGTCCGAGACCTCGTCCGCCGACAGGAGCGTCACCGGACCGTGCCTGCGGATCGCCTGCTCAGCCAGCAGCAGCCCGACGTACGGGTCGCCACCGCCGCCCGTGCCGAGGATCGCGGCGCCGCGCGCCATGTCGGCCAGGTTCTCGACATTGATCTCACGCATGTGTGCCTCCCACGGCGACTTCGACATTGAGGGTTCCGACGGCCTTGACGCGAATGCGGGCGGCGCTGCCGGGCAGGTACGCTAGCGGCACCTCCTCGACGTCGACGACCCTCACGCTCGAGGGGTCGGCACCCGCGGCGACCGCCCGGTCGACGGCCTCCTGGCGCGCGTCGTCGAGCACCGACTGCCGCGTGCCAGGGGTGACGCTGAACACCCGGTCGACCTCGCCGCCGATCTCCGCGATGGCGGCGCCGATCGCGTTGGCGACGGCGTAGTGGTCGGGTCGGAGGACGACCGATGCGGCGAACATCTCGTCGGGCACGAGGAAGCTTCCCCCGCCGACGGCGACGACCGGCACGGGCTCCGCGGACACCTTCATCCGATCCACGACGTCGTTGACCCGCTCCGCGATGTTCGCAAGCGTCGACGTCACCAGCGCCCGATCGAGATGGCGAACGAGAGAGCCGTCCCCGACCTCGGCGATGCCGTGAGCGACGGCGATGTCGGTCGCGGTGAGCTGCACGCCGCCGAAGACGAGCGCCTCCGTCGTGAGGCGGTGACCGACGCTCTCGGGGCCGACACGGAGGCCGATCTCGGCATCCTTCACGAGGCTTCCTCCACCGATGCCCACCGAGAGGACGTCCGGCATCCGGAAGTTCGTCTGCACATCGGCGACGGAGACATCCGTCGTGGCCTCGCGCGGGAAGCCGTTCTGAAGCATCCCGACGTCGGTGGTGGTGCCGCCCACGTCCACGACGACGCAGTCCTGCTGCCCTGAGAGGAAGGCTGCGCCACGCATCGAGTTGGTGGGGCCGGATGCGAACGTTGCGACCGGGTAGCGCCGCGCGTAGTCGATGTCCATGAGCGTGCCGTCGTTCTGGCTGAGGAAGACCTGTGACGTGATGCCCGCCTCGGCGACCGTGCGACGCAGGCCCGCGGTGACGTGCTCAGCGAGCTCGCGAAGCGACGCGTTGATGATCGTCGCGTTCTCGCGGCCGAGGATGCCCATCCGGCCGATCTCGTGTGAAAGGCTCACGGCGGCGTCGGGCAGCTGCTCGGCGAGGATCTGCGCGGCGCGCTGCTCGAACTCCGCGTTCACTGGGGAGAACACCGATGAGATTGCGAACGAGCGGATGCCCGCACCGTGCGCATCCTCGATCGCCCGGAGGAACTCGCCCTCATCGAACGGGGAGAGCTGCGAGCCGTCGTACTCGTGCCCGCCATGGCACAGGTAGCTACGGCCCTGAATCGCGTCGACGAGCCGCTGCGGCCATCCGATGAGCGGGGGGAGGGAACTGGTGGCCGGCAGCCCGAACCGAATCGCGGCGGTCGGGGCGAGACGGTTCGCCTCGACGAGCGCATTGATGAAGTGCGTCGTTCCGATCATCACCGCCGAGATGGCACCAGGGTCGACCTTCGTCGACTGCGCGATGCCGGCGATCGCCTGCACCATGCCCGTCGTCACGTCGGCACTTGTGGCCGCCTTAGTCGCGCCGAGGACCTGTTTGCCCTCGACCAGCACGGCATCCGTATTGGTGCCGCCGACATCGATACCCAACCTGAGCACTGCCCACGCTCCCTTCGCTGCGTCGCAAGACGCACAGTGTCACCTTCCAGACAGTAGAGCGAGGGGTGCGCCAGCAGATTGGGCAGTTCGCCCAGGTGCGCGTCGTCCGCGAGGCACGACGCACCGGCGGGATGCCGACGCTCGCCGCGTCCGGAACCATCCGCGCGGCACCCAGCGCGCGTCGAGCCGTCGTCCTTTGCACGACGATCGGACCGCAGTCGCAGATCGCCGACCGCGAGATCGACCAGCCGGGAACGCCGACGGACGCCGAATGTCATGAGCGCGGTCCAGGTGATGCTGCGCTGGCATCTGCAGGAAGGCCGCTCCGCGATCCCAAGTCGGTCAAGCTCGCCCGCATCGCGGAGAACTCCGACATATTCGGCTTCGAGTAGACGTAAGCGATCCCCGCACAGTGCATCACCCCTGCGGGGTGGCGTCCCCTCGCGGGACTCCGCTCAGCTGTTCCGCGGAATGACGCGCCGTGGGACCCTCCATCCGCTCTGACGAGGGCAGGTTGAGCGTCCCAGATGTCCCCCAGGTATCCCCGCAGGGGACACCTGGGAGGCACAAATGGCGAGATTTGAGGTCCGAGATAACGGGCAGTAACCCTGGCAAAAAACGCTTCTGACCAGGTATTCTTTGGCGGAGACGGAGGGATTTGAACCCTCGGTCCCCTTACGGGGACTCCACCTTAGCAGGGTGAAATGGCCAATCCGGACCTCCGTTGACCGAAGGTTCGCTTTGTCGCGGAATCATGCGGCATTCCAGGCATGATCAGGTGATTTCACCTTGACAGACGGTCACTCGTGACACACTCCACACACTCGAGACTCACGGAGAATCGGCGTCCTCAGGATGCTCGGGGACACCTGGGGGACACCTGGCACGAATCGGAAGCGGTTGCCGTTATTGCAGATAGGAGTATCATGGTGGACATGGCAGCACATGCACTCGCGACCGTGCTCGACCCGGTCGACCCCGCCGTGCGCGCCGACGCGAAAAGTCTCGCGGCGCGGCTCGTCGGCGACACCCCGGTCGAAGCCGCGGTGCGCTCCATGCTTGACGACGTCGCCCACGGGGCGCGGATCGTGGTGCTGCGAGCCGAGGACGAAGTCACACCCGCCGAGGCCGCCGAGCTCCTCGGCGTGACCCGCCAATTCGTCGACCGCCTCTGCGAAGACGGCGTGCTCCCCTTCCGCCGCCTTCCTGGCAGCAGGCACCGCCGCATCCGCGTGCAAGACGTCCTCGACGTCGCCGCCGAACGCGAACAGCGGCGCACCGGCCGCGACGCGCTACGCGCAGCACTCAGCGCATAAGGGATGGCACGTCAGCAAAGGGTCTTCATCGACACCAGCGAGCTGTTCCCGTTCACGATCATGGACGTGCTGCTCACCCTGTCCGAGGACTTCCTCTTCACCTGGGTCTGGACCGACGAACTCCTGGACGAGTGGGAGCACGTCATCGTTCGCGAGGGCATCCGGACACCTGAGTCCGCACACTCGGTCACGGATGCGGTGCGTGCGCATTTCGGTCGCTACCGGATCGACCCGGGTCTGTATCGCGACAAGGTCACCGATGACCTCTCCCCCGACCCTGGCGATCGCCTCCACGCCGCGGCGTGCGTGTACGGCGACGTCGACGTGCTGCTCACCCGGAACCTTAAACACTTCCAGGCTCCGGCCATCGGTCAGGCCGGGGTGCAGGTGATGACCTCAGACTCGTTCCTGAGCACCCTGCTCACCCGCCGGCGCGTCGCGGTGATCGAGTCCTTCACCCGCGCCGCGCTAAGCAAGAAGAACCCGCCCGTCACGCCGGTCCAGCTGGCCGCAGGATCGCCACCGCGGGCGCCCCACGATTCACTGAACGACTTCGGCCTCACCTCTTGCTCCGAAACGCAAGGCCCCACGTGCTCCCGCTCGCCCATCGCAACGAATCTGGCGGGCGAAGCGAGGAACCCTCGCACATCGGCATCACACATCGAACCCATCCAGATCCAACGGGCTCACCCGGTAACCCGGAGTGGAACGTCACGCCGAGCGGCGGGCCTCGAGAAACCGCGCCGCCTTGTCCGAGCGTACGTGGCCAGCAGGGACGGCGCGGCCCTCCAGAGCTGCGCTGGAACGAGTTGATCGCTCTACCGCACGACGGAGCGCGTCACTGTCCACCTTCTTGCGCATGGCCGGGTCACCTCCATCCGTATTCCAATCTGCACCCTACTGTCGACGACCGATAAACATCGGCCCCGAAGCCGGGCGCTTAGGGAGATCCGCTCGCGGGCGCTGTTCGATGAGACGACGTCACGCGCCCTCGGACCCCTGGCGGGCCGAGTGCTCAGGACAGCTGCGACCTGAAAAACTCGTCTGCGAGGGCGCGGCTTCGGCTGGTGTCACCCGTCGGGGGCATCGATTCGAAGTGTTCGGCGCGCTCGAGCTCTCGCGCGACAAACCGTTCCAGGATGCCCGGCGGGGTTCCCGAGCCGAGCTCACGGGTGTGGGACTTCAAGGCGATGACCTCTTGTGCGGCGTCCTGGGTGACGGCATCGACGTCTCCTTCCTCGAGAAGGGTCGGCAAGTCCATTGGCGGCACCGCGCACGTCGGGTGCGTGTCGAGCCACCTCAACGCCGCGGCAGGACGCAGCACATAGAAGAGCCGTTTGAGTGTTGGCGCGTTCGCCCGCTGTCGGGTGGCGACGTGGAGATAGTGCCTGCCGATCGCACTGCGCTCCGCGATCCCGTTCGCCAGCTCCAGGAGGCCGTCACGGAATGCCGCGTCGCCGGTGTAGACGATGGGCGATCGCAGCCACTCGATCGCGGTGGCGTTACCTTTCGCGACAAGACGAACGGACTTGGCAAGGTCCCATCCGTTGACATCGAAGGTGTTGTCGAGTGGGGTCTCGATCACGTCTCGCTCGGGCCAGAGCGAGAGGTACCGGTCGCGGGGACGAACAAAGAGGAACCTGCAGTCGTAGTCGCTGTCAGGTGACGGGAATCCCCACGCGCGACTGCCGCTCTCGATCGCCCAAGGAATGCGCACATCATGATCGTGCTCGATCGCCGCCAGCCGACGATCGATCTCGGCGACGACCAGCGGGTCCATGGAGGGAGGGATGTGTCGCACGGCTCGACGATATCGCCCGTCCGCCGATGGGCTGCGACGCCCCCTCTGCGGTGTGTAGCGTCCGACGCCTGGCTACCCGGCGACGCTTCCCCATCGCACGTCGCCATGCAGGAACACGACACTCGCCCCCTCGCCAGTCCACAGATCAATCCATGTCGGCGAGCCGTACTCGTGGGTGAACTGCGGCTTGCCCGCGGAGACTGCCTTCGCGATGTCCACAGGATCCGGCCACGACGGCCTGCAACCGCCACCTCCTCCGCAGCCGCATCCTTCAAATGCGACGCGGGCGCCGAGCCGCACAAGGTCGGTCGCCTGGCGCGGCGTCACGTTGGCCTTTGTTCGCCGGACGACCATGCCCTCCGGTGTAAAGAAGTCCCCGTTGAGGTTGAAGGTGCCAGGCCGAATGGCTGCTCGACCGACCGCGGGTGCGGAAGAAGTCGTATCAAGCTCCACCACGGATTCGCGATTGAGCTTGCGCTTGCGGCTCTTGGGCACTGTCCGATCTTCGCACGGGCGACGCGAGCGCACCCAAAGGCCAGCCAGAAGCCGCTCGTCCTGCGAACCGAGATCGCTGTTGTCGATCACATCGCACATCCCCCGCGATCCGCGGAGGGGTGCACCACCCGTGCAAATCGGGGGACACCTGGGGGGACCCTTGTCGCAAACGGAATGCGAAATCGCCAGATTCCGGATCGAGAATAATCACCAGAAAAGCACCGCTGACCGGGGATTTGTGGCGGAGACGGAGGGATTTGAACCCCGCCGCTGAGACCGCACCCGGGTGTGTTGAGGTGCGTTCGCGTTGATTCAACGTGGGTGGCGGGCACCTTCGATGACGCTGACGACGTGTGATGTCTCAGGACATCGGTGACAGTTCTGCATCAGGACATCGGTGACGGTTGGTGTCTCAGGACATCGGTGACAGTTCCCTTGGTTGGGGGCCTCGCGGTTTCCCGTTGCCGACGTACTTGACGCCCGGTGGTGGCCAGAGGTGTTCGATGATGAGGGTGCCGCGGTCGTCGAAGACCATGATCCCGGCGGACTCGTAGAGGACGTAGGCCTCTTTGCCCCGCAGCGGGTAGCTGACGTTGAAGCTGCAGCCGCGGGCCTTGATCGACCCGTTCGGGTGGACGGTGGCGACGCGGATCCCGTCGAGCACGCGACCGTTCAGGGACGGCGATGGTGCGGGCGGGAGCGGGTCGTTCGGTTTCCGGGTGACCGGCCGAGGTCTCGGCGGGTCGGCCTTCGGCGTCGTTTCCCAGGCCTGCAGTGGCGTGATCCGGCCGGGCAGCGACTGGTGCGGGGCGCTCGGTGTTGTAGATGTGGTCGAACGCGTCGACCTGCGCCTGCAGCTCGCGGAGGTTGCGGGCGAGGGGCTGCTTGTCGAGGTAGCGGAACAGGGTCTGGTGGAACCGCTCGTTCTTGCCCTGCGTGGTCGGCTTGTACGGTTTCCCGGTGATCGGCTCCACCCCGAGCCGGGTGACATACTCGACGAGCTGGCCGATGATCCCGCGCCGCGACGGGTTCAGTGCGACGCCGTTGTCAGACAGTAATCGCTGCGGGACCCCGTGGTGCTTGATCGCCTTGCGCACCACGCGGATCGCATCCTTCGAGGTCTCCCCGACGGCGGCGTGGGAGGCGACCGCGTACCGGGAGTGGTCGTCGATGAGCTGGAAGATCACGCACTTGCGGCCGCCGGCGAGGACGTACTCGGTCGCGTCGAGCTGCCAGCACGCGTTCGGCGCCGGATACACGAACCTCCGGTATGCGGCCCGCGGCTTCTTCCTCGGCTCCGCGCGGGCGACACCGGCCTGGCGGAAGATCCGCGCCAGCGCGGCGATCGACGGCACCGGGGTCATCCCGAGGGCGATCATCTTGTCGTGCACGCTGATCGGCCCGTGATCCAGCCCCGACGATTCCAACGCGGCACGCACCCCGATCGCCTGCTTCTTCACCTCGTCGCTGATCGTGGTCGGGCTGGTCTTCGGTCGCCGGGAGCGCGGCTCGAACGCCGCGGCCTGCCCCTCCACGATGGCCCGCTTACGGATCGCGTAGAACGTCTTCCGCGAGATCGAGTACTCCGCGCAGAACGTGGTCACCGCCCCGCGCGGCGCGTCCGGCGGCCACTGCGCGATCGCGAGACGGACACGGGGATCAACAGGCTCAACACGACTCATCCCTCACAGATAGAGGAACAAGTGTCACCACCAACGAGCGCCGAAGTGTCACCGATGTCCCGATACAGAACTGTCACCGATGTCCTGAGAGATGACAATGACGCTGACGACGCACGAACTCGTTCAGTTGTTCGCAAATTCTTCGCATGTCGGGCACCTTCAGGTTGCCGACACGTGTTCGCGGTGGATGGAGGACGGAGGACGGAGGACGGACACGGTCACGACGTCAACACTGATAGTAGGCGGTCGCGCCGGACCGACTCGTGGGCGAACGACTCACCGAACATCGAGGTTAGTGTCGTGGGGTGACAGTCGAGACCACTCGGGCCCGGAATGTCGTCGACGAAGTTCGCTCCTGGGCCGGAAGCGACGCGATGGCGGCACTCCTGGCGCTCGTAGAGCGCGCCGGCACTGACGACGACGCCCCCTGGCTGCACTTGAACGAGCAACTCCCCGTCTGGCTCGTCAAGCTGCTCGCAGACACGGATGGTGCAAGCTCGGATCCGACCATCCAGCTAGTCGACAGCCTGATCGCGCTCGAACGGCGCGCCGCCGACAGTTTCAACTTCCGCAGTCGCGACGGCAGCACGTACCGCGAGCGTTCAGAGGCCGTCGAGGCTGATTTCGACGATGCGACCCGTGCACGCATCGTTGAATACACCGCAACACTGGGACTCGTCGAAGCGACGCCGCCCGCACACGATACGTATGACATGACGCTCATTCTTGGCGGCGGATTCCGTTCTCCTCTGCTGCGGACCAGGTATGCCGCACTCCTCGAGCGGCAAGGCATCGGCCTCGGCGATGTTTACCTTCTCGGCAGCCCCCGATTCCTAATCACCAACGACCCCGCGGAGAGGCCAGTGACCTCTCAATACGCTCCCGGCGCGGTCGACGAGTTCGACCTCATGGTCGCGGCGGCTACCAGCGAGTTCGGCTTGTCCCCGCAACCAATGACGTTCTTGTGCGGTTGCGCCTCCGTCTCACTGATCTGCCCGAGTTGGCGTCATCGCGACTCCATTGGCGCTGCCGAAGTCCCACCCGAATACACGCACGAGCGGTCGACTAGCCTCACTTTGAGTGATGGGCGTGTATGGGGCTCTGCCATCTCGGCGAGTACCAGTCGGCCCCCTTACCGCCCAGACACTTCCGACACACTCGAATTGTTGGTCCGACACGCTGATCCGACGCCCGGGCAACGCGTCCTCTTGGTTACCACACAGGTCTTCGTCCCGTTTCAGCGATTCGACGGCCTCAGACGGCTCTACCTGCCTCATGGGCTCAATGTCGATGCGGTTGGTTTCGGCGCAGACTGGGGCGACCGACCGCAGACAGCGGAGTACCTCCTCCAAGAAACGCTGTCCGCAATCCGATCGGCTCGTCGCCTGTTGGTAGATGCGGTGGCAATTCTGCTGAGCCACGCCGGACATCCTGTGCAGGCTCCGCCTGCCGACAATCGATGACGGGGCGATCCGCGTCGAGGTGTTCCCTCTCGTGTATTGGTGTACCGCTTCGAGGTGGTTGATTCCGTATTTCGTGCGGGTCGCGAGGCAGAGGCGGAGCACGGTGTTACGCGCCGGTAACCGCGCGCGTTCCGCGAGGTCGCTGAACACGTGGCGCAGCACCGCCCGGCGTCCTCTCCGCCCTGCACCCCGCCAGCCGCTCCCGCTGGACCGGCATCGTCCTCGCCGCGATCGGCAGGATCCGCGCGCTGCCCGCACCCGCCCGCTGAACCCCCGGCACCGCCAACCACCATGACCCCGAGGACCGTAGACCCGCGACCGCAGCGCCACGCAGTCACGTCGTACCCTCATGCCAGAATCAGCACCACAACCCCGGCAACGACGCCGAACAAGCCCGATCAACGAGCCGATGAAAGATCGAGGCTAGTCTCATTACCCGACGATCTGTATGTCATTAGCGACGGGGCCCTTTTGCCCGCGCCCCGTGTTGTAGGCGAGTCTTGCTCCGTGCGTTACTCTTTCTCGCTGATCCGCTGGCACGTTACTCAAGTGGAAGAAGACGTCGGGGCCACCATCGTCTGGGGAGATAAAGCCGAACTCCTTCTGGGCGAAGAAGCGCGCGACGACTCCCGCCTGTGACGGTACGCGTCGACTGTTGATGAGGCGGGGGTGAGCTCGTCGCAACCGTGGTTGTTCGGGTTCTGGTACCCTGTCGATAAGAAGCTCCCGAATGCCATCTCCACGCACATGGACTCGCGATTTGAGGCGATCGCTCGGGTTCATGTCAGAACTCCAGCTCAACCGCCCTTCGTGATGGCGGTATTGACTTCGTTCGAAGTCGAGAAGGCAGATCCCCTCATCTGACGCGGGGAGTTCGACCTTGCTGAACGTGAACTCTTCCTCAAAATGCAGATACGTGAGTTCTGTCCACCCCTGAAAGATTCTCGCGATGGAGCCGTCCGCGAGCAAGTAGAGACTGGCTGTTTCGATTTCTTCTCGCTGATACCAAGACTTCCCACCCAGCTTCTCAATACGCGAAAATCGCCTGGATTCGAGGAGCCAGCCAGGGACGTCCAGCGCTTCAGCGGAAGGGCCACCACTGTGAGGCACCTTATACAAAATGGGGTAGGCTGTTGGTGTGAGGACAGAAGCTACGTCACGCCCAAGTCGGGTTAGAAGATGAGGGTCCAGTTCGGTCTTCGCGTATCGTGCTTTTCGCTCAGCCCAATGGTCCGTTGGCCGCTGATCAGTCATCAATGCTCTCTCTTACGCTCTACGGCCATCGATTGGCCCTTGGCCCCCCACTGAGCCTGGACACGATCGCTCCTCCCGCAGCTTTGGGCAAGCAACCGTACCAATCGCTCTGGATACTCGCGCATATCATCGCCCGCCGGTTCCCGGGTAATTGATGGTTTCGTGGAAGCTGTATCGCACACGTGGGGGGGTCGCTGCTGCATCGTCGCGTGTACTGGTGAGCAGGGTACCGAAGTCTTCCCGCCAGACGCTGTAGAGTTTGCCGCTGCGTTCGTCGAGCACGTCCCAGACACGTGATCTAGGCTGTACGAGACCCATCGCGCCGGCTGTCCATCCGCGTTGGATGAGCCAGTCGGTGAGTAGGGCGATGCGCGTGTACGTCATGACTGTCTGGCATTCCGGGTCGGCGATCTCTTCCGGCGTGAGGACTCTCGTGAGGGCGTCCTTGTCGACAAGTGCGCCGTTGAGCGTGTCGTATTTCAGGGCGGGGAGCACTCCACCGGACAGGAAGCTGTGCCAGAGCATCGAGTGCATCAGCCGCGGTAGCTCAGATACCGAAATTGGCTTGTCGATGGTTGTGACGGCGAGGTGTACCTCGTTCAGTTCGCTTTTGTAGTCGCGGGACCTGAGTTGATTATCGAGTTTGAAGGCCGCGGCGGCGGTGGCCGCAGCGCAGGTGCACCGGTAGAGGATGTCCCAGGCGCGAAAGAGGAAGTTCTCGTCGGCGAGGAATCCATCCGAGTAGCGTTGCGTGGCGAGTTCCCCGTCAGCGTGGAGTTGTTCAATGATCTCGACGGCACGAGTGGAGTGATGCAGTGCCGCGTTCGTTAATTGGGTCCATTGGCGCTGCTCTATCCCTTCCTGCCACTCGGGATCGCCGCCCAGCATCTGCTCCAGCCACTGCACAGCCGAGCCAGCGAGGTTCATGCACAGCTGCTCTTCCATGATGAGCTGATCGCGAAGAACCTTCGCTCCGCCTTGGCGCTGACGTTTGAGGGTGTTGAGACCCTGCAGACCTTCGGTGATCGCGCCGTCATAGCTGCGCTTCTGTAGTGCGAGTGCGTCATTACGTCGCAACGCCGCTTCCATCGCCTCACCCTGGGTACTCTTCAGCAGCGCTGCCTTCAGATCGCGAAGCTGACCGTCCCACAACTTCTTCCGGACCGCCGGTGACGCGACCGCGAGGTTCGCGGCGTAGTCCGCAAGCTGGATAACGGCGCGGCCGTTGCCTCGTGTCCGGTCTGCCTCCCGGATCGCGCGGCGCGCGCTGATGTAGTCCCTTGCCTTCACCGGACCTGGCGCCATTCGGAGGAGATCGCTCTCGAAGAAGAGTTTCGCGACGGCGGGCGACACGTTCCGGATGAACGCGGGAAAATTCGGTTTGCTGACTATCTTCAGCTTCGGCAGCTCCGCCTGTTGCTTCCTGTGCGCAACCGCGCGCATCCGGTGGTTTTCCTCGGGACGGCTCGGGCTGAACGGCTCGAACATGTCGAGCGCGCGCCTGATCGTCGCTCCGGCGGCCTTCGGATCCCAGTCCCGCAACACGGTGTGGAGACACATCGCGGCGACAGCGGCGATGATCGGCTTGTCCGTCGCGCCGGCCTTCCGCGTCCCCGCACGCTCTTCCGGGGTGCGGAGATCCTCCATCGAATACCACTGCCAGAGGCGCACCACGTGATGCTGGTAATAGATCTTCGCTCCGGCGAGGTGACGGTCATCACGGATGTAGTCGCTGATAGCCTCTGCCGTGCGGCGCATGACGATGATCCGTTGCCGCTCATCCCCAAGTCGGGCGAGCTGCATAAGTTCGCCCAGTAGCCACTCAGCCATGTCCTTGAGCCAGCGCCCCTCACCATCCCGGGGCCAATCCTTTGGATCCGCTTCCTGCCACGTGGGTGGGGCGGGAGACGGGTGTCGTGGCAATGGAATCAGCGACGGCTCCTGCCGGCGATACCAGTCCTTCAGCGCGTCGAGTGCCTTCGAATTCGCAGCGACCTGGTCGGTCCACCGGGCGATACGTCTGTCTGCGGCTTCGCGCGCCTTTGGATCTTCGGGGCGTTCGACGCGGGGGAACCGGTCGACGCCCCACGCGGCACGGACTGCGGCGATCGCCGTTGCGGGTTCGATGCCGTGTGGTTTGAGGAATTCCTCCGGTTCGGTCTCCGCAGCACTGATCACAGTTCTCAAAGCTGAACGCGCCCGGGCGAGGAAGTCGAGCCTCCAGGCGCCGTAGGTGTCGTACACGACCAGCCCGGCTGCACTGCCCTGCTGCACGGTGTGAGCGCCTGGTTTCACTTGAGTGATGTGAGCGCGATACAGGTTGGCGAGGGCCGCGATGCTGCCATCCTGCGCGAATTCCTCCGGCAACTCGGTCTCGTCCCCGACGAGCTCGTCAGCGTTCAACTGCTGACGCCAGGTGGCGAGCCGCTCTGGGTCGAGTTCCACTGCCTCAACCCAGACTTCGACAAAGTCCGGGTTGTTCGCAATGGCATCAGCGTAGGCCGACAGAAGATCGATCTTCTCCTGCCGCGTGTAGCGCTTGCGTGCTGGCATGAGACCCAGTATGGCGATCGGACGCGGATTACCGCGAAGAATTCGGGTCCGGGAGCGGTGGATTCGCCCAGTTCTGACAATTCCGAACCGCTTGTGTCGGGACGGGAACCGCTCGCTCACGTCTTGCAGTCAATGTCGTTCAAGCTCGCTCACGCCACCCAGATAAGGAGATCGAGATGAACGAGAAGCCGCACACAATGGTTGCCCTCCCGCCCGTCCAGAACCGCCGGCACCGCCGTCGCAACGGCGCCGACACCGTCGGCCGTCACCAGCACCACCGTTGTAGCGCCACGGGCCTGATCCGCTACCGCGACTCGCACCAAGCCGCTCAGGCACTCGAAGGAGCCCGCCGCATGCGCGCATCTCAGGAAGCGTTCCTCGGCGAGACGAGTCGGCGTGAGACTCGTGCTTTCCGTTGCGATGCCTGCGGCGGATTTCACCTCGCCGGCGAGGTTCTCGGCGTCCGCAGGCCGCTGGTTGCGCACGACGGCATCTCCCTTGGCCGCGACCTTGTGAAGCTCCCGACCGGCCGCCGACGTCACCGGCGTATCACGGCCATTGCCCAGGTCGCCGCGGCGTGCGCGGCATGAAGCCCGGTGATAGGAGCCCCGCGCACCAATCTCGCCGACCGACTGCTCTCGACCTCGTGCGTGAAGCTTGTGCCGGTGCCCTCGCCCCTGAAGAACTCGCCGTTCGCCTCCGGAACCGAGTCTATGTCCCTCGTCGTCGCGTGTACGGGACTGTCCCGCAGGAGTTCCTGACGCCCGACAGCCTCGACGCCGTCGACGTCGCCTACTTTGACTGCGGCCTGCTCGGCGACGACGAGTATGCCGAGATCATGGAGTCCGCCGTTGTGCAGGACCCATCCTTGTCGTCCGGAGGGAGGTGATTCCATGGCCATCAACGCCCAACACACTGCGCGCGCCATGTACGTCTGCCGCGCCTGTGGCACGGAGTGCGCATACCCAGAGCGGTACATCCGATGCCCCGTGTGCGGCATCAAGTGGAGCTGACCGCACCACGGACACTTCCATCCCGTCCTGTCGGCTTCCGCCCATCGCTTCGGCGGAGGCCGACAGGACACCCTCAACTTGAACCCCACCCACATATGTCAGCAGATACGAAGGCCTACTCCTGTGAGCAACGAACGCAGTCTCAACCGACGAGATCCGGTCGAGGAGACGTACGCACTAATCGTCGAGCGGCTTGAGTCGTCACCCAGTCCCGCGGCGCCCATCCTGTCGATGGAGACCGTGGCCGCCGCATGGCACGAAGTCCTGGCGCAGATCCTCCAACTGCGCGTCGGTGAGCGTCTCAGTACAGGCATGACGTCGGCGCAGCTTGACGAGTTCGAACAGCTCATCGATGACGACCAGGACGACGCCGCCCAGGCATGGCTCGAAGAAAATGCACCCCACTACCCGCAAGTCGTCGACCATGTCATGACCGCGCTGGTTGTAGAGGCTGCCGACTGGTTTGGCTCGGGTCGCTTTCGGCTTCACGGTATGAACCAGGATGCCCGATGAACGAGTTCTTCGCCTCCAAGCCCCCTCTGATGGTGACACGGTACGACGTCGACGCGCTGCTGCGTGGGGATGACCCGGGCAAGCGTTCGTGCACGGACTCTCGCGACCTCGTCCACCTCGTACGGTACCTGCCCGAAGGCTCGGGTGTGCGGATCGTGCTACATTCCGCTGGTGGTTCCGGGCGTGTGACCGCGTGGCTGGAGTCGTTCGGGACAGGCGCAAGTGCACTGACCGCACCGGATCTCCGCTACGCGTGCGCGCTGTCGCTCGTGCTCAACGCCGGCAGGACCGTCCCCGTATCGGACTGGCCGTCGGGCGTCGTGTCCGCGTTCGAGTTGGAGCGCATCCAAATGGCGCCGATGTTCACCACGACGACAGAGGACAACGCGTTCCCCCCCGACTGGGTCATCGAAGCCAAGTCCGTGGATCAGGTGACCTTCGCGCAGCCGGTGCCGGCGCCGGATAGCGGGGCGGAATTGCTCGGCGCGCTGTCGCGCGCGACTCACGACATCTGGGTCGTGACCACTCTGGTCGCCCCGAGCGTGCTTGACCAGCGCCTGGTCCTCGACGAACTCGACGCCGTCATCAGCCGCGGCGTGCGGGCCGCGTACGCGGGCGCGATCGTGTGTGCGCGCACGATCGTGGCGAGCACCGGACCGGTCTCGCCGGCGGTGCTGTCCGGACTCGCGAAACGCTCCACCGAGGTCGAAGCCGTCCCGATCGACCCGCGCGAGGCCCGCACGCTATGGATCGACCCGACGCGGGCCGTGCAGGGCCACGCGGTCGCGGAAGGCCATGCGGTCGCCCTTACGCGCGTCCCCGCCGCAGGATCAGGCAAGGGTCTCGGCATCCCCAGCCGCGTACCCTCGCCAGACGCTCGTCCGCTCGACCCTCTGATGCCCGAGCCGGCGGTACCGATCCGGCTGGGCGTCGCAGTAGACATCGGCGGCGATGTGGTCGAAGTGCAACCGGATGCGCAGGACGCGCGGCGGCACTACTTCGTGGAGGGCAAGAGCGGGTCGGGGAAGAGCGCGTTCCTGAAGAACATGGCGATCTCCTGGCTCGACACCCCGTACCCACTGCTGTGCCTTGACCCGCACGGCGATCTCGCACACGCGATCGCCGCGCACTCGGCTGACCGTATCGACCGCCCCACCCTGTATGTGCGACACGGGGATACCGAGCATCCGATTGGGCTCAACGTGATCGCGGGCGCCAACGCCGACACCCGATCGCAGAACGTCGACGCGCTCCTGGACCACATGCAGCAGGTACTCGACCCCCGGCGGGAGGGCATGTTCGGCGATCGCGCGAAACGCACCTTCTGGCTTGTCGCGGAAGCAGCCTCGCACGTGTACGGCGACCGACTGACGGTCCAAGTCGTGCAGACCCTGCTGCTGAAACAGCAGCACATCCGCGACCTCGCCGACCGCATCCAGCGCGTCGCACCCGACATCGCGCTCCGCCTACGGTCGGAGCTCGTCAACCTTCACGAGAAAGAGTGGTCCGAACTCATCTCCTGGTACCAGTCACGATTCCAGATGTGGCAGCGAACGCAGGCCCTGCGCAAGATTACCGGCACAGGTGTCGACGCCATCGACATGCTCGCCGTCCTCGACGGTCACACCAACCTGGTCGTCGATCTCGCTTCACCCCAGCTCGGCGACCCAGTGGCCGGGATCCTCGGCGGCATCTACCTCCGCAAACTCCGGGAAGCGATGGGGTGTCGGAAGGACCGTGACGTCCCGGTACTCGTCCTGTTCGACGAGGCACACATCTTCCAAGACGAAGCCCCCGACCGGCTCCTCGCCGAAGGACGCAAGTATGGCCTGTCACTCGTGATCGCAACCCAATCGATCGACAACCTCACACCACGCCTCGCCCGCGCCATCGAAGCGAACGTCGGCTCCTACATCTCGCTCCGCACCGGACTGAACGGCGCAAGCACAGCAAGCGCGCGACTCGGCGGATGGCCCGCGAACGACCTAACCCGACTACCCGACCTGACTGCGGCCGCATCGCTGTCCTCACGCGGCATACCGACTGATCCGTTCACACTCCACGTGGACTACTACAAGCGGCTGGAAGCCGACGGCTGGACACCCGAACGCCTGGCGGATGCTGCCGAGGCGGTCGCCCAGCACACGCTGCAGAAGCTGTGGCTGCCGCACGCCGACATGACGGTACCCACCGATGACGAAGTGATCAGCAAACTGCAAAGGCCGAGCGCACCGCGCCCGAACACATGGACGACTCATCCCGCCGAACCTCGAGCGGACGTGTCGCGCAGACTGGACGCCTGGTTTGAGGCACGTTACGGCACGGCACCCGATACCGATGATCCGCGCGCCGACGACGACGAGCACTTCGACGTCATCCTGGACTCCCCGGGCTCCCGCACCATCGCGGTCATCAAGGTCATACGAAGGGTGACGGGTCTCGGCCTTGCCGGAGCGAAGGCAATCGTCGACTCGGCAGCCAAGTCCGACGGCGGGAATATCGCCGCCCTCACAGACGCGCCCCGAAATGTGGCTATGGGACTCGTCGACGACTTGTACAACCTTGGCGCCCGAGCGCACGCAACTCAATCAGTGCGAGCTCAATCGTGAGCTACGTCGAAGAGCACGACACGGCGGTCGTCGCGTCGAGCACGTTGCGGCGGATCAGCACTAACCTGACCACAGCTGGGAAGTCGTTTTGGCAACACTTCCGTGGCAACCACTGGGGACAGCAAGCACGACCTGTGAGGGGGACCAGCCAGTGAGCATGCATGAGCAGGATTCAATGTGGCAGGCCGTCGGGACGAACCCGAGCGGATGCAGGCCAGTTCGCCCTGTGGATTGGGCGCCACTCGGCGACGCGGAGTTCACGTTCGTCGAGATGATCCGCAACACGCTCCCAGACAGCGACAGGCTCCCAGAAGGCGTCGACAAATTCCAGGTTGCAGATGCGTGGGCTACGGGGCTGAAGCGGGTGCGCGGCGGCGCAGGATTCGAACACTCGTGGCGCGACGACTCCGACGAGATACTCAATCCCAGCTGGGTCACGTTCCTCTCCGTGGCGTTCGATCGCACGTCTGGACGGGTAGCGGCTGTCGGTCGCCTCACCCACGAGAACTGGGCAGCCTCGCCGGCCTACGATCTGGGTGCGATCACCGGTAGCAACGGCATGTCATGGGCCATGAATGGCCATCGTGACGGGTTGGCGTACCCGGTCTGGGGCCTGTACGTCGGGAGTTTCGCCACCGGTATGCTTGCACCAGCAGACTTCCGCAGCAACCTCTCTTCCGTCGACATCGACCCCGCCACCGGCACCATCGCGGTCTTCGAATCCCTCGGGAGCGTAGGCTGCGTCGCGGTGTACGACCACGGGTCACGGTCGCGTCGGCGGCTCACGGTAGTCGAGCCGATTACAGGAAACGAACGACTCACCTTCAGTGCGGACGGGCGCTGGCTCCTCGTCCCCAGAGACGACCGTAGCATCCTGTGCGAGGTGGCAACCGGACGGCACGTAGACCTCCCCATCGCGAATGCTGACTGGTGGCCCGCAGCCGACTCCATGCTGGTCACGATGCGCCGCTCAGACGACGGACAGTGGGCACCCTATCTGTACAACCTCGAACAGAACGCTTGGGTGCAGAAACTCCCCGACATTCACGTCGACGACACATCGCTCAGCGACGTCTATATGTGGGCCCCCGTCGTCAGCCCGGACGGGACGCGTGCATTGATCCGTACTCACGCAGGTGTCGATGACCAGTATCGGCAGGCTTACGGTGCCGGTGCGCATCTCATTCACGTCGATCTTCTCTCCGGGGAGGGGAGCTTCCCGGTAACCCCACTGCTAGACCGGACATATCCATGGGAACGGGATGTCTCGGACGCCCGCTGGAACGGGGAGCCGCGCAGGACGACCGTCCATGTTCACCCCGACATTGAGGCGGCAATGCAGGCGCCGACGTTCGAGAGCGAGCATCTCGCCCCGGACTTCTACTCCGAGGAAGCGGAAGAGTTCATGGTGAAGACCATCAACCGCGCGATCGAACTCACGCAGGCCGGACAGTCAATGGCCCATTTGATGCCCGACGCCATCGCCGCACTGGCCGTACTCCGCGCAAGCCGGGACCGCTGGGACGGTCAGCAGGAGTGGCTAGATGGCCTCACCGAAGTAACCTCGCGCATGGCCATGACTGGAGAACTCGCCGCAGTCGACGGTGACGCCTGGACAGACTTCGCCAAAGCATTCTGGCAACTCCGCGAAACGCCTGCGGATATCCCAAACCCAATCAGCGCGTCCTGGGTCTCGGGAGACAAGCACTGGAGGCTTTAGCAGCATCGGCCTGAAAGCCCGGGACCCGCACGCGCTGAAGTCCGGGCCACTCCCGAAGCGAAGCCGGACACAGTGGCCGTCCCGGGACCACTGGGACGCCCTCGGCGTGAGTGGCTGCGCCAACTCATGGCAGTCGCGAGGTCCTCGTGCTACTTGTCGCTCGGCGGCGCGAAGAGCAGCGCAGCCGTGAAGGACGACGATCTTGCCACCCGCAGGCGCATGCCCCCCACCCCGCGACCGGGACGCGACCGCACGGGTGACGGGTAGGTACATGGTAGAAGGAAGGTACTGCGCGAGGACCCAACTCACTCTGGCACCGCGGCCCACTCCGAAGAGCACCCAGTTCCTAACCGCGGCCGGCACGCCAATGTTTTGCCGCTGTGCATGCCATGGAGGCGCGAAATCGACCTGAGTTGGTTATGTGTTTGTGTTTGGGATGAACGGCGTTAGACGGTCGCTGAGTTGGGACCATCCAGAGTCCGCGATGCTCGGTACCAGATTCTCCGACCATGCTGCGAGCGACCACTGATTCGCTTGGCTTCGGATGGCCTCGGCGAACTCCGCAAACATCGGATCCTCCTGAACCAGCTCGCCGATCATCGCCACGATGCTGTCGATCCACGGTGTGATATCCCCGTTCCAATCAACCTCGTGAACTTTGGCGACGATCGCGCCTGTTCGCTCACGCTGATCGTCCGTCAGATCAACCATCGAATCTGCCTCTTCCTCTTGATGTGAAGCGCTCTAGGTCTGATGGAGACTCGCGCTATTTGATTCCGACCGGCAGTTCGCGGTCGTTGGGGACAGCATAGAACGCGTTCTCGAACTCGATGGGCGGGATGTCGGCGAGGTAGCCGTGGAGGGATTCCGTGTTGTGCCAGTGCACCCAGCCCAGAGTGGCGAGCTCGAGGTCCTCGACCGTTTTCCACGGTCCTGGATGCGTGGGTCCGTGGACGAGTTCGGTCTTGTAGTACCCGTTCACCGCCTCGGCCAGGGCATTGTCGTCGCTGTCGCCGACGGTCCCGATCGACGGCGTGGCACCGATCTCCGCGAGTCGTTCCCCGTAGCGGATCGACGTGAATCTCGTTCGCCCGACGCGGCTCCCGCACCTCACGCTCGAGATCCGCGATCCGCTGCGCGTCCGCCGTCGTCACTCCCGGCACGATGCCCCCGTCGACCTCGGCCTGCCGCACCCACGTGCGCAACGCCTCGGGGTGGATGCCGAGCTGGTCCGCGATCCGCTTGATCGCCCCGGTCTTCGACGCCGGATCGCGACGCGCGTCCAACGCGAGACGAGTCGCCCGCTCCTTCAATTCCTCGCTGTACTTCCTCGGTCCTGCCTTGACTCTCATCCTTCACAGGTTTGAGAGCCTGCATCACACCCGGGGCGCGCCAACTCATGGCAGTCGCGAGGTCCTCGTGCTACTTGTCGCTCGCCGGCGCGAAGAGCAGTGCAGCCGTGAAGGACGACGATCTTGTCACCTGCAGGCGCAATGCTCCCCACTCCGCCACTGGGACGCGACCGCCCGGGATGACGGGTAGGTGCACCAGCGAGCACTAACGTGAGCGTCGGCGAAGTCGGTGCCGGCAAGACCGCTGCGATCCACGCCACCTCCCGTGAGCTTGATCGCTCTGGCCACGAGATCATGGTGTTCCCCGACCCACCGTCCGGAACTGCGGCATCCAGTTTCAGATCCTGGCCGCCACGGCTGATCCTTGCCGCCCTCGCCATCTTCGACTAGCCATTTCCAACCCCGTACATGATCACCGGGGGCGTCGCCGACAACGGCCACAGTATCTGCAGCGACCCTAATTTCGCCGACCGGTCTGACCGGCTGTTCTGCTACGACGTGATCAACGATCCACGACGCGGGATTCAAATCACTGCCGCCCTCATCGCGACCAATGCCACCAGTAGGAACACCGTCGACGTCGGTATGGCAGGGCTCCCGAACGACGCGAGCTGCTGACGTTCCCGCGTCCTCGACAAGCGCGGTACCCGCGCAGTTCATTCGCTGCGGCGCCGCGACACCGAGCGGATCCGAACGCCTGCTGCGGACATTTCCGCTCTCGTTCTGTCGGGTCCCGCTACGCGGGTTCGGTTGGTGCCGGGAGGTCCCTCCAGACTGAACCCCACCACCACCCCCCACAAGGAAGAACGAAAGATGAATCGTCCCGGCAAGTCCCAAACTCCTGTCAGTACAGAGCGTCGGCAAGTGCGATTGACGGGCTTCCGCGTGTTTCCGAGCCGAACGTCCGAGATCCCGCATCCCGAGACGAAGTACCCCGTCGACCACAAGGTCAACGACCTCGGCCCGCACGAGAACGCGGACATGTTCCGTGAGACCGTCCGCGACATGGTCGCCGGCATGGCGGCCCGGGGCGCCTTCGACCAGGACAACCTCGAGGCCCTGTCCCACACGACCGATGGCTGGCTGCAGACCTGGATCGGCCTCGCACACCAGACGGCGGTGCGACGCCGGGAAGTCGCTGAGCAGCTCCTCGCGCAGTCCCTGCAGTACCAGCGCGAGGTCGTCCTCGAACTCGATGACCTGCACCGCCGCCTGGTCGAGGTCACCGCGGCCCGGGATGAGCTGCTCAACCAGTTGGGCTTCACCCGCGACGCGCTGCGCACGGAACAGCCCGCCGCCCCGGCGCGGGAGCTTCCCGAGTCCAGGATCCGCGCCCTCCGCACGCCCCCTCAGGACCAGGACACCCCCTCGTCCGGCGACACTCCGCCGGATGAGGAATTGCCGATGCCGCGCATCGGGCCGTCCCACCCGTCCCCGCTGCCAACCGCCGGGTTCGCCGCATCCGCCGAAACCACCCCCCTCATCGCCCACTAAGGACACCGATCACCCGTGAACACCACACTCGAACCCTCCATCACCCACTCCCCCGCTCCGGCGGACCCGCCCGATGCGCGCACCCCCGACGTGCACGCATACGCCGAAGCGCGCACGCGGCTGCGCAGTCGTGTCGTCCCGATCGGAATCACGACCATCCTGCTGGCCGTCGCGGGCGCCGCAGACGTGACGCTCGCGATCCCCGCCTTCAACGGGGTCCTCGGCCAGAACCCGCTATTGTCGTTCGTCTGTGGAGTCGCGTTCGTCGCGATCGCGATCGGCGCCGCGGTCAACGCCGGCCGAGAACTGCGCCACGGGAACCGGGTCGCCGTCTATGCGGCCGGAGCCGCCGTGCTGCTGCTCATCACCGGGCTCCTCGTCCTGCGCATCACCGCAGCCGGCATCAACTCGTCGGCTGCGGCATTCGAAGGATCCACACCCACCCAGAACGGGGCCCTCGCCGAGATCCCCGTCGCGATCGTGTTCGCCGCGCTGATGCTCGCGACCTCGATCCTCGCCGCGATCGACGGGTACCTGCTCACCGTGCCCCGCCAGGTGAAGAACCTCCGCGCGCTCGGTCAGGAACAGGACCGCCTCCGCGCCGCCATCGCGACCACGGACGCCGAACTGACCCGTCACGTAGAGAACACCGCGATGGCCGAGGCTCGCATCGAACACCTCCCCGAAGACCTGCAGAACGCCCTGGACGGGCTGGAGGCGTTCGCACGTGAACTGCAGGAGCTCGCACGCACCGAGATCACCCGGCTCCTCGGCTCCCCCACCGCGACCAGCGGGCTCGACAACCCCTCCACGAAACCCGCCACCGTCACTCCCCGGTCCACGACCACCCGCACCGCCACCACTCCTGAAGGAACCCCGGAATGAGTACTCTCACCACACCCCGTCCCGCTCACGTCCAGGCGATGAGCACCCGCCTGGTCGGCCCGATTCGCTACCCCCTCGCCGTCCGCCTCTACGACTCGTGGTGGATCGGACGGCGCGATGCGGACCCTCAACTCGCGCACACCCCTGCCCGCGGCGAGCAGCCGTCCGCCTCACTCCGGGCACTGGACGCCGTCCGCGGTGAACGGTGCGAACGCGAGTGGATGAGCGCCGAACTCCGCGCGGCATCGCTCATCGACCGCCGCACGGGCCTGACCCGCATGGCGGAAGCGCTGCGCGCGCAGATCGACGAGTGGACGACCCAGATCGAGGAGCAGGGCGCCGTGAGTCCGGAGGACCTCGCTCACGTCCCGAAGACGGAGGCACACCTCGATCCCGCGCAGCGCACCGCCCGCCGACAGCGCGAGGCGGCCGCCCGCGTCGCCCCTCTGGTGAGCGTGCGGGACGCTGCCCGCCGTGAACTCGCCGGCATCCCCCGGGAGCTCGCCGACATCGACGGGAAGCTGACGACCTTGTTCGACTCGCTCCGTGCCCGCGTCACGGCGATCACGCACTACTACGAACGCCGCTGCAACACCCTGATCCGCGGATACCTCCGCCGTGCCCCTGGCGACGCCGACCACCCCCTCAACACGCGGATCCCCCTGCGGCGCCCGGCCTGGGCCGACGCACCCAACCCGTGGGTTCCCACCGCCGCGACACCCACGATCAACGAGGAGCCCGAGAAGTGAACATCGTAAAAGCAGAATCCGCTCGTGCGCTCGTGAAGGAAAGGCGGCGATCCGTCCGCCGCCCGTCCAAGTGGTTGTTCGCCCTGCTCGCTGCCGCTGTCGTGCTGTTGACGGCCGGGTGCGGGGTCGTCGACGGGCCTCAGTCCACTGTGACACCGCGTGGGGCCGCGGATGCGCTGGTCGTGATCGCCGGCGTCCACCAGGGCATGCCCGCAGCCGACATCCCCGTGGAACTGCAGAAGACCGTCACCACCGCGGTGGAAGCGAAGGCACCGGTCACGGTCGTCGCGAACGACGGCACCCCCCGGGTCGTGTTCCACGCCGCCGACTACAGCATCAACACCGCCAACCCGCAAGCACACGACAACACTGTTAACGCCGTCGTCCGGGCGATGCTCACCGCGGTGAAGTCCGCGCGGGCATCATCCAACGGGGACAACCTCGGCGGGAGCCTGTCTGTCGCGAGCGACCAGCTGACCGCGGACAAAGCCAAGGCCGGCGCCATCATCATCGTCGACAACGGACTCAGCGACCTCGGCTACCCGGCGCTCACCACACCCGGACTCCTCGACACCAACGCGGGCAACCAGGTCGTGCAGTTCGCGCGAGACCACCACCAGATGCTCTCCCTGCCGCACGGCACCACCGCCTACCTCGTCGGGTTCGGGTACACCGCGGCGCCGCAGCAAGACCTCACACCCGCGCAGCGCGGGAACGTGACCGACACCTGGGGCGCCTACCTGCGCGCCGCGGGGGCGACGGTGACCACGATCACCGTGCCGCGGTTTGGTGACGGCCCGAAGACGACATACACCAGCACGCTCGTCACACCCGGTACCTACGCACAGCTGAGTGTCACCCACACCGGCACTACCGTGCAGGCGAACCTTCCCGCGGACGTGCTGTTCGACTACGGCAGCGCCGCCCTCCGCGGTGACGATGCGACGACCACCGCGCTCCAGGAGGCGGCCACGTTCCTTGCCGCCACCCCCGGCCCCGTCACGATCACCGGGTACACCGACCAGACCGGCACCGCCAGCAGCAACCTCGTGCTCAGCCGGGAAAGAGCGATCTCGATGCGTGACTGGCTCGTCGCCCATGGCGGCATCGACCCGAACAGGCTGACCGTCGACGGGAAAGGCGAGGCCGACCCGGTCATCCCGAACGCGACCACCCCGGAACAGAACCAGCAGAACCGTCGCGTCACCATCACCGTCGCGACCACGGCCGGCAGCAACTGATACCAAAACCCGCCATCATGAATCGAACGTCACTGGCCCGTCGCCGCCTCGGTACTCCGCGGCGGCAGGACAACACCAAGATCATCACGACGTCCCTTGACGGACAGCAGAAGAATAGGAGGACTCCATGCGAATCACCGGGCTCGGTCACGCCGGCATGTTCATCGAGACGAGGGGCGGCAGCATCCTCTGCGACCCCGTCCTCGGGCCGAGCTTCTTCGGCTCGTGGTTCCCGTTCCCGGACAATCGGGGCCTCGACTGGGAGCGCTTCGGGAAGGCCGATTTCCTGTACATCTCGCACCGGCACCGTGACCACTTCGACCCGCGTCTGCTCGAGCGGTACGTCCCGAAGGACGTCAAGGTCCTGCTGCCGGAGTATCCGACCGACGACCTCGAGACCGACCTGCGCGCGCTCGGGTATGACAACATCGTCCACACGCAGGCGGGTGTCCCGCTCGAGTGCGGCGACCTCAAGCTCATGGTCACTCCGCTGCGCGCACCGAGCGACGGACCGATCGGCGACTCGTCGCTGTCGGTCGACGACGGCACCGCGAGCATCCTCAACCAGAACGACTCGCACCCGCTCGACCTCGAGAAGCTGCTGTCGTTCTCGAAGCCCGACGCGTACTTCACGCAGGTAAGCGGCGCGATCTGGTGGCCGATGGTGTACGACTTGCCCCAGGATGCCAAGCGGAACTTCGCGAAGCTCAAGCGCGACGCGCAGAACAAGCGCGCCCTGTACTACATCGAGAAGGTCGACGCCGAGCATGTCTTCCCGATGGCGGGCCCGCCCATGTTCCTGCGTGAGGAGCTCTTCCGCTACAATGGCTGGGGGCTCGAGGACGACGCGATCTTCACGGATCAGCAGCAGTTCCTCGACCACATGGCCGTCGAGCGCCCCGACCAGAAGGGCTACCTGTTCGTGCCGGGCACGCAGATCGACCTCGTCAGGGTTGATTCAGAACGCGCTGACCTCACGGTGACCCAGACCCTCTACACGGACGCCGAGATCGCACGGATCTTCGGCGAGAAGTGGGAGTACCTCGCCGAGCAGCGCGACTCGCGCCAGGACGAGGTCCGCGCCGAGGAGGCACGGCGCGCGCCCGTGCTGCCGCCCGAGGAGATGCTCGCCGCCATCAAGGAATGGTGGGAACCGCTCCTGCGCCGCGCCCGCACCATCCGGGACGGCGTCGGCGGCAACGTCCGCTTCCGCATCGGCGAGCTCGACATGGTCGTCGACTTCCCGCGGGCGAAGGTGCGCGAGTACGCCGGCGAGGAGTGCATCTACTGGTACACGATCCCCGCCGACCTCGTCTCGACGAACATCGCCGACCACGAGATCGACTGGTCGAACTCGATCTTCCTGTCGATGCAGTTCGAAGTAGGGCGCTCGGGCAAGTTCAACGAGTTCCTCACGACGTTCCTGAAGTGCCTGTCGGCCGACCGCATCGAGTACGTCGAGAACTGGTACTCCGAGCAGACGGACCAGACCGAGGACGCCCAGCTCGGCGACTGGGTCGTGCAGCGCCGCTGCCCGCACCTGCGCGCCGACCTCACCAAGACGGGGAAGATCGAGGACGGCGTCCTCACGTGCAGCATGCACGACTGGAGCTGGGACCTCGCCACCGGCAAGTGCCTCACGAGCCAGGGACACCCCATCCGCGCGACACAGAACGCTTGAACGGAGACCGCCATGCCACTGTTCGGAAGGAAACCTGCGGAGCACAGCGCGACCGGCTACGACAACTGGCGCGACCCGCACGTCGAACCAGCGACGACCGACTGGGAACGTCGTGTCAACGCCTTCGCATCGAAATCCGCGCGCGCCCTCCTCAGCGCTGGCGTGCCCTTGTTCCGCAGCCAGTGGGCACGCGACGGAAAAGACACCTACCAGGAGGCGTTCTGGCTTGTTGCGGTCGATGGCGACTTCGCCAATCGACCGTACGTCAAGTTCTCCCCTGGCAAGAGTGGGGGGTCCAATCCGCCAAGTCGCGGACAAGGTGACTACGTCGGCTTTCTCCGGGGATCGGCGCTGCTGTTGACAAAGTCCGGGGTTCTGTGCGGGGCCGATGTCGAAGGGTTCATCACTCCCGCCGGCCGTGTTGACGGTCGATGCATGGACATGCTGTTCCACAACGTCCGCCGCGACACCTATATCCTCAGCGGCTCAGACGGGTGGGGCTGGTACAACCAGGGCCGCTGGCGCTCCGACCCGCGCTCCAACCTACGGGTGTACGGCGTCGATGCTCACGTCGACTCCATCAGATTCGACAGCCGCTACCGGCGCAACAATGAACCTGACCCCGGGTACGGGACCAGCGCGGCACTCTCGAGTTTTGTGAAGAACGGTGGGGCTACGCGATGGCCGCGCCACTTCATCACATTCGACTACTAGCCCGTCCCGTGCACGACGGCGAGGCCCGGACCTGCTGCCTCGGCGCCTAAGAGGAGCATCCGCAGATCCGGCACGTGAGCGACATGAGCAGGGACCAGCAACGACCGACGACGACAACTGAGCTGGGAGAGGGGGTGAGGAGTATGGCATGTGCATGCGTGAACGCGGGCAAGCCCCAGTGCGCGTGGTGCAAGGAGGCGATCCAGCTGGGTCGCCCCCCAGCACAACACAGCTGCCAATGGTACGGCGGCTGCTCATGACCGAGCACGGGTGTCGGCGCGTGAGGCGCCGGCACCCGACACGAACCACCTCACGAATCACGAAAGATGGATGATCACGAGCACAGCGAGCGCACCGTTCCACGGCGGCGGGGGCATGCTCGCGCGCCCAGTCATGGCGTGCCTCCTCTGGTTGAGTCTCATCGAGCGGGAGCCTGCTCACGACCTGCCTCGACGATCAACGCTGCTTGGGGAGTTCGTGTGGATCTCCGCGTGCGCTGTTGGCGGCATGCTCACCGGATACGGAGGGTGCATCGCGGCAGCCTCTGCGCCGGCGTTCGTGGAGGGGCGTGTGGGAGGTTTCGCACACGCGTCCGCGATGCATGTGGCGGACGTGGCCGGGAACGACTGGTTCGCTGATACCGGGCAGGTGAGGACGCGGTTCGCGTTCGTCACGAACACGAACAGCCTGGCGGCCGGCACCTTCGTCGTCCGAGCCGTAGGACCCCACGCCCGCCTGGACGCGGTCGCTATCGCGTGCCAGACGGCGGGGTATCGGAAGGTACCGGTCCGGAGCCAGACCATTGCGTACCTCCAAGGTGTCACCTGGCCATGCCACGCACTGCTGGTCGAGCTCACCCGCACGGACCCCCATGAGACCACCGTCGCCGAGATCGAACTCCGCGCTGACGCGCAGGAGGAGCTCAATGACACGCAGACCCCACGGCGGCGTTCGAAGCCTGTAAGAGGGAACTCGAATGTCGCATGAGATCGCGCCGCCATGGCCAGCGGATCTCACCTTCATCGTCGAGTGTCGGAGCTCCGCAGGCCGCTCGTCGGAGGTCCGGCATCCGGTGACGATCCACCGGGAATGGTCGGTGAGCACCCCACACGATCTGGATGCCGAGCGGGTCGCAGTCGCGTTCGGCGGGTACACGTCGTGTCTGGGCCTTGTGGACGAGACGATCCCGGCGCTGCGTCCCGTGATGCCATTGCTCGCGCGGACAGTGAGGCCCGCGATCCGCCAGGACAAGCGAGGACAGTTCCGGCCGGCCGTGCGTGATCTCATCGCGGGCTGTTGCCGGGGCCGGGCATTCCCGAGCATCGGTTCCGTCTGTGAGCACCTTCGTGATCCGGTGCACGTATGCGCAGCCCTCGGTGTCGCGTCCACCTGGCAGGTGCCCGACGTTCTCCGCGCAGTGGGCGCCGCCTGCGCTCCCACAGAAGAAGCCCTCTCTCGGGCCGTGCTGCGTGTGCGTGAACCGACCGGCGTGATGCAACTGTGGCGGGCTGGCATCCACCCAGCCGACATTCCGGCGCTGGCAGAACCAGCGGGATCGATACCCTGCCCCTTGCCGGTGTCGTACTACCTGGGTGTCGCGTACAACAACGTGGACACCATCTGGTTGAACGAGGTGCTGGTGCGCCATCCCGATGCCGACGCTGCAGCATGGCTCGCCTGGCTCCCCGCCGCACTCCAGGTGGATTCCGAGGAATGGGGAAGCTGGCTGAGCTTCGGGCTCCGACGCGACAACGTTGCGACCGCCGTGCAGGAGCGGATCCCCGCATCGACCGTGGGCCCGGTCGCAGAAACGGCGGGGTGGTCCCGGGGCCACGCGGCGCGGATGATCGTCGACTGGGCGAGAACAGGATGCTATCCAACTCCGTCCGACTTCGCCGCGCTCGTCCGCCTGGGCTTGGACTTCTCCGTCCCGTCGAAGAAGGTCCTCGATTCGCTCTCAACCACGATGAACACACAGCCCTATTCGCTCGACCCGAGGCAGCGAACGGACCTCGGCCTGCTGCTCGTCGCACTCGGCACCCGATCAGCCGTCATCGGGGCGCTGGGCGACGGCGTCCGCGCGTTGGCGGATCTGGATCGGAGCCGCGCAACCCTCCGGACCCGGAGGTCGAGATGAGCGACCTCGGTCCGGCACCGGCCGGTCAACTGCTGACGGTGAACGTCGAGTGCACAGGCAGTCCGGTCGACCGTTTCGGTGTGCTGCACCCGGTCACGATTCGTCCTGACTGGACCGTCCACACGGTGCATGATCTCGACGCGGAACGGGTCGGCGTCCTGTTCGGGGGATGGTGCTCGTGTCTGCACTTCGTCGAGCGGATCGTCCCGGCTTTCCGTGAGGGGTTGCAGCTGATGGCGGCGCCGCGTGGTCTGCCGCGCGACGGGGATGTCTGGGACAACTTCCCCTCGCAGGGGTGCCCGCAGTCCAAGCATTTCCACCACGATCTTGAGGCAGCTGTGCGGCACGAACTCTCCGCCGCCCACGTGTCCGGGCAATACGGCGCGGACGGGTGGGCGGATCGGCAGGTCGCGGCCGTCGCGGAGGCGCAGTTCCGAGCTGTGATGTCCGCCGCGGCAGCGGTCTGGGCGAACGCCGCCGATCCAGACCTTGTGACGGGTGGCCGTGACGGGTACCTCGAGTTGTGGGCGGCGGGGATGCTGCCCACCCAGGTCGCGGAGATCGCCGCCGCGTTCCCGGACCAGGCGCTGTCGTTCTCCACCGCGTTCTTCCGGCGGATCCATTTTCACGGCATCGACATCGACTGGCTGCAAGCTGTCGTCACTGCGTACCCGACAGGACTGGCAGAGTGGGCGGCGCAACTGGACAGAGGCTCCCTCCGGGTCGATCCTCGCGAGTTGCGCCGGATGCGAGACCTAGGGCTGACCGGGCACGACGCGATCGGACTGATCGAGGCGGGTGTTCCACTGGCCGCAGTTACCGAGCTTGCGGTGTTGCCGAACGTGAGCGGCTCGACCGCGGCACGCTGGCTCACTCTTTGGTACAAGATCGGAGTCCACCCAGGCCCCGATCATTATCAGGTCCTCGCCGCGCACCAGGCGCTTCACGATCGCCCCTCGCACAGCACGCTCGACATGCTCTGCAACTCGCTGGACAGTGTCGCTACGCCCCTCCCGGATCGTACCGAGGTTGCTGTCATGCTCGCCCTGACGGGCGACCCAGAGCGCGTCAGCCAGGCTGTCCGCCGCGGGGTGCGACGCGCCGTCGACCTCGTCCCCGCATCATCCGTCCCATCCGGCATTTCAAGGAGCATCTCGTGAGGATCCGCACCCGCACTGACTACGACAACGCCCTCATTGCGCTCGGCATCTGCGTGAGCGCCCGAATCCCGGTGCTCCTGTGGGGCAACCCCGGTGAGGGCAAAACCGCGGCGGTAGAGTCCGCGGGGCTGCGAGGCTGGCATGTAGAGACGGTGATCATCACCCACTCGGAGCCTTCGGATTTCGCCGGCCTCCCCGTGGTCACGCCGCAAGGCACGGTGACGTTGGCGCCGCCGGCGTGGGCGAGTCGGCTGGCGGCGTTCGAGGGGCCGTCGATCGCATTCTTCGACGAGTTCTCCACCGCATCCCCCGCCTTGCAGGCTGCCGCGCTGCGTCCGCTCACTCACTACCAGGTCGGGTCGGTGCAATTGCCTGCGACGGTGTCGTTCGTCGCGGCCGCGAACCCATCCGACATCGCGGCCGCCGGATGGGAACTCGCAGCCCCTACCGCATCGCGGTTCGTGCATCTCGACTGGGGCATGCCCTACGAGGTGTTCGCCGAAGGACTCGTCACGGGCAAATGGCCCACCCTCCCCGTCTATGACTCCCCGGACGACTACGACCGGCACCTCGACGATGAACGCGTCCTTGTGTCCGGATTCCTGCGGGCCCGGGAATCGCAGCTCAGCGTCATCCCCAGCAGCGCGGCCGACCGCGGCAAGGCGTTCCCGACCCCGCGGACGTGGGACTACGCGGCCCGGCTCTCCGCCCTCGCCCGCGCCGTGGGCGTCGGTGATGATGTGCGCAGGCTCGTCGTCGCCGGTGCCGTCGGTGACGCTGCAGCGTTCGAGTACCTGCGGTGGACCGCATCCCAGGACCTCCCCGACCCGGAAGCACTTCTCGCCAACCCTGATCCTGCACTCATCGCCGGGCTGCGCGCCGACCGTGTGTTCGTCACCCTCCAGGGAGTGCTCGCCGCGTACTCCCGTACCCCCAACACCGACCGGTGGCGGGCCGCGATCGACGTCTGCGCCGCCGCCGCGCAAGCCGTCGGCATCGACCCCGCCGTCCCCGTCGTCCGGTCACTCATGCGCCCAGGACTGCGCCCCGACGGCGCGCCCGTGCCCCCGTCGATCAAAGCATTCGCTCCCGCGCTCGCCCTCGCCGGCCTCCTCAACGCGCCCTCATGACCATGGATCTGCAGAAGCTCTCCGCCGCGAAACTCTGGCTGATCAGCACTCCGACGGGCACCCCGACCGCGGAGAGTCCCCGCGATCTTGCCTATCTCGCGCACGCCCTCTACGCGCTCATCCCGGTCCGCAACGACACCGTGCCTCGGATGACGTGCGACGAATGGTGGCGGATCTACATCAACCCCCACTGGCTCGACACCGCCCCCGTCAGCGACATCGCCGCGGAACTCGCGCACGTGACCTGGCACCTGCTCTCCGACCACACCGGCCGCGCACGCAGTCTCGGCGTCGACCGGACCACCGTCCACGACTGGACCACCTCCGCGAACATCACCATCGCCCACACCCTCGCCCCCGACCACCTCGCACCCAGACACCTCCCGACCTGGGAAGACACCCGCCTCGGCCCAGGACGACCGGCGGAGGAATACTTCGCCGCGCTCAGCAGGCTGCCGGTCGCCAACCCCACGCACAAAGGACCGGAACCTGAGGACCTGTCGGCTGGATGCGGGAGCGGGGCGGACGGACTAACCAGGCACGATGAGCACGGACCGGGCACCGACATCGGCGCCGTGACTGAGTTCGAGGCCCGTGAGATCCGCCGTCGTGTCGCGGTCGAGTACCGCGACCACCAGACTCGTCGCGGCACCACACCCCGTGACCTCCTCCGCTGGGTCGAGAACACCCTGCAACCCGAAACCCCGTGGGAACCCATCCTCACCGCAGCGGTCCGACGCGCCGTCGGCTGGGCCGCCGGTCGCGGCGACTACACGTACACGCGCCCCTCCCGTCGCGCCAGCGCCGTTCCACGAGTCGTGCTTCCTGGGCAGCACCGACCTGTCCCCCGCGTGTCGATCATCGTCGACACCT
Organism: Microbacterium candidum; assembly: GCF_030315975.1. Classification (GTDB taxonomy): domain Bacteria; phylum Actinomycetota; class Actinomycetes; order Actinomycetales; family Microbacteriaceae; genus Microbacterium; species Microbacterium candidum. The sequence goes on along the minus strand of NZ_JASXSZ010000001.1, from coordinate 1,022,137 downwards.
CCTACAGTGTCGACGATGCGCTCCTACAACGAGCCCTCGCCGAAATCGACGGGGTCATCCAAGCACTCGGCATCCCCGGATCCAGCATCACCCTGTACTCGGTCGACGCCGCCGTCCACACCACACAGAAACTCCGAAGCGCCGCAGGCGCGAAACTCATCGGCGCGGGCGGCACCGACCTCCGCATCGGGCTCACCGCGGCACAAGCCGAACGCCCCCGCCCCGACATCATCGTCATCCTCACCGACGGAGACACCCCCTGGCCCGCCACCCCACCACCCGGCGCAGCCATCATTATCGCCCTCCTCGGGCACAAAGGCGTCGCTGAACTGCCGCCCACACCCACGTGGGCCATCCGGGTCGAATGCCTTCTCAGCGAACGGTGATCCTGCACGTCTGGGCACGTCGCGGGACCCCACGCCCGGGCGACAGTAGAATCTGGCCCAGCAGCCGAGGGCTTCGGCGAGCGGAACGATGAGGGGAGAGCCGAGATGGCGGACTGGCGGCGGATTCGTACGGAATACGACCGCTCGGCCGTGGACTGGCAGAAGCTTCACGCCTACGCACGAAAGATTGCGAATGAAGTAGGTCGCCGCGACCCTCACGCCTCATCTTGGAAACTCATGTCGCGCTACTGGAGGCGTGCCGACAAGATGCCCTCCTACACGGAGACATTCCGAAACAGCATCGACTACCTGCTGCTACGCGACGGGACACTCGTTGTCGAGGTGGTTTCCTGGAGCGAAATGCTCAATCCCAGCTACTGGGAAACCCCAAAGGAAAGTTCCCGCCACCCGTTCGATGACGAGACCGTCCAGATGTTCGATTTCGAACCCAGATACTACCTGTCCAGGGACGGGAACGTTGAGACCAACCGTGATCACGGGCCTAAACTCCTCGTGCACGCGAAGGGTGTCGGTCTTTCCAAACGCCTCAAGGAACTACTCGGATCGTAGGGATCATTGTGTTGTCGAAAGCGTATATCGACCCCGACGAGTGGAGTGAGAGCTTCACGCCGTCAGCCATCAACACACTCCGGGAGCGGTGTAAAGAAGCCGCGAATACATTACGTGCGCGCGGGACGCAACCCACCGAGCTCGCAGCCGTGGACGAGGTGGTAACGGTCCCCCGCTCGTTCATGGGATTCAACCGACGCCCTGAATATCGACGAGAACGGCGAGTACTCCTGTGGGGGTGGCCGCTCCGCGAAGTACAGACGCTCATGGGAACCTCAGGGAACGAGTGGTTCCGCTGGACCGTGACCGCAGCTTTAGGCGTCGACGGCAACCTATACCGAGTCGAACTACATCGTGAGCAACGCAACGGCGTCCCGACCTCTGACGATGGAAAGGTCACAGTCTCCCTGCTTGCGGATACTGAGTTTGACTTGTTCGAAGTAGTGGATCCGGAGAACTTCCGCAACACGGGGCCGATCGGGTACTGGAACAGATTCCCGGGCCACCTCGGCAACATGGTCGACACGCTGCTGGCTTGAAGGTCATCCCGTGAACAGTGATTTCGGGGCGTCGCCGATCCAAGCGAACCTCTGGATTGGCGGCGCACCATTCGGTGGAATGCACGGCACCGACCAACAGATCACTGACGCCGCGGCCGCCGCGGGAGTCACCCTGGTCATGGACTGCCGCACTCGGGCGGACGACGGCAGGGACCGCTTCTCGAGACCGGCGGGTTCAGAGCCGCACACCCTGGATTGCGATGAGAAAACCTCCAACGACGATTGCGATACCCCGGGGAACTGCCATAGAGTTTCGGCTACCATCCAGAGGCTCGCAGCAAAGGAGAATCCGATGTCGATACTGACACTCCAGGCCACGGCGATGGACCGCGTCGACCTCCCGCTCAACGTGCAACTCGCCAAGCCAATGCCAATGTACGCTGGCGGCGACGACCCCACTGCGGCGAAATGGGGGACCCACGTTCCTACCGGCCCGGGCGATAACCATGACGACATAAACACGGACTACAGCATGGATTAACGCTTGGTGTTGATTATCACTGATGACCCTGGAGGAGTTCAGCCGGTTGTCCAGGAGCTGCGCCGCCGCGGGAGACGACCAACCGTTTTCTCACTGGGGGCATTAGGGACCGGCGAAATGACAGTTACGCTCCAGGTCACCAACCAAGGAGGAGCGTCAGGACTGTTACAGTGCGACGGGAGAATCTATCGAATGGGTGCGGGCGTCCGTGTGTGGCGCTGGAAGGACAAGGCGTACTCGCACCTACAAAGCTTGGATCCTGAACCCGCCATTAACGAGATGAAGATTGCTCAGCTCCGCTCGACTGTCCGCTCCATCTGGGAACTACCGGCGGACTGGATGAACCGACAATCTGCTGATCTTCGATTCGACCAGAACAAGATGTTGGGGGCCGAGGTCGGATTCCGGCACGGGTTGGTCTCTCCACCGAGCATTCTGTCCAATGACCCCTTGGCAGTAGGCAACTTCATTCGCGCGAGTCGCGCCAAGATGTTCGCCGTTAAGACCCCGGCTATGTGGGCCGCCAACGTTGAGGGCGGCGAGACCCTGGCGACGTACACTTCACGCCTCTCCAAGTCAGAATTGCTAGATCGCATCGGAGCAGTAAGACATGCTCCTGTGATCGTGCAGCCATACGTGTCCAAGGCGTACGAACTGCGCGTGACGGTGGTCGGCGATCATGTCTTCACTTGCAGGATTGACTCTCAGGGACTCTCCGAATCCGCCGTGGATTGGAGATCAGCGCACGTCGGGGAAATTCCACACACGGCCTTCAAATTGGATGCGGATTTGGAGCAACGCGTAAAGGGCTTTATGTGCGAGGCCGGACTCGAGTACGCAACCTTCGACTTTATTGTTACGCCACAAGAGGAGACTTTCTTCGTTGACTGCAATCCCGCCGGGCAATACCTATGGGTCGAGAGCCGAACGAGGCTTCCCATTACGACTGCGATAGCGGACTGGCTCGAAGGGTCGGCGAACTGAGCGACTATTGCATGGCGCTGTGATGCCCAACTGTCTGGGCCTCGGTCTATTTGTCCCACAAAGCTCGGGCCCCCGCACGAGATCGGTCCGCACGACCTACCTACCCCCGCATTTCGCGCGGCGCGGGAACCTGCTCGAGGACGGGCAGACCATCGAGACGATAGAGGACGTTCCTTTTCACTCTCTGGTGTGCGGCAGAGCCAGGGCCGTCGGGGCATACTCGGCTAATGGTCTAGCCGAGTACCTTCACATCTACCGCGCTCTGCCCCTTCGGGCCATTGCGGACGTTGAATGCGACGAGCGCCCCGGCCGCGAGCTTCTCACGTTGAGCTTCATCGACTTGATTCTCATGGAGAAAGACCTCTCGCGCGCCACCGTCGGGAGACACGAATCCAAACCCCTTCGCGCTGATCCATCGGACGATCGTGCCCTGTGAGGTCGGTACCCGCTCTCCTTCTTTCGAAAGCGTCGGAAAACGTCGGCGCAATACAGCCTGATGATCGGTATCCGCGAGTTCAATGAGCGCGGCCCGAATTCCGTCACCCTTGTGATGAACGAAGCTCTTGAGTCTGTCACTGGGGTCGCGATCGGTATTGAGCTGAGAATCGCCGTTCCTTCGACTCACCGATCTCTTTTCGAAGTCAAGTCGAGCCCGCAGCGTGTCGAGATCACATGGGTGGGCGTACGCCTTGTCTTCATTTTTGTACTGAATACTCGAGTCGGTGAGACTGCGGTAGACCTCAGCGAACTCTCCCGTGTCAAGAAGATACGTATCGTAGAGCACGATCTCTTCGGTAGCTTCCCAGTTGCTGCCACGCCCAGGTCTTCCGTATTCTGTTCGCATCGACCATCTTCTGAAGTCAATGAGCCAGCACGCGTCGCCGAGAACAGATTCACCTCTTGACGTCGAATGCTTATCTGGGTTGAAGGTGACGCGGTATCCAGGTTTGGCGGGATACTTTACGACTTCGACCGCGAGTGCATGGACAAGTTCCGGTCCGAGAACGGATTGATCATACTTGGCGCGACGCGCGGTCCAGTCGCTCCGCTTATCCATGTACGCCTCATTCGTGGGGCTTTCGCAAGCAGTAAGTTCTCCGGGTGCGCGCTGCGGATATCTTCGCGAGCGGACCACGGTATCGGCATGCTAGCGCATCTCCAGGCGCTCAGCGACGCGTGCAGTTTGGCTTCTAGCAGCGCACGTTGGGTCGCTGAGGCGAGCCGTGGAGCCTGTATCGAACACGAGAACCCGACCATTGCCGCAGGTCGGTGCTCCGGACGAACGCGACCCGTATGTCCGACTCGTCGGCGTTCAGGACTTGCCCGCCAGCGGTCGCCGCCGTACAGCGAGCGCGTTCGGTGGGGGCGCACGTCGGCAGCCTGATCTCGACGCCGCCGTCGCCGTCGCCGTCGAATCGCTCGCGGTGGACGCTCGGGCACGCCACCTCCATCGCTCCGCGCCCGTCTCGGACGTTGCTCAGCTCCGCCGACCCGGTCGTTGGGCGCCTCGTCGTTCGCGAGCTCCCGCACAGTCTCGACTCGGCTCGTCTCCCACCACGTCGGGGACTGTACGTTCAACGGTGTAACTCCGATCAAGGAGGAACATGATGAGCAAGCAGGTTGAGACGGTCTCGGCCGTTTCAGGAGGACTGAGCACGGCCGACGAAAAATCGAAGTTGGTTCACGGCGAGGATTTCGACTACCCAACTCAATTTGCTCTGCTCTCGAATCATCGAAAGGAACCCAATGAACGAACTCAGCTGGGAGAGCGCGCGCCGCGTCCTTCTGAGTGAGGGGGAGAATCAGTCCGGCATGACGCGGTCCTTCCTCGATGCAGCCGCGTCAGTCACCCCTCACCACAGCGTCAATGGCGGACCCTATCGCTCGTCGCGAGGGCTTGGCGCATGGCCGCTGTCCTATTACGGCTTCGGGGCTGGGCGACTTGGTGACTATCGAACGACGCTCATGCTCGAGCAGGATGGCACCTATTCTCATTTCCTCATCGGGGAAGACGGTGAGATGGAGACGGAGAGGCCTCACTTGGGACCAGGCGTTGATACCGACTCAACGGTTCTCGGGCCCTCACTATTCGTGCAGTTCGTAGTCCGATACGACGGTGCCGAGTCCTTTAGCATTGATCGCCCTGCTTGGGATGGGCCGTCCGGAGTGGAACCCATGGTGGACGTGCTGGTGCGAAGCCTGCTCGCGATCGCAGACCAAGGACTCCCCCCAATCTTCACTTGGGAGAGCCAACTGAACGGCGCTTAACTCGGCGCGGAGAGGTCCCGCCCAAGCGAGAAGGGTGGGATCGTGAAGAGTCGGTAGCGCAGACGCTTGGGTTCCTATCGGCGGGCCTCATGCTCGGGGGTGGGCGAGGAGCCCGGCCCACGCGATCAACGAACGCGTCGATCCCGCCACTCTTCTACGACGTGGCCGAACCGCTCTGGATCGGAGTTCCACGTCATCGTGTGGTCCGCGGCGAAGGTCTCGAGGCGAATAAGGTCGGGGCGCAGCGCCGCGACCCGCGCGGAAGCTGCGATCGGGGATGATCTGTCTCGAGTGCCGTGGAGAATCAACGTCGGAATGGACAGATCGCATGCACGATCGAGCCAGTTGAACGGCGCGAGGTGCACCGCGACGTGCAGTCCGACCAACCGGACGAGCGTCGGCCTCTCTAGCCAGGGGCCGCCCAACGGACCGAACCATGATGGCAGCCCCGCTCGAGCGCAGTTTGCGGCAATCGTGGCGCCCCAGTCCAGCACAGGTGACTCGAGGACCAGGGCGTAGATCGTGTCGGCGAACTCGGGGTCGGCGGCGAGTTGGAGAGCGATCGCGGCGCCCATCGACCAGCCGAACAGGACGATCCGCTGAGCGCCTTGAGCGATGGCGTAGCGAAGCGCCGCGGCAACGTCTTCCGTCTCGGTCGCGCCGAGCGTGGAGCGGCCAGAGCCCACCGTCGGTCCTTCGCCGTCGTTGCGGTAGCTGACAACTAGCGAGGTGAAGCCGAGGTCGGATGCCACGCGGACCCCGCGCAGTGCCCCCGCGCGCGGACTCCCCAGCCCGTGGATGTGGATGGCCCAGGCGTCGCCTTCGCCGTCGGCGGGACGGATCAGCCAGGCCGGCGCCGGACCGACGTCCGTCTCCACAGTTGCGTCCGCGGCATCCAGGCCGGCATCCGCGGGATCGCGGTAGTAGATGCCACTCCATGACGCGTGCTGCCCCGTACGCAGTGCACCATCCGGAGCAACTGACGTGATCTCGCGGGTGACCGTGACCGCATCCCCGTCGAGGACGGCCCCGAGCTTCACCCAGCCGCCGTTGTCGAGCCACAGGTTGTAGAGGCCGGGCGCGGCAGTGCGCGCCGTCCGGTCGAGGACCACGGCATCCTGATCACCGCGCCGGACGACGTCGCGAACCATCAGGTCGAAGACGCGCTCGCCGACCGGAGCCGTGAGTCGCCGGGCGATCATGAAGCCGATAGCACCGGCCGCCGCCGCGGCGGCACCCACCGCGACGGCAGCCGCGACGACCCACCTCACTGCGACTCCTTCGACCGATCGCCACGAGCGGGGTCGCCACCGATCAGCTGCGCCTCGGCCTCCTCGAGCAACTCTCGCTCATCGTCAGTCAGCGCGAACGACGCCTCCGGGTCGATGACCGCATCCCGAATCTCGACGATCTCGCGGTGGAGCTGCGTCTCGGCATCGGCGTCGTTGAAGCCGGCGTCCGCCACCTGGCTCAGCCCGGGACGCACCGCAGTCGCGCGTTGCCAGATCGGCGTGACCTGCTCCACCAGGTCCCGAGTGTGGTCGGCGCGGGAGCGAGCTTGTGCGCGACGCACGGCAGGCTGGCCTGCGAGGCCCGCACAGAGGAATACGAAGGTTGCAAGGTAGAGCGGCCCGTAGACCTCGCCGAGGCTGAGCATCAGGCCGAGGTCCCCGGTCACGTGCGCGACATCCATCACGATGATCACGATGGAGAGCGCGATGCCGAGCACGCTGCCCACCAACACGGAGAACGGAGGGACTCGCTCCGCTCCCTTCGTCCCGCGCACCTGGCGCGTGGTGACCGCGACCATCGCTGCCAGCACGATCGCGTCATACGTGAACTGGATCATCGAGTAAACGGCGGCGGCCGGCTGCGCGCCGAGGTCGAGCATGAACGTCGTGGTCGACGGACCGCGATCGATGAAGAAGAAGGCCACCACGACGCCGGCGAGTGCGACACCGAGAACCCCTCGCCCGAGCGCGATCCGAACCGCGCCGGACGTGTGCTGTGACGCTTTGGCGATCGCGCGACCGAGGAAGAAGATCCCGACCATCAGGGCGAGGTCGGCGAGCAGCGTTACGACATTGGTGCCGCCGAAGAGGCGATCCACCCAGAGGTACAGCCCGTCGATGTTGAGCGTCGTCGCGATCGCGATCGTCACCGCTGAGTAGAGGATGCTGCGCTCCGCCCGCCCCCGCCGCAAGATGAGCTGGCTCGCGACGAGCAGCCACATCAGCGCGGAGACGAGGATGGGGATCATCCGAAGATCTCTGAGAATCGCGACTCGTGCGCCGCCGAACCGCGGATGGCGGCGGCCAATCGGTCCGCGAGCGCTTCGGCGAGGATCTCGGGCTCCGTGTCGAGATGCTGCCGGCGAAGGAGTCGGCGGAGCGTTGCAGGTGGGATGTCGGGGAAGAGGACGTCGCACGGGTCGACGAGCAGATCGTCGCCATGGTTGAGAAGCATGTGCGCGAGCTCGTGCAACACGAACTGCTGTCGATGCAGCGCCGAGTCGGTCGGCACGCAGAGCACTACGTCGACGCGTTCGGTCGGGAGCCACAACGCGTTGATCCCCTCCCGCGGCGGGAGCTCCGCGCAGTCGACGATCGTCAGCGGGCGTTCCTGCCGACTCTGCATCGCCGCGAGGAGGTCGTCGTACGAGAACTCGTCGCCGAGACCGAGATCGTCCATGGCCGCCGCGACATCCGCTGCGATATTCACGGTCGTCACCTCCCGCGGCTGCACCAGCCGCTACGAATGGCTCAGCTGCTCGTCGAGGAACCGGGTGATGGCTCGCAATGCCTCTGGCGAGACATCCCCGAGGGTGCGCGCGGCGTACGACTTGACCTTTGCCGCGCGCATCGCCCGAACGAGGTCGAGCTGCGCCGCCACCTTCGCCGGCATCGCCGCGCCCTCCCCGCCGACGAGGAAGTCCGCATCGACGTCGAAGAACTCGGCGAGGCTCTCGAAGAGCCGCCGGTCCTGAACATACCGATGGCCGTTGACCATATAGGTCCACCGCGAGCGCGACAGGCTCACTCCACGCTCGCCGACGAACGCCGCGATCTGAGAGTAGGTGGGTTCGGCGCCAGTCTCGGCGATGGCGACGTCGAGCAGCAGACGCAGGCGCCGTGCGAGGTCCTGCGCCGCTTCCTTGCTCTCGTCTTCGGTCATCGCTCTGCCGATTGTCCTTCCGCGTCGCTCGGGTTGGGCATGCCCAACGGGGCCCACGGTACGCGTTGGTCATGCTCAATTCAAGGCTTGTGCAACTCGGCACAACGTGTCAGGCTCAACGTAACGCGCGTTTGAGCATGCTCAAACACTGGGGAGCGAACCGTCGGAGCAACAGCAAAGAAGGGTTCGGGATGCAGTACCCCAGCGAACGCGCGCGAAAGCAGGATTCGGAGCGACTAGAACTCTCCCAGCACCTGCTCGAGCCGCATCACCATCTCGGTGACCCGCTTGTCGTCCACGATGTATCGCACGCGCTGCCCGCGCACCGCGACGTCCCGCGGTGGGTCAGCGATGATGAGGCCCGCATCCAGGAGCTTCTCGAGTCCATTCGCCACCGTCATCTTCGGGATCTCGAGATCGTCGGCGATCTCGGCCCGCGTGCGCCCAGGGTTCTTCCGCAGGTAGCCGATGATGCTCGCCTGCATGATGTTCCCGAGAGCCTTGATGGGATCCTCCGCGTACTCACTGTTCGCGGGGCGGGTGTAACGCGGCACGGCTTCAGTCTGTCGCACGCTCGGACGCCCGTCCAGATGACAGAAGCAGAAAGTGCTTCACAATCAGAGTGTAGCGTTGTATGCTTCCCTCATGTCAACGGCAGCGATGGATGCGAAGGACTTGGGAGGTAGAAGATGACCGAGCCCCGCACCTGCAGCGGCCGAGGACTGATCTGGGCACTCATCGGAGGCGCTGTCATCGTCGCCGCGATCGCGGCGATCGTGATCGCGTCCCTCACCGCGGAGCAGCCCGTGGCGAAGTCCACGACCACGACGCGACCGACGAACTCGACCACATCCGCCGCAGCATCCGGCGCATACGTCGACGCGTCGGTCAAGCGGAAGGGCTGGGTCCCCGAGCCGATCACGACCGACCGCGATCGTTACACGCGGGCGGCGCTGGCCGCGGCATCCACTTTCGATACCCAGAAGAGCAGTCGGTCTGACTGGCTCGCGTTCCTCGACACGTGGTTCACCCCCGATATTCGCTACACCTCGGAAAGCGATCGGGCGGATGATATGAAGGCCTCGCAGCTCGAACTGCGGCAGGCCGTCGTACTTCCCGAGTCCGATTGGAACTCGCTCGCGAATGAGAAGGGTCGCGTCGTCGCGGCTGTCCCGGGCAAGATCACGTACGCGGATGTCCCCGGCGACAGCACCGGGACGATGAAGGTCGGCACTGCCGACGTCGTGCTGACGTACACGCGTTCGGACGCGAGCGGGAACGAGTCGTCGTACAACGAGACCGCGCGCGTCAGCGTTCAGGTCCTCTGCGGTGCGGGGTCGATCCCGACGCCGAACTCGGCGCAGCAGCCTGGCGACTGCAAGGTCGTCCGATTCATTTCGGGGTCGCAGGAGCCCTGACATGGGTGCCCCGGTCGCGGTGACCGCAGCCCTCGTGAAGACGAGGACTGGCCGCCGGATCGTGGTCGGGGCGCTCAGCATCCTGTTCATCGGGACCGCATTCATCCTCACTCCGCTCATCGCGATCCCCTTCGCGGTCGCGGGACAGTCCGCTGCCGCCGTGGTGACGCAACAGCAGCCCGTCCCGGTTGCCAACGGCGCGTGGGGCTATCCGCTCGCCGGCGGCTACTCGAAGGGCCGGGGGTTCGGGCTCAACCCGGTGCATGGCTGCAGCTACTGCACCGAATTCCACCCCGGCTATGACATGTCGCAGGCCTGTGGCGTGACCGTCTACGCCGCGGGCCCGGGTCGCGTGATCACGGCGGGCACCTACTTCGGCTACGGCAACGCGGTCCGTATCGACCACGGCGGCGGGCTCACCACCTTGTACGGGCACATGGCCTGGGGGTCCCTCCGCGTCGCGATCGGCGCCGACGTCGTCGCCGGAACTCCACTCGGCGCCGAAGGCGACACCGGACACTCGTTCGGCTGCCATGTCCATTTCGAGGTCCGCCAGAACGGGGTCGCCATCGACCCACAGCCCTTCATGGCCGCTCGCGGCCTTCCACTCAAGTGACGCAACCAGGGGGTACACCATGCACGCACAAATCGTTCCGGCGGTGAACGTCCCACCGATCTCACCGGACTTCTCCGCACCGTTCTTCCACGGCTTCCAGGTCGTGGCCTCCTACATCCTCGCGGGCGCCATGATCGTCGTCCTGATCATGCTGATCCTCGCCGGGACATCGCTCGCGTTCCGCGGCCTCGCCTCCGACCGCGTCCGGACCTGGGCGGGCGAGAACATCGCGTGGATCTTCGTCGCTGCGGCCGTCCTGGGCGGTGCGAGCGGCCTGTTCAACTGGTTCATCAACTTCAACTTCGGCTTCTGATGCGCGCGGCACGGCTCTTCACGATCGGATGCCTCGTCGGCATCGGATTGGCGATGAGCGCGCTCGCCCCCGCCCAGGCCGCCGGTCCGAGTTCGCAGCCGCCGCCTGCGGGCGCAGCATCCGTCACCGGTCAGCCGTGGTCCTCGCCCGCGTATCCCGTCGACTGCCACCAAGTCGGTAACCAGATCAGTTGCACCCCGCAGAACACGGCGGACGTGAAAGCTCAGCAGTGCTTCATCGACGTGTTCATCGCCGGCTCGAAGGCGACGCTCTGCACGACGTACGAGGGCCATGTCGGCGCGATCAAGCTGAGCGGCGGGAAGCCGCTGCTCGTCCAGTACGGGTGCCAGGTCGCGGATGTCGTCTGCCTGACGTTCGAGAACGCCGGCCGCGGGATGGCGCTCTCCGCGACCAGCATGATGTCGGTCGTCGCTCAGAACATGCGGTTCGACACCTCTTCCCTGCTGTGGAACGCGGCGGAGCACGAGTGGTCGTTCTGGCAATGGGCGATCCTCGCGGTCCTGTTCATCTCAATGGTGTGGGCGATCACCGCGGCGATCGTCTCTGGCGACCGCGCCGAGCTCGTCGCGGCATTCGTGCGCAGCTTCATCGCCTTCCCGGCGACGGCCGCCACCCTGTGGCTGTCCGGCAAGCTGCTCAACGCGATCGACGACCTCACCTGGTACGTCATGAACCGAGACGGGAAGGATGCGCTCTTCGCGACCCTGCAGTCGGTCATGTGGGCCGGCGGCCAGGCGAACTACTTCTTCGCCTTCGTCATCCACGGCCTGCTCATGATCGCGATGGTGCTTCTCATGCTCGTCTTCGCGTTCCGCAACATCGTCCTCGCGGCGCTGTTCGCCGTCGGGCCGATCGCATGGATGCTGTACCCCGTGCGGAGCGTCGGCCCGCAGTGGGTTGTCCGCTACTTCTCCGCCGTCGCAGTGCTACTGCTGACGGGCCCGCTCACCATCGGATTCCTCACGCTCATCATCAATGGCCTCGCAACCGTCAAAACGATCTGGGACCCGCAGTCCTGGCCGCTGCTGATCGGGCTCGTCCTTGTCGCCTTCGCACCCTTCGCGGTCTTCGGGCTGTTCAGCTTCGTCGGAGCCGTCGCCGCCGACTCGGTCGGCTCGCGCATCGGATCGGGTGCACGAAGCACCGCGACGAGCGCAGCCAGAACGGCCGGCCACATCCCGAGCCGCATCGGCGCCCTCCCCGCGGGAAAGTCTGGCGCGACCGCGGCAGCTGGGAAGAGCGGCCCCTCATCGGGTGGTCCACCGCGCGGCCCCTCCTCGCCGTCTGGACCGTCGACCACGTCGGGACCGCCTCGGCCGTCGTCGCCGACATCGACTGCGAAGAGCCCCACGCCGCCGACGAACACCCCGGCGACCAAGGCATCCACCGGCACTCCCCCACCGCCGCGAACTGAGAGGACCGCGTGATGACCGCTCAGGACCTCGCCCGCCCCGTGCGGCTTCCCCGCCGGTCGCGGCAGGGCATCGCGATGGGGATGGATGGATGGCAGCTGACCTGCGTCGCAATCGCCGCCATCATCATCCTGATCGCGGTCAACCGATTCGGCCCGCCCGGACTGCTGTACGCCGTGCCGATCTACCTGCCCATCGGCGCGTTCGCGTTCGTGACAGTGCACGGCGACTCGGCGCCGCACCAGGTCGGCCTCTGGCTCATGAAGCAGTTCCGCCACGCGACCGGCGCGACCAAGCAGCTGTATCGACCGGAGCGACCTCACATTGCCGGGACGCTGAACCTCCCCGGCATCCGCGCGTCCGTCCAGATCTGGGACGTCGAGGGCGTCGCGTGCGTCTACAACCCGCGCGACCGGTCCGCGTCGGTGACGGCGGAGGTGGATGTCGAGGGGTTCCTCATGAAGGACATTCCGGAGCGGTTCGACCTGGCGCAGCAGTGGTCACCGGTGCTCGCGTCGTTCACCCAGCGGCCTGGGATCAAACGCGCGGTGCTGCAGGAGCGCACCATCCCGACGACGATCCGCGCCGCCCGCGCGCACTACGACTCCGTGACCACCCGTCGGCGCGTGAACACCGACTCCGCGGTGAACCGGAACTACGAGCAGGTCATGGATCACGCGGAGCCGTTCGCGGTGTCTCACCGCAACTACCTCACCTTCACGCTCGACCTCATCGCGCTCGGCCCGCAGCTGAAGGCCCTCGGCGGCGGCGAGGCAGCGATCAAGTCCCTGGCGGCGCTCGAGGCACGAAACCTCGCCGATGCGCTCCGCGCGGCCCGCATCAACGTGCGCGGGTGGCTCTCCCCGCGCGACATAGCTGCACTTGCCCGAGTCGCGTTCGACCCGGAGTTCGCCGCGAACGTGCAGAACCGAGACACCGTCGCCCAGGGCGTCGACGTGCTCGCGATCGGTCCGATGTACCTCGAGGAGCCGCGCGGGAAGAACGGCGTCGTGTATAGCGACTCCGGCGTGCACACGACGATGTGGATCCACGAGTGGCCGCGATCGGATGCCGCAATCGGGTTCGTCGAGCCGGTCGTGTTCGCCCGGATGCCGACCACCGGGGAGGCGATCACCCACATCCTCTCGATCGTCCTGACCCCCGTGTCGGTGAAGAAGGCGATGAAGCGGATCGAGGACGACAAGAAGGTCTGGCGCGGCAACGAAAAGCTGCGCGCCAAGCGCGGCGCCGACGGCTCCGCGGCGGACGCCGCCGACTGGGAGGCCCTCGAGCGGCAGGAGGAGGAGATCGTCGCCGGGCACGGCGAGTTCCGGTACGGCGCATATCTGACCGTCACGGCTCCCGATGAGGAGAAGCTCGATCAGGCGATCGCCGGGATGCGGAATGCGCTCGCCCGTGCCGGGATGGAACCGCAGATCCTGTACTGTCAGCAGGCCGAAGCACTCATGGTCAACGCACTCCCGATCGGGCTGGGGATGAAGTGATGGCCCGCTACGCCGCAATGTTCGAGCCCGGAGACCTCTCCCGACACGACCGGCACGCCCACGAACGGCAGGCCGCGCGGGTGACCCGCGAGGCCGGGCCGAAGAAGGCGGCACGTCGCGACCGGATGCTGCCGGAGCCCGCCGTCCGCGGCATCTTCGGCCCGGGGCTGGTCAAGGGTGGCTACTGGAACCTCGCCCGCCCCTCCATCCCGGCGCACCAGGCCACGTCGCAGCAGCTCGCCGGCATCTACCCCTTCGTCGCAGACGCCGGGCTCGGGCACCGGGGACCGATCCTCGGGGTCGACCTCAATGCCGATGCGCTGTGGCACTTTTCGCCGTGGGAGGCGTACGTCGCCGACGCCGGCCGCGCCACCCTGTCCACGAACCTGCTCGTGCTCGGCGCGTACCGGGCCGGGAAGAGTGGCACGATCAAGACCCTCGTCGCCCGCTCGATCGCGTTTGGGCATCAAGCGGTCGTCCCCTCCGATCCCAAGGGCGAGTGGGTCGCCGTCGCCGAGGCCATCGACGGCGGAGTCGTCATCCGCATCGGCGGGGGCAGCGCAGCGCGCCTGAACCCGCTCGATCGCGGGCCGCGGCGCTCGGATGCCGACGATGAGCAGGATGCCCAGATGGTGCGGCAACGCCGCATCACCACCCTGGTCACGCTCATCGAGATGGCACTCGGCAGCGGGCACCTCACCGCCGTCGAACACGCCGCCATCCACGAAGCCCTCGAACGCTGCATCGCCGCAACCGGCGACCACCCGACCCTCCGCGGTGTGTACGAGCAGCTCGGCCGGATCGTCGACGATGCCGGCACCGACTTCCGACTCTCTGACGGCGCTGTCCAGCCCCGGTTCGTCCTTCGCCGGTTCGTCGAGGGCGACCTCTCCGGACTGTTCGAGGACGAGTCCACCGTTGCCTTCGATGCGGAGGCACCGATCGTCGTCGTCGACACCTCCGAACTCTTCGCGCGCAGCGAGCTCGTCGCCCAGCTCACCCAGGTGTGCACGACGGCGTGGATCCAGGCCGTCGTGTCGGACCGGTCCGCGCACCGCACCCGCTACCTGATCCGTGAAGAGGGATGGCGTGACATGACGAGCCTCGCCGCGCTGCAGATGTTCCAGCAGTGGCTGAAGCTCTCGCGCCACTACGGGATCAGCAACGTCGTCATCCTGCACAAGCTCGGCGACCTCGACGCGGTCGGCGACACCGACTCGAAGGAGCGCAACCTCGCCTACTCGATCGTCGGCGACATCGAGAACAAGTTCATCTTCCGCGTCAACCACCAGGAGACCGCAAGTCTCCGCGAGCGACTCAACCTCCCCGCGACCCACGCAGAGGATGCGCGACGGCTCCGGATCGGCGTCTTCCTCGCCTACGTCGGCCAGCACTCGTACGTCGTCGACTGCTTCGCCACCTCGACCGAGTGGGAGTACGAGCTCTTCAAGACGGATGACGCGGTCCGGCAGGACGATCACGTCGATGGGATGCCGGTCAGCATCCGCCCCGACGACCTCGACGCGTTCTGGCCCGAGCACCCTGACACTAGCCTCGACGGCTGGCTCGCCGCCACCGGGAAGGAGGGCTCACGATGAGCCTCGACACCCAACTCCACGCCCACGCCGCCGTCGCCGGCCCGATCGCCGAATTCACCACCCCCGACGGTCGCAGCGAACCCCTCACTGCCACCGCCGAGCAGGACATCCGCCAAGTCATCGTGCAGCGCGCCGCCGAAGAAGCGGCACGCGCCGGCATCCCCGTCGAACTCGTCACGAGCGGAGATCTCGGGGACCACCGCATACTCGTCGCCGCTGATGGCAGCCTCGCGAAGCCCGCCACCGCGGCTGAGCACGCGACCCCAACGCCAGACCGAGAGGAGGTGAACGAGAAGGCTCCGGAACGGCCGGGCTCGCCGGCTGTTCCGGAGCCGCACCCTCGTGCCTCCTTCATCACTCCGAACGCCGAGGCGCAGCCACGCGTCGGATTCCTCGCGCGCCTCGGCCTCGGCCGTCAATCGCGCGCCGAACTCGAGCGCGCTGAGAACGAGCGAGCCGTCTCGCAGCAGTGGGCCGGATGCCGCACCGTCGCGGTCGTCAACGGCAAGGGCGGCGTCGGCAAGACGATGACGACGGCGATGATCTCCGCCGTGTTCGCCCGGCACGGCGGCGGCAATGTGCTCGCCTGGGACAACAACGACACCCGCGGCACTCTCGGCTGGCGTACCGAGCCGGGGCTCTACGACTCGACGATCCGCGACCTGCTCCCGGCGGCCGAGGACCTGCTGTCGCCGACGGCATCCATCTCCGATATCGCGCGGTTCGTGCACCACCAGCCGACGGATCGATACGACGTGCTCCGCTCTAACCCGGAACTGCTCGCCACCGACCAGCGCATCACGACCGCCGACTTCGACCTGCTCATGCAGGTCGCAACCCGGTACTACCGGATCGTCGTGTTCGACTCTGGCAACGACGAGTCCGCCGACCGCTGGCTCCGGATGATCGACTCGTCATCGCAGCTCGTCATCCCCACCGTCACCGCTCCCGAGTCCGCAGAATCGGCCGCTCTGCTCCTCGATGCGCTCCGGCAGCGTGACGACCGGTCACGCTCGCTCGCCGACAACGCGGTGGTCGTGGTCACCGAGGCTGAGACGAGAGGGATGGCGGCGGCCCATCGGATCATCGACGGCTTCGCCGGCCAGGTCCGGGCCGTCGAGCGGATCCCGTTCGATCCAGCACTGAAGTCCGGGCCGCTGCGCCTCGACGACCTCCGTGCGCCGACCCGGGACGCGTGGATCCGAGTCGTCGCGGCGATCGCGCGGGGACTGTAGGAGCACGCCATGCGCGACGGAATGCTGGGCAAGGCGATGGCCGTCATCGCCGCGAGCGCCGTGATGCTGAGCCTCGTCTTCTCGCTCCTCACGGACACGGTTACCCAGGTCGCCTGTGACGCACGGCCGAGAGCGAGCAGCATGTTCTCCGGTCTCTGGCTCGGGCTCTCCGGCAATGCTGCCGTCTACCGCGCGCCGGCCGGATGCGCGCTTCCGGTCGTTGCCATCCGGATCGTCGACCTCGCCGCCGTGCTCGCGGTCATCGCCTTCGCCATCTGGGGTCTCGTCGCCTACCGTCGCTACCTGCAGTCCGACGCCGCGTTCGTCTCCGATCTGCGCTCGCGTACGGGCTTCGCCGAGGCCTCCGAGATCCGCGCCCATATTTCCGCGAAGGCCGTGCTGCGCCGCGCGCGTCAACTTCGCCCGGACGTGCCACATCCCAAAGCCACGGACGTCGGATGGCGAGTCGGTCGCTCGCGCGGGATGGATGTCTTCGTGTCCATCGAGGACTCCGTGGCGCTCGAGGGTCCGCCCCGGTCGGGCAAGGGCTACCGCGTCTTGATCTCCGCGATCCTCGACTGGTCCGGCCCGCTCATCACCACGTCGACCACGAACGACAATCTCACGGCGACAATGCGGATGCGGGAGCACCGCGGCGACGTCCACGTCTTCGACCCGCAGGGGCTGTCCGGTGTGCGGCATCCGTTGCGCGTCTCGCCGATCGAGGGATGTGAGGACCCGCTCGTCGCGATGCAGCGCGGATCAGCAATCATCACCGGCACTGCGCTCGGAGCCTCCGCAACGAACGGCGAATGGGCGCAGGCCTCCGGCGTCGTCCTCGGCCGACTCCTCCACGCCGCGGCCGTCGGCAACCTGACCATCGCCGACCTGTACGACTGGGGCACGAGCCCGATCGTCGCCCGCAAGGCTGTCGAGGTGCTCCGTGCCGACGGCGCACACGGCTGGGGCGACAACCTCGAAGCGACCCTCGCCGGCGACGACAAGCTCGTCTCGTCGATCTGGTTCGGCGTCCAGGGCGCGGTCGCGCCTCTCGCGGTACCGAAGATCCGCGAGGCCCTGATGCCACAGCGAGGAGACCGCATCTTCGACCCGCGCGAATTCCTGGATGCAGCGAACACGCTCTATCTCGTCGGGTCGGCGTCCGGCGCCTCGGCGATGGGTGGGTTCCTCGGCGCGATGCTCGACGACGTCGTCGAGGTCGCCCGCATCCGCGCCCTCGCCACCCCGGGCTCGCGTCTCACACACCCGCTGGGCCTCATCCTCGACGAGATCGCCAACATGTTCCGCTGGGGTAGCCTCCCTCAGGTGATGGCCGACGGTGGCGGCCGCGGCATCTGCACGTTCGTCGTGCTGCAGGCGCTCTCGCAGGCCGAGACCTCTTGGTCGCGCGCCGAGGCCGACACGATCTGGGGTGCGGCAACCGCGAAGGTGCTGCTGGGCGGCGCGTCCCACGTCAACCACCTGCGCGACGTCGAGGCACTGCTCGGCAGTCGCCAGGCGCGCCGCACGCAGCGGTCGTGGTCGACGCGTGAGGCCGGCCATTCGACCAGCGAGCAGCACGAACGCCTTCCGCTCATGTCGGTCGACGAGATCAGACGGATGCCGCAGACCATCGGCCTGCTCGCCTACCGGACCCGCCGCGGCGTGCTCCTCGACCTCTCCGGTTGGGACGAGCGCCGCGACGCCCGCGCCATCAAGACGGGCAAGCGCGAGACCGAGACGGAGCAGCGCGCGGTGTTCGACGACGCATACCGGCCGGCTCCCGGTCCGGTGGTCGATGACGATCTGGATGCTGGGGCGGTGACGAGCGAGTGACGAACCGCCGAAGATCCGGACTCCGGAACTCCTACAGATCTGAATTCCTCCGCTCCCCCGCCTGGTTCGCGCGCCGTGACCGGTGGTTCCGGAAGCAGCAGCGACTGGGCCGCCCGCTCGCATGCGCGGCCTGCGGGCGCGCCGCATCCAAGGACCAGCTCGAGCTGCACCACCTCGACTACCGCGGGGTCATCCGGGCGGACGGAACGTGGCGCGCCTTCGAACGCCACGCAGACCTCGTGCCGCTGCATCCGTACTGCCATGAGTTGCTGCACCGGCTGATCGACCGTGACGCCGTCCTAGCCAGGCATCGCTCCCGACGGGACGCGTCGTCACTCGCGCTGGAGAGGCTGCGGGTCAAGCTGACCACTTTCGAGGAGTCGCTATGAAGGAGCGTGACAACTTCGACACCGACGCGCAGGTCGCGGCGGAGATGGCAGGCTTTCACGCCGAATCCCGTGGCGGCGCGTCGGACCCGCTCGGTGCCCACGCGGTGAACTGGCGAAGGATGCCCGACGCCGACGCTCCGCGCGAGTGGGTGGAGCTGCGGGCCTGGGTCGAGTGGTTCACAGTCCGCTACAGCATCCCCGTGAGCGTCGTGCCGAACTGCTGGTGGAAGCACGGCGCCCTCGTAGAGGAACTCTCGGCTCTTCACGTCGCGCATCTCGCCTCCTTCGACGCGAGTGATAGCGGCTTCGGGGCGATCGGATGGCACGAGCGACTCGCGCTCGCCACTCCGCGGCTCAGCCGGGCCGGCGCCGGCTGCGCGAGCGGACACAGCGCGACACGCCCACGGTCATGGGCGGGCGCGACCGATGAGGCGGAATGGGCCGCGTGGGCCAGTCAGGCCCACGCTCGCTGAGGCACCGCGGTGCCTCTCGAGTGAAGGGAAGAAGGATGACGACGAAGATCCCGGTCACGATCGAGGGCAACCTCACCGGTGACCCCGAGCACGGCGCGAGCGAGTCGGGCAGCGAGTATGCCCGGTTCACGGTCGCCGTCAACGACCGCCGTCTCAACGAGACGACGAACACGTGGGAGGACGCCGGCACGGTGTTCCACCGCGTGGTGGTGTTCAACCAGCAGTCGCGGCACGTCGCCGACTCGCTCCGCAAGGGCGACTCGGTGATCGTTGCCGGCGACCTGCGTTTCGGCACCTACGTCGACAAGGAGTCCGGCCAGACGCGCGAGACCCGCGACGTCGTCGCAGACAACGTCGGCGCGTCGCTGAAGTTCGCCGATGTGTCGGTCGACCGCGCCCCAAAAGCCACGAGCCCCGCGGCTGACGCCTCGGGGCCGGTGGCTACGCCGGTCTCGTACACCGGCGCCGGGGTTGCCCGCTGACCTATCGCAACAGGAGAGCGGGGCGAGAGTCACAACAGGAGAGCGGGGCGAGAGTCACGATACTCTCGCCCCGCTATCCCTACTTGGTGTAGTGGTGACATCAGCCCTCGTCGAGAGGGTCATTGGTGCCCAGCAGATCTCGAATTCGGCGATTGACTCGCTCAGCCGCCGCGTGCCGTTCGCACATCCAGAGACCGTCGAACGGCTCGATCGCGACACCGCCGCAGTTCTCACCGAACTCAACTCTCTGCCCGCAGAAGTGCCTTACCTCCGGCTTGAGGCGCTCCGGCGCGAGATGGCTTGACCTCCACCAATTGCCGTTTCGCTTGTCAAGGTGCTCGGGGCAGTACCACGTCCAGTGGCCGCCGCCCGGAACATCCTGACTGCTCGTTGTCCAATGGCGAATCAGCGTCACGTCATGGATGTCGTACCAGGGGCGATTCTCTCCGATACCGCAGTAGCTGCACTGATTCTGGCTATCGTGACCGGGATGGTGATTCCGGTCATCGATATCCGCTTCGCAGACCGGGGTCTCAACGAGCATGTCCCACGTGTGCATGTGTCGCCCTCCTTAGCGCGCTGTCACTCGAGGCGCCGAAAGATCTGCAGCATCGCGCGCCTGAGCCAGGACCGCTGCATATTCAACATCTTCGAGCCCATAGATGGGCTTTCCCGTCGTGGGCTCAGTCCTGAACTGCCAGTTGACGTCGAACCCGACACGCCGACCCTTTCGACCTGACCACGCAAGGGCGCCTGGAATCTCCCGCGGCCCACCCAACTTGAGTGCATCGACAATCGCGTCGGCGGTGACCATCGAGGGCGCCGCGCTGATCCACAGACTCCAGATCGCGGCTTCCTTTGTTGTCAGCGACTTCCACCATGCGATCGCGGGCTCGAGCGCCACCTCCATGGGGCGGTCGTCAGCCTCGTCAATGCCGCTGACCTTGCCGTCGCGCCAGTCCGCGAACCATCGGTAGAACTCAGTCTCGCGTTCCACCGGAACGTGCACTCGCACCTCAACCATCGACACAGTTACTCCTTCGCTATCTATTCCTATCTATTAGATAGAGTAGAGCTCTGTACGCGACCGCGTCAAGGCCCGCGCGAAGTTACGTAGACCCGGGATCGGGAAGGCAGCCGCACGCGGCTCACGCGCGTGGGCACGGAGTCGGCTGGGCGGTCAAGGCGGGGTACATCACGAGATCCCTCCTCGCATGCGTTCACGGTCGCCGTCAACGACCGCCCGTCTCAGCGAGACGACGAACACATGGGAGGAGGCGGGCACAGTGTTCCACCGCGTGGTGGTGTTCAACCAGCAGTCTCGGCACGTCACCGGTGATGTCCGGTTCGGCAGCCACGTCGACAACGAGGCCGGCCCGACGCATGGGACCCGCGATGTCGTGGGGGAACAACCTCGGTGCGTCGCCGAAGTTCGCCGACGTGTCGGTCGACTGCGCCCCAAAAGCCACCGGCCCCGCGGCTACGCGTACAAGCGATGAACGTGCCAGTCGTCCCCGCCACGGTAGACATCGAAGACGAACGTCTCGCCCGCGTCATCCGTCGCCTGGAATCGCCATCCGTACAGAGGCGCATGAGGCTCGTCGAGCGGGACCGCCCAGATGCTCTCTCGCAGCCGCGTCGGGGTGTCTGTGACGCGCCAGCGGCGGCCCGCGTAGACCATGCGCGCGGGGACGTCGTTGACCATCCAGAGCGTCAGAGCCGTTTCGATAATCATACCGTCCATGACGCTTGATTCTAGAAGATTTGTTCGTATCGCGCTATCATCGATTCGTCAGGATGAAGGGCCGATGCGGTGGGGACGAACAGACGCTACGAGGCCGACTACGACAGGCTCGGCGAGGAGCGCACCCTCGCGGGGTACCTCGCCAAGGGCGGGTTGCAGACCCTCAAGGAACGCGAGCTCGACCTCGAGAAGGAGCCCGTGACCACCGACCCGGATCCGAAGCCGGTCCGAGCGTGGGTGAGGTTCTACGACTATCGGATGAACATCCCCGCCTACGCGCGACGGTGGGCGTCCCGCGCTGTCGAGATCGTGTTCACCGCGCGCGGCAAGGAGTACTCCACGTGGGTGTGGACCAACGCCGTCTCCGAGGACAAGGTGCCGCGGCCGCGGCCGGACAGGTAACGCTGCGGCGTTGCGTCTGGTCCCGGCGACTGGCGAGTAGTGGGCGAAACGTGCTGGACCCGGCTCGCGATGACGGCAAGGTATCCGTAGGGAGCGACAACTTGTCGTACGCATGAAGGTTCGCCCGCGGCGCGTCAGGGCAGGATGGCGTCGACGTAGCCGCCGTCGACACGCACCGCGTCGCCCGTCGTCGCGGAAGCGAGCGGCGAGCGGCGAGCGGCGAGCGGCGAGCGGCGAGGCCACGTACATCACCATACGGGCGATCACCGAGTGCTCTTTGGCGCTCGTCACGCGACCTTCGTGGCGAGGCGTCCGCGGCCGGATTGGTGCCGTCGCGCTCGTTCACGACCTGTTGGACCGGCTCTCCGGTGCCGCCCTGATCAGGGCGGGCACAGCGTGTACGACGCTTCGTCGTCGTTGGGGTCGAAATTCTGTCCGTGTTGCGGGAACCAGACCGCGAGGTGCAGATACACGCTCTTCCCCTGGCAGGTGCCGAGGTCGAATGCCTCGAAGAGTGCAGGCTCGGTCGTCCCCGCCGCCACCGGGGTCCCAGCAGGGACCCAGAGCGCGGTCCCGTGCCCGATGGCAGTCCCACTGCCCCAAGTGTCCCAGCTGATCGTGAAGTATCCTGTTGGGTCGCCGCCGTTGTTGACCACCTCGGGGCGGACGGTGCCGAACCCCTGCTGATGGAGAGATGGATCCCAGGGCATCCCCAGAAGCGGTGCGACCGGGGTGGGCGTCTGGCATGGCGGCGTGTAGGTCGGGGAAGCGCCGTCGTGGACGAAGGTCCAGGCGTTCATGGAGCCGAGGCCGGTCGAGGCGTCCC
This sequence comes from Microbacterium candidum, assembly GCF_030315975.1. Taxonomy (GTDB): domain Bacteria; phylum Actinomycetota; class Actinomycetes; order Actinomycetales; family Microbacteriaceae; genus Microbacterium; species Microbacterium candidum. The sequence goes on along the minus strand of NZ_JASXSZ010000001.1, from coordinate 999,444 downwards.
ATCCGGGCTGGGGCAGCGGTGTGGCGAGGTCGCTGGTCCTGCCGTCACCGCCGGTGACATCGAACAGAGGGCGATTCTTCGCGGTGGTCGCGAGCCGGTAGAGCAACGGATTGGCGTTACCCAGAAGTTGGTCGTGGTGGGCTCGCGCATATTGGTCGAACAGCGCAGCGACCCCGGCCCATAGAGGTGCGGAGAGGCTTGTGCCAGTGCCGACGTCAACCCATCCCAGGCCGGTGTTCTCAATCTTGAGCCCCGTCTGAATGGCCGCGTCGGCGGAAACGTCAGGAACCATTCGCGCCGGGCCGACCGGGACGCCGGGACCGGTCTGCCAGCATGGTCGCGGGAAGTACCCGGATGCGCCACCACCAGAAGCAGCAGCTCCAATAGGCAGTGGGGCGAGAGGGCCGAGGGGATTGAAGTCCGAGTCCCAGGCGAGCTCCTGATTGATGTGATCATCGAGAACATCAAGTATCAAAGTTGTGCCGCCCACCCCGGTCACATTCGGGTCAGAGGCTGGAAAAGATGTCCCCGACAACAAGTCCGACTTGGTCGGCGATTCGCTGGACGTTACGAGCGGGCACCACGCACCCCAGTCGCCACTTCCGGCGAAGATTGAAACGTTCAGGCCGTCGGATTGGAAGACGCTGTCCAAGCCGTCCAGTTCCTGCACCGAGAATCCGGGATTGCCCGGCCCGCTGCGGGGCTGATCGCACGCGGTATCACTGATGGATGCCACCAAGTCGTTGTTCGCGGCCACGCGATCCATGAATTCGAGCAGATTCCCGGCAAACGAGGAAAAGTCACTCTCAGGCGAGAACTCATATACATCGATGGTCGCGCCGGGAGCCATGGTATGCACGGCATCAATGTCCTGCAGCACCTCGTTGATACATATCTGGCACGGGTTCGTCGACGGATATGGCGCGCGCTGGTCACCGTGATCGTCGGTGGCGTAGACGTGTAGATCGAGAGGGTATCCAGGCGTGTCCTTGCCGGCGAAGTTATCCACGTACTTCCTGTCGAAACCGCCCAGGGCATAGATGGCCACTCTGATGCCACGACCGTCGACATGTTCGCTCAGCAGAGGTGTCACGTGGTATGCAGTCTGGATCTGCTCGGCCGACAACGGGAATGGCTGGGGATCCCACGGCAAGGTTGGCGCTCCATGCACGGAGCGGTTCAACCCGTAGATCGCGGTGACGCGTGCGGCGATGTCGTCCGACAGGTGGGGTGTGGCGTCGGCGGCAACGTAAGTCCCGTCGGCGCCTTTCGCTTGCCAGTGGTAGAGGTGCGCTCTGAGCGCGGTGGCGATCGTGGCGGCGTCCGCCTGGACGACCAGCATCCGCCCGCGCAGGCCGGCGTGGAGGATGCGGAACCCTTCCTGCCGGAGGTACGTGCTGACGGCATCCTGATCCGAGGCTGACCGGAGGAGCACCTGCAGAACCTCGGACTGTGATCCTCTGACCGGTTCGAGCCGTGTCGCCGTCAACGACGTGCTTCGCGCGGAGGCGGTTCCGGGCAACTGTTGGATCCACGGGCCAGCGAGCACGGCTGCGGCGACGAGCAACAGGGCAATGACCCCGATGCCGATCCATAGGCCGCGATGTGAGTGGGCGTGCATGGCAGTAGACGGTCAAGGTGTGATGCGGGCGATCTGGTGAGCGGTGTTCTCGCTGAACCAGAGTGCGCCGTCGCTGCCTTTGACGATCGGACCGAGTCCACTTTGGCTGGTCGTGACGGGGAATGCGGAGAATTGACCGGTCGTCGTGATTCTCCCGATCTGGTTGGTCGCGTCTGCGGTGAACCAGAGGGCTCCATCGGGACCGGTCACGATGCCGCCGACACCGCTTTGCCCTTGCCCGGACAGCAAGGCATTCGGGAGGGGATACTCGGTGATCTGGCCGCTCGTCGTTATCCGTCCCACCTTGTTCGCGCCGGCCTCGGCGAACCAGAGCGCCCCGTCGGGGCCGACGGCCAGTCCGCGCGGTTCTGCCAGGTCAGTGGGCAGGATGTATTCGCCTACCTTCCCGCTGACGTCGACGCGTCCGACCCCGGTGGTCCCGAGAAACCAGAGGGCTCCGTCTGGCCCGGTGACGATATCGCTGATCCCCGAGAGTGTTCCGCTGAGCGCGTTAGGGAGGGGGAACTCAGCGGTGACCTGGCCCGAGGTGGTCATCCGTCCGATCCGATAAGCGCCGATCGTCGCCGTGCCCTCGGTGAACCAGAGGGCCCCGTCGGGGCCTTTCGTGATGCCGACGGGCGTGTCTCCGGAGGCGGGCAACGCGAACTGAGTGACCTGCCCACCCGTCGTCATCCGCCCGATCATGGAGCTGTCCTGCTCGGTGAACCACAGCGCCCCATCTGGTCCCGCGGTCAGGTCCGAGAGCGTGCCGGCAGTGTTCAGGCGGTACTCCGCGACATGCCCCGTCGTGGTCATCCGCCCGATCTGACCGGACTGGGTGTCCAGGAACCAGAGCGCCCCGTCCGGGCCGACTGTCAAGGCGCCCGTGCCGTTCGGCACCGGATACTCGACGATCTCCCCGGGCGTCGGTCTGGGCGTCGGTGGGGTCGGCGAGGGAGATGCGAGGTGGGGGGCCGGCCCCGAGCATGCGGTGAGAACCGCGACAAGCGCTCCCAGCGCCGCCAACAGGCCGACCGTGTGCCGACAACGCGTTCCGTCCATGAGGGAACCCCCCACACCGCTCACCCACGGCGTTCCCCAGGCACATCGGCTCGCTGTGGCTAACCAGCCGGGCACTCACCGCCCGCGATCACCTGAGGCTTCCTCCTCAGAGGTGGAAAGTACTCCCCAGTGGCACTCGAACTGCGCTCGGTTTGAACGCAAGAATCGTAGCACCAGGCAAGGTTCGCGGCGAGGGGGGTGCGCGTTGACTCATCAAAGACGATCGCGCCTCAACTCGGAAGGAAACTCCGCGCGCGGGTACGCCTGATCGTGTTGACGCTCTTGGTGCTCGGACCATGTTCATCTACCACTTTGTCAATCGATGCGGTAGCACTGATCACAGAGATGGGCGTGTCATAGAGATGGGCGGCCTGTCGGGGCGATCTCAGCTCAATATGACGAATCTTGTTCGGCTATGTCGGCGGCGACTGGGGGGGCACGCTGCTTCCGTCTGTGGGGAGGTCCGATATGTCCGGTGGCCTTGACGGTTACGCGGCGATCTGGAAGTACAAGCATTCGTTTGCCGCAATCGCATACTCCTCGTCGACACGTCAATGGGCGGGGTCCTGGCGATGTGAGAGCTCCGCCCAGGCCGACCTGGTGGCACTCGATGGATGCGGGCCTGGAGCTCGGATCGTGATCCATGCTCAGAATCTCGTCATCGCGCTGGCGGTCGGTGAGAACGGTGCCTGGGGCGCCGACGGTAACTCAAACCCGCGGTATGCGCGACGACGAGCGGTCGCCGCGTGTGCGAGGTTCGGCGGTACCAACCCGCACATCGTCCTCCTGATCCATCCACTCCACGGTGTACAGGAACGAGTGGAACCGCCGCTGTCGTCACGCGAAGCCGATCCCACGCCAAGATCGACAGCGTTCGAGCGGCAGTTGGAGATGACCGCCTGGGGTGCCATCTCGCTCTCCATTCGGGCTCGCGCCTACAGCTACGCCATCCAGAAGCCGTCAGCGCTCCTGGCTGAGGATGAAGCGATCCGCCAGCTCCAGCAGCGTGCCGGGACGGACGACGCGATGGCGGTCAGCGGGCACAGCACCTTCCTCGCGTTGGCCCAAGACATGGGCAGGTTCAGTTTCGGGTGCAACGAGATTGAGTCTCAGTCGGAGGCTGAGGCGCTGCAATCCATCGACGGGCATCGCTCGAGTGCTCGAGTCGTTCTCGTTATTCACACGCGAGCAGGGGTCCGAAAGACCGCTTGAGCATCTCTATGCAGGAGCCGGCCCAGATCCCGAGGATGTCGCTTGCTCCGGCCGTGTGACGCCGACAGCGACGTGGAACGGCTTGTTGCGGACCTGCCCGTCGCGGATCTTCACCACGATCGCGTCGATGAACACGACCAGGTGGTCCCCGGGTCCAGCGGCCGGTTCTGACGGTCTGCCATCTCCTCGATCACCCTTTTCGGTGATTTTCGAGATCGCGTCCTTCGACAGGGACGCTCCATAGACGTCGTCGAAGTGCGCCGCGACCTCCTCCGTCGTCACCCCCGCACGGTCAACCTGCTGGCTGGGACTGCAGCCTCCGCCCTATTCGACTTGTGGGCGAACTCCCGTCGTCTCGTCGATCATCGGGCGGGGCCGCGCGGGGGATAGCGATTTCGGAAGGAGCCTGGGCCCTCGCAGCCGACCATACCCTCGTGTGGTTGCGATACATCGCTCGGGGTGTCGTGCGAGTCAAATGCCGTTCGAGGGGCCGGGCCCCGTCTCGGCACGCGGAGCCACCGTATGTACGCATGCCCGCGCTCGGTCTTCGATCTTCCTGCCGGTATGGGACATGGCGGACCGCAAAGCGCGCTCCACGATCGCTGCGTCCGCAGTCCGCACCGCCCTTGAGTACTCGGCGCCCATCTGACGGAACGCGTGCCCGACCGTCTCAGTCTTTTCACCGAGCGCATGAGCGGTAGGAGTGGCATCCACCACGCTAACCCGGGCAACGTCGCGACCATGGGCACATGCCTCCTCCGCTCGACCCATGGCCGCCGCACCTGCCGACGCGACATCATTCCGCCTCATCCATTCCTGCATCACCTCAAGACGGTCGCGAAGCTCCCGCACCCGCGCACCACGCGACCGCACAACCCGCTCGATGTCGTCGACCGTACCGAACGGCCGCCTCACGCGATCGTTCCATGGTGGCACCTCGGCATCCCGCGCCGCCCGCCCCAGCTCGACCCGGGCCGCGCGCACCGAATCCTCAATCGACACCTCGGGCGTCCCGCGCATCATGCTGTCCGCGACCTGTTCCCTCGCCGCGGCCGCGGTCCACGCGATCGCGATGGCCTCGTTGTGCGCGCGGCCGCGGGTCATGCCGACGTAGAGGCCCGAGGCATCCACGCCCGGCCCGACGATCGAGGCATCCGTCGTCTCGCCCTGGATGCCGTGCACCGTCGACGCGTACGCGAGGTGCACGTGGCTCGCCGCGTAGTCGAGGCTCACCTGGCGCAGGTCCCCGCTGTCGCTGATGCTCGCGAGCTCGAGCGCATCGGGGAGGATGCGGCGGATCGTCCACAACGCGCGATTCTCGACGTCCGCGTTCCTGTCGTTCAGCCGGGTCTGCACGACGTCGCCCTCGAGGAGGCGCTGCTCGTCCTGCCCGACTGCGAGTCGCGCCTGAAGTAGCTGGCCAAGCTCGACCCGACGCTGCTGGATCGCCTCGTTGATCGCATCCGCCTCCTCGTTCGTGCTGGTGACGAGCGCGATGCGCTTGCGCTCGTTCACCCACCGGAAGTACGCCTCGACCATGACGTCGCGCGCTTGCCCGGCATCCGTCACACGGTGGATCTGCCCGCGCTCATCGAGTTCGGCCGCGACGGCGAGAGCGTGATCTTTGGATGCCGGTTCCCGCATGCACAGCGTCAGCGCGGCGTACTCGGGGTCACGGAAGCGGTGCACCGCGGTGAGCTCAACGACCGCGGTCGCGCGGCGGGTCATGCACGCCATCGCGCCGGCGTGCCCGACGGGCATCGCCTGCAGGTGGTCGCCGACCATCGCGATGCCGGCGCCGGTCTCCTCCGCGATGGCCGCGAGGGCGTTCGCCGTGTGGAGGTCGACCATCCCCGCCTCGTCGACCACGACCCGGTCGGCGGATCGCAGCTCGAACCGCCGCGGGCCGCTGAACGCGTATCCCGTGACGGGATCGAGTTCGCCGACGGCGAGGCGTGTCCAGACTTCGGCGCCGGCCTCGTCGCGACCCCATCTCCATCCGTGATCGGCGAGGAGTGCGTGCAGGCTGGATGCGGTCGCCCCGATCTCCCGGCCGGCGACGGATGCGGCCTTCTTCGTCGGGGCCACCACGACGAGGCGTCGCCCCTGGCGCGCGAGGGCGACCCGCACCACCCGGAGCATCGTCGTCTTGCCGGCTCCCGCCGGTCCCGTGACCGACACCAGCCGGTGCGTGCCGGCGATGGCGGCGGCGGCATCCACCTGACCCTGATCGAGCGTTGCCGCGTCCGCCAGAAGGTCCGCACCGAGCTTCTCGACCTCGGGACCGTCGACCGATACGCCCGCGTGGTTGAGCCTATCGAATGCCGCGGCAAGGCCGACCTTGAGCGCCGCCGTCGACGCAGCCATGAAGCCCTTGATGTGTGCGGGACGGTCGTCCTCGCCGTCGAGCAGATCGATCGCGTGCGCGTGGGCACGGCCGACGACGTCGTCGATGACTTCCTGCAGATCGTCTCGATCGGCGACAACTCCGGATGCGGCGACCGCACGCGTCGCGCCCGCGCGCACGTCGAACAGGCTGAACCGCCCGCCACACGCAGTCGACCGGGCATCCGCATCCACAATCGCCTTGGCCGCGAGGAGATCCCGGTCGAGGTCCTCGATCCGCATCCCAGCCGCGCTCACCCCCCGGCGATCCCTCGCAATCGCCGGGTCGAGCGCCGCGAGCTCGTGGCGGATGAGCTGCTCCCACTCCGACTCGTCGACGAGCCCGGGCTTGTTCGGCCGGTTCTGCGCCCACGCGAGCCGGTCGATCTGCTGCAGGATGTCGTGATCCGGCTCCTGCCCGGGATGCTCCGCCCGCCACCCGATGAGCAGCCTCGCGCGATTCGCCTCGATCTGATTCGACCGGCGCGAGAGCGGCCGCACCGCGCCCGCAAGTTCGGCGATCTCGCCATCCTCGTTGAGCGTGTACCCGTGTTCCGCGAGCGCGCGGATCCACCGGGAATCGGCGCGCGCGGCGAGTTCGCCCTCCGCGTTGATCAGCGTGTGCAGCTTCATCGCAACGCGGGAGTCGACGTTTGACCATTTGCCGTCTTCGCCCTGCACCTTCACGTTCAGCCAGAGGTGCCGGTGGATGTGCGGGTCGAGCGCGCGCGAGCGCCGGTGCTGCAGCTCGACGACTTCGATCTTGTGGAGTGATTCGCGGATGCGGCCGCCGGCGCCGCGCCGCGCGTTCAGCTCGCGCTGCCAGGTCGTGATGATCCGCTCGCGCAGCCGGTCTTGGAGAGCCTCGAACTCGCACGCCAGGTCCGGGTTGATGAGCGCCGCGATGCTGTACGACTTGGGCGCGTTGATCGTGCCGTCCAGGATGAGGTCCGCCGTCGGCGAGGAGAGTTCGCGGCCGCGGATCTCATCGGTGAGAGGGTCACGTCCGTCCACCCAGCGGCGGAGCTGCTCGGCGTTGAGGCCGTCTGTCGTGATGACGCCGGCCTCGACCGCGAAGCGTGCGACCTTTGCCACGTCCGCGTCGCTGTACGCCGCGAGCGCCTCGACGCCCGTGACGGTGCGGAGGTGGGAGTCGCAGCTTCCCTTGAAGGCGTAGGCCATCGCCTGCCGAACCCCCTGCGACTCGACACCCCGCTTCCACCGCTCGAGGCCCCCGCGCATGGCCCCAGAGTACGCCGTCAGTGTCTAACTAGCGAGTGCTTACACAGAAAGTGCCTGCGTGCATCGCACTCGGTCCTCGGTTTCCCGGGTCCGCCGCGTGGGTCAGGTAGGTCACGTCAGGTGGTCGCGGACGATGGCGATGTCACGCTCATGATCGCGGACGATCTTGTCAGCCCTTGTCGTGAACTCTGACTTGTGGATGACGATCAGTCGGATGCCCTGTTGCGGCAGGATCGCTGCCTTCCGTTGGTCATACAGCCGGCGCTGTTGACCGCGCGGGACACCAGAAACGGTCGCGCGACGGTCGAACAGCGGGACAACCTGGGTGTGTTGCTTTTCCTGGAACTCAACAACGAACTTCAGCGACGGCCAGTATCCATCAACAGGCAGCTTCCGTGCCCGGCCAGTCGTCGGCGACGTGTCTCCGACGAGCCACGGAAAGGTCGCTTGCCGCTCTCCACGGATCCCGACCACCTCGTCACAGAGGTCGAGAACGTAGTGCTCATCGCTATCTGCGCGCTTGCTCATGATCTACATGTACTCGATGACAGCAACGGCACGGATGACGCCATTGAACTCGTCTCCGCCCGCGGCGATGGACGGCGCAACGATGCGATGGAGCGGTCTACTTGATAGCTCTTGCGCAACTGCATCCTTGATCGACCCCCGCATGAAGTTGTCGACGCGCACCTCCACGATGTCCTGCGTAATGGTGAGCCCCTGAGGCATGACCGTCCTTTCGATGCATCCGAATGTATGCCCGCGACGATACTGCGCGCCTGCGACGTCGGCGCGGGCCGATATCGTGAGCTTGGCGAGAGGAACAGCACCACATGCCCCTGAGTCGCGATGAGCTGCAGCGCCTGCGCATGGCGATCGAGGAGGTCGGCGCGTGGTCAAAGCATGCGGCAGCCATCGCCAATCATCGCGCGCGCGTCACAGCTGAGGCCGACATCGCGTTTCGCGCTCTCCAGGTCCGCATGACTGGGGTGTCGGTTCGAAACGGGAGCCGATGGACCGTCCTGCCGCTGAGGGATACCGATAGCACTCAGCTCGGTCTGCTGACCCGGCAGACCTCGCTCCCCGTGATTGCAGGTACGGATGCGGCATTGTTCGCCCAGCTCACTCGCGAGGTGCCGCGGGCGCTCAGTGAAGCCGTGCAGAACTTCGGTTTTCGCAAGCTGTTCAGTGGCGCGCAGTCGAGAGCGACCGCCGAACGTGCGGGGCGGTACCTTGTCGAATACCAGATGTGGGGCGCGACTTCGGGTGTCGCAGCGACTCTGCAGAGGCTCGACGATCGCGCAAGCCCGGCACCGGGTGTGGCTCCCGCCTATGCACTCCGCCCTGTCGTCGGCCTCGCGCAGCGGCTCACATCGCTCGGTGTCGGAGATCTTGTGCCGGGTGCGAGCGTGACCGGTCTTCCGGCTGCAGTGAGGACGATCCAGGGCGCACTGGAAAGCGAGGGACGCTACCGCCAGCAGGCAGTCGACGCGGGCGTCGCACTCCGGAGAGCGGAGGCGCAGAAGGTCATCGCGGAGATGCCAGTCGATCGCCTCAGGGAGGCGACGCGTGAGCGGATCCGTATTACTCCGTTGTCGGACGCAGGGATCAGGACCGTCCAAGATGTGTTCACCTACGCGGACCGCTTGGCCTCGATTCCCGGGATCGGCGACACATCGGCACACCGAATTCGCGGTGCCGCCCAGACGCTCTGGCAGACCACCTACGAGGAGATGCCGGTACGCATCGACATCGCCAAGCCGAAACCACAGACCTTCGACCTGGTCAGGGAATTGGCAACCTGGGACGCGTCTCGCAAGACCAAGAACGCGACCGGTGACGTCGCGCGTGCGGTTGCGCTCGGACCGTTGGCAGCCGCGCTCGATTCTCATGTGATCCACCTGGCGGTCTTCGGCGCGGGCGCGCATGCGTTCAGTGCGACGGTGGACGCAGTCGTGCACCGCGCGGAGAGCATCTCCGGCGCTGCGGCAGGTTCGACTCCCTCCGACCCCTGGCAGGATTTTCTCGCCCGCCCAGCCGACTACTTCGCCATGCTGCAGGAACTGGGTTTTCTCACCGAAGATGAGGATGCCGTCGCGGGCGGGCTTCCCGAAGAGATCGTGGCCGCCGTCCGAGAGTTCGAGTTGGAGACGGAGAACCTTTCCGTCTCCCTGCGCGGATATCAGGGCTTCGCGGCACGGTTCGCGCTCGTGCAGCGGAAGGTCATCATCGGCGATGAAATGGGACTCGGCAAGACCATCGAGGCTCTTGCTGTGTTCGCGCATCTCCGCTCGAAGGGGTCACACCATTTTCTGGTGATCTGCCCGGCCGCGGTTGTCACCAACTGGGTACGAGAGGTGCACGCGAAGTCGGCTCTCAGAGCCCACCGGCTCCATGGCCCGAGCCGCGCCGATGCGTTGCAGACCTGGCAGCGGCAAGGCGGCGTCGCAGTGACGACGTATGAATCGTTGGGATGGTTGGAGCCACACCTCGCGCAGGTGGAGGAACTCGCGTGCGTCGCGCTCGATGAAGCTCACTACATCAAGAACCCGGGCGCACTCCGCGCCCGGAGGAGTGCACGAGTGATCGACCAAGCAGATCGCGCCGTGCTCCTCAGCGGTACCCCGCTCGAGAACCGCGTCGAGGAGTTCCGCACGCTGGTCGACTACATCCGGCCGGATCTTGTCGTCGATGCCAGCGAGCTGCGCCCACGATTGTTCCGGCAGCAAGTAGCCCCGGCCTACCTGCGGCGCAACCAAGAGGACGTCCTCACCGAGCTTCCCGAACTCGTCGAGGTCGAGGAGTGGTTGCCACTCTCCCACGCCGACGCGATCGCCTACCGGGATGCGGTGATGACCGGAAACTTCCAGGCGATGCGTCAGGCAGCGATGCTCCAAGGCGACGAGTCCGAGAAGCTCCAACGCCTCGTTGAGGTAGTCGAGGAGGCCGAGGACAACGGTCGGAAAGTCATCGTGTTCTCGAACTACCTCAACGTTCTCGATGAGGTCGCGGCGGCGCTTCCCGGTGCGGTGTTCGGGCCCCTGACCGGAGCCGTCCCTGCTGCGAAGCGTCAGACGATCGTGGACGAGTTCTCAGCAGCCGGAGCCGGCGCGGTGCTCGTATCGCAGATCGTCGCCGGGGGCGTCGGCCTGAACATCCAGTCCGCGTCGGTCATCGTGATCTGCGAACCGCAACTCAAGCCAACGACCGAATGGCAAGCCATCGCTCGCGCACGTCGGATGGGCCAGCTCCACACCGTGCAGGTGCATCGGCTCCTCTCCGAAGAGGGCGTGGACACGCGCATCATGCAGATCCTTGCCAAGAAGCGGGAGCTGTTCTCCGACTTCGCAGCAATCAGCGAGACCGCAGAAGCCGCACCCGAAGCGTTCGACGTGTCCGAGGCCGAACTTGTGCGCGAGGTCATCGAGTCCGAGCGCGAGCGGCTCTTCTCCGGCGCGATCGCGGAGGTATAACAGTCCCGGAGCAACGCGCCCGGATTCGTGGAGCTGCCGTGTTGGGTGAGTCAGTCAACGACGTGCAGTACTGCGCCCGAGCCGCTCCGCATTGACGTATGTACCGATGTCGTCCCAGGCATCCTCGTCTTCGATCGCCCACTTCGCGCTATACAAATCGTGGAATTGGACAACGTTCTCGGCGATCTCGGTGAGGTTCCAGGTCAGCGCAAGACTCGCGTCGCTGCTACGCGATGGTGCAATGCTGTGGAGACGGCTCTGCGGAGCGTCGAGAGCCCGCCAATACAACGAATACGTACGAAACACGTTGCGCGCGCGCTGGAGTGCCCAGATGAGCGCGAAGTACGCCTCGATGGACTCAGTCCGCGTCGGTTGGTCGCCCGCTTCATTCGAGTACAGCAGGGTGCCGATTGTGTTCCGCGCCCGCGCGGTTTCACCTGAGGTGAGTGATGCATGCAGGTCGGTAAGCGCCTGTCGACGCTCACGGCGCCGCAACATGACGAACGCGATCGCTGCGGACGCGCCAGCGATCAGGGTGAAGACAACCGAGACCCACGTCGCCAGGTCTCCAGGACCGGAAAACGCAAAGCCGAACATCGATCTCTACTCTGCCTCGAACTCGTTGGTGGTGAACTTCAGGGTGGTGGCGTTCTCGCGGATGGTGCGAAGCTGCTGCTCGGTGAAGCCGTCAGGATGGATGGCGTCGACAGACAGTGAGATCGTGAGTTTCGCTCCGGATGCCGCGAGGTTGGCGAGCACCTCAGTGGCGATCTTGGCGAAGTCGGCGGAGTACCGTTCGGCGCTGATCGGCGCGCTCCCGACGTACCGGGTCACCGCAGGCTTCTTCGTGGGGAGGGGCGCCACCGTGATCGTGGCGCCCCCTGCGAACGATGTCCCACCAGCCGGAGTGTCCGCGCCTGACGCAGTCGCACCGCCCGGCGTCGCTATTGTCGCCACATCCTTGGCGCGCTGAGCCTCGGCCAGTGCAGGCTTGACGATCAGCGTCGCATCGGTGACGGGCGCCCGGCCCGATTCGCCGGGCAGCCAGAGCCCGCTGTAGTGCTTGGTCGCCTCGTCGCAGCCGTCGGCGAGTGCGAAGCTCTCGCTCTGCCAGAGAAGGGGCTGGTTGTCGACGGCGTCGATCAGCACCTCGCGCGAGCGCAGTCGCGGCATGTACGGGTACTGCGCGTACAGGCTCCACAGGTCGCCGACGGTGATGTGACCGGTCGACCATGCTGCGGGCACCTTCGTGTCCAGTGCGAGGCGGATGGATCGTGCCGCGTGTTGGGTGGAGTAGGCACCTGCGCCGCCAAGCTTCTTGGCGACGCGCTCAGCGAGCGAGCCAGCCTGCCCGTCAGCCTTGACCTCCTCTAGCTCGAACGGCGAACCGGGATCCGGAGCAACGGGGTTCAGTACCCACTGGTATGTCAACGCGAGACGGTCGTCGACGGTGCGGCCGAACTGGTCACGCTTGTCGGTGGCCTGCGCGAGTTGCTGCGGCGTCAGGTTGAGCTCGTTCGACTTGTCGACGATCTCCTTCCAGGCCAGGAACGCCCGGGCGGCCTGGTCAAGTTCCGCGAGGCGCTCCTCATCCGGAGCGAGGAAGACGACCATGTTCCGGTTCGCGCGGTTCGCGGTCCCGCGGCGCTCGGTCGCTTGCTGGGCGAAGACACGGGCGGGCGAGTCGTCCTTCTTCCGGCGGTGCGGATACCGCGGGTGCAGGATGACGAGCCGGGCCTGGTCCGTGTCCGGGATGTCGCCCGAATCGGTGGGGCCGACGTGCACTCCCGCGAAGTCCGATCGCGCCCGCTCCTCGGCGCGGAGCCGTCGCACGATCTCGGCCCACACGTCCTCGGGGTGCAGCGCGTCTGCGGCATCCTTCGCCCTGCGCGTGATGTTCGCCTGGGTGTCATACCAGTGCTTACCTGCCGACGAGTAGTAGTACGTCGTACGATCACCGAGCTGGGTCAATGCCGAGTGGAAGTTGCCGACAACGTCGCCGGGCACCGCTGTGCCGATGAACACCCGCTGCGTATCGATGCCCTTGTGTGCGGTGCCGATCGTCGGCGCTGCGCCGAAGAACACAGTGCGGGCCAGGCGTTTGGTCGCCGACCGCTGCCCGAGCACCGGCTTGTCATTGTCGATGCGGGCGGGCTCGGAGTTGACCCCGTCCACGTCAGCGTCGATGACGGCCTTCCACGAGTCCTGGAGGTACTGCGTCAGCTCGGCGTTCACCGACGCGACCGACAGCGGGATGGAACCGGGCAGGATAAGCGGCCCCTGGTCCTCACCAACCCAAAGGGCGTGGATGACGGTGTTCATGAGCCTCAGCACACCACGGGTGCGCTGGAACCGCTCCAGCGATGACCAGTCCTCATAGAGGCGGTCGAACAGCTCCGGATGCAGCGGGTAGGTCTGCTCGATGCGCCGCCCGTACTGCGGGTCTCGAGCCTCCTTCGGGAACTCAGTCGCATTGGCCTGGTAGAACTCGCTGAACGCCTTCGCGGTCGCCGAGATCTGTGCGAGCGCCTGCGCATCCTCCGACTCAAACAGGCGCTGCTTCACGATCCGGTACGCCTCGTCACTCGAGGCTGGCCGCCACTGATCGGCCACCCGGCGCACAACGTTCTGAAGCCGCTTGAGCGCCTCCATACCGTTCGACCCACCGACCTCCTCAGCCGCACCTGCAACCTCGCCACTGTCGTCACCGTCATGTGAGGCGGGGATCGAGATTGCCAGCAGCACGCCGGGGATCGACTTCGCAGCCTCGGTCAGCGACTGCGCGAACGTGAACTGCGTGTCGAAGGTGCCGCCCGCGAGATCCTCGCGGCCATACAGCTGTCGCGCGTACGCAACCCACTCGTCGATCAGGATGACCGCGGGCGCGTACGTCGCCAGAAGCACATGCAGGTCACCGCCCGGGTTGGTGCGCTTCTCGTCGTGCTCTCGCACGATCTCAAACGCCTCGCGCCCGCCAAGCTGCCAGGCGAGCTCACCCCACAGCGTGTTCACGCGGGTGCCGTCGCCCTTCGTCTCGCCTTGCGGTGCGAAATGGTTGCCGACCAGAGCGACCCGGCCGGCCGTGATGCCTTGGGCCGGGTACCCGTTCGCAGTCAGGAGTTCCTGCGCCTCCTGCGGGAATCGGCTCAGCGGCAGACCACCGGCCAGGTGCCACAGCGCGAGCATCGAGTGCGACTTGCCGCCACCGAAGTTCGTCTGGAGGTTCACCACAGGCGAGGCATTCGCATCCCCAGCCAGGCGCTTCACGGCGCGGCCGATGAGGTCGCGCAGACCCTCCGTCAGATAGGTGCGGGCAAAGAACTGCGCCGGGTCGGAATACTCCCCGCTCGTCGCCGCGGGGTCTCGGGCGACCTTGTACAGGTCGGCGGCGAACTCGCTGGACTGGAAGTTGCCGGTCGCCACCTCGTCGCGCGGCTTCAACACCTGCCGCCACGGTGCCAAACCCGATGCGCCCGGCACGACCGACGAGGACTTCAGCGCGCGCGAATCCTGCTTGCCCGTCGCGATCCGCCGCAGGTCAAGCCGAATCGCATCCACCTTGTCGGCCGCGTATCCCTGGCCGATTGCTGCGAGGAGGAGCCGCGAGTAATCAAGCGCTCGGAGCGCCGCGTCGTCGTCGAAGCTCTTGTTGTGCGCCCAGTCGTTGCGCACGGCACGCAGGAGACTCGCGTACGCCTCGAGCTCGTGCGTGATGATGCCCTTGAACGGGTACCAGCCGTGCTTCACACGGCCCGTGATCCCCTCCGTGAGCATGCGGAGCTGCACCTGCGGGTCTTCGCGGCTGTACTCCTTGCCAACGACGTTGATGCCCTTGGCCTCATCGGCCAACTTGACGACGAGCGCCCAGTCGGAATCGCCGATCTCCGGCGCCAGCGTCTCCGAGATGAACGCGTCAAGCGCCTCCGCAAGGATCTCGAACATCCGCCCAATGCGGTCACGGTTGGTAGTCGCCATTTGGATATGCCCCCCGCAGATTAGGCTACTGGGCGTCTACGACAGCGTCGGGTGATCCAGGCCGGGCTGCTGCGATTCGTGGTTGCCCGAAGCTGTGGGGAAGGGATGCCGATGGACGAGAAAGTTGACGGTCTCGATGACCTCGCCTTTGCGAAGGCAAGACGCTACATGAGAGCCCTACGACGAGCGATCCTCACCTACTGGTACGCGACGATCGAGGACAAAGAGGCAGCATTGATCGAAGCGGCGAACGCATGCATGATCGTGAACATCCTCGACGAGTCGGTGTTCCAGGCCTCCCTCCCGGACACCTACCGCACCTCTCGTGCAACAACTCCGGGCGGCCTCGTCGTGATGGGACTCGAGCTCATCCGCAATTGTGAGACCCACGCGATCGTGACCTTCGATGACCTCCTTGTGGAGAAACGGCTCCACAGCGTCCCGCTCACCGATGGCGGCCAGGTGATCCGCACCCTGTGGCACTGGGCCAGCTTTGACGCCCTTCCCCCCGGGTACCTCGAGGTGAAAACCACAGCCACTGATCGCCAGAAGCGCGCACGCGGTGAGGCGCAGGACGGCTATCGGCGGTCCGTGCAATGCCGTTCCGTGCTCGAGACCCTCTTCGACGCGGAACGCTTCTTCACCGACATTGAGCCACGCCTTGCGCGTTCAAGTACAGTGCGTCTCGACTTCGCGTTCGCCGAGGTACCACAGGGCGGCGGAACGGTCCTGCATCGCCCTCTGGAGCACTTCACGAACGCCAGCACTCTCCCGGACCTCGCGACGCGGTGGGACGAAAGGGTTGCAGCGGACGCGCCACCGGCAGATCAGTACGTCCGAAACCTGTTCACACGCAAGACGAAGGATGTGCCGGCAGCTGACCAGCGCGTCGTAACCGACAGAATCACCGACGGCGGCAAAGTCATCGGTCTTGCAGGCTTCACGAGATGCGCCAACGCTAGCGCGAGGTGGGTGGAGCGCGCCGCACAGATTGGGCGGGACATTCACAACGGGTACAACTACGTCTTAGAGCTGGGAGAGGTAGGCGTGTCACTGACTGCCGATGCCAACCTCAAGCTTGCGGCCACGCTCGACGGCATCGATTTGGTCGGTTCGCTCCCTGTCGCTGATGCCGTGTACGGGCTTGACTACCTCCAGTTCGTCGAGGCCTTCCCCGACATGTACGTGACAATGCGGAATCAGTGTGATTAGGCGATTTGCGCGTCCTACTCGTTGAGTGTGTCGAAGTCAAGGGTCGCCGCGATACTGACCGGCATGGCCGTGCGCCTGGAGTCGAGCAGCTCCGACCAGGAGGTGGCGATGCCGTTAAACGAGATAGCGTCCTTCGTCCAGCCGTTCTTCTCGGCGACCTGGAACAGCAGGTACGCCAACTCCTTCACGAGGTCGAGGTCGACCGCGCCGTCGGATCGGCGGCTTGCGTCGTGCAGGAACGCGCCCGCAGCCGGGATGCCCTCGGCCTCCTGGATGCGGATGGTGTGCTGGAGCGCCTCCCACGCCGAGGTGCGCTGATCAGTCGTCACGTCGTAGTCGTCGGGCAGGTCGACGGGACGGTAGAGCTGCACCCTGCCCGCGCGGGCGCTCAAGATGCCTCCGCGCTCCATCGCCGAGACTGCCGTCGCTCGGGCTCGTGCCAGGTTCTCGGCGTCGCCGAACGCCCCGGCGTCATAGCCGTTACTCCGATACCAGGCGATGGCGAATCTCGTCGTCGGATCAAAGTCGCCCTCCTGTTCGGTCAGCAGCTCGTCCAGCACCTCGTTGATACGTGCGAGCGCGGAGCGCACCGTCATCTCCGAGCCGTCGGACTCGATGACCCTCGCGTACCGCGAGAACACTGCCATGCCGGGCCCGATGGCCGACTGCGGAAGGTCAACCGGCGCGATCCCGCCCTGCTGCAATTCGCGCAGCGCCGGGCCAAGCTCGCGCTTCATGGCAGCGATGAAACCACGCCGGTCAGTAATTGGAGCGCCTTCGGGGCGTGGTCGTAGGGAGAGCACAACAGATGTCGCGAGGGCATTGCTACCAATATTGCGAATGCGGGTAGCCAATTCCGACCGCATCGGCCACGTCGCGGTAACTTGCCATCCGGCCCGCACCATCGAGCCGAGTATCGTCTCCCACCCCGTGGAAGCATCGCCCCCTTCGTCCGTCTCGGACTGCTTGAAGGCATAGTAGACGGCTATCGGGTAGTCGCCCGAAGTTGAGTGTCGTGCTCGTGCGAAAACTTGCTCAAAGCCATGTTCGAAGAATCGCCTGGCGCCGTCCGCCCCGTCGTGTCGATACGGATTTGCTACGAGCTCTTCAGCCTTCGGAACCAGGATCGTGCTGAACAGGCCTGGATGGATGTCCCGCAGCGACCGTCGGAGCCAAACATAGAAGTAGTCCGACAAGTCCGAGTAGCCAATGTTGTCGTAGTAGGGCGGGTCGGTTGATATAAGAAGCGAATCGAAGTTTCTTGCTGCGGCGTCGGCAGCGTCAACGACCCCGCGGTTATGTCCCGGGAGGCGCTCCACTGCTTTGACCAGCCAAGCGAGACTGGCGTCGAAGCTCGCGCCTGCTCCTCCTAGAGGGTTGGACTCGGTGAAGTCCCAGGTCATCTGAACGGCCGGTCTCGAGAAGACGCTCCGTTCGTATTCCTTCTTGGGGCCGGAATCCCAAGTGGTCAGCAATGAGTGCCGGTCGCTCATCCGCGAAAGGGCGAGAGCCAGATAGGTCGCAACCGCGTCTGCGTAAGCTGCCGCGCCTGAACCGCCAGTCTCCAACCGTTCGCCTACTCCTGCGAGTGCGAGCTGAGCGTCTCCAAGAGCGCGGTCTCTGACTGCGCTGACGATGTCGCTGAGCGTCGTGAGGGTCACGAGCTGGCGATTCGTGAACAGATCGGCCCATTCCGTGAGCCCGTAAGCCTGCACACGAAAACCGAGCGCCTGTTCGGCAATCGCACCTTCGGGCAACTCATCAGGTCGATCCACCTCAGCGGCAGCGCGATGCGAAGCGTTCGGTGGGAGATAGGTGCGTGCACGGCCTCCCTCGGCGACGATTGCAATCAGGTCGCGTCCAAGCCGCCCTGCCCGCCCCTCGGCTCGAACATAAGACAGGTCAACCGCCGCGCCGCACGAGATGCAAGTTGCTCCGGTGCGGCCAACGGTGCCATCCGTGTCACCCGCGGGCGCATCCTCCGCGCTATGCCCCATTCCGTACTCCACGCGCGAGCCGACCACCCGCGGCACGATGTACGCCTCCTTGCCCTTCTTCTTGCCCAGCCACCATGACCGCACGAGGGGCATCTCGATGCCGCACGCCGGGTTCGGGCAGGAGACGGTGCGCGCCCAGATCCAAGCGATGACAGTCGCTTCACCGCCGCCGGGGAGTGTCGCCTTCGGGTAGAGATGACCGATGCGCTTCTGCGCCTCGTCCCGCATCCAGTCACCGTACCGTCGCACGTCTTCCGCAAGACCCGTCGCCTTCGGCCAGTTGGTGCGAGTGCCTGCAGCACCGGGAAACACCGGCTCGCGCCCGGCGAACTTCGGTGGGATCTCGATGAGCGCCTTGTTGATGAGCACCGCGACGGGATTGAGGTCGCTCGCGTGGGCCTCTAGCCCGAGGCGTTGCGCCTCCAGCGGGATCGTGCCTCCGCCTGCGAACGGGTCGAGGATTGCGGGCGGGTTACCGTTCGTGGACTTCATGATCTCGGCACGGACGGCGTCGAACAGGGCCTCGTCGCCCAGATTGTCCCAATCGACCATGCGCGTGATGAGGTCGAAAAGGCGCTCACGCTCCTGCTTGATGCGGTGGCCGGCCCAGCCTTCGGGGTCTTCGTACCCCTTCTGCCGCGCCTCGGCGATGAACTCGTCCTCTCGCACAGAAGGGTCATCAACGAGCTGCGCAAACAGTACCGCCCGCGCCGTCGCCAGTGGTCGCCGCGCCCACCAAAGGTGCAGCGTGCTCGGGTGCCCGTGACGTATCGACTTCTCGCGCGCCGACTGCTTGTTGATTTCGTCGAGCGGGATCGAGACCTCAATCAGCTTGCGTTTCGGTGCCACGCGTCGACCTCCGTCATATGATGCACGCCCCGCACAGAGATCGCGGGCGTTTCAGCCTATCCACGGCGTGCGACGTCACTGCGCCTTGGCAGCCGATGTCGTCACCCGAGCTTGCCGCTGGGACGCGTTGAACTCGCGAGTGGCGTCCTCAACCACGAGCCCGCCCTCAATCGCCCGCTTCGCCAGTTCAAGCGCTCTCGCGCTGAGACCCTGGAACTGGATGTTTCCAAGCTGACTGGTCATTGCGTAGTAGGCGCGATCATCGCTCTTCAGATCAAGCTTCCAGATGATCGCGTACCCCTGCTGACGGGTCAGCCCTAGCTTTGCACCGAACTGTGTGAGCTGGATGCCGAACTCGCGTTGCGGGTCCATGCGCCGGTAGGCGAGAGCTTCTTCACCGGGTTTGGCCGCCCGTACCGGTATGGCGTCGGCGGCTTTGCCTACACGCAACACGATCTCCTGCGCGCCCGTCTCGGGCGAAACTGGGTCGAAGCTCAGCGTCGCCAGGCCCGGCAGGACGCGCCGCCAGTCACCGCCAGCGCGTAGAAGCTTCTCCGCTTTCGCAACCTCGGCCTCTGAAGGAGGGTCCATTCGACCTGTCGCCGCACCGTCAAGGCTGAGCAACGGGCGGATGCGTGCACGCGCCTCCGGTCCCTTCCGCGTGTTGGGCGCCAGCAGAGATAGCACGGCTCGAATCTCATCCTCGACTAGTGCATGCATGTCCGTCACCGGTTCGGTGCTCACGGGGAGCACCCGCGCAGGCATCAGGACGGAGAGGTCGTCATCGAGGGAGTCCTTGAGCACACGCCGAAACAGCGTAATCGCCGAGCGAAGTCGAACCCAGAAGAGCTGCTCGCCGATCTCGAGGGTGTCATGCGTTGCCATGTCGCGGTCCTGCTTAACCGTGGCGAGGAGGGCGTGTTCGTCGGCGGAGATGATCTCAAGGTCGTCTTTGGCGATCGCGATGCACTTGCCGAGGCTGTGACTGTTCTTGTCCTCCCCCGGCTCGCGGACTGTGCCCCGAATCTGGAAGATGACAGCCTTCAACAACATCTCGAACCCGTGCCCGAGCAGGATCGGCACAGCATGGTTGCGGCCAATAGGCGAGGGTCGGTTATACAGCTCGATCGACAGCGTCAACGACTCCACCGCCGTGTCACGAAAGAGAAGGGTCTGACGTCGCTTCTGCACGGGTCTGGCCTATCTGCGCACGGGAAGTCGTGTGATCGTCGCGTCGCCTTGGCGCTGACGCCCTTCCGACCCAGAACTCTCCCGCCTGGTGAAGTCGACGACTGGGGCCACGCTCTGGTGTTGTTCAGCCGCGACTGACCACGTGATCCATCGTTCAAAGTGGCCGCGGCCGAGACCCAGTTCCACACAGGCACGGTCCGTCGGATCACCGACGCCACCAAAGCGTTGCTTTAGCGCCTTCTGCAGCCAGACCGCCGACTCGGTGGCAACCGGGACAGGTTCGTTCTTATTCCACCCTCGTGCGGATATCTGCTTATAGAGACTGCGTGCGTGATCATCGTCGATGACAGAAAGGTGCCGGAGGCGCAGCACAAGCGCCTTGATCGCGATCCCCCAAACTTCCTTCAGTTCGGCGAGCACGCTGAGTGTTGCGCGTCCGCCAAGCCGATCGAAGTCAGTCAGGAGCGGTTCAGCTGGCGCGAGGAAAGCTGCGGCAAACCGATGAGCTTGTTTCTCGATCTTGGCGGCATCTGACGCTGAGTCAGGTGGCCTACGCGCATGATGTAGCGCGAGGTGCCCGAGTTCGTGGGCCACGGTGAATCGCTGACGATCTCCCGGTACGCCACGCCCATCCGCGCTTCCAGGTCTACTCACTCGAATGACGGGAACGCTGTTCACGCGCGTCGAAATGCCAAGATGCCGCCCAAGTTCGCTGTCCATCGGCAACACGACGCATCCAAGGCGCTCGGCGGCTCGGATCGCATTGCCGATCACCGCGTCCTCTGTGACTCCCGCTTGGACGCGAACAAGGGTCGCGAATTCTTCAATCTCGTCGTCGTCGTTCAAGTCTCCATCGAAGGCCGGAACATCGTCGGCGACGAACCGCAGCTTGAGCGCCTCAGCCGCAGAGACCGCGGTCACGCTGTCGGAAAGAACTCGCTCGACCACCCGACTTGGCGCGTCCGCGTATGCGCGGAGCCACGGCCGTCCGACCACAGCTTCATGAGGCGCACCGCGAAGGTAGGCGGGGGTGCAATCCAGGACGTCAGCGAGCGACTCGATGACTTCGGATGTCGCGGACAGACGATTCGTCTCGATCATGGACATCGCGCCGGCCGATACTCCAGCGCGCTCCGCTAGCTCCGTCTGACTCATCCCGAGCGCGATCCGAAGGCGACGCACAGGCTCGCCAACCGGTTCGGAGTCAGACATTTCCGCTCTCCTTCCCGATTCTCCGCTCGCTCCCATTACCAATTCCCGGCATCGGCTTCGCCGTCAGATTCGTCGTCATCCTCGAACCCAGGAAGTTCCTCACCATGGTCACCGCGGAATCCTCCGCCACTAGAAGGCCCGTTTCCTTCGCCCAGTACAGTCTCCGCACCAAGAATCAGGCGCCCCGGTGCGCCTGGGGTGACACCGAGGACTTCAGCAACAAACAGCTCCTCGATCCAGTCCCCTTCCGCTACGTAACCGAACACCCACGGCTCCTCCGGCCAGAGCAACTCTTCGTTGATCGCTCCCCAAGAGGATGCGCTGTTCGCGACGATCACCGGCTCGCCGGTCATCAGGCGCGTCGCTCTCTTCACGCGGACGATCTGGTAACGAGACCCTGCGTCGACGCGGATCTGTACCGCGCCACCTCGCGCGAGTTCAAAGTCCATGCCGACACGGGCCGCACCAGCCCTTACTGCGTCGGACACAAGGCTCCTCGTGAGTTCGGAGCGAGGCCGCGATGACGTGTGAAACGCACGGTCCTGCCTGATCGCGCTAGAGATGCGATACCCGCGCTCACCGAACACCTCACGTACCTCGAAGGCGACGTCTTTCAGCTGCGCCAGCGTCTCGGGACTCAGATGTGACATGTCTCTGAGCATATTCCACGGTATGTCACATGTCGAGGGCCTGCTCGGAGTGTCGTATCGTTCCGCGGGCGAGACTAGAACGGATCCCTGCCGCGGGTCCACCAGTCATCCCATGAGAGGTTCTGAGAGACCACATTGAAGTCGGTGAGCCAACTGGGCTCGATGCCGTTGAAGGCGTCGCCTATGTAGCGAACCTCATCGCGCTCGGAGCCGAGGGCACTGACCTTGACGAGTGCGAGCCGATGGTCGGGCGCCGTGTTCAGCGCGGTCAGAACTTCGGTGCGTGTGATCGTGAACGTGTCGGCACCTTCGATGCGTGCCTTCACTTCGATGCGGACACCGGCCCCGTCGGTAGGGTACGACAGCACATCGAAGCCGGGGTTGTTGTGTGCCTGCTCGTGCGGGACCCGACCGAGCCGCATCTCGGCGGCGAGCACGGCATCCACCCCGCGTCTTTCGACGCGGGCCCGCGCTTCAGCATCCACGGTGGGTGCCGGCGAGGAAGTGGGCGTCGACGGGACTACGAGCGCAATTGCCGTGATCCGCGGGGACACGGGTGACATGGCGAGCTGGCGGTCGATCATCGCAACCCGGGTCGCGCGGCGCTCCTCAAGCTCCTCAGCACGACGACGCAGTGTCTCGCTCGAGTACCGGACGCGCTTGCCTGCCTGGACGTTCGCATCGGCTTTCAGTGCCTCGGTGTAAAGGCGGTTAGCTTCGCCGGTCAGCCTGGTAATGACGCGCTCGCGAACGCGTTCGAACTCCAACGTCCGCCGGGCGATGGCGTCGGAAGCGAACACAGGCAGCTGCGCCGAGATCACCCAGGAGACAGCATCCTTCTCGCGTTGTGCAAGCCAAGGGAGCCCGACCGCGGTCGCGGCGCCATCCTCGGGCGGCGCGAAGTCGAGGTATGGTGCGGGTCCGGCCTCCAACGAGATTCCACCTTCACCGATGAAGGAGTAGCCGAACTGCTTGCTCACTGTCTCGTTCATCGCATCCCGCACCTCGTTGACGACGCCAATCAACAGGGTGGGCGCGGCGATCGTGTCCGAAGCGAGAACGGTTCCGCGATCGAGCAGGGGCCCATATCGGTCGATAACGAGCTTGAGCGTCGCGTCGTGGAGCGGATGCCCGGGAGCGAGAAGCTCAGCCCTTGGTGCGCCCGGCAGCTCGATCGTCGTGACGTCGAAAGTGACGCGCTCGTATCGGCGGGAGACGGGCGCTCGCCCCGCGCGCTCGCGCACCGTAGCAGGCACAAAGGTGATCTCGAATCGTCCGCGCTCTCGGCGCTCGATCCGTCCGCCGTGTCGGCTGAAAGCTTCAATGAACGCGTCGCGGATGAAATGGGGCTGCAGGCGCCTTGCCTTCGCGTCCTCCATCTCCCGACGGAGCTGCTCGAGGTCACTTGCCGCGAGGACTTCATTGGCGAGCGCTTCGTCGTCCAGGAGCTCCTGCAACCCGGCGGAGACTCCCTCGTCAATCACCTGCCACATCCGCTCCCGGACTTCCGGCTGCTCTCCGTAGCGGATCGCATCACGGATCACTCGCGTGAGGTTGAGGTCTCCAAGCGATGTCCCGAGGACGTTGAAGATCTCACCGTTGTAGGCGCGGCTCTGCTCCTCGATCTTGTCGAGGAGCCGAATGAAGACATCGCCCTCACGGGTGTCTTCGGCGACGAGGTTCCAGAGCTGACAGACTTCCGTCTGCCCGATGCGGTGGATGCGTCCGAAGCGCTGCTCGATGCGGTTCGGGTTCCAGGGGAGGTCGTAGTTGACCATCAGATGCGCCGCCTGGAGGTTGAGACCCTCGCCCGCCGCATCGGTGGCGAGAAGGATCTGAACATCCGGATTCGTCGTGAACTCCGATGTGATCCGACGCCGCTCCCAACGCGGCACGGCGCCATGGATCGCGACCACCGCATCCTGCCGCCCCAGCAGCTGGACAATGCGGCGCTCGAGGTAGTTGAGCGTGTCGCGATGCTCGGTGAACACGATGAGTTTGCGTGGGCGTCCGTCCTCCTGCCGGAGCACTTCGCCATTGATCACCCCACGCAGTTCACGCCACTTCACATCCTGTTGTGAATACAGCAGGCGACGGGCGATCTCCGCAAGCCGCTGGAGATCACGAATCTCGGTCTCAAGTTCGACGGCCGTTCGGGCTGCGGTAGCCGAGTCCACGAGCTCCTCTTCAGCCTGCTCGAGTTCGGCCGCATCAAGCTCGTCGACATCCGGATCGTCCGCGGCGAGCACCGACGGAACATCGCCAGAGGTCGGCTGCACACCATTGAGCAGATCAACGCGCGCCCGTTCGAGTCGAGCCGCGCGTCGGCGGAGCGATTGATGGATCGCCTCCGGGCTGGAAGCGAGACGGCGCTGAAGAACCGTCAGCGCGAACCCGACCGTGTTCTTGCGTTTGCCCTCGAGGCGATCAGCGAGGTTCATGCCGTTTCGCACGTACTCAGTGACCTCGTCGTACAGGTACTGCTCGTCCGCAGACAGCCGGTAGGACGCTGTCTGCGCGACCCGCTCGGGGAAGAGGGGTCGCCCTTCGAATGTGACCAGACGCTCTTTCACCATGCGGCGCATCAGCCCATCGAGCGAAGTCGGCTGTGCACGCTTGTCACCTGGGCCCGCAAATCGGTCCCGGTCCAGCAGCGACAGGAAGGTCTGGAAATCTTCATCCTTGCCGTTGTGCGGCGTCGCCGTCATCAGGAGGAAGTGACGCGCTCGCTCGCTCAGCAGCTCGCCAAGTTGGAAGCGCTTGGATGCCTTCAGCTCGCCCGACCACCACGAAGCGCTCATCCTGTGCGCTTCGTCGACAACGACAAGGTCGAATTCGGCTTGCGCAATTTGGTCAAGCAGCGCCTCATTACGGGCGAGCTGGTCCATCCGCGCAATCAGCAACGGTTTCTGATCGAAGATTGTGCGCCCCGGGATCGGCTCTTCCGCCCCGGGCGCGAGGATCTCGAACTCCAGGCCGAACTTGAGCGCGAGTTCGTCCTGCCACTGCTCGACGAGACCACCGGGTGCGACAATCAGACAGGTCCGGACATCGTCGCGAAGGATGAGCTCCTTGATGTAGAGGCCGGCCATGATCGTCTTGCCGGCACCGGGGTCATCGGCGAGGAGGAAGCGCAGCGGTGTGCGCGGCAGCATCTCGCCGTACACGGCGCGGATCTGATGTGGCAGCGGCTGCACATCGCTCGTGGCAACCGCGAGCATCGGGTCATGCAACCCGGCGAGCATGATGCGCTGGGCCTCTGCTGCGAGGCGGAAGTCTCGCGGGTCGGCGTCGAAAGGGCGGCCGGACTCCAGATGCGGCGAGATCTTCGCCTCGTCATCCCGGAACAACACCACCTGGCCCAACGCGCCGTTGTCGTCCTGGTACGTGACCTCCACCGCGTTCGCGCCGTGCATTTGCGCCGCAAGCACAGTCACGGGCCGCCCGGGCACGATACCTGCCAGTCGTGCGGTTGCGGCGATTTCCTCAAGTCGCAAGGGTGCGTCCTTTCAAGCTGTCAATTGAGGGTATCGACCGATGGTGACGTATAGCCGGAGTCGAGGCGCCTGGGAGGACGACGACGTTGATCGGACGAGCGCCGCGAATTCGCGTTCCCGGAGTGCCGGCAGATTTCCGTGTGCCGCGTGGATGGCCCACGCCGACGGACAAGTGGATTCGCGAGAATGCCTTCTGGCAGCCCCCGCCCGGCTGGGCGCCCGTCCCGAACAGTACCGCGGCTCCGGCAGAGTGGCGGTTCTGGGTACCCAACAAACTGTGGTCCCGGGCGATGGGCAGCTACTTCGGATCGATCGCCATCTGGTCTCGCCTCTCGAACTGGTGCGGGCTCTTGTGGCTTGTGGCGTTGGTCGCCGGGCCCGTCCTCGGCTACCCGCCGGCGCTCCGGATCGCCGGGTTCTCCGCGGCGGTCGCGGCGATCGCATTCCTCATCGTCCATGAGACCCTCAAGTCCAGGAGGTCGAAGCAGTTGCTCGACCACTTCGCGACCGTCGCGGAACGAGGCCGACAGGAAAGACTCAGACGCGAGTATCAGCGCTACCTGACGGCGGTCGCATGACCCTCGACGAAGCTCGCGCCCAGCTCGGCGTGACCGCAGGCGCGACCGTCGATGAGATCCGGGATGCGTTCCGCCAGCGCGCACGCGAGCTGCATCCCGATCTGCATCCTTCGGCGGATGCCGCGGATCGAGCACGGCTTGGCCGCGAGTTCAACAGTGCGCGCGAAGCGCGTGACATCCTCGTGCGCTACACCAGCGATCCGCTCCGCAAGCCCTCCCATCCCAAACCACAGCCCTCGTACGCGTCAACTCCGCCACGTCAGGCGCCGACGCGGCCGCCGAGATCGGGATCCACCGCTCCCCCACCGCGAGTCACGATGCGTTTCGAGGAGTTCGTCGCATGGACGGATGCCGCCGGGTTCGGCGCAGGCGCCCGCTCAGGTCGCTATGTGGACTGGGCGCGGATCATCGTCTGGTCAACGCTCGGACTGGCCGTCGCAGGCGTTGTCGGCGGGGCGATCATCTACTCCGCGGTGATCTGAGAAGTGATGTGCGACGCATCCCGCCGCTCTCGTTGATCGCAATGTCTGTGCTTCGCTGGATCATCGCCCGGCGCCAGCTGAGCCGCTTCCTCCCACGCCTAAACTGACGACGAGAGGGAGGTTCCGTGGACAGCAATCACTCCGCGTGGCGCACAAATGACGTCGTCGCCTACGACGCGATGCGCGAAGCTGTGAACACGGCGATCGCGTTGCTGATGCGTCTCGCCGACGAAGGCGCAATGCTGCAGCGGATCGCGAACGAAGAAGCAGCGGAGATCCGGCGCGAGATGCTCCTCGTAGACGGGTACGACCGTACGGCGATCGACGCTGCCCGCGCAACCTTCGACGCTCGAGTCGCCAATCTTGCGGGTGCGGCACCGTGAGCGACTTCACGCCGTCGGATGCGGAGCGGCGGCGAATCTTCGAGGCGCAGATCGTCCCGGTCGTCTTTCCTGCGATGGCTCGGGCTGATAACCCGACGCTCCTGCTGCTCGGCGGACAGCCCGGCGCCGGCAAGTCGCGCGCAACGACTCGCCTCCTCGCTGAGTCGCCGGCCGGGATGGTGGCGCTAAGCGGGGACGACCTGCGGGCGTTCCATCCGCATTTCCTCGAGCTCACCCGATCGCGGTCTGTCGAGGCTCCGCAGATCCTGGCGGAGTCAACGGCCGGATGGCTGCGCGACTGCATCGTGCACGCGCGCACGACAGGACGATCTCTGCTGCTCGAGGGAACGTTCCACGATCCGGAGGTCGCGGTCGCGACGGCGGAGCTCTTCGCGCGCGAGGGGTTCGCGACGCGGGTCGTCGTCGTGGCAACACCACGCGCGGAGAGTCTCCTGGCGACCACATCCCGCTACCTCCTGGATGCGCGCGATGGACGGGCGTCCCGCTTCACGAGCGTTAGCGTGCACGAGGGCGGATGGGAGGGCACGCGCGCCCTCGTGCGCCACCTCGAGGCGACGCCATCCGTCGACCGACTGACCGTGCTCGGTCGGGACGGCGATGCGATCTTCAATGGCGAGCGGTCCGCGCCCGGAGGATTCGTGGGCGCGAGCGATGCGCTCGTCGGCGGGCAGGTGCCGTCGATGTCGAGCCCGGCCGCGCTGCGGTGGCTCTCCGAACTGCGCGCGATGACCGACTACGCCCTCGCGACGCGACGCCCCGCCGCGCCCGTCGCCGAACTCCTCATCGAACTGCACCGGGTTGCCGTCCGCGAGGTCCTCCCTCGGCTCAACCTTCCCGCGGACTCGCAGGCCCGTCCGGCGGTCGAAGTCACCCTTGCGACTCAGATCGTCGCGCTGCGGCGCGCGATCGCGGCGGAACGGCCGCGCGAGGATGTTGCGGCGCCTGTCGTCATTCCTGTGCAGCCTGACCTTGGCATCTCGCGATGACACCAAGGGCCGGCACTCGTCGAGCCGTCGAACTTCCGGTGATCATGCGTTGACGAAGTACCTTGTAGCTTCGGTGCCAAGCGCCGCGAAGGCGACGAACGCGAGCAGCACCAGGAGGATCGCGCAACCGGTGACGCGCATCATCCCCCTGCCGCTGCGGCGCGAGGCTTCCATGGCGACGAGCGGAACCACGCTGACGAGGCAGGCGGTGCAGACCGAGGCGACAACACACACCGTCGCCGTCATGACGTCAATATTCATGATGACCTCCTAAGGTTGTGACGACATGAACTACTGTCCTCGGCGCCTCTGACATCGTGCGCGAAGAGATCCGACGGCATCGCCGCCCTTCGAGACGCAAGAACGTCCGATCGTCAGCCCGTCCCGGTCTGGTACGGGAGGTCAATGTGCCCGGCGTACGCGCCGCTCGGGAAAGGACCGCGGTCCTCTAGCCATCCGCGCTCCTCGGTCAACTCAGCTCCCGCCATCGAGTCCAGGTATTCGATCAATTCCGTACTGCCCATGAACCAGTAGATGAAGAATAAGCCCGCCCCCATCCCTATCAACTCACGCATGGGATGAACGAGATCCTGAGGGGTAGCCCACGAGGCGGCGGGGATCCTGCGACAGGGGCTGTAGCGATACCTCACCGCTCTGCGAAAGAGTCTCCCGAACAGTTCAGGAGACGCCTGCCCGTCTCGCTCGCGGGGCCTACGGAATGGATCGAGCGCCTCAATGAGGGCGTCGCGTTTGTAGTACGCCAGTTTCTCCCCTGCATCGGCATTTGCGCTGTCGACCACGCGCGCTGGCAGGACCAAGCACAAATGGATGTACCGCGCGATCCGCGCGGCGTCTGTTGCGTCCGAGCCGCTCACGATTCCCCAGTCCACCGGCCGAGCAGCGGGCTAATCCGTACCGCCGCTACCGTGACAGAGGCGGCCAATGCGCTGTTTCGTACATTAAGCTCACACCCTGCAGGCGCCGCGGCGCCCCGCTCACAATCAGTCACCGCCCTCACTCGCGAGCCAGTGACGGATGACGTCGCCGTGCTCGGCATCCCAATCGGGTTCCGTGAGCGCCCAGCGGTGCATTAGGTGGGCGGCGACATCTGGATGCAGCCCGGCCTCGAGGACCTCGGCGAGCGCCTCGGCCTCCTCGAATTCGAGGCTGCAGATCAGCTCGTCGTGGCCCTGCCGCAGTTCGCCGAGCACGTGTGCGAGTTGGTCGACGGATTCTTCCAGGTGCTCAGGCCCGGTGATGGTGTTCATGTTCTTGCTCCTGACTTCTGAGGTGGCTTCCTGGCAAGTGGCGTCGTTGTCGACCGGAGCGGTGCGCAGTGCCGGGACCGTGGAATACCGGAGCCCCGGAGCGCCAGCGGAGGGGTGAGGATATGCCGCGAAAGCCCGGAATGGAGCACTGTAGAGGGAGGTACGATGACCGGCCAGGAAGCGCACAAGGTGGCCTACTCCTCGGCGAGGGCGGCCAACCGGGCGATGAAGGTTCGGCGGTCCGCATCCCGGTCAGTGATCATCGCGTGGATGTCGGCGCGCAGGCTGCCCGCGGTCTCGGCGTGGGTGCCGAGGGCAGCGAGGCACCACTCGACGTCGTCGCGGACGGAGAAGCCGGGATCGTCAATCTCCTTGCCCTCGTAGTAGGTGAAGGCGCAGATCGCGACGCGGTACAGCACGGTCTCGACATTCGCGCGGTCGACTGTGGTGAGTGTGGTCTTCATCGGTCCAGTCCCATCTGATGCTGTTGTTGAAGAAGTAGCGGATGCGGAGCCGCCGGGTCGTTGTGATGAACGCGCCGTGGCGGGTCGTGGTGGCGGAGCCGCTCGTTGACCTCCCGGCCGATCGCGTCGAGACGCTCTTCCTCGAGGCGCTTTGCCTCGCGCTCCTCGTCCGCGATGCGTTGAGCTTCGAGCCGCTCGCGCTCCGCGCTCGACATCGGCCCCGACTTGGCACGCGCGAGTTCCTTCTGCAGCCGCTCGAGCTCTTCCTTCTGCTCGGCGAGGTGGAACGTGGCGCGCGCTCGCGCGCAGTCCCTCAGCCAGGCAGTCACAAGTTCGGGAGGCGTAGCCGCGCCGGCCTTCCGCATCCGTCGAATCTCGCGACCGCTCCATCTGCGAGCGAAGAAGGCTCCTGCCGCATCCTCGTTCGCTTGCAACTCGGTGTGCGTCGCGGCGTGGATGCGGCGGACCGGAAGTCCGACTTCGCGACGACGTCGCTCGCGATCTCGCCACGCCTCCTGCCGGGCGAGTTCCTGCTCCTTGTTGGCGGCGTATCGCTCGCGACGCTTCGCCTTGATCTCCTCCGCGTGCTCGGCGTAGTACCTCGAGCGGCGCTCAAGGTGAGGCTGCGGATCGGCGCGGTACTTCGCCCGTTGCTTCGCGTTCTGATCCTCCTTGTGGCGGTCGTACCAGCGCTTCGCCCGGCCCCGCCGGAGCTCGGCATATCGTTCCGGATCGCTCTCGCGCTGTGCCTCGCGTCGCTGACGTTGGTACTCGAGTTGCTCCTCGCGGTGTGCGGCGTAGTACTGACGGGCGTATCGGCGCCGATCCTCGATCTGCTGCTTGCGTCGGTCGTACAGCTGAGCCTGCGCGTGCGCAATCTGGAGCCGCATGTACTCCGACTCCACGAAGACGCGATCGATCGGTTCGTCGTCCGTCATGACAGCACCTCCCGCGCGGCTTCGCGGATGCTGGTTGCCAGGTGGTCGATCAGGTCGGGACGGAACCCCGACCAGTGATGCTCGGGCTCATCGTCGACCACGACGATCGGCGCTTCGCTGTAGCCGAGGTCGTCAGTGACGTAGGCGCGAGCGTCGCGGCTGGTCGCATCGATGAGGTCAACGATCGTGAACGGGATGCCGGCATCCTCGAGCCGTCGAAGCGTAAGTCGACAGCGCTGGCATTGCGGGCCGGTCGAGTAGACGGTGACGGTGATCATCGCGACGCTCCGATGCCGCCGGCCCCGTCGGACGGGAACGCGTACGGCTGTGCCGCCGGGTGCGACGAAGGACCGGAGTCCGCGAACATCAGTCTTCGTGGGTTCGTGAGTGTCGGACTCTGTGAGTCCGGAGGTTGCGGACTCGGCAACTCTCGGGCTGCGGGGTCGGATGCCGAGACTCCCGCACGTCGTGAGTTGCTGACTTCGGTCCTTGTGTGTGCGGCACTCATAGAGTTGGGAACTTCGCGAGTACCGGACTTCGAGAGCTGCGGACTGACAGACTTTCGGAGTTCGTCCTCGTCCGATCCGCGGAGCTCGTCCTGGTGCGCGAGCAGGAGGTCGATCGCGACCCGGATCAGGGTGTTCTCAGTGATGCGCTCGACCTTGAGCCGCCGGCGGCGCATCAGGGTGCGGGCGAGGGCTGTGAGCGCCGCGTACTGGTCCTCGCGGACGCGGGCCTCCTTGCGCGTCAGCCGGGCGTAGAGCGGAACCGTGGGGTCCGCAGCATCCTGGCCTTCCGCCGCGATGCGCGCGCGGGTCTCGGCGAGCTTGCCGCCGAGGTCGATCTTGGCCACCGTCACCATCTCCCCTGCGTGGCTGGCGCGAGGCACTCGGCCATCTCGTGGCCGAGGCGTGTGACGTCGGCGATCGACCCGGATGTCCGTCGGTTGTCATGCATGCTCGTCACGAGCTGCCCGAGCACAGGCGCTTCCGTCTGCGCTTTGAACTGCCGGAGGCTGGCGTCGAACCTCGGGACGCCGAAGGTCGTGTCGAGCAGCTCCTGCCAGACGCGGAGCTGGTTCGGGATGCGGGTGTCGATCCGGTTGAGGAGCACCGAGTAGCGCAGCGCGCGCGGCTCGATCAGCCGGGTGATGGTCCGCATCGTCGGTTCGACGGCGAGGGGTTCGGGAGTCAGCGGCACGATGGCGAAGTCCGCGGTGTCGAGGACGGTCTCGAGGATGTGGGTGTCTTCGAGGTTGCCGGGCGTGTCGACGAGTACGAAGTCGTAGTCGACGTGGAGGCGGTCCAGGCGCCCGACGACGGCCGGATGCTGGTTGCCGGCAAAGTCGAACGGCAGAGCGGCCGCGGCGTTCTCGGCCCACCACATCGTCGAACGCTGCGGGTCGACATCCACCACCAGCACCCGGTACCGCCGCGACAGCGCGGCGCCGAGCTGCATCGTGACGGTCGTCTTACCGACGCCGCCCTTCTGGTTGGCGATGGCGATGGTGCTCATCGCGATCGCCATCCTCGCTCGGCATGACTTACGACGTTCGTGCCCATGTCAGCTCCTTACTGCGTAAGTTCCGATTGGTTCTACCTTAGTGAAGCACTATCTGCTACTCTCAGCAAGAGGGCATGCGAAAGCGCCGTGCGGTTAGACAAACTAGGGAGGTGAAGGTCGACGTGAAGACACTCGATGGTCAGGAAGTCACGGCGCAGCGCGCCACACAGCCCGTCGGGTCCGCACTGCGCATTGCACCCGAGTTCGTCGCCACGACCGTGGATACGGCGCTCGGCGTGCGCACAGCTCTCATCGCGCGATACCTGCGAGCCGAAGGTCGTTACGTCATCAAGAGCGTGACCAACGAGGCGGTCCGCGATGACGTCGAGCTGAACTATCCAACGGTCGCGAAGGTCGGGATGCAGGCGATCGTGCAGGTCGCCGCACCCCGCTGCATCTTCCTCACTTTGGAAGACGAGCAGGATCCGCTCGCGACGTGGGTCAGCATCGATGAGCTGACCACGGCGGAGGGTCGCATCCTGCCTCCGCCCCTCGCAGCCGAGGTCATCCGCCGAGGCGGCAGCGACGCGCGGATGGAGGTCATTGAGTTGCTCTATGGCAGCGCAGCCCTCGCCGGGCTGCCGCCGGCGAAGCTCATCGAGAAGGAGCTCGGCATCCCGCACCGCACCGCGTCGCAGTGGATCATCGACGCCCGCAAAGCCGGGCGCCTCGAGGGCATGAACTACAACGCCGGTCGACCGGCGCGTGACTGATCTCCGCGACGCGACGACTCACGAGGAAGAGCACCTTGAGTGCTTCTTCTACTCCGAGGCTGAGGCCGCGGACCGGCTCGGTATTCACCGGACGACGCTTCGCAGCCTCGCACTCGCGGGGCACGCCCCCGTGGAGCCGATCGCAGTCACCGAACATCGACGTGTTTACCGCCGGATCGACATCCACCGGCTCGCCGGCCTCGAGTCATGAGCATCGATACACGCAAGACGAAGACCGGGAAGACCTACTACTTCGTCCGCGTGAAGTATGGTCGCGAGGTCATCGGGACGAAGGCATTCCCGACGAGGCGAGAAGCTGAAGCCTGGGAGCGTGATCTGAAGCATCGCGCGGAGACCGGTCTCCCGCTCCCACCCAAGCGCTCCTTCACCCTGCAAGAGCTCGTGGACGACTTCCTTGCCGCTCGCGAGACCGGCAACCCGCACACGGTCGACACCGACCGGAACAACATCGCAGCCTTGCCCAAGGAGCTGCTGCGCCGTCCCCTCGCGTCCATTCACTCCGGTGACATCCGAACGCACCTGATTCGAGAGCTGCAGCTCAAGAAGCCCTCGACGGTGGCCCGTGAGAAGACGACGCTCAGCGCGCTCTTCACCTACGCCGCCGAGCTGGGATTGTTGCATCAGCCGCATCCCGTGCGGACGATGAAGAAGATCCCGGAGCTCAGCGCGAGCGCGGTGCGTGCGATCAGCGCGAAGGACGTGCCGACACCAGCCCGGCTCGCCAAGGTACTCGCGGCCGTCCGCGAGCGACGCCCCGACGTCGCCGACGTCTTCGAGTTCATGTCCCTCACCGGCATCCGGTGGGGTGAGGCGCGAGCGCTGCGCATCAACGCACTCACGGAGGTGCCGCTCCCCCAACTCCTCGTTGACCGCTCGCACTCCGACCGGTACGACGAGAAGGAGACGAAGACCTGGCGAGGAACCCGCACTCTCCCGCTCTCTCCGCGAGCACTCGAGATCTTCCGTCAATACGCCGCCGGGAAGTCCGCGGATGACTATCTGTTCACGAACCAGCACGGCAGGCAACTGTCAGTCGGCACAGTGCGGAAGTTCCCGCTCGGATTCGAACGGCACAACCTGCGCCACTACGCGGCATCGACGTGGCTTCGACTGGGCACCCCGGTGAACGAAGTCGCGGAGTACCTCGGCGATGACCCGCGCACCGTTCTCGCCGTCTACGCCCACATCCTGGGCGAAGGACAGCGCCGCGCTCACGCGCAGCGACTTGCCCATGCAGAGGCCCGAGAACGGGCGGGGGACACCTGGGGGACACCTGGAGCCGAAAACGGCCCGAACCCAGGAGCCACACTCTTCTGAGCAACCGCCAGAAAATGCCTTCTGACCAGGGATTGTTTGGCGGAGACGGAGGGATTTGAACCCTCGGTCCCCTTACGGGGACTCCACCTTAGCAGGGTGGTGCACTAGGCCTGACTATGCGACGTCTCCTTGTGTCCGCCGAGGCGAACACGTGCCCGCCGGAGCGGGCTCAGCACCCGCGAGCGGGCACGTCCGTCAATGATACCTGCTCGCCGAGGGGCCCGCGAACCGGCCGGGCAGAGCCCGCGCACGCGCCCCCGGCAGCGAGAGGCTCAGCCGTTGCCGTTGTAGACCTGCCCCTTCGAGCAGGTGTCCTCGGCTGCGGTGGTACCCGTGACCGTCGAGGGCAGCGTCGCCACCGGTGCCGGCGTCGCCGTCGAACCCGCGCCCGCGGTCGCACCAGGAGTCGGAGCGGTGGTCGGAGTGACTGGCGCGGTCGACGTGCCGGGCGCCGGGGTCTCCTGCACGGATCCGACGCCGTTGTTGCCGGTCAGCTGCAGCTGCTTGTTCTCCGAGAGCGCCGTCAGCAGCGCAGTCGCCGCCGCCTTGTTGGGGATGACGCGGTTCGGGTTCGTCGGGTCGTAGCCCGTCGGATACTGCACGAAGACGAACTGGTCGAACGGCACGCTCTTCATCGCGAGCGCGATCTGCGCGAGCGTGATCGGGTTCGCGAGGGTGTCGCTCGGCGTGATGTTGTTCACAGCAGTGTTCGCGAGCTTCAGCAGCATCGCCGGGTCGGAGAGCACGCCCTCGCCCATGATCTTCTTCACGAGGCGTGACATGTACTGCTGCTGATTCGAGATACGTCCGAGGTCGCTGCCGTCGCCGACGCCGTGACGCGTACGGAGGAACTGCAGCGCCTGGAGACCCTGGATGTTGTGCATGCCCGCGGTCATGTCGAGCCCCGTGAGGCGGTCCTTGAGGTGGCCGGACACACAGACGTCGACGCCGCCGATGGCGTTCGTGATCTGGATGACGCCACCCCACGTGATCTTGGCGGCGAACGGGATCTCGATCCCCGTCAGCTGAGTGATCGTCTTCGCGACGCAGCCGAGTCCGCCGATCTCGTACGTCGTGTTGAGCATGAGCTTGCTAGCGGGAGAGGTCTTGCCGCCGTTCTTGTTCGTGCACGACGGGACGGGGAGCATCATGTCTCGCGGGAACGAGATGACCGTGACGCGACGCGGGTTGCTGGAGATGTGCAGCAGCATGTCGACGTCGTTGTTCTCGGTGCCGGAATCCTTGCCCTTGCAGCGGTTGCCGAACATCGCGTCGTACGCGGGCTCGCATTGGTCCGTGCCGATGAGGAGAAGGTTGACGTCGCCCTGATAAGCGGCGATCCCCGGCGGCTGGGCCGGAACCGGCGCCTCGCCCTCGAGTTTGACCGAGCGCGTCTGGAGCGTCGCGGTGAGGTCGGTGACGGCGTAAGCCGCGACGCCCGCGCCGGAGACGAGCACGACCGCGAGGACCACCGCGAGGCCCTTGAGCAGCTGCGCGAACAGGTTCGGCGACCGCAACTGGCCGTGGCTGGCGATCGGCCGGCGGGACGTCTTGCCGGGCTTGGTCGTCTGGCTCACTCGGGTCCTCTCAGGGTGCGCCGCGGCGGAGTTGCGGAGGGTGTGGGATTCGAACCCACGGGACATCACTGCCCACTGGTTTTCAAGACCAGGTCCATCGGCCGCTCGGACAACCCTCCCGATGACACCGTGCGGGGGCACGGCATGCGTCGATCAGGAGCCGAGTCTAGTCGACGGCGATCCGCTCAATTCTCCGGGACGCGCCTGAGGAGGCCCTGTATGGGCCCTCAGAGACGTCGCAGGATGGCAGCGGCTCCACCGTCGGCGACGGATGCGGTGACCTCGCTCGCCGCATCCTTCACCTCCTGCGGAGCCTGCGCCATCGCGACGGCGCGTCCGCCGTGCTCGCGCGCCCACGCGAACATGCCGAGGTCGTTGCGTCCGTCGCCGACCGCGACGACGCGCGATCCGTCGACATCGAGCTCCCGACGCACGAGCTCGAGACCCGTGCTCTTGTCGACCCCGAGCGGGGCGATGTCGAGCCACGCCGTCCAGCCGATCGCGTAGGAGACATGGTGCAGCCCGATGTGCTCGACGAGCTCCATGAAGTCCTCGTCGGTCTGCCCCGGCGAGACCACGACGACGCGCGACACCGCCTGCGCGGACAGCTCGGCGAAGGGCACCTGCGTCGCGTCCGCGAGGTTCCAGTGGTCGAGCGGCTCCGTGTAGAGGCGGTGCCCGTCGGGCAGCTCGACCATGTAGTGCGCGTCGGGGATGTTCTGCACCAGCAGGTCCAGGACCTCGGACGGGTCGAACGTCTCGGTGTGGAAGCGCTCGTAGCCGTCGCCGTTGCGGCGCATGACGACGGCGCCGTTCGAGCACACGACGAACTCGGACTCGATGCCGAGCTCGCGCATGACCCACTCCGTACCGGCCCAGCTGCGGCCGGTCGCGAGCATGACCTCGTTGCCGGCGGACACGGCGTGCGCGATCGCGTCGACCGTGCCGGGGCCGAACGTCTTCTCGTCGCCGAGCAGCACCGTCCCGTCGACGTCGAGGGCGACGAGCCCGGTGACCTTCTGGGGGATGGATGCGGCGACGCCGGTCGGCAGCGTCACGCGATCGGCTCCATCACCTCGAGGCCGCCGAGGTAGGGCCTCAGGACCTCGGGCACGAGAACGGATCCGTCCTCGCGCTGATGCGTCTCCAGCAGCGCGACGATCCAGCGCGTCGTCGCGAGCGTGCCATTGAGCGTCGCGACGTGCTGCGTGCGCGCGCCCTCCTCCGGCCGGTACCGGATGTCGAGGCGACGCGCCTGGTACGTGGTGCAGTTCGACGTCGACGTCAGCTCGCGGTAGGCGTCCTGCGTCGGGACCCATGCTTCGACGTCGTACTTGCGCGCGGCGCTCGACCCGAGGTCGCCGGCGGCGACGTCGATCACGCGATAAGCGAGGCCGAGGTCCTGCAGCATCTGCTCCTGCATCTGGACGAGCCGCAGGTGCTCGTGCTCCGCATCCTCCGGGGTCGTGTAGACGAACATCTCGAGCTTGTTGAACTGGTGCACGCGGATGATCCCGCGGGTGTCCTTGCCGTAGGAGCCGGCCTCGCTGCGATAGCACGTCGACCAGCCGGCGTAGCGCTTCGGGCCCTTCGAGAGGTCGATGATCTCGTCCATGTGATACCCGGCGAGCGGCACCTCGCTCGTCCCGACGAGGTAGAGATCCTCCTTCTCGAGGCGGTACACCTCATCGGAGTGCTGGCCGAGGAACCCCGTGCCGCGCATGACCTCGGGACGCACCAGCGTCGGAGGGATCATCGGGATGAACCCCGCATCCACCGCTCGCTGGAGCCCCAGCGACATGAGCGCGTACTCGAGCCGCGCCCCGATGCCGGTGAGGAAGTAGAAGCGGCTGCCCGACACCTTGGTGCCGCGCTCCATGTCGATCGCGCCGAGCTTCTCGCCGATCGCGAGGTGGTCCAGCGGCTCGAAGTCGAAGGATGCGCGCTGCCCGTACGTGTGCATCTCGACGAAGTCGGCCTCGCCACCGGCCGGGACATCATCGATGACGATGTTCTCGATGCGGGAGAAGGCCTCCGTGAACGCCTCCTCGGCGGCGGTCACGGCGTGCTGCGCAGCCTTCACCTGCTCGCTGAGCTCCTTCGCCTCGGCGACGAGCGACGCCTTCTCCTCCTTCGGCGCCTTCGCGACGCGCTTTCCGTGCGCGTTCTGCGCCGCGCGGAGCTCTTCGAAGGACGTGATCGCGGCACGTCGCGCGCGGTCGGCCTCGACCGCGGCATCCACCGTCTCCGACGACTCTCCGCGCTTCTCCTGCGAACGCTTGACGAGCTCTGGGTTGTCGCGGAGAAGCACGGGATCGATCATCCGTCAAGTCTCGCACAGCCGTTCCGTGCGCCCGCGGGTTATGTTGTCCCCTATGGGCGACGATTCGGGGCGGCACAAGCGCGCCGCCCTCGTCTACAACCCCATCAAGGTCGACAAGCGCCGACTGCGGGCCGCGGTCGTGCATCACGCGAAGAAAGCGGGATGGCGGCATCCCCTGTTCTTCGAGACGACGGTCGACGACCTCGGCGACGGGGTGGCGCGGGACGCGCTGGATGCCGAGGTGGACGTCGTGCTCGTCGCAGGCGGCGACGGCACCGTGCGCGCGGTGACAGAGACGGTCGCCGGGTCCGGAGTCCCGCTCGCGATCGTGCCGAGCGGCACGGGCAACCTCCTCGCGCGGAACCTCGGCCTGCCGCTCGACGATCCGGAGATCATGATCGCGGCGGCCTACGCCGGCCGCGTGGCGCCGACCGACGTCGGCATCGCGCGGATCACGCGCGAGGGCGGCGACGTCGAGGAGCGCGCCTTCGTCGTCATGGCGGGGATCGGGCTGGACGCCGCCATGATCGCCAACACGCGTCCGGCGCTGAAGAAGTCGATGGGATGGGTGGCGTACGTCGACGGCGCGGCACGGTCGCTCCCCGGCGCGAAGCCGTTCCGCGTGATCTACGAGCTCGAGGAGCAGCGCCTGCACTCCGCGAAGGTGCAGAGCGTGCTGTTCGCGAACTGCGGGCAGCTGCCGGCGGGCATCGCCCTGATCCCGGATGCGACGATCGACGACGGGGTCCTCGACGTCATGCTGATCCAGCCGACCGGGATGTTCGGATGGCTCGGCGTGTGGCGCAAGGTGTGGTGGGACAACAGCGTGCTGCGGCGCTTCCGCGCCGGGCGGCGCATCGTCGAACGCCGCCGCGACACGTCGATCCGCTACCTCCGCGGCGCGCGGATGGAGGTCGCCACCACTCCCCCGCAGCCCATCGAGCTCGACGGCGACGAGTTCGGCGCGGGGCAGAGCATCCGGTGCCGCGTGGAGCACGGGGCTCTGCTCGCGGTCGTCCCGTAGCTCAAGCGTCGCTCTCGGGGGCGGTGGCAGGTTCGGCGGCGGTCTCGCCGGCGTTCTCGGATTCCGGCACCGGATCGAGCGCCATGATCGGGAACGGACGGCCGCGCCAGTCGGCATAGTCGCCGTAGTTCGGCGCGACGGCGATGAGCTTCGCGAGGGCATCCGCGTAGTGCTCGTCGTCGACCTCGCGGGCGATCCGCTTGAGCTCGACCCCGCCGATTCGGATCGTGCATTCCGGGTTCGCCTTGAGGTTCCCGTACCAGGCGGGCGACTGCTCGCGGCCGCCCGCTGATGCGCCGGTGAGCAGGGTGTCGCCGTCACGCGCATACGCGACTGCGACGGTCCGCGGCTCGCCGGACTTCCGGCCGATCGTCGTGAGCGCGGCGACGTCGAAGCCTTTGAAGGTGACGGTCTCTCCACGTGAGATCTTCGCGACGTGGTCGCGACTGAACATGCGGAACCCGAACGCGTAGAGGCGGGAGTTGAGGAGGACGGGTTTGCGCGCCATGGCCGGACAGTAACAGTGGATGCGGCGGGCCGATAGGGGCGGATCGCAACCGGAACGTGACGGACGAGCGGGTGGGGTGTCAGGAAGCGAGCTGTTCGAGCGTCTGGATGCGCCCGGGCGTGGCATCCGCCGGCTCGCTCTCGAACGCTCCGGCGACCGGCGAGATCATCACCTCGTCGAGGCCGTGCTGCTCGGCCAGCGCCGTGAGCCCCGCGCGCACCTCGGCGCCCGCGCCGATGAACCAGCGCTCGCGCATGCGCATCACCAGATCGTCGACGGCGGGATCCGGCGAGGACGCTCGCGCCTCCTCGACGGTCTCGAGCGGCCGGGCGGGGCGTCCGGCACGGAGCCGCCCCATCGCCCGTAGCTGGGGCAACGCACGGGCCTCGGCCTCCTCGGCGGTGGGCGCGGCGACCGCGTTCGCCGTCAGGAACGTCCGGGGCACGGGGTTCGCCTCGCTCGGGTGGTACTGCGTCCGGTACAGCTCGAGCGCACGCTCGAGACCCTCGCCGGAGAAGTGGTTCGCGAACACGTAGGGCAGACCGAAGGATGCCGCGAGCTGCGCCGAGTAGTCGCTCGATCCGAGCAGCCAGATCTCCGGGCTCCCCGCGGCGGCGGGCGTCGCGTGCACGGCGTACTCGCCGCCCGACGTGAACCGCAGCGTCGCGCCGTCCGGCGACACGAGCGATCCGATGTCGCGGACGTGCTCGGGGAAGCGCTCAACGTCGCTCGTCGTGCCCTGCTGGCGCAGCAGCTGCGTGATGACCGGATCGCTGCCGGGCGCGCGCCCGATGCCGAGGTCGATGCGCCCAGGCGCGATGGCCTCGAGGGCCGCGAACTGCTCCGCGACGACGAGCGGCGCGTGGTTCGGCAGCATGACACCCCCGGATCCGACCCGGATACGGCTGGTCCGCGCCGCGGCGGCGGCGATCAGCACGGGCGGCGTCGTCGAGGCCACGGACGGCATGTTGTGGTGCTCGGCGAACCAGTACCGACGGAACCCGAGCTCGTCCGCGCGGGCGGCGAGGGCGAGGGATGCGGCGACCGCCTCGGCGCTCGTCTGGCCGGTGCGGACGGGAATGAGGTCGAGGACGGAGAGTGCGATCATCCTCATCGGCAACGTCGCCGCATCCGCCCTTGTTCCCGTCAGCCCTCTGCTGACTTGCGGCGTATGGCGGTCATCGAGGCCCGCATACTCGCCGTTTGCCGCAAGTCAATGCACGCGGCGAGGGGGGGGAGGAGCAGGGCTGACGGTCAGCGCAGGGCGCCGACGCTGGCCAGTGCCATGCGGACGAGGGAGCCGCGGCCGCCCTCCATCTCGGCGGCGATCGCGTCGGATGCCGCCTCCTGCGGTGAGAGCCACGTGACCTCGAGCGCATCCTGACGCGGCTCGCACGTGCCCGTCACCGGGACGACGAACGCGAGGGACACGGCGTGCTGCCGGTCGTCGTTGAATGCGCTGACGCCCGGGATCGGGAAGTACTCGGCCACCGTGAACGGCGTCGGCTGCGGCGGCAGCAGCGGGAAGGCCATCGGACCCAGGTCGTCCTCGAGGTGGCGGAACAGCGCATCCCGCACCGTCTCGCCGTAGCGGACACGACCCGACACGATCGTCCGCGTGATCTCGCCGAGCGGGGTCGCGCGAAGCAGCATCCCGACTTCGGTGACCGCCCCCATCCCGTCGGTGCGGACCGGGATCGCCTCGACGTAGAGGATGGGCAGACGCCGGCGCACCTCGGCGAGCTCGATGTCGCTGAGCCATCCCGGGTTCGCCGCGGGGCCTCCAGGAGGCGGCCCGAACGTCGGCGATCCGCCGAGCGCACCGTTGAACGGCGTGCCCGCGCCGAGCGGGTCGTCGCCGTTGTCGCCGGGATCCGGATCTGGGGTGCGCACGGGCATGCTTCCTGTATACCCGTCGCGCCGCGAGCGCGCACGGAGGATTCCGCCATGTCGGCCGTCCGGGGGATGATGGGCGGGTGAGTCTGGATCCGGAGGTCGTGCGCTGGTCCGTACCCGAGGCCGAGCGCGCGGGGCGCCCGCTGCTCGTGCTGCTGCACGGCTACGGCTCCGACGAGAACGACCTGTACGGGCTCGTCCCGTACCTGCCCGACAGCTTCGTGATCGCCTCGGTGCGCGCCCCGCTGGCTCCGCCGTGGCCGATGCCGGGCAACGCGTGGTACCCGATCGACGAGCTCGGGCGCTCGGTGGGCGTGACGGATGCGGCGACCCGGTTCATCGCCTGGCTCGACGAGCACACCGAGGCATCCGCCGTCGGTCTCCTCGGCTTCTCGCAGGGCGGCGCCGTCTCGCTGCAGGCGCTGCGCCTGCAGCCCGAGCGCTTCGCCTTCGTGGTCAACCTCAGCGGGTACGTCTCCCCCGGAGCGCTGGAGACGGATGCAGCGCTCGCCGCGCGCAAGCCGCACGTCTTCTGGGGGCGCGGATCGCGGGATGACGTCATCCCGG
Source organism: Microbacterium candidum (assembly GCF_030315975.1). Classification (GTDB taxonomy): domain Bacteria; phylum Actinomycetota; class Actinomycetes; order Actinomycetales; family Microbacteriaceae; genus Microbacterium; species Microbacterium candidum. Next base: position 957,237 of record NZ_JASXSZ010000001.1, on the reverse strand, counting down.
CCCCGCTCGTCGAGCACAGCGTCGAGTGGCTCCCCGCGCACGTCGAGCTGTCGGGACGCGTCTACCCGGGACTCACGCACAGCGTGTCCGAGGAGGAGTTGGCCGATGTCCGCTCGTTCCTCGAGCACCGTCTTGACGACCTCGCAGAGTAGTGCGCTATCGTGGCCGGGTCCTTGTTCCCGACGTCAGGAATGAAATGACGGAGATCGTCGCCATCGCGCTGTAAGCGCCGATCGTCGATCCTTTCTCGCGCCTCCGGCGCGGATCCGACGTGTCGCGCTTGCAGATATCCATCTCGCGCTGACCGTCGACCTTCTCCCGGGCATCTGATCCCTCGGGCTCTGCTGTCGGCGCGCCCGACATCAGAGGAGGACCTCCATGCCCAGCATCACTCCATCCGTCGTCCTGGACCACGTGTCGTACACGTGGCCGGACGGCACCATCGCCCTCGACGGCGTCACCGGCGCGTTCGGCGCCGGCCGCACAGGGCTCGTCGGCCGGAACGGATCCGGCAAGTCCACGCTCCTGCGCCTCATCGCGGGAGAGCTCACGCCGACCGGCGGTTCCGTGACCGCAGGTGACGTCGCGTACCTTCCGCAGCAGCTGACGCTCGACGTCGACCGTCCGGTGTCGGCGCTCCTCGGCGTCGAACCGGTGCTCGCCGCCGTGCGGGCGATCGAATCGGGGGACGTCGACCCGGCGCACTTCGACACGATCGGCGCCGACTGGGACGTCGAGGCCCGCGCCGCGGCGGCCCTCGACGAGGCCGGCCTCTCCGGGATGCTCGACCGACGCGTCGGCGAACTCTCCGGCGGGGAGGCGGTGCTGGCCGCCGTCGCCGGCATCCGTCTTCGTCGCGCTCCCGTGACCCTCCTCGACGAGCCGACCAACAACCTCGACCGGGATGCGCGCGCACGACTGTACGCGCTCGTGCGGTCGTGGGCCGGCGCGCTCATCGTCGTCAGCCACGACGTCGCGATGCTCGAGCTCATGGACGACACGGCCGAGATCTACGGCCGTGAGCTGTCGGTGTTCGGAGGTCCGTACTCGGAATGGCGCGCATGGCTGGATTCCGAGCAGGAGGCCGCGCGGCACGCCGAATCCGATGCCCGCAAGGACCTGAAGCGGGAGAAGCGGCAGCGGATCGAGGCGGACGCGAAGCTCGCCACGCGGGCGCAGATGGGCCGCAAGGCCTACGAGGAGAAGCGCGTGCCGAAGATCGTCGCGAACGGCCGCCGCATGGCGGCCGAGGTGTCGGCCGGCCGGCTGCGCACCGAGGTCCGCGAGAAGGAGGCGGAGGCACGGGCCGTGCTGGATGCGGCGGAGCGCCGCGTCCGCGACGACGACACCGTGCGCATCGACCTGCCCGACCCGGGAGTGCCCGCCGGGCGCCGCATCGCGACGATCGGCACGCACATCATCCGCGGACCCGAGCGCGTGGCGCTCATCGGCCCGAACGGCGTCGGCAAGACGACGCTGCTCGAGCGGCTGGTGCACGGATCAGGACATGCAGCCGACGGTGACGGATATGTCGGCGGCCCGCCGCATGTCCTGAACGGCGGCCTGTCGGTCGAGCACGTGGGGTACCTCCCGCAGCGGGTCGACGGGCTCGACGAGCATGCGACCGTCCTCGAGAACGTCGAGGCGGCGGCGCCGAGCGTGCCGACGGCGGAGATCCGCAACCGGCTGGCGCGGTTCCTCCTGCGCGGCGACACGGTGCATCGGGCGGTGAACACGCTGTCGGGCGGCGAGAGGTTCCGCGTGGCCCTTGCCCGCCTGCTGCTGGCCGACCCGCCGCCGCAGCTGCTCGTACTCGATGAGCCGACGAACAACCTCGACCTCGACACCGTCGGTCAGCTCGTCGACGCACTGTCGGCCTACCGCGGCGCGGTGCTCATCGTCAGCCACGACGACGCGTTCCTGGAACGGCTGGGGCTCGACGCGACGCTGGAACTGGATGCGGACGGAGGGATCACCCCGCGGTGAGCACGCCGAGCGGCCGACCGACGCGCCGCCGAGCGCCCAGCGACCGGGGCCTCAACCCGCGGTGACGGTGCCCGGCTCCGCGCCCAGCAGCACCTCGCTCGCCCGAGCGAGACGCGCGACGAAGGGCGCGGGGTCGGCGCCGCGCGCCATCGCGTGGGCCGCGAGGCCGTCCATCATTGCGAGGAGCTGAGCGGCCACTGCATCCGGATCCTCCGTCGCGAAGACTCCGCCGCGGCTTCCGTCGGAGATGATCTCCGCGACGAAGACCTGCCAGGCGGCCATCTGCTCATCGATCGCGCCGGACAGCGCCGGATTGCGCCGCGCCTGCGCCCACGCCTCGACCCACACCAGGGTCACGTCGCGGCGGTCCCCACCGAGGATCGCGTCGAACAGCAGAGCGAGTCGGCGCTCGGGTGCGTCCGCGACGATGGTCCGGACGTCGGCGAGCTCGGCGCCCACGACGTCCGCGAAGGCCTCCGCGACGACATCGTCCATGCTCTCGGTGTAATGCGCGACGAGGCCCGACGCGACGCCCGCGCGCTCGGCGACGGCGCGGAGCGTGAGCGCGGCGAGACCCTGCTCGCGGGCGAGGTCGGCGGCGGCCGTGCGGATCTCGGCCGCCCGGGCCGCGGGGGTCTTGCGGGTGCGCTGTGGTGTTGACATCGTGAACGCCAGTGTAGGAAGATCTGTTGTTGATCGCTAGATCAATAAGCGCGAGCCGGAGCCGAAGGGGGCGTCATGGCCTGGAGAATGCCGCACGAGGGTGCGCCGCACGAACGCACGTGGATGGCGTTCCCCGCCGAGGGGCAGACGCTCGGCGACGATCCCGCAGAGCAGGAGCGCTTCTACGAGGCGTGGAGCTCGGTCGCCAACGCGATCATCGACTTCGAGCCCGTGACGATGGTCGTCGACCCGTCCGAGGTCGCGCGCGCACGGCGCATGCTGAGCGTCGAGATCGAGATCGTCGAGGCGCCGGTCGACGAGTTCTGGTTCCGCGACCACGGCCCGACGTTCGTCGTCGACGACGCGACCGGGGCTCTCGGCGCGGTCGACTGGGTCTTCAACGGATGGGGCGACCGCGGCTGGTCGGACTTCGAGAAGTCCGCCGAGCACGCGCGGCTCGTCTCCGGCCTCGTCGGGTCGGAGCTCGTCAGCTCGATGCTCGTCAACGAGGGCGGCGGCATCCACGTCGACGGCGAGGGCACGATCCTGATCACCGAGACGGTGCAGCTGGACAAGCGCCGCAACCCGTACGCCGACAAGGCCCGCGTCGAGGCGGAGTTCGCCCGCACGCTCGGCACGACGAAGACGATCTGGCTGCCCCGCGGCCTGACGCGCGACTACGACGACTTCGGAACGAACGGCCACGTCGACATCGTGGCCGCGTTCGGCCGTCCCGGCACCGTCATGCTGCACCAGCAGCAGAACCCCGAGCACCCCGACTACGAGGTCTCGAAGGCGCTGCGCGAGTTCCTGGACGGGCAGACGGATGCGGCGGGCCGCACCCTCGAGATCATCGACCTGCCTGCGCCCGAGACGATCCGCGACGAAGAGGGCTTCGTCGACTACTCGTACGTCAACCACCTCGTCGTCAACGGCGGCATCATCGCGTGCGGCTTCGGTGACGAGAAGGGGGACGCGCGGGCCCGCGAGATCCTCGAGGCCGCGTACCCCGGCGACCGCCGCGCCGTGACGATCGACGCCCGGCAGATCTTCGCCGGCGGCGGCGGCATCCACTGCATCACCCAGCAGCAGCCCGCCGTCCCCGTCCGCTGATCCGCACCGTCGGTCGCCGAGCTTGTCGAGGCGTCGGCACACGCAGTCAGACCCCCGCCCCACGACAAGCTCGGGGACCGGTGCCACGAAATGGAGCACGCAATGTTCGATGTCGTAGAAGCATCCATCGCCGATCTGCGCGCCGCGCTCGAGTCCGGCGCGACGACGAGCGTCGAGCTCGTGCACGCCTACCTCGCCCGCATCGACGCGTACGACCCGCTCGGCACTGAGACGGCCCTGAACGCCGTCGTGGTGCGCAATCCCGACGCGCTCGCCGAAGCCGAGGCATCCGACGTGCGTCGCGCTGCGGGCGAGACACGAGGCCCGCTCGACGGCATCCCCTACACCGCGAAGGACTCGTACCTCGTGCGCGGGCTCACCGCCGCCGCGGGCTCCCCCGCGTTCGCACAGCTCGTCGCGCAGCGCGACGCGTTCACGATCGAGCGCCTTCGCGCGGGCGGCGCGATCTGCCTGGGCCTCACGAACATGCCGCCGATGGCGAACGGCGGGATGCAGCGCGGCGTCTACGGCCGCGCGGAGAGCCCCTACAACGCGGCGTACCTGACCTCCGCGTTCGGCTCCGGATCGTCGAACGGCTCCGGCACCGCGACCGCGGCGTCCTTCGGCGCCTTCGGCCTCGGCGAGGAGACGTGGTCGAGCGGGCGGGCGCCCGCATCCTGCAACGCGCTCGTCGCCTACTGCCCGAGCCGCGGCGTGATCTCGGTGCGCGGCAACTGGCCGCTCGTGCCGACGCAGGACGTCGTCGTCCCCCACGCGCGCACGATGGCCGACCTCCTCGAGATCCTCGACGTCGTCGTCGCGGACGACGCGGAGACGCGCGGCGACTTCTGGCGCGCCCAGCCGTGGGTGGCGCTGCCGACGGCCTCGGCGGTGCGGCCGTCGTCGTATGCGGATCTGGCGCCTGAGGGTCAGGATGCGGCGCGCGCGACGCTCCGCGGCAAGCGCTTCGGCGTCCCGCGGATGTACATCAACGCGGACCCGGATGCCGGCACGGGCACCGGCATCGGCGGCCCGACCGGCCGCCGGGTCGAGACGCGGGAGTCCGTGATGGATCTCTGGCGGGCCGCACGCGCCGACCTCGAGGCCGCCGGTGCCGAGGTCGTCGAGGTCGATTTCCCCGCCGTCACGAACTACGAGGGCGACCGCGCCGGGGCGCCGACCATCGCCACCCGCGGCATCGTGCCCGCCGACTTCCTGCGCAGCGAGGTCGTCGAGCTGTGCGCGTGGAGCTGGAACGACTTCCTCGACGCGAACGGCGACCCTGCGCTGACCACGCTGGCGCAGGTCGACGGCGCGAAGATCTGGCCGGCTCCGCCGGGCGCTCTGCCCGACCGGTACGACGGCTTCGACGACGACATCAACGAGCTGCCGGCGCTCTTCCGGGCCCAGCCGATCACCGACATGACGACGATCCCCCACATGGCGGAGGGCGTGCGCGGCCTGGAGGAGACGCGGCGCATCGACGTCGAGGAGTGGATGGACGGCCTCGGACTCGACGCGATCGCCTACCCCGCGATGGCCGACATCGGCCCCGCCGACATGGACGTGAACCCCGCATCCGCCGACCTCGGCTGGCGCAACGGGGTGTGGGTCGCCAACGGCAACATCGTGCCCCGGCACCTCGGCATCCCGTCGATCACCGTGGCGATGGGGACGACGGCGGACATCGGGATGCCGGTGGGCCTCACGATCTCCGGACGGGCGTACGACGACACCGCGCTCCTGCGGATCGCTGCGGCGTTCGAGGCGACGGGGATGCGGCGCACCGAGCCGCCGCGAACCCCCCGGCTGTAGCCCCCGCCGCCCGTCGGCTCGCTGCGTTTCGTCTCGCTTCGCTCGCTCAACGACCCGCGGGTAATGCCGCCCGCCGGTCGTTGAGCGAGGGAGGAACGACCGAGACGAAACGCCGCAAGCCGAACTCGAAACGTCAGCGCGTTTCGACTCGCTTCGCTCGCTCAACGACCAGTGGGCATACGCACCACGCGTGGTCGTTGTGCGAGGGAGGAACGACCGAGACGAAACGCGCCGAACGTCCGAGGTCAGGCGGAGGGAGTCACCGTCGGCGCGGGCGTCGGCAGCGACGAACCCGAGCCCGACGCCTTCTTCGCGACGGGCGGGTGCGCTTCGGCGAGCCGCAGCAGCGCGCCGCGCAGGCCTGCGGGATTGGAGGCCACGACGGCGTCGATCGCGGCGAGGTCGCGCTTCGCGCGGAGCCCGTACTTCCCCGCGAGGACGTCGGCCTTGAGCTGCAGGAACGCGGCGGGGCGCTGCGCGGCGGGCAGCGCGCGGATGCCCTTCATGGCCGCGCGGAGGCGCGCCGCATCCGCCTTCGCCGTCCCAGCGGACGGCGCGGGGGTCGTGGCGGCGGCGGGGACGACCGCCGTCGTCGAAGCCGCGCCCGTCGAGGCGTTCGCATCGGCGACGGTGCCCCCGATGACCGCGACTCCCGCGATGCCCGCTCCGACGACCGCGGCGATGACGCGGTTGCGGCGGCGGGACCAGATGTTCGAGAAGGTGTTCATGCGCTCAGCGTGCGCCGCCTGTGCAATCCGTCGGTGAGAGTCATGTTCGAGGTGTGTAAAGCGTGCGGATTCACACCCTGCGCCAATGGACGCGCTGGTGGAATGTGACCGTGGATGCGCGCAACGGGCTCGTCATGCTCGTCGAGGACGAGCCGGCGATCGCCGACGTGCAGCGCCGGTACTTCGTCGACGCGGGCTATGGCGTGCACGTCGAGCGCGACGGCGCGGCGGCGCTGCGCCGCATCCGGGATCTTCGTCCGGTGGCGATCGTGCTCGACATCGGCATCCCGACGATGGACGGCCTCGCGGTCTGCCGGGCCCTCCGCGCGGAGGGCGACTGGACGCCGATCGTCTTCGTGACGGCACGCGACGACGAGGTCGACCGGATCCTCGGGATCGAGCTCGGCGGCGACGACTACCTCACGAAGCCGTTCTCCCCGCGCGAGCTCGTCGCCCGCGTCGGCGGGGTGCTGCGACGGACGGCGCGTCCGGCCGAGGAGCCGCTGCGCAGCGGCGACATCGTCCTCGACGAGCAGCGCCACAGCGTGTCCGTCGCGGGCGAGCCGGTCGACCTCACCGCCACCGAATTCGCGCTCCTCGCGCAGCTCATGCGCGAGCCGCATCGCGTCTTCTCGCGCGAACACCTGCTGTCGGCGGTGTGGGGCATGGCCTCCTACGCGGGCACGCGGACCGTCGACGTGCACGTCGCACAGGTGCGCGCGAAGCTCGGACGGACGGATGCCATCCGCACGGTGCGCGGCGTCGGCTACGGCATGGGCGAGCCGAGCGGCAGCTCGTCGATCGGTGGCGCCGGGTGAAGAAATGGATGCGGACCCTCAGCGCCCGCACGCTCCTCGCGACGACGATCGTCGCGATCGTGGCGGTCGTGGCGACGGCCGCCGCATCCCTCCCGCTCGTGTCGCTCGCTGTCGACCTGCAGGTGCGCCGCGAGCTCACCACTCAGGCGACGACGCTCGCCGCCGCATCCCCCGCCGTCCGCGACCGCGCGGTCGCCGCGAGCGGGCCCGGCGGGACGCGGCTCGCCGTCGTATCCCCCGACGGAACCCTGCGCGGCCCGGCCAAGGCACTCGTGCCGCCGCGCCTGCAGGCACGGCTCGACGTGCCGATCTCGACCACGGTGGATGCCGGCGGCAAGCAGTTCGTTGTGGTGTCCCGGCCGATCGCGGGCGGCGGTGCCGTGGTCGCGGCGCAGCGCGTCGACGATGTGCAGCAGACGAGCCGCGCGATCGTGCTGTCCGTGCTCGGCGCGCTCCTCATCGGTCTTCTGGTGGCCATCGGGGTGGGTGCGCTCCTCGCGCGCGCGACGGCGCGGCCGCTGCGGGCGACGGCGGCGCTCGCGCGCCGAATCGCCGCCGGTGAGCGGGGAATCGACATCCCGCCGCAGCCCATCACGGAGGTCGACGACGTCGCCTCCGCGCTGACGACGCTCGACCGGGCGCTGGCATCGAGCGAGGCGCGGCAGCGCGAGTTCCTTTTGTCCGTGTCGCACGAGCTGCGCACGCCGCTGACGGCGGTCCGCGGCTACGCCGAAGCGCTCGCCGACGGCATGATCGAGCCCGACGAGATGGCGTCGGTCGGCTCAACGCTCGTCGCGGAGACGACCCGCCTCGACAGCTTCGTGAGCGACCTCCTCGAACTCGCGCGGCTCGAGGCCGACGACTTCACGGTGTCTCCGACCGACGTGGATGCGGCGACCCTCGTCGCCGACGCGGGACTGGCCTGGTCGGGCCGGGCACGCGGGATGCAGGTCTCGCTGGTTGCCCAGCCGGGCGCGCCGGCGCTCCTGCACACCGATCCGATGCGTGCGCGCCAGCTCCTCGACGGGCTGATCGAGAACGCGCTGCGCGCGGTGCCCGCGGGAGGGAACGTGATCGTGGCGCGTCCGGATGCGCGCTCGATCGAGGTCCGGGATGACGGCCCGGGACTCACCGCCGACGACCTCGCGCACGTCTTCGACCGCGGCGTGCTGCACGACCGATACCGCGCGACCCGGCCGGTCGGGACCGGACTCGGCCTGTCGATCGCGGTCCGTCTCGCGACCCGTCTCGGCGCGCGGCTCGAAGCAGGACGCGCGCCGGAGGGCGGCGCATCCTTCCGCGTGACGTTCCCCGCGCCGTAAACCGTCAGGCCGGCGGCGCCTGCGGCTCCGGCGAGGCCGCGGGTGCCGAGGGCGCCGCATCCGTCGTCTTCGTCGCCAGCAGGTGATCGTTGATCTGCTGCGTGAGCGTCTGGATCTGCTGCGACATGTCGTGGATCGTACGCGTGAGGTCCGTGTTCTCGACGAGCAGCGTCTCCTGGTCGTTGTAGTCGCGGTCGGCCTTGGCCTGCTGGAATGAGGCTTGGCGGTTCTGTCCGATCATGACGAACGTCGACAGGAAGATCGCCTCGAGCGACACGATGAGGGTCAGCGTCGGCCAGGGGTTCTTCTCGATCCACAGCATCCACACCGTGAACAGGACGATGTGGATGTAGACGAACGCCATGGACCCCGCGAAGGCCGTGATCCAGTCCGCGATGCGCAGCTGGATACTGGCGGCCCGGTGCTGTGCCTGGGCGAGGACGGCGGGGTGCAGGCGGGCGGGGTCGACGTTCTTCAGAAGCCGAGAAGGTCGCAGATACGGACGGTGCGGTTTCGCGTTCGTCGTGGGTGCCGCCGTGGTGGTCATGTCGTCCTCCGCCCGGCAGGCGAGTCCTGCCACGGCGCGAGAGTACTCCCGCTTCTGCCGAATCCGCGTGGGGGTTACCCTCGGGGCGATTCGGGGGACAGCATCCTTACGACTTGCGCCTCGCCTTGCGAGGGTTGAGGCATGAACAACTTCGTGAGACCTCGTGACGGACGGTGGATCGCCGGAGTGTGCGCCGCCGTCGCCCACCGCTTCGGGCTGAGCCCCCTGCTCGTGCGCGTCCTGACTGTGATCGGCGTCGTCTTCCTCGGACTGTCGCTGTGGGCGTACGTGATCCTGTGGATCCTGATCCCGGGTGAGAAGGCGGCCGTCACCTCCTGACCCGTCCTATTGGTCCCGGGCGCCCGGATGTCGGCGGCCCGGACCAAGATGGTGGGATGGGCGACGTGCTCGGGCGCTTCGGCGCGGCCACGCAGGACTGGTTCCGCGGCGCCTTCGCCGCGCCCACCGACGCCCAGCGCGGTGCCTGGGAGGCCATCTCCTCGGGCAAGCACGCGCTCGTCGTGGCGCCCACCGGGTCGGGCAAGACGCTGTCCGCGTTCCTGTGGGCGATCGACCGGGTCTTCCATCCGGGGGCGGCGCCGCCCGAAGACAAGACGCGCACCCGCATCCTCTACATCTCCCCGCTGAAGGCGCTCGGCGTCGACGTCGAGCGCAACCTCCGCTCACCCCTCGTCGGCATCGGACAGTCGGCGCGGCGGCTCGGGATGCCGGCCCCCGATGTCCGTGTGGGGGTCCGGTCGGGCGACACGACGTCGTCGGACCGGCGGAAGCTGCTGACCGCTCCCCCGGACATCCTCATCACGACACCCGAATCGCTGTACCTCATGCTGACGAGCCAGGCGGCCGAGACGCTGCGGGGCGTCGACACCGTGATCGTCGACGAGGTGCACGCGGTCGCGGCGACGAAGCGCGGCGCGCATCTGGCGGTGTCCCTCGAACGGCTCGACGCCCTGCTCGACAAGCCGGCGCAGCGCATCGGCCTGTCGGCGACCGTGCGGCCGATCGACGAGGTCGCCCGCTTCCTCGGCGGCGCGCAGCCGGTCGAGATCGTCGCACCCCGCGCGTCGAAGACGTTCGAGCTGCGGGTGGTCGTGCCGGTTGACGACATGCTGAATCCCGGCGGTCTGGCGTCCCCGGTCCCGTCGGATGAGCCGGCCGAGAGCACCGAGATGACCGGCTCGCTGTGGCCGCACGTTGAGGAGGCGATCGTCGACCGCATCCTCGAGAACAACTCGACCATCGTCTTCGCCAACTCCCGGCGGCTCGCGGAGCGCCTGACCGGGCGGCTCAACGAGATCTACAGCGAGCGGCTCGGGCTCGACCTGCCTGCGCCGGTCGTTCCCGCGGCGACGATGGCACAGGCCGGTTCGACGGCCGGGGCGGACCCGGTACTCGCGAAGGCCCACCACGGCTCGGTGTCGAAGGAGCAGCGCGCCGAGGTCGAGGAGGAGCTGAAGTCGGGGATGCTGCGCTGCGTCGTCGCGACGTCGAGTCTCGAGCTCGGCATCGACATGGGCGCGGTCGACCTCGTGATCCAGGTCGAGGCGCCGCCGTCGGCGGCGTCCGGCCTCCAGCGCGTCGGCCGCGCGGGGCACCAGGTCGGCGAGATCAGCCGTGCGGCTCTCTTCCCGAAGCATCGCGGCGACGTGCTGCACACCGCGATCGTGACGGAGCGGATGCTGGCAGGCCAGATCGAGGCGATCTCGGTGCCGCAGAATCCGCTCGACATCCTCGCGCAGCAGACGGTGGCCGCATCCGCCCTCGGCTCGATCGAGGTCGAGGAATGGTTCGAGACCGTCAAGCGCAGCGCCCCGTTCCGCACCCTCCCGAGGTCGGCGTTCGAGGCGACGCTCGATCTTCTGGCCGGGCGGTATCCGTCTGACCAGTTCGCCGAGCTGCGGCCACGGCTCGTGTGGGACCGCGACAAAGGCACGCTGACCGGACGTCCCGGCTCGCAGCGGATCGCGGTCACGAGCGGCGGCACGATCCCCGATCGGGGACTGTTCGGCGTCTTCGTCGCGGGCGAGTCGCAGAACGCGCGCGTCGGCGAGCTCGACGAGGAGATGGTCTACGAGTCGCGCGTCAACGACGTCTTCACGCTCGGCACGACCAGCTGGCGGATCGTCGAGATCACGCACGACCGCGTCAACGTGCTGCCCGCGTTCGGCCAGCCGGGCAAGGTGCCGTTCTGGCACGGCGACGGCCTGGGCCGTCCAGCGGAGCTCGGCGAAGCGCTCGGCAGGTTCTCGCGCGAGCTGACCACCGGCCCGCGGCCGAAGGCCGAGGCGCGGCTGCGCGAGGCCGGGCTTGACGAGCGGGCATCGGCCAACCTGCTGGCCTACCTCGACGAGCAGCGGGAAGCGACCGGCAGCCTCCCGACCGACAAGACACTGACGGTGGAGCGCAGCCGCGACGAGGTCGGCGACTGGCGCGTCATCCTGCATTCCCCGTACGGCATGCCCGTGCACGCGCCGTGGGCGCTCGCCGTCAACGCGCGCATCCGCGAGCGCCTCGGGGTCGAGGGCTCCGCGGTCGCGAGCGACGACGGCATCATCGCGCGCATCCCCGACACCGAGACCGAACCCCCGGGTGCGGAGCTCTTCGTCTTCGACGCCGAGGAGCTCGACCAGATCGTCACCGACGAGGTCGGCGGGTCGGCCCTCTTCGCCTCGCGGTTCCGCGAGTGCGCGGCGCGGGCGCTCCTGATGCCCCGCCGCAATCCGGGCAAGCGCAGCCCGCTGTGGCAGCAGCGGCAGCGATCGGCGCAGCTGCTCGAGGTCGCGCGCGAGCATCCGACGTTCCCGATCATCCTCGAGACGCTGCGGGAGGTGCTGCAGGACGTCTACGACGTGCCCGCGCTGCTGCAGCTGGCGCGCGGCATCGCGGAGCGCCGCATCCGCCTCGTCGAGACCACGACCAACCAGCCGTCGCCGTTCGCGCGGGACCTGCTGTTCGGATACGTCGGCGCGTTCATGTACGAGGGCGATTCGCCCCTCGCCGAGCGGCGGGCCGCGGCGCTGTCGGTCGACCCCTCGCTGCTGTCGGAGCTGCTCGGCAAGGTCGAGATGCGGGAGCTCCTCGACCCCGATGTCATCGCGCAGTTCGAGCGCGAGGCGCAGCGCCTCGATCCCGAGCGGCGGGCGCGGGGCATCGAGGGCGTGGCCGATCTCCTGCGCGTGCTCGGTCCGCTGGATGCGGCAGAGGTCGCCGACCGGCTGCAGCCCGCCGACGGTTCCGCGGACGGCTCAGCGCGTTTCGACTCGGTCGTTCCTCCCTCGCTCAACGACCCGCAGGCAGACACCGACCCCCGGTCGTTGAGCGAGCGAAGCGAGACGAAACGCAGCGAGGACGGCGCAGCGCGTCTCGACTCGGTCGTTCCTCGCTCGCTCAACGACCCGCAGGCAGACACCGACCCCCGGTCGTTGAGCGAGCGAAGCGAGACGAAACGCAGCGACCAGTGGAGCGACACCTCCCTCTCGGAGGCATCCGCGCACCTCGAGGCGCTCGTCGCGGCGCGGAGGGCGATCCGGGTGACGGTCGGCGGGGTGGCCCAGTATGCGGCGATCGAGGATGCGGGACGCCTGCGCGACGCGCTCGGCACAGCGCTGCCGGTCGGCATCCCCACGGCCTTCCTCGAACCCCTCGCCGATCCGCTCGGCGATCTCGTGGCGCGGTACGCACGCACGCATGCGCCGTTCCGGGCGGATGCTGTCGCCACCCGCCTCGGCATCGGCGCGGCCATCGCGCGCCAGACGCTGCAGCGCCTCGAGGGACAGGGCCGAGTCGCGAGCGGGTACTTCCTGCCTGAGGGCTATGCCTCGGCGACCTCCCGCGGGTCGTCGAGCGAGCGAAGCGAGTCGACACGCACCGGGCCTCCGGACGACCTCGAATGGTGCGACTCCGAGGTCCTGCGGCGCCTCAGGATGCGGTCGCTCGCGGCGATCCGCGGGAGCGTCGAGCCCGTCCCGCCGAGCGCGTTCGCGCGGTTCCTGCCCGCGTGGCAGCACATCGACCGTCCGCTCGAAGGGATCGACGGGGTGCTCGCCGTCATCGAGCAGCTGGCCGGCGTGCCGATCCCGGCGAGCGCGTGGGAGTCGCTCATCCTGCCGATGCGGGTCTCCGACTACTCCCCCGCGATGCTCGACGAGCTGACCGCCACGGGCGAGGTCGTGTGGTCGGGGCACGGCGCGCTGCCTGGCCGCGACGGCTGGATCGCACTGCATCCCGCCGACTCGGCTCCCTACTCGCTGCGCCCCGAAGAGGATGCCGAGCTGTCGACCCTCGAGCAGCAGCTGCTCGAGGTCCTGACGGGCGGCGGCGCGTACTTCGCGAGCCAGCTCCAGCAGATCGTGCAGGCGGAGAACGAGCAGTCCGTCGTCGAGGCGCTGTGGGCGCTGACGTGGGCGGGGCGCATCACGAACGACACGTTCGCACCGGTGCGCGGGCTCCTCGGCGGCGGGTCGCAGGCCCACCGCGCCAAGCGCCGCGCACCGCGAGCCCGGCTGTACCGCGGCATCGCCCTCAACCCGGGCAGCGGTTCGGGCGTCGCGTTCGCCCCGGGCGGCACCTCGGCGGCAGCGGGAAGCCGCGGCGGCCCGGCCGCATCCCCACCGCCGCGACCGCCCGCTCTCGCCGGCCGCTGGTCGGCGCTGCCCGCCCCGGAGCCCGATCCCTCGCTGCGCGCAACCGCCACAGCGAGCATGCTCCTCGACCGCTACGGCGTCGTCACCCGCGGGTCGGTGCAGACGGAGGGCGTACCGGGCGGATTCGCGCAGACCTACCGCATTCTCGCCGGCTTCGAAGAGGCCGGGCACTGCCGCCGCGGGTACGTCATCGAGAAGCTCGGGGCGGCCCAGTTCGCCGCATCCGCCACCGTCGACCGGCTGCGGGAGTTCGCGAATCTCCCGGACCCGCCTCCGCACAGCGCGCTGACGCTGGCCGCGACCGACCCCGCGAATCCGTACGGCGCCGCGCTCCAGTGGCCCGCGCTCGAGGGCATCAGCCACCGCCCCGGACGCAAGGCCGGGGGGCTCGTCGTGCTCGTCGACGGCGCGCTCGTCCTCTACCTCGAGCGGGGCGGCAAGACCGCCCTCGCGTTCACGGACGATGAGCAGCTGCTCGCGGCAGCGACCCTCAGCCTCGCCGAAACGGCGCAGACCCGGCGCCTCGAGACCCTCACGATCGAGCAGGTCAACGGCGTCTTCGTCTACACGACGGAGGTGGGTCGCGCGCTACGGGCGGCCGGGTTCGTCGAGTCGACGCGCGGGCTGACGCTGCGAAGCCGGGCGGCCCATGCGTAGCGTGCGGATCCCGCGTGCCTGAGGGCGACACCGTCTGGCAGGCCGCACACCGGCTCGACACCGCACTGCACGGCGGAGTCGTGACGCGCTTCGACCTGCGCGTGCCGCGGGCGGCGACGTCCGACCTCACGGGCGAGACGGTCCATGAGGTCGTCGCGCGGGGCAAGCACATCCTGCACCGCATCGGCGACTACACGCTCCACACGCACCTCAAGATGGAGGGCGAATGGCACGTCTACGCGCCCGGGCAGCGGTGGCGCAAGCCGGGGTTCCGCGCCCGCGCCGTCGTCGCGACCGAGAGCGCCGAGACGGTCGGCTTCGATCTCGGCGTCGTCGAGCTCGTCCGCACCGCCGACGAGGACCGCATCGTCGGCTACCTCGGCCCCGACCCGCTCCAGGACGACTGGGATGCGGCGACCGCCGCCGCGCACCTGCACGCCGACACCCGCCCCATCCACGTCGCCCTGCAGGATCAGCGCAACATCGCCGGCTTCGGCAACGAGTACGCGAGCGAGTTGCTGTTCCTGCGCGGCATCCACCCGCAGACGCCCGCCAGCCAGACAGACGCGGAGGCGCTCGTCGCCCTCGGCGTCCGCACGATCCGCGCGAACCGCGATCGCGTGAACCGCACGTTCACGGGCGACATCCGCAACACGGACTGGGTGTACGGCCGCGAGCGGCGGCCCTGCCGACGATGCGGGACGACGATCCGGTCGATGTCGCTCGGCGCCGACGCGACCCGCGAGCGCCAGGTCTTCTGGTGCCCGAACTGCCAGCCCGACCGCGAACCGGCAGGCTGAAGCGCCGGCCGCGCCGCCTTCCCCGGCGCGTGCTGCCGATCACGAGCGTGCGCTGAGCATACGAGCGTCCGCTGACCACAACGGATCAGGACATGTCGTCGATCGTGCGCATATCCGCTCCGGCGGCCCGTATGTCCTGAATGGCGCCGGCGGGTCAGCGCCGGCGGGTCAGCGTCAGCCGCGTCAGCGCCGGGCCGCGTCAGCGGCGGCGGGTCAGCGCCGGCGGGTCAGCGCCGGGCCGCGTCAGCGCCGGGCCGCGTCAACGTCGGGCCGCGTCAGCGCCGCGACGACGCCCGCACGCGGAACCGCGCCGGGGTGACGATCGGCCCGGCACTCGGCTCGCCGGCGATGCGCGCCTGCAAGAGATCGAGCAGCGCCCGCATCGTCGCCTCCGGGTTGAGCTCGACCGCGGAGATCGCCGGACGGCTGTGCCGCGTGTGCTCGGAGTCGGACGCCGTCGCGATCATCGTGCGCTCGGGAACCGCGATGCCGTGGGCGTGGAGCCCCGCGAGCACTCCCGCCGCGTGGCGCCCCGTGAGGCACAGGACCGCGTCGGGGATGCCTCCATCCACGATCTCGCCGGCGACGGCCGTACCGCCCTCCTCCCCCGATCCCTCGGGAGCCGCGTGGACGCGGGGCTCGACGTCGTGGTCGGCGCACCAGGCGCGGTAGGTCGATTCGCTGTCGAGGTTCCACGCATTGGGGTCGGTGCCGTGCACGAGCACGATCGAGCGAGCGCCCGCGGCGTGGAAGTGCTCGAGGATGCGACGGAGGGTCATCGCCTCGTCCTCCGTCGCCCAGTCCGTGAAGCCCGGGCGGCTCGGGTCGCGCCCGAGCGTGACGTACGGGATGCCGCGACGCTCGAAGAGCCGCACGACGGGGTCGTCGAGGTGGGGCATCGCGACGATGTAGCCGTCGAGAGACAGCGCGAGCGGCGGGGTCGGCCGCCGCGTCGGGTCGGGCACGAGCATGACGCTGAGACCCCGGTCGGCCGCGAGCGAGGATGCGGCGCCGATGTAGCGCGTGAAGACGTCGACGCCGCGCGGCGCGTACTGGCCGAGCGAGTCGAGCGAGCGCATGACGATGCCGATCGCGCCGACCGAGGAGCGGCGGAGTCCCCGTGCGAGGGCATCGGCCTCGTACTCCATCTCCTCCGCGACGCCGCGGATGCGCAGGCGCGTCTCTGCGCTGAGCGTCCCGGTGTCGTTGAGGGCCATGGAGACAGCGGCGATCGAAACCCCGGCGCGCTGCGCCACATCGCGGATCGTGACCCCTTTGGTGCGCGGCATCCTGTCCCCTCTCACCGTCCCCCCGATATTAAACCTTTAATACCGTTGTATTAAAGGTTTTATGCACTTAGCGTGATTCCGCCAGTCGAGGACGACACCCGTCGAGGACGACGGCACGACACGGAAATACGCGATGAAGCTGCACACCCTGACGACCACCGCCACCTCCCCCGCCGAGCGCGGCCGCGAGATCGGCACTCGCTACGCCCTGCACGTGCGCGATGCCAGCGCGCGCTACCTCGCGCACTTCGAGCTGCTCGGGATCACCGAGACAACAGTGCGCGAGACGGCCGACGCGAGCCACGACGCGCTGCGCGCCTGGGCGCCCGGCATCGCGGAGGAGTCGGACGCGATGGCGGATGCCGCCGGCCTCGAGGCGTGGCAGGTCGCCGCTGTCGGTGCACGCACCGAGATCCTCGCGAAGGCGCCGACCCTCGGCGAGTGCACGACCGCCGTGTACGTTCCGCCGGCGGGCGGCGCCCCCGAGACGATCCAGACGTGGGACTGGCACGACACCCTCGCGCCCGACGGCCTGCTGCTCGCCTTCGCCACGAAGGGCGGCCGCGGCGTGAAGCTCTTCACCGAGTTCGGCACGGCCGCCAAGATCGGCGTCAACGACGGCGGACTGGGCCTGCACTTCAACATCCTGTCGCACCGCTCCGACGGCGTCGACGCCGGCGTTCCCGTGCACGCGATCGCCCGTCGGGTGCTCGAAGAGGCGACGACCGTCGCCGAGGCGCGGGACCTTGCCGCATCCGCCGCCGTGTCGGCATCCACCGTCCTCACGGTCGCGACCGTCCACGACGGCGCGGCCTCGATCGAGATGGCGCCGGACGGCATCGGCGTCGTCCGCCCCGCCGAGGACGGCTGGCTCATCCACACCAACCACTTCCTCGACCCGGTGCTCGCCGCCGGCGACACGATCACCGCCGACGCCGTGTCGACGGAGCGCTTCGAGCACACCCGCGAGGCCCGGGCGGCGATGGTCGCCCTGACGCCCGCGCAGCGCGCCGGCGCGTTCTGCGGCACCGACGGCGCAGGCGCGATCGTGTGCATGCATCCGGATGCCGCGAAGGCCGTGCACGAGCAGTGGGGCACCCTCCTCACCATCTCGCTCGACGTCGCGGGCTTCGGCCTCGACTACCGAGCCGGAACCCCCGACGAAGCCGCTCGCGACGGCCTCGAACGCTTCTGATCCCGACCGACTCCCGGAGGACGACGATGTCACCCCATCTGTACCGCAGCGCACGGATCTTCACCGCCGACCGGCGGCCGTGGGCCGATGCCCTGGTCGTGGTCGACGATCGGATCGCCTACGTCGGCGACGAGTCGACCGCCGCGCGCGTCGCGGGCCCCGATGCCGCGATCCACGACCTCGGCGGCGCGACTGTGCTCCCCGGCTTCGTCGACGGGCACGCGCACATCGTCGGCACCGGCGAAGCGGCCGGCCAGGTCGACCTGTGGGGCGCGGGCTCGCTCGAGGAGATCCAGCGCCGCATCGCCGACTGGGCGTCGGATCACCCGGACGTTCCCCGCATCCACGCGACCGGCTGGAAGCACGGCGACATCCCCGGCGGCACGCCCGACCGCAGCATGCTCGACGCCGTCGCCGCTGGCCGTCCCGTCTATGCGCAGACGTACGACTTCCACTCGATCTGGCTCAACACCGCGGCCCTCGCCGAGGTCGGCATCGACGACTCGACGGTCTCCCCGCCCGGCGGAACCGTCCACCGCGACGCCGACGGACACGCGACCGGCTACGTCGACGAGACCGCGATGCACCGGCTCGTCTGGCCCGTCCTCGACGGGTTCACCGGGGATGCCGAGCGCGACTCCGCCCTGGCCGCTGCTCTCGCCGGCTACGCCGAATCCGGGGTCACCGGATCGACCGACATGGCGCTCGGCGAGGACGACTACGCCGCCATGCGGCGGGCGGATGCGGCCGGCACCCTGACGACCCGCATCGCCGCGTTCTGGCGCATCCAGCCGACCGGCGACGCGGCCGCGAACCTCGCCCAGGTCGCCCGTGCGGCCTCGCTGGCGCAAGAGAAGGCCACGCCCTTCCTGAGGGTCACGGGCATCAAGGTCATGGTGGACGGCACCGTCGACGGCTGCACCGCCTCCCTCGGCCGCCCCTACGCCGACGGCTCGAAAGCCGACCCGGTGTGGAGCCTCGAGGAGCTCGCTCCCGTCGTCACGGCGGCGGATGCGGCGGGCCTGCAGGTCGCGATGCACGCGATCGGCGACGAGGCCGTACGCATCGCGATCGGCGCCGTCGAGGCCGCTGTCGCGGCGAATGGCCCCCGCGAGCGCCGCCACCGCATCGAGCACCTCGAGGTCGTGGAGGCCGCCGACATCCAGCGGCTCGCCGCCCTCGGCATCACCGCGAGCATGCAGCCCGTCCACGCGGATCCGGCCAACCAGGAGAACTGGCGCCACGTCCTCGGCGGTGACCACGACGCGCGCGTCGAGCGCGGGTTCCCCTGGCCGGAGATGACGGATGCGGGCGCCCGGCTGGTCTTCGGCACCGATTCACCGACCGCGCCGCATCAGCCCCTGCCGAACATGTTCATCGCCGCGACGCGGCGCTCGCCGCTCGACCCGTCGCTCCCGGCGAATTTCGCGCACTACGCGCTGCCGCTCGCGGACGCCATCGTGCACGCGACGCGGGATGCCGCATGGGCGAGCCGCTCCGACGACACCCACGGGCGCCTCGCCGAGGGCCTGTACGCGGACTTCATCGTGCTCGACCGCGACGTGTTCGAGGCGCCGGCCGACGAGCTGCTCGATGCGCGCGTCGTCCGCACGGTCGTCGGCGGACGCACGGTCCACCGCGCTGCGCCTGCGGAGGTCCGCTCATGAGCACGACGACCGTCGTCGCCGTCCAGCGGTCGTCACGGTGGGCGGGCTGGCCGACGGTCCGCTTCATCGGCGGCCGCGTCATCGGGCTCATCGTGACGCTGCTCATCGCGAGCGTCGTCGTCTTCGGCGCGCTGTACGCAGCGCCCGGCAACCCGATCACGTTCCTCACGCACGGCCGTACGATGAGCCCGGAAGCCATCGCCAAGCTGGCGGAGCAGTACCACCTCAACGACCCGGTGTGGCAGCAGTACCTGCTGTGGCTGCAGGGCGTGGTGCACGGCGATTTCGGCACGTCGATCATCTACAACCAGCCGGTGTCGTCGATCCTCGCCGCCCGGGCGCCCGCGACGATCCTCCTCGTCTTCATGGCGGCGATCGTCGTTCTCGTCGCCGGGCTGTCGATCGGCGCGTATGCGGGCCTGAAGCCCGGGTTCCTGTCACGGTCGACGATGGCCGGCGCGACCGCGATCATGGCCGTGCCGACATTCGTCGCGGCGGTGGTGCTGATCATCGTGTTCGCCGTGAACCTGGGCTGGTTCCCGGTCTTCGGGGCGGGGACGCCAGGGGTGGATGCGGTGTACCACACCGTCCTTCCGGCCATCTCGCTGGCGCTCGCCTCCGTGGCGTTCGTCGCGCGGCTCGCGCAGGCCGCGATCCGCGCGGAGATGTCGGCCGACCACGTGCAGACCGCCACGAGCCGCGGACTGCCGCGCAGCGTCGTCGTGCGCCGCCACGTCGTGCGCAACGCCGCGATGCCCGTCCTCACAGTGGCGGGCCTCACCATCGCCGGCCTCATCGCGGGCAGCGTCGTCGTCGAGCAGGTCTTCCAGCTCGGCGGCCTCGGCCAGACCCTCGTGAGCTCGGTGCAGCAGAAGGACTTCCCGGTCGTGCAGGCGATCTGCCTCGTCTACGTCACCGCGTTCATCGTGCTGAACACCCTCATCGACATCGCCTACACGCTGCTGGACCCCCGCGTGTCGCTCGGGAAGAGGGACTCATGACCTCGCTCTCCGCTGATGAGCACATGACGACGCTGTCCGCAGACGGGCAGATGCTCGCCCGCGAGGCTCGTCGCCTGCACCGCACCGGGAGCCTTGGCGCCTCGGGCTGGACCGCCGTCGGCGTCCTCGTGGCGGTCGCCGCGATGGCGATCCTCGCCCCCGTCCTCGCCCCGCAGGACCCGAACGCGGTCGACCTGTCCGCCGCGTACGAGGGCTCCGGCGCCGCGCACCTGCTCGGCGCCGACGCGAGCGGCCGCGACCTCCTGTCGCGCCTGATCTGGGGGTCGCAGACCGCGCTCCTCGGCCCCTTCCTCGTCGTCGCCGCCTCCACCCTCATCGGCGTCATCGTGGCCCTCGCGGCAGTGTGGTTCGGCGGCTGGTTCGACCAGGCATCCGTCCGCGTCATCGACGCCGTGTTCGCCTTCCCGGGGCTGCTCCTCGCGATCCTCGCAACTGCGCTGTTCGGCGCGGGCCTGGGTGCCGCCGTCGCGGCGCTGGCGATCGCCTACATCCCGTACATCGCCCGCATCGTGCGGTCCGCGGCGCTGCGCGAGCGGAACCTTCCTTATGTGGCGGCGCTGCGGGTGCAGGGCGTCCACGGCCTGTGGATCTCGCTGAAGCACATCCTCCCCAACGTCGCCGGCCTCATCGTCGCGAACGCGACGCTGGCATTCGGGTTCGCGCTGATGGACCTCGCCGGGCTGTCGTTCATCGGCCTCGGCGTGCAGCCGCCGACCGCCGACTGGGGCGCCATGGTCGGCTCCGGCATGGCCGGCGTGCTGCAGGGACACCCGCAGGAGGCCCTCTACGCCAGTGCGCTCATCGTCGCCACTGTCGCCGCGGTGAACGTCCTCGGCGACCGCCTCACCGAACGATCGGAGGCCCGCGCATGAGGACCCTTCTCGAGGTCGACGGCCTGACCGTCCGCCTTCCCGTCGCCGGCCGGCTCCGCACCGTCCTGAAGGACGTGTCGTTCTCGCTCGACGCCGGCCGCACGCTGGGGCTCGTCGGCGAGTCCGGTTCCGGCAAGTCGATGACGGTCCGCACGATCGACCGGCTGCTCCCCGACGGGGCCGCGGTCACCGGCCGGGTGTCGTTCGACGGCGCGGAGGTGTTCGATCTGCGTGGAGCCGCGCTGCGCTCCTACCGCTCCCGCGACGTCGCGATGATCTTCCAGGACGCCCGCGCGTACACGAACCCGGTGCGGCGGATCGGCGACTTCCTCACCGAGGCCCTGCGCACGAACGACAGGATGCCGAAGGCCGCGGCCGACCGGCGTGCGATGGAGCTCCTCGTCGAGGTCGGCATCACCGATCCGGAGCGGCGGATGCGACAGTACCCGCACGAGCTCTCCGGTGGTCTGCTGCAGCGCGTCATGATCGCCGCCGCGGTCGCCGCCCGCCCGCGGCTGATCCTCGCCGACGAGCCCACCACCGCCCTCGACGTCACGACGCAGGCGGAGGTCATGGGGATCCTGCAGCGGATGCAGCGCGAGTACGGGATGGCGATGCTGTTCATCACGCACGACCTCGAGCTCGCCGGCGCCGTGTGCGACGAGACGATCGTGCTGTACGCCGGGCAGGTCATGGAGCATCAGGCATCCACCCGCCTGCACCGCGATCCGCTGCACCCCTACACCGCCGCGCTCGTGCAGGCGCGCCCCGAGATCGACCGCCGGGCGGGACGCCTGCCGGCGATCCCCGGACACCCGACCACCGCATACGAGGCACCAGCGGGGTGTGCGTTCGCCCCGCGCTGCCGGTTCGCCCAGGATGCGTGCCGCGAGGGCGTCCCGCCTCTGCTGCAGATCGGGGCGCCGGGCAGCGGGGACGAGGGCGGGCTCACCCGCTGCGTCCGGATGCCCGAACTCCGCGGACGGATGCTGCAGCCCGAGCCCGAGCCCGCCGGAGAGGAGGTCGCATCGTGACCACGCCCCTGCTCGAGGTCCAGCACCTCACGAAGACGTTCGGCCGCGGCAGCGCCCAGGCGATCGCCGTGCAGGACGTCAGCTTCACGCTCGCCGAGGGCGGTGCGCTCGGCATCGTCGGCGAGTCCGGGTCCGGAAAGACGACGACCGCGCGCATGGTCATCGGCCTGGAGCGGCCGACGGGCGGCCGCATCCTGTTCCGCGGCGAGGACCGCACCCAGCCCGCCCGCGGAGCGCGGCGCCTGCGCGAACGCGGCCGGAACATCCAGATCGTGTTCCAGGACCCGTACACGTCGCTCGACCGCCGCCAGCGGATCGGCGACTGCCTCGCCGAGGTCGTCGCCGTGCACTTCAAGGTCGGCCGCGACGAGACGAAGCGCCGCGTGCGCGAGCTCGGCCAGCTCGTCGGGCTCGACGACCGCCAGCTCGCCGCCCTGCCGAAGTCCCTGTCCGGTGGGCAGCGGCAGCGCGTCGCGATCGCCCGGGCCCTCGCCGCCGAGCCCGAGATCCTCATCCTCGACGAGGCCGTCTCCGCCCTCGACGTCTCGATCCAGGCGCAGATCCTGAACCTCCTCTCCGACATCCGCGAGAAGCGCGGCGTGAGCTATCTGTTCATCAGCCACGACCTCGCCGTCATCCGCCAGGCCACCGACGACACGATCGTCATGCGCCACGGCGCCGTGGTCGAGCACGGACCCACAGCAGACGTGCTCGACAACCCGCAAGACCCGTACACCCGCCTGCTGCGCGACTCCGTGCCGCGCGAAGGGTGGGAACCCGCATCCATCACTGCTCGACGCTGAACAGGAAGAACCCGAACAATGCACTCGACATCCCGTCGCCTGCGCCTGGCGGCCGTCGCCGTGGGCGTGGCGTCCGTCCTCGCCCTCGCCGGCTGTGCCGGCGGCGCCAAGCCCGCTTCCTCCGGCCCAGACGCGAAGCTGACCACCATGACCCCGGCGGGCACCGCCGAGCTCGACAAGATCACGTGGAACGTCTTCCAGGGCGAGCCGCAGACGATCGATCCGTACCACGGCGCCGACTACACGCCGAACATGATCAACTCCAACATGTGCGAGAACCTGCTCGCGCAGACGCCGGACTTCCAGATCAAGCCGAACCTGGCCAAGTCGTTCTCGAACCCCGACCCGCTGACGTGGGTCTACGAGCTGCGCGACGACGTCACCTTCTGGGACGGCACGCCCATGACGGCGGACGATGTCGTCTGGAGCATGCAGCACAACATCGACGACAAGACGACGTTCTACGGATACCTCTACAACAGCGTCGCGTCGATCTCGAAGACCGGCGACCACCAGGTCACCGTGAAGCTCAAGACCCCGGACTACCTCTTCAACGAAGAGCTCGCGAGCTTCGCCGGCGTCGTTGTGGAGAAGAAGTTCTACGAGGAGAACGGCGCCAAGGTCGGCACGCCCGAGGTGGGCCTCATGTGCACCGGCCCGTACAAGTTCGTGAAGTGGACGCAGGGCCAGTCGATCAGCGCCACCCGCTACGACGGGTACTGGAACAAGGAGCTGCCGCTGAAGGTCAAGAACATCGACTTCACCTTCGTCACCGACGACTCGGCCATCACGTCGGGCCTGCTCTCCGGGCAGATCGACGGCACGTACGGCCCGCCGACCGCCGGCATCCCGCAGCTGCAGACGTCATCGGCCGGCAAGCTCTACAGCGGCCCCGCGCCGCTCGAGGTGACGCTCGTGGTGGCGAACACGAAGGGCGCGATGGGCAACGCGGATGTCCGCAAGGCCCTGCAGATGGCGATCGACTGGAAGGGCGTCGGCGCGCAGACCTACGCCGGCCAGGGCAAGCCGACGGCGCTGCAGACCGTCCCCGCCGTGTACGGCTTCGCGAAGGAACAGCTCACCGCGTACGCCGACACCGTGAAGACCGACGGCACACCGCAGATCGACGCGGCGAAGAAGCTCCTCGCGGGCGTCCCGGCCGACGTGAAGTCGCAGGAGATCAGCCTCGTGGTGCCGCAGCAGGCTGAGACGCAGCAGTTCGGCGTCGCTGTGAAGTCGGCCGCCGACAAGATCGGGCTGAAGTTCAAGCTCAACGTCGTCCCGGCGACCGGCTACTCGAACTACCTGTACGACCCGGCGACGCGCGGCAGCACCGACTTGCTCTACACACAGTTCTGGCCCAACATCCCGAACCCGCTCGACTGGCTGGGCCTGACGGCGGTCACCGGCGCCTCCTTCAACCAGTCCGGCTACACCGGCATCGACGACCTGTACGGTCAGGCGATCGCGGAGAAGGACGACAGCGCCCGCGCCAAGCTCGTGGTCGACATGGAGAAGAAGCTGCACGACGAGATGACGCCGATGTTCCCGGGCATCGAGCTGACGAACGACGTGTGGCTCGGCAACAAGATCACCGGCGCTCCGGCCGCGTTCGACTACGTGTTCTACCCGTGGGCGGCGTACCTCGCGGGCACCGGCAAGTAGTCGCATACGGCCTGGAGGGCGCGCATCCATCGGGGTGCGCGCCCTCTTCGCGTGCGGCCGACGGCGTTCGTTCAGACCCCGGACAAAGTCACGAGACGACAACGATTCGCCCGCACAGTTCGTCCTGGCGTGATCCGGTATGCCACGACGGGCGCCAGGACACCGCGACATCCATACCCCCGCGCGCGATGACGCGACCGGACACTCTGTCTGACCGACCTATGGACCGGATGAGATCGTCCGGTTCCGCATCAGTCGGATTGAAACCTGCGGAACCGACGTATTGAATCGCTGAGACGCGGCGCCGGTGCCGCGACGAGAGGTGCACCCGTGACAACGACGATGACGGACCCGACCGCCATTGGAGCGGTCCGCGACGAAGCCCCCGGCTCCGTCGTGATCGACCGCGTGACCAAGTACTACGGCGACCAGACGGCCGTCGACGACCTGTCGCTGACGATCCAGCCGGGCGAGTTCCTCTCGCTCCTGGGCCCGTCGGGATGCGGCAAGACGACGACGCTGCGCATGATCGCCGGCTTCGAGCGACCGGATGAGGGCGACATCCGCATCTCCGGCGCGTCGGTGCTCGGCGCTCCCCCGCACAAGCGGAACGTCAACACGGTCTTCCAGGCGTACGCGCTGTTCCCGCACATGACCGTCGCGCAGAACGTCGCGTACGGCCTGCAGCAGCGCCGCACGCCCAAGTCGGAGATCCGCGACCGCGTGTCGGCGGCTCTCGACATGGTGCAGATGCGCCGCTTCGCCGACCGCAAGCCCACGCAGCTCTCCGGCGGCCAGCAGCAGCGCATCGCGCTCGCCCGCGCCCTCGTGAACCGCCCGTCGGTGCTCCTCCTCGACGAGCCGCTCGGCGCCCTCGACCGCCAGCTGCGCGAGGAGATGCAGATGGAGCTCAAGCTTCTGCAGGCGCATCTCGGCATCACGTTCGTCTTCGTCACGCACGATCAGGGCGAGGCGCTGTCGATGAGCGACCGCATCGCGATCATGCGCGCCGGCCGCATCGAGCAGCTCGGCGACGCCGACACGGTGTACTCGCACCCGGTGTCGGCGTATGTCGCGGCCTTCGTCGGGCAGCAGAACTTCTTCCGCGGCGCGGTCTCCGAGGGCGGCACGGTCGTCACGGCCCCGCATGGCGCGGTGCGCGCGACCGTCCCGCTCCTCGCGGGCCACACGGTCGGCCAGGCCGCGGTGCGCCCCGAGTTCATCGCGATCGAGAAGGGCGAGGATGCGTCGGGCCCGAACACGCTGCGCGGCACCGTCATCGGCGTCTCGCACCTGGGCGACTCGATGCAGTACCTCGTGCAGGCCGCGGCGGAGGAGAGCGTGATCGTGCGCCGCCCGACCGCGGACGCGCCGCTGCTCGACCTCGGCGACCCCGTGGTCTGCTCGTGGCGCGCCGAGCACGTGCTGCTCTTCCCGGCCGACAACGCCGGCGACGACGCCACCGCCGGGGGCTATGTCGCCCCGCCGACGGCGTGACGGCCATGCCGGAACAGGTCAACGTCCTGGCGCACCGCAGCGCCATGCCCAAGATCACGCGTGAGCTCACGCGCCGCGGGTTCCTCGTGGGCGCCGGCGCCGCCGGCCTCGCCACGCTTCTCGCTGCCTGCACGCCCGGCGGCAGCGGCCTGCCGAACCCGGCTGCGAGCGGCGGCAAGCTCGAGGGCTCGCTGTCGATGTACTCGTGGGGCGACTATGACAGCCCCGACGTGCTGAAGGCGTACCAGAAGAAGTTCGGCCAGAAGCTCACGGTCTCCTCCTTCGGCTCGAACGAGGAGATGGTCGCGAAGCTCGTCGCCGCCCGCGGCACGTCCGGCTACGACATCGTCGTGCCGACGGGGTCGTTCATCGCGCCGATGGCCGAGCACAAGCTCCTCCAGAAGCTCGACCACGCCCTCATCCCGAACCTTGCGCACATGGACCCCGAGTTCCTCGGACGCTCGTGGGACCCGCACAACGACTACTCCATCTGCAAGGCGTGGGGCACGACCGGGTTCATCTACGACACGACGAAGATCCACCGCGAGCTGAAGACGTGGAGCGACTTCGTCGACGCGGCGCAGAAGGAGGCCAGCGGCTCGACGTCGGTCCTCGACGACCCGGCCGAGCTCACCGGCATCTACTTCTGGGGCCACGGCATCGACTGGAACACCACGAACAAGAAGGAGCTCGACGACGCCGAGACCTACCTGCTCAAGCAGCTGGCTCCGCACGTCGCGACCTTCGACTCGAACCCCGGCGGCTCGGGCGTCCCGCAGAGCACGCAGGCGCTGTTCCAGATCTGGAACGGCGACGCGCGCCAGGGGATCCTGAACAGCAAGCAGCCGGAGAAGTGGAAGTGGGTGCTCGGGTCCCCCGCGACCGAGCTGTGGATGGACAACTGGGCCCTCGCGGCGAACGCGCCGCATCCCGAGGCCGCCCATGCGTTCCTCAACTTCTGCCTGACGCCCGAGAACCAGCTGTCGAACGTCGACTACATCGGCTACCACACGGGTGCGAAGGACATCGAGAAGTCGGCGCAGGATGCCCAGATGCCCCTGCTCGACATGGTGTTCTTCACCCCCGAGCAGCTGGGCACGATGCACGACGGCAAGCTCACCTCCGCGCAGGACCGCCTCGTGGAGATCTACGACAAGATGAAGGCGGTGGCTGGTGCGTAAGAAGGCCGGATTCCTCCTCGCCGTGCCCGCCTGGGCATGGCTGCTCATCTTCTTCGTCGCGCCGGTGGCGCTCGTGGTCTGGTACAGCTTCGGCTACAAGCCCGGCATCTTCGGCACGCACGCGGAAGACCACCTGTCGCTCGACCGGTACGGCGAGGCCCTCTCGCCCACGTTCTTCGCGGTGTTCCAGAACACGCTGTGGGTCGGCGTCGCAGGCACCGTCCTGTGTCTGCTGATCGGCGCGCCGGTCGCATACTGGATGGCGGTGAAGGCCAAGCCGTCCTCACGCGGCATCCTCGTCGCCCTCGTGATGATCCCCTTCTGGACGAACTTCCTCGTGCGCACGCTCGGATGGCAGATCATCCTGGCGCCGCAGGGCTGGCTGTCGGAGGCGCTCCAGTTCCTGGGGCTCGGGCCGCTCGACATCCTGTATTCGCGTCCTGCGGTGCTCCTGGGTGTCGTGTACAACTACCTGCCGCTCATGATCCTGCCGCTGTTCGTGGCGTTCGACCGTGTGGCCCTGCCGCTGCGCGAGGCGTCGAAGGACCTCGGCGCCGGGCGCTGGCGCACCTTCTTCCAGGTGACGCTGCCGCTGGCTCAGCCGGGCATCGTGGCGGGCGTGCTGCTCGTCTACATCCCGCTCATGGGCGACTACATCACCGCGACGGTCCTCGGCGGCGCCAAGGGCAACATGGTCGGCCAGCTCGTGGCATCCCAGTTCCAGACGGCCCAGAACTGGGCACTGGGTTCGGCGATGGCGGTCGTCCTCATCCTCACGATCATGGTGACCACGGCGATCGGGTTCGGGCTCGTGTGGCTCGTGACCCTGCCGATCCGGTTGCGCAACAAGCTGGAGCTCGATCCGCCGGACGACGCGACGCAGGTCGTGCCCGCGCGGCAGGCAGTGGAGGTGGCCGCATGAGCGAGCTGACCACGCAGGCGGTCCTGACCGCCCGGTCTTCTGGACGGAAGCGACGCCGCGCGCGCCGCGACGGCGGGGATGTCGCGTTCTCGGTGTGGGGCGGGATCGTGCTGGCGTTCCTGTTCCTGCCGATCGTCGTGATCTTCGTCTACTCGTTCAACGTCGGGCGTCTGCTGACGTCGTGGCACCAGTTCGGGTTCGACTCGTTCGCTGCGATCTTCGTCAACCAGACGATCCGCGACTCGGTGCTGATCTCGCTGCAGACGGGCGTGATCGCGGCGTTCCTCGCGACGATCCTCGGCACGCTCGCCGGCATCGCGATGGCGCGCTACCCGGGCAAGTGGGTGTGGTGGTTCCTCGGGCTGCTGCTGCTCGTCTCTGTCACGCCGGAGATCGTGGATGCGGTGTCCCTGCTGCCGTGGCTCGTGACGCTCGGGCAGGACGCCGGCATCTGGATCCTCAACAACGGCATCGTCCGCCTCGTGATCGGCCACTCGCTGTTCTCGATCGCGGTCGTCTCCTACCTCGTGCGCGCACGACTGCTGGGGATGGATGCGCGTCTGGAGGAGGCATCCGCCGACCTGTACGCGCCGCCGATGCGCACGTTCTTCCGGATCACGCTGCCGCTCGCGATGCCCGCGATCCTCGCCGGCTTCTTGCTGTCGTTCACCCTCAGCCTCGACAACACGGTCATCGCCGCGTTCGTCTCGGTGTCGGGCTCGACGCCGTGGCCGGTGTACATCCTCAGCGCGCTGCGCGCGGGCCTGCGCCCGGAGATCGCCGCCGTGTCGACGATCATGCTCGTGCTGACGCTCGTCGCGCTCGGCATCGTGGCGATGATCCTCAAGCGTGCGGGCGACTCGGCGGCCGACATCGCGCGCACCATGGCGGGCGGCTGAGCGGACCCGAACCGCTCGACCGTCCGTGCGGGTCGTTGAGCGAGAGAGGGCCAGCGACCGAGACGAAACGCAGTGAACATCTCACTGCGTTTCGTCTCGCTCGTTCCTCGCTCGCTCAGCGCCCCGCAGTTTCACACCTCCCACCCCCGAAGGAGCCCCATGCCCTACGCCGATCTCGTCTTCACCGGAGGCCCTGTCTTCACCGCGAACACGGTGCGCTCGCGCGCGTCGGCGGTTGCGGTGGCGGGCGGACGCATCGTCGCCGTCGGCCACGACGTCTCGGACCTGATCGGGCCGTCGACGGAGGTCGTCGACCTCCGCGGACGGATGCTGGTGCCGGGCTTCCAGGACGCGCACGTGCACCCCGTGTGGGGCGGGCTCGACATGCTGCGCTGCAACCTCGCGCCGTACGACACCGCAGCCGAGTATCTCGAGGCCATCGGCTCCTACGCCGTGGCGCACCCCGATGAGGAGTGGGTGCTCGGCGGCGGCTGGAGCATGTCGGCGTTCCCCGGCGGGACCCCGACCGCGGCGGCGCTCGACACCGTCGTGCCCGACCGTCCGGCGTTCCTGCCGAACCGCGACGGGCACGGCGCGTGGGTGAACTCGGTGGCGCTCCGGCTCGCCGGCATCGACCGGAACACGCCCGACCCGGCGGACGGCCGCATCGAGCGGGATGCCGCGGGCGAGCCGACCGGCACGCTGCATGAAGGCGCGATGTCGCTCGTGAACCGCCTCCTGCCGGTGGAGCCGCCGTCGCGCCTCGTCGACGCGCTCCTCGAGGGCCAGCGCTACCTGCACTCGTTCGGCGTCACGGCGTGGCAGGACGCCATCGTCGGATCGTACGGGGATGCGGGCGACCCGGCGCCCGCGTACCTGACCGCCGCCGCATCCGGTGCTCTGACGGCGCGCGTCGTCGGCGCGCTGTGGTGGGACCGCACCGCGGGCCTCGAGCAGATCCCGTCGCTCGTGGAGCGTCGCCGCATCCTGGTTCCCGAGCGTGCACCGGTCCCCGAGCTTGTCGAGGGGCGTTCCGCCCGCTTCGCGGCGACCTCGATCAAGATCATGCAGGACGGCGTCGCCGAGAACTTCACGGCCTCGATGCTCGAGCCGTACTGCGACGGGCACGGGCACCCGACCGACAACTCGGGCATCTCGTTCGTCGATCCTGTCGTCTTGAACGAAGCCGTGCCGCAGCTCGACGCGCTCGGGTTCCAGGTGCACTTCCACGCCATCGGCGACCGCGCGGTGCGCGAGTGCCTGGATGCCGTCGGCCATGCGCTGGAGCGCAACGGCCGCAACGACAACCGCCACCACATCGCGCACCTGCAGGTCGTGCACCCCGAGGACATCGCGCGGTTCCGCGCGCTCGGCGTCGCGGCCAACATGCAGTCGCTGTGGGCGGCGCTCGAGCCGCAGATGGTGGAGCTGACGCTGCCGTTCCTCGGGTCGCCGCGCGACGCATGGCAGTACCCGTTCGGCGACCTGCAGCGCTCGGGCGCCGTGCTGGCCGCCGGCAGCGACTGGTCGGTGTCGTCGCCGAACCCGCTCGCGGCGATCCACACCGCCGTCAACCGGCTCGCGGCGCCGGAGTATGCCGAGGGCGATTACGAGCCGTTCCTGCCCGAGCAGGCGATCGACCTCGCGACGTCGCTGACCGCGTACACCGCGGGCTCCGCGTGGGTGAATCACCTCGACGATGTCACCGGCACGATCGAGGTCGGGAAGTACGCCGACCTGGTGGTGCTCGACCGCGACCCCTTCGCCGGCCCGTCCGACGAGATCGGCGCGACGCGCGTCCTGCAGACGTTCGTCGAGGGCGACCGCGTCTACCAGGCGGATTGACGGCGTCTCGCTGCTGTTCGTCGGGCTCTCCGCGTTTCGCAACCGCCGTCCACAACAGCGTGAGGCTCGACCACACGCAGATACACGAGACTGATCCCATGACCCGACTTCTGCTCATCATCGACATCCAGCGCGACTACTTCCCGGGTGGTCGCTACCCGCTGGTGGGTCCGGATGCCGCGGCCGACGCCGCATCCCGCCTGCTCGCCGCGTTCCGCGCGGAGGGCTCGCCCGTCATCCACGTGCAGCACGTGTGGGATGCCCCGGATGCGGCGTTCTTCGCACCGGGGACGCCCGGGGTCGAGATCGACGCGCGCGTCGCGCCCGAGGGCGACGAGCCGGTGCTCGTGAAGGCGCAGCCGAACGCGTTCCTCGGCACCGAGCTCGGCTCGCGCCTCGAGGAAGCGGCGCCCGATGAGGTCGTGATCGTCGGGATGATGTCGAGCATGTGCGTCGACGCGACCGTGCGCGCCGCATCCGATCTCGGATACGCGGTCACGGTCGCGCACGACGCGTGCGCCGCCCCTGATCTGACGTTCGGCGACGAGTCGATCCCCGGCGCCCAGGTGCACGCCGCGTTCATGGCGGCGCTCGCCGACAGCTACGCGCTCGTCACGACGGTCGACGAGCTCATCTGACGACGAGCGTCTGAGGCTCGACCGCGTGCCGCGGCTGCCAGCCGAGCGACCGCGCCTTGGCGCCGTACGCGCGCTGGTCGAGCAGGAGCGCGTCGGCGAAAGCGGTGCCGAGCCGCGCGCGTGCTTCGTCTGCAGTCTCGACGCGAGCCTCGGGGCCGGCGACGTCGCGCACCGCGACGGGAACGCCGTCGCTCGCGATGACCCGTCCGAGCGCCGTCGGGTGCTCGACGACGAGGCGGTAGAGGCGAGCGAGGTCGTCGACGTGCACCCATGTCCAGTGCTGAGCGCCATCACCGACTCCGCCTCGTGCGATCGGCAGGAGGCTCTCCCCGCGGCCGTACACGACGCCGGGCGCGACGATGGTCGTGGAGACGGGGCCGGCGAGCAGCCGGTCCTCGATGGGCACCCGCCAGGCGACGAGGTCCGCGGGCTTCGGGATGTCGTCATCCTGGATGTCGTCGCCGTCGCCGTAGATCCAGATGCCGCTCGTGAGGACGAGACGACGCTCGGTGCCCGCGTATGCCCGCTCGACCGCGTCCGCGATCGCCGTGTTGAGCGCGACCGGGTCGTCGGAGGCGGCGGTGTGGATGACGGCATCCGTCGTCGCGAGGAGTCCCGCGAGGCGGTCCGCATCCGCCGCATCGCCGATCTCGGCTCGCGCGTCCTTCGCCCGCACCTGCTCGGCGGCGGCCACGCTGCGCACGAGCGCGACCACCTCGTGGCCTGCGCCGACGAGCTCGTCGAGCACCGCCGAGCCGACGTATCCGGTTGCACCTGTCAGTAGGATTCTCATGCCGGACACGGTACGAACCGCTGTCCGGTTACTTCAACGGAAGTTCCCCCGAGGAAACCATGACCGACTGGGATGTCACGAGCACCGCGTGTCCGAGCCGTGTGATCTTCAGTCGCATCGGCGACCGCTGGACGATGTTCATCGTGCTCGCGCTCTCGCACGGGACCCTGCGGTTCGGAGAGCTCCGCGAGCGGGTGGGGCATGTCACACCGAAGGTGCTGACGGAGACGCTCCGAGCGCTGGAGGCCGATGGCCTCGTCGGGCGCGAATCGTTCCCGGACTCGCCGCCGCGCGTCGAGTACTCGCTGACGCCGCTCGGCCGCTCGCTCCTCGAGCCGATCGCGGCGATGCGCACCTGGGCCGAGGCGCACGTGCCCGAAGTCCTCGCCTCGCGCGAGCGCGCGGGGGTCTGATCCCGGCGGGCGCGCCGCGACGCCGCGACCTGTCCGGCAGACCAATACGTCCGCGGCCGCGCACGGATGGCGAGAGCTTGTACGGATGGCGAGAGATTCCGCCGGGTTCCGCCCGCCAGCCGTGAATCCTCTCGCCAACCGTGCGGCCGCGGGTCCTTGAGCGAGCGAAGCGAGACGAAACGCAATCCACCGGCGCACGACCTGTCCGGCGAGCACCCGGCTGCGCGGCCCGAACGGACACCCTGTCCGGACGGTGAAGGATGCCGCACACCCCGCCGCTGGCAGGAACCGGGATCCCCGGAGAGGATGGGGAGAACCCCTACCGCATCGGAGCTGATTCCCCGTGGGCACCACCGTCTTCGAACGACGCCGACCTGCCGCATCCACCATCGCGAACTCGCTGGAGAGCACCGCGCACTCGGTGTTCTGGCGCGATGACCTCCCTGCATCCCTGATGCCCGACCGCCCCGCGCTCGTCGGCGCGCACAAGGCCGACCTCGTCATCGTCGGCGCCGGGTACACGGGTCTGTGGACGGCCCTCCTCGAGAAGAAGCGCCGCCCCGACGCGCGCATCGTCGTGCTCGAGGGGCAGCGGGTCGGCTGGGCGGCCTCCGGCCGCAACGGCGGGTTCTGCGAGGCGAGCCTCACGCACGGTCACGAGAACGGCATGGCCCGGTGGCCGAAGGAGATGCCGCTCCTCGACCGGCTCGGGATGGAGAACCTCGACGCGATCGAAGCGTCCGAGGCCGAGTACGGGATGGACTTCCAGTTCCAGCGCACCGGCCAGCTCGCCCCCGCCGTCGAGCCGCACCAGGTCGAGTGGCTTCGCGACTGGGCGGCGGAGGACGAGCACGTCGTCTTCCTGGATGAGGCGGAGGTGCAGACATCCATCAAGTCGCCGACGTACCTCGCCGCCGTGTGGGAGAAGGACTCGTGCGCGATCGTGCACCCCGCGCGGCTCGCCGCGGAGCTCGCGCGCGTGGCCGAGGACCTCGGGGTCGAGATCTTCGAGCGCTCGGCCGTGACCGGGATCGAGACACCCGACAAGACCGGCGTCTCGGTGACCACGGTCGCCGGCCGCGTCGACGCAGCCCGCGCCGTGCTCGCGACGAACGTCTTCCCGTCGCTACTGAAGCGCAACAAGTTCATGACCGTGCCGGTATACGACTATGTGCTCATGACCGAGCCGCTGTCGGACGAGCAGCTCGCGTCGATCGGCTGGGCCGACCGCCAGGGCATCGGCGACATGGCGAACCAGTTCCACTACTACCGGATCACGAAGGACAACCGCATCCTCTTCGGCGGGTACGACGCGATCTACCACTACGGCCGCAAGGTCCGTCCGGAGTATGAGAACCGACCCGAGACCTGGGAGAAGCTCGCGGCGCACTTCTTCACGACGTTCCCGCAGCTCGAGGGTCTGAGGTTCACGCATCAGTGGGCCGGTGCGATCGACTCGTCGACGCAGTTCACGGCGTTCTTCGGCACCGCACGCGACCGCCGCGTGGCATATGCCGCAGGGTTCACGGGTCTCGGCGTCGGCTCGACGCGCTTCGCCGGCGACGTCATGCTCGACCTCCTCGACGGCGTGCAGAACGAGCGGACGCAGCTCGAGATGGTGCGCAAGCGCCCCATCCCCTTCCCGCCGGAGCCTGCTGCCGCGGCCGCTGTCAACGTCGTGCGCTGGTCGCTCGACCGCGCGGACCACAACAAGGGCAAGCGCAACATCCTGCTGAAGACGCTGGATGCGCTCGGCCTCGGGTTCGACTCGTGATCGCCGGGGCGCTCGTCGCGGCCCTCGACGTCGAGCTCGAGCACGAGCCGGTCGACGCTTCGCAGGTCGTCGCCGGGTCGCCGACGACGGGCTACGCCGCGCTCGACGAGGGCACGACCGAGATCGGCGTCTGGGAGATGACGCCTGGAGCGATGAGCGACACCGAGGTGTCGGAGGTCTTCGTCGTCGTCGCCGGTGCTGCGACGGTCGACTTCATCAGCCCCGCGCTCCCGTCGATCGAGCTCGCACCAGGTGCGATCGTGCGGCTGGATGCGGGGATGCAGACGGTCTGGACCGTGCGCGAGACCCTCCGCAAGGTCTTCATCGAGCGCTGACCGCGCGCAGGTGCTCGTCGAGCGTGCGGAAGACGACGTCGGACCCTCCTTCCCATGAGGGCTTCGGGTCGGCCTGCCCCGGCACCGGCTGGTACAGCCACCACAGGTTGCCCCAGGCATCCTGGACACGCGCGAGCGTGACCGCCCCGTAGAACGGCGTCGGCGGTGTGACGACGACGGCGTCGTGCTCTTCGGCCTGCGAGACTACGGATGCGACGTCGGACACCCAGACCTGGAACAGGCCGGGATGCGGCACCCATCCGTCGAGCGCGTCGGACAGGAGCAGCAGGCTGTCGCCGACCCGCAGTTCGGCATGGATCAGCCGCCCGTCGGGCGTCGGCGTGCGCGCCTCCGTGTTCTCGACGGCGCCGAAGACGTCGCGTGCGAAGTCGATGAACCCCGCCGCCCCGTCGAGGATCACGAACGGGTTGAGGGATCTTCCACGACCCGGGAAGTCGGTCAAGACGGTGCTCATGACGTCATTTGTAGTCCGGGGGTGGGACATCGCGACGGCCGCCGAGGAAGGACTTCGCGGGGCTCGGAGTTGTACCCTCTGCGCGCTGCCGCGCGTCCCGAGGAGGGCTCATGGATTACGGTCACGAACTCCAGTTCGGCACGTTCCTCACGCCGCGCAACGACCCGCCGCAGGCGCCGGTCGAGCTCGCGCAGCTGAGCGAACGTCTCGGGTACGACCTGGTCGCGATCCAGGACCACCCGTATCAGCCGCGGTTCCACGACACGTGGACGCTCCTCTCGTACGTCGCGGCGTCGACCTCGACGATCCAGCTGGCTCCGGATGTCGCGAACCTGCCTCTGCGTCAGCCGGCGGTGCTGGCGCGGGCGGCCGCATCCCTCGATCTTCTGTCGGGCGGGCGGTTCAATCTCGGGCTTGGTGCGGGCGGGTTCTGGGATGCGATCGAGGCGATGGGCGGGCGCCGCCTGACGCCGGGCCAGGCGGTGGATGCGGTCGCCGAGGCGATCGACATCATCCACGGCATCTGGGATCCCGAGGATCGCACGCAGCTGCACGGCGGTGAGCTGTACCCGGTGCACGGCGCGAAGCGCGGGCCGGTGCCGGCGCACCGCATCCCGATCTGGATCGGCGGGTACAAGCCCCGCATGATGCGCCTGACCGGCCGGCTCGCGGATGGCTGGCTCCCGTCGCTCGGGTACCTGCAGCCGGCGGATCTCGCCGCCGGCAACGCGCGCCTCGACGACGCGGCGACGGATGCGGGTCGCGACCCGCGCGACGTGCGCCGGCTGCTGAACATCTCCGGTGGCGACGGCGTCGGCGCGATCACGACGCTCGCGCTCGAGTACGGCTTCTCGACGTTCATCTCGAGCGGCGACGACCCCGCCTTCATGGAGCGTTACGCCGCCGAGACGATCCCCGCCGTCCGCGACGCCGTCGCCGCCGAGCGCGCCCGCCGGTAGCCGAGCGCGCCGCGCGACCAGCATCACTCCCGCACGCCGAGCACGCCCGCCGGTAGCCGAGCGCGCCGCGCGACCAGCGTCACTCCCGCACGCCGACCGCACGCCGACCGTAGCCGAGCGCGCCGCGCGACCAGCATTCACTCCCGCACGCCGAGCGTGTGCGCCGGTAGCCGGGCGCGCCGGCAGCGGAGCGCGCCGCGCGACCAGCATCACTCCCGCACGCCGAGCACGCACCCGCAGCCGGCGTCAGGCGGCCTGTACCCAATCGAACCGTGCACGTCCGCCGATGCGGGGTGTGCGAGCCGGGTCGATGTGTGGTGGCGGGATGAACCAGACGACTCCCGCGGTGGCGTGCGCACCCGGTGGGGTTTCGATACGGATCTCCCACCCATCGTTATGGATTCGATGGTGGCAGGCGGTACACAGCAGCACCCCGTTCGTCAGGTCGGTCGGTCCGCCGCGTGACCACCACTCCACGTGGTGGGCCTCGGCGTACGAGCCCGGCAGTCCGCAGAACACACAGCCTCCGTCGCGTTCTTCGAGGGCAAGACGTTGGGCTCGACTGAACGGGCGACGGGCCTTGCCGAAGTCGAGGATCTCGCTGTCGGCGCCGAGCACGAGCGGAATGATCTCGGCGTTCGCGCACATGCGGCGGGCGGTGCCCGCGTCGATGGGCTGGCTGACTCCGTCGATCTCCGCGACTCCCGTGCCGGTCGTCAGCGCCTCGAGCGGAACACGGACGATCACAGTAGTGTTCGCCAGCGTCGACCCCGACCGGTCACACCCCAGCGCATGACGGCACAGCGCCGCGAGAGCATCAGCCCGCAACTGCGGGAGCGTGCGCGTCTCCTCCGCTACCGGGCGTCCGAACTCTTCCAGCAGATCGTCGTCGAGCACGCTCGGCGCGATCTGCACTGATGCGGCCGCATCCATCGCCGCACCGCGACGACCCGGCGCCCCGGCGTCAACCGAGTCGGCCTTGCCGAGATCCCCCGACGTTCGTTCCGCTCCGTCGACCGACGCACCGCCTGCCACGGCATCGCTCCCCGCCGCAGCCTCCCCGAGCCGGTTGTGCCCCCGGTTCGTGCGCAGGCTTCGGGTCACCAGCGCATCGACGGCCGCGATGAGCGGCGCTCCGGTCTCGGGGTCGAGGACACCGTTGAGGTGGATCATCCCGTCTCGGTCTTCCCGCACCTTCAACGACCGCCGGGCGTGCAGGTCCTCGATCACCGGTTCCAGCCCGTCGGGGTCGAGGTGCGCCTGCGCCCGCTGCAGCAGAGCGCCCAGCTCATCCAGCGAGAGCAGGGCTGCTTGAGACACCAGCGTCTGCTCCGCATCCGCCAGCACCGCCCGCTCGACCCGCATCGCAAGCTTGTCGAGCATCGCCGCGATCGCCGCGGCCGCCGGCACACTGATCGCCCCGGATGCAACGGCGGCCTGCACGTGCGGATGCCGCGACGGCGCCCGCTCCCCGGAGAACAGAGCTCGCTCCGCGGTGGCCTCGCCGACCTGGATCAGCCGCGCTGCATCCCCCGCATGCCCACCCGTGGTCGCCGCGATCAGCCGTGCCGGGGTGCGATGCCCGGTCTTCCGCGCCAACGACTCCGATCCCAGCTCCGGCCGGGATCGGTCTGCGATGCCGGCCGCCACCCGCACATGCAGCGCATCAACCTGCCGACGCACCGCCGCGAGAGCCTCATTCACTGCGAGGATGCCCGCATCCGTCATCGATGTCACCGCCGACTGCGCGTCCGATTCCCCGCCGCGACTTGCGCCCGCCCACACCGCATCCAGCGCGGCGACAGCCTGCGCGAGCGACGTGGTCGGGTTCGATGTCATGTTCCCATCGAACCATAGTTCGAATCTCTTGTCTAGTACATTTCTACGATTCTTCTTCGTCAAGGCTGCGACAGAAGCGGATCGACAGTCGTGCGCACAACGCGGCGCTGGCAAGATCTTCGAACATCTGATCCAAACATCGGGAGCCTCGAACAGGTGCACGGCTCCCCAGCCGGCGAGCCAGGTCGCGCCATCTGAGGGCAGACACGAGAGGGACGCCGACGCACCGCCGGGACCGTTGGACAACAGTCTGAGACTGCGGGATGTCGCGGGCATGGGGCCCGCTCTGATCGAGGCGCAGCCGCTCCAAGCGAGACGAAGACGTGATCAGCGACCCCACCGCGTTTCGTCTCGCTCGTTCCTCGCTCGCTCAACGACCCGCAGGTGCCGATCCCACCGCGTTTCGTCTCACTCGTTCCTCGCTCGCTCAACGACCCACAGGTGCCAATCCCGGCGCGTCTCGCCACGCTCATTCCTCGCTCGCTCAACGACCCGCAGGTGCCGATCCCACCGCGTCTCGCCACGCTCATTCCTCGCCCGCTCAACGACCCACGGGTGCCGACCCCGCCGCCATCCCGGTCGCATCCTGAAAGTCCCCGTTGACACGGCGCCGCCGCATCCGTCATTCTGTAAGGCTGCGCCATCCGGCCAGCACACGCTGCGCCATCCGGCCCAGCACCTGCTGCGCCGCCCGGCGCAGCACATTCCGAGGAGACGACTCATGCTCGCAACGCAGAGCACCCTGAGCACGATGGCCCTGACGCTCACGCAAGACCAGCGACAGGACCGCTACGAGTCGACCCCTCCGGCGCACGCCGTGTGACAGCATCCACTGTTCTCACGCCCCGCACCGCAAGGTCCGGGGCGTTTTTCATTGCCCCGAGACCACGAATCACACACAAGGAAAGGAATCATGGAGAGGCTCTCCAACCGGCTGCTCTCGTGGGCGAGCCTGATCGACGACAAGACCGTCGAGCAGGCGCGCACCTCGTCGCGCATGCCGTTCATCCACCCGCACCTGGCACTCATGCCGGACGCGCACCTCGGCAAGGGCGCGACCGTGGGATCCGTCATCCCGACGCTCGGCGCCATCATGCCCGCCGCGGTGGGCGTGGACATCGGATGCGGCATGATCGCGGTCCGCACGCAGTTCACCGCGGCCGACATCACGAACCGCAAGGAGCTCAGGGAGCAGATCGAGCGCGCCATTCCGCTGTCCGCGGGCCGGTACAACAACAAGGTTGTGGCGACCGCGGAGCCCAGGATCGCGGAGCTCGAGGCCCTCGCAGAAAAGCAGGGATTCGACCCCGCGACGTACGCCGGCAACTGGCCGCTGCAGCTCGGGACGCTCGGCTCCGGCAACCACTTCATCGAGGTGTCGGTCGACGAGCTCGACCGGGTGTGGCTGTTCCTGCACTCCGGCTCGCGGGGCGTCGGCAACAAGATCGCGACGCATCACATCGCGGTCGCGCAGCGGCTCGCGAAGCAGTGGTGGATCGACCTCCCCGACTCCGACCTGGCGTACCTCGTGGAGGGCACGCCCGAGTTCACCCGGTACATCCGGGAGCTCCGCTGGGCGCAGCACTTCGCGCTCCTCAACCGCGAGGAGATGATGGACCGCGTCATCCGGCAGGTCTCGGAGGTCCTCGGCGAGCCGGTCGAAGAGCTGGAGCGCATCAACTGCCATCACAACTTCACCGAGCACGAGAAGCACTTCGGCAAGGAGGTGTGGGTGTCCCGCAAGGGGGCGATCCAGGCGGATGCCGGTCGGCCGGGACTCATCCCCGGGTCGATGGGCACCGCGTCCTACGTCGTGGAGGGCCTCGGAAACCCGCTGTCCCTCAACTCGTCGCCGCAAGGCGCGGGTCGTGAGTACTCGCGGTCGGCGGCGCGGCGCACCTTCTCGCACGAGCAGCTGCGTGAGGCGATGCAGGGCATCGAGTTCCGCGACACGGACGCGTTCATCGACGAGATCCCGCAGGCGTACAAGCCGATCGACCAGGTCATGGCGGACGCCGGCGACCTCGTGCGGATCCGGCACACGCTGCGTCAGCTCGTGAACGTGAAGGGCGACTGAGTGGATGCCGCGGGCCCGTGCCCGCGGCATCCCTCCGTTTCGCCGACCCACATTTCGCGGGTCGTTGAGCGAGCGAAGCGAGACGAAACGCACCGAGCAGACCCCAGCGCGTTTCGTCACGCTCGTTCCTCGCTCGCTCAACGACCGCGCGACAGCGCGCTCAGGTCACGGACGCCCGGTAGATGGCGTCGATGGATGCGGCGAGCACCTCCCCGAACTCCTCGTCGCTCTGGTCGGCGCGCAGCCCTTCGAGAAGCGCCCGGCTGAAGCTCGCGATGAGCCCGTGGTTCCGCGCGAGGTGGTCGATGGCCTCGGCCTGCGTGTAGCCGCCGGACAGCGCGACGACCCGTGCGATCCGCGGATGTGCGATGAGGTCGGCGTAGAAGTCGTCGACGACCGGGATCGAGACCTTCACGGCGACCTGCCGCTCGCCCAGCCCGTCGAGCCGAGCGAGGATCGCCTCCTTGAGCAGACTCTCGGCCGCCGCCCGATCGGGGATGGTGATGTCGACCTCGGGCTCCATGATCGGGAGGAGTCCCGCATCCAGCACGCGCTCCGCGAGGGCGAACTGCTGATCGACGATGCGCGCGATGCCGACCGGATCGGCGGCGTGGATCACCGACCGCGCCTTCGTCCCGAAGACGTCCGCATCCTGGCCGCGCTTCACCGCCTCGCCGACCGAGGGCGCGTCGCGCATGAGCTGCACGCCGTCCGCCGTATCCTCGAGTCCGGCGTCGATCTTGAGGAAGGGCACGACGCCCTTGACCTGCCACAGGTAGTCGGCGACGCTGCGGCCGTCGATCGTGCGGTCAAGGGTGCCGGTGAAGAGGATCGTCCCGATGATGCGGTCGGAGCCGAACGCCGGATTCGAGATGACCCGTGCGCGCATGGCCTGGATGAGGTCGAACATCTCGGCCTCCGTCGCGTACTGCGCAGGGTCCACGCCATAGGCGCGAAGCGCGCCGGGACTGCTGCCCCCGCTCTGGTCGAGCGCCGCGACGAACCCGCGACCGGTCGTGAATCGGCTGAGCTGCTCGAGATCCGTCATCGGACCACCTTCCTGAGGCCGACAAGGCCGACAAGGCCGACAGAGTCGGCGACACTGCCGACCCGGCAACGCCGAGCGTAGCCGCCGCAGCCGACATCATCCAGGCAGACCGTCAGCCTGAACAGAGTGGATGCCGCGGGCCCCCCGCCCGCGGCATCCATCCCCCGAACCCGCGGCCTACCCCGCCGAGTTCTCGACCGCCCCGCGCGCGACCTCCGCGACGCCCTTCAGACCCGCGGCGTCGGCGAACCGGCTCATCGCCGCGACCATCGAGACCTCCTCGGCCGTCAGCCACTCGGGCGGCGGTGGGGGAGGCGGGTATCCGTGGTGGCGGAGAATCGCCGCGATGATCTCGTCGATCGTCGGCGGGCACGTGCCCTCGTAGTCGGCGGCGAGGCCCAACAGCTCCGCCCCTGCCATCTCCTGCCCGCCGGCCTCGCGGCCGCCGAGCTCGAGGCGAGCCATCGCCGCGCCGGCGGCGCGCTGAAGCTCGGCTCGGACAGGCGCTACGCCGATGCGCGCAGCCCCGCGGCTCACCGCCACGAGCACAGCGCGTTGCACCTGGTCAGCCGTACGCGCGCGGATCAGCTCCGCCCACGGCACGGGACCCACGATGTCTTGGTCGTAACCGAACATCGCCTGCTCCTCCCATAGGCCGCCCCCTGCGGCCTTCTCACCAGGAAGGAGAGGTGGGCGCGAATCGCTAATACTGTGAGCCCGCTCGACACTCGTTATGGACCGGATGGATGCGGCTCCCCGCCGCCGACGCCGGCTCGCTGCGTTTCGTCTCGGTCGCTGGCGCTCCCTCGCTCAACGACCGGGAACGCCTACTCCCCTTGCGGGTCGTTGAGCGAGCGGAGCGAGTCGAAACGCGGTGAGGTCGGCTCGCTGCGTTCGTCTCGGTCGCTGGCGCTCCCTCGCTCAACGACCGGGAGCGCCTACTCCCCTTGCGGGTCGTTGAGCGAGCGGAGCGAGTCGAAACGCGGTGACGCCGGCTCACTGCGTTTCGTCTCGGTCGCTGGCGCTCCCTCGCTCAACGACCGGGAGCGCCTATTCCTCCGCGGGTCGTTGAGCGGGCCGTCAGGAAGCAGCGGCCCCGCGGGGCACAACGACCATCGGCACCGACAGCTCGCGGAGCATCTTCTCCGCGGTCGAGCCGAGGAAGAGCCGGCGCGGCTGGGCGAGACGGCTGGATCCCACGAGCACGAGCTCGCCCGGGAGCCACTCGAGGTTCCGGACGGCCTCTTCGATGCTGTCGCCGCGGCCCACCAGGACGTCGACCTCGCTCATCTCGGGGAGCGCGGCGCGCAC
This sequence comes from Microbacterium candidum, assembly GCF_030315975.1. Lineage (GTDB taxonomy): Bacteria > Actinomycetota > Actinomycetes > Actinomycetales > Microbacteriaceae > Microbacterium > Microbacterium candidum. The sequence continues at coordinate 914,571 of NZ_JASXSZ010000001.1, read as the reverse complement.
CCGGCCGAGCACGTCGTCGGCGTGGGCGGCACCGGCGACGCGGACCACGCCGGTGTCGAGGGTCGAAGGAAGGTCGACGGTGACGAGCGAGACGAGCCGTACCGGCACGTTCAGCACACGCGCCAAAGACGTCGTGGTCTCGATGAGCGCCTCGGCGCCGGGGCGCGTGCCGATGGCGACCGTCAAGCGCGGGATGGGGGCCGCCGCATCCGTCTTGCGCTCTCCACCGGGCGCGAGCACGACCGGCACGTCCGACGAATGCAGCAGTTCGGTCGCCGTGGAGCCGAGGCGGTGATGGCTCCGCTTCGCGCCGTTGGCCGGGCCGATCACGATGACGTCGGCCTCGAGCTCGTCGGCGACGCCGATGAGTCCCTCCGCGAAAGACTCCGCCCAGCGGACGTGCTGCCGGCTCTCGATCCCTTCCGGCACGCGGGCGGCGGCACGGTCGAGCCAGCGCTGGGCCTGGTCGACGAGGTAGCCGTCGAAACCGGCGTCCGGGGGCACGAGCGTGCCGGCGTCGGTGGGCAGAACGAGGACGAGATCGAGCGAGGCGCCCGTGTTCCGAGCGAGACGGGATGCCAGGGCGACGGCATCCTTCCCGCCCTTGGTTGCCGTGTATCCGACGACGATCCGACCGCTCACGGGCGAGCCTCCTCCTGATCCGGGCCGAAGCGGGCGGGCCGCTGTGTTCGACGTTCTCGACGTTATCGACGTTATCGGTGTACGTGTCGGCGATCCACGGGACACGCACTGGCCGACGTGGCCATGCCTCCTGCAATACCCTGGCTTGGCGGCACGTTCATCGGCGCGTGCCTGAGGACAGTGCGAAGGCGGACCAGACATGACCCAGACCGCGGCAGCGCAGAATACGAAGCGAGCGCATCTCGCCCGGCAGCTCGGCCTGTGGTCCATCGTCGGGCTCGGCCTCGGCTACATGACCCCGACGACCGTCTTCGACACGTTCGGCGGCGTCGCGCAGGAGTCGAACAACCTCGTCCCGCTCGCGTACATCGTGGCGCTCGTCGTGATGCTGTTCACCGCGATCAGCTACGGCCGGATGACCCGCGTCTTCCCCTCCGCGGGGTCGGCGTACACCTACGCGTCGGAGACGATCCACCCGAACGTCGGGTTCGTCGTGGGCTGGTCGTCGCTGCTCGACTACCTTCTCCTGCCGATGGTGAACGCCCTCATCGGCAAGAACTACTTCGAGTCGTTCTTCCCGGATGCGCCGGTGTGGATCTTCGTCGTCGTCTACGTCGCCTTCATCACCGCGCTGAACTTCTGGAGCATGAAGGGCACGTCGAACATCAACCTCGTGCTCGTCGTCTTCCAGTCGGTCGCCATCCTGACCTTCTGCGTCCTCGCGTGGGTCCAGCTCACGCAGGGCGTCGGCAACGGAACCCCGTGGTCGATCAAGCCGCTCTTCCACAGCCCGGTCGAGCTCACCAACCTGCTCACCGCCGCGACGATCGTGTGCTTCTCCTTCATCGGATTCGACGCCATCACGATGTACTCGGAGGAGGCCAAGTCACCGAACACCGTCCCGAAGGCGATCGTCGTCGCTCTGCTGATCGGCGGCGCGATCTTCTTCCTCGGCGCGTGGTTCTCGCAGTCCGTGTTCCCGAACTACACCGACATCCTGCACTCCAACCCGGGCCTGAATGCCGACAAGCTCATCAGCGACTCGACCCTGCCGCCGATGGCGTTCGCGGTGGGCGGCACGTGGTTCAAGATCTTCTTCACCGCCGCATCCATGGGCGCGATGGTCGCATCCAGCCTGTCGTCGCACGCGAGCGTGTCGCGAATGATCTACGTGATGGGCCGCAACGGCAAGGGCCCGGTCTCGCGCTTCCTCTCCTACATCCACCCACGGTTCTTCACGCCGACGAACGCGGTGATCCTCGTCGGGTTCGTGTCGCTGCTCGCGATCCCGATGGCGCTCGATACGGCGTACTCGCTCATCAACTTCGGCGCGCTGATCGCGTTCAGCTTCGTGAACCTCACCGTCATCGTGTACTTCGCGATCCGGCGCAAGGAGGTCAAGACCTTCGTGCAGGTGCTGCGGAACGTCATCCTCCCCGCGGTCGGCCTCGGCCTCACGATCCTGCTGTGGATCAACCTCAGCGCCGACGCCCTCATCGCGGGCGCGGTCTGGCTCGTCATCGGCGTCTTCCTGCTCGTCTACCTGACGCGCTTCTTCAAGCGGCCGCTCACGATGAAGATGGAGGAGGAGGTCCTCGCCGAGGAGGGCACGCCCATCCCCCACGTGCACCACAACGACGACGCGATCGCGGGCTATTCAGACGAGGCGACGGATGCTTCGCCCGAGCCCGCCGGCGACAGCTCCTCCACTTCGGGTCATTGATTCACGCCGCTCGTTGAGCGAGCGAAGCGAGACGAAACGCGCTGGCTCTCCGACGTTCATTGCACTCCGCGGTCGTTGAGCGAGCGAAGCGAGTCGAAACGCAGTGAGAACGTTCATCGCGTTTCGTCTCGGTCGCTGGCGCTCCCTCGCTCAACGACCGGTGGCGGATGGGCGCCGCGCGCACTCCCCCCGGTCGTTGAGCGAGCGAAGCGAGTCGAAACGCGCTACTGTCCGCTCGGTGTTTACCCTTGCCGTTCGTTGAGCGAGCGAAGCGAGTCGAAACGCTGAGACCGGCTCAGCGCGTTTCGTCTCGGTCGCTGGCGCTCCCTCGCTCAACGACCGGAGACTCGGTCGTTCATCAACGAGCCGGAAGCAGCACCCGCCGCAAGAACTCGACCTCCGCATCGACAACCCTCTCGAGCAGCGGCGACTCCTCCCACAGCAGCCCGAAGTGCCCGCCCTCGATCCGCATCAACTCGCCGCCCGCCGCCGCAGCTGCCTCCCGAGATACAAAGGGCTCCGCCCCCGGCATCACGTCGTCATCCGCGACGACCCACAGTGACGGACACGCCACGCGCGGCGCAAGAATGCTCATGGTGAACGGAGCCGGCGCGCGCAGCGACCCCATGCGCGCCTCGTTGCGCCAGGTCGAGCCGGGCCGCATCCCGTATTCGCCGAACCACGCGACCGCTGACGGATCGGTCAGCAACGGCTCCACATCCTCTGGCGAAAGAGCGACGACAGGATGCGGATCCCCCACTCGCGAGGCTCCGATATCTGCATCTCGGGCGAACTCCCGCAGCGCCTCGAACTGCCCGCCCTCGTCGGGCGATCCGTACGTCGTCCCGCTCGCCGGTACCTGCACGACGAGCGCCGCGATGGACGGATCGAACGCCGCGAGCGCGATCGCCACTGCGCCGCTGAAGCTGTCCCCCCACAGCGCGACAGTCGACACGGAAGGATGCGCCCGCGCGAACGCGACCGCCTGCTCATATCCCCGCAGCTGCATCCACCGATTGATCACGCCACGCGGGCCGTCGCTGACCCCGAAGCCTTCATGGTCGAACAGCAGCACCGCGAAGCCTGCCTCATGGAACGCGGCTGCGTATATGTCGGCCGTCATACCGAATGCGGTGCAGGAGAATCCGTGCGCCATGACGACCGCCGGTCGCGGTTCGTCGTGGGTGTACAGGCGCCCGCGGATCGTGTCCGCAGCACCGGGGAATGAGACGTCGTTGATCACGCCCCCAGTCTGACAAGACAGGATGCGCCGGCGGAAGCCGCAGCCATTCGACTTCGTCCTCGCACTCGCGATCCCCCGCGTCAAGAGCTGCGAACCTACGAGTCGAGTCCGGCAAACCGACGAGCTGAGTTCTGCGAACCTACGACTTGGCGCGTAAGACGAGCTGACAGGGCGCGGCTTTCGGAGACCGGCTCTGGCCTACCTGTGTCCGCGCTCTGGGAACTCAGCGCGTCTGAGAGCCGGCTCGAGGCAGCGCACGCGCACGCGGTCGACCTCGAGCTGCCACGACGATCACTTCCCCGCGACATCGACTTGTGACTGCCCGGGTGGTGCGCCTACTCCCGATCGCGCCGTCGCGCGCCGGCACTCCCCGCCCACACCGCAAGACTGAACGCCGCCCAGATCGGCACGATCGTGATGACGAACGGCCGGATCGTGTCGCTCGCCGAATGGGAGTGCGCATCGAACGCGACGAACACGAGCACCGTGCCCACGAGAAGCAGCACCGACGCGGCGATGAGCAACAGCATCCGCATCCTCATGCGCGCGATCGTAACCCCGCCGGTCTCGCTCTACCAGACCCAACGCGGCCCCTCCCCGAATCCTCGGGAAGGGACCGCGCTCAAAAGGGGGCGGGTCAGCGCCCCGGGATCTGGAACGCCGTGAACGTCGGCAGAGTTCCCTCCGCCAGGTTCTCGGTGTCCTTGACCTGCAGCGCACCGGGGCCGAAGCCGGCCATCGGACCGGACACAGGCAGGTTGAGCGTCGTGCGCGCCAGGTCGACCGTGTACGGGTTGCGGGCGGTGTCGGGCATGATCACGCCGTTGTTGGCGCCGGTGATCACGAGTCCGAGCTGGTGCCCGGCCGGGACGACCACGTCGTTCGCGGCCAGTTCGACGGTGACGGTGTGGTCGCCGGCGCCGTCGAGACGGTGCCAGCCGCGCGCCAGGATCTGCAGCGCGCTGTTCTGGATGCGGCGGGTGACGTCGATGTAGCAGGCATCATCGGTCGCGCTGGCTGCTCCCCAGCACGACGAGGTCGCCAGGTTCATCGCGCCGTCACCGCTGGCGGAGACACGGTCCATCGTGCCGTAGTCGACCAGCATCACCGAGACCTGGCCTACCGCGGCCGAGTCGTTGACCGCGAGATCGACCGTCGGCGTGCCGGAGATCCGGACCTCGTGCTTGGTGGTGCCCGTCGTCCACAGCAGGCGGTTGGGGTTGTCGGCCAGCGAAACCGCCGCCGACTCCGACACCCGGCCGGTGTTGACGTACGAGACCGTGCCCTGAGCGGCGTTGCCGAGCATCATCGTGCCTTCGGCGTTCGGGTGCAGCTGCATCGTCCGGGGCCGAGGCGATCGGCCAGGTCTTGGACTGCTCCCAGCGGTTCGGGGCGACCTCGACGCTGACGGCGGGCTCGGAGTCGATGCCGTTCTTGATGCCCATCAGCTCGGAGTCGAACCAGCGGTTCAGGGTCTTCACCCAGAGCTCGCGGCTGTAGTCGAACGGGTCGACGTGGCCGAGGCGGCTCAGCCACATCTTGCGCTTGACGCCGACCTTCCCGAGGTCTTCCCACCAGGTGGATGCGTTCATCGTCTTGACGTTGTTGTCCTGCAGGCCGTGCACGACGAACACGCTGGCCTTGACCTTGCTCACGTCGTAGACGGATCCCTGGCGATAGTCGCGCTCCGCCCAGAAGGCGTTGTACGCGCCCGTGGCATCCCCATCCTCCGCGTTCATCCGGTTGAGGGTGGCGGAGCAGTCCGTCGGGATGGTGCGGCCTCCGGCGACGGTGCGCGACAGGCTGGATGCGTAGTGGGTGGACTTCACGGCCCCCTGCCACCGGTTGTAGTCGTACCAGGAGCTGATCGCGCTGATCGGCACGATGGTCTTCAGGCCCTCCACGCCCGTCGCGGCGACGCCGTTGGCGAGCGTGCCGTCGTACGACTTGCCGATCATGCCGGTCTTGCCGTTGGTCCAGTCGGCCTTCACGACGTTGCCGGCGGCGTCGTAGCCCGTGGCGTTGCCGTTCAGCCACTCGACGACGGCCTTCACCGACTCGACATCCGAGAGTCCGCCCTCATCGACGCAGCCGGTCGAGCGCGCGGTGCCCGCCATGTCGACACCCACGTACGCGTAGCCGCGGGGCACGAAGTAGTTGTCGTAGTAGAGCGGCATCTGGCTGATGTTGCCGTCGGCGTCGTACTTCTTGAGCTCCGACTCGTTGCCGCGACCGAGGCTCAGGTAGTAGGGGCTCGCATCCATGATGACGGGCACCTTCGCGTTGCCGTCGAGCTCACGCGGTCGGATGATGTCGGTCACGATGCGCTCGCGCTGGCCGTCGCCGTTGAGGTCGGGGGCATCCACCCACACGGTCTCGCGGATCGCACCCGCGTAGTCGTACAGGGGCGCGGTGACTCCGTCCTCCATGCGGACCGGCGGATTCTCTTCCGTGGCGGCGTACGCTGCTCCGCCTGCAGTGCCCACGGCGAGCGGCGCGACGAGCGCCGCCGATCCGATCAGGGCAAGGATCTTCGTCTTCATCGATGAACCCTTCCGAGGGGACTCCGGCGTCCCCTCCCAGCCAATTCAGTAATATTTCATACAGTACTGTCAGATTCACTTCTGTCACAGGGGTCACCGAAGACGGCCCGCCGAGCCTGGCGGGTATCACCCCATCCCGCCCGAACCTCCTCCTATCAAGACCACCGGCAGGAGGGGACGGATCATGGTCACCGAAGATCTGGGCACGGAGTACCACCAGCAGGACACGAACTACTACTGCGGCGCCGCGTGCGCGCAGATGATTCTGCAGGAGTGCGGCATGGGTCATATCGACCAGTCGTCGCTCTACACCGACAATCACGATCATTCGACGGCGGAGGCCGGCTGGTACACGGCACCGGACGGCCTCGCGTGGACGCTGAACCATCGTCAGTCGGGGCGATATTTCGTCCTGGATGCGCTGGCGACGGAGGATACGACATCCCGCATGATCGCGTGGACCATCCACCACTACCGCGTGGCACCGGCGGCGCTGGTGTTCGGCTCGGCGCACTGGATCACCATCCGCGGATATCAGGCGAACGGGATGCCGTCGAGCTCGATGGATGTGGGCTACTCGCTGCAGGGGTTCTTCGTGAACAACCCCTGGCCGCCGGTCCCGTCCGGGGCGGCGGAGCCTCCGCATTCGACGGGCGATGGATGCGGCTCCGGCGGCACCCGCGGAGTCGCCGACGAGTACATCAGCTACTCGACCTGGCAGGCCGACTACATGACCGGCGCGTCAGGTGGACTGTGGGGCGGGAAGTATGTCGCGATCTGCGACCCCGAGCCTCCGCCGGACCGCAACCCGGAGCGGGTGGAGCGCCAGCTTCCCAAGTTCGACGGACGCGAGCTGCTCGACTCGCGGGCGGCGGTGGAGCTGTCGCGGCGAGGCTTCGAGGAGGCCGGCCTCTACGAAGAGGACGCCTGGCGTCACGCCCTGGAGGGCACCGAGCCGGGTGAGCCGCAACTCGTGCAGCGCCTGGACAGGGCCGACCAGTTCTACTGGATCGTCCCGCAGATGCGGAACGGCCGCGCCTCCGCGGTACTGAACGTGGATGCGCGCTTCGGCGACTTCCGCCAGGGCCGCGCGCTCCCCGACTCGGAGAACACGGCGCTGCTGACGCTCACCCGCGAAGAGGTCGACGAGCGCCTGCACCGGAAGATGCACAAGCTGTCGAAGGGCCGCGGCGGCCTGACGCTGCGCCCCGGCATCGCGTGCATCAGCCGCCACTGGGTGTGGCGCCCGTGCGCACAGTCGCTGTCGCCGTACTACCCGTTCAAGATGGTGAGCTACGGCGATCACCGGCTGTACGTGCGCAGCGACGGCCGCGTGTTCACGGCGCTGACTCCCGCGGGCCGAGGCATCTGAGAGCGCGCGTATCGTGTGAACATGTCGCAGCCAGCGGAGCCTCAGGACGACGTCCGGGCATTGCTGGCTGCGGCGCGTCAGGCCGCGGGTGCGGAGGATGCGGCTCCTCTCGCGTGGCGCCGCGTCGAACGTGCTGACGGCCAGCCTTGGTATCTGCTCGTTGGTGTCGGATCCGGCTATTCCGGTCGTGTCGTTGCCGTGGGTCAGGATGCCGAGGTCCGCGTGATGGCGTCCGACCCCGCGGGTGCGAACGCGTGGTGGGTGGATGCCGAGGGTGACCTCGTGTGGGCGCCAGGGTCGTCGAGCCGCTCGCCGCTGTATCCGCTTAGGCGCGTGGGCGTCGGGGGTGAGGTCGTGTACAGGGATGTGGATGGGGCGGTTGTGCCGTTGTGGGCGGCTGGGCGGGGCTGACCGCCCAGCCCAGACCATCAGCCGCTGTTCCGGGCGCGCGTGCTTCGCGCCTACGCAAGCGCATGCACGATCTGCGATTTGAAGCACGCTGAACTGCTCGATGCTGCCCACATCGTGTCAGACAAGGAAGAACGCGGCGTCCCCCACGTGACGAATGGGCTGGCGATGTGCAAGATCCATCACGCCGCGTATGACCGCTCGCTCCTCGGTATCAGCCCCGACTATGAGGTAAGAATCGATCGCGATCTCCTGGACGAGATCGACGGGCCGATGCTGCGGCATGGGCTGCAGGACATGCATGGACGACACATCCGCCTGCCGGCGAATCGCAACGCGCGACCGGATCGAGAGCTGCTGTCGGAACGCTTCGCCCAGTTCGTTACGAAGTAGTACTCGGGTCGCTGCGTTTCGACTCGCTTCGCTCGCTCAACGACCGGGCTGAGCGGAGTGGAGCGACCCCTCGACAGGCTCGGGGACAAGTGACGGCTCGGGGACTCCGCCTCTCTACTCCGACGACTGCCGCACGATGATGCGGCCGTGCTCGGGAGCGGGCGCGTCGAACTCCAGGCCGGGCTCGAGCTGGCGGAGGACCAAAGCGGCGGCCTGGCGGCCCAGCGGCTCGGGCTGCAGGTCGACGGACGAGATAGACGGGACGGACGAGCGGAGGGACTCCGCATCCGAACCGCACACCACCTTCACGTCCTCGGGAACCCGCACGCCGGACTCCAACAAGCGAGGGACGATCCCCACAGCGTGCTCGCTCGTCAAGCAGTAGATGCCATCCACACGACCGGTCAACGAATCGGCGGCAGCCGACAAACCAGAGCGGTCGAGGTCCTCGGACAGACGGAGGACGACCGCATCCGGAACCCGCTCGACGAAGCGCGCCTCGGTCGCCTCGTTCCACTCGATCCGGTCGGTCCCGACGACCAGACCCAGACGCGAGCAGCCCAGGCCAAGGAGATAGTCGATCACGACGTCGGTGATGAACGCCGTCGCGATGTCGATGACGAACGCGTCATCCGGGTCGTTCACGTCCACGCCCACGAGCGCATAGGGGGTACGGCTCGAACGCAACGCCCCGATGAGGCGGTCGTCGGCGACCGGATCGGTGACGATGATGCCGTCGCACGCGTAGGCGGTGACGGGCGCTCCCGGCACGGTCGGGTCGGGAGCGAGCATCAGCGCGTATCCATTGGCCAAGGACGCCAGGGCAGCGGCACCGGCGAAACGCGGGAAGTAGTCGACATCCGCCGTCTGCTGCGGATGCTCCCCCACCGCCGGCCGCAGCACCAGGCCGATCACCCCGAGCCGGCTCCTGCGGAGGCCTGAAGCAACGACGTCCGGGTGATAGCCGAGCTCGGCCGCGGCGGCCCGTACCCGGGCCTGCGTCGCCGGGTTCACCGCACGGTTCCCGGAGAAGGTGTGCGAGACGGTCGTCTCCGAGACGCCCGCGCGGCGCGCGACATCCTTGATCGACGAGCGTTTCCTCCCCACATCAGGATTTTACCGCGAGCTTGTGCAAACCGATTTGCATACGTAGCGTCCCCATTCGAGCCCGAACGAAGACGTTCACATTCCCCTGGAGGACACTGTGTCGCAGATGACACCCACCGAAGCATCCGAACCGCAACTGACCACGCCGACCGACAGCGCCACGCGCGTCGAGACCCACGGCATCGACTGGATCCCGAACGCCGAGCGCCACGGCCGCGCCCGCGACCTGTTCGCGGTCTGGGCCGCGCCCAACGTCAACTTCCTCGCCGTCGTGATCGGCGCGACCCTCGTCGTCATGGGCCTGAGCCTGTGGGAGGCGCTCGCCTGCATCGTGATCGGAAACCTCTTCTCGATCATCACCGGCATCGTCGCCGCATCCGGACCCGCCGCCGGCACCCCGAGCGAGGTCATCACCCGCACGATGTACGGCATCCGGGGCAACAAGGTCAACGTCGCGATCGCCGGATGGCTCATCAGCGTCTGCTACCTCGCCATCAACTGGGCGGCCGCGACCACGGTCCTGGTGGGCCTCCTCGGCCGCATCGGCGTCCCGTCGAACGGCTGGACCATCGCGATCAGCGCGATCGTCATCGCAGCCGTCACGATGTACATCAGCGTGTACGGCCACGGCCTGATCATGCGCCTCTACCAGCCGCTCGCCCTCGTGCTCGCGATCATCTTCGCGGTCATGGCGTTCTTCGTCGTCAGCGGCGCGCACTGGAGCTTCGCCCCCGCCAAGCCCGTCGGCGGCATCGACCTCATCGCCATGATGGCCGCGGGCATCGCGCTCGTCGCATCCTCCCCGCTCTCCTACACGAATAGTGCGGACTTCGCGCGTTACCTCCCGGCCACGACACGGGTGCGGGATGTCGCGACCTGGACCGCGGCCGGCATGATCCTGCCCGGCATCCTCGCGACCTTCGTCGGCGTGCTCGCCGCATCCGCCGTCGACATGACCTCGCCCGAGGCGGGCCTCGAGAAGTTCCTGCCAGCGTGGTTCGCGCCGATCTTCCTCATCTCGGTCATCGTCGGCACGATCGCCAACAACGCCATGACCGCGTACAGCTCGGGCCTCGCGCTGCAGGCGATCGGCATCAAGCTCCCCCGTACGCGCACCGTGCTCGTCGACGGCACGGTCGGCGTCATCATGACCCTCTTCGCGCTGCTCGTGTTCAACTTCCTCGACAGCGTCTCGAACGCGCTGCAGCTGTCGGTCACGATCCTCGGACCCGTCATGGGCGTCTACCTCGCCGACATGCTGTGGCGCCGCAACCGCTACGACGGGATCGCCCTCACCGACGAGAAGCGCGGCTCGACCTTCTGGTTCAACGGCGGCGTGCACGTCGCCGGCGCGGTCGCGGTGCTCGTCGGGATCGCTGCTTCCCTTATGTGCTCGGCGACGCTCGTGTTCACCGGCCCGATCGCGGCTGCGATGGGCGGCATCGACCTCTCGGTCCCGGTCGGACTCGTCGTGCCGTTCGTCCTGTACCTGCTGATCGTGCGGGCGTCCGCGACCTCGAAGGAGTCGCTGTGAGTGCTGTCCACTACCGCGGAGGAGCGATCTTCACCTCGGATGTTTCGCCTTGGGCTTCATCGCTCATTGTTTCTGACGGCCGAGTCATGTTCGTGGGCTCGACTGCTGAGGCGGATTTGTTCGACGCTTCGGTCGTGGAGCTGGATGGTGCGGTCGTCCTGCCCGGCATCGTCGACGCGCACACGCACCTCGTCTCGCTCGGCGAGTCGCTCTCGCAGGTCGACCTGCAGGATGCGGCGGACCTGGCCGAACTGCAGGCCCGGCTTGCCGCTTTCGCGGATGCGAACCCGGATGCGGAGCGACTGATGGGCCGCAGCTGGCTCTTCTCGACGCTCGAGGGGCGCGCGCCGCATCGTTCGATGATCGATGCCGTGATCTCCGACCGCCCGGCCTACCTCATCGCCAACGACCACCACTCCGCGTGGGTCAACAGTGCGGCCCTGGCGGAGCTCGGGGTTGTCGACGCGACGCCCGATCCGATCGGCGGGACCATCGAGCGGGATGCCTCGGGTGCGGCGACCGGGATGCTGATGGAGAACGCGTCTCTCGGTCTCATGCGGGACGTGCTCGACTCGCTTGTCTCCGACGCCGACCGCGAGGCCTCCCTCTCGGCCGCGTTCGAGTCGTATCTCGCGGTGGGAGTCACGGCGGCGGTCGACATGGGACTCGGTGAGCCGGAGCTGCGTGCTCTGCTTGCTCTGCAGAAGCGCGATGGGCGCCTGCCGATGCGCGTCGCCGGGCATTGGGTGGTCAACCGCACCTCCTCCTCCGCCGGGGATCTGGCCGGCGTCGCGCGCGCTGTCTCGCTGGCCTCTACGCTTCGCGGACCCTGGCTGCGCATCACCGGCATCAAGATCTTCGTCGACGGCGTCATCGACAGCTGCACCGCCGCGATGCGCCACCCGTTCGCCGACGGGTCGCATCCTGATGCGCTGTGGGACCTTGCGTCGCTCTCCGCTGTCGTGACGGCGGCGGATGCAGCGGGCCTCCAGGTCGCGATGCACGCCATCGGGGACGCCGCATCCGCCCTCGCCCTCGACGCGCTCGAGGCGGCCGTCGCCGCCAACGGTCCGCGCGATGACCGGCGTCACCGCCTCGAGCACCTCGAGACGGTGGATGCCGCCACCCCCGCGCGCCTCGCGCGCCTCGGTGTCGTCGCGTCGCTGCAGCCGGTGCACTGCGACCCGGCGATCCAGGAGAACTGGCGCGCGATGCTCGGCGACGACCGCGTCGAGCGGGGATACCCGTGGGGCGAATTCGCGGATGCGGGTGCCACGATCGCGCTCGGAACGGATGCGCCGACGGCTCCCTACCAGCCGCTGCCGAACCTCTACATCGCCGCGACGCGGCAGTCGGCTCTCGTTCCCGGGCTGCCCGCGAACATCCCGCGCAACGCGATGCCCATCGCGGACGCCGTGCGCCGCGCCACCCGCGATGCCGCCTATGCCTCCCGGTGGGACGGCGAGCTGGGTGTTCTTCGGCCGGGCGCCGCAGCCGACTTCTTCGTGCTGGATGCCGACCCCTTTGTTGATGGGCCGGAGGTGCTGCTGTCGGCCGGGGTTCGGATGACGGTGCTCGCGGGCGAGGTCGTGCACTCCGCCGAGGCCGTCTCCGCCTGACTCGCGGCGGGACCCGCCGGTCCCCGAGCTCGTCGAGGGGTCGTAACTACCCGCGATGAGGACGACCCCTCGACAGGCTCGGGGACCGGAGGCGTCGCTGCGGTTCGACTCGCTTCGCTCGCTCAACGACCGGAGCAACGACCCCTCGACAGGCTCGGGGACCGGGTGAACTACCGGCGAGCCGCGCGGCGCACCAGGAGGGCGACGTGCAGGGCGGCCTGGGTCTCGCCGTCGTCCAGGTCGGTGTCGAGCAGGTCTTCGATCAGGGAGATGCGCTGGTAGAAGACCGAGCGCGACAGGTGCGAGGCGGAGGCCGCGGCGGTGCGGTTGCCGGGATGGGCGAGCATCGCACCCAGCACGTCGAGGAGGTCGCCGTCGCGGGCCAGGTCGTAGTCGATGAGCGGCGCGAGCATCCGCTCGCCGTGCTCGAGCAGGCGGTGGTCGTCGCGGAGTGTCGTCAGCAGCCGCACGAGCGGACGATCGTCACCCCGGCGCACACGTAGCCCGCGGCCCTCCCGCCACCCGCCGCCGGCGGCCAGGTCGATCGCTTCCTGCAACGAAGCCAGCGCCTCGTCCAACCCATAGGCGGCCGCACCCACAGAGAGCACAGACCGATCCGCACCATCCCCAGCGGCGGCGCGCGCGAACGCACGCGCAGTGCGGTCGTCGAACTCCACGCCCACCGGCAGCGACAGCAGGATCGCCGCCGCAGGTCCGGGAACGCCCGCGGGGGCTGAGCCCGTCAACGCCCGTCCGCGCAGGCCGCGGGCCGCGGCATCCACCGCTTCCGACACGATGGGTGCGCCGGAAAGCACGACGCCATGCAGGCGCGCCCCCGTCACGGGCAGTCCCGCCGCCTCGAGGCGCGCACCGGCGGCACCGGCGCCGGCAAAGCGCCCGGCGAGGAGCCCGTCAACGAGACGTCGACGGCTGAGGCGCGACCATTCGTCGGCCTCGCCCTCGGCCAACCTTCCAAGCGCGAGCGCGATCGCGCCCTGTTCGAGAACGCCGCGCCGGCCGGCGGGATGCGGCGGGCCCGGCAGCAGCAGCAGGTTCCCCCACCGCGTGCCCCGCGCCTCGACGGGCACGACGAGCCACTCCCCCGGGTCCCGGTGCGCCGCGCGCGAGCGGTACTCCCAGCCGGTGAGCAGCTCCTCTTCGAGAGCGGGCGGGATGTCGGCGGCGATCACCTCGTGCGCGAGGTTCTCGAGCACGACCGGAGCGCCGAGCGTCTGGGCGAGCTGGTGCACGACGTAGTCGGCGGGCGCACCGCGCAGGGCGAGCGCCGTGAACCGCTCGCGCACCTCGTCGCGGGCGCGCAGGGCCGCGATCTGCTCGGAGATGATGCGGTTGTGCACGGCCTCGGTGACGGCGACGAACTTCACCTCGCGGTGGAGGGTCACGAGCGCCAGGTCGCGCTCGCGCGCAGCCTCCGCGACGACGGCCGGCAGGTATCGGTAGTGCGTGCCGAGCTCGAGCACGAGGCCGGAGAGCCCTGCGGCGACGAGGTCGCCGATGAAGGTGCGGAGGGCGTTCGGGTCGGCGGGCCATCCGCTTCCGGTCGACAGCAGCAGCTCGCCGCCGTTCAGGAGTCGCGCGACGCCGGCGCTGTCGGAGACGTGCACCCAGCGCACCCGCGCATCCAGCGCGTCGCCGCCGACGATGACGTCCGGCAGGCCCTCGACGAGCTCGGGCAGCGCGAGCACCTCGCGAACAGTCGGGAGGCTGGCATCCGCCGCCGCATCCGTCGGACGATCCGTGCGGATCGACGCATCTTCGCGACGATCATCCATCGTCGTGCCCCTCTTCCCGGTGTCACACTTGAGTTCATAAGCTTATATGGGCCCCGCACGATCTGTCCGGCCCGGGAAGGGAATCATGAGCATCACTGAAACTGCGCCGAGCGGCGTGGAGACGAGCACCCCGGTCATCGGTCACTGGATCGACGGCGCGCTCGCCCCCTCGACCTCGGGCCGCACCGCTCCGGTCTTCAACCCCGCCACGGGTGCCGTGCAGGCCGAGGTCGCCCTCGCGGATGACGCGGAGATCGCCGCGGCGATCGCATCCGCCGTCCGCGGCTTCGAAGCCTGGTCGGACTACTCGATCGCGAAGCGCCAGGCCGTCATCTTCGCGTTCCGCGAGCTGCTGAACCAGCGCCGCGGGGAGCTCGCCGCCCTCATCACCGCCGAGCACGGCAAGGTCCACTCCGACGCGCTGGGCGAGATCGCCCGCGGCATGGAGGTCGTCGAGCTCGCGTGCGGCTTCCCGCACCTCATCAAGGGCGCCTACTCCGAGAACGTCTCCACCGGAATCGACGTCTACTCGGTCAAGCAGCCCCTCGGCGTCGTCGGCATCATCAGCCCGTTCAACTTCCCGGCCATGGTGCCGATGTGGTTCTTCCCGATCGCGATCGCGGCGGGCAACGCCGTCGTGCTGAAGCCGTCCGAGAAGGACCCGTCGGCCGCCCTGTGGATCGCGAAGCTGTGGAAGGAAGCCGGCCTCCCGGACGGCGTCTTCAACGTGCTCCAGGGCGACAAGCAGGCCGTCGACGGCCTCCTCACCAGCCCCGACGTGCAGTCGATCTCGTTCGTCGGCTCGACCCCGATCGCGCAGTACATCTACGAGACCGCCTCGAAGCACGGCAAGCGCGTCCAGGCGCTCGGCGGAGCGAAGAACCACATGCTGGTCCTCCCCGACGCAGACCTCGAGCTCGCCGCCGACATGGCGGTCAACGCGGGCTACGGCGCCGCGGGCGAGCGCTGCATGGCGATCTCGGTCGTCCTCGCGGTCGAGCCCGTCGCCGACGCGCTGATCGAGAAGGTCAAGGAGCGCATCGCGAAGCTCCACATCGGCAACGGGGCATCCACCCCCGAGCCCGACATGGGGCCGCTCATCACGGGCGTGCACCGCGACAAGGTGTCGTCGTACGTCGACATCGCCGAGGCCGACGGGGCGACCGTCGTCGTCGACGGCCGCGGGTTCACGGTGGATGGCGCGGAGGACGGCTTCTTCTTCGGCCCGACGCTGCTCGACAACGTGCCCACGACCTCCCGCGCCTACACCGAGGAGATCTTCGGACCGGTGCTCTCGGTCGTGCGCGTCGAGACCTTCCAGGAGGGCGTCGACCTCATCAACTCCGGCCAGTTCGGCAACGGCACCGCGATCTTCACGAACGACGGCGGCGCCGCCCGCCGCTTCCAGAACGAGATCCAGGTCGGCATGATCGGCATCAACGTGCCGATCCCCGTGCCGGTCGCCTACCACTCGTTCGGCGGCTGGAAGCAGTCGCTGTTCGGCGACGCCAAGGCGTACGGCGTGCACGGGTTCGACTTCTTCACCCGCGAGAAGGCCATCACCAGCCGCTGGCTCGACCCGGCGACCCACGGTGGCATCAACCTCGGCTTCCCGCATCACTACTCCCCTGGCGGGTCGTTGAGCGAGCGAAGCGAGACGAAACGCAGCACGCAGACTCACTGCGTTTCGTCTCGCTCGTTCCTCGCTCGCTCAACGACCCGCATGGAGCAAAGGAGCCCTCCAACATGACCGACACCCTCACCACCGCCGCGTACACCGACCGGCTCGGTGCGACGCACACCCTGCCCGACCCGGAGGCCGAGGCGCGCGTGCGCGCCGACGACCGCGGGCACGTGTTCCACTCGTGGAGCGCGCAGGCCCTCATCGACCCGCTGCCCGTCGCCGCGGGTGAGGGCTCGACCTTCTGGGACTACCAGGGCAACGCCTTCCTCGACTTCTCGTCGCAGCTCGTGAATCTGAACCTGGGGCACCAGCATCCCGATCTCGTCCGCGCCATCCAGGAGCAGGCGAGCCGTCTCGCGACGATCCAGCCCGCGATGGCCAACGATGTGCGCGGCGAGCTCGCGCGCCGCATCGCCGAGGTCGCCCCCGGCGACCTGAACAAGGTGTTCTTCACCAACGGCGGCGCGGACGCGAACGAGAACGCGGTCCGGATGGCGCGTGCCGTCACCGGCAAGCGCAAGGTGCTGGCGATGTACCGCAGCTACCACGGCAACACCACCACCGCCATCACGCTCACCGGCGACCCGCGTCGCTGGACGAACGAGCCCGGCGACGGCAGCGTGGCGCACTTCTTCGGCCCGTACGCCTACCGCTCGCCGTTCCACTCCTCTTCGGCGGAGGAGGAGGGGCAGCGCGCGCTCGAGCACCTCGAGCAGGTCATCGTGCTCGAGGGCGCGTCGACGATCGCGGCGATCATCATCGAGTCGATCGTCGGCACCAACGGCATCCTGGTTCCGCCGCCCGGTTACCTGCAGGGCGTGCGCGACCTGTGCGACAAGTACGGGATCGTGTTCATCGCGGACGAGGTCATGGTCGGCTTCGGCCGCGTCGGCGAGTGGTTCGCCGTCGACCGCTTCGGCGTCACCCCGGACCTCATCACCTTCGCGAAGGGCGTGAACTCGGGCTACGTGCCGCTCGGCGGCGTCGTCATCTCCGACCGCATCGCGGCGCACTTCGACACCGTGGCGTTCCAGGGCGGACTCACGTACTCGGGCCACCCGCTCGCGTGCGCCGCCGGCGTCGCCACGTTCGAGGTCTTCGAGCGCGACGGCATCCTCGAGCGCGTCCGCGACCTCGGCTCGCGCGTCGTCGAGCCGCGCCTCAAGGAGATGCTCGAGCGCCACCCGTCGGTCGGCGAGATCCGCGGAGCGGGCCTCTTCTGGGCGATCGAGCTCGTCCGCTCGAAGGAGACGCGCGAGCCGCTCGTGCCGTTCAACGCCTCGGGCGCGGATGCGGCGCCCATGGGTGCGCTCGCCGCAGCATGCAAGAAGGCCGGCGTGTGGCCGTTCACGCACTTCAACCGCCTGCACGTCGCGCCGCCGCTCGTCATCTCCGAGGAGGAGCTGCGCCGCGGGCTCGACGTCATCGACCGCGCTCTCGACGTCGCGGACGAGTACACCGCCTGACCCGCTCGGGACGGTCACGCTCGTTGACGTGCCCGAGAAGCACGACACGCCGGGCGTGTCGCGTACATCTGGGGCACGTCGACGAGTGAGAAGGGGGGATGCTGCGAATCGCAGCATCCCCCCTTCCGATCCTGTCCGGGATCAGCCCTTCATAGCTCCCCCACCGGACACCAACCGGCGCAGCACGAGCATGAAGAACACCTCCACGGGGAGCGAGCACGGATGCCGCCGTTCCCCCCGAAAATCCGCACCTTTCGTCACAGTGCTGACGGTGGCGGGCCGCACGGTCAGCGTGAACAACAACTGGTCCTTCATGTATACGCCCAGAAGGGCGCCTTGCGGGCGGTGTGACCGCGAACGCGCTGGACCGGCGGTGCGACGTCCGCCATGTCGAATAGGCTCGTTTCATGCAGCGCAACCCTGTTGCAGCATGCGCAACGAGATGGGATGCCCCGTGACGAACCTCCTGCCGCAGCCCGTCGTCGCCGCCCCCACCGCCGGGGAGTTCGCGCTCACCGACGCGACCCGCATCCGGTTCGATGCCTCCCTGCGCGATGCGGCCTACCTCCTGCAGGAAACTCTGCGGCGCGCGACGGGTCTGCCGGTGCCGATCGTCGAGGGTGACGCGGCTGTTTCGTTGACCCGGGATGCGGCGATGGATGACGAGGCCTACGCGCTCTCCGTCGACGCTGCGGGTGTGCGCATCACCGCCGGCGGAGCGCGCGGAGCGCACTGGGCCGTGCAAACGCTGCTGCAGCTGCTTCCGCCATCCATCTATCGCCGCGGCTCGGCTACTTCGGGCTGGTCTGTCCCGGCCGTCCGCATCGAGGACGCCCCGCGATTCGCGTGGCGCGGCCTGATGCTCGACGTCGCCCGGCACTTCTTCCCGGTGCACGAGGTGCTGCGGCTCATCGACCAGCTCGCGATGCACCGGCTCAACGTGTTGCAGCTGCACCTCACCGACGATCAGGGCTGGCGCGTCGAGATCCTTCGCCATCCGCGGTTGACCGAGGTCGGCGCGTGGCGCAGCGGATCGCAGCGCGGCGCCGGGCCCGACGCATCCTTCGACCCCACACCGCACGGCGGCTTCTACACGCAGGACGACCTGCGCGAGATCGTCGCGTACGCCGCCGCCCGCGGGGTGACGGTCGTGCCGGAGATCGAGCTGCCCGGGCACGTGCAGGCCGCGATGGCCGCCTACCCCGAGATCGGGCACGCGCGCGAGTCGGAGCCGTGGACCCGCTGGGGCATCAACCCGCACGCGCTCAACGTCGAGGAGTCCACGATCGCGTTCTTCTGCGACGTGCTCGACGAGGTCATCGACATCTTCCCGTCCGAGCTCATCGGCATCGGCGGCGACGAGTGCAAGAAGGACGAGTGGCGGGCGGATGCGGCGACCCAGGAGCGGATGCGGTCTCTGGGGCTGTCCTCGGAAGATGAGCTGCAGAGCTGGTTCATCGCGCGCATCGACGAGCACGTGCGCTCGCGCAGGCGACGCCTGTACGGCTGGGACGAGATCCTCGAAGGCGGGCTCGTCGAAGGTGCGACCGTGGCATCCTGGCGTGGATCAGCGGGAGCCGTCATCGCCGCGCGCCGCGGCTCGGACGTCGTGATGTGCCCGGAGGACACGGTGTACTTCGACTACCGGCAGTCGGACTCTCCGGACGAGCCGATCCCGACGGGGCTCGTGACGACTGTGTCTTCGGTGCGGGCTTTCGATCCTGTGCCTGCGGTGCTCGTCGGGGCAGAGCGGGACCGTATTCTGGGCGGCCAGGGGAACGTCTGGACCGAGCACATCGACTCGGCCCGGCGCCTCGACTACCAGGTGTTCCCGCGCGCGTGCGCGCTGGCCGAGGCGCTGTGGAGCGGTCCTGTGGGTCTGGATTCGTTCGATGCGCGTCTGTCTGTGCACCTGGAGCGACTGGATGCCGCTGGGATCGAATACCGTCCCGCATCCGGCCCGCATCCGTGGCAGAAGATCCCCGGTGTCCCCGGGAAGCACTACGACCGCGCCGAGCGCGCCGCCGAGATCGCCCGCCTGACCGCCAACCTGGAGTAGCGCCGCCACCGGTCGCTGAGCCTGGCGAAGCGACGACCCCTCGACAAGCTCGGGGACCGGAAGCCCCCCCCTGAACCCGAGAGCAGCTCAGAACCCCGGTCGCTGAGCCTGTCGAAGCGTCGACGCCGCACGACAACGACCCCTCGACAAGCTCGGGGACCGGGAGGGGTCAGGAGCGGGCGGCGACGATGAAGGCGCTGGCGCGGGCGGTCACCGCATCCCAGTTCCCGGATGCCACGTCCGCGGCCGAGACGACGCTCGAGCCGGCAGTCACGGCGAGGGCGCCGGCGCGGATGTACTCCCCCGCGTTGCCCTCGTGCAGCCCGCCCGACGCGACGAGCGGCATGTCCGGGAACGGCCCGTGGAGGTGCGTGAAGTACGCCGGACCCACCGTCGACGCCGGGAAGATCTTCACGGCCGCCGCTCCGAGCGACACTGCGGTGAGAGCCTCGGTCGGGGTGAACGCGCCCATGATCACGGGAACCGTGGCGGCCTCGGCCACCTCGGTGACGACACCGGGTGTCACCAGGAACGACGCGCCCGCGGCGATCGCCTCCCGCGCCTGAGCCGCGGTGACCACCGTGCCGGCCCCCACGCGCACCCCGTCCACATCGACCGAAGCGGCGATGACATCGGCGACCCCCGGCGTCGTGAAGGCGAACTCGACGACGTGGATGCCACCTGCCGCGAGCGCGCGCAGCAGCGCAACGGGCTCGGGGATCGAGGAGAGTCGCGGCAGCGCGAGCGCCGCATCCTGCTTCAGCAGTTCCAGAACGGTCATCCGGTTCCCTCCTTCGTCATCCGGAGCGAGCGCCCCGAACGACTGTCCGTGCGCTCGCCGTCGCGATACGCGAGTTCTCCGCCGACGAAGACTGCCGCGATGCCGTCCGCCGTCCGCCGGGGCTGATCGAATGTGGCCCGATCCAGTACCCGAAGCGGGTCGAACAGGACGAGGTCCGCGACGAAGCCCTCGCGGACGAGGCCGCGGTCCCGCATCCTGAGTCGTCGCGCGGGCGTGCCGCACAGGTGGCGGATCGCCTCCTCCAGCGAAAGCACGCCGAGCTCGCGGACGTACCGACCGAGGTAGCGCGGGAACGTCCCCCACGCGCGCGGATGCGGCCGATCGCCCACGAGGATCCCGTCGCTGCCGCCTGTGTGCACGGGATGCCGCATGATCGTCTGCACGTTCTGCTCGTGCCCGATGTGCATGAGCACGCCGGTCGCAAGATCGTCGGAGAGGAGGATGCGGATGACGGCATCCACCGGCTCCTCCCCCGTCTCCGCCGCGATCTCGGCAATGGTCCGGCCGACCAACGATGCCAGCACGGGGTTCGAGACGCCGGAGATCTGGATGGTGGTCCAGTCGGCGCGTTCGCCGTGGAATCCGTCGCATCCGTCGACGTCGAGCGCCCGCACGAGGGCGTCGCGGTCGCGGCCCGCGGCGAGCCGGTCGCGCAGTGCGTCGATTCCGCCCGCGGCGATCCAGCTCGGCAGCAGCGCGACGAGCGTCGTCGCTCCGGGGAGGTACGGGTACGTGTCGAGCGTGACGTCGACGCCGTCGGCCAGCGCCGCGTCGATCAGCTCGAGGAAGCGGGGGGCCGCATCCGCGTTCGATGCGAAGTTGAGGGTCGCATGCGTCAGGTGCAGCGCGCATCCCGTGTCGCGGGCGATGTCGATCATCTCGGTGTACGCCGCGAGCGCCCCGGCTCCGTACGAGCGCGTGTGCGGCGCGTAGTAGCCGCCCGCCTCCGCGACCACGCGGCAGAGGGCGGCCAGCTCGGCACTGTCGGCGTACATGCCGGGGACGTACGTCAGCCCGCTCGACATCCCGACCGCGCCGGCGGCCAGGGAGTCGGCGAGGATGCCGCGCATCCGGTCGATCTCGGCCGCGGTCGCGGGCCGATCGGCACTTCCGACGGCCAGAAGGCGCAGGTTCCCCTGCGGGACGAGCACAGCGGTGTTGAGCGCTGTTCCGCGCGCCAGCCGGTCGAGGTACTCCCCCATCGACCGCCAGTCGACGTCGAGTTCGGGGTGGCCGTTCCAGCCGGCGATCTGCCGGCGGAGGGCGGGCAGCACGGCGTCGTCGACGGGCGCGTAGCCGATGCCGTCCTGGCCGATCACCTCGGTCGTGACGCCCTGGCTGACCTTCGCGAGGTGCACGGGATCGGCGAGCACGGCGAGATCGGAGTGCGCGTGCATGTCGATGAAGCCCGGCGCGAGCACGAGGCCGGCGGCATCCCAGACCTCCGCGTCGGGCTCGATCGAAGCCTCGATCGCGGGGGCGATGCGGTCGATGCGGTCGCCGCGCAGCAGCACGTCGGCGCTGTACCGAGGCGCCCCCGTGCCGTCCACGACGGTCGCCCCGCGCAGCAGCCGGTCGGTCACTTCGCCGCGATCCGCTCGCTCAGCGAAGGCACGTCAGAACCAGGTGTCCACGACGTCGACGACCTCCGGGTCGACGGCATCCGCGTCCGCGACGACCGGCACGCGTCGCCATTTGTCGAGCACCGTGCACGGATGCGACAGTCCGAGACGCACGACATCGCCCACGTCCAGCGAGGCACCATCCGCGAGCCGCAGGAACGCATGCTGGTCATTCATCTTCACGACCTCGCTGCCCTCGAGCACGGCGTCGGCCCGGCCGTCGACGCGCTGGGCGACCGGCATCCCCTCGTCGAACGACGCGTCCCGCTTGCCGCAGTCGAGGATCGCGAGCCCCGGCTCCGGGCGCGACACGACGCGCGCCCACACGTGCATCGCCGAGCGGAACTCGGCGTCGCCGATCACCCGCCCCATCGGGCTCACACGCTCGTAGTAGCCGTTGTCGTGGATGTGGAAGGCGCCGGCGCGCACGACGACGTCCGCGTCCGGGCACAGGCCCGGAAGCACCGCGCCGACGCGGTCGAAGTAGGCGCTGCCACCCGCCGTCACGATCCCGCGTGCACCCGCGGGATAGAGGCCGGCGTCCGTGAACTCGCGGTGCAGCGCCGCCATGTCACGAAGGTACGCGTCGACGGCATCGAGGGATGCAGCCCCCCGTCCGTGCGCGATCGCCCCCTCGTACCCGCCCACGCCGCCGAGCTCGAGCGATGAGGATGCGGCGATCGCCTCGGCGATCTCGCGCGCGGTCCCCTGGTTGCGGACGCCCGTGCGGCCGCCGGGACGCCCGACATCCACGAGCACGCGCAGCCGACCGTCCGCCCCGCCGAGCGCGGCGGTCATCGCGCGCACGACGTCCACACCGTCGGCCCAGCAGAGGATGTCGACGTCCTCGTGTTCTGCGAGCTCCGCCGCGATCCAGCGCAGCGCGACCGGATCGACCACCTCGTTCGCGATCAGGATGCGGCGCACCCCGTGCGCGCGGGCGACCTGCGCCTGCCACGCGGTGGCGAGCGTCAACGCCCAGACGCCGGCGTCGAAGAGCTCCTGCCACAGCACGGGGGCCATCGTCGTCTTGCCGTGCGGCGCGAGGCGCACCCCGACCGCGGACGCCCACTCGGTCATCAGCGCGACGTTGTGCGCCATCGCCGCGCGATCAAGCGTCAGCAGCGGCGTCGCGAAGTCCGACCGGTGCGGCGAAGCAGAGAGGAACTGCTCGACGGAGAGCCCGTGCGAGGCGGGCGGAAAGGACTTGTCCCGAACCGAGAGCGGGAGCGCAGCGCGCGCGGATGCATCCACGCGACCATGATGCCACACCCCTGTTGCACATCACGCAATACTCGTTGCAGGATTTTCGGCGCCCGGATATCCTCGCTTCATGCCTCCGCACCCGACCGCGCCCGCCGTTCCGACCGCGGCCACGTTCGGAGAAGCACTCGTCGTGCTCGTCCAGGACGAACCCGGGCCCCTCGAGCAGTCCACGCGCTTCCGGCGGTCGCTCGGCGGTGCCGAGGCGAACGTCGCGATCGGCCTCGCGAGCCTCGGCGTGCAGGCATCCGCGATCACCCGGGTGGGCGACGACGGGTTCGGGCGCTACATCCGCGACGAGCTCGACCGCCTCGGGGTGGACGTCTCCGCCATCCCGGTCGACCCGAAGCACGCGACCGGGCTCTACGTCAAAGAGGTGGGCGGTGGTTCGGGAGCCCCCAACGACCTCGGCCCCGGCGGCAGCCGGATGCACTACTACCGCACGGCATCCGCGGGTGCGCACCTAGCGCCGGAGCTCCTCGACGACCCCGCCGTCGCGGCCGCGCTCGACGCATCCGCTCTCGTCCACACGACCGGCATCACTCCGGCGCTGTCGGACTCGGCGTTCGAGGCGCAGCGCGCGCTCGTCGAGGCCGTGCGGGGGCGTGCCCTCGTCTCGTTCGACGTCAACTGGCGTCCGCGACTGTGGACGGGGCGTGAGGATGCGGGCCGCCGCATCCTCTCCACGTTCTTCCGCTCCTCCGACATCGCGATGACCGGGCTCGACGAGGCCGAAGAGGTCTTCGGCCTCACCTCCGCCGAGGACGTGCGCCGCGCATTCCCCGAACCGCGGTGGCTCGTCGTGAAGAACAACGGCGGCGCAGTCGTCGCGTTCGACGGCGACCAGCGCGTCGAGGTCGCACCGCGAAAGGTCGAGGTCGTGGAGTCGATCGGGGCGGGGGATGCGTTCGCCTCTGGCCTGCTCGCCGGCATCCTGCACGGCCTGCCACTCGCCGAGTGCGTGCGGCATGGCCACGACACCGCCGCGTGCGCGCTCGCATCCGTCACCGACCACGTCGCCGGTCCCGCGGAGGTCGTCCGATGAACCAGAGCGTCACGCGCGCACTCGACCTCCTCTCCGCGCTCCAGGAGGGCGCGCAGACCCTCGACGAGTGTGCGGAGCGGCTCGACGTGCACAAGTCGACGATCCTCCGGCTCCTGCAGACGCTCGAGGCGCAGCGCTTCGTCACGCACGACGCGCAGCACCGCTACCGGCTCGGCAGCCGGCTGTTCGAGCTGGCCGGCGCGGCGCTCGCGCAGCGCGACGTCCGCGAGGTCGCCCGTCCGCACCTCGAGCAGCTGAACGCGCAGACCGGGCAGACCGTGCACCTCGCCGCGCTGGAGTCCGGGGATGCCGTCTACATCGACAAGCTCGAGGCGCGCAGCGGCATCCGGATGTACTCGCGTGTCGGACTGCGCGCACCCCTGCACTGCACCGCGGTCGGAAAGGTCCTCATCGCCGACAAGCCGCTCGCCGAGCGGCAGCAGATCGCGGAGAGCATCGAGTACGTGACCTTCACCGACCGCACCATCACGAACGCGGCCGACTACCTGGCCGAGCTCGAGCGCGTCCGCGCCGACGGGTTCGCGCGCGACAGCGGCGAGCACGAGTCGTTCATCAACTGCGTGGCCGCGCCCATCCGCGACGGGAGCGGAACGGTCGTGGCCGCCGCATCCGTCTCCGCACCGACGGTGTCGCTCCCGGCCCACGAGGTGCTCGGGCTGCTCCCGCTTCTGATGACGGCGACGCAGGGCGCATCCGCAGACCTGGGCTGGGCAGCATCCCGGCCCGTCCCGAGCCGAGAGGAACGGCCATGACATCCAAGACCCGCGTTTCGACCCCCGGCGCACCCGCTCCCGCGCACGTCTTCTCGCAGGGGGTGCGCAAGGGTCCGATCGTGCAGGTCTCGGGGCAGGGCCCGGTCGATCCGGTCACGAACGAGTACCTGTTCCCGGACGACGTGGCGGCACAGACCACCCGGACTCTCGAGAACGTCAAGGCGATCGTCGAGGCGTCCGGCGCGACGTTCGACGACGTCGTGATGCTGCGGGTCTACCTCACCAAGCGCGAGGACTTCCCGATCATGAACGAGGCGTACGGCGCGTTCGTCACAGCTCACACCCCGAGCGGGGTGCTGCCGTCGCGGACCACGGTCTTCGTCGAGCTCCCGCGCGCCGAGATGCTGGTCGAGATCGACGCCCTCGCAGTGGTCTGATCAGGGATTTTCGTGGGGGGGATGCCGCGGAATGCGGCATCCCCCTTGTGCTGCATGTGTGAACCCTGGGTACGGGAATGCCTGCTACCGCGTCGACGTTGCATCTATTCCGGCGCATACTGCGCCGACGGAGGAACTCTCTTGGGTAAGAACTACGTCGACATCGAGAAGGACAGCGGCGAGACGCTGCGATACCGCAAGCACGTCAACGGCCGGGGGCTTGTCGCGCACGGCGCGAAGGTCCACCCGACCGCTGTGGTCGAGACGGGCGCGTACGTCGAGCCCGGCGCGCAGATCGCTGCGGGAGTGCACATCCACCACGGAGCCTGGGTCGAATCCGACGCCGTCATCGGCCCCGAGGCGGACATCGCCGCACACGCCCACATCGGCCCGCACGCCGTCATCGGCGCGCGCGCGAAGATCGGGGTGCGCACGCACATCGGAGATCACGCCGTCGTGGCGCCCGGGGCTCTCCTGGGCGACGACGAGAGCGTCCAGGATGGCGAGCGCATCGCCACCGACAAGCGCGGCCTGCACCTCGCGGCCTGAGCCTTCGGGCACTGCGTTTCGACTCGCTTCGCTCGCAGGTGTGAATGCTGAGTCACTGCGTTTCGACTCGCTGCGCTCGATCAACGACCCGCAGGGTGATGAGCCTCGCCGGTCGTTGCGCGAGCGAGGAACGAGCGAGCCGAAACGCAGTAACTCTTGCGCCGGTCGTTGAGCGAGCGAGACGAAAGCGCTGAGCCTCCCTACGCGAAGAGCGTCAGCACGAAGCCGATGAGCGGCAGCGTGCCCTGGATCAGGGCCGCCCGCAGGTACTTCAGACCGCTCGTCATGAGGACGAGCGCGGCCGCCACCATCGACCCGAGGCTGAAGAGGACCAGGGTGCGCCCGGCGATCTCCCCGTCCGGGCTGCCGAACGAGAACAGCAGAATGCCGAGCCCCGCCCCGATCGCCAGGAACAGGTTGTAGAACCCCTGGTTGTACGCCATCGGACGGGTGATGTCGGCTGCGTCCTGACTCTCGACCCCGAACCGCTTCCAGATGGCCGGCCGCCGCCACGCGATGCTCTCCATGTAGAAGATGTAGACGTGCAGGAGCGCGGCGAGCCCCGCGAAGATGAAGGCGAGTGTCGCGACCATGCCGACACCGTATCGTGCGGACGAGCGGGCGTGCAGAACTCCACCGATGCGAGCGCCACAGCGCGGAATCCGCGCCGATCGGGCGCTGCCAAGCCCCGATCGGCGGAGTTCTGCACGCCCCGGCACGATGACCGGCGCGGCACGGGGATACTGTGGCGGTATGGCAGGCGGATCCGGCAGGCGGAACGGAGCACGACGAGGCACACAGGGCCCGAAGAAGCCGGCCGCGGGGAAGCCCGCGGCAGGCCAGCCGGCGCCCAGCCGGCCGAGACAGAAGCCCGCGCCGCAGCCGGTCGCGCCCGAGCCGGAGCCCGCCGAGTCGTTCGCGCTCGGCACGATCCCCGGCGCGACGCCCGGCAAGTGGATCGACATCTGGAACGAGCGGATGCCGCGCACCAGCCTCGATCTCATCCCGCTGAGCGTCGCCGAGCAGCGCGACGCGCTGATCCGCGGAGACGTGGATGCGGCTCTCGTGCGCGAGCCGATCGACAAGACCGACCTGCACGTCATCGCGCTGTACGACGAGGTGACGGTGGTCGTCGTCTCGGCCGAGTCGCACCTCACCGCCGCCGACGAGCTCGATGCCGCAGACCTCGAGGGCGAGGTGCTGATCGTCCCCCGCGACGACGTCCTCGGGCTGACGGTCGACGGCACCGTCGCGCCGCGATTCGACCCGCCAGAGACCACCGAGGAGGCGATCGCGACGGTCGCCGCGGGCGTCGGCGTCGTCATCGTGCCGATGTCGCTCGCGCGTCTTCACCATCGGAAGGATGCCGAGTACCGGCCGCTGCGCGATGCGCCGACCTCCCGCGTCTCGCTCGCCTGGGTCGCCGACCGCACGACGCCCGAGGTCGATACGTTCGTCGGCATCGTCCGGGGCCGCACCGCGAACTCCTCCCGCTGACCCCGAGTCGCGCAGCTGTCACTTCCTGCTCGCGCTGCGGAACCGGCATCCGCGGCCGAACGCATCAGGCGCGAAGGCCGCTATCGACCGCGCGAGCTGCCGAGGCGAGGAGACACCGCAAAGACGAAAGCGGGGGACATCGCCGACCTGGGTCTCTGCGACGTCCCCCGTGGAACTTCGATGACGGTCGGCACTCCCCGTGTGCCCCCCATGATGACCGCCCCGCTGCCCCCAGCACCACGGAACCCGATTCCGTGTACTGCAGCGTCGTTCCACAGTGTCAGAGCGGCCCGTCGCACGCCTGATACACGGACGCTCAGAAACCTGCGCCGTGCACCTGGAAAGACGACACCAGCCCCGTCCGCGCCGAGGCATCGGCAAGTGCGGCCGAAGGCCCGCGCCCCTCGGCGAGGCCCTGGTGCATCGCCCCGAGGAGCTCGCACGCGATGTCGTCGGCGACGATGACGGGCGTCGCGACCACCGCGCGCGTGCCGGCGTGGAGCCACACGCGCGCCATGCCCACGGCCTCCTCGCCCCAACGGACCGACGATCGCCCGACCTCGCACGAGGACAGCACGACGATGGTCGGCACCTGAGCGATGCGGTCGACGTCGTAGCCGAACAGGGTCCCGTCCGCGAGCTCGAACCCCGAGAACAGCGCGTTGTCGGCGGCGTGCCGCCCGTGCGCAGCCACATGCAGGAGGTCGACCTCCGGCGCCAGCTCGGCGACGGCATCCACCGTCGCCTTCGGGCCCCGCAGAATGCGCGCATCGGGCCACGCTGAGGCCGCCGCATCCACCTCTTCGTCGCCGCGCAGGACGCGCGGCCCGACCGCGAATCCCGCGGTCTTCGGGAATCGAGACGTTCCGGTCACCGACGCCCATCTCGTCGCCGAGGCGGCGAGCGTGAAGACCCGACCCTTGAGTGCAGGCATCATCGCCCACGGCAGCCCCTCCAGCTCACCGGGCAGCGTGATCACGAAGCGCTCGACGTCGGCGAACGCGACCGCGTCAGCGAGGAGCGCGTCGGAGATCACGGCCAGGCGGTCGTCGAGCGAGCGCTTGACGACGTCGGCCATGGGTCCGGTGCGGATGGACGCCGACATGTCCAGATCGGCGCGGAACCCGGAGAACGCCTTGCGCGCCGCATCCCATCCCGGCAGATCGATGACCCTCGCCTTATCGCGCGTGACGACGAGCGCTGTCAGGGCAGCCCCCGAGTAGATGAACGTGAGGAGGGCCGTGCGATCGTCGAGGACGTCGCGCAGGCCTTCCAGCGTGATGCGCTGATGGATGCCGGCGGCCCCGGTCGCGGACCACTGCCGTTCACGCGCGCGCTCCTCGAGCGCGAGCAGCCGCGGATCGCGCCGCCACGCCCCGGTCGGGTCGTCCGCCCGCAGCCTCCGGAGCTCCGCGAGGTCCGCGGCGAGCTCCGAATCCTGCGGAGGGCGGATCGCCACGACCTGCTGGCTGAGGTGTCTGGCGCGCTCGGACCATTCGAACAGAACATCAGGGCGCCGGGAACGCACTGCCGACGCGAGGCCGGTCACAATGAGGCTGCGTCCGTGCGCCGACACGGACGTCTGCAGATCGAGGCTGCCGAATGCCCCCTGCCACTCCGCGAGTTCGTCGAGCCCGGCTGACACATGCCTGCGCACCGCCGACTCGCGTCCCGACGCTGCGGCGCGGTGCGCCCGTGCCTCGTGCGCCAGGAGCCGGACCTCCAGGGAGGCCGTGCCCGGCACGCGAACCAGGGGCGGCGGAGCAGAATGCCCAAGGGGATGACGGGACCGCCAGATGTCGAGGGACAGCCGGAGCCCGGCGGCTTCGCTCGCGAACCCGTGGGCGGTGAGAGTTGATGCGACGGCCTCGGCCTCGGCGGGATCGACCGTCCGCCGCGGCTTGGCGCCCGAGGCGCCGGCCGTGGAGGCTCCCGCCGACAGTGCCGCGCGCAGGCGGATGGCGTCCGCACGAGCAGCCCAGGCCTCATTTCCCACCGAGCGGAACCGGCGGGCCGCCGCTGATGCGGTCTTCTTGGCCTTCGCCGGGTCGTGCATGAGTTGCGATCGCGCGAGTTGAAGTTCCGTGTCCGCACGGGACTGGGGCATGCGATGCCGCCCGAAGACGGGCGCGGAGGAGGCGAGCAGCGCTTCCGCCTCGCTCGTGAGGCCTGCGTCGCGCAGGACCTCTGCGCGATCCGTGTCGCAGATCGCGGTCGCCACGGGCGAGGATGCCGCGAGCGGTCGAGCGGCCCGCATCTCTTCCAGCGCGCGCACCAGGTCGCCGCGGAGGAGATGCAAGTAGCCGAGGTTGTGCCGAGTCTGAGCTCCGAGCGTCGTGTTGCCGCTCTGGTTGTGCGCTTCGACGGCGGCGGCGGCATCCTGGGCGGCCTCATCGAGGCGGCGCAGACCCATCCGCAGGACGGACCGATTGGCCAGGAGGATCGCCCGCTGCCCAGGTTCGCTCACCTGATCGAGCGCGGACGACAAGTAGGTCTCAGCCTCTTCCGGCCGACCGGCCAGGGAGGCAACGGTGCCGAGCTGGCCGAGCAGCATTCCAACCGTCTCGGTGTCGAGGCCCTCGGTCGCGAGAGCCGCGTTCGCCGCATCGAACGCGGCCGTGAATTCGCCGTGGTTCGCCAAGATCACGGCTTCGGTGCCTCGCACGCGCGCGAGCACTCCACGATCGGAGGTCCGGGTCTGCGCTTGTGCCAGCAGCCGCCACGCGGCTGCGTATCGACCACGGTTCGCCTGCTCCACGGCACGCCGGCGCAGGAGTTCGGCACCCTCATTCACAGCATCATCATGCCGCGCCGTTCGTCACATGGATGCAATCTCCGCGATATCCCAGTCGGCGATGACCGCTCCCTCGGCGGCGCGAAGGTTCGCGATCCGCTCCGACGCGAGATTCGCCTGTCCTCGCATGAGCGGATCCGTGATCGATCGCGCCATCGAGCCGGCGATGTACGGTGCGGCGAAAGACGTCCCGCTCCACACCGCATACCCGCCACGGAAGTCGTCGGGATCGAGGCTCTCACGCCTCAGACCCTCCCGATCGTTACGGGTGAGCGCCTGCGTGCCGCCGACGAAGCCGGGGGTGATGCTGAGGACCGAGACCCCCGGCGCGTAGACCTTCACCCAGCCTCCGATGTTGCTGAAGAGCGCCACCGAACGGTGCGCCGGGTTGAGCGCGCCCACCGCCGTGTGCGGCGCAGCATCCACGGAGTCATCGACGTAGAAATCGGCCCCGGTCCAGTTCCACAGCGCAGCAGGGAATGCCGGACGGTCCGTCGCATCGTTGCCCGCCGAACAGACGACAGCGCATCCGTTGCGCCGGGCGACGAGCAGCATCTCCGCGAGAGTCCGATCGAACAGATCGTCGTCCGGGGTCTCGTGGTAGTAGCCGAGGGAGAGATTGATGACGTCGATGAGACGTCCCCCGGCTGGTTCCGGTGTCATCATCCACTTCACGAGGGAGCGCACCGCCATCATGAAGTCGCCCTCGAGGAGCGCCCCCATGCTGTTCGCGACTCGGACGGCGACGATGTCGGCCTCCGGCGCCAGCTGGCGGATGATGCCCGCGATGAACGTGCCGTGTCCCGAGGCAGGATCCAGCATCCCGTCGTACGGCCCCGCCTGGTCGGGGAAGACCTCCGGATCGGTCGAGGGATCGGCGTCGCCGACGACTCGGCCGTCGACGACCGGGTATCTCGTCACGATGTCATCCGGCAGCCACTCGTGAGACCCGCATCCGGTGTCCAGGATGGCGACGACCGGGCGTCTGCCTCCCGCGCTCAGCACTGCCGACCGCTGAGGTCCGGCACCCGCGTAGTCGACGACCTGGCGTCCGCCCGTCCCCGGCACTGCGTATCCCACCATGCCGAGGTCGTTCGTCCGGCCGCCGAACGGGTTGGTCCCGCCGCCGAACGGATTCGTGCCCCCGCCGAACGGATTCGTGCCTCCACCGAACGGGTTGGTCCCGCCGCCGAACGGATCCACGGTCATGACGTGATCCAGGCTCACGCCGGGCACCGCTGGGCCGTCTCCGCGAGCCGCGGCCCGCGCGCGAGCGCGCTGCAGGAGCCGCCACGCGTCGATCGGCGGAACCGGCTGGTCGTCCTTGTCGGGGCTCGGCTGCGGGAAGATCTCGACGCGGTGGATGATCGGCAGGTCCATGGCCTCGCGCCACCGCTGTGCGCGGGCCGAGGCATCCTCCGGCGTGAGCTCGGAGCCATCCATGTTCTGCAGCTGGATTCCCCAGCCGAAATCGGACCCGGCGTCACGAAGCAGTGCGAGCCGATCATCGAGCTCACCGTCCGAGACAGTGATCAGCAGATGGGAGCGATCGTATGACGTCGGGTAGGCGTCGACTCCCTTGACCGGCTCACTCGACGGGTCCAGGGGGACTCCCTGCGCCCGCGCCGCGTCATAGCGGTCGCGCCAGGAACCGGTCGATCGAGATCCGGGGTCTGTCATCGTCTCTCCTCAGGGATCACACTTCGAATTGCGGAGTCTGGAAGTCGTGGAGGTCGCCGGCCTCGTCGCGCACGGCGAGCTTCATGCGCGAGACCCCGCCGGGCACGCCGTCGAAGGCGAACCGGCCGTGCTCGCCGAGTTCTGCAGCGAACTCGCCGGCATCCTGCACGAGCCGGACCGCAAGGGCTTCGGCATCGACCCATCCGTCGACCCGATGCTTCCCCGTGTCGGACTGCGTGACGTGCAGCAGGACGGTCGTCGTGCCGTCGCTGAACTGCAGCGTGAGCGTGTCGGTGTCGCTGCGGACGGCTGCGAGATCCGTCTCGACGAGGGTCAGGAGTGCGTACTCGCGCGACAGGTCCTCCACGGCGACCGCGGCCACCATCCTGTCGGCGAGATCTGCGGGCACGGGATCGACGTCCTCCCATGTCCGGCGAAGTCGTGTGAAGAGCGCCGTGTCACCGGCGAGGTCCTCGATGTCCATGTCGTCATTCCTCTCCCCATCCAGCGCCCTCGAGCAAGGCGCGGAGCTTGATGAGGCAGCGCTGACGTGTCGGCCCTATCGAACCGACGGGCATGGCCAGATCCTGGGCGATCCGGGCATAGTCAGGGCGCTCCTCGAACGCGATGATGCGCAGCAGCCGCTGGCACCGATCGTCGAGCCCACCGACTGCTGTCCACAGCCGGAGCTTCTCGTCATCGAGCACGGCGTCGTGCTCGGCCGACTCATTGGTCGGAAGATGTGGTTCGAGGTGCTCCACCTCGGTGGGATCGGCGCGGCGCTGCATCTTGCCTATGCGCCAGGCCTCGCGGCGGGCGCACATCGTGAGCCACCCGGACACCGCGCGCGGATCCTGGATCGTGTCGTGCCGGCGCACGAGCGTCAGCCACGTCGTCTGGACGACGTCCTCCGCGAGCGCACGGTCGAGCCCGTACGCACGCACGACGTGCCACAGCACGGGCGTCATCAGGCGCACGAGGGCGTCCATCGCGCGCGTCTCACCTTCGCGCCAGCGCAGGAACAGGGCGGCCGCGTGCTCCCAGCGAGCGGGCGCGGCAGAATCGTCGGATGCCACGGGCGGAGCAGTCCCCAAACGCTCTTCGCCCGGCTCCGACCGATCGATGTCGGTCATAGCGCCCATTGTGTCCACATAGGCAACGAGTCGGAAGAGGGCGCCCTGATACAAGGACTTCGGAAATCTTCATCGACGGATGCGGGGCACCGTGCTCGCCCTTAGAATCAGCGCCATGACCGCCCGGCTGCTGTACGTGTGCGTCCGTCCGCAGCGCGGGGCGGCGGATGCCGAGTACGAGTCGTTCCGCACCGCTGCAGGGGTCTCGGCGGAGGAGATGGATGCGCTCGACCTCGTCCGCTCGCCGCTGCCTGCGCTCGACGCGTACGACGGGTACCTCGTCGGCGGCAGCCCGTTCAACATGACCGACCCGGAGTCGACGAAGACCGACGAGCAGAAGCATGTCGAGGCATCCCTCGCGTCCCTCGCGTCCGCCGCGGCCGCCGACGACGGACCGGCCGCCCTCTTCACCTGCTACGGCATCGGAATCGCCACGCGGACGCTCGGCGGCGAGGTCAGCCGCGCGTATCCCGAGGACACCGGGCCCACGGTCGTCACGCTGACGCCCGAGGGCGAGCGCGACCCCCTCTTCGGCGGGCTCGCGACGCGCTTCACGGCGCTGACCGCGCACAAGGAGGGGTCGGCGGAGCCGCCGCCCGGCACCGTGCTGCTCGCCACCGGAGAGGCGGCCGCGGTGCAGGCCTACCGCTACGGCGATCGCCTGTATGCGACGCAGTTCCACCCCGAGGCATCCACCCGCGCGTTCACGGAGCGCATGGCGATCTACCGGGACGACGGATACTTCGCATCCGCCGACTACGACGTGCTGGCGCAGCGGGTGCTCGCGGCGTCGGTCACCGAGCCGATGCGGATCGTGCGCGCCTTCGCCCAGCGCTTCGCCTCCTGACCCTCCTCCACCAGGCCCCGCCCCCAGGCCCCGCCCCCAGGCCTCGCCCTCCGCGGCCCGGCCCCGCCCTCCGTGCCCCGCCCTCTGGGCATTCTCCTTGCGCCGACTTGCGGCGTATGGCGAGTATGCGAAGCATCATTCCCGCCATTTGCGGCAAGTCGGCGAGAAGGCAGGGGCAGGGGCAGGGGCAGGGGCAGGGGCAGGGGCAGGGGCAGGGGCAGGGGCGGTGGCAGGGGCAGGGGCAGGGGCAGGGGCAGGGGCGGGAGGGGTCGGGGGCAAGGCCGGCGACGCGTCAGGCGCCGGGGAGGGGATGCCGCAGCAGCTCGATCCGCTCGTCGAGGTAGCCGGCGAGCGGAACGAAGCCCGTGGAGTGGCTCCAGCGCACCATCGGCACACCGTCGCGGAGGGCCAGGGGGCCGGATGCCTCGCCGCGGGCGACCGCATCCACGTCGATCACGCTCCAGCCGACGTGCACCGTCTCGCCCTCGGCGAATCCTCCGCGCCGAGCGGCCGCCGCGAGCGCCGCACGTTGACGCTGGGACTCGGCGGTGTACCCGCGGCGCGCCTCGGTGCGCGCCCGCACGATCTCCCCCGTCTCCAGCAGCGCCATGTCCGGCGTCAGCAGGAGGACCCCGAGGTGCCACGCGTCGCCCGCCGGTCTGATGCGTGCGGCGCGCGGGATCCCGAGGATGCGCCGCTCGGGCTCGAGGGCTCCCAGCCGCTCCCGCGGCGCGCCGCTCAGCCGTCCGATCGCGTCGGCCATGAGGGCATGCACGTCACGTGGGCCCGCCGCATCCGTCATGCGCTGTCTTCCTCCTCCACGGTCGACACGAGGTCGCGCTCGCCGCGGAGGCTCATCCCGATGAGCGGGAAGAGCAGCACCGACAGCATGCCCGCGCCGACGAGCACCGCCGCGATGCCGGAGGAGATGAGGTGCTTGTCCACGCCGATGCCGGTGACGGCGACGATGATCGGGAGGCCGGTCGCTCCGAGCAGCGCGATCGAGAACCGGTCGCGGGACTTCGAGCCGACGGGGGCGGCCAGCATCGACGGGAGCCCGCGCACGATCAGGAGAAGGATCAGCGCGACCGGCACGAGAGCGAGGAGCACGGGGTTCTTGAGGAGCGACGCGAGGTCGAACGTCACGCCCGTGTAGACGAAGAACACCGGCACGAGGAAGCCGAAGGCGACGGCCTCGATCTTGCTCTCCACATGTTCGCGCAGCTGCTCGTCCGCATCCCGCAGCATGAGGCGCCACACGACACCGCCGATGAACGCGCCAAGCAGCATGTCGATGTCGAGCGCGATGCTGAGGAACGCGAGCGCGGCGATGAGGAAGATCACGATGCGCACCGCGAACTGACCTGACGTGTGCATGGTCGACGTCACGAAGTCGTGCAGCCGGCCCTGCGGCGCCCGGAACGCGTACCAGATCACGCCCGCGGCGATCAGAAGGAAGACGGCGAGGACGATCGTCGCCCGGCCGGGTGCGCGGGTCCCGAGGAAGATCGAGATCGCGAGGAGCGGCCCGAACTCGCCCACGGTGCCGAGCGCACTGACGGCCTTGCCGAACGGCGTCTTCAGCTCGCCGGCATCCCGGAGGATCGGAAGCAGGGTGCCGAGCGCCGTCGATGCCAGCGCGATCCCGACGATCACGGCGCCCTCCCCCGGCGCGATGAGGAACCCGACCGCCACGCCGACGGCGACGCTGATGAGCCATCCGATCCCGGCGCGGCTGCCGCTGCGCCCGCGCAGCGCCTGGAAGTCGATCTCGGTGCCCGCGACGAAGAACAGCATCGCGAGACCGAGCTGCGACAGGGTCGAGACGAAGTCGGACGGGAACGCCCACCCGAGCACGCTCGGCCCGATCAGGATGCCGAGGACGAGCTCGAACACGACGACGGGGATGCGGACCCATCTGCCGAGCCCGCGCGTCAGCAGCGGCGCGAGAACGGCGACGAGCGGGATCAGGAGCAGGTCGAGATCGAAGTGGACCACGCGCTCAGCGTACTGACGCCGCCGTCGTACGACTCGCACATCCGTCATCGACTTGCGCCTTATGGCGGCATCCGGGCCCGGAATACCCGCCGTATTCCGCAAGTCGATGAGGAGAAGGGTGAGTCAGCGCGGGATGACGGTGTTCCAGTGGCCGGGCTCGGTGAACTGCGCGTACTTAACGTCGAGATCGCCGGGCGCGACGCTGGCCACGCAGAGCAGGGTCGTCTGGGTGGGATAGCCGAGCGGCTCGTTGTCGCGCACGATCGCGCGCGCGTCCACGGGCGACAGGCCGCCGGACTCGCGCAGCACGTCGAGCCACGGCATCCACCAGTCGTCGTCCGAGCCCTCCGTCGACGCCGCCGTGAACGGCCCCCGCCACGCGATGATGCGCTCCGTCTCGGTGTCGTCGAGATCGCGGTGCGCGATCATGTGCGTGCCGGGCGGGATGCGGGTCTCGGTGCGATCCACGCCGTCCCACGTGACGATCACGGCACCGGCCGCATCCACCGTCACGAGGTTGAAGCCGGCGGTCGCGACGGTCGGCTGCGGCGGGCGTCCCGCGACCGCGTCGAGAGGGATGGCGCCCCGCGTCACGAGTGTGACACCGGGCGGCGGTTCGGGGCTCTGGCGGTTGAGGAGAACCGCGAGGCGACCTTCCGCCGCATCCGCCGCCAGCCAGGCGCCGCCCGCGCGAGCGTCGCGGACGCCGATGACTCCGGGACGCTCCGGCCAGTTCTCGCCGAGGGGGACCCAGCCGCGCGTCGGATCCTCATCGCGGACCGCGAGCATCCGGATCGGGCCCTCGGCCTCCGGAACCCGGATGACGACGGTGCACATGCGCGTCCCTTCCGCAGCGCGCCGGGCGTGGGAGGATCGACACGTGTTCGTCGTCGTCGGAGTCACGGGCGGGATCGCCGCATACAAGACGGTACAGGTCGTGCGTTCGCTGGTGCTCGCCGGGCACGACGTGCACGTCGTACCTACGGAGAACGCGCTGCGCTTCGTCGGGCAGCCCACGTGGGAGGCGATCAGCCGGCATCCGGTGACCACGAGCGTGCACGACGACGTCGCCGCGGTGCGGCACGTCGCGATCGGCCAGGCGGCCGACCTCGTCATCGTCGCGCCCGCCACCGCCAACACCCTCGCGAAGATGGCCGCCGGCATGGCCGACGACCTTCTCGGCACGACCCTCCTCGCGACGAAGGCCCCGGTCGTCGTCGCGCCCGCGATGCATACGGAGATGTGGATGCATCCCGCCACCGTCGCGAACATGGCCACTCTTCGCGAGCGCGGCGTCCACGTCATCGGGCCGGATGCGGGCGCCCTCACCGGCACCGACATCGGCCCCGGCCGCATGACCGAGCCCGACGAGATCGTCGCCTTCGCGCTGTCGCTCGTGGAGCGGGAGCAGGACCTCGCGGGCCTCCACGTCGTCGTGTCGACCGGTGGCACGCGCGAGCCGCTCGACCCGGTGCGGTACCTCGGCAACCGCTCCAGCGGGCGCCAGGGCACCGCCCTCGCCCGCGCCGCCGCGGACCGCGGAGCCCGTGTCACGCTGGTCGCCGCGCACGTCGACGACGGAGTGCTGGAGGATGCGATGTCCCCGCGCATCTCGCTCGTGCGCGCCGGCACGACCGCCGACCTCGGCGAGGCGGTGCGGACGGCCGCATCCGGCGCCGACGTCGTCGTGATGGCCGCGGCCGTCGCCGACTACCGGCCTGCCGAGGTCGCCGATCGCAAGCTCGCGAAGGAGTCGTCGCCCGGGGCTCGCACGATCGAGCTCGTCGAGACCGAGGACATCCTCGCCGGGCTCGGCCGCGACCGCGTGCCCGGCCGGACGATCGTCGGCTTCGCCGCCGAGACCGCGCCGACCCGCGACGAACTGCTCGAGCGCGGCCGGCGCAAGCTCGCGCGCAAGGGCGCCGATCTCCTCGTCCTCAACGAGGTGGGGTGGTCGGTCGGCTTCGAGAGCGCTTCGAACGCGGTGATCGTGCTCGGTGCCGACGGCGATGTGGCCGTCGAGGCATCCGGATCCAAGCGCGCCGTGGCCGACGCCGTGTGGGACGCCGTCCTCGCCTCCCGGATGGATCGACCGGCAGCATCGGAAGGCCGGACGATCAGCACGGGTGACCGGCCGGGGCACCCCGAGTAACGTCGGTGATGAGCCTTACGGAGGTCTTCATGTCGCTCACATCCGAACGAGCCACCCATACCGAGTCCGAACTGCAGGCCATGGCCCGCGACCACCTGTGGATGCACTTCTCGCGCCAGTCCGCGATGGAGCGCGACGGGGTGCCCATCATCGTCCGCGGTGAGGGCCACCACATCTGGGACTCGACCGGCAAGCAGTACATCGACGGCCTCGCCGGCCTGTTCGTCGTCAACGCCGGGCACGGCCGCAAGCGCCTCGCCGAGGTCGCCGCGAAGCAGGCCGAGGAGCTGGCCTTCTTCCCGATCTGGTCGTACGCCCACCCCGCCGCCATCGAGCTGGCCGACCGCCTGGCCGACCTCGCCCCCGGCGACCTCAACCGCGTATTCTTCTCCACCGGCGGCGGCGAAGCCGTCGAGACGGCGTTCAAGCTCGCGAAGTACTACTGGAAGCTGCAGGGCCGCCCCACGAAGCACAAGGTGATCTCGCGCGCCATCGCCTACCACGGCACCACGCAGGGCGCCCTGGCGATCACGGGTCTCCCGGGCATCAAGGGCATGTTCGAGCCGGTCACCCCCGGTGGCTTCCGTGTCCCGAACACGAACTTCTACCGCGCTGCGGAGATGGGCGCGCCGGCCGACGACCTCGAGGCGTTCGGCGTCTGGGCGGCGGACCGCATCGAGGAGATGATCCAGTTCGAAGGCCCCGACACGGTGGCCGCGGTCTTCCTCGAGCCGGTTCAGAACTCGGGTGGATGCTTCCCGCCTCCCCCCGGCTACTTCCAGCGCGTGCGCGAGATCTGCGACAAGTACGACGTGCTGCTCGTCAGCGACGAGGTCATCTGCGCGTTCGGTCGTATCGGCAACTACTTCGCGTGCGACACGTACGGCTACCAGCCCGACATGATCACGTTCGCGAAGGGCGTCACGAGCGGCTACTCGCCCCTCGGCGGCACGATCGTCTCGGACAAGATCTACGAGCCCTTCCGCCACGGCGACACGGCGTTCTACCACGGGTACACGTTCGGCGGACACCCTGTCTCGTCGGCCGTCGCGCTCGCGAACCTCGACATCTTCGAGGACGAGGGCCTGAACGCCCACGTGCGGGAGAACTCGCCGCTGTTCCGCGCCGAGCTCGAGAAGCTCCGCGACCTGCCGATCGTCGGCGACGTCCGCGGCGACGGCTACTTCTTCGGCATCGAGATGGTGAAGGACAAGACGACCCGCGAGACCTTCGACGACGACGAGGCCGAGCGCCTGCTGCGCGGGTTCCTCTCCAAGGCGCTGTTCGACGCGGGCCTGTACTGCCGCGCCGACGACCGCGGCGACCCCGTCATCCAGCTTGCCCCGCCGCTCACGATCGGGCCGGCGGAGTTCGCGGAGATCGGCCAGATCCTCCGCGGCGTCCTGACCGAGGCGTGGACCCGCCTCTAGAGACGTGCAGAGAAGGGGATGCCGCGGCCAGGTGCCGCGGCATCCCCTTCGTCGTTCCACGAGCCGAAACGCTCCGGTCGTTGAGCGAGCGGAGCGAGTCGAAACGCAGTGAGCCGACCTCACAACGCACCCACCTGCGCTTGGTCTCGGTCGTTCCTCCCTCGCTCAACGACCGGCAGCGTCCCATACCGCGCCGGTCGTTGAGCGAGCGAGCGAGACGAAACGCAGTGAGGCGAACCTGCGACGTCAGCGCGTTTCGACTCGTCGCTGCGCTCCTCGCTCAACGACCGGCACGTATGCGGTCGCTCAGGGCGCGGGAGTGGCCTCGGACCCGCCGGCCGCCCGCTCGTACAGGTAGATGACGCTCGAGTGCTCGCGCACCGATTCGGTGCGCCGGAAGCCGGCCGCCTCGAGGGCAGCGAGGCCATAGGTGTCGACGGTGCCGCCGGTCGCGTACTCCACGACCCACACGCGGGTGAACCCGTCGAGCCGGCCGCTGGAGATCACCTTCGCGATCGGGAGGGTGGCATCCGCCCAGTTCGCGACCTCGTAGTACGGCTTCGAAAGGCCGACGTCGGTGACGTTCGCGAAGCCCGCCGGGTAGGCGTGCATCGCGAGACGCGTCTTGCGCGACGGTCGCACGGTCTCGTCGAAGATGATGGCGTCGCCCGGATGCGCGCTCGCTCCGATCGTGTCGCTGATCTGCGACCAGTCGCTGTTGTTCTTCGCGTACGGAGTGCGCTGGTCCGCCCACGCCGGCACGACGAGAGCGACGAGGAGGACTGTCGCAGCGCCGGCCGCGAGGGCGGCGGGCCACCGCATCCTCGTCGTCGCCCGCTGCACGAGCAGCACGATCTCGCGCACCCCGAGCACGATCACGACCGCCACGGCGGGAGCGCACATCGTGAGATACCTCGACGTGAACGCCGGGATCAGCGCGTTGAGTGCTTCGAGCAGGATGAACGGGGCGAACGCCCATGGCAGCACGATCGCGGTGAGGCGGTCGATCGGGGTCCACGCGGTGCGCCGGATGCGACGCACGACGAACGCGACGATCGTCACGAGCGACAGACCCCAGCCGACGTACATGACGAGCCCCTCGGCGAAGAACGCGTTCGGCAGCACCACCGGGAGGGTCGAGTCGTTGCGATCGGCGAGGAACGAGATCTGCGAATGCTCGGATGCCGCGAGCACGACGAACGGCAGGGCGAAGGCTCCGGCGATGAGGGACGTCTTGAGCCACACGCGCCAGAAGGCGCGCGCAGGGCGCAGCATCGCCATCGCCATCGCGTGCGCGGCGGGGATGAGAGCGAGGTACAGGAAGAGCTGGGTGCCGAGCGCGAGCAGAACGCCGTACGCGATCCACAGGCGGTCACCGTGCCGATCGCGACGCATCGCCGCGACGAGGATGACGGTCAGCCACACCGCGATCGTCGCCGTCATCGCGTACGACCTGGCCTCCTCGCCC
This sequence comes from Microbacterium candidum, assembly GCF_030315975.1. GTDB lineage: Bacteria > Actinomycetota > Actinomycetes > Actinomycetales > Microbacteriaceae > Microbacterium > Microbacterium candidum. The sequence continues at coordinate 873,534 of NZ_JASXSZ010000001.1, read as the reverse complement.
GCATACGTCATGCGCGGCAGCACGGCGCACGCGAGCCCGGCGAGGACGGCGAACCACGTGCGCGAGAAGAAGCGGACGAGCACGACGATCCCGGCGGCCGCGGCGCCGACCGCGAGCGCGCTCGGGAACCGGATCGAGAACGGCGAGTCGCCGAACACCGAGATCCAGCCGTGCAGGAGCACGTAGTAGCCCGCGTGGACGGCGTCGACGTGGTTGATCATCGTCCACAGGCTCGGCAGCGACCGCTGTGCGGAGAGCAGCGAGGCCGCCTCATCGCCCCACAGGTTCGGGATCCACGAGCCGACCGCGGACACCGTGAAGGCCGCGAGACCCACCAGCACGGGCGCGAGAACAGCGCTCACACGCAGGCGCGACTGCTCAGTTCCGGGCTGGGGCACGCGCTCGATCACACCACAGTCGCCTTAACGCGGCCTGAATGGGCCGCGCGGCGAGGCCGACTCCTCAGTCCGCGGCGTGCGTCGGAGCGAAGCGCGCGATCGCCCAGCGGCCGACGGCATCCAGTCCGATCACGAGGAACGGCACCAGCACCATCGCCGCGAGGGTGTCCGTCGGGTAGTGCACGCCGAGGTACACGCGCGACCACGCCGTGACGACCGCCAGCGCGACCGCGAGCACCACGGCGAGCGCCCGCATCCGCCCCGTCACGACGACGATCGCGATACCGGCACCGAGCGCGGTCGCGAAGGCGGTGTGGCCGCTCGGATAGCTGTAGGTCAGCGGGTCCGGGATGATGAGGTGCGTCATCGCGGACGGGTCGGGGCGCAGCCTCCCGACGATGGGCTTGACGATGTCGGCGATCGCCCACGCGAGACCCGCGGCGAACACGAGCCGCACCGTCACCCGCCACGATCGCGTCGAGATCCAGACGATCGCGGCGACGCCGATCGCGACGAACACCGCGCCCTGCGGCCCGAACACGACATTGATCGTCTTCGCCACGGCGTCGAGGAACGGCGTCCACGCCGCGTTGACGGCCACGACGATCTTCAGCTCCGCGGCCGACCAGGCGGGGTTCGCGACGATGAGGAGACCCGCCGCCAGGACGACGACGAACGCGGCGACCGCGAACACGACGGGGCGGATGCGGAAGGCGACGCGTTGTGCGGGCGGCATCCGCCCAGCGTGCCCGACTCCCGGCCCCACATGCGTGATCGCCGCGCCGATCACGACAGCATCACAGGTCCGCTCCCGACAGTGCCCGCCCGCCTTTTTCCAAGGTGGGTGCGGAAGACTGGGAGGATGCCCGCCTCCCCCGCCCGACTCACGAAGGCCGCGACGCGTCGCGTGGCGCGCTACGCCCGTCGCCTGCGCCGCGCCGGCGCCGCCGACCGCAACGCGTTCTACCGCTCCCGCCCGGTGCGGCCGGACACGGTGCTCTACGAGTCGTTCGCGGGCAACGGGATGCTGTGCAACCCCGAGGCGATCTTCCGGAAGCTCCTGCACGACCCCGACTTCCGCCGTTTCACGCACATCTGGGCGCTCGACGACGACGCGGCCGAGGCGGCGTTCGACGCCGAGTTCAGCCGGCATCCGCGCGTGAAGATGGTCAAGCGCGGGTCGGGTGCCTACTGGAAGGCCGTCTCGACCAGCCGCTATCTCGTCAACAACGCGACCTTCCCGCCGCAGTTCGGCAAGCGGGAGGGGCAGATCTACCTCAACACGTGGCACGGCACTCCGCTGAAGCACATGGGCTTCGACATGCCGGACGGCGCGTGGGAGGCGGGCAACACGCTGCGCAACTTCCTCTCCGCCGACTACCTCCTCGCCGCGAACCCGTTCATGGCCGAGGGCATGTACGAGGACGCGTATCGCCTGCACAACGTGTACACAGGGCGCATCGTCACCGAGGGGTACCCGCGGATCGACCGGCAGTTCCTCTCGGCGTCCGAGGAGCTGCGCACCCGCGACGCGCTGCGCGATCACGGGCTCGAGCCCGGCGACCTGCCGATCGTGCTCTACGCCCCGACCTGGAAGGGCGCCTCGTTCCAGGACCCGACCGACGACCTCGACGCCCTGGCGGAGCAGACGACGGCCCTGCAGGCGGCGCTGGGCGACGGCATCCGCGTGTTCCTCAAGACCCACCAGGTCGTGCACCGCCTCGCCGCGCAGCGGCCGGAGCTCAAGCGCCTCCTCGTGCCCAACACGATCCCGACGAATGCGCTGCTGGGGGCCGCGGCCGGTCTCGTCACCGACTACTCGTCGATCTTCTTCGACTACCTCGCCACGGGGCGGCCGATCGTCTTCCTGACCCCGGACGCCGACGATTATCACGACAACCGCGGCACCTACTTCTCCGACGACGAGCTGCCCGGTCCCGTCATCCCCGACGCGACGGATGCCGGCGCGCACCTGCGCGCGCTCCTCGACGGCACCGAGGAGCCCACCCCCCGGTACGCCGAGTGGAAGGCCCGCTTCACTCCCTACGACGACGGGGATGCGGCATCCCGCGTCATCGACGTCGTCTTCCGCGGACGCACGGACGGATACCGCGTCCGCCCGGCGCGCACCGACGGCCGCAAGCGCCTCCTCTTCTTCCTCGGCGGCATGAAGTCGAACGGCATCACGACGTCGGTCCTGAACCTCCTGAACGCCATCGACCACGACGTCTACGACGTCACCGCGCTGATGCCGCGCGTGCGTAAGCGCACGCTGCGCGAGAACCAGAAGCACGTCCACCCCGCCGTCCGCCAGGTGTTCCGCATCGGCGGGATGAACGGATCGAAGCTCTCCCAGCTGCGCCGCAAGGCCGACGACTGGCGCGGCACCGCGCCCGAGCCGCACTCGGACACGCGGCACTCCGACCTGTGGAACGACGAGTGGGTGCGCATCCTCGGCGACGCCGAGTTCGACTGGCTCGCCGACTTCAGCGGCTACAGCCCGTTCTGGTCGAACCTGCTGCTGCGCTCGCCCGACATGCCGCGCGCCGTCTGGCTGCACAACGAGATGGCTGCCGACCGCAAGCGCACCGTGGACGGGAAGCAGCCGTTCCTGCGCAGCCTCGGGCTCGTCTTCTCGCTCTACCGCTCGTACGATCAGCTCGTGTCGGTGTCACCGCTGCTCACGGAGCTCAACCGCGCCGAGCTCGAGGCGTACGCCCCGGCGGACCGGTTCGTCACGGTCCGCAACCTGCCGAACGTCGCGCGGGTGACCGCCGGCAAGGCGGTCGCGATCGAGGACCTGTGGGCCGACGCGCACGGCGATGCCGATGAGGACGCGGGCGCGGTCATCGAGCCGCCCGTGTGGGCCGCATCCCTCGCCTCCCGCGAGCGCGCCGAGAAGTGGTTCATCACCGTCGGCCGTCTGTCGCCGGAGAAGAACCAGGCGCGGCTGCTGCGCGCGTTCGCCCGGGTGCACGCTCAGCACCCCGAGGCGCGGCTGCTGATCGTCGGCGGCGGCCCCCTCCACGGAGACCTCGAGACCCTCGCCGCCGAGCTCGGGCTGACGGATGCCGCGTTCCTCGCCGGCCCGCAGAGCAACCCGTTCGCGCTCATGGCCGCCGCGGACTGCTTCGTGCTGTCCAGCCGCTACGAAGGCCAGCCGATGGTGCTGCTGGAAGCGGCGCTGTGCGACCTGCCGATCGTGTCGACCTCGTTCGCGTCGGTGCGCGATGCGCTCCCGAACGACACGATCCACGCCGTCGCCCAGAGCGACGAGGCGCTCCGCGACGGCATGCTCGCGTTCCTCGACGGGAAGGTCGACGCCAGCCACCTCGACATCCCGTCCTACGTGCGGGAGGTGACCCGCGAGCTCGACGCCGTCATCGCCGGCACGGTCGCGGCCGGCGGGCGCGGCGCGGCCGGTGCGGTCGCCGTGGCTCAGCCGAGTGCCGACCGGCAGGCCGAGTCCGGTGGCGCGGCCGGTGCGTCCGGTGCTGCGGATGCCGTCCCCTCCGCCGACCCCGTCGACCTTCCGCCTGTGCGCTGACATGCCGAACCTCCCGGCCCTCTTCCCCTCGGTGGTCGGGGTCGTGGTGCTCGCCGCCGTGACGGTCGGCGTGCTGCTCGCCTTCCGTGTGCGGGCCGCGTGGTCACCGGCCACCGCCATCCTGCGCGGTGCCATCCAGCTCGCGATCCTGAGCGTCATCCTCACCGGGATCATCACGAGCGCGCTGTGGATCGCCCTCGCGCTCGTCGTGATGTTCTCCGTCGCGTCGACCGTCGCCGCGCGCCGCATCGGCTGGACGTGGCGGACCGCCGGGATGACGGCATCCTCGATGGCCGCCGGCATCCTCACCGCCTGCACGATCGTCTTCGCGACCGGCGCGCTCGAGCTGACGCCGCGCTACGCGCTCGCCATCGGCGCGATCATCATCGGCAACTCCATGTCGATCGCGACGCTCACGGGGCGCCACTTCGTCTCCGGCGTCGTCGACCGGTGGGACGAGGTCGAGGGATGGCTCGCGCTCGGCGCCGTGCCGCGCCAGTCCACGCTGGAACAGGCGCGGCGCGCCGTGCGCGAAGCCCTCGTCCCGACGATCGACCAGACCAAGACGACGGGGCTTGTGGTGCTCCCGGGCGCGTTCGTCGGTGCGATCTTCGGCGGCATCTCCCCGCTGGACGCCGGACGCTTCCAGCTCGTCGTGCTCGCCTCGATCATGGCGGCGGGGTCCATCACCGCGGTGCTGACCGTGCTGTGGCTCGGTCCGGTGAAGGTCAAGCCCGCCGCCATCCGCTGACATCGCCCGGCGCTCGTTCAACGACCGGCGGAGTGGGGCGTACGGGTCAGTCGCTGTCGCGGATGTCGCGCACGAAGTTCGCGACGTTGACGCGCATCGCCTCGATGCGGCGCCGCCGCGCGGCCTCGACGTCGTAGCCGAGGTAGGCGGGCGGCGGCGTGCGCCGCGCGTTCACCTGACACTCGAACGCCTCGCACACGAGGGTGCCGACGGTGTTGCCGTTGCGGCCGGACTTCCCCGCGCGCTTCGCGCTGTAGAAGACGACGTCGTTCGGGAGGGTGACGTCCTCGCACCACGAGCACTGCGCGCGCGAGTTCGGCTTGGACTCGGCGCGGCGGAGCTGGATGCCGACGGGCCGCCCGTCGAGCTCGACGACGACGTACCCGACTCCGGCGAGCTTGGCGTCGCGCCAGCCCAGGTAGTCGAGCGAATCCCATTCGAGGCCGTCGAGGGCGGGAAGGGACATGACCGTCCGCTCGCGCTGCGAGGCGTTGACGAAGGAGGAGCGGAGCTGCTTCTCGGTGAGGGCGTGCATGGTGGATGACCTGTTTCTGCGTGTGCCCCGACGCGGGGCGAAGCGAGATGGATGCATGCGGCCGCTGCGCACCACGGAAGGTGGTGCGCTGCGGAGCAGGGTCATCTCATGCCGGCGAAGATGCCGCCGACGCCCTCCCTCTGCCCGATGGGCTGCGCAGAAACGGTGAACACGTTCTCCAGTGTGTCAGACCCGCCTGAGAGGATGGGCGGATCACGTGAGAGGACCCGCATGACCGACAGCACCCGCATCCCGATTCCCGGCACCTGGAACTTCCGGCCCGCCGGCGCCACCGTCGACGTCGCGATCCTCGCGCCCGGCCGCCTGTTCCGCTCCGACGCGATCGACGCGCTCGGTGACATCGGCCGCGCCGAGCTCGTCTCGCTCGGCGTCACCACGGTGGTCGATCTGCGGTCGGCCGAGGAGGTCGCCGCCCACCCCGACGACATCGCCGGCTCCGCGATGGATGGGCTGACGGTGCCGATCTTCACCGGCTCCGCCGCCGACTACGCGTCGCTCGACCCGTCCGCGTTCGGACTCGCGACGGTGTACGGCATCATGACATCCCGCAGCGGTGACACGATCGCCGCCGCCCTGCGTGCGGTGGCCGGCGCGCCGGGTGCATCGCTCGTGCACTGCACCGCGGGCAAGGACCGCACCGGCGTCGTCGTCGCCCTCGCGCTCACCGTCGCCGGCGCCACGCGCGACGAGATCGCCGCGGACTACGCGCAGAGCGAAGGCTTCCTCGCCGGAGAATGGGCCGACAGGTTCCGGGTGCGCGCGCAGGTCTACGGCTGGACGATCGAGCCCGGCCCCGCGGAGGAACTCGCCTTCCGCAGCCCGGAGAGCGCGATCCGCGGCATCCTCGCCGAGCTCGAGGAGCGCCACGGCTCGATCGACGCCTACCTCGATGAGATCGGCTTCGACGAGAGCGACCGCGCCGCGCTGCGCACCACCCTCGCGACGCCGATCGCGGAGACCGCGGTCGCGGCTCCCGTCGACTGACCGTCGTCTCGCCGCGGCCGCGGGCCATCGCCGCGGCGGGCACGGCAGCGCGCATCCGGCAGGATGGATGGGTGACTGACAGCAGGAGCGGCGACAGCTACACCGTCGCGACGGACGGCGCCTGCAAGGGCAACCCGGGGCCGACGGGATGGGCATGGGTCGGTGAAGACGGCCAGTGGGCCGCGGGATCCCTCCGCTCCGGCACCAACAACATCGGCGAGCTCCTCGCCCTGCTGTATGCGCTGCGCGACCACGGGAACGTGCAGAACCTCGTGATCCAGGCCGACTCGCGGTACGCGATCGACACGTACGAGAAGTGGATGCTGGGGCACGCCCGCCGCGGCTGGAAGACCGCATCCGGTTCTCCGGTCAAGAACCGCGAGATCCTCGAGCAGCTGATCGACGCCCGGCAGGCGCGCATCGACGACGGGCTCCCGCCTGCCGTGCTCGAGCACGTCCGCGGCCACGCCGGGCACGTCCTCAACGAGTGGGCCGACGAGCGTGCGGTGCGCGCATCCCTCCACGCCGAGAAGGGCACCGAGAGCCAGTGGTCCTCGCTCGGCGCACAGGACCCGATCGACGTCTCGTCCGCGCCGAAGAAGTCGCGCTGAGGTCCACCCCACAGCATCTGCGCGCGGTGCCAGGGTGAGAGCATGAGCACCCCTTCGCTGCGTTTCCTCGGCGCGACGGACACCGTCACCGGGTCGCGCTACCTCATCGAGACCGCGACCACTCGCGTCGCGGTCGACTGCGGGCTGTACCAGGGCTTCCGCGCCCTGCGCGATCGCAACCGGCAGCCGTTCCCTGTGGATGCCTCGAGCATCGACGCGGCGATCGTCACGCATGCGCATCTCGACCACACCGGGTATCTGCCTGCGCTCGTCAAGCAGGGGTTCGGGGGCCGCATCCATGCCACGAGCGGGACCACGGCTCTCGCCGGGCTCGTCCTCGCCGACAGCGGGCGCCTGCAGGAGGAGGAGGCCGAGCACCACGCCCGCCACGGCACCTCCAAGCACGAGGTCCCGCAGCCGCTGTACACGGAGGAGGACGCGCAGGACGCGATCGCGCGGTTCACGAAGCACGAGTTCGACGAGGCGTTCACGGTCGGCGATGTGCGCGTCACGTTCGTCCCGGCCGGCCATATCCTCGGCGCCTCGCAGCTGCGCATCGAGGTCGACGGCGTCCGGCTCCACTTCACGGGGGATCTCGGACGGCCCGACGACCCGCTCATGCGTCCGCCGCGCGGCCTCGAGGCGACCGACGTGCTGGTGACCGAGGCGACGTACGGGGACCGCATCCATCCGCACGTCGATGCGACCGCCGCCCTCGGCGAGATCGTCCGCCGCGTGTGCGGGCGGGGCGGTGTCGTCGTCATACCGGCATTCGCGATCGGCCGGGCGGAGACCATCCTGCTGCACCTCTCCCGCTTGCACGGCGCGGGGCAGATCCCCGACGTGCCGATCTACCTCAACAGCCCGATGGCGGTGGATGCGTCAGAGATCTACGCGCAGCATCCCGAGGAGCACCGCCTCAGCCGCGATGACTTCGCCGCGATGTACCGGCTCGCGCACCTCGTGCACAGCGTCGACGAGTCGAAGGCGCTGAACGCCCGCAAGGGCCCGATGATCATCATCTCGGCGAGCGGCATGATCGAGGGCGGGCGCGTGCTGCACCACGTGCAGGCGTTCGGACCGGACCCGAAGAACGCGATCGTGCTGACGGGATACCAGTCCGGCGGCACGCGCGGAGCGCGTCTGCAGCACGGCGAGCGGACGCTGCGGATCTTCGGCGAGGACGTGCCGATCAACGCCGAGGTCGACTCTCTCGAGATGATGTCCGCACACGCGGATGCGGACCAGATCGTCGATTGGATGCGGCGCGCCCCCGCCGCGCCGCGGCAGACGTTCGTCACGCACGCCGAGCCGGAGGGCGCCGACGCCCTGCGCCTGCTCGTCGCGCACGACCTCGGCTGGCGCATCCGATCCCCGCAGCTCGGCGAGACGGTGCCGCTGACCGCATGATCTGCGCTTGACAGGAAGTAGTTCATTCACAAAACTATGTGCATAACTGCTCGAAGGAGAGTCATGCGCATCGTCATCGTCGGAGCCGGAATCGGCGGCCTCGCCGCAGCCCTGAGCCTGGAGGCCGCGGGGTTCCGCGACATCCGGATCTTCGAGCGCGCAAGCGAGGTGCGCGGGCTCGGCGTGGGCATCAACCTGCTCCCCCACGCGATGCGGGAGCTCACCGAGCTCGGGCTCGACGGTCGCATCGCCGCACTCGGCGTGCCGCCGACGACCCTCGCCTACTTCAACCGCTTCGGGCAGCCGATCTGGAGCGAGCCGCGCGGACTCGAAGCCGGCTACCGCTGGCCGCAGATGTCGGTGCACCGCGGGCGGCTGCAGCTCGCGCTCCTCGACGCCGTGCGCGAGCGCCTCGGCGACATCGTCGCCCTCGGCCACACCCTCGTCGCCGTCGACGGGCTCACGAACACCGCCCGGTTCGACACCGCGGCGGGGCCTGTGGACGTCGATGCCGATGTGATCGTGGGGGCCGACGGCATCCACTCCGCCCTCCGCCGCCTCCGCTACCCGCACGACGGCGAGCCCGTGTGGAGCGGCCTGACCCTCTGGCGCGGAACCGCGGTCGTGCCCGCGTACCTCGACGGATGCACGATGATCATGGCGGGCGACGGCGACCAGAAGTTCGTCGCGTACCCCCTGTCGGCGCCGGATGCCGACGGCCGTGCGCGCGTGAACTTCATCGCCGAGCGCCGGGGCTCGGGCTCCCCGGACGTCGACTGGAACCGGTCCGTCGACCCCGCCCCGATCGAGGAGCTGTTCCGGGACTGGACCTTCGACTGGCTCGACGTGCCGGCCGTCATCGCGAACGCCGACGAGATCCTCGAGTACCCGATGGTCGACCGCAACGCGCTGCCGCAATGGAGCTTCGGGCGGACGACCCTCCTCGGCGACGCCGCCCACGCGATGTACCCGAACGGATCGAACGGCGCCTCGCAGGCGATCATCGACGGACGCACGCTCGCCTACCGACTCGCGACCTCGGCGACGGTGGAGGAGGCCCTCGCGGCGTATGACGAGGACCGGCGCCCCGCGATGTCGGCGCTCCTCGCAAGCACGCGGGCCACGGGCCCGGAGCGCGTCATGCTGCTCGCACACGAGCGGGCGCCCGAGGGCTTCGCCGATATCCACGACGTCATCCCCGCCGATGAGCTCGTCGAGGTGGCGACCGCATACAAGAAGGCGGCCGGCTTCGACCCGGCCTCGCTGAACGAGCGCGCGTCGCTCAACGCGCGGGAGGGCGCGTGACGCGCACGGTGGATGCGGCGGCCCGGGGCACTGCGGGAGCGGATGGTACGGGCGTGGATGCGGCGCGCCTGGCCGCCGTCGTGTCGCCGCTGCGCCGCGCGCTGCTCACCGCGGCGCGCGAGCGCGAGGGCCTGCCCGACATCCCGGACGCGCAGATCGAGGTCATCCGCGCTCTTCCGCGCGGGACCGTGGCATCGCCGGGCGAGCTCGCCGACCGGCTCGGCCTGCGCCGCCCGACCCTCAGCAACCTGCTCGCCGCGATGGAGGCCGCCGGGCTCATCGCCCGACGCAAGAGCGACGCCGACGGGCGCCGCGTCGAGGTCGTGGCGACGCCCGAGGCGCTCGGGTTCTTCGACCGGTTCGACGCCGCCTCCGCCGCGATCGTGGCGGAGGCCGCCGCATCCCTCCCCCCCGCCGATGCAGCCGCACTGGCAGCTGCCGTCCCGGCCCTCGAAGCACTGCGCGATGCGCTCGTCCTGAATCGGAGCACGAAATGACTCTCCCCGTCCCGACTCTCGAACCCGCTTTCGACGTCGTCGTGCGGCTCGGCGCCCCGCAGGATCACGGGGTCACGCGCGCAGGTCACAGGCGGGTGGTCCCGATCCTCGGCGGCGCGGTCTCGGGCGGGCTCGATGCCGAGATCCTGCCCGGCGGCGGGGACTGGCAGACGATCGGCGCCGACGGGACGATCTCGATCGACGGTCGCTACTCCGGTCGTACGACGGACGGCGAGCTCTTCTCCCTGCAGGTGACCGGCATCCGCACCGCGTCACCCGACGTGCTCGCTGCGCTCGGTCGCGGCGAATCGGTCGACCCGTCGGAGTACTACTTCCGCACGACAGTCGCGATCGAGACGTCGGCTCCGCGGCTGCGGCACCTCGAACGGTCGCTGTTCGTGGCATCCTGCGCCCGCGACGCGGACGCCGTGCGCTACCGCGCCTACCGCCTCACCTGAGTCAGCTCGACGTGGGGCTCTTCGCGAAGAGACCCACGATCCCCGCGACGGCCGCCGTTGCGATGGGCCACGCGCCCGAGGCGAGGTCGGCCTTGTTCTGCAGGATGAGCACCACGGCGGCGACGATGCTCGCCAGAGCGATCACGAGCACGCCGATGATGAGCGTCATCCACAGGAGCATCTTCTCCCGGTTGTCCGTCGGCTGCCCGACCGCGCTCGTCGGCTCGGAAGCCTGCGGTGCCGGCGTGGGCGTCGGTGTCGGCTTCGGCGGCGCCGCTGTGCCTCTGCTGGACCACTCCGTCTGAGACGCTCCGCGCCTGGGGCCGCGGTGGATCGACAGCGTCGTCATGATGCACCTCCGTTCGTGCGTCCTCGCTCTGAAGGAGGAGCGGGTCCCGGGCGCTGATACAGCCTGGCGCCGCCGCGACCGGCCGGCGCGTCCGGGAACAGGAGGTTCGGCGGGTGCAGGATCGACCGCTTCGGACTCGTCCTGCATTCATCGGAACTCCTGTTCCGGCGCGGGGCGCGTCGCGGACAACGGGGGCTACCGTGTGCACATGACACTGCAGCTGAAGGGCACGACGGCCCTCGTCACCGGGGCGAGTTCCGGCCTCGGCATCGCGTACGCCACCGAGTTCGCACGCCGCGGCGCCGATGTCGTGCTCGTCGCCCGCCGCGAGGATCGCCTCCGCGAACTCGCAGACCGGCTCGGATCCGAGTTCCGCGTGACCGCGACCGTCATCTCCGCCGACCTCGCCGCGCCCGGCGCGGCGTCCGCCCTCAAGGCCGAGACGGATGCCCGCGGCATCCGCATCCATGCGCTCGTGAACAACGCCGGCTTCGGCATGCACGACGACTTCATCGACGCGGATGCGGAGCGCACGGCCGAGATGATCGACCTCAACGTCAACGCGCTCGTCGCCCTGACCCGCGAGTTCCTGCCTGCGATGGTGACCGCGCGCAGCGGCGTCGTCGTCAACATCTCGAGCACGGGGGCGTTCCAGCCGTGCCCGGGGATGGCGGTCTACGCCGCGACGAAGGCGTTCGTGCTGTCCTTCACCGAGGCGCTGTCGTACGAGGTGCGCCACAGCGGGGTGCAGGTGCTGGCCGTCTGCCCCGGCGCGACCGCGACCGAGTTCCGGCAGGTCTCGGGACTCCACGCCGAGCGGATGAGCGAGTCGGGGTCGCAGACCGCCGACCAGGTGATCGCCGCGACCTTCAAGGCGCTCGACGGCGGCCGTAAGGGCAGCATGGTGTCGGGCGCCTCCAACAAGACGCTGGCCGTCCTCACGCGCTTCGTGCCCCGCCGGACGGCGACGTCGATGGCCGCGCGCGTCCTCTCTTAAGGCTCGCGTGTGTCCGGGCGCCTCGTTCAGAACCGGCGCGCGAAGGGCAGCGGGCGACGCATCCGCACGAGCAGCAGGATCGGCAGCAGCACGTAGGGCAGGTTGAACGCCAGGAACTTCGCCGGATTCGGCGTCACCCACTGCGGCTCGCCGAAGAACTCCACGCCGAACACGACGATGCCGGTGATCGTCGAGATCATCGTCGCGTAGATCACGGAGGGGAGCTGGATCCAGTTCCAGCCCTTCACGATCGAGATCACGAGCGTGACGTAGAACACCGGATAGACGAACGCGGACAGCCCGGTCACGAGACGCATCCACACCGGCGGCTCCATGAACAGGGGGTCGGTGTCGTGCGCGTACCACCAGTTCGAGTTCACGAAGAAGTTCGGCGACGGACTCGAGAAGTGGATGCCGAGAGTCGGCAGCATGTCGCTGATCATGCTCGTCACGGTGAACAGCGAGAACACCACGATGAACACCCAGTCGAACGGCCGCTCACGCAGCGACAGGGTGGTCGCGATGCGCGGATCCGCGCGGGGGATGTCTGCGGCCGGGGCGCCGATCGTTCGCGTGGTCATCGCAAGGAGCGTAGCGGCCCGACGGGCGATCGGCGGCGCGATCGGCACGAGTGCGATCGGCGACGTGCGAACGGCATGAGTGCAACCCCTCGACAAGCTCGGGGACCAGGAACGGCACGAGTGCGACCCCTCGACAAACTCGGGGACCGGGGTGGCCGGGACGGCCTGTGCGTCAGCGCTCGAGGACGACCGCGAGACCCTGTCCGACCCCGATGCAGATCGCGGCGACCGCGACGCCGCCGCCACGACGGGCGAGCTCGTGGGCGGCGTGACCGACGATGCGGCCGCCGGACGCACCGAGCGGGTGCCCGATCGCGAGCGCCCCGCCATGGATGTTGAGCTTCGCCGGGTCGAGGTCGGGCCAGCCGGCGAGGCACGCGAGCGACTGGGACGCAAAGGCCTCATTGAGTTCGACGAGATCGACATCCGCCCACGTCCGGCCGGCGCGGGCGAGCGCCTTGTTCGCCGCCTCGATCGGCGCGATCGGAAAGACGTCCGGGTCGACGCCATGAACGGCGCGGGACGCGATGCGGGCGAGGGGCTCCGCATCCACCGCCCCCTCGGCACCGATGAGAACGGCGGATGCCCCGTCGTTGATCGGCGACGAGTTGCCCGCCGTGACGGACCCCGCGCCGTCATCCGCGAACAGCGCCCTCAGACCGGCGAGCTTCTCGACCGACGTATCGTCGCGGATGCCCTCGTCCCGCGACAGCTCCGCCCCGGGGACCTGAACGGTCTCCGCCTCATAGATGCCGTCCGCCCAGGCGCGCGCGGCGAGTGTGTGCGAGCGGACCGCGAACTCGTCCTGGGCATCCCGCGTGATGCCCCACTCGCGGGCGATCTTCTCCGCCGATTCGCCGTTCGAGATCGTCCAGTGCTTCGGCAGCTTCGGGTTCACCATCCGCCACCCGATCGACGTGTTCCACATCGTCTGGTTGCCGACGGCGGGCCACCCCTTCGCAGACTTCTCCACGATGAACGGTGCGCGGCTCATCGACTCGACCCCGCCTGCGAGGACGATGTCGGCGTCGCCCGCCTCGACGGCGCGCGACCCCTGGATGACGGCTTCGAGGGACGAGGCGCAGAGCCGGTTGACCGTCGCTCCGGTCACCGTCGTCGGGAATCCGGCGAGCAGCGCGCTCATCCGCGCGACGTTGCGGTTGTCCTCGCCCGCCTGGTTCGCGTCGCCGAAGATCACGTCGTCGATGCGCGCCGGATCGAGACTCGTGCGCTCCACGATCGACCGCATGACGACGGCGGCGAGATCGTCAGGACGCACGCCGGAGAGCGCTCCGCCGGCACGCCCGAACGGAGTGCGGACGGCGTCGTAGACGAAGGATGCGGTCATGGATGTGTTCCCGTCTGTTGTGCGTTTTCGACTCTGCGTTTCGACTCGCTTCGCTCGCTCAACGACCGGCGGCAGCTACTGCGGGTCGTTGAGCGAGGGAGGAACGACCGAGACGAAACGCGACGACCCGATCTCGACCGCTCCTCGCTCAACGGCCGGCATTGAAGGTGAGGCCCGTGAGTCGTTCGAGCTCCTCCACCGTCGCCCCGAACGTCTCCCGGACGGCGAATCCGTCCGCGGAGACATCGAAGACGGCGTGGTCCGTGTAGACGCGCGTGACGCATCCGACCCCCGTCAGCGGATAGGTGCAGGATGCCACGAGCTTCGACTCCCCCGACCGGGTCAGCAGATCGGTCATGACGAAGACCTGTTTCGCGCCGATCGCGAGATCCATCGCGCCGCCGACCGCGGGGATGGCGTCCGGCGCGCCCGTGGACCAGTTCGCGAGGTCGCCGGCCTGCGAGACCTGGAACGCGCCGAGAACGCAGACGTCGAGGTGTCCGCCGCGCATCATGCCGAACGAGTCGGCGTGATGGAAGTACGCGGCGCCGGGGAGAGCCGTGACCGCCTGCTTGCCCGCGTTGATGAGGTCGGGGTCGACGTCGCCGGCGCCTGGGGCAGCGCCCATTCCCAGCATCCCGTTCTCCGTGTGCAGGATGACCTCCCGCCCGTCCGGGAGGAAGTCGGCGACGAGCGTCGGCGCGCCGATGCCGAGGTTGACGTACGAGCCCTCGGGGATGTCCGCCGCGATGCGCGCGGCGAGCTGCTCGCGCGAGATCCGGGTCATGCCGGCACCCCCGCATCCACCGGTCGGCCTTCGAGATCGACGCCGCCGACGAACTCGCCGTCCCGCAGCCACGAGCGCGACCCGACGGCGACGACGCGGTCGACGAAGATCCCCGGGGTCACGACCGTCTCCGGGTCGAGCGAGCCGACCGGCACGATCTCGTCCACCTGCACGACCGTGATCGCGGCGGCCGTCGCCATGATCGGACCGAAGTTCCGCGCGGTCTCCCGGTAGACGAGGTTCCCCCAGCGGTCGCCGCGCAGCGCGGAGATGAGCGCGTAGTCCGCCTTGATCGGGTACTCCAGCACGTACTCGCGCCCGTCGATGATCCGGTTCTCCTTGCCGTCGGCCAGTGACGTGCCGACGCCGGTCGGCGAGAAGAACGCCCCGATCCCCGCGCCCGCGGCCCGGATCCGCTCGGCGAGGTTGCCCTGCGGAACCAGCTCCAGCTCGATACGGCCCGAGCGGTACAGGTCGTCGAAGACCCACGAGTCCGACTGCCGCGGGAACGAGCACACGATCTTCCGCACGCGTCCGGCGGCCAGCAGAGCCGCGAGCCCCGTGTCGCCGTTGCCCGCGTTGTTGTTGACGATCACCAGGTCCGTCGCACCCTGTGTGATGAGCGCGTCGATGAGCTCCACCGGCTGCCCCGCACGGCCGAAGCCGCCGATCATCACGGTCGCGCCATCGGGGATCCCGGCGACCGCGGACGCCGCATCCATCACCGTCTTGTCGATCACGATTCCTCCAGCACGCGGTTCGCGATGCGGAACGCCGTGTTCGCGGCGGGGACCCCCGCGTACACCGCGGACTGCAGGATGACCTCGCGGATCTCGTCGATCGTCAGCCCGTTGCGCAGAGCCGCGCGCACATGCATCGCGAACTCCTCCTCGTGCCCGAGCGCGATGAGGCTCGAGAGGACCGCGATCGAGCGCGAACGGCGGTCGAGGCCCGGGCGCGACCAGACATCGCCCCACGCGACGCGCGTGATGAAGTCCTGGAAGTCGGCGGTGAACTCGGTCGTGTTCGCGATCGCGCGGTCGACGTGCTCGCCTCCCAGCACCTCGCGCCGCACGGCCATCCCCTGCTCGAAGCGGTCGTCGTCGGTCAGGCTCATACCCTGCCCCCTTCGGTGAAGAACGTGCGCAGCAGCCGCGTGACGGCGGCCGGGTCGTCGACGGGTGCCAGGTGCGAGGCATCCGGGATCCCGACGGCTCGTCCGCTCCGCACGCCGGAGGCGACCTCGACGGCGGACGCCTCGGTCGTCACGGCGTCGTGCGCCCCCCACACCGCGAGCACCCGCGCCGCGATCTCGCCGAGCCGGTCGCGCACGTCGTACGCGGCGAGCGCCTCGCAGCATCGCGCATAGCTCTCGTCGTCGGCGTCCTGCAGCGCGTGGAGCAGCCGTCCGGTGAGCTCGGGATGCGCGGTGATCGACCCGGGCGCGAACCAGCGCTGCGCCGAGCCCACGATGAGCGGCGACGTCGACTGCGCGCGCACCTGTGCGGCGCGGTCCCGCCAGCTCTCCGGGGTCGCGATGACCGCCCCCGAGCACACGATCGCGGCACGATCGATGCGCTCGGGATGGCGGAGCATCAGTTCGAGCCCGACGGCACCGCCGAGGGAGACCCCGGCGTACGAGAAGCGCTCGTCGCCGATCGCCGAGGCGACGGCGTCGGCGAGGTCGGCGACCGAGAACGGCTCGACCGCGGGGGCGGATGCCCCGTGCCCGGGCAGATCCCACGCGACGACGCGGTGGTCGGCCGCGAGCGCGGGGACGACGTCCTCCCACAGGATCGTGGAGGTGCCGAGCGACGGGCCGAGGACGACGAGCGGAGCGTCGGCGGGGCCGACGGGCTCGGTGAGGGCGAGCGACGGCCGCGTCATCCGACCACCGCCGCCACGATGCAGGACATGTCGCGCGCGGACCCGGATATGGCGGCGAGCCGTCGAATGTCCTGAATCGCGGATGCCTCGGTCCCGGCCAGGGCGGGCGCCGACGGCCTCATGGCCGGATCCCGTCCTGCATGGCGCGGCGGATCGCCTGATCGACCAGGCGGCCCGCCACCCCCGTGTACTGCCCGGGGTCGAGCAGGGCATCCACGTCGAGATCGGCCGCCTCGGGGAGGGCGCGGAGCAGGGCAGCAAGGTCAGCCCCGGTGGATGCCGCGACGATGAGCTCGTCGAATCGCGCGCGCCCGATCACCGGGACGAGCACGATCGCGAGCCGTTCGCTCACGATGAGTCCGTGACTGAGACCGAGGTTCGCTCGCGCCCTGTCGGCGTTCAGGGTGAGCCCCGCCGCCAGCGTCGCCGCGTGTGCGCACGCGCCCAGCGCGAGCTGCATGAGCTCCTGCAGCGCGGGCCATTCTGCATGCCACGCGCCGTCGGGCCGCTCATCGACGGCGAGCCCGGCCGCGAGGTGCAGCTGGGCGGCGAGCCCCGGCGCACGCATCGCGGCCGACCGGATCAGCACGGCGTCGACGGGGTTCTGCTTCTGCGGCATGGCGCTCGATCCGCCACCCGCCGCGACCGACGCCTCCCCCACCTCGGTGCGGGCGAGCTGCGCCACATCCGTCGCGAACACGCCGACCGCGGCGACGAGGGCGGCGAGGGCGTCACCGAGTTCGGTGATCGGCCGGCGGTCGGTGTGCCAGGGCCCCTCGGGCGCCCGCAGGTTCAGCACCTCGGCGAAGCGAGCCGGCAGTTCAGCGGCGACGGACTCGCCGAACAGCTCGACGAACGCGGCGAGCGTGCCGCCCGCGCCGCCGAGCTGCGCCGGCAGGCGGTCCGCCACCTCTGAAAGACGGCGTCGCGCATCCCCGAGTCCGCGCATCCAGGTGGCGGCTCGCAGGCCGAGCGTGGTGGGAACGGCGTGCTGCGTGAGCGTCCGCGCGGCGGCGGGGTCGTCGCGGTGTCGCTGCGCGAGCGCCATCAGGGCCCCCTCGGCAGCGCGAAGGTGATCCTGGAGGCGGTCCGAGACCTGCCTTCCCACGAGCATGAGGGCCGTGTCGAGGATGTCCTGGCTCGTCGCCCCGCGGTGGACCCAGGCCGCGGCATCCGGATCGATCTGCGCGACCCGTGCGCGCACAAGCGGGATCAACGGGATGACGGGGTTGCCGTCGGCGACAGCATCTCGCGCCAGGGCGCGGACGTCGAGGTCGAACCAGGGCTCCCGGATCATCGCGAACGCGGCTTCGCCCACCGATTCCGGCGCCACGCCTGCCGCGACGAACGCCCGCAGCAGCCCGATCTCGGCCTCGACCATCGCACGGGCGACGGAGCGATCGGATGCTTCGGCGACACCGTAGGTCACCGGCGAGAGCAGCCGCTCCTCCATGTAGCCGTAGCCGTCGTCAGAAGACAAGGAACACCGTCTCGTTCTCGCCCTGCAGGCGGATGTCGTGGTGCAGGCTCCCGTCCGGTCGGCGGGTCGCGATGAGCGTAGCGCGCTCGTCTTCCGCCAATGACGACAGGAACGCGTCGGTCGCGCCGGGCAGATAGATCCGCGTGTGCAGCTTGTCCGGCAGGCCCCGCGCGTACACGATGGCGGCGAAGAAGGATGCCTCGCCCCCGGGCTCGCGCGTCCAGAACTCGTAGCGGCCCTCATCCGTCGTGAACGAGCGGCCGAACCCGGTGAAGGTGTGGTCGTCGCGGCGGAACGCGCCGCGGGCGCGCGACACGTGCCCGTCGGCATCCGCTCCCCAGATCTCGATCATGGCGTCGGGGATCGGGTTGCCGTCGCCGTCGTAGACGGTTCCTGCCAGCAGCACGGCACCAGGGCTGAAGGGGTGCACGACCTCGTGCATCTTCGGGTACGCGGTGCCGTAGGCGAAGAACGGACCGACGGTCTGGCCTGCGGTGGGATCCAGCATCAGAGCTCGGCCTCCGCCCACGTGGCATCCGGCCCGTCGAGCACGATGTCCCACCGGTAGCCCATCGAGAACTCCGGGACCGTGAGGTCGTGGTCGTACGTCGCGACGAGGTTGTCACGGTCGCGCTGCCGCCGGATCGAGTTGTAGATCGGGTCGAGCGCGAACAGCGGGTCGCCCGGGAAGTACATCTGCGTCACGATCCGCTGCGTGAACGAACGCCCGAAGACGGAGAAGTGGATGTGCGCGGGCCGCCACGCGTTCGCGTGGTTCTTCCAGGGGTATGGGCCCGGCTTGATCGTGGTGAAGAGGTACTCGCCCAGATCGTTCGTGATCGCACGCCCGGCGCCGGTGAAGTTCGGGTCGAGCGGGGCGGGATGCTGGTCGCGCTGATGGATGTAGCGACCCGCGGAGTTCGCCTGCCAGATCTCGATCAGCTGGCTCGCGACGGGCTTCCCCCGCGAGTCGAGGAGGCGTCCGCGCACCGTGATGCGCTCGCCGAGCGGCTCGCCGGCGTGCTGGAGCGTCAGGTCGGACTCGATCGCGGCGACGTCGCGCTGTCCGAACGCCGGCGACAGCAGCTCGATCGTCTCCGGGTCGACGAGCTTCGGGTTCTTCGTCGGGTGCCGCAGGATGCTGGAACGGTACGGCGGGAAGTCGTGCATCGTCCGGGGCAGGACCTCGCCCGCGATCTCGCGCTCGTCGTAGGCGGCGTGGAGGTCGCGGATCTCCTGCGTGATCTGCGCCTGCGGCGCCTGATCGGGCGCCGCGAGCAGGGATTCGGGCGGGGCTGCGCGGTCCATCGGTCTCCTTCGACGTGTCGCCCCATCGTGCGTCGTCGGCGCGGGCGATGGATGCGGATTCCCATCCAATGGGAATCACGTCGGGATGCTGGCATCCTGGAGGCATGGCGAACTCCCCGTCCGGCGACTCGGTGACCGACCGTCTGCTCCGCGTGCTCGAGACGTTCACACCGACGCGCACTGTGCAGACGGCCGCGGAGATCGGGCGCCGCGCAGGGCTTCCCACCTCGACCGCGCACCGGCTCGTGGGCGAGCTCGTCGAGACCGGACTGCTCGAACGAGACGAGGATCGCCGCATCCGCATCGGCATGCGTCTGTGGGAGCTCGCGACCCGCTCGTCGCACGCGCTCCGCCTGAGGCAGGCGGCGATGCCCTACATGGAGCGCGTGCAGGGCCGGATCCGCGAGCACACGCAGCTGGCGATCCTCGAGCAGGACGAAGCGCTGTTCCTCGAGCGGCTCTCCAGCCCCGACTCCGGCTCCAACGTCACGCGGGTGGCCGGTCGCCTGCCGCTGCATGCGTCCTCGTCGGGCCTCGTGCTCCTCGCCTTCGGGACGCGCGAACTGCAGGAGCGGATCCTCGCCGGCGCGCTGCATCCCCTCACCCGGGAGACGATCGTGGATGCGGCGGCCCTGCGCCGCAAGCTCGCCGAAGTGCGACGCCTGGGACACGCGATCGCCCCCGGATACATCGAAGCCGTGTCGGTCGGCGTCGCCGTTCCCGTGCGCGACGAGACCGGTGCGGTGATCGCGGCACTCTCCGCGGTGCTCCCCCGCGACGCGCAGGTGGAGGTGCCGCTCTTCGAGCTGCACTCCGCCGCGCGCGACACCGAGCGCGCCCTCGGCTTCCGCCGCTGAGGCAGGAGCCCACCGCCGGTCGCTGAGCGAGCGACGCTGTACCGCACCGGCCGTTGAGCAAGCGAAGCGCTCCCCCTTGCCGCTCATTGAGCGAGCGAGGAACAAGCGAGACGAAACGCAGCGACGTCACGGGATCAGCTTCCTGCGTTGCGTCTCCGCGTTTCGTCTCGCTTCGCTCGCTCAACGACCGCGGCCAATTGCCGTTCAACGGGAATCAGCAGCCGCACCAGCAGCGGGATGGCGGATGCTGGGCTCCGTCGAAGGAGACCCATGACCACCACGATCCGCACCCGCGTGGCCATCATCGGAGCCGGGCCCGCAGGGCTGCTGCTCTCGCACCTGCTGGATGCCGCCGGCATCCCCTCGGTCGTCATCGACCGGCGCAGCCGCGAGGAGATCGAGCAGACGATCCGGGCCGGCATCCTCGAGCAGGGCACCGTCGATCTGCTCGTCGGGTCAGGCGCCTCCGACCGGGTACGCGAAGAGGCGCACCGGCACGACGGTATCGAGCTCCGTTTCGACGGCGGCGGGCATCGCTTCGACTTCCCCGCGCTGTGCGGGCGATCCGTGTTCCTCTACCCGCAGCACGAGGTGCTCAAGGACCTGATCGCGGCGCGCGTCGCCGCCGGGCAGGACCTGCGGTTCGGTGTCACCGCCCTCTCGGTCGAGGGCGCCGAGACCGCCCGCCCGCACGTCTTCGCCACCGGCGATGACGGCGACCTGCTCGACATCCAGGCCGAGTTCGTCGTCGGCGCCGACGGCTCGCACAGCGTCGCGCGGCAGGCCGTGAGCCCGATGGGCGGGCACTTCCGCGAATACCCGTTCGCGTGGTTCGGCATTCTGTGCGACGCGCCGCCGAGCAACGACGTCCTCATCTACAGCAACTCGGACAACGGCTTCGCGCTCATCAGCCAGCGCAGCGACGCCGTGCAGCGCATGTACTTCCAGTGCGATCCGGATGCCGCCCCCGATGCCTGGAGCGAGCAGCAGATCTGGGACGAGCTGCAGTCTCGCGTACCGGGGACGACGCTCAACGAGGGGACGATCTTCCAGCGCGACATCCTGCGCTTCCGGAGCTACGTCGCGCACGAGATGCGGCGCGGCCGGGTCGTCCTGATCGGGGATGCGGCGCACACCGTGCCGCCTACGGGCGCCAAGGGGATGAACCTCGCGATCGCCGATGTCGTGCTGCTGCAGCGCGCGCTGCGCGCGCTGCTGCTCGAGAACGACGAGCGCCCGCTCGACGCCTACGCCGACGTCGCATCCCGTCGCATCTGGAAGGCCCAGCACTTCTCCTGGTGGATGACGAGCATGCTCCACGTCGCGCCCGACGCCTCCGAGTTCGACCGCCGGCGTCAGCTCGGCGAGCTGCGCATGGTCACCGAGTCCGAGGCGGGCCGCCGCTACCTCGCCGAGGCGTACACCGGTTGGCCCTTCGAGACGGAGCTGTGACATGACCCGTTACGAGCCCCGGCTCGACCTCGATGAGCTGGTGGCGATCGACCTGCACGTCCACATCGAACTGGACGGGCACGGGCACGGGTCGCTCCCCGCGGACCTCGCAGCCGCCGCGAGCCGCTATTTCAAGACCGACGGCGTCACGCCCGACATCGACGGCATCGCCTCCTACTACCGGGAACGGCGGATGGCCGCGGTGGTGTTCACGGTGGATGCCTCGACGAACCTCGGGCACCCGGCCCTGTCCAGCGCGGAGATCGCCGCCGGCGCGGCGCGCAACAACGACGTTCTCATCCCGTTCGGATCGGTCGACCCCTGGCGGGACGGTGTCGCCGAGCAGGCCGCCCGACTCGTCGAGGAGCACGGCGTGCGCGGCTTCAAGTTCCACCCGACGCTTCAGGGCTTCGATCCGAGCGACCGCCGCCACTACCCGCTGTACGACGCGATCAGCCGTGCCGGCGCGGTCGCGCTGTTCCACACCGGGCAGACCGGCATCGGAGCGGGCACACCGGGCGGTCACGGTCTGCGGCTCGCGCTGTCGAACCCGATGCTGCTCGACGGCGTCGCCGCCGACTTCCCCGACCTCCAGATCGTGATGGCGCATCCGTCCGTCCCCTGGCAGGACGAGGCGCTGTCGATCGCGACCCACAAGAGCAACGTGTGGGTCGACCTCTCCGGATGGAGCCCCACCTACTTCCCCGCCGAGCTCGTCCGGTACGCCGGCACACTCCTCAAGGATCGCGTGCTGTTCGGCACCGACTTCCCGCTGCTCACGCCTGATCGCTGGCTCGCGGACATCGCGCAGACGGCTCTGAGGCCGGAGGCGCTCCCGGGCATCCTCAAGGACAACGCCGTGCGCCTGCTCGGCCTCGGAGGCGAACGGTGACCGAGATCATGTGGCGGCCCGACCCCGCCCGTCCGACGCGAATGGGCACCTTCATCGACTTCGCGGCCACGCGCGGCGCTCCGCTTCAGATCGGGGCACGCGACTATCGCGCGCTGTGGGAGTGGTCGGTCGGCGATCCGTCCGGATTCTGGGACGCCGTGCGTGTGCACTTCGAGGTTATGGGCGACGGCTTCGCCGGCCCAGCGCTTGCGGAGGAGCGGATGCCGGGTGCCGTCTGGTACCCCGAGGCACGCGTGAACTTCGCCGAGAACATCCTCCGCCCCGCATCCGATCCCGCCCGGCGCGACGAGACCGCCGTCATCGACATCACGGAGGACGACGAGATCACCCGCATCACGTGGGGCGAACTGGCGACATGGGTCGCCAGGGTCGCCGCGCAGCTGACGGATGCCGGGATCCGTCCCGGCGACCGCGTCTCCGCCGTGCTCCCGAACATCCCTGAGGCCATCGTGGCTCTCCTCGCCACGGCCAGCATCGGCGCCGTGTGGTCGATCTGCTCGCCCGACCTCGCCGCCGACGCCATCGTCGCGCGCATCGCGCAGCTGGAACCGCGCGTCCTCATCGGCACGACCGGATACGTCTTCAACGGGAGGCGGTTCGACCGGCGCGATGAACTGCGCGAGGTCGCCGAGCGGCTGCCGACGGTCGAGACGCTGCTCGTCGTCGGCGATGCGGATGGCGACATCCTGTTCTCAGGCTCTCGAATCGGCGCCCTCGCACCGCGGTCCGGGCAGATGGATGAAGTCCCGTCCTTCGTCCGACTGCCGTTCGATCATCCGCTGTGGGTGCTGTTCTCGTCCGGCACGACGGGGACGCCGAAGGGAATCGTGCACGGCCACGGCGGCATCCTCCTCGAGGCTCTCAAGGGCACCGGCCTGCAGCAGGACATGGGCCCCGGCGACGTCTACTACGTCGCCGCGAACACGTCCTGGATGGTGTGGAACACCCTGGCGACGAACCTCGCCTCGGGTGCGACGGTCGTGACGTATGCGGGGTCGCCGACCCTCGGCGATCCCGCACGCCAGTTCGACGTCATCGAGCGCACCGGCGTCACGATGTTCGGCGTCGGCGCCGCGTACCTCTCGCTCGTCGAGAAGAGCGGCGCGCGGCCCCGCGAGCGCTGGTGCCTCCGCACGCTGCGCTCCATCCTGTCCACCGGCTCTCCGCTGCCCCCGTCGACGTGGCGCTGGGTGCACGAGGCGGTGAAGGCCGACGTCCACCTCGGGTCGGACTCCGGAGGCACCGACATCTGCAGCGGTTTCGTGGGCTCCAATCCGCTCTCGCCCGTCCACCTCGGGGAGTCCCAGGGCCCGCTCCTCGGCGTCGCCGTCGAATCGTGGGATGCCTCCGGTCGCCGCGTCGTCGGCGAGGTCGGCGAGATGGTCGTCACGCGGCCGATGCCGTCGATGCCCGTGCGGCTGTGGAACGATCCGGGCGACGCCCGCTACCGCGAGAGCTACTTCGCCCTCTTTTCCGGCGTGTGGGCGCAGGGCGACTGGATCGAGGAGACCGCGCGGGGCGGATTCATCGTGCACGGCCGCTCCGACGCGACCCTCAACCGGCAGGGTGTGCGACTCGGAAGCGGAGACATCTACGCGGCGATCCAGGACCTTCCCGAGATCGCGGACTCCGTCGTGCTCGGGATCGAGACTCCCGACGGCGGGTACTGGATGCCGCTCTTCGTGCGCCTCACCGCGGGGGTCGACCTCGACGATGCGCTGCGCGATCGCGTCAACACGACCATCAGGACCCGCACCTCGGCCCGCCACGTGCCGGACGAGATCATCGCGTGCCCCGACATCCCCGTCACGCACGCGGGCAAGCGCATCGAGGTGCCGCTGAAGAAGCTGTTCATGGGACGACCGCTCGACCTCGACGCGGTGCGCGGCACGCTTGCGGATCCGGACAGCCTCGCGTGGTTCCTGGAACGCGCGAACCCCTGATACCCGGCACGTCCCGCGGATCGTCTCCGCATCCGTCCACAGAGAAAAGGAAATCGACATGTCGACATCGCCTGCTGTTCTCCTCGTCCACGGCGCCTGGCACGGCTCCTGGTGCTGGGACGCCGTCCGGCCGCTGCTCGAATCGAGCGGCCGCGCCATCCATACCGTCGATCTGCCGACCGTGCACGCCGAAGACAAGACGTCCCGCGGCGTCGCCGACGACGCCGTCGTCGTCCGCGAGGCGATCGAGGCCATCGACGGCCCGGTCGTCGTCGTCGCGCACTCCTACGGCGGGATCCCCGCGTCCGTCGCCGCTGCGGACCAGCCGTCCGTGCGCCACATCGTGTACGTGACCGCCTTCGCACTCGATGAGGGCGAGTCCCTCCTCGGCGCGGTCGGCGGTGTCGCGCCCAGCTGGTGGCGTATCGATGGCGATCTGGTCTCCACCGGCACCGAGGAGGATCCGGCCGCCCACGTGTTCTTCAACGACGTCAGCGCCGACGTGGCGGAGGCCGCCGTCGCGCGGTTGAAGCCCCAGTCGCTGCGGGCGTTCACCGACACCTTGACCGCCGCTGCCTGGCACACCGTCCCGTCGACGTACCTCATCACCGAACGGGACAACGCGATCCCCGTGTTCGCGCAGGAGCAGCTCGCCGCGCGCGCGGGATCGACCGTCCATCGCATCGACACGGGCCATTCACCGTTCTATGCGGCGCCCGAAGCCGCGACCGAACTCATCCTCGCGGCGGGTCTCGACGCCTAGGGAGCAGCTCAGTTGACAGCTCGCCGAGGCTGACACCGGCCGGCCCTTCGAGCCGGAGCTGTGGGCGCCTCAGCCGAGGAGAGGAAGATCGAGATCGACCGTGAGGACGATCGCCGCCGCCCGTTCGGCCTCCTGGGCGTCGTGGAGGAAACCGATCGTCTCGCCGAGCCGCGACACCGGGATGGTGAGCACGTTGTCGATGACCGCGACGCACTCATGGTCGAGTCCGTTCGCCGGCCGCACCCGATGCAGAGCGGAGCGAGATCGCCTCGGCGACGGATGCGGCATCCTCGCCCACGCCGTAGAGGAACCCGGAGCGGCGTCGCGTCATGAAGTGCACGCCGCAGAAGTACAGACCGGGGACGTCCGGCACGGCCCCCTCGACCGTGATCGGGTAGCCGACCTCGTCGAACACGGGGAAGTCGATCCACCCGTAGTCCGGGCGGAATCCGGTCGCGACGATGACGGCTCCGAATCCGGACAGGTCGAGCGTCGTGATCGGCTCCACGTCCGGGAACGGCTCGATCGCCGGCAGCGTCGGGACGTCGTAGCCCGCATCGGGCAGCCTCGTCTCGAGGAGCGCGAAGGCGTCCGCGCACCGCGCATCCCCGAACGCGACCGATGCCGCGAGGTCGTCCGCGAAGTGCGCACGCGTGCCGTCCATGCCGGCGAAGCGGCCGAGCAGCGTGACGCCGAGCGCGAGCATCGTCCGGTAGTGCAGGTCATGACCGCCGGCCGCGCCGGTGAACTGCGGGTTCGCGAGCAGACGGATGGCCGGCGTGATGTCGGCGAGCCGCTGCTCGTAGAACCCGGCGCGGTACAGCCACGTCACGATGTCCGCGTCGCCGAGCCGCCGCGGATACCACGGTGCCCGGCCGCAGGACAGGTAGACGTCGCGTCCGGATCCTTGGAGCTCCTCGGCGATCTGGCAGCCCGTCTCGCCGCAGCCGATGACGAGGACGGGACCCGCCGCGACCGAGTCCGGGTTGCGGTAGCTCAGCGCATCGATGACCGCGACGCCGTCGGGGAACGCCGCGCCCGATGGACGGAAGGGCCTCTGGAAGGCGCCGGAGCACACCACGACGGCGTCCGCATCCACCGCGCCCTCCGACGTCGCGAGCCGGAACCCGCCATCCGTCGCCGCGGAGAGCCGGTCGACCGCGACGCCCTCCCGCACCGGCACGGCCCAGCGGTCGCGATAGCGCTCCAGGTAGGCGACGATCTCGTCCCGCGGAACGTGACCCTCGGGGTCGTCGCCGTCGTACGGGGAGCCGGGCAGGTTCAGCGTCCAGTTCGGGGTCACGAGGGTGAAGCTGTCCCAGCGATCGCGCCAGGCCTGCCCGACGCGGGAGCGCTCGAGGACGACGTGATCCACCCCGCGGAGCCCCAGCTCGCGGCTGACGGCCAGTCCCGCCTGGCCTGCACCGATGACGATGACCGGCATGCATCCAGTCTCCTCTCGTCGACCCTCCGTGTCTCTTACGGTCTGGAGACAGCGCGCTCGACTCCGGGAGGTCGCCCTACAGCCGCCGCGGCTCGTGCCGTTTCGCCGGTCCGATTCCGCCGCCATTCCGGCGCAGAGCGACGGATCCAGACCGGCGAGCGGACGGTGGATGTCGTCATCCACCGTCCGCTGCACGTCAGGCCCTCTTGCGCTGCCAGACGCCGAACCGGTTGCCGGCCGGGTCGCTCAGGTGGGCGAAGAAGATCGCCCCGTTGTCGACGACCGGCAGAACGATGCCCGCGCCCGCCGCCTGCGCCGCATCCAGGGTCGCGTGGATGTCGGCGACCTCGATGTAGAAGACGGCCCAGCGGCCGCCGCCGACATCCGTCGTGTCCCACAGGCCGCCGGCGTTCTCGTTCACCATGGCGTAGCCGGCCGGGCTCGCCGGGCCGAACTGCCAGCCGAACACGTCGCCGTAGAACGCGCGCGCCGCCTCGGGGTCCGGCGTGCCGATCTCGAAGTAGTTCACCGGGTTGTCCATGTCATGCCTTTCACGTCCGTGGCGTCCCGGACGGGTCGCCACGCACGAGTCTCCGGCCTGCCACAGTGTGAGGGTCAAGCGTCACGCGACCGGGACATTGACCTCGGTGATCCAGGCGTCCGGATTCGGCTCCCGACCGGGTCCGACGACGTAGACGTTGAACATCGGGCCGACGCGGGTCAAGCCCCTGCTCGCGACCCAGGCGCCGATGGCCTCCGTGGTGCGCCCGATGGTGTCGAAGCCGCCGCGGTGCGTGGCCCACGCGACGCTCTGGACGGGTAGAGATGCGATCTCGAAGCCGGATCTCGGGGCGAGGTCGCCCGCGTACTCGCGCCAGATCGCCATCTCCACGTCCTCGTCGCGGAACTCCTCATCGAAGTAGGTAGCGCCGATCGCATCGCCGAATCGGCTCTGATCCACCTCGCTCGGCTGGCCGAGGAGCCGCCGCAGATCGGCCCACAGCTCTCCTTCGGCCGGGTAGTCGGCGACGGTACGGCGAAGGAGAAGAACCCGGAGGCCCGGGAACTCGCGCCGGCGGACCGCGACCGGCGCAGCACGCTCATCGATCGCGGAGGTGAGGGATGCGGTCAGCGATCGCTGCGCGTCGAGCCGGCGGGCCTCGACGTCGAGCGCTTCGAGGTGCGCCTCGAGACGGCTCTTCAACTCATCGGGTTCGTCGAACAGCGGCAGCAGCTCGGCGATCTGCGCGATTCCGCAGCCGGCGTCCCGGAGGCTGCGGATACGTCCCGCCCGCCACAGCTGCGCCGGTTCGTACCACCGGTAGCCCGTCGAGGGATCGACCTCCGCGGGGGTGAGCAGCCCGCGCTCGTCGTAGTGGCGCAGCATCCTGATGCTCAGCCCGGCGTACCGCGAGAAGTCGCCGATACTGAGCATTCCGGCCCGTTCACCGCTCATCGCTCCACACTGTCACACGGTGGGCGGCTGCGAGTTCGGCTCTTGTGCGACCCGGATCAACGAGCGGAGTCCATCCGGCGAAGGGAGTCCGCGATCGGCGGGCGGGCTGACTCCGCTCCTCGAATCGACTCCGCTCGCATGCCTGCGTGCGACGCGGGGCGACGACGTCAGGTCCAAAGGTCGGCGATCGGGATGCTGCGCCCCACCACGTTCTCGGCGGCCCGGTGTCCCGAGCACAGCGCGGCGGTGACGGTCGCGGGGTCGTCGGTCCACGTCGCCTCGCCGGCGAGGTGGAGCACTCCGCCGACCGGCGTCGCGAGGTCGTCGTGGTCGGCCGTCGTGGACCCCACCGTCATGTACGCGTAGGAGCCGCGGGCGAACGGGTCGCCCTGCCAGTCGGTGCGGTGCACCCGGATCGGATCCGGGACGTCGCCGTACAGCCGCCGCAGCTGGGCCAGCACCGAGTCGACGACCTCCTCGTCGCTCCAGTCGCGCGTCTCGACCGCGGCCGGTCCGGCGGCGAAGGTGAGCAGGGTAGGCGTCCCGTGCAGCGCCGTGAGGTCGTACCAGGAGTGCCACCAGCGCCCCTCCGGCCCCTGCTGGCGGATGGCGTAGACGCCCTCGTCCCAGAACTTCGCCGGGAATCGCAGGAACACCTTCTCGAACGCGTTCATCTCGAGGCGCCCGAGCGCCCCCGCGACCGGGTCCGGCAGCGGCGGCTCGATCACGAAGTCCCCGGACTTGAGCACCCCGACGGGCACCGTCACGACGGCATTCGCGGCGGCGAAGGCGCCCGCATCCGTCGTCACGAGCACCTCTGTTCCCCACTCGACGCGCGTGACGCCGTGCGAGAGACGGATGTCGAGTCCCTCGGCCAATCGGGCGGGAAGGCGGTCGTAGCCCTCCGGGAAGACGACCTCGTCCCCGTCGACGACGTCGTCGTCGAGGCCGTGCGCGGCGAGATCCTCGATCCAGGCGCCGTACTGCTCTTCTGAGCGGTGCTCCAGGTATTCGCGCACGCGCTGAGCCCGGTCGGCCTCCCAGGCGTGCTGCGCGATCGCGACCTCGGTCACGTCGCGGTACGAGGCATCCGCCGCCGAATCGGCGACCACGAGGGCGAGGGTCGCGTCGACGGCGTGGACGTCCTGTGCGAAGGCGCGCGCCTCGGCATCCGTCATCCGCTCGCCGGAAGGCGAGTAGTACGCGATCGGCCGGCTGTCGACCTGGTACCCACCGACGGTGAACTCGACCGTCGGCATGCGGAACGCCTGGGCCGCGGCGGCGACCGCGCTGTCGGTGATCCCGTGGATCCAGGACGCCCCGAGATCCGTGAGGTCGCCGCCGGTGCGGTCGGTGTGGACACGCCCGCCGACGCGGTCGCGCGCCTCGAGCACGATGACCCGCCGTCCCGCTGTCGCCAGCAGCCGGGCGGCGGTCAGCCCCGCGACTCCGGCACCCACCACGATCGTGTCGACGCGCTCCATGCGACCATCCTGCCCGGCGGTCGATCACGCAGAGACAGGACGGCCCCGGCATCCCATCCGGAATGCCGGGGCCGTCGATACGCAGCGTCAGGAGACGACGGCGAACCCGCCCGTCCATGCGACCTGCTCGCGCACCGCGAGCACCATCTGCAGGAAGCCGAGAGCCTCGAGCTCGCGGGCGCGCTTGAGCGAGCCGGCATCCGCCACGGCCACGCCGCCCGCCTCGACGAAGCCGCGCACGAGCGCCTTGGCCTCGTCGTCGTCGCCGGCGAGGATCACGCGCGTCGGGACGTCGCCGAGTTCGCCGGTGGCGAGGGATGCGGCGAAGTTCGTGTTGAACGCCTTCACGATCTTCGAGCCCGGAAGGAGGGCGGCGAGCTCTGCCGCGGCCGAGCCGTCTGCCGGCACGACCAGCCCGTCGAACGTCTCGAAGTCCACGGGGTTGGAGATGTCCACGACGACCTTGCCGTCGAGCTGTGCGCCGTAGGTCGCGGCGAGCTCCGCGAGTGCGGGGTACGGGACAGCGAGGACGACGACGTCGCCGGTCAGCGCGTCGCCGGTCGTCGCGGCCGTGCCGCCGATCTGCGCCGCGAGCTGCGCGGCGCGCTCGTCACGGCCGACGATCTGCACATCCGCGCCGCCCTTCGCAGCGATTCCTGCGATGGCCGAACCCATGTTCCCTGCTCCGATGACGGTGACCTTGCTCATGCGTCCTCACTCCTTCAAAGTTTGTTGTTGAGGCAACTACATGCTTCAAGCGAGTTGCCGCGGAAACTATTCCCGATCTCCTGAGACAATGTGGACATGTCGTACCAGGTCCCCCGGATGGATGCGGCCCAGTCCCGCGCGTGGCTCGCGATCGTCGGCACCGCCGAGCTCCTCCCGGCCGCGCTCGACGCCCAGCTGCAGGCCGATGCGCAGCTGACTCACTTCGAGTTCATGGTCCTGACGACCCTCCGCCGCTCCGGCGCGACGCGGATGACGCGCCTCGCCGCCGCGACGAACGCGACGCTCCCGCGCCTCTCGAAGGTCGTCTCGCGCATGGAGGCACGCGGCCTTGTCGAGCGCGCCAGCGGGGATGCCGACGGCCGCGCCGTCTCCGTCTCCCTCACGGGCGACGGGCGCCGCGCGCTCGTGCGCGCGACGCCCGGGCACCTCGACTACGTCCGCAAGCTCGTGATCGACCGGCTGACTCCGGAGCAGCTGGAGGCCGTCGCGTCCGCCCTCGAGCCGGTCGTCGAGGCCCTCGACCCCCAGCATCGCTTCGGGCCCGCGGCATCCTGACTCGGCCCGCCGAGGCAGCGATCACGAGGCGGGCCGCACCGAACGCTGCCGGGGATCACGCCGCACCGAAGTCCGCGCGGTGATCCCGCGCCCACTGCGCGAGCGTGCGGCCCGGGCGGCCGGTGAGCGGAGTCACCGGACGGACGCGGTCGGGCGTCGTGAGGGTGTCGCTCCAATAGTCGAGGAGCATCGTCATGATCGGCTGCGGGATGAACGCGGACGTCTCGGCGCGGAACTCGTCGGCGGAGATGTCGACGAGCTCGATCGGGCGGCCGATCGCCGCGGCGATCGCCGCGACCTGGTCCGCGCGGGTGAGCGCCCCGGGACCCGTCATCGCGATGGCGTGACCGACCCACTCCTCCGAGCGGAGCGCGGCGGCGGCCGCATCCGCGACGTCCGCCTCGTGGATGGGCGCCTGCGCGGACTGCACATAGGGCGCGCGGACCGGGAAGCCGTTCGAGATCGGATACGCCCACGACAGCAGGTTGTTCGCGAACGTGCCCGGGCGCAGGATCGTCCAGCGATCCGTGCGCGACGTCACCGCTGCCTCGACCGCCGCGTGGTGCACCTGGCTGGCCGACCCGTGATCGCGCGGGAACTCCTCGGCCGCGGCGAGCGACGAGAGCACGACGAACCGGTCCACACCCGCGGCCACCGCCGCCTCCATGAAGGTGTCCGTCGCATCCGACGGGAAGACGAAGGCGCGGTCGACGCCGGCGAAGACGTCGTCGTCGAGGCTGCTCGCGTCGGCGAGATCGGCGGCGACGACGTCGACGCCGGAAGGAAGCGCGGCCTTCTCCGGGTCGCGGCTGACCGCGCGCACGTCCTCGCCCGCGGCGAGGAGCACTGCAACGAGGTGGCGGCCGACGGCGCCCGTCGCGCCCGTGATGAGGATGGTCATTTCGCACCTTCTCCTTTGGTGGTTTCCCTTGCGAACAACACTCTCCTCGTTGATCAGGTCAGATCCTGTCCTGATTGGCGGGAGAATTGGAGACATGTCCGAGATCTCTCCGACGAGCCGTGCTCTGCACCTTCTCGAGCTGCTGCAGGCGCGGCGCTTCTGGCCGGGCCCGGAGCTCGCCGACCGGCTCGGAGTCACCGAGCGCACGCTCCGCCGAGACGTCGAGCGGCTGCGCACACTCGGGTATCACGTGGCCGCGCGCCGCGGTCCCGAAGGCGGCTACGAGCTGGCGACCGGCGGTGAGCTCCCCCCGCTCGTGTTCACTCCCGATGAGGCTCTCGCGCTGGCAGCGGCCGCCGCGTCCTCCGCCGCCGCAGGGTCGACCGGGGAGGTGACACTGACGGCCCTCGCCAAGCTCGAGCAGGTCATGCCGCAGGGGCCGCGCGGTCGCGTGCGCGCGCTCCGCGCCGCGGTCTCGCTTGGCGCGCCACCAGACGCCGCTCCCCTCGATGCGTCGGTCCTGGCGATGCTCGCGCTCGCCTGCCGTGACGGCGAGCGGATGCGGATCCGCTACGTGTCGGCGCCGTCGGTCTCAGGCGAGGGCGATGGCGAGGAGCGCACGCGCCGCGTCGAGCCGGCAGGCCTGGTCCCCCGGAACGGGCGCTGGTACCTCGTCTGCTGGGACGTCGAGCGGGAGGACTGGCGGCTGCTGCGGGTCGACCGCGTCCACCGCGCCGAGCCCACAGGCCTGCGCTTCCCGCCCCGCGCGGTGCCCGGCGGGGATGCGGCCGCGTTCGTCGCGGAGCGGATGCGGGCGCAGCCTGTGTTCGCGGCGACCATCCGGATCGCGGCGCCGATCGACGCCGTCACCCAGCGGATGGCCGGGTACGCGCGCGACTTCACGGCCGTCGCCGGTGACGCGGGAGCGACGGACTGGCGGATCGCCGACGTGCGGCTCGAGGTCCTCGCGGGGGCGCTGCTGTGGCTCGTATGGCCCTACCGGGTCCTCGATTCGCCGGAACTGTCTGCGCTCCTGGCCGATCGGGCGGCGCGGTTCGCCGCAGCATCCTGAACCGGAATCCCGTGAGCGGCCCGCATGTCCGCGGGCGGGTCTAGCGTGGCATTCATGACCGCTCGCGAGCAGCGACTGGTGCTGCTGATCGCCATCCTGGCGTCGTTCGTCTCGTTCCTCGACGGAACCGTGGTGAACGTCGCGCTCCCTGCCATCCAGCGAGAGCTCGGCGGCGGGCTCGTGACCCAGCAGTGGGTCGTCGACGCCTACTTCATCACGCTCGGCTCGCTGATCCTCGTCGCAGGGTCCCTCAGCGACGTGTTCGGCCGCATCGTCGTCCTGCGCGTCGGGCTCATCGGGTTCGCGATCACGTCGGTCGCGATCGCGGCTTCGCCCGACCCGCTGTTCCTCATCGTCTGCCGCGCCCTCCAGGGCATCGCCGGCGCGCTCCTGGTGCCGAGCTCCCTGGCCCTCATCACGTCGAACTTCCGCGGCCCTGCGCAGGCCCGCGCCATCGGCATCTGGACAGCCTCGACCACGGCGGCGATGCTCGTCGGCCCGGTGATGGGCGGCCTCTTCGTCGACTTCCTGTCGTGGCGACTCGTGTTCCTCATCAACGTCATCCCGATCGCCGTCACAATGTGGCTGCTCGCCGTCCTCCACCACAAGGACGTCCGGGAGCCGGGCGTCACGGTCGACTGGGCGGGCGCCGTGCTGTGCACGTTCGGCCTCGGCGGCACCGTCTTCGCGCTCATCGAGCAGGAACGCCTGGGATGGAGCAACCCTGCGATCTGGGGATCGATGGTCTTCGGCATCCTCTGCCTCATCGGCTTCATCGTCCGACAGGCCACCGCCCGCCAGCCGATGATGCCGCTGTCGCTCTTCAAGGTGCGCAACTTCTGGAGCGGCAACATCGCCACCCTCTTCATCTACGGCGCGCTCTCCCTGAACGGACTCGTGCTGACGGTCTACCTGCAGCAGGGCGCCGGGCTGTCGGCCACGCTCGCCGGGCTCAGCACCCTCCCCGCGACGATCATCATGATGGCGCTGAGCTCGCGCATCGGCACCCTCGCCGGCAAGTGGGGTCCGCGCATGTTCATGACCGTCGGCCCTGCGCTCATGGCGGGCGGCTACCTGCTGCTGCTCACCGTCAAGCCCGACTTCGACTACTGGACGCAGGTGCTGCCGTCGGTCCTCCTCACCGGATTCGGCCTCGTCATCACCGTCGCCCCGCTCACCTCGGCGATCCTCGGCTCGATCGACCCGCAGCGCGCCGGCATCGCTTCGGCGACGAACAACGCGGTGGCCCGCATCGCAGGACTCATCGGCGTCGCCCTCCTCGGGCTCATCTCCGGCGGCGTCCTCGACCTCACCGGCTTCCACCGCGTCGCGATCTTCACCGCAACCCTGATGGTCGCCGGCGCCGTCACGTCCTACCTCGGCATCCGCAATCCCGTGCACGCGGTCGAGGAGAGCCCGGTTCCCGGATCCCCCGCGCCGGGCGCGCCGGCGCCGGGCTCGCCCGCATCGAGCTCCCCCGCATCCGGCTCGGCCTCATCCGGCTCCCCTGCATCCGAGCACTGACACCGCCGCCGTCGCGGGCCCGCTGTCGTCGCACGGTGTCGATAGAGTGCGTCGTACAGGCAGAGAAGGGGATGCGCCATGGCGATCGAGGGGACTCCGGGAGCGGGACTGACGACAGAGCAGTTGGCGGCGGAGGTGACTCACCTGTCGACGCCGGATCTCCTGAAGACGCCGTTCGGCGATCTCGAGTTCTTCGACGGTGTCCCGAAGGCCGCGTCCGTGCAGACGATCTTCGACGCGCTCGATCTGCTGCGCGGCATCGATGCATTCCTCACAGCCGTGCCCGGAGCGTCCCTCGTAGCGATGCGGCGCGGTCTGCGCACCGTGGGGATCGACAGCCCCGAGAAGATCGGCTACACGGACCCGCGCGGGAACTCGGGCGGCCTCTTCCTCACCCCGAACACCGAGACCACTTATGGCACCGCCGTCCTCGACCTGAATGCCTGGGGACCGACGGTCATCGAGTCGCCGCCCGAGTCGATGTGCGTCATCGACGACTTCTGGTTCCGCTACGTCACCGACATGGGCATCCCCGGACCCGACAAGGGCGCGGGCGGCAAGTACCTCTTCCTCCCGCCCGGCTATGACGGCGAGCGACCCGACGGCTACTACACGTTCGAGTCGCCGACGTACTCGAACTGGGTCGTGCTGCGCGCGCTCGGGGGCGTCCCCGCCATGAAGCAGACGCGCATCTATCCCCTGTCAGAGGCGGACGCCCCGCGCGAGAACACCTTCATCAACATCGCGGACGTGCTGCAGAACACCGTGCACGCCAACGACTTCTCGTTCTTCGAGGAGATCGCCCAGCTCATCGAAGAGGAGCCCGTCAGCGCCCTCGACCCGGAGCGAGCCGGGACGCTCGCCGCGATCGGGCTCGAACACGGAAAGCCCTTCGCACCGGACGACCGGCTCCGTGCCATCCTCGACGACGCGGCCCGTATCGGCGCCGCGATCTCGCGCGCCCTCGTCTACAAGCCGCGTGACCCCGATGCCTTCTTCTGGGAGGGCGTCTCCTGGAAGAACGCGTTCGTCGGTGGCAGCTACGAGTTCCTGCGGAACGGCGCGCGCAACCTCGACGCGCGCACGCAGTTCCACTACTTCGCGACCGTGATCACGCCCGCGATGGCGCACGCGATCCCCGGTGCCGGTTCCGCTTACGCCTATACGGCGGAGGACGCCGACGGCCATGTGCTCGACGGATCCGAGACCTACTCGCTGCGCGTCCCCGCGAACCCGCCGGCCAAGAACTTCTGGTCCGTCGACTTGTATGACACGCAGACGCGCTCGCTGCTGCAGTCGACGATGTACCCGGCGCTCTCGAGCCTCTCCGGGACGATCCAGGCGGAGGAAGACGGCTCGTCCGTGCTCTGGTTCTCGCCGACCGCACCTGCGGGCAAGGAGTCGAACTGGATCCCCACGATCCCCGGCAAGTCGTGGTTCCCGATGCTGCGCCTGTACGGGCCGCTCGAGCCGTGGTTCGACGGATCGTGGCGCATCCCGGAGATCCAGAAGCAGAGCTGACGGAGACCCAAGGCCACCGAACGACCGACTGAGCCAGGGGGCAGCAGATGGCGGTCATCATCCTCGTCGGGTTCGCCGCGGTGGCCCTGTGGTCGCTCGTCGCCCACCGCTTCGAGCGCATCGGCATCGCCGGCCCTGCCGGTCTCGCGCTCCTCGGCGCGCTCGTCGTCCTCATCGACATCCCCGACTTCGTCAGCGCGATCGACGGCGAGGTCGCCCAGCACGTCGTCGAGCTGATCCTCGCCGTGCTCCTGTTCGTGGATGCGTCGGAGGTGCGCGGCGGTGTCTTCGGCCGGCAGGGCCGGTCGGTGCTGCGGCTCGTCCTCATCGCCCTGCCGCTGTCGCTCGCGCTCGTCGTGATCGTCAGCGGGTGGATGCTGCCGGCCGCCGACGTGTTCGTCCTCCTCGTGCTGGCGTGCGTCGTCATGCCCACCGACTTCTCGCCGGCGACCGCTCTGCTGCGCTCCCCGCGGATCCCGGCCCGCATCCGACAGATCCTGAACGTGGAGAGCGGCTACAACGACGGCCTGATCTCACCGGTGTTCGGGATGTCGCTCGCGATCGCGCTCGCGTTGCCGACGCTGCTGGAGGCCGCGAAGACCGGCAAGGACGTCACCGGGGCGAGCGAGGCGGAACTCGAGAAGAACGCCGAGGAGTTCATCCGTGCGTTCCTCGGGGCCGTGCCGTCGACGCTGTTCGCCATCCTGGTCGGCATCGCCGTAGGGGCCTTGTTCGGCTGGCTCACCCGGCTCGCGTCGGAGCGGGGGTGGGCGAACGCCTCTGGCATCCGCTACGTGATGCTCATCGTGCCGCTGCTCACGTACGGCATCGCGATCCTGCCGGTCATCGAGGCGAACGGGTTCGTCGCGGCGTTCGTGGCCGGCATCATGTTCCGGCTGCTGCGCACGCGACGGGGCACCGACCGGGCGATCGACCATGCCGAGCTCCTGCTCGTCGAGGAGGCCAGCACCGTCGCCGCCGACTTCGTGTGGTTCGTCCTCGGTGCCATGACGACCGCGGTGATCGTGAGCGGCATCGACTGGCCGGTGCTCCTCATCGCGCTCCTCGCTCTGACGCTGTTCCGCATGGTCCCGGTGTACCTCGCCATGCTGTGGTCGCCGATCGGATGGCGCGACCGCACGTACCTGGGCGCCCTGGGGCCGCGCGGAACCGCGTCGATCGTGTTCGGCCTGCTCGCCGTGAACCGCCTGCCGGACGCCGACGGCGACGTCGTGCTGCAGGCGATGGTGCTCACCGTCGTCGGCAGCATCGTCCTGCACGGCGTGGTCGCCCCGCTCGTGCTGCGGCGCTTCGCGCCGGTTGAGCGAGTCGAAACGGCCTGAGATCGGCTTGCGGCGTTTCGTCTCGTCGCTGGCGCTCCTCGCTCAACGACCACCACCGGTCGATGAGCGAGCGAAGCGAGACGAAACGCGGCGAGGGTCGGCTCAGCGCCCCGCGGCGCGCCTGTCGGCCTGACGCCGCAGCTCTTCGCGAGCCAACGAGTTCATGTGGACCTCGTCCGGGCCGTCGGCGAGCCGCAGTGTGCGGATCGCGGCGTACAGCTCGGCGAGCGGGAAGTCCTGCGACACCCCGCCGGCGCCGAACAGCTGGATCGCGTCATCCAGGATCCCCTGCACGACCCTCGGCGTCGCGATCTTGATCGCCTGGATCTCGGTGTGCGCGCCGCGGTTGCCGACGGTGTCCATGAGCCACGCGGTCTTCAGCACGAGCAGCCGTAGCTGCTCGACCTGCACGCGCGCGTCGGCGATCCAGGACCGCACGACGCCCTGCTCCGACAGCTTCCGACCGAAGGCCTCCCGGGAATCGGCGCGCTCGCACATCAGCTCGATCGCGCGTTCGGCGACCCCGATCGCCCGCATGCAGTGGTGGATGCGGCCGGGCCCCAATCGCGCCTGCGCGATGGCGAACCCCATCCCCTCCCCCGCGATGAGATTCGAGGTCGGCACCCGCACGTCGTCGAAGACGACCTCCGCGTGTCCGCCGTGCTCGTGGTCGTCGTAGCCGAGCA
This sequence comes from Microbacterium candidum, assembly GCF_030315975.1. Lineage (GTDB taxonomy): Bacteria > Actinomycetota > Actinomycetes > Actinomycetales > Microbacteriaceae > Microbacterium > Microbacterium candidum. The sequence goes on along the minus strand of NZ_JASXSZ010000001.1, from coordinate 835,637 downwards.
CGTGCATGCCGCGCACCACCGCGACCCCGGGCGTCGTCCGCGGGACGAGGATCATCGACTGCTGCCGGTGGCGGTCGGCCGCCGCATCCGTCTTCCCCATCACGATGAAGATCTGCGCGTTCGGGTTCATCGCGCCGGTGATGTACCACTTATGGCCCGTGATCACGTAGTCGCCGCCGTCGCGGACGATCGACGTCTCGATGTTCGTGGCGTCCGACGACGCGACGTCGGGCTCGGTCATCGCGAACGCCGACCGGATCTCGCCGCGCAGCAGGGGCTCGAGCCAGCGAGCCTTCTGCGAGTCGGTGCCGAACTCGTTCAGCACCTCCATGTTCCCGGTGTCGGGTGCGGCGCAGTTGAAGACGGCCGGTGCGAGGTTCAGGACCCGGCCCGTGATCTCGGCGAGCGGCGCGTACTGCAGGTTCGTCAGCCCCGCACCCGCCGAACCCGGCAGGAACAGGTTCCACAGCCCCTGTGCACGGGCCTCGTCGCGCAGTTCGGCGAGGATCGGCACCGAGTCCCACGCCCACCGATTCTCGAGCGCGTCGATCTGGCCGCGGAACGCCTCCTCGGCGGGGAGGATGCGGGTGTCCACGAACTCGCGGACGCGCTCCTGCAGCGCGAGCGTCTGCGTGTCGAACTGGAAGTCCATGCGGGGTGCCTTTCAGTCGAGGGCGTCGAGCCCGGCCTGCAGCAGCGGATCGACGAGGTCGCCGATGCGATCGAAGCCCGGGCCGACGGTCTGGCCGTGCTGATAGCGATAGTGAATGCCCTCGAGGATCCCGGTGAGCTTGAACGCCGCCAGCCCGAGGTAGAACCCGAAGCGGGACAGATCGCGATCGGACCGCGACGCGTACCGCTCGACGATCTCCGCCTCGGTGAGGAATCCCGGCGCGAGGTTCGCGTCGGCGACGATCGCCCCCGCTGCCGCCGCCATCCGCCCGTAGACGAGCATCAGGGCGAGGTCGGTGAGCGGGTCGCCGAGCGTCGCCATCTCCCAGTCGATGACCGCCGCGGGCCGGTCGGCGGCATCGACCAGCACATTGTCCAGCCGGAAGTCGCCGTGCACGATCCCGACGGCACCATCCGGCGGCACATCGGCCGACAGACGCCGGTACAGCTCGTCCGCCGCGGGAAGGTCGCGCGTGTGCGAGGAATCCAGCTGCTTCTTCCACCGCTCCACCTGCCGGCCGAGGAACCCCTCGGGCCGTCCGAAGTCACCGAGCCCCACCGCATCCGGAACCACCGCGTGCAGGTCCGCCATCGTGTCGACCATGCGCGTCGAGATGGTGCGCGTGCGATCGGCGCCGAGCGCCTCCAGCTGCGCCGCGCGGGTGAAGGCCGTGCCGTCGATCCGCTCCATCACATAGAACGGCGCCCCGATCACCTCAGGGTCGTCGCAGAACGCGAACATGTGCGGCACCGGCACCGCGCTTCCCTGCAGCGCCGACATCACCCGATACTCGCGACCCATGTCATGCGCCGTCGCCAGCACATGCCCGAGCGGCGGGCGCCGTACGATCCAGCGGCTCGTCCCGTCGGTCACGTCGTACGTGAGGTTCGACTTGCCGCCCGCGATGACGGATGCGGTCACCTCGCCGCCCGCTCCGGGCACCGCTGAGACGAGCCACGCGCCGAAGCGATCGAGGTCGAGCCCGGGAACCGGCTCAGCCATGTGCGGTCCCGAGCGTCTCGGCGCTGCTGAGCGTCGCACCACCGTCGATGATGAGCGTCTGCCCCGTCATCCATCCGGCGTCATCCGACAGCAGGAAGGCCACGACGCTGCCGACGTCGTCCGGGACGCCGAGCCGCTTCAACGGATACGCGCTCGCGACCTGCTCCTCGCGGCCCTCGTACAGCGCGCGGGCGAACTGCGTCTTCACGACGGCTGGTGCGACCGCGTTGACACGGATCTTCGGCCCGAGCTCCACCGCCAGCTCCTCGGTGAGGTGCACGAGCGCCGCCTTGCTCACCCCGTACATCGCGATCATCGGCGCCGCGCGCACGGCCGCGACCGAGGCGATGTTCACGATCGATCCGCCGTGCTCGCCCATCCACGCCGCCGCGAGCTTCTGCACCCACGAAAGCGCCGCGATCACGTTCACGTCGAGGATCTTCCGCGCGATGCCGAGGTCGAGCTCCATGAGCGGCCCGTACGCCGGGTTGATGCCCGTGTTGTTCACCATGAGGTCGGCGCTGCCGAACTCCGCGAGCGCGGTCGCGATCACCTCGTCCTGGTGCGCCAGGTCATCCGCCTTGCCGGCGACGAACCGGGCGCGCGGGCCCAGGGCGGCCGCCGCATCCCGCAGTGCTTCTTCTCCGCGCGCCGTGATGACGACGTTCGCGCCCTCCGCGACCAAGCGCTGCGCGACGGCGAATCCGATGCCGCGGCTCGCGCCGGTGACGATCGCGGTCTTCCCCTCGAGACGTCCGGACATCCGACTCCTTCGTCGTCCTGGGCCTGGCGTCATCGCCGGACCGTTCGTGACTCAAGGATGCCGCACCGTGCGGCATCCCGAAGACCACACTTCAGGCGGGCACGAGGAGGGCGAGCGCCTCCGCGACGCACGCGGGCTTCGCTGAGCCCTCCAGCTCGATCGTGACCGACACCGTCGCCATGACACCGCGGTCCGTCCGCTCGGCTGCGACGAGCACGATGTGGCCGCGCACCCGCGAGCCGACCGGCACCGCCGCCGGGAACCGCACCTTGTTCATTCCGTAGTTGATCCCCATCGAGATGCCGTCGACGCTGTACACCTCCCGCATGAGCATCGGCAGCAGCGACAGCGTCATGAAACCGTGCTGGATCGTCCCGCCGAACGGGCCCGCCTTGGCGCGCTCGACGTCGAGGTGGATCCACTGGTGATCGTCCGTCGCATCCGCGAACAGCTGCACGGACTCCTGCGTGACCGTGTGCCACTCGCTGAAGCCGAGGTCCTCCCCCGCCGCTGCGACGACGTCGTCGAGACCCGCGAAGACGCGCATCAGTCCCTCGGCCCGCCGGCGACGTAGATGACCTGGCCGCTGACGAAGCCCGCGTCTTGGCTGCACAGGAAGGATGCGGTCGCCGCGATGTCCTCCGGCTGCCCCACCCGCTGCACGGGGATCTCCTTCGCCGCCGCCTCGAGGAACTGGTCGAACGGGATGCCGACGCGCTCGGCGGTCGCAGCGGTCATGTCGGTCTGGATGAAGCCGGGGGCGATCGCGTTCGCGGTGACGCCGTAGCGGCCGAGCTCGATCGCGAGCGTCTTGGCGAGCCCCTGCATGCCGGCCTTCGCCGCGGCGTAGTTCGCCTGGCCGCGGTTGCCGAGCGCCGACGTGCTCGAGAGATTCACGATGCGGCCGAAGGCGGCGTCCTTCATGTGCGCCTGGCACGCGCGCGACATCAGGAACGCGCCGCGCAGGTGCACGCTCATCACAGCGTCCCAGTCGTCGACCGTCATCTTGAAGATGAGGTTGTCGCGGATGATCCCCGCGTTGTTGACGAGGATCGTGGGCGCGCCGAGCTCGGCGGCGACGCGTGCGACCGCGGAGGTCACGGCATCCTCGTCGGCGACGTCGCACCCCACCGCGAGCGCCGTGCCGCCCTCCGCGGCGATGCGGTCAGCGGTCGCCTGACACGCTGCCTCCTCGAGGTCGAGGACGGCCACTCGAAGGCCATCGCGTGCGAAGCGCAGGGCGATCGCGGCGCCGATGCCGCGGGCAGCTCCCGTGACGATCGCCGTGCGGGTCTCGTTGGTCATGGGTGTCCTTCCGGGAAGCGTCAGCGAGGGTGTCCAGCGCGACGATACCCCCTCGCGCCAAGGGGTGGACGGGCTCCGGGTCGCAAGGGATGCTGGGACCATGACCGCATTCCAGACCTCCGGCGTGTTCAGCGGCTTCAGCGTCGACGACATCGAAGCCGCCCGCACCTTCTACGGCGAGACCCTCGGCTTGGAGGTGTCGACGAACCCGATGGGCATGCTCGACATCCGCCTCCCGCAGGGCGGCTCGATCCTCGTGTACCCGAAGCCGAACCACACTCCCGCGAGCTTCACGATCCTGAACTTCCCGGTCGCCGACGTGGAGGCCGCCGTCGACGAGCTCAACGCGCGCGGCGTCGTCACGAAGATCTACACCGACCCCGACTTCGGCACGGACGCCAAGGGGATCGTCCACGGCGGCCCCGATCGCGGCCCCGACATCGCATGGTTCACCGACCCGGCCGGCAACGTCCTCTCGGTCCTCTCCGCCGGCTGATCAGGGGTGCGCCGGCTCACGCGCAGGGAAGAACGCGCGCACCGGCAGCAGCAGACCGACGAGCGACAGGACGATGAACACGACCTGGTGGATGTGGTCCTTGCCGGGCGGAGGGCCCGCGACGAGGTGGATCGCCCAGAACACCGGGTAGATCCAGAACGCGAACCACGCCCAGCGCTCGCGGCTGCGGTACGGTCCGATCGCGATGAGCGCTCCGAAGAGCCCGAAGCCGATCGACGCGAGCCCGTCAGCGCGGTAGACGAGTTCGTCGGCGCCCATCGGCACGATCGCGATCACGAGGCCGAAGACGAGGATGCCGAGGCTCACGACGAGCAGGCAGATCCATCCGATCCGCAGCAGCCAGCGCATCCGGCCACCATACGCCGCACGCGTGCCTCCGGCACCCCCTGCGTTCAGGCCCGCCGGTACTGAGCGGTGACGGGGCAGTCGAAGGGGTCGCGCGCCGCAAGCCCGACGCGGTTCAGGTAGTCGATCACGATCGCATACGAACGCCCCAGCGACGTCTCGGTGTACGGCACGTCGTTCACGGCGCAGTAGTCGCGGACGATCTCCCGCGCCTTCGCGAGATGCGGTCGCGCCATGCTCGGGAAGAGGTGGTGCTCCACCTGATAGTTGAGGCCGCCCATGAGCCAGGTCGCCCACCAGCCGCCGCGGATGTTCCGAGAGGTCCTGACCTGCTTCGAGAAGAAGTCGAGCTTCGCGTCCGGCGCGATGATGGCCATGCCCTTGTGGTTCGGAGCGAACGAGGCACCCATGTACACGCCGAAGATCGCGGACATGACGCCGACGAAGGCGAATGCCATCCCGAGCGGGAGGAACAGGAAGACCGGCGTCAGCACCAGGGCGAAACGCAGGGTCAGCATCCCGAGCTCCGCCCAGCGGCCCTTGACGGGCTCCCGGCGGACCAGGTGGCGGATGCTCAGGAAGTGGAGGTTGAACCCCTCGAGCGTGAGGAGCGGGAAGAAGAGCCACCCCTGCTTGCGGGTGATGAGACGACGCAGACCGCGAGCCTGAGCGGCGTCCTCATCCAGGAACGAGATGGTGTCGACCTCGATGTCCGGGTCCTTCCCGACCCGGTTGGGATTCGCGTGGTGGCGGCTGTGCTTGGAGTCCCACCAGGAGTAGCTCATGCCGACGATGGCGCCGAGCACCCGCGCGAGGCGATCGTTCGCCGGTCCGGTCACCAGGATCTGACGATGGGCGGCCTCATGCGCGAGGAACGCCACCTGGGTGAAGAGGATGCCGAGCGCCCCGGCGATGAGCAGCTGGAACCAGCTCTCGCCCAGCAGGATGAAGCCGGTGATGGCGCCGCCGAACGCGACGGCGAGCGCCGCGCCCACGAGCCAGTAGAACCACGGTGTGCGCCGCAGGAGGCCCGTCTCTCGCACGACTTCCGAGACGTGGGTGTAGGCGCGGGTGATCGGCGGGAAGTCCTCCGCCCGCGCGTAGGTCTGCCGGACGGGTCCGAGCCGAGAAGGTGCGATCGCGGGTGTCGAGGAGATGATCGGCGCCTTTGCATTGGCCATCCGCGAGAGGGATGGGGTGAAGCCACAGGCGGATGCCGATTGCTTCCCGCCCACGCTACGTCAGCGTTCATGCCCCAACCTGAATAGACGACCGGCATGCGCTGGGAAAGACAGAGCGGGCCGGCGGGCCGAAGCCCACCGACCCGCCCAGGTCAGCGCTCGCTCAGAGCGGGCGGATGTTCGCCGCCTGCGGGCCCTTCTGACCCTGCTCAGCGTCGTACTCGACCTTCTGGTTCTCCTCGAGGTTGCGGTGACCGGAGCCCTGGATCGCGCTGAAGTGCGCGAACAGGTCGGCCGAGCCGTCATCGGGAGCGATGAAACCGTAACCCTTGTCGGAGTTGAACCATTTGACGGTGCCAGTGGCCATGACGTCATTCCTTCGTTGTCTGGGACCACGGGAGTGATCCGTGATACCGCGGCGGCGGCGCCGTCGCGGAGTGCGGGTGCGGGATGCGGAGGCTTCCGCGGCCCAGGGGTCGGCATCCGCCTCGAGCGCGGCGCGCGCGGCGGCGAGCGAGGACCATCGACCGAGTCGATGCCCGACGGAGCCGAAGACGAGGAAGCCGAGATCGTCATCCGCGACGACGTGGCCGGCGAATTCGCCGTCGCGCGTGGCGACGTGCACATCGTCGGCGGCTTGGAGCCAGCGGAGGACGGGAGGCGGGGGGACAGCAGGTACGGAAAGAGAGATGAGAAGCCGATCGGATGGGTGACCTGGCCGCCATCGGCATGGTCACGATATGGAGAGACGGGGCGCACGCTGATCGTGGATCAGGCGCCGGGGACTGCGGTCGTCGCGGAGACATGACAGGACCGGAAGTCGCAGATGTACGTGAACACGCTATCACGACGCTATGTGCCACTTCATGCGTCCGGACTCTGCCGCCCTCGCCGGGTGTCGATCATCCCCCCGGAATGCCGCCCGTGTCGACTACGCCGTGACGGCTCTCGCCGACTGCCGCCCCGGGATCGGCCCGAGTCGATCGATGACGGGCAGCCACCGCAGGATCGGCATCCCGATGAGATTCCAGACTCCGGCGAAGAACACCGCCGCGGTGGCGGCGACGAGCACCGACCCGATGACGTCGGTCAGGTAGTGACCGCTGACGTACAACCGCGCGGCGCCCATGATGAGAACCGCCGCGACGCCGCCGACGATCGTCGGGACCTCCCACCGGGCGCGGCGGGCGAGCACCCAGCACGCGATCGCGTACGACGCGATGAACGTCGTATGGCCGCTCGGGAAGCTGTCGTGGCCGATCTCGGCGAGGAGCGGATGGTCGAGCAGCGCGCCGTTCGGGCGCGGCTCGGCGACGACGAGTTTGAACAGCTCGGAACTCAGCCAGCAGAAGGCGGCGAGGCCTGTGAACGCGAACGCGTTGACGGGAGCGCGGCGCACGAACAGCAGGAAGAGGAACGACAGCGCGAGCAGGACGACCGCACCGGCCGGCGAGAAGATCGTCGAGAGACCGATGCCGACCGCGTTCAGGAACGGCTGCTGGATGTCGGTGAGCCCCTCGTCGAGGGCGAGCTCCGCAGGCAGGACGCCGGGAGTGAGCTTCACGGCGAAGCCCAGCGCGAGGATGGCGACCGTGCCGATGAGGCTGACGAGGAGCCAATGCTGCGGAGCCGGGAGCCGGGAGAGCCGGGTACGGGGGTCGGCGGCGAGCGAGCGGCGGGTCGAAGTCACGAGGACCACCGTCTCACGCCGGGTTGAGCGCATCCTGGATGCGGCGCCCCCATCCGCCGGCCGGCTGCCGGCATCCCTCAGTCGTCGTCGAAGTCGACGTCCTTGCCGCGGAGAGCGGCGATCGCTTTGACGAGCAGCTGGACCGCGGCGATCGCGATGAGCGCGGACACGGCGAGCGCGAGCACGGGATCCAGCCAGTAGAAGCCGTTCGTGACGAGGATGACGGCGCCTGCGACGGCGATCGCGGCAGCGGATGCGGCATCCGCGAGCGCATCGATCAGGACTGACCGCATGTGCAGATCCTCGTCGGCGGCCGACCTTCCGAGGACGACGGCGCCGACGAGCATCACCACCATCGTGATGACGGCGACGATCACGACCGGAAGGCCCTCGACCGGCGGCGACCCCTCCAGCAGGCGCGCCACAGCCTCCGCGACGACGGTCGCCGTCACGATGAGCAGGAACACGGCATTGATCAGGGCCACGATGGCGATCGGGCGGTTCGCGTGCGGATGATCGGGGTCGCGGTCGCGCAACCGGATGGCGATGAGCCCGAGGACGAGTCCGACGCAGTCGGCGATGGTGTCGCCCGCCGCCGCGAGGACGCTGACCGAGTTCGCGACGACTCCGGCGACCACGAGCCCGACGATGAGCGCCGCATTGAGACACAGGACGATGAGGATGCGTCGTCGCTGGCTCCAGCGCGGGGTCGGCGGCTGCGCATCCTTCTCGTCGGTCACCGGTCCATCCTGCCGGACCCGGGCATTGCGACATTCCTGGGCGCCGTCTTAGATCGCAGGTGATGTCATGGGCGCGAGGAGGTGTGCGGATGAGCGAGGCGCTGCCGGCGCTGCTGTACGTCGAGGACGACGCGGACATCGCCGAGATGACGATCGAGGCGCTCTCCGACGCGTACCGGATCGACCATGTCGCCGACGGCGAGGTCGCCCTGCAATGGGCGCTGCGCAACCGGTACGACGTCATGGTCGTCGACCGCCGGCTGCCGGGCCGCGACGGTGCGAGCCTCGTCGAAGCGATCCGCACGGCCCGGATCACGACGCCGATCTTGATGCTCACCGCGCTCGGCAATGTCCCGGACCGCGTCGAAGGACTGGATGCGGGCGCCAACGACTACCTCACGAAGCCGTTCGACTTCGACGAGCTGCTCGCGCGACTGCGCGCGCTGCGTCGCGGATTCCAGGCCGAAGGACGCCGGCGCGAGGTCGGCGAGTGGATCTTCGTGCCCGATTCCCAGGCGGTGCACTCGCCATCCGGCCTGCGTGTGACGCTCACGGCGACCGAGAACGCGCTGTTGGAGCTGCTGTCCGCGAGCCCCGAGCGCGTGTTCAGCCGCGAGGAGATCATGCAGGTCGTGTTCACCACGGCGGACGGTGTGGGCGCCGTCGACACGTACGTGCACTACATCCGCCGCAAGACGACGCCCGAGATGATCGAGACCGTGCGGGGCCGCGGATATCGGCTGGGGATGCCCTCGTGAGCGACTCCCCCGACGAGCGGCGCGTGCGCAGATCCGCAGGGCAGATCGCGCTGTGGACCGGGATCGCGTCGGCGGTCGTGCTGGCTGTGGGGGTCGGCATCCTCGTCGCCGTCATCCTCCTGACCGCACGTCCGGAAGGTGGACCCGACCCGGACGACCCGCGCGGCACCAACCCCGATCACATCGTCGTGGACGTCGACCGCGTCCTGCCGTGGGTCGTGCTGCTCGGCATCGTCGGGGTCGTGCTGCTGGGCCTCGTGGCGTGGCTGGCGGCGCGCCAGGCGGTGCGCCCGCTCGGGGAGGCCCTGCGGGTGCAGCGGAACTTCCTCGCCGACGCGAGCCACGAACTGCGCACGCCGCTGACCGCGCTGACGAGCCGCGTGCAGATCCTGCAGCGCCGCCATGCGCGCGGGGAGCCGATCGACGACACCATCCAACGACTGCGACGGGATGCCTCCGCGATGGACGACATCCTCACGGAGCTGCTGCTCGCCGCGCAGGACGACCACGCCCCCGCGAGCGCGGAGCCCGCCGACGTGCACGCCGCGATCGCCGCGGCCGTCGACACCGTGCGCCCCATCGCCGACGAGGCGGGCGTCGCGCTCGAGCACGCGGCGGCCGGAGCGCCCCACGTCGCGGTGCCTGCGGTCACGCTGACCCGCCTGTGCGTCGCGCTCCTCGACAACGCGGTGCAGCACTCACCTGCCGGGGCCACGGTCGTCGTGACCGCGGAGCGCGACGGGCGCTCGGTCGAGATCCGCGTCGCCGATCAGGGGCCGGGCGTCGCGGCGGAGGATCGCGACCGCGTGTTCGAGCGGTTCGCGCGGGGCGCGGACACGGGACGCCGCCGCGGTTTCGGCCTCGGTCTCGCCCTCGTCCGCGATGTCGCGAACCGCTATGACGGGACGGTGGCGATCGACTCGACGTCGGCGGAGGGGACGACGTTCCTGCTGTCACTGCCCGCCGCGCGCTGATCAGTGCAGGCGCCGCGGCGCCCGCACCCACGCCGCATCCCGCTCGGCCGGCGAACCAGGGGGCTGCGGTCGAGACCAGGTGCTCCACCCCCGGTCTCGACGCGAACCCCCGGTCTCGACGTCATGGCTCCGTCGCGCGGGGGACGGGCGCGCCGCGGGCACGCGGCGGCTCAGGCGTGCGCCGCGTCGATCGCGCTCTGGAGCGACTGCACGTAGCCCTGGCTCGTGTACGTCGCGCCGGAGACCATGTCGATCTGCGCGCTCTGCGCCTGGACGGTCTCGGATACGAGCTGCGGGAGCGCGTACGAGTTGATCTCCTGGTCGCGTCCGCCGCTGTCCGGATACCGCGGAACGTCGACCTTCGTGATGATGCCGCTCGCAACGGTGATCTTCACCTGCACAGGCCCGTACGGGGTGTCCGTCGACTGCCCGGTGAACGTGCCGTTCTTCAGGCCGCTGGTCGTGGTGGTCGTGCCTGAAGAGCCGGACGTCCCCGTCGAGCCCGAAGAGCCGGAGGAACCGGCCGAGCCCGAGGAACCGGATGCCGCAGACGCAGACGGGGATGCGGCGGCCGTCGGAGCCGCGGCAGGCGCCGTCGTCGTCTTAGGGACGGTGCCGCTCGAGACGGGCGCTGCGATGGTCTGGTCGAGGGAGGTGCGGTAGCTGAAGAGCAGGACGACGCCGGCGACGGTGGCGAGGATGCTCCAGACGATCTTCTTCATGTCGGCTCCCGGTTCAGATGTCGAACGATTCGCTGTGGATGCGGTCGGACCGCACGCCCGCGGCGCGCAGGTCCTGGTCGACGCTGCGCATCCAGGGCACCGCACCGCAGAGGTACACGTCGTAGGACTCCAGGTCCGGAGCGATATGGCGGAGCAGTTCGACGCCGCCCCACGCCTGATGCGAGGCGGGAAGCCACGTCGATCCGTGCTGTGCGCGGCGCCCGTGCAATGAGTAGTGCACCAGTCCACGGGTCGACACGAGCCGCGTGATCTCACGCCCGCGGATCGTGTGCGCGTCCGTGTGGTCGCGCGTGACGAGGATGGCCTCGCCCGGCGCATACTGCTCGGACTCGAGGATCGCCACGAGCGGTGCGACACCGGCGCCCGCGCCCAGCATGAGGAGCCTCGGACCCTGCCGCGTCTCTCCGGTCATCCCGCCGTACGGACCCTCGATCAGCACACGGGTGCCGGGATGCAGCCGGCTCAGCCGGTTCGTCCCGTCGCCGATGCGGCGGGCCGAGATGACGAGCTCGTCGCCGGTCGGAGCAGCCGACAGGGAGAACGGGTGCCCGCGCGACCAGCCGGGGCCGTCGAGGAACCGCCAGATGAAGAACTGGCCGGGAAGGGCCCGGAGCCGGTGCACCGCGCGTCCCCGCATCCGCACCGCCACGCCGTCGCGACCGTCGCGCTCGACGGCGACGACCCGCAGCTGGTGTCGGAGGCTGCGCAGCAGCGGCACCGTCACCCGGAACCACAGGACGCACGCCGCGGTCACGGCCCACAGCGTCCACCAGTACACGGTCGCCGGCGTCGAGCCGACGAAGTCGCCGCCGGTCCACAGCATGTGCGGGATGGCGAGGCCGACGCCGAGGTACCCGTACAGGTGCAGCAGGTGCCACGACTCGTACCGCATCTTGGCGCGGCGGCGGCGCGTCGAGGTCACCACGATCATGATGAGGAGGATCGTGCCGGCGGTGGCCAGCAGCATCCCCGGGTAGTCCCACACGAAGTTCCACGCCTGCACGAACACGTTGATGTTCGCTGTGATCGCGTAGCCGATCGTGATCAGCACGATGTGCGCGACCAGAAGCCAGAACGACCAGAAGCCGACGAGGCGATGCATCCGCGTCATCCCGTCGCGCCCGAAGCCACGCTCGAAGATCGGCACCCGCGCCATGAGCAGCACCTGGTACAGCAGGAGATTGGCGGAGACGAGCCCCGTCAGCCGGCCCAGGGTCGTCACCGTGTAGCCGTTCATCGCGAACAGGTCCTGCACACCCGCGCCGTGCACCCACAGCACGAGGACCGCGAGGCTCGTCGCCCAGATCACCGCGACGGCCGCCAGATTCCAGGCGCGGCGCGCACCGCCCCGACGCTCGGGAAGCAGGTCGGGGAGGGACGCGGATGCCAGCGAAGCCATACCGAGATCGTCCGGCCGCCGATGACAGACAGCGCTGAGAATCGGGCGGATGCGGACACCTCACGGAATCCTCATAGGGAGGGCATCGTTCGGCACGGCGGCCGAACCCAGCTACGATATCTGCGTATGAGCGCAGATAAGCAGGGATGCGGATACTCGACCGAGAGCCCGTACGTCGAGCTCGCCGTCGAGGTGTTCGCAATGCTCGCGGACGCGACGCGCGTGCGGATCATCCTGGCCCTCCACGACTCCGGCGAACTCTCCGTGAACCACCTCGCCGACATCGTCGACAAATCGCCCGCCGCCGTGTCGCAGCATCTCGCGAAGCTGCGACTCGCGCGGATCGTGTCGACCCGCCAGGAAGGGCAGCGCGTCTTCTACCGCCTCGAGAATGAGCATGCCTCACGGCTCGTCGCCGACGCGATCTACCAGGCGGAGCACTCCGTCGGCGGGACACCCCGCCATCACCACGCCGACCGGGAATCCGTATGAGCCGCACGCACGATCACGCCACGCGCACGCACGACGACCACGACCACCACCACGACCACGACCACGACCACCACCACGACCACGACCACGACCACGACCACGACCACGACCACGACCACGACGATCACGGGCACAGCCACGGTCACGGGCATGCCCACGACCACGGGCACGAGCACCCGACCGGCTTCACGGGCTTCCTCTACGGCCTGTTCGTGCCGCACACGCACGATGCCGCGGAGTCGATCGACGACGCGATGGAGGCCAGCCGCGCCGGCATCCGCGCCCTGATCATCAGCTTCGCGATCCTGCTGGTGACAACGATCCTGCAGGCGGCCGTCTTCTTCGTGAGCGGCTCGGTCGCGCTCCTCGCCGACACGATCCACAACTTCTCCGACGCGCTCACCGCCGTCCCACTGTGGGTCGCGTTCGTCCTCGGCCGCCGCGTCGCCACGCGCCGGTACACCTACGGTTTCGGCCGTGCGGAGGACCTCGCGGGCCTGTTCATCGTCGCCGTCGTCGCGCTCTCCGCGATCGTCGCCGCGTGGCAGTCGATCGACCGCCTGCTGCACCCGCAGCCGCTCGAGAACGTGTGGTGGGTCATCGTCGCCGGGTTCATCGGCTTCGCCGGCAACGAGGCGGTCGCGATCTATCGCATCCGCGTGGGGCGCCGGATCGGCTCCGCGGCCCTCGTCGCCGACGGCGTCCACGCCCGCACCGACGGCTTCACGTCGCTCGCGGTCGTCATCGGCGGCATCGGCGTCCTCCTCGGCTTCCCGCTGGCCGACCCGATCGTCGGCATCGTCATATCGGCCGCGATCTTCGTGCTCCTCATCGGCACGATCCGCTCCATCGGCCGTCGGCTCATGGATGCCGTCGAGCCGGACCTCCTCGAGCGCGCAGAGCACGCGCTGGAAGACGTGGACGGCATCACCCGCGTCGAGCGCGTGCGCCTGCGCTGGGTCGGGCACCGCCTGGAAGGGGACGCGATCGTCACCACCGCCGAGGACCCGACGGCCGTCGGCGCCGAGGCCGAGCGGAGCGTCCGCGACCACCTGAAGAACCTCGACGAGTTCCTCGTCAGCGTCCGCCGATCATGACGACGATGGATACGGAGCGCCTCCGCCGCGGGGGTATCGGGCTCGAGATCACAACGCTCGCGTGGAACGTCGTCGGGGTGGTGCTGCTCGCGATCCTCGCCTGGCAGTCCGCATCCGTCGCCCTCCTCGGGTTCGGGCTCGACAGCCTCATCGAGATCGGCGCCAGCACCGTCGTCATCTGGGAACTGACCGGCACCGACGAGAAGCGGCAGCACGTCGCACTCCGCCTGATCGGCTGGGCGTTCATCCTGCTCGCGGTGTACCTGCTCGTGCAGGCCGCCGTCGCGCTCATCAGCGGACACCGCGCCACGCCGCTCCTCGGCGGCATCGGATGGACCGCGGCCACCGCGATCGCGATGTTCCTCCTCGCGTGGGGCAAGCACGTGGTCGGGCGGCGACTGGGCAACCCGGTCCTCGTCACCGAGGGACGCGTCACGCTGATCGACGGCATCCTCGCCACGAGCGTGCTGCTCGGCATCGTGCTCGACTACACCCTCGGCTGGTGGTGGGCCGACCCCGTCGCCGGACTCGTCATCGTCTTCTACGCCGCGCGCGAAGCCGTCCACATCTTCCGCGGCGACGCCTGAACGCCGTTCGGCGCTACCGTGGCTCATGTCCTCCGCACCGGCCGCCATCGGAGTCGCGGTCGCGCTGTTCGTCGGCACCAACCTCGATGACATCGTCGCGCTGGCGCTTCTGAACGCCTCGTCGAGCGCGACCGGGCGGCCGCGGCGGTGGCACATCTGGGTCGGTCAGTACGTCGGCCTCGGCATCCTCGTCGCGGTCTCAGCGATCGCCTCGGTGGGCCTGGCCGCCGTGCTCGGCGGCTGGATCTGGACGATCGGCCTCATCCCGCTGACGCTCGGCGTGATCCGCCTGATCGCCGCGATCCGCTCCCACGGCGCCGGGGTGGGGAACGTGTCCGCGGCGGCGCACGGCATTCTCGGTGTCGTCGGGCTGACCCTCGCCAACGGCGGTGACAACCTCGCCGCCTACACCCCGGTGTTCCACACGCTCTCGCCTGCGGAGTTCACGATCACGATGGGCGTGTTCGCCGTCGGCGTGGCCGTCTGGTGCACGCTCGGCCGCATCGTCGTCTCCCACCGGCGCGTGACCGCGGCCCTCCAGTCGTGGGGCCGGTGGATCATCCCCGCCGTGTACATCGCCATCGGTCTCTGGGTGATCGCGAAAGGCTGGATGCCGCATCCCTGATCCGCGGACACGCGGGCGTCCGCGAGAATCGAGGATGTGACGACCGGTTCGGGAGGCGGCGCCCTTGTGCGGCGCGTGCGGCTCGGCGACGCCGTCGTCATCGGCCTCGGCTCGATGATCGGCGCCGGCATCTTCGCGTCCTTCGCGCCGGCGGCCGCCGCCGCGGGCGCGGGACTCCTCATCGGCCTCGTGATCGCAGGATTCATCGCGTTCTGCAACGCGACGTCCTCGGCGCAGCTGGCCGCCCAGTATCCGACGTCGGGCGGCACGTACGTCTACGGCCGGGAGCAGCTCGGCGCCTGGCCCGGGTTCCTCGCCGGCTGGTCGTTCGTCATCGGGAAGACGGCGAGCTCCGCGGCGATGGCGATCACGTTCGCGACCTACGCCGTGCCCGGCCCGTGGGTGAAGCCCGTCGCGATCGCCGCCGTCATCGTGCTGACCCTCGTCAACACGCTCGGCATCACACGCACGGCCCTCGCCACCCGCATCCTCGTCGCCCTCGCCCTCGTCGCGCTGACCGTCGCGGTCGTCATCGGGTTCAGCCATACGGCGCCCACCGCCTCCACCCCCGGCACCGCGGTCACTGTCTACGGGGTGCTCCAGTCGGCGGGCTTCCTCTTCTTCGCGTTCGCGGGGTACGCGCGCATCGCGACGATGGGCGAGGAGGTCGTTGATCCCGTCCGCACGATCCCCCGCGCGATCACGACGGCACTGACGATCACGCTCGTCGTCTACGCCCTCGTGGCACTCTCCGCCCTCCACGCGCTCGGCCCGGCGGGGCTCGCCGCCTCGGCCGCTCCGCTGAGGGCGGTCGCCGACACGTCGGGCGCCGCATGGCCGGGGATCGTCATCCGCATCGGCGCCGCCGCGGCATCGCTCGGAGCGCTCCTCGCGATGATCGCCGGAATCGGCAGGACGAGCCTCGCGATGGCCCGCAACAGCGACATCCCGCGGTGGTTCTCGGCCGTGCATCCGCGATTCTCGGTCCCTTATCGCGCTGAACTCGTCCTCGGCGGCGTGGTCTGCATGCTCGTCGCGGTCACCGACCTGCGGGGCGCGATCGGCTTCTCGTCGTTCGGCGTGCTCCTCTACTACTTCGTCGCGAACGTCTCGGCCTGGACGCAGACCAGGGAGAATCGGCGCTACCCGCGCGCACTCACCGTCGCCGGGGCGATCGGATGCCTCGTCCTGGTCGTGACGCTCCCGCCCGCATCCGTCGTCGCGGGCGTCATCGTGATCCTCGTCGGCGTCGCGTACCGCGCGATCCGACTGCGCGTGCAGCGCAACGGCACGGATGCGGACCGGACCTCGCCCTGATCGATAAGGTGAGCACGAGCACCACTCGGACGCCGTCGGGGAGGGTCATGGCCGTGGAGCAGCATCGTTCACCGGGGATGCGCCCGGCCCGGGCGAACGGCTCCGATCGGCGCATCGGCGTGCGGCTCGAATCGCTCTCGACCCGCTGGGCCATCACGGCGTTCGCCGCCGGCGGGGTCATCACCGTCATCGTGATGTTCGGATCGCGCTGGCCGCTCGCCGACGGCGACCTGTCGGTCGGCAACGTCGCCGCCTGGATCACGGCTGCCTTCGCCGGCCTCGCGTTCGCGAGCGCCTTCGTCGTCGAGGCGCGCCGCGGCTACGACTCGTGGCGCCGCGGACTGCCGATGATCAAACGCATCCTGGATCTCGTCGCGATGTCGCTCGCGATGGCGATGCTGTCTTACCTCATCGTGCTGGCGGTCGCGAGCCTCTTCCAGCTCGGCTTCCACGGGCTGACGATCGACCCCTGGGGCGGCGGCGCGCTCGCCGGAGCCGCCGCGGCGACGTTCACGTATGTCGCGGTGCTCGCGGGAGCACGCGTCACCTCGGAGGGGCTCAGCATCCTCGCGACCCTCGTCATCTTCGTCGGGACCATCTCGAGCATGCTGAGCGCACCCGACCAGTCGTGGTGGCAGCTGCACTTCTCGAAGCTCGGCAACAACATCGCCGCATCCGGCTACCGCTTCAACCTCTCCCTCATCCTCACGGGCCTCGTCATCACGGTCCTCGCCAACTACGTCGCGCACGACATCGAACTGGGGCTGCGCGCCCGCAAGGTCGAACCCGAGAAGCGGGTGCGCCTCTTCGCGTGGGTGTACGCCGGCATCGGCATCGGCATGGCGGTCGCGGGGTCCGTGCCCGACGACGTCAGCTTCCCCACGCACGTCTCGGCGGCGACCGGCATGGTGGTCATGGTCGGCATCTTCGTGTTCCTCGCCTTCCGGTACCTGCCCGGGCTCCCCCGCGACGTCGCGGTGTTCTCCCTGCTCGCGCTCGCCGGAGTCGTCGTCGCCGTCGTGCTGTGGGTGCCGATCGGCTACTACAACCTGACCGGAATGGAGTTCATCGCGGCGGGCCTGCTGTTCGCGTGGCTCACGGTGTTCGTGCGCGCGATGGAGGTCTACGCGCGCCCTCCGCGCGAAGCGCTCTGAACCCGCGAGACGACCTCACGGGTTGACACGATGGATGCCGCGTGGTTTGGTTAGTTAGTCAAGTAATTAACCAACCATCCGAAAGGTGCCCTGACGCTGCATGGATGAGTCGCGACCGATCTTCCTTCAGATCGCCGAGCAGATCGAGAACGAGATCATCGACGGCATCCTCCCGGAGGACGCCCAGATCCCGTCCACGAACGAGCTCGCCGCGTTCCATCGCATCAACCCGGCCACCGCCCTGAAGGGAGTGAACATGCTCGTCGACGACGGCGTGGTGGAGAAGCGCCGCGGCATCGGCATGTTCGTCACCGTCGGAGCCCGTGCGCGCCTCATCGACCGGCGGCGTGCGGAGTTCGCGGCCGAGTACGTCCGGCCGCTCGTGGCCGAGGCGGCCAAGCTCGGCATCGACCTCGACCAGCTCACCGACATGCTCCGCGCGCAGACGGTCTCCCTGCGCACCCCGACCGAAGGGATCCCCTCATGACCCTCGCTCCCGTGGTCCGCACGCGCGGACTCGTCCAGCGCTACGGCTCATTCACCGCGCTCGACGGCGTCGACCTGGAGCTCGGCGCCGACCGCATCTACGGCCTCCTCGGCCGCAACGGCGCCGGCAAGACCACCTTGATGCAGCTGCTGACCGGACAGATCTTCCCGAGCGGCGGCGCGCTCGAGGTGTTCGGGCACGCACCGGCCGAGCACGCGGGCGTCCTGCGCCGCCTCTGCTTCATCGCCGAGTCGCAGCGCTACCCGGACAACTTCAGCGCGCGGCACGTGCTCAAGGCCGCGCCGTGGTACTTCGAGAACTGGGATGCCGCGTTCGCCGAGCGTCTCGTCGCCGACTTCGGGGTTCCCCTCGGCCGCCGCATGAAGAAGCTCTCGCGCGGTCAGCTCTCGGCGGTCGGCGTCATCGTCGGCCTCGCGTCCCGCGCCGAGCTGACGTTCTTCGACGAGCCGTACCTCGGCCTCGACGCCGTCGCGCGGCACATCTTCTACGACCGGCTGCTCGAGGACTACGCGGAGCACCCGCGCACGATCGTGCTGTCGACTCATCTGATCGACGAGGTCGCGAACCTCCTCGAGCACGTCGTCGTCATCGATCAGGGCCGCATCCTGCTCGATCAGGATGCCGACGAGGTCCGCGGGTCCGCGACCACCGTCGCGGGCGCATCGGCCGCGGTCGACGCGTTCGTCGCCGACCGCCCGGTCATCGCCCGGGAGCGGCTCGGGGGTCTCGCATCCGTCACCATCGACCAGCGACTCGACCGCGACGAGCGCGTCGAGGCCGCCGAACTCGGGCTCGAACTCGCTCCCGTCTCCCTCCAGCAGCTCATCGTCCACCTCACCGGCGCCGCCATCGACGGCTCCGACGCGGAAGGGAAGGCAGCATGACCACCGTGACCGCACCCTCGATGTCGGCGACATCCACCTCGAGCGCGAACCGCAATCCGATCTGGCGCACCGTGCGCCTGCACGCCGTCAACCCGTCCGTGTTCTTCGGCATCCCGTGGCTCATCGTCGGAGCGGCGTGGGCGCTGTCGATGGTGATCGGCATCATCCTGCACGGGTCCGGCGTGGTCCCCGCCGGCGACATCCCCGGGATGCGGTATTCCTGGGCCGTCCTCTCCCCGCAGTGGTACCTGATCGTGGTGGGAGTGCAGGCGATCGGGCTCACGTTCCCGTTCGCGCTGGGCTTCGGATCGACGCGCCGCGACTTCTGGCTCGGGACGTCGACGATGTTCGTCCTCGTCTCGACCGAGATGGCGGTCGCGATCGCGACGCTCGTCCAGATCGAGAAGGCGACGAACGGATGGGGCTTCGGCGTCCATGTGTTCGACGCGCTCTGGTACGGCCAGGCGGGCTGGATGCAGGACTTCTACACGACGTTCGTCCTGCAGCTGTTCGTCCTGTTCGTCGGCGCGACGGCCACGACGATCTACATGCGGTGGCGCATCCCCGGCATGCTCGTCTTCGCCGCCTCGGCGATCGTCCTCGTGGTCGCGCTGATCGCCCTGCTGACCTTCACCGGGTCGTGGGCGCCGGTGTCGGCGTGGTTCATGAGCATCGGGATCGCAGGCGCCTTCACGGTCCTCCTCGGGCTGACCGTGGTGTGGGCGATCGTCGGATACCTCGTCATCCGCCGCGCGACCACGCGCTGACGCAGCTGACGTTTCGACTCGCTTCGCTCGCTCAACGACCCGCAGATACCTGCGGGTCGTTGAGCGAGGAGCGCCAGCGACGAGACGAAACGCAGTTCGCGAGCGGACGACAGCGGCCCCGTGGGGCTGCCGCCATCCGCATCCCCGCCTCCGTCAGCGGACGGTCTTGATCGGGATGACCGCGAGGCCGCCCAGGACGCCGAAGACGATCGCCGCGATGAACAGGGCGCTGTAGTTCTCGGTGCCGCCTCCGATCGACAGGAGAGGCAGCGCGATGAGCGGCACGAGCAGCTGCGGCAGCTGGAACGACAGCGACACGATCCCGAGGTCCTTGCCGGCGTCCTTGAACGTCGGCAGCACCTCGGTCATGAGCGCGACGTCGACCGAGACGTACGCGCCCTGGGCCGCGCCGACGATCACGATGCCGATCGTGAAGACCGTGATGTCCGGGGCGAGGAGCGCGATGACGAGACCCACGGCCGACAACAGCGACGAGAACAGGACGATCGGCTTGCGCCGGCCGGTGCGGTCGGAGATCCAGCCGAACAGGAGTGTCATGAGGATGTTGCCGACGGTGAACATGATCAGCATCCCGGCCTGCACGCCCGACGCCTGCTCCTTGGGGATGCCCAGCCGGTCGATGATGAAGAACAACAGGTAGCCGGCGACCGACACGATCGACATCGTGACGAGCAGGCGGCACATCCATGCCCAGAAGAAGTCGCGGTACTTCACCGGGTCGAGCCAGTACGTCGACAGGATGTCGGACCACCGGAGGCGCGCCGGCCTGTCGGTGCGCACGATGTCGTGCAGACCGAAGAACAGCAGGAAGCTGAAGATCGCGCCGAGGAACCCGGGGACGATGAACCACGTCCACTGCTTGTCGTTGGGCATGGCGGCGACGAGGACGGCCCCGACGATCCCCGCGATCCCGCCCGCAGCACTCGCGAACGCCGACACGCGGGCACGGATGCGGGTGGCGATCTGATCGGCGAGGAGCGCATGCACGGCGACGTTCGTCGCGCCGAATCCCGCCTGCACGATGACCCAGCCGAGGACGACGACCCACAGCTCGACGGAGAACGCGAGCACGACGATGCCGACGCATCCCACGATCGTGCCCCACAGGATCCACGGCCGGCGCTTGCCCATGCGCGCCATCGTCCGGTCGCTGAGTCGTCCGAACAGCGGCGTGATGACCATGACGACGATGCCGCCGATCGCGGCGGTGACGGAGAGGTCGATGCCCTTGCCGTGGTCGTCGGTGAAGGCGAAGAGCTTCGGGATGGAGGAGCCGATGATCGTGTTGATCGACAGCGTCAGCCCGAACCACGCCAGGACGTAGAGGGTCAGGAAGGCGCGGGGCTGCGGTGAGCCGGGGACCTCGTCGATCCCCGCGGCGGCGACGGGTTCGGCGAGCATCTCCTCGAGCGTCGGAGCGGTGCCGAGCGGTTCGGGTTCGAGCGGGTGGGACATCGTCGTCCTCTTTCGGGTGGGGTGTTTCCGGGGGTGGGTTGTTTCAGGGGTGGTAGACCGCGGCGAGCATGCGCGTGTGCGCGGCGAACGTGTCGCGCGCGGCGGCGAACGTGCGGGTGAGCCCGAGACTGCCGTGCACGTGGCCGGCGCCGACGACGAGGTCGACGTCGACGCCCGCCTCCGTGAGGCGCTCGGCGTAGGCGATCCCGCCGTCCCGCAGCGGGTCGAACTCGGCGACGAAGATCGAGGTGGGCGGCAGGCCGGAGAGGTCCTCGACCTCGAGCGGCGATGCGCCCGGAGGGATATCGCTCCCGCCGACATAGACGCCGACGAGCGACGCCGCATCGTCGACGCCGTAGCCCTGCCCGTACAGCTCGAACGACTCCCCGAACGGCAGGAGGGATGCGGCGGGCACCTCGAGGTCCTGGTGGATGAGCACGTCGTCTCCGGCGTCCCGGATCATGAGGGCCGCGCTCGCGGCGATCGTCGCCCCGGCGGAGTTCCCGCCGATGCCGATCCGCACGGGGTCCGCGCCGAGCGTGGGATCGATCGCGAGCGCGCCGACGGCTGCGACGGCGTCCAGGGCTGCGGCCGGGTACGGATGCTCGGGCGCGAGCCGGTACTCGAGGGAGCACACCTGGATGCCGGCATCCTTCGCGCGCGCCGCGCACAGCCGGTCGTTGAGGATCTCGTCGACCGTGCCGCCGAGGAACCCCCCGCCGTGCAGGACGAGCTGCGTGGGCGCCATGCGCGGGAGGCCATCGGGCCGGTACCGGCGCATCCGGAGCGGTCCGCCCGGCCCCTCGATCCAGACGTCGTCGATCGCGACGCCGTCGGGCACGGGCAGCGTCACCTCCTCGGCGAGGAGATCCGACATCCGCAGCATCGCGGCCCGGCGCCCCGCCCAGTCGTCCGGCGCGACCGCCGCCACATCCGCCGTCAGGTTCGCGTGCAGCTCGGCCCACGCGAGGATCGCGGGGTCGAGCGCGACGACGGTCACGCGCGGGCCCGGGGGTCGGCGTACTCGACGGGCTCGTCGTGCAGCGCCCGCAGCGTCGCGATGACGTCGCGGTGCATGTGATCGGCGGCCGGGACATACCCGGTCAGTCCGCCTGATTCGTGCGTCTGGCCGATGATCCGGACCGCGGTCGCGGGCACCCCGTCGGCGACGAGCCGGCGCGCGAACGCCTCGCCGTCGCCGCGCAGCGGGTCGAGCTCGGCGGTGTAGATGACGGTCCGCGGGAACCCCTCGAGCGTCTTCGCGAGCATCGGCGACGCGTACGGATTCTGCTGCGCGCTCTTGCGCTTGCCGAGGTACTGGCGCACGAGCATCCGGCCCACGCGCCGCAGGATGAAGCCGGGGACGTTCGAGTCGAGGCCCTTCGCATCGACATGGCCCATCGTGAGGTCGAGGGCGGGCGCCTCCAGCAGCACCAGCCGGAGCCGGTGGTTCGCGCGGTCGCGGTTCATGAGCGCGGTCGCGGCGGCGAGGTTGCCGCCGGAGGATGCGCCGCCCAGAGCGACCCGCGCGGGGTCCCCGCCGATCTCGCCGGCGTGTGCGACCGCCCACTCGAGCGCCGTCCAGCACTGCTCCGGCTGTGCGGGGAACTTCACCTCGGGCGCGTGCGAGTAGTCGACGGCGATGACGATGATGCCCGACTCGTGGGCGCGGCGGCGGAAGCCCGCATCCCATCCGACCCAGTCGATGCCGGCGAGCGTGAAGCCGCCGCCGTAGCAGTAGACGAGGATCGGCAGGCCCGTGGTCTCGCCCGGGGCAGGCCGCTCGGCTGTCGGCCAGTACACGCGGATGCGGACGCTCGGGTGGCCGCCGGCGACCGGCAGCACGTGCTCCTCGGTCGCCACGTCGATCGGCGCGATGCCGAGGAGCCGGCTCTGCGCGACGTCGAGTTCGGCCGCCTGCCTGCGGCGCTCGGCGGGATCGCGCGGTTCGGGGCGGCGCAGCGGGGCGATGCGCCGCTCCATGGCGGTCACGTACGCATCGACGGTGGGGGTTCGCTCGGTCATCGTTGACGGACCTCTTCGGCTCGGGATGTCGTGGAGACTATTGTGAGCAATCGAAGAACTTCGATGAAGTGTTTCTACAACGAGGTGCGATGGACGGTGCAGTCGGCAAGGTCACCATCTACGACGTCGCCGAGCGCGCCGGCGTCAGCATCTCGACGGTGTCGCTCGCGATCAACGCTCCGCACCGGGTCAGCGACGAGACCCGCTCCCGCGTGATCGAGGCGGCGACGCAGCTCGGCTACCGCCGCACGCCGTCGCGGCAGCGCGCCGAGACTTCCGCGCTGCGGATCGCGGTCGCGGCCCCCTTCACGAGCTACCCGTCCTACTACCGGCGCCTGTCCGGGATGCTGCTGCACGCGCGACGGGCGGCGGTCGACCTCATCCCCCACGACCTGGATTCCGCCGCGAGCGCTGCAGATCCGCTCCTCCACGCGCTCCCCGCGCGCGGCGACGTCGACGGGCTGATCGTCATGGGGGTGCCGCTCAGCGCGGCCGCGCTGCGCGCGAGCCGGACCGCGCGGCTCCCGGTCGTGCTCGTCGATATCCGGCGGGAGAGGCCCTCGCTCGGCGCCCCCGTCGTGCTCATCGACGACGAGGCCGGCGGGCGCCTCGTCGGCGAGCACCTCCGCGCCGCCGGGCATCGCCGCGTGGGGTTCGTGCACGAACGGCAGCTCTCGTCGGACTACGTGTCGGCGGGGATGCTGCGAGCCCGCGGCATCCTGGAGTCCGTCGAGCTCGTCGACGTCCCGGTCGACGTGTTCGGGGAGCCCGGGCCCGCGCTCCGCGAGGCGCTGGCGAAGGATGCGGGCATGACCGCCGTGTTCGCGAACCACGACGGGCTCGCCGCGCACACGTGGCGGGCGATCGAGGAGACCGGCCGCCGCGTACCGGACGACATCGCGGTCGTCGGCTACGACGACGGCGAGCTCGCCGCGTCCCTCGGTCTCACGACCGTCCGCCAGCCGTTCGTGGAGTCCGGGCGCGCAGCCCTCGACCTCGTGCTCGCGGAGCTCTCCGGAGAGGGCACGCGCGTGTCGCACGTCGAGCTCGCGCCCGAGCTCGTGGTGCGCCGCAGCGCGTGATGCGCCCCGCTATGCCCGGGCGGCCTCGCGGATGAACGCCTCGACCGCATCGCGGTCAGGGTAGGACGATTGCGCGCCCTTCGAGGTGACGGCGATCGCCGACATCGCGGTGGCGAACCGCACGGCGTCGCGCAGGTTCGCACCGCGGGCGAGCTCGCACGCCGTCGCGCCGACGAAGGCGTCTCCAGCGCCCGTCGTGTCCACGACCTCCACGCGATGGGCCGGCACCACCTCGACGCCGTCCGCGTCGCCGACCACGGCACCCGCGGCGCCGAGCGTGATGACGACCGAGCGCGCTCCCGCCGCCAGCAGATCGGCGGCGAGCTCCTCGAACGTCGCCTCGCGGTCGCTGCCGAGCACGATCCGCGCCTCGTACTCGTTGACCACCAGCGGGTCGCAGGCCTGCAGGACCACGGGGTCGAGGTGCGCGGCCGGCGCCGCGTTCAGCAGCACGCGCACGCCCTCGGCGGCAGCCCGGCCGACCACATGCACGACGGTCTCGAGCGGCACCTCGAGGTTCAGCACGAGCACGTCCGCGGCGAGCCACGCGGGGGCGAGCTCCTCCGCCATCGCGACATCGATCGAGTAGTTCGCACCCGGCGACACCACGATGGAATTCTCACCGTCCGGCGTGAGCAGGATCATCGCCGTGCCCGTCGGGCGCTCCCCCCGGCGCACGCCATCGACCTCCACCCCGGCGTCCGCCAGGTTCTGCAGCAGAAAGTCCGCGTGCGCGTCCCGCCCCACGCAGCCGAGGAAGCGCGTCGCCGCGCCGGCACGCGCGGCCGCAGCCGCCTGGTTCGCGCCCTTGCCGCCCGGGAACAGATGAAGATCCGACCCGAGCAGCGTCTCGCCGCCCGACGGACGCCGCGGCACCTCGACGACGAGATCCGCGTTGGCGCTGCCCAGGACCATGACGTTGCTGACCATCATCCGATTCTTCCGTTCTCGACGTGCTGTCGTCCGACGGGCCCGTCCGTGTCGCGCTCGCCCCGCGACCCCGCCACGAACGACTCGATCTCCGCTGCCGACACGGCACCGGAACGCGGTCCGAGGAGGGTCGCCGCACGCCCGGCCGCCGCGGTCGCGAACCTCGCCGCCGTGATGGGCTCGTCGCCGCGCAGCCGGCTGAAGACGTAGGCAGCGAGATACGTGTCCGAGCAGCCTGTCGTGTCGACGACATCGACGCGCAGGGCGGGGACGACGTCGATCCGATCGCCCTCGAACACGGTCGATCCGCGGGCGCCGTCCACGACGATGACCTCGCGACCGGAGGCCAGTTCCCCGGGGACCTGACCGACGGCATCCAGTGCCTCCGCGTTCGTGATCACCCACCTCGCCGCGGCGATGCTCCCGGCGTCGAGTTCGGCATCGCCGATGCCTGCGGGCTCGACGTCGATGGCGAGCCGCGCACCGCGCGCGACGGCGCCCAGGACCAGGGAGCGGATGAGGGGCTGACGCAGCTCGGCGAGACTCGTGACGATCGCGGACGCCTGCTCCAGCGTCGGACGGAGACGCTCGTCGGGCGCGATCGTCTCGCGGCCGTCGTCGTCGATCAGGATGGACCGCTCGCCGCCCACCCGCACGACCTGGCACACGCACGTGCGCGCGGTGCGGCTCACCTGCACGAGCGACGTGTCGACGCCGTGGTCCTGCAGCGATGCGAGCACGCCCTCGGCACCGTCGGCGCCGATGCGTTCAAGATGGATGGTGTGCGCACCGAGTCGCGCGAGGACGCACGCCGTGTTGGCGATCATCCCCCCGTACGTGGTCGAGTGCGACCGCAGCAGGCCCTTGCCGCCGAGCGCCGGCCAGGCATCCGCCTCGTAGTAGTGGTCGACCCCGCTCGGCCCGATCGTGACGACGGTCGGCGCCGGCTCCCCGCCGCTCACGCCGCCCCCAGGTGACGCACGGCGACCAGGTCGCGGGCGAGGCCGGCGAGGTCCATGTCGTTCACGCGGACGACGGTCTCGGCGAGCTCGCGTGGGAACGCTCGCGATCCCGCGACCGACCCGGCCAGGGCACCCACGATCGTGGCGACCGTATCGGTGTCATCGCCGGCGTTCACCGCGGCGGTGACGGCGCTCATGGCATCCGGCGCCACGGAGAGGATGCCGACCGCCGCAGGGACCGCCTCGTTCGCCATGAGCCCGCACCCCACCACGGCGGCGATGCGCGCGGCCGCATGCTGCACGTCCACCGAGTCGCGCGCGACCTCGATGGCCAACTCGATCCGCGCCGCAAGCGACGCGCCGGGCACGATGTGGGTCGCCGTCTCCGCGGCTCTCGAGGCGGGGCCCGCGAAGGCGGCGCATGTCATCGCCACGAGCGCGAACGGGGTCTCGTCGCCGTGCGGCACGTGACTGAGGCCGACGTTGACGCCGATCGCGACGATCGCGGCCGCAGCCGCGGCGAGGTGGTTGTCATGAGTGGGAAGCGACACCGCGATCGCACTGTGAAGCGCATCGGTGACGTTCTCGGCGACGCACCCCACTGGGGCGATCCGCATCGCCGCGCCGTTCGTCGCCTGTCCGCCGCGGTAGCGGAAGAACGGCGTCTCGACCTCTTCGCCGGCGAGCCGGAGCACGGACGCCCGGGTCGTGGGGCCGGCGAAACGCTGATAGCGCTCATCCGCCCACCACGCGAGGATCGCGTCGCGTCCGGTGTCCCACGACGTCTCCCCGCCGCGCGCGACGATCGTGCGCGCGAGGTGGTAGGCCTGCGAGAAGTCGTCGGTCACCTGCCCGGGCGGGCATCCCCGCGCGAACGTGTCGTCGGGCGGGACGACGAAAGACGTCACCTCTCCTCCGAAGTGCTCGACGATCTGCTCGCGGGTCCGCAGCTCTGTCGCCGCCCCCATCGCATCGCCGATGGCCGCGCCCAGCAGCACGCCGAGCACCCGGTCCTCGAGCGCGCTGACGTCGGCGGCGGGGCCGTCGAGCGGAGCTGTCACAGCGTGGCCCCCGCATCCACCACGAGCGTCGTCCCGGTGATGTACCGGGCTTCGTCGGACGCGAGCCATCGGATGGCGTGCGCGACGTCGATCGGCTCCATCCGTTCGATCGGCATCGGCAGCGCGAGCGTGTCGCCCCCGCCGAAGCCGGCCTGCCATTTCTCCGCCTGCGGGTTCTCGGTCATGTAGGTCGAGGTGCCCCCGGGCTCCACAACGACGACGCGGATCGACTCGGGCGCGAGCTCCAGCGCGAGCGACTTCGCCATGCCGACGAGCCCGCTCTTGGCCGCCGCGTAATGCCCGATCGTGGCGAGCGGACGCACCGCCGCAGTCGAGCCGACGATGATGATCGCTCCTCCCCGACCGCCCGCGCGGAGAGCGGGCACGGCTGCGCGGACCGTGTTCCAGGTGCCGGTGAGGACGACGTCGAGCATCGTCCCCCACTGCTCCTCGGTGGCCTCCCATGTGGTGGGGGGCCACGATGCGATCCCGGCGTTCGCGACGACGGTGTCCAGGCGTCCCCATTCGGCGAGGGCACGGTCCACCGCGGCTCGCAGCTCGGCGACGTCGCGGACGTCCGCGTGTGCGGCGATCGCCTCGCCACCGGCGTCCCGGATCAGGTCGACCGTGGCGTCGAGCTCGGATGCGCCCGCCGTCTCGTACGTCAGTCCCTCTACCTGCGCCCGGACGTCCGTCACCACGAGTCGCGCACCGGAATCGGCCAGAGCGAGGGCGGTCGCCCGGCCGATGCCGCGACCGGCGCCGGTCACGAGAGCGACCTTGCCGGCGAAGTCGATCATGACTCCTCGCCCGGCCTCCGGTAGGCGGCGATGAGAGCGAGCACCTCGTCTGCGATCGACTCCTCGATGTCGAGCAGCACGGTGCAGTGCGCGCCCTCCTGCGGGGGGAAGCCGGCGTAGAGGCCGCGCATGTCGCACACCGTCGCTCCATGCGACGGTCCATCGGAGCAGTCGATCTCGACGTTGACCACGGGCGCCGTGTTGATGGTCAGGGTGCCTGCGGCGGCCGCGACCGCGATCGTGTCGTGCATCGTGGCGATCCAGCCGCCGAAGCTCTGCCCGATGAAGTCGCCGTAGTGCTGCATGATCCGCGACATGTACTGTGCGGCCTTGCCGCCGGCATCCAGCACCGCGCGGCGCTCGGGAGTGATGACGACCTTCATGGTGACGTCGAGGCCGGCCATGATGATCGGCCACGGCGCCCGGAAGACGGCGGCCGCCGCCTCGGCATCGTGCGCGATGTTCGCCTCCGCGACGGGGGTCGCGTTGCCGGGAGCGAGCGCGTTGCCGCCCATGATCGACACGCCTGCGACGAGACCCGGCAGCTCGGGGTCGAGGGCCAGCGCCGTCGCGATGTTCGTGAGCGGACCGACCGGCACCAGCCAGACCTCGCCGGGGTTGGCGTGCACGATGTCGATGATCTGCTGCGCGGCCGTGGTGTCGGCGGCCGGGCCGACGGGGGCGCCGTCATAGACGTTGCCCTGGCCGTCGTCGCCGTGCACGAAGTACGCGAAGTAGGTGTCCTTGCGCAGCAACGGTCCTGCTGCCCCCTGCGCGACCGGGACGTCGCCTCGGCCGACGAGCTCGAGCGTGTGGATCGTGTTGCGCGTCGCGGTCGGCACGTCGACGTTGCCCCACACCGACCCGACAGCCAGCAGATCGATGTCGGGATGCAGCGCGGCGTACATGATCGCCATCGTGTCGTCCACCCCGGTGTCGCAGTCGAGGATCATCTTGACGGTCATCAGTCCTCCTTCAGGGTCGCGTCGAGCACCGAGAGCCGGTCGTCGAGCAGCCTGCGGAAGCGTTCGACGTCCACCCCGAACGCGACGTCGCAGTTCGGTTCGCCCCAGCGGTCGAGGTAGTCGACCACGGTCATGCCCGTCGTCAGCCGGCCGGTGTTCTCGACGTCGACGAAGAGCCGGCGGGTGGTGATGACCTCGGGGTCGATCACGGCGGCGATGGCGAGCGAGTCGTGCTGAGCCATCCCCGCGCCCTCCTCGTGGTGGCTGTCCCCGTAGCCCGCCAGCAGGTGGTCGACCATCTTCGCGGCGGGGCCTCCCGAGGTGAGCAGCTGAGGCAGGTGATGCGCGCCGACGAGAGCCTGGTGGGTCGCATTCAGACCGACCATCGTGAGCGGCACGCCGAACCCGAACACGCGGACCGCAGCATCCGGATCGAACCAGATGTTGAACTCGGCGGTCGGCGTCGCGTTGCCGAGCACGTCGAGGGTGCCGCCGCCCATCAGCACGATCCGCTCGATCTTGCGCGCGGTCTCGGGGTACTCGTTCATCAGCTTGGCGATGTTCGTGAGCGGACCGATCGCGACGACGGTCACCGGATCCTCGCTCTCCTCGATGAGGCGAGCGAGCAGGGGTACGCCCGGCTCGAGAACGCGCGGGGACTCCGGCAGCTCGTATCCGCCGAAGCCGTTCTCGCCGTGCACCTGCGCCGCGTTCGACGGAGTGCGCCACATGGGCAGCGCGGACCCGCGGCCCACCGGGACGTCGAGCCGGAGCAGATCTGCCAGCGCGGCGGCGTTCGGCGCGGTGTTCTCGATTCCCACATTGCCGGCGACGGCGACGACTCCGAGGATCTCGACCTCGGGGCTCGCCGCCGCGAGCATGATCGCGAGGGCGTCGTCGATGCCCGGGTCTGTGTCGATGATGATGGGTCGGGCCATGATGCTCCTCTGGGCGATGTCGGGGAATGTCGGATTGTCGGAAGGGATGGCGGGTGGCGGCATCCGCCCGGCCCTGGGCGTTGCCGGGTCCCGGCGAAAGCCGGGAGGACTAGGTCAGGACGGCGGTGAGCCGTGCGATCGAGTCGACGATGAGATCGCTGAATCGCTCGTGGTCGAGCCGCATGGCGATGTGCGTGCGGAAGTCGGTCTGACCGAGTGCGCTGCCGTTCGAGTGGTGCATCCCCGGGGTGTCGGCGAAGTTCACCACGGTGGTGCCCCTCGTCCACTCGCCGCGCAGTTCGACCCGCACGTCCGCCGTCGCGGTCGTGAAGACGGCCGGGTCGATGAGCGCCGCGACGCAGCAGGCGTCATGGATCGGCGGGTGGTCGAACTCGTACTGCCTCTTGTAGGTGCTGCCGACGAAGTCCCA
This sequence comes from Microbacterium candidum, assembly GCF_030315975.1. GTDB lineage: Bacteria > Actinomycetota > Actinomycetes > Actinomycetales > Microbacteriaceae > Microbacterium > Microbacterium candidum. The sequence goes on along the minus strand of NZ_JASXSZ010000001.1, from coordinate 805,447 downwards.
CACCGCGAGCGCGAACTCGCTGATCGGTCCGCCCACGGCGCGCACCCGGTCCTGCAGCTCCGCGGACGCGAGCGCCTGATGGGTGAGATCGAGCCCGACCATCGTGACGTCCCAGTCTGCGCGGAACACGGCCTCGGCCGCCTCGGGGTCGACGTAGATGTTGAACTCGGCGCCCGGCGTCGCATTGCCGCGCGTGTACGCCCCGCCCATCACGACGACGGACTGCACGCGCTCGATGATGCGCGGCTCGAGCCGCATCGCGAGGGCGATGTTCGTGAAGGGGCCGACCGGCACGATGCTCACCGTGTGGGGCTCGTGCGCCATCACGGTGTCGACGATGAACTGCGCCGCATGGCGCGCATCCAGGTCGAAGGCCGGCGGCGGCAGGTAGGGCCCGTCCAGGCCGGTCTCGCCGTGGATGTCCTCCGCCACCATCTGCGGTTCGACGAGCGGCACCGACGCACCCCGGGCGACGGGGACGGTGATGCCCGCGACCGCGCACACCGCGAGGGCATTGCGGGTGACCTTCTCGATCGTCTGGTTGCCTGCGACGGTCGTGATCCCCAGCAGCTCGATGTCCGGGTTGCCGGCCGCGAGCAGGATCGCGATCGCGTCGTCGTGGCCGGGGTCGCAGTCGAGGATGATCTTCTGCACCACGTCACACCCCCACGGATGCGAGGGCCTTCCTCGCCCTCGCCTTGTACGCGGAACGGACCCGCAGAGCCGCGAGCACGAGCGCGATGATCGTGATCACATACGGCGTCGTCAGCGCGAGCGAGGAGTTCACTCCTGCCAGTGCGAGCCGGTCGGCCAGGGCGTCCGCCGCGCCGAAGATGAGACACGCGAGCATCGTGAAGTACGGCCTGCCGAGTCCGAAGGTGAGGGCCGCGACGGCGATGAAGCCTCGGGATGCCGTCATGCCCGCCGTGAACGAGCCGACCGTGGACATCGCCAGCTGCGCGCCTGCGATGCCGCAGAAGGCCCCGGAGAGCAGGATCGAGATGAACTTGACCCGCGTGACGTTGATGCCGGCGGCCCGGGCCGCGGACTCGTCCTCGCCCACGGCGCGCAGGTGCACGCCGTACGGGGTTCGGTAGAGCACGTACGAGTACACCGGCACGAGGAGGAACGCGAGCCAGACGAGCAGGGTCTGGTCGTTGAGCATCGGCCCGATGATCGGGGTGTACGCGAGCGCGCCCAGATCGATCTTCGGCAGGATCGCCTTGATGTTGCCGGGAGTGACGCCCGCGTTCCCGAACATCACGGTGAGCAGCAGCACCGTGACTCCCGCCGCGAGCAGGTTTATGCCGATGCCGACCACGATGAAATCCGCCTTGAACGTCAGCGTCGCCAAGGCGAACACCAGCGCGAGGATCAGCGCGGCGGCGATGGCGCCGATGATGCCGATGAACGGGTTGGTGACGGCCCCGACCACGATGGCGGCGAACGCGCCGACGAGCATCATGCCCTCGAGGCCGATGTTCAGGATGCTTCCCATCTGGGTGAACGCGCCGCCGATCGCCGCGAGCAGCAGCGGGGCCGTCTTGGTCAGGATGACGGCGAGCGTCGCGATCGTGAAGACCTGCGCGAAGATGCCGTTCACTGTGCGACTCCCTTGTTCATCTCTGCCTTGTCGAGCTGGACGGGTTCGGTCGGCTGTCGCCGCTTGCCGCGTTTGCGGTTGAAGATGAAGGTGGCCGTGATCGTGATGATGATGAGGCCCTGGAGGACGTTGACGATCGGGAACGGAACGCCCGCGGTCTGCAGACCGGTCGTTCCGGCCATCATCGTCGCGTAGAACAGCGCGGCCACGAGGGACGCCCAGGGGTTCAGCCGGGCCAGCAGCGCGACGGTGATCGCGAGGAATCCGAAGCCGGGCGAGAACGCCTGCAGGAAGCGGCCGCCGTTGGGCCCGATGATGTACAGCGCGCCGGCGATGCCGGCGGCGGCGCCTGAGACCATCAGCACCTGCATCGACATCGACTTCACCGACACGCCGGTGTACTCGGCGAACCGGTTCATCTCACCCAGCTGCTTCACCTTCAGACCCCACGGGGTGCGCATCAGCACGAGGCCGAGGAGGACCGCCACGATGAGTGCCAGGATGAGGTCGGGTCCGATCCCGTACTCGGGGTTGAACATGTTCAGGTTGTACGCTTCGTCGATCTTCGGGGAGGCTGCGGCGCCGGCGGTCTTGTCTTGGAACGGCCCGGTCACGAAGAAGTTCGTGATGAGCATCGCGACCGTGGACAGCAGGAGCGTCGTCACCACGATGTCGACGCGCCAGAACGCATACAGCGCACCGGGGATCAGGCTCCACAGGGCGCCGGCGATCGTGCCGACGATGAGGATGAGCGCGATGCCGACGATGGGCGGCAGCCCGTGGAACGTGAACCCCACCCAGGCGCCGAAGAACGCGCCGAAGTACAGCGACCCCTCTCCCGCGATGCTGAAGAAGCCCGCTCGGAAGGAGATGATCGTGCCCGCCGACATGATCGACAGCGGGATGAACATCGCGATGATCGTGCCGATGCCGTAGGGGGTGCTCCAGCCGGACGCGAACAGCTGCACGTACGCCGTGATCGGATTCTGCCCGATCAGCAGGATGATGACGGCGCCGATCGCGAGCGCGACGAGCACCGCGACCACCGGCTGGACGGCTCCGCGCAGCGCCTTCGTGGCGAAGTCGGCGAAGACCGCGGTGCGTTCGGTCTCCTTTGTCGCGCGAGCCACGGCCTCCGTGTCCAGGGGGGCGAGGATGGATGTCGTGTCGACGGCATCCACCTCCGCGACCTGCGCCACCTCGGCGGACTCGCCCTCGGCGAGGGTCGCACCGGTCGCCTCGAGCTCGGCGGCCACGCGTTCGCGCTCGGCCTCCGCTTCGGCGAGGGCCTCGGCGGTCGGCACGACCCCGGCCATCGCGAGCCCGACCGCGACCTCGCTCATCGTCTCCTGGGTGAACTCGGCGATGATCTGACCGCGATACATGACGAGGAGCCGGTCGGAGAGGCTCATCACCTCGTTCAGATCGGCGGAGAACAGCAGCACGCCGGCGCCCGCATCGCGCGCCTTGACGATCGAGTTGTGCACGAACTCCATCGCACCGACGTCGACGCCGCGGGTCGGCTGCGACACCATCAGCAGCTTGGGGTCGGACTCGAACTCGCGCGCGATGATGACCTTCTGCATGTTGCCGCCGGACAGGGTGCCGATGGGCGTGTCCGGCCGCGCGCCACGGACGTCGAACTTCGTGATCAGCCCCTGGGCGTACGTCCGCATGGCCTTCACGGAGAGCCAGCCGGCCTTCGCGATCGGCGGGTCGAGGTGCGTCGCAGCGATGTTCTCCGCGATCGTCAGCGTGGGACCCGCGCCCTCGTCCTGACGGTCCTCCGAGATGTAGGCGAGCCCCTTGCTGCGGCGCTCCGCGACGGGCGCCGAGGTGACGTCCTGATCGCCCAGGGTCACTCGCCCGCGGGGTGGGAGATACATACCGGCGATGGATGCGGCGAGCTCGGACTGGCCGTTGCCCTCCACGCCCGCGATCCCCACGATCTCACCGCTGCGCACCGAGAGGGAGAGGTTGTTGACCGCGATCGCTCCGCGCTGATCGACCGCGTAGACGCCCTCGACGGCCAGCACCTCCGCCTGCGGGTCCGGAGGGGTGTGCATGATGCGCAGCAGCACCTCGCGGCCGACCATCATCGTCGCGATGTCGGTCTGGGTGAGGCCCTGCGCCGGACGGGTGTCGACGACCTCGCCGTCGCGGATGACCGTGACGACGTCGGCGATCGAGAGCACCTCACCGAGTTTGTGGGAGATGAACAGCACCGCACAGCCCCGCTCCGCGAGCTGGCGGACCACCACGAACATCTCGTCCGTCTCCGCCGGAGTGAGCACGGCGGTCGGCTCGTCGAGGATGAGCACACGTGTGTCGTGGGAGAGGGCCTTGATGATCTCGACGCGTTGGCGCTCGCCGACCGAGAGGTCCTGCACCTTGTCCTTCGGGTTGATCTTCAGCCCGAAGGTCTCGGAGAGCTCGCCGACCCGCTGCTCCATCGCACGCTGGTCGAGCTTGCCGAATCCGTTCGCCTTCTCCTTGCCGAGGAAGATGTTGGCCGCGACCGTCAGGGAGGGCACGAGCTTGAAGTGCTGGTGCACCATGCCGATGCCGAGCGCATCAGCCTTCGTGGGGTCGGAGAGGATGACGGATTGTCCGTCGAACATGATCTCGCCCGCGGTGGGCTGGAGGTTGCCCGAGATCATGTTCATGAGCGTCGTCTTGCCTGCACCGTTCTCGCCGACGATCGCGTGGACGCGGCCGGGTCGGATCTCGAGCGAGATGTCATTGTTGGCGATCTTGTCGCCGAACGCCTTTGTGATGTGGCGGAGTTCGAGGATCGTGCTGTCCATGCGAGCTGCCTTCCGGGACGGACAGAGGAGGGGAAGCGAAGCGAGGAGAGGGCCCGCGCGGTGGGGGCGGGCTGCCGCCCCCACCGCGAGATCCCGAGGTTCCGGGGGCTCAGCCCTCGGCGGTCGGAACCGTGATCTTGCCGTCGATGACCTGCTGCTTGAGGTCATCGATCTTCTTGACGATCGCGTCCGGCACGAGGTTCCCGTTGTTGTCGAAGTCGAGACCGACGCCGTCGTTGGCGAGGCCGTACGAGGTGGTCTTGCCGTACGCCAGCTTGCCGGCGTCCGCGGCCTTCACCGCGAGCACGATCGACGCCCCGACGTGCTTGAGCATCGAGGCGAGCACGTGACCCGGCTGCAGCGCGTTCTGGTTCTGGTCGACGCCGATCGCGTACTTGTCGGCGTCCTTGGCCGCCTGCAGCACGCCGATGCCGGAGCCTCCGGCGACCTGGAACACGACATCCGCGCCGTTCGCGTACATCGCCTTGGCCTGGTCGTAGCCCTTTGCAGAGTCCGAGAAGGAGCCCACGTAGCTGGTCTCGACCTTGATGCTCGGGTCCACCGCCTTGACACCCGCCTTGAAGCCGGCGACGAAGTCGTTGATCACGGGGATGTCCATGCCGCCGACGAGACCCACGGTCTTGCTGCCCGACGAGAGGGGGAAGCTCGCCTTGTCGGTCGTCGCCATGGCGGCGAGGACACCGGCGAGGAAGGAGCCCTCGTTCTGCTTGTAGGTGATCGAGGCGACGTTCGGCGCATCGACGACGGTGTCGAAGATGATGTACTTCTGGTTCGGGAACTTCTTCGCCGTGGCCGTCATGATGTCCGTCATCTGCGACGTTCCGGCGACCGCGATGTTCCACGTGCCCGTCGAGATCGACTCGAGGTTCGACTTCCACTGCGCCGGGTTGTTGGCATCCGCCTGCAGCGTCTGGGTCTTGTGCCCGTCCGACTTGAGCTGATCCATGCCGCGCTGCGCGTCGTCGAAGAAGCCCTGGTCGCCCAGCGCGCCGTTGACGGCGAGCGCCACGGTGGCCTTGCCCCCGTTGGACCCGCTCGACGACGGCGTGGACCCGCCGCTGCAGGCGCTCAAGGCGAGCGCGAGTGCTGCTGTGACGGCGAGGACGCCGTAGTGCCGCTTGTTCATTTCACTCCTCAGCTGAGATTGGTGTTTGGGTTTTCTGTTGTGGTGCATGGAGCCCGTCGTGGGCGCGACCGCAAGGTCGCCCTCAGGTCGCCGCGAGCGGCAGACAGCCGCAGGACTCACGGATCTCCAGCCGCGTGGGCAGGATCCGTGGTTCCGTGTCGACCTGATCCGGGTTGTCGATCAGCTCGACCATGAGCTCCACGACCGTTTTGGAGAGGTCGCGGAACGGCTGAGCCACCGTGGTCAGCCGAGGACTGATGTACTCGCCGAGGCGGATGCCGTCGAAGCCGACGACCGACACGTCCTTCCCGGCCGTTCGGCCGGAATCCGCGATCGCGCGCAGGGCGCCCACAGCCTGGAGGTCGGACCCCACGAAGAGCGCGTCGATCCGCGGCTCGCGTCGCAGCAGTTCCCGCGTGGCTTCCCATCCACCCTCCGCCGAGAAGTCGACGAAGGCGAGCAGGTCGCGGTCGACGTCGATATCGGCATCGCGCAGGGCCTGCTCCCAGCCCGCAGCGCGCGCCTGGGCGGGTGACATGTCGCCGTGGCCCGAGATGCAGGCGAACGTCGTGCGTCCGTGGCCGATGAGGTGTTCGGTCGCCGTGCGGGCGCCGACTTCGTTGTCGACGACGACGGCGGGCAGCGCCGATTCGCGGCTGACTCGGTCGGTCGACACGACCGGGACGGCTGCGGCGACGAGCTCGTCGAATCCGTGCGAGAAGTCGTTGCTCGGGCACACGATGACCCCGTCGACCTGGCGGTCGAGGAACGTCCGCACATACGTCATCTCGCGTTCGACCACGTCGTCGCCGTTGCCGAGCAGCACCGTGAAGCCGGCGGCGAACGCGGCGTCCTCGATCGCCGACGAGAGCTCGGCGAAGTACGGGTTCGACGAATCGGGGAGCAGCAGCCCGAGCGTGTGCGAGCGCGAGGTCGCGAGGCTGCGCGCCAGCGCGTTCGGTCGGTAGCCCAGCTCCGCGATCGCGGCGAGCACGCGGGCACGGGTCTCGGCGCCGACGGCGTGCGAGCCGTTCGTGACGTACGAGACGACGGCGGGGCTCACGCCCGCAAGTCGCGCGACATCTGCTCGTCCAGCCACAGACCCACTCCATCGTGATGCGTGTGTTACTCGGGTTTCGTTACCCGCGTTTCGTTACGCGGGTAACGTCGTGGCACACAGCCTGGGTCGCCGACATGGGGACTGTCAATCGCTCGTTACCGAATCGTGACATCCGATGATCGTCAGCGCAGAGCCAGGTCGTCCTCCAGCGCGTCCAGCTCATCCGCGAACGCCGCGCGCAGCTGCATCCGCTCCGACTCGTCCAGCCACGAGGCATCCACCCCGTCCAGGCACATCCGCCGCATGCGGTCGAGATCGAGATCCAGTTCGAGTCCGGCGATCCGGTACTCCTGCGCGAGGGTCGTCGGGAACATCCCGGGATCGTCCGACGACAGCGTCACGGTGAGACCGCTCCGCACCATCTCGGCGATGCTCGCTCGCCGCCACGGCCGCCACGATCGCCGCGACGTGGTGAAGATGCACGTGAACGGCACGCCCTCGTCGCGGCAGCGCGCCACGACGGCATCGTCCTCGAGCACGAAATAGCCGTGATCGATCCGGTCGCACTCGAGCAGATCGAGGCACGTGACCGTGTTGGCCGCGGTCGGGGCGTGCTCCGACGAGTGCGCGGTGCGCTTCAGGCCCGACCGCTTGGCGAGCCGGTAGGCGTCGGCGAAGCGCTCCGGCGGACCGGCGGTCTCGAGGTTGTCCAGGCCGATGCCGACGACCTCGTCGCGACGGTGCTCGACGACCTCCTCGACCACCGCCAGCGCCTCCGCGCCCGACCGGCTGCGGTCGATCGCGGCGATCAGCCGCGATCGGATGCCGAAGTCGGTCTCAGCCGCCCGCATCCCGTCGATGTAGGCGTCGAGGATGTCGGCGTACCGGAACGGCCAGACCTTCGGATCAACCGGATCGATGAACAGCTCCGCGTACCGCGTCGCGCTCTTGTCGTGCGCATCCGCGAGCGCCTCGTACGCGATGCGCGAGAAGTCCTCCAGGCGCGTGAGACTGCGCTTGACCCAGTCGGAGACCTGGAACAGCGAGTACGACGGATCCGGTTCGTCCGCTGCCGGCCCTTGGGGAACGGGGATGCGGGTGTTCGCGTAGAGCGCGGCATCGACCGGTTTCGAGTTGACCCGGGCGTAGATGTCGAGCGGGTCGGCGGGGAGGTCGAGCCCTGCCCGGCGGGCCAGGTCGGCGAACGTGGTCGCCCGCACGGTCCCGATCAGGTGGCAGTGCAGCTCCACCTTCGGCATGCGGTCGAGGTACTGCCCGTACAGTTCGCGGTCCATCGGATCACCTCTCTCTTCGCGTTCCCGATCTCCCTCGCGCCGTGCCGACGGGTCCGTCGTCTCGGGTGGTCGACCCGCGCACGACGAGGGTCGGTGCGAGCAGGCTCCGTCGCACGGGCGAGTCGTCGCCGCGCATCCGGGCCAGGAGGAAGCCGATGGCGTCCGCGGCGATGGCATCCACCGGCTGCGCGACCGTCGTCAAGCCCGGCGAGAAGATCTCCGCGAAGGGGATGCCGTCGAACCCGGTGACGAGCACATCGCGCGGGATGACGACGCCGTGCTCCCGCAACCGTGCGACCAGGCCGAAGGCGATGAGGTCGGATGCCGTCACGACGGCGTCCGGCAGCGCCCCCCGCCCGACGAGCTCGTCGGCTGCCGCCGCGCCGCTCGCGACGCTGAACTCCCCGCGGATCGGCGCATATGCCTCAAACGGCATGCGGTCGATCAGCCCGCTGAACGCCTCGAACCGCTCCACTCCGTTCGACGTGACGTCATCGGCACCGACGTACGTGAGGGTGCGGGCGCCGCGATCGCCCACGTGCTCCAGCGCAAGGCGCATCCCCACCTGGTTGTCGACGCCGACGGCGTCCGTCGCGGAGCCCTCGGAGGTCCGGTCGACCTGCACGACCGGGGACCCGGCGCCGGCGAGCGCAGGACCGGAGCGTCGGCGGTCCGACGGAACGGCCAGAATGCCGTCGACGCGCCGGTCATCGAAGACCGCGAGCCGGCGCGCCTCCTCGGCGAGCTCTCCGTGCGAGTCGGCGAGGAGAAGTTCGAAGCCCTCCTCATGGAGACGCTGCTCGACGGCGTCGACGAGCTGTGCGAAGAAGGGATTGCCGATGACCGGCACGATCATGCCGACGATGCGCGTCGAGCCTGCCCGCAGCGCACGGGCGATGGGATCCACGCGATAACCGAGCTCAGCCGCCGCCCGCCGCACGGTCGCGACGGTCTGGGCCGAGACGCGGCCCGTGCCGGCGAGCGCGCGCGATGCGGTGGCCAAAGACACCCCGGCGGCCTCGGCGACCGCATGAAGGGTGACATCGCGCGGCATCGTTCTCTCGCTCCTCCCGCGCCGCACCGGCTGCGCGGCTCCCCCAGCGTACGACTTCGCGCCGCGCGGAACGAAGCCCTTGACAGGGTCAGACGCACAGTGGTGCAATCGTTTCCGCAAACTTTTCTCACACAGGAGGACTTGTGGCAACGCCCATCATCATCGACTGCGACCCCGGCCACGACGACGTGTTCGCCATCTGGCTCGCCGCCGCGAACCCTGCGATCGACCTGCTCGCGATCACCACCGTCGGCGGCAACGGGCTGCTCGAGCACACGACGCTGAACACACGGATCGCCTGCACCGTCGCCGGCATCGACGGCATCCCGATCGCTGCCGGCGCGGCCGGCCCGATCGAGGGCCGGCTGCGCCCCGCGGACTGGATCCACGGGGCCAACGCCCTGGGCGGACCCGTGCTCCCCGAGCCCACCGTGCCGCTCGACGAGCGCTCCGCGCAGGAACTCATCCGCGACGTCCTGCTGGCCTCGCCGGAGCCGGTCACGATCGTCGCCACCGGACCGCTGACCAACGTCGCGATCCTCCTGCGGGATCAGCCCGATCTGCAGGACCGGATCGCAGCCGTGGTCTGGATGGGCGGATCGACCGCCCGGGGCAACGCGACGCCCTACGCGGAATTCAACGCGTGGACCGACCCCGAAGCGATCCAGATCACGCTCGATTCCGGCGTCGACTTCACGATGGTGGGCCTGAACATCTCGCACCAGGCGCTCATCACCCGCGACGTGCGCGACCGCATCGCCGCCATAGGCACGGAGACGGCGAGCTTCGGCGTCGAGCTGCTCGAGTTCTTCTGCTCCACGTACCTGAAGGCCGAGAACATGCCGGACGGCCCGCTGCACGATCCCATCACGGTGGCGATGCTCATCGACCCTGCCGTCGCGACGACGGTGCGCACGCGCATCGACGCCGAGCTCACGGGAACCGAGACCCGTGGCGCCACGTGCGTCGACCTGATCGACATCCTCGGACGTCCGCACAACGCGACGGTCGCCATGGAGCTCGACGTGGACCGCTTCTGGGCGTTGATCGACGATGCGGTGCGAACGCTGCGGTGACTCCGCGCTCAGTCCGCCGGCGCGGCGAGGATCGCACCGGGGATCATCGGCTGCGGCAGGCTGATCTCCTCGGCCTCCGCCGCCGACCCGAGACGGCGCAGCCAGGCGCGCCCCGACGCGCCGGCGGTGTCGGCGGGCTCGAGCACGAGCGCGGACAGCCGGTATCCGGCGTCGAGGTACTCGCGCAGCTGCGAGAACACGAACCGCAGGGACGCGGCATCCTCCCGCGCCATGCGGCGGCGACCGGCGGCATCGCTGGATTCGGCGAGGCGGTAGCCGGCCACGGGCAGCTGGTAGAGCCCGTGGCCGTGCTCCGCCGCCCACCGCACGAGGGCGCGTGCCCGGTCGAGGGTTCCGGGCTCCGCACCGGGCAGAGGATTCAGGAGGCCGTGCCCGACCAGCACGAGCGAGTACTCCCGCAGATCATCGTCGGACGGCGTCATGACAGCCCCGGCCGCACCGGGATGCGGTCGCCCGCGAGGAACACCGCGCGGCGATGATCGGCACTCGCACGCTGGGCCGCAGTGGGCGTCGCCGCCCCGTCGGGATACACGCGTCTCGAGCGCGGATCTCCGAAGACCGTGGCGGGGTCGTCCGGGCGGAATGCGGCATCCGCCGTCTTCGGGACCTGCCAGTGCGTCTCGATGACGATTCCGGCCGCCTCGGCCGCGGCGAGGATGTCGGTGATCCAGTTGCCCGTGTCGGGATCGCACGAGGGGCTCCCCTGGACGTGCATCCCTCCGACGATCCGGTACCCCGCATCCTGATACCGCCGGAGCTGCCGGATGACGGGATCGAGGATCTCCCGATTGCTGCGGTGGAAGTCTTCCGTGTTGTAGCCGTCGAACGTGTCGCGGTCCCGCAGCGGCCCCCGCGCGCGGAACTCCGGGCAGGGGAGCTGATAGATGCCCCATCCCTGCTCGAGCGCCCAACTCGCCGCGTCGAAGAGCACACCCGAACTGCGCGCGAGGGGCTGGACGACGGCGTTCTGGTTGAGGATACAGTGCGACACGAGCAGGATGCAGGGCCGCGATTCCGTGGCGGGCACAGCGCCATTGTCGCATCCGGACACGGCGCGCGAACCGAATGTAGCGTGAGGTGACGCGTCGTCTGCGACGCCGTCCGACGAAGGAGACGAGCATGAGCTCACAGGTGCTGAGGGACGTCGCCGTCTGGGACGGAGAGAGGTACCGCGGATTCGGAGCCCTCACGTGGCAGGACGGCCGCATCGCCGAGGTACACATCGAGGACGGCGTGGACGCCCCCGATGATGCGCTCTCGGTGATCCCCGGCCTCGTCGACACCCACGTGCATCTCGAGGGGTATGCCGGCACCGGATCGGTCGATTGGATGACGTGGCCGATCATCACACCGGCGCCCGAGCGTGCGCTCCACGTGCTCGCCCACGCGCGCCGCGCCGCCGCCTCCGGAGTGACGACGCTGCGCGACCTCGCAGGGTCGGAGGTGCAGCTGGGGGTCGCCCGCGGGCTCGACGCGGGGCTCGTGCCCGGGCCGCGCGTGCTGGTGAACGGCCCGGTCGGAATGACCGCCGGGCATGGGGATCTGTTCACTCCGCCGCACTACCCGCATCGGCCGCCGGTCGCCGACTCGCCCGACGAGTGCCGCAAGCTCGTGCGGCAATGGGCGAGAGCCGGCGTCGACGGGATCAAGATCTTCACGAGCGGCGGCGTGCTCTCGATGGGTGACCGAGTCGGCTGGCGCAACCAGACGCCGCAGGAGATCGCGGCCACGGTCGATGAGGCGCACGCGCTCGGCATGCTCGTCGCCGCCCACACGCACACCGCCGAGGGCGTCGACATCGCGCTCGAGTTCGGGGTCGACTCGATCGAGCACGGCACGGGCATCCAGGAGCGGCACTGGGACGCCCTGCGGGAGCGCGACATCCCGGTCGCGCCGACGCTGATGATCAACGACGTCATCGCGCAGCGGCGGGTGCCTGTGAGCGACGAGGCGGCGCACAAGGCGCAGGCCGTCGTCGCGGAGCGCGATGCGCACTTCGCGGCTGCCGCGGAAGCCGGTGTCCGCTTCGTCCTCGGCACCGACGCGAACGGCGTCTTCGTGCGGTTCGGCGACCAGCTCGAGGAGCTGCGGCTCATGCGGCGCGCCTTCGGGTGGACATCGGAGCGGACCCTCATCGCAGGCACCTCCGACGCGGCGGACGCGATCCGGCTGACGACGACGACCGGGCGGCTGGAGGCGGGGCTCGCGGCGGACTTCGTGGTCGTGCGCGGCCGTCCGTGGGTCGAGCTCGGCGACCTGACCGACGACAGCATCGTCGCCGTCGTCGCCCGTGGCGAGCTGGTCAGCGGCAGCCTGCCTTCCTGATCGCGCTGGATCGACCGGCCGGCCGCCGTCCGACCGCGTGCGCCCCGCCTAGCGGGCGAGGATCTCGACCGCCATCTCGCGCATCTCCACCTTGCGCACCTTGCCGGTGACCGTCATCGGGAACGACTCGACGATGTGCACGTAGCGCGGGATCTTGAAGTGCGCGAGCTTCCCGGTCGCGTACTCGCGGACGGCCTCCGCCGTGAGCGGCTCGGCGCCCGGACGCATGACGATCCACGCCATGACCTCCTCGCCGTAGCGGTCGTCGGGCACGCCGATCACCTGGACGTCGCCGATGTCCGGGTGCCGGTAGAGGAACTCCTCGATCTCGCGGGGATAGATGTTCTCACCGCCGCGCAGGATCATGTCCTTCGTCCGGCCGACGATGTTGAGCCGCCCGTTCTCGTCCATCGTCGCGATGTCGCCGGTGTGCATCCACCGTCCTGCGTCGATCGCCTCCGCGGTCTTCTCCGGGTCGTCCCAGTAGCCGAGCATCACGGAGTATCCGCGCGTGCAGAACTCGCCCGGCACGCCGCGCGGCACGACGAGCCCCTCCTCGTCGACGATCTTGACCTCGACGAAGGGCATGACGCGGCCGATCGTCTGCGTCCGGGCGGCGACGTCGTCGTCGCGCGCGGTCATGGTGGAGACCGGCGACGTCTCGGTCATCCCGTAGCAGATGGCCACTTCGGGCATGTGCATCAGCTCCATGACGCGCTCCATGACCTCAACCGGGCAGGGCGAGCCGGCCATGATCCCGGTGCGCAGCGACGTCAGGTCGAACTCCGCGAACCGCGGGTGCGCGAGCTCCGCGATGAACATCGTGGGCACGCCGTACAGGGACGTGCAGCGCTCGTGATGGACCGCCTCGAGCGTCTTCTCCGCGTCGAAGACCGGCGCGGGCAGCACGACGCAGGCGCCGTGCACATGGGCGCCGAGCACCCCCATCACCATCCCGAAGCAGTGGTATAACGGCACCGGCACGCACACACGGTCCTCCGGCGTGTAGCCGGCGCCCACGCCGACGAAGTAGCCGTTGTTGAGGATGTTGTGGTGCGACAGGGTCGCCCCCTTCGGGAACCCCGTCGTCCCGGACGTGTACTGGATGTTGATCGCCTGGTCGAACGTGAGCCCCGCCGCACAGTCGTCGAGCGCGGCAGGATCCGCCGTCCTCCCCTGCTCGAGCAGGCCGCCCCATTGCGGCGTGCCGATGAAGACGACGTCCTCGAATCCGACCTCGGCGAGCATCCCGGCGTAGTCGGTCGTGCGGAAGGTCGTCGCACTGACCATGAGCCGCATCCCGGACTGCCGGATGACGTACTCGACCTCGCTCGTCCGGTACGCGGGGTTGACGTTCACGAGGATCGCCCCGATCCGCGCGGTGGCGTACTGCGTGAAGATCCACTCCGCGCAGTTCGGAGACCAGATGCCGACACGGTCGCCCTTCTGCACGCCGAGGGCGAGGAGGCCGAGCGCGAGCCGGTCGACCTGCTCGCGCAGCTGGGTGAAGGTCCACCGGCGTCCGGTGGCCGATTCGACGAGGGCTTCGCGGTCGGGATGCCGGTGCACGGCGGCATCCAGCATCTCTCCGATGGTCATGCCGAGGAGGGGTATGTCCGACGGGCCGGACGCGTACGACACGTGTGCTTCATTGCGCATGTGCACATGATGCGTCCGATGGATGCGGCGCACCAGACCCTCTGTTCGGTCAGTGCGTTTCGACTCGCGACGCTCGCTCTACGACCCGCGACAGCTACCTGCGGGTCGCCCCGCGAGGGAGGATCGACCGAGACGAAACGGAGCGGCCGACCGGGCTACAGCGGGCGGACCGTCAGGATCTGCTGGACCGTGCCGATCGGGCCGGTGACGTCGTGCAGCACGCTGTCGGTGAGGCCGAGACCGGCGGGCCCGACCGTCACCGTCGTGTCGAATCCGATCCACTCCCCCTGCGGCTGGGCCACGAGGTGGCATGTGAGGTCGACGTTCGGGAAGGCAACCTCCGACGGCGCGAGTCGCGGAGTCACGCCGTTCGCCGTGTCGACGAGTCCGAGGAGGCGCGCGGTGGGGCTCACGGGCTCGTCCGCCAGGAGAGGGATGCGGGGCCGCATCCACGTCCATGCGCGGCCGGGCTCGACCTGCCGGCGGTGCATGTCGACGGACCTGACGTACTGTCCCGGCCAGATCTCCCCCGCCGACCATGGCTCGAGCTGCTCCCGGTCGGGCATCGCGGGCAGCGAGCTGCCGGCGAGCGCCGCCGTGTCGGCGACCTGCATGAGCCAGGCGCGGGCGATCACCGCGGCCCGGCCGTCGTGGCTGAGCACGGCCTCGACGAGTTCGATCGTGCGGCCGGGGCGCAGCATCCTGACCTCGATGTCGACCTGGTCGATCGGCATCGTGCCGAGGATGTCGAAGGAGATCCGCCCGAGCTGCAGGTCGCTCCCCCGGCGGGCGTGGTGATCCTGCTCGATCACGTGCGCGATGAGCCCGAGCGCCGGCGCGATGTGCTGCTCCTCGACGCTCCACGCTCCCTCGACCGCGGGCGTGGCGTGGAAGGAGGACGCGTCGATGCGCTCGAAGTAGGCGTTCACCTCCGCATCCTACGTCCGAGCGTCACACCGCGCCCGGCTCGCGCTTCGCCTCGTCTCCGACCGTCGAGCCGCGCACGATGAGCTCAGGCATGAGCCGCTGCGAGGCGACCTGATGTCCTGCGATCAGATCCAGCAGCGTCTCGAGCGCCACACGGCCCATCTGATGCATCGGAGACCGCACGGTCGTCAGCGAGATCGTGATCGACTCCGCCAGCGGTGTGTCGTTGTAGCCCACGAGCGCGACGTCCTCCGGGATGCGGAGACCTTTGTCGCGCAGCACGCCCATGGCGCCGATGGCCGCGAAGTCGTTCGTCGCGAACACGGCGTCGGGATACGGCTCGGCAGCGAAGATCCTCTCGGCGGCCGCGCGCCCGGCCGCCGCGTCGAACCCGTTCTGGATGATCCATCGATCGGGGATGTCGAAGCCTGCCGCGCGGACCTCGTCGACCAGACCACGGGTGCGCTCCAGACCTGTCGAGGCGAACGGAAGCCCCGCTATCACAGCGATCTTGGTCCGGCCGAGTTCCAGCAGATGGCGGGCGACGAGTCGACCGCCTTCGAGGTCGTCGCACGTCACGGCGAGGTGATCGCCGCTGCGGCGCGAGGTCAGGACGAACGGGATCTCCTGCGCCTCGAGCTCATCCAGGAAGGGATCGCCATAGTGCGCGTCGCCGAAGATGAGACCGTCGACGCGACGATCGAGCATGCTCTGCGTGCGCGTCCGCTGCAGGGCCGGATCGTCCATAGAGTTCGTGACGAAGGTCGAGACCCCGTGTTCTGCGGCGGCCTCATCGATCCCTTCGTAGATCGTGGCGAGCACGAAGTCCTGGAGTCGCGGGACGAGGACGCCGATCAGGTTCGACCTCGCGGTTCGCAGGCTCGCGGCGTGGGGATTGCGCCGGTAGCCGCCCTCTTTCGCGGCCTCCAGAATCGCCGCGATCGTCTCGGGCGATGCCCACCGCTCGGGCTGGGCCTCGTCTTGATTGAGCACACGAGACACCGTCGTGACGCTCACTCCGACCCGCTCGGCGATCATGCGCTGCGTCATGGGGCGACGTACCGTCATCGCTCCTCCTCATGTGCCTCCTCAGACTAAGGGATCTCGCAGCCCTCGAAGGGCAGCCCTCGCGGAAGGTCGCATTTTCCCTCAATCGTTCTCCTCAATCGATCGCGTCAATCGATTGACGTAAACGATTGAGTGGTGCACACTGAGGGTCGGGTCACGGCTCACAGCGAGCTCGGATCCGCAATCCAGGAAGGTCGCAATGGCGCACATCGTTGTCCTCGCCACCGGCGGAACCATCTCCTCGCGGAGTGGTGCGGCCGGGTCGGTGGCCACTGACGGCGCCGTGGCGCTGCTTGGCGCCGCCCTCGACTCATCGCAGGCATCGACGGTCGAGGCCGTGGACGTCCTCCGCAAGAACTCGTTCAACATCACACTGGCCGACGTGCGAACGCTCGCCGAAGCCATCCGCACACAGCTCGATCGAGCTGATGTCGACGGCGTGGTGGTCACGCATGGCACCGACACGGTCGAGGAGTGCGCCTTCCTCGTCGACCTCGTCCACGATGATCCTCGCCCCGTCGTCTTCACGGGCGCCCAACTCAGCGCCGACCGCCCCGACAGCGACGGCCCCGCGAACCTTCGGGATGCCATCGCTGTGGCATCCGCTCCGGCCGCTCGCTCGCTCGGTGTCCTGCTGACCTTCGCGGGCCGGATCTTCGGCTCACGGGGCGTCCAGAAGGCCGACACGCTCGCGCCCGACCCCTTCTCCTCGCGCGATGGCGGCCCGATCGGCCGAGTGATCTGCGGCGTCGTCCATCTGACGGCGCGCCCCGCACGTACCTCCGTGCTGCCGATGCCGGGACCGACGTTCGGCGACGTCCCGGTCGAGATCCTCCACTGTCATCTCGGGTCGGGAGATCACGCGTTCCGTCGAGCGGTGGAATCCGGCGCCCGCGGAATCGTCCTGGCCGGCACGGGGGCCGGCAACCTGAACACGGATCTGGTCGCCGCGGTCGCCGACGCCGTCGCGGCCGGAGTCGTCGTTGCGCTCGGTACCCGGGTCTCCCAGGGGCCGGTCGTGCCCTTGTACGGCGGCGGCGGCGCCGTCGACGCGCTCGCCGCCGGTGCCGTCTCGCTCGGAACGCTCTCGTGCGTGCAGGGAAGGATCCTGCTGGCACTCCTGCTCGAACACCACACCCCGAGAAGAGCAGCAGAGCTCCTGTCGGAGTACTGCGCAGCGGTCTGACCGCATCCACCCCCACAGAAAGGAAGCAATCATGGCGAAAGAGATCTTCGTGTCATTCGGCATCGACGTCGATGCCGTCGGAGGATGGCTCGGCTCCTACGGCGGAGAGAATTCTCCCGGGGACATCTCCCGTGGCATCTTCGCCGGCGAGGTCGGAGTCCCTCGGCTGGCCGAGCTGATGCGCCGCAATGAGCTGCCGGCGACCTGGTTCTGGCCTGGCCACTCCATCGAGACGTTCCCGCAGCAGTTCGACCAGGTCGTCGATGCCGGGTTCGAGATCGGCGTGCATGGTTACAGCCACGAGAATCCGATCGCCATGTCTCGTCAGCAGGAGTCGGACATCCTCGATCACTGCATCGATCTCATCGAGCGCCGAGCCGGACGCCGCCCGAGCGGATACGTGGCCCCCTGGTGGGAGTTCTCCCCAGTGACGAACGAACTGCTCGTGGAACGCGGCATCCGCTACGACCACTCCCTCATGCACCGCGACTTCGTCCCCTACTACGTGCGCGTCGGCGACAGCTGGACCAACATCGACTATGACCGTCCCGCGGCGGAGTGGATGAAGCCGCTGGTGCGGGGCCGGGAGACCGACCTCGTCGAGATCCCGGCGAGCTGGTACCTGGACGACCTGCCCCCGATGATGTTCATCAAGTCGAGCCCGAACAGCCATGGCTTCGTGAACCCCCGGCACCTCGAAGAGATGTGGCGCGACCAGTTCGACTGGGTGTATCGCGAGATGGACTACGGGGTCTTCACTTTCACCGTCCACCCGGATGTCTCGGGGCGCCCCCAGGTGCTCCTGATGCTGGAACGCCTCATCGAGCACATCAACAAGCACTCCGGTGTGCGGTGGGCGACTTTCGACGAGATCGCCCAGGACTTCCAGACCCGGTTCCCGCGCACCGCCTGACGGAGCGCGCGTGGGCCGCCGCGGAGACGGCGGCCCGCATCCCCTTTCGCATCCCCTCGACCGAGCCTTCACCCGAACGACCGAGCTAATGACACAAAGGAGTCATCATGAGCACGACATCTGAACGAGACGCGACGGGCATGCGCACCGTCGGCGTGAAAGAGACGAGGCGGGCGACGTCGATCGCCTTCTTCGCGTGGGCGATCGCCGTCTACGACTTCATCATGTTCGGCACCCTGCTGCCGGATATCGCGAAGAGCTTCGGCTGGGACACCAGCTATGCACTCCTCATCTCGACGTTGGTGAGCGTCGGAACGTTCATCGTCGTGATCTTCGTCGGTCCGCTCGTCGATCGACTCGGCCGACGCAAGGGAATGATCATCTCCGTCACCGGGACGGCTTTGTCATCAGCGGCGACGGCGCTGACGATGTCCGGCGCATATCTCGTCGGCGTCCGCTCCATCAGCGGTCTCGGCCTCGCCGAGCAGTCGATCAACGCCACGTACCTGAACGAGCTCTACGAGCGCACCGAGGACGAGAAGATCAAGCGCAACCAAGGCTTCGTCTACTCGATGGTGCAGACCGGCTGGCCTCTCGGCGCGATGCTTGCGGCAGGCTTCGTCGCGATCATCATCGCGATCTTCGGTGTCGACAGCTGGCGGATCGCCTTCCTCCTCGCGACCATCCCGGCGCTCATCGTCGCGCTCATCTGCCGTCGCCTGCGCGAGAGCCCCCAGTTCGAGGCCCAGCACCGGGTGCGCCTCCTCCGCAAGAGCGGCGATGCCGAGGGCGCAGCCGCGCTGGCACGAGCACTGGGTCTCGACGAGCACTCCGCCGCGCCGCTCAAGCGCATCTTCCAGGGCAAGCACCTGCGGAACACCTTGGTGCTCTCAGCCGCCTGGCTCGTGAACTGGTTCGGCATCCAGACGTTCTCCGTGCTCGGCACCACTGTGCTGCAGACAGGAAAGGGCATCGAGGCCTCCAACGCACTGATCCTGGTCGTCATCTCGAACATCGTCGCCGCGCTCGGCTACCTGACCCACGGTTGGCTCGGGGACCGCATCGGGCGCAAGAAGGTCATCGTCGGCGGGTGGATCCTCGGCGGAATCTGCTTCGGTGCCCTCATGCTCGGGCCGAGCCAGCCCGTCTTCGTCCTCGTGACCTACATGGCGGGTCTGTTCTTCCTGCTCGGCCCGTACGCGGCGATCATGTTCTTCCAGGCCGAGTGCTTCGACGTCGACTGCCGTGCGACGGGCAGCACCTTCATCGGCGCGATGAGCCAGCCGGGCGCGATCATCGGCGGATTCATCCTCACCGCGATGACGGCCGCCGCGATCCCGTTCGCGACCGCGGCTCTCTGGGTGGGGGCGATCGGCACGCTCGTCTCCGGTTTCATCATGCTCGCCGCCCGCTCCGTGACACCCAAGACCGCCGGCGTTCCGGTCGCCGAAGCCCTGGAGGGTGCCGGCTCATGACGGGCGCATCGGTCTCTATCATCAGCGGAGGAGCCTCCGGAATCGGGCGCGCGACCGCAGAGCGGCTCGCCGCGCGTGGCGACCGGGTGGTCATCGGGCGGTTCCCGGGAGATCCGCACGATGCCGGCCTCACACTCGAGCGGGTTCATGCCGTAGGCGGTGAGGGCCTCGTCGTCGATCTCGATGTGAGCCGCACCGACTCTGTCGAGCAGTTCGTCGAGGAGGCGGTACGCGCTTTCGGCCGGGTCGATCACGTGATCGCAGGCGCCGGAATCCTGCGCCGCGCTCCGTTCGAGAGCATGACGGACGCGCAGTGGGAGGAGGTCCTTCAGGTCGATCTGCACGGTGTGATGAGGATGGCGCGTGCCGCGGCGCCGCACCTCGGCCGCGGCGGTTCCATCACGGCGATCTCGTCGATCGCAGGCGGTGTCTACGGCTGGCAGGAGCATGCGCACTATGCGGCGGCGAAGGCCGGGGTCCTCGGCCTCATCCGCAGCATCGCCGTCGAATACGGCCGCCGCGGAGTCCGTGCGAATGCGATCATCCCCGGCCTCATCGAGACACCACAGTCCCTGGACGGCGTCAACTCGCTCGGCGCCGACGGGCTGCGTCAAGCCGGCGACTACATCCCGTGGGGACGAGTCGGGACGGCCGAGGAGGTGGCGTCGGTCATTGAGTTCTTCAGCTCGGATGCCTCCGCCTACGTGAGCGGCCAAGCCCTCACCGTCGACGGCGCGCTGACCGTCGCGATGCGGGATTGAGGGAGGCGGCATGACGAACAGCGGAACGCTGGCCGGCCGCACGGCACTCGTGACCGGGGCCGCGAGCGGCATCGGGCTCGGAATCGCCCGACTCTTCATCACGGAGGGAGCATCGGTCGTGCTCGCCGACCGGAACCCCGCCGTCGACGACGTCGCACGCGAGATCGGTGCCGCCGGGTCGGTGTCGTTCGACGCGACCGACGAAGAAGCCGTTGCAGCGGGCACGGCCAGGGCGGAGGAGACGCTCGGGCGCATCGACACGTTGGTGACCTCGCACGGCATCCTGACGGAGGCTCCGCTTCATGAGATGAGCCTCGCCACGTGGGACCAGACGATCGCCGTCGATCTGACGAGCGTCTTCCTGCTGAACCGAGCCGTGCTGCCGAGCATGCTCCGCCGGAGCGACGGGCGCATCATCAACGTCGCATCGCAACTGGCGATCAAGGGAGGAATAGGGCTCGCGCACTACTCTGCCGCGAAGGCCGGGGTGATCGCCCTGACCAAGTCGCTGGCGCTGGAGGTGTCGCGCAGCGGCGTGCTCGTCAACGCGATCGCCCCAGGGCCGATCGAGACGCCACTGGTCGACGGAATCAGCGAGGACTGGAAGGCAGTCAAGCGCACCGAGCTCCCGCTCGGCAGGTTCGGTCGCGTCGACGAAGTCGCGCCGACCGCGGTGCTGCTGGCATCCGATCCCGGCGGCAACCTCTATGTTGGCCAGGTACTGGGACCCAACAGCGGGGACGTGATGCCCTGATGTGCGGGGCGTGCGGAGTCTCCTTCGACGACCGGCTGACGGCCGCGTTGTCCGGCGGCTACGCACGCACAGTCGTCGCGCGGTTCGCCGACGCCCTCCCGGCCGGACTCTCGGTCTCCGCGAGTCCGGCCGGGTGGACGACGACCACGCGGGGCGGACGGGCCGCCGTGCACCGCGGGGCGACCTCGCTGGCTCGTGAGATCGCTGATGCGATGCGCCGACGCGATCCGGGACCTGACCTCACGTCGCGGATGCATGTCCTCGCAGACGCCGCTCGAGGGCACCGAGATATGCCGCCGTCCGTGGCGGGAAGCTCGCACTGCGCTGGGTGCGGGCGCCTCGTCCATCCCGATGCTCGCCATCGGTGGATCATCGAGTCCGTCGCGGAGCTCATCTGCGTCGAGCTCACCCGGGCGACGCCGGCGCCCGCGAGTGCCGCTGGAGCCTGATGTCGACCGTTGGTCACAGCGCGAGCCATGCGCGGAGGACCGATGCCACATCCTCCGGCCGTCCCTGCTCCTTGCGGTTCTGCGTCGCGGAGTGGCCGGCGCGGGCGATGCTCGCCGACTCGGCGCCGGGGAGCAGCTCGCGCAGCCGCGCGACCGCGTGGCGCAGGTATGCCGGCGACTTCTCGGCGGAGATGAGGAGCGTCTTGCCCTCGAGCATCCGGTAGCGGTCGATCCGGTCGGCGTACCGGGCGACGATCTCCATGTCGTACGGCACGTCCGCGGCGAGCTCGGCCATGGTCGCGCCCCCGACCGGCAGGGGACCCGCATCCTTCGCCATCATCTTGCGGGTGCTGGACTCGAGCATGCGCCGTGGGAAGAACCGCAGGAAACCGGGACCCATCTGCGTGCCGAGGAGGGCGGTGACCATGTAGGCGGGCACATCGCCGCGCGCGACCTCGGGCCGGAACTCGGCGAGGAAGCCGTCGAGGTCGAGCGACCCGTCGGCGACGAGCGCCGGCTCGAACAGGGCGACGGCGAGGTTCGGGTCGCGCAGCCCGAGCTCGGCGGCGATGATCCCACCGGAGCTGATGCCGAGGACAGCGCCCGCGCCCGTCGCGCGGACGACCGCTGCCATGTCGTCGACCTCGATCGCCGGGTCGTAGTCGCCGATCGCCGGGTAGGCGCCGCTGCGACCGCGTCCGCGGCGGTTCACGAGGTGCACGGTGTGCGAGCCGGCGAGGAGCCCGGCGAGCTCGCTCTGGCTGGCGGCCGACTGCATCGTGCCGTGTACGATCACGATGCCGGGGCCGGCTCCGGTGCTGAAGTACTCGATCGGCGTGCCGTCGGTCGAGGTGGTGAGGTGTGAGGTGAGGACGGACGCCGCGACATCCGTCGTTCCGGTGAAGGACATGTCGATCCCTTTCTGGAGCGAGATTTATCTTAGGTACTAAGATACTTACTTACTGAGAGAAATGGAAGAGGCAATTCCCATGGCGGATCGCGAGGAGCTGATCACCCGGCTCGGCGACCTCGGCGCGCGTTCGGCGACGATGACGGCGCTGTTCCAGCAGAAGGCCGCCGCGAGCTATGGCCTGGGCGTCACCGACATGAAGGCCCTCGACGTGCTCATGCGCGGCGGTGCGCAGACGGCGGGGCAGCTCGGCACAGCGCTGTCGCTCACGTCGGGCGCGGTCACGGGCGTCGTCGACCGGCTCGTCAAGCGCGGGCTCGCGAAGCGCGAGGCGGATGCCGGCGACCGGCGCCGCGTAGTGGTGGTCGCCGACTTCGCCACGATCGCGTCCGGTGCGAACGTCTACCAGGGGATCGGCGAAGCCTTCCGGGAACTGCACCAGTCACTGACGACCGAGCAGCTCGCGTTCCTCGTCGACTACACCGAGCGCTCGATCGCGCTCACGGAGCAGGCGATCGACGAGCTGCCCTGACGCCAGCCCGACGTTCACCGCGAGACGCACGTCACGACTCCCGGCGAGACACAGCAGTCGTGTCGAGACAGGGCGTTCGCGGCGAGACCGGGCGTTCTGCGCCCTGTCTCGGCGCGAACCCCATGTCTCGGCGTGCGAGCGGGAGGGGGCGAGGGGTGACGTCAGGCCACGAGGGCGGCGGACAGCGCGTCCGCGACGGCTGAGCGCGGGATGCCGGGACCCTCGACGAGCATCGAGCCGAACGTCGCCGGATCCCACTTGAGATCGAGTGCCGCATTCGCCTCGGTCAGCACGCCGACGAAGCGGTCGACGGGACCGAAAGCGAGCATTCCGCTGAGCAGCCGCGCGCCGCGGATCGCGCGCTGCGACGTGCCGATCAGCTTCACGACGCCGCGCGCGTTGATGCTGTACTCGCCCGGGCAGTACTCCCCCGGCACCTCGCCGAGCCGCGCGTCGACGCCGAGCTCGCGCAGCGCGTCGGCGATCGTGTTGCCGGCGCTCGCGAAGAAGTGCCCGGGGTCGAGGGTGTCGTGCACGCGGTCGACGAGGTCGAAGACGAGGCACGACTCGTCGTACGCGACCGCGCGCCCGCCGGTCGGGCGGATCGCCGGTGCGAAGCCGAGCCGCTCGGCAGCCGCGACCGCGACCGGGTAGCCCGGCATGCGGCTCTCACGCCTCGTCATCGCGAGCGTCGGCACCGGAGCGTAGAGCCGCAGCACGCGGTCTTCGGCGATCCCGCCCGATGCCACGGCCCGCAGCAGCCGCACCGACTCCTCGAGGTCGTCGGGACCTGCGGCATCCTGCCGGATCACGAGGCCCGGCAGGCGTTCGAGCCGGGCTTCAGGGTTCGCGGTCACGCGATCATTCTCGCGGCACGCGGCCGCATCCGCTCTCGGAAACGACTACTGCGGGCCGAAGGCCGCGAGGAAACGGTCGCGGAAGACATCCATCCGCCACGTCGGCGCTGCGGCGCCGGGCTCCAGGCCCGCTTGCCAGTGCCAGCCGGAGATCGGCTTCAGGACAGCAGGATCCCGCGCGATGATGCTGACCGGCACGTCGTGGTTCGCAGCCGAGCCGCTGACGATCGTCGACGGCTGGTGGTCGCCGAGGGCGACGACGACGAGGTTCGGATCGTCGACGTTCTGAAGGAACGACAGCAGCGAACCGACGGAGTACTGGATGGCCTGCCCGTACGCCGTGCGGATCGACTCGGTGTGCTCCCACACCGCCGCGGGCTGATCGCCCTGCGCCGGCTGCCCCGCATACACCGATCCGTCGCCGATCGCGTCCCACGGCTCGAGCTGCGGCAGCGGCGCGAACGGAGTGTGTGACGAGAGCAGGTCGATCTCGGCCATCACCGGCGTGTGCCCGGACGCGAGCTCCCGATCGGCGAACGCCTTCAGCGTGTACTGGTCCGGGATGCGGGCGTACCCGAAGCTCGGCCCGCGGTATCCCGAGTTCCGCGCATCCAGGAACGAACCGTAGTGATAGAACGACACACCGTCCGCCCACGGCCCGGTGTCGCGCGGAACATCGCTCACCGTCCGCCAGCCCGCAGTGCGGAACGCGTCGCTGAGCGTGAAGCGCTGCGTGCCGACGATCGTGTCGTACGACGACTGGGTGTCGATCCACAGTCCCGTCTGGAGCGTCGAGTGCGCCAGCCAGCTGATGCCCCCGAACGTCGGCGACGTCATCCACGCGCTCTCGCTCGCGTATCCCTGCGCAGCGAGGTCGGCCGTCCCCTGCCGCAGGACGGCGTCGACGCCCGGCGCGAAGCTGGAGCCCTCGACGGCGGAGCGCCCATAGCTCTCGATGAAGACGAAGACGACATCCTTGCCCCGCAGGGCGGTGAGGAGATCGGATGCGGGCGCGCGCGCATAAGGGTCGTCCGCGGCCTGCGCGACGAGCCGTGCCTGCGCGGTCGCGCCGGCGGAGGCGAGGGAGACCGCGGACCCGATCGCGTCGGCGGATGCGGCGGCGGCGACCGGCGTCGCAGTCGTCGTGGTTCCGACGAGCGCCGACACGATCCAGACCGTTGCAACCCCGGTGAGAGCGGCGGTTCCGGCACGCACGTGGCGACGGATGCCGGCATCCACCCGCAAGGCGGACCACGCGAGGAGTGCGGCCGTCCCTGCCGCGAGCGCCGCGACGAGGACCACCACCGCGATGGCTGTCGGTGCGCCGAGCGCGTCGGACACGAGCCCGAACGCGGAGATCAGCTGCTGCCCGTCGGCGGGATCGAACCGGATCGAGAGTGCCGACTCGTAGCCGCGGTCGATGGCGGCGAGGAGGATCGCGGCGACGACCGCGGCGCCGAAGATCGATGCGACCGCGATGCGCGCGGGACGCCACGGCAGCAGAGCGAGCACGAGGAGGACGAGGAGCGACTCGACCGGGATCCGCACGAACCCCGTGAGCGAGCCGCTCGAGAGTGCGCCCGGGACGAGCGGCACGACGACCAGCGCGAGCACCGCGAGGACGAGGGTGGTCGCGGAGCGCCGCGGGACGTCAGGCACCGCCCTCACCGCGTTTCGACTCGCTCGAGGCAGGCTCCATGTCGGTCGTTGAGCGAGGGAGGAACGACCGAGACGAAACGTCGCGAGCCGATCCCGGAACGTCACCGCGTTTCGACTCGCTTCGCTCGCTCAACGACCCGCGGGCAGGTATCTCCGTTTCGGCCGTTGAGCGAGGGAGGAACGACCGAGACGAAACGTCGCCAGCCGATCCCGGAGTCTCACCGCGTTTCGACTCGCTTCGCTCGCTCAACGACCCGCGGGCAGGTGTCTCCGTGTCGGTCGTTGAGGGAGGGAGGAACGACCGAGACGAAACGTCGCGAGCCGATCCCGGGACGTCGGGGTCGAAGCGGTCGGAGAGCGCGTAGCGGAGCAGGACCACATCCCCGATCTGCTCGCTCGAGGCGAGGGTCGCCCGACGGGAAGCGGTCCACGGGAAGCGCGCGGGCCGGACGAACCGCGGCGCGTCGGCGTCCCCGACGAAGAACGGCGCGACGACCAGGTGGAGCTCGTCGACGAGGTCCGCGGCGAGGAACTGCGTGAGCACGTGTCCGCCGCCCTCGACCATCAGCCGGCGCACTCCGCGGTCACCGAGGTCGTCGACGAGCCGGGCCATGTCGACGCAGTCATCGCCCATGCCGACGACCGTGGCGCGGTCGCCGAGCGCCGTGCGCAGCCGCGCTTCGACACCCGCCGGGCAGTAGACGAGCCGCGGTCCGTCGCCGGTCGTGAAGAAGGCCGCGTGCGGCGAGAGGCGTCCGCTCGCGGTGACCGTCACCTTGACCGGCGAGCCGGCGAGGCCGGCCGCGATGCGGTCGCGGCGGCGCGTCGCATCCCTCACGAGCAGTCGCGGGTCGTCCCGCCGCACGGTCGTCGCACCCACGAGAATCGCGTCGCTGCGCGCCCGCACCTCGTCGACGCGATCGAAGTCGGCCGCGTTCGACATCGTGAGGCGCTCGGGCCCCGCGCTGTCGAGGTAGCCGTCGATCGACATCGCACTGCTGACGGTCACATAGGGGCGATCCACGCGAGGCCGGCGTTCGACACCGGGTGCGCCTGCGGTCTCCGGGATCATGCCGGCGTCCTCTCGTGCGGGGCGCGGACACGACCGCGGATGCGGTCCGCCAGCAGGATGACCGCGCCGGGCGCCAGTGCCGCCATCGCCAGCACTCCGTAGGCGGTGGAGACGGAGACGCCGGCCCCTCCGCCGAGACCCGCGATCGCGAACGCCGCCGCGCTCGCCGCCTCGCGCGGGCCCCACCCGCCGACGTTCAGCGGGATCGTCGCGGCCGCGAGCACCACGAGCGCCATGAGCGAGAGCTCGCGCGGACCGGCCGGAACGCCCACCGCGTACCCGGCCACGACGAAGAGCGTGACGTGTGCGCCCAGGACCAGGACGGATGCGGCGACCACCGCGAACAGCGCGCGCGGGCGCGCGAGGAGGGGGCGCAGCATCCCGAGCTCTCGCCTCAGGATGCGGCGGGCTCGCGGGATCGCGAAGAGGCCGACGAGCGCCGCGACGATGACGGCGCCCACGGCGAGCACCGGTGCGAGAGACACGGCGAGCCCGAGCGGGAGGAGGATCGCGACGGTCACCGTGCACTGCACGATCTGCCCCGCGACGCGTTCGGCGGCCACCGCGCGGGCGGCGTCCCCGACCCGGCCCTCAGGCCGCCCGTGGGCATAGGCACGATGGACATCGCCGAGCACTCCGCCGGGCAGCACCGTGTTGAGGAACTGCGACCGGTAGTAGGCGCCGACGGCGGAGCCCCACGGAAGGGGAAGCCCGAGCGAGCGCGACACGACGCGCCAACGCCAGGCCGCCGCGACGGTCGCGATCGCCGCGAGGACGAACGCGAGCGCGATGGACAGCGGCGTGAGGGACGCGATGCCCTTCAGAAACGGCCCCACCCCGACCGCGACGACCGTCGCCGCCACGACGACCAGTGTCGCGGTGATGCGGACCGCCCGGTTCACGGCCATGCCAGGACGTCCTCGTGTCCGACGATCACGCACAGGACACCGGAGTCCCGCCGCGCACGGGCCGCGTCCGCCAGCTCGGGGCGCTGTTCGACCGCCGCATCCAGCCACCCGTCGAGCCATTCCGCGATGAGCGGCTCATCCTCGTGTCCGAGTCGCCACGGGGTGTCGTCCGTCTGCACGTTCCAGCCTGCGGCTGCGAACAGCTCGGAGATGAAGGGGACGGCATCCGGACCGAGACGCCCGTCGCGGCGCTGATGGTCGTCGAAGGCGGCCGCGAGCTCGGCATCGAACGGGGTCGGCGGGGCGAGCACTACCGACCCCACCACGGTCAGACTGAAGAGCGCCGGCATGCCGGCCGCGACGCACGCGGCGACGATCCGTTCCGCGTCCGCGCGGGTGAGCACGTCGAGGAGCGCGGAAGCGGTGAGTGCGGATGCTCCCGCGAAGGCGTCGGGCTCGAGTGCGCCGAGCGGTCCGATCCGCGTGTCGACGGCGATCGGGCGCCCGTCGCGGTCGCGGACGCCGGCCAGGTCCGCGTGCAGGAGGATGCCGGGATCCCCGTCATGCAGCACCCACTCCTGCGGTCCCGGCAGCTGCGGTGCCAGCCAGCGGACCATCGCGCCCGTTCCGGATCCGAGGTCGTGCAGGGTGAGGGCGCCTGCCTCCGGCAGCCGCTCGCTCAATCGCGCGGCCAGCCGGCTCGAGCGGGCGCGGTCGTCGGCGCCGGCCCGCAGGGCGAGCCAGTCCGGGGTGGCCGTCCGCGGATGCGGGCCGCTCGGGGCCACGCCGGTCCCGTCGGCGACCTGCGGATCGGGTGCGGGAAGGGCGGTCATGACAGCGCCGCCTCGATGAGGTCGATCGTGTCGTCCCAGCTCGGCAGCGCGGCCCGGACGCCTGCCGCTTCGCGGCGCAGACGGTCGCGCAGAGCGGGGTCCGTCATCCACTCCCCCAGCGCGTGCGCGAGCGCCGCCGGATCGCCGGGGCGGACGAGGATCGCACCGCCGCCGGAGACCGTGTCCGCGATGCCGCCGACGTCGGCCGCGATGACGGGGATGCCGCGGGCGCGCGCATCGGCGATCGCCATGCCCGCACTCTCCACGCGCGACGGCGCGACCACGACGGCGCTGCGCGCGTACTCGTCCGCGAGCGCGGCGCCGGTGAGGACGCCCGTCATGCGGACCCGCCCCCCGAAAGCGGAGGCATCGCGGGCGATCTGCCGGGCGAACGCGGGAGCCGGCGCGGGCGAGCCGACGAGCACGCACGTCCAGTCGTCCCCGCGCAGTTCCGCGAGGGCGTCGAGCAGCACGTCCTGTCCTTTGTGGGGAGCGATGACGCCCACGCACAGGAGCTCGCGACCCTGCGCGGCGGCGAGGGAGGCCGCGTGCGTTCCCGGCGGCGCGACGGCGACCCGCGCGGCGGGGATGCCGCTCCGCTCGAGTTCGGCGGCGGTCCACCGGCTCGTCGCGATCACGCGGTGCGCGGCGGCGAGAGCGCGGCGCTCGGCCTCGATCGCGGCGGACGTCACGCCGGGGAAGGATGCGGTGACCATGTGCGCGAGGACCACGACCGGGCCCGCCGCATCCTCGACCGCCTCCGGCGCCCCTGCGGCGCAGAGGCCATCGACGAGCACGAGCCCGGTCGCGTCCGCGAACGCGGTCGCGACGCCCCCCGGCGCGACCTCGCGGACGTCCACGGTCCAGCCGCGGCGACGCAGGCCGTCGCGGACCTCCCGGTCGTACACGTTGCCTCCGCTGACGCGCAGCGGGTCATCCATCCCCTCCGGAACGACGAATATGACGTGCCTCATAGCGCCACCCCCGGATGCCCGTGCCCCGTCGACCCGACCGCCACCTCGTACGACGCCCACGCGATGTGCGACTCGTGGAGCGTCACGGCGATCCCGGTGACGCTCGCGGGGACGGATGCGGCGAGCCTGTCGCCGATGATCTGGCACAGGCGCTCGGTGGTCGTGTTGACCCCCTGCAGGTCAGGCTCCTCGTCGAGGTTCCGGTACGACAGCGACCCCACGATGCGCCCGAGCTCGGCTGTCGCCCAGCCGATGTCGACGACGACCCCGTCCTCATCGAGGTCGGCGGCGCGGAACGTCGCGTCGACGACATAGGTCGCGCCGTGCAGCCGCTGCGCGGGCCCGAACACCTCGCCGCGCAGGCTGTGGGCGACCATGAGGTGGTCGCGGACGGTCACCGAGAAGCTCACGTCGGGTCGCTCCAATCGATCGTGTGGCACAGGTCGTCGGCGGTGCCGGCCGCGAGCGCGGCGACGACGTCGGGAGCCTGCATCCACGGGGTCGTCCCGCCGAGGAGGGCATCGAAGTCCGTATCCTCGAGGAGTCGCAGCGCGAGGGTGAGCCGCTCGCGGGTCGTCGTCCTCGCGCGGCGGGCGACGGCGACCACCCCGACCTGCGAGGAGCGGATCGTCAGGCGCCGCGAGTGGAAGTCGCCGCCGAGCTCGACCGGCACGGCTCGACTGCCATACCAGCTCGCGACGACGACCTCGCCGTCGTCGGGTGCGAGGCGCAGCGCCTGCTGGAGCCCTGCCGCCTGTCCGCTCGCCTCGATCACGATGTCGGGGTCGGCGGAATCCCCGAACCGCACCCCGAGTGCGTCCGCGACGGCGCGCTTGCCGTCGTCGACGTCGACGAGCGTGACGGAGACTCCGGGGATGCGGCGCGCCACCGCCGCGATGGCGCCGCCGATCATGCCCGCGCCGACGATCGCGATCCGGTCGCCGACGAGCGGACGCGCGTCCCACAGGACGTTGACGGCGGTCTCGACCGCACCCGCGAGCACGGCGCGACGTGCCGGAACACCGGCGGGCACCGGGACGAGGGCCGTCTCGGGAACGACGAAGCGGGACTGATGGGGATGCAGCGCGAACACCATGCGGCCCGCGCTCTCGCCGACGGCGAGATACCCGTACTTCACCGGGAAGGGGAAGTCGCCCGCCTGGAAGGGGGCCCGCATCCGGTCCTTCTCACCGTCGGGCACCTCCCCGCGCGCCACGATCGTCTCCGTGCCGCGGCTGACGCCGGTCCAGAGGGTCTCGACGAGCGCCTCACCCGGCTGCGGCTCGGGGAGCTCCTCGGCCTGCAGCGCACCGACGCCGGGCGCGGTCGTCCACAGGGCGACGGCATCCCGGTCCTCTACGCGCAGCGCCATGCGGGAAACACGGAGCCCGCCGCGCGTTGGTTCACCCGACACGCGTCGACGGGGCGACCCGATTCCTCGGATCGCCCCGCCGTCATGCGTGCAACCGCGTCAGTTGGCGCTCGCCGTCCACCGCTGGCTCGTGGCCCCGGTGTCCGTGCGCTGCACGACCAGCCCGCCGGCGTCTGCCGTGAGGCTCAGCCCGGAGTTCTTGTTCGCGAGCTTGAGCGTGCCGTCGGCGTTCTTCGACAGCACCCACGTCTGGTTGTCCGTGCCGCCGCAGGTGTACTGCCCGACGACTGCCCCTTCGCTCTTCGAGCTGTAGAACACGTCGACGCAGTAGCCGCTCGAGGCGTTCTTGACGGTGTACTCGCTGCCGCCGAGCCGCGTCACCACCCACTTCTGGCTCGCGTCGCCCGCGGCCGCCGGTGCGACCGTCAACTGCGCGGCATTCGTTCCCGGTGCCGTCAGCACGCCGCCGGAGCCGACGGTCAGGGCGTACTGCCCATCCGCGATCGGCGGCGGGATGATCACCTGGGTTCCGACGGTCAGCGCGAACACGTGCACGGATGCGTTGCCGGGCAGCGTCACCGCGATGACCTTCTTGTCCGGGTCGATCTGCACGGTGTTCGTGTACAGGCGGTACTCCGTCGTCGGGTAAGCCGGCCCTGTCGGGGTGTTCTTGCCCTTCGTGACGACCGCGATCTTCGCGCCGTACGCGTTGGTCGCGAGGCAGCACCAGTTCGGCATGCCGAGGGTGCCGGCGCTCGTGGAGCCGTCCGCGTAGTGCACCGTCACCGCATCCGTCGCCGAACCGCTCGTCCCCGTGCCGAGCACCGCCAGGGCGTTGCCCTGACCGCTCACCGGCACCGTGCGGGCGCCGCCGGCGACGTTGTCCGGGTTCCCCGCTGCGACGTCCGGCATCGTGAACGAGAATCCGTTCGCCGTGACCGTCGCGCCGCGCCCGGCTCCCGCCGCCGCCAGGCGGTCGGCGATGAAGCTCGACCCCCCGCCGTCGATGTTCGCCGTGGCAGGGGCGTCCGCCGTGCTGATGCCGTTGTTGTTGAACGCGGCGTTCAGGCTCGCGTAGGCGACCGTGGTCTGCGCCTGCGCGCCGACCGTCCACGACGCCGAGCGGACCGTGTATCCGACCTGCGCGGTCACCGTCTGGGCGCCCGGCGCCGCCGACGCGGGCACCGACACCGTGAACGGCACCGTGAACGTCGCCCCATCCGGCACGAGGGTGTTCGTCGTCGCGCCGGTCGCCGTCGCCGTCCAGCCCTGCGGGAGCTGGAGCGCCGTCGAGGTGACCTTCAGATCCGCACCGGTGTGGTTGGTCGCCGTGACGGTGGCGTTCGCGCTGCCGCCCGCCATGCTCAGCGCGTCGACGGACACGGCCGCATCCACCGCCCGGTTCTCCGGGTGCACACCGCCGACGGCGGTAGACCCGGTGATGTCGACCGCGAACTCCGCGCCCGTGGACCGGGAGTCGGTCTGGATGCGGAGCACCCCGGCCGCCTGGTCGTAGAAGTAGCCCGGGCCCTTGTCGAGGTCCGCCGACGACGACACCTCCGTCAGCTTGGCTCCCGCCAGGCGCACCGTCGACGGACGCGTGTCGGTGTGCACCGACAGCCGGTAGCTGCGCGCATCCGGCTTGCCCGCGTAGTCGCCCTTCAATGCGCCGACCGAGACGTGGATCTGTCCGCTGCCCTCCGCGGGGGCGGTGACGGCGATCTTCTGCGTGGCGTTCTTGCCGTTCTCACCCGCCTGCGACCGGCCGTCGTCCTCGTACAGCGAGAACGACGACGTGCCCTTCGGGTAGAGGTCGACGTCGAGCCGTCCGGCCTTCTTGCCGGCGGCCCAGTCGGTCGTCCCCTGCGGGAACATCGGCACGACGGCGCCCGCCTTGACGAACAGCGGCAGTCGGTCGAGCGGCGCCGCGTACCCGTCGACGGTCGTCGGCCCGGTGAACGTGCGGCCGCTCCAGTAGTCCACCCACGTGCCCTCGGGCAGGTAGATGCCGTTGCGCACGGTCGTGTCCGAGTACACCGGGGCCACGAGGAAGCTGTCGCCCGCCATGAACTCGTACTTCACCGCGTCGCCCCACGTGTTGGGGTCGTTCGGGTAGTCGACGTACAGCGGCCTCGTGGAGCCGAGACCCGTGGCGTGGGCCTGCGCCTGATACGTGTACAGGTACGGCAGCAGCCGCTCGTGCAGCATCAGGTAGTCGCGGTTGATGGTCGTGTAGGGCTCGCCGTAGCGGTACGGCTGCTTGTCCGAGGAGGCCCAGCCGCTCATCGCGTAGGTCGTCGGCAGGAACATCTTCCACTGCAGGTCGCGCGTGTAGGTGTCCGCGCTGCCGCCGAAGATGCCGTCGATGTCGCCCGTCGAGTTGGGCTGACCCGACATCGTCGTGCCCGCGTAAGTCGGGATCTGCCAGCGGATGTAGTCCCAACTGCCTGACTGGTCGCCGCTCCACACGGCGCCGCAGCGCTGCGTGCCCGCCCAGCCCTCGATGGTGAGGACGGTCGAGCGGTCGGTGGTGTTGTCCTCGATGCCCTTCTGAGCCTTCTCGCACGCGGAGAGGGCGAACCGGTAGCCCGGGCCGACCCACGCGACGTCGGTCTTGCGCACGCGGACACCGCTCTGGACCTCGTACTGCTGGTTGGTGAGGTCGCTCTGCGTCCAGAGCCCGAGCTCCGAGTCGTGCGAGGTCAGCATGTCGTGCACCTGGGGCAGCTGCTCGTAGCCGCATCCGTAGCCGTCGTTCACGAGCATCCAGCCGAGCGGCATGCCGTTCTGCTGGTAGCCGTCCGCGATCGCGGTCGCACCGGGCAGCGTGTGGCGCTCGCCGCGGTTGGCGTTGTGCAGGTAGCAGTCGGCGTCGCCGATCTCCATGCTGTACATCGGCAGCATGGCGGGGCGCCCGGTGAGCTTCGTGTAGTCATCGAGCACCCCACGCGTGTCGCCGACGAAGTAGTACGCGTCGAACCGCTGCTCGCCGTGCGTCGTCGCGACGGGGTCGCCGAAGCTGTAGCTTCCGGACGCGAAGGTGTCGCGCAGCACGCCGTAGCCGTTGCTCGACAGGTAGAAGGGGGCTGCGTTGGGGTTGCCGCCGTCGTTCCAGTTGTAGTCGCGCGAGATGCTGATCGTCTGGTCGCGGTGGGAGAAGCGGCCGTTCTGCATGCCGCCGCCGAAGAACTGCTCGGTGGCGCCGCGGGTGAGGTGCTGCGTCATCCCGTTCGCGTTCCAGCTGAGCGGCGAGGTCTCCGCCCACAGCGTCTTCCCGCTGCTGTCCTTCAGCGACATCGTCAGCGGCGACTTCGCGACGGTCAGCGTGGCCTTCGCGGTCGCGATGCTCCAGCCGTCGGCGGTGGTGCTGAGCGCGCTGCCCGCGTGCCCGCCGAGGTCGCCCACGACGATCTTCGCCGCCGGGTCCGCAGGGTTGCTCGGCTTGTCGTTTGCCGGGTCGGTGAACGTGCCCGTGGGCGCCAGCTCCACCCGCACGGCGTCGGCGCTCTCGAACGTCACGCGCAGTCGCGCGTCGCCGGCCGTGAACGTGTACGCGTCGCCGTCCTGCTGGACGTCGGTGGCGGTGCCGAGCGACTGGTCGCCGGCCGCCTGAGCCGCGCCGCCGGGCAGGGCCGTGAGGACGCCGGCGACGCACGCGGCGGCGGCGATCGCGCCCCACCATCTGATGCGTGCACCGGCTCTGAGGGCGATTGGAGGAGAACTCGTGCGAGTCATCGCGAACCTCTCGGTTAGAGCGACGACCCCCAGCATCATCGCTGTAATTGATTGAATCTGCTTGTTTCAAGCAGATTCCACACATTAGCGAACATGAAACATGCAGACAAGGATCAATTGAACCCGGATACGGTGCCCACCCGTGTTCTCATCGACGGTCACCGAGAGGATCCGGAGTGCGCATGTCGAAGGTGCAGAGGATGCCGTGGTGGTGGGCCGCAGGCGGATGCGCAGGCCTCGTCGCCGTCACGCTGGTCGTGCCGCTCGGCACGGCCGGATGGGTCGCCGGCCTCGCGTATCTCGTCGTCTCGTCGGCGCTCCTCACCCGTGGCCTCGTGGGCGCCCCGCGCTTCGGCCCCGCCAACGGCATCACCGCGACCCGGTCCGCGCTCGTCGGAATCGCGACCGCGCTGGCCGCGGCATCCTTCGCCCACGCGATCAGCACACCCCTGTTCGTCGCGATCGCGAGCGTCGCTCTCGCCCTCGACGCGGTCGACGGATACGTCGCCCGCCGGACGGGCACCGCCACCGAGCTCGGCGCGCGTTTCGACATGGAGGTCGACGCGTTCCTGCTGCTCGTCCTGAGCGTCTACGACGTGCGGTACGTGGGCGCATGGGTGCTGGCGATCGGCCTGATGAGGTACGCGTTCGTCGTCGTCGGGTGGATGCTGCCGTGGATGGGCGCCCTCCTCCCCGCGCGCTACTGGCGGAAGGTCGTCACCGCGGTATGCGGCATCGCGCTCATCGTCGTCGCCGCCGGCATCCTCCCGCCCGTCCTCGACCTCGCCGCCGTGGCGATCGCCCTCGCGCTGCTCGTCGAGTCGTTCGGGCGCGATGTGATCTGGCTCGCGCGATCTGAACTCACGCGGCGTCGAACCCGTGTTCTCTCCAAGGCGTCAACCGACGGGAAGGCGGCATGACATGAGCGGTTTCCAGTGGACGATGCGGATCCTCAGCGCCCTGGTGCTGCTGACCGTGGGCGGCATCCATCTCTTCCTCGTGTTCGACGGGGTCGGCGGCGTGCTGGGCGTCCTCTTCGTACTGAATGCGATCGCCGCCCTCGCGCTGGCGATCGCGATGGTGGTGCTGCGCGGCGTCCTGCTGCGCTGGGCGGTCGTGCTGAGCCTGCTGTTCGTCATCGCGACGCTCGTGTCGCTGCTGCTCGCGCTCACGATCGGCCTCTTCGGCATCCACGAGGTGTGGACGTTCACGCTCGTCCCGCAGACGATCGTGATCGAGTCGATCGGCATCGTGATCCTCGCGGTCGCGTGCATGGCGCTCCTGCGC
This sequence comes from Microbacterium candidum, assembly GCF_030315975.1. Lineage (GTDB taxonomy): Bacteria > Actinomycetota > Actinomycetes > Actinomycetales > Microbacteriaceae > Microbacterium > Microbacterium candidum. Next base: position 769,728 of record NZ_JASXSZ010000001.1, on the reverse strand, counting down.
CGGCCCAGCGTCGCCCGCGTCGCGAGCTGAGCGCGGGCGGGCGCTCTGACGGGCGCCTCCGGGGTCAGACCGCGCGGGCGTGCAGCAGCACCGATCGGTCGGGGTCGAGCGATGGCATCTCGAGACCCACGGCCCGCAGCACGCGACCGGGAAGGCGGATGCCGTCGGCGAGCCACGGCACCGGTTCGCCGGACGGGCGCGCGCCGTCGGGCGAGACGAGCGCCACGGCGTAGAGCCGGTCGTCGTCGAGGCCCGGAAGCCCGATGCGACCGACGGGCCACGTCCGGGGGCGCTCGGTGACGGAGAACGCGTACAGCGCCTCGCCGCGATCGGCGGCGACCACTCCCTCGAGACGGCACGCCGGATCGATGGCGTCGGCATGCACCACGAAGCCCGAGTGCAGCAGCGCACGGTGCTGCTTGTGGAAGGCGATCCAGGCGGCGAGCCGCGCTCTCGTCTCTTCGTCGACCTCCAGCAGGTTCGTCTCGATGCCGAGGTGGCCCCAGATCGCCTTCTCGGCGCGGTACTCGAGCGGGTGCACGCGCCGCGTCGTGTGCGATTCCTCCGCCCCGATGTGCGTGCCCTGGCGCTCCGGGGGGACCAGCATCCCGGTCCATCGCTGGATCTCCAGCCGTTCGTGGGGGTCGTTGCAGTCGCTCGGCCACACGCGCTGCGTGCGCTCCAGCACGCCGAGGTCGATGCGCCCGCCGCCCGACGCGCACGACTCGATCTCGAGGCCCGGATGGCGTTCGTGCAGCTCGTCCATGAGCCGGTAGGCGGCGAGGGTCTGCGCCCGCATCCCGGGGCCCCCTGAGGGGGTGTGCCCGGCGTCGAGCAGATAGCGGTTGTGGTCCCACTTGATGTAGGCGATGCCGAGGCGATCGACGAGGTCGCTCATCCGATCGCGCACGAGCGCGTAGGCGCCGGGGTGCGCGAGATCGAGCACGTGCTGGTGGCGCGACGGCAGGCCCGGCCCGTGGCCGGCGTCGAAGATCCACTCCGGATGCGCGCGCGCGAGCTCGGAGTCGAGGTTCACCATCTCGGGTTCGAACCACAGTCCGAAGTCCATCCCGAGCTCCCGGACGCGGTCTGCCAGGGGCTCGAGTCCGTCCGGCCAGATCTCAGGATCGACGATCCAGTCCCCGAGCGAGGACGTGTCGTCCCGGCGTCCGAGGAACCAGCCGTCGTCGACGACGAACCGCTCCGCCCCGACGGCGGCGCCCGACTCCGCGAGCGCGGCGAGCGTCCCGAAGTCCTGCCGGAAGTAGACGGCCTCCCACGTATTGAGGATCACGGGCCGCGGCCGAGAGGGATGCGAGGGGATGCTGCGCACGTGGCGGTGGAACCGGGCGGCCATCTCGTCGAGGCCGTCGCCCCACGAGCCGTACTGCCATGCGGTCGCGTACGTCCGGCCGGTGTCGAGCACGACCTCGTCGGCGAGAAGGACCTCGGATGCCGCGAGCCGGCGCGTGCCCGCCGGCATCCGCTCCGCCGTGAGCGCCTGGTTGCCGGACCACCCGAGATGCGTCGCCCACACCAGGCCCGACCGGAACCCGAACCCCGGAACACCCGCCGCGACGAGCAGGGTGTGCTCGAGCCCCGGCTTCCCGCCCCGCGAGACCCGTGTCCACTCGCCCACATGGAAGGGATGCCGCTGCGGCACCCGCTCGAGCGACCAGCGGCCCGTCAGATCCAGCAGCTCGTCGGCCGCCGCCGGCACCGGCAGCGCAAGCTCCAGCCCGCCGACCCGGAACGGCTCGTCCCCGTGGTTGCACAGCGTCGCTCGCTGCCGCACGAGTCCGCTCGCCCGCAGCACCTCGAGCTCGAAGCTGAGGGACAGCGCGAACGCGCGGTCGACCGCCTCGACGCGCAGGGCCACCGACTGCTCGCCGTCCACCACGTCGACCGCCACCACGGAGAACAGCGATGCCCACCGCATCCCCGCGCCGTCGCCGACGAGTCCAGGGCGGCCGAGCCAGCCTTCCGCGAGCTGCGCGAGCGCCGGCACAGGCTGCGGGTACGTCACCGCGCTGTCGCCGATCGCGGGCTGCGCGGCCACGACGATCGCCGCGAGCGCGGACGCGTCCAGCTCGCCGAGATCCTCACCCCAATGGAGGATGCGGGGCAGGCGCGCCGCATCCGTCTGCACCACGACGCTCGTCCCGCCCGCTCGCAGGTGCACGGCATCCGGAATCTCGGTCATGCTCGGGCCTTTCGGGTCCGTCGGATAATGTTTGCGTTGACATGAATCCCGTGCCCACCGCCGCCGGTCGCGCGTCGATGAACGACGTCGCGGCCCTCGCCGGCGTGTCCGCACAGACCGTATCGCGTGTGGCCAACGCCCACCCGCGGGTGCTTCCGGAGACGAGGGAGCGGGTACTCGAGGCGATGCGGACGCTCGGATACCGGCCGAACAGCGCGGCGCGCAACCTCAAGTCCGGGCGATTCCGCAGTGTGGGGTTCGTCACCTTCAACCTCACCACACTGGGCAACAAGCGCACCCTGGATGCCGTCGCGAGCGCGGCCGGTGCCGCCGGCTATACGACGACGCTGCTGTCCATCGCGGATCCCACTCAGCTCGACGTCGTCGGCGCGTTCAGCCGCCTCGAAGAGCAGGCGGTCGACGGCATCATCCTCGTCATGTCCGCGGAGGTGGGTCCCGTCGATCAGCTCACGATCACCGCGGGGCTCCCTGTCGTCGTCGTCGATTCGGACGCGATCCTGCCGTATCCGATCGTGGACACCGATCAGGAGGGCGGCACGACGCTCGCCATCGAGCATCTCATCGGGCTCGGGCACCGCGACATCGTCCACGTGTCCGGTCCGGCGTCCTCGTACTCCGCGCGGCGACGGGCGGACATGTACCGTCGCCTGGTCGTCGAGCGCGGGCTCCGCGACCGCGAGGTGCTCGTCGGCGACTGGTCCGCGCAGTCGGGGCTCGCCATCGGTCGCGCGATCATGCAGTCCGGGTCGATTCCCACCGCGGTGTTCGCCGCGAACGACCAGATGGCGCTCGGTCTTCTGAAGGCCGTCCACGAGCACGGCCTGCGCGTGCCCGAAGACATCAGCGTCGTCGGCTTCGACGACAGCGACGAGGCCATCGCCTTCTGGCCGGCCTTGACGACCGTGCACCAGAACTTCGACGCCGTCGGGCGCAAGGCCACCGACATCCTCCTGTCGCTCATCCACGGACGCGAAGTGGTCCACGAGACGCAGCTCATCGCGACGAGCCTCGTCGTGCGCGACAGCACGGGGCCTGTGCCCGGCTGAGGTCGTCATATGTCGACGGGCCCGAGGTCCGGCGCGGCGGCGAAGCGCACGACGGCGTCGGCGATGCCCGCGAACTCCACGACGAGGACCTCGTTCTGACCCGCCCGCAGGACGGGCGCGGGCACGTACAGGGTGTGCTGCGGCCCGCGGGTCGAGTAGCGGCCCAGTGCGAAGCCGTTGATCCACACGGCGCCGCTGCCCCACCCGGCGGTGTCCAGGTGCAGGTCCACCACGGCGTCGGCGCACAGTTCGAACGCACCGGTCGCGATGGCCGGCCCCCTCACGGAGCCGCCGGGTGCGATCGGGTCCCCGGCACGCTCGAGCACGGCCCGCAGGTCTGCGGGCCGCACCGAGACCGGGCCGGCGGTCCAGTCCTCGAGCTCGCGTCCCTCGATCGAGACCGGCCCGATGAGTCCCTTCGGCTCACCCAGGCGGGGGCCGTAGTCGACGCCGCCGAACTGCTCGACGAGCAGGGAGACGCGTCCCGCCCGCGGGATCGAGATCGTCCGCTCGCCGCGTTCGCGGTCGATCACCCCGATGGGTCCGCCGTCGAGGAAGACATGGGCGCGGTCGCGCACGTCGGCGAACGCGAGCAGCCCGCCGCGCGCGACGACCGTCTCGTAGTGCGTCACGGGATACAGGCAGCCGAACGCCGTGGCATCCGGCAGGCGGTCGTAGGGATGGGCGTCAGGGCGCGCCGCGGACAGCGGCGCCGTGCGCATGAGCGGGGCGGACAGCACCGGCGCCGGGACCCGCTCCGCCGGACGCTCGTCCGGAACCGGCGCGTAGCGCGAAATGACCTCGCGGAACCGCCAGTACTTCTCGGTCGGCGAGCCGTCCTCGGCGAGCGGCGCGTCGTAGTCGTAGGACGTCGCGATCGGACGGAACATGCCCTTGTCGTTCGCGCCGGCGGTGAACCCGAAGTTCGTGCCGCCGTGGAACATGTAGATGTTGACGGACGCGCCGGCCTTCAGCAGAGCATCGAGCTCCGCCGCGGCATCCTCCGCCGTCGTGACGTGGTGGCGGTCGCCCCAGCTGTCGAACCAGCCGCACCAGAACTCCGAGCACATGAGCGGCCCGGTCGGCTGGTGGCGCCGGAGCGCGGCGAGGCGCTCGACGGCGCGCGAGCCGAAGGATGCCGTGAGGTGCGCGCCCTCGACGGATCCGTACTCGAGCATGTCGTCGAGCGGCTGGTCGACGGTCGTCAGCGGGACGACGACGCCCGCTGCGCGGGTGACCTCGACGAGCCGGCGGAGGTACACCGCATCCGACCCGTACGCGCCGTACTCGTTCTCGATCTGCACGAGGATCACTGGTCCCCCGGCGGTGATCTGCCGCGGCACGACGATCTCGTAGACCTGCGCGAGGTACTCCTCGACCGCCTCGAGGTACGCCGGATCGCTCGACCGCAGCCGGATGCCCGGCTCCGCGAGAAGCCACGAAGGAAGCCCGCCGTCGTACCACTCGGCGCAGATGTACGGACCGGGACGCACGATCACGCGGAGGCCGAGCTCGTGCGCCGTGTCGATGAACCGCGCGAGATCGAGCCCACGGTCGGTGCGGAACCGCCCGCGCTCCGGCGCGTGGTGGTTCCACGCGACATACGTCTCGATCGTGTTGAGACCCATGAGCCGCGCCTTCTCGAGCCGGTCGCGCCACTGGTCCGGATGGATCCGGAAGTAGTGCAGCGCGCCGGAGATCACCTGGAAGGGCTCCCCGTCGAGAAGGAAGTCGTCGGTGCCGATGGAGAAGGAAGGCATGTCGTCTTTCGTAGTTCGGTGTCCGTGCACGCCATGGGGGCCTGCCCGCGCGGGCAGGCCCCATGGTCCCGCATCACTGGTTGACGGAGAAGCCCTGCTGCTTGCCGTAGTCGACCAGGGTCTGCTGCCACTGCTGCAGTGCGGTGTTCAGATCCGTCTTGGCGCCGAGCGCCTTGCCGACGGAGTCGCCGAACACGTTGTTCGCGTAGCCCTGGTAGGGCAGGTACTGCCAGCCCTTGATGACCGAGGCCGCGGATGCCGCACCCTCCTTGTTGGCCTGCTGGCCGCCGAAGCCCGGGAACTCCTTCTGGAGGAACGTGGGGTTCGTGAGCTCCTTCATCGTGGACGGGAACGCCGTCGCGTTGATGATGTCGCGGCCCTCGCCATCCGCCATGAACTCGAGCACGCCCGCGGCGGCCGCCTTGTTCTTGCTCTGCTGCGTGACCGAGATGGCGCTGCCGCCGTTCTCCGCCGAGCCCGGCGTGCCGTCCCACGTGGGCACGGGGGCGACGACGAAGCGACCGGCCGGACCGTAGCCGTCCATGCCGCCGCCGATCATCCAGGAGCCCATCATGATCGTGGCGAGCTTGTCCTGGGTGAGCGCCTTGGTCCACTCGTCCGACCAGGTCGCGAGCGGCGAGAGCTCGCCCTTCTGGTTGAGCGTGTTCCAGTAGTCGGCGAACTTCTTGGTGCCGGCATCCTGCAGGTTGATCGTGACGTTCTTGCCGTCGGTCTTGAACGGCTGGCCGCCGGACGCCCAGATCATGCTCGTGATGAAGCCGGCGTCGCCGCCCGTGGCGATGTACGCCTCGGGGTCGGTCTTGTGGATGGCAGCGGATGCGGCCGCGTACTCGTCCCACGTCTTGGGTGCCGCGGTGATGCCGGCCTTCGCGAGCATGTCCTTGTTGTAGATCATGACCATGGGGCCGGAGTCCATCGGGATGCCGACGAGCTTGTCCTGCACGTGCACGGCGTTCCACGTCGACGGGGTGAACTGGCCCTGGTACTTGGTGTCGAGGCCGTACTTGCTCATGTCCGCGAGGCCCCCGCCGAGCGTCAGCTGCGGCAGGGTCTGGTACTCGACAGGGAGGATGTCGGGCGCGCCCGTGCCGGCCTTGACCGCGTTCTGCAGCTTCGTGACCGCCGCATCCGGGTTGTCGACCTTGACGATGTTGAACTTGATGTGCGGGTACTTCTTCGTGAACGCATCGGCTTCGGCCTTCGTGCCGTCGCTCCACGTCCACCACGTCAGCGTGGTGTCCTTCTGCAGGGCCGCGTCGATGTCGGCCTGCGTGCCGCTGTCGCCCGACGTCGTCGCGCCGCCGGAGCAGGCGGAGAGCGCGCCGACCAGGATGGCGCCGACGCCGACGGCGACGCCCGCCCGCTGCCAGAGGCGGCGGGTGCTGTTGCTGTTGTACTTCACGTGCTTTCCTTTCCTAGGGTTCTCGAGGTGCACGAGTTCAGGGGGTTACTTCACGCTTCCGGTCGTGAGACCGGCCTGCCAGTAGCGCTGGAGGTAGAGGAAGACGGCCGCGATGGGCAGCACCGTCAAGAGGGACCCGGTGATCACCAGGTGCGGGATCGGCACGGTGCCGATGGAGCTGGATGCGGATGCCCACTGGCTGAGGCCGACGGTGAGCGGATACCACTGCGAGTCGCTCAGCATGATGAGCGGCAGGAAGTAGTTGTTCCACGTCGCGACGACGGCGAACATCAGCACCGTGATGAGGGCGGGTGCGAGCTGGCGGAGCGAGATCGAGAAGAAGATCCGCAGCTCGCCGGCGCCATCCAATCGCGCCGCCTCGATCAGCTCGTCGGGGATCGCCTCCTGCGCGTACACCCACACGAGGTAGAGGCCGAAGGCCGAGACCAGCGACGGGATGATCACCGAGAACGGCGTGTTCGTCAGGCCCAGCTTGCTGAACATGAGGAACTGCGGGACGGCGAGCACCGAGCCTGGGATCGCGAGGGCGCCGAGGACGACGGCGAAGACGAGCCGCCGGCCGGGGAAGCGGTACTTCGCCAGGCCATAGCCGCCGAGGGCGGCGAGGAGCGTCGCGCCGCCGGCGCCCACGGCGACGTACAGGAGCGTGTTCGCGAACCAGCGCAGGAACTCGCCGTTGTTGTACGTGAAGACCTGCACGATGTTGTCGAACAGTGAGAAGCGGGGCGTGAACCACAGGGCGAACGAGTTGTACAGGTCGTCGCGCGACTTCGACGCGTTCACGATCAGCCAGAACAGCGGCACGACGCAGTACAGGACCATGAGCGTCATGACGATCGCGAGGACGATCGAGGGGCGACGGCGGCGCGGGTCGCGCGAGCGGTGCGCGGGCTCCTTCGGGATGCGGCCGGTCGCGAGCCGGCTCGGCGGGCGACGGCGGGTCGTCACGGCTTCGGTCGCGGTCATCGGTTCCGCTCCTTCCCGTTTCCGATTCCCTGAGCGACGTACGCGATGACCATCGTGATGATGCCCGAGACGATCGCGATCGCCGCGGCGTAGTTGAACTGGGAACCCGCGAACGAGAGGTTGTAGGCGTACATGTTGGGCGTGTAGTAGCTGCTGATGACGTTCGGGGCGATCTTCTGCAGCACGGAGGGCTCGTTGAACAGCTGGAAGCTGCCGATGATCGAGAAGATCGTCGCGACGACGATGGCGCCGCGGATGGACGGGATCTTGATGCTGAAGATCGTGCGGAAGGGGCCCGCGCCGTCGATCTCCGCGGCCTCGTACTGCTCCTGCGGCACCGCCTGGAGAGCGGAGAAGAAGATCAGCATGTTGTAGCCGACGAACTCCCACGTCACGATGTTGCCGATCGCGGCGAGGACGAAGGTGTTGGACAGCGGTGCGGGGATGGCAGTGCCGAGCCACCGGTTGAGATCGGCGACCAGCCCGAACTGCGACCCGTACATGTAGCCCCAGATCATGACCGCGACGACACCCGGCACGGCGTACGGCAGGAAGATGCTGAGCCGGTAGAAGGGCACGAACCGCAGGCGCGCGCTGTCGAGCGCGAGCGCTGCGACCATCGCGAGCCCGAGCATGATCGGCACCTGCACGAACAGGAAGACGGTGACGCGGAGCGTCGCGTCCCAGAACTTCGGGTCGGTCAGCGCCGTGGCGTAGTTCTCGAACCCGACGAACTGCGTTCCCCCGATGAGCGTGTCGCGGAAGAGGCTCAGCGCGACCGCGTAGACGAGCGGGGCGATCAGGACGATCGCGAAGACGAGCGAGAATGGTCCGACGAACCACCAGCCCGCCCAGTCGCGCCGGATGCGTCGGCGCGGCCGGATCGCTCCGACTGCAGCTTGCGTCGTCATGTGCCGTGTCACTCCTTCGTGGGCATGTTTGCGTTCACATGGAGTATACGCAAGGATCGTGTTTACGCAAACATGTTTTCTCGATGAGGAGGATCACGAGTTGATCTCGACCGTTCACGTCGTCTTCAAGACACACCTCGACGTCGGATTCACCGACCTCGCCGCCGAGGTCACGAATCGCTACGTGCATTCCTATCTCCCCCGCGCGATCGCGCTGGCCGAGGAGCTCGACGCCCGCGGCGGCGACGCCCGCTTCGTCTGGACGACCGGGTCCTGGATGATCCGGCACGCCCTCGACGCCGGCACCGACGACGAGCGCGCGCGCCTGGAGGCGGCCATCGAGCGCGGGGCGATCCGCTGGCACGGCCTTCCCGTCACCACCCACACGGAGGTGATGGATGCGGGTCTCGTCGAGCACGGCATCCGGATCGCACGACGACTCGACGAGCGCTTCGGCACGCGCACGATCGCCGCGAAGATGACCGACGTCCCGGGACACACGATCGGGCTCGTGCCGTTCCTCGCCGACGCGGGCATCGAGTTCCTCCACCTCGGGGTGAACGGCGCGTCCGCCGTCCCGGACGTCCCCGAGTTCTTCCTCTGGCGCTCCCCCGACGGCCACGAGGTCGTCGTGAACTACGCGCGCAGCTACGGCGCCTTGGAGCTCGGTGTCGCCGTCGCCCCCGGAGGGACGAGCGCTCTGCACCTCGCCCACACGGGCGACAACTTCGGTCCGCCGTCCGCCGACGAGGTCGAAGCGCTCTTCGCCGCGCTTGCCGAGGCGTACCCGGGTGCGCGGATCGTGGCATCCACCCTCGACGCCTTCGCCGCCGACGTGCTCCCCGCGCGCGACCTCCTTCCCGTCGTGGAGGACGAGATCGGCGACAGCTGGATCCACGGCGTCGGCAGCGACCCGCTTCTCACGGCGGGCCTGCGGAGCCTGCTCGCCCTGCGCACCCGGTGGGTGGACGGCGGCGAGCTCGACCCCGAGTCCGCGGAGGGCATCGCCTTCTCCGACGCCCTCCTGCTGGTCGCCGAGCACACGTGGGGCGAGGACCTCAAGACGTTCCTGCCCGACTACGTCAACTACACGAAGGCGGAGTTCGGGGCGGCGCGGGCGAGGGATGCCGTCGACGTCTCCCGCAATCCGGCCGACACCGCCGCATACGCATGGGCGTACGAGGATCACCCGGGCCGCGCGCTCACCTACTCGGGCTTCGAGGGGTCGTGGGCCGAGCAGCGGGGCTACCTCGGGCGGGCGATCGCGGCGCTGGCGCCCGAGCGCGCCGAGGAGGCGCGCGCCGCGCTCCGGGCGCTGCAGACGGCCGTCGCTCCGCTGTCCGGCACCGTCGTCGAACCCGGCGAGGAGGTCGTCGCCGGACGATTCCGGGTCCGGCTCGCTGAAGACGGATCGCTCGTCTCGGCAGTGGATGCCGCGGGCCGGCAGTGGGCGGGCGACGAGCACCGGCTGGCCGCCTACCGCTACCAGACCTTCGACGAGCGCGACGAGCGGCTCTGGCTCGACCAGTACTGCCGCGATCTCGATGAGACCGGCGTCTGGGCGATCCCCGACCAGTCCAAGCCGGGACTCTCAATCGCGGCGACGCATCCGGCCCGCGTGTTCGAACCCCGCGTCGCGGGCGCCCGCCTCCGGACCGAGGACGACCACGACGTCATCGACGTGTCGCTCGACCTGCCGCCCGAGGCATCCACCGTGTGGGGCGCCCCGCGCGACCTGCGCCTCGAGTACCGCTTTCCGCACGGCTCCGGCGGGATCCGCGTGACCCTGACGGCTGCGGGGCGCGATGCGTCGCGACTGCCCGAGGCGAGCTGGCTCGGCTTCCGCCCGGCGCCCGCGGACGGCGAGTGGAAGCTCGAGAAGCTCGGCACCCTCGTCGATCCGACGCACGTCGTACGGGGCGGCAACCGCAGCCTGCATGCCGTGTCGGGCGTGCACCGCGAGGGTGCGGACGCCTTCCGCCTGGCGACGCTCGACGCACCGCTCGTCGCCGTCGGCGACCCACAGCTGTACCGGTTCGAGAACCGCGTCGCGCGCCCGGAGGACGGCTTCAACGTCAACCTGCACAACAACATGTGGGGCACGAACTTCCGCATGTGGTTCGACGACGACCTGCGCTACCGCTTCGAGCTGGAACTCGGATGAGCGCCCCTCTCGTGACGACGCCGGCCGTGGTCATGGCACCGCGTGCCGACGGCTTCGAGGTCGTCTGGGCGGTGTCGCGCCCGGCCCGGGGCTGGGTCGAGTGGGATGCCGGCTCCCGGCACGGCAGCGCCCGATCGGACGCCTTCGGCATGGTGCCGCAGGGCGTCGAGGTGCTGCGCGTCCGGGTGTCGGGGCTGGCTCCGGGCACCGCCGTGCGCGTGCGCGCCGTCACGGAGGCCGCCGACGATCGCGAACGGCACGTCGGAGCCTGGAAGACGACGCACACACTGGATGCCGCGGCATCCACCGCCCGGATCGCCGTGTGGAACGACACGCACGAGCACGACGACACACTGCGCCGCCTCGACGACGTCACGCCCGCGGCCGACCTGCTGGTGTGGAACGGCGACGTGTGCAACGACTGGAAGCGGCCGGATGCGTTCACGTCGACGGTGCTGCATCCCGCCGGCCGGGATATCACCGCCCGCCGCCCGCTCGCCCTCGTGATCGGCAATCACGATGTGCGCGGCGCGTGGGCGCACCGGCTCCAGGAGTTCGTCGCGACCCCTGCCGGCTCGCCGTACTGGGCCGCGCGCCTCGGCCCCGTGGCCGCCATCGGGCTGCACACCGGCGAGGACAAACCCGACGCCCACCCGACCTTCGAGGGCCGTGTGGCGTTCGAAGCGCTGCGCGCCGAGCAGGCCGAGTGGCTGGCGGAGACGATCCGCCGTCCGGAGATCGCCGACGCACCGTTCCGCATCGTGTTCTGCCACATCCCGCTGCGATGGGTCGACGAGACGGCTCCGGACTACGACGACGACGGATACGACTGGTTCAGCCGGATGAGCCGCGACGCGTGGCATGACTCGCTCGTCGCATGGGGCGCGCAGCTCGTCGTGTCCGGCCACACCCATTACCCGGCCTTCCTGCCCGCCGATGCGCTGTTCCCCTACGCGCAACTCGTCGCGGGTGGCCCCGATGCGGACCCGGCGGCCGCGGAGGCCGCCACGTGGATCGACCTCTCCGCCGACGCCGCGGGCCTCACCGCAACGATGGTGAGGCTCGACGGCGCGGTCGTCCACCGTGTGGAGCTGCCTCCGCTCGCCTGATATCCGACCGCCTGTCATGATCGTCCGGTATACGAAACGGAGCGGACATGACACCCACGACGGCCATCGATGCGCACCGCGTCGCGACGGGCGACCCGGCGGATGTGTCGGGGCTCGCGGCGCTCATCGATGACGGACTGCTGCGTCCCGACGACGTCGTCGCCGTCACCGGCAAGATCGAGGGCTGGGAGCCCGGCGACACGGGGCGCGTCGACGCCCACAATGCGGTGCGCCGACTGCTCCTCGACCGCGGCACGCGTTCCGCGGACCGGATCGAGCAGATCCCGATGGCCTTCAGCGCCGGGGTGGGCACGATCCTGACGCCGCACCTCGTCGTGTACACCCGCATCCCGTCCGAGCCCGCCGCCGACGGTGCACCACGCCTGGCACTCGGCACGTCCCGGTCCGAGGTCATCCGGCCGGAGTGGGTCGGCACGGCCCGGGCGGTGCAGGTCAACGCGGACGCCGTGCGCGCCGGGGCGGCGGACGCCGGCATCCGTCCCGAAGAGGTCGAGTTCGTCGTCGGCAAGTCGTACTACCCGACTCCGGCGGAGATGGATGCGGCGCGCGCCGTCGATCCCCTCGTCCTGGATGCCGACGACGAGACGATGTTCCGGATCGGCAGCGGCAGCGCCGCGCTCGGCGTGGGCGTCGCCACGGAGGGACTCGCGATGCCGTCCGACGATCAGATCGGCAGCGACCTCGACGTGTGGTCGGGCAGGCTTTCGGTGTCGTGCAATCCGTGGGAGGGCACCGGCGGGCCCGGCCCGCAGTCGCAGCTCATGGTGTTCGGCAACCGCCCGGGTGCGGGCGGGCGGCTGCGGGTCGGCCACGCCGCGTTCGCCGATGTGCTCGACGTCGGCGCCGTGCCGCGGGCGCTGCGCCGGGCCGGCGTCGAGGTCGGCGACGGCCCGCTGACCGCGGAGCAGTCGGCCCGGATCGTCGGCGTCTACATCAAGTTCGAGAACCCCGTCGGCGGAGAACTCCGCGGCCGCCGCCAGGTCACGCAGGACCCGTCCTACAGCCGGACGATGCGCAGCGTCATCGCCGGCGCCTTCGCGTCGATGCTCCAGGACACGATGATCTGGGCATCAGCCGGAGCGGTGCAGCAGGGGCCGGCCGGCGGCGGGACGCTGGCGATCGTCACCGACGTCGGATAGACCGCGCGGCGCAGCGCCCTCGAACGGAGTGCGCTGGGCGGGGCACCGGCGGCAACCCGATGGGTGCCGCCGCTCTGGTGTTCTCGCTCTCAGTCCTCGGCCTCGCGTGCGAAGAGGAGCAGCTCCGGCAGGCTCGTCGCGAAGTAGTCGGTGACGCCGTTCTCGTGCCGGGCGACGGGGGCGACGTACTGCGCCCGGGTCTCCCCGAGGCTCGCCGGGGGCTCGGTCGCGGGCCGCCCAAGCGCCGCCAAGGTCGCATCCCATGCGGCGACAGCCCTGCCCTCGCCTCCTTCCCACGGATGGAAGGCGCGGGTGCTCAGGATCTCGTACGCCTCCGGAGCGCGCCCTCCGGCGACCAGGAGCGTGACGTACTCGATGGCGAGATCGTCCCGCTCGAGCACGATGTCGCGCACGGGCGACAGCCGCTCGAGCCGCTCCGCCACGGAGTGGGCGAGACGCAGCGCGAGCTGATCCTGCTCGTACCGCAGGCGGGGATCGGTGGGCGCGAGCTCGACAGCCTCGGCGTAGAGCTCCCAAGCCCGGTCGTCGTCGTGGGTGATGTTGTAGGCCGCGAGCGCGGCGTTCCGCAGCAGCACCCGGTCGCGCAGGCCCAGCTTGATCGCCCGCTCCCAATGCCGGGCGGCTTCGTTCCGGCGACCCAGCGAGTACAGGAGCATGCCGATCAGGGAATGGGCGACCGCATCCGTCTCGTCGGCGGCGAGAGCGCCCGTCAGGATGTCGAGGGCGTCGAGCCCGTTCGGGAACGCCCGGATGAGCTCGCTGCCACGGGCCCGCGCCCGCTCCGTTGCGGCGTCCTCGAAACGAGCGAGCTCCTCGAGCACGGCGGCGGAGGCGTAGTGGGCGAGCGCCCGCACGTTTCCGGACGGCGGGATGGGCGCGGCCGCCGCGCGGGCGAACACATCGAGCGCGTCCTCCGCGAAGCCCGCATCACGCAGCTCGAGGGCGACGTCGAACAGGATGCCGGCATCCTCCGGCGCGCGCTCGCTCGCGAGGACGCGCAGCGTCGCATCAAGCGGGTCCGCGGCGAGAGCGGCGTCGATCATCGCGCGCGCCTCGGTCTCGCGTCCGTCCCGTCTGAGGAGCAGTGCGCGGAGGGCGGCACGCCGCGCGTCGTGTCCGACGACGCCGTCGATCGAGTCGAGCACGCGGAGCGCGGAACGATTCCGACCGCGCTCGCTGAGGGATTGCGCGAGCGCGAACCCGCTCCCAGCCGCCCATGTGCCGTCCCAGCCCGCCTTCCCGAAGGCCTGCTCCGCCTCGGTCCTGCGACCGAGCCGTCTCAGGATGAGGCCGAGCAGGTGGAACACCTCCGCATCCTGCGGCTGCGCGTTGCGGCGGGTCAGGCGGGCGAGTGCCACCACGGCACGCGCATGCGCCTCCTCATAACGGCCTGCGCGGTAGTCGCGATCGGCGATCGCGAGGTTGGTGCGCGCATCTCCGGGGTCGCGTTCCAGCGCCGCATGCCAGTAGGGCAGCGGCGACCGCGTGGGATGCCGGTACTGGCTGAGGTGCAGACCCGTGAGATAGAGCTCCTCGACGGTGTCGATGGCCTCCGGCAGCGGCGGCTCGTCCGCGACCCACGGCTCCTCGTCGGTGCCCTGCCGCGCAGGCTCCCACCGTACGAGCGTGCGTCCACCGGCGTCGAGCAGCTCGACGACGGTCGCGCTCTCGGATGCGGCCGCCTCGATCGATGCGACGTTCCCCGGCACGAGGTCCACCGAGCGGGACGCGACCACCTCTCCGCCCTGCACGACCCGCAGGATGGCTCCCGGCTGCGGTCGGGTGACGGCGAAGGATGCGGCGATCGCATCGCCGCGCTCGACGTGCACGGCTGCGTCGGGCGTCGCCTGGTGGGCGGGGCCGATGGCCGGGATCGGATACCAGTACTGCGTGAAGGTCTTCGTCTCGCCCGGGAGGAGCCACGTGAAGTCGGGTTGGTTGTCCGTGTAGACGCCGGCCATCAGCTCGACGTACGGGCCATCCTCATCGGTGAGCTGCGCGTCCCAGGCGTGGCCGAACGGCGCGTCACCCCACGTCCACTGCTTCTTGCCGGGCGACAGCCGCCGTTCCGCCCAGTGCACGAAGCCCGCCCCCGCCGCGTGGTCGTAGCCGCCGAAGAAGTCCTGCTGCGAGTCGACGATCATGTAGGACGTGGGGACCGGGATGTTGCGGTACCAGTCGATGCGGTCAGCACCCGGCTTCTGCTCCGCGAGCGCGGGATAGTCCACGCCGTAGTACGCCCGATCGGCCTCCGGGAACGCCGTGAGCGCGCGGCGCGCATGGTCGGCGACGTAGTGGACGTCTTCGGGGAAGAAGGACTGGTAGTCGTCATGCACGCGAGCGGCGACGTTCGCCCACCACAGGAAGGTCTGCCGTTCGTCCGTCCGGTTGTGAAGGCGCACCGCGAGCTCCACCACCGAGCTGCCAGGGCGCAGCCGGACGCCGTGCTGTGCCGACATCCGTGCGAACGGGTCGTGATCGTGGCACCAGACGGTCACCGATCCGTCGTCGCCGTGCTCGATCGCCGTCTCGACGGGCAGGTAGGTCGCGGGGCGATGGTGCTGCGGCCAGTTGAACTCGATGCCGCCGCTGATCCACGGACCGGCGAGGCCCACCAGAGCCGGCTTGATGACGTTGTTGCGGTAGAAGAAGTCGTAGCCGGTGGTCTTGTCGAACCCGATGTGGATGCGGCCCCCGAGTTCAGGGAGGACGACGAGACGGACGAACTCGTTCTCGAGGTGGACGGCCTGCCACTCGCGGAGCACGGGCACATCCGAGACACTCTCCGTGAAGGGAATCGGATAGACCTTTCCGCTCGATCCCTGATACACGCGATGGTCGAGGTACATCGGGTATTCGCTGGGCTCGCCGGCCTCATAGGTCCGGATGGCGACAGGCTCTTCCCACGCGATCGCAGCCCCCTCGTCGAGCGTGGCGCGCAGCGCCGCGGGGGCATCCGGCAGCACGATGCGGGTGTGCGCATGCGGTGCGAGGGCGGCACCGGCGGGTGATGTCGACGGGGAGGTCGTGGGGGCGCTCGTCATGCCTCTGAGGCTATGAGCGCGTCCATCACCGGGGTATGGTCAGAATGAGGGAATACATGGATGAATCGATGATCGGCGACCATCCGCCATATCGGCGTGAGGGGTTCCTGAACCAGCGGCTGTGCGTCATCCCCAGACCTCAGGTCGAAGCGGCTCTTTCGCGGCCCGGCACACGGAGGCTGACCGTGACGGATGCGGGCTGCTTCCCCGCGGCAGCAGGCCACCGCCGTGTGCGTGCGAAGGGCGCGCCGGAGACCATCGTCATCCTGTGCGTCGCGGGTTCGGGCAGCGTCACCATCGCCGGCGAGACGCATGTGATCTCGCGTGGATCCTGCGTCACCATCCCCGCGCACACCCCGCACGAGTACCGGGCGTCGCACACGGACCCATGGACGATCTGGTGGCTGCACGTGCGGGGCACGGATGCGGCCGAGCTGACCGGTCCGATGCTCGGCCCGCCGGAAGCGGTGAGCAGACTCCGTTCCGTCGATCGCGTGATCGCCCTGTTCGACGAGCTCATCTCGATCCTCGAGCGACGCCCGACGCCCGCCCATCTGCTTGCGGCATCCGGGATCGCCTGGCAGCTGCTGACGCGGATCGCCGTGGACAGCATCCTCCCGGCCGAAGGATCCGCTCTCGAACGTGCGATGCACTACCTCGATGCCCGCGTCGACGGGACCATCAGCGTGCCCGAGCTCGCCGCGCTCGTGGGCGTGTCCGCGTCTCACCTGAGTGCGATGTTCCGGCAGGCGACGGGCAGCGGTCCCGCGGCCTATCACGCCTCATTGAAGATGGCGCGGGCGCGCAGCCTCCTCGACACGACGGACCTGACCATCGCCGAGGTGGCCGCGACCGTCGGTTACCCGGACCCGCTGTACTTCTCGCGTCAGTTCCGACGCACCCACGGAATGAGTCCGTCCACCTATCGGAGCCAGCACAAGGGCTGACCCGCCCGATCTCTACGGGGTCGTGGACGGGCTGGGCGCGGGCGTGGGCCCGGCCTTCAGGTCGGCGATCGCCTTCTCGAAGGCGCTGACCGTGGCCGCATCCACCGTCCCCGTCGGCTCGACCCCGAGCGCGGTCTGGAAGGACTGCAGCGCTTTGGTCAGCTCGGGCGTCCAGACGCCGTCGACGGGTCCGTCCCAGTAGCCGACGAGCTTCAGCGTCTGCTGCAGAGCGGCGGTCGAGGCGACGGATGCCTGCGCGGCAGAGTCGCCCTTCGCGACGAGGTCGTTCTGCAGGGCGGCGGCGGTCGCCTTGTCGACCGTGCCCGTAACCGGCAGATTGGCCGCCTGCTGCAGATTCCGCACCGCGTCCACGGTCATCGGTCCGTAGATGCCGTCGATCGGGCCGGTGTAGAAGCCCGCCGTCGCGAGGTCCTGCTGCAGCGCCGACGTATAGGCGGCGACCGACGTCGCGGCCTGCTTCGCCTGCGCGTCGGTGAGGCATCCCGCGTCCGCGTACAGCTTGAGCCACGACATCTCGAGCGCGACGACGGCGGCGTTGAAGGTCTCCGACGCATCCTTGAGGGACGTCTGGTCGGAGATCGACTTCTGCGCGTCGGCGAAGTCGGCCTCAGCCTGCTTCACCCGGTTGACGGATGCCGCAGGGGCCAGCGGCGTGAGCGACGGCGCGGGCTCCGCAGGAGCGGGAGACTCCGTCGAACCGGATTCCGCGTGGGCCAGGCGCGCCTTCGCCTTCGCGAGGTCCTGCTGGGCGGCGGCGAGGTCCTGCTGCGCCTTCAGCGCGGCCTCGGCACCGTCGAGGGCGTTGCCCTGCGGCGCGGCCAGATCCTTGCCGGCGGTCTTGACGTCGCCGACGGTCGGTGCGGTCGAGTGCAGCACATCTCCATAGCGATCGAGCGCAGAGATGTAGTCCTTGCTCGCGCTGCAGAACGCCTGCGACGCGGAGGTCATCGCGGCCTGGGCATCGGACACCGCCTTCTCCTTCGCGGTGACCTGCGCCTTCGCCTTGTCGACGTCGCTGACGCTCCCGGAACAGCCGGCGAGCCCCACGACCGCGACCGCGGCCCACACCACGACGGCGGTCAGGCGCGTCTTCGAACGTCGAGTCTCCACGTGAGGCCTCCTGCAGCTGGACGGAAGATGCCGCCCATCATGACAGTCCGGGCCGTCGGCGCCATAGACCTGTCGCCGGGTTGTGACCAAGACGGCACACAGGCGCAGCTCTTCCGACACGAATCGGCGCCCCTCCGAGGAGGGGCGCCGATCGGAGTAGGCGTGTCAGTGCGCGGACTCGACCTCGGCGTCGTCCTCATCGGAGGACTCGCCGTCAGCCCGGTCGTCGTTCTCCTCGGGCTCGCCGCTCTCGGTCTGCGCGGCCTCGGTCTGCGCGGCCTCGAGCTCGGCGTCGACGATCTCCGTGGCGTCCTCGATGACCGCGTCCGACGCTTCCGCGTCGGACGCCTGGGTCTCGGCAGCGGCCGTCTCGACCGCGGCGACGGCGTCGAGCGGCGCCTCCGGGCGGATGAGCTCCTGCACCTCGGCCATGAAGCTCGTGAGCTGGTGCTGCTGCCAGCGGAGCTGACGCGTGCGGTCCTCCGCGTCGCGGAGCACGGCCTGCGAGTGCGAGGTGACCATGTCGATGATCTTCTGCGCCTTCTCGTGCGCCCGGTCGAGGTGCTCGCGAGCTCGGATGCGCGCATCCGCATCGATCTGCTGCGCCTGCGCGCGCATGAGCTTCTCGAAGTCGTCGGCCTTCGTCGACACGCGCTGCGCGTGGTCGAGGGATGCGGCGACCTGCTCGTTCGCGTCCTGCGTGATGCGCTCGGCGTGGGCGACGGCCTGGTTGTGCAGCACGAGGAACTCCTGCTGCGCGTCATCCTGACGTCGCGTCAGCGACTCCTCGAACTCGAGCGCGCGCACGCGCAGCTCGCGCACGGCCTGCTCGGCCTCGGCACGGTCGCGCGTCGTCTCGCGCGAGACCATCGAGCGCAGGGCGGCGGCGCCCTTCTCGGCCTCCGAGCGGATGGCGGCGGCCTCCTGTTCGGCCTGCGACACCTTCTCGGCGGCGTGCGCCGACTCGCGCTCGAGCTGGGCCTTGTGCGCGGTGAGTTCGGTGTCGACCCGCAGACGCACCTGCTGGGCGTCGTGCTGCGCCTGCGCGAGGATCGCCTCGGCCTCGGCCTGGGCGTCCTTGCGGCGGTTCAGGATCTCCTCGCGCGCCGCCTCGAGCAGGCGGTCGCCCTGCACGGTGGCGTTGCGGATGAGCACGCTCGCCTGCTCCTCGGCGACGTGCAGCACCTCGTCGAACTGGCGCTTGTTCGCGGAGTCGCTCTCGGTGCCGCTCAGCTCCGTCGTGAGCGCCTGCACCTTCTGCTCGGCGACGTTGGCGCGGGCGGTCTCGGTGGCGAGCTCCGCCTCGAGACGCTCGACGACGTCGCTGTCGCCCGCGGTCGCCTCGGCGAGATCGGCCTTCAGCTTGTCGGCCTCCTCACGCACGGCGGCGCGCGCCTGCTGCATCGCGGCGAGGCGCTTCGCCGTCTCCCGGTACTTCGCGTCGGCGGCGGCGAGGTCGGCCTCGAGACGCTCGACCGTCTTGCCGTTCTGCGCGATGGCCGTCTGCGCCGCACGCTGGTAACGCTCCTCGAGCCGGCTCGCGTCCTCGTTGCGGGCCTGCAGCTTCGCGTTCAGCGCGGAGATGGCGGCATCCACCTCGTCGCGGTCGTAGCCGCGGAAAGCGGTCGTGAACGGAGCATTGCCCTGCGAGCCGCCGGAGGCGACGAGGGCGTCGAAGGGGGATCCGGAGGCGGACTGGTCGGGCATGCGGTTCTCGATCTCGCGTAGAGGTTCTGTCCGGGCGCAGGAGGGAGACGACCGGAATGCTCGCGTGCGACGACGTCGTCGGATCGGGTCCCGGCGCGGATTCGCCGTCGCGGTGAGCAGAGGGGGGTGATGGAAGGATACCCCGCCTGATCATGAGAAATGAATGGGGGATGCGGTGACTTTCTTCGGTCGCCGTGCGGCGCGCACTACTCCTCGGGGATCCCCGGCTCCGCCATCTGCTCGAGGGCGCTGAGCGCGGCGGCGATCGCGGCGCGCTGCTGATCGTCGAGCGACGCCATGAGGGCGCCGATCCGGTCCGCGCGCTCGGCGCGGGCGCGCAGGATCGCCTGCTCGCCGAGCACGGTGCCGTGCACGAAGAGCGAGCGGCGGTCCGCCGCATCCGGCACCCGTTCGACGAGGCCCAGCCGTTCGAGCTCGGCGACCAGGCGCGTCACCGTCGGAGGCGCGGTGGACTCGATGCGGGCGATGTCGCCGGGCCTGAGCGGGCCGCGCCGCACGATCGTCGAGAGCGCGGAGAGCTGGCCCTGCGTCAGCCCGTCGCCGGACGGGCGGATGCGGCGGTTGATGCGGCCGACCGCGATCGCAAGGCGCGCCGCATCGTGGTGGTCCTGCTCGCGCGTCATCTCGCCTCCGTCGCCGGCTCGGGAACCGGGTGCTTCCTCTCAGTGTGCCGGACGTGGCGCCCCCTGCTGAAGGACGCGATCGCTCCGACGAGCGACATGAGTCCCGCCGCCGTGAAGACGACGACGAGTCCGTCGTGGAACGCCTGCGCGATGAGTTCGGGGAAGAAGGTCTTCCCGATCAGCGTCGCCGCCTGGGCGTGCGGCAGAGCGGCGAGCACGCCGGACGGGCCGAGCAGGCTCTGGATCGGGTTGTAGCCGAGGAAGGCGGCGAAGACGCTCCCCACCGGCGGAAGCCCCGCGATCTTCTGCGCCGCGACGGACGGCACCCCGTGCGCGGTCAGCCCGTCGTACAGGGCGGACGGGAGGGATGCGGCGAGCCCCGCGATCAGCAGCGAGAAGAAGAGGCCGATCGACAGCGACGTTCCGGCGTTCTGCACGGTGCCCGCCATCCCCGATGCCGCCCCGCGCTGGTTCGCGGGAACGCTGTTCATGATCGCCGTGCGGTTGGGGGCGCCGAACATCCCCGAGCCGATGCCGGAGAGCCCCGTGATGATCGCGAACTGCCAGTACTCGAAGTTCACCGGGATGAGCAGCAGCAGGAAGAAGGTCGCGGTCACGATGAGAAGGCCGACGGTGGCGAACAGCCGCGCGCCGTAGCGATCCGACAGCGTGCCGGAGATGGGCCCGGCGATGAGGAATCCGATCGTGATCGGGAGCATGTAGATGCCCGCCCACAGCGGAGTGTCCGCATACGAGTACCCGTGCAGGGGCAGCCAGATCCCCTGCAGCCAGATGATCAGCATGAACTGCAGACCGCCGCGGCCGACCGCCGCGAGGAGCCCCGCGAGGTTCGCCATCGCGAAGGCGCGGATCTTGAAGAGCCGCATGTTGAACATCGGCGACTCCGACCGCAGTTCGATCGCGACGAACACGACGAGGAGCAGGATGCCGCCGACGATGCCCGCGATCACCCAGGGGTTGCCCCATCCGGTCGTGCTGCCGCCGTAGGGCTGGATGCCGTACGTGATGGCGGTGAGCAGCGCGGTCAGCCCGATCGCGAAGGTGATGTTGCCGGGCCAGTCGAGCTTGCCCGGATTGCGCGTGCCCACCTCCTTGAGGGAGATGTACGACCAGATCGTACCGATGATGCCGATCGGCACGCTCACGAAGAAGACCGCGCGCCAGTCGACGACCGCGAGGAGTCCGCCGACGATCAGGCCGATGAAGCTTCCCGCGATCGCGGCGACCTGGTTGATGCCGAGCGCCATGCCGCGACGATGGGCGGGGAAGGCGTCCGTGAGGATGGCGGTCGAGTTGGCGAACAGCATCGCACCGCCGATGCCCTGCACGAACCGCCAGATGATCAGCCAGTCCGCACCGGCAGCGCCCGTGAACGGGTCGAACGCGAGCGCGATCGAGCCTCCCGTGAAGACGACGAAGCCGAGGTTGTAGATCCGCACGCGGCCGTACAGGTCGCCGAGGCGCCCGAAGGTGACCACGAGGACGGCGGTCACGAGCATGTAGCCCATCAGCATCCACAGCAGATACCCGACGTTGCCCTCCTGCAGCGGGTCGAGCCTGATCCCCTGGAAGATCGCCGGCAGCGAGATGATGACGATCGACGCGTTGATCGTCGCCATCAGCATGCCGAGCGTCGTATTGCTGAGGGCCACCCACCGGTAGTGCGGGTGGTCGTGCCGGAACATCGACCGGTCGGGGGCTGTGGCGGTCCGGCTCATCTGATCCCGCCGACACCGCTCGAAAGTAGTTGCTTCACATGAAGTAACTTACTCCGGATGCTGCCTCCGGGGGCGAGACGCGGTCACCGCTGCATGGCGCGCAGAGCGAGCCACGCGGCGGCGCGGTCGTCGGCATCCGTCATGGATAGTCCGGTCAGCTCCTCGATCCGGCGGATGCGAGCCGCCAGCGTCTGCCGGTGGATGCCGAGACGCGAAGCGCTGACCCCCCACGCGCCGTTCTCGGCGAGGAAGACCCGGAGGGTCTGCGTGAGCCCTCCTTCTGCACCGTCCTCCCCGAGCGGATCGAGGAGGTGCGCAATACGGCGGGTGGTGGCCGTGTCGAGCCGCTCGAACAGGTAGTGGATCGTCGAGATGCTCTCGTAGCGCACGACCCTCCTCCCCTCGGCGCCCGCCACATCCACCGCCTGCCGCGCCTCGCCCGCGGTGCGGTCGAGGGTCTCGACGGGCGCCGGCGAGCCGATCCCGAGGAAGAGGGTCAAGGAGTACTCCGCGACGCGGGCGGCGAGCGCGTCCGCGAGGTCGTCGCGGACGAACCCGATGACCGACCCGCTGCGCTCGGTGAACACGTGCGTCACTGCGAGCTCGGTGAACCAGAGCGCGACGAGCCGCTCCAGATCGACGCTCGACGTCCGGGCCGTCAGCACGAAGCCGGTGAGGGTCCGCTCGCGGATGCCCCAGCGATGAAGGATCGAGGCGGCGACGGCACCGCCCTCGATGAGGCCGTCGATCAGGACCGACCGCCCGAGACGCTCCGTCCTGCTGGGGTCGTCCGTGCGGAGGACCAGGTCCAGGAGGGCCGCGGTCTGCGACGCGAGCTCCCGACCGCGACCGGACGCATCGTTGCGCGGCGCGGTCACCAGCAGCGCATCGATGTCGTCCGAAGCGCCGACCGGATGCACCTGCAGCTCGCGGTGACGAACCCTCACGGGGCGGCCGAACGCGACGGCCACGGCGTCGCGGATGTGCAGCGAGCCGGCTCCGGCGGTCGTGATGACCTCGCCGTGGCGGTCGAGCAGCACGACCCACCCGTCGATGCGGTGCGCCAGCTCGGCGACGACGCCGGCGACGCCGCTCCGCCGCGCAGCGAGAGTCAGGACGCGCATCGCCGACGTGACCGCGCGCTCCTCCGCGGCACGGTCGACCGCGAGCAGGGCCGTCAACAGCGGATGGAGCAGCTCATCGTCCGGACGGGCGCCGACGATCGCGGTCACGCCCGCATCGGCCACCGCGGCACGGATCCGCGCGTCGCCGGCATGGGTCACGAGCACCGTCTCGCGAAGCAGCCTGCCGCGGTCGGACTCCTCACCCAAAGCCGCAAGCGCGTCGTCGGCCGTTGCCGTGACGAGGGTCACGAACCTCGGGTGCGCAATCACGGCGAGCTCGGACAGCCCGATGACCGCGTCCACCGGCGCCGCCGCCTCACGTCCCGCCACCACGACCTCTGCGTCGAGGTAACGCGCGACGGACGCGACGTCTCGGACCATCAGCCCATTGTACGAAACGTTGATGATGGCGGCCAGGAACCACAGAGATGTCCAATGACACCGACGGATGCGCGTGCATACGATCATCCACGTTCCCCTTTCCCCAGCACCAGGAGACAGCCGATGCACGCCGTCGTGTTCCGTGACCCCGAGACGCCCGTCGAGTACACGGAGGTCGATCTCGCAGCCCCCCGGGCCGGGGAGGTGCGCGTCCGGATCGAGGCCGCCGGTGTGTGCCACTCCGACCTGCACGTGAAGCGGGGCGAGTGGGATGCCGCGGCGCCGCTGGTCATGGGCCACGAGGGTTCCGGGGTCGTCACCGCATTGGGCGACGGGGTCACGAGCCTGGCCATCGGCGATCATGTCGTCCTCAGCTGGGTCCCGCCGTGCGGCGAGTGCCGCTACTGCCGCTCCGGCCACGAGGCGCGCTGCCAGCTCGTCGCGAACCTCGTCGCGCCGAAGGGCGTGCTGTTCGACGG
Source organism: Microbacterium candidum (assembly GCF_030315975.1). Classification (GTDB taxonomy): domain Bacteria; phylum Actinomycetota; class Actinomycetes; order Actinomycetales; family Microbacteriaceae; genus Microbacterium; species Microbacterium candidum. The sequence continues at coordinate 745,727 of NZ_JASXSZ010000001.1, read as the reverse complement.
GACCTCGCGTCTGTCGTCCGGCGGTGAACCCATCCACCACTACCTCGGCGTCTCGTCGTTCGCAGAGGAGGTCGTCGTCCCCGCGTCGGGTGCGATCAAGGTCCGCGACGACGCTCCGCTCGATGTGATCGCCGTCGTCGGCTGCGCGGTGGCCACCGGTGTCGGGGCCGTGCTCAACACCGCGGCCGTCGAACCCGGGTCGACGGTCGCCGTGATCGGCTGCGGCGGCGTCGGCCTGAACGTCGTGCAGGGTGCACGGCTCGCAGGCGCCGAGCGCATCGTCGCGATCGACGTCCGCGCGGACAAGACGCTGGTCGCGATGCAGTTCGGCGCCACGGACCGCATCGACGCGTCCGAGGGCGACGCCGTCGAGCAGCTGGCCGCGCTGCTCCCGGACGGCGTCGACTACGCGTTCGACGCGATCGGACGCACCTCGACGACCGAACAGGCCATCCGGATGCTGGGACTCGGCGGCGCGGCCGTGATCGTCGGCCTGCCCCCGACGGGCGCGAAGGCGTCGTTCGAACCGCTCGTCCTCGCGGAGGCCGATCAGCGGATCCTCGGCTCCAACTACGGCTCGGTGCGTCCCTCGATCGACATCCCCGCCCTCGTCGACCGATACATGGACGGGCAGCTGAAGCTCGACCCGCTCATCTCCGGGCGTCGCCCGCTGTCCGAGGCCGCCGCCGCACTCGACGAGCTCGAGTCGGGCGAGGCGCTGCGTACGCTCCTCATCCCCTGAACCACCTCCTCCCCCGCGCCGATCACGATCCGGCTGTTCCAGCACCCACCCGAAACCCCCACGATTCGAAGGAGAGTTGTATGTCCACCACGCGAGAGGCGACGAGCGCGTCGCCGACCGACGCCGGGCTCCGCCATGGCGTGATGAGCGGCCCGGAACTGGCCGCTCAGGCGATCGCCAACATCGCCCCCAGCGCGGTGATCGCCTTCACCGCCGCCGCGATCTTCATCGGCGCCGGCAACGGCACGATCTACTCCTTCGCGCTCGCGACGATCGTGATCCTGGCGGTCGGATACTGCGTCGTCGTGTTCGCCCGCCGCCATGCATCCGCCGGCTCCCTCTACACCTACGTCGCCAAGGGGCTCGGCCCGACCGGCGCCTACCTCGCCGGCGTCTCGCTCGTCATCGGCTGCTGGGGCATCGCGGCAGGGTCGCTCGGCGGCTCGGTGGCGTACGTCCAGCAGTTCCTGCACCTGCTCGGGCTGCCCGTCGATGGCGTGGGGTGGCAGATCGTGCTCGCGATCGTCCTCGGCGGGCTCGCGACGCTGTTCACCATCCGCGGCATCCGTCTCTCCGCGCGCGTGTCGCTGGTTCTCGAACTCGTCTCCGTGACGATCATCACCATCCTCCTCGTGAGCGCACTCGTCTGGGCAGGTCCGAAGGCATGGGACCCCGCGCAGCTCGTCGCCGCCGGCTCCAACTTCCAGGGCATCGCCGCAGGCATGGTCCTCGGCATCCTCGGTTTCGTGGGCTTCTCATCCGCCGACGCTCTGGGTCGTGAGGCGAAGAACCCGTACACCGCGATCCCGCGCGCCATCATGTGGAGCGCACTGGTCGTCGGCATCCTCTACGTCTTCGCGGCGTACACGCAGATCGCCGTTCTCGGCGACGCGCTCGCGACCAGCGCGAGCCCGCTCGAGGACATCGCCTCGAAGATCGGGATGCCGGTCTGGTTCGCGCCCATCCTCACGTTCGGCGTCGGCGCGTCGTTCTTCGCCGTCGTCGTCGCACCCTTGAACGTCGTCGGGCGGGTCCTGTACGTGATGGGGAAGGAGGGCGTCATCCCCGAGCGCTTCGGCCGCACCCACGAACGGCATCTGACGCCGCACCGCGTTCTGCTCGTCGCCGGTCCCCTCGCGATCCTCGCGGTGGTCGTACTGCTGGCCGTGGGATCCCAGCCGATGGACATCACCGTCTGGATCGACACCTACGGGACATACGGCTACATGATCGCCTATGCCCTCGTCGCGATCGCGTGCGTGGCGTACACGAGGCGGATGGGCATGCCGAACAAGCTCGTCTGGGCCTGCGCGATCATCGCGGTCGGCGCCATGGCATATGTGTTCTTCGCCAACGTCTGGCCGGTCCCGGCGTTCCCCCTGAACGTCATCCCGTATGTCTTCCTGGTGACGATCGCGATCGCCGTCGGCTGGTTCGCAACGCTGCGCCGTCGGCACCCCGAGGTGGTCGCCCGCATCGGCAACACCGAGACCGACACGCTCGAGGGCGTCGGCTGAGGTCCGCCCCCACTGCGGCTGGTCCCCCCGGGTCAGCCGCGGTGGTGCCGGGCGACGACCGCCACGGGCTGGTCGTTCGGCGGCGGCAGGGTCGTGCCGTCGTTGAGGATGACGGGACCCACCGGCACCGACCCGCCTGCGGGCGGCGCGGGAAGCGGATGCGGCGCCGGAGTCGGAAGCGGCGGCGAAGGCTGCACCACCGCCGAGCCGAATGCGGGCGGGGTGGGCGCGGGCGGAGCCGACGGATCGACGAGGTCGGCGAGGGATGCGGCGCCGTCGACGCGCGGCACGCCGAGCGGGGGCAGTCCGAGAAGGTCGAGCGCGGTCTTCGGGATCGATGTGTGGCCGTTCCAGCGCGAGTCGATCCCGGCCTTGACGGGCCCGCCGAACATCAGCAGGGGCACCCGCGGACCGAACGCGAGCTGGACGCCGTCGGGCGTGTGCTCGACGTCAGGCGTCGCGACGTGATCGTCGAATCCGCCCCAGTCGTCCCACGTCAGGAGGCACACCGTCCGATCCCACAGCCCGCCGCGGACGATCGCGTCGACAGCGCGCCACACGGCATCCTGTCCGATCGTGACGTCGGCGACCGGATGCTCGTCGGCGGGTGAGTCGTGCCACACCATCGAGAGGTCAGGCAGCGTGCCGGCGGCCGCATCCGTCTCGATCTGCGCTGACGGGACGATCTGCGGCGAACCCTTCAGCTGCGAGTAGAACGCGACGGGGTAGTCGCTCGTGCCGGTGTACGCCTTCCAGCTGAGGCCGCTCGCGGCGGCGTGCGCCGGGAGGGACGGCATGTCCCACAGGGGCTCCGGCGACGTGCGCTGCGGATTGCGCAGCGTCGGCGTCTGGCCGCCGACGATCAGCAGGTGGTTCGGGGTCGAGTTCGTCCCGAACCCCGAGCAGTGGTTCTCCAGGAACGCGCCGCTCTTGGCGAGCCACGAATAGAACGGGAGCACCGCATCCGTGTCGATCTGCGTATGCGCAGCGGGAGTGGGGGTCCCCGCCTGCTGCGCCTTCAGCCACTTCGCGTAGGCGGCGCGCGTGTGCGCCTGGTCGTGCGCGGGCGGGTTCGGCTGTGCGGGCCAGCCGGTCGCGACGTTCGCGCCCCACGCGCGCAGCGATGAGAAGTAGTTGTCCGTGGTGTGGTTCTCCTGCACGAACACCACGACGTGGTCGACCGTCCGAGCCATGCCTCCACGATCCCGCGGCCGCCCGGGCCCCGCAAGACCCCGCGCGGCGAACCGTGACGGCGATTTATGCATGCGGTCCAGATATGGGTACGGTGGCCGGGTCGCGCCGTTCCCATCGAGAGGATGCCATGCGCCGGACGATGCTCAAGTCGAAGATCCACCGCGCCACGGTCACCGCGAGCGACCTGCACTACGTCGGGTCGATCACCATCGATCCCGATCTGCTGGAGGCCGCCGACATCCTGCCCCACGAGCAGGTGCACGTCGTCGACGTCGACAACGGCTCACGCTTCGAGACCTACACGATCGCCGGCGAGCGCGGATCGGGTCAGATGCAGGTCAACGGCGCCGCCGCCCGGCTCGTCCAGCCCGGCGACACGATCATCGTGATCTCGTACGCGGACTACGACGACGCCGAACTGGCCGCCTACGAACCGGTCGTCGTGCACGTCGATCGCGCCAACGCCATCATCGGCGTGGACGCCGCCGTGGCGGAGCTCCTCACGCCCGCGCGCTGAGCGGCCGCACGGCGGGCTGCATCGCGTAGGCGAACGTGCCGCGGTAGCCGTACACCTCGCCGAGGAGCGGCATCCGGATGCGCACGTCGACGTGCTGCATCCCATCGTCCGCGGTGCGTTCCTCGAGAGCGACCTTCGCAACCGGCGGGAGCGGGATGCGGCGCCCCGCCGCGCGGAGCGCGAGCGAGCGGGACTCCATACGCAGTCCACCCTCTGACACGGACGCATCGAGCACGACCTCGAGGATGCCGCGTACGCCGAGGTGATCGATGAGCCGGCCGTCGACCATCCGAAGCTCGTCACGCATCACCCGGGTCCGCCCCGGGAAATGGAAGGTCCGCGTGGCGCGGAGCGTTCCCTCGGCGCCTGGCGTGTTCTCGATCTCGAAGAGTACGTCCGCGCCGCTCTCGGGGAAGGCGATCCCCCACCGGGCGAGCAGCGCGAACACGGGACGGAGAAGGCGGATGCGGAGCCCCGCACTGTCGAAGACGCCGGCGCCGACTCCCCGGCATCCATCCGGAATCGCGCCGAAGTACGCCCGGAGCCGCGGATCGAGGGCGTCCAGTTCGTCACCGAGCGCACGCTCGTAGACGGAGCGAAATCCATTACTGAACATGTTCAGAACTGTATTACGGTAGAGGCATGGACGACAACGGGCGACCGGTGGCGGTCGTCGCCGGGGCGAGCGGCTTCATCGGGCGGGCGGTCGCGGCGGCGTTCGAGGAGGACGGATACGAGCTCCGCCTCGTCGGGCGGAGCGCTGCGATCGGGTGGCAGGATGCCGCCTCCCTCCGCCGTGCGGTCGACGGCGCCGACGTCGTCGTGAACTTCGCGGGGAAGTCCGTCGACTGCCGGTACACCGACCGGAACCGGCAGGAGGTCCTCGACTCGCGCGTTCTGACCACACGCGCCCTGCGCCGGGCGATCGCGGAGGCGGAGCGTTCGCCCGGGGTCTGGCTCAACGCATCCACCGCCACCATCTATCGGCACGAGATGGAGCGCCCGAACACCGAGGCCGACGGTCGGATCGGCGAGGGCTTCTCCGTCGATGTCGCGACGTCGTGGGAGCGCGAGTTCTTCGCGGGCCACCTCCCCGACACCCGGCGCGCGGCGCTGCGGATGGCGATCGTCCTCGGCGACGGCCCGGCCACCCGCATGCTGTTCACGCTCGCCCGCCTCGGCCTCGGCGGCACGCAGCACGACGGCTGGTGCCCGCCGCACCGCCGATATCGCGGGATCGGCGAGCATCCGACCGGCTCCGATCGAGCGCCATGGCACCGCACGCACGGGAGACAGCACTTCAGCTGGGTGCACATCGACGATGTCGTCGGCGCGGTCCGCTTCATCCGTGACGATGAACGGCTCGCGGGCCCGATCGACATCGCGTCGCCGCATCCGTCCGACAACCGCTCGCTCATGCGGGCGGTGCGGCACGTCGTCGGGGCGCCGATCGGGATGCCGTCGGCGCGATGGATGCTGGAGCTCGGCGCATGGGCGCTGCGCACCGAGGCGGAGCTGCTCCTGAAGAGCCGGTGGGTCCTCCCCCGCGCCCTGGCAGATGCGGGCTTCACGTTCGCGCACCCGGACCTCGAGGCCGCCCTCGCGGATATCCGGGCACGTCTGCGGACGTCGGAGGCGGCGCCTACGCTCGTCGGGTGACGACTGTCGGCGAGCTTCCCGGGCCGTGCCTGCTGTGCGGCGGCACCGGCGGGGTGCGCGACGGGGACGGCTGGGCGTGCGCGGTATGCGGATGGCGATACGGCGACGCGCCCGATCCCGACCTGCCGCCGCCCGTCGTCGAGGTCGTCTACTACCTGCGCTACCGCGATCGCATCAAGATCGGCACGTCGCGCAACCCCAAGCAGCGGCTCGCCGCGATCTGGCATGAGGAGCTGCTGGCCTTCGAACGCGGCGGGCGCCCGCTCGAGCAGCAGCGACACCGCGAGTTCTCAGACCTCCGCGAGGGCGGCGAGTGGTTCACGGCTGCGCCTGAGCTTCTCGCCCACATCGAGCGGGTGCGCGACGGAGAACTCGACGACGATCCCTGGCACGCCTACGCCCGGTGGATCGCGGACGCCTTCCGATAGACGGCGTGGAGCGCGCCGCCTCGCTCACTCCACCGGGACGAGCGCGCCACGGCTGAGCAGCCGGACCTGGTCGGGCGTGAGCTCTGCGACCGACGCGACGCCGAGGAGCTGCATCGTGCGCTCGACCTCGGAGCGGAGGATCTGCACCGCCCGGTCGACGCCTGCTTCTCCTCCGGCCATGAGGCCGTAGAGGTACGCGCGCCCGACGAGGACGAAACGCGCCCCGAGGGCGATCGCAGCAACGACGTCGGCCCCCGTGCGCACCCCCGAGTCGAGGATGATCTCGGTGTCCGCGCCGACCTCGCGGACAGCCGCGGGCAGCAGCAGCAGGGGTGGCGCGGTCCGGTCCAGTTGCCGGCCGCCGTGGTTGGAGAGCACGATCCCGGCGGCTCCCGCGTCCGCCGCGCGGCGCGCGTCCTCGAGCGTCTGGATGCCCTTGATCACGAGCGGACCGTCCCACGCATCGCGGATCCACGCGAGGTCGTCGAACGTCGTCGTGTTGTCGTTGAATCCGGATACCTGCAGCTCGGAGCGAGAGACTCCGGGCTCCTCGTACGTGAACGTGTACGGCTCGGTCGTGAGCAGATTCGACCACCACTCGACCCGGTAGGACGCGTCTAGGAACGTCTTGACCGTCAGCTGCGGCGGGTAGGACATGCCGTACTTGAGATCGCGGAGCCGGTTGCCGGAGACCGGCACGTCGACCGTGACGACGAGCGCCTCATAGCCGCGCTCCTTCGCCTGCGCGATCATCCGCAGCGACGTCTCGCGATCCTTGAGCAGATACGTCTGGAACCAGCGTCTGGCGGCCGGCGCCTCCGCCGCGAAGTCGGCGATCGACGTGGTCCCGACGCTCGAGAGGGCGTAGGGGATGCCGGCGCGGGCCGCCGCGCGCAGCACCGCCCGTTCCCCCGCTGAGTGCATCATGCGGGTGCCCCCGGTGGGCCCGAACCCGAAAGGCAGTGCGCTCGCCTCATCCAGGACCGTCGTCGTCGTGTCGACGGCGTGGACATCGCGGAGGATGCGGGGCCGGAACTCGAGGTCGCGGAACGCCTCCCGCGCCCGCTGCATGCTGACCTCCTCCTCCGCGCCGCCGTCGACGTAGTGGAAGGGGCCTGACGGCGTGCGCCGCTTCGCGATCCTACGCAGGTCGTCGATCGTGTAGGCCGACGCCACCCTCCGCTCAGCACGGTCGAGACCGCGCTGCGACTTCAGTGCGAGGAACGGCTTGAGGTCGGCAGGCCGGGGGATGCGGCGCTCAAGCTTCGCGTATTTCGGCATTGCAGTGGCTTCCTCTGCCGTCGGGCTCACCGGGCGATGAAGAGCGCGTCGACGAGGGTGATCTCGCCGGTCCCCTCCCTGATGAACGTCGGGTTGAGGTCCGCCTCGACGATCAGGTCGCCGAGGTCGGCCGCGAGCGCGCTGAACCGCGCGATGACGTCCGCAAGCGGTCCGACGTCGGTCTGCTCGGCGAGCCTGCGATAGCCGTCGAGCAGCCGCCCGAGATGGGTCTGCGCAATCAAGTCGCGAGCACCCTCCGGGGACACCGGCGCGAGATCGACCGCGCGATCGGCGACGAGCTCCGCGAGCGATCCGCCGGAGCCGACCACGACCATCGAGCCGAGCGGAGCCTCGTGGGTGAACCCGAGGATGGCCTCGATGCTCCCGGAGACGGCCGTCTGGACCTCATAGCCGTCGATCACGGCGTGCGGGATGGCCCGCATCCGGTCCCGGATCTCGCGGACAGCCGTCCGCAGAGACTCCTCATCCCGGATCCCGACGACCACTCCACCGACGTCGACGCGATGCGGGACGTCCTGCGACGTGATCTTCACGACGAGCGGGAAGCCGACCTCGCGGGCGAAGGCGACCGCCGCATCCTCGTCCGGGACGACCCGCGAGCGAGCGTATGGGAGGCCGTATGCCGCGAGGATCCGCTGCACGAGTGCGTGCGGGAGCGGCCCGTGCTGCTCGGCGATCTCGTCTCGGAGGCCGACGACCAGATCCGCGGCCACGATCGCCCGCGCGTCGGCGTCCACGACGGCGGGTGCGGTCGCCAGGGTGCTCAGCGCCACCAGGGCAGGCTCGAGTCCCCGCAGGATCGTCACATTCGTCCCCGCGACGAGGTCGGTGAGCATCGGATGCACCGGCGCCGCCGTGCTCGACACGACCACCACCGGCTTCGCGGCGCTGCGCGCGCCCGCCACAATCTGCCGTATGTGATCGATGTAGTCGTGGTCGGGGGTGAGCGGCAGCTTCTCCTGCGCGTCCTGCACGACGACGATGCTGTCGACCCCCGGGTCGTCACCGACCGCCTCGACAGCGGCCGCGGTCCGTCGCTCCCGCTCGTCGATGCTGGCGCCGATGTCGACGGGATTCTCGCCCGTCGTGCCGGGAAGGGCCTCCCGGACGCGCTCAGCGGTCGCCGGGGCGAAGTCGGCGATCGTCGCGCCGATCTCGGTCGCGATGTCGCACGCGAGGGCGCTCTGTCCGCCGGAGATCGACATGACGGCGAGCCGGTCTCCGCCGACGGGGCCCGATCCGAGCTGCGAGTACAGCTGCAGCGTCGCCACCAGTTCGTCATAGTCGCGCACGAGCGGCACGCCCAGCTGCCGGAACAGTGCGCGGTAGGCGTCGTAACCGGTGACGAGGGCGCCCGTGTGCGCCTGTGTCGCCCGGCCGCCGGCGGACGTGCGCCCGACCTTCACAGCGACGATCCGCTTGCCGGCAGCGTGCACGCGGCACACCGCCGCACGGAACTTCTCGGGCTCGTTCAGGGACTCGACGACGAGCCCGACCGCGACGGTCGCATCGTCATCGGCCAGCCACGAGAGATAGTCGGCCGCCGTCAGCGACAGCTCGTTGCCGCTCGAGACCACGCGCGAGAAACCGAGATCGGAGGTGGTGGTCACCGAGATCGCGGCGGAACCCGACTGCGTGATGAGCGCGATGTTCCCGGTGCGGAAGTCGCTGCGGATATGGGCCGTCCACAGCGGTGCGGAGGCCGCCGCGCTCAGCGTGCCGAGGCAGTTCGGGCCGTTGACGACGATCGGCAGGTCGCGCAGCGCACCCTGCAGCTCCGCCAGCTCCTCGGCGCTGAAGCCCGCTGCCGGGAGCACGGCAGCGGGGCACCCGCGCTCGGCGAGCTCGCGCAGCACGCCCACCGCTCGCGACGCGCGCACGCTCACGACGGCGACGTCGACGCCGTCCGGCAGATCGGCGACGCTCGGGAGCGCGGCCCAGCCCTCCAGCGCCTCAGCCCTCGGATGCACCGGGATGACGGTGCCTCCGAAGCCGAAGATCCGCAGGTTCCGCAGCACCTGGTTGCCGAGCGTGCTGCGCTCCGGCGAAGCGCCGATGACGGCGATCGTGGTCGGCTTCAGCAGCCCCGTGATGCCGCGGGCGGCCAGCTCTTGTCTCGTGGGGGACGCGGTGATCATTCGACGCCCAGCACTCGCGCGGCGTTGCCGTACAGCCACTTCTCCTTGACGGAGTCCTTGAGCGGCAATGCGAGGTACTCGTCGATGATTGCCTCCATCGACATCCCCAGCAGCCCCCAGGAGAGGCCGACCATGACCTTGTCCTGGATCAGCGTGTTGCCGAACTGCATGAACTGCTCCCACCCGGACCCGGGCTGGCCGAGGTACTTCGGCCGGTGCGCGGCGGTGTCGCAGAAGAGGTTCGGGTGGCGGCGCAGCAGGCCCACCATGTCGTTGATCCACGGCCAGCCGGACAGGCCCGCGATGATCGTGAGCTCGGGGAAGTCGATGGCGATCTGGTCGAGGTGCCGCGGGTGGGCGAGGTCGTAGGGGCGGTCGTTCGCGTACGGCATCGACGTGTAGATCCGCACCGGGATGCCGAGCTCCACCGCCTTCGCGTACAACGGGTAGTAGCGCCGGTCGCTCGGCGAGATCGTGTCGTACAGCGCGGCGACCGAGAGACCGCCGATGCCCTCCTCCGTGACGAGGCGCGTGAGCTCGCGGGAGGCCCGCATCCCGTCGTAGGGGCTGAGGTGCGCGAAACCGATGAAGCGGTCGGGGAACGCCTGCACGACCTCTGCGGTGACGGCGTTGGATGCGGCGGCCACCACGCTCTTGACGACACCGGCCGCATCCATCAGGCCGACGAGTTCTGCCGCGCGCTCGGCGGGCGACCGGGTGTCGGTCACCGCGTTCACGTCCGGCGCCTCCGGAACATCCGAGCGCGTGAAGATCGTGTCGTAGTTCGACCATCCGTAGCCCGGCGGGTTCGGCAGCCGGTCGGGGCCGGCGGGGCCTCGCTGCCCGGTGCCCGGGTGCTCTCCGTCGCCGCCCGGGAGGACTGTTTCGAGGTCGATGACACGCATACTGAGGCTTCCTTCGTCGATGTGCAGGTGCTTAGGCGGCGTCGGACGCCGGCGGGGTGAAGACGATCTTGAGCTGGCCCGGTCGCGGGTTCACCGCGCGCTCGTAGGCCGACGTGATGTCGTGCGTGCCGACGATGTCGGTCACGTACGCGGCGGCGAGATCCGGATGCCGGGAGAGGTACTCCTCGGCGGCCGACAGCCAGTGCCGGCGGTTCCGCGTGAGCCCCGAGATCAGGGTGAGGTCCTTCGCGAGGAACCGGTCCATGTCGAACGGATAGATCCGCTCGTCGGGGATGCCGAAGTAGTAGATGCGACCTCCCGGTGCGACCGCCTCGACGGCGTCATTGAGGGTCGCGGTCTGATGGCCGATCGCCTCGATGACGACGTGGGGGCGGCTGTCGTCGTGCTGGTTCCGCGCCCAGCGGTCTGCGGAGGCCCAGACCATCTCGTCCACCCCGAAGGTCGCGGCGACGTCTCGGCGGTCGACGCGATCGACGCCGGTGACGTGCACGGCGCCCGAGGTCTTGAGGACATGGCTGAACAGCACGCCGATCGGGCCCTGCCCGAGGACGGCCGCCGTGCAGCCCGCGACATCGCCGAGGCGCGAGACAGCGGCGAGCACGCACGCGAGCGGCTGCAGCATGACGGCCGTCACGATCGGCAGTGCGGCGTCGAAGGTCGTCAGTCCGTCTCCGCGCGTGACGACGTACTCCGCGATTGCGTCGTAGCCGGTCGCCCAGCCGACGACGGTCTCGCCGACGCGGACGTCGTCGTGCGCCGAGGCCACGACGACACCGACGACCTCGTGGGCCGGGAACCCCGCGGGAGCGGGCAGGTTGCCCCGTTCGGGGGCGTCGAGCTGCCGCACCCCGCGGAAGAACTGCAGGTCGCTGCCGCAGATCCCTCCCGCGAGCATGCGCAACAGCACGTCGCCGGCCGGCAGGTCTGCCGCATCCGGTTCCCCGACATCACAGGCCTCGAAGCGCTGCGGCGCGACGAGTCGCATCGCCCACATTCAGGCCACCCCGTCCGGGCTGATCTTGATGTCGATGAGCAGCGGACCGGTCCGCTCCGCGATGACGCCTGCGAGCCCGTCCAGCTCCTCGACGGACGCGACCGTGACCGCGGAGCCGCCGAGCGCCTTCGCCACACTCTCGAACGACGGCCAGGCGAACAGCGTCAGATCGCGATCCTTCCCGCGGCCGCGGAACTGCCCCTCCTCGGCGCCGTAGCAGCCATCGTTCAAGACGATGCAGACGAGGTCGCGGCCGTACCGGACAGCCGTGTTGAACTCTGTCAGGCCAGTCATCATGAAGCCGCCGTCGCCGCAGACGAGCAGCGTCAGGCGCTCCGGGCGGGCGAACCCGGCGCCGATCGCCGAACCCATCCCGATCCCGACGGCGCCGAAGCTCGCTCCGTAGACGTATGAGGCGCCGTCGGGCGCGTGCACGCGGCGGACCGTCTCCTCCATGAACCGGCCGACGTCGACGACGAGCGTCCGCTCTGCGGGCACAGCACGGTCGATGGCGTCGAGCGCGGTCCGGATGTCGACCAGCCCGCCGCCGCTCGTGTCCGCGAACGCCGGTTCGCGAGCCGCGTCGCGCAGCTGCTGCGCCTCCGCGCGGAAGTTCGTCGCGTCGATCTCCGCGAGGTCGAGGTACTCGACGATGCGACGGGCGACGGATGCGGCGTCCCCCGCGATCACGGCATCCACGTCGAGGTTGAGCCCCAGACGCGACGGGTCCGCGTCGCACTCGATGACGGTCTTGCCCTGGAAGAGGGCACCGCGGTCGGTCGTGAGCTTGGACAGGCTCGCGCCGAGCGCGATGATGCAGTCCGCGCGGTCGATGACCGCGGATCCCTCAGGGCTCGACAGGCTGCCGCAGATGCCGATGCTGCGCGGGTCGCCCGTGAAGAGCTCCTTGCCGCGCAAGGTGGTCGCGACGGGTGCGCCGAGCCGGTCGGCGAGCGCAAGGATGTCATCCTTCGCGTCGCTCAGCACGGCGCCGTACCCGGCGAGCACGAGCGGGCGGCGCGCGACGCTGATGATGCCGAGCGCAGCTTCGAGCTCCTCGTCGTCGAGCGCGACGTCGGCGGCGGCCGGGCACGCATCCACCTCGCGGTAGGTGACCTCGTCGTCCTGGATCTCGACGGCGATGTTGAGGACGATGGGGCGACGCTCCCGGTGTGCGCGGCTCACCGCCCGCGCGACGTCGTGGAGCACGGAGTGGCGCGACTCCACATTGATGAAGCCGGCGCCGGTGGGCGCGAAGTACTCCGCCTGCTCGATGAACTGCTTGTTCTCGCGGTCGTGCGTGGCACCGGCGACGATGACGACCGGCGCGCCCGCGCTGACGCACTCGCGCACCGCCGTGATCGTGTTCGTCACGCCCGGGCCCTGGGTCACCGTGGCGACCCCGATCCGCCTGCCGGCCTGCGCATATCCGTTCGCCATCGTCACCGCGCCGAACTCGTTCGCCGACGCGACGTACGTCAGGCCGAGCTCGTGCGCGAAGTGGTCGATGATGAGGAGATTCCCCTCTCCCATCACGCCGAACATGGTGTCGACGCCGTGGTCCGCCAGCGCCTTCGCGACGGCCGCACCGAGTTTCACTCTCGTCAGTCCTCTCTGCCTCGTGACCTGCGTCACGCCTGCTGTTCGTGCATCGCGCGGGCGAGGAAGGCCCTCGTGCGCTCTTCCTGCGGATTCGACAAAACCTCCTGCGGGGTTCCGCGCTCCACGACCTTCCCGTTGCTCATGAACGTGACGGTGTCGGCGACCTCCTTCGCGAAGCCCATCTCGTGCGTGACGACGACCATGGTCATTCCGTCGCGCGCGAGCTGCTTCATGACGTTCAGGACCTCTCCCACCAGTTCCGGGTCGAGTGCCGAGGTCGGCTCGTCGAACAGCATGAGCTTGGGGTCCATCGCGAGCGCGCGGGCGATCGCGATGCGCTGCTTCTGCCCTCCGGACAGCTGCGCGGGGTAGGCCTTCGCCTTGTCGCTGAGGCCGACCCGGTCGAGCAGCTCGTGGGCGCGCGCCTTCGCCTGCGCCGCCGGGATCCGCCGGACCCCTCGGGGCGCCTCGGTGATGTTCTCCAGCACGTTCATATGCGGGAACAGGTTGAAGTTCTGGAAGACCATCCCGATCTGCTCGCGGTTGCGGCACACCTCCGCGTCCCGCAGTTCGTGCAGCCGTCCGTCGACCTCCCGGTAGCCGACGTTCTTCCCGTCGACGTAGATGCGTCCGGCGTTGACCTTCTCGAGATGGTTGATGCAGCGGAGGAATGTCGTCTTCCCCGACCCGGAAGGGCCGATGACGACCGACACCTCGCCGCGCTGGACCTCGAAGTCGACGCCGCGGAGGATCTCCAGCGATCCGAATCGCTTGAAGACGCCCGTGGCCTTGACCATCGGCCCGTCGTAGGGCGCGTCGCGGTCGTTCTCGTGTCTGCGGAACATGATGGGTCCTCCTCTCTAGCCCTTGACCGGAAGCTGGCGCGCACCGGGATGGAAGTCGCCGAAGAACTTCCGCAGGTTCTGCATCGGCGTCGGCGGCAGATTTCTGGACGAGCCCCGCGCGTAGTGCCGCTCGATGTAGTACTGGCCGACGGTGAGGATCGACGTGATGAGCAGGTACCAGAGGCTCGCGACGATCAGCAGCGGAATCGTCTCGTAGTTCGCGGAGTAGATCAGCTCGACCGAGTGGAGGAGCTCCACCACCGTGATGACGCTCGCCAGCGACGACATCTTCAGCATGCCGATCGTCTGGCTCCCGGTCGGCGGGATGATCACCTTCATCGCCTGGGGCAGGATGATGCGCATCATCGTGCGCCGCCGCGGCATCCCGAGCGATGCCGCGGCCTCCTCCTGTCCTTCGTCGACGGAGAGGATGCCGGCACGCACGATCTCGCACATGTAGGCGGCCTCGTGCAGCCCCAGTCCCAGCAGCGCAGCCAAGAACGGCGTGATGAACGCGTTCGCGTTGAGGGACGCGAAGATCGGCCCCCCGAACGGGATCCCGATGTTGATCACCGGGAAGATATAGCTGAGGTTGTACCAGAACAGGAGCTGCACGAGGACGGGCGTCCCGCGGAAGAACCAGACGTAGGTCGTGCTCGCCGAGGAGAGGATCCCGTTCGGCGACAGCCGCATGATGGCGAGGACGACCCCGATCACGATCGCGATGATCATGGCGGACGCGGTCAGGAGGAGCGTCATCCCGAGCCCGGTGAGCACGATCGGGTCGAAGAGGTACTGCCCGACGACCTCCCACCCGAACCGCGTCTGCCACTGGTTGCCGCGGAGGATCTTCTCGAAGCCGAGCGTGTAGACGCCCCAGGCGCCGATCATCAAGACCGCGACGATCGCCACCCACCGCCACGGCTGCGGCACGGGGACCGGCTTCTCGTCGATGAATATCGTCGTCGTCACCGGCGACGACGACACCTGATCCTGGGTTTCCACTTTCCGGCTCCTTCTCGATCGCCCTGCTTTCGTGCCCTCCGCGGGTCAGCTGGCCGGGTTGCCCGTGTCGTTGATCGCGGGCTGCTTGATGGTGATCGACGACACGCCCCACTTGTCGAAGATCTTCTGATAGCTGCCGTCGGCCATCATCTCTTCGAGCGCCTTCTGGATCGCCTTGTCCAGGCCCGTGGCCTTCGCGACCGCGATGCTGCTGGGCACGGTGGCGTCGATCGGCGCGCCCTGCATCTTGTACTGGCCGTTGGTCTGCTTGATCAGGTACGAGATCGTCTCCTGGCTGTCGAACCCGACGTCCGCGCGCCCGCTGCCGACGGCGAGGACCTCGTCGCTGCCGTTGCCGAACGTGAGGATGTTGACCGCGGGCTTGCCGGCGGCGGTGCACTTCTTCGACTGCTCCTCGAGCTGCGTCTGCAGCGAGGTGCCGAGCTGCACCGCGACTCCCGCGCCGCACAGGTCCGCGAGGCCGTTGTACGTCTTCGACGAGGAGCTGCTCGTGAACAGCGTCGAGCCGATGAGGGCGTACGAGATGAAGTCGGCGACCTGCATGCGCGCGGGCTTCGCGTACATGCCCGCCTGGCCGACGTCGATGCGGCCGCTCGCGAGCCCCGGGATGATCGTGTCGAAGCCGGCGTTCTCGAGCTGCATGTCGATGCCGAGCTTCTGGCCGATCGCCTTGATGAGATCGGCCTGGTAGCCGACGATCGTCTTCCCGTCCTTGTCGACGTACTCGCCGGGAGGGGTGGATGCATCCAGCCCGACGATGAGCGTGCCCTTGTCCTTGAACTGCTTGGGGACGAGCTTCGCCGCCTCACCCGCCATCGACGGGTCCGCGGGCGAGGAGTTCCCGCTTGCCGCCGCCTTCGCGGACGCGCTGCCCGCTGCGGCGGGCGCGGTGCTCGACGAGCACGCGCTCAGCGTCATCGCGATCGCAATGCCTGCGGCTGCGAGGGCGAGGGGACGGATCTTCGACGAGGTCGGGGAAGACTTCTGCCGGCTCATGGACTGCATGCTTGAACTCCTTCGGTCGCGCATAAGGGGGGCGGGTGTCGAGACCGGTGCTCACCCGATCCATTGGTCAAGAAGACTGATCAACGGATCGCTTTGCTGAGGACTCTTGCTGTCCCGCCTGACGATGGACACTTCGGGGCACCATCGTCTGCATTCTGGTTTTATCTGTTTATCAGGGATTTATCGAACCCATTCCCTGAGATTCCGCATCCCTCATGAGGACCGGTGAGTGCTACGGTATCCCTAAACAACTGTTTAGACAAGACTCGACTCCACCACGAAGTACGCGTCCATCGACGAGGAAGTTGGCAAAACATGAACGAAGCGAGCGTGCTCGTCTCCCGCGATGACGCGGTGATGACTGTGACCCTCAACCGACCCGATCGGCTCAACGCCATGACGGCCGAGATGCTCGATCGCACGGTCGAGGTGTTCACGGATGCGGCGCACGACGACAGCGTCCGGGTGCTGATCCTGACGGGCGCAGGCCGCGGGTTCTGCGCCGGCGGCGACTTGTCCCAGGGTCCGGGCGGGGGCGTGGCCTCGGCGTTCCCGCCCCCGGAGCGCGCACGGGCGCTCCGGGCGTTCATGGAGACGTCCCGCCTCCTGCACACGATGCCCGCCGTCACGATCGCCGCGATCAACGGCGCGTGCGCCGGCGCGGGGCTGTCCTGGGCGTGCGCCACGGACCTGCGGTATTCCGCGGATACCGCCCGATTCAACGCCGCATTCCTCAACGCAGGCCTCTCCGGCGACTTCGGTGGAACGTGGTTCCTCCCCCGGATCATCGGCTACGGCCGCGCCCGCGAGAAGTACCTCGAGTCACAGCCGTTCGACGCCGCCGAGGCGCTGCGCATCGGCCTCGTCTCCCGCCTCTTCGCACGTGAGGAACTCATGGACGGCGTCGGCGAGATCGCCCGCAGACTTGCCGAGGCGGCGCCCCTCGCCCTCGCCCGCATCAAGCAGAACTTCATCGACAGCGCCACCGCGACCCTCGAGGACGCCCTCGACTACGAGTCGGTGCGCCACACGTTCTGCGCAGAGAGCGCTGACGCGTCCGAGGCCGCCGACGCCTTCATCGGCAAGCGCACGCCCGCGTACGCCGGTCGCTGAGCACGGACGAGGCGGGCCCCGGGATGCGGGGCCCGCCTCGTCGTCTCCAGCGGTTGCGTACTGATCGATCGTTCAGAAAGATGTGGGCTCGATGGTCATGCCGCCGTCGTACGCCGGAAGCTCCATATGCGGTCCGCGGACCGCGCGCACGAGCGACAGCGCCATGTGGCCGTAGCGCCAGCTGATCTCCTCCGCCGACAGCGGCCCGCCCGGCCGGTACCAGCGGGCGACGAACGTGCACATGACCGTGACGGCGCGACTGGCCTCGAGCGGCCACGGCGTCTCGAAGAGGCCCTCGCGGCATCCGTCCTCGACGGCGCTGTCGAAGATCCGCTGCAGCTCGTCGCGCTTCGGGATGTGCTTTGCGCGGTTCTCAGGACTGAGGCTGCGGATCTCGCTGTTGACCACGAAGCTCGCCGCGATGTCGGACGTGTTCCACAGCACATGCGACTGCGCCGCGGCGAACAGGCGGGCGACCGGGTCGGAGCCCGCCCGCGCAACGGCGTTCTTGGTCGCCGTGATCGACTTCGCGAGGAAGTCCTCCATGATCTCCATCAGGAGATCCTGCTTGGAGTCGTAGTAGTGGTAGACGGCGGCTCCGGTCACGCCCGCAACCTGCGCGACGTCGCGGATCGACGACCCCTCGTAGCCGCGTTCGTGGAAGCACTGGAGCGCCGCGGCGATGATGGCGCTCTTGCCGGGCCGAGATGAGGTCCGTGGACCCGTTGACGTCATCATGAACTCCCTGTGCGCCGGTTAGCTCCACACCCTAACGACTGTTCGCACCGTTGTCGACGGCGTCGCGAGGCGGATTCCCGCTCCGTTGAACGCATTGCGCCTTGAACCGGCAGCGATTCTCGGGTTCAATGATACTCGCTATTGATCAACTGTTTAGAACTTGACGAACGGGACGACAGGATGACGACCGACATCAGGACCAGCGCCCTCGCCGCCATCGCCGGGCTCGCCGCTGCACCGGAGCTCATCGACGGGGCACTCAGGACCGGCGACGGGGACCGCGAGCTGGTCGTGCGGGATCCCTCCCGCGACGAGGTCCTCGCGCGGGTCCGGGGCGCGTCGGACGCGCAGCTGGACGAGGCGGCCGAGGCCGCCAGGCGCGCCCAGCGCACCTGGGAGGATGTCGCGGCCGTCGAGCGCGCACGGCTCCTCCGCGCGCTCGCCGACGCCGTCGAGGCCCGCACCGATGACTTCGTCGGCGTCATCACGGCCGAGCTGGGCGCTCCCCTCACACTGTCGCGGCGGCTCCACGTCGACCTCGCCGTGCGCGACATCCGGGCAGTCGCCGACGCGCTCGAGGCGTTCGAGTTCGAGCATCGCATCGGCAACTCCGTCGTCACGGAGCGGGCGGCAGGCGTCGTGCTCGCCATCACGCCGTGGAACTATCCGCTCCACCAGGTGGTGGCGAAGGTGGCGCCGGCGATCGCAGCCGGATGCACGGTCGTGCTGAAGCCGAGCGAGAACGCCCTCGCGACCGCGGCCCTTTTCGCCCGCTGCGTCGTAGAGAGCGGGCTCCCCGCCGGCGTCCTCAACATCGTCCAGGCGGGCGGCCGCCAGATCTCCGACCACTTGATCGGCCACCCGGCGATCGACGTGGTGTCGTTCACCGGGTCGACCGAGGTCGGCGCCGCGATCGCGCAGCGGGCCGCCGCATCCATCACTCGCGTGCACCTCGAGCTCGGCGGCAAGTCGCCGAGCCTCGTCGCCCCGAGCGCCGATCTCGCGACCGCCGTGAAGGTGACGCTCGCGAACTGCTTCTTCAACTCCGGGCAGAGCTGCAACGCATGGACCCGGCTGCTCGTGCCGCGCGCCTCGCTGTCCGAGGCGAAGCAGCAGCTGGCCCAGCTCGTCGGGCGACACCGTCCGTCCGACCCGTGGTCCGAGGACGCCCGCATGGGCCCGGTGGTCTCGACCGAGCGCCAGTCCGCGATCTGGGCGGACATCGCGGCATCCATCGACCGCGGCGAGGATGTCGTGGCGGGCGGCCTCGGGATGCCGGACGGGACCGAGCATGGAGCCTTCGTCCGCCCCACCGTCGTGTTCGACGTCGACCCGCAGAGCCCCATCGCGCAGGAGGAGGTGTTCGGGCCGGTGCTCACTGTGATCGGCTACCGCGACCTGGAGCATGGGATCGAGCTCGCGAACGCCACCCGCTACGGGCTCGGCGGCAGCGTGTGGGCGGCGACGAGCGACGACGCCGCCCAGATCGGACGGCACGTGCGCTCCGGCCAGCTCGACCTCAACGGCGGACCGTTCAATCCGGCCGCACCCTTCGGCGGATTCAAATCGTCGGGGTACGGTCGCGAGCTCGGCGGCTATGGCATCGCGAGCTTCCTCGAGCCGCAGTCGTTCCAGTACTGACACGCCGGTGCACCGCGTGCGACGCGGTCAGAGCTCGATCTGGGAGCCCATCACGATCACGCGGTCCCGCGGCAGGCCGAAGTGGTTGCTCGCGTCGGCGGTGATGTGGGATGCGGCGAGGAACAGGCGCTTGCGCCACCGGGCCATGCCCGGGCTGTCGCCCTCGCGCAGTTCGATCTTCGACAAGAAGTAGGTCGCGTTATCCAGGTCGAGCGGTCCTTCCGACTGCTCAGGCGGCAGCGACCGCAGTGCGAGCGGCACATCCGGAGTCTCGATATAGCCGAACCGGGTCCTGACGTACAGGATGCCGTCCGTCGGGTCGCCGAGGTCGTCGACGCGGAAGCGATCCTCCTCGTCGAGGCGCGGCACGGTGTCGACATCCACGGACAGGATGATGACCCGCTCGTGCCGGACGTGGTTGTACTCGACGTTCGCGCGCAGCGCGAGCGGGGTCGTCGCACTCCCCGGGTTCAGGAAGATCGCCGTCCCGGGCACCTTGTCGACGAGATTCGGCTTGGTACGCAGGTTCTGCACGAACTCGACCAAGGACCCCTCGGCCTGGGTGCGCCGCGCGGTGATCAGCTGCCGTCCGCGTTGCCACGTGGTCATGACTGTGAACGCGGCGAGACCGATCGCCAGCGGCAGCCACGCCCCGTGGAGGAACTTCGTCAGGTTGACGGCCACGAAGAGCAGGTCGACGGTCACCAGCACGACGGCTCCGCCCCACAGCACCCATCCGGGCGTCGTCCAGCGTTGTCGGGCGAGGTAGAAGAACAGGATCGTCGTGATCGTGATCGTCCCCGTGACCGCCATGCCGTAGGCGAAGGCGAGGGCCGCGGAACTGCGGAACGCGAAGACGAGCGTGATGACCGAGACCATCAGGAACCAGTTGATCCACGGCACGTAGATCTGCCCGTGCGTCGACGAGGAGGTGTGCGCCACGCGCAGCCGCGGCAGATAGCCCAGTCCACTGGCCTGCGCGGCCACCGAGAACGCCCCCGAGATCACGGCCTGGGATGCGATCACGGTCGCCGCCGTCGCCAGGATGACGAGCGCGAACTGGCCCCACCCGGGAGCCAGCAGGAAGAACGGCGCAGACAGGTTCTTCGGGTCCTTGAGCAGCAGCGCCCCCTGCCCGAGATAGCTGAGCGCGCACGCGGGGAACACCAGGAACAGCCAGCCCAGAGAGATCGGGCGGCGTCCGAAGTGGCCCATGTCCGCGTACAGCGCCTCGGCTCCCGTCACCGACAGGACGACCGCGGCGAGAGCGAAGAACGCGATCTGGAAATGCCCGACGAGGAACCCGATCGCGTAGGTCGGGAGCAAGGCGAGGAGGATGCCGGGGTCCTGCGTGATCCCGCCGATCCCCAGCACCGCGATCACCACGAACCACAGCAGCATGACCGGCCCGAACAGTCGGCCCACGGCCGCGCTGCCGAACTTCTGCAGGAGGAAGAGCACGAGGAGGATCACCGCCGTGATCGGGACGACCCACTCCGTCAGCCCGGGGTTGCTCACCTTGAGGCCCTCGACCGCCGAGAGCACCGAGATCGCGGGAGTGATCATGCTGTCGCCGAGGAACAGCGCCGCGCCGAGCACGGCGAGTGCGGACAGGAAGACGACCGTGCGCGTCCTGCCGCGCGGCGCCCACCGGCGCAGCAGGGTCAGCAGCGCCATGATGCCGCCCTCGCCGTCGTTGTCCATGCGCATCGCGAGGAGGACGTACGTGACCGTCACGATGAGGGTGACCGACCACACGATGAGCGAGACGACGCCGTAGAGGTTGTCCGTCGTCAAGGGCACAGGATGGGGGTCGTTCGGGTCGAACACCGTCTGCAGCGTGTAGATCGGGCTTGTGCCGATGTCGCCGAAGACGACGCCGAGCGCGCCGACGATCAGGGCGAGCCGCAGGGGACTCCGCGCCCTTCCGACAACGCTGGTCGGATCCGTCACGGTGGTCACGAGACGAAGCGTAGAGCGCCCTGCGGGCGAGCATGCCGGTCCCTAACGAGATCCTTACGGCGGGCCGGATCACGCCAGGAGAACGAGCACTCCTGCGTCATCCTCGCGCGTGGCCGTAGACGAGCGCCATCCGCGGTCCTAGCATTGCGCTGTCGCACGCCGACGGCCCCCAGCGGACCGGGTCAGACGAACGGCCCGAGCAGAGCGGAGCCGAAGATGGCTGATGCAGCAGTGGAAACCGTGAAGACGGACACCGGACTCATCCGGACGGTGGGGTTCTGGGGGCTGAGTTTCGTGTCCCTCGGTTCGATCATCGGGTCGGGCTGGCTGCTCGGCGCGCTCACCGCGGCGTCGGTCGCGGGCGGCGGCGGGTCACTCGTCTCCTGGGTGATCGCGGCGATCATGATGATGGTCCTCGCCCTCATCCATGCCGACCTGGGTGCCGCGTACCCCGTCGCGGGCGGAACCGCCCGGTACCCGCACTACGCGTTCGGCGGGTTCGCCGGATTCACAGCCGGATGGACCACATACCTCCAGGCGGTCGCGATCGCGCCCCTCGAGGTCGAGGCGTCCCTCAGCTACATCAACTCGGTCGGCAACGTGAAGAACGTCTTCCCGCTGGTGCACACCGACGGCACCCTGACCATCCAGGGCATCATCGTCGGAGTCCTCGCCATGGCGCTGTTCGCCTTCATCAACCTGGGCGGCGCGAGATGGCTGTCGGACAGCAACACCGGGATCGTCCTGTGGAAGATCTTCGTCCCGGTCGTCACGATCATCACGCTGCTCGCGCTGAACTTCAACATCGGCAACTTCACCGCCGGCGGCGGGTTCGCCCCGTTCGGCTGGCACGGGATCTTCGCCGCTCTTCCCGCGGGCGTCGTCTTCGCCCTGCAGGGGTTCGAACAGGCGACCCAGATGGCGGGCGAATCCGTGAACCCGAAGAAGCACGTCGCCAAGGCGATCATCCTCGCCATGATCGTGGGCGCGGTCATCTACATCGGCCTGGAGATCGCGTTCGTCGGTGCCCTGAACCCGACGGAACTGGCCAAGCACGGCTGGGCGCACCCGATCGGCGTGGGCGACTACGGACCGTACTACACGCTCGCGATCTCCCTCGGGGTGACGTGGCTGGCCGTCATCCTGATCATCGATGCCGTCCTGTCTCCCGGCGGCACGGGCCTCATCTACGTCGGCACGACGTCGCGCATCTCCTACGCGCTCGGCCTCCCGGATGCCCTCACGCGCACCTCGAAGCGGGGCGTGCCGACGTGGTCGGTCATCGTCGCCACAGTCTTCGGCATCCTCTTCCTCCTACCTGCGCCGAGCTGGCAACAGCTGGTCACCGTGATCACCGGCGCCACCGCGATCATGTACGGCTTCGCCCCTGTGGCGCTCGGCGCCCTGCGGAAGAAGGACCCGGACCGCACGCATCCCTACCGGGTGCCGTTGCCGTCCGTCATGCTTCCGCTCGGCTTCATCTTCGCCAACCTCATCGTCTACTGGGGCACCTTCATGGTGACGTGGGAGCTCGCGATCGGCGTGGCCGTCGGGCAAGTCATCTTCATCGTCGCGGGCCTGTTCCGGCACCACCGGGCGGACCTGTCCACGGCACGGTGGAGCTCGGCGATCTGGATCTGGCTCTGGATGGCCGGCCTCATCGTCATCGGCTACTTCGGCAACTACGGCGGGAAGGGCATGATCCCCGGCGACTGGGACATCGTCGTCGTCGCGGTCTTCTCCCTCGCGGTCTTCTACTACGCCGTGAACACCGGACAGCACACGGCGAACATCAAGCTCGCCGTCGCTCAGGATCTCGCGAAGGATGCCGGCGTGGAGCTCGCGCCCCAGCCCGGCATCGCCTGACCGCGATCTGCGCAGGAGACGACTCGGCGCCCCTCCCGGGGAAGAGGGACGCCGAGACGGGCTGGTGGAACGACTATGCGTCGACGGTCTCGCCGGTGACGACCTGCGCGCGCAGCGGCATGAGGGCAGCGGCGACCTCGCCGATCGTCTCGTCGTCGACGCCCGCCTCCGAGAGCGCTGCGGCGGCGTGGCCGATGACGCTGTCGAAGTCCGCGTCGGTGATGCCGCGTCCGGCGTGCGCCGCACCCATGTCGAGTCCCTTGTAGCCGTTCGGGCCGCCGGTCGCGGCCGCGAGGAACAGGGCCATGTGACGCTTCTGGTCGATCATGCGGGTCTCGGTGAAGTAGGGCGCGAGGGTCGGGTCGCCGGCGATCCGCAGGTAGAGGCCGTCGACGACGGAAGCGATGCCGGCGCCTTCGCCGAGCTGCTGGTAGAGCGTCTTGTCGGTCATGGGGGTGCTCCGATTCGGTGGGGGTGGGGGTTTCGCGGGGCTCAAGCAGGAGGGGCGGCGGGCGGGGTGCTGCCGAGGCGGCCGAGCTCCCGCTCGATCGACTCGAGCAGCGAGTGCGCCTGCGCAGCCGCCATCCGCGTGAACTGGCGTGCGCGGACGACGTCGTCGGGGGATGCCGCGCCGGCGGCAGCCAGGTCGTCGGTGGCGAACGCGGCGGTGGGCGCCTGGTCGGCGGCCCACTGGCTGCCGGCCGCGGCATCCTGAACCGGCGCACCCTCAACCGACGCGCTCTGAGCCGTGCCCGCCTGCTTCTCGATCTCGTGTGCGGTCTGCTGCGCTCGCTCGATGATCTCGCGGTACTGGTTGCGCGCGGTCTCGATGAGGTCCTTCGAGTACGCCTCCGCCTCGGTGACGGCATCGTCGGCGATGCGCTGGGCGGAGCTCAGGAGGAGGACGGCGCGGCTCGAGATGTCGGTGTCCTCGGAGCTGAGGCTCGCCGTCAGATCGTGCTTCTCGCGCCAGGCGAGCTCGAGGGCGTCGGCGGCGGCCGCGAGGAGCGCACGCACCTCGTCCCGTTCGTAGCCGTCGGTCTCGCTGGAGAACGACACGGTTCGCAGCTGTTCCGGTGTGATGGAGACGGATTGAATCCCTGACATGTATGTCGCCTTCTAGGAGATGCCGAGCCCCACGCTCGGCTGGATGACATCGCGCGCGCCTGCCTGTGCACGCGCTTCGCTGGCCTGCTGGGTAAAAGGGTCTTCGTACTTCTCGCAGAGGATCCGGTCTGCGGGGATCCCGGATCGCTGCAGGGCTGCGGTGGTGTGGTCGACCATCCCGGGCGAGCCGCAGACCATGGCGGCGTAGTCGTCCCAGGGCCCGTCCGCGGCGGCGAGGTCGCCGACGAGTCCGCGCGGGCCCGGGTACGACGGGTCGTCCGAGACCGCGAACCGCGTCGTCAGCCACGCGGCGTCGCGGTGCTTCTCGAGCTCGGGCTTGGCGTAGAAGCCCCAGGGATGCCGCACGCCGTGGTAGAGCGCGACGCGAGGCCCGCTCCCCGTCGTGCGGTGGCGCTCGGCGACCTGGTCGAGCACCGCGAGCAGGGGCGCCAGCCCCGTGCCTCCGCCCACCAGGAGCAGGTCGGGCCAGGCGCGGTCGGCGGGCAGGGTGAGCAGCTCGCCGATCGGCGGGCCCAGGCGCACGCGATCGCCCGCCTTGACGTCGCGCAGGATCGCGCCGCTGACCTGTCCGCCGGCGACGAGCTGGACATGGAAGGTCACGGTGCCGTCGGGGCGCGGTGCGTGCGTCGGCGAGAGGTAGCGCCACTGCCGCGGCCGCTGCGGGACCTCGAGCGCGAGCGACTGGCCGGCCCGGTAGGCGTACTGGGCGTCCGGCCGCACCGTGAGGGTGCCGACATCCATCCCCCGCCGCTCGGTCGCGACGACTTCGCCGGCCCACGTCGCCGGTTCCGACTCGACCTCTTCGGCGGCGGTGATCATCGTCGTGGCGATGAGGTTGTACGCCTCCGCCCAGTCCGACGCGAGCTCGGGCGTCCAGGTGTCGCCGAGGAAGTGCTTGAGGGTCGCGAGCAGCGACGCGCCCACCATCGGGTAGTGGGCTGCGACCGTGCCGAACTTCCGGTGGTCGCGGCCGAGATCCTGGATGTAGGGCACGACGTCGCCGACGTGATCTACGTTGCTGACCATGTGGCCGAGCGCCTTGACGAGCCGATCGCGCTGTGTCGCCATCGTGACCGGGAAGAGGTCCCGCGCCTCGGGATGGGCGAGGAACAGGTGCGCGTAGAAGTATCCGGGGACCGCGTCGCCGTGAGCTGCAACCTGAGCCCAGCTCCGCTTGAGCGCGTCTGTATCCACTGCGTCGTGTCCAATCCGTTACAAAGCCGAACCCGCCCGACGCTAACCGGGCCGCTCGGCGCGCCACAAACCCCGGCGGGCTTTCTCACGCTCTTCTCACGAAACGGTGGACGAAGCGGGCAGCACGAAGCCGCAGGAGTGGGGCCCCCGCGGTCTCATTTCTGTACCCGACGGTGGACGTCGAGGCGACGGACCGCCCTCAGGAGGCGAGCTGTGCTCGAATGACGGCGCCCGCGCGCCCCATGACCGCGAGCACGCGATCGCGCACCTCGGCGCCCCGCTCCCAGTTCGCGAGCACGGCGTACGCGATGCGGCGGTCCGGCGACATCACGAGGCCCGTGTCGGCGCGCACGGTGGAGATCGTGCCGGTCTTGTTCCACAGCCACACGTCGCGGTCGAAGTAGTAGTGCGCGAGCGGATCGAGGCCGAACGCGGACGCGACCATGGACAGGTCCATGCCCGCCCCGAGCCAGCGCTGCAGCGTGTCGGCGGAGGCGGGGCTGAGATCCGCCGCCGTCGCGGTCCGCGTGACGAACCTCACGAGCTCCTCGGCGGTGGCGTGCGATAGCCGGCGCGGTGCTCCCGGCGGCAGCGGCCAGCGGACGACGTCGTCGAGCCCGGAGTGCTCGTAGCCGAGGGCGCGAGTGTGCTCGTGCACCACGGGCAGCCCGATGACGCGGCACAGCGTGTTCGTGGCGGCGTTGTCGCTGACCGCGCCGATGAGCGCCGCGACATCATAGAGAGACAGCGTGTCGGCCTGCAGGAGGTACCAGAGACCGGAGTTGTCCATCCACTCCACGGGACGCCGCGTGACGCGCTCCTCGAGCGAACGGGTCCCGGCATCCACCTCGGTGAGCAGTCGGTGCAGCAGGAAGACCTTCCCGACGCTCGCCGTGTCGAGTTCGACCTCCGGATGGTGGCGGAACAGCGTCTCCCCCGAGTCGACGTCGATGGCGAGCGCGGAGAACCGCAGGCCCGGCACCTCCCGCTCGAGCTCCTCGAATCCGATGCTCACGGCATCCTCCTGTCCAGCTCCCTGTTCGGACTGCTGCTCATGCGAACCGCTCGTCGTCGCGCGCCCGCCCGGTCACGTGCGCGCGCAGCTGCTCGCCGATGGCGTGCATCGCGTCCAACACGGGCGCGCGAAGGTCGTCGTCGGAGTCCTTGAAGTTCGCAGCGACGGCGTACGCGACGGATGCCGCGGGCCCCGACAGATGCCCGATGTCGATACGAGCGAACGAGACGCTTCCCGTCTTGTGCCGCAGGACCATGCCCTGATACTCGGCCTCCACGTGCGCGAGAGGGTCGAGCAGCAGCGCGTCGGCGACGAGCGACGTGTCGGTGTCCGCAGCCAGCCAGTCGAGGACCCGCGCGCTCGCCGCCGGCGAGACGACCTCGCCCGCTCCGAGGCGCCGCATGAGCTCGGCGAGCTCCGCCCCCGTGCCGTAGGACGGCGTCCAGGGGAGGTCGGGGGTGCGCTCGTTCCGGATGTAGTCATGCAGCGACGTGTGCTCGAAGCCGAGCTCGGGTCCCACCGCGCGGACGGCATCCACTCCGCACAACCACAGCAGCGCGTTGGTCGCGAGATTGTCGCTGACCGCGCCGACGAGGAGCGCGGCATCCTCGACCGTCACACGCTGGTCCCGCATGCGATACAGGAGTCCGGAGTCTTCCACGCGGTGCTCGTCGGGGATCTCGATCCGCTGCGCGGGGTCGAGCTCGCCGGACTCCAACCGGCGCGCCACCTCGATCAGCAGGAACACCTTTCCGATGCTGGCCGTCTCGCACATGACGTCCGGCGTGTGCTCGGCGAGCACGTCGCCGGAGGCGGCGTCCAGGATGCGGATCGACCAGCGCACGCGCGGATCGAGGTCGGGCAGCACAACAGTCATCGGAGGGCCCCTCCGACGCTGAGGCGGACGGGCTCCCCCGGTCGCGCGGACAGGACGCCGTCGACGTTGAGCGGGATGGTGAGGGCGTTCGGGTCGTGCCCGAATCCCTGCTCCCACAGCACCGGCACGCCGAGCCCGCCCAGCTGCTCCTCCGCGAGCGCGCGCACGCGCTCGAGCGATGCCACGGGGTCGGGGCCCTCGGGGCCGTTCGGGCCGCCGCAGTTGTGCCACGACCCGAGGACGATCCCGGATGCGGCGCCGAGGCGGCCGGAACGGCCGATCGCCACGAGGAATCCGTCGAGCCGGTAGGTCTCCTCGTCCGTGTCCTCGAGGAAGAGGATGCCGGAGGGCGCCTCCGCCGCCTCGGGGGCGCCGAGCGCACCCGCGATCAGGGACAGGTTGCCGCCGGTGAAGCGTCCCTCGGCCTCGCCCGGGGCGAGCACCTCGGTGAGCGGGCCGACGATCTCGCGACCCCGCCACGGCTCGAACAGCCACCGGTTCACGTCTGCGCGAATCGCCTCGGAGTCGCGGAAGACGTCGTTCCCGGCCATCGGGCAGTGGAGGGTCGGGACATCCAGGTGGAACCGGAACGCCTCATGGAGCGCCGTGATGTCGGACGAGCCGGTGAGGAGTTTCGGCCGCCCGTCGCGGCGGAGCGCCGCATCCTGCATCCTCCCCCAGTCGATGCCGTCGAGAAGACGCATTGCGCCGTACCCGCCGCGCACGCACACGACGGCGTCCGTGTCGGGGTCGAGCCACGCGTCGACGAGGTCCTGCCGACGCAGGTCGTCCGCTCCCGCGAGGTACTTCGCCCGGGGATGCGGATCGAGCAGATGATCGCCGACGACGACGTCGAGGCCCCACTCGCGGTAGTACCCGACGGCGCGCTCGAGACTCTCGGCGCTGCCCGGACCCGATGGCGACACGAACCGCACACGGTCACCCGGCTTCAGCGGCGCCGTGTCGAGGTACGCGGAGCGGCCCGCGGCGATGAGCGGGGCGGTCATGCGATGCGCCGTTCGATGCTCGGAGCGGCTGCGAGGAGCCGGCGCGTGTAGGCGTGCTGGGGATCGAGCAGCACCTGCTCCGTCGGCCCGTACTCGACGAGCGCACCCTCGTACATGACGGCGACGGTGTCGGCGATGTTCCACGCGAGGCCCAGGTCGTGCGTGATCACGAGGGCACTGAGGTCGAGCCGGTCGCGCAGCGATAGCAGGAGGGCGAGGATCTCGCCCCGCACCGACGCGTCGAGCGAGGCGACCGGCTCGTCGGCGACCAACAGCTGGGGCCCGACGGCGAGGGCGCCGGCGATGACCGCTCGCTGACGCTGCCCGCCGGACAGCTCCTGCGGGATCGCACTGAAGAACCGTTCAGGCGGGGTCAGCTCGGCATCCGTGAGGCTCTGCGCGACCCGCTCCTGCTCGTCGCCGGAGTAGCGCTGCACGCGCAGGCCCTCGGCGACCGACTCGTAGACGCTGATCTTCGGGTTCAGCGCCGCGGACGGGTCCTGCAGCACCATCTGGACCTCGCTGCGGAAGTCGCGCAGCGCCCGGCCCTTCTTCGGGATGTCCTTCCCGCGGAAACGGATCGTCGACCCCTCGTCGGCGTGCTGGAGACCCACGATCGTGCGGGCGAGCGTGGTCTTACCCGAGCCGGACTGCCCGACGAGGGCGAGGATCTCCCCGTTGCGCAGGTCGAGGCTGACGTTCTTCACCGCGGCGAGCGGCTTCCCGCGGCCGTGATACGTCACGGTGACGTCACGGACCTCGAGCAGCACCTCGCCCGAGATCTCCCGCGACGGGGCACGGACGGCATCGCCGCGACGGGTCACCGGATTGAGGCGGGACGCCGGGTCACCGATCGTCGGGAAGGCCTCTGCGAGCTGGCGGGTGTACGGGTGCTGCGGGTTCGTGCACACCTCGTAGGCGTCGCCGACCTCGACGAGCTCTCCGTCGCGCATGATGGCGATGCGCTCGCACGCCGTCGCGAGCACCGACAGGTCGTGGCTGATCATCATCATCGAGATGCCGCGCTCGGCGACCAGGGAGCTGATCATGTCGAGGATCTGCTTCTGCACGATTACGTCGAGAGCCGTGGTCGGCTCGTCGGCGATGATGATGTCCGGCTCGCAGGCGAGGGCCATCGCGATCATGACCCGCTGCTTCTGGCCGCCGGAGAGTTCGTGCGGATAGGAGTCGGCCTTCGTCGGGACGAGATCGACTGCGCTCAACAGCTCGATCACGCGTGCCTTGCGCGCCTTCTCGGTGCGCCACCCGTCGGCGACGTGCAGCTCGAGCGCCTCCATGATCTGCTGTCCCACGGTGCGCACCGGGTTCAGCGAGTGCATGGCGCCCTGGAAGACGATGGATGCTTCGGCCCACCGCACGGCGCGGAGCTCGCCGAATCGCAGGTCGGCGATGTCCGTATCGCCGATCAGTACGCGGCCGCTCAGCTTCGCGTTGGGCGGCAGCAGGCGCAGCACGCTCATGGCGAGCGTCGACTTGCCGGAGCCGGACTCCCCCGCGACCCCGAGCGTGCCCCCGATGGGCAGCTGCAGGGAGACGTTCTTCACGGCCGCGACCGCGCCCTCGTCGTTGCGCCCGACGGTGCGGTAGGTGATCGAGACGTCGTCGAATGTCAGTTCCGGCATCTCAGCGGCTCCTCAGAGTGGGGTTCACGATCGTCTCGACGGCACGGCCGACGAGGGTGAAGGCGAGCACGACCAGGACGATCGCGATGCCGGGCACGAGGACGTACCACCAGAAACCGGCGGTCGCGGCCGACACGTCCATCGAGTTCTTCAGCACCGTGCCCCACGACTGGAGGGTGGCGTCGCCGAGCCCGAGGAACGACAGCGTCGACTCGGCGATGATCGCCGATCCGACCGTGAGGGTGGTGTTCGCCAGCACGAGCGGCAGCACCGCCGGAAGGAGATGCTTGCCGATGATGTGCCAGTCGCCGGCGCCGAGCACCCGCGATCGCTCGATGTAGTCGCGCGACTCGACCGACAGCGTCTGTGCGCGCACGATGCGCGCCGTGCCCGCCCAGGATGCGAGGCCGATGGCGATGACGATCGTCCACACCCCGCGAGAGAGCACCGACGAGAGCACGATCGCGAGGATCAGCGAGGGCAGCACCAGGAAGAAGTCGATGATGCGCATGAGCACGCCACCGGTCCACCCGGTGAAGTGCCCTGCTGCCATGCCGACGACGGTGCCGATGATCATCGACACGGCGGTGGCGGCGAAGCCGACGAGCAGCGAGACCCGCGCCCCCCAGATCATGCGCACCCACAGCTCGCGA
Source organism: Microbacterium candidum (assembly GCF_030315975.1). GTDB lineage: Bacteria > Actinomycetota > Actinomycetes > Actinomycetales > Microbacteriaceae > Microbacterium > Microbacterium candidum. Next base: position 714,995 of record NZ_JASXSZ010000001.1, on the reverse strand, counting down.
CCCTGATCGTCGGTGCCGAGCGGGTGGGCCCACGACGGCGGGGCGAAACGCGGCTGATCGAGGAGCTTGGTGACGTCCAGCATCCATGCCGGCGCGAGCAGCGGCGCGAGCAGCGCCAGCAGGATGATCACCACCAGGAAGCCGAGGCCGACCATGCCGGCCCGGTTGCGTGCGAACTCTCGGCAGAAGCCGCCGAAGGCGCGGCGGCGGCGCGTCCAGGCGACGCTGCGCGTGGACCGCGCGGCTGTAGCGACGGAGCCGGTCATCCGCGCCTCACTCTCGGGTCGAGTCGGCGGTACACGAAGTCCGCCGCCAGATTGGTGACGATGATGATCGTCGAGAAGACGACGAAGGTTCCCTGCAGCAGAGGAAGGTCGGGGCCCTGGATCGCCTCGTAGGTGAGCTTGCCGAGGCCGGGCCACGAGAACACCGTCTCGACGGTGACAGCGCCCGCGATCAGCCCTCCGATGTGCATGAAGACGAGGGTGACGGTGGGCAGCAGCGCGTTCGGCACCGCGTGACGCTTGCGCAGGTCGTCGTCCTTGAGCCCCTTCGCGCGCGCCGTGATGAGGTAGTCCGCGCTCTTCTCCTCCGCGACGGAGGCGCGCATGACCATGACGTACTGCGCATAGACGACCGCGACCATCGTGGTGACGGGCAGCACCATGTGCGACGCGACGTCGAGGATCTGGCCGATCGCATCCGGCGGAGGGTTCGGCGAGGTCATTCCGCCGGTCGGGAACCAGTGGAGCGTTCCGCCGAACACCATGAGGAGGAGGAGCGCCAGCCAGAAGGTCGGAACGGACCAGAGCACGAGCGAGGTGCCGGTCGTCGTCCTGTCGAACTTCGATCCGGGCCGCCATCCCGCCTTCTGGCCGAGCCAGAGGCCGAGGCTGATCGCGATGACCGCCGAGGTCCCGGTGAGGAGGATCGTGTTCCAGAAGTACTCGTTGATGAGCGATGCGACGCTCTGCTTGTAGACGTAGCTCTGGCCGAAGTTCAGCGTGATGACGTTGATGAGGTAGTCGCCGAACTGCTGCCACAGCGGCTTGTCGAGGCCGAGCTGGGCGCGCAGCTGCGCCATCTGCTCGGACGACATGGGATGCTGCTTCGCCATCGCGGCGACGGGGTCGCCCGGCAGGATCTTGAAGGCGAAGAACCCGAGGATGATGACCATCACGAGGCTGATCGCCGCTCCGCCGATCTTGCTGAGGGCGTATTTCAGAGCGGGCGCGCTGCGGACGGCGGCCTCGCCCTGCTCCTCGAGGATCACCGCCTCGGTGACGGGTACTGCGTCAGTCATGTTGCATCTCTTCTATGCGACGGGAGGCGCGACGGGAGCCCGGTGGCCGCGGCGGGCGGAGCCCGCCGTTCCATCATTTCCCGGGGGGGGGCCGGCGCGGGGCCCCCGGGGGCCCGGGGGGGGGGGCCCCCCCCGCGGCCACCGGATGGATCACTCGACGTCCGCGCTCTTGCGCCTGCGGACCACGATGAAGATGATCGCGCCGATGATGACGAGGAGGATCACGCCGCCGGTCACGAGGAGGCCGACGTTCGGGCCCGGGTCGCTGCCCGCGCCGTCACCGACAGGGGCGACATCCATGAAGCCCCAGTAGCCGGACTGGTTGGCGATGATGCCGCCCTTGGCCGGCATCATCCGGAAGTCGGTGAACCGGTCCGAGCGGTATGCCTCGAGTCCGTTGGCGAACCAGTACACGACCTGCGCCGTGTCCGTGTAGTTCAGCTGCAGCATCTTCTGGACGATCGCCTCGCGCTTGGCCTGGTCGGTCTCCGTCAGCGACTGCTTGTACATCGTGTCGTACTCCGGGTTGCACCACCCGTCCTGCGAGGTCGCACCGGTGCCGTCGGTCTTCGTCGGCAGGCTCGAGCACGTGTTGATGCTCAGCTGGTAGTCGGGGTCGGGCCCGACGCTCCAGCCGCTGAAGTAGATGTCGTAGTTGCCCGCGAGCGTCGCCGCGTTGATCGTGTCGGAGTCGGTCGCGACCTGCTGGATCTCGACGCCGATGGTCTTCATCCACGGCTGGAAGTACTGCGCGATGGCCTGCTCGGTCGGGTCGGTCGAGTCGACGAACAGACGCAGCGACAGCTTCTTGCCGTCCTTCACGCGGATGCCGTCGGGGCCGACCTTCCAGCCCGCGTCATCGAGCTTCTGCTTCGCCTTCTCGGGGTCGTAGGCGAGCGCGGTGACCGACGGGTCGTCGGTCGGGAGCGTCCACTGCGGGTACGACGACGGGATGAAGCTCGTGCCCGGGTTGCCGAGGCCGTTGAGCACCTTGTCCAGCAGCGTCTTCGTGTCGGTGCCCAGTCGGATCGCCTGGCGGACGTTGACGTCCTGCAGCGCCGGGTTGCCGTCGCCGAAGGCCTGGCCGTCGACCGTCTTCAGCCCGGAGTTGAAGCTGAGGGACGAGAAGCGGCGGCCGATGCCGGAGTGCTCGGTGATGCCGGTCGCGCCCTTCAGCGCCTGGAACTGCGTGGGCGTGAGGCCGGACACGAAGTCGACGTCCCCCGAGCGCAGCGCCTGCACCTGGGCGTCTGAGTTCGTGTAGTAGATGTACTGGATCTTGTCGATCTTCGGAGCACCCCGCCAGAACGTCGGGTTCGCCTTCAGCGTGATGAACTGGTTCGGCTTGTAGCTCTCCAGCAGGAACGGACCCGACCCGACGACGTCCTTGTCGTTCGCGTACTTGGCGGGGTCGGAGATCTTCTCCCACACGTGCTTGGGGAGAATCGGGACCTCGATGCCCGGGTTCGGCGCCTGCGCCGCCTTCAGGTCGATGACCACCGTCTTCTCGTCGGGGGCCTTGACGTCGGCGAAGTTGGAGACGAAGCTCCCGTTGGCCACCGCGAGGTCGGGGTTGGTCATCATCTGCTCGTACGTGTACTGCACGTCGGCCGAGGTGATCGGCTTGCCGTCGGACCACTTCAGGCCGTCCTGCAGGGTGAAGACCCACTTCTTGCCGCCGTCCTCCACCTTCCAGTGGTCGGCGAGACCCTTGGTCGGCGAGCCGTCGACGTCGCTGTTCTGCACGAGGTTCTCGTACACGTAGCGGAAGATGTTCGTCGGCAGCAGGTAGATCGACGTCCACGGGTTGAAGCTGTCGACGAAGCCGGAGGTCGCGATCCGCATCGTCTTGGCATCCTTGCCGGCAGACGGAGTGGCGGACGGATCGGCGGCGTGGACGCGGCCGGGAGCCGCGGCGTTCGCCGCGCTGATCGGCGTGATGACGATGGCCGCGGCGGCGGCCAAGGACAGAGCGCGGATCAGATGTTTGCGCTGTCGGGTAGGCATGTGAGTCCTTCCATCGATGCGGGGCCGGATGCGCGGCCCCGGGGGGATGAGTAAATGGAACAGTATGTCCAGCGTCTGGTCAACGTATTCGTACCAGATATTCCTTGAATCGTGACGTTCTGGAAACACCACCGGGGTCGGATGCCGAGACTCAGAAGTGAGCATGCTGGCGTATGCTCCTTCCGACATGGCCGATCCTCTACGCAGAACGCGTTATCGAAGGGCAATCTATGCACCACATCGCTCACCAGTGGAGCGCTTGACCGCTGGAGTATCGTGATCGATGATCCGTATCGGATCATCTGCTTATGGATGGAGCGATCGTGTCCGAGCCCTCGTCGACAGCCGTCTCGACTCGCGCACGCATGTGGCGCACGCGACTGGTGCGCGCCGACATCGGTGTCGGCTGGGACGGGCGACGCTGGACCTCCGGCGTGCTGGCGGCCGGGTTCCCTGACGGCGTGCTCGCGGATCAGGCGGTCGCGTCGTGGAATCTCGCGCCCGGCGTCACCGCCCGGATCGAGCTTCGCGCCCGCACCATCGACGGTACCTGGTCTTCATGGCAGCCCCTCGCCGCCTGGGGTGCACCGGGCGATCGACGCAGCGCGTCAGCCACCCCCGACGCGGCCGGTCCGTACGTCGACACGGACGTCCTCACGGCGGATCCCGGCGAGGGCTTCGACGCCGTCGAGCTGCGCCTCACGCTGGACGAGACGACGGACGCCGACCCGCTGCGTCTGGCCGCGGTGAGCTTCAGCGCACCCGAGCCGGACAGCCGCCCCGCCGCCGGCGACGCTGTCGCGGCACCGGCGATGGCGGTCGCAGTCGAGCCGCTCTCTCAGCGGGCCTACCCGGAACGCGACGACCTCGGCGGCGGCGGTCCGGCATGGTGCTCGCCGACCTCGCTGACGATGGTCGCGGCGTTCTGGGGCGCCCGCATCCCGTCCGCCGCCCCTGCCGATGTCCCGGTCGGCGCCGATCCCCGGGTGCCATGGGTGGCGCGAGCGGTGTACGACTCGGTCTACGACGGCACCGGCAACTGGTCGTTCAACGTCGCCGTGGCAGCCGAACTGGGCCTCGACGCCGTCGTCTCCCGGTTGCGGTCACTGGAGGACGCTCGGGCGCTGACGGATGCAGGCATCCCCCTCATCGCCTCGATCTCGTTCGGCGCGGGCGAGCTGCCCGGCGCCGACTACGAGACGGCGGGCCACCTGCTCGTCCTCCGCGGATTCGATGCGGCCGGCGACGTGCTGGTGGCCGATCCTGCGAACGCGGGCGGCCAGGACGGCCTGCGCACCTACCCGAGTGCCGCGTTCGACGCCGCATGGGCGCGCAGCCGGCGGACGGTGTACCTCGTCACGTCGCGGGGACATGCACTGCCCCCGAGCGGCGTCTCCGGAGCGTGGTGACGCAGCCCGGCCGACTACAACACGGGGGCGTCCGCGAGGACAGCCTCGAGCAGGTCGATGCGCTCTTCCAGCGACGACAGGAAGGCATGTTCGGTGACGGCGTGCGCACCGCCTCCCCGCGGGCCGAAGCCGTCGACGGTCGGGATGCCGAGGCTCCCCAGGAGGTTCGTGTCGCCCGCGCCGCTGGCCGGACGCCCCGTGATCTCCTGCCCGATCCCGCGACCGGCCGCGGCGATCCGGCCGAGAAGCCGGTCGTCGGCCGCCGACGGACCCCAGGCGGGGCGGTGACTGAGGATGCGCGCCTCGATGACGGCACCGTCCCGCACGGGCTCGAGCGAGCGCATCGCGTCCAGCACGCGGCGCTCCGTCGCCGCATCCAGGAATCGCAGCCCGATCTCCGCCGTCGCATCGGCAGGGACGACGTTCGCGCGCCCGCCCCCGGCGATCGTGCCGACGTTGCAGAGGACTTCGGATGGCAGGCCCGGCTCGGTGACGATGGCGCGCACCGCGACCAGCTGATCCACCAGTTCGTCGATCGCCGAGACGCCGTTCGCAGGATCCAGGGCGGCGTGCGCCGCGCGACCACGCACGGAGAGCCGCACGCGGGTGCTGCCGCGGCGTCCCACCTTGAGGGCGCCGTCGGGATGCGGGGACTCGAAGCCGATCGCAGCGGCGACGCCGTCCGCCCAGGTGCGCAGAACGTCCTGCGTCGTGGGCGAGCCCACCTCCTCATCGCACACGATCACGGCGCGGACCGCTCGATGGCGGCGAGCGCGGACGCGTTCGACGGCGGCGATCATGACGAGGAGCCCGCTCTTCATGTCGTAGACGCCAGGCCCCCGCACGGTGTCGCCGTCGACGGACCACGGCACGTCACCGTCGAGGGCGCCGTGCGGCCAGACGGTGTCGGAGTGTCCGACGAGCAGCAGCGGTGCGCCGACGCCGTCGACCTCCGCGATGAGGCTCGTGCCGGCATCCGTCCGCTCGAGGTGCACCCGCGCACCCGCGGCCTCCCACCACTCGGCGAGAACCGCGGCCATGCGCTCGCTCGCGGGCACGTCCCACGAGGGCGACTCGATCCGCGCGAGCCGCTCGAGCCGCACGAGGGCGTCCGTCCGCGCGCCCATCTGCACCGGCGTCATGTGTTCTCCCCTCATCGCTCTTACGAATCATATCCTTCGCTTGATCGGTGGCTCCACATGCGATAATTTCGCTATCCAGACCCACCACGCCAGAACATAGGAAACGTATCGTGCCCCACGCATCCCCGTCCCCGCTTCGCGTCGAGACGTTGCGCTCGGGCGAGGAGTTCCACGCGGCGGCCGCCCTTTATACGCGGGTCTTCGGCTATGACAGACCCGAGTTCTCCCTCAATCCGAATCTTCTCAGCGCGCTCGCCCGCAACGGCGGCTCCGCGATCGGCGTGTACACCCCCGCGCACGACCTCATCGGGTTCGCCTATGGGTTCGCCGGACGCGACGAGCACGGGCACGACTTCCATTACTCGCAGGCGGCGGTCGTGGATGCGGCCCACCAGGGCGAGGGGATCGGGCGGATGCTGAAGGTCGGCCAGCGCGCGGTCGCCCGGGAATGGGGGCACCGCGCCATGCGGTGGACCTTCGACCCGATCCTTGCGCGCAATGCGCACTTCAACTTCTCCTCGCTCGGAGCCGAGGGCGTCGCGTTCGTCCCCGACTACTACGGCCGCCCGGGCACAGATCGCATCATCGTCGAGTGGGCGCTCGATCGGGCCGCCGACCCATACGGCGATCTGCGCCGCCCGGAGCCGCCCGCGCTCGGGCCCGCCGACTGGGGATGCGTCGTCCGCACGACGGTCCCCCGCCCGGAGGGAGGCGCCCAGGACGTCTCGTGGCTCGCCATCCCGGCAGCCGCGCCGTCGGTCTCCGACGACGAGGAGGAGCGCGCATCCCATGATCGCCTCCGCGCCCGCGTCCGCGACGCGCTGAGGTCGCTCTTCGATGCCCGTAACATACTGGTCGCCTGCGTGAGAATCGATGCCGAGACCGCCGCCTACCTGGCGATCGCCCGACCTGAGCACGAGGAGTCGCGATGACGAGCCACACCGACGACATTGACGACACGGAACGCGACCGCGCCCTCACGTCCCCGGGCGAACGGTACGGCGAGCGGTTCCGCACGAACATCTCCGCCGAGGCCCTCCAGGCCCGGGTCATCGAGGCCGAGACGCGCGCCCTCGCCCGCACGTTCGAGGAGCTCAGCCGCAGCGGGGACGTACCCCGCGCGGCGGCCCTCATCCTCGGCGCACGCCGGCGCTACATCAGCGGCCGCGGCAAGGCCGCCGCGTACGCCGAGCTGCTCGGAGCGGACCTGGGCGCCACGCTCTCGAACGTGTTCCTCGTCGACGGCCGGGCGCTGACCCCGCTCACCGTGCTCACCGACGTCCGTTCCTCCGACGTGCTCGTCGCCTTCACGATGCGCCGGTACCGCGAGGAGACCGTGCGCTTCGGAGAGCTGTTCCACCAGGCCGGCGGACAGCTCGTGCTGATCACCGACAGCGAGGACGCTCCCCTGACCGACCTCGCGACGGCGCTCATCCACGTGCACACCCATTCGGCCTCGTACGCCGACTCGCCGACATCCGTCGCTGCCGCGTGCCATCTCTTGAGCACCATCACCACCGCGAGCGCGAAGGGTGCACGACGACGGCTCACAGTGCGCGACGAGATCGCCGCGGACCTCCGCCTGTACCACCCCGACAAGGAGACATCCGCATGAGGATCGACCGGATCCGCCTGTTCGAGGTGAATCTGCCCCTGGTCCACAGCTTCGAGACGAGCTCGCACCGCAAGACGGGCCTCACCCATCTGCTCGTGGAGGCGACCGACGCCGACGGGCTCGTCGGCTGGGGCGAGATCGCGTCGCCGGCCGACCCCTTCTTCGGGCCGGAGACGACCGACACCGCATGGCTGACCGCGGAGCGGTACCTCACGACGGCCGTCCTCGGCACCTCGTGGGACACCCCTGAGGAGCTCGAGGCCACGTGGCGGCGGATCCGCGGGAACGAGTTCGCGAAGGCGGGATTCTCCGCCGCGGGCTGGGACCTGCACGCGCGCGCGTCCGGTCGGTCGCTCGCGAGCGCCCTCGGCGGCACACGGACGGAGGTCGCCGCCGGCGTCTCGCTCGGCATCGAGCCGACGATCGACGAGCTGATCGCACAGGTCGCGCGCCAGGTGGATGCCGGGTACCGCCGCGTGAAGCTGAAGACCGCACCCGGCTGGGATGTCGAGCCCGTCCGGGCCGTGCGCGCGGCCTACCCCGGGCTCGACCTCCACGTCGACGCGAACGGGGCGTACCCCGACACGTCCGAAACGGCCGCGGCGCTCCGCGAGCTCGATGCGTTCGGGCTCACGATGATCGAGCAGCCGTACGCACCCCGGGACTTCCTCGCGCACGCCCGTCTGCAGGCGACGATCGCGACGCCGATCTGCCTCGACGAGTCCATCGTCGACCTCGGCGACCTCCGCACGATGCTCGCGCTCGACGCCGGCCGCGTGCTGAACATCAAGGTGTCGCGGATGGGCGGACTGACCGCGGCCCGCGACGCGCACGACCTCGCCCGCGACGCGGGCGTGCCGGTGTGGTGCGGCGGGATGCACGAGTTCGGCGTCGGGCGGGCGGCGAACGTCGCGATCTCATCGTTGCCGAACTTCACGCTCCCGTCCGACGTCTCCGGCTCCGACAAGTACTACGCGCGCGATGTCGTCGTCCCGCCGATCGTCGCCGACGCCGGCATCGTGCTGGTCCCGTCGGCGCCCGGCATCGGCCACGAGGTCGACGTGGACTGGGTCCTGCAGAACGCTTCGCGGACCCTCGACGCCTCGGCCGTGGCCGCCTGATCACGAGGAACCCATGCACACGCTCACCCTTCACCGCCTCGACCTCGGCTCGGAAGCCGCCGTCGAGGACTGCCTCATCGGACTCGACCCGCACGAGACGCTCCTGACCGCGACCGACCTGTCGGCGACGCGCGGCGACGGCATCTTCGAGACCGTCGTCGTGGTCGACGGCATCCCGCAGGCCCTCGACGCGCACCTCGACCGCTTCGAACGCTCCGCGGCGATGCTCGACCTGCCGGCGCCCCGCCGAGACCTGTGGCAGCACGCGGTCACCGTGTCGGCCGGCGCGATCCGCGCGCACACCGCGCGCGGCGCGGTGAAGTTCGTGATGTCCCGCGGCGACGAGGCGGGCTCGGGCGCACCGACCGGATGGGCGCTCGGCTTCGCCCCGCACAGTCGTCCTGACGGCAGCGCGCCGTCCATCGACGTCGTCCTGCTGGACCGCGGCTACCGGCACGACGTCGCCGAGACGTCGCCGTGGCTGCTGCAGGGCGCCAAGACGCTCTCGTACGCGGTGAACATGGCGGCGCTCCGCGAGGCCCACCGCCGGGGAGCGCAGGACGTGGTCTTCACGAGCATCGACGGCTATGTCCTGGAAGGCCCGAACTCCACCGTCATCGCCCGCATCGAAGGTGTCTATACGACCGTGCCGACCGAGCTCGGCGTGCTCCCCGGCACGACGCAGGGCGACGCGTTCGCCGCGCTGGAAGGATGGGGAGCGCCCGTCGAGACGCGACTGCTCTCGGTGGACGAGCTGCGCACCGCTGACGCGATCTGGCTGTGCTCGAGCACGCGGGGCGCCGCCCCCGTGCGCTCGCTCGACGGCGAGCCGTGGTCGGTGGACAGCCTTGTCACCGTGCGGCTGAACGACGCTCTGGACGCACGAAAGGCGTAAGCATGATCCCCGTCATCGACGGCCACAACGACCTCGCCTGGGCGCGCCGCGAGCGGCACGGCTACGAGACGGCGGGGTTGGATGCCTCCGTCCCCGACCTGCACACCGACCTGCCGCGGCTTGTGTCCGGCGGCGTCGGCGGGCAGTTCTGGTCGGTGTGGATCGACCCCGTCCTGACGGGCGCCGAGCAGGTGACGGCGACGCTCGAGCAGATCGACTTCGTACACAGGCTGGTGGCCGCCTACCCGGACCGGCTGCAGTTCGCGCGCACCGCGGACGACGTGCGCGCTGCGATGGCAGACGGGCGCATCGCCTCCCTCATCGGCGTCGAGGGCGGCGCTCAGATCGACGGCTCCCTCGCGGTCCTCCGCCAATACGCGCGGCTCGGCGCGCGTTACCTCACCCTCACGTGGTCGCGGACGATCGACTGGGCCGACTCCGCCACCGATGAGGCCCGCCACGGCGGACTCACTGACTTCGGACGCGAGGTCGTCCGCGAGATGAACCGCATCGGGATGGTCGTCGACCTCGCCCACGTCGCGCCGTCGACGATGCGCGATGCGCTGGCCGTCACGACGCGTCCCGTCATGGTGAGCCACTCCTGCGCGCTCGCGCTGTGCGACCACCCCCGGAACGTGCCCGACGACGTCCTGGCCGCCATCGGCGCCGCCGGCGGAGTCGTCATGGTGGCGTTCGTGCCCTCCTTCCTCTCCCCCGCGCGCCGCGACTGGGTGCTCGCGGGCGAACAGGGCGCGGCTCCCGAGGTCGGCATCGCGGATGTCGCGGACCACATCGAGCATGTGCGGGACGTCGCGGGCGTCCACGCCGTCGGTCTCGGCGCCGACTACGACGGCACCGATGCCATGCCGGCCGGGCTCGAGGACGTCTCGCGGTACCAGGACCTCCTCGACGAACTGCGCCGTCGCGGCTGGTCCGAGGAGGACCTCGAGGCCGTCGCGCACGGCAATGTGCTGCGCGTGCTCGCCGCATCCGACGCCGATCATCTCGCCTTCCTCGACGGCACCGCGCCCGCCCCGCGCGCAGCGGCCATCGCACCCGCAGTCGACACCACGGCGCAGGCGGAGCGACCCCGCGTCCTGGTCGTCGTCAATGCGGAGACCTCCGCCCCGCGCCGGCTCGGCGTGTGGCTCGAGGAGGACGGCTTCGCCGTCGACGCCGTCTTCGGCGGGAACGGGCTGCCCGAGTCCCTCGACGACTACGCGGGTCTCGTGATGCTCGGCGGCGGGCTGATGCCCGAGGACGACGACCGCGCCCCCTGGCTTGCGCAGGAGCGAGCGCTCGCGCGAGCGGCCATCGACGCCGATCTGCCGACCCTCGGGATCTGCCTCGGCGGGCAGATCCTCGCCCACGTCGCCGGCGGCGAGGTGCGCCGGTCGTTCGGCCCCAAGGAGCGCGGGTCGACCGTCATCCGCACCTCCGACGCCGGTCGCGCCGACCTCCTGCTCGGCGGGCTGGGGGATGCGGCTCCCATGATCGAGAACCACCAGGACATGATCACGGCGCTGCCTCCGGCCGCCGTGCTGCTCGGGTCGAGCGAGGCGATCGCCAACCAGGCGTTCCGCCTCGGCGCGCGGGTCTACGGACTGCAGTTCCATCCGGAGGTGTGCGCGGAGGATCTGCTGCGGTGGGAGGAGCCGACCGACCCCGCTCCCGGCGACCGGTCCGTCGCCGACCTCGTAGCCGACGCCCGTGCCGTCGACGAGCAGAACACCCGCACCAGCCGGGCTCTCGTCGCCGGCTTCGCCGCGCACATGCGTGCGTACGCGGACGAGCGGACAACTCGATGACCACCCCTGCCGAGGCCGGCCGCGCCGCGCTGGCCGCCCGGCTCGACGAGCCGACGCTGCGGCGGGCGCCCGCATCCATCGCCGCCGTCGTGCACGACGGCGCGATCGTCGCCGTGTCCGCCCATGGCGAGCCGCGCCGGGACGGCGCGACGACGACCCCGGACACGATCTTCCGCATCGCCTCGATGTCGAAGAGCTTCCTCGGGGCGACCGCCCTGTCGCTGCGCGACGAGGGCCTCCTCGATCTGCATGCGCCGGCGACCGACTACGTCCCCGGGCTCGCGTCCGCCCGGTTCGGCGCCGAACGCGTCGGCCTCACCCTCGACGCGCTGCTGTCGAACCGCGGCGGCTTGACCGAGGACAATGCGTGGGGCGACGAGCACCTCGGCGAATCGCGTGCCCATATGGCGGCGGTCGTGTCGGACGGGCTGGCCCTCTCCACCCGGTCAGGCACCGACTACCAGTACTCGAACCTCGGGATCTCGCTCGTCGGCCGCGCGATCGAAGCCGTCACCGGACGACCGGTCGAGGACGTCATCCGCGAGCGCATGCTCGACCCGCTGGGTCTGCGCGACACCCGTGCTGCAGCCGACCTCTACGCCGCCGGCGCCGACCTCGCCGCGGGGTTCCGCACGTTCGACGACGGCGCGTCCTTCACTCCCGAGCCGTATGTCGGCTCCGGCGCGCTCGCGTGCATCGGCAGCCTGTTCAGCACGGTCTCCGACATAGCGGCATGGATGCAGTTCCTCGTCTCGGCGTTCGACGACGATCCGGCGGACGACGTGCTGCGCGCTGCATCCCGTCGCGAGATGCAGACCGCGCGGACCCTCATGCCGACGAGTCCGTGGCAGTCCACCGGGCGAGTGCTCGACGGCGCCGGGTACGGCTACGGGCTGGTCGTCGAGCACGACCGGCGGTTCGGCCGGATCGTCCAGCACGCCGGCGGACTCCCGGGCTTCTCGTCGCACATGCGGTGGCAGGCGGCCACCGGCGTCGGGGTGGTGGTCTTCGGCAACTCGGACTCGTTCGGCGCCGGCACGATCGCCGGAGACCTGCTCGCGGACGTGCTGACGCGGCTGGACGCGCCGGCCGCGATCGTTCGCCCGTGGCCGGAGACCGTGGATGCGGCGCGCCGGATCGATGAGCTCGTGCGCACGGGCCGGCCATTGTCCGAGGCATCCGCACTGCTGGCTCGGAACGTGCTGCACGACGTCCCGGAGCCCGTTCGCGAACGGCGACTCGCCGAGGCGCTCGCGAAGACGGGCCCGGTGCGGACGGATGCGGCGCCGTTCGCCGCGCGGATCCTTGCCGCCCCGGATCGCTCCGCCCTGCGCTGGAGCGTGCCGTGCGAGCGCGGCGCCCTCGTCTGCGACGTCCACCTCGTCGGGCTGCGTGCGCCGATCGTGCAGGAGGTCGAGATCCAGGTGGCCGAGGCGGGCGGCCGCAAGCCGGTCGACGAGACCGCGCGCGTCACCGACCACCACCGCGTCATCCTCGATTGATGCCTGCCCCTGCGCCGTAGCCGAGGTCGTCCGAGATGTCGCGCAGGATCCGCAGGAAGAGATCCGTCGGCCGCGCGGGCGCCGTCGGCGAGACGAGTGCGTAGACCTCGCGCGACAACTGCACTTCTGGAACCTCGAGCACCTCTACCCCGGCGGGCACCTCGCCGAGCGCGACCTCGGGCATGACCGTCGCGGCGTAGCCGGCGGCGACGATGTCGAGAGTCACGGCGAAGTCGTCGGAGCGCGCGACGACCCGGGGGCGCAGCCCGTGCTCGTCGAGGACGGCATCGATCACCGCTGCATCGCTCGATCCCGGGTGGTGCAGGATCCACGGCCTCCCCACGAGCTCGTCGGCCGCGACGGCCCCCAGCCCGTGCAGGCGCCACGATGTCGGCACGACGACGCGCATGGGGTCGGCGCCGAGGCGGACGGGCGTCACGGAGCGCGGCCACGTGAGCGCCGCATCCCCGACCCAGTAGACCAGCGTGACGTCGGTCTCCTCCCCGCGCCGCAGCGCCTGGATCGCCGGCGACGGATCGCGGATGCTGAGCCGGAGGGCAGCGTCGACCGCCAGCCACTGCGGCGAGCGCAGCAGACGCGGCAGGAACATCCGCGCGAGGCTCGGGTAGACGCTGACGCGGAGCTCCGCCTGCGGGCGCTCCGCCGCGCTGCCGGCGGCCTCCAGCAGCCGGTCGATGTCGGCGAGCACGGTCGTCGCACCCTCCGCCATGACGACCGCCGCCTCGGTGGGGCGGATGCTGCGCGCAGTCCGCTCGAACAGCCTGATGCCGGCGTCGTTCTCGAGGGCCGCCATCTGCTGAGACACCGCCGACGCCGTGTAGCCGAGGCGGTTCGCCGCAGACGCGAACGATCCGAGGCGCACGACCTCGAGGAGCGTGCGGAGATGGATGGGGTTGAGCATCAGCATCCCTTACTCTCAGCGTCGAAGACTGCCGCCCCCGATGCGTAGATCGAGCGTACCGGCGCTGACTAGGGTGGCAGGACGCGCAACGCCGCGCACTCGAATCGCAAGGAACGCTGATGGTCACTACTCTGTATCGCCACCCGAGGATCCACTTGCTCGATGGTCGCGGCGGCAAGGCGGGTGCGATGCTCGTCGTCGACGGCGTGATCTCGGCGATCGGCGCGGCGGATGTCATCACCGACGCCGCTCCGACGGGCGCGGCCGTCGTCGACCTCCCCGGGGAGGCGGTGATCGCGGGGTTCCACGATGCGCACATCCACACCGCGAGCCTCGCGCGCAGCCTCGACGCCCTGGACCTCCGCGATGCTCCGACGCTCGCTGCCGCACTGACGCAGATCGAGCAGCACCTGGCCCAGCACCCCGGCGACGGCTGGCTCACCGGCGGGCGCTGGGACGCGAATCGCTGGAGCGACGGCGTCCCCACCCGTGCCGCGCTCGATCGACTCGCGCCGCACCGTCCCGTATCACTGCCGAGCGTCGACGGGCACTCCGTGTGGGTCAACGGCGAGGCGCTCCGCAGGGCCGGGATCGACGCATCCACCCCCGATCCCGTCGGCGGTCGCATCGAGCGTGACGTCGACGGCGAGCCCACCGGGCTCCTCCGCGAGACCGCCGCCGACGCCGTCATCGAGCGCGCGGAGCGCGAGACACCCGTCGACCTCGTCGCCCTCCTCGAGCGCGCCCACGGGCGGCTCCTCTCCGAGGGGATCACGCACGTCACCGACCTCGACGGCGAGGATGCGCGCGCCGCCTACCTCCGGCTGAAGGCCGACGGCCGCCTGCGCCTCCGTGTCCACAAGGGCACGCCGGCCGACGCGCTCGAGGCCGCCGTCGCCGAAGGCCGCCGCACCGGCGCGGGCGACGACTGGTTCACGAACGGCCCCGTGAAGCTCTTCTCCGACGGCGCCCTTGGCTCGCACACCGCCCATATGGGCTTCGACTTCGCCGGCGAACCCGGCAACCACGGTGTCGAGGTGCTCGACCTGGACGAGCTCGTGCGCCTGGTCGACCTCGCGGTGGGCGGCGGCATCGCCGTCGCGACGCACGCCATCGGCGACCGCGCGAACCGCACCGTGCTCGACGCGTACGAGCACGCGCACGACGCCGCCGTCCGCGCAGGCCTTCGCCTGCGCATGGAGCACGCGCAGCACCTCGAGCCCGCCGATGTCGCGCGATTCGCGCGCCTGGGCGTCATCGCGTCGCAGCAGCCGACGCATTGGGCGAGCGACATCCCGCTCGTCGAGAGCATGCTGCACGGTCGCGATCTCGCGAGCTATGCCTGGGCGGCGCTGCGGGATGCGGGCGCCGTCGTCGCCTTCGGCTCCGATGCCCCGGTCGAGCCGTCGGCGCCCCTCCTCGGCGTCCGCGCCGCCGCCGTCCGCGGGACGGATGCCTCCCCGCTGGGCGCCGAGCGCGGCATCCGTCCGCTCTCCGTCGAGGAAGCGCTGTCCGCGTACACCGCGGGCCCCGCCGACGCGGCGGGCCTCGGCCACCGCGTCGGTCGTCTGGCCTCCGGGCAGCTGGCCGACTTCGTCGTGCTCGACCGCGACCCCTTGAGCGTCGAGCCGTCCGAGCTCGGCGAACTCGCCCCCGTCGCCACCGTGGTCGGCGGGACGCCCGCGTTCGGCCTCGACTGAACGTCCGCACAACCCATCCACAGAGAGAGTCCCTCATGCGATCCACAGCCCTCGTCCGCATGCCGTTGGTGGCCGTCCTCACCGGCATGGTCGTCCTCGCCGCCGCAGGGTGCGGCGCGCAGAGCCTCAGCGACGCCGGCGCCAAGAACGCGGCGCCGGCCGCAGCCGCCTCTCCCGTGCCGTCCGACGAGCAGGCCAAGTCCGTCATCGAATCGGTCAAAGCCGACAAGACGCTCACGTCCCAGTTGTCCGACGCGATGCGCACCGAAGGCATCAAGTGGACGACATCGGTCGGCTACCCGCCCATGGAGGAGTGGGGCGCCAACGGCAAGGAGGTCATCGGAGTCGACGCCGCGATCGCGCAGGCGATCACGCGCCGGCTCGGCACCGGGATGTCGATCCAGGACCAGGAGTTCAACTCGATGATCCCGGGCCTCATCTCCGGCCGGTACGACGCCCTGATCTCCTCGATGACCGACAACGCCGAACGCCAGAAGACGACGACCTTCGTCGACTACGTCAAGGCGGGCAATGCCTTCCTCGTGAAGGCGGGCAACCCCGAGGGCGTCTCCGTCCCGAACGACCTGTGCGGCAAGACCGTCGCGGTCGTCGCATCCGGCTCGTCCGCCGCCCTCGCCGACCAGTACTCGGCGAACTGCACCGCCGCCGGCAAGGCCGCGTACGACACCCTGAAGTTCGAGGGCGACAGCGAGGCGAACCTCGCCGTGCAGAGCGGGCGGGCCGTCGCCACCATCACCGACTACCCGGTCGCCGAAGACCGGGCCGCCGACCCCGCCAACAACATGGCCGCCGTGAAGATCGACGGCGACGAGTCGCTGTGGGGCATCGGGATCGACAACGCGCACAAGGACTTCGCAACCCTCGTCCAGAAGGCCCTCCAGTCCCTCATGGATGACGGCACCTACGGCAAGATCCTCGCCGCGTACCACGTGAACGGCATGGCGATCGATTCCGCGTCCCTCAACGGCGGCGGCAAGTGATGACGGCCCCGACGACCCGGATGCGCCGGTGCCGCGCATGAGCGCGCGCCACGAGCCGATCCTCCGGCCGGACGGCACCGCCGTGCCGATCGTGCCCCGACGGCACGTCGGACGCTGGGTCGTCGGGGCGATCGCCATCCTCCTCGTGGGCTGGGCGATCTCGATCGTGGTGCTGAACCCGCACATCCGCTGGAGCTACGTGTGGGAGTACCTCTTCTCCCCGCGCATCCTGAACGGCGTCGTCGTGACGCTCTGGGTGAGCGTCGCCGCGACCGCGCTCGGGCTCGTGCTCGGCGTGATCCTCGCGGTCATGAAGCTGTCGAAGAACCCGGTACTGAAGTGGATCGCGGAGGGCTACATCTGGTTCTTCCGCGGCACGCCGGTGCTCGTGCAGCTGATCTTCTGGTTCAACCTCGCGTTCCTGCTCCCCTACCTGACGCTGCAGATCCCGTTCACGCAGATCGGGCTGCGGTGGGACACCAACGTCGTCATCAGCGGCTCCGTCGCGGCGCTGCTCGGCCTCGGCCTCAACCTCGCCGCCTACTTCGCCGAGACGGTGCGGGCCGGCATCCAGGCGGTCGACCGCGGTCAGACGGAGGCCGCCCTCGCGGGCGGGATGACGCGCGGCCAGGCGATGCGGCTCGTGGTGCTCCCGCAGGCGTTGCGCATCATCATCCCGCCCACCGGCAACGAGTTCATCTCGATGCTGAAGACGACCTCGCTGATCGTCGTCGTCGCCGGCAACGACCTGATGACCAACGCCAGCAACATCTACAAGCAGAACAACCTCATCATCGAGCTGCTGATCGTGGTGAGCATCTGGTACATGTTCTTGACCGCGGTGGCGACGTACCTGCAGTCGCTGCTCGAGAAGCGCTTCGGCCAGGATCGCGTGCGGCTCGTTCGCGGCCCGGGCTTCAGCCAGCAGCTCCTGCGCATGGCGACGGGTGCCATCCCCGTGCAGCGGCGACGCGCACCCGCCGGCGCCGAGATCACCGGGGCCGAGATCCCCAGGGCCGAGAAGGAGGTCGCATCATGACCGGCACGCTCGTCGAAGCGCGCGGGCTCTCCAAGTCGTACGGCGACCACGAAGTCCTGCACGGCGTGGACTTCACCGTCCGGGCAGGAGAGGTGAGCTGCATCATCGGGCCGTCCGGGTCCGGGAAATCCACGTTCCTGCGCACGATCAACGGCCTGGAGACGGTCGACGGCGGAAGCCTGATCGTGGACGGCGAGCAGGTCGGCTACGCGTTGGAGGACGGGCGTTACCGTCCGTGGCGCGACCGCGACTTCGCCCGGTTCCGCGCGCGCATCGGCATGGTGTTCCAGCGCTTCAACCTCTACGCGCACCTGGACGCGGTCGAGAACGTCGCGGCAAGCCTCATCCATGTGAAGCGCGTCCCGAAGGCCGAGGCGCACGAGCGCGCGGAGTTCGAGCTCGCGCGCGTTGGCCTCGCCGATCATGTGCTCAAGCGCCCGCACCAGCTCTCCGGCGGCCAGCAGCAGCGCGTCGCGATCGCCCGCGCCCTCGCGATGGACCCGGACCTCATGCTTTTCGACGAGCCGACCAGCGCACTCGACCCCGAGCTCGTCGACGAGGTCCTGGAGACGATGCGCGCGCTCGCCGGTCGCGGCATGACGATGATCGTGGTGACCCATGAGATCGGGTTCGCCCGCGAGGTCGCCGACACGCTGTCGTTCTTCGACGGCGGCCGCGTCGTCGAACAGGGCGACCCCGAGCAGGTGCTGACGGACCCGGCGAACGACCGCACCCGCAGCTTCCTGGAGAGAGTCCGTTGACCACCGCAAGAGCACGGCTCGCCGACGTCGGCATCGGCCCCGGCGCGTACCCGCGCGGACGTCACAACACCATCACGGACGTCCCGGGCGTGCTCGTCGGCCACGCCACCGTGCACACCGACCGACTGCACACGGGTGTCACCGCGATCGTCCCGGAGGCGCTGGGCGCGCAACGCCGATGGATGCCGGCGGCCCTCGCCGTGGGCAACGGGTTCGGCAAGCTCGTCGGCGCGACGCAACTCCAGGAGCTCGGCGCAATCGAGACGCCCATCCTCCTGACGAGCACCCTGTCCGTCTACCGCGTCGCCGACGCCCTGCTCGGCCACATGCTCGCCCGCCCCGGGTACGAGGACACCACGACGCTCAACCCCGTCGTCGGCGAGACGAACGACGGGTTCCTGTCCGACATCCGCTCCCGCCCGCTCGGCGAGGAGCACGTCGAAGCGGCGATCGCCGCGGCCGCCAAGGGACCCGTCGAGGAGGGCAGCGTCGGAGCCGGCTCCGGGACCGTCGCGCTCGGTTTCAAGGGCGGCATCGGCACGTCATCGCGCCGCGTGCCCGTCGGCGACGCGGAGTTCGCCGTGGGTGCCATCGTGCAGTCGAACTTCAGCGGTACCCTGACGATCGCAGGCGTCCCGATGCCGGCGCGCGACCTCGTCCCGGGGCCGGCGGCGGAGACCGTCGGGAACTCCTGCATGATCGTCGTCGCGACGGACGCGCCGCTCGACGCCCGGCAGCTCGCGCGGGTCGCCCGCCGCGCAGTGTTCGCGATGCGCGGCGTCGGCGCCGACTACGCGCAGGGCAGCGGCGACTACGCGATCGCGTTCTCGGTCGGAGCGGGCTCCCCGCCACAGGATGCGGAGCTCACCCCGATGTTCCGGGCGGCGATGGATGCCGTCGAGGAGGCGCTCATCAACTCCGTCCTGGCAGCGACGACCCAGGTGCATGCGAGCGGACGTGTGGCCCACGCGATCCCCCTCGACGCCGTCCGCGCGCGTCTGGCAGCGGCGGGCGCCACCGCCTGAGCCGCACGAGGCTCAGTCGCCCTCGGCCCAGCCCGTCGGCGGGGCGGCGAACGCATCGCGGATCGCCGCGACGAGTTGGCGCACGGCTGCGGACGGCTGGCGCGGGGACCCCTCCCCGGGGGTCGCGACGAGAATCGAGCGCACGAACGACGGATCGTCGATCGGCCGCAGGACGATGCCCGGATGAGCACCACCCGGCACGAGTCCCGGAACGAGGCCGACGACCATGCGGGCGGCCACCATTCCGAGCATGACCTGGAAGTCGTCGGTCCGGATGGCGACCTCCAGCGTGTGCCCTTCGGCGGCGAAGGCGTCGACGACGATCGTGTCCATGGGGTCGTCCGCGGCCGTGGCGAAGAGCCAGCGCTCATTGCCCAGTGAGAGCAGCGCCGCCACGTCGACCGAGCTGCGGGAGGCGAGCCGATGCCCCACAGGCAGCGCCAGCATGAGCGGATCGCGGTGCACCTCGCGCCACGCGACGTGCGGCCGGAACGGCAGTTCGTACCCGGGCACGGTGTAGACGATGGCCGCGTCCAGCGCGCCGCGGTTGATGCGGTCGACGAGCGAGGGGACCTCGTCGAGCACGGCGTCCATCTCGATGCCGAGGTCGGTGAGCCGCGCGGCGACGGACGGCAGGATCTTCGCGGCGGCGGTCGGGAACGTGCCGAACCGCAGGCGCACGCGACCCATCTGCGTGAGCTCCCGCGCGTCCCGCACGGCTCGCTCGCTCAGCGTGAGGATCTCCTGCGCGCGATCGACCAGGAGCATCCCGACGGGGGTGAGCCGGCTGCCTCGCGGCGAGCGCACGAGGACGGGCGAGCCGATCAGCCGCTCGAGGTTCTTCAGGTGGTAGTCGACGGTCGGCTGGCCCCAGCCGAGCCGGCGCGCAGCGGCCGTGACGGAGCCCTCCGCATGCACCGCCCTGAGCGCCTCGAACTGGCGCAGATCGACCATGGGATATCAACTTTCTGTGTAGATAATGGCCCGCCAGAGGACTGAGCCACATACAGAATATGTGGCCTGCGCGAACTTCGGGGGATTCCTGCGGTGGGTGTCTCGGATGACGATGGTGGGATGCTGCTGTCCTCCGAGTCCGCGACGATCGACCGATCGCGTCCGCTGCCGTCCTCCGCATCCACGGATCTCCGTCAGTGGGAGACGCCGTATGCCGACGCGCTCGAGCGCCACGTCGCGCGCGGGCCGATCCAGCTGATGGTCCCCGGCCACGGCGGCAACGACCTCGGCCTCAGCGCGCGGCTCGCCGACTTCATCGGCACGCGACCGCTGGAACTCGACGTCCCGATGCTCATGGATGACATCGACCTCGGCGACGGATCGCCGCTCTCGCGGTCGCTCGACCTCGCCGCCGAGGCGTGGGGAGCCCGCCGCACGTGGTTCCTCACCGGCGGCGCCTCGCAGGCCAACCGGGTCGCGGCGCTCGCCGTGCGCAGCCTCGGCGCGAACATCCTGTCGCAGCGGAGCGCGCACTCGAGCTTCAGCGACGGCATCCTGTCGGCGGGCCTCGCACCCGCCTTCGTCCTGCCGTCGGTCGACCTGCACCACGGCATCGCGCACGGCGTCTCCCCCGCGGCGCTCGACGCCGCGCTCGACGCCGCCGAGCGCGAAGGCCGCCCCGCCGACGCCGTCTACGTCATCTCGCCGAGCTACTTCGGATCCGTGGCCGACGTCGCGGGCCTCGCCCGCGTCGCCCACGCGCACGGCGCCCCTCTCATCGTGGACGGCGCGTGGGGTCCGCACTTCGGCTTCCACCCCGATCTTCCCGAGTCGCCCGCGCGCCTCGGCGCCGATCTCGTCGTCTCGAGCACGCACAAGCTCGGCGGCTCGCTGACGCAGTCCGCGATGCTGCACCTCGGCGACGGCCCGTTCGCCGACCGGCTCGAGCCGCTCATCGAGCGCGCGGTCGCGATGACCGCCTCCACGTCGTCCTCCGCGCTGCTGCTGGGCTCCCTCGACATCGCGCGCCATTCGCTCGCCACGGGCGAGGATCTCATCGGCCGTTCGATCGCCGCCGCGGACGCCTTCCGCGCGGCACTGCGCGAGGATCCCCGCTTCGCGGTCCTGAGCGACGGCTTCGGCGCGTTCGACGACATCGTCGGCACCGACCCGCTGCGCATCCCGATCGACGTGTCGGCGACCGGTGTGACGGGCCACTGGCTGCGCCAGCGCCTCATCGACGTCGACGCGATCTTCGTCGAGATGTCCACCGCCACCTCCATCGTCGCGCTCATCGGCGCGGGCAAGACGCCGGATCTCGACGCGACACTGCGGGCGCTCGTCGCCGCGGTCGAGTCCGCCGAGGCCGACGCGGAGCGCGCGACCGAGGACGCCGCGCACTTCCCGGCGCTGCCCGCCTCCGGCCGCCTCCGCATGCTGCCGCGCGACGCCTTCTTCGCCGACACCGAGCTCGTCCCCGCGGCCGAGGCGGTCGGGCGCATCTCCGCCGACAGCCTGGCGGCCTACCCGCCCGGCATCCCGAACGTGATCCCGGGTGAGGAGATCACGGCCGAGACGGTGGCGTTCCTGCAGGCCGTCGCCGCCTCGCCGAGCGGCTACGTCCGCGGCGCCGTCGACAGCCGCGTCGCGCACATGCGCGTGACGCGCGACTGAACTCCCGCACCCGGGTCACCCGAGACCCGGCGGAATCCACCAATCGAAGGAGACTGGTATGCCCACAATCGCCCAGCAGCTGCTGCGCCGGAAGCCGACGACGCCCGTCGGCGCCGACGAAGTGCACCTGAAGAGGAGCATCGGGCTCTTCTCGCTGACGATGATCGGCGTCGGCGGCACCCTCGGCACCGGCATCTTCTTCATCCTGTCGCAGGCAGTTCCCGTCGCCGGGCCCGCGGTCATCTGGTCGTTCGTCATCGGCGGCGTCGTGGCGGGCCTCACCGCCCTCTGCTACGCCGAGATGGCCGGCGCGGTACCCGTCTCCGGATCGACGTACTCGTACGCGTATGCGACGCTCGGCGAGGGCACGGCCATGGCGGTCGGAGCCTGTCTCCTGCTGGAGTACGGCGTGTCGACGGCGGCGGTCGCGGTCGGCTGGTCGCAGTACGTCAACCAGCTCCTGCAGAACCTGTTCGGGTGGCAGCTCCCGGTGCAGCTCTCCCAGGCTCCTGAGCAGGGCGGGATCGTCAACATCCCCGCCGTCATCGTCATCGTGCTGTGCTCGCTCCTCCTGCTGCGCGGCGCTCGCGAGTCGACCACGGTGAACAGCATCATGGTGGTCATCAAGATCGCGGTCGTGCTGTTCTTCTGCGCGGTGGCGTTCACCGGCTGGAACGCGGACCACTTCCACAACTTCGCCCCGGCGGGCTTCGCCGGCATCGTGGGCGGCGCCGGCATCATCTTCTTCTCGTTCGTGGGATTGGATGCCGTCTCCACAGCCGGTGAGGAAGCGAAGAACCCGAAGCGGAACCTGCCGCTCGCCATCATCTTCGCGCTCGGCATCATCATCGCGCTGTACGTGCTGACCTGCCTCGCAGCCCTCGGCGCGCAGGCGCCGGCGAAGTTCGCCGGTCAGGATGCGGGTCTCGCCGTCATCCTGCAGAACATCCTCCACTCGAGCTGGCCGGGAACCGTCATCGCGATCGGGGCGATCATCTCGATCTTCTCGGTGACCCTCGTCGTCCTGTACGGCCAGACCCGCATCCTGTTCGCGATGTCGCGCGACGGCACGGTGCCGAAGGTCTTCGCGAAGGTCAATCCGCGCTCGATGACGCCGGTGCAGAACACCGTCATCGTCATGATCGCGACCAGCATCCTCGCCGCCGTCGTGCCGATCAACTTCCTCGCCGAGATGACCTCGATCGGCACGCTCGTCGCGTTCATCGTGGTGTCGGTCGGCGTGATCATCCTGCGGGTGCGCGAACCGCACCTGGAGCGCGGGTTCAAGCTGCCGTTCGGCTGGACGATCCCGATCCTGTCGATCATCGGCTGCATCGCGATCATCACCCAGCTGCGCCTGATCACCATCGTGGTGTTCCTCATCTGGACGCTCGCGTTCCTCGTCTTCTACTGGTTCTACGGCCGGAAGCACTCCGAGCTCGAGGTCGGCCACCCCGTCGTCGAGGCGGACGTCGCCTACACGACGAACGTGGCCCAGCCGAGCACCCGCGAGATCCGCGAGGCGGGCGCCGCACGCCGGAACGCGGACCAGCCATGAGCATCGTCGTCGGGGTCGACCCCGGACACCGATCGGCATCCGTCCTCCATCTGGCAGCCGTGCTCGCGCGGTCGATCGGCACCGGACTCGTCGTGGTCGCCGTCGTCCCGAGCTCGTGGCCGACGACCGCGGGGCCGGCCGACGCCGAGTGGCAGCGGTACACCCGGGACAATGCGAACCACGCGCTGGACCACGCCGCTGCGGTGATCGACGGGTCCGTCCCGGCCGAGTACGTCCTGCATGAGGCGCCGTCGGCGCGGCGAGGACTCGTCGAGGTCGTCGAGCAGCGTGACGCGACCTTCGTCGTAGTGGGCTCGTCGACGAACGGGCCGGTGGGGCGCATCGCCCTCGGCTCCGAGAGCGACACACTGCTGCACGCCTCTCCCGTGCCCGTGGCGATCGCCCCGCGCGGTTACCGCTCGGCGGAGGGTGCGCGCGTCGGCCGGGTGACCGCCGCGTACCGCGGGACCGGCTCGTCGACGGAGCTCGTGCTGGGAGCAGCGGAGGTCGCGGCCTCGATGGGCGCCGAACTGCGCGCCGCGTCGTTCGCGGTCGTCCCGCGCGAGTCGGGCACCTCGGGCGCCGGGTTCGACGCCGAACAGAGCATCGCGGGCACGTGGACCGCCGACGTCCGCCGCCAGGCGCAGCGGGTGCTGTCCGACGTCTCCGCCCTCCCGGACCCGCCGCGGATCGCCGACACCGTGATCGGCGTCGGCGACACGTGGGACGCGTCCATCGGCGACGTCGACTGGCTGCCCGATGAGCTGCTCGTCGTCGGGTCGAGCAGCCTCGGGCCGCTGGCCCGCGTGTTCCTCGGATCACGGGCGGCGAAGATCGTGCGGAGCTCCCCCGTGCCCGTCGTCGTGGTCCCCCGCGGCGCCATCGCGGACAGGGGCTGAGCCGCCCGAACGCGGACGGAGAGACGCCGAAGGCCCCCGGGACTCCCCGGGGGGCCTTCGCCTGTCTCAACCCTCGAACGCGTCGGGGTGCGGGCCGGTGCGGCCGTCACGGTCGAGCGCGTCGATCGCGCCGAGCTCGTCGGCGGTCAGGTCGAACCCTAAGACGTCGAGGTTCTCCGCGATCCGCGACGGAGTGACCGACTTCGGGATGACGATCCGCCCCTGCTGCAGGTGCCAGCGCAGCACGACCTGCGCCGGCGTGCGGCCGTGACGGTCCGCGATCTCGACGACGGCCGCCTCGCGCAGCACACCGCCCTGCGCGAGCGGGCTCCACGCCTCGGTGGCGATGCCGTGACGCTCGCCGGCCGCGATCACGGCGCGGTTCTGGAGGGCGGGATGCAGCTCCACCTGGTTCACCGCGGGCACGATCCCGCTCTCGCCGATGAGTCGCTCGAGGTGGGCCGGCTCGAAGTTCGAGACGCCGATGGCGCGGACGCGTCCGTCCGCGTAGAGCTTCTCGAGGGCGCGCCACGAGTCGAGGTAGAGATCGCGCGCGGGCGACGGCCAGTGGATCAGGTAGAGGTCGAGGCGCTCCAGCCCGAGCCGGTCGAGCGACGCGTCGTGGGCGCGGAGGGTCGCGTCGTACCCCTGGTCGGCGTTCCACAGCTTCGACGTGACGAACAGGTCGTCGCGCGCGAGCCCCGAGTCCGCGATCGCGCGCCCGACGCCGCGCTCGTTGCCGTACACGGACGCCGTGTCGATGCTGCGGTAGCCCGCATCCAGCGCCGTCGACACGGCGGCGGCGGTCTCGTCGTCGGGCACCTGGAAGACGCCGAAGCCGAGCTGCGGCATGTCGATGCCGCTGTTGAGGCGAATGGTGGGGACCGTCGTCGTGGTGGTCATGGATGTTCTCCTTCTTGGGGACGAGAGGTTCAGCGGGCGACGAGGACCGGCGCGGTGGTGGCGGATGCGGCGAGCCCGCGATCGCGCGGTGCGCGGCGTGCGAGGGCGGCGGTCGCGATCATGACGAGGAGGGCCGCCAGGGTGATCGCCGCGCCGATCCAGATCGGCGCGGTGAAGCCGAGGCCTGCGGCGATGCCGAGTCCGCCCGCCCACGCGCCCAGGGCGTTGCCGATGTTGAAGGCGCCGATGTTGGCGCCGGACGCGAGGGTCGGCGCCTGACCGGCGTAGCGCATGATGCGGCTCTGCAGGCCGGGCACGGTGCCGAAGCCGAAGGCGCCCATGAGGACGAGGGCCACGATGGTCGCGAGCTGCGACCCTGCGAAGAGCGCGAAGCCCGCGAGCACGACGACGAGGGCGGCGATGAAGCCGATGAGCGTTCCGTCGATCGACCGGTCGGCGAGCTTGCCGCCGAGCCAGTTGCCGACGACGAGACCCGCGCCGAAGAGCATGAGCAGCCACGGGACGGATGCGGTCGCGAAGCCGCTCACGTGCGTGAGCGTGTACGCGATGTAGGTGAAGGCGCCGAACATCCCGCCGTACGCGAGGACGGTCACGAGCAGCGAGAGCCAGACCTGCCCGGAGCGGAAGGCGCGGAGCTCGGAGCGGAGGCTGAGGGATGCCGCGGCCGAGGGCGCGACGCGCACGAGGGTAGCGATGCCGATGAACGCGATCACGCCGATGCCGGCGATGGCCCAGAACGTCGACCGCCAACCGTACTGCTGGCCGAGGAACGTGCCGAACGGGACGCCGAGCACATTCGCCGCAGTAAGGCCGGTGAACATGATCGCGATGGCTCCCGCCTTCTTCTCCGGGGCCACGAGATCGGCGGCGACGACCGAGCCGATGCCGAAGAACGCGCCGTGGCAGAGGGCCGCGATGAGTCGGCCGGCCATCGCGACGCCGTAGCCGGGAGCCATCGCCGTCGTGACGTTGCCGATGATGAACAGGACGATGAGGCCGAGCAGCACGGGCTTGCGGGGCAGGCGGCTGGTCGCCGCGGTGAGGCCCAGGGCGCCGACGACCACGCCGAGCGCATAGCCCGAGATGAGCCAGCCGGCGGCGGCCTCGGAGACGCCGAAGTCGGTCGCGACCTCCGGCAGCAGTCCCATGATGACGAACTCGGTGAGGCCGATGCCGAACGCGCCGATGGCGAGTGCGAGGAGGCCGAGAGGCATGACGTATCTCCTGGTAGAGTTAGTTGCAGACGCGGCATATCGCACCGCGCAAGCAATACTTGCACATGCCGATATAAAGCGCAAGCAACTACTTTGGGAGGACACATGGGGATCGCGGACGACGCCGTCGAGATCCGCGCGCAGGGATGGCGCACCCTCGCCGCGCTGCACGGGCTCATCGAGTCCGAGCTCGAGCGGGTGCTCGCATCCGAGGTGGGCCTCTCCGTCGTCGAGTACACGGTGCTCGACGCGCTCAACCGCCAGAACGGCTGGCACATGCGGATGCAGCAGCTCGCCCGCGCCACGGCGCTCAGCGCGAGCGCGACCACCCGCCTCGTCAACCGGCTCGAGGACCGCGGGCTCCTCACCCGCATCCTCTGCGCGGACGACCGCCGCGGGATCTACACCGAGCTGACGCCTGCGGGGCACGCGCTGTACGACCGCGCGCATCCCGTGCACGATGCGACGCTCGACCGTGTGCTCGCCGAGGCGAAGGAGCAGCCCGAACTGGCGCCCGTCGTGCGCGCGCTGGAGGCGCTTCCCGTCCCCGCCTGAGCGCACTGCTGCAAGTCAGCCCACTCGCTGACTTGCGCCTTATGGCGGCTTACGAGGCCGGAACAGTCGCCATTCGAGGCAACTCGAGGTTGCCTCGCCCTCAGCGCAGCCGCAGCGCGTGCTCCACCGCGAGTGCGATCGCGAGCTGTCCGCTGGAGGTCGGGTGGAAGGGCGCAGCACCGTTCACCCCTTGCACGTACGGGAACGAGGTGCACACCCCGTGCCCGGTGAAGTCGGGAGCCGCCACCGCGAAGTCGGCGGCCTTCGCGCCCCGGCCGAGGATCATGTTCAGCGCAGCGAGGTCGGCCTGCAGCGATGCCTGCTTGTCGGGCGTGATGTGCTGCTGCTTCAGGCAGTCGACGCTCCCGGGGACGGGGTCGTAGTACAGGTTGATCACGACGGCGGGATGCGACGGCAGCAGCTGCAGCTGGTCGAGGAGCTGGAGGTAGTCGCTGCTGAACGTCGCGAGCTGCTGTTGGAAGAACGCCTGCTCGGCATTGTCGGAGCACGATGCGGAGATCGCGCAGAGCTCCAGCATCGAGGTCCACTGCACGTCGTTTGCGCCGATGCTGACGATGACGACCTGCGCCTTCGCGACCTCCGGGTCCTTCAGCTGTGCGGGGATGGTGCGGTCGCCGACGCTCTGCGAGTCGAGGAGTCCTTCGCGGATCGTCGCGCCGCTGCATGCGAGATTCGTGACCGTCCAGCCGTTCACGAGCGCGAGGTCGACGGCGAACGCGTCGCGGCTGCGACCACACGCCTTGTCCTCCTCGGTGCCTTTCGGCAGCGGCTGGTTGCCGAGTCCGGCCGCGGTCGAGTCGCCGACCACGACGACGCGCTGCACGACATCGGCCGGGTTCGTCGGGACCGGGCGCAGGACCGGCGCCGGCGCTCCGCCGACGAGGTCCTGGAGCGAGCCGATCCTGGCGAGCTTCGCGGGGGCGCTGTAGGCCGTGACCATGACCCCGCCGAGGTCGACGCCGAGCGCGAGCACAAGACTTCCGGCGAGCAGGATGCCGGTGCCCCGCCATCCGCGCCGCAGCCATCCGGCGGCCGCCCCCGCGAGCAGGAGCGCCGTGAGGGCGACGATGACCGCCTGCCAGATGAAGAAGCGCTCCCAGCCGCCGATCAGGGCGTCTTCGAGTGTGGCGGCCGCGTCCTTCCCCGCGGCGAACTGGGTGAGCTGCTCGGAGAGGGTGATGCGGGACAGCGTCAGGCGCGGGCGGATCGGCCCGTCGAACTGGATCGTCGTCGGGAGCGACTGGCCGAACAGATCCAGCTGGCCAGGTCCCGAGAGGCTCCACGTCGGCTCCGTGACGCCGACCGCCACCGTCTGACCCGCCGTCGACACCTCCTGCATCGGCGTCAGCCACAGCGAGAGAGTGATGGATGCGGCCGCCACCAGCACGATGACCAGAGCATCGACGAGGATGCGGCGCCGGGTCGGCGCAGGCCGCAGTCGATCCCCGTCGGAAGGTCGATGGAAGAGGTTGCGCATGACGACGTCGGGTTTCGCTGAGTTCTCCATCCTGCCATCCAGTGCTCCGCCCGGGGCCTCATCTCAGGCGATTCCCGAATCGCGAACGGCACCGCACCCGAGTAGTTTCGATGGGGGGTTCGACGGCCACGAACCAGACCCCCGGATGGGACGATGAGGTTCATGAGCACGACTGCATCCACCGAGATCGACGACGCGATCGCCGGCCTCGACCCCGAACTCGGTGCCGGGCTCCGAAGCCTCATCGCCGGGCTCGACCCGGAGGATCTCGCCGAGCGCGATGCGCGCGACGTCGTCGGGGCGGCGATGTCGATGCGGGCCCTCGCCGATCGCCGCGCGCACGGACAGACGCACGTGGCGGTGTTCACCCCGACGCTCGCCGAGCACGGCTGGAGCTCACGCCGCACGATCGTCGACGTCTGCACCGACGATGCGCCCTTCCTCGTGGACTCGGTGATCGCGGCGGTCGCGCGCCAGGGGCTCGCGGTCCACCTCCTGGTGCACCCGATCGTGGCGGTGCGCCGCGGCGACGACGGCACCCTGCTCGAGATGAACGCACCCGGTGGCGGCCTCGAGTCGTGGATCCACCTCGAGGTCGATCGCCTGCCCACCGACGAGGCGCGGGCCGAGCTCGCGGAGCGGCTGCAGTCCGTGCTCGCCGACGTCCACGTCGCCGTCGACGACTGGGAGGCCATGCGCCGGGCGTGCCTCGACGTCGTCGCCGAGCTGCGCACAGCGCCGCCGTCGACCGCCGCCCCCGAGACCATCCAGCCGGCCGTCGATTTCCTGTCCTGGCTCGCCGACGACAACTTCACGTTCCTCGGCTATCGCGAATACGCTCTGCAGACCAACGGGACCGGTGAGGACGTGCTGGTGCCGGTGCCCGACACCGGCCTCGGCATCCTGAGCAAGCCCACCACGGCGGTCGCCCACCTGCGGCCGGAGGCCCAGCGGACAGCGCGGGAACCCCGCATCCTCACCATCACGAAGGCGAACTCGCGCGCGACCGTGCATCGCGACGTCTATCTCGACTACATCGGGGCGCGCACGTTCGACGAGGCCGGGAACGTGACGGGCGAGCGCCGCTTCCTCGGCATGTTCGCCTCGGGCGCGTACGCGGCATCCGTCATGACGCTCCCCATCGCCTCGAACAAGGTGCACGCGGTCCTCGACGCGTCCGGCTTCGCGCCGATGTCGCACACGGGCAAGGACCTGCTGCAGATCCTCGAGCAGTACCCGCGCGACGAGCTGTTCCAGGACACGCCCGAGCACCTGCTCGAGGTCGCATCGGAGGTCAGCCGCCTCCGCGAGCGCCGCCGCGCCCGCGCGTTCCTGCGCCGCGACGAGTTCGGGCGATTCGTGTCCGCACTCGTCTACCTGCCGAAGGACCGGTACAACACGACGGTGCGTCTGCGCATCCAGACACTGCTGCAGTCGGTGTTCGCCGCGGAGAACGTCGACCACGCCACGTGGGTCGGCGACGCCCCGCTCGCGCAGCTCCACTTCGTCGTGCGCATGCCGCGCGGAGCGTCGCTCCCCGACGTGGACGAAGCCGCCCTGCAGGCGCGGCTGGCCGACGCGGTGCGGGGCTGGGATGAGGGGCTCGTCGACGCGCTCCACCTGACTCAGGGCGAGGAGGAGACGGCGCGGCTGCTGGCCCGTTACGGCGACGCGTTCCCGCTGGCGTACAAGGAATCGGTCACCCCCGAGGAGGCCCTCGACGACATCGCGCTGCTCGAGAGCCTCGAGGCGCGCGAGTTCGCGGTGCACCTCAACATCCCCGAGCGCGACGACCCGGACGAACGCGTCCTCACGGTCGTGTCGCACCGTGAGTACCCGCTCACGCAGGTGCTCCCGATCCTGACGGACCTGGGCACGGACGTCGTCGAGGAGCGTCCGTACACGATCACCCTCCCGAACGGCGAGGTCCGATACATCTCGGACTTCGGTCTCACCGTCCCCGCCATCGACGCGGCCACGGCCGAGCGCTGGAGCGACCCGGCGTGGGGCGCTGACTTCGAGGCGGCGTTCACCGCATCCTGGACGGGCGCGGCGGAGAGCGACCGCCTCAACTCGCTGGTGCTGCTCGGCGGGCTCGACTGGCGCCGCATCGTCATCCTCCGCTCGATCGCGATGTACCTGCGGCAGATCGGGTCCGCGTTCTCGGTCGAGTACATCGAGCAGGCGCTCGTCGCGAACCCCGCGCTCGCGCGCGACCTCGTGCGGCTGTTCGAGCTCCGCTTCGACCCCGCGCTCTCCGCGGATCGGCACGAGCAGTCGGATGCGGCCGAGGCCGCGCTGCTGCAGGCGCTCGACGGCGTGTCGAGCCTTGACGACGACCGCATCCTGCGCTCGTTCATCGGCGTGATCGGCGCGACGTGGCGGACGAACTTCTACCAGCCAGCATCCGACGGCTCGCCGAAGCCGTGGGTGTCGATGAAGCTCGACTGCGCCCGCGTCCCCGGGCTCCCGAAGCCGCACCCGATGGCCGAGATCTGGGTCTATTCGCCCGAGGTCGAGGGCGTCCACTTGCGCTTCGGCAAGGTCGCCCGCGGCGGCCTGCGCTGGAGCGACCGTCGCGAGGACTTCCGCACCGAGGTGCTGGGCCTCGTCAAGGCGCAGATGGTGAAGAACGCCGTCATCGTGCCGACCGGCTCCAAGGGCGGGTTCTTCGCGAAGCGCCTGCCCGCGCCGAGCGACCGCGGAGCGTGGATGGATGCCGGCAAGGCCGCCTACCGCACGTTCATCCGGGGCCTCCTCGACATCACCGACAACCGCGTCGGCAGCGAGATCGTCCCGCCCGCCGACGTCGTCCGCCACGACGGGGACGACTCGTATCTGGTCGTCGCGGCGGACAAGGGCACCGCATCCTTCTCCGACATCGCGAACGCCATCTCCGAGGAGTACGGCTTCTGGCTCGACGACGCGTTCGCTTCGGGCGGCTCGGCCGGATACGACCACAAGGGCATGGGCATCACCGCGCGCGGCGCGTGGGAGTCGGTCAAGCGGCACTTCCGCGAGCTCGGCGTCGACACGCAGACCGAGGACTTCACGGTCGTCGGCGTCGGCGACATGTCGGGAGACGTGTTCGGGAACGGGATGCTGCGCTCCCCCTGCATCCGCCTCGTGGCCGCGTTCGACCACCGCCATGTCTTCGTCGATCCGGACCCGGATGCCGCGGCATCCTTCGTCGAACGTCAGCGCCTCTTCGACCTCCCCGGCTCGTCGTGGGACGACTACGACCGCGAACTCATCTCCGCGGGCGGCGGGGTGTTCCCGCTGTCGCTGAAGTCGATCCCGGTCACGCCGGAGATGACGAGGGCGCTCGGGCTCGACCCGTCGGTGAGGAAGGTGACCCCGCTCGAGCTGAAGCGTGCGGTTCTTCTGGCCCCCGTCGACCTGTTCTGGAACGGCGGCATCGGCACGTACATCAAGGCGGGCGCCGAGACGCATGCCGAGATCGGCGACCGCGGCAACGACGCGATCCGCGTGAACGGCGACCAGCTGCGCGTGCGCGTGGTCGGCGAGGGCGGCAACCTCGGTGTGAGCCAGCGCGGCCGCATCGAGGCCGCGATGGCCGGTGTCGCGATCAACACCGACGCGATCGACAACTCCGCCGGAGTCGGCACGAGCGACCGCGAGGTCAACATCAAGATCCTGCTGGGCGCGCTCGAGCGCGCGGGGCGGCTCGACCGGTCCGCACGCAACGAGCTGCTCCGCTCGATGACCGACGAGGTCGGGGTCCAGGTGCTGCGCGACAACTACGAGCAGAACGTCCTCCTCGGCAACTCGCGCGCGAACGCCGCGGTGATGCTGCCGGTGCACGAGCGTCTCATGGAGCTGCTCGAGCAGCGCGACGAGCTCGACCGCGAGCTGGAGTTCCTGCCGAGCTCGGCCGAGGTGCAGGTGCGCGGCACTGAAGGGCGCGGGCTCACGCGCCCCGAGTTCGCGGTGCTCGTCGCATACGCGAAGCTCGCGCTCAAGGCCGACCTCACCGCATCCGACCTGTCTCGCGACCCCTGGTTCGCGGGCACCCTCGCGGAGTACTTCCCGGGTCCCATCCGGGAGGCCTACGCCGGCGACCTCGATGCGCATCCGCTACGCACGGAGATCATCGTCAACTCGATCGTGAACTCGATGGTCAACCGGGGCGGCATCACGTTCGCCTCCCGGGCGGCCGACGAGACCGGCGCGTCGAGCGAGCAGATCGCCCGCGCGTACGTCGCCGTGCGCGAGATCTACGACCTGCGCGGCTTCGTCGTCGCGGTCGAGGCCACCGACAACGTGGTGCCGACCGCGGTGCAGACCGACCTGTACCTGACTTTCCGCCGGCTGCTCGACCGCGCGACGCGCTGGTTCGTGCAGCACCGTCCCGACGGGTTCGACATCGGCGAGCAGATCGCCGACTTCCACGCGCCGATCGCATCGTTGTGGGCCGAGATCGGCGACCTGCTGCGGGGCAACGACCTCGAGCGCTTCGAGCGGAGGATGCGCGAGCTCGAGAATGCCGGCGTCCCCGCCGAGCTCGCCCGCCACGGCGCAGGCACCCTCGACGTCTTCTCGCTGCTCGACGTCATCGAGTGCTCGCGACTGCGCGAGTGGGACCAGCGGGAGCTGGCTGCGCTGTACTTCGCACTGTCGGCCCGACTGCGGTTCGAGCAGATCCTGACGAAGACGACCGCGCTGCCGCAGGACGACCGCTGGGGATCGATGGCGCGTGCCAGCGTCCGCGACGACCTCTACGCCATCATGATCGAGCTCACCGCCACGATCGCGCAGCAGACGCCCGTCGCCGACCCCGACGTGCGGATCGAGTCCTGGCTCGAGCAGGGCGGCGCCACCGCCCGACGCGTGCTCGAGGAGGCGCTCGCCGCCGCGCATGCCGAGGACGGCTCGCGGCTCGCGACGCTGTCGGTCGCGGTCAGGCGTCTGCGCTCCCTCATCCGCTGAGCGCCTCAGCGCCCAGGCGCGCGTCCTAAGAGCTGGTCGCCGCCTGCGGGCGCGCGGTGGACGAGCGCACGATCAGCGTGGGCTCGGTCTCCGGCAGGTCGCCGACGGCATCCCGGCCCTCGATCTCCGCGATGAGCCGCAGGGTCGCCGCGCGGCCGAGCGCTTCGAACGGCTGGCGGACGGTCGTGAGCGCGGGAGAGGCGTACGCCGCGAGCGCGATGTCGTCGACGCTCACGACGGAGATGTCATCGGGAACGGTCCGCCCCGCCTCGTGCAGGGCGCGGAGGAGGCCGAACGCCATCTCGTCGCTCGAGACGAAGACCGCCGTGACGCCCGGGATCGCCGCGATGGTGCGGCCCGCGCGATAGCCGGACTCGGGCGTCCAGTCGCCCGGGATGACGGGCGGCGGCGTGATGCCGCGTTCGAGCAGCGTCTGCTCCCACGCCTCGCGGCGGTGCTGCGACTCGAGCCAATAGTCGTCGCCGGACACGTACCAGACGGTCTCGTGGCCGAGATCGAGCAGGTGCTCGACGGCGAGGCGCGCGATCGCGTGCTGGTCGACGGCGAGCGGGGCGTCTTCGGCGAGGGACGCGCGCTCGCTGCGGATCGATGGCGTGCGATCCATGCGCATGCGCATCGCGGGGCTGTTGAGCTCGACCGGGACCCCGATGACGACGCCTTCGGCGCCCTGCCGCTCGAGCCGGTCGAAGGCCTCGAAGAACGCCTCGCCGGACGCGTGGTCGGGCACGGCCGCCGTCGTGACCGTGTATCCGTTGGCAGCGGCGGCGTGCTCGATGCCGACGCCCAGAGCGCTCGAGGAATACCGGTCGGTCGAGACGACGAGGACGCCGAGGAGCCGCGTGCGGCCGGAGGCGAGGGATGCCGCGGCCGCATGCACGCGGTAGCCGAGCTGATCGACGACCGCCATCACGCGCCGGGCGGTCTCGGGCCGCACGCTCCCCTGGCCGGAGAGGACGCGCGACACCGTCTGGGTCGAGACGCCGGCCAGACGCGCGACGTCGACCTGGCTGGGAGACTTGTCCGGCTGGCGCGGTGACATGTAGCCAATGGTAGCGATCAACCTCCGGAAAATCATGTCTTTCCGGACGTCCTTGATGCAATAATGTGAGCGCAAACATTTTGATGGCCAGCATCGGGAGAAGCATGACCGACACCGTCGCCACGACGCCGCACGACCTCACCGCGGGCGGTCCTGCCCTGACCTGGAACGAGGAAGGCCTCCGCCGATACGGGCGGGAGCACCGCATCCTGTCGGGCGCGGTCCACTACTTCCGCGTCCACCCCGACCAGTGGGGGGATCGCCTCCGCCGCCTCGCCGCGATGGGCGCGAACACGGTCGACACGTACGTCGCCTGGAACTTCCACGAGCGCACCGAGGGGGATGTCCGGTTCGACGGCTGGCGCGACATCGAGCGGTTCATCCGCATCGCGGGCGATCTCGGCCTCGACGTCTTCGTCCGCCCGAGCCCCTACATCTGCGCGGAGTGGTCGAACGGCGGCATCCCCGCCTGGGTGAGCGGGCGCGCCCGCGCGCTGCGCACGACCGACGAGGGCTTCCTCGCGGCGGTGGATGCCTGGTACGACCGGCTCATCCCTCGCCTCGTGCCGCTGCAGGCGGCGTTCGGCGGCCCGATCGTCGCGATCCAGGTCGAGAACGAGTACGGCTCGTTCGGCAGCGACGCCGCCTACCTCGAGCATCAGCGCGAAGCGCTGCGCTCCCGCGGCATCGTCGAGATGCTGACCACCGCCGACGGCATCACCCGTGACATGGTCGAGCACGGCAGCGTCGACGGCGCGATGACGACCTTCACGTTCGGCACCGGGGTGTCGCGCGCGCTCGAGCTGCGCCGCGACGGCCACGCGTTCATGTGCGCGGAGCTATGGGGCGGATGGTTCGACCATTGGGGCGAGCGGCACCACGTGCGCTCGGCGCAGAGCGTGCGCGAGACGCTCGACGAGCTCCTCGACGCGGGCGGGTCGCTGAGCCTGTACATGGCGCACGGCGGCACGAACTTCGGCCTGTGGAACGGCGCCAACCACGACGGGCGGCTGCAGCCGACGGTCACGAGCTACGACTCGGATGCGCCGATCGGCGAGGACGGCACCCTGAACGAGAAGTTCCACGCAGTGCGCGCCGCCTTCGCCCCCTTCCACGACGGCCATCTGCCGCCGATCCCTGCTCCGCCGAGGCTCCAGGCGCCGCAGACGGCGGCGCTCGCTCCGCAGGCCACGCTGCTCGACGTCGTGCGTGCGACGCCGGTCGCCGCGACCCGACCGCGCCCCATGACCTACGAGGAGCTCGGCGCGGAGGACGGTCTGGTCGCGTACGAGACCGACGTCAGGTTCGAAGCCGGGGCGCGCCTCGAGATCGCGGGCCTGCACGACCGGGCGACCGTGTTCCTCGACGACGAGCGGCTCGGCACGCTCGAGCGCGACGGGGCGACCTCCCTCGCCCTCCCCGCCGCCGGCGGGGCGGGACGCCTGACGATCGTCGTCGAGAGCCTCGGCCGCATCAACTACGGCCCGCTCCTCGGGGAGGGCAAGGGGATCATCGGAGGCGTCCTCATCGAGCGTCGCTACGTGCACGGGTGGGCGCACCGCATCCTGCCGCTCGACGCCCCCGCGTGCACCGGCGACCGTGGAGCCGACGGGCTCGCGATCGCGACGTTCGACGTCTCGGATCCGGCCGATGCCTGGTTGGCGTTCCCGGGCGGCGCGAAGGGCATGGTGTGGCTGAACGGCTTCCTGCTTGGCCGCTACTGGGAGGCAGGTCCCCAGGTGACGCTCTACGCTCCCCGCCCGCTGTGGCGCGCGGGGCGCAACGAGGTGCGCGTCCTCGACACCGACCGGCTCGGCGACGTCGTCGAGATCCGGGAGCGGCCGTCGTTCGGGCCGACCGAGGAGTTCATCGGGTCCTGACTCCCCGACCACGAAGAAGGGTCGCTCCCCTCGGGAGCGGCCCTTCTTCCTGTCCGGTGGTCAGCCCTTGACGGCGCCCGCAGCAAGCCCCGAGCGCCAGTAGCGCTGGAGCGTGAAGAACAGGATGACGAGCGGAATGACGCCGAGCAGCGCGCCGAGCATCACGGCGCCCTTGTCGGGCGCGAAGTAGCTCATCATCCCGTAGAGGCCGAGGGTGACGGGCTTGAGCTCGGGGCTCGAGATCATCATCAGGGGCAGCAGGAAGTTGTTCCAGGTCGCGACGAACACGAACAGGAAGATCGTCACCATCGCGGGGGCGAGCAGGCGCAGCACGATCGTGAAGAAGATGCGGATCTCCCCCGCCCCGTCGATGCGCGCCGCCTCGAGCAGCTCCGTCGGCACCGACGACTCGGCGTAGACCATCCCGAGGAACACGCCGAACGGCGAGACGGCGGCGGGGATGATGATCGCCCACACCGTGTTCGTCAGACCGAGCGCATGGAACTCGATGTACAGCGGGACCGTGAGTATCGCGACCGGCAGGAGGAGCCCCGCCATGATCACTCCGACCGCGATGCGTTTGCCGGGGAACGAGAACTTCGCGATGGCGTAGCCGGCCATCACGGCGATCAGCGTCCCGATCACGCCGGCGGCGGTCGAATAGACGATCGAGTTGCCCACCCAGTGCCAGTACAGGCCCTGCGTCCAGGCCATGAGCTTGTCGTAGTTCGTCGCGAGGTTCCACTTCGCGAACCAGAAGCCGAAGCTCGACGTCAGGTCGGCGTTGCTCTTCGTGGAGGCGACAGCCAGCCAGTACACCGGCACGAGGAAGTACAGCGTCGCGACGACGAGCGCGATGATCCCGAAGGTCCGCGCGACGGGGCCCGGCGCGATCGACGACGGCAGCGCATCCACCGCCTGCGGCCGACGCCGGCGCTGCGGGGAGGATGCCGCGACCACGGCGCGGGTCTCGAGGCTCGACGTGGTCATGCATCCCCCTTGCGGCGCTGCAGTAGCGCGTAGACGATCGCGAGCACGCCCGCGATCAGGGCCATCAGCAGCGAATACGCGGATGCCGGGCCGCTCCCCGAGGGCGAGATCTCCCCCATCATCGAGTTATAGGTGAGCATCATCGGCGTGTAGTCCTTGCCCATCCAGGCGTTCGCCGTCTGCATCACCATCGGCTCGTTGAAGAGCTGAATCGTTCCGATGATCGACAGGAGCACGGCGAGGAGCGCCGCGCCGCGCACGAGCGGCATCTTGATCCGCGTCGCGATCTGGAAGCCGCTCGCGCCGTCGATGCGCGCGGCCTCGTACAGGTCGCGGGGCACGGCCTGGAGCGCCGCCAGGAAGATCAGCATGTTGTAGCCCGTGTAGGTCCACGTGGTCATGTTGGCCATCGAGAAGAGGATCGTGCCCGGCGCCATCAGGTCGACGCCCTCGGGGAGGAACTTCATGAGCGGCGACACCTGTGGCGTGTACAGGTAGAGCCACATCATCGCGGCGATGATGCCCGGAACGGCGTAGGGCAGGAAGAACGAGAGCCGGAACAGCGCCGGGCGGCGCACGATGAACGAGTCGAGCAGCAGTGCAAGGGCGAGCGCGACGATGATCATCACCGGGATCTGGATGGCCGCGTAGAGCACGACGCGGCCCATGCCGATCCAGAACGCGCTGTTGCCGATCGCCGCGGTGAAGTTCGCGAGGCCGACGAACGCGTCGACCTGCCGGCCGCCGCCGTAGAGCCCGCCGCCGGAGGAGACCTGGGCGAACAGCGACGAGCGGATCGAGACGCCGATCGGAACCAGGAACACCATCGCGAAGAGGATCGCGAACGGCGCCAGGAACATCCATCCGGTGAGCGCTTCCCGCCGGGCGCCGCGCCCCGTGCGGCCGCGCGCCACCGGTGGACTGTCGCCTCCTGCCGGCCCGCTCGAGCGCGGGGTGCGCGTATCGGTCACTGTGGCCATGCTCATCCTTCCGTCCGACGGGTTCCGGATGCGGGATCCCGACATCGGCGGCGGAGTGCAGCTGGGCATGCACTCCGCCGCCGGCGGGTCATCCGATCATTGTGCGACGGGAAGCCCGAGGTCCTTCAGGGATGCGACCGCGGTCTGCTGGGCGGTCTGGAACACGTCCGCGACCTTGGCCGATCCGGCGACCGCGGCGGCAGCCGTCTCGCTCATCTTGGACAGTGTGGCGAAGCCCGGGGCGTAGGGGAAGTCCGGGTTCAGGTTGCCGGTCGCCGTCGCGAGCTCGGCGAGCACATCCTGTCCGCCGAACTGCTTGAGCATCTTCTCCGGCGTCTTGACTGTGCCCTTCGCCGCGACGACCAGGCCCTGCGACGCGAGGTCGTTGACCTGCGTGTTGAACCAGTTGTCGAACTCCATGGCCTGCTCGGGGTACTTGCAGCCCTTCATGACGGACACGCCGGAGCCGCCGTCGGGGCCGGTCATCGCGCCCTTTCCGTAGTCGGGCAGCTGCGCGACCCGCCACTGGCCCGCGGC
The DNA here is from genome assembly GCF_030315975.1 of Microbacterium candidum. GTDB lineage: Bacteria > Actinomycetota > Actinomycetes > Actinomycetales > Microbacteriaceae > Microbacterium > Microbacterium candidum. The sequence continues at coordinate 676,072 of NZ_JASXSZ010000001.1, read as the reverse complement.
GGGGGTGCCGTCGAGCGAGTCGAGCATGAAGCCCGCCTCCCACGCGGCGCCGACGTGGCCGATGAGCTGGCCGTCGTTGAGCGCCTTGGTGAACCCGTCGCCCCACCGTTCGGTGGCGAGGGTCTGCTTGTTGTCGAGGAGGTTCTGCCAGAACGCGGCGACCTTCTGGGAGCCCGGGCCCGTGGCATCCACGCTCCACTTGCCGTCCTTGGCCGCGAACCACGTGTCGCCGGCGGCCGCCGACTGCGCGCTGAGCCAGTTCTGCGCCTCATCCGGGGTGAAGGCCGTGACATACTTGCCGGCCGCCGCGGCCTTCGCGGAGTCGGCGGTCAGGTCGTCCAGTGTCTTGGGGACGGTCAGGCCGAGCTGATCGAACGCGGTCGCGTTGTAGAAGTACACCAGCGGGCCGGTGTCCTGCGGGAGGCCGACGATCGCGTCGCCCACCTTCATGCCGCTGAAGGCGCCCGCGGAGTAGTTGTCCTTGTACTTCGCAGCCTCCTTGGCGACGTCCTCGAGCATGCCCTTCGCATACAGCTGCGGGACCTCGGCGTAGCCGGTCTGCGCGAGGCACGGCGCGGTTCCCGACTTCACGTCGGTCTCGAGCTTCAGGATCATGTCGCTGGACTTGCCGTCGAACTTGGTCGACTTCACCTGGATGTCGGGGTGCTCCTTGTTCCAGCGTGCGACGATGTCAGCGACGGGCGTCATGCCCTCGCCGTCCGGCAGGCGGTGCATGTACTCGATCGTGATCGGACCGCTCGGCGCGGTGCCGGACGAGCCGGTGCCGCTCGAGCTGCAGGCTGCGAGGCCCGCGACGGCCAGCGCGCCCGCGCCGACGACGGCCGCGGTGCGGATGATGCGGTGTGTGGATGCCATGCGTACTCCTCGTTGAGGTCAGGACCTCCCGGCTGGGCCGGGACGCGGGACGATCGCCTCGGTACGCGACGTCCTCAGACGCCATTGTGCATCAAAATGTTTGCGCTCACAAGCGCGAATCATCGCGAACTCTGCCTAAGAGTGTTCGCGCTAACAATGAGCGCGAGATGGCGGGCTCGATGGCGCGTCGCTCGCCCTGCACACGCGCGGGTGTCGACCCTGGCAGATGCGGGGATGACAGGCTGCGCGCCTGACGCGGATGGGTCAGAGCTTGTCTCGCGGGATGAACCCCGCGACCGGGATGTCGCTCGTGACGACGGCTTCGACCCTGCGATCGGCGAAGTCCGTCGCGAGCGCGGTCACGACGTCCGCCGTCACGACAGCGGACTGGGTGGCTTCATGCCAGAACAGCAGCAGCGCGGTGAGGCGCTCCGGGGATACGCCGGTCGGACGCACCGCCGCGTTCTCCGGGTCGCGGATGCCGTCGACGGCGAGCGTCGTCGCCAGCAGCCGTTTCAGCAGTCCGTCGATCGGCTCGTCCGCCGCGCGCGCGACCCTGACCTGCACCTGGCTGCGGCGCACACCCTGCGCGGAGTGGTTCACGACGGAATCCGAGAGGAGCTTCGCGTTGGGCACATGCACGGTGCGCCCGTCGTACGTCACCAGCACGACCGAGCGCGAGTTGAGCTCCGTGACGATCCCCGTCATCGCTCCACCCGGCGTATCGACCTGGATCTCATCCCCCTCGCGCACCGGGTGCCGTGACTGGATGAGCACGCTCGCGGCGAAGTTGTCGGCCGTGCCCCGCATCACGAGGACCCCGACGACCGCGACGATGATCACCACGGCGAGCAGCGGCTGGATGTTCGCACCGAGGACCGCCAGAGCGATGCCGAGACCGACCGCGACGATCAGGTACTCGGTGATCCGCGCCGCGGTGATCGCGTAGATCTCCAGTCCGTTCGTACGCTGCATCAGCGCGAGCACGCCCTTCCGGGCGAAGTGGCCGACGATCCACCCCGCGATGGCGACGATCAGGGCGATCGCGACCTGCCACCACTCGATCCCCTGCATCCAGGTCGAGAAGTCCACACTCGCGAGCGCCCGCACGCTCTCACGCTAGAGGCCGCACCGGACCGCCCGCGGATGCCGCGCCGCGCGCATCCGCGGCGGTCAATGCGGGGCCGGGATCACGCGTCCCAGACGGCCCGGACCTGCTCGGCGACGCGGTGCGCCTGGGCGAGCCCCGCTTCGGCGGACGGCCTGCGCGCGGCAGGGTCGAGGGAGTTGCGACCTCTGGCGACCTTCGCGTCCGCATCCGGCGTGATGATGGCGGTCCGCACGCCCTGACCGAGGGCACGCAGATCCTTCGTCAGGCCGATGTTCTCGGGAGCGATCACGACGATGCGGTCGCACCCCTTCGCGAGCTGGACGTTCGTGCCCGACCACATCCCGCCGTCCATGTAGAGGCGGCCGTCGATCTCGACGACCGGCCATACGAGCGGCACAGCGCAGCTCGCGGAGACCGCGTCGACGAGGCCCACGCCGGATGCCGGGTCGAACACCCGCAGCGCCCCGGACTCAACGTCCACCGCGGTGATCCGGAGGTCGCGGTCGGGCCACTCGTGTTGCGGCAGCCGCTGTTCGATGACGCCCCGCCGCTGGCCGACCATCGCGGGGTCCGTCGCGCGGACGGCCTTGCGCCCGAGACGCCGGAGCCCGGCCTCCTTGTCGATCGCGAGCATGAGGTCGACCACGAGCTGGACGGTCCCCCGGAAGCCGAGCGATCCCGGGATCTCCGTGCTCGCGCCCTCGACCTGCCTGCGGTACAGCTCCTGGAGCGGCGTGGAGCCTGCGACCTGTGCGGAGACGACCGAGCCCGCCGACGTGCCGACGAGGCGATCCGCGTCGCGCAAGCGCAGCCCCTCCTGCTCGAGCCCGTACAGCAGCCCCGTCTCCCAGGCGACGCCCGTGACGCCACCGCCGCCCAGCACCAGTGCTCGCATCATCGCGCTCCGTTCCCCGTCGTCGCAGATCACGTTCCACCCGCAGAGTAGGGCTCACCCGCAGACGGCCGCCATCCGGTGACGGTCTGCGGGTGGATCTCGGCGTTGTATGCGGAGAGGCTTCGTCTAGTGGTGGCCCCGTCCGTGCGGGTTCGACGGGTTCTGCTGGCCCGGCGACGTCATCGGATTGGAGAACTTCAGCTGGCCTTTGCCATGGGGCTGGGATCCCCTGCCGTTGCCGTTGCCGTTGCCGTTGCCATTGCCATTCCCGTGGCCGTTGCCTTGACCGTTCCCGTGGTCGGCGCCGTTGTTGGGGCGACCGGGATTCGGCTGAGGCGGACGCGCGGGCTTCGTGGCGCCGAGGCCATCTTCCGGAGGCAGGCCCGGAGTGACGGGCGCGACCACGGCAGGTCCGGTGGGGATCTGGCTGCGCGGCTCCGGAGTCTGCCGGACGTCATCGCCGCTGACCGCGTGCGGCTCTGGCGCCGGCACGGTCTCGAGCTCCTGCATGGACGCCATCAACTCCAGCCCGAGATCTGCGGGTTGCGAGGGTCCTTCAAGGGTCAGGCCGCTGCCGACGACGATCGTGGTGTCGGCGTATGACGCGGTATTGAGGAGCACGGCGGGGGTGAAGATCCCGGCGATGCCCAGCAGCGCGCAGACCGACGCAGCGAGCACCCTTCTGCGCGGGCGACGGCCCCCCATCGGGCCGTAGAAGGCGTAGGCGGACTGGGATGTCTCGGCAGGCATGTGATCTCCAGGTGTGCGAAGACCTCGGCCTTCGCTGTGCACGTTCACCTGCACCTATCGGCAACTCGCGGCGTTTCGACAGCCCTGGCAGCATCGCGTGCCAGACGAGGAACCTGCTGGTATACCAGCATATAGCGAATCGAGCTTTGCGCCCGCGTGCGCATCGAGTCCCCCTCGAGAGAGACTCATTCCCCAGATGGTGCCCCGCCGCCTGCGTGCTCCGGCGGGTGCCGCGAGAGCCCGTTCCCCAACGCGACTCGCGGCACCCGCCCTCGACCCTTCGCCCTGGCGAAGGGGACGATCAAGCCCGCACCGGTGTGCGCCCCAGTCGCACACCGGTAACCGGTGCTTCGAACATCGCGCCCCCAGAGCGTGTGTCCGGATCTCAATGTAGCGACTCCTTGTCCCCCTTTTGGGGGACAAATGCCATTCTTCAGGAGATCTTCAGCTTTGCTGATGCTTCGCCGCCGGGGTGCTCGCCCGGCCCTCTGCTGAGTCGCTTCGGCCCCACTGCGCGTCACGGGCTCAGCGGAAGACTCGAGACTCGCCACACGAGGACAGTGAGGGTGTCATCGGCATCACGGCCGCGGCTGCCGGTGATCGCAAGCAGAGCGAGCCGGACCCCACCCAGAATCAGCTCGTTCGTGCGATCCGGGCATGCGCGCACCCCTCCACGGCCGCCCGTCTGCTCGGCCCGCGACATCCGCTGAGACACGCCCGAACGCAGCAACGGACGGGCGGAGAATTGCGGGAGGCAATCCCACCAGCCGAGGAGGCCGATGCCCACTCCCGCCCATGCCTTAGGCCGCTATCTCCGTGCCCGGCGGCACATCACACAACCCGAGGACGCGGGTCTCGTCCGGCAACCCGGAAGGCGAGTCGCCGGGCTTCGCCGGCAGGAGGTCGCTGAGCTCGCAGGGATCAGCGGGGAGTACTACCTGCGCATCGAGCAGGGGCGCATCGGGCGCCCCTCGGAGCAGGTCCTCTCCGCACTCGCCCGTGTGCTGCACCTCGACGACGAGTCGATCGCGTACATGCACCGCCTCGTCGACGGGCAGCCCCCGCGCCAGGTCGCACCCGATCCCGGAGCCGCGGAGCGGATCGCGCGGACACTGTCCCGCTGGTACCGCACCCCGGCCTACATCTCGGATCCGCAGCGAGACATCGTCGCATCCAACGCGCTCGCGGCTGCGCTGGGACACGGAGGGCTCGCCGTCGGCGTCAACCAGGTCGCCGCCCTCTTCAACGCACGCATGAAGAGCACCCTCGTGGAGTGGGAGGCGATGGCGCGCTCAGCCGTCGCCACGCTCCGCCGGGACGCCGATCCGGACTCGCCGCGCCTCGCGGAACTGGTGCGCCAGCTGTCCGCGGATCCGGACTTCGTCCGCATCTGGGCGCGACACGACGTTTCCGGCCCCGAGGACACGACGTTCCACATCCTCATCGAGGGGTTCGGCGAGGTCGCGGTCGACGCGCACAACTTCGCCGTGCGCAGCCTGCCGGGCCACCAGCTCACGGTGCTCTCCGCTGTACCGGGCGGGATGGCGGAGACGCTCTTCGCCGGGCTCGCCGCATCCGTCCCGCTCACGAGCGAGCCTGCTCCTGGGGCCTTCTCGTCGACTGCGAAGGGCGCCGGAGGGTAGTACTACGCGGGCCTCTCTGTCGGACCGGGCCCGCGCATAGCGTGTGTTCCGTGGCCGCGCGACGTGTTCGTCGCCGTCTCGCGCCGCAACCCCTCCCCCTTGAAAGGACACACGATGCCCTACATCACGACGCCCGACGGCACAGAGATCTACTACACCGAGCTCGGCGAAGGCCGCCCCGTCATCTTCAGCCACGGCTGGCCGCTCAACTCGGACGCCTGGCAGAAGGAGTTGAAGATCTTCGCCGACGCCGGGTACCGAGTGATCGCGCACGACCGCCGCGGCCACGGCCGCTCTTCCCGCACGTACCGCGGCAACGACATGGACACCTACGTGGCCGACCTGGCGTCGCTCGTCGAGCAGCTCGACCTGCAGGACGTGCTTCTGGTCGGCCACTCCACCGGTGGCGGCGAGGTCGTCCGCTATGCGGCCACCCGCGGCGCCGGGCGCGTGTCGAAGGTCGCGACGGCCGGTGCGGTCCCGCCCGTCATGCTCCAGTCGGCGACGAACCCCGAGGGCACCCCGCTCGAGGTGTTCGACAGCATCCGTGCGGGCGTGCTCAACGACCGCTCGCAGTTCTACAAGGACCTCGCGGAGTCGTTCTTCGGCTTCAACCACCAGCCCGAGAAGCGATCGCAGGGCCTCGTCGACGACTTCCAGCGCCAGGGCATGATGGCCGGCCTCAATGCCGCGTACGACTGCGTGAAGGTGTTCTCCGAGACCGACTTCACCAAGGATCTGGAGGCGCTCGACGTCCCCATCCTCCTCGCTCACGGCGATGACGACCAGATCGTCCCGATCGCCGCGGCCGCGGAGCGGGCCATCACCCTCGTCTCGCAGGGAACGCTGAAGGTCTACCCCGGCGCCTCGCACGGCATCTGGGGCGAGTACCAGGTCGCCCTCGACGACGACATCCTCGCGTTCTTCGCCGAGTGATCCGGAAGCGGCGAGGGTCTCCCGACCCTCGCCGCTTTCGCCGCGCGCGCGTGCTGGGCGCTCGTCCATGCCGAGCCGCGACCCTCGTGCGGCCCGGCTGCTATCGACCTGCCGCGACCGCGTCGGCATCGGCCGCCATCTGAGCGAGGTCCGCTCTCACGTCCGCCGCATTGTCACCGACCGGTGTGAGAAACCACGTCTGAACATCTCCGGGGAAGGGGACGGCGGCCCACCTGCTGAGCGAATCGGGTTGCCCTTGTGGGTAGAGAGCCTGCACCTGGTCGAGGACTGCCAGCTCTTCCTTCGCGATTCGAGTGGCGTCGCCGAAATTGGTCCACCAGTCGAGCTCTGCCGACGTGCCCGCGAGAGCCTGTCCGCGCTCGTACTCAGACGTGAGGCGGACGTCCTCCGCTCGGAGGATGGCGGCGGCCTTGGCGTCCACCGCTGCGTTCGGCGTGGTGGAACCGGATCCGTCACCCGCGTTCTGAGATGACGGGGATTCACTCGAAACAGCCCCGTCGGTCGGCGCGGTTCTGCTCGGCAGGTCGGTGGGCCACGCCAGTGAGGAGCATCCGGCGAGAACCGTCAGCGCGACGCACCACGTCACGGCAGCAATGATTCGTCCGGCCACGGCGCATGCCCTCTCGACCAGGTGAGGTTACTCCGTGACGACGGCCCTCTCCTGACAGCTCTCGTCTCCGCGGTGCGGATGGTTCTCGAACGCTCGATCCTCAGCATCGTCTTGGGATCCAGGCGCGAAGCTGGATCCGCGAGACAGTGTTGAGCATGTCGCCGCGTGCGCTGACGCGCATCCGGCACATGCGGTGGGAGGCGTTGGTGATTGAGGCGCGGCTGCGTGTTCTGTTGATCGAGGATGACCCGAGGTTGGGCCCGCTCATCGAGCAGGTGCTCGGCGAGGTGTACGACGTGACCCGGGTCTCGGACGGAGAAACGGGCGTCGAGACCGCGGTGTCGAGGATGTTCGACGTGCTGGTCGTCGACCGGCGACTGCCAGGCCTCGACGGTGTCGGGGTCGTCACGGCCCTGCGCGAACGCAGGATCGTCGCGCCGATCCTGATGCTCACGGCTCTGGGAACCGTCCGCGACCGGGTGGATGGGTTGGATGCCGGAGCGAACGACTACCTCGTGAAGCCGTTCGAGTTCGACGAGCTGCTCGCCAGGCTCCGCGCGTTGACGAGACGGTTCACCGGCGAGGGCAAAGAGCTGGGCATCGGGGAGTGGCGACTGTATCCGGAGAGCCGGATGATCTACTCCCCCTATGAAGGTCGGATCGTCCTGACCGACCGTGAGTCCGCCTTCCTCCGGCTGCTCGCGGAGAACCCTCTCCGCACGTTCTCCCGCCGCGAGATTCTCGAGACGGTCTTCGATTCGGACGAGCAGGAGGGCACGGTGGACACCTACGTGCATTACCTGCGCCGCAAGACGGATCCCGACATGATCCTGACGGTTCGGGGCCAGGGATACCGGCTGGGCGAGCCGTGAAGCACCGCGACCGCCTACAGGGAGACGCCCGCGAGGTGACCCGGGCATCCCGCGCGGTGGGCGTCCAGATCGCCATCGCGTCCGGTGCGCTGGTCATCGCGGCCCTCGGCATCGTGTTCATCTATGTGCTCGACCAGCTCCGCCCCTCGGAGGCGAACGAGATCCCGCCCCCTTCGGAGCACCGGATCTACATCGACCCCACGCAAGCGACCGTCGCGTTCGCCATCATCGCGGTGCTCGCGATCGCCATCGCGGGAGTGCTCAGCATGATCGTCACGCGGCGCGCCGTGCGCCCCCTGGGGCGGGCGCTTCAGCTGCAGCGGGACTTCGTCGCCGATGCGAGCCACGAGCTGCGCACGCCCCTCGCTGTGCTCGACGCTCGCCTGCAGGTGCTCCAGCGCGCCCTGCCCGCCGGTGACCCGTCCGCCGCGACGGTGACGGAACTGCGCGCAGACACCAAGACGCTGATCGACGTGGTCAACGACCTCCTGCTCGCGGCCGACCCCGAGCGCGACACGTCCGGCACTGCGTCCCCGATGTTCGACCCCGTCGCGCGGGCCGTCGAGTCACTGCAGGTGCTCGCTCGGGACGCGTCCGTGGAGCTCATCCTGACCGAGGAGACAGAGTCGGCGACGACAGTCCCGCCGGCCACCCTCCAGCGCTGTGCGACGGCCCTCATCGACAACGCACTGTCCCACTCGCCCGCGGGCGGCCGAGTGGGAGTGACGATCGGGCGGGACGGCGCCGCCGCTGTGCTCACCGTCTCCGATCAAGGCCCCGGGATCACGGGCATCGACCCCCGGCGCATTTTCGACAGGTTCGCGCGGGCCGCGCCGGATGCTCCGAGGCTTGCGGGCGCAGGCTTCGGGATCGGGCTCGCACTCGTCCGCGAGATCGCGGCCCGCCATGGCGGCAGCGTTGCGGTGCTCTCGACCGGGCCGAGCGGAACGGCCATCCAGATGAGGGTCCCGTCGGCGTGACCGACGGGACCCTCATCCGGGTTCACGCGTCGACGCTCAACGTGCGGGCGCTCGCAGTCTCCTCCGAGCGCGCCTGCCCGGCGCGGCTTCGGCCCGTGAGTGTGACGTAGATCACGATCGCGACGATCGCGAGGAGGAAGATCAAGCTCGTCACGACCGTCCCCAGCCCGAGCCCGCCGTCGGCGACGGGCTGGGACAGCAAGTCGCCCAGGGAGGCGCCGAGCGGCCGGGTCAGCACGTACGCGGCCCAGAACGCGACGATCGCGTTCAGACGGAACGTGAAGTGCGCGAGCGCGACGAGGCCGATCGCCGCCGCGAACACGCCAACGGAGACGAGGTAGCCGAGGTCGAGCTGCTCGGCGACCAGGTCTCCTGCCGCCGTGCCCAGCGCGAACGTGAACAACACCGCCAGCCAGTAGAACGCCTCCCGTCGACGCGTCACGATCTCGTGGATGGAGAGGGTGCGTTCGACCGCGTACCAGATCGCGAACGTGGCGCCGAGGGCGACCGCGAAGATCGTGGTCGACACCCAGAGGGGCACGCCGAGCCCATCGGTCAGGTTGTCGGTGATGAGCGTGCCCACGACGCTGATCAGCACGACGGTCAGCCAGTAGATCGCGGGGATGTACCGGCGGCTCGCGAACTGGAACGCGAACACCACGAGGAAGACCGCAGCCATCACGACCGAGGTCACCTGGGTTCCCAGGTGCAGGCTCGACGACAGGAGGTCGGCCGCCGTCTCGCCGACGGTCGTCGCCAGGATCTTGATCGTCCAGAACGATGCGGTGGGCTCGGGGACTTTGTTCTCACGGAGAGTGACGCGGTTCGGCTCGGTCATGTGGGGACCTTTCGGTTGATCGGGTCGGACCCACCGAACCTACGGATGCCGGCGCAAGCCACCGCTAAGAATCCCCTCCTTGAGGCCGCAGGTGAGGCGGGCCGGCAAGAATCATGGTGCCCTTTCGTACAGGGTGATCAGTCCTCTGTGCGTGGGGATGCGAGTCGACGTCGCGTGGTAGCCGATCGCCTCAAGATCGCGCACCCCGTAGGTGTCGGCGTGCCCGGGAGAGGGCGCGTACTCGATCATCCACACCCGGTCGACGCCGTCGAAGCGTCCCAGGATGGCTGCGCTCTGCACTGTGAACGCGTAGTCGCGCAGCGTCAGCCCGTCCAGGTAGGACGTCTGCAGTGTCACGTCTTCAAGGTCGTCGAAGCCGGCCGGATAACCGTACTTGGCGAGCCGCGGCCGCCGCGAAGGACGGGTGGACTCGTCGAACACGACCGCATCTCCCGTCTTGGCGTGCGCGCCCAGAACCGCGGAGATCTCGGCGTAGTCGGCGTCGTTCTTCGCGTACGGGGTGCGCTGGGCCGCATACACCGGAAGCGCCAACAGGATGACGAGAGCGCCGGCGGCGCTGCCGATCCAGCGGCGGACGGCGAAGAGGTCGTCGACCCCGCTCGCGACGAGCAGCGCCGCAGCGGGCGCGCAGAACGACACATACCGGGCCGTGAAGTCCGGTACGAACGCGTGCATGCTGATCAGTACAAGGGTCGGCACAAGCAGCCACACCAGCCCTACGAACACGAGCGACGGCGCCCCACTCTCGTCGAGAAGCACCGGCATCCGCGAGGCGCGGCGGGTGCGCATCCGGCCGACCTCGACGATCACCGCGACGACGATCGTCCCCCACGCGATCACTGCGAACGTCCACTGCCCGAACCACAGACCGCTGAACAGCGTGTCGGGTGCGAGCTGCTCGATGGTGCCCAGGTAGGCGACCTGCCCGTGCTCGCGGAAGGCGTAGACAAGCACCGGGGCCGCCGCGAGCAGTCCGGATCCGGTCGCGATGGCCCAGCGGGCGATGATGCGGCGCGACACCCGCGCCGTGAAGACGACGATGGCGTGGACCACTGCGAACAGCGCCACGTAAAGAAACACGAAGATGCCCACGGCGAGTAGCGCGCCGTACAGGACCCAGATGGCCACGGCCCGGCCCTCGCGACCGAGCGCGACGATGAGGAGGAACGTCAGCCATGCGACGATGGCAGCGGAGAACGCAAAGGACCGCGCCTCCTCCCCCATGTAGGTCACGCGAGGCAGGAGCGCACACACGACCCCGGCGAGGACCGCGACCCGGCGCGAGCCGAGCCGGTCGGCCAGAAGCACGACCGCAGCAGTAGCGAACCCGACGGCGACGGCGCTCGGAATCCGCACGGAGAACGGGGAGAACCCGAAGACCGAACCCCACGCATGCAGGCCCGCGTAGTAGAGCCCGTGGACGGCATCCACCTGGCCGAGCATCTGCATCAACGAAGGAATCGACCGCTGCGCCGACATGATGCTGGTAACCTCGTCGGCCCACAGCGAGGGAATCCACGACCCGGCCGCCGCGACCCCAGTACCGACAAACCCGAGCAGCATCGCGACGAGCACACGCCCGCGGGCAGGATGGGGATCCGCCACGACTGTCGGGGTGGATGTCGTCAGGGACACGACCGCACCGTCCTTCCAGAGCGACCCCCGACACCACGCTACGTCCCGCGCCCCCAAGAATCTCCCCAGGCCACGTCACCGCGGAGTCTTAGGCGATCTTCAGGGAGCCGCACGCCGGCGTTTCGGAAGGCTTGGTGGACTGGCGGCATCCAGTAGGAGGAGCCGACATGTCCATCTCTCACGCACGTCTCTTCGCCGTCAGCGTTCTGGCGGCCGGTGCGATCGTCCTTCCGGCGGCGATCGCGTACAGCTCGTCACCCGCCACGCCGAGCCCATCGACCACGAAGGCGAGCATCTCCGCGACATCCGCCGAGTTCGCGGCCCTCGCCGCCTCGGCGGGCATCAGCGAGAGCCGCCTGCAGGACGGCCTGGTAGCCGCCAAGAAGGCCGGCGGGAACAACCCGGACGGCGTCACCGCGTTCGCGGCGGCCACGGGCGTGTCGCCGGCAACCTCGCAGCGGGTCGTCACGAGCGTGTTCGGTGAGCATGTCGACCGGAGCATCACGGGCCCGTCCGCGGCGGATGCTCTCGCCGCGCGCCTCGGTGTGAGTGCCGCTGCCGCGCAGTCCGCGCTGCATCGGATCGCAGCGCTGAGCGGCAAGGACGGCGTAGATCCAGGCTCGCCCGGCTTCGCAGCTATTGCGCACGACCTCGGGACGACCCCTGCGGGTCTGGCTTCCGCACTCGATGCCATGAAGCGAGTCCAGGCTGGAAAGTGAGGCCCACCGGGTTCGGGTACAGCCGCGGATAATGAGTGGCGTGCGGGTGCTGGTGGTCGACGACGACGAGGCAGTGCGCCGATCGCTGGCGGTCGCGCTCGGCCGCGACGGCTATGACGTCCAGCTCGCTGCAAGCGGGGACGAAGCGCTCGCGTTGGCCGCGGCGGAACAGCCCGATGCGATCGTGCTGGACGTCGCGATGCCTGAGCCGAACGGGCTCGAAGTCTGTCGGCGGTTGCGCGCCGGCGGCGACCGCACCCCGATCCTGATGCTCACTGCCCGCGACCTCATCGACGACCGGGTCGCAGGACTTGACGCCGGCGCCGACGACTATCTCGTCAAACCCTTCGCCCTCGCGGAGCTTCGTGCGCGCCTGCGTGCGCTGTTGCGCCGCACCGGCGCGACCGACGAGCGCCTGAGCTACGCCGACGTGGTCATGGACCTGGCCGCGGCCAGTGTGACCCGCGGTGGGCGGATGTTGACTCTCACCCGCACGGAGTACCTTCTGCTCGAGCTGTTCCTACGCAATCCCGGTCGCGTGCTCAGCCACACGGTCATCTACAACGCGGTGTGGGGGTTCGACTTCGGTCCGCGTTCGGCGAACCTCTGGGTGTACATCAGCTATCTGCGTGGAAAGCTCGAGGCCGGCGGCGAGCCCCGCGTGCTGCACACGGTGCGGGGTCTCGGATACGTGCTGCGGGAGCTGCCATGACGCTGCGCAACAGGGTCGCGTTGGCCGCCGCGATCGGTGTGCTCATCGTCGTCGGCGCGGTGAGCGTGCTGCTGTATTTCATCTACGCGGCCAGCCTCCAGTCCCAGGTGGACGCGTCACTGGTCGACGTCGCCCAGCAGGCGACGAGCATCGAACGGCAGATCAAGCAATCCATCAGTGACAAAGGCCCGACACCCGACATCGGCAAGACCATAACCGTGGGTACCGTCGAGATCCAGCTGTTGCCCGGCCCCGTGTGGGCGGGTCATCCCGCCCGGTTCGGCGCATTGGACAGCCGCGATGTCGCGGTCGCGAACCGGGCGAGCCCCGCGTACTTCTCGGACGCGCGCGACGGCGGCGACCGGTTCCGGGTGTATACCGCCGCCATGCCCGACGCCTCTGTGGGCGCGCTCGTCCGCACGGGCCGCGCGGCCAACGCCGACGATGCGGCGCTCCTGAACGCTGCTGTGCTGCTGGGCGCGCTCACCGTCGCGGCGGCCGCGTTCACGTACCTGGTCGGACGGCTCAGTGCCGGCCGCATCCTGCGCCCGATCAGCCGGCTCACCGAAGCTGCCGAGCACGTCACCGCGACCCACGACCTGTCCGCCCGGATCGGGGTGACCGGAACGGACGAAGTCGGACGGCTCGGCGCGTCCTTCGACGCGATGCTCGCCGAGCTGCAGAACTCGGTCACCGCACAACGCCAGCTGGTTGCCGATGCCTCGCACGAACTGCGCACGCCGTTGACGAGCCTCACCACGAACCTCGATCTGCTCGACGAGGGTGCCGGTCTTGCAGACCTTCAGGCTCCCGGGCTGGTGCGTGCCGCACGGGAACAGGCCGGCGAGCTGCGCACGCTCATCGACGACCTCCTGGATCTCGCCCGCTACGAAGAGAAGCAGCCCCACCGCACCGCCGCCCGGCTCGACCTGATCACCGCGGACACGGTCCGCCGCGTGCGTCACCGCATGCCTCACGCACTGATCAACACCCGCCTGGAAGAGTCCCTCGTCACGGTCGACCCAGATGCCCTTGACCACGCCATCGCGAACCTGATCGAGAATGCGATCGCCTGGTCCCCATCCGGCGAGCCGGTCGACGTCACCGTGAGCGGCAGGCAAGTGTCTGTCACAGACCACGGCCCCGGCATCCATCCCGACGATCTCCCCCACATCTTCGAACGCTTCTACCGCGCCTCGACCGCGCGAAGCCGACCCGGCTCCGGACTCGGACTCGCCATCGTCGGCACGGTGGTCCGCGCGAACGACGGCGACATCCAGGTGACCACCAGCTCGGAAGGATCTACCTTCACCATCGCGTTGCCGGTCGCGCCGACGCCGTAGACGTCTGGGAGCGAGCGGAAACGCCCCATGAGCGCTTTCGCACGGCAGATCCTTGATCCGCCCGTTCTCCTTCGCCCCACCGGCCGAGACAGTCGCGTCGGCCGGTGTTGGGGCGAGGGTGTTCATCGTGATCGCCGAGCGCTCAATCGCTCACCAGGGCTGGTTCGCCGGGCCCACGGTGAACTCGTTCACCGTGGTGTCGGCGGGCAGATTGAGTGCGAAGGCGACGACCTCGGCGATCCGCTCGGGCGCGATGCCGTACTGCTCGTAGAGCGCCTGCATGCCTTCGGCCGCACCCGGGTCGGTGATCGTGTCGAGGAGTTCGGTGTTGATCGCTGCCGGGTAGAGCGTGGCGGTGCGGATGTTGGTGCCCTCCATGGCGGACTCCATGCGGAGCACTTCCATGAACTCGCGGACGAACCACTTGGTTCCGCCATAGACAGCGCCGTTCGGGTAGGCCTTGAGGCCGGCGACGGATGAGGTCGCCAGCACATGCCCGGATTTCTGCTCGATGAAGGTCGGCAGGACGGCGGCGACGCCGTTGAGGACGCCGGTGATGTTCACGTCGACCATCCGGTGCCACTCATCGGTCTTCAACGCCGAGATCGGACTGGACGGCATGAGTCCGGCGTTCAGGAAGATCGCGTCGAGACGTCCGTAGGTCTCCAGGGCGAGCCGCACGATGGCGTCGTTGTCCGCCTGCACGGCGACATCGAGCGCGTGGGCGATGGCGTGGCCGCCGTCGTTCGTGATGTCGGAGACGACCTGCTGCAGCTTGTCGTCGCGGCGGGCGCCGAGGACGACCTTCGCGCCCCTACTCGCGAGAAGCTTCGCCGTGGATTCGCCGATGCCCGACGAGGCGCCGGTAATGATGACGACCTTGCCGTCGATGTTGTTGTCTGTCATGAGGTCGGTTCTCCGTTGTCGGTGGTGTCGAAGAGGTTCTTGGCGACCGTCATGGCGCTCATGCCGTTCGGCCAGCCGGTGTAGAAGGCGAGCTGCAGAATGGTTTCCTTGAGCTCCTCCTCGGTGACCCCGTTCTTGCGGGCATAGGCGAGGTGGAAGTTCAACTGCTCGGTCTTGCCCAGCGCGGTCAGAGCCGCCACGGTGATGAGGCTGCGGTCGCGCGGGGACAGGCCCGGGCGCTCCCAGACCTCGTCGAAGAGGACCTTGTCCGTGTAGTGGACCATCGCTGGGGCGAAGTCGCCGAAGGCGTTCTTGCCGCCCGTCCAGCCGGTCGTGGGCTCGCTCATGCCTGGCCCCCCTCGTACTCGGCGTCGGTGACGTGCTCCTTCCACATCGTCGTGCCGGCAGGATCGTCGGCGTTCTCGAGCATCGCGATGTGCTCCATGAAGCAGCCCGGCGCGGCCGCGTGCCAGTGGTCCTGGCCCGGCGGCGTGTAGAGCGTCTGACCGGCGTGGACCTCGACGATGTTCCCGTCGCGGTCGCCGAAGCGGGCAACGCCCTGGGTCACGCGGAGGTACTGGCCGCGGGCGTGACTGTGCCAGGCGGTGCGGGCACCCGGTGCGAACCGGACAGTCGCAACCACCATGCGCTGGTCGCCCTCGTGCGGCAGCGCGATGGCGTCGAGCCACACGTCGCCCTGGAACTGCTCGGGCGGGTTCTTCGAAGTGGGGATGGAAGGTTCGATATTCATCGTGGATCTCCTTGTCTGTTTCGTGTCGTGGGCGCCCGCACGGGCGCGCGCGGATCATGCGGGCGAGTGGGACACCGTCACGCAACCGCTTCCTCGTCTGCGCAAGGTTCCGTCGCGAACGCCGCGCGGATCAGCTCCTCGGACGTCGCCATGAGCTGGCGGTGCCGGATGACGGGCACAGCAAGCTCGAGCGGGGCCAGGACGACGAAGCCTTCCAGGATGGTTCTCATGGTTGCGATGAGCCGGGACATCGGCACTCCCTTCGTTGACCCGACAAGCCAAACAAGGACGCGAGCGTGCAGGGAGTCACCATCGAAACGTGTACTGGCGGGGCATCCCTCATCCGGATAGGTCGGCGTAGCGTCGAGGGCGTGGACAACCGGAACGAAGTGCGCGAGTTCCTCACGACCCGACGCGCCAACGTCAGCCCCGAGCAAGCCGGCCTCACGGCGGGAAGCAATCGGCGCGTCGCGGGCCTGCGTCGCGGCGAGGTGGCGATGCTCGCCGATGTGAGCGTGGAGTACTACGCGAAGATCGAGCGCGGCGACATCGCCGGCGTCTCCGAGATCGTGCTGGACTCGATCGCCCGCGCTCTGCAGCTGGACGACGCCGAGCGCGAGCACCTCTTCGACCTGGCTCGTACCGCGAACGGCCCGGCCCTGGTCGTACCGCGACGGTCGCCGAAGAAGTGGACGACCAGACCTGGGCTGCAAGTCGCGCTCGACGCCATCACGGCGGGCCCGGCCTTCGTCCGCAACGGGCGCATGGACATCCTCGCCACCAATGCCCTCGGGCGGGCGTTCTACGACCAGGTCTTCGACGGACCAGGGCAGGGCAATCTGGCACGGTTCAACTTCCTCGACGAGCGTTCCCACGAGTTCTACCCGGACTGGGCCGCTGCGTCCGACATCAGCGTCGCAATCCTGCGGACCGAAGCCGGCCGCGACCCGCGCGACAAGAAGTTGCACGATCTCATCGGAGAACTCTCCACTCGCAGTGATGAGTTCCGCACCCGATGGGGGGCGCACAACGTCCGCCGCCACGGCGCGGGGACCAAGCACTTCCACCACCATGAGGTCGGCGACCTGACCCTCAGCTACGAGGGAATGGATCTGACCGCGGAACCGGGGCTGTCGTTCCTCATCTACACCGCCGAACCGGGCAGCGCGTCAGAGGAACGCCTCAGACTGCTCGCCAGCTGGGCGGCGACGCACGTCGCTCCTGCATCCACGATCGAGCACGAGCGGACCGAAGACGCGACGAATCCCCGTTAGCCCGGCTTTGCGGACCAGAAGGCATTCACCCGGGAACGGTTGATCCGGCGCCCGAAGCGGGCCGCGCCCATGGACGGGATCGACGGTTCATCCAGGTACTGACAGTCACTGTTCATCCGATTCCAGCGCGCCTACCGTCGAGGTCATGAGCACTCTCACCCTGAACAACGGCGTCGTGATGCCGGCGCTCGGCTTCGGCGTCTTCCAGACCCCGCCCGCCGAGACCAAAGAAGCCGTCGCCTCAGCCCTCGCCACCAGGTACCGACTGATCGACACAGCCGCGGCGTATGCGAACGAGCGCGGCGTCGGCGACGCGATCCGCGAGTCCGGGCTCACCCGTGACCAGGTCTTCATCGAGACGAAGATCTGGATCAGCGACTACGGCTACGACCAGACCCTGCATGCGTTCGACAAGAGCGCCCGAAAGCTCGGCGTCGACCAGATCGACTTGCTCCTGCTGCACCAGGCCCTCCCCGGCGAGTTCGACAAGACCCTCGGCGCCTATCGCGCCCTCGAGCAGCTGCACAAGGACGGCAAGGTCCGCGCCATCGGCGTCAGCAACTTCATGCCCGCCCACCTGAACGCGCTCCTGGCGGAGACCGACGTGGTGCCGGCGGTGAACCAGATCGAGGTGCATCCGTTCTTCACGCAACCCGATGTGTAGGCCGCCGATGCCCAGTACGGGATCGTCACGCAGGCGTGGTCTCCGATCGGGGGGATCACCTCCTACCGCGGTGAAGACGCCACCAGCACGTTCAACGACCCCACCATCCTGGAGATCGCCGGGAGGTACGGAAAGAGCGCAGCACAGGTGATGCTGCGCTGGCACCTGCAGGAAGGCCGCTCCGCGATCCCCAAGTCCGTCAAGCCCGCCCGCATCGCGGAGAACTTCGACGTGTTCGACTTCGATCTCACGGGCGACGAGCTGCGCCTCATCGACGCACTGGACCGAGGCGTGCGCGGCGGCCCGGAACCGGAAGCGATCACGCTCGAGGCATTCGGCCGAGACATCCCCGAAGAATGACGCGCCCTGACGAGCACCGTGTGGTGCGCGCCCCGACCGTGTGATCAATCTCCATCGCAACAAACGAAAGCCCCTGATGAACAGGGTCTTTCGTCATGGCGGTGACGGTGGGATTTGAACCCATACTCCAGAGGAGTGCAGGCGAAGGTTCCCCCTGTTTCGCCTTGATTTGCCGCGGTTCGCCGAGATTCACGGTGCGGCTCGCGGCGGGTGGATGTCGTTCGCATCTTCTCAAGATCCCCTCACGTCAGGACGCCCCCGATCTTCGTTGATCGCTTCCCGCGATCAGTCGCAAGATGGTCCCCGAGCGATGCGCACAGGACCACAGATCAGGCGCCCCTATCCGTTCAACAGACCCCGAACAGCCGCGTGGTCGGTCCGGTTTCCTGGACAGCGTTGTCGGGTCGTCGCACGCGAATACCGAGGCGGCGTGATCTACTCCAACGGGATCTTCATCCTCAGCTCACGACCGAGCATCGTCGCCCACCCCTTGGCGCTGCCGAATTTGCCTTCCTCCTTCAAGCCCTGCAAGCTTGCCGAGGACGTCGGCCTCCAGATCAGCCCTGCCCATATCGCGCGCGATCACCAGAGCACCAACGAACCGTGCGGGGTGATTGCCCTCAAAGAACCGGGTAGTCACGTGTCCGCGGCGCACATTGTCGCGCGATGCCAGCAGGAGACACAGGTCTTCACGGCTCTTCACAAACCGGGCCGCTTCCCCCAGACCGTTTCTGAGGAAGGTCGTCAAGTTGTCATCGACACGAGTCGGCCAAGGCATCGAGTAGGGCTCACCCATGATGGGCACGCTCAGCATGCCGCCCTCGACGTCGGGGAAATTCGCATCGCCAACCCACAAGGTCCATGCGAGGTCCTCATCCTCCCTGTAGACAAAGCCAATGTAGGAAAAAGTTTCGGACTTCCATTGCACGGATCCATCGCGACGGATCTCCGCATGGGATGGGACCAACCCGAGTTCAACGGCGAGCCGGACGACACCCGGTGCGGTCACCTTTCGGCTCCCGGACATCACTCGATCCTCATCAGAAACTCCGACCTCATCAACTCGCCACCCTGCGAACCTGCGAACTAAGTTCTGGAACCAGCATCCCACTCGCCTTCTTGAAGAGGTGGCTCAGGACTTTGCCCATTGCGCACCCGAGAAGCGCCCGGCGACCAAACCTACGATCGAGGCTAGTAGGCGTGTACTGCGATCATGGCGACGAAAGCCAGGGTGAATATTCCGCACAAAATCAGTGGTAGCCCCGCCGAAGTGTACGCTCGGCGCTTGTCATCACGACTCTTCTGATGCGCGGATCGCACAGCGGCATATATCCCCAAGGAAAGTTCCGCTAGCCCAACGATGAATGGAGGAATCAAAGCCACGAGTGGGAGCGCCTCACCGAGACGCAAGGTGCACGCCACAAGCAACACCCCACCAATCCCGGCGAAGCCGATACCCAAGAACCCGACCATTTTCGGCGTCGAGTTCTTCTGGGCATTCCTGGTTAGGCGTTCGCCGTTGAACGATTTACCCATTTCGAGTATTTGCACATTCCACCTGCCAACAGCAGCTCGATTTAGAAAAATGAGCGTACCGACTGTAATACCCAGTGACGCGACAGTGAGGAGCAGTGCGCTATTTCCCGTTGTCGTCATTAGCAACCTTTCATCGCGTTCATGGTTACCACCAGTTGATGTTCTGGTTCACCATCAGGGCACATCCCCCCTTGAGCCCGAGTCCGACTCCCACTCCGACAGGCACCGACTAAGCCTCCGGCAGTTGAAGTGCGCGGTTCAACGCATCTACCTCATCGGTCAGTTGCTCCGCTGACACCCGCCAAGGGAACAAACCCCAAACGGTCCGGATCGGCAACAGATTGAGAGCAAGTTGCCCACCGTCGGACCCAAAGTCGATCTGCAACGTTTTCAGGACATAGAAACCCTGTGTGGCGGGAGCGGCAGACGCAACAGTGCCTGCGGGAAGAGCGAACGAGGCAAGTACCTTCGGGGATCCGCCGATTCCGAAGAGCGTGCCGCCGAGCACGTCAAGCCTGCGGTCATCGATGCACAGCGTCGCCGCGATGCGAGACTGTAGCGGACGCTGTTCTCCGCCGAAGGCAGCGACAAGCGCTTGTACCTGTGAAATGGCGTCAGGATAGATCTCCACGGTCGCGGCGAACGCATCAGGGCGCATGCGCTTCACAACCTTCAGTCGGCCCTCGTTTCGTGCACTCAGGAGCCAGAAGGTAAGAAGAATGAACGCGACGGGCGGAAGAACAATGAGGGCGATCGGGACGCCTGAAATGTCACCAGCCGTAGCGAAGCGAACGATCGACAAGACCAAGAGGTCAACCGCGAACAGCCAACTCACGAGCACAACCTTCGTACGCGCCAACTTCGGCGTGCGAGCGTCCTGCATCATCTGTAGTCCCATCCGTGGAGCATTGCACCGCCGCATGCTGCTCTCGATTCAACAAGCCAGTGTTGCAACGACCGGTTGAATCCGGGCAATACATGTCGCTGCGCTTCTCCGAGGGCCCCAACCGTGGTCTGGGAGCGCGACGTAGTAGCGTCTACAGCCCCCATTCACGGAGGGATGGCACTGTTGTCGCCCAATGGCTCAATCCGCGCGCCCCGCGCGTGGTACACGAGATTGCAGGTCTGCCGCGAGGCGGTCTGCGCGCCCTACCGTACTCAGCGTGACTGGGAGGTCCAGCGTGCGGTCCGCTTTCCCCAGACGTGCACTAGTGATTCTCAGCATCCCAAACCAATCGCCTGAACGATCGAGATTCCCCCAATTCAGAAGCCCACTGTAAGAGTCAGCCTCGACCCTTACGATGTCCGATAGTGGAATTTTGTACACTCGGAACCAGCTCACCACACGAATATGCGTGGAGTCCACCGCTACCCTGAAGAATAGACTGCGAAGGAACAGCAACAATAGAGACACGATGAATACTACTAATATGATGAATGCCGCTGAATTATGAGTATCCGCCGAGTTCAGCAGCAGCGCGGCGGCAACGGAGATCAACGCGGAAATCGTCGCCAGGACGCGAGCACCAACGCACCAGTATAGGACTCGCCATTTGTGATCATTCAAAATGCGCGCCGACCATGAAGAACATTCGACGTGACATAGTTCGCACCTCCGGCAACGACAGTTGAGGCCATCCATGTTTGGAGAGCAAATCGATCGGTGTGCCTCATTTTAAGCGCCATCCTCGGGGCGCGGGGGTGAATTATGTGGTGAACCACCCTGCGAACCTGCGAACGAATTTCTGGAACCAGCATCCCAGTCGCCTCCTTGAAGAGGTGGCTCAGGACCTTGCCCATTGCGTACCCGAGAAACGCCCCGGCGACCAAACCTACGGCCGTCGCTGCCGCGCTTGCGAGATCCCCGCGAGCCAGATATGCGAGCCCTTGTACAACCCCGCATGCAATCGCCACGGCGCCCCAGGCGAACATGCATCCGATGTTGATGAGATCACCAACAGGCCCGGTGGTTAGGAAGCGGCCGATGTCGGCGAGGCTGACCTTCCCGCTGAGGTCGGTCATGTTGATGGGGTCGTTGGGGTAGTTGTAGTCGTTGCTGTTCCCTCCGGCGACTGGGTCGGTGGAAAGGAACCGGCCAAGCGCGGCGACGTATTGACGGGCGCCCATTTCGATGCCGGTGATGTCGCCAGCATGGTCGGTGAGCTTGTCGTGTGATCCTTCCCAGCCCAGCGCGTTCGCCGTGCCTGACAGGTTGCTGGGCTGGTCGCCGTCGGCCGCGAAGGTTCCGATCGTGTGGGTGGTGGGATCGATCGGAGAACCGAACGGATCGAACAACCCGATGTTCCCGGTCCGGGCCCCGGTCCCGTCGCAGGTGACGACGACATCCCCGTGGACGTCGGGGTACGACCAGGCGGATCCTGTCCCCGTGGCATTGAACATCACACCGCCAGCCAAGGACAGCAGGCGGTCGGTGATCGCCCCGGTGGTGGTGAGGATGTAGTCGGGGCTGTCACCGCCGCCGGTGTAGGAGTACTTCTGGGTCGTGGTGTTCCCGCCGCTGGTGACGGTCTCCTGGATGACCCGGTCGGTTGCGTCTCGTACGTAGCTGATCGAGGCCGCGTTGGCCGGGTTCGCGCCTCCCGTGGAGGTGATCGAGACCAGCCGGTCGGACCCGTCCCAGGTCAACGTCTGATCCGCGAGTTGGGTCGTGTTCCCGTGCGCGTCGTAGGAGAGGTTGCTGCCGCTCAGGTTCGTCGACGCGAGGGTGTCCGCCCCGGCCTGCGGGTTGGTGATGGTATCGCCGGTGAGGCGGTCCGCGTTGTCGTAGCAGTACGCCACTGACCACGCGGTCCCCCCGGTGGGGGTGTCCGTGAACCCGGTCCGGTTCCCGTCCGCGCCCGCCGCCGTGTTCGCCCCGCATCCGCCGGTCGCGGCATACGACCAGATTTCCTGGTTGCCCGGCACGGTCGCGGCGGTGAGCCTGTCGGCCGCGTCGTACGTGTAGGACGACGCGTACTGGGTGGCCCCGTCCGCGAGCGTGTCGGTAAGGACCTTGCCCGACTGGGAGCGGGTCACCTGGTCGGAGACCGCGGCCTGCCCGTTCGGGAACGCCCACGACATGCCCGACACCGCACCTGTCGGGCCCTGGGTGAACGTGCCCGTCACTCCGTTGCCGGCATTCCCGGCACCGGAGGGGGCGGACACCGCGCTCAGGACCCCGGTCGTATAGGTCATGGTCTGCAACACGCTACCGCCGTCAGTGATCTGAGTGACCTGACCATCGATGTTGTACGTGTACGCCTGCGTCGCCGCGGCCTGGCCAGAGGGCGTTGAGGTCACGGACGTGACCTGTGAGAGCTGGTTGTACGAGGTCGTCGTCACCGTGCCCCACACGTCCGTGTAGGACAGGGTGCGGTCCAGCAGGTCAGACACGGTCTTCACCGTCCCCTGCGGGTCCGTGACGCTCGTCGTCAGCGGGTCTCCCGTCGCGGTCCCGTCGGAGGTGTAGCTCTCCGATACCGTGCGGGCGGGCGCTGAACCGAAGGCGGGAATCGAGGTGCTCGAGATCCGGCCGCGCGCGTCGTACGTCATGCACGTCCACGCGGTATCAGAGGCGTTCTTCTCTCCGACAACCCGACCCAGAATGTCGTACACGTACGTCACCGACTGCGCGGACCCCACTGCGGGCGTCGGGCCGGTGCCGGACTTCAGCATCCCGAACTGGTTCGTCCCCGCCGGAATACCGCACGCCGCCTGATCCGTCGTGGCAGCCACACCGGACTGCCCATAGTAGACGTTCGTCGTGGTCGTCGCCGACCCTGCGGGCTTCGTCGCGGTCAGCTGACGGAAGTACCCGGAACCGGCCGCCTCATACGTCGCCGAACTCGTCAGATTGAGTCCGGTCGGGTCGATCGTCTTGCCCGAAGCAATCCCGTACCAGGGCTTGCTGTACGACGTCGTTGCGGTGGTCGAGGCCACCTGTGACGCGGTCGCCGTTGAGCTCGTCGCATCCTTCGCCGTCGTCGATGTCGTCAGGTTGTATGCCGGCGACAACCACGACGCGGGGATGACGGTCGACGCGGTGGGCGAATACGTCGACGGGACGCTGCCATTCGTCGTCGCGCCGAGCTGCAGCACGGAGCCTCCGGTCAGCTGCAGGTAGGCGAGCCGGATCCGCAGCGTCTGACCGGCGGTGACGGTGAAGCTCTTCGTCGCGCCGGCGAAGTGCGGGCTGCTGGAGGAGAGGTTGTTGATGATCAGCTGGTCGTTGATCCACAGGTCGGTGCCGTCGTCCGCGTACGTATAGAACGTGTACGTGCCCGCGGTGGGGAACGTGATCAGCCCACTGAACATCGCAGTCCAGTTCGCGCCGCCGCTGCCGCCCACGATGGTGCCGGTGTCGCCGGTGATCGGGGATACCGCCCCGGTGTTGGCCGTGTTGGTCCAGGTGTAGTTGATCGAGCCGTCGGTCGCGCCCCCGGTCGCGCCCGGTGCGGCGGGGATGCCGAGCGAGTACGCGGCAGGAGCTCCGGAGAGCAGCGTGTTGTTGTACCAGGTCGCGGCAAGCCCGTGCAGGT
This sequence comes from Microbacterium candidum, assembly GCF_030315975.1. Classification (GTDB taxonomy): domain Bacteria; phylum Actinomycetota; class Actinomycetes; order Actinomycetales; family Microbacteriaceae; genus Microbacterium; species Microbacterium candidum. The sequence continues at coordinate 652,081 of NZ_JASXSZ010000001.1, read as the reverse complement.
TGCCGTCAAACGTCGCGTCCGTCTCTGCGACCGGCAGCCCCGTCGCCGCGCACGTCGACGATGCCGGAAGCGGCCCATTGGCCGGCTGTGTCGCGGTCGCGGCCTGGACGCCGGTGAAGCAGGACGACGGTGCCGACCCGTAGGAGGCGACCGCCCGCTCTTCCTGGTCGTAGACGGTGGACGACTCGTGGCCTAGCGGGTCGATGCTCGCCAGCTTGTTGTCGTGGCTGTTCCACATGGACTGCGCGATCAGCCCTGACGCACCCGTGGCGGTGAGCTCCTGCAGGTTCTGGTTGTAGGTAACTGTCGCCGCGTGTCCGTTGCTGCCGCCCGTTGTCGGCACGGACAGCCCGGCGACATCCACGTACGTCGTCCCGGTCCCGTAGGTGTAGGTCTTCTGCGGGGCCTTCGCCGTCGTCACCCCATCGGGGGCGGGAAGCGTGACCGTAGTGGCACGGTCGGACGCGTCGTAGGCGATGTTCGTCGTCACCGGTCCGGCGGGGTTGCGGGTCGTGTCCGCGGCCAGCCAGTCGTTCGCCAGTGGATTGCGAATCGCGCTCAGCAGGTAACGACCTGTGCTCGAGTCATACGTGTATCCGAGGTTCGTGACTTCGCTGCCGGGGTCGACGATCTCTGCGAGCTGCCCGTTCACGTTGTAGTACAGCTGCGTGGTCGTCCCGTCCGGGTAGAGGATCTGGCACAGCATCCCCGCATCCGACGTCGACGGATAGGCGGTGCTGTCGGTACCGGTGGTGATGCCCTGGTTCGTGATCTGCCCGAACGTGGTATTCGTCGACGACGGTGGTGCGCACGCGCCGGCAGCGTAGTTCGAGCCCGACTTCGTCGACGAGGCGATCGTCGTGGACGACAAGTAGGAGAACTGAACCTGACGGCTGTAAGTGGTCGTGCCGTTTGACGTGGTGCCCGACAATGGGTCGGACAGGCTCGTCAGCTGGCGGGAGGCGTTGTAGTTCGGAACCGGGGTCGCCGGTTTTGCGCCCGCGTCCACGGCCGGGGTCGCGGATGTGACCAGACCCGCCGCGTTGAACTGGTACACGGTGCCCGACTCGTCCGTGAGGACAAGGTTGCCATTGCCGTCCGTCGTGAGAACCGACTGCTCACCGGGAGGCGGGGTGTACCCGCCGGTCGAGGCGAGAGCGTACGTGTGGGTGCCGCCGGCTGCGTCGGTGACGACGACGGAGCCGCCCTGCTTGGATGCCGAAACGTAGGTGCCCGCGTCTCCGAGAATTGCCCCCGACGACGCCCATCCGCCGGGGAGCAGAGTCGGAGTCTTCGAGAACCACGAGGCGGGCACGATCTGCGGGGTGCTCCACGTCGAGCCGGACATGGTCTCGGCCTCGAGATACACATCCGCTGAGCCCGTTTGCTGGTAGTAGTTCACGGTCACAGGGATCGGAAGCTGACCCGACTGACTCCCGATCGTCCACGTCGATCCCGAGACTGTCAGGATCTGCGCCGCCGCATTCTCCATGACAGGCGAGGTATCGTGCCGAGGCGTCCATTGATCGGTGATGATCGCGGTGTTGCCCAGGGAGAGCTCGACGCCGTCGTCGGACTGGAACCCAAACGCATAGGTCCCAGGGGCGGGCGTCAGGTAACCGTTCCACTGCACCTGGAAGTCCGTCTGATTCACCGCGGAGTCCGGTGCGGCTCCGCCCCAATCGAAGTCGATCGCCGAGTCTGTGCGGACGAGCGCCTGCGTCCCGGCCGGGTTCGTGTAGTTGAACGTCGGCGACGACTGGGACTCGTTGTAGTACGTGCCGACGAGGCCCTGATTCGACGCGAGAAGCGAGTTGTAGGAGAAGTTCAGCCCCATGCTCCCCCCGACGGTCGAGACCGTCGGGGACGTGAACGCGGCCGACACGTTCCCGTTGGCCAAGTTGACCGACACCGGGCCCGCGCTGTCCGTCGGGGACGGGCCGGGGGTGGCGATGCGGGTGTTCACGGTGAGTCGGTTGACCCCGGTCGTCGAGTTCGCGGTCTGCGTGTAGTCGCCGTAGCCGTCGTTGATGACTTCCACCCACGTGTAGGAGGCGCCGTCCTGCAGGATCGAGGCCGGCACCGGCCACGACACCGTCCCCGCGGACGTGTTGATCACACACGCCGACCCGCTCGTCGCACACAGGGGCGACTGGGCGATCTGCCCCGACGACCCGTCCGAACCCGACGTCAACCGGATCTCATATGACAACGGCTGCCCGTTCGTCGCGGTCGCCAGCGGTGCTACCAGGGTTGGCGTCGTCGACGCGACCACGGACCCGTCCTGCGGGGAGAACACGCCCGTCGACCCGTACGTGGGCAGGCTCGTGGTCTTGAACGAATACGTCGGCGACCAGGCCTGGATGCCGTTCTGGTCCTGCACCACCGCCGTCCAGTAGTACTGGGTGCCGGGACGGAGCACGCCCGCCGGAACCGTCGCGTTGAGCCCCTGGACGGAGGATCCGGCGGGGCCCGTCTGCCACGGCGTCCACCACATCGGATTGGGATACACCGTCGAGTTCGTCGAGACCATGAACTGGTACTGCAGAGCGTTCCCGTTCGACCCATCCTGCGTGGCGTTGATGTTCAACGTGGGCGTCAGCGAGGTCACCGGCGGAGCCGCGGTCGGCGCGCCGGACGAAGTCGCCCCAGGCGCGGACTGCTGGGACGGGAACCCCGGGTTCGGGTCCGCGATGGTCGTCGGGCTTCCGTTCACCAGGGGCGGGGTTTCGTAGCTGATCCAGAGGTCGCTGCTGACCGCCTTGTATGTGTACAGGCCCGGGTTCTCATCCCCGCGCAGGCAGAACGGCTGCGCGCTTGTCTTGTTCGACACCCACGTGTTCACGATGCTGGTCACGTCGAACGACGCGGTGCCGTAGTAGCCGTACGTGAAACTCGTCGTCGACTCATTCGACGTCTGGCAGTTCCACGTGTTCGCGTGCGCCCAGCCGGCCTCACTGGAGGTCACGTTCGCGGTGCCGGCGTCGGCCTCGGTCTCGTTCAGCTTCGCCGACAGGATCTGCATGCCGAACAGCGACTCGTACGGATAGTGCACCACAGACCGCCACACGCTCGGCGCGCTGTTCAACCGCGAATTGCCGATCCACGCGTGAGGTTCGGTGATGTTGACAGACGCCCCGTTGTTCAGCGACTCAAACGCGGTGAAGCTGTCTCGCCCGCTGTCGATCGAGGGGTCCACAGACACCGGATACACCCGCGACGGATCATTCAGCCACCCGGCATCCGGCGTGAGGGTGATCGTCCAATCGCTCCCGGAATCGTGACGGATCGTCACCGGGATCGTGGCCAGGGCGTCCCCGGATACTCCCTCCGTGCCCGACGAGTCGGTCATCACGGGTGTCGGGATGTAGAACACCTGCTCGCCGTGCTTGTTCGTGAACACGACCGTGTCGTTGTCGCCCTTGGACAAGGTCAGACCCGGCGCCCTCACTGTCCACGAATACGACGGGTGCGCCGAGGTCGGCGCGGCCTGGAGGATCAGCACCTCCTTCACCCCCGCCGAATCCACCTGGTAGCTCGCATCGGCCCCCGGCAGGATCCCGTCATACGCCACCCCATGCGACGCGGACGCACCGGCCTCGTCAGACGCCTTCACCTCTGCCTCCCGAGGGGACCTTGCGGAGACATGCTTCTCACCCTGCAGCTGGAACGAGACCTGATCGCCGGTCTCGGCCGACGTCACGGAGAAATCCGACGACCCGGAGCCGGTGGATGCGGTGAACCGCGGCCGCACCGGGTTGTTCGGGGCGGAGTACTCCCCCGAACTCGACTTCGACAGGGTCGAATCGATTCCCACCCACTTGCCGGTCGCGTCCTTCACGTTCAACGGGTTCGCCGACATCTGCGCGGTCTTCGTCCCATCCTGGTTCGACCACACCGTCTCGTACGTCGACCGCGACGACAGCTTCGCCCCCGCCTGCGGAGACGGTGCGACCGTCGGGGCGGCCGCCGGCGGCGGCGTCAGGTCAGCTTTCGTTCCCGTCTTCGACGCCCGCGAACCCAGCACGCCCGGCGCGACCTGCTGAGCGCTCAGCTTCGACCCGGCGGGCACACCCGTCTCGGAACCCTTCGCCTTCCCGACACCCAGACCCGGCAGATCCTGCACCGACCGGTGCTGGCGCGTCGACTGCACCGTAGCGGCCTCCGCAGGGCTCAGGCCGGCGACGAGCACCGCGGCCGTGGCGAGCATCGAGACCGTGGTCATCGTGAGCGCGCGTGCGGCGGGAGACCAGGTGCGCGGCGTGGTCACTCGTGCGCCTCGCCGAGTCATGCCGCGAGCCCTTCGGGTTGCGCCCGCTGAGGACGGGCAGACGTGGATCCGAGACGAGAGGCACCCGGGGCGAATTCAAACATTCCGTGAATATAAGGAACTCGCAGGTACGCGATCCATAGGACTGCGGTCCTATTTTTCTCGCCGCGCGGCGGTGCCCGCGGGGGATCCCGCGCCCGCGAATGAGCCGCTGAGGGCCGCGTGCGGGAGAATTGCTCCATTCTGCTTACAATCTTCCGGTGCACAGCGCAGAGGCGACGGCGACGACCGGGAGAGACCTTCCCGTCATGCTGCTCCCGCGGCGTGTTTCGGAGGACTTCGTGGACCGGCTGGCGATGCTCGGCAACCCGCTCGTCGGGGATGCCCTTCGAGGTCGACGCACCGCCGCGCGAGCCGAACAGATCGTGGATCAGGTCATCGCGGATGTTCTCAGCAAGGGCAGCCAGCCGCGCACCCCAGGTGACCCCTGGTTGTTGATGAGCGACCTTCACGCTGCCGGCATCAGCATCTCTGCTGTGATCGAAGCGAAGAACGTGCTGTTCGAGACGGCATTTCCCGCTCTCCTCGATGTCATGTCGGATCATCCGAGGTGCCTGGCCGGAGCGCTTCACCGCGGGGTCAGCGCCAACCTCGACGCGCTCAGCACGGCACTCCACACGTCAGGCGCTCTCAGCGTTGCCACGAAAGAGGTCATCGACACGGCGGTGCTCGCGTCCCACCTGACCGACCGACAAGCGCAGATCTTCGAGATGCTGTGGAGCGGGCACTCGATCCGCTCGATCGCAGCGAAACTGCACATCTCCGTCAAGACGGCAAAGAATCATCAGACGGACATTGCGAAGAAGCTCGGCGTGATCGAAGGCGGGCGCGGCTGGGCCATGGTCACCACACGCGCCCGCGAACTGAAGATCCTGGTGATCGTTCCGCTGCTCGGAGCGGCCGCGCTCATCGGGGAGGCCGCCGACGCGATCGGTTCGCTACTGACCTGACAGGCTTCAGAAGACCCACGTTGTCAGCGCCGAGGGGTCTCGAATGTTCGTTCCCATCGAAACCTACGGTGGGGCAGATTCCCACCGTAGGTGCGCCGACTTCCGCGTGATTCCGCGGATGTTGGCCACGTCGGCGGCGCTCTTGACAAGACTTGAGAAGAGACGCGGCCGTGCCGAAACTAAGAAAACCCCTGATCAACAGGGGTTTTCTGTGGCGGTGACGGTGGGATTTGAACCCACGGTAGGGGGTTACCCTACACAACTTTTCGAGAGTTGCACCTTCGGCCGCTCGGACACGTCACCGCGGACAAGTGTACGCGACGCCGCGCCACGCCGCGAATCGAGAGGATCGGAGCACAAAGCTCACGACACCCGCGCGAGCGCACCCCCGAGCACCTCCACGACGGCAGAGGGCTCCGGCATCCCGACCGCGAACCAGTAGATCGCCGTGAAGCCGGCCTCCCGCAGGCGCTCCGTCTCACGGGCCACGTCGTCGACGGTCGACGCCGGCGTGAGGTGCGCCATGGCGGTCTTCTCGATGTCGCCGTAGTCCCGGCCGACCGTGTCGCAGTGCCGTCGCAGAACATCCAGCTTCGCGGCGACATCCATGGACGCGGAGATGTTGCACGCATCCGCGTGCCGCGCCACCAGCCGCAGGGTCTTCTTCTCGCCTCCCCCGCCGATCATGAGGTACGGATGCGGCCTCGAGATGCTCTGCGGTGAGTTGAGCGTGCGCTCCAGGTGGTAGTAGGCGCCGTCGAACGGCTCCTCGGAGTCCGACCACATCTGCAGGCAGATCTGGATCGCCTCCTCGAGCCGGCCGAATCGCTCCGCGATCGGCGGGAACTCGAAGCCCAGTCCGCGCGACTCCCACTCGTTCCACGCCGCGCCGATGCCGAGTCCCATCCGTCCGCCGGACAGGACGTCGAGTGTCGTGACGGCCTTCGCGAGCAGCGCCGGCTCTCGGTAGACCACACCGGTCACGAGCGTGTGCAGTCGCGCAACAGACGTGTGCGCGGCGATGAAGCCGAGCGCCGCATACGCCTCCAGCATCTCGTTGCTCTCCGGCCCGATCATCCGCAGCTGCCAGAAGTGGTCCATGACGGTGATGCGCTGGATGCCGGCGTCCTCCGCATCCCGGACGTGTTTCGCGAGAGCCGGCCCGAGCTCGGCCGGACCGCTGTTCCAGGTGAAGTCTGCGATGTGCAGGCCGTACTCCATACGTCTCCGCTTCGTTCGTCAGAAAGGTTCAGGCGTCGAGGAACGGCCGGTGGTGGTAGCCGGTGGGGTCGAGCACCGCGACCGTCGACTCGGGCACCTCCAGGAAGACGCCGGGCAGGTCGTTGAGCGGCTCGGAGACGACGACCTGGGCGTGGTCGCCGAAGAGCTCGAGCCGCTCGGCCTCCGGGTACATCGTGCGCAGCGCCGGCACGTCGGCCGAATGGAAGAGCGTACGGGATCGCCCCTGCGACGAGTAACGGAACGCCCACAGTGTCTCGCCGTCCGACACCGCGAGCGTCCCCTGCATCGGGAACGGGATGCCGGCGGCATGCCCGGCCTCTTCGACCCGGCGGATGGCGGCTCCGACCGCTGCGACCGGGTCGTCCATGAGACCGAGCGTCAGCGCCAGATGGAAGAGGACCTCCGTATCGGTGGTGCCTTGGATGCCGGTGTACAGCGCGGGATCGACCGCGAACGTCAGCTCCCGCTTGATGAGACCGAACTGCGAGATCGCCCCGTTGTGCATGAACAGCCAGTTCTCGTGCCGGAACGGGTGGCAGTTCGTCTGCTGGATGGGCGGGCCGGCCGCCGCGCGCACGTGCGTGAAGAACAGCGGACTCAGGACGGCGCGGCTGATCTCACGGAGATTCTGGTCGTTCCAGGCCGGCTCGATGCTGCGGAAGACGGCGGGATGCGGGGACCCCGCCGCATCCTCCGGATACCAGCCGAGCCCGAACCCGTCGCCGTTGACCGTCTCCGCGCCGAGAGGCGAGTTCAGCGACATCGCGACGACCGAATGCTGCGTGTCGAGGATGAGGGCGGAAGGCCGGATCGGCTCCCCCGTGTACGCCAGCCACCTGCACATCTCGTCCCCCTCACACGCCGAATGTCGCCAGCGTATGCCCCGGACCACGCCTCCCGCATCCCTCGTGCGCGGGGCGTCGGAGGGATGTCGGGGCTCCCGCATACCCTGAATCCATGGCGTCCCGACGAGCATCCGCCCCCACGCCCTTCCGGTGCACCGAGTGCGGCTGGACGACGTTGCGCTGGGTCGGCCGGTGCGGCGAGTGCCAGCAGTGGGGCACGGTCGTGGAGACCGCGGAGCAGACCGGCATCGTGAAGGCGGTCGCCTCCGTCTCCCCCGTCCGCGCGGCGCTTCCCATCACCCGCATCGATACGACGGATACCCCGCGCCGCACGAGCGGGGTCGACGAGTTCGATCGCGTCCTCGGCGGCGGCATCGTCCCGGGCGCCGCGATCCTGCTGTCCGGCGAGCCCGGAGTCGGCAAGTCGACGCTGCTGCTCGAGGTCGCGGCGCAGAGCGCCCGCGCGGGCCGGCGCGTGCTCTACGCGAGCGGCGAGGAGTCCACCGCGCAGGTCCGGCTGCGTGCCGAGCGCACGGGTGCGCTCCACGACGAGCTGTACCTCGCGGCCGAGACCGACCTCGCGACGATCCTCGGCCACGTCGACGACGTGCAGCCCGAGCTGCTGATCGTCGACTCCGTGCAGACGGTGTCCTCGGCGCAGTCCGACGGCCTGGCCGGGCATCCCAGCCAGGTGCGAGAGGTGGCGGCGTCCCTCATCCGCGTGGCGAAGGAGCGCAACCTGCCGATCGTCATCGTCGGCCATGTCACGAAAGACGGGTCGATCGCGGGCCCCCGCATCCTCGAGCATCTTGTCGACGTGGTGTGCCACTTCGAGGGCGACCGGCACACGGCGCTCCGGTTCGTGCGGGCGCTCAAGAACCGGTTCGGGCCGACCGACGAAGTGGGCTGCTTCGAGATGACCGGCAGCGGCATCGCCGAGGTGCCCGACCCGAGCCGGCTCTTCCTCGGCCACGGCTCACCCGAGCCCGGCACGTGCGTCACGATCGCCCTCGAGGGCCGGCGTGCCATGCCCGTGGAGGTGCAGGCGCTGACCGTGCCGTCGACCGCGCCGAACCCGCGCCGGGTCGTCAGCGGAGTCGACTCGGCGCGCGTGGCGATGATCCTCGCCGTGCTCGAGCGGCGCGCGAACATCAAGCTGTCCGACCAGGATGTCTACGTCTCCACGGTGGGTGGGGTGCGGCTCGTAGAGCCGGGCGCCGATCTCGCCATCGCGCTGGCGATCGCGAGCGCCGTCCGCGGCCAGCCGGTGCGGCATGACATCGCCGCCGTCGGCGAGCTGAGCCTCGCCGGCGAAGTCCGCCCGGTCACGAGTGCCGCGCACCGCCGAGCCGAAGGCGCGCGGCTGGGTTACAAGACGTTCATCGACGAGGCATCCGAGTCGCTGGCGGGCGCCCTGCGCGACCTCACCGTGCGGCCGGTCCGGTCGATCCGCGACGGCGTGCCGGCCTTCTGAGGGTCTTCTGGAGCACGACGCTGACAGTCGGGTGCAGCTCAGGCTTCGAGGACGCGCAGCAGCTCGTCAGGTGTCGCCTGCATGGGATGCGGGCCGGCGACGTCGAAGTACACGGCCGAGATGGTGTCGCGGTGCGACGTGAGGTACTGCTTCAGCCACGCGGGCGAGTGCAGGCCCACGCCTGCGGGAATCATTGCGGGTCGATGCTCCGCGTCGCTGAACAGCAGCAGCGCTCTGGCGCCGGTCTCCGGATCGCGGAACGTCCAGACATCCCCGGCATCCAGGGACACGTCCCCTGCATCGGTGCCGGTCAGCGGCACGACGGTCGGTCCGTGCCGGAGCGCGAACGCGATCGCCGCCATGTCCCGCGTCTGGAGGGCATCGGCGAGCGCGGTGTTGCGCCGGTCGGGAGCGTGCTCGGGGTGAACGTTCCAGGGTGCCTCGGCCATCATTCCAGCGTAGATCGGCATGACGCGCGAGTCGCCGCATCCGCCACGAGCGAACCGCACATGCCCTGAAAAAGTAGAGGACCCCCTCCAGGCTCTGGGGAAGCCTTCCGGGGGTCCTGGCCACATTCGGTCGTGGTCGGTCGAAGTTATCGGGCCGGCATTGGCGCTGCTGGGGACAGCTACGACGTCGAACGTGACAAGTCAAGAGTATGTGACCGTCAACATCCCTCGCGTCCCCCTTTTGGGGGACATTTTGTATGTACAAGGGTCAGGACCCGACACACCCTGCCGGGGAAAATGAAGGACCCCCTTGGCGGCTCTGGGGAAGCCATCAGGGGGTCCGGATCACACGGTGTCGTGGTCGGTTGAAAGATTCAAGGCCGGCTCGGCGCTGCTGGGGACAGCTACGACTTCCTGCGTGACAAGTACAGGGTACGTGAGCGTCCAGAGACCTCGCGTCCCCCTTTTGGGGGACATTTGAACGTGCCAATAAGTACTAATACAGGATGAATTGCGCGGTTCCGTTCGACGCGATCCCGCCGATCTCGACCGCGAGATGGTACGACGCTCCCCCGCCGGGGGCTTTCGGACGCGTAGTCGCAGAGCACGTGGACACCGACGATCGCGTGCGGTCCCAGACGATCGGCGTCGCGCTCTGGACGGTCTGGCCGGCCTTGATGAGCACCGTCATGTCGCTCGGCTCCGACTGGCAGTCGGTCGAGCGCCACCAGGTGTCGCTGCCGCTCGTGACCGTGAACTTCTGCGTCGTCGTGCCGACGTTCATGGTGCAGTCCGTCGAGCCGTGATTGGTCAGCCGGATCGAGAACTTGGGGCTCTGCCCGCTCGGATACGTGGTCTGGTCCGTGACGGCATCCACCGCCACGTTCGCCGGCGTGCAGGGCGCCGCGGTCGCCATCGCATGCGCCGTCGGGGTGGATGCCGGTGGCACTGTGGTGGGCTGCGCGTCGGCCTCGACCGTCGGCGTCGGCGTGTCCGACGGCGACGCGCCCGTCGGCACGGGCAGCGAAGTGGCTCCAGTCGACCCGGCGACCGGCGGCGGAGCGTTCCGCGTCTGGGCCTTGCTCGACCACGGCTGCGCGATGGCGAGCCACACGCCGGCGGCGATCAGGATCAGCACCAGCAGCACCGCGAGCCGGCGACGCCGGTACACGGCCGGCGAATGCCGGCGCCGCGGGTGCTGAGTGGTCATGCATCCAGGCTAAGCCGGGCGCAGACCGGCTCCCGTATCGGCACGCGCCGCGGTTCAGAGGCGCTTGAGCATCCGCGTGTTGCCGAGCGTGTTCGGCTTCACATGCGCGAGATCGAGGAACTCCGCCACGCCCTCGTCGGGGCTGCGCAGCAGCTGCGAGTACACGTCGGGGTCGACGACCTGCTCGCCGATGGGCGCGAACCCGCGCCGCGTGAAGAAGTCGACCTCGAACGTGAGGCAGAACAGGCGTGTGAGCCCGAGCGCGCGTGCGTTCGACTCGAGCCCCACCACGAGCTGCTTGCCGACGCCGTGGTGCAGCCACGCGTCGTCGACGATGAGCGTGCGGATCTCACCGAGGTCCTCCCACATGACGTGGAGGGCGCCGCATCCGATCAGCACCCCGTCCGCCTCGGCGACCAGGAACTGCTGGAGCGATTCGTACAGCAGGACGATGTCCTTGCCGAGCAGGATGCGTCGCTCCACGTACGGCTCGAGCATGGCCTGGATGCCGCGGACGTCGGTCGCGCGCGCCGGGCGCACGATGAAGGAGCTCACCCATCAAGCGTAGAACCCCGCGCCCCTCTCCTTGACTTGCCTCATCTGTACGCGACACGCCTGGCGTGTCGCACGTTTGGGGCAAGTCAACGTCAGGTCGCGGTGCCCGCGGTGAACGACGAAGAGGCGGATGCCGCTGCATCCGCCTCTTCGGAATCGGTCCCCCGACCGGGGTCAGTCGCTCGTGATCGCGAGATCCGGCGTGGCCGGGATCTCTCCCGCTGTCGCGACGCCGACCGCGACCTTCTCGCCGCGCGGAGCGGTCTCGAAGACGAACTCGCCGTCCTTCGCGTCGACCCGCACGTGGTCGCCGGGGTTGAGCTCGCCGTGCAGGATCTGCTCGCTGAGGCGGTCCTCGACCTCACGCTGCATGGCGCGGCGCAGCGGACGGGCGCCGAGCGTCGGGTCGAACCCGATCTCGATCAGCTTGTCCTTGGCGGCATCCGTCAGCTCCACCGTCATGTCGCGGTCGAGCAGGCGCTCGCCGAGGCGCTTGGTGAACAGACCCACGATCTCGCGCAGCTCATCCTTGTTCAGCTGCGGGAAGACGATGATGTCGTCGACGCGGTTCAGGAACTCGGGCTTGAAGTGGCGCTTGAGCTCCTCGTCGACCTTGCCCTTCATCCGCTCGTACGAGGTCTGCGAGTTGCCCTCGACCTGGAAGCCGACCGGGCCGCCGGCGATCGCCGACGATCCGAGGTTCGTCGTCATGATGATGACGGTGTTCTTGAAGTCGACGACGCGGCCCTGACCGTCGGTCAGACGACCCTCTTCGAGGATCTGCAGCAGCGAGTTGAAGATGTCCGGGTGGGCCTTCTCGATCTCGTCGAAGAGGACGACCGAGAACGGCTTGCGGCGCACCTTCTCGGTGAGCTGGCCGCCCTCCTCGAAGCCGACGAACCCGGGAGGGGCGCCGAACAGACGGGAGACGGTGTGCTTCTCGCCGAACTCCGACATGTCGAGGGAGATCAGCGCGCCCTCGTCGTCGAAGAGGAACTCCGCGAGCGCCTTGGCCAGCTCGGTCTTGCCGACGCCGGTGGGGCCGGCGAAGATGAACGACCCCGACGGACGCTTCGGGTCCTTGAGGCCGGCACGCTGACGGCGGATCGTCTTCGCGAGGGCGGCGATCGCCTCCTCCTGGCCGATGACCCGCTGGTGCAGGGCCTTCTCCATGAAGACGAGACGGCTCGACTCCTCCTCGGTGAGCTTGAACACCGGGATGCCGGTCGCCTGCGCGAGGACTTCGGCGATCAGACCCTCGTCGACGACGGCGTGGGATGCGACATCCCCGCTGCGCCACTGCTTCTCGAGGCGCAGGCGCTCGGCGAGGAGCGACTTCTCCTCGTCGCGCAGGGAGGCGGCCTTCTCGAAGTCCTGCTCCTCCGACGCCTGCTCCTTAGCGGCACGGACGGCGGCGATCTTCTCGTCGAACTCGCGCAGCTCCGGGGGGCTCGAGAGGATGCTGAGGCGCAGACGCGCACCGGCCTCGTCGATCAGGTCGATCGCCTTGTCCGGCAGGAAGCGGTCCGAGATGTACCGGTCGGCGAGGTTCGCCGCGGCGACGATCGCGCCGTCGGTGATCTGCACCTTGTGGTGCGCCTCGTAGCGGTCGCGCAGGCCCTTCAGGATGTTGATGGCGTGCGGCAACGACGGCTCGGCGACCTGGATGGGCTGGAAGCGGCGCTCGAGCGCAGCATCCTTCTCGAAGTGCTTGCGGTACTCGTCGAGCGTCGTGGCGCCGATCGTCTGGAGCTCGCCACGGGCGAGGAGCGGCTTCAGGATGGAGGCCGCGTCGATCGCGCCCTCGGCGGCGCCCGCGCCCACGAGCGTGTGGATCTCGTCGATGAAGACGATGATGTCGCCGCGGGTGCGGATCTCCTTCGTGACCTTCTTCAGGCGCTCCTCGAAGTCGCCGCGGTAGCGGGAGCCCGCGATGAGCGAGCCGAGGTCGAGCGAGTAGAGCTGCTTGTCCTTCAGCGTCTCGGGGACATCGCCCTTCACGATCGCCTGCGCGAGGCCCTCGACGACGGCGGTCTTGCCGACCCCCGGCTCGCCGATCAGGACGGGGTTGTTCTTGGAGCGGCGCGACAGGATCTGCATGACGCGCTCGATCTCCTTCTCGCGCCCGATCACCGGGTCGAGCTTGTTCTCGCGCGCGGCCTGCGTGAGGTTGCGGCCGAACTGGTCGAGGACCTGCGAGCCGCCCTGGGCGGTCTGCTGGCTCTCGTGCGCGGCACCGGAGACGGCGGCGGGCTCCTTGCCCTGGTAGCCGCTGAGCAGCTGGATGACCTGCTGGCGGACCTTGTTGAGGTCGGCGCCGAGCTTGACGAGCACCTGGGCGGCGACGCCCTCGCCCTCGCGGATGAGGCCGAGCAGGATGTGCTCGGTGCCGATGTAGTTGTGGCCGAGCTGCAGCGCCTCGCGCAGGGACAGCTCGAGGACCTTCTTGGCGCGCGGCGTGAACGGGATGTGGCCTGTCGGCTGCTGCTGACCCTGCCCGATGATGTCCTGCACCTGCTCGCGGACGGCGTCCAGCGAGATTCCGAGGGATTCGAGCGCCTTGGCTGCGACGCCCTCGCCCTCGTGGATGAGGCCGAGCAGGATGTGCTCCGTCCCGATGTAGTTGTGGTTGAGCATCTTCGCCTCTTCCTGGGCGAGCACGACCACACGACGGGCACGATCCGTGAATCTCTCGAACATCGTCGACTCCTCCGGGCGCACTGGTGGCGCCGTGCTTCGAGCGTAACCAGCAGGGGCTGGGCGCGCGCCCGTGTTCGCCAGGGGCATACCCGTTGACAGCGGGGGTCCAGACTCTTATCGTTTGTCGATAACAACGACTATCGATAAGGGGATGCGGATGTACGTACCGTGGGAGTTCCTCGCCTTGTGGGTAGGCGTGCCGGTCGTGATCGCGGGAGCGGTCATCGTGCTCGCCGCGCGGAGCCGACGGGGGGCCTCCCGTACTGGCCTCTCGAGAGCCGACATGATCGGCATCGCCATCACCGGAACCGGTGCGTTCCTCGTGGCCGGCCTTAGCGCTGCGGCCGTGGTCGGGACAGCGTTCTTGACGTTCTCGAGCGAGCCGACCCGTATCCCGCGCATGCCGGTCTCGAGCGATCGGACCCCAGCGTTCGCCGACAAGTCGGACGCGATCGTCGGCGCCGGGTACGAAACTGCCTGGCTGGAGGTCGCAGGACTGCCCATCGGTCCGCGATGGATGCTGTTCCTCGAAGGAGCGCTGCCGTTGGTGGCCTCGTGCGCGATCGGGGGCGCAATCTTCTGGCTCTCGATCGCGCTTCGCCGCCGCAAGCCGTTCACGCGGCTCCTTCCGCTCGGAATCGGGATCGCCGCTGTCGCCGTCATGATCGGCGGGATGGGGGCTCAGCTCGCGGGCGCCTACGGCCGGGCCATGGTCGTCAACTTCTTGGGTGCGGCAGAGGTCACGGCGGGCGGCGACGGGACGAGCACGTACGAGAGTCTCGCCGGGTTCGCCCTCAACCTCGACGCGGCGCCTATCGGCTGGGCCTTCGGCCTCGCCCTCGTCGCGATGGCGTTCCAGATGGGCACTCGGCTGCAGAAAGACACCGAAGGCCTCGTGTGATGAGTGTTTCGACGTTCTTCTCGTCTGAAAGGAGCGCCTGATGGGTGCGTTCTCGTGGGCTCACATCCTCGTGCTGCTCATCATCGTGGGGGTGATCGTCGCCCTCTTGGTGCTGGCCGCCCGGTCCTGGCGGCGGCGGGGCATCGACCCCACGATCGGGCTCACGTTGACTGTTTCCGCACTCGCCGCGCTGTTCGGCGTGGTGGCGGCGATCATCGTGCTCGTCGGCTCCCTCATGGATACGCAGCTGCACATCACCATCCCGGTGTCGCCCTTCTGGCCGACGCTGCCACCGGGGACGACGATCTCCGGTACAACGGCGACCCTCGCTCAGGGCGGCTTCGTCGAGGCCGACGTCTGGGTCGAGGGGGCGTCTTCGGGCGCCCGCGTGCTGTGGGGCATCGGTCAGGCGCTCGGCGCCCTCGTGCCGGCTGCCATCGCCGGCCTCATCGCCGTGGCCTGCTTCCAGCTGCTCCGCGGTGCGGCCTTCGCGCCGGTCGTGGCACGTATGGCCATGATCACCGCCGTTGTCGTCCTCGTGGGCGGGATGGCTTCCGGGATCATGAGCGACATCGCCGGATCGATGGTGTCGCACGAGCTGCTGGCGTGGACGGGCGCGACGGGGGGCACGGGTGACCCGAACGACGATCCCCTCCAGAACTGGCCGATGGCGACGTCATCCTTCACGCTCCCCCTCTGGCCGATCGGGGCCGGCCTGGGATTCGCGGCCCTCGCCGCAATCCTTCGCTATGGCACACGCCTTCAGAAGGACACCGAGGGACTCGTGTGACGCCCGCCGAGGAGGACGAGCTCAGCGGCATCCACTGCCGGCTCGACGAACTGCTGGCGGAGCGCGGGATGACGCTCACGCACCTGAGCGAGCTCGTCGGCGTCTCGATCGTCAACCTGTCCGTGCTCAAGAACGACCGCGCGCGCGCGATCCGCTATTCGACGCTGTCGGCGATCTGCCGGGCGCTCGACTGCGAGGTGGGCGACCTGCTCGTGCGCGCCGACTGAGCCTTCCCGAGCGGAGGGCACCGCGCTGAGGGAGGATCGAATCGGCTCCTTCAGCCCTCCGCAGGATCGCGCTCCTCCGCTCAGCGGGAGGAGCACGCAGAAGCGGTGCCCGTCAGCGGGTGCCGAGCATCTTGGTCGAGCCGGTGATGCCGTCGCCCTCGAAGGACACGGTCACGTCGGCACCGGTCACCGTCGGTGGGCTCACCGCGACCGCGGCACGCGGCGCCATGTCCATCGTGCACGTCTTCTGTCCCGGAGGAGCCGCGAGCACGACGGTGATGTCGGATGCGCTCGCCGCCGTCACCGCGGCGAGCGCGGGCGGACACGTCGACGACCCCCAGGTCACGAAGGCGAAGGCTCCCGCGGACAGCTCACCGCCGCTCTGCATCCCCTCGATCCAGCCGGCCGTCGGCGTCTGGTCTGCCGTCGCGACCCCTTGAGTGAGTCCCGCCAGCGTGACCGTGCCGGTCACCGACCCGTTCGCGGTCACCTGGACGTTCTGAGCGGGGTTCACGCCGTCTGGGAGAGCGACGTACGTCGCGCGCGGCACGAAGTCGGACGTGCACGCCTGGTTCGCGGGCGGAGCCGCGAACTCGACCGTGACCTTCTGCCCGCTGGCCGAGATCGCCCCAGCAGCCGGAATGCACGACGAGCTGCCCATGCTCACGACCGCCACCGCGTGCCCGCCGTCGAGCCACGCCGCGCCTGCGACGGCCGTCGACGACGTCGGCGCCGACGAGGTCCCGGCGGGCGAGGGCGACCCTGATGAACATCCCGCGAGCGCCAGAAGCGCCAGCCCGAACACCGCTCCGATGATGACACCACGCCTGGATCGCGACATGGGATCCCCTTTCCCCGTTGAGGTACATCGTGCCCGATCGCGGGCGAAATTCCCACGTCTTCGGGTGGATCATGTCGCGGGTCGGATTCCCTGTTCCGCCCGCGCGCCCTCTGTGGAAAGATGACGGCACCACGGACGCGATGGGGGTCCAGGCATGGCACGCAGGACGAGCACACGAACGACGGTCGCGGAGCGGTCAGCCGCGGACGAAGAGTCGAAGGATGCGGCTCCGCCGCCATCAGGAGACGCGCTCAAGCTGCTCACCCGTACGGGCCGAAAGCGCACGGCGAGCGCCCGGAAGGCCAAGAAGACCGGTGCCGAGCACGCCCTGCGGAACATGTCGGAGATCCGCCATCACTTCCGCACGAGCCCGCAGCCCGTGTTCTTCGTCGGGGCGACGGCGTTCAACCTCCTCGGCCTCGACCGGATGGTGCGCGGCTTCTCGTACATCGTGTACTACGACGCGTGGCAGGGGATGCATCCCCGGGTCTTCAGTCCGCACGACAAGCCGTACATCGAGTTCGAGAGCGGCGAGCACATCAACAACTGGCTCCTGCGCAACGCGGAGGTGCGCGCGCACATCGCCCGGCGCACCCCGCCGGGGCTCCGGCCGCAGATCGTCATGGTGTTCTTCGACCGTGAGACGGAGGAGATCTGCGAGGAGCTGGGGTACGACCTCATCCTCCCGTCCGCCGAACTGCGCGAGCGGCTCGACTCCAAGATCGTGACCACCCAGCTCGGCAACGAGGTGGACGTGCCGAGCGTGCCCAACGTGCTGACGACCGTCGAGGGATGGAGCGACGTCAAGGCTGCGGCGAAGAAGGCGAAGCTCGGCACCGACCTCGTCATCCAGACCGCCTACGGCGACTCGGGCAAGACCACATACTTCGTCACCGGCGAGGAGGACTTCGCGAAGATCGCGGGCGACCTCGTCGGGGTCGAGATCAAGATCATGAAGCGGATCAACAACCGCCCGATCGCCGTCGAGGCGGTGATCACGCGTCACGGCACGATCGTGGGCCCGTTCATGACCGAGATCACCGGTCATCGCCAGCTGACGCCGTACCGCGGCGGGTGGTCCGGCAACGAGATGTTCCCCGACGTGCTCGACGAGCCGACGCGCAAGACCGCCGCGGGGCTCGTGGAGCGATTGGGCAACCGGCTCGGTCAGGAGGGCTACCGGGGGTTCTTCGAGGTCGATGTGCTGATCGACACCGACACGAACGACGTGTACCTCGGCGAGCTGAATCCGCGTATCAGCGGCGCCTCGGCGGTCACCAATGTCACGGCAGGCGCGTACGCCGACGTCCCGCTGTTCGCCTTCCATCTTCTGGAGTACTCCGGCGTCGACTTCGAGCTCGACGTCGCCGAGATCAACGAGCGGTGGGAGGAGCTGGCGAGCGAGGACGAGTGGTCGACGATGGTCATCAAGCACACGCAGGCGACCGTCGAGCGCATCAACTCCGCCCCGCCGACCGGCAGATACGTGGTGGCGCAGAACGGCGCCCTCGTGTTCTCGCACGCCGAGCTCGACTGGCATCTGCTCAACAATGAGCACGAGGCGTTCTATCTCCGCGTCTACGGGCCGGGCGACTACCGCTGGAAGGGCGCGGATCTCGGCATCCTCGTGACCAAGGGCCGTCTGCAGACCCCGCGCGGCGCGCTCACGATCGGTGCCACGCACTTCATCGACTCGATCCGCGCGATGTATTCGGTGACGCCGCTCGAGCAGCGAGCACCGGCGCGCTCGGAGCAGGGGAAGGCGTCCTGACAGGGCGGTATGGCACAGTTGAGCGGGTGTATTCCAGCAGTGAGCCGTACGAGCTCGTGATCGGCGGACGCGCCAGCAGGCCTGCCGGCCCTCCGCTCGACCAGTGGCAGACCGCGGGGTTCCTCGCGTGGTCGATGCAGAACATCGCGAGCTTCCTGCCTGTCCGTGCGATCCCCCGCGGAGCGCGCACGACCGCGTTCGGCAGCACCCCGCACGATCTGTCCGACGTGCCCGTTACCCTGCCGTGGGATGCCGGAACCTCGACGTTCGCGCAGATCATGGCGAACACTGCGACCGACGCGTGGATCGTCACCAAGGACGGCGCCGTCGTCGCCGAGGAGTACATCGAGCCGATGAGCCCGCAGGGCGTGCACCTGCTGATGTCGGTCAGCAAGTCGCTCACGACCGCCACCGCGGGCACGCTCATGGGGACGGGCGAGCTGGATGCGGCGCTCCCCGTGTCCGCCTACGTTCCCGCCCTGGCGCTCTCCGGCTACGCGGGGGCGACGGTGCGCGATCTTCTCGACATGCGCACCGGCATCCGCTTCTCCGAGAACTACCTCGATTCCTCGGCCGAAGTCCGCCTCCTCGAAGAGGCGATCGGATGGGCGCCGCGCGTCCACGAGGGCGTACCCGACACCCTGCTCGGCTTCCTCGCCACACTCATCGCCGACCGGATCCACGGCGGCCGCTTCGACTACAAGTCGTGCGAGACGGACGCGCTCGGCTTCGTGATCGAGGGCGCCACGGGACGTCACCCGGCTGATGTCATGTCCGAGCGGCTGTGGCAGCCCATGGGCGCGGAGTCCGACGCCCACGTCGGCGTCGACGGCGTCGGCGAGGGCATGTTCGACGGCGGCATCTCCGCATCCCTGCGCGATCTCGCCCGATTCGGATCGCTGTTCCTGCGCGACGGCTTCGCCCTCGACGGCGTTCCGGTGCTGCCCACGTGGTGGGTGGAGGACACCGTGACCGGCGCCCCCGACTCCCGCGAGGCGTTCGCGGCGGCCTCCGAGCCGACGCTCATGGACGGCGGTATGTACCGCAACGGATTCTGGTTCCCGCGCGCCGGGTCGGACGTCTTCCTGGCACTCGGCATCCACGGGCAGATGATCTACATCAACCGCGCCGCCGGCGTCGTCGCGGCAAAGCTGTCGACCTGGACCACGCCGCAGGACGGGATGAAGCTCCTGTCCACGATCGCCGCGTTCGACGCGGCCGCGTGGGCGCTCGTGTGAGCCGGCCGACCGCGCTCGCCCGCGCGGTCGTCATCACGATTCCGGCGGGGCTCGCGGCGCTGCTGGTCGCGGTCCGCTGGAGCAACGCTCCCCTGTGGCGCGATGAGTTCGCGACATCGATGTACGCGTCGCTCTCCCCCGGGCGACTGCTCGAGGCGACATCCCATGTGGACGGCGTGCTGGCGCCGTACTACCTCCTCGTCCATGCATTGGCACCGCTCGCCGGTCTCGGTGAGGGGATGCGGTGGGCGTCTGCATTCGGATTCGTCGCCACGTCGGCGCTCGTCGGGATTCTCGGCCAGCGCTGGTTCGGTACGGTCTCGGGGCTCTTCGCGGGCTCCGCGTTCGCCATCGGGGCGGCGGGAATCGCTTCCGGCGCGAATGCCCGCCCCTACGCGCTCTCGATCCTGGCCGTCGCCGTCGCCATCCTCGCCCTCGATACGACTCGGACCGCGCGCAGTCCGGCTGCGGGATGGATCGTGTATTCGGCGGCAGGCGTGGTCGCGGTGATTCTTCAGCCTCTCGCCGCCCTTCCACTCGCGTTGACGGTCATCCTCTCCGTCTCCGCTCCCCGCGCGCGGAACGCCGCGATCTGGGCGGCGGTGAGCATCCCCTGGTTCGTTGCGACGCTCCTCATGATCCTGCGCGGGCTCGGGCAGCGGGGACAACTCGATTGGCTGTCGCGCGTCGATGCCCGTGATGCCGTCCAGACGCTCGCGGCAGCGCTGTCGCTGTCGCCGGGGAGAGCGGTCGCCTTCGACGCCGTCGTCCTCGCTGTCTTCCTCGCGGTCGGTCTGCTGACGCTCGTGCGCGGTACCCGGTCATGGAGGCGACCGTTGCTGTTCGCGCTCGCACTGGCGGTCGCGCCGACGGCCCTCCTCTTCGCCATGTCTGTGACGATCCGGCCCCTACTCGCCGAGCGATACGTCCTCTGGTCCTCGATCGGCGCCGCTCTCGTCATCGGCGCCGCCGTCGGGCGGCTCGCCGTGGAGCACCGTCTGTGGGATGTCGTCGGAGCGTGCGCGGCGATCGTGCTCCTCATCGTCGGCGGCGCCCGCGGTGCGGAATCCGCGCTGTACCCGCTGCGCGGGGACGACTTCCCCGCGATCGCCTCGGATATCCGGTCCTCAGCGCAGCCCGGTGATCTGCTCGTGGTGGTTCAGCGATACGAGCAGGGCGGAGTGGCCTACGGATTCGCGGAGGCCTCCGGCGACCGAGGATATCGCCGTGAGATCCTCCAGACCGTGCCCGACGGGCCGCTTCCTGTCCTCGGCGTGCGTCGTATCGAGAGCGTGGATCCACTGCGGACCAGCCCGGTGGCGTCGAAGGATGCCACGGACCCTTCCCGCACGATGTGGATCGTGAGCATCTGGCCTCCGACCCTCGAGGATCGCTCCGGCCTCGACCCGGCGATCGCCGCCTGCGTGTCGCACGCTACTCCCTCGACCGGGCGCTTGATTCACGGCAGTTGGCTCTTCCGCGTTCCTTGTCCGGGTTGACGAGGCCGCCGTCTCAGCGCAGCGCGGCAGGATCCGCCGCGGCACCGTTGTACGCGTCGGCGTCAGGCGCCGGCATCCCCCACAGCGACTGCGCGAGCAACACCAATGCCGGGATCTCCTCACGCACCATGGCATCCACTCCAGCGCTCCCTCGCCCCTGCGGATCGACGATGTCGTCGTCGGACGGGCGGGATGCCGCGGCGTCGTGCCGGAGATCGGCCATCGCCGCGACGACCGAGCGGAGATAGGACAGATAGGTCGGGTGCCCCGGCGGCACGAGCGCCGCGATGCGCCCCGCCTCGCGGATCGTGAACGTCCGTCGCATCGCGCGCGGCACACGGCGGACGACTTCGTCGCTGTGCGCGCGGGACGCGGTGAGCACGAGGTCGGCGCTCTCGATGAGGTCGTCGGTCAGCATGCGCGCCGTGTGCTCGCCACCGGAGACGCCGAGCGACGTCGCGACCCGGCGGGTCATCACGCCCATGGGCTCACCCACGGGCGCTCGTGTTCCCGCGCTGCCGACCACGACCTGACGGCGCAGCTCCTCCGGGAGATACCAGTCGGCCCACGTGGACATGAGCTCGTCGGCGAGCGCCGAGCGGTGGACGTTCCCCGTGCACACCACGAGGACGCGGAACTCCTCGTTCATGCCTGCTCCCCCGGCCGTCCGCCGCCCCGGCTCACGAGGTCACACTCCGGTGCACCGCCGACCACACGTCCTCGTAGAACGCTGCGTGCTCGGCGGCGATCTCGGCATCCGTGCGCAGCCCTTCGGTCTCGGCGGCTGCGCGAGCGAGGGCCCCTCGCTGCGCATCGTCGGCTCCGAGTTCACCCAGGACGGATGCGAGCGCCTCGACATCGCGGGGCGCGAACCTCCGCCCGTTGACACCGTCGTCGACCCACTCGGTCGGTCCGCCCTCGTCCGCGACGACCGTGGCACAGCCGGCCGCGAGGTACTGCAGCACGTTCTGGCCGAGGGGTTCCGGGCGCGTGGAGGCCTGCACGGCGATGTGCCAGCGCGCGAGCACCGCGTCGACGTCGTCGACGTGTCCGAGGAGCTCGACCCGGTTCGACACCCCCAGATCCGCCGCCCGACGGCGGAGGTGCTCGGCGTAGTCCTCATGGCCGAACGGGGCGCCGCCGGCGAACTCGAGCCGCTCGTCGCCGTCGGGGAAGGCGCGCGCGAACGCGTCGAGGAGCAGCTCCTGCCCCTTCCACGGGTCGATGCGCGCCAGCATCCCGAGTACGACGGGGCCGTCGCCGCGATCGCGAACGGGCCCGCGCGAGATGCCGGAAGCGCTCGGGATGACCGACACAGGCGTGCCGGGACGCACGAACGGCAGAGCGGAGGCCAGCGCACGCTCGGTGTCGGCGACGACGCCGTCCGCGCGGGGCAGGACGATCCGCTGCATGATGGCGGCTCCCATCCCGCCGATCGCCTCGGCCTCCACGAGGTCCCGCACGTGCACGACGAACGGCGTGCGCGACGTGCGGGCCGCGAGCGCGCCGTACGCGGCCGCGCGGGTCGTGTTGGCCACGACGACGTCCGCCGTGCGGAACGCGCGGTGGATGCGGGTCGCCGCCGCCTGCGCGGCGAGCCTCGTGGCGTTGTCCGCCTGGGCCAGACGCCCCGCGCTGCTCGCTCCGAAGCGCTGTGTCACGCCGTTGCGCATAAGGGGCGCGTTCGGCGGGAGATCGGCGAACACACCGTCGCCGGACGAACCGGGGCGCGCCAGGAGCACGACCGCGTTCCAGTCGGTATCGGCTCGCAGCATTCGCACGAGCGCGAACTCGGCCCCCCCGGGCACAGTCGTGTGATTCAGGAAGAGCGTGCGCAGACGTCGCTCCCGGTCGGCCACATTCGCCTCCCCAGCCGCGTGGTCGGACGGACTCCTCCCGAGCTTACGCCCGATAGAGTTTCGCCAGCCGAAGGTACGGGGGTGAGCCGTGCGCGTGCTGCGGATCTCGCACAGCGCCGTGGTCGACGCATGGCGCGGACGCGAGCGCGCCCTCGCCTCCCGCGGCGTCGACGTCGAGGTTCTGTGCGCCGAGCGGTGGGTCGAGGGCGGCGTGTCCGTGTCCCCGCATCCCCTCCCCGGCGAGCGGGTGACGGGCGTGCGCACGTGGGGTTCGCATCCCGCCCTCTTCGTCTACGACCCACGCCCCGTGTTCCGGGCGCTGCGCGCCGGATGGGATGTCGTGGACGTGCACGAGGAGCCGTTCGCCCTCGCGACGGCGGAGATCCGGTTCCTGCGCTGGCTGTCGGGTGTCCGGTCACCGTTCGTCCTGTACACCGCCCAGAATCTCGACAAGCGGTACCCGATCCCGTTCCGGTGGCTCGAGCGGTCGGCGCTCCGCGCCGCATCCGGCGTGTCGGCCTGCAACACGGAGGCGGCGGACATCGCCGAGCGCAAGGGGTTCGCCGGCCGCGCGCGCGTCATTCCGCTGGGGGTGGATGCGGCGGAGTTCGCGCCGAGGGAAGCGGCGGACTCCCCCGATGACCGCGCCGGCCTCACCGTCGGCTTCGTCGGGCGGCTGGTCGCGGAGAAGGGCGTGCTCGTACTGCTCGACGCGGTCGCCGGCGATGAGCGGATGCGGGTCAGGATCGCCGGCGACGGGCCGCTCGCAGCCGCCCTCCCGGCGGAGATCGCGCGCCGCGGACTCGAGGGGCGCGTCGAGCTCCTCGGGGCGCTGCAGCCGGACGACGTGCCGGCGTTCTATCGGTCGCTCGATGTCCTCGCGGTGCCGTCGCTGCCGACCGCGACGTGGACTGAGCAGTTCGGCCGGGTCGCCGTCGAGGCGATGGCGTGCGGCATCCCCGTCGTCGCAAGCGATTCCGGTGCGCTCCCCGATGTCGTCGGCGGCGCAGGCATCGTGGTCCCGCGGGGGGATGCGCCGGCTCTCCGCAGGGGTCTGCTCGACGCCGTGTCACGCTCTTCCGAGCTCCGGGCGGCGGGCTTCGTACGGGCGGCGGAGTGCTCGTGGGATGCTGTGGCGGGGGACTATCTCGCGCTCTATCGCTCGGTGATGCACGAGCCCGCGCCCTCCGTTGCGCACGCCAGCGAGACCGAGCCGCGCGCAGTCGAGATCATCGTCGTCGCCTACGGGGCGCCGGACCTCCTGCGCGCGGCGCTCGAGCCCGTACGCACCCTCGCGGTCACGGTCGTCGACAACTCGTCGCTGCCCGAGATCGCGGACCTCTGCGCCGAGCTCGGCGTGCGCTACTTCGACGCCGGTCGCAACGGCGGCTTCGCGGCGGGCGTCAACCTCGGACTCGCGAACCGGCTCCTCCCCGACGCGGACGTGCTGCTGCTGAACCCGGATGCACGGATCGCTCCGGATGCCATCGCCGCTCTGCAGGCCGCCTTGCACGCGGACCCGCGACTCGCCAGTGTCGCACCCCAGCAGACGGATGATGGTGGCCATGCCGCGCGCGTCGAGTGGCCGTTCCCCTCTCCGCTCAACTCGTGGCTGGAGGCGGCGGGGCTGGGTCGGTTCGAGGCCGGCGGCACGTACGTGATCGGGGCCGTCATGCTCCTGCGCGCCGAGGCCCTCGAGCAGGTCGGAGGCTTCGACGAGCGGTTCTTCCTCTACGCCGAAGAGACCGACTGGGCGTATCGCGCCTGGCGACTCGGCTGGCGGCATGGGTGCGCGGCGGGCGTGGCGGCACTCCACGAAGGCGCCGGGACCTCGAGCGACGAGCGGGTGCGCGAGGCCCACTTCCACGCGTCGCAGGAGCGGTATCACCGCAAGCACTTCGGCCCGGCCGGGTGGTCGCTCGCCCGCACGGCCGTCTGGCTCGGCGCGATGGCGCGTTCGGTGCTGCTCCCCGGCGAGCGCGGCCGGTCCGCGCGCCGCCGCGCCGCCCTCTACCGACTCGGACCCGTCCGCGTGGAGGCGCGCCTGTCAGGCCGGTGACGGCGCTTCGGCGGGCGGTCGCTCGCCGTGCAGGCTCTCGTAGATGTCCCCGACGAAGTCGTCGATGGCCTCATGCCCCGTCACGGGACCGCCTGCGAGCAGGCCGTCCCCACCGAGGAGAACGGCGGACGGTGTGGCCCAATCGCTGATCGAGCCCCGCACATAGCCGCCCACGTCGTGGAGAGACTGCGGCTCGGTCGTTTCGGTCCACCCGGATTCGTCCGAGGACACGGTCAGCAGCAGCCTCACGTCGACCTCCGGCAGAAGTTGCCGATACTCGTCGCGTTTCACATACACGGGCTCGCAGACTCCGCACGTCGACGACACCGCAAGAAGAAGGATCGGCCGGGTCATGCTGAGCGTCCGGAGGTTCACGATCGAGCCGTCGGCGAGCGTCACCGGCACCGCGGGCGTGCGGGTGCGGATGTAGTCGAGCTCGTCGTCACCCTGTGCGTCCGCGATGGCTCGAGCCATCGCATCCGACAGACCCCCGGCATCCGTCGCCTTCGTTGCATCCTCGGCCTCATCAGGCCACAGCACGAACGCCGTCGTCACACCCGCGACCGCGAGCGCGACGAGCCAGGACCAGTCCGGGATACCCGCGGACAGCGCCCCGCCGAGGAGCGGCGTCGTCCAGATCACCGCCGTCGATGCGACAGCCAGCACGGTCAGCCACACGTTGCGCGCGACTGTCACGCGCGTCACCCGCTTGCGCGCACCGAAGCACGCACACGAGGTGTCGTCGGCCCGCGCCGCCACGCGCGCCACGAGGACCGCATAGACGAGCATGAGCGCGACCGCGGCGAGTGCGGCGAGGAGACCGAGCCACCCTCCGAGGAGTGCGACGGCCAACCCCAGCACGAGCTCGCCCCACGGATGCAGGCGGCGCAGCCAGTCCCGACGGAACGCCGCCGGCACACCGAGATCCGCCCAGCCCGCGAGATCGTCGGGCGTGCGCAGCTTCGCGATGGCGCTAGCGACGAGAACGGCCGCGAGCACGAGCGGGAACGCGATCGGGAAGGCTGCCGGCATGGGTTCAGGGTAGTGCCGCGGCGGCGGAGGTGGCGCAGGATACAGCGCAGGAGCGCGCGGATAGGCTGAGGGCAGCATGCCGAGGGGAGGGCGCCGCATGACACGGATCGTGCAGGTCGTTCCCTTCATGAGCGCCGGCTCCGGCGTCGCCGGAGTGGCGTGGAATCTCGATCGCGAACTGCGCAGGCTCGGGGCGGACGTCGAGGCGTACACGTTCCCCGACATGCGGCGGGGCAAGGGCGACGTGATCCGCATGCGCGGGCGCAAGACCGCACGGATCGTGACCTCGTGGCGGGTCGTCTGGATGTCGACGGTTGGTACACGACGCACCCGCGCGTATCTCGCCGCCCAGCCCGATGCGGTGTCGATCGTCCACAGCAACGTGACGATCGGAGATGTCTACGTCAATCACGGGGTGCTGTTCGCCGCGATGCGCGCGCGTGGGCGTGCCGGGCTCCGCCTCCTCATCGATCCCGCCCGCGTGTACGTCCACTTCCGGGATCGGGCGCGTTATCGCGGCCACGCGCACCGACGGATCGTCGCGTTGACGAAAGCCGAGGTCCAGACTCTCCGCAACAGCTACGGGCGCATAGGGATGCCGGTCGCCGTCATCTCCAACGGGGTCGACCTCGACGCGTACCGCCCGCCGTCCCCCGCCGAACGCGCCGAGGCGCGCGAGTTGTTCCGACTCGACGATGAAGACCGCGTCGCGCTCTTCATCGGCCACGAATTCGACCGCAAGGGTCTCCCGACCGCGATCGAGGCGCTTGCGCACGCGCCGACGGTGCTGCTGCTCGTCATCGGGGGCAACGCGAAGATGGTCGCCGACGCACAGCAGCTCGCCGAGAAGCACGGTGTTGCCGATCGTGTGATGCTCCTCGGCCAACAGACCGGTGTGCAGAAGTACCTCGCCGCCGCAGACATGTTCGTCCTGCCGAGCGTCTACGAGTCGAGCGGCCTGGTCTTCCTCGAGGCCCTCGCCTCAGGGCTTCCGGTCGTGGCGACGCGTGTCGGCGTCGCCCCCGAGGTCGTCGTCGACGGCGTCAACGGATACCTCGTGGACCGCGAGCCGGTCGAGATCGCCGACCGGCTCGAGCGCATCGCCGCCCAGCTCCCTGGCACGTACGCCGTCGCCGCGCGTGAGAGCGTCGAGGGGTATTCCTGGGCGGCCATCGCCCAGCAGTACCTGGACCTCGCGAATGAGATCGCCGCGGAGAAGGCCGCCGAGTCGGCGGCGAGCGCGAGACGCGCATGACGCGCATCATCCAGATCGCACCGGAGATCGCACCGGGAAGTGGAGTGGGCGGCGTCGCCTACGAGCTCGAGCGCGCGTTCGATCATCTCGGAGTGCAGACCTCGCGATTCACCCTGCGTGACAGCGGGCTCGCTGCGTCCCACGGCTCGGTCGGCCGTCTGACGCGCGCGCGGAACGTCCTCTGGTTCAGCACGGTGGGGACGATCCTCGCTCGTCGCCGCCTCCGCAGCAGCGCGGATGCCATCGCGATCTGCCACAACGACGTGATGGCGGGAGACATCTACGTGAATCACGGCGTGCTGCAGGCGTCGCTGCGTGCCCGCGGGCACTTCGCCTGGCGCATCGTCCGCAATCCGTTGCACATCTTCACCATCGCGCGAGACCGCATCCGCTATCGGGGCTCTGTCCACCGTGCGGTTGTCGCGCTCACCCAGGGCGAGGCCGCGGCACTGCGCGCAGAGTACGGTCGGGTGCATCCGCCGATCACCGTGATCCCGAACGGCGTCGATCTGGAGCGCTTCCGCGTCCCTTCGCCGACGGAGCGAGAACGCGGACGCGACGCGCTGCAACTTCCGCGTGACGCCTTCGTCGCCGTGTTCGTCGGCCACGAGTTCGATCGAAAAGGCCTTCCTCTCGTCCTGGCCGCGCTTCCGGCCGCGGCGGGCGTGCACCTCGTCGTCGCGGGGGGCTCACCCGCTGACGTGCGGCAGGCCCGAATCGCGGTGGAAGCGCAAGGGCTGGATGCCCGAGTGACCTTCCTCGGCACACTGCCCGATGTTCTTCCGGTCCTGCACGCTGCTGACGTCCTCGTGCTGCCGAGCGCCTATGAAGCCAATGCTCTCGTCGTCCTCGAGGCGCTGGCGTGCGGCGTGCCCGCGATCGCGACCCCGGTCGGCGCCGCCCCCGAGCTGCTCGCCGACGGTCGCGCGGGAGAGATCGTGCACCCCGAGTCGGCCGCGATCGCGCAAGCCCTCCGAAACGCCGCCGCGCGGGAAAGGGACGAAGCGGCGCGCGCCGCCCGAGACGTCGCCGAGCGCTACGGCTGGGCTCAGATCGCGCAACGGTACCTGGATCTCGTCCGCACGCTCGAGGTCGCTGGAGCGCGCCAGTGAGGGTCCTTCATGCGATCCGCTCGGACGGTTTCGCCGGTGTCGAACGCTACGCCCTCAGCCTCGCCGTCGCCCAGGCGGCGCGCGGCGACGAGGTGCACGTCATCGGTGGAGACCCGAAGCGGATGCGGCCCGCGCTCGACGCCGCGGGAGTGGCCCATACGCCCGCGGTCACGACCGCGGACGTGACGCGGGCCGTGCGGCCTCTCCGTGAACGGTTCGATGTCGTCAACTCGCACATGACCGCTGCGGACCTCGGCGCGGTCCTGGCACTCCGAGGTGGACGGTCCCGGCCGCCGATCGTGTCCACGCGGCACTTCACGAGCCCGCGCGGCACGATCGGCCCGATCCGGATCGACGCCCTCATCGGCAATCGCATCGATGCCGAGATCTCCATCAGCCGCGCGGTCGCGGAGGCGATCGGCCGGCCCAGCACCGTCGTGCACTCCGGTGTCGAGAATGTGGAGGACGCCGGGGTCTCGCGGCAGAGGATCGTCCTGATGGCGCAGCGGCTCGAGGTCGAGAAGCGCACCGACCTCGGCATCCGCGCATTTGCGAGCTCCCGTCTCGCCGACTCCGGGTGGACCCTGGACATCGCGGGCGACGGCGCCCAACGTGTGCGGCTCGAGGCGCTGGCGGCGGAACTCGGCGTGAGCGCCCGTTTCCTCGGCGTCCGCACCGATGTCCCGTCGCTCATGCAGCGCGCGGGCGTCTTCCTGGCGCCGTGCACCGTCGAAGGCCTCGGGCTCGCGGTGCTCGAGGCGATGGCATCCGGGACCCCGGTCGTCGCGGCCGATGCCGGCGGGCACACTGAGATCCTCGACGGGCTCGATCCGCGGGCGCTCTACGAGGCAGAGGACCCGGATGCGGCTGCCCGCAGCCTCATCTCCCTCGTGGCGGATGAACCCGGCCGCGCCGCGCTCGGCGCGGCGGTTCGGGAGCGCCAGCGCACCGAATTCTCCATCGCCGCGCAGGCCGCCGGAACCGAGGCCGTCTACCGCGCCGCGATCGAGCGGAGGCATCACTGATGGACCTCGTCGTGATGTCGCTCGAGCCGTGGGACGACGTGTGGCGCCGCAATCAACACCTCGTCTCGCGCCTGCTGGACACCGATGCCGCGCTGCGCGTGCTGTTCGTCGAGCCCGCGGCCGATCCGCTGCACGATGTGGTGTCGCGCCGCCGCCCGTCCCGTGGAATGCGAGTGACGCCTGCCGGCTACGGCGGGCGCCTGCTGCGGTTCCGGCCGATGAAGATGCTGCCACGTCGCGTCGATCCGCGCGCCGATCTGCGCCTCGCGCGTGCGGTGCAGGCCGCCGTGCGGCACGCAGGGATGACGCATCCTTTCCTCTGGGTCAACGATCCGGGCGCAGCTCCCCTCGCCCGCCTCACGGGGTGGCTGGCGCTGTATGACATCACGGACGATTGGGTGGCGGCGGATCGTCCCGCGGCCGAACTCGACCGGGTGCGCGCAGACGAGACGTGGCTGCTCGCGCATGCAGAAGCCGTCGTGGCGTGCTCGCGCGAGCTGGTGCGGCGCAAGTCCGGCGAGCGCCCCGACGTCGTCCTCATCCCGAACGCGGTCGACGTCGACGCCTACCGCGTCCCGCACCCCCGGCCCGCCGATCTGCCGGAGCGCTCCGCCGTCTACGTCGGGACGCTCCACCGCGATCGGCTCGACGTCGATCTCTGCGTCTCGACGGCGCGCACCCTGGGAACCGACAGTCGGCTCGTCCTCGTGGGCCCGAACGCCCTGGACCCCGCCGACACGGCCCTCCTGCGCGACTCGGGCGTGCTGCTGCTCGGTGCACGCCCCCACGACGACGTCATCGCCTACCTGCAGCACGCCGATGTGCTCGTCGTGCCGCATGTCGTCACGCCGTTCACGGACAGCCTCGACCCCATCAAGCTGTACGAGTACGAGGCCGTGGGCCGGCACGTCGTCTCGACCGCCGTGGCGGGCTTCCGGGAAGCGGTGGGCGGCCGCATCCGCGTCGTTCCGCCGTCGACCTTCCCGCTGGCCGCGGCCGCGGCCATCCCCGCGTCGACCGTCTTCCCCGAGGGTGCGGATGCCGACGTCCCCGGATGGGACGATCGCGCGGCCGCGATGCGCGCCGTCATCGACCGCCTGAGCTGAGGCGCTCGGCGCGCGACGACGACGGCCGGCGATCACAGACCGTCGAGCACGTGCGAGAGATGCGTCCACGACCACGACCAGTCGCGTGCTTCGGCGCGTGCGCGAGCCTTCTGCGACCACCGTCCGCGGGCGTCGGGATCGGCGAGCAGACCCCTCAGCGCGGCCGCCAGCGCCGGCGGGTCGTCCGCTGGTACGAGCATCCCCGCATCGCCCAGCATCTCGGGAATCCCGCCGATGTCGCTCGCGACCGTCGGCAAGCCGGTGGCGAGAGCCTCCCCGACCGTCAGTGTCGCCGGTTCGTTCCACCGGGAGGGGACGACGAACACGTCGACGGCGCGAAGCTCTTCCGCGAGCTCCGTGCGGGCGGCGAATCCCGCGAACCGCACCGGGATCCTCGACTCCCCCGCCAGCCGGCGGAGCTCTCGTTCGTAGTCGCTCAGGGGCGCATCGGCGGCGAAACCCGGGCGGCCGATGATGACGATCTCCGCATGCGCGCTGTCGAGTTCGGAGGCTGCGCGCAGCAGCACATCCGGGCCCTTGTCCGGAATGACCCGGCCCATGAAGGCGATGCGGACGGGGCCGTCGGCCCGCGCGACCCGCGGGGTGAACTGCTGCGGGTCCACCCCGCTGCGGACCACGTGGATCCGCTCGGCGATTCCCGCGGGCACCCGCTCGCGAGTGGTGCTGGCGAGCGACTCGCTGACGCAGACGATGGCCGCAGCATCCCTCAGCGCCCGACCTGCTTCTGCGCGCGAGTAGGTCCCCCAGAGGTCGTTGTGCGCGTATAGGACGACGGTGTGGGCGCTGTCGCGGAGGAGCCACGGCACGATCGGCGCATTGTGGGCGAGGACGACACTCGGCGGCAGGTCGCTTACGGCCGCGGCGAGCGGCTCGTAGTATCGGGCGCCGGCTGCGCGTGGCATCCCCATCCGTCCGCGCAGGGGGTCCGTGTACCGCTCGAGCCTGGTCGGTCCCGGCGCGCGTACGTATTCGATGATGTCCGCGCTGTCGTACCGCGGCGTCCAGGTCGATTCGTCGAGGACGACCGCATGCCGGGGCGCACCGGCCCGCTCCGCAGCGCGCGCGAGACCATCGACGACGGTCGGGATCGCCGAGCCCGTACGGGGAGAGAAGTGGTCACCAGGCGTGATCAGATGGATGACGCGCTCCCCCGGCATGCGGCCATCCTACGGAAGGGCACGCCGGTACGATCGTTGGGTGCGTCCCACCGTCATCACGCCTCCCGGCCGGCTCGCGCTGCCGCCGTGGCGGGAGCTGTGGGAGGCGCGAGAGGTCGCGATGCGGTTCGGCCAGCGCGACATCGTGCTGCGCTACCGCCAGACATTCGTCGGCGTCGCCTGGGTGCTCATCCAGCCGCTCGCGTCCGCGGGCATCTTCGCGATCATCTTCGGCGCGGTCGCGAAGATCTCGTACGGCGGCATCCCGCCGTTCCTGTTCACCTTCATGAGCATGCTCGCGTGGACGCTGTTCTCGAGCACGCTGTCGCGTGCCGCATCATCGCTGGTCGCGAACCAGGCGCTCGTATCGAAGGTGTTCTTCCCGAGGATGCTGGTGCCCCTGTCCGGCGCCGCGTCGACCGTGCTCGACTTCGGCGTCGGTTTCGCGCTCGGCATCGTGCTGCTCGTCATCTACCGGGTGAATCCCGGCTGGCCGGTGCTCCTCGTGCCGGTATGGGTGCTGATCTTCCTACTGACGGCGCTCGGCATCGGACTCGCCGCGTCGGCGTGGATGGTCAAGTACCGCGACGTGCAGTACGTCCTGCCGTGGGTCCTGCAAGTCGCGCTGTATGCGACACCGGTCGCGTATCCGACCGACGCCGTGCCCGCGAATCTCCAGCCGTTGTTCCTCGCCAATCCGTTGGGATGGATGCTCGACGGCTTCCGATGGTCGGCGCTCGGCGCGCCGATCCCGCCCGCATGGCAGCTGATCGGTTCGCTCGTCGTCGCCGTGCTCGTGTTCTTCCTCGGCGCGATGGTCTTCCAGCGCTACGAGCGCACCTTCGCCGACCTCATCTGACGGCCGCTCGGCGAGAGCCTCGACATGTCAACGCAGAACGCCCCGGTCGAAACCGGGGCGTTCTGCATCACCTGACGGACAGGCAACGTGTCCTAGCACTTGCCGCCGGAGAACGGGAACTCGCACTGCGAGAAGCCGGCGGACGTCGGCGTCGGCGTGCAGTTCACCGTGAACGGTACGACCACGGGCGGGTGGTTGTCGGGGTCGGGGCCCGGGAAGTTGTGTCCCCATCCCACGGTCAGGGTGCCGGTGAAGCTCAGGTTCGCGCTGCTGGCGCCGTTCGCGAAGATGAGGACGACCACGGTGTCGCCGTTGTTGATCGGCGTCCCGAAGTCCGGGACGATGCCGACCACGTCGAAGGTCACGTTGGCGTTGGTCGCGACCGACGCGTTGTAGAGGAAGATCGTCTTGCCGGTGTTGTTCACCACCTTGGCGGTGAGGACGTAACCCTTGTTCGCGTCGAGATTGGCGGGGTGCGGGAAGTTGTTGCAACTCGCTCCCGGCCACTTGTAGGCGTTGCCGACCGTGATCGTCGGAGGGTTTCCCGATGCGGCGAAGGCCGGAGCGGGTGCGGCGATGGCGATGACCGGAACGGCCCACGCCATGGCCTTGGTGACGGTTCGACGGCTGATACCGTCGGCAGGCGGCTGCTCGAGCTCGCTCATTTTGGTGACCCCCAGGATCTGCGGGGCCGACGCGCCCCGGTGCGGAAGACGATATTACGTTGCTGTGCCGGGACACGATGATGCAAGTCCACGGGCCGTCTGGTGCCCCAGCCGCCAGACGTCCATACACCCAGAGGGTGCGATACCCGCGATGATACCGTAAAACCCCGGCGAAGGAACTCCCCCTTTCGCCCGACCGAAAGCGGAGGGCACATGGCGCAGGGCATCGCCGCGATCACGGCGACCAACGTCTCCAAGACCTACCGCATCAACCACCGCAGCAGTTCGAACCGTGCCACGGAGGCGCTCGTCGAATTCGCGAAGCAGCCGTTCCGCAGACCGGAGGTCGAGCACTTCGACGCCCTGCACTCCCTCGACTTCGAGATCCCACAGGGCGAGGCCGTCGGCATCATCGGCCGTAACGGCGCCGGCAAGTCGACGCTGTTGAAATTGCTGACGCGCATCACCGCGCCCACGACGGGACGGATCGAGCTCAACGGCCGCGTCGGCAGCCTGCTGGAGGTCGGCACCGGCTTCCACCCCGAGCTCACCGGACGCGAGAACATCTTCCTCAACGGCACGCTCCTCGGGATGCGCCGAAAGGAGATCGTGCGCCGCTTCGACGAGATCGTCGACTTCTCGGGCGTCGAGAAGTTCCTCGACACCCCCGTCAAGCGGTACTCGTCGGGCATGTACGTGCGCCTCGCCTTCGCCGTCGCCGCCCACCTCGACACCGAGATCCTCGCGATCGATGAGGTGCTGGCGGTCGGCGACGCCGAGTTCCAGCGCAAGTCTCTGGCGAAGATGAGGGATGCCGCGGCCGACGGCCGCACTGTCCTGTACGTGAGCCACCAGATGCAGACGGTGCTGAACCTCTGCACCTCCGCGATGTTCCTGCAGGCGGGAACGCTCGCCTACCAGGGCGATGTGAACTCGGCGATGGCACGTTATCGGGACTCCTTCGACGATCACGCCGCGGCGCAAGTCGAAGCGTCCCGCCGCCCCGGAACGGGTGAGCTGCGCGCCGAGGCCGTCACGATGGATCCCGCGTTCCATGTCGCCGACACGAAGGTCGTCGAGATCGAGATCGGCGACAACGCCGACTCGAACCTGCCGTACTTCGTCTCCGCGCATGTCAACGATGCGAATGGCGTCGTCCTTGCCCAGTGCGACTCCCGTGTCCACGGGGTGTGGCTCGACCCCGCACGAGCTCAGCGGCTGACCCTCTCCATCGACGGCCTGTGGCTGCGCCCTGGGCGCTACTCGGTCGACGTGTTCGTGTGTCGGGCCGGCATCCTCGACTCGTGGGAGGGCGCGGCGTCCTTCGAGATCCTTCCCGACCTGCCCTATCCCGAAGTCGGGTCGGAAGAGGCCGTCGCGGGCGGCGCGGTGCTCACCGACTTCACGTACAGCGTCGGCTGACTCCGCGCTTCACGTGAGGCGCGCATACACCTCGCGGTACGCCTCCGCCGTCGCCTTCCACGTGAAACCCCGAACGCTGCGGCGGCCCTCGTTCCCCAGCGATGCCGCCAGATCTCGGTCGGACAGCACAGCGCCGAGAGCGCGAACGATGTCGGCAGGTGTATCCGGCCGTGCGAGCAGGCCGTTGCGGCCCTCGTCGATGAGGTCGGCGGGACCACCGTTGCTCGTGGCGATCACGGGTATGCCTGCCCGCCAGCCCTCGAGGACGGTGATGCCGAACGCTTCGACCCGACTCGGAACGACGAGGGCGGACGCTCCTTGCATCACGGCCCCCACGCTGCCGCGATCGAGAGCGCCGACGAAGCGCACCCGCGCAGAGATCCCCTCCTCGGAAGCAAGGGATTCCAGTCGGCCTCGATCCGGCCCATCTCCGGCGAGAACGAGGTCGTGCGATGCCGAAACGGATCCGCTGCGCAGGAGAGTCGCGAATGCGCGGATCAGCGAGTCGAAACCCTTGACCGGCACGAGCCGGCCGATGCCGAGCACGTATCGCCGGCCGATCAGGTCCGGCGGCATCACTCCGATCGGCTCCGACAGGTCGACACCGTTGGGAACGATGTCGACCGCCCGCGGGCCGGCCCAACGATCGAGGTCGCGCGCGGCGAACGCCGAGCACGACGTCACTGCGTCGGCCCGCCGGAGCACCCGCGACAGGCCGTTGCGCAGGAGCCGCGACTGTTCGAACACATCGTCCATGAACGTCTCGCCGTGGTGGCTGTAGACGAGAGGGCGGTCGCCGGCCAGCGCGTTCGCGTAAAGCCCGTTGGGACCGAAGCACTGGATGTGCCAGATGTCTGGCCGATCCGTGCGATTCGCGCTGCGCCAGGCCGCGAGCGCAGCCGGTGAGCGAGCCGCGAATCCGACGGCCGGCCGCAGCGAGCGAGCGGGAAGCGGACACGGCAGGTAGCGCACCGGGAAGTCCGTCTCGCTGACCGGCTCGTCGCCCTGGTCGACAGCCCATACAGCGACCTCGTCCCCTGCGGCGTGCAGTTCCCGTGCGACGTTGGCGACGTGCTCTTCGACGCCGCCGATGCGAGGCGCGTAAGAACTCGTGATGAGCGCGACCCGCGCCATGCGCCCCCCTGCCGGCGCCGTCTCGCCTCGACGCTCGGGCTAGCCTAGAGCCGAAAGGGGGGTGGATGCCGACACTGACGCTGGCGACGACGGCATCCGCGAACCCCATGGGCGCTCAGCGCTACGAGCGCGAGCTCGTGACACGGGCACCGCAGAGCCTCCCGGGCTGGGCGGTGCGGCACGAGGTGTTCCGTTCGCTGCGGTCGCCGCTCGACGGCACCCGGCGCATTCCGATCGGCTGGCTCGCCCGTGCCGAGGGCGGCACCCGACGTTCCGCGGGCGCGCTGCTGTACCCGGCGAAAGCGGGCATCGTCCACCGGATGGACCTCGTCCTTCCCCCCTCGCGGCACGGGGATGTCGTCACGATCCACGACACGGTCGCGTGGGACTTCGATGACGAGTCCGCTCCCATCGGTGCGGCGGCAGCCGAGGCGCGGGCCGCCGACGCTGTGATCTGCGTGTCGGAGTTCACCGCCGATGCCGTGCGGACGCGCCTGGGCGTGCGCGATCCGGTCGTCATCCCGAACGGAGTGGATGACCGCTTCTTCGAGGCGGCGCTGCTTCCGCGAGGGCCGATCGCCGCGCTCGGCATCACGGGGCCGTACATCCTTCATGCCGGCGGGGCGTCCAAGCGCAAGAACCTCGAGGCGCTCGCCGAAGCGTGGCCGATCGTGCGGCGGGAGTTCCCGGATCTGACGCTCGTCCTCGCCGGCCCACCCCATCCCCGTCGTACGGAGCTGTTCTCCGGCGTGGCCAGTGTACGGCTGCTCGGAAAGGTGCCGGACGCGGTCATGCCCGAACTGGTGCACAGCGCCGAGGCCGTCGTCATCCCCTCCCTCTACGAGGGCTTCGGCCTGCCTGCACTGGAGGCGATGGCCGCCGGGACACCGGTCGTCGCAGCCGACACGTCCGCCCTGACCGAGGTCGTCGCCGATTCAGGGGTGCTCGTGGCCCCGGACGCCTCGGGGGTTTCCCGCGGCGTGATCGACCTCCTCCGCGACGCGGCGTTCGCCGAGGACCTGCGACGGAGGGGCTCCCGACGCGCGACCGCCTACACGTGGGACGCCTGCGCCGCCGCTCACGCCCGCGTCTGGTCGGCGATCGGGGGCTGAGTCCCGTCCAGCGCGCGCAGGAACGCGTCGACGGATGCCGACCACGTGAACGCCTCCGCCGCCGCGGCAGCATCGCGCCGGGCGGCGATGAGACTGTCCCCGACGAGCGACCGGATGGCCGAGGCGAGCGCGTCCGCATCGTCCGGCGGAACGTAGATCCCCGCGTCGCCCACCACTTCGGGTAGCCCACCCAGTGCGGTCGCCACGATGGCACAGCCCGACGCCATGGCTTCGAGCGCCGCGAGCCCGAAGGGTTCGTCCACGCGAGGAACCGCGCAGGCGACGTCGTGCTGCCGCAGCTCGAGGGCGAGCGCATCGTGGGCCAACCAGCCCAGACTGCGGCTGCCCGACGCGCGGAGGGAGCTCCGTACGGATCGGTCGTACGCCTCGGCGACGGCCGGGTCGAATCCGAATGTGCGGAGTTCGCCGATAAGGGTCAGCTCCACCGGGAACCCGTCGTTCCGCAAGCGCGCGATCGCGGCGGTCACGACATCCTGCCCCTTGTTGGGGTCGATCCGGCCGTGGCAGACGACTCGCACGGGTTCGTGCGGCGCGTGTCCATCGGGGTGGAAGAGCGCATGGTCCACCGCGTTGTGCACCACGGTCGGGGAGATGGACGGCACCGCCGTGACGATGGCCTGGGCGACGGAGTCGCTGACCGCGACGACGAGGACCGCTTCGGGGAGCTTCCCCAGTTCGCGTACGGTCGCCGCGTCAGGGTAGTTGTGCATCCAGAGCACGACGGACGCACGGCGGAAGCGGCCGGCCAGCGCACGTGCCGTGGGCGCGTCGTGCGCGACGAGGGTCGGATCCGCCACTCCGACTCCGCGCACTCCACGATGCACGGCACGTCGATACGCCGCGTAGTCACCGCCCGGGAATCGGCGGATGCGCGCCTCGATCGCGCCGAGGACGCGGGCGACCCGGCCCCGGGGCACGGCAGGCCCGTAGCGGAGAGCGGTCGGCGCACCCTCCGCGTAGAGCGCGACCCCATCGTCCGGTGCGAGCACCGCCACCGGCCGATCGCGGGCATCGAGTTCGCGGACGAGGTTCCTGATCACCGTCGCGACGGCGCCGGACCATGCCGCGGTGTAGTGCTCCTCGCGCGGGAGGACGAAGACGATCGGCGAGGTCATCGCGCGGGTCGCCGCCCGTCTCTGCGCAGCTGGACGAGTGCGGCCGGAAAGCCCGCGACCGTTCCGGCCAGGACTGCGCCCGCACGGGTGACGCCGCCTCCGACCTGCCTCACCGTCTGTCGCGGCGGAGTCCGCAGCGACCGCGTGAGTCCTCGGGCGGATCTCCGGAGCTCCTGGCCGATCTCCCGCGTCGCCACCCGGAGATAGCGGCGCACGATCGGATCGCTCATGCCGTACACCCGGGACAGGAGCACGATCGTATTGCGGTTGGCGTAGTACGAATAGCGTCGATCGAATCGGCGGCCCTTCGCGTATTCCCCGGGGAGGTGGTCGACGATCGCATCGGGCGCGTAGACGAGACGTCCACCCAGCCGGCGGATGCGCAGCGCGATGTCGCTCTCTTCGCGGAGACACGTCCCGGGGTAGCCTCCGCGGATGCCGCCGGCCCGCTCGATCGCGCTGCGCCGGAACGACATGTTGGCCCCGAGCAGATGATCGACCTCCACGTCTCGCCCCGGGTCGGCGGCGAAGTTCCCGGTCAGCCGTCCGTCGGGCAGGATGAGGCCGATCTCCCCGACACCGCCTTCCCTCTCCCCCGGGATGCCGTTGAGCGCACAACCCCCGACACCGTCCACCGTCGGGTCGGCATAGCGGGAGAGGATGCGCTCCAGCCAGTCCGCGCGTGCGTTCGCGTCGTCGTCGAGGAAGGCGATCACGTCCTCACGGCACAGGGAGACCCCGATCGCTCGCGCCTCCGGCGTCGTGCCGCGACCCAGCGGGTTCCGCACGTACAGCACCCCGGGATTCTCCTCGACGACCGCGCAGGTACCCGGCTGGTCCGACGAGTCCACGACCACGATGCGATCCGGGCGGCGGGTCTGCAGAGCGAGGTGCGCGAGGCAGTCGCGCACTCGGTCCGGCCGGTTGTATGTCGGGATGACGACGGCGACGGTGGTCACGAAGAGCTCTCCACTTCCTCGGTCCGGACGAGACCGACGCCCCTCCGGGCGTATCGTCGCGGCTCGTGTCGCAACGCGAGCATCTCGCGATGGAATGCGGAGTCGCGGACAAGCGCCAGCAGACGTTCATCGTACGGGTTCCCCCGCACCGCCAGGCGGCGAGCCGCGGCAGCCATCGCATGGAACGCGATCCGCAGGCGAGGCAACCGGAACGATGCGTGGAGCCAATGATGGAAGTAGTAGGCGTCGCATCGCCCGTAGCCCTCTGCCTGGCGCCGCAGCCGCGCCGGGTCCAGGCGACTGGGATCGAATCGGTGCTCGACGACGGCACCCCGCACGCCGCGGATGGTGAAGCCGGCCTCGATCGCCTGCACGTAGACCAGAACGTCCTCGCTTCCCGGCCAGCGCGCGGTTCCCAGCCGTTCGTCGAAGGGGATGCGTTCGCCGAGCCTCCGCACGAATCCCATGTTGGCGCCGATGAACCCGGGACGGTCAAGCGGTGGTTCCGGGACATGGGCGAAGTAGCGGGCGGCGAGGTCGTCGGTCATCCACGGCCGCCGGAGCGACGGAGACATGGACACCCCTCCGACGACGGCGTCGGCATTCCCCTCGAGTAGCGGTCGCGCCATCGTCGTCACCCACTGGCTCGGTACGGCCGTATCGTCGTCGGTCCAGAGGACGACATCACCCCGGCATGCGGAGAAGCCCTCACGGCGTGCCCGCCCGATCCCCGGCTGGGGCTCGAGGACGTATCTGCACCGTTCATCCCGTGCCGCGAATCCGGCGACGACGTCACGTGTCGTATCCGTCGACCCGTTGTCCACCACGATGAGTTCCGCCGCCATCCCCATCCGCGCGGCATCGTCCACCGCGGCAAGGACCGCGCTCACGGACTCCGCGAGACGGCCGGCGCGGTTGCGGGTGCAGATGACGACGGAGACCTGGGGCGCGCCGGCTCCCGGTGATCCGGTCATCGTGACGACCTCGCACCTGCTTCAGCCGCGGCGACGACGTCTGACAGCCGCTGCCACGACGCCTCCCACGAAAGCTCGATCGCTCGCGCCCGCGCCGCGTTCCCCATCGAGAGGCACCGCTCCGGCGACTCGACGAGGAGCTGCACCGCGTCCGCGAGCGCCCTGGCGTCTTCTCTGGGGACGAGGCTTCCGACGCCTCCGAGCACTTCGGGAGTTCCCCCGGTCGCGGTCGCGACGATCGCCTGGCCGCTGGCCATCCCCTCGAGCAGCGCCAGAGAGCAGGGTTCATCCCACCGCGAGGGCAGCACATGGATGTCCGAGCCCGCCAGTGCAGCGGGCAGATCGGCCCTCTGTACATGGCCGAGCGCCCGCACCGCGACCCCCGTAGCGCGGAGCTGGTCGAAGAGGGCTGCGACACGTGCCGAGTAGGGGTTCGCCCTGTGCTCTCCCCAGTCGGTGTCCCCGACGAGCTGGACGTCGAAACCGACCCCCCGATCGGCGAGGATCAACGCGGCCTCGAGAAAGGTATCGACGCCCTTCTCCACCGCCACGCGGCCGAGGAATCCGATGACCGGAACACGGTCGGGCCGCAGCTCGCCCGTGCCGAATGCGGCGGCGTCCACGCCGTTGAGGCTCGTCACCACGGCCCCGGGCGTCATCCGGTACACCTGCTCGACGGCCCGAGCGAGATACCCGCTCACGGCGATGGAAGTGATCCCCTTGTCCATCGTGAATGCGCGCCGGTACCGATCGGATGCGAGCTCGAGGTTGTGGAACCAGTGGATCACCGGAACGTCCTTGAACACACCGCGCAGATGGACCGCCAGTTCGGGGTCGTTGTTGACCACAACGGCAGCTGCGGGCTCGGCTTGGAGGTTCTGGACGACGTCGTGCGCGTACTCCCATTGATCGGGGCGGGCCCACCCGGTCAGCCGCCGGCGGGCCCGGTCCACTCGCCCGAGGACACCGCTTCGCTCATCCCGCCGCGGCGGCAAGAAGGTGATGCGGTCGTGCTCGAGAACGCTGAGGGAGTCGTCGGCGTGCCTGCGGGTGACGATCCGCAGGGGAACACCACCGGACGCCGCCCGACGTGCCATCTCGTCCACGCAGGTCGCGATGGCCCCGCTGTGAGTCCGTGTGAACGTCTCACGACTGTTGTTGATGAGGACGACGTCGTTCACGACTCACCGCGCCACGTCCGGCGATAGGGCGGGAGCACCGTCATCCGGTGCCATTCGCGGTCTCGTCGCGTCCAGCCGAGAAGAACCGCTGCGACGGGATGCCTGGTGCGCCAGCGCCACATCGACAGCATCCGCTGATACGTGTCGCTGTGCCCCGACCACGCCGCCTTCCTGACCATGTAGGCATCGTCTCGGACCCAGCTGTAGTGGAGGATCGCCTGGTCGGCGCGGACGACGCGGTGGACGACGGCATCTCGTGGATGGGTCGGGTCGGTGTTGGACGCCGCGATGTCCACGCGGAGGATCGGCAGGTTCGACTGCCTGCAATGTACGAGAGTCGCACCCGACCGGATCACGACAGGGCCGGGATACCCGGAGCGACGCCTCCAGAAGCTGCGCGTCGTCTCGAGGAATCGCCCCCGAGCCGTCCGCGTGTAGAGGTAGCGGGCGGGAAACTCGATCGCCTCGCATCCGATCGCCTCGGCTTGATCGATCGCCTCGAGGAGCGCGGTCGTGTCTTGAAGCACCTCGTCGGTGTCGAGCTGAACAACCCAGTCGGCGCCAGGCGACGCGGCGGCGAGCGCCGCCTGTCGCTGCGCGGTATCGCTCTCCAACGCCGTCCGGCCGGGGTCGTAGAACGCTCCGGGGACGAAGCGCATCTTCTGTGCGCTGTCGATGGCGCGGAGACGTCCCAGGCACTCTTCGATCGGCAGCGGCGTGCCCGTCCAGGACCGGCCCGTCTCGTCGTACGAGACGACGATCTCGTCGACGATGTCGTAGTAGCTCAGAACGCTGTCCTCGAGCCACCATGGGTCGGCGGCGAGTACGTACGCATGGATTCGTCTGCGAGCTTGGGGGGACTCCCATACCGCTCGCGTCGGCGGGGAGCCATCCCGATCAGCCACGGCGGGCGCGATGGCGGCGCGCTGTCGTGCCCGAGGCGTCGGTCGCGTTCTCGGGCGAGTCCGCATTGAGGAGCGAATCGAACGCGCTCAGCCCGATGTTCTCGTCCGCATCGGACGCATCCGCCGGGGCGACGAGATGGAGAGATCCAGCCACGGCCGCCACCGGGGGCGCCTCGGTCTCCGCGTTCTTCGACGCGGCCACCGCCTGTTTCTTGGACGCCGGAACAGCTGCGACCGGCTCCTGCGCAGTGGGTATGGAGGCCTGCTCCGGCGGAGCGGCGAGGGCCGGGTCACCCACGAGGATCGCGGGAGCCGGCGTGATCGACCGTGAGCCGGCGGTGACGGACGGTATCCGCACCGGGATGGGCGGCGCGGCGGCCTCGTCGGCAACCGGATCCGCCCCATACTGCCTCCGGTACTCGTACGAGTACGGCGACGCGTCCGCCCCCTTGAGCGGCACCTTGTTGAGCACGATGCCGAGGGCCCGTCCGCGCGCCTTGCGCAGCGTATCCAGGGCCTTCTCCACCAGATCGTAGGTGGTCTTTCCGACGCTGACGACGATGAGCGCACCGTCGGCCTGATGCGTGAGCACAGCACCATCGGTCACGGGGATCAGCGGCGGCGCGTCGATGATGACGGTGGAGTGTGCCGCCAACTCCTCGAGGACCGCCTTCATGCGCGCGGATCCGAGCACCTCGCTCGGGTTGGGCGGAACGCTCCCGGCCGCGAGCACATAGAGGTTCTCGGACTGCGGCGCACGCTGCAGGACGTCCCCGATGTCGGCTCGACCGGCCAGGATGTCGCTGAGCCCCGCGCTCGACGACAACCCCATCGTCTGTGCGACCTTCGACCGGCGCAGGTCGCCGTCGACGAGGACGACGTTCGATCCGTTCTCTGCGAGCGTCAACGCGAGGTTGCAGGCAATCGTCGATTTGCCGTCCCCGGGGAGGGGGCTGGTGACGACGATCGTGCGCGGCGGGTTGTCGACGTCCATGAACTGGAGGTTCGTCCGCAGTGTGCGCATGGCCTCCGCGACGGCGAACCCGGGGCCTTGACGACCCGCGGCCGGGTCGAACAGCCGCATCTCGGAATCATCCTGCTTGGAGAGAGGGATGGTGCCGACGACAGCGACGTCCGTCTTCTTCTCGACCTCGTCCGCAGCGCGCACGCGACGGTCGGATGCTGTCCGCATGAGCGCGAACCCGACGCCGAAGCCGAGCCCGATGACGGCACCGACGAGCAGCGCAGTCCGCAGGTCGGGGAAGACCGGTGACGTCGGGAGCGATGCCGAACCGACCGGTGTGATGTTGACGGCAGCCGACCCCGGTTGCCCGGTCGTTCCGTACACCTTGTCGATCGTCTTCACCATGCCGCGGATCCACGCTTCGGCGAGCGCGCGCGCCGAAGCAGGACTCGATCCCTGTGCGACGATCCGGAGAACTGTCGTACCCGGCGGGTTGGTGACCGTCACGAGGTTCACCAGCTGTTCCGGCGTGGTGTTGAGGTTGAGGTCGGTGATGACGTTCTGAGCGA
Source organism: Microbacterium candidum (assembly GCF_030315975.1). Lineage (GTDB taxonomy): Bacteria > Actinomycetota > Actinomycetes > Actinomycetales > Microbacteriaceae > Microbacterium > Microbacterium candidum. The sequence continues at coordinate 608,553 of NZ_JASXSZ010000001.1, read as the reverse complement.
CTTCCCGATAGCCGGCCAGGTCGAGATATGCGGCGACTTTGTTCTGGGCTGCCGTGTCGTTGGTGCCGAAGAGCGACTGCTCCTGAGGACCCGTCGGCACCGCTACAGTCTTGATGACGCCGCTGGCCGCCGCCTCATAGAGGGGGGTCTGCAATTTCGCCCAGCCGAAGGCCACGCCCACACCCACGATGATCATCATGAGGATCGCCAGCCAGTGGCGTCTCAGGCCTCGCGCGTAGTCCCGCAGCTCCATCAGTCCCCCAACGGCCCGGTACCCTCAGCCAAGTAGGCTCACGGTATGTCTGCCGCGTTCACGATACGTGTGCTCGATTCGATCATACGCATCGAGTTCGACGCGACGCTGGGAGACGACGGCGCCTCGGCCTTGAGGTCCCCCTGGGTCGCTCTCGGGGCGGATGGGCGACCAGACGCGACGATCCGTGTCGTGATCGGCGAATCAGAGGCCTCTGCGACCGGCACGACGATCGTGCGCGCGACCGATGTCGATCACGCGGCACAGTATCTGGCGACCGCGCTGACGTTGGAAGGAATCAGAGGTCTTCGCGGCCGAGCGCTGCTCCTCCATGCAGCCGCCATCGCCTTCGACGACGGTCGCGTGATCGGCTTCGTCGGTCCGAGCGGACGCGGCAAGACCACTGCCTCGAGAGCGCTCGCTCAAGCGGCGGGCTATGTCACCGACGAGACATTGGCGGTCCTCCCCGACCTCTCCGTCATTCCGTACCCCAAACCGCTGTCCGTCCTCTCGGGACCGCCACCGAAGCGCTCGATCGATCCCGCCGGGTTGGGAATGCAATCTCTGCCGGACTCACCGCTCCGTCTCGGCGCGCTGGCGCTCCTCGAACGCCGCCCCGATATCGTCGAGGCGTACGTCGAGAATGTGGAGTTGTCGGAGGCGATCGGGCTGATCGTCCCTGAGACGAGCTCGTTGATCGCCATGCCACGGCCGCTCGGCGACCTCGTCGATGTGATCCAGCGCACGGGCGGCGTGCGGCGGGTCATCTACAGCGAGGCCGGTCAGCTGCCCGCGCTTCTCCCGGAACTCCTGGCTCTCGCAACCCCTCCGCGTGAGGATGTGGAGGTCGTCACGCCTGTCGCTGCTGAATCGCCTCGACAGGACGGCATCTACCGACGTGCGCCCTTCCACGACGCGGTGCGGATCGGCCAGCGTCTGGCGATCCATGACGGTGAGCGGGTCGTCATCCTCGATGGCCTCGGACCGGAGCTGTGGGAGTCGGCGGACGGTGCGTCTCGCGCAGATCTCGTTGCACGCGTGACCCGGCTGGACCCGCCCCCGGAGGGCGTGGATGCGGGGGCCGAGGTCGAACGGCGACTCATTGCACTCGCGGAGGCAGGCCTGCTGATCCGCGACTGACTCAGACGAGCGCCGCCTCCGCCTTCAGCAGCTCTTCGTCCCGTGTCCTCTGCAGCGCCTGCGCCCCGAGACAGATGCCCGCGATGACGAAGGGTATCGATACGGCCGCCGCCACCCAGAAGAGATCGAACTGCGCCTGCACCAGCCGGCTGAGGATCGCGGCGAACGCCAGTGTCCCGTAGACCGGATCGACACGCCACAGGACGATCAGCATGCCCACCCACATGACGAGGAAGGCGAGCAGGCCGACCGCGCCGACCGACACGAGCACCTCGATCTCCGCCTGCGGGGGCTGGAAGTCCGCCCAACCGCCTTGCGTCCAGAACCGCAGCCCGTGGCCGAAGACGGGCGCCTCCTTCCAGTACCCGTACATCGCGCGCAGCCACTCGAAACGCTGATGGACGGAGTTGAAGACGTTGTCGGAGCTGATCTGGTCGAGCACCATCGACACGATCATCCAGACGCCTGGAATCAGGAGGAGCAGGATGAAGCGGGAGTGACGGACTCCGCCGGCGCTCTTCCGCAGCGCGATGATGACGATGGCGACGATGAGTCCCGCGAGCGCCTGTCTGGACTGCGTCATCACGATCCCTATGCACAGGAACCAGAAGGTGAACCGCGCCCAGCCGATGGACAGCGCCATCCATGCCGGGTTCGCGTAGGCGATCAACGCGACGAACGCCATGACGGTGCCGGCGAAGTTCTTCTGCATGCCGAAGGGCCATGACGGGTAGACCGGGCCGAAGTCTCCATGCACGTACTGGACGAGCCCTCCGATGACGGTGCCGACTGCGATGACGCAGCCCGCCCAGATCATCAGGAGGAAGGCCAGCCGCGCATAGCCTCCGCGGCCGAGCGCCCATCCCGCGATCAACGCGCCCGATACAAGAAGCCACGCATGGAACCATTCGACCGTATTCGCCGTGTAGGGCACCACGATGACCGTGAGCAGCGTTGCGAACTGGTAGACGAGATCGAGCCAGAGCATCGCGCGCAACGGACGGCTGTAGTTTCTGTTCCCGAGCAGTATGGCGGTGCCGAATGCCGCGGCGAGTGCGAGATCGGACACCGACAGGTCGGCACCGCCGAGGCCCGCGCGCAACGGAATGAACAAGGCGGGCACGGCCATCAGCGCGATCGCGAGCGATGTCCGCGCTGTGAGCGCCGCCGCGATGACGAGCCCTGCGAGCGCGATGCTCGTGACGAAGCTCTGGTCCGGGACACGCGTCAGCAGAATGTAGACCGCGACGACGGCCCCGGCCGCCATCAGCATCCAGCGCCACGCACCCGCCCACCATTCGGCGAGGCGAGCGAACCAGACGTCCGTGCGCATGGAGTGGCCCTCCCCTCGGCCGATCCGACCCCTCTAGTATCACCCTCCGGGCGGCGGCTCCAGAAGGTGCCGGCCGACCAGGGTCGAGAGGAACGCGCCGACGTCCATCGCGATGTCGGAGGAGCGCGCGCCTACCCGGAGCGCGACGCGGTCGACGATGTCTCCTTCCGAGTCGGAGAGCGCTTCGCGCCAGACGACCGCGGCCGTTCCGTCCAACCGGACTATCGGACCGTCTGGCAGGCGGGTGACGAACAGATCATCGCCGCGCTCGACCACGGCGACCCGCGGGGCGACCTCATACCCCGTCACTTTCCGCGCCCTTCCTTCGCCTCGCGCAGAGCACGCGACGTTCGTGCGAAGAAGGCCGCCGCGATCTCGGACCGCGACGGTCGACGGCCGAAGTCGTGCTCGAGCTGCTCGACGTTGACGAGCGGCGCACGCGCCGCGATCCGCACCGCCTCGTTCAGGGACGGAGCGGCACGAACGCGCGCCCACCATTCCTGCGAGCGCGTCCCGCCTTCCGTGATGACCTTCCACAGCCGGTAGTCCGACGCTCCCCGACGGCTCTCGAGGCATCCGGATGCCGCCGCGAACGCCGTCCGCGCCTGCAGCGCATCCACGCACCCCTGCACAGTCTCCCTGTCGATGCCTGGATCATCCACCCACCGCCCGACCGGGTCGTCGGCGCCGTTCCGGGCGGAGTTCAACACGAGAAGTGTCGCCTGCATCTCGAGCGACGGTGTGGATGCACGGGCGCCCGGCAGCTCGACCTCCTGCCGTCCGGTCCACATGAGATCGAACGCGACAGAAGGCTCGCGCCGAACGCCGGGGAACAGCCGGTGAAGATCGAAATAGCCCCACATCGGATGGTGATACGTCTGCGCATGCCCGAACGGCGAACCGTACGTGAACGTGCTGTACACCGTCCACTCATGGGCGCGCAGCGCCGTGTCGAGCCGCGCGACGTGGCTCGGCCGCACCAGCGCATCGACGTCGGTGCCGGTCATCGCGACCGCACGCAGACGCGGGTCGACGGCATCCCCTTTGATGTGAAGGATGTCCGCACCCACATCGTCGGCGATCACCTGGATCGCTGGGCGGGCGAGCGCGACGCGCACGTCGAGCGGGATGCTGACCCCGGGCGCATCGTCCACCGGGCCAGCCTAACGACTCACAGAATCTCCACGAATGCGGTCGCCCGGAGGACGTCCGGCGATGATCGTCGAAAGTGTGCGTTCCAGGGCCGCCCGATACTGCTCACGCCCGTAGCGCGCACGCGCCCATTCCGTGATCAGCGGATCCGCCCCGCCGGGTGTTCTCAGTGCCAGCGCGGTCTCGCGAGCGAACCTCCGTGCATCATCGACGACTGCGAACGGATGCGAACCTGTTACATCGATGACCCCCTCCGCGCCGATGGATGTCGCGACGATGCGCTTCCCGCGCACGAGCGCCTCGATGGTCTTGAGCTTCACACCGGCTCCAGACCGCAGCGGGACCAGGACGACGCGGGCGCTCGCGTAATACGGATCGAGCGAGTCGACGAACCCGGTGACGGTCACGCCAGGGGTGCGCGCCGCGAGGTCGACCAGATGACGGGGCGGACCATGTCCGGCGAGGACGAGCTCCGCGTCCGGATGCTCTGCGCGAACCAGCGGCCACACGTCGTCCAGGAGCCACACGGCGGCCTCCGCGTTCTCCCTGCGACCGAATGAGGCGACGAACAGCGCGACTTTCGCGACATCCTCTCTCGCGCTCTCATCGCTTCCGAGCCAGATCACGGGGTCGATGACCGAGATGCGAGACGCCCGCGTCGAGCGTGCGGCGAGCGCTGCGTCCTTCTCGCTGAGGACCAACGTGATGTCCGCGGCGCGCAACGCCGGAATCTGGGTGACCGAGACGACCGCTGTCCGCCAAGATCGCCAGATGAGTTTCCGCGGCGAACGCTGCCGCCACGCCGCCTGCAGCCAGCGCCACTCGCGCTGGGCGGGGATATCGTGCACCACGAGCACGCTTCCCTGCGTCCGATGCCTGCTTCCCAGAGCGAAGGCCATCTCGGCCCATTGGGCTTCGACGACGTCCGCAGCATCCACGGCGTCACGCACGGCGGTATCAGCGCGAAACGCGCGCCGCATGCTCGGCCTGATGGCGTCGGGGCGTGCCAGAGCCCAGATCGCATCCGCCGACGGCCGCATCCGGTCGGGATGGACGAGGATCAGCGACGGGGGCGCGCCTGGTCGGTCGGCTGCACGCCTGTTCAACTCGGTCGACGGCGCGACGACGGTCACGCTGTGCCCCAGTTCCTCGAGAACAGTCAGGTGCCGTAGATAGAGCTCTCCCCCAGCGTGCGGGATCCCGACATACGGGACGACGAGCGAGAAGCTGACAACCCTCACATCGGCATGTTAGGGCCGGAGCACCCGCATTCCGTATGCTCATCGCGGAGGAACCATGCAGCCGATCTCGCCTGTGCGTTCACCGTCGGGCGACCCGGCCGCTCCTCGGCGGATGAGATGACCACCGCCCGCGGGCTGATCCGCCGAGCGTTCTTCAGTTCCGCCGGCCAGCGGGTCGCCAACGCCGCATGGTTCGCGGCGGCACGTGCGACCACGCCGCGCCATCGTCGCCCGCGTCGCGTGCACGTCGTGATGCTGCCCGCAGGCGGCGGCAACATCGGCGACCAGGCGATGTTCGAGGCCTACTTGGCGCATGTCGACGGTCCGATCGTGGCGGCGATACCGAATCACGCTTCCTACACGGTGCCGCCGCATGAGGCGGAACGGGTGCGCGTTCTGCTGACTCCCCTCCTCAGCGCAGGCACCTACCGGGGCCGTCTCCCCGAGTTGCAAGCGTTCGTCGAGGTGCTGCGAGAGGCGCGCACCTTCAGCGTCATCGGTGCGGACATCATGGACGGCGGATACAACCGCTCCGAAGCCGTCACGCGCTCAGAACTGCTGAATCTCGCCGCGCAGTGCGGCGTGCCGTCGAGGGTGCTCGGCTTCAGCTGGGGACGCTCTCCCGATCCGGCCGCGCGCGGCGCCCTCCGGCGGGCATCCCGCCGAGCTCACCTGTTCGCGCGCGATCCGGAGACACTCGCCCGCCTCCGGCAGGCGCGCATCTCCGCCGGACTCAGCGCCGACCTCGCCTTCACGATGACGTCGACGGTCCCTCTGCCCGATTCAGAGCTTCGGCTGGCACCGACATCCTCCCGTACCGTCATTCTGAACATGAGCGGGCTGATCAACCGGCAGTTCGATCTGAAGGAGGAATTCGCCGCGCTGATCGACGAGGTCGTCGCGGATGGGGGCCACGTCATCCTTTTGCCGCACACCATTCGGGCGGCTGACGACGACCTCGACGTCTGCCGCGCTACGCTCGCCCAGGTGCGCTCGAGCTCAGGCGTCACACTCATCGACCGACTGCTGCGCCCGGCCGAGGTGCGCTGGATCGCCGGTCGCGCGGATGCCGTCATCACGGGACGGATGCACCTCGCCATCCACGCCCTGGGCGCAGGCACGCCGGCCATCGTCCTACGCACGCGCGACAAGGTCGAGGGCCTTCTCCACATGTTCGAACTCGACGAGTTCGGGCTGGATCCCGGCCACGGCGTGACGGAAGCCGTCCGGGTGCTCTTGGGGCGCGCGCTGTCGGACGCCGCGGTCCGCCAACGGGTCGAGGCGAACCTGCCGATGGTCAGAGAGTTGGCGGCCCGGCAGTTCGATCCACAGGACCGACGATGAGCCTCACTGCAGTGCGCTCGTGAGCCGTGCGAGGTTGTCGAGCACCGTCGAGCGCAGCGGCTGCTGCATCCATTCGTCGAGCGTGAGTTCGCGGCTGAGGTTCCGGTACTTGTCCTCGACGCCTCGCAGCTCCTCGACGAACTCCTCGCCGCGCACGAGCATCGAGATCTCCATGTTGAGACCGAACGAGCGCATGTCCATGTTGCTCGAGCCGAAGATGGCGATCTCGTCGTCGATCGACATCGACTTCGAGTGCAGGATGTAGGGCTTCTTGTACATCCAGATCTTCACGCCCGCCCGCAGCAGCGTCTCGTAGTACGACCGCTGCGCGTGATAGACGATCGCCTGGTCGCCCTCCTCGGAGACGAAGAGCTCCACCTGCAGCCCGCGGTGGCACGCGGTGGTGATGGCCAGCAGCAGCGCCTCGTCGGGGACGAAGTACGGGCTCACCACGATGATCTTCCGCTGCGCCGAGTACAGCAGCCCGAGGAACAGTCGCAGGTTGTTCTCGAACTCGAACCCCGGTCCGGAGGGCACGATCTGGCAGTCCAGGTCGCCCGGCCCGGTGTGGATCGAGAAGAGACCCCGCTCGTCGTCGAGGACCTGATCGGTCTCGCTGTACCAGTCGCTCAGAAACACCGCGTCGACGGATGCCACGACCGGGCCCTCGAGCCGCGCCATGAGGTCGACCCAGTGCAGGCCGCGCTTGATGTTCTTCTTCAGGTTGTACGTCGAGTCGGTGATGTTCTGCGAGCCCATGAAGGCGACGACCCCGTCGACGACCAGGAGCTTGCGGTGGTTGCGGAGGTCTGGACGCTGGTATCGGCCCTTGAGCGGCTGCACCGGAAGCATCAGGTGCCATTCCGCGCCCATGTCCGTGAGGCGCTTCAGGGTCTGCCGATAGTAGGGCTTGCCGCGGTTGGCCCAGTGGTCGAGCAGCACGCGCACCTGCACGCCGCGGGCCGCGGCATCCTCGAGCGCTCGGAAGAATCCCTCGGTGGATGCGTCCGCCTGCAGGATGTAGAACTCGCAGTGCACGAAGCGCTCCGCCGCACCGATGGCGTCGGCCATGGCGTCGAGGCTCTCCTGGTAGTCCGAGATGAGGTGCGCGGCGTTGTCGCCAGTGAGCGGCATCGCGCCGAGCGTGCGGTTCAGCGTCACGATCGAGGTGAACCACTCGGGCGCGTGCGGGCGCAGCGTGCCGAAGGCGAGGTCTTCGCTGATCTCCCGGATGTTCTCGTTGATGAGCTTCTGTTTGCGGCGGCGCTTGCGCGGCAGTCGCGGGTTGCCGATCAGCAGGAAGAGCAGCACCCCGAGGAGCGGGATGAAGTAGATCGCCAGCAACCACGCCGTCGCGGCGGTCGGTCGGCGGTTGCGCGGCACGATGATGATCGCGGCGATGCGCACGACGACGTCGAAGATGAAGACGAGTACGAGCCACCACGTCGCAGAGAACGTGATCGTCAGCACCCGCGCCTCCCGTGGACAGTGCCTCCACTGTACTGGGGGGTATCCGACACGGATGGCTCTGGCCCGGGTCGACCCGCGCGATACTCTCGGTGCCGTGAGCGACGCGCCCTCCGTCTCCGTGATCGTCCCTCTCCACAATGGAGCGGGCTTCATCGTGGAGACGATCTCGTGCGTTCTCGGCCAGACTCATCCGGACATCGAGGTGCTGATCGTCGACGACGGTTCGACGGACGACGGTCTCGACCGCGTGCGGCCGCTGCGGCGTGACCCCCGCGTTTCGGTCGCGGCCAAGCGGTGGTCCGGTATCGCCGATACCCGCAATGCCGGACTGTCACTGGTCGATGCGGCGAGCAGCTACGTCCTTTTCCTCGACCAGGACGACATCATCGCCCCCGATCTCATCGAGACCCTGTTCGTCCTGCTGTCGACGCATCCCGAGGCGGTGGCCGCTTATGCGATCGCCGATTTCATCGATGCCGACGGGCGGCCACTGCATCCGGGGGCGTTCGCAGGCGGCATGCGCACGAGGCGGACGGCTGTGGAAGGCGCCCTGCGCGCGATCGCACCGGATAGCCCAGCGACATTCTGCGAGCTCTTCGTCTCGAATCCGATCTACCCGCCGAGCGGAATCCTCATCCGAAAGGCGGCCCTCCTCGAGATCGGCGGCTTCGATCCGTCTTATCGGGTGGCGGACGACTGGGATGCGCTCGTCCGGCTCGCGCGGCTCGGGCCGCTCATCCCCCTCGATGAGATCAAGGTCGGTTACCGCAGGCACGGTGCGAACGCATCCGGGAACACCCCGTTGAATGTGCGCGAGACACGGGCGGTGTGGGCGAACACCTACTACGATCCGATGAACTCACGTGAGCAGCGAGGGGCGCTGCGCGACGCTTGGCGGGCACTCCAAAGGGACAAGGCGATGACGAAGTCAGAGGCTGCGAAAGCGAGTCTCCGGTCGGGCGCGCCGGGGCGGGCGATGTCCCAGGCAGTGGATGCACTCGCGCATCGCGTGCTGTTCGCACCGCTTCGGGCGTGGCGGACGCGAAACGGAAGCTCGATGAGCCTCGTCGTGCGGGCCCCCGCGGTGACGCTGCCGGATTGAGGCGCCTTCTCGGCGCCGCGCGCGTCAGCGGCCGGAGCCGGCGACGGGCGGCAGCCCGCGCTTCGCGCGCTCCTCCGCCTCGATCTTCGCGTGGACCTTGCGCTCGGTGCGATCGGCGCGGACCACGGCACGCAGGATGAAGAAGAACAGGGCGCACACGATCAGGGTCGGGGCGATCGACCACACCGCGGCTGACCAGTAATCCATGCGTCCATCGTACGCCGTCTCTCTGACCGGCCCCGCGGGCAGCCGGCCGTCGAGGAATCCTCCCCACCCCCGGCGTCGGCACAGCCTCTCCCCCGCCGGATGATCCACCCGTTCGCGTGACACCCGCCGTCTCAGGCTCGACGTATGACCACGATCGTCCGCGCCAAGGGCGCCGCACACTTCCTGTCCCTCGTTCCCTCGATGCTCGGCTTCACCCCGAGCGAGAGTCTCGTGCTCATCCCGTTCGAGCGCGGCAGGAGCATCGGCGGGATGCGGTTCGACCTGCCCGCATCAGATGAGCCCGCCGATGCGGTCGACCGCATCGCGGCCACGATCATCGGCATGGTGTGCCGGGTGGCCCAGGCCGACGCGTTCGCGGTCGTCGTCTACACCGATGCCCCGTACGGGTCGATCGGCGAGCCGCCGCAGGCCGCCCTCGCCGCATCGCTTCTCGCGAAGGCCGACGCGTGCGGCCTCACCCTGACGGACGCGCTGTGCGTCGCCGTCGATGCATGGGGGTCGTACGTCGACCCGGACTGCCCCGACGACGGTCGTCCGCTCGAGCTGCTGCCCGGCTCGCGAGACCTCGGCGTCGGCCGGCTCGATCGCGATCAGGCCGCTGGCGCGGAGCTGCCGGCATCCGAGCCGACCGAACGTGAGCAGGTCGCGCGCGCTGTCGACAGTCTCACCCATGCGGTCCTGCTCGTGACGGAGCAGACCGCCGAGACGGATGCCCGCATCGATCCCGCGGCGCTGTCGGCGCTGTGCGCACTCAACGACCTGCCGCTCCTGTTCGAGACCGCGCTCGACTGGCATCCCGCATCCCTCGACCCGTTCGACGCCGCGAGCATGATCTACTGCCTCGCCCGTCCGGCCTTGCGGGATGTCGCGCTCGCGCAGTGGTGCGATGATCTCGCCGCCGGCGACGCCGCCCTCGACGCGCAACTGCGGTGGGAAGAGGGCGATGGGTTCCCCGACGAACTGGCGTGCCGGATGTGGGGCGAGGGAGCGCAACCGTCGCCCGACCGACTGCGAGCCGCGCTCGAGCTCTGTCGTCGGCTGGCTGCTGTGGCCCCGGAGGCGGCGAAGCCCGGCCCGCTCGCCGTGTGCGCGTGGCTGTCGTGGGCGCTCGGCAGATCGACGCACGCCGAGGTCTACAGCAGGCAGGCGCTCGAGATCGAGCCCGAGCACGGACTCAGCGAGATCGTGCTCGCCTTCGTGATGGGCAGCCACCTGCCCGACTGGGCGTTCCAGCGCCCCACCCGGCCGGCGCTCGCGAGCGCTACTTGACCAGCGGGAAGAGGATGGTCTCACGGATGCCGAGCCCGGTGATCGCCATCATGAGACGGTCGATGCCCATGCCCATGCCGCCCGACGGCGGCATACCGTGCTCGAGCGCACGCAGGAATTCGTCGTCGATGCGCATCGCCTCGTCGTCGCCGCGCGCAGCGAGCTTGGCCTGCTCGACGAAGCGCTCGCGCTGGATGACGGGATCGACGAGCTCCGAGTACCCGGTCGCGAGCTCGAAGCCGCGCACGTACAGGTCCCACTTCTCCACGACACCCGGGATCGAGCGGTGGTCGCGTACGAGGGGGCTCGTGTCGACAGGGAAGTCCATCACGAAGGTCGGCCGGGTGAGCCCGCCCTTCACGAAGTGCTCCCATAGCTCCTCGACCCACTTGCCGTGGGTGGGGTGCGGGGGCTCGTCGACGCCGTTCGCGGCACCGAGCGCCGCGAGCTCGGCGACAGGGGTCTGCGGCGTGACCTCGACGCCGGCCGCCTCGGAGAGCGAGCCGTACATCGAGATGCGAGCCCACTCGCCGCCGAGGTCGTAGACCGTGCCGTCGGCCCACGTCACTGTGGTGGACCCGGCGACGGCGACCGCCGCGTTCTGCACGAGCTCCTGCGTGAGGTCGGCGATGCCGTTGTAGTCGCTGTATGCCTGGTAGGCCTCGAGCATCGCGAACTCCGGGCTGTGCGTCGAGTCGGCGCCCTCGTTGCGGAAGTTGCGGTTGATCTCGAACACGCGGTCGATGCCCCCGACGACGGCGCGCTTGAGGAAGAGCTCGGGCGCGATGCGCATGAACAGCTCGGTGTCGAAGGCATTGGAGTGCGTGATGAAGGGTCGAGCGGATGCCCCGCCCGGCTGCGTCTGCAGCATGGGCGTCTCGACCTCGACGAAGTCGTGGTCGTCGAACGTGCGGCGAAGGCTCGCGTTGACCTTCGCGCGGGCGCGCACCGTCTGGCGCGCCTGGTCGCGCACGATCAGATCGAGGAAGCGGCTGCGGACGCGGCCCTCCTCGCTGAGCTCGGTGTACATGTTCGGAAGCGGAAGGAGGGCCTTCGACGCGATCGCCCAATCGGACACCATGATCGACAGCTCGCCGCGACGGCTCGAGATCACCTCGCCGGAGACGAACACGTGGTCGCCGAGGTCGACGAGGTCCTTCCACGCCTGGAGGGACTCCTCACCGACGGCCGCGAGTGACACCATCGCCTGGATGCGCTGCCCGTCGCCCGACTGCAGCGACGCGAAGCAGAGCTTGCCGGTGTTGCGGCTGAAGACGACACGGCCCGCGACCGCCGCCGTGACGCCGGTCTCCGCGCCGGCCTCGAGGTCTGCGAACCGCTCGCGCAGCGCGGGGATGGTGTCGGTGACGCCGAGGCTGACGGGATACGCGCCGCCGGCAGCATCCACCCGCTCGGCGATCAGACGCTCGCGCTTGGCCATGCGGACGGCCTTCTGCTCGATAACGTCTTCTTCGGTCGGCTCGGCGGGCGCGTCGGCAGGCGCAGTCGTGTCGGTCATCAGGCTCCTCGGGATTCGCCGTCCAGTTTATCGGCGCGGGATGCGGGCTTCCTGGGGCCGGCCCGTCTGGCCTGGTCGGCCTGCGGCGGCCGGCAGGCGGCCGGCGGCGGGCAGGCGCCTCGGTCAGCCGAGGACGACCTCGGTGCTGTCGACGAAGCGGCGGCCGCCGATGGTCCCCGCGATGAGGACAAGGGCGGGCCCCGTGCGGTTCTCGTCCGCGGACTGGAAGCTGTCGGGATCCACGACGCTGAGGTATTCGAGCCGGATACGCGGGTCCCCCATGAGGGCGGACTGCGCGGCGGCGATGCATGCGTCGACGCCGCGGTCGGCGTTGGCGGCGGCATCGTCGAGGGCCGACGTCAGCTTCGCGGCAGCCGCACGATCCGCATCCTCCAGGATGCCGAGCCGCTTAGACACGGGCACGCCGTCGTCGGAGCGGACGGTCGGGACCGCCTCGATCTCGACGTCGAGGAACAGGTCCTGCACCATCCGTCGCACGAGGAACACGCGCTGACGGTCGCGCTCGCCGTAGACCGCGACATCCGGCCGGACGATGTTGAGGAGGATCGCCTCCACCGTGAGGATCGCATCGAAGTACGTCGCCCTGCGGCTGCCTTCGTACCGGAGGCCCCGGTCTCCCGCCGACACCTTCGTCGTGTCCCGTCCGTGTGGCAGGAGTTCAGCGGCATCCGGGGCGAAGACGATGTCGACGCCGAGCGACTCGAGCAGCCGCTCGTCCTCCTCGAGACTCCGCGGATACGCGTCGAACTCGGCGTCGCCGCGGAACCGCAGCGGGTTCACGAACACCGTCACCACGACGACGTCCGCGATCTCCTTCGCGCGGTGCACGAGGTCGACGTGCCCCTCGTGCAGCGCGCCGAGCGTCGAGATGTGCGCGATGCGCGGGACCCTGCCTGCGCCGCGCGAGGCGGCGGCAGACGCCGGGTCGGCGAGCGACGCAGATGCCGGATCGGCGAGCGACGCGGATGCGGGATCGGCGAGCGTCGCAGGATCCGAGACCGACGCAGGATCGGCTGGCGACGCGGGATCAGGTCGAGCGGAGCGGATGCTGTCGAGCCGGGCGCGCAGCGCGTCGACGGTCGTGATCATCCGTCGAGCGTATCGGGCCGGATGTCGTCGACCTCGGAGGCCGGATCCGCATCCCGCAGCGCGAGATCGACCGTGGCGTGCACGAGCACCGAGAGATACGAGCCCGGATTGGTCACTCCGGCCTGCCGCAGCAGGGCGGTGGCCTGGCGCACGATCGACCTGGAGAACGTCGTCGCAGTCGCGATCCCCTCCGCGTACGCGGCCCGGTCGGCGTCGGCCACGACGACCGGTTCGCAGCCCATCTCGACCGCGAGAGCCTGGGCGATCGGCAGCACGGGCGCGGGCGCCGTAACGGCGGCGTACGCATCGCGCAGCATCCTGAGGTCCATCGAGGTGCCGGTGAACGCGATCGCCGGATGCACCGCCAACGGGATCGCTCCGCGCCCGACGGCGGGCGCCAGCACATCGAGCCCGTGCGCCGGATCGGTGTGCAGCACGAGCTGCCCCGGCTGCCAGGCGTCGAGTTCGGCGAGGCCGGAGACGAGCCCGGGAAGTTCATCGTGCGGCACGGCGACGATCACGAGTTCGCTGCGCCGCGCGATCTCCAGCGCGTCGAGCACGGGCGCTCCAGGCAGGACAGCCTGGGCGCGGTCGTCGTTCGATCCGCTGGTCAGACCGGTGATCGCATGCCCGGCGCCGGCGAGAGCGGCACCCAGTACGGGGCCGACCCGGCCCGCGCCGATGATGCCGACGCCGAGACGCCCGTCGCGGGCCAGGCGGTCGCCGCTCATGCCGTCGCTCCCACGGAGTCGGCCGGCGAGTCCCCCGCGCGGTCGGCTTGCGAATCGACAGCAGGACCCGCCGGCGAATCACCCGCAGGACCCGCCGGCGGATCTCCCGCAGGACCCGCAGGCGGATCTCCCGCCGAGTCCGCCGGCGAACCCGCCGCAGACTCGGCCGACGACGCCCGGGAGTCCGCAGGTGACCCGAAGGCAGAATCCTCCGGACCGATGCTGCCCCAACGATGGCTGCGATCGACGGACGCGGCGGCGATCCCATCGCGCTCGACATCCCCGAACGCCTGCACCGCGGCATCCCGATCGATCCCGGTCAGCCGGCCCGAGACGCGGCCCGCGACGGTGTGGACGTGCAGGGCGGCGACGGTGAACGCCCGGGCGATCGGCCCTTGGGAGAGCCCGACGCTCTGCGTGCGCGCGAGAGGGAAGATCGCGAGCCGTCGGTGCAGTCGGCCGCGGCGGAGGAAGATCGCGTCCGGCGAGAGCAGGAACCCGTTGCGCCGCCACGACAGCAGATGCAGCAGCCGCGCGCGTCGAGGCGTCGTCGTGTAGTTGTCGTCGTCCGCCCCGAGGATGCCGTGGGCGACGATGAGCGACCAGTCGTCCGCCGGCAGGCCGGGCAGGAGCAGCCTCAGCACCCGCTCGACGTCCGCTCGGGTGCCGACCGGCAGCACGCGCGTCGCCTCCTCTTCGGCGCGGCTGTCGCTGGACGCGCGATGCCCGGAGAGCCGGTTGATCGTGACGCGCCACCATCCCGCCGGGCGCCACAGCAGCGGCTGCGTGATCTCGACCGCGTGCACGCGGCCAGGGGGAAGGATCTCGGTGATCGTGGTGAAGAACCCGAACGTGATGCGCACCCCGTCGGGCGTCGGGGCGATCGAGTACCGCAGCGCCCGCGTGATCCGGCGCAGCCAGTACGCGCCGAATCCGAGGAGGGCCGGGATGAAGCTGACGAGCAGCCATGGCGTACCGACGCTCGCGCCCCAGATGATGAACGTGAGGAGCAGGGCCAGGACGACCGTCGACCAGCTGAGCAGGTGCGAGAAGACGAGCCGGAGGATGGGGATCGCGACGACGGATGCGGGCTCGGCGACCGGTGCCTCATCGCCGAGGATGATGCCGTTCAGCGCCGCGGAGACCGTCGAGGTCGCGCTCTCGACGAGCCCCGTGCGGCCCGGCGCCGCCCCCTCCTTCTTCGCGAGCCGCAGGCCGGAGGCGAGCCGCAGGATGTCGGCGCGCACCGCTTCGGCGTTCGCCGTCGACAGGTACTCGAGCTTGACGTTGGCATCCGTGCCCGCACCGACGACCTCGAGCTTCGCCATGCCGCACAGGCGCGCGAACATCGGGCGGGTGAGGTTGACGCCCTGCACGCGGTCGAGCGGTGCCCGGCGGTGGCTGCGGAACAGCACGCCGTGACGGACCTCGACGTGGTCGCCCGTGATGCGGAACGTGTGGAACCGCCACGACAGCAGGAACAGGCCGATCAGCACGATGACGACGACCAGCACGATCAGCAGCGCCCACAGCACGAGGTTGTGTCTCAGGATGAAGTCGACCGGGTCGCCCGGCACCTCCTGGACCGGCACCTCCGGCGCGAACACCGGCAGGAAGAGCGCGATCAGCCGTTCGCGCAGGTTCGAGATGATGAGACCGGCGACGACGACCAGCACGAATCCACCACGGAACAGCGGCGTCAGCGGATGCATCCGGTGCCACTCACCGTCGCTCAGCGGCGTGTGGCTCGCCTGTCCGGGGAAGAGCGCCATCAGAGTCCGGTCCGCCGCGATTCGGAGACGGCGATGAGGGTGTCGCGGAGCTCTTCCGCCGCGTGCTGGGTTAGGCCCGGCAGCTCGACGCCGGTCGAGGCCGCCGCGGTCACGAGCTTCAGCCGGGCGATGTCGAACGCCCGGTCGAGCGGCCCGTGCTCGATGTCGACGAGCTGCATCCGCCCGTAAGGCACCGCGACCGTGCGCTGCCACAGGATGCCGCGGCGGAAGACGAGGTCGTCCTGACGCAGCTTGTACCCGAACGCGCGGACCTGTCGCGGCGCGATGATGAGGAGAACGCCGACGATGACGAGCACGATGCCGGCCGGGATCCACACCCACTGCGCCTGCCAGAACAAGGTGATGAGGAACGCGGCCACCGCGACGCCGATGAAGAGCGCCCCGAGCGAGATGAGCCGCACCCACATGTACGCGCGCGCGAGCTGGTGCCACGTCCCGTCGCCGAGCGGGAGCCGGGACGCCGACCGCGGCTCGAGGATGTGGTCGTACGTGTCGGCGTCGAGGCGCGACGCAGCCTCCCCGGATGCAGGCCGCTGCTGCTGCGGGGTCGCCTCAGTGGGAGTGGGCGTGGGGTTCGGAATCGCCGGCTCCGGGCTGCTCATCGTCGTGGTCGTCCTTCCGGATGGTGCACATGTGCTCCGCGACGAGCCCGGCGACGACGAGGACGCCACCGCACACGGCCGTCGCGATGATGACGCCCCACGAGCCTACCGAGGGGGTCACGGGTCGCGTCGAGAGGAAGAGCACCAGTCCCAGCGCGAATCCGCCGATCGCCGCGCCCAGGATGCTGGACGCCTTCGCGAGCATAGCGATCCGGAGCGCCCGGAACGGGTTCACCCGCACCTGGACGATCCCACGCGTCGCACGCTGGACTGGCCACGCGAGGATGATGTCCGCAGCCCCCAGCAGCACGAGGAGCAGCGGCAGCATCACCGTCGGCACGAAGGTCGCACGACCGGCAGAGGTCAGGATCTGGTCGACGATGAAACCCGCCGCGACGCCGATGACGCCGCTGAGGACAAGGGTGAGCGGGCTGGTGCGCTTCATGCGCCCCCTTCGGTCCGGCGCAGCAGCGCGTCCACGCGGCCCGCGCCCGGGAGCACCGCATCCGGATCGATCTCGAGCCAGGGGGCGAGCACGAACGGACGCTCGGCGGCACGAGGATGCGGGAGGGTGAGATCGGGATCGGCGCTCACGACATCGCCGTAGGCGATGAGGTCGAGGTCGAGGGTGCGCGAGCCCCAGCGCGGCTCGTTCGCGCGATCGCGCCCGTGCCGCGCCTCGATGGCGTGCAGGTACGACAGCAGGACCGACGGCGCGAGCCGTGTCGTGACGAGGGCGACGCCGTTGAGGTAGGCGGGCGCATCGGATCCGTCGAGGGTGACCGCGACCGAATCGACAGGGGTGGATGCCACCACCCGGTCGACGAGCGGGAGCCGGCCGAGCTCGTCGACGGCGGCCGCATACGTCGCCGCCCGATCGCCGAGGTTCATGCCGATCGCGACGACCGCAGTGACCGTCGTGGGAGAAGCGGTGGAGCCGGGACCGCGATACCCGTCCGCGAGCCTGCGGTCCATGCGTCGGAGGTCGTCGCTCACGCCGCGCTCCGCTGGATCGTGACGGAGACATCGCCGAACGGCACCGTGATGGGCGCCTGCGGCTTGTGCACGGTGACCCGCACTCGGTGCACGAGGGGCTCGGCGAGGAGGGCGTCTGCGAGGCGCTGCACGAGCCGCTCGAGGAGGTTCACGGGCTCGCCCTCGACGATCGCGACGATCCGCTCGGCGACCTCGCCGTAGTGCACGGTGTCGGTGACCTCATCGGTCTCGGCCGCGCGCGACGTGTCGAGGAAGAGCGTCGCGTCGACGACGAATTCCTGCCCCTCGCGGCGCTCGTGGTCGAAGACGCCGTGGTGGCCGAACGCGCGCACGCCGGTCAGGGTGATCTCATCCACGGGCGTCTCCCCACAGCTCGGCGATGGTCAGCGCGTCGCGGGTCGCGGCCACGTCGTGCACCCGCACCGCCCAGACGCCCGCCTGGGCGGCGAGCACGCTCGTGACGGCGGTCGCGAGGTCGCGCCGGGGGGTGGATGCGTCGTCCCCCAGAGCATCGGCGAGGAACCGCTTGCGGCTCGTGCCGACGAGGACGCGGGGCCCGAGCGCGGCGAAGGCGTCGAGGTTGCGGAGCACATCCCAATTCTGCCCGCCGCGCTTGCCGAAGCCGATTCCCGGATCGACGATCATCCGCTCCACGGGGATGCCGGCGGCTGCCGCATCCTGCATCCGTGCCGTGAGCTCTCCCACGACCTCCGCGACGATGTCCGCATAGTCGGCGTGCGCGTACATGTCGACGGACGGCCCGCGCCAGTGGCCGAGGGCGATGTCGGCGTCGGTGGCGGCGACGGCGGCGAGCAGCGCAGGGTCCGCGAGACCCCCCGAGACGTCGTTGACGATCCGCGCGCCGGCGGCGACGGCGGCGATGGCCGTGGACGCGTTCATCGTGTCGATGCTCACGACGGCGCCGTCCGCGGCGAGGGCCGCGACGACCGGGATGACGCGCTCGCGCTCGGCCTCGGGCGGCACGCGCTCGGCGCCGGGACGCGTCGACTCTCCGCCGACGTCGAGGATGTGGGCGCCTTCGGCGAGCAGCGCCCGGCCGTGCGCGATCGCGGCATCGCGGTCGAGGTAGCGCCCGCCGTCGCTGAAGGAGTCGGGCGTGACGTTCACGATCCCCATGATCAGGGTCATCGGGCCACTCCCCTGCGGCTGCTTGAGCAACCGGCGGTCGTTGAGTGAGCCTGCGAGTCGAAACGCAGAATCGAAACGCGGTAAGGACTCGAGGTCGACGCACCGCGTCTCGTCTCGGTCGTTCCTCCCTCGCTCAACGACCCGAACCGCCCGCTCAACGGTCTGCTCCCGCGGCGATGAGGGCGATGAGCTCCGCTCGGGCGGCGGGCTCGGCGAGCTCACCGCGCGCAGCGATCGTGACCGTCGAGGCATCCGCCTGCTGCTCGCCGCGGGTCGTCACGCACTGGTGCGTCGCATCGAGCACGACGAGGACGCCACGGGCGTCGAGGGAGGTCGCGATGGCATCGGCGATCTGCTCGCCGAGGCGCTCCTGCACCTGCGGACGGGAGGACAGGATGCCGACGACCTTCGGCAGCGCGCCGAGTCCGACCACCTGCTCTCCCGGCAGGTATGCGATGTGCGCGTGGCCGATGAAGGGCAGCAGGTGATGCTCGCAGACGCTCCGGAACCGGATGTCGCGCAGCATCACCGCACCCGACGGGACCGTGTCGGGCGCGGGCCCGGACGACACCGAGATCGTGTGCGCGAGCGGGGCGGATGCATCCTCCCCCACTCCCTCGAAGAACTCCGCATACGCGTCGGCGACGCGCTGCGGAGTCTGACGAAGGCCGGGGCGATCGGGGTCCTCCCCGATCGCCTCCAGCAGTTCGTGCACGAGCGCGCGGACGCGCTCACGGTCGACGCTCACGCCGGCCTCCTATGCGGTCGCGGGGCGCGCCTGTCCGCTCGGGCGGCGGCGCGGAGTCTTCTCCTGCGTGCCGTCCGCTTCGGTCGAAGCCGCCACGCCCGCGGGCTGAGCGCGACGCGGGACCTCCACAGGGGGGAGCGCGGAGACCGGGCGCTCGCTGCTGGAGAGCCACTGCGGACGCGGCGGTAGCTTCTTGACGTCCTTGAAGATCTCGGCGATCTCGTTGTGGTCCAGCGTCTCCTGCTCCAGGAGCGCGAGAGCCAGCTTGTCGAGGACGTCGCGGTTGTCGTTCAGGACCTGGTAGGCCTCGTTGTGGGCCTGCTCGATGAGGTCGCGCACCTGCACGTCGACGCGCTCGGCGACCGTCTCCGAGTACTCGCGGCCGTGGCCCATGTCGCGGCCGAGGAACATCTCGCCGGAGGCGCTGCCGAGCTTGACGGGGCCGACATCCGTCGTCATGCCGTACTCGGTGACCATCTTGCGGGCGATGCTCGTCGCCTTCTCGATGTCGTTCGACGCGCCAGTGGTCGGGTCGTGGAAGACGATCTCCTCGGCGACGCGGCCGCCCATCGCCCACGCGAGCTGGTCCTGCAGCTCGTTGCGGGTGACGGAGTACTTGTCGTCGAGCGGCATCACCATCGTGTAGCCGAGCGCCTTGCCGCGCGGGAGGATCGTGATCTTCGTCACCGGGTCGGAGTAGTTCATCGCCGCCGCCGTGAGCGCGTGACCGCCCTCGTGGTAGGCCGTGATGAGCTTTTCCTTGTCCTTCATGATCCGCGTGCGGCGCTGCGGACCGGCGATGACGCGGTCGATCGCCTCGTCGAGGGCGCGGTTGTCGATCAGCTGCGCGTTGGAGCGCGCGGTCAGGAGCGCCGCCTCGTTGAGGACGTTCGCGAGGTCGGCGCCGGTGAAGCCCGGCGTCTTGCGCGCGACGACCTCGAGGTCGACGGAGTCGGCGAGCGGCTTGCCGCGGCCGTGCACCTCGAGGATATGCACGCGGCCCTTGAGGTCGGGCGCGTCGACGCCGATCTGGCGGTCGAAGCGGCCAGGGCGCAGGAGCGCCGGGTCGAGGATGTCGGGACGGTTCGTGGCGGCGATGACGATGACGTTCGCCTTGGGGTCGAAGCCGTCCATCTCGACGAGCATCTGGTTCAGCGTCTGCTCGCGCTCGTCGTGCCCGCCGCCGAGGCCCGCGCCGCGGTGACGACCGACGGCGTCGATCTCGTCGATGAAGATGATGGCCGGCGCGCTCTCCTTGGCCTGGTTGAACAGGTCGCGCACGCGGCTCGCGCCGACGCCGACGAACATCTCGACGAAGTCGGAACCGGAGATCGAGTAGAACGGCACGCCCGCCTCGCCGGCGACGGCACGCGCGAGGAGGGTCTTGCCGGTTCCGGGAGGGCCGTACAGCAGCACGCCCTTCGGGATGCGGGCGCCGACGGCCTGGAAGCGCGCCGGGTCCTTGAGGAAGTCCTTGATCTCCTCGAGCTCTTCGATCGCCTCGTCGGAGCCGGCGACGTCGTTGAAGGTGACCTGCGGCATCTCCTTGGTCACGAGCTTGGCGCGCGACTTGCCGAACTGCATGACCTTGCTGCCGCCGCCCTGGGCGCTGGAGAGGAGGAACCAGAACAGTCCACCGAGGAGGAGCATCGGCAGGAACAGCGAGATGAAGCTGTCGAACCACGTCGTCTTCGGCACTTCGTCGTTGAAGCCATTCTTGGGGTCGGCGGAGTTGATCGCCGAGACGACCTCGCTCGCCCGCGCCGTCACGTAGTAGAACTGCACGTCGGATGCGCCCTGGTACGGCTCGGAGAGCTTCATGTCCACGCGCTGGTCGCCGTCGGTGTTCGTCACCTGCGTCACGGTGGTGCCCTTGAGCAGCTGCAGGCCCTCCTGCGTGGAGATCTGCTTGGCTCCGCCGAGGCTCGTGATGAGCGAGAAGCCCGCGATCAGCAGCACCACGATCAACAACACATAGATGACCGGGTTGCGAGAGATCTTCTTGAAGTCCATGGTGCGGGGAGAACCCCCCGACCCCTTTCGTCGCCTACCGCCGGCGCCGACGGTCTTCTCAGGCTAGCGCGGCGTCATGGACGAGGCCTGTGGATTCGCCCACGGCTGAACGTGCGGATCCGCGGAATCAGGCGTACACGTGGGGCGCGAGGACGGCGACGTCGCGCAGGTTGCGGTAGCTCTCCGCGTAGTCGAGCCCGTAGCCGACGACGAACTCGTTGGCGATGTCGAAGCCGACGTACTTGCACTCGACGTGCACCTTCGCCGCCTCCGGCTTGCGCAGCAGCGCGAACACCTCGACGGAGGCCGCGCCCCGCGACTCGAAGTTCTCGAGCAGCCAGCTGAGCGTGAGACCCGAGTCGATGATGTCCTCGACGATGAGCACGTCGCGGTCGTGGAGGTCCTCATCCAGGTCCTTGCGGATCTGCACGACGCCGCTCGACTTCGTGCCGGCGCCGTAGGAGGAGACCGCCATCCAGTCCATCGGCGCGACCATCGGAAGGCACCGCGCGAAGTCGGCCATCACCATGACGGCGCCCTTCAGGACGCCAACGAGCAGCAGGTTCTTGTCGGCGTAGTCGATCGCGACCTGCGCGGCGATCTCGCGCAGCCTCTCCTGGATCTGCTCCTCGGTGACGAGGACTTCGGTCAGCTGGTCGGAGATCTCGGCCGCGCGCATGCGGAAAGTCTAGGCGTGCAGGTCGGCGATCACGATCTTCTTCATCTGCAGCATCGCGCCGAATGCGCCCGGTGCGGCGAGGAGCTCCGGCATGTTCTGCGGCACGACCTGCCAGCTCACCCCGTACGCGTCGCGGCACCATCCGCACTGCTCCGCATCGGGATGCTGCGACAGCACACCCCATAGGCGGTCGATCTCCTCCTGGTCGGCGCAGTTCACGATCAGCGAGAGGCCCTCGCTGAACGTGTAGTCCTGCTCCATCCCGGAGTCCATCGCGGCGAACCACTGCCCCCCGAGTTCGGCATCGCCGAACATGAGGGCTCCGGCGGCGGCGGGACCGGTCTGCTCGGCGTAGGGCGCCATCGTGCCGAGCTGCCCGCCGAAGAGATCGACGTAGGCGTTGAGCGCCTCGGACGCGCGGTTCTGGTTGGCGCCGCAGAACATGAGGCTCGGCACCACGGGAGGCCGCAGACGCCCGCCCTCGGGCGCGAGCATCAGCTGCCACGAGACGCCGTAGCGGTCCTGCACCCATCCGTACCGAGGGCTGTACGGGTACTCGCCGAGCGGGATCAGGATGGTGCCGCTCTCGGCGAGCCCGATCCACGCGTGGTCGAGCGCAGCACGGGCGGCGTGCTCGCCGTCGTACGCGGCGGGGTCGAAGTCGACCATGAACGAGATCGACGGATTGGGCGTGAACTCGTCGCCGCCGTTCAGGAGGTTCAGGCGGAAGCCGCCGATCGACAGGTCGATCGTGATCGTCTTGCCCGCCATGGCCTGCTGGAAGTCGAGAAGCCCTTCGGTCGGGTAGCGGTCGCTGTGCACGATCCGCGTGTCGGGGAGCGTCGCGGCGTAGAACGCCGCCATGTCGTCGGCGTTGCCGGCGCACCAGACGCTGGGGATGATCTTCTGCATGACGTGAGTCCTCTCAGATCGTGCTTCCAGCGTCCGCCCCTCGGGCGGAGGGATCAAGGGGATGCCGTGAAGACGATCCGCCCAGCCTCGCGGCGCGCACGGCAGCCGGGGAGGTCGATCGGCCCCTGCCCGGCCCAATCGGTCGCAAGGCGCGCGACCTCGACCGTCTGCACGCGCGTGAGGCTCGCGCCGAACTCCGACGCGACGACGTACCGGATGATGCGGTTCCGCAGCGCGGCGGGGTTCGCCGCGAGCGCGGCCGCGGAGACGGAGATCCCCGCCTCGGCGTGCTCCACGATGTCCTCGATCGTCTCGTCGATCATCTCGGCGAAGGCCTCGGCGTCCTCTCGCAACTGCTCCGCGGTCCGGGCGAGCGCCTCCGCCACCCCCGGGCCGAGTTCCTCCTCGAGCACGGGGAGCACCGTGCGCCGCACGCGTACCCGCGCGAAGCGGGCGTCTTCGTTGTGCGGGTCGTCCCACGGCTCGAGACCCTCGGCGGCGCACGCGGCGCGGGTGGTCGCGCGACGGACGCCCAGCAGCGGGCGAAGGAGGAGGATGCCGTCGAGATCGGATGCCGGCGCCATCCCCTGCAGGCTCGTCGCTCCCGAGCCCCGGGCGAGGCCGAGCAGCACGGTCTCTGCCTGGTCGTCGAGCGTGTGGCCGGTCAGGATCGCGGACGCCCCCGCATCCCTCGCCGTCCCCGCGAGGGCGCGGTAGCGCGCCTCCCGCGCGGCGGCCTCCGGCCCACCCTCGCCGTCCACCTCGACGCGGACGACGGATGCCTCGACCCCGAGCCGGCGGACGGCGGCGGCCGCCGCATCCGCGATCCCGGCGGAGCCGTCCTGCAGTCCGTGGTCGACGACGACCGCGTGGATCGTCAGGCCGAGCTTCGGCGCCTCGAAGGCGAGCCCGGCGGTGAGGGCGAGGCTGTCGGCTCCTCCGGACAGTCCGACGATCACCGTCCCCTCGACTGCCTGCAGCGCCCGCCGCACGGCGAGGCGCACTTCCGCGACGGACGGGTCGAGTCCAGGTCGATGCATGCCTCCAGTCTGTTCCGTCGCGCGCGTTCCTCGCATCCGCCTTCGTCGTGCCCGCTGCGACCGCTGGTTGTATGGAGGCAGGGAGCCCACATGACTCGGACCGACACACTCGGCGGCGCATTCGCGCGCTACTGGGTCGCGGTCGCGATCAGCGCATTCGGCTCGGCCGTGACAGCGGTCGCGATGCCGGTGCTCGTCGTCCAGGTGCTGCACGCGACCCCGGTCCAGGTCGGGATCGTCAACGCCACGCAGATCCTCCCCTATGCCGTGATCGGCCTCTTCGCAGGGGTGGTCGTGGATCGGACGGCACGCCGCCCGCTGGCGATCTGGGCGAGCGTCGGGCGGGCGATCGTGCTGGGGCTCATCCCGGTGCTCTGGGCGCTCGGCATGCTCGAGATCTGGACGCTCGCCGCCCTCCTCTTCCTCTTCGGGTCGTTCTCGGTGTTCGGGTTCGCCGCGACCCAGTCGCTGCTTCCTTCGCTGGTGTCGAAGGGCCAGCTGCTGCGCGCGAACGGCCGGCTGGATCAGACGGATGCCGCGGCCCAGACGGCGGGTCCCGCGCTCGGCGGTGCGCTCGTCGGTCTCCTCGGGGCGCCGCTTGCGATCCTGGTGGATGCGGCCTCCTACCTCACCGACGCGGTGCTGCTGCTCTTCGTGCGGGTGGCGGAGCCGCCGCGCGAACGCACGCGGCGGCGGGTGTGGGCGGATATCCGCGAAGGACTGCACTGGGTCTACGGCCACCGCACGCTGCGGGCGCTCGCGGTCTCGGCGCAGGTGTGGTTCTTCGCGAACTCGCTGGTGCTGACGGCGTTCGCGATCTTCGCGCTGCGCACTCTCGATCTGAGTCCGGCCGTGTACGGACTGCTCTTCGCGGCGAGCGGAGTCGCCGCGTTCGTCGGCGCGACGTTCGCCCCACGAGCGGGTCACCGCTACGGCGAGGGGCCGGTGATCGTCGTCGCGATGGCGCTGTACCCGGTGGCATGGATGGCGGTGGCCCTCGCCCCGCATGGCGGGGGACCCGCATCCATCGCCGTCATCGCTGCGGCGCTCGTCGTCCACGGCTTCGCCGGCGGGCTCTCCAACGCGAACGAGATGGGCTACCGGCAGGCCGTGACGCCCGACGAGCAGCTCGGTCGAACGAACGCGACGATGCGCTCCGCGAACCGGACCGTCGCCGCGGTCGGTGCGGTAGCCGGCGGCGCGCTCATCGCACTCCTCGGTCCGACCGTCGCACTGTGGTGCGGTGTCGCCGTGTACACGGCGGCGCTGGCGATCGCCCTCTTCTCGCCGATGCGCACGGCCCGTGTCGATCGGCCTGCGGAGGCGGTATGAGCCGCGACTAGGCTTGTGCCGCATCCCCTTGATCTTCCGAAGGAGCACACATGGGCGCGTACGACGCCGTCATCGAGATCCCGCGCGGCAGCCGCGTGAAGTACGAGGTCGACCACGAGACGGGCAACGTCTTCCTCGACCGTGTCCTCTACACGGTCTTCGGCTACCCCGCCGACTACGGCTTCTTCGACAAGACGCTCGGCGAGGACGGCGACCCGCTCGACGTCCTGGTGCTGCTCGACCAGACCCTGTTCCCGGGCGTGCACGCGACCGTCCGCCCCGTGGGCGTCCTCAAGATGAGCGACGAGGCCGGCGGAGACGACAAGGTCGTGGCGGTCCTCGCGAAGGACCCGCGCTGGGCGCACATCCAGGACGTCGACGACATCCCGGAGTTCACGAAGAAGGAGATCGCGCACTTCTTCGAGCACTACAAGGACCTCGAGCCCGGCAAGTGGGTCAAGGTCGACGACTGGGCGAACGCCGCCGAGGCCGAGCGCCTGGTTGGCGAGGCGATCGCGCGCTACAGCCACGGTCACTGACAGACGCTGAAACGAAGGGATGCCGCGGGCCTGTGCCCGCGGCATCCCTTTCTCGTTTCAGGATCAGACCGAGATGCCTCGGTCTCGCATGAAGGGCACCGGGTTGACCGGCCGCCCGTTCACGTGCACCTCGTAATGCAGGTGGCAGCCGAACGAATGACCCGTGTTGCCGACGTACGCGATGACCTGCCCGACGCTGACGCGCTGACCGTACCGCACCTGAATGCCGCCGTTCACGATGTGGCCGTAGCCGGTCTCGATGCCGCCGCCGTGGTCGATCTGGACGTAGTTCCCGTAGCCGCCGTTGTCGCCTGCGTAGACGACGGTGCCGCTCGCCGCCGCGACAATCGGGTATCCGCAACCCGGCGCGAGGTCGACGCCGTAGTGGTACGAGGTGGCGCAGTAGCCGTTGCCGCACTGCACCGACCGCGGTCCGAAGCCCGAGGTCTCGGGGCCTCCGGTGGGGCGGCACCAGCCCGATGCCGTGACCTTGCCCGAACCCCCGGCGGCTGCCTCGGCAGCGAGCTCCTGTTGACGCTTGATCTCCGCCAGACGCCGCGCCTCGACGCCGGCCTGATACCCGGCGACGGTCTTCGCCGTGGTGTCCTGCAGAGCGGCGAGCTGTGCGTTGAGGTCGTCGAGGTGCTGGCTCTGCGCAGTCAGGGCGGCCTGCGCCGCATCCGACGCCGCCTGCGCCGCGAGCATCTTCTGCTGCGCGACCTGCTGGAGGCGGTCGCGCTCGTCGCGCGCAGCCTTCGCCTGCGCGCTGAGGTTCTTGGCCGAATCGCGGGCGGTCACTGCGTTCGCGTAGACGTCCTGGTTTCGCTCGAGGAGCTTGTCCATCGTGCCGAGCTTGGCGAGGATCGTGTCGGCCGATGCAGCAGACCCGGACAGGAACAACTGCATGGCCGTGCTGTCGCCGCCGTTGCGGTAGAGCTGCGCGGCGACGCGGCCTGCGTGGTCCGCGGCCTCCTTCGCCTTCGTCTCCTCCCCATCAGCCTGCTGCTGAAGGAGATCGGCGCGCTGCGCCGCCTCGTAGTAGTTCTGCTGCGCCGTGAAGTACTCGTCGCCCGCTTGCTGCGCGGCGGCCTGCTTCGCAGCGAGGTCTGCCTGCATCCCCTGGATGAGGCCCTGGATGCGCGTGACCTCCGCACCTGCCGCGGCCTGATTCGCCTTGGCGCGCTGCACGTCATCCCAGGACGGGTACGCATCGGCCCATGCTCGCGGGACGGCTCCGCCGCCGGTGGCGGCCGCGAAGGCGGCGATGCCGAGGATGCCCGCACCCAGCGCAGCACGCCGGCTCATCGGCCCCCACAGGGCGCGGCGTTCTCGCGCGGTGGGCGCGCAATCGCAGTCTTCGGCGTTGGTTTCGTCAGTGACCAGGTCGTCGGTCGGCATCGTGCCTCCTCCCGCCTTTGGGCGCAACATCAATCACAGTAGCAACATCTGTCACAGCCGTGGGGTCGGGCCCCTCATCCATGATGCGCCTTGAACGTTCGAAGCGACACCCTCAATCGCGCGGCGCAGCGGCCTCCATCGTGTGGTGCGACACCCTCCATCGTGCGGGCTGGAGGGATGGATGCGGCGGCGACTCGCCCTCGATTCGCGTTCCCGCAGTTCTTCGCTTATGCTTGGTCCTCGGTAAGCGTGAGCCTCCGAGGTTCACCCGGCCCCATCGTTTAGCGGCCTAGGACGCCGCCCTTTCACGGCGGTAGCACGGGTTCGAATCCCGTTGGGGTCACCACTTACCGGCACAATTAAACAAGCATGGCCCTGTAGCGCAGTTGGTTAGCGTGCCGCCCTGTCACGGCGGAGGTCGCGGGTTCAAGTCCCGTCAGGGTCGCTCCGAGCGACGGGCCCTTTGTTAGCAGAGGGCCTTTCGTCTAGGACATGGCTCTTTCGCCATGCGGCTCTGTAGCTCAGTTGGTAGAGCGCACGACTGAAAATCGTGAGGTCACGGGATCGACGCCCGTCGGAGCCACGGAACCCCTGCGATGGCTTCTACATCGCGGGGGTTCTTTTGTTCGGTTGACCAGGGTTCCTTTCTGCGACGATTCACGCAAGGACCGCGAAGCGTCAGCGGATGGACATCCTGCGGATCGTCTCTGCGTATGCATCGAGCACCGCGAAGATGCCTCGGTGCTCCCAGACGCGGCTGCGCGTCCTGCCCGTGGTCTCGATGAGGACGTCCCGCTCGGTCAGGGCGTCGAGTGCACGCAACGCCGCCATCTCGCCGAGGCCGAGCGTGTGGATCAGGTACTTCGTGTTCACCGCGGGCTGGCCCACCAGTGCGGGCAGCACCCGCCACGCCGCGGCGTTCGCCCGGATGCCCCGCATCTTGTCGCGAGACTCGTCGAGCTCGCGGACCAGATCATCGACGAGCCGGGCGGCGGTCGTCGCCGCGATCCGGCTCGCGGATGCGAACTCGCGGATGATGGGCCCGGCGTCGCCGTCCCGGAATGCCCCGAGCGCCGCGAAGTACCGGTCGACATCAACAAGCAGCCCCGCGGAGAGCGGCACCGCGGTGGATCCCACCAGGCCCTTGTTGCGGAGGACCGACTGCGCGAGCGCTCGACCGGTTCTGCCGTTGCCGTCGACGAACGGGTGGATCGTCTCGAACTGGGCGTGGGTGACAGCGACCTGCACGAGCACGGAGACGTCCTGTCGGCGGGCGAACGCGATCAGGTCCTGGATCGCACCGGGGATCCTGTCATGATGCGGCGGGACGAACTCAGCGTGCCGCGGGCCCGCGTTCCCGGCCCCGATCCATACCTGCTCGCGGCGGTACGTGCCGGCCTCGTGCTCGAGGCCTGCCTGGTGGCTCATCAGCGCCTGGTGCATGGCGAGGATCATGTCTTCGCTGATGTCGTCAGCGAGGGCGAGTGCCGCTTCCATGGCGCGGACGTTGCCGACGACGGTCAGAGCATTCCGCTTCTCGCCCTCGTCGATCTCGGCAAGCGCGAGCTGCTTCGCCGACGTCGTCAAATGTTCGATCTGCGACGACGACGCAGACTCCGTGCGCAACAGGATCGCGGTCATGGGCCCCAGCGCCGGGCTGCCGGTACCGAGCGTGCGCTGCGCGTGCTGGTCGAACGCGACCAGCTGCCGGGTCGCATCCTCGACGTCGGCCACGTCCTCACCGGATAGGCGGGCATCCCAGTTCGCGATCGACGCGGTGATCGAGGCTTCATAGGGGCCGGTCTGGCGCTCCACCTCGGCACGCGAGTACATCTCCGGCGCGCGGGGCTTCCACTCGAAGGTCTCGTGCGAGACCGGATCGACGGGGATCCGAACGCCGGCAGGAAGTGTGCTCACCACCCCAGGTTACCAACACTTAATGCAATATGTGTTGGTAAGTGTCGGAGAAAGCAACGGAATGTGGCCCCGCTACCAACGCTTGCGTGCGCATCTGTTGCTAGTGCGGTTGTCATTCAACGTTGTGTCGCGGCCTTACCAGTCCATGTGAGGTTGTCGACGGCGGGGGTTGGGCGGATGCGTCGGGCGCCAGTTGTAGGACCGGAACAATGAATCTCCTCGTTCCGAGCGCGGCCGGGCTAATCTCGCGGAATGACGCCCTCACCGCGCGGCGGCACGGTCGCGGCGACACAGGAAGCCGAGAGCGCCGAGGATGACTCCCAGCGCGAGGTGCTGCGAGGATCCCGCCGGCGCAGCAGTGCTCGGATTCAGATCGCCATCGCCATCTCGCCGTAGCCCATCGCGATCAGGAGGGAGAGCGCGGCCAGGAGGATGGATGTCGGAACCATCGTGTTGCGCTCCGGCTTGCTCCGCGAAACGGCATTCATGGCAATGCCGAGAACGAAGAATCCGAAGACGATCCACATCGCGACGATTGAGAGTGTCTGCGTCAGGAGGTCGAGCGCGCCGATTCTGTCCCAGGCGATCGCGACGATGAGCGCGTAGACGAGGATCGTCACCGCGCTGCCGATCCGAAGCCTGGCCGGGAGCACTCGCTGTTGTCCGCCCCACGCGAAGCGGCCGAACGGCGCACCGAGGACGAGCGTCAGCTGGAAGATCGCTAGCAGGGCGAGCAGACCGGTGAGAACGAGCGCGAAGGGCATGGTCTCAACCCTGACCCGGGGCGCCCCACGAACCGCCGCCCGGGACGGGCGGGCACGTAGCACCCTGCGCGAGAGCCGCGATCTGGGCTCGCACGGCGACGCCCTCGTCGTTCTTCGCGAGGGTGTAGACGATCCCTTCCTGCGCGTCCGGCCGGGGGATGTACCCGACGATCGCACCCGTGATCTTCGGGTCATCGGGAACGGGCCCGCCCGCCGTCGACAGGAGGTTCGCCGTCGGATGCGCCCTCAGCCAGTTCGCCGCACCGGCTACGGTCGCGCCGGGGATCGTCCAGAAGGCCTCGATTTGCTCGACGGGTCCGCACGGCCATGCTGTGTAGGAGTCAAATCGGCCGGTGCTCACTGAGGAGCGCACTGCTCCCGGCGGGAGGGCCGCCGCGTCGAGCCACGCCTGCGCCTGCGCCCGAGCGTCGATGCCCGCGAGCCCTGCGGCGGTGGGCACAGCAGTACCGCTCGGTGCACTGGTCGGGCTGGGCTCACTCGCTACAGGCGTGTACTCGCCATACCCGCCGCGACCTGTCGGCGACGAGGCGCAGGCGGTCAGCGACAGGGCAAGACACAACACACCGATGGACAAGGCTGAGCGACGCTGCATGCCCTCACCGTAACGGCTGCCAGAGGGCTGTCCTTCAGGCGCGCTGAAGGATACCTCAACAGGGCAGCGGCTTGTCCGGCCGCAGCGTGACGAACCTCACGGGGTGTCTGTCGTCGATGCCTCAACGGAAGTCCCGGCCCTGCCCGCAGCGCCGGACTTCGTTCGAGCTGCAGCAGAGATTGCGTCAGCCGACCCGCACGGCGACACGAGCCGGCGCCGTTTCGGCTGCGCGGACGCCCTTCACCGTGAGCCAGACGCCGAGGCTCAGTTCCCACACGGCGATCGGCAGGGCGGATGCGGCGCCGATGGGCGATGTCTGCGTCCAGGCGCCGAAGAGCACGCCGATCGACGAGGCGAGCAGGATCGGTGCATCGATCAGCCCGATGGCCGGGATGAGCGGCGGAACGAGGCGCGCGCGCAGGAGCACCGTGCCGAGCAGCAGCGCGTTGACCGAGGCCATCACGGCCGGGCCGAGCAGGAACGTCCATCCGTGCAGCGCGCGGAGTGCCGCATCCGCGCTGCTTCCGTGCAGGGAGGCGAGCGCCATGACACAGAGGACCCCGACGAGGATGAGCGATGCCTCGAGCGTGCGCGAGACGACGAAGCCGACGGCGAGCGGTTCGTTGTGGCGGCGAGTGATGGGCAGGAGCGTGATCGCCGTGCCCACACAGGCGAAGGCCAGCAGGATCTCCAGCAGCGCACCCCACGTCGCCAGCTCGGGCTGGGCACCTTCCTGCAGCAGCGGAGTCTTCAGCGCGAGCGCGGGGATGGAGGTCGCGAACGTGACGAGATAGAGGATGCCTGCCGTGCGAGCGAGCGTGCGGTCCTGGTTCATGGGCGGTCCCTTCGATGTGCGGGTTGGTGTACGCCGTACACCTGGTGAGACAGAGCATAGGTGTACTCTGTACACCAGAGCAAGAGGGAATGCGGATATGCCACCGAAACAGGGACGCGCGACACCGTTGGATCGCACCGCCGTGCTGGCCGAGGCCGTGGTGCTCGCCGACGAGGGTGGCCTTGCCGCGATCAGCATGCGGGCGCTGGCCGCGCGCTTGGGCGTGGTTCCGATGGCCCTCTACAAGCACGTGGCCGACAGGGCTGACCTCGTCGGCGGGATGATCGACACCGTCGTCCAGACCTATCCGACGCCGGATGACGACGGCTGGCAGGCGCGCGTGCGCGCCCGCGCCCTGGCCGCGCGCGACGCTCAGGAGCAACATCCATGGATGCGGGCCGCCATCGATGAGGCGGAGCGGCCGACCCTCACGACGCTCGCTTACATGGATGCCGTCGCGGCAGACTTCATCGACGACGGGTTCAGCGTCGATCTCACGCACTACGCGATGCACGCCCTCGGGCACCGGATCTGGGGGTACTCGACAGAAGCCTTCCGGTCGGCGCCGGCAGGCGCAGATGACGAGGCCGCCGCGGCAATGCTCGCGGCACAGTTCCCGCATGTGGCATCCATCGCCATGGACACGGCGATGCGCAACCCCGCCGGAGCCTGCGACGAACGGCACGAGTTCGCGTTCGGGCTCGACCTGCTGCTCGACGCGTTCGCACGGCTCCGCGAGGCCGGGTGGGTGTCGGCCGTGCCCGACGCATCACTCTCCCGACCCGCATCCCCCAGCACCTAGGCCCCGGGCCGCATCTCGGTCAGTGTGGGCAGCTGAGCCGCCACATGGTTCGGGAAGGCGGTCAGCCCCAGTAGGCGATCTGCGCGCCGCCGTCGGGCGGAGAGAGACTCATCCCGTATCGCCCATCCTTGATGGCGCTGGCAGGATCTTCAGAGCCGATTGCCGAACAGGGGAAGCTGCAGCGCCTCGCGACCCCACGTGTAGGTCAGCGCGAGCCAGATTAAGAGCCCCAGGATCCCGGCAATCGGGAAGAGGACCGTCCGACGCCCCGCGCCGCGGAACATATGAGCACCAACCCCGCTCCCGACCAGCAGCAGGAACGCGCCGAAATAGAACGCGTTCAGTCCGGTCATGAACGCCGAATAGTCGCACAGATCCTCGGCGCAGCTGTCCATGCTCATCTGCGACCAGAACATGTCCCAGACGGCCACGAGCGTGAGCACCAGCTGCGTAAGCCACAACCACACGACGACGTGTGCTGTGTTCTTGCCCTCGGCGGTGTTCATCGCTGCACTCTTCCGACGGGTCGCGGCCGAGAAGCGCAGCAACCCAAGTCAGGCAGTCTTCCGAGATCGCGTGATGCCTGTGGAGAGGGCGGTGACGACGTAGGCGGAGACGAGCGCCGCGGACTACAGCCCCGACCGCCCGAACACGATGATCCCGCCGATCCCGCCTTCCGGCCGGCTGCTGGGGTGGATGCCGATCGTGACGAAGAAGGAGAGCATCACGACGCCGAGCAGCCCACCCGCGACAAGCCCGGCAAGCGGAGACGACCGCGTCACGAGGATTGCTCCGGCAACCACGACGACGGCCAGCAGGAGCCCGAGCCAGGCGAGTCCCTCACTGAGATAGAGCACGGCCGCGGCGCCGGAGCAGAAGTAGGTCACAGCGGCCGCAACGACGCCGACCACGATTCGCGCGAGGACGCCCGCCTGGGATTGCGCTGTCGTGACTACAGTTTCAGAGGTCATGAAGCCGAGGCTATGACGAAGGAAATCTAGGCACAATGCCTGAGATTCCAGTGCACTTCCATTGCGATGTCTCTGCAGTAGCACGGATGGGCGACGGAGTCCTACGCGAGCAGGCGCGCGATCGTCGTCTCGGTGTCGGCCGGGTCCGGAGTCGGGTCGGAGTAGATCTCCCACGTGGATCCGCCGGACTTCCGCTGGTTCGCCGACATCCACCTGTCGATCGCTTGGTAGCCCTCATTCATCCGGTCGTACAGGCCCCGGTGGACGACCAGCGCCACCTCGCCGGCGGGTGTCTCGGTCGAGCGCACCTCGCCCGCCGGCTCGAACGCGTGCGTCACCTCGACGCCGAAATCGCAGACAGTGAGTCCAGGCGTCGCGCCCGAGCGATAGATGAAGACGTTGTGCCCGCCGTCCCACAAGTCGGGATGCGCGCGTAGGAACGCCCACACCTGATCGAGCGCGGGCTTCCACGCGGAGCCGATCTCGCTCGCCGGCAGCTCCCGCCGCACCGCCGCGAGGATGCGCGACGAGACGGTGAGCACCTCGACCTCGGCCGGCATGCTCCCACGGTAGGCCGAAACGCCGCTCTCCGGAGGGGTTCCCTTGTTTGTTGAATCCGCCGGACCATATGCAGGGAGAATTCACGGATGCAGGCCGATTCGGGCCGGATTCTCTCGCCAACCGTTCGATCGGCCTGCATTCGGTACGGGCTCCCACCCTCCGACACCGCGGGCGTAGCGTCGGAGCATGGACGCTGACGTCTGCATCTCCGGAGGCGGGCCCGCGGGGGTCATGCTCGGACTCCTGCTCGCGCGGCAGGGCGTCGAGGTGGTCGTGGTCGAGAAGCACGCGGACTTCTTCCGCGACTTCCGCGGCGACACGGTGCATCCGTCGACGCTGAACCTCATCGACGCGCTCGGGCTGCGCTCTCGGTTCGACGCCATCCCGCACGACCCTTTGCCGCGACTCGACGCCGTGATCAACGGCATCCGTCTGCATGCGATCGACCTCTCCTCGCTCCCCCGCCCGAATGACTTCCTCACACTCATGCCGCAGTGGGACCTCCTCGCCCTGCTCGCGGAGGCGGGCGCGGAGCATCCATCGTTCCGTTTGCGCATGGGCGTCGAAGCCGCCGGCGTCCTCCACGAACGCGGCCGGGTCGCCGGCATCCGGACCACCGACGGCGAAGATATGCGTGCAGCGCTGACGGTCGCCGCGGACGGGAGGGACTCGACGGTCCGCCGCGCCCTCGGCCTCACCCCGCGGTCGTACGGCGTGCCGATCGACGTGCTGTGGTTCCGGCTTCCGCGGCCGACCGAGCCGCTCCCCGACACGCTGCTGTGGGCGAACGAGAACGGCCTGCTCGTCACGATCCCACGGCCCGGCTACCTGCAGTGCGGGCTCCTCATCCCGAAGTCGGGCTTCGCGCGGGTGCAGGCCGACGGGCTCGAGGCGTTCCGCCGGCGCATCACAACGATCACGCCGCGGCTCGCGGGCCCTGTGACCGAGCTCGCGAGCCTCGACGACGTGAAGCTGCTCTCGGTTCAGGTCGATCGCCTGGAGCACTGGTGGCGGCCCGGTGCGCTGTGCATCGGGGATGCCGCGCACGCCATGTCGCCCGTGTTCGGCGTGGGCATCAACTACGCGATCCAGGATGCCGTGGCGGCGGCGCAGCGCGTGGGCCCGGCGCTGCGCGATCGCTTTGCGCGTGACCATGCCGTGGATCGCGCCTGCGCAGCAGTGCAGCGGCGACGCGAGCTGCCGACGGCGGCGATGCAGCGGCTTCAGCGAGGCGTCCACGGGGCCATCGCGACCGGTGCACTCGCCCGCGTCGTCGACAACCCGCCGACGCGCGGCCAGCGCGCTGCGCTCCGCAGCATCCTGCCCGCTCTCCTTCCGCTGGCCGCACGCATGATCGGCTACGGCTTCCGCCCGGAGCGCATCCGGTAGGCGCCCCGCCGGGGCGTCATCCGTCGCGAACCGGGTTGCCCGCCCCGGGAACGTGACGGATGAACTCGGACGCTCTGCGTCATCCGTCACGAACCGGGTTGCCCGCCCCGGAACGTGCCGGACGAAACCGATCCGCGCGGCGACGCGAACCTACAGACGCCGCCGCACCGCGCGAGCGACGTCGACCAGGAGCGCGCCGACCTTCGTGCCGATGCAGAGGCTCACGAACGTCATCGGGGTCGCCGACAGCGCCTGCGGGTCGAAGGACGCGAGCGCGACGAGCCCGACCGTCCCTGGCACGAGCAGCAGGAACGCCGACTGGAACGACACCGTCGCGGGCACGGCCAGCGTCAGGCGCTCGAGCACGCGCGCGGCGACGAAGAGTGCCGCGGCGGCCACGCCGACGGCGACGACGCTGCCCACGATCGGACCGATCAGCACCAGAACGGCGTAGGTGCACGCCATCACGACGATGCCGACGACGGTAAGTCGGAAACCCGACCCGAACGCCATCCCGATGCCGATCGCGACCAGCACGACACCGACCCACGCGAGCCACAGCGGCGGCAGAGCCTCCCACCCCGAGCGCTCCGAGGAGACCCCGACGGTCTCGCCCACGAGCGCCGCCGACGTCGGATCGACGCGGAGCCCGGTGAGGGCACCCCCGGCGACGATCCCCGCGGTCATGAATCCCAGGATGATGATGCCGTAGACGAGCCGCGCAGACCCGGTGACGATGTCGGTCGCGGTGAGCTCGAGGAGCGCGTTCGTGATGAGCGCACCGGGCACGATGATCGCGATCGGCGCGCAGACGGCGAACAGCGGCACGGGGCCGAGCTCGAGCCATCCGGCGGACCATCCGACGAGGATCGTCGACACGAACGTCGCGACGAACGGGATGATCGCGGCGGCCGAGGGGACCCGGGTCATCAGCCGCGTGATGAGGCCGACCACCGCGCCCACGAGGGTCGCGACGACGATCGCCCACCACGGACACCGGAACAGCACCGCAAGACCCGATGAAATTAGTGCAGCGCCAGCGATCCACTGCAGGGCGGGATGGTGCCGACGGATGCCGCGGATCCGCGCGATCTCCGCC
The DNA here is from genome assembly GCF_030315975.1 of Microbacterium candidum. Lineage (GTDB taxonomy): Bacteria > Actinomycetota > Actinomycetes > Actinomycetales > Microbacteriaceae > Microbacterium > Microbacterium candidum. Next base: position 572,509 of record NZ_JASXSZ010000001.1, on the reverse strand, counting down.
GGCACGTCGGCGAGCCCGAGGGTGCGTTTCTCCAGTCGCTGCGTCAGCCGGCTCGCGTGGGCGGCCTGGCGGAACGACAGCTCCTCCCCGCCCGCGTTCGACATCGATACCGCGCCCGGGACCTCCGGCTCGTTCACGATGACGAGCTCCGGCAGAACCGAGAAGGCGGCCCGCGAGCCGGGGGACGCCGCATCCCTCACCTGCTCGAGCGCATCGCGCACGTCGGTGACGGACGTGCCGGCATCCAGCAGCAGCGCTCCCAGATGGCCGAGCACGACGTCCGTCTCGCGGGCCTCGCTTCTCAGTTCAGGGGGCATGCCCCCATTGTGACGGTTCGCCCGCCTGCTCATCCGCCACGTCCTGGGCGATCTGACGCGGAACGTGACGGACGAGCGATCGACGGGCCCCTTCATCCGTCACGATCTGCGCCGGAAGGCCCTATTCGTGACGGACGAACGCCGCCCTATCGGCCGAGGAGCTGCTTCATCTGGGCGATCTCGGCCTGCTGCGCTGCGACGACCGCGCGGGCGAGGGCGACAGCATCCGGGTTCTTCCCGTTATCGATCTCGGTCTTCGCCATCGCGACCGCGCCCTCGTGGTGCGCGATCATCTGCGTGAGGAACAGACGGGATGCCTCGGGCCCACCTGCATCCTTCAGCGCAGCCAGGTCGGACGGGCTCATCATGCCGTCCATGGCGTGGTCCATCGGCATCGATTCGTCGGCGCCCCAAGAGGCGAGCCACGAGCGCATCTTCTCGATCTCGGGCGCCTGTGCCGCCTTGATCGCGCGGGCGAGGTCGGCGACCTCGGGGGTCACGTCGCTCTTCGCGAGCACGATGTCGCTCATCTCGACCGCCTGCTGGTGGTGCGGGATCATCATCGCCGCGAACATCACGTCGGCGGAGTTGGACGTGGATGCGGTGGCCGACGGCTTCATGCCGTGGCCGTCGTGGGCTCCGACGTTCGATGCCGGAGCGCACGCGGTCAGGGCGAGGGCGGCGGTCAGGGTCAGCGCGGCTGCCGCCGCGATGCGGTTGTTCATGAGTTCTCTTTCGTCTGTCGTGTGAAGTCGGGGCTGGAGACCAGCCCGCATCACCTGCGACAGACGCCCAGAGCAGTGAGGGTGGGAGGGTCGGCCGCGCGCGTCTCGACCGGCGCGACGGCGGATGCCCGCGACACTGGCGCGGTGACGAACGTCGCTGTCGACGGCGGCACCGGCACCACGTGGGCGGGGGCCGGTGCCAGCGCGCACATCGGGCCGGAATGCGTCCCGCCGTGGGCCGCTCGATCACTCGCGCCCGGGGGCATGTCCCAGAACACGCGGGATGCCGGCTGCGTGTGCGGCGTGTTGTGAGACATGGACTCACCCGCGCCGGCGGGCATGTCCCAGAACACGCGAGATGCCGGCTGCGCATGCCGCGTGTTGTGGGACATGCGGTCACCGGCGACAGCTCCCTCAGCTCCGGCGGCGGCAGCTCCGGCGGCAGCATCCGCCGCGGCGGGCATCGCCATCGCGTGCCCGGCGCCGGGGGACCCGGCATCCATCCCGTGCATCGCGAGGAGGCCCGCGATCGCGACCGCCGCGATGACTGCGGCACAGACCGAACGGCGCAGCATCCACCCGATCGCGGTCATGCGATCAGGATACCCCCTGGGGGTATGTCAGAGTTCTCCGGGAGACATCGCCTGGGCGTCGATCTCCTCGAGCAGCTCGCGCGTCGCGCTCTTCGCACCGACCTTGCGGGGTGCGTAGACGACGAGCGAGTGGAAGAGGAAGCGGACGACGAACGCGAGCATGAGGGTGATCGCCGCGGCGATGACGCTCGAGATATGCCAGCCCTGCACCATCGCGGCCATGATCGGGATGCGGATCACGGCCTCGCAGTTGTTGAACGCGAACGACTTCGCGAAGCGAGACCAGACTCCGCTCGCGTCCTCGCGCATGTCCTGGAAGACGAACCGCTCCTGGGCGAGGAAATTGCCGACGATCGTCACCTCGGAGGCGATGATCGCCGCCCAGATGTACTCGACACCCATATGCGTCAGCGCCCACATGATCGCGAGGTTCGCGACGGCACCCAACGCGCCGATGAATGCGAACAGCGACATCTTGCCGAACCGCAGCATCGTCAGCTGCAGCAGGAAGTGCACGCCCTGCGTGAAGGACGCCTTCGACTCCCCTGCGTGCCGGTCGGCGAAGGCGAACGGCACCTCGGCGACGCGCAGCGGCTTGCGCGCGAGGATCTCCAGGAGGATCTTGAAGCCGCGCGGCTTGAGCCCATCGAGATCGATCGCCGTGCGGTCGACGAGGAAGAAGCCCGTCATCGGATCGGAGACGTTCCGCAGCCGGATGGGGAACATCGCCTTCGTGAGCGCCGTCGACCCCCGGGAGACCAGCACGCGCCACTTGTCGGCGAGGCCGCCGGCGTCGCCGCTGCCCACGTAGCGCGAGGCGACCACGAGGTCGACATCGCCCCGACGGAAGCGGTGCTCCATCATCGGGATCTCCTCCGGCGGATGCTGGAGGTCGCCGTCCATGACGACGCAGACATCGGATGCGGCAGCGCGCATGCCTTCGACGACCGCGCCGCCGAGACCGCCGGACGGATCGTCACGGTGGATCATGCGGACCGGCAGCGGGGCGGATGCAGCGACCTCGCGGATCACGTCGGGCGTGGCATCCGTGCTGTCGTCGACGAAGAGGATCTCGGTGTCGGTGGTGTCCACCGCTTCGGCGACCCGGCGCACCAGCTCTGCCACATTCGGTGCCTCGTTGTAGGTCGGCACGATGATGGTGAGGTTCATCGGGGGATCTTCCGGATCGGCGGAGCCACTAGCAGATGCTGAAGGCGTATGTCCATGGTTTCATGTCGGCTCGCCCAACGCCTACCCGAGCGCAACACTCATGAAATCCGCACAGGATCTGCTGAGGAACCCGCGCCGGGGAGGAATCGGCGTCCAGCGCCTGCTCAGTCCGCATGCGGGAGAATGGATCCATGACCTCCTCGACCATCACGATGTATGGCGCCGACTGGTGCCGCGATTGCACCCGCACGAAGAAGCAGCTCGATGAGCTGGGTGTCGACTACCGCTATGTCGACCTCGTTGCGGACCCGGCCGCGGCCGATGTTGCCCGTGACATCTCGGGGCGCACCAGCATCCCCGTGGTCGTGTACCCGGACTCCTCGCACCACGTCGAGCCCTCGAACGCCGACGTCGAGTCGAAGCTGCGCGAGCTCGAGCTCATCTGAGACAGGCCGCGGCTCGGGCCTGACGAAGTGCGCCGTCGCCTCACTAGGCTGAGGCCGTGGCCGACGGAGTCGAACGAAACACCCGCACGATCGAGCAGTCGGTGGTCACCGACTTCGCCGACAGGATGAGCTACGGCGGATACCTCGAGCTGCCGATCCTGCTGTCGGCGCAGCATCCGCTGAGCTCGCCGGAGCACCCGGACGAGCTACTGTTCATCATCCAGCACCAGACCACAGAGCTGTGGCTGAAGCTCGTGCTGCACGAGCTCGAGGCCGCGAGCGCGCACCTGCGCAACGACGAGCTCGCGCCCGCGCTCAAGGGGATCGCGCGGGTCAAGCACATCCAGAAGACCCTCACCGAGCAGTGGTCGGTGCTGGCGACGCTCACCCCGACCGAGTACGCGCAGTTCCGCGGCGTGCTCGGCAACGCGAGCGGATTCCAGTCCGCGCAGTACCGCGCGATCGAGTTCCGGTTGGGGAACAAGAACGCCGGGATGCTGCGGGTCTTCGCGAACGACCCGCCGAACCTCGAACTCGTCACGGCGGCGCTGGAGGCGCCGAGCCTGTACGACGAGTTCCTCCGCCTCCTGTCGCGTGCGGGCTACGACGTTCCCGCCGACATCCTCGAGCGCGACGTCACGCAGGCGTGGGTGCTGCATCCCGAGCTCGTGCAGCTCTTCACCGCGATCTACGCGGACCCCGACGAGAACTGGTCGGCCTACGAGACGTGCGAGGAGCTCGTCGACCTCGAGGACAATTTCCAGCTGTGGCGCTTCCGGCATCTGAAGACCGTGGAGCGGATCATCGGCTTCAAGCGCGGCACGGGCGGATCGAGCGGCGTCCCGTTCCTGCAGCGCGCGCTGAGCCTCACCTTCTTCCCCGAGCTGTACGCGGTGCGGACGGAGATCGGGACATGATCGACGTCGACGAGCTGCAGGAGCTGCTGGGTCCGGGGGCGCATCCGGTGCACCTCGCTCTCGGCGGCGAGCAGGGCACTGCGCTCCCGCCGCTCATCGACCACCACGTGCACCTGCACCTCACCGACGAGACGATGCTGGCTGCGCACGGCATCGCCGGGGTCGTGGATCTCGGCGGCGATCCGGTCGCGCTCGCGCAACGGCAAGACGGCATGCCGCGCGTGGCATATGCCGGCGCCTTCCTGACCGCCCCAGGTGGATATCCGACGGATCGGGCCTGGGCGCCGGTCGCCACGTGGCGCGAAGTGCGGTCCGCATCGCCGGCGCCGGGGGTGCCCGGAGGAGCCGCGACGCTCGTCGACGAGCAGGCGGAGTTCGGCGCGTCCGTCATCAAGGTCGTCCTGCACGCGGATGCCGGGCCGGTGCTGGATGCCGGCACGCTCGATGCGATCGTGGCACGTGCCCACGAGCGCGGCCTTCCCGTCGTCGCCCACGTGGAGGGCGTCGGGATGGCGCGACTCGCCATCGAGGGCGGCGTCGATGCGCTCGCCCACACGCCGTTCTCGGAGCTTCTCGATGCGGACCTCATCGAGCGGGCCGCCGTGGCCGGACAGCGCTGGATCTCGACGCTCGACATCCACGACGGCGCGGCGCGCGCACAGGCCGCCGCGAACGTCGCGACCTTCGCGCGTGCGGGTGGCGCGGTGCTCTACGGCACCGACCTCGGCAACGGACCGCGCGCGCCGGGGGTCGACACCGCCGAGCTGCACGAGCTCCACGAAGCCGGCGTCCAGGGGCACGCCCTCATCGCGACGCTGACCGATCCGTGGCCGCAGGCCGCCGCGCCCTCGGGCGTCGCGACGTTCGTGCCCGGACTGCCGCCCGGGGCCGCATCCGAGATCCCGGCCTGGCTCGCCGGTGCACGGGTCGTCCCGCGCGAAGAGCTCGTCCCGAGGCGCTGAACGCCCGGGCATCGACAGACGGGAGTTGCGATGACCGAACTCGATCCCACCCTCGAACGAGAGGCCGCGGCGCTCGACGCCGCCGACCCGCTGCGCACCTACCGCGATGCGTTCGTCGGCGCCGAGACCTCGCTCGTCTACTTCGACGGAAACTCGCTCGGGCGGCCCCTCCGCGTCACCGCCGAGCGCCTCAGCAGTTTCGTGACCGAGGAATGGGGCGGACGCCTCATCCGCGGCTGGGACGAGGCCTGGATGCAGCTCCCCTTCGAGATCGGCGACACGATCGGCCGTGTCGCCATCGGTGCGCAGCCGGGCCAGACGATCGTCGGCGATTCGACGACCGTGCTTCTCTACAAGCTGATCCGGGCGGCGTTCGACGCCCAGCACACGGCTGACCCGGCGCGCGTGGAGATCGTCGTCGACCGCGACAACTTCCCCACGGACCGCTACCTCATCGAGGGGATCGCTGCCGAGCGCGGCGGCGCTGTGCGCTGGATCGACGTGGATCGCGCCTCCGGTGTCACCGAGGAGGCGCTCCGCGCCGCCGTCGGGCCGCAGACCGCCGTGGTCGTGCTGAGTCACGTCGCCTACCGCTCGGGTTACCTCGCCGACGCCAAGACCTACGCGGACATCGCGCACGACGCGGGCGCCCTCATCCTGTGGGACCTCTGCCACTCCGCCGGCTCCGTGCCGGTCGAGGCGGACGCCTGGGGTTTCGATCTCGCCGTCGGGTGCACGTACAAATACCTCAACGGCGGCCCCGGCTCACCCGCGTTCGCCTACGTCGCGCACCGACACCAGGCCTCCCTCGCCCAGCCGATCCAGGGGTGGATGGGGACCGCCGACGTCTTCGCGATGGGTCCGGAGTACGTGCCGGCCGACGGGATGCGCCGCTTCCTCTCCGGCACCCCGCCGATCACCGGCATGCTCGCGATGCAGGACACGCTCGCACTCATCGACGAGGTCGGCATCCAGGCCGTCCGAGACAAGTCGATCGCGCTGACGGAGTTCGCCGTCGCGATCGCCGACCGCGACCTCGCCCCGCTCGGCGTGACGGTGGCCTCCCCGCGGAATCCCGCGCATCGGGGCGGGCACGTGACCCTCGCGCACCCGCTGATGCGGGAGGCGACCGCTGTGCTGTGGGAGCGGGACGTCATCCCCGACTACCGCGATCCGCATGGCCTGCGCATCGGTCTGTCACCCCTGTCGACGAGCTTCGCGGAGACCGAGGCCGGACTCCTGAAGGTCGCCGAGGTGCTGCGCGACCTCGGCGCCGACGGCCCGTGAGCCACGCGGCCGGTCAGAGTCTGAGCTGGTACCCAGTCGCACAGGTGACGACACTCAGTCTCGCGACGTAAGCTTGGCTCAACCCGCCCGAAGGAGAGCGCTGTCGTGACACCTGCGAAGACGAAGACCAAGGCCGCATCTGCCGTCGACCTCGCGCCGGAGGTGCGCGGGCCGATCGACGCCGCGATCGCCGATCTCGAGAACGGCACGCGGACGTGGGCGGCCCTGACGCTCGACCAGCGCGCGCGACTCATGGAGCGCGTTCGCGCAGCAGTCGTCGCGAGCGCGGACGACTGGGCCGATGTCGCCGCCACCTCGAAGGGCCTCGAGCCCGGGCACCCGCTGCGCGGCGAGGAATGGATGTCGGGCCCCTACGCCGCACTCGGCGGCCTCGACGGCTACGTCTCCACCCTCAAGGCGCTCGCCCGCGGCGCGAGCCCTCTCGACGGGGTCAAGACGGGCACGGCGCCCGGCGGCCGCACGAAGGTGCAGGCCTTCCCCGCCACGGGCATGGACCGCGTCCTCCTCTCCGGCTTCAGCGGCGAGCTGTGGCTCGAGCCCGGGGTGACGGCGGCGCAGGCGCGCACCGAAGCCGGCCTCGGTCAGCTCCATGCGACGCAGAACACGGGCGTCGGCCTCGTGCTCGGCGCAGGCAACATCACCTCGATCCCGTTCCTCGACGTGCTGTACGAGCTCCTCGCCGAGAACCGCGTCTCGATCCTCAAGGTCAACCCGACGCAGGACGCCGTCGTCCCGGTGTTCGAGCGGGCGCTCGCGCCGCTCATCGAGCTCGGGCTCCTGCGCATCGTGAAGGGCGGCGGGGATGTCGGCGCCTACCTGACGCAGCATCCCTCGATCGCGCACGTCCACATCACGGGGTCGGCCGTCACCTTCGACGCGATCGTGTGGGGCGTCGGCGCTGAGGCCGCGGAGCGGCGCGAGCGGAACGACCCGAAGCTCACCGTGCCGATCACCGCCGAGCTCGGCGGCGTCTCGCCGATCATCGTCGTCCCGGGCCAGTGGACCGACGCCGATCTGACGTATCAGGCCGAGCACGTCGTCACGATGCGCATGCACAACTCCGGACACAACTGCATCGCCGGCCAGGTGGTCATCCTCTCGAGCGACTGGGCCCAGCGCGACGCCTTCCTCGCCGCCCTGCGCACTGCGTACGACAAGGCCCCGGAGCGCCCGGTCTGGTATCCGAACAGCGCATCGAAGATGGATGCGGCAGCCGCCGACTACCCCGACGCCCGCTGGAACCCGGAGCACACCCGCGCTCTCGTGACTCTGCCCTCCGAGGCCTCAGCGCTCGAGACCACCGAGTACTTCTCCCCCGTGCTCGGCGTCGTGCAGGTGCCCGGCACCGGCCAGGAGTTCCTCGACAACGCCGTCGCGCACGCGAACGACAAGCTGGTCGGCACGCTCGGTGCGAACGTCCTGATCGACCCGGCGACCGAGGCGGCGCTCGGCGCGGGCTTCGAGCGGGCGATCGCCGACCTGCGCTACGGCGGCATCGCGATCAACACGTGGACGGGAGTCGTCTTCGCGACCCCGATCCTGTCGTGGGGCGCCTTCCCCGGCGCGACCCTCGAGGACGTGCAGAGCGGCCTCGGCATCGTCCACAACACGCTGCTGCTCGACCGCGTCGAGCGCTCGATCCTGCGGGGGCCGTTCCGGCCGTTCCCGCGCGCGGTCGGCGGCAAGGGCATCTTCACCGTGCTTCCGAAGCCGCCGTGGTTCGTGGATGCGCGCACCGGCGCGTCGGTCGGCGAGGGTCTCACCCGCTGGCACATGGACCACAGCGTGCCCGGTCTCGTCGCGACGCTCACGAAGGCGATGCGCGCATGAGGGTCGACCTCGACGCCGACTACATCGTCGTCGGGGCAGGATCGGCGGGCGCCGCGCTCGCCGCGCGACTGAGCGAGGACCCATCCCTCTCGGTGCTGCTGCTCGAGGCCGGCGAGCCGGACAAGGCGATGGAGCTGCACGTCCCGGCGGCATTCTCGAAGCTCTTCCGCGGCTCGTACGACTGGAACTACGACACGGTCCCGCAGCCGAACCTCGAGGGCCGTACGATCTTCTGGCCGCGCGGCAAGACGCTCGGAGGATCGTCGTCGCTCAACGCGATGATGTGGGTCCGCGGGTTCGCCGCCGACTACGACGAGTGGGCGCAGACGGCCGGAGACGCGTGGTCGTGGGAGTCGCTGCTGCCGTTCTTCCGCGCCGTCGAGCGCACGCAGGACCCGGTCGACGACACCCAGGGCGCCGACGGTCCGCAGTCCGTCGAGCACCAGCGCGACCCGCGCCCGCACACCGCCGTGTTCCTGCGCGCCGTCGCCGAGGCCGGGTTTCCCGTGACCGCGCCGAACCTGGCGTCCGGCCAGGGCTTCTCGCAGACGATGGTGAGCCAGCACCGCGGGGGCCGCGCATCCACCGCCGACGCGTACCTGCGTCCGGCCCGTGGGCGGAAGAACCTGCGCGTCGTCACCGGCGCGCACGTGCGGAAGGTGACGTTCGGCCCCTCGACGGGCTCGGGGACCGTGGGTGCGGGCTCGGGGACCGTGGGTGCGGGCTCGGGGACCGGTGGCTCAGGCTCGGGGACCGGTCCGCGCGCGACCGGCGTGTACGTCGACATCGACGGCATCACGCGGCACGCCACCGCACGGCACGAGGTGATCCTCGCCGGGGGCGCGATCAACACACCGCAGCTGCTCATGCTGAGCGGAATCGGCCCGGCGGAGCACCTCGCAGAGCATGGCATTCCGGTCGTCGTCGACGCCCCCGAAGTCGGCGCGAACCTGCAGGACCACCTCGTCGCGGGTCTCGCGCCCAACGCGAAGGGCGGCACGCTCTACGGTGCGGAGAAGCCCGCGCAGCTTGTGAAGTACCTCACGCAGCGCAAGGGGATGCTGACCTCCAATGTCGCCGAGGCATACGGATTCGTGCGCACGTCGGTCGCCGAAGGGCGTGGCGAGCCGGAGGGCCTGCCCGACATCGAGATCATCTTCGCGCCCGTCCCGTACGTCGGGGAGGGACTCGTGCCGACGCCCGCCGAGGGGCTCACTGTCGGCGCGATCCTGCTGCGTCCGGTCAGCCGCGGCAGCATCCGTCTCGCGTCGGCCGATCCGCTCGACAAGCCCGTGATCGACCCGGCATACCTCTCCGATGAGGAGGGGATGGATGCGGCAGCCCTCACCGCGGGACTGCTGGCCTGCGAGCGGATCATCGCCACCGCGGCGTTCGACGAGATCCGCGCGCCGGGCTGGGTGCAGCCCGACGACGGCGACTCCCTGACGCCCGAGGAACGCGCCGAGCTGTCGATGCGCCGCTACTCGCACACCCTCTATCACCCGGCCGGGACCGTGCGGATGGGGATGGATGCGGCTGCCCCCGTCGACCCCGAGCTCCGTGTACGCGGTGTCGAAGGACTGCGGGTGGCGGACGCATCCGTCATGCCGACCGTCATCCGCGGCCACACGAACGCCCCGTCGATCGTCATCGGCGAGGTGGCGGCGTCGCTCCTGCGGGGCTGAACCGCTCGGGGCTCCCTGCGTTTCGACTCGCTTCGCTCGCTCAACGACCGGCAGATAGCGATCTCGGAAAGATCACTACCGCGGGTCGTTGAGCGAGCGAGGGACGAGCGAGACGAAACGCAGCGGACGACGCCTCGACAAGCTCGGCGACCGGGGTTGTCCGGCGACCGGGCCTACTCCGCGAAGCGGTCGGTCGCGGCGCGGAGCGCCGCGGCGATCCCGGGCTCGGATGCGGAGTGCGATGCATCCGGCACGATCGTGAACTCCGCCTCCGGCCACGCGCGGTGCAGGTCCCACGCGGTCATCATCGGCGTGCACACGTCGTAGCGGCCCTGCACGATGACGGCGGGGATGTCGCGGACCTTGTCGACCTGCGCGATGAGCTGCCCCTCGTCGAACCAGCCGCCGTGCATGAAGTAGTGGTTCTCGATGCGGGCGAACGCCGTCGCGCCGCGGGGCTCGGTCATGGAGGCGACGAGGTCGTCGTCGGGGAGCAGCGTGAGGGTCGACGCCTCCCACCTCGACCACGCGATCGCCGCCGGGACATGCACGGCCGGGTCCGGGTCGTTGAGCCGGCGGTGGTACGCCTCCACGAGCCGCGCGCGCTCGAGCAGGGCGATGGGCGCGAGGAAGTCCTCCCACTGGTCAGGACGGATCGCACTCGCGCCGCCCTCGTAGAACCACTCGATCTCAGCGCTGCGCAGGGTGAAGATGCCGCGCAGCACGAGCTCGGTCACGTGCTCGGGGTACGCCTCCGCATACGCGAGGGCGAGCGCGCTCCCCCACGATCCGCCGAAGACCTGCCACTTGGGGATCCCGAAGTTCTTGCGCAGCAGCTCCATGTCGGCGACCAGGTGCCAGGTCGTGTTGTGCTTGAGGTCGGCCTCCGGCTCGCTCGCGTGGGGCGTCGAGCGCCCGCATCCGCGCTGGTCGAACAGGATGATGCGGTAGGCCTCAGGGTCGAAGAAACGCCGCTGCCAGGGCGACGTGCCGCTGCCGGGTCCACCGTGCAGGAAGACGACGGGCTTGCCCTCGGGGTTGCCGCTCTGCTCCCAGTACACGCGATTGCCTTCGCCGGCCAGCAGCATGCCGGTCTCGTATGGCTCGATGGGCGGGTACAGGATGCCGTCCAGGTGCGCGGGTCCATCCGTCATAAGGCCTCCCCCCGGGGGCCGACGTTCTCGAGTCTGTTGAACGTCATGCTTTTACGCTACCTTGCATGCCCGGATGCGACCTGGATTTCCGGTCTAGGCTCGGGCCATGGCCCCCACTCCGACCACGATCACCATCACGGGCGCGGGAGGTCAGATCGGCTACGCGCTGCTCTTCCGCATCGCCGCAGGCGACATGCTCGGCCCCGACAGGACGGTGCGCCTGCGACTCCTGGAGATCCCGCAGGGAGTGCGCTCCGCCGAGGGCGCGGCCCTCGAACTGCAGGACTGCGCATTCCCGCTGCTGCGCTCCGTCGACGTGACCGATGATCCGGGCCGTGGCTTCGACGGCGCCGACGTCGCGCTCCTCGTCGGCGCCCGTCCGCGCACCGCGGGCATGGAGCGCGCCGACCTGCTCGCCGCGAACGCCGGCATCTTCGGGCCGCAGGGCGAGGCGATCGCGGCACATGCCGCAGACGGCATCCAGGTCGTGACCATCGGCAACCCGGCGAACACGAACGCGCTCATCGCGCAGGCGTCGGCCGCCGGCATCCCGCCCGAGCGGTTCACCGCCCTCATGCGCCTCGACCACAACCGAGCCGTCGGGCACCTCGCCGAGGCGCTGGATGCGGGCGCCGACGGCATCCGCGACGTCACGATCTGGGGCAACCACTCGGCGACGCAGTTCCCCGACGTCTCGCACGCGACGGCCGACGGCACACCCGTCATGGCCCTGCTCGCCGAGCGCCTGGGTCCCGATGGGGCCGCGCAATGGCTCGACGACGAGTTCGTGCCGCGCGTCGCGAAGCGCGGAGCGGAGATCATCGAGGTGCGCGGCTCGTCGTCGGTCGCCTCCGCCGCGAACGCGACGATCGACCACGTGCGCGATCTCGTGCTCGGCCGCCCGGCCGAGGCGGGATGGACGTCCGCCGCCCTCGTCTCGCAGGGCGAATACGGTGTACCCGAAGGCCTGGTGTGCTCGTATCCGGTCACCTCGGACGGCACCGGATACCGCGTCGTCGAAGGGCTCGAGCTCGACGGACGCGCTCGCGCTCGCATCGACGCGTCGGTGGCGGAGCTCGTCGCGGAACGCGATGCCGTGAGGGCGCTCGGCATCCTCTGATGGACCTCCTCGTCCCGCTGCTGCTCGGCGTCCTCGCGATCGCCGCGTCGACAGCCGTGGGACGGAGGCTCGGGGTCGCGTCCCCGCTCATCCTCCTCGGCATCGGGATCGCGGTCGGCTACCTGCCCTTCGTGCACATGCCGCCGGTCGACCCCGAGTGGATCCTCGTGGGGGTGCTGCCGCCTCTGCTGTACTCCGCGGCCGTGAATCTCCCCGCGGTCGAGTTCCGCCGTGACCTGCGGCCGATCGTCGGCCTGTCACTCGTGCTCGTCGTGATCAGCTCACTCGTGCTCGGACTCTTCTTCGCGGCCGTGGTTCCGGGCCTCGGCCTCCCGATCGGCATCGCGCTCGGCGCCATCCTGAGCCCGACGGATGCGGTGGCCACCACGATCGCGAAGCGGCTCGGCATCGCGCCCCGCGTCATCACGATGCTCGAGGGCGAGAGCCTGCTGAACGACGCGACGGCACTCGTGCTGCTGCGCACCGCGATCGCCGCCATCGCAGGCGCGTTCCACTTCGGTGAGACGTTCTGGACGTTCGTCTGGAGCGTGGTCATCGCGGTCGTCATCGGCGCGATCGTGGGCTGGCTGACCCTGCTCCTCCGGGTCTGGGTGCGCAACTCCGCCGCGAACACCGCCATCAGCTTCACCGTCCCGTTCATCGCGTACCTCCCCACGGAGCACCTCGGCGGATCCGGGCTCGTCGCCGCGGTGGTCGCCGGCATCGTGACGAGCCAGCTCGCCGCGCGCCGTCTCACGCCCGAGCAGCGGATGTCCGACACGCTCAACTGGCGCACGATCGAGCTGATGCTGGAAGGCGCGGTCTTCCTCCTCATGGGCCTCGAGCTGCGCGACATCGTGCGCGAGAACCTCGCGAGCGACGAGGGCCTGTGGCACGGGATGTGGCTCGCCCTGGCCGCCCTCGGCATCGTGCTCGTCGTGCGGGCCGCGTACGTCACCTTCATCGTGTGGAACTCCAAACGCCGTGCTCGGCGCCTGGACCGCGAGCGCCTCGAGCAGTTCGGGGAGCGGCTCGACGCGTACGCCGCGGGGGCGGCGCCGCCCGAGCGTGAGGGGGGCGCCCGCCGCCGCGGCCGGCTCCCCGAGGACCCGGAGAAGCGCGAGCAGATGATCGGTCGCGCGCGTACGCGCGTCAGTCGCGCCCTCGCCGACACCGACTATTACCAGGGGTCCCCGCTCGACTGGAAGCAGGGAGCGGTCATCGTGTGGGGCGGGATGCGGGGCGTCGTGACGCTCGCCGCGGCCCAGACCCTCCCGCGTGAGGAGGATCGGGCGCTGCTGGTGTTCGTCGCGTTCCTCGTCGCGGCGGTGAGCCTCACGCTCCAGGGGTTCACGCTGCCGGTCCTGGTGCGGATGCTCGGGTTGTCGGGCACGTCGAACGAGCCCGCCGGCGCGGGCTCGGAGGAGCTCGACGACGAACTTCGGACCGCCGCATCCTCCGCCCTCCTGTCCGGGTCGCTCGTCGACAGCGAGGGCCGTCCGTTCGATGCGGAGCTCATGGCGGGCCTCGGGCGCCGCTTCGCGGAGCGTCCCATCGAGAACGACAGGGATGCCACGCGCACGGCCCTCGAGCTGCGGCTCGCCATCATCCTGGCTCAGCGCACGCGGCTCGAGGAGCTCACGCACGACGGCCGGTACCCCACCGCCGTGCTGCGGCACGCGCGCGCCGAGCTCGACGCCGACCAGATCGGCGTGCAGCTGCGTCTCGACGCCGCCTCCTGAGCGACACCCGAGGAGGCGGGACCCCGCCGGCGTGGGAGAATCGTGCGTAGGGGGTTCCAGTGACGAACAAGACGGATGCCGCGACCGTGCGGACCACGCCGGACGACGGCGCGGGCGCCGCGGCGCTGACGAGCCCCATCCACCTGCCGCACGCCGCCGCGGACTGCCCCAAGTGCTTCACCGAGCTGCAGGCCGACCGCAACTGGTGGCTCGCCCGCCCGGCCGGCTCCCGCCTCGTCGGCCTGGTCGTCACGCGCGACGACATGCCGTCGGTCGTCGAGCAGCGGGGCGACCTCACCCGCTTCGGCGTGCCGATCGAGGGGTTCCGTCACCCGGCTCCGGAGACGCTCGAGTCGTGGGAGGAGCGGCTCGTGCGCCTGTTCGGCACCCTCCGCCGCGGCGATGTGCTCGTCGTCGCGAGCCGCCACGCGCTCGGCCGCGACACCGACGAGGAGACTCGGACGCTCAAGGCCCTGCGCGGCCGCGGGATCGTCGTGAAGGTGCTCGACCACGGCGAGCGCCACCTGCACGACGCGGAGTGAATTAGGCCGCTTCGGGCTCGAAGTACGCGGCGGTGGCGATCGCGTCGAAGAACTGCACCATGAGGTTCGGGATGTCGCCGAGCGCGGTGGTCATGCTGACCAGCAGCACATCCTTCGTCCCGGGCACCGCGTACCAGTAGTCGGCACGCAGGCGGTGGATCTCCAGCCGCTCGCCCTCCTCCTCGACCGCCTCGTATCCGGTCGTGAGGAGACGCAGGACGTCGCCGCCCGGCGAGCCGAGCCGGGTCGCGTCGTCGATCCCCTCGACGTCGAGTTCCCGGAATGCCGCCTCGAGCGTCTCGATGACTGCGGCCGAGGAGGTCCCGATCGCCGGGCTCATCCGCATCCCGTCCGGCAGATGCACGGTGATGGACGCGGGGATCGGCATCCCCGCGATCTCCCGGCACACGAGGACCTTCTCCGCCTCCGCCTCGCGAGCGGACCGGACGACCTCGCCGAACGTCTCGCGCACGCGCGCCCTGGCGATGGCCGCGTCGTCGGCCGTGCCCGCGACGTCCCTGGCGATCGCGGCGATCTGGGCTGCCGCCGTCTCCTCGTCGCGCGGGTCGAGCGCGAACCACTCTCCAGGCAACCGCAGCTGCAGTCGCGCGCTCACTTCTCGGCGGCCAGGCGCTTGATGTCGGCCGGGCTGAGGGGCAGCGACTCGACCGCACGCTGCTCCTCGAGGCCGAGATCGCGGGCGACGGGCTTGAGCACGTCGCTGCCGACCCGGAGGAAGGACGTCTGGGAGCCGGCGGGCGCGTCGGTCGTGAAATACAGGCGGACCGGATGCTGGGCGACATCCGTGGCCGCGATTCCCGCGATGGCGGCGCGTGCGGCCGCTTCAACGGGTTCCGCGGAACCGTCCGCGATCCGCAGCGTGATCAGCGTCTCGGTGTTCCAGGGCGCACCGGGATGGCCGACGACGACCTGTGCCGACTGGACACCGGGCACGGCTTCCAGCGCCGAGCGCACCGGGGCCGGATCCGCGGAAGCGCATCCGGCCAAGCCGAGAACGGTCGCGAGCACGCCTGCCATCAGAATCCCCTTGCCCCTCATCACCGTCGAGAATATCTCTCCGTATAGGTCACTTCGTGGGTGCCTGATTGAGCGTCCGCGAAGTACTTCTCGTCGCCCGGCCGCGGCTTCGGCACGACCCTGTCGGCGCCCTGCGCATACATCTCGCCGTTGTGCACGCGGCCATCCTCGATCCAATAGGTGCTCCACTTCGGCGGAAGGGCGCCGTCCGCCGGGCCGAGCCCGACGAATTCGAGGTGGTGCACGGGGTCGACGAGGTTGTTGATCTGCGTGACGTTCACGGCCGGGCCGATGCGGTCGCGGTACTTGTCGATGGCCGATCCCGCGGTGACGACGGCGCCGACGCGGTCCGCATACTGCGGGGTCGTCGCGAGCTTCGCGGCCTCCATGCCACCGAGGCTCCAGCCCGTGAACATGATCGGCGCATCGCTCTTGTCGACGCCGGCGCGCTGCATCGCGTCGAACACCGCCTTCTCGTACTGCGTCCGCATGCCCGGGAAGAAGGACAGCATGGCGTCCGTGGCGAGGTCGTTCATGCCCGCCTTGTTGAAAGGGCTCCAGTACTGCGTGCTCGGACACTGCACCCGCCAGGCGATGATGGTGCCCGCGTCGTCCGTGATCGCCACGACCTTGACGTCCATCGCGTCGGCGGCGAGCCCCGACGCGTCCTTGTCTGCGACCTGCCGGATGAGATCGCCGTAGTCGTGGGCGGCATCGCCGTCGGGCGTGACGTGCCTGCCGAGGTCCGGATCCTCCGATTCATCGTGGCGGCGCGGCTTGCCGGTGAGCTCCTGCACGACGAAGGCGACGATCAGGGCGGGGATCGCGGCGAGCGCGACGGCCGCCGTCGCGAAGACGAGCGTGAGGAAGAGCGGCCCGAGAGGACCGAGCAGCAGCGCGAGGGCCCCCACGATCTGGACGAGAAGGAGGACGGCGATGATCAGCGCGGCCGCGAAGACGATGATCGCCGCCAGAGACATCAATGCACTGGCGAGCTGCCTGACGACCTCGGCGATCACGGTCTTCGCCCATTGCGCCACCGCCGAGAAGATCGTGACGGCGCCGTCCCAGACCTGCGCGATCCGGTCGAGGATAGAGTCCGCGCCGTCGGAGATGACGTCTTCGATGGCGCGGATGGCACGGTCCGCCGCATCCTCGCGCGCCCTCTCGTCGGCACGCAGCGCCGCGAGCGCCGACGACACGTCGCCGTACGCGTTCTGGACGTGGGCGTTGGCGAGCCGCGCCTCGCGCTGCAGCCGCTCGATGTCGGCGTCGGAGCCACCGCCGTACGACGTCGTCCGCAGCCGGTCGTTCGCATCGACGAGTGCGACATCGGCGTGGTCGCTGCGCGACTGGGCGTCGATGAGGTCCTGGATGTGGCCGCGTGCGCTGCGGTGGATCGGCTCGAGCTCGACCGCGAAGGTGTGGAGCGCCGCACCCGTGCCGCTGTAGCGCCGTTCGGCCCGCGTGAGCGCGCCGCGCACGTCATCGGCGGCGTGCTGCAGCGCGTCGGTCGCGTCGCTGTGCTGTCCGTACGCGACGTCGGTGAGCGCGAGCGTCGCCTCGAGGATCGCCGCGGCCGCCCGCGTCAGCTGCGCCGCATCGGCACCGAGCGCGGCGGGCTCGCCCTGCAGAAGGTGATCCCACGCGTCGTGGACTGCCTGTGCGGTCACGGATGCGTGCCCTTCGCGATCGCTCCGCCGACCTCGCGGCCCAGGCGGTGGTCGACGTCGGCGAAGGTCTCCTCAATGGCGGCGATGCTGTCCTCGAGGTGTCGCAGGCTCGCGAGGAGCCGGGAGCGGTGGATCGCCCAGTTGCTCGCGAAGTCGCGCACCTTTCCGGCGAGACGGGGATGCCCGGTCAGGTCGGCCAGACGGTCGCCCATGAGCTGGGCGCGGCGCAGCGTGTCGGCGGTCGTCGCCAGCTGCTGCTTCGCGTGGTGGAGCTCGGCGAAGTCGACTTCGAGCCTGTCCATCGGCGCTGTTCCCCCGTCTGTGTATGGGAAAGGGCGAGAGCCCCCCGCCCTCGCCCTTTCCGATGCGCGTGTGTCAGTGGCCGCCGATGCCCTGGGCGAGCTGCGAGTCGACCTGCTGCAGCGTGTCGGCCGCCTTGTTCAGGAACTGGCTCATGCCGTCGAGACCGTTGACCGCCTGCGTGGTGCCGGTCGTGAACTGCTGGTAGGACTCGTGGAAGGCGCCCGATGCGGAGTCGGTGACGAAGCCGGAGCTCACGAGGTTGTTCACGAGGGCCTGCAGCTCGTGCAGCTTCGAGATGATGTCGTCCTTGCCGGCGTTGAGACGGCCCGCGGCCTGCTGCATGTCGGCGTAGGTGACGTTCATGTTCGCCATGAGTGTTTCTCCTTGGGATTCACCGGGTGGCCCATCCGGCCGACCTCATGTCTTCGACGCTACCTGCGCCGTTTGGATAATCACATGGGGAGGACTCCCCATGCGATCTACTTCGCGCGCGCGGCGCCTTTGGGGGCGGGCTTGCGGGCCGGCTTCTCCCTGGGACGGTTCGGCCACGAGCGCTCGTAGGGGGTGCCTCGGTAGGCCGCGGGCATGATGTCCGGATACGCGCGTCGGCTGCGCCACACGAAGTACACGAACACCGCGAACAGCAGGACGCTGACGACCGCGCAGACGAGGGATGCGGCGCCCTGCGCCGGCCACAGCATCCAGCACACGGTGAAGACGTAGAACCAGCCCCACCACGCACCGAGGACCCACAGGGTCACGTTCACGACGAGGCCCTGGGACGTGAAGATCGTGACGAGCTTCGTCCACCGGGTCAGGCGCACCGGCACGAGCGAGAACGCGGTCGAGAGCCCGGCGATGGATGCCGGGCCCGTCGCCTCGGCCCGGACGCTCCGCGCCGAGAAGGACAGCTTCTCCTGCCGGAAGGCGGGATTCAGGCTCCGGAGGAGATAGGTCGCGGAACTGAGGAACGAGCCGACCGAGACCGTCAGGATCACACCGAACAGCGCTCCGATGAGCGGGGCGATGAGAAGGAGGGCGAAGACGCCGCCGATGAGGTTGCCGCCCGAGAATCCCGCGGACTGCCCGAGCGGCCCGACATCGTCGGAAGAAAGGCGCCACGGAAGGACGGCGAACACGACCGCGAGGACGATCACCGCGAGGACGAACCACACCACGGTGAGGAGGAGATAGCCGAAGGGGCGCCAGCCGACGCCTGTGGACGTCGTCGCGCGGGCCTCGGGGGCGAGGAGGTACACCGGCTCGCGGAGGTCGGCGTAGGAGGCGTCGTTCGTCGCACGTGCCCGCTTCGGCCCGCCTGCCGACGTCATGAACCGCCCTCGGGCGTGCGGGGGTCGGTCCAGAACACGCTTGCCGCGACCGCGTCGAAGAGCGCCGTGATCAACTCGGGAGCCTCGCACTCCGGCACCGAGACCATGAGGCATGTGAGGGACCCGGTCGGATCCGCGAACCAGTACTCGAGGTCGAGCATCTGGGTCTCGGTCTGGCCGATCTCGCGCGTGCGCACGTCCGCCCGCCGGACGTGCGGCACGGTGGCCGTCGGCATGGCGACCGAGCCCGGGAACGCGGCGACGAGGAGCCCCACGACCTCCTCGGCCGAGCCGGCGGCGGCGAGGGCCTCGACGCTCATCGGCGGCCACGGCTGCACGAAGCCGATCATGGATGCGGGGAACGGGATGCCGGGCAGGATCTCCAGCGACAGGGCGTACAGGTCGGCGCCCGCCTCCGCCGCGCTCTTGGCGCTCGCGAGGAGGTCTTCGCGGACGTCGCGCCGCAGGGCGGCCAGGCGGTCGTCGCGCGGCATCCGCTCCTTGACGATGCGCGCGACCGTCGTGCGCATCGTGTCGGCGTCCGCCATCGGCACCGATGCCCAGGTCCCCGGGAGGATGATGGAGAACCGCTGCCGCGTGTCGGCGACGACGACGGGCCGATCGACCTCGGCGGTCATGCGGCGACTCCGTACGCGAGGCCGAGCGTGCGCGCCACGGCCTCGGTCTGCCCGGGCATGTCCTCGAACGCCGTGATGTTCTCGGCGGAGAACACGATCTGGACGAACTGTGCGGCGTCATCCGGGAAGACGACGAACTCGGTCATCTCGACGACGTCGTGCTCGTCGCCGTCTTCGCGCGGCCGGAGCCGCACGGCGTGGCGGGCGGCGAACGGGCCCGCCGGGAGCTCACCCTCCCAGACGGTGCCGTAGACGGCGTCGTCGACGGATTCGGCGAGGAAGGCCGCTCGATCGACGTATCCGCCGTCGCCGACGTTCCAGACGGTGATCGACATCAGCGCGGCGGCGTACCCGGACTCGGGGACCGGGACCCACACCGCGGCGGTGCCGCCGTCGCCGATCTGCGCGCCGACGACCTCGGCGAGGGAACGCAGGCGTGCTTCCAGGAGCTCGGCGGCCGGGTCCTCGACGTTCGCGTCGACGACGATCTGCCGAGCCCAGCCGTACGGGTCGGTGCCCTCCGCGGGCAACTCATGCCAGTCGGTGCCGACGGAGAGGGTGTAGTCGACGATCTGCTTCACTTGCCCACCATCGAATCAAACATATCGTGGGCCTTCAGCACCCGCTCGCCGACCTGTCCGACCGGCTCGGGGAGGAAGTTCTTCGCGACGCCGTTCGCGTCGCCGGCGATCTGCCAGGGCAGCGACTTCGAGCCGTTCTCCGTGAAGGTGTTGTAGCCCTCGAGGCCCATCTGCCCGACTTTGAGCGCCGTCACGCCGACCGTCGAGGCGACCAGCGGAGCGTCGTGCGTCAGCCCGGCGATCCCGATCGTCTTGTACGTCTGCAGCAGGTCCCGCTGCCCGAAGTTCTTGAGCTCCATCATGAAGCGGGTGCCGTTCTCGCGCATGCCTGCGCTGAACCCCTTCTCGACGAGCGCCGTGACGTAGTCGCTCTTGTACGACTCCTTGAAGGCGTCGACGACCGCGTTCCCGAACCCCTTCGGGCTGCCGAGCGCCTCGCGCAGCGCTCCTTCGGCCGAGGTGGCACCGCGCTGCGTCATGTACGCGAGGCGCCCCATGCCCTGGATGGACCGCTCGCCGCTGAGCACCGCACCGCCGATCTGGCGGCCCGTCTTGCCCGCGGCGACCGCGGCTTCGCGGAAGACCGCCGCCGACCGCAGGACAGCCATGCCGCGCACGCCCTTGATGGCCATGTCGATGAGCTTGCCGCCGAAGACCGTGAGGACGGCGCCGACGACCGCGAAGATGGCCTCCCCCCAGCTGCCGCCCTGGAACGCCTTCACCACGGCCTCGATGGCGGTGAGGACGGCGCCGACGGCCGCGAGGATCATGAGCGCCTGCCCGAGGAACGGCACCCAGGCGAGGAAGATCGCGAGGACGCCGGCGATATCGCAGATCGTCTTGAAGACGTGGTAGACCGCCTCCAGCGCCTTCTCCCACCAGGACGGATCCTGCAGGCCGTGGTTGTTGCGGTCGACGACGTCGGAGATCGCGCCGCGCGCCGTGTCGGCGGCATCCGTCTTCGCCTTCAGGGCATCGCGCCACCGCTGCTGCGCCGCGGCGAGCTCGTCGGAGGCGCCCTGCAGGTGGCGGCGCGCCGCATCCGCGTCGTCGGCGGCCTGCGTCTTCTCCTCGAGCGTGGCCTCCGACTTCCACCGGGTGTCGTAGGCGAGGTTGTCGGCGTTCTGGGAGCGGGAGGATGCCGAGTCGTAGGCGCTCTGCTTCGCATCGATGTCGGCGATCGCGCGCCGCGCGTCCTCCTGAGCGGCGCGCAGTGCGGCGGCGTAGGTCAGCAGCGCCTTCGCCGTCGTGTCGTACCGGTCGTGGGCCTTGTCGATGTCCTTGCGGACGTCGTCGGCCTGTGACTTCAGAGCCTCCGTCGCCTGGCTCTTCATGTCGTCGACGTCGTGGATGCTCTTGAGCGTCAGGGTCGACCGCTGGATGGCGTCGGCGATGTCGCGGTAGTGGCGGGCCTTCGTCTCGAGCAGGCTCGGGTCGCCGGTGAGGGGCTGGTAGGGAACGTCGCTCATGTCTCTCCTGCCGATCAGATCGCCGGGCGGCCGTGGCCGGTCGCCGAGCGGCCGGACGGGTTCGCCGCCGCCTGCTTCGACGCGCCGTCTTCCAGCGCCTTCGCGAGCCCCTGGTCGACCTTGGTGAAGTTCTCCGTGATCGCGCCGACGGCCTTCTGCAGCCCCTCGACGCTCTCGGTCATGTTCTTGCGCTTGTCGTTCCACCGGTCGGCGAAGTCGCGCACCTTGTCGGCGAGGTGATCGTCTCCGGTCGCGTGGGCGACGTCGTGCGAGAAGTCGGACGCGTTCTTGAACTCGTCGATGACCGCCTGCAGGTCCCGGTGCAGCTGATCGAGGCGCTGGAGATCGAGGATGAGATCAGACACGCGTTGCTCCTTCCGTCCGCTCGCTCACAGTAGGCGCGACCGGAACGGCCGCGCGATGGGGAGACATCCCCATGGGTCACCCCACCATCGGCAGCTGGGCCCTTTCGTGCCCGCCCTTGGCGATGTACACGCCGCGGCCCGGGGGGAACTCGGCGCGCTGCATGCGCGGCAGCGGGGTCTTCAGCAGCAGGTCGCCCTCGAGGGCCTCCGGCTGCAGGAGGAGCCCGCGGCGCCCGTTCTTGACCTCCGCCAGCAGAGGCCAGCTCGACCCCCACGCACTCGTCTCGGCCTCGGCGAGCATGAAGTGGTCGCTGCGGCGCACCGCCTTGATGAGCTCGACGAGCGGCATGTCCGCGGACGACTGGAGGTAGTCGCCGATCGCCTCGACGAACACGCCGATCCTGCCCTCGGTGTCGGGGTCGGTGATGGCCGCCTCGAGATTGCGGGCGAGGGATGCGGCCTCCTCCGGCGATGTCGCGGTCGCTGCCCACGCGCGCGCCCGGACGAGCGGAGATCGCGCGCCGCCGATGAAGTACAGGCGGGCGGCGGGGTCGAACCGGCCGAGCGCCTCGGCCACGGCGGCGATCGCCGTCGTGCGACCGCTCGCGGGGGGACCCGCGAGCAGCATCGTGCCGCTCGGCTCGAAGCCGAGCGCGCCGAGGTCCGACTCGCCGATGCCGAGCACCGGACGGCCGCCGGCCGACGACGGCAGCTCGGACTGCGCGTACTCGACGGGCATCGCGCCGATGCGCGGGACCTCGGAGACGCCGGCCCGGCGCATGGCGTCGGCGAACTTCGCCGTGTGCGCGGCCTGCTCGGAGACGCTGCGCGTGCCGCCGAGGACGGCGAGCTGCGTCTCGTACCCGTCGACGACCGCGCGTCCGGCCGGCGACGACGGCGACAGGATGTCGCCCGGCACGTCGAGGAGCGAATAGCCGTCGTCCGCGAGGCGCAGGACGACGCGCTTCTGGATGCTGGAGGCCACCGAGGTCGGCACGGCGCCCGCGCGGTCGGCCGTCATCGCGACATGGATGCCGAGCTGCCGGCCGTCGCTCAGGACATCGCGGAACACGTCGTACCACTGCGAGCGGCCCGCGGCCGTCTCGTAGTCGTCGCGGAAGTTCGGGAACCCGTCGACGAGCAGCAGGATGCGGGGCTCGTCGGGGCGGTTCGCGAGGCGCCGGTACTCGGTGATGCTCGCCGCGTTGGCGGCCGCGAATCGCGCCGCACGGTCTTCCAGCTGGCCCTTGAGCATGCGCAGCAGGCGGATCGTGCGCTCCGCGTCGTCGGCGCCGATGACGGCTCCGACGTGGGGCAGCTGCTCCAGCATCCGGAGCCCGCCCGCGCCGAAGTCGAGGGCGTACACGTGCACAGGGCCACCGCGGGGCGTGATCGCCGCGGCGCACGCGAGGGTGCGCAGCGCCACCGACTTGCCCGATCCGCCGGTGCCAAAGATCGCGATGTTGCCGTCGGTGTCGGGGTCGAACGAGACCGGCGCCTGCTGCTGCCGCTCGGGCATGTCCGCGACGCCGAGGAGCAGTTGGGCGTCGGTGCGCTGACGAAGGAGCGACAGGTCGTAGACCGCCGCCAGCTCGTCGAGCCACGGGCGGCGCGGCGCCGGGATCGAGGCGACGCGCTGGGCACCGCGCATGGATGCCACGAGCCGCTGCTGATCGGTCGGGCCGGGATCGCGCGGGGCCGCATCCTCGTTGCGGCTCGGCTCCTCCCAGCGCACCTCGCCGCCGAAGCGGAGCTCGGCGACCTCGACGGCCGCCTGCTCGGGCTCGCGGCTCGTCCAGCCGCCCGCGTAGCCGGACTGGAAGAGGGCAAGGCGGCCGGGGCCGGTCTTCGCCATGCCGCGTCCGGGCAGGCCCGGGTCGAAGTGCGCGGCATCCTTGACGCCCACGACGTCGTCGGAGTCGGACTCGTCCGCCATACGCAGCGCGACGCGGAGGTTGGTGTTTGCGCGCAGGTTGTCGCGGATGACGCCCGCGGGTCGCTGGGTCGCCATGATCAGGTGGATGCCGAGCGACCGTCCGCGCTGGGCGATGTCGACGACGCCGTCGACGAACTCCGGGACCTCGCCGACGAGGGCGGCGAACTCGTCGATGACGAGGACGAGCGCGGGCGGGCATTCCGGGTCGCCGCGCTTCTCGAGCTCGAGCAGGTCCTTCGCCTTCTTGCGGTTGAGGAGGTGCTCGCGGTGGTGCAGCTCGGCACGCAGGCTCGTGAGGGCGCGGCGGACCAGGTGCGGGCTGAGGTCGGTGACGAGACCGACGCAGTGCGGCAGCTCGACGCAGTCGGCGAAGGCCGAGCCGCCCTTGTAGTCGACGAAAAGGAACGTCACACGGTCGGGGCTGTACTCGGCGGCCATGCCGAGGACCCACGCCTGCAGGAACTCCGACTTTCCGGCGCCGGTCGTGCCGCCGACGAGGGCATGCGGACCCTGGGCGCGCAGGTCGAGGTGCATCGGGTCGACACCGGCCGAGCCGACGATCGCACGCAGGCGCCCGGCGCGCCGCGGCGCGGGAGCGGTGCCCGAGCGGTCGTGAATCGACGCGTTCTGGCGCCAGCGGTCGACGACCGCGTCCGAGGACTCGGCGAGGTCATGGCCGAGGAGCGTCACGAGGGAGACGGTGCGCGGCAGGTCGCTCGAGTCGACGGCGAGGGCGCCCGCATCCACCACCGCCGCCATGCGGCGCGCGAACTCGAGAGCGTGCGCCGTGGGCACCTGCTCGGTGACGACGTCCTCGATCGTCTCGCCGAGACGGACGAAGCCGACCGTGGCGATGCCGGGACGCTCGCCGAAGGCGACGTAGGTGCGGCACGCGGCGGGGAGGGAGGCGGTGTCCCCCGCGATCCAGATCGGGTAGACGCCCGCGTCCGCGGCGCGTTCGGTCAGCTGAACGAGGCGGGCGCGGTCGACGGCGGCGTCGTCCGAGATGAGCACGACGACCCCCGGGACGGGCGCCTGCTGCGTCTGGTCCTCCTGGCCGACCTTGCCACCGCGGGTGAGGGCCGCGGCATCCCGCTCGATCGCCCCGCGAGCGGCGGCATCCCGCTGCTTCAGGCGCGTCTCGACGAGCTCCTCGAGCGCCGACAGCAGCGTGCCGGAACTGGCCGCACCGTCCGCGAGGTGCCCGCCGCTGATCGGGCTCTGCGCGGACGTCGTGTGCGGCATCCACTTGAGCCACTCGAGCGGGGCGGACCACGCCGGCGTCACGATGGCGGCGACGACGAGCTCGGCCGGAGAATGCAGACCCGTCAGCTGCACCAGCACCGAGTTGACCGCACCCGCCGCCTGGTCGGGCGTGCCGGCGATGCCGAGCGCGCCCGCGTCGTGCAGATTGTCGATGATCGGCACATCGGGGATCGTGCGGTGGTCGTCGACGATGACGTCGAGGCGCTCCTGGAACTCCTGGAGGATCTCGCCGCGGTTCGCCGTCTTGATCGTGTTGCGGCTCGGCATCGCGCCGACGCCGAGACGCACATTGAGGAACGACCAGTGCTCGGGGCGGCGCGTCCACAGCATCGGACCGCGCTCGAGCGCCTGCTGGTAGGTCTCGAGGGTCGACGGCGACTCCTGGTGGCGCTGCGTGTGCTCGCTGACGCGCTCCTCGCCGAGCAGCGCGCTGAGGCTCGCGAGGCGCTCGTCGAACACGGCGATCGACTTCTTCAGCTTGCGCTTGTCGCGCGACCGCGTGTTGAGGTAGTTGCCGACCAGCATGACGGGCGTCATCGCGACGAAGAGGAGCGAATACGGCTGGTGGGTCGTGAAGAGCATCACGCCGCCGAGGAGGAGCGGGATGATCATCGCGAGGAGGGGGAACGGCTGGTTCTCCTTCTCGGTCGGCACCTCGGGTGCGCCGAACTCCTCGCCCGCGTACCGCGCCTCGACCTTCGGCGACCGGTTGAAGAACACCGGGCCGGCCTTGACCGGGACGACGCCGGAGACGATGCGGGTGGGCGCGACCTCGACGACGAGGGTCGAGTCGCCGACGAGGAGCGTCTCGCGGCGGTCGACGCGCACGCGCTGGACGAGCCCGCCGTCGACGACGAGACCGTTGGCCGACCCGAGATCGACGACGTCCACGACATCGGATGCCTCGAACCGGATGTGGCGCTTGGACACCATCGGGTCGTGCAGCTCGATGTCGCACGCAGCGTCCCGGCCGAGGATCGTCGTGCCCGCGGAGAGCGCGAACTCGGCACCCGCGTCCGGACCGGCGATGACGCGCACGCGCGCCACCGCGGGGCCGTCGCCGGTGGGTGCGGCGCCGGCCTCGACGAGCCCGACGGTCGCACCCGAACCGATCGGCGATTCGCCGATCGGGGCGTCGGGCGGGAGCACCGCGGCGGCGCTCTGGCCGGGGACGGTCGCAGCGAGGGTCAGCGGTCCACGGCCCTGACGCACGAGACGGTCGCCGGTCGGGTCGAGTCGCGCGATCGCCTCGGCGACGTCGGAGATGGATGCCGCGGCATCCGTCGTCACGACGATGTCGGCGGGCGGACCCGCGACGCGGTTGAGGGTCAGCTTCAGGCGCACGTGTTGCCTCTCGGGGTCACGATTCGTCGGGGTCGGCGGAGCGCGCCGGGTCGTCGAGCAGCGGAAGGTCGTCGCGGGTGACGAGCCGCGCGGCGACGGCGTACTCGACGAGGCGCACACGGCGGTTCGTCGCGTACGAGCCGACGCCGCCGCGCAGGCCCGGCACGCCGATGCGGTCGAGCTTGTCGCACACGTTGTCGAGCTTGCGGTTGAAGCGCGTGATCGTCCAGCCGAGGCGCGCCGCTGCGTTCGCCGACGTCGGCAGCTCGCTCATGCCCGCGCCCTCGCGGCGCAGGATCGGCTCGGCGAGCGCGAGGATCATGAGCCGCTGGCTGAGCGTCAGCGGCACGTCGCCGATCGTCGACTGCCCGTCCGACTCGTCGAAGACGGGCGCAGGCCGGAAGGTCGGCTCGGCGGCATGGATGGTGAGCTCGTACGTCGTGGCGCCGGCGCTGAAGATCACCGTGGTCGTCGCGAAGACGATCGGCAGGCGGGCGCCCGGGGCGAGCCAGGCCTGCACGCGGCCACCGCCGTCGGTGACGGTCGCGGCGAGACGGCTGCCCACGTTCGACAGGACCCAGAGACCGTCGGCCCGCTCGATCGTCAGGAAGTGGCGGTGCAGGAACGGGTTGTCGTCGATCTCGAGGTCGCCCTCGCGTCCGACGGTGAAGACGGCGTCGGGGTCGACGTCGAACAGCTCGCCGGCGAAGTCGACCGTCAGGGCGCTCATTGAGCGCATCCCGTCGTGTCGGCCGATCCGGTGCCATCCGGATGCTTGACGCTCACCGTGATGCACGTGCGGCCGGTCGGATCGGCGGGCACCGTCACGGTGGTCTTGTCCGTCTGCGCCAGCTCCGTGTCCTGGCCCGGCACGGTGACGCCCCACAGGTAGGTGTCGCCCTTGTGCGGCTCCGGGTTGGTCCACGTGAAGGTGACGCCGTTCGGCCCGACCGTCCCCTTGAGGTCGGTCGGCGCCGCGACGTACCCGGACAGCGGATCCTGCGGCTGCGCCGTCGCCGACGAACTCGGCTTGGCGGCGGGCTCGCCGCCGTTCAGCAGGGATGCGACCACCACGATGCCCGCAATGACGATGACGGCGGCCCCGGCGATGAGGACCCACATCAGGCCTCGCCTACGGGGTGCCCGCTCAGCGGACTCGGGCTCGACCACGGCCGGTGCGGCGGTCTCGAACATCGACGGCGTGGGAGACACGGAGACGGGCGGACGGACGACCGTCGCGTCGGACGCCGCGGGCGCGGCAGTCGGGGCCGCATCCCTCCGCACCGTCTGCTCCGCCTGCTCGGTGAAGGCGGGCACGCCGGCCGGGCCGCGGCGCACCGTCTGGTCGACGGCGGGGGCCGGGCGCGACACCGGAGTCGTGAGCGCCGAGGGCCGCGTGTGGCCGGCCGCGGGCGTCGTCTCCGGGTTGATGCTCATGACGCCGCGCACGCGGGTGCGGCCGTCGTCCTCGTCCTCCTCGATCTCGTCCGGAACACCGTCGTCGAGGATGTCGATCGGCGTGACGGAGTGCGCGAGCTCGATCTGGACGGTCTGCAGCGCCCGGGCGAACGCGAGCGCGCTCTCGTACCGGTCGGCCGGGTTCTTCGCCATCGACCGCTCGAGCGCGTACTGCAACGACGACGGGATGTCGGCACGGCCGATCGCCGGCAGCGGCAGCGTCTCGATGCGCTCGATGAGGTCGACGCCGGAGTTGCGCTGCCCGGGCAGCTCGAACGGCGACCGGCCGGCGAGGAGCGAGTAGACGGTCGCGCCGAGGGCGTAGACATCGGAGCGCGCGTCGCTGCGCGGGGTGTCGGCGAACGACTCCGGCGGCGACCAGGGGATCGACAGTCCGGCCGACTCCCCCGCCGCGCCGCTCGTCGACGCGATGCCGAAGTCGGTGAGGGCCGGCCGGTTGTACTCGGTGACGAGGATGTTGGCGGGCTTGATGTCGCGGTGGAGGACTCCGGCGCGATGGGCGGTCTCGACGGCCGCGGCGACCTGGATGCCGACCCGCAGCGACTCGGCGACCGAGAACGCTTCGCGCCGATACCGCGCCTGCAGGTTCGGCTTCGGGCAGTACTCCATGACGAGGTACGGACGCCCGTCGCGGGAGACGCCCGCCTGATAGATCGTGACGATCGCGGGATGCGTCGACAGCATCGCCATGACGTTCGCCTCGTCAGTGAACTCCTGCACCGAGGAGCTCGAGATGCGGTCGGTGAGGAGGACCTTGACGGCGACGTTGCGGCGCGGGAGCTCCTGCTCGTACAGGAACACGTCGGCGAACCCGCCCGACCCGAGGACGTCGAGGTACCGGAAGCCGGGAAGATCGGGCGGCGCCATCGGGGCGCGTGCCGCGCTCATGCCGTCTCCTCGATCGTGACCGTCACCCCGTCGCCGAGGTCGACGACATCCCCGATGACGACCACCGTGGACTCGCCGGGATGCAGCCGCACGGGGTCGCTCCCCGGCCGCAGCAGCATCGAGCCGTTCGTCGTGTGCAGGTCGGTCGCGACGATGGCACCCGCATCCACCCGCAGCTCGAGATGGCTGCGAGAGATGTCCTGCTGCGGGCTGTCGACCGCGACGAGGTGCGGCAGATCGGTGCCGGAGACGCGGGTCGAGCGCGGGCGGCGGCCGATGACGACTGTCCGGTCGAGGTTCAGCACCTGGCCGGTGGACAGCCGGATGCGCGCCGGCGCCGGAAGGCGCGGCGGCGCGAGGGGCGCGGGCGGCTCCTGACGTTCGGCGCGCAGCGCACGCGCCTGCGCGATCGAGATCGTCGCTCCGTCGTGGTCGCCCTCGTCGAGTGTCGCCGGTGCCGGCGCTTCGTCTTCCGGCTCTTCCTCGGGGCGGACCGCCGCATCCTCGACGGACCGCACGATCGTCGCGCCCCACAGGTGGTCGTATCCCGCGGTGTCGGAAGGCGGCTCGGGCCGGGCGTCCGCCGTCTCCAGCGGGAGGAGGGTGTCGCCCGTGTCGCGCAAGCCCGCGGCGGCGGAGAGGACGGCGGCGGAGTCGATCATGCTCGCCGCGGCGGGCGCCTTCGTTGGCGCCGGGGACGACCCCTCGACAAGCTCGGGGACCGAAGGGGACGACCCCTCGACAAGCTCGGGGACCGAAGGGGACGACCCCTCGACGGGCTCGGGGACCGAAGGGTATTTGGATCCCGGGACGGACTCCGCCGATGCGACCAGCGATGAACCACCGTTCGACGACCCCCGACCGGTCCCCGAGCCCGTCGAGGGGTCGTCACCCCGCGAGGCAACGGACGACTGCTCGATCCCCACGCCCGCCGAAATACTCCAGGAGACACGGGACGCGAAGACGATGCCCCCTCCGGCGGGAAGGACGGCATCATCCTCCGATCCGGAGACCGCGACGGTCACAGAGGTGGCACCCGGCAGTGCCCGCTCCACCCAGGTGCTGACGTCGCCGGCAGACAGCGCTTCGGTGCCGGCCTGCACCGTGACACCACCGCGCAGGGCGATCCGGACGCCGCCCTCCTCGGCGAGCGCGACGGCGAAGTCGGGCAGTCGCGTCAGACCCGCTCCGCTGGCGTCGGCGATGAGACCGAGCACCGAGCCGAGGTCGGCCGCCGCATCCAGACCGCGCCAGACCGTGGTCAGCGCGGCGAGTGCGAGATCGGCATCGACGACCACGAGCGCGCGGGCGCTGACGATGGCCGCCGCGCGGCCCGGTGCGTAGAGGGCGTTCATGAGGCCACCTCCGTCGCGCCCGCTCGCGGGCGCGTGTCGCTGTCGGCATGCGCTGCGAGCGACGTCCGTGAGACGCCGCCCGGGATCGTCGCGACGTCTTCGTCGCCCCGGATCCGCACCGCGGTGACGTCCACGACGAGCGCCGTGACATTGTCGCGCCCGCCGTGATCGATCGCCGCCTGCACGAGACGCTCCGCGGCCGTCTGCGGGTTCGGCTCCGCACGGAGGATCTCCGCGATCGCCTCGCCGTCGACCTCGCCGGACAGGCCGTCCGAGCACACGAGCACGCGGTCGCCGCGCGAAGCGGGAAGCAGCCAGAAGTCGGGTTCTGCAGCACTGCCGGCGCCGAGCGCGCGCGTGATGACGTTGCGGCGCGAGTCGTGCGCGGCGGCGCCCGGATCGAGCTGGCCGAGGTCGATGAGCTCCTGCACGACGGAGTGGTCGACCGAGATCTGCTCGAAGTCGCCGTCGCTGAGGAGGTACGTGCGCGAGTCGCCGAGGTTCACCGCGAGCCAGTAGCCCTCGCCCTCGATCTCGGCGACGACGACGCCCGCGAGGGTCGTGCCGGCGCCCTCGGAGCCGCTCGACTCCGACAGCTCGTCGACGCGCACCCGTGCGCGGCCGAGCGCCGACTGCACGTCGTCGATCGTGACGCTCGCGCGTCCGACGAGCGTCGTGAACTCCTCGATCACGATGGCGCTGGCGATCTCGCCGGCCTGATGGCCGCCCATCCCGTCCGCGACGATGAAGACCGGCGCGGCGCTCAGATGCGAGTCCTCGTTCACCTTGCGGCGCAGGCCGATGTCGGTCGCGGCCCCCGCGACGACGGTGATGGGCGCCTCGGCGCGCGCTGCGGAACGGCTCGACGCGTCGGCGAGCGGGACGGGGGTGGATGCGGTCGCGCTCATGCGACCGCCTCGACGGTGATGGAGCGGTCGCCGATCTCGACGCGGTCGCCCGCCTGGAGGCGGAAGCGCTCGCCTGCAGCCAGGGTCGTCTCGGTCCCGCCGCGGAGCACGACGGTGCCGTTCGTGGAGTGACGGTCGGTGATCCACGTGCCGTCGGTGCCCGCATCCACCTCGAAATGCGTCTTCGAGAGGGACAGGGTCTCGTCGCGCACGGCGACCGCCGTCGCTCCGTCGGCCGCGGGATTGCGGCCGAACACGGTGCGTGCGTAGATCGCGGTGTGGGTCCCGTCGTCCCACACGAGGGCGAGACGGGCCCTCGCGGATGCCGCTGCCGGGGCGGACGCGCGGGTCGCGTCGAGGTCCTCGTCATCGGTGGTGCTCACGAGCGACGCCGCCGCGGAGGCGAATGGGGAGGCTGCAGAACGTGCCGCGGTCAGCAAGCGTTCGGCAGCGGTCCCCGAGCTTGGGGCCGCGCGCCCGGAGGCTCCGCTCGACGCGCCAGCGGCGAGTGGAGTGTGCGTGGGGAGCGAGGGGTCGTCACCACCGCTCGACGACGACCCCTCGACGGGCTCGGGGACCGGCAGGTATTCGACGCTCGGAAGAGACTCTGCCGGGGCGACGGCCGCCGACGACGTGCCGGGCACGCTCGAGATGATCCCGCTCGTCACTGGAAGGACGCGACCCGCCGGAACCGGCTGTGGGGCCGGAGCGGCGGTCGCGGCATCCTGAACCGGATCGGTGTGCGTGAGGTCAGCCACACTGCCCGCGCGCATCGTCGGGAACGTCGTCGGGGGGGCCGTCGAGCCCGGCGCCGCAGACGCGGCGACGAACGGGTTCGCGGCGGAAACGGCGGGCACGGGCACCGGCTCCTCCGCCGGGGCGGATCCGCCGCGGAGCGCGGCGAAGAACGGATCGGTCTGCTCGGCCGCGGGCGCCGACGCCGACGCCGCGAGGAACGGGTTCGACGGCGCCGCAGGAGCCGCCGCGGGCGCCGCGAACAGCTGCGACGCAGCGGGCGCAGCCGCCGCACGGTCGACGACGACGGCTCCGGATGCGAGGTCGTGCCATCCGCGATGGCGCGCGCTCCCGTCGAACAGCGGAGTGAAGTAGCCCACGACGATCGAGCAGGCCGCAGCCCACACGATGTTGCGCAGCAGCGCGCGCCAGAAGCCGATCCGCTCGCCCGTCTGCGCGTCCGCGAGCGCGATGTGCAGCAGCCGCTGGCCGATCGACCCGGTGCCCGCCTGCATCGCGGTGTAGACCATCGTCCACGCGAACAGCACGGCCATCGTGAACAGGTAGGCGAGCATCACACCCACCGCGGCGGTCACCGCGTTGGCGGGCGAACCGCCGATCGCGACGAACACCGCGCCGAGGCCCATCGCGAGAGCCCCGATGAGTCCCGCGATGACGGCGTCGATCGCGTACGCGCCGGCACGCCGCCCCAGCGGGGCGGCGGCGACGCCAGGAGGCGTCAGGGTCATGGGCGTTCCTTCGGGACGGTGCCGGGAGGCGGAGGGGTGGTGTCGGTGGATGCGGGGCGCCGGCCGCTGCGCAGTGATCGGATGCTGAGTCTGGCACCCAATCGGCGCCAGAACGACCGCTGCGCCGTCATCCCGCCGACGATCTCGTCGACCTCGCCCCAGAACCGGGCGATGTCGTCGGGCGTCGGCTCGGACGGGCCGAACACCTGTGCGTCGGCCTGCCGGGCGAGGGTCGCGACCGCGGGCTGGTCGAACGCGGAGGCGACGGTCGCCGCATCCTCTCCGCGCGTCGCGCCCGATGCGAGAGGCGTGCCGAGGTCGAGCGCGCGGTCCATCAGCTCGTCCCAGCCGCCGCTGATGCGGTCGCTCGGGCGCGCGGCGTCCTTGCGCCTGCGGCGTCGCGTCCCCTTCACGATCCCCATCGCGACGAACGGCGCGAGCAGCACGGCGATGACGGCGAGCGTGCTGCCGCCGACGGTCAGCGCGGTGCCGATCCAGCCGGGCAGGGTGTTGTTCTTGTTGTCCTTGCCGCGGTCGTCGGGAATGCTCGGCGGCTCGTCGGCCGGCTTCTGCGCGGGCGGCGGCGGCTGCAGCACCTGCGGCTTCGGCTGCTGCTTCGGCTTCGTGGTCTCCTGCGTCGGGACGCGGTCCTTGTCGGGCGTAGGGTCGAACGGCACCCAGCCGACGCCCTGGAACGCGACCTCGACCCACGCGTGCAGCGTGTCGCTGTCGGCCTTGAATACACCCGAGGCAGCGGCGTCCTTCGGCGCGTGGAAGCCGAGCACCACGCGCGCCGGGATGCCGAGTTCCCGGGCGAAAAGGGCCATCGCGACGGCGTACTGCTCGTCGTCGCCGACCATCTGGTCGGCGCCCAGCATCGCGGAGATGCGCCCGGCGCCGTGGCCGGCGAGCGAACGCGGCTGCCCCTCGAGCCCGTCGCTGAAGTACCCGCCCTCGGCGAAGTGCTTCTGCAGCGCGCGGACCTGCGCGATCGGCGTGCTCGCGTCGCCGACGGCCTTGTTCGCGAGGTCGGCGAACGCCTGGGGCACGCCCTGCTGCTTGGGGAGCGTGACCGGCGCGAACGGCGTCTTGGCGAGGCTCGCGTCCGACGGGACCGACGGGACGACCGCGTCGATCTCGTACGCGTCGCCCTTGTGCAGCGGTGTCGTGTCGACGGCGGTCTGCGTGGACGCGTTGTAATACGCCGCGCGGCGGAGGGCGTCGGCGTTCGGGCCCTGGAACGTGATGCTCTGCGCGGCGCCGACACCCGGCATCCACACGCCGCTGTATCCGTCGATCGTGACCTTCACCGTCGCGGGGGTGCCCGCGGCTGAGCCGGACATGTCGGAGCGCATCGGGATGAACGCGCTCGAGGATCCGGCACCGGCCGAGGACACGTCGTACACGGTGCCCGAGTACGCATCCATCGCCGCGATGCGCACGCGCGCGCCCTTCGGGAGGCCCGACACCGTGAAGAGCGGCTCCTTCGTGTAGTCGCGCACGTAGCTTCGGTACGACTGCAGGGGGCTCGCGTACTGGTGCACGTCGAACGGCGGGATGACGACGTCGCGCAGCACATACCGCGTGGTGGGTGCCGGGGCGATGGCACCGGCCGCGACGCCGGACCCGAGTGCGATGGCGAGGATGCCGGCACCCGCCGCGATGCGGCGTCCGGCTCCGACGCGGGTCGGGGCGCCGTCGGCGGAGATCGCCGCGGCCACGGCGGACGGGGCCCACGCCTGACGGATCGCGAGCCACGAGATGGCGACGACGCCGAAGACGACGCCCTGAGCGATCGGGAACGCGGGCTCCGAGGCGCCGAGGGCGATGCCCGCGGCGAGGTAGGCGGACGCGGGAATGAGCGCCCACGCGGGCGTGCGCAGGCGCAGGCCGAGCGAGCCGACGAGCACCGCCGCGACGAGGCTCAAGAGATAGGGGACGACGAGGAAGCCGTCGGTGGCGGGGACCGGCAGCGGCGTCGTCAGGAGGATCTTGAACGACTCCACAGCGCCGATCGCGAGTCCGCGGAACGTATCGAGGGTCGGGATAACGCCGGCAAGCGCCGTCGCAGGAAGTGCGAGCGCGCCGAACACGAAGTACACGACGACGGTGGCGGCCGCGACGAGCAGCACGCCCCAGCGGAAGCGCGCGCCGAGTGCGGCGATCGCGAGTCCGAGGACCGCCGCGCCGACGGCCGCGGGCAGGTAGGCGGGACCGCCGAACGTCGTCCAGAATCCGGCGATCGGCACCGCCAGCAGCAGCGCCGAGGCGGAGAGGTCGAGCGCCCAGCGGCGCGCGGAGAGCGGCTCGGCCGCACGCCGGGCGGGAGCAGCGGACCGGGCGCGACGCGCGCGGGTGGGGGCGTCCGTGGAGGTCGCGGTCACGAGAGCACCTTCGCGAGGGCGGCGGGAAGCTGGTCGAGCGCGCCGATCGTCACGACGTCGGCATCGCCCATGCGGCGCAGGGTCGGCTCCGCGCCGAGGTCGGCGACGAGTGCGAGCACGCGGGCGCCCTGCGGCGCACGGCTGGATGCGGCACGCAGGCGCGCCGCATCCACCGCGGACCCCGCCACGAGCACGACGACGGCCGCTGTCGGCAGCGTCGCGACGACCGTCGAGGCGAGGTCGTCGATCGACCCCTGCCGCGGCTTTGACGGCTCGAGCCGGGACAGCCCGTCGAGGTACTGCTTGCCGGTCTCTGCGGGGATCGTTGCGCCCTGCACGTGCACGTCGAGGCGTCGGGAGTCCTTGAGGGCGCGCAGGCCCATCGACCCCGCGGCCGAGACGCCGAGCTCGAACTCGTCGGAGTCGCGGTAGTCGGCGGGGTTGCGGCTGAGCCCGATCGCGAAGTGCGAGCGGCGCGTCTCCTCGTACTGGCGCATCATGAGCGTGCCGGTGCGGGCCGTCGAGCGCCAATGGACGTGGCGCAGGTCGTCGCCGGGCGCGTACTCGCGCAGCGCATGGAACGACACGTCGTCGCGCGAGAGGTCGCGCGCCGCCATCCCCTCGAGGTCGCGCACGAAGCCGAGCGACTGACCCTCGAAGAGGACCGTGCGGGGATGCACGAACAGGTCGACCCCCTCACCGCGACGCTGCACGCGCTCGAAGAGGCCGAGCGCATCGCCGCGGACGACGCTCACCGGGCCGATCTTCAGCACCCCGCGGCGCGCGGTCGGGACGGCGAACAGCTCCTCGACGGACTCCTTGGCCGCGAGCCGCTTCACGCCGAACTCGCCACGTCCGGCGCCTACCGGCAGCACGACGCGCGAGGGCAGGATCGCCCGCGTCCCCTCGTTCGTGAGCGTCAGCGAGCCGACGGCCCGCTCCCCCACGACGACGCGCGTGCGACCGAGGTCGAGATCGACGCCGTAGGTCGACCGGCCGATGAGGAACAGGATGCTGAGCAAGAGCGCCGTCGTCACGACGACGGCCGCGATGAGGAGCTCCTGCCAGCCGAGCGCCGCGCCGAACACCCACAGGGCGACGGCTCCGGCGATCAGGATCCACCCGATGGGACGCACGACCCCCAGGACCGCGCGGACGCGACCAAGGACGCTGGATGCCGCTGCTGACGCGGCCTCCCGCCGTCCTGTCGCGCGGCTCGCACCGAGAGTCTGCGTCGCCATCACGCGGCCGCGCGCGCCTGCGGCGCCGGGATCTGCTCGAGCACGCGCGCGACGACCGCCTCGGCGGTCGTGCCGGCGAACTCGGCCTCGGGCTCGAGGACGAGACGGTGCGTCCATACGTGCGCGGCGAGCGCCTTGATGTCGTCCGGGACGACGTAGTGGCGGCCGGCGGCCGCGGCGACGACCTTCGCGATGCGGACCATGGCGATCGCGCCGCGCACCGAGACGCCGAGGCGCGTGGCCTGGTCGTCGCGGGTGGCCTGCGCGAGCTGCGCCGCGTAACGGAGGACCGCGGCATCCACGTGCACCGTCGAGGCGAGGTCCGCCATGTCGGCGATCGCGCTCGTCGTGATGATGGCGGGGAGGTGCGCCGACGGGTTGCGGTCGGCGGCGCCGGCGAGGATGCGCTCCGTGACATCCAGGGTCGGGTAGCCGATCGACGTGCGCACGAGGAAACGGTCGAGCTGCGCCTCGGGAAGCTTGTAGGTGCCCGCCTGCTCGATCGGGTTCTGCGTCGCGATGACGAGGAACGGGCGTCCGACCTCGTGCGGCTGGCCGTCGACGGTGACGCGCGACTCCTCCATGACCTCCAGCAGCGCCGACTGCGTCTTCGGCGAGGCGCGGTTGATCTCGTCGGCGAGCACGATCGAGGCGAAGACCGGCCCGCGGTGGAACTCGAAGCGGTGGCTCTGCTGGTCGTAGATCGTGACGCCGGTCACGTCCGAGGGCAGCAGGTCGGGCGTGAACTGGATGCGGGTGCTCGTGCCCTGGACGGTCGCGGCGAGCGCCTTCGCGAGGCTCGTCTTGCCGGTCCCGGGGGCGTCCTCGAGGAGCACGTGGCCCTCGGCGAGCATCGCGGAAAGGACGAGGCCGACGACCTCGCGCTTGCCCATGAGCGCCTGGTCGACGTTGTCGACGAGACGCGCGAAGGTGCCCTGGAACCAGGCGGCCTGTTCGGGGGTCATTGTCATGAGTGGGATCTTCCGTTTCTGGGGAGAGCTGGGAGTGAGGATGCCGGCGCTACCAGATCACGGATCTGGAATTGCCCGA
The DNA here is from genome assembly GCF_030315975.1 of Microbacterium candidum. Taxonomy (GTDB): domain Bacteria; phylum Actinomycetota; class Actinomycetes; order Actinomycetales; family Microbacteriaceae; genus Microbacterium; species Microbacterium candidum. The sequence goes on along the minus strand of NZ_JASXSZ010000001.1, from coordinate 535,265 downwards.
ACCGCCTGGTCCGCTGTACCCGACCCACACCGGGCTGCCGGTGTAGCCGGTGTAGCAATACAGCTGGACCGACCCGTTCGCGGGGACGTAGTAGGTGTTGTAGCTCCATGAACCGGTGTTGTCGTGGCAGTTCAGCGTGTAGTTCCCGGCGACCCAGTTCTTCACGTTGAAGACCACATAGGCGCACCCCGAGGTCGAGCAGTCGGAGGTGTACACGGACGGTCCGCGGCTCGCCCATGAGTCGGGCTGCGGTGGGGGCGGCGGATCGACGGTGCGGGCGGATGCCGAGGCCGTCGTCGTCTGCCCGGCCGCGGTCGTGTGCACCGTGATCGTGTGCGTCTGGCTGTAGGGGTAGCTGCGCGTGATCGACCCGCTCGCGTTGCTCGAGGCGGCGGCGCCATCGATGAGCACCTGCGTCGTGATGTCTCGACCGTTGCGAGCCGGCGAGCTCCACGAGAAGGTGATCGAGGTGCCGTTGGCACCGGCCGTCGCCGTCGGATTGCCGATCGGCCCGTACGGCTGAGCCGCGTTCGACTGCGCCGACCCGTTCCCCGAGTACGTCACGCCGTCGAGCGTCGTGTATGCGCGCACCGAGATCTTGTACGTGCCGTTGTTGTTCACGTGCCCGTTGCCGATGACCCCGGTGATCGTGGCGCCGGTGCCCGAGCCCCCGCTCACCCAGTCGCCGAGCCACGCTCCGCCGTTGACGGAGTACTGGTACTTGACCTCGGATGCCGTGGCCCCGTTGCCATCCGCCGCGGCGAACGACACGGTCACCTGGTTGTTCCCGTCGGTCGCGGTGGGCGTCCCGGGGGTGCCGGGGGTCGCGAAGGCGCGGCGCGGCGCCGACGTCGGGCTCCACGCACCGGGGCCCGCCTTGTTCGAGGCGCGCACGCGGAACGTGTAGTCGGTCGTCGAGTTCGGCAGGTTGATCGCCTGCGACGTCGACGTGCCCGCCACCGTGAGGGAGTTCACGACGTTCGTCCCCTGCATGACGTCGAGCTGGTAGTTCGCGATCGCGTCGCCGTTGTTCGCGGGGGCTGCCCAGTCCACCTCGATCTGCGACTGGGTGCCGAGCGGCTGCAGACGCTGCGTCGTCGGCTGCGCGGGCGCGGCGGGAGGAGCCGCGGGGATCGTCGACAGCGAGTAATCGCTCCAGCTCGACGGATCCGGCGCGAGGTTCCGCGCCTGCACGCGCACCTGGTAGGCGGTGCCGTTCTCGAGGCCCGACCACGTGATCGAGTTGCCCGTCACACCCTCCTGCTCCGCGACACCCGAGGGCGGTGCCGGCGAGATCTGCAGGTTGTACGACTGCACGGGCGAGCCTGGCGTCGACGGCGTCGCCCACGACACCTTGATGCTCTTGTCGCCGAACACCGTCGTCGGCGCCTGCGGCGTGTCGGGACGCGCGTCGGGGCGGGCCGTCTGGCTCGGCAGCGACGGGTCGGACGTGCCGACGCTGTTGGTCGCGGTCACCGTGAAGTTGTACTCGACGTTGTTCGTCAGCCCGTCGAGCGTGCACGTCGTGGACGCGCACTGCTTGCTGTAGCCGCCGGCGACCGACTGCACGGTGTAGCCCGTGATCGGCGCGCCGTTGTCGACCGGCGGCGTCCAGTTGAGCACCACGGTGCGGTCCTGCACGCTCGTGACGGTCGGCACCCCGGGCTGGCCGGGCCGGCCCTGGACGGTGAGCAGGATGCGGCCCTCGACCTCGCGGTCCGGGTCGCCGGTCGCATCCTGGACGCGATAGCGGACGACCATCTGGCCGACGTAGTCCTTCGCGATCGCGACGTCGACCTTCGAGCCGTTCACGGTCGCGGTGCCGGAGCCTGTGGCGACGGCCGCGGCGAGGAGCTTCAGCGGCTTGTCCGGGAACGGGTTGAAGTCGTTGTCGAGCACGGAGACCGACACCGTCGTGCCCTGGTGCGCCTGGTCGACGACGTCGTCGTTCGCGGTCGCGAGCGGGCGCGTGGATGCCGCGACGGTGACGGTCACCGTCCCTTCGACGGGCGTCGTGACGCCGTCGGTGAGACGGATGCGCAGAGTCGCGACCGTCCCCTTGGGCGTGCTCGCCTCCGCGCTCACCTTGAGCGTGCCGCCGTCGATCGACGCGCTGACGCCCTGCGGCGTCCCGCCCTCGATCTGGTACGTGACCTTCGCCAGGTCCCCCTTGTCGGGGTCGCTCGTGAGGCCGCGCAGATCCAGCGAAGATGCCGTCTCGCCGGGGGCGACGCTCAGCTGGCCGTTGATGAAGGTCGGCGGCTGGTTGTCCGGCGGGAGCACCGTGATCGGGATCGTCAGCGTCGCCTTGTGCCCGTTGGGATCGTCGGGGCCGGTGCCGTCGGTGACCTCGAACGTCAGCGCGTCAGGACCGAAGTAGCCCGGCGCCGAGGTGTACACGAGCGTCGTCGCGTCCTTGGCGAGCGAGCCGCCGTTGCTGTGCACGGCGGAGACCTTGGCCGCCTCGGTGAGGATCACCCGGCCGCCGCTCGCGGAGCGCACGTACTGCGCGAGTGGGAGCTCGATGCTCTGACCGCTCTTGACCTCGACCGCGCTGGTGGAGACGAGGCTCGGCGGCAGCGAGTTCTTGCCGGGCACGTGGATGAAGGCGGACCCGGTCAACCCGTCGGGGTCGGTGACCGTGTACATGATGAGCTGGTCCGCATCCGTCAGCGTCACGTGCACCTTGCCGCCGGACACGACGCGGACGCCGGGGTCGTCGAACGTCAGCTTCAGGTCGGAGACGGTGCCGTCCGGATCTTCGTCGTTCGCGAGGACGTCGATGTCGGCGCCGCCGTTCTTCACGTCTGCCGCGCCCACGTAGTCGTCGCGCGCGATCGGCGGGACGAGGGGCACATCGGCCTTGACCGTGATCTGCACGACACCGATCGCCTGTGCGCCGTGCGCGTTGCGGATCGTGTACTGCAGCGAGGTCTGCTCGGGATGGTTCGGCGCGGTCACCTCCACACGGGAGCCCACGACCTTCGCGGTGAAGTCGGCGTTCTGCGGCAGGATCAGGCCGTTCGCGACGAGCCCGATCTGGTCGCCGTTGGGGTCGGAGTCGTTCGCGAGGACCGGGACGGAGATGGTGCGGCCCGGACGCACGGTCACGGCATCCTTCACCGCGTACGGCGCCTGGTTCACGGTCGGCGACGGCGCGATGCCGACGCGGATCGTCGCCGTCGCCTCGGCGCCGAGGCGGTCGCGGACCCGGTAGGTGAAGCTGTCGCCGCCGAACGCGGTGTCGAACGCCTGATAGACGATCTCGGCGGGGCCGACGCTCACGACGCGGCCCTGCGACGGGGCCGACGCGATGCCCTCGAGCGTGACGGAGTCGCCGTCGGGGTCGATCCCGTCGAGCGGCACCTGGATGTGGACGGTCGTCCCGGCGAGCACGCGGGCGACCAGCTCCTTGGGCTGCGGCGCCTGGTTCGTCTCCTTGTTGACGGGCACCACCTGGATGGTGATGTACGCGGCATCCTTCTGTCCGGAGTCGTTCACGACCTCGTAGGTCGCATGCACCGTGCCAGGGGTGTCGGATGCGCGGAACCGGACGGTGTCCTGGGCGACGAAGATCTCGCCCGACTTCGGGTCGGGAAGCGGTGCGACGAGCTGCGGCACGACGTGGAGCGTGCCGCCGTCGGGGTCGGTGTCGTTCTCGAGGACGGGGATGGTGACGACGTCTCCGGCGCGCACGACCGCGGTGTCGTCCCGGGCGACCGGCGGCCGGAGGACCGACGGTGCGGGCAGCGGGATGACGACGATCGAGCCGTTCGCGGATTTGCGGCCGTTCGAGATCGTGTAGCTCACGATCACCTGGCCGGCGGCCATCCCCTGGTCGCCGATGCGCACGGTGTCGTGGTTCAGGACCGCGGCGGTCACGCCGGAGCCCGCCGGGACCTGCACAGATTGGACGACGAGGATGCCGCCCGACGGGTCGGAGTCGTTCGCGAGGACGTTGACGAGCGTCTCGCCGCCCGCGTGGACGAGCGCGATGTCGCGCACCGCGACCGGCGGCAGGTCGCTCTGCGCCGAGTCGATGACGTCGACCCGGACGACTCCGGCTGCGGTCGGCGATCCGGCCGCCACGAGGTACTGCACGTAGTAGGTGCCGACGATGTCCGAGCGGACCGTGAAGGTGCCCGCGTTGTAGTCGGGCGTGAGCGTCAGCCCCGGCACGTTGTCGATGCGGGTCAGCCGCAACGGCTCGACGCCCGTCGTGTAGTCGTTGGCGAGCGGCGAGACCGTCGCGGTGTCGCCGGCGCGGACGACGATGTGGTCGGCGTTCGCGACGGGCGACGTCGAGCCCGCCGTCAGGACGTTGACGTGAAGGACTCCGGTGCCGACCTTCGAGCCGTCGGACACGTGGAGCGTGAGATCGCGCGGACCGAGCGCACCGCTGACGGCACGGTAGGTGATGGTCCCGTCCGGCGTGAACTGCACCTCGTCGCCCTTGGGCGCTTCGACGCCGAGGAGCATCATCTCGTCGCCGTCCGGGTCTTTCCAGTCCGGCAGGACGTTGTAGGAGAGGGTGCCGCCGGTCTCCATCGTGAGCGTGGTCTGCCGGCTCTGCACCGGGGCGCTGTTCTCGCTCCAGGGGTGCACCGTGAGGGTCACCGTGGCCTGCGATGTGCCGCCGCGGCCGTCGTCCGCCGTGTACTTGAAGGAGTCACCGCCGGTCGCGTCGGCCGGGACGGTGATCTGCAGGGCGCCGCCGTCCTGGATCCGCTGGATCGTCCCGAGGCGCGTCGTGGGCGGGGCGGATGCGGTGAGCACGTCGCCATCCGGATCGGTGTCGTTCTCCAGCACCGGCAGGATCGTCGTCCGGCCCGGGCGGACACCGTAGTCGTCGGGGTTGGCGGTCGGCGGGTGGTTGATCTCGCTGCGCTTGGGGAGGGACGTCTGCACCGTCTGGTCGGTCTGGTCGTCGGTCTGCTGGTCCTTGCCCTCCGGCGGGGTCACGTCGTCCCAGTTGTCGACCCGTTGCAGCTTTCCGCTCACCGCCCACGCGGTGCCGCCGGCGACGTCGTTGAGCACGACGACATCGCGATTCGTGCGGAACAGCAGCTTGGCGCTGCTCGTCGCTCCCGGCACCGCCTTCACCAGGTCGTCCCCGGCGCCCGGGCACTCGCGCACGAAACGCGCCGACCCCGACCACACGCCGTACGAACAGCCGGCCAGCTGCACGGGCGCGGCGGCCGTTCCGGTGCCGCCGGCGGACTTCTTCTGCACCGCCGACCCGTCGAAGGGCACGCGCAGGAGTGCGTCGGAGGTGGCGATGACGACGCCGTCGGCGTCCGGCGAGGGCTGCTGCAGCACGGCGCCGTCCGGGCGGTCGATCGTCGCCTTGAGGCCGTCCTCGGTGAGCACGGTGCCGCTCGTCGCATCCAGCACGACGGCCGTCGCGCCCACCGCGGTGATCGTCGGCTTCGCCTTGTCGCCGAGATCGCCGAGCCCGTGGCGGGCAGGCTGCCCCGGCTGCCCTTGCGGGTCGGTCGGGATGTCGACGATCTCGCGCGTCTTCGCCGACACGGCGTGCACCGTGCCGTCGGTGCCGACAGCGACATCCGCCCCCGGTCCGAGGTCGACGACGGGCTTGACCTTCGCGGCGTCGAAGGATGCCATCGTCGAGGCAGGCACGATGCGCAGCTCCCCGTCGTTCAGCACCGCCACCGTGGAGCCGCCGAGCACGACCTTCGCTCCCGCGGGGAGGTGCCCGCTGCCGCCCAGGGTGACCATCGCGGGGTCGACGACCGTCGCGGTCGACGCCGAATCGTCGACGACCACCACGGTGTTGCCCGACTGCAGGACGTCGATGTTCCGGGATGCGGCGCGCACGCCGCCGTCGAGCAGCTTCGACTGGTCGTTGAAGTGGCCGACGAGCATCGCACTGGTCTTCGTCACCCAGACGCCGCCGTCGTTGAGATCGACCTTCGCCGTCGGCATCCCCTGATACAGGAACGCCATCGTCGTGAGCGCCACGGCCGCGACCGTGACGATGCCGCCGGACGCCAACGCGCGCGGGCGCGCGCGAAGCCAGCCGAACACCTTCATACTGGGGACCTCCGGGTGGGGCGAGGGCTTCCCGATGACCGCCTGATCAGAGGCGGAAAGGGGATGGGAAGCCGTTACACCATATCCCGGACTATCAGCGCATCAGAAACTCCGGCATGGGTCCTTCTCCCCATCCCCCTCACTCCGCGTCGTTGCGCGCGACGCCACCGTGCTCGAACGGTGAGACCACCCCGACGTATGCCAGATGCGTCACCATGCCGAGCGCCGCGTGCTCGAGATTGTGGCAGTGATCCATCCAGATCCCGCGGTTGTCCGCGACGAATGCGACCTTCCAGACCTGGCCCGGAAGCACGTCGAACGAGTCGAGCCACAGGGGCGCCTGGGGCTTCCGCCCGTCGACGGAGAGGACGAGGATGCGGTGCCCGTGCGGGTGCATCGGATGGACGTCGAACCCGCGGTTCACGATCGTGAGCTCGACGGTGTCGCCCTCCCGCACGACCGTCGGCGGGATCTGCGGGTACACGGCGCCGTCCACCGTGTATGCGTATCCCGGGCCGTCCTCGGTGAGCCGAGGCAGGCGATCGAGCACGAGCGTGTCTGTCACGGCGAACGCCCTCCCCGACCACGCGGGGAACGCGCCGTCCCCGTAGGCGAGCGGGTCGAAGGTCCTCGTCGTGGGGGTCGCCTTCGGCGGTTCGGCATCCTTGCGGGTGACGAATCCGAGGTACGCGTTCGCGGATGCCGCGTCGTCGATGCGGGCGCCGCCCTCCGGCATCGTGAACGCGACGTCGTATCGGCCTCCTGCCGGGATCTTGAGGCTCTCGCCTTTCACGTCCGTGGGCGTGCCGACGTCAGAGCCGTCGATCGCCGCGACCCGGAACGACGTGCCGCTCACCGTGACCGTGTGCGTGAGCTGGTCGGTGTTGATGAGCCGCACCCGCACCGGCGTGCCCGGCGCGACGGTCCGGATGTCGGGCCTGTCGGTGCTCCCGATGACGAGGGTGCGACCGAATGTGTGCAGGGCGGCGGTGACGTCGAGGCCCTTCTCCGCCGCCTTCGGATGCACGACGAACGTGCCGTAGAGGCCCTTCACGACGCCCGTGGAGGAGACCTGGTGCGTGTGGTACCAGTAGGTCCCCGGCACCGTGGCGACGAAGCGGTAGGTGAACGAGCCGCCGGGACGCACCGCATCCTGGGTCACGCCCGCCACCCCGTCGTCGCCGTTCGGGACCGGATAGCCGTGCCAGTGGATCGTGACGCCATCCGCGATGTCGCGGTTGCGCAGGGTGACCTGCACGGTGTCGCCGACGGTCGCCTCGATGGCCGGGCCGCCCAGTTCGCCGTAGCTCCAGACCGGGATGACGGTCCCCGACGGCAGGGTCGCGTCGGACTGCCGCGCCTCGAGCGTCGTCTCGACGTCGGGCTTCGCCGTGGACGTGTCGCGCAGGTTCGTGACGGACGTCGGCGCACCGCTGCCTGGGTAGCCCTGGAGCGGGCTCTCCCCCGTCACCGCCGCGGCGCTCGCGCCGTGCTGATGCGCCGCGGCGACGAGCGGGTCCGGCTGCGACTGGGCGACGATCCCGGCGGTGGCCGCGGCGATGACGACGGCCGCCGATCCCGCGATGACCGCCGCGAGCGGGCGACGGCTGCGGGTCTTCGCCTGCGCGAGCGCGACGATCGCGGTCGCCCCGGCGACGAGGAGCCACACCGCGCCGATCGCCCACGGGGACGCGGGTGCGCCGATCGCAAGGGCGGTGACGAGCCCGGCGGCGGATGCGGCGCATCCCGCCCACGCGGCCGTGCGCGTCGGCGACGACGCATGCGTGCGGGCCGGAGAGCCCGCTCGGCGCAGATCGCGCAGCAGCGATACGGCGAACCACACGAGCGCGATGAGCGACAGCGGGAGGGATGCCTCGACCCGGTCCGCGGCGAACCACCAGTCGTGCGCCCACAGCCCTGCCGTCGTGGCCGCCGTCCCCAGCACGACGACCACGGCGCCCATGGCGGGGGCCCACCACCCGATGCGGGTGATGGGCCCCCGAGTCGTGGCCACCGTCGCCCAGGTCCCCGCTCCCGCCAGCCCCAGTGCGAGGGCGACGACCTGCAGGACGGTGGCGGTCACTGTGCGAGCGTCGCCGGCTCGGCGTCGGTGTCGGAGTCGGTGTCGGTGTCGGCGATGGGCTCGGCGGCATCCTTCTTCTTGTCGCTCACACCCGGAAGAGTGCGGAACGCGAGCAGGAAGGCACGCCGGGCGATGACAGATGCCGTGAACAGCACCGCCAGCCCGTTGACGACGTGCAGGCTGACGACGGCGACCGCCGCGAACGGGACGTTCTGCGTCTCCGGGCCGAGGCCGAAGATCAGCCCGGTGAGGATGAAGATGATCGTCTGGAACGCGAGCAGAAGGATGGCGAGTGCCGTGTACCAGATCGTCCTCTTCCCCTCGCGCGCGATGGCGGCGAGGATCAGGCTCAGGATGAAGAGGATCGGCAGCACCATGCGCCCGTTCGTGGCGTGTGCCGCGAATCCCGCCTCCTCCTGGTGGCTGAACAGGCCGACGCCGGCGAGGTAGAACTGCGTGACGATCGCCGCCACGACGATCATGCTGAAGGCCGAGTAGAACTTGCGCATCATGGTTTCCCCAGATTCTGTGAGTGCGCGGGCGCGGGGGTGCGCCCTTTCATCCATCAAGAGCAGTTATTCGTGCGGCTGATACCTCCTCCTCGATTCCCTCCACGACGAGCCCGACGGAGTCGTATCCGGCCAGCAGTCGCTGCACCTCGGCGACGCGGCCCCGCATCCGGTCGTCGGCGAGCGCTCGGTCGGCTCCCCGCCGGATGGCTCGCACGCTCGGGGTCTCGGTGCGGAGGTCCACGGCGAGGCCGCGGTACGCGAGCCGCGCATTGATGTCGCCCTTGCCCTCACGCGTCCCGGCGGTGAGCATCGGAACACCGTGCGTCAGCGCCAGCAGCACTCCCCCCATCCCGCCGTTCGTGACGTAGAGATCCGTGGTCGCGAACGCGCGCTCGAAGTCCATGAAGTCCTCGACGACGACGTCCGGGCCGGCGAAGCGCCGGCGCAGCTCGTCGGTCCGCATCCCGCCCGTCGCGGCGACGATGAGCGCGCCGCTGCCGCGCAGCGCTTCGATCGTCGGGACGATGAGCTTCTCCGGGTCTGTGTCGACCGTCCCCTGCGTGACGACGATCACGCGGCCGGGCCACGAGGCGATCCGCGGGTCGAGCGGTACGGCCGTCCGCCGCGGCTGCGGGAGGAGGGCGCCCACCCACTCGTTGTTCGGCGGCAGCGCCAGGCCGGGGAACTCGAGCTCGGGGATGCCGACGACGAATGTCCGGCGGGCCGCATCCGGCTGCATCGTGCAGTCCATGAACTCCGCCTCGCCGATCGGCGGGAGCCCCTCGTCGGCGAGCACCGCATTGAATCGGTCGGTCCCCTGCCGCCCGCTCGCGATCACCACGCTCCGCGCGATGCGGTTGACCACACGGCCGACGGCGGTTCGCGGGGGCCGCAGGCTGAAGAACGGCGTGACGTCGCCGGGGTTGCGCACCGACGGGGCTGCGATCGAGCCTTGCGCGAAGACCGGGACGCCGAGCTTCTTCGCGACGAGATAGCCCGCGTAGAAGGCGCCGTCGATGAACATCGCGTCGAAGGGGAATCCTGCCCGGATGGCGCGGACGTCGTCGAACATCGCGCGCACCGGGCGCGAGAAGAACGCGTCGGCATCGAAGGCGATCGCCTTCGGCCCGTGCAGACGGGCGCGCTCGGGGAACAGCTCGTTCAGGTTGTCGGCGGTGATCTCGACCGCCTCCCGGTACGGGATGACCGGGATGCCGAGGGCCTCCGCCTTCGGCCCGTAGATCGGCCCGGCGTACCACCGCACGTCATGGCCGCGCTCGTGCAGCCGGACGGCCGGCGCGGTCAGCGGATTGAAGTGACCGGCGGCCGGAACGCTCGCGATGAGGATGCGCATCTGACGCTCACCTTTCCCGAGTGGCGGCCGCGTGCGCGTGTCGTCGCCCGTCCCAGGATGTGATCAAGTAGCCTGATATTCAGGCATCCTTCTTATAGGCGGTAGTGTGACACCCTCGGAACCCGAGCGCAAGACCCCGGATCATCGCGTCAACACGATCGCGATGCTGGGGCAGGCGTACAGCCTGCTCGGATTCCGGATCGTCGACGGCGTCGTCGGCGCCGGCTACCCGCAGAAGCCGAAGCACTCCGCGGTGTTCGCGCAGCTCGGGCCCGAGGGGGCGCGGCTGACCGACCTCGCCCGCGGGGCGGGAATGACACCGCAGGCCATGGGCGAGGTCGTTGACGAGCTCGAAGAGCTGGGGTACGTACGACGAGAGCCCGACCCGGCCGACCGGCGAGCGAAGAGAGTGATGCTGACACCCCTCGGGATCGACTGCGTGCGGGCGGCCGTCACGACCATCGACGGCATCGAGGCGGACATCGAGTCCGTCATCGGAGCAGACGGTCATGCGCGGCTGCGTGAACTGCTCGCCGCGCTGCTGGCCGGCTGATCGCAGGCGCGCTGTGCCCGTGCGTCAGGCTGCACCGGTCATGCGCGCCAGCATCCTGCGACGTGGTCGTCGACCATGCCGGCCGATTGCATGAGCGCATACAGCGTCGTCGGCCCGACGAACCGGAAGCCGCGCTTGCGCAGCGTTTTGCTCGCCGCCTCCGACTCGGGGGTCGTGGCGGGCACCTCCGCGAAGGAGGCGGGTCGCCTGCTCGTGGGCGCCGGGGCGAACGACCACATCAGAGCGTCGAGCTCGCCCTCATCCATCGCCACCACGATCTTCGCGTTGGAGATCGCCGCCTCGATCTTGGCGCGATTGCGGACGATGCCGGCATCCCCCATCAGCCGTTCGATGTCGCCCTCGTCGAACGCGGCGACGATCTCGGGTTCGAAGCCGCTGAACGCGGCCCGGAACGCGGGGCGCTTGCGCAGGATCGTGATCCAGCTGAGGCCGGCCTGGAACCCCTCGAGCGTCAGCTTCTCGTAGAGCGGCCGGTCGCCGTGCAGAGGCGTGCCCCACTCCTCGTCGTGGTAACGCGTGTACTCCGGATCGCTGCCGGCCCACGCGCACCGGGCGCGGCCGTCTTCGCCGGTGACGAGGTCGCTCATGCGCCCACCCTAGTGATGCGCGCCGACACGTGCGGACCCGGCACCTACCCCCGTGACCTGCCCCAGATGTGCGCGACACGCCTGGCGTGTCATACACCTGGGGCAGGTCATCGAGGCGCGTGGGCCCACGTGCTCGGCGTACGCTGATCGGTGGCGACGGAGCCGGCATCATCCGGCACGCCGCATCCCGGTCCACTCCCACAAGGAGAACAGATGAAAGCCCTGCTCAAGCCCGCTCCCGGCCCCGGATTCGAATGGGTCGATCGCCCCGAACCCGAGATCGGCCCGTCGGACGTCAAGATCCGCGTGCTGCGCACCGGCATCTGCGGCACCGACCTCCACATCCTCGGATGGGACGACTGGGCGGCGTCGACGATCAAGACACCGCTGGTCCCGGGCCACGAGTTCAGCGGCGAGGTCGTCGAGGTGGGCGAGCTCGTGCACGACATCTCGGTCGGAGACTTCGTGTCGGGCGAAGGGCACATCGTGTGCGGCATGTGCCGCAACTGCCGCGCCGGACGCCGGCAGATGTGCATCCGCACGCAGGGCGTGGGCCTCCACCGCGACGGCGCGTTCGCGGAGTACATCGTCATCCCGGGCGCGAACGTGTGGGTGCACCACGCGCCGATCGACCCGGACGTGGCCGCGATCTTCGACCCGCTCGGCAACGCCGTCCACACAGCACTCGCGTTCAACGTCGTCGGCGAGGACGTCCTGGTGACCGGATGCGGCCCCATCGGCCTCATGGCGATCGCCGTCGCCCGTCACGCCGGCGCCCGTTTCATCGTCGCGACCGACATCAGCCCGGCCCGCCTCGAGCTCGCGAAGGGCATGGGCGCAGATGCCGTCGTCGACGTGTCGCGGGACTCGATCGGCGATGTGCAGCACGCCCTGAAGATGCGCGAGGGCTTCGACATCGGCCTCGAGATGAGCGGTGCGCCTTCCGCGCTGTCCTCGATGATCGACAACATGACCCACGGCGCGCGGATCGCGATGCTGGGCCTGCCGAGCGAGCCGTTCCCCATCGACTGGGGCAAGGTCGTCACCCACATGCTGACCCTCAAGGGCATCTACGGCCGCGAGATGTTCGAGACGTGGAACTCGATGAGCGCCATGATGCAGACGAGCGAGGTGCTGCGGAACCGCGTGGCATCCACCATCTCGGACCGCTACCCTGCCCGCGAGTGGGAGACCGCGTTCGCGGCGGCGAAGTCGGGCGGCGTGGGCAAGGTCATCCTGGACTGGACGGAGATCTGATGTACGGAGATGTGCGTGCGCAGCTGCGCGGAGAGCTCGACGACATCGAGGAGGCGGGCCTGACGAAGCGGGAGCGCGGCATCCGCGGTCCGCAGGCGGCCCTCGTGGACGTGGCGGATGCGGAAGTGCTGAACTTCTGCGCCAACAACTACCTCGGACTCGCCGACGACCCGCGCATCGTCGCTGCCGCGCACGCGGGCCTCGACGAGTGGGGCTACGGGATGGCGAGCGTGCGGTTCATCTGCGGCACGCAGGATCAGCACCTCGCTCTCGAGCAGCGACTGGCCTCGTTCCTCGGCTACGACGACGCGATCCTCTTCTCCTCGTGCTTCGACGCGAACGGCGGCGTCTTCGAGGTGCTGTTCGGAGCGGATGACGCGATCATCTCCGACGAGCTCAACCACGCGTCGATCATCGACGGCATCCGCCTGTCGAAGGCCCGCCGCCTGCGGTACAAGAACCGCGACATGGCGGACCTGGAGGAGCAGCTGCGTTCTGCCTCGGATGCGCGTCGGCGGGTGATCGTGACGGACGGCGTCTTCTCGATGGACGGGTACTTCGCCCCGCTCGAGGAGATCTGCGACCTCGCCGAGAAGTACGACGCGCTCGTCTTCGTCGACGACTCGCACGCCGTCGGCTTCGTCGGCGCCGGCGGGCGCGGCACCCCGGAGCGCGCGGGGGTGATGGACCGCGTCGACATCACGACCGGCACCTTCGGCAAGGCGCTCGGGGGCGCCTCCGGCGGATATGTCGCCGCCCACCAGGAGATCGTCGACCTCCTGCGCCAGCGCGCGCGGCCGTACCTGTTCTCCAACTCGCTCGCACCGTCGATCGTCGCCGGGACGCTGGTTGCGCTCGACCTGCTCGCGTCGTCGGGCGAGCTGCGCGAGCAGCTGGAGCGCAATGCCGCCCAGTTCCGTGCCGGGATGGAAGCCGCGGGCTTCGACCTCCTGCCGGGTTCGCATCCGATCGTGCCGGTGATGTTCGGGGATGCGGTGCTCACCGGCCGCATCGCGGCCGAGCTGCAGAAGCGCGGCGTGTACGTGACGCCGTTCTCCTACCCCGTCGTGCCGAAGGGGCAGGCGCGCATCCGCGTTCAGCTGTCGGCCGCGCACACCGAGGATCAGATCCGCCGCTGCGTGGAGGCGTTCGCCGCCGCCCGCGACGCCGTCGCCTGAGCCCCGGACCACCCATACCGGGCCCACATTCGCCCCGGGGCTCGCTCTGTCCCTCCCTCGGTTCGCGTCGAAACAGGGGGAACCCGTCGAAACAGGGTGGCGTGCACCCTGACTCAGCCCGAACCCCCGGTCTCGATGAGACCGGGGGTTCGTGCGTGCCGTGCGTGCGGCGTGCACCGCGTGCGGGCCGGCTCAGCTCTCCGCGGGCTGCTCCGCGACGCCGTCGACCGGCGCCTCGGTCGACTCAGCGACGTCCTGGCCTCCGACCAGGGCGTCGAGGTCGGCGTCGAGCTCGGCCGCGGCCTGCTCGAACTGGGCCTGATACAGGCGCCAGTACGCGCCGTGCGCGGCGATGAGCTCGTCGTGCGTGCCCTTCTCGACGATGTCGCCGTGCTCCATCACGAGGATGAGGTCGGCGTCGCGGATCGTCGAGAGCCGGTGCGCGATCACGAACGATGTGCGGCCTTCACGAAGGGCCGCCATCGCATGCTGCAGCAGCAGCTCCGTGCGCGTGTCGACCGAGCTCGTCGCCTCGTCGAGGATCAGCACGGCGGGCTGCGCGACGAACGCGCGGGCGATCGTGATGAGCTGCTTCTCGCCCGCCGAGACGTTCGACGCGTCTTCGTCGAGGACGGTGTCGTAGCCGTCCGGCAGCGAGTGCACGAAGCGATCGACGCGCGTCGCGACTGCCGCCGCGGCGACCTCGTCGTCGGTCGCCGACTGGCGCCCGTACCGGATGTTCTCCCGGATCGTGCCGGCGAACAGCCACGGGTCCTGCAGCACCATGCCCGTGCGCGAACGGACGTCGTCGCGCGTGAGCTCGGCGATGTCCTGCCCGTCGAGCAGGATGCGCCCGCCGTCGAGCTCGTAGAACCGCATGAGCAGGTTGACGAGCGTCGTCTTGCCGGCGCCGGTCGGACCGACGATCGCGACCGTCTGCCCGGGCTCGACACGGAACGAGAGGTCGCTGATCAGCGGGCGCTCGGGCGTGTACGAGAACTTCACGTGCTCGAACTCGATGACACCGTTGCCCTCGACGAGCGCCGGTGCGTCTGCCGCATCCGGCTCCTGCTCGTCGGCGTCCAGCAGCTCGAAGACGCGCTCGGCGGACGCCGTGCCCGACTGGACGACGGCGGCCATGCCGCCCAGCTGCGACAGCGGCTGGGTGAACTGCTGCGAGTACTGGATGAACGCCTGCACATCGCCGAGCAGCAGCGAGCCGTTCGCGACCATGATGCCGCCGACCACCGCGATGCCGACATACGTGAGGCTCCCGATGAACTGCATGCCGGGCATCATGATGCCGGACAGGAACTGCGCCTTGAAGGCGGCCTGGTAGAGCTCCTCGTTCTCGACTCCGAACTTCTCGGCCGAGTCGACCTCGCGGCCGAACACCTTCACCAGCGCGTGGCCGGAGAACGACTCCTCGACCCGGGCGTTGAGGCGTCCGACCTTGTTCCACTGCGTGGTGAACGCCTTCTGCGATCGCGGTCCGATGACGCCGAAGATCACGCCCATGAGCGGAAGAGCGACGAGCGCGATGAGCGCCAGCTGCCACGAGATCGAGAACATCATGATGAGGACGCCCACCACGGTGAGCACCGAGGTCAGTGCGCTAGAGAGCGACTGCTGCATCGTCTGGGTGATGTTGTCGATGTCGTTCGTGACGCGCGAGATCAGCTCGCCGCGCTGCACCTTGTCGAAGTACGACAGCGGCAGACGGTTGATCTTCGCCTCGACGTCTTCGCGCAGCTGCCACATCGTGCGGACCATGATCACGTTGATCACATAGCCCTGGATCCACGACAGGAACGACGATGCGACGTAGATGACGAGCACCCACACGATCACGATGCGCAGCTGGTCGAAGTCCACACCCGCGCCGGGCGTGAAGTTCTGGAACGCCGCGATCATGTCCGCGTACTGGCTGTTTCCGCTCTTCTTGGCGAATTCGACCGCCTGCTCCTGCGTGATCCCGGCGGGGAACTGCTTCGAGACGACTCCCTCGAAGATGATGTTCGTCGCCTGGCCGAGAACCTTCGGTGCGATGACGGCGAGCACGACGCCGACGGCGCCGAGGATCGACACGAACGTGAAGGCCCAGGCGTGGGGCTTCAGCAGACCGATCATGCGGAAGAAGCTCGCGCGGAAGTTCTTCGCCTTGCCGGGCTTGACGCTGTCCCAGTCGCCGGACGACTGGCGGGCCTGCTCGGCCATCTCGGCCTCGAGGATCTCCTCCTCGGTGGGGATGTCGGGCGTGCTCATGCGTCCACCCCCAGCTGCGACTCGACGATCTCGCGATACGTCTGATTGGACGCCACGAGCTCCTCGTGCGTACCGATGCCTACCATACGGCCGCCGTCGAGCACGATGATGCGGTCGGCGTCGGTGATCGTCGACACGCGCTGCGCGACGACGATCTTCGTCACATCGGGCAGCTCCCTCCACAGCGCTTGCCTGAGTCTTGAGTCGGTCGCGAGGTCGAGTGCGGAGAACGAGTCGTCGAAGACGAGGATGTCGGGCTGGTGCACGATCGCCCGGGCGATCGCGAGGCGCTGGCGCTGACCGCCGGACACGTTCGTGCCGCCCTGCGCGATGCGGCCGTCGAGCCCACCCTCCATGTCGGCGACGAAGTCGCGACCCTGCGCGATCTCGAGCGCATGCCACAGGTCGGCGTCCGTCGCCTCCTCGCGCCCGAAGCGGAGGTTCGACGCGACCGTGCCGGTGAAGAGGAACGGCTTCTGCGGGACGAGTCCGATGCCCTTCCACAGCAGGTCGAGATCGGCATCGCGCACGTCGACGCCCGCGACGCGGACGGTGCCGCTGCTCACGTCGAAGAGGCGCGGGATGAGTGAGACGAGCGTCGTCTTGCCGGCTCCCGTCGACCCGACGATCGCGACGGTCTCACCTGGCTCGGCGCGGAAGGTGATGCCGGAGAGCACCGGCTCCTCGGCGCCCGGGTAGGTGAACGACACGTCGTCGAACTCCACGGTCCCGCGCTGCGGGAACGACGCGACGCCGTCCTCCGGACGCTCGAGGGTCTCGCGCACGTCGAGCACCTCGCCGATGCGCTCGGCCGAGACGGCTGCACGCGGGATCATGATCGTCATGAAGCTCGCCATGAGCACACCGCCGAGGATCTGACCGACGTACTGCATGAACGCGAACAGCGTGCCGATCTGGATCTCGCCCGCGTCGACGCGGATGCCGCCGAACCAGATGACCGCGACCATCGTGATGTTGAGCACCAGCATCGCGAGCGGGAACAGCAGGACGAACAGCGAGCCGACGCGGCGGCCGATGTCCATGATGTCGGTGTTGGCCAGGCGGAAGCGCGCCTCCTCGATGCGCTCGCGCACGAATGCGCGCACGACGCGCACGCCGGTGAGCTGCTCGCGCATGACGAGGTTCACGTTGTCGAGCTTCACCTGGTAGACGCGGAAGAGCGCCACCATCCGGCTCGCGATGATGCCGATCAGGATGAGGATCGCGCCGACCGAGACGGCGATGAGCCAGCTCATGCTGGGGGCCTGCTGGACCGCCATGATGATGCCGCCGATCGCGAGCACGAGGGCGCTCACCAGCATGCTGAAGCCCATCATCGCGAGCATCTGCACCTGCTGCACGTCGTTCGTGTTGCGGGTGATCAAGGTGCCGGCGCCGAACCGCGACACCTCGCGCTCGGAGAACGAGCTGACCTTCTTGTAGACGTCACGACGGATGTCGCGACCCGTGGCCATCGCGACGCGCGCCGCGAAGTAGGTGGCGATGATGGCGGCCACGATCTGCGCGAACGCGACGACGAGCATCAGCGCGCCGTGCGACCAGACGTAGCCGATGTCGCCCTTCGTGACGCCCTGATCGATGATGTCGGCGTTCAGGCGCGGCAACGTCAACGTTGCGTAGGCCGACGCGAACTGGAACACCAGGATGCCGACGATCAGCCAGCCGTAGGGTTTCAAATAGCGCAGGAGGATTTTCCAAAGCATTGGCTCAGCCTGACACGATCCTCCGACATCCTGCAGGGTCGGAGGGCGTCTATTCGCTGTCAGCGGAACATCAAGCCGAGCCCCGGATTTCTTGCACGGAGTCCGGAAAACAAGGGCGCGACCGGTCGCGTGCAGAACTCCTCAGATCCGATGCGGAGCAGCCCGAATAGGCGGCCGCGATGCGATCGGCGCCGGATCTGAGGAGTTCGTGCCGCGTGGTCAGTGCTTCTTGAGCGACTTCTCCGAGACGGGAGCCTCGCCGGAGGCGGCGAGCGCGGCGTAGTAGGCGCGGGCCTCCTCCTGGCGGGCGGTCTCCGCGCCGGTCGCGATGGGCGCACGGACGTGCTCGGGCTCGAAGCCCCATGCGTCGACGAGGTCCTGCGCATGCGGCCGCAGACGGGTCAGCAGACGGTCGATGTACGACGAGACCGCGGCTGCGCGCTGCGTCGACAGGCGCCCGTTGATGAGGTGCCATGCGAGGTGCTTCTCCACCAGGGAGAGACCGAAGAGGTCGCGCAGCCACGTCAGGACCTCGCGCGTGCCCGGATCCGTCACCGAGGTGATGGCGTCCGTGAACGCCTCCCACTGCAGCAGTTCGCCGTGGGCGCGAGCGGCCTCGATGAGCTCCGACTGGTTCTCGTTGAAGACGGCGGCTGCCTCGGCGGGCGAGAGCTTGGATGCGGGGCGCAGGCGCGCCGCGATGTCCGCCACCATCTGCTGCACGCGGCCGGCGAGCAGCTCGTGCTGCTGGTCGGCGCGCAGGCCGCGCTCCACGGAGCGTGCGGTCGATCCGAGATCGCCGACGGCCTGGCCGAGCTGGCGGAGCCCGGCGCCGTGGAACACCTTGCCCGCGGTCTGGCCGACGGCGAAGCGGGCGAGGGCCGCCGCATCCTTCCCCTTGAACTGCTTGGCGTAGTCGCTCAGCAGCCGCTTGCCGACGAGCTGCAGCAGGATGTTGTTGTCGCCCTCGAACGTGACGTAGATGTCGAGGTCCTGGTGGAGGCCGACGAAGCGGTTCTCGGCGATGAACCCGGCGCCGCCGCACGCCTCGCGCGACTCCTGGATCGTGTCGAGGGCGTGCCACGTGGACAGCGGCTTCAGCGCCGCGGCGAGGGTCTCGAGGTTCTCGCGCTCGTCGGGGGTGTCGGTGCGACCGCTGAAGACGCCGTCGAACGTGCGCAGCAGCTCGTCGTGCGCGAACGCCTGCGCGTAGGTCTGCGCGAGGCGCGGCAGAAGGCGCCGCTGGTGCCTGGCGTAGTCGAGCAGCACGACCTCGGGCGTGCCCGCGCCGGAGTCGAACTGGCGGCGCTGGTTCGCGTACGTGATCGCGATGGTGAGGGCCAGGGCGGATGCGGTGGTCGACGCGCCGTCGAGCGACACGCGACCCTGCACCAGGGCGCCGAGCATCGTGAAGAAGCGGCGGCCGGGAGACGGGATGTCGCTGGAGTACGAGCCGTCCGCGGCCACGTCGCCGTACCGGTTCAGCAGGTTGGTGCGCGGGATGCGGACGTGGTCGAACGTGATGCGCCCGTTGTCGATGCCGTTTAGCCCGCCCTTGACTCCGTCGTCCTCGGTCGTGATGCCGGGCAGGTCGGCGCCGGACTCGTCGCGGATCGGCACGAAGAAGCAGTGCACGCCGTAGTTCACGCCGCCCGTGATGAGCTGCGCGAAGACCGTCGCCGCGCGGCCGTGCAGGCCGGCGTTGCCGAGGAACTCCTTCGTCGCCGCGCGGAACGGCGTGTTGATCACGAACTCCTCCGCGTCGGCGTCGTACGTCGCCGTGGTGCCGATGGCCGCGACATCCGAACCGTGCCCGATCTCGGTCATCGCGAAGGCGCCGGGCAGGGCGAGGCTGATGACGTCGCGCAGCCACGCGTCGTGGTGCGGCTTGGTGCCGAGCTGGTAGATCGCCGAGCCGAACAGGCCCCACTGCACGCCGGACTTGATCTGGATGCTCGGGTCGGCGAGCACGACCTCCTCGAAGCCGGCGATGTTGGCGCCGTTGTCGCCGAGGCCCCCGTACTCCTCCGGGAAGGCACGGCGCGAGCCGTTGTTGTCGACGAGCACGTGCATGGCCTGGAGGGCGCGCTCGCGGTGCTCCTCCATCGACATCCCGTCGACGCGCCAGAACAGCGGGTCCTTGATGAGCTCGCGGGCCTCGCGGCGCGTCGCCGCCCACGTTCCGAGCAGCATGTCGTTCACGAGCGCCTGATCGATGCGCGCCTCGTGCGCCTCGGCAGCGGTGTGCGGGGCAGTGGGGGCACCGCCGGCGGGCGTGTGACGGGACTTCGCGGGCGTGTGCGGACGGACAACGGCGTCGACCATGACGGGACCTTTCAAGGACGGCTGGGGATGCGTCAACGGTAGGACTCCCACAAACCGAATGCGAGTCGGTTGGTCTTACTGCACAAACGTCAGCGGCCGCGAGCGCGCGATCGGTTGTGGAGTCCTGCAAACACCGCCCGCGGGCACCCTGGTCGTAGAACCTGCTGCGCACTCCGGCCTACCCTGATGCAGTGGAACACGACATCCTCTCCCTCCTCCCCGACGGCACGACGGTGGATGCCGACGGCACGCTGCGGCTCGGCGGATGCCGCGTCGACGACCTCGCCGCGAAGTTCGGGACGCCCGCGATCGTCGTCGACGAGGGCGCTCTGCGCGCCCGCGCCCGCGAGTACCGCGACGAACTCACCGCACGGTGGCCGAACGCCCGCGCGGTGTTCGCGTCGAAGGCGTTCCCGGCGACCGCGGTCCAGCGCGTCATGGTCGAGGAGGGCCTGGGCCTCGACGTCGCCGGAGGCGGCGAGATCAAGAGCGCCCTCCGCGCGGGCGTCGCCCCGGCGCTCATCGTGCTGCACGGCAATGCCAAGTCGACCGAGGAGATCGAGCTCGCCGTCGCGGCCGGCGTCGGGCTCGTCGTCGTCGACAACGCCGACGACGTCGACCGGCTCGAGGCGATCGTCCCGGTGGGGAGTCGTCAGGGCGTGCTCGTGCGGATCGTGCCGGGGGTCGAGTCATCCACCCACGCTCACGTGCAGACCGGGCAGGTGGGCTCCAAGTTCGGGCTCACGCCGCCCGCCGCGAGCGCCCTGATCGACCGCATCCGGCGGAGCGATCGCATCGAGATGCGGGGCGTGCACGCGCACGTCGGCTCGCAGATCATGGATCCCACGGAGCTCGCCGCCGCCGTGGCGCCGCTCGCCGCGATGGGCGAGTTCCCGGTCTACGACCTCGGCGGCGGGCTCGGCTCGCGCTACACCTACGGCGAGCGCCCGGCATCCGTCGCCGAGTATCTCGATGCGCTCATCGGAGCTGCCCGCGACCACCTGCCGGCGTCGGCGGAGCTCATCATCGAACCGGGGCGCAGCATGGTGAACGGGGCGGCCGCGACGCTGTACACCGTGACGACGGTCAAGCGGGATGCGCGCACCTTCGTCGCCGTCGACGGCGGAATGGGAGACAACCTCGAGGTCGCGCTGTTCGAGCAGCGATACGAGGCGGCGCTCGCGCAGCGGCTGGGCGAAGAGGCGACCGAGGAAGCCGTCATCGTCGGGCGGCACTGCGAGAGCGGCGACGTGCTCATCGACCCGATCACCCTGCCCGAGGCGCGCGTCGGGGACCTGCTCGTCGTGCCGGCCACAGGTGCGTACACGCACACGATGGCCAACAACTACAACGGCTACCGTCGCCCGCCCGTCGTCTTCGCGCACGACGGCGAAGCCCGCGCGGTCATCCGGCGCGAGACATGGGACGACCTCTTCGCCCGCGACCTGGTCGACTGAGCGCTGCGCCGCGCTGCTCGCCGCGCGCCCCGCGGACGCTGCCGCCGGGTGTCTTGCGGGCTCTGCTCGCTGGGAGGATGCTGTGAGGCACTTCGGTCGCCGACGACCGTCGCCGTCTCACAGTGAGGAGCGGACATGCCCACCGTCGCCCAGCAACTGTTGCGCCGCAAGCCCACGACGCCTCCCGGTGCCGAGGAAGTCCATCTGAAACGGAGCATCGGGCTCTTCTCGCTCACGATGATCGGCGTCGGCGGCACCCTCGGCACCGGCATCTTCTTCATCCTGTCCGAGGCCGTGCCCGCCGCCGGCCCCGCCGTGATCTTCTCGTTCGTCATCGGCGGGATCGTGGCCGGCCTCACCGCCCTCTGCTACGCCGAGATGGCCGGCGCGGTACCGGTCTCCGGTTCGACCTACTCCTACGCGTACGCGACGCTCGGCGAGGCGACCGCCATGGGCGTCGGCGCGTGTCTGCTCCTCGAGTACGGAGTCTCGACCGCCGCGGTCGCGGTCGGCTGGTCGCAGTACGTCAACCAGCTCCTCCAGAACGTGTTCGGCTGGCAGCTGCCCATACAGCTCTCTCAAGCCCCCGAACAGGGCGGGATCGTCAACATCCCCGCCGTCATCGTCATCGTGCTGTGCTCGCTGCTGCTGATGCGCGGGGCGAGTGAGTCGACGACCGTGAACAGCATCATGGTGGTCATCAAGATCGCGGTCGTGCTGTTCTTCTGCGCCGTCGCCTTCACCGGATGGAACGCCGACCACTTCCAGAACTTCGCCCCGGCCGGCTTCGCCGGCATCATCGGCGGCGCCGGCATCATCTTCTTCTCGTTCGTCGGATTGGATGCCGTGTCGACAGCCGGTGAGGAGGCGAAGAACCCGAAGCGGAACCTGCCTCTCGCGATCATCTTCGCGCTCGGCATCATCATCGCCCTGTACGTCCTGACCTGCCTCGCGGCTCTCGGTGCGCAGGCGCCGGCCAAGTTCGCCGGTCAGGATGCCGGGCTCGCCGTCATCCTGCAGAACATCCTCCACTCGAGCTGGCCGGGCACCGTGATCGCGATCGGGGCGATCATCTCGATCTTCTCCGTCACCCTCGTCGTCCTGTACGGGCAGACCCGCATCCTGTTCGCGATGTCGCGCGACGGCATGGTCCCGAAGGTGTTCGCGAAGGTCAATCCGCGGACGGTGACACCGACGCAGAACACCGTCATCGTGATGATCGTCACCAGCATCCTCGCCGCGGTCATCCCGATCAACTTCCTCGCCGAGATGACCTCGATCGGCACGCTCGTCGCGTTCCTCGTCGTCTCGCTGGGCGTCATCATCCTGCGGGTGCGCGAGCCGAACCTCGAGCGCGGCTTCCGGCTGCCGTTCGGCTGGACGATCCCGATCCTGTCGATCATCGGCTGCATCGCGATCATCACGCAGCTCCAGCCGATCACGATCATCGTGTTCGTCGTCTGGACCGCCGTGTTCCTCATCTACTACTGGTTCTACGGTCGCACCCACTCCGAGCTCGAGGTCGGCCACCCGGTCGTACCGGATGACGACGAGGTGCCGTACACCTCGAGCGTCCTGCAGCCGTCGCCCGGCGAGCAGCGCCGCGCGGCCGCCCGGCGCAAGAAGGAGGGCGAGGGATGAGTCTCCTCGTCGGGGTCAACCCGGGGCACCGCTCCGCCTCGGTGCTCCACCTCGCCGCAATGCTCGCGCGCTCGGCCGGCACGGATCTCATCGTCGCGGCCGTCGTCCCGCAGACATGGCCGCCGTCGGCGGCGCGCGTGGATGCGGAATGGCAGAGCTACGCCCGCGACACGGCGAACACGGTGCTCGACCACGCCGCCGCGGTGCTGGGCGACAGTGTGCGCGCCGAGTACCTGCTCGTCGAGGCGTCCTCGGCCAGGCGCGGCCTGCTCGAGCTCGCCGAGGCGCGCGGCGCCGAGCTCATCGTCGTCGGCTCGTCGTCGGCGGGGTCGTTCGGGCATGTCGCGCTCGGGTCGGTGAGCGACGCCCTGCTCCATGCATCCCCCGTTCCGGTCGCCGTCGCGCCGCGCGGCTTCCGCACCCGCGGGCAGGCGCGCGTCGGACGGGTGACCGCCGCGTACGGCGGGACGGATGCCGCGGCCGACCTGGTGATCGGAGCCGCCGGCATCGCGGCCCAGGTCGGAGCTTCGCTGCGCATCGCGTCGTTCGCCGTCGCTCCGGCGGTCTCGGGCACGTCGCGCACCGGCATCGGCTCGGAGCGCGGCGTGATCGACGAGTGGGCGAACGAGATCGGGGAGCACACCGCTCAGCTGCTCTCGGATGTCTCCGCCCTGCCGAACCATCCCGAGAGCGCCGAAGCCGTCGTGGGCCTCGGCGACTCGTGGGCGGCGGCGATCGAGGACATCGAGTGGAACGACGACGACGTGCTCGTAGTCGGATCGTCCTCGCTCGGCCCCGTCGCCCGGGTGTTCCTCGGATCGCACGCGACGAAAGTCGTGCGCCACTCCCCCGTGCCCGTCGTCGTCGTGCCGCGGCGGCAGTCCGAGGAACTGGCCGCTCGCGCCGAGTTCGGCTGAGGCCGGCCGGTTTCCGGACCTGAGCCCCCCCGGTCCCCGAGCCTGTCGAGGGGTCGTCGCCGCTCCACAGGTACGACCCATCGACGGGCTCGGGGACCGCATCCCTGTACTTCGAACGTCGGAACTCCGCCCCATAGACGGAGAATCGCGCGGGACTCCTCCGGGTCTTGCGCGATTCTCCGCTTTTCAAGGAGCTGCTGGAACTACAGCGAGAGGCCGTGCCCGAAGCGGAAGAGCGGGTCCTCCGTGTCGAAGGGGACGTCGGGACGGGATGCCTCGACGGCCGCCATGCTGCGCGGCACGTCGAACGGCAGCTTGCCCTGCGCCGGAACGGCGCCGGAGAGGACGTCGAGCAGAGCCGCGGCGGAGGCGCCCCAGTTCGCGACGACCGCGTCTGCCGACGCGACCACCGGCGCGAGGATCGCCGGACGGTCGAGGAACACGTCCACCACGGTCGGCACGGCGGCCGACACATCGGCGACGTGCGCGAGCGCGTCCTCGGGGAAGTCGAGCGAGCCCGCGTGGAAGAAGTTCTCGAACATCGAGCCGCGCTCCTCGTAGGGGGCGGTGATGCGCAGGATGGCGACATCCGCCTCCGCCGGCGAGGAGACGACCTGGCCGTACTGCGCCGCGATCTCGGGCGCGATGCCCTCGATGTAGAGCTTCGCGCCGCGGCTGAAGGGAAGCGCCGTCTTGTTGGAGAGGACGGCGATGGATGCGCGCTGCGCGGCGTCGGCGGCGGCGCGGAACTCCGCGTTGCCGACGATCGCGTCCGCCGCCGCGGCATCCACGTACGGGTTCTCGAACAGGCCGAGCTCGAACTTCTCGCGGAGCAGGCGCCGGGCCGAGACATCCAGGCGCTCCTCAGAGACCGCGCCCGACTCGACGAGCTCGATGAGCATCGACGGGTCGTGCTCTCCGCCGAACTGGTCTGCGCCCGCATCCAGGATCTTGATCATGCGCTCGGCGGGAGTCAGGTGCTCGACGCCCCACGCGCGGGCGGCGAAGTCCGTGCCCATGATGGGCTGGTCGGTGACGAGGCCCCAGTCGGTGCAGACGATGCCGTCGAAGCCGTAGCGCTCGCGCAGGAGGCCCGTGAGCACGCCCTTGTTGAAGCCGAAGCCGACCTCCTCGTACTCCGTGCCGACCGGCATCCCGTAGTACGGCATGATCTGGCGGCCACCGGCCGCGAAGACCGCCTCGAAGGGCTTCAGGTGGTGCTCGAAGTTGTCGCCGGGGTACACCTGCTCGCGGCCGTAGTCGAAGTGCGGGTCCTCGCCGTCCTTCTGCGGGCCGCCGCCCGGGAAGTGCTTCGTCATCGTCGACACCGATCCGGCGCCGAACGAGCCGCCCTGGAAGCCGCGCACATATGCGGCGCCGAGGGAGCCTGCGAGGTCGGCGTCCTCGCCGAACGTCTGCAGCTGGCGCGCCCAGCGCGGTTCGGTGGCGAGATCGACCTGCGGATGGAGGGCGACGCGGATGCCGACCGCCGTGTACTCCTGGCGGGCGATGTCGGCGAAGCGCTCCACGAGCTCGGGGTCCGCGGTGGCGGCGAGCCCCAGCGGCTCGGGCCACTGCGAGAACGGACCGGCGAAGAACGCGGCGCCGGGGTTCTCGCTGAACGAGTGTCGCGGATCGGTCGAGATGGACACCGGGATGCCGAGGCGGGTGGATGCCGCGAGCTCCTGCAGCTTGTTGTGCCACGCCGCCATGTCGCTCGCCTTCGGCGCACTGCCGAAGAGGTTGAAGTGGTTCATCCGGCGCTCGACGACGTAGTCGCGGTTGGACGCGATGCCGAACACCGGGTCACCCTCGGAGAGCTCGCCGCCCTCGCCCATCACGATCATCGTCTGGAAGAAGAGGCCCGCCTTCTCCTCCAGCGTCATCTGGCTCAGCAGGATCTCGACGCGCTCGTCCACGGAGAGGGATGCGTCGCGGTAGCGGGTGTCGAGTGCGGTGTCGATGGAGGCGTCGTTGCTCATGCCTTCAGCATAAACCGAACGTCGCTAGGTTTTCCAGACTCGTTCCGGTGAACTCCCTCAGAACAGGCCGGTGATGCGGCCGTCGTCGTCGACATCGATCGCGTTGGCGGCGGGGGATGCGGGCAGCCCCGGCATCGTCATGATGTCTCCGCAGATCATCACGATGAAGCGGGCACCGGCCGCCAGCCGCACCTCGCGGATGTCGACGACGTGGTCGCGCGGCGCGCCGCGGAGCTTCGGGTCGGTCGAGAACGAGTACTGCGTCTTCGCGACGCACACCGGATATTCGCCGTAGCCCTCCTCCTGGAGGCGGCGGATCTGCGTGCGCACGGCGGTCGAGGCGATGATGTCGCTCGCGCCGAAGATCCGCGTGGCGATCGCCTTCATCTTGTCCCACAGGCCCGACTCGTCGGGGTAGGTGAACTGCAGCTCGGACGGCTCTCCGCAGAGGCGCACGACCTCGCGGGCCAGCTCCTCGGCGCCCGCGCTGCCCTCCGCATAGTGCTTCGCGACGATCGCCTTGGCCCCTGCCTGCTCGACGCCGGCGATGAGCGCCGCGATCTCGGCGTCCGTGTCCTCCGCGCGGTGGTTGATCGCGACGACGGCGGGGATGCCCCACGTCTGCGTGACGGTCTTCACGTGGCGGCGCAGGTTCGCCATTCCGCGTTCGAGCGCGGCGACGTCGGCGGCCTGCAGATCGGCGACCTCCACGCCGCCGTGGAACTTCAGCGCCCGGACGGTGGCGACGATGACGGCTGCGGAGGGGCGGAGCCCTGTCGTGCGGCACAGGATGTCGACGAACTTCTCCGCGCCGAGGTCCGCCCCGAACCCGGCCTCGGTGACGACGTAGTCGGCGAGGTGCAGCGCCGTGCTCGTCGCGACGACGGAGCTGCAGCCGTGCGCGATGTTCGCGAACGGCCCGCCGTGCACGAAGGCCGGGGTGTTCTCGAGCGTCTGGACGAGGTTCGGGGCCAAGGCATCCCGGAGCACCGCGGTCATCGCGCCGTGCGCGTTGAGGTCGCGAGCGCGGACCGGCATCCGCCCCCGGGTGTACGCGACCACGATGTCGCCGAGCCGTTCGCGCAGATCCGCGATGCTCGTCGCGAGACAGAAGATCGCCATGACCTCGGAGGCCACGACGATGTCGAAGCCGGTCTCGCGGGGGTTCCCGTTCCCCAGCCCGCCGAGGCCGATCACGACATCGCGCAGCGACCGATCGTTGACGTCGAGCACGCGGCGCCACGTCACCCGACGGGCGTCGATGTCGAGCGCATTGCCGTGGGTGATGTGGTTGTCGATGAGCGCGGCGAGGAGGTTCGTCGCTGCTTCGATCGCGGCGAAGTCGCCGGTGAAGTGGAGGTTGATGTCCTCCATGGGCACGACCTGCGCGTACCCGCCGCCGGCAGCTCCCCCCTTCATCCCGAACACCGGCCCGAGCGCCGGCTCGCGCAGGCAGATCATCGCCTTCTCGCCGATGCGGGTGAGTGCGTCGCCGAGCCCGACCGTCGTCGTCGTCTTCCCCTCGCCCGCCGGCGTCGGGGAGATCGCGGTCATCAGGATGAGCTTGCCCTGAGGCCGGTCGCGCAGCGACGCGACATACGGAAGGGCGATCTTCGCCTTGAACCGGCCGTACGGCTCGAGGCTGTCCGCCGGGATGCCGAGGCTTCCGGCGATCTCTCCGATGGGGCGCATCTGCGCGCCCTGCGCGATCTCGATGTTGCTGAGGCTCATCGTCGAACCCTTCCGGCCCGCACGGGTGACGCGAGCGCTCCGATACCGGGCCCTCGTCGGCCCGTCCCGCCAGCCTAGGGGCGACGCGAGAGGTTCACGCGGATGCCGCGGCGACGACCGCGAGCACGGACGCGCCGTACACCTCGCGCTTCTTCGCGCCGATGCCGGGGATGACGCCCAGGCCGTCGAGCGAGGACGGGCGGTGCTCCGCGAGCGCGCGCAGCGTCGCGTCGTTGAACACGACGTAGGCAGGGACGCCCTGCTCCTTCGCCGTCTCGGCACGCCAGGCGCGCAGCGCCTCGAAGAGCGGACGATCGGCCTCGCCGAGCGTCGCCGACACACTGCTCTTGCGCACGGCGGAACCGCCGCGGCCGAGCACATCGCGCCGCAGCGGCACGGGCGTCTCGCCGCGCAGCACGCCGGAGCTCGCATCCGTCAGCGCGAGCGTGCCGTATTCGCCCCGCGCGACGAGGAGCCCACGGGCGAGGAGCTGACGGATGACGCTGCGCCAGTCCTGTTCGGAGAGGTCGGCGCCGATGCCGAAGGTCGCGAGCGTGTCATGGCCGAGCTGGCGGATGCGGTCGGTCGATGCACCGCGGAGGATGTCGATCAGTTGCCCGGCGCTGTACGCCTGACCACGCTCGCGCTGGAGCCGCACGATCGTCGAGAGGAGCTTCTGGGCCGGGATGAGACCGTCCCACGTCTCGGGCGGAGTGAGGCACGTGTCGCAGTTGCCGCACGGCTCGGATTCCTCGCCGAAGTACGCGAGGAGGTTCTGCCGGCGGCATCCCACCGTCTCGCACAGGGCGAGCATCGCATCCAGATGCCGGCCCAGCCGGGTCTTGAACGCGCGGTCGCCCGGAGACTGGTCGATCATGCGGCGCTGCTGCACGACGTCGCCGAGGCCGTACGCCATCCAGACGACCGACGGCTCGCCGTCGCGGCCCGCACGGCCGGTCTCCTGGTAGTAGCCCTCGACGGACTTCGGCAGGTCGACGTGCGCGACGAACCGGACGTCGGGCTTGTCGATGCCCATGCCGAAGGCGATCGTGGCGACGATGACGACCCCGTCGTCGCGGAGGAAGCGCGACTGGTTCGCCGCGCGCACCTCGGGCGGGAGCCCCGCGTGGTACGGCAGCGCATCGACGCCCTGGCCGGCGAGGTACTCGGCGATCTGCTCGACCGACTTGCGGCTGAGGGCGTAGACGATGCCGGCGGCGCCGGGGAACGAGCGGATGAAGGCCAGCAGCTGTCGGCGCGGGTCGACCTTCGGGTCGATGCGGTACTGGATGTTGGGTCGATCGAAGCTCGCGACGAAGTGCTTCGCGTCCGGCAGCCGGAGCCGCTCGGTGATCTCGCGGTGCGTCTCGCGGGTCGCGGTGGCGGTGAGCGCCATCCGCGGGACGTCGGGGAAGGCATCGGCCAGCCCGCCGAGGGCGAGGTAGTCGGGTCGGAAATCATGGCCCCATTGCGACACGCAATGGGCTTCGTCGATCGCGATGACGCTGAGCGACCCGCGCTGCAGGAACGCGAGCGTCTGCCCGTTGCCGAGGCGCTCGGGCGCGACATAGAGGAGGTCGAGCTCCCCCCCGAGGTACAGCCGCTCGACCATGCGCCGTTCGTCGATGCTCTGCGTCGAGTTGAGGTAGGCCGCGCGCACGCCGTTGGCGACGAGCGCATCCACCTGATCGTGCATCAGGGCGATGAGGGGGCTGACGACGAGCCCCGTGCCGGGCCGCACGAGCGCGGGCACCTGGTAGGTGACGCTCTTGCCGCCGCCGGTCGGCATGAGAACCACGGCATCTCCGCCGCCGATGACCTGCTCGACGATCGCCGCCTGGTCGCCGCGGAAGTCGTCGTAGCCGTAGACCTCCTGCAGGACGGCGCGCGGGTCGGACCCCGTCAGATCACGACGCGGCGGGATATCGACCGCCGGCATCCGCCCGTCGTCCTCCGGCGGCGCCCATTCGTCGTCGGGGATCGGGGCGTACTCGTCCTGTTCCCACTCGAGACCGGCATAGGGATCTGCACCCGGCCCGTATGTCTCGACATCCACCCGATCCACGATAATCGCGCCCCCTGACAACCCCGACGGCGGCGGTGATCTGTGGAGAACTCTCATAACACTGGGTCATGTGAAGTAACACCGATTGGCATGTTTCGTTGGTATTCCATACGCTTGAAGGAACCCCAAAGGAGTCTCCCCGCATGTCCACAGCTTCCTCCGCCCGCCGCACGAAGGCGCCCGACACCCGCAGCCCGCTGCGCAAGGTCCTCACCTCGTTCGGCTTCCAGATCGTCGTCGCCCTCATCCTGGGTGTCGTCCTCGGTCTCGTCGCCCGCAACTCCGGCGCGAGCGCGGCCAACCACACGCCGCTGTCCGACACGCTGGCGACGATCGGCACCTCGTACGTCACTCTGCTGCGCGCCGCGGTCGTGCCGCTGATCTTCACGGCGATCGTCGCGAGCATCTCGAACCTCCGTCGCGTGCAGAACGCCGCGCGCCTCGCGGGCCAGACGATCCTCTGGTTCGCGATCACGGCGTTCATCGCGGTGTCGATCGGCATCGTGCTCGGTCTCGTGATCCAGCCCGGCAGCCGCGCCGGCACGGGCCTCGAGCCCGGCCAGCCGTACACGGTCGGCACGTGGTGGAACTTCCTCATCGGCCTGATCCCGCAGAACTTCCTCGGCCTGACGGTGAACACCGCACAGGATCCGGTCACGCACGCGCTCACGTCGGGCGTGAGCTTCAACATCCTGCAGGTCATCGTCGTCGCCGCCGCCGTCGGCATCGCGGCGCTCAAGGCCGGCAAGAAGGCGGAGCCGTTCCTCGCCTTCACCGAGTCGCTGCTGAAGGTCATCCAGCGCGTGCTGTGGTGGATCATCCGCATCGCCCCGCTCGGCACCCTGGGCCTCATCGGCTCGGCCGTCGTGAACTACGGCTGGGAGAAGCTGACCGCGCTCGCCTGGTTCGCCGGCGCCGTCTACATCGGCCTCGTGCTCGTGCTGTTCGTGGTCTACCCGATCATCCTGAAGACCAACGGCCTCGGCATCCGCCAGTACTTCTCGGGTGTCTGGCCGGCCGTCCAGCTCGGCTTCGTGAGCCGTTCGTCGATCGGCACCCTGCCCCTCACCGAGCGCGTCACCGAGCGCAACCTCGGCGTCCCGCGCGGCTACGCGTCGTTCGCCGTGCCGCTGGGTGCGACGACCAAGATGGACGGCTGCGCCGCCATCTACCCGGCCATCGCCGCGATCTTCGTCGCCCAGTTCTACGGCATCCACCTCGAGTGGTGGCAGTACCTCATGATCATCGTTGTGTCGGTCGTCGGCTCGGCGGCCACCGCCGGCACCACGGGCGCCGTCGTCATGCTGACGCTGACCCTGTCGACCCTGGGCCTCCCGCTCGAGGGCGTCGGCCTGCTGCTCGCGATCGACCCGATCCTCGACATGGGCCGCACCGCGGTCAACGTCGCCGGACAGGCACTCGTCCCGACGATCGTGTCGAAGCGCGAGGGCATCCTCGACCAGGAGCTGTATGACGCTCCCCGCGACGGTCAGCCGTTCGCCGAGGACCTCGACGAGGACGGCGACGTCGACCTCGCGTCGCAGGAGGCGCACTCGCTCGCGACCGTCACGCTGCAGGAGCAGGCGGACGCCGCGCCCGAGGCCGTGGCTGAGGAGGACGCCGCGCTGACGCGCTGATCCGCTCATGCGACAGGGGCGGCATCCGGTTCTGACCGGATGCCGCCCCGCTCTTTCGCCCCGGCCCGTCGACGGCATGGTTGAGTTGTCGCATGGATGCTGCTGACATCGAGGTCGTTCGCAACGACGAGACGCACCGGTACGAACTGACGGTGGGCGGCGTGCTCGCCGGTTTCACCGAGTTCATCGTCGACGCCCACGGACGTCTCGTGTTCCCGCACACCGTCGTCGACCCCGCCTTCCGCGGGAGGGGCCTGGCCGGGATCGTGGTCGAGCGCGCGATGACGGATGTCGCCGAGCGCGGCGAGACCGTGGTGCCGCGCTGCCCGGTCGTCGTGAAGTACCTCCGCGAATACGACGTCCCCGGCCTCACCATCGACTGGCCCGACGGGGTCTGATCCGTCAGCTGCGGGCCTTGGCCTCCACGACGCGGCGGGCCGCGTCATCCACCTGCTTCGCGAAGACGGGATCCGCCTTCGCCTTCGCGAGCACCGCGTCGTACATCGGCGCGTAGACGCGGGGGTCGGCGGACACGAGCACGACGTCGACACCCGCCTGGATCGACTGGATCGCCCGGTCGGCGGGCGACCATGCCTTCATCTGCGCGGTCGCGGACACGTCGTCGGTCATGACGACGCCGTCGAACCCGACCTTCCCGCGCAGCAGATCCGTCACGATCGCCTTCGAGAAGACGGCGGGGACGCTCGGGTCGATCCGCTGGTAGACGGCCGTCGAGAGCATCACGGCGGAGACCCCGTGGCTCGTCAGCTGGCGATAGACGTCGACATCCGGAGCGTCCGCCGTCACGGTGTCGTCGACGATCCCGGCATCGAAGTCGGTGTTGCCGCCGACCCGGCCGAGGCCCGGGAAGTGCTTGAACGTGGGGACGACGCCGGCGGACCGCATCCCCTCCGCGAACGCACCCGCGTGCGCCGCGACGGATGCCTGGTCGAAGCCGTACTCGCGATTCAGCGCCCCGATCGGCGGATTCGCCCGTGCGGCGCCCGGGCTCGTCACGATGTCGGCGACGGGCGCGAGGTCCATGTTGACTCCCACCTGCGAGAGCTGGGAGCCCCAGGTCTCCCCCTGCTTCTCGAGGTCGGGGAGCGCGCTCTGCGAGAGCGCCGACGGCATGCGGTCGAAGCCGGGCCCCTGCAGGACCTGCACCTCGCCGCCCTCCTGGTCCGTCGCCACCCACAGGGGGACGCCCGCTGTCGTCGCCGGGCCCACGAGCGATGTGAACGAGCGCACGAGCGCGGCGGTCGCCGCCGCGCCCGCCTGCGACCGCCCGTGCAGGAAGATGCTGCCGGCGTGGCGATCGACGATCGCGGAGATCGTCACGGGGTCTGCGCCACGGACACTCGTGCCGACCATGAAGAGCTGCCCGACGCGCTGCTCGAGGGTGAGCGCGGCGATCGGGTCGACGGGAGTCGGGGGCGCCGTCGGGGTCGCGCTCGGCGCCTCGGTCGGAGAGGATGCCGGCCCCCTCTCGGGAGCGCAGGCGACGGCTGCAGCGCCCAGCGCCACGACGAGCGCGAGCGCCGCCGCTGTTCTCCCCCCGGCACGCATGCTCCGATTCTCGCGTGCCCGGCTGAACGCGCGGTTACAGTCGCCGTCGGCGGCTGACCTCCGCCACCGTTCAGGACATGCGGGGTGCGGACGGCATATCCGACATGGCATCCCGCATGTCCTGAACCGCGGCGGAGCTGTTCGGGGAGCGGGCGGCAGAGCGCGCGGGCGGGCGCGCGGGCACGCGGGCGGGGCTTAAAGCCGCACCATCTCCGTCACGCGCACGACGGCGGTGCCGGCCTCCTCGGATGCGGCGAGGTCGACGATGCCGCGGATGCGCCAGTCATGGTCGCCGGCGGGGTCGTCGACGGTCTGCTCGACGCGCCACTCGTCGGGTCCTTCGGCGATGGAGACCAGCGCAGCGGAGCGCGCGGGGCCGCCGGTGAGGATCTCGTCGTGCTCGTCGTAATAGGCGTCGAGGGCCTCGGGCCAGCTGGCATCCGGGTCCAGCTCGACGAGGTCGTCGTCACGCTGCAGAGCCGCGAGCTGCACGCGCCGGAACAGCTCGTTGCGCACCAGCACGGTGAACGCGCGGCGGTTCGTCAGCACGGACGGCGGCGCAGGCGGCACCACCGGGGCATCCGGGTCGAGGGCGGGATTGATCAGGGACTCCCACTCGTCGACGAGGCTGGAGTCGACCTGCCGCACCATCTCGCCGAGCCACGCGATGACATCGAGGAGCTCGGGAGTCTGCGCATCCGCGGGCACTGTCTGCCGGATGGCCCGGTACGCATCGCTGAGGTACCGCAGCACGAGGCCCTCGCTCCGCGCGAGCTGGTACAGCGAGATGAGCTCGGAGAAGGACAGCGCCTGCTCGAACATGTCGCGGACGACGGACTTGGGATGCAGCGCGAAGTCGAGGATCCACGGCTGACTCGACGCGAAGACCCCGTACGCCTCGGTGAGCAGCTCCTCGAGGGGCTTCGGGTAGGTGATCTCCTCGAGCGCCTCCATGCGCTCGTCGTAGTCGAGGCCGTCGCGCTTCATCGCGGCGACCGCTTCGCCGCGCGCCCGGAACTCCTGCTGCGAGAGGACCGGTCGCGGGTCGTCGAGCGTCGCCTCGATGACGCTGACGACATCGAGTGCGTAGTGGCCGGTGCCGACGGCGCCCGGGGCGTCCAGCGGATCGAGCAGCTCGATGGCCGCGAGCGCGAAGGGCGACAGCGGCTGGTTGAGCGCGAAGTTCGGCTGCAGATCGACGGTCAGCCGGATGACGGGGATGTCGGCGACTTCCCGCGGGACGCTGAGCGAGGGAGGAACGACCGAGACGAAACGCGGTGACGTCTCGAGATCGTCTTGCTGCGTTTCGTCTCGCTTCGCTCGCTCAACGACCGGGGAGGTGTCCCGCTCGACGACGACGATCTGCGCGACGACGAGGGTGCGGAAGATCGCGAGCGCGCGACGGGTGAGCTCGTACTGCCGGGCGCGCGGCTCGTGGTTGTCGAACACCAGAGAGCGGACGTTCGCGAACACGTCGCCGCCGCGGGCGATGACGTTGATGAGCATCGCGGCGGTCAGCTGCATCCTCGGGACGAGCGGCTCGGGCTCCGCGACGACGAGCCGGTCGTACGACGACTCGGTCCAGTTCACGAAGCCCTCCGGCGCCTTCTTCCGGATGATCTTCTTGAGCTTCTTCGGGTCGTCGGCGGCCTTGGCGATCTGGACCGCGTTCTCGATCTCGTGCTCGGGCGCCATGACGACGACGGTCCCCGCGGTGTCGAAGCCGGCGCGCCCTGCGCGTCCGGCGATCTGGTGGAACTCGCGGGCGGTGAGCTGCCGCATCCTCTGTCCGTCGTACTTCGTGAGCGCGGTGAGCAGCACCGTGCGGATGGGGACGTTGATGCCGACGCCGAGGGTGTCGGTGCCGCAGATGACGCGGAGAAGGCCGCGCTGCGCGAGCGTCTCGACCAGCCGGCGGTAGCGCGGCAGCATCCCGGCGTGGTGCACGCCGATGCCGGCCCGCACGTAGCGCGAGAGGGTGCGGCCGAAGGCCGTCGTGAAGCGGAAGCCGCCGATCGCCTCGGCGATCTCGTCGCGCTGCTCGCGGCTGATGATCCGCAGCGACGACAGCGCCTGCGCACGCTCCATCGCCGCGGCCTGCGAGAAGTGCACGATGTAGACGGGCGAGCGGGCCGTGTGCAGGAGCTCCTCGACCGTCTCGTGGATCGGCGTGCGGACGTACTCGAAGTGCAGCGGCACGGGCCGCTCGACGCCCGTGATGCGGGCGACGGGGAGTCCCGTGCGACGCGTGAGATCATCGGCGATCGCCGTGACGTCGCCGAGCGTCGCCGACATCAGGATGAACTGGGTGCGCGGCAGGAGCAGCAGCGGCACCTGCCAGGCCCACCCGCGGTCCGGCTCGCCGTAGAAGTGGAACTCGTCCATCACGACCTGGCCGACGTCGGCGGCCGCGCCCTGCCGGAGCGCGAGGTTCGCGAGGATCTCGGCCGTGCAGCACACGATCGGCGCGTCCGCGTTGACCGATGAGTCGCCCGTCACCATCCCGACGTTCTCGGCGCCGAAGATGTCGACCAGCGCGAAGAACTTCTCGCTGACCAGCGCCTTGATCGGCGCCGTGTAGTACGTGCGACCGCCGCGGGAGAGGGATGCGGCGTGCGCCGCGACCGCGACGAGCGACTTGCCGGTGCCGGTCGGGGTGGACAGGATCACGTGCGATCCGGACACGATCTCGATGACGGCTTCGTCCTGCGCCGGGTAGAGCGTGAAGCCCTGCCCCTCCGCCCACTCCACGAAGCCGAGATAGACGTCGTCGGGCGAAGCGCCCTTCGGAACGGCGTCGAGAAGCGAGAGGGTCACCGTCCGAGTCTGCCAGGCGAAAGGCGCGGGGCTGGATGCCGCGGGGACGACATCCAGCCCCCGCCGTCTAGTGCAGGGAGGCCGCGACGATCGCGGCCCACGCCTGCTGGCCGGCGGCGTTCGGGTGGAACCCGCGGTCGCTGCTCGCCGTGCCGTTGGCCAACCCGCTGATCCAGCGGGATCCGGTGTCGCACAGGCTGTGACCGGCGAAGCCGGCGGCGACATCCTGGTACGAGACGGCAGGATCGGGGTGACCGAACCTGCCGGTGAACGCGGATTGGTAGGCGCCCACACCCATATTGACGGCGGTGTTCACACCGCCGACGCCGGCGTTGACCAATCCGGCCTGCACCGCCGTGAACTTCACCGTGGTGCCCTGGAAGTTGCCGACCGTGCACGACGAGGTGACCGCGCCGAACAGCATCGGGTATCCCGTCACGACGATGCGCGCATTCGGCGCTGCCGCGCGGATCTGTCCGACCAGGGTCCCGATGCTCTGCGGAATCCCCGCGACGGCGGCCAGAGCAGCCGCGTACGCCTCCTGGCACCCGATGGGTGTCCCGGCATTGCTGCAGGCCATCAGCACCGACTGCCACCCGGTGTCGTTCACGCCCGCGGTCACGGTGACCAGCTGGGTGTTCGGCCCGAGCGCGCCGGCCTGAGCGAGCCCGCCGACCTGCTCCTCCGTCTGCGCGACCGTGGCGCCGGCGCACGCCGCCGAGACCACCTGCGTGCCGAGCGAGCTCGCGAGCAGCGCCGGATACGCCCGCGCCGACCGCAGGCAGTTCGCGTCGACGTACGGGAGGTTGCCGGTGCCGGCGGCCTCCGAGTCGCCGACGGCGACGTACAGGGCCCCTCCGGGCGGGGAATCGGCGAAGGCGGCGCTCGATGCGCCGAAGAGGGTGGTGACACCCAGAGCCAGTGCCGCGATCACGGCGAGAACACGTCGTCTCATGATTCCCTCGAATCCGTGAAGTAGCGATTCTCC
Source organism: Microbacterium candidum (assembly GCF_030315975.1). Classification (GTDB taxonomy): domain Bacteria; phylum Actinomycetota; class Actinomycetes; order Actinomycetales; family Microbacteriaceae; genus Microbacterium; species Microbacterium candidum. The sequence goes on along the minus strand of NZ_JASXSZ010000001.1, from coordinate 498,548 downwards.
CCAACGAATCGCGCCGGGGCCCCCAGCGGCCCGGATGCCCCCGACCATAGACCCGCGATAAATCCAGCGCCAGGGGTCTATGTCGCCTGCCCAGGCCATGCGACGCGACAAGGCCACCGTCCCCGCCTGCAGAGCCGCCTCGCGAAGTCTCGGCCGACCGCCCATGCGCGGGCGTAGCCTGGCGGGATGACGCGCTTGGATGCCGGACCTCTCGAAGCGGAGGCCGCCGCGGAATGCGACGGCCCGCGGACCCTCCTGCTGGAAGCCAGAGAGGTGCCGCTGGGCGGCGTCCGGGCGATGGAGGTGCGCCGGTCGCTGCCGCAGCGCGACCTCCCGATGATCGGCGCGTGGTGCTTCCTCGACCGGTTCGGACCGCAGCCGACCCGCATGCGCGTGGAGCCGCATCCGCACATCGGGCTGCAGACGGTGACGTGGCCGCTGATCGGCGAGGTGCGCCATCGCGACACCGTCGGCAGCGACGTCGTCGTCCGGCGAGGCCAGCTCAACCTCATGACGAGCGGTGCGGGCATCGCACACTCCGAGTACTCCGTAGGCGAGGACCCGATCCCGCTCGACGCGCTCCAGCTGTGGGTCGCGCTCCCCGAATCACGTCGGCATGAGGGCCCTGCGTTCGAGCAGCACACCGAACTGCCCGCCGTCGACCTGGGCGGCGGAGCACGCGCCACCGTCGTCATGGGCGAGTTCGCGGGCGCGGCGTCCCCCGCCTCCGCCTACACGCCGATCGCGGGCGTCGAGATCTCCCTGCCCGCGGGCTCCACCGTCACCCTGCCGCTCACGTGGGACTGGGAGTACGGCATCGTCGGGGTGACGGGCACGGCGACCGTCGAGGGCACGGATGTCGGCCGGGATCATCTGCTGTACCTCGGCATCCATCGCGACGCCGTCGAGGTCGCCGCGGAGGAGGACGCCACGATCTTCCTCCTCGGCGGGATGCCCTTCGAGGACGAGATCGTGATGTGGTGGAACTTCGTCGCCCGCACGCACGACGAGATCGTCGAGGCCCGCGAAGCGTGGGAGGCCGACTCGCCGCGGTTCGGACACGTCGTCGGGCACGGCGACGAGCGCATCCCGGCTCCTCCGATGCCGGCGGTGCGACTCACGCGACGCCATCGACGCATCTGACGAGTTAGGCTCCCCTTACTTCGCCCGATAGGCTGGACCGGTGGCCCCCTCCCGCATCCTCTCGACGCGCGTTCTGCTGATCTGCGCGGCCATCGGCGTCGCCACGGGTCTGCTCGCCGCCGTCGCCGGATACGTGAGCCCGTTCGTCTTCGCGACGGCGCCGATCCTCTACGGCCTCGTGCTCGGCTCCCACGTCATCCCCGGCGTGATCGCGCAGGCGCTGCTGCGCCTCCCGTGGGTCGCTCTCCTCTCTCACCTGTTCGCCGCGCTCATCGCCAGCGCGTTCGCGCCGCAGTGGATCGGACGCTACCTCGGCACCGCCCTCCTCATCGGCGGTCTGCAGGAGGGCGTCGCCGCCCTCACCCGCTACCGCTCGTGGCAGTCGTGGCGCTACTTCATCTCCGCGATCATCGTCGGGGCGGCCCTCGCGGTCGTCATGGGCTTCGCGCTCAACGCCGCCGAACTCCCCATGTGGGCGACGATCACGCTCTACGTCGTGCTCCTGCTCGCGCCCGTCCTCTGGACCTGGATCGGTCTGAAGATCGGCGACGCCCTGCGCACCGCCGGCGTCGCCCGCACGGTCCGTCGCTGACCCGTGGCGGCCACCGTCCTGGCGCGCGTGCGCGGACTCGCGATCACGTACGAGGATGCGGGTGACCCGTCGCGCTCGGCGGGCGGATCCGGCCGACGCGGGGTGGATGCGGCGACCCCGGCCGACGTCTCGTTCGACGTGCACGCCGGGGACGTCGTGCTGGTGCTCGGTCCGAGCGGGTCGGGGAAGTCGACGCTGACGCTCGCCCTCAACGGACTCATCCCGCACGACATCCCTGCGCGCGTCGACGGTTCGATCGAGATCGAAGGGCTGTCCACGGCGGACTCCACGGTCGCCGAGCTCAGCACGCACGTCGCGATGGTGTTCCAGGATCCGGATGCGCAGCTCGTCACCGGGACGCTCCTCGACGAGGTCGCGTTCGGGCCGGAGAATCTCCTCGCACCGGTGTCGGACGTGCTGGCCCGCATGGAAGACGCCCTGCGCCGCGTCGGACTGTGGGAACGCCGGCACGAGAACCCCGACCGCCTCTCCGGCGGGGGACGCCAGCGGCTCGCCATTGCGGCGGCCCTCGCGATGGGGGCGCCGCTCCTCGTCCTCGACGAGCCGACCGCGAACCTTGACCCCGTCGGGATCGAGGAGGTCTATGCGACCCTCGTCGACGTCATCGCGGCCGGTGACCGCGCCATCGTCCTCGTCGAGCACAACCTGGATGCCGCGGTCGCCCTCGCGACGCGGGTCGTCGTGCTGGACGCCGCAGGCCGGCTCGTCGCCGACGGCCCGGTCGACCTGCTGCGGTCACGGGCCGCGGAGTTCCACGACCTCGGCGTGTGGCTCCCCGTCTCGACACTCGCCGCACTGCGGCTGCGGGATGCGGGGTACCCGCTGGATCCGCTGCCGCTCGCTCCCGCCGAGCTCCGTGCCGCCCTCGAGGCGTCCCCTGCTCTCCATGTCAACGTTCATCGCGGGTCGTCGAGCGAACACCCGAACGGCTTTCCACCTCGCGGGGCGTTGAGCGAGGGAGGAACGACCGAGACGAAACGCAGTGAGGATGTGAACAGCTCTCCGGCCGTCGATTCACCGCGTCTCGACTCTGCGTTTCGACTCGCAAGCTCGCTCAACGACCGTCACTCGCTCAACGTCCGTCGCGAGGACGCCGACCCATCACCGGTCGCCGAGCTCGTCGAAGCGTCGCCCGTCGGCGCGACGTCGGTTCCGCTCCTCGACGACCTCGGGGCCCAGCGAACCGACCCCCTCATCCGCATCCGGAACCTGACGCTCGCCCGTCGCCGCACCGAGATCCTGCACGGCATCGACCTCGACATCCGCCGCGGCGAGTTCGTTGCGATCGCCGGCGCGAACGGCGCCGGCAAGACGACGCTGCTGCAGGCTCTCGCCGGTGTCCTGAAGCCGCCGCGCGACGCCGTCCGCATCGACGGGAGGGATGTCTCGCATCTCTCCTCACGCGAACTGACGCGCACGATCGGCTTCGTCTTCCAGAATCCGGAGCACCAGTTCGTCGCGCACACGGTCGCCGGCGAGCTGGCCTACGGCGGCGCATCCGCCGAAGCCGTCGACGAGATGCTCTCCCGCTTCGGCCTCGCGGACAAGGCCGATGTGCATCCGTTCCTCCTCTCCGGGGGCCAGAAGCGCCGTCTCTCCGTCGGGACGGCACTCATCGCGGGCGCGCCGATCCTCGCCCTCGACGAGCCGACCTTCGGCCAGGACCGCGGCCGCGCCGAGGAGATCCTGGCGATCCTGCGCGACCTGCACGCCGCCGGGACGACCGTGATCGTCGTGACGCACGACATGCAGCTGATCGCCGACCACGCGGACCGTGTCGTCGTCCTCGCGGAGGGACGGGTGGCGGCGGATGCGGACCCCCACGCGCTCTTCGCGGACGACGCCGTACTCACGCGGGCCGGTCTGAAGCCCCCGCCTCTGCGACAGGCGCTCGGCGGGCTGACGCAGCATCCCGAACTCGCCGGCGCGGTGCGCCTCGCCGACCTTCCCGGAGGCGCGCGGTGACCGTCGATCCGTACGCGGAGGGCGCGGACATCGCCGGGGGTGCGGCATCCCCTCGGTTCCTGTACGCGCTGAACCCGCTCGCGAAGCTCGCCGCACCCCTGCCCGCGATGCTGCTGCTCGTCTTCGTCCGCGATCTCGCCACCCCGCTCGCCTTCATCGCGCTGGCGTATGTCACGCTGCTGATCGGGATGCGGTTCACCCGCACGATCGCCCTCACCCTGTTCGTTGCCCTGCCCGTTGCGGTCGCGATCGTCGGATTCGGTCTCGCGGTGTGGACCGATCCCGCCAACGTCTCCCATGACGTGGTCGTGCTGCAGATCGGCGGCTGGACGCTGTACGGCGGTGCCGTCCAGGTCGGACTCGCGACCGCGCTGCGGCTCGTCGCGATCGTGGCGCTCGCGCTTATCGCCGGCACGACGACGACGGGGCCGGACCTCGCCCGATCACTCGTGCAGCAGCTGCGCGTGCCCTACCGCGTGGGCTACACGGCCATCGCGGCCTTCCGGTTCGTACCGCGGTTCCGCCACGAACTCGACCTCATCCGGCAGGCCCACCGCATCCGCGGCGCCCACGGCGGGCGCGGGCCGTTCGCCGCGATCGCGCGGGGCGCCGGCTACGTCGTCCCCCTGCTCGCGGGCGCGATCCGGCACGCGGAGCGGGTGGCACTGGCGATGGATGCGCGCGCCTTCGGCGCCCATCCGACCCGCACGGAGCGCCACACCGTCCCGTTCCGCGCGCGCGACGTCGTCTTCATCCTGATCTTCTGGGCTGTCTCGGCCGCGCTCTTCGTGCTCGTCTGACCGCGACACGCGCCGCATGCGGCGCAGAACTCCACCGATCCGGCGTGGTTCCGGTCGAACCCGGCAGTCCGAACGCGCTCATGCGCGAATCGGTGGAGTTCTGCACGCGGGTCCACGCGTAACGATGCGGTGACGGGCCTGGCCGCCGCATCCACCCCCGGATCACGATGGATGCGGAGGAGCCATGCTGCACCTGATCGTCCCGATGTCGTGCGCGGTCGCCGGATGCGACGACACCGCTGCCTACCCGGACTTCACGTCGGCGTGGGCGGGGCCGGTCGCGCTCGCGATCGTCGGCATCGTCGTCCTCGTCGCCGTCGTCGTCGGAATCCGCGCGCGACGCTCCCGGCGCTGAAACGCGGAACGCCGCCTCCGAAGGAGACGGCGTTCGCGCGATCTGATGTCAGCGCTTGCCGACGATCTGGCGCGAGACGAGGTCGCGCATGATCTCGTTCGTGCCGCCGTAGATGCGGTGCACGCGGGCGTCCAGGAACGCGCGCGCGATCGGGTACTCGGTGATGTAGCCGTAACCGCCGTGCAGCTGCACGCCGGTGTCGAGGAGCTCCCACTCGCGATCGGTCGCCCAGAACTTGACCTTGGCGGCTTCTTCGGCGGTGAGCTTCGCGTCCTTGTACAGCATCATCGCGCGGTCGACGTAGGCCCACATGACGTCGACCGTGGTCGCCATGTCGGCGAGCTTGAAGCGCGTGTTCTGGAAGTCGGCGACCGGCTGTCCGAAAGCCTCGCGGCTCGACACGTAGTCGCGCGTCCAGGCGAACGCCGCCTCACCCGCGGCGGCGGCGGCGACGCCGATCGACAGGCGCTCGAGCGGCAGGTTCATCATGAGCTGGATGAAGCCGAGGCCCTCGCGGCCGCCGATGAGGTTCTCCTCGGGGACGAACACGTCGGTGAACGACATCTCCGCCGTGTCCCACCCGTGGAAGCCCATCTTCTCTAGCTTCTTGCTGTGGTCGAAGCCCTTCATGCCGTCCTCGAGGATGAGGAGGCTGAACGCGTCCGGGCGGTTGCCCTCGCCGGTCTTCACGAACGTCACGACGATGTCGGCGGTCTTGCCGCTCGAGATGAACGTCTTCGCGCCGTTGACGATGTAGCCGCCTTCGGCCCGCTTGGCCGTGGTCTTGATGCCGCGCAGGTCGCTTCCGGCGCCCGGCTCGGTCATCGCGAGGGCGCCGAGGATCTCACCGGTCGCCATGCGGGGCAGCCACTTCTCCTTCTGCTCCTGCGTGCCCATGTGGGCGATGTACGGCACGGCGAGGTCGTCCTGGATGCCGAGGGCACCGGCGAGCGACCCCTGGCCGGCGCCGATGGTCTCCTCGAGGACGATCGACCGGAAGCGGTAGTCCTGCAGCATCCCCGCGCCGCCGAACTCCTCCGGCACGCTCAGCCCGATGATGCCGGCCTCGCCCGCAGCGAGCATGGTGGCGCGGTCGATCTCGCCGTCGCGCTCCCACTGCTTGCGCTTCTCGTCGGTGGCGTAGCGCTTGATGAATTCCTTGACGACGTCGCGGAACGCGTCGTGGTCCTCGTCGTAGATGCTCCGCTCCATCGCGGCGTCCTCCTCTTTGTGTTTGAAACTCACTCTCACCGTCTATGGTACTCAGTCTCACTGGGTGCTGGTCCAGCGTCGGCCCAGCACGCGTTCGGGGCCGGTCGTGCGCCGGATTCGGACGGGCCGCTCAGGCAGGTGCGGCACAATGGGGGCCGTGACGGATCCCCCTACCGGCACGCCGCTGACTCGACGCGCCGCGCGCGCGGCGGCCGAGGCCGCTCGCACCGCGGACATCGTGGTCCCCACGACAGCGGTTCCGGAGCCGACGCCGCAGCCGGCGCCGGAACCCGAGCCGATCACACTCGAGGCCTTCATCAACGCGCCTGCGCGCGGCACCATCGGCAGCACAGGGATGTCGCGAGCCGGCATGCGCACGCACACCGCAGCGCACACCACGGCACCTGCGCCCGCGCGCACGCGGCATGTCCGTCCGTCGCGGCATGCGAACGCCGACATCCTCGGCGATGCGGTGGATGAGGTCCGCACGGCCGCAGTGCGGCGGGCGCGCCGCATCCGGGGTCTGTTCACCGTCGTCGCCGCCGCGACCCTCCTCGTCGGCGGGACGATCGCCGTCACCGCCGCCGCACTGGCGCAGACGAGCACGCCCGCCGCGGCCGCGACGCACTCGCATCGTCCCGTGACCAGCACCGCACCGGTCGCCGCCGCCGCGACCCCTCCTCCGGCGGCGAAGAGCCTCTGCGACAATGCCGCGTTCACCGCCGCACTGGCCGCCCACGACACCGAGGCGGCCGTGAAGGCCGCCGGAGGAGGCACGGAGTTCCGCGACACCGTCGTCTCCGGCGGCGCCCCGTGCGTCCACCTGGACGATCCCCACTTCACGTGGGTCGTCGTCAACAAACAGCGCCCTTACTCTCCGAAGGACTACGCCCCCTCGCCCCTCGTGATGCCTGCCGGAGTCCGCGACCTCGGACGCCAACCGCTCCGCGCGGATGCGGCCGCGGGTCTCTCGAACCTCGTCGCGGCGGCGAAGCAGGCAGGGGCCGGCGAGATCGCGGTCAACAGCGGCTATCGCTCGTATCAGACGCAGATCGGGAACTACGGGATCCAGGTGCACACGCGCGGCACCGCGAACGCCGACCTCGTGAGCGCGCGCCCGGGGTTCAGCGAGCACCAGTCCGGTCTCGCGACCGATGTCGAGCCGTGCAACGGTTCGTGCGGGAACCTGGACTCCCTCGCGGGCACGCCGCAGGACCAGTTCATCCTCGACCACGCGTGGGAGTACGGCTTCATCGTGCGGTACGAGCAGGGCCATACGCCGGTGACCGGTTACGACTCCGAGCCGTGGCATCTGCGCTTCATCGGCGTCGGGCTCGCGAAGGCCTACCACGATGGCGGGTTCCACACCCTCGAGGAGTTCTTCGGGCTTCCGCCCGCCCCCACCTATTGACCCCGCGACTGGTGCATGATCGACGCATGAGAGCCGTGCGATACGACGAAGTGGGCGGACCGGAGGTCCTGTACATCGCCGATGTGACCGAGCCCACGCCGAAAGACGGTCAGGTCGTGGTCGCCGTGGAAGCCGTCGGGCTGAACTACTGGGATGCGAAGGCCCGCTCCGGGATCGCACCCCTGAAGAGTGCGTTCCCGCGCGGTCTCGGCGGAGACTTCGCCGGAACGGCCACCCGCGACGGCCTGGGCGCGCAGTACTTCGACGGGTCCTACGTCGAAGCCGACGACGAGGTGCTCGGATGGGGAGGATCGACGCTGCGCGAACGGCTCGCCGTCGCATCCGCGAACCTCGCGCGCAAGCCCGAGAACCTTCCGTGGGGGGTCGCCGCATCCCTCGCCACTCCTGGGCTGACAGCCGTCTCGTGCCTGCGCGCGATGCCCGTCGGCGAAGACGACACGGTGCTCGTGGGGGCCGCCTCCGGCGGGGTGGGGTTCCTGTACGCCCAGCTCGCACGCCGCAAGGGCGCCCGCGTGATCGGCACGGCGAGCCCGCGGAACCACGAACGCCTCCGCGAGGTCGGGATCGAGCCGGTCGCGTACGGCGAAGGACTCCTGGACGCCGTGCGCGCGCTCGGCCCGGTGACGGCTGTGATGGACGCACAGGGTCGCGCGACGGTCGAGGTCGCACTCGCGCTCGGCGTCGACCCGAGCCGGATCTGCACGATCGCGGACTACCCGGGCGCCGAGGAGTTCGGGCTGGTGACTCCGGGGAGCGAGCGCTCGGCGGAGGTGCTGCAGAAGCTCGCGGACTACGTGGCGAACGGCGAGCTCTCGTTCTCCGTGCAGGAGGAGTTCGCGCTGGACGACGTGCAGGACGCCTTCCGACTCCTCGAGAGCCGTCATCTGACCGGCAAGGTCGTCGTGCGTTTGTAGTCGATATCTTCGAAGCTCGCTTGACACTTTATCGCACTCATGTTCTACTTGTCGCATGCGATGGGCAGGGCAGGAGTTGGGTGTTGCGGATGCCGCGGCGCTGCCGGGGCTCGAACGCATCAACGGCCTCGTCCGCAGTGTGACGACGCCCGAATTCGCGGGCATCACGTTCCATGAGGTGATGGCGCGGAGCGCGCTCAACCATGTGCCCGGCGCATCGGCGATGCCGTTCGACTGGACGGTGAATCCTTATCGGGGATGCACCCATGCGTGCACGTACTGCGTCGCGCCCGACACGCTCGTCCTGTGCGCGGACGGGCGACACCGTCCGATCGGCACGCTCGCTGTCGGCGACGAGATCGTCGGCACGGAGAGGCAGGGCGACTACCGGCGCTACGTCCGCACCGCGGTCAAGGCCACCTGGACGACCCGGAAGCGCGCGTATCGCGTCACTCTCGCCGACGGCACCATCGTCATCGCGAGCGGTGATCACCGATTCTTGACCGAACGCGGCTGGAAGCATGTCACCGGAGCGATGAACGGCGCTCGCCGTCGCCCGCACCTCACCACATCCAACCGGCTCCTCGGCTTCGGCGGCGTCGACGCGTCTCCGGACGAGTCCGAGGAGTTTCGCCGCGGATATCTGTCGGGCATGATCAAGGGCGACGGGATGATCTTCCACGGGCGCTACCCGTCCGCGACGCGCACGCGCGACATCCACCTCTTCCGGCTCGCCCTCGCAGATGTCGAGACGCTCGATCGTACTCGGGCGTACCTCCTCGCAGAAGGGATCGAGACCCGACGGCGGCCGTTCGCACCAGGATCGGATCGACGGCGCCCGGTGGAGGCGATCCACTCCGGACGCAGGACGGATGTTGCCACGATCGAGAAGCTGATCGAGCCACCGGACGACGTGAGCGCCGTCTGGCAGGCCGGTTTCCTGTCCGGGATCTTCGATGCGGAGGGCTCGCATTCGCGGGGTGTCCTACGGATATCGAACAACGATGAGAGCATCCTTCAGCTCGTGGTCGATGCCTTGACCCGGCTGTGCATTCCCGCGATCCGTGAACCCGCGAATTCCATCGGAGTCGCGAACGTCCGGATCACCGGCGGACTCCCTTCGCGTCAGCGCTTCTTCGCGGCGACCCGGCCCGCGATCAGCCGAAAACTGTCGATCCTCGGGACCGCGGTGAAAACCGTCGCCGACCTGCGCGTCGTATCGATCGAAGACGTGGGCGTCGACATGGAGATGGTCGACATCACAACCGGAACCAACGACTTCATCGCGAACGGCGTGATCAGCCACAATTGCTTCGCCCGCGGCACGCACGAGTACCTCGATCTCGACGCCGGACATGACTTCGATTCGCAGATCGTCGTCAAGATCAATGTCGCCGACGTCCTGCAGCGGGAGCTGCGGCGCGGCACGTGGCAGCGAGACCCGGTCGCCCTGGGCACCAACACCGACCCGTATCAGCGGGCCGAAGGCCGCTACCGGCTGATGCCCGGGATCATCTCCGCACTCACCGAGTCGGGCACGTCGTTCTCGGTGCTCACGAAGGGCACCTTGGTGCGGCGCGACCTGCCGCTGCTGAAGGAGGCCTCCAGCCACGTCGACGTCACGCTCGCAACCTCGATCGCGGTGTTCGACGATGCGCTTCAGCATTCGATCGAGCCGGGAACCCCGAGTGCATCCGCACGCCTCGAGACCGTGCGCGCGGCCGCGGAGGCGGGGTTCGGCGTCACCGTCTTCATGATGCCGATCCTCCCCCACCTGACCGACTCGACCTCCTCGATCGACGAGGCGCTCACGCGCATCAAGGATGCGGGCGCCCGCAGTGTCGTGTTCGGCGCACTGCATCTGCGACCCGGCGTGAAGCCGTGGTTCTTCCAATGGCTCGAGCGCGAGCGTCCAGACCTGTTGTCGTCGTATCGCGGCCTGTATCCCGGGGCCGCGGCGGCGGCGCCCAAGGCCTACCGTCAGTGGCTCGCGCGGCGCGTTCGACCGCTCGTGCGCGCCCACGGCCTCGACGGCCGCGACGAGGAAGACGGTCCTCGCCGCGGACCGGTCTCCGGTCTCGCGGCAAGCGCGACGATCCGCAAGACGGGGCCGCCCCTCGGCGCGCTGGCGGCCGACCGACTCTTCTGACCGCGCGCGTGCTCGGGTATCACTGACATGGGAGCACGGCGCGGAATGTATCGCGCCGGGGGTCTGCACGCTCTCGTGCGGTGACGGGTGCCGCCGGCGGGTTCGGTGCGCCCACGAGCGGGTGGGCGCAAGGCACAGGAGGTGGCGCATGGCGCGCATCATGATGGCGGCGATGCCCTTCACAGGGCACGTCGCCCCGATGCTCGCCGTCGCCGAAGAGCTCACCGCGCGCGGGCACCACGTACGGTTCTACACGGGCGCCGCGTTCCGTTCGAGGGTCGAGGCCGTCGGCGCACAGCACGTCCCATGGACGACGGCATCCGACTTCGACGAGAACGACCTGCCCGCCACCTTCCCGCGCATGGTCGGCAAGAAGGGGCTCGACCAGGTCTTCATCAACATCGAAGACCTCTTCATCAGCACCGCGCCGGGTCAATGCGCCGATCTCCTCGACGAATGGCATCGGGATCCGTGGGACCTCCTCGTCATCGAGGACTCGGTCGGCGGGGGCGCCCTCGCCGCTGAGAAGACCGGATGCCTGTGGGCGACGGTGGCGATCCTCCCATTGAATCTGCCGAGCCGATACGCGCCGCCGAGCGGCCTCGGCCTCGCGCCGGGGCGCACACTCATCGGCCGGGCTCGGGATGCACTGCTGCGCAGCACCGTGCCGCTCATGATGCGACGGATGCGGGCACCGCTCACCCGGGCACGCGCGGCCGCCGGCCTTCCGCCATCGGACGTCAGCTTCGCGGAGGCGACGTTCTCGCCGCACCGCATCCTCGCGAGCGGCGCACCGCTGCTCGACTTCGACCGGCCCGATGCGCCCGCCCAGCTCACCTATGTCGGGCAGCTGTCGAGACGGTCCACCGCTGCAGCGCCCGCGGGGACTGCGGCGTCCTCCCTGCCGTCCTGGTGGGCGGATCTCGACGGGCGGGAGGTCGTGCACGTCACTCAGGGCACGCAGAACATCGACCCGGGCGACCTCATCCGGCCCGCGATCGAGGCGCTCGCCGACACGGACGCGCTCGTGGTCGTCTCGACAGGCGTCCCGGGGCGCGACGAGCTGCCCTTCGCGGTGCCGGGGAACGTGCGGGTCGCGGGGTTCCTGCCGTACGCGCAGCTCCTCCCCCGCACCTGCGTCATCGTCACGAACGGCGGCTGGGGCGGTGTGCTCGCCTCGCTGGCGCATGGCGTCCCACTCGTCGTCGCGGGCGGCGATCTCGACAAGCCCGAGACCGCCGCCCGCGTGGCCTGGGCCGGCGCGGGGGTGAACCTGAAGACCGGCACGCCGACGGCGGCGCAAGTGCGCGACGGCGTCTCGCGCGTGCGCACGGAGCGCGGCTTCCGTGATGCCGCCGCCTCCCTCGCCCGTCAGCTCGACGGGCTGGGAGGCGCGCCGCGGGCCGCCGAGCTCCTCGAAGAGCTCCTCTGAGCGCCTCCGCGCGCCAGGCCCGGCTCAGGCCGCGCGTTCGTCGCCCGCGGCATCCGATCCGCCCGACGCGTCGGCGGCCGCACGCACGAGACGCACAGCCTCGTCGACGCCGCCCGACCATGGGGCGCCGTGTCCGGGGAGCACCCAGGTGACACCGAGTCCCGTGAGGTGCCCGAGCGCCTCGAGTGCCGATGCGGGGTCGTCGGTGAAGGGTGCCGGCGCGGGGCCCTCGACGCCCGTGAGGACATTGCGGGTCGTGAGCGCGTCGCCGACGAAGACGGCGTCGACCTCGGGGACGTGCACCGCGATGCTCCCCGGCGAGTGCCCGGGCATCGAGATGATGACGGGCGACCCGGGCAGCGGCAGCGTCTCGCCGGCCTGCACGGCGACGACCTCCTTGACGTAGACGGGGCGGAGCCCGCCGCGCCGCGCGGAGTACCAGAGGAAGCCGAGCGTCGGACCGAGGCGCATGCTGCCCCACGCGCCCGACGACTTGCCTTCGCCGCGAGCGCGTGCGGCGTCCGCTTCGTGGACGTACACGGGGATGCCGTGCTCGGTGCGCAGCTTCTCGGCGAAGCCGATGTGGTCGCTGTCACCGTGGGTGAGCACGATGCCGCGCACGTCCTCGATCGGTCGGCCCATGGCCTTCAGCTCGTCGAGGAAGTCGTGCCATTGGCCGGGGATGCCGGCGTCGATGAGGGTGATGCCGTCGTCGTCGGAGACGAGGTAGCAGGCGACGATGTCGTTGCCGATGCGGTTCAATCCGGGGCGGAGTTCCATGTTCGCTACGATATGTAGCTATCATGGCTATTGTCAATAGCTTTGACGGGGAACGACGGGGGACGATCGGATGCCGACACCAGAACGCACCAACAGAGAAGCGATCGTCGCGGCGGCCACCGGCATCCTCGAACGCGAGGGGCTCGACGCGCTCACGATGCAGGCCGTCGCTGCGGCCGTCGGGGTGCGCGCACCCTCGCTGTACAAGCGGGTGCGCAGCCGCAACGACGTGATCCGACTCGTGATGGAGGGGGTCGCCGAGGATCTCGGGAATGCGCTCGACACCGCGGTTCGCGGCATCCCGGATCCGCGGGAACGGGCGCTCGCCCTCCTCGACGCGACGCGCGCCTTCGCGCACGCGCGGCCGAACGCGTATTCGCTGCTGTTCGCCCGCCTCCCCGACGACGCCCTCGCCGATCCCGAGGTGCTCGCCGGCACGATCGCCGCCGTGCTGAGCGTGTCGACCGACCTCGTGGGCGAGGAGGACGCGCTGGCCGGCGCCCGCACGCTCACCGCGTGGGTGCACGGATTCGTCACGATGGAGCTCGCGGGTCGCTTCCGCATGGGCAGCGACCTGGACGACGCATTCGCCTACGGAGCGCGGCATATCGCCGACGCCCTCGCGCGCGCGTAGCCCTCCTCCCCACGGCGGGGGTGCAGAACTCTTCGCCCGTCCCGTTCCGTCGCCATCTCGCACCGCAGCGACGGAACGGGACCGATGAGCGTCTTACTCGGTCAGCTCTGCGGCGGTCGGGATGCGGCCGGCGATCTCCTCGATGATGTCGTCGCCGGGACGCGCCTCTTCGAAGGGTGCTTCGATCTCGGCGCGCTCGAGCATCTCCGTCATCCGACGGCGACGAGCCCGCGGGATGAGCGTCACGACGGTGCCCGAGCGTCCCGCGCGGCCGGTGCGGCCCGAGCGGTGCAGGTACGTCTTGTACTCGTCGGGCGCGTCGGCCTGGATCACGAGGTCGATGTCATCGACGTGGATGCCGCGAGCCGCGACATCCGTCGCCACCAGCACGTCCACCCGGCCCGACGTCAGCTTGTCGAGGTTGCGGGTGCGCTTGGCCTGATTGAGGTCACCGTGGAGGGCCACGGCGCGGATGCCGGCCTCGTCGAACTGCTCGGCGAGCATCTCCGCGTACGCACGTGTGCGGGAGAAGACGAGCGTCTTGCCCTCGCGGTCGACGAGGGACGCGAGGATCTCGGCCTTGTCACGGTGGTCGATGACGAGCACGCGGTGGTCGATCGTGCCGGACGCCTGGTCCTCCCCAGCGACTTCGTAGACCTCGGGCTCGACGAGGAACTCGTCGACGAGGGCTGCGACCTCACGGTCGAGCGTCGCGGAGAAGAGGAGCTTCTGCGCGCCGTCGGGGACGCGGCGGAGGATCCGCTGCATCGGCTCGAGGAACCCGAGCTCTGACATGTGGTCGGCCTCGTCGAGCACGACGATGCGGATCTGCGAGAGGTCGAGCTTGCCCTGGTCGATGAGGTCCTCGATGCGTCCCGGCGTGCCGATGACGATGTCGACGCCCTTCTTCAGCGCGCCGACCTGGCGCGCCTGCGGCACACCGCCGTAGATCTGCGTCGTGAACAGGCCCACGCTGCGGGCGATCGGCTGGATGGTGCCGTCGATCTGCAGCGCGAGCTCGCGCGTCGGGGCGAGGATGATCGCCTTCGGCGACCGGCCGAACTCGCGCTTCTGGCCCGCCTGGGACTTCAGGATCGACTCCACGAGCGGAGCACCGAACGCGATCGTCTTGCCCGAGCCGGTGCGGCCGCGCGCGAGGACGTCCTTGCCCGCGAGGATCGGCGTGATCGTCGCGGCCTGGATCGGGAAGGGATGCTGCGCCCCCATGTCGCCGAGGGCCTTCACGATGTTCTGGCCGAGGCCGAGATCACCGAAGCCCTGGCCGGCGACGGTCTGGGCCTCAACGGCCTCCGCCTGCAGACGCTCGTGTACGACGTCGATGTGCTCGTCGTGCTGCTTCGGCTTGGCGTTCCAGTCCGCGCGGTTCGGGCGGTCGTTCTCGTACCGACGGGGACGGTCGTCGTGGTTGCGCGCCGGACGGTCGCTGTGGCTGCGACGGGGACGGTCGTCATAGGAACGAGCCGGACGGTCATCGCGACGCGGACGGTCATCGTACGAGCGGGCCGGACGGTCGTTGTAGTCACGACGCGGACGGTCATCGTAGGAGCGGGCCGGACGGTCATCGCGACGCGGACGGTCATCGTAGGAGCGTGCCAGACGGTCATCGTAGGAGCGTGCCGGACGGTCATCGTACGAGCGGGCCGGACGGTCGTTGTAGTCACGACGCGGACGGTCATCGTACGAACGAGCCGGACGGTCCCCGGTCGTCGAGCGAGCGTAACGAGACGAAGCGCCCCGATCGTTCGACTCCCGGCGCGGCCGATCGTCGTACGAACGGGCCGGACGGTCGCCGAAGTCACGACGCGGACGGTCATCGTACGAACGCGCGGGACGGCCGTCGTAGGACCGCCGATCATCACGCCCGTGCGAGCGGATGGCGCGAGCTTCGTCGCGACCGGCCTTCTCCTGAGCGGTCCAGCGGCGCTTCGGCTCCGCAGCATCTTCGGCCGGCGCGCGGTACCCGCGGTGGTTGGGGCTCTTGCTGCCCGGCTTGGCGGCAGCATCCGTCGGCCGGCGCTTGCGGTCCTGGAACGACGTCTTCGCGCCGTAGCGCGGCTCGAAGTTCTTGGCCGCGCGTCCGCCGGCGGGCTTCTTGTTCTTGGGCATGGGTGTGTCCTTCTGGGTTCTCTGCGCACGAGAACAGCGCCCGCTCCCCACGTCTCAAGCGTGGAACCCAGCGGGCAGACCCGGACTGTCGTCGGCCGGGGCCATTCATGTGATGGTCATGCACGCCGATCGGCGCTCACCATCGGCCCCTTGGACTCACAAACCCATCCGCAACGCGCGGTGTCCAGAGCCGACCCGTCCAGCGTAGCGCCCGCGCCTGGGAGAACTCCGGCGCCATCAGCGGTCATGGCGCCCGGCTCGGAACGATGGTCGCCTACATGGGCGCGCCCGGCATCATCGTGGTCCCTGGAATCGCGTGCGGTGCGATGAGCACCAGCACGGCCAGCCCGACGAGCACCCCCGCGGTGACGGCCGTCGCCGTCCGTCGCCATGGCAGCAGCTTCTCGAGAGCGATCAGCACGGCGACGGACCCCATCCACACGATGTTCATCACGCCGAGGGCGAAGAGAGCGGCCATGAGCGCCCAGCAGCAGCCGAGACACCAGGCTCCGAGCTTCGCTCCCATGCGCACCGCCCCGAACCAGCCGTCGCGCCATGTGCCGAGAAGGAATCCGAGCGGGCTGCGGCACTTGCCGAGGCACGCGCTCTTCCACGGAGTGAATTCGTACGCCGCAGCGACGACGAGCGTCGCGATCGTGAGAGGCCGACCCGCGGCATCCCACGCGAGGGCGTCGTGCGGGAGGACACCCGCGAGGCCGGCGAGCGCCAGGGCGAGCCCGCCCACCGCGCTCCAGACCAGGAGGTATCCCATCGTGAACGCCGCCGGGAGAAGCGGTCTCCGCATCCCCGTCATGCGCGCGTAGAGGGCGACGGTGGGCGCGACCGACGGGAACATCATCGCCGCCATCATCACGGTCCACGCGACGAGGAACCAGCCGGCCGATCCGAGCGGGGACCACGGACCGCTGTCCATGCCCGCCATCTGTCCGGCGGTCCACCACCAGCCGAGCGCCGCGGCCGTCAGCAGGACGACGACCGCGCCGAGCTGCGCGCGGACCGCGTGGAAGGCGGCCCTCATGCCCCTGCGTTCGTCCGCCGCCTCGGAAGGCCCAGCGGACACGTCCTCAGCCCGCCCAGGAGAAGTCCGCGTACGACAGTCCCGTCTTCGCCTCATAGGCGATTCCGTAGGCGTCGATGTGCGAGCTCTTCGCCTCCGCCATCGTGAGGTCGGAGCCCACGGGGTGGAACATCCCGTCGAACTTCACCGGCGTGCCGTCGGTGACGCCGAACGGAACGATGTCCTCGACCTCGAACACGATGCTGTCGTCGACGCGTACCGAGTGGCTGAGGCCGTCGTCGGACATCGTGATGGCCGCCTGCTGCACGCCCAGCATCTCTCCGATCAATGGCGCCAGCCCCGCCATGGGGCCCCCGCGCTGGCCGCCGAACACCTCGACGAGCCGGTCGAACTGCTCGGTGGTCGCATCCTGATCGACGAACACGCCGACCTTCCAGTTGCCCTCGGTCATGACCTTGGGCGTATCGGCGATGAGCACGACCTTGCGGCCGTCGACATCCGTTCCCTCGATCGCGCCCTCACGGATGTTGAACGCGAGGGTGACCCGGCAGTAGTCGTACGTCGCCCCATGGTCCAAGGACGTGTTGCACGGGCACATCAATTCGCATGAGCAGGTCTCCGCGTAGCTGCCCGTCAGTTTCCACGACATCTTTCATTCCCCAGAATGTCGGGATCGCGCGCGGCGGCGAAGGTCAGCCCCGGCAGAGATCACCGCGGGGCGCTCGATCATGCTGCAGTCACCGAGATCGGCGACCGCTCCAGGGCGACGGCTGCTCTGTCGCCACCCTGCGCCGACGGTTGATCGACATCATCTCCTCGCGTCCGCGTCGACGCACGCAACAATGGTACGCGGACCACGCGGCTGCGACCAGGGATCCGGCGAGGACACGACCAGCCCTAGCATTGCTGCATGGCTTCTGACCCCACCGGCCGCCGCTTCGTCCTCGAGCGCGGCGACGTCCGCGCCGAGGTCACCGAAGTCGCCGCATCCCTCCGCGCCCTCTCCGTCGGCGGCATCGACCTCGTCGCAGGATTCCCGGACGGGATGCCGGCGCCCGGCGCGTCCGGGATCGTGCTGGTGCCGTGGCCGAACCGCGTGCGCGATGGGCGCTGGATGCACGACGGCCGGGAGTATCGGCTCGCCGTCACCGAGCCCGCGCTGAACAATGCGATCCACGGTCTGCTGCGCTTCACGCCGTACGTCGCGACCGAGGAGGAGACCGGGGAGATCACGCTCGATGCGGAGGTCTTCCCGCAGACCGGATACCCGTTCCACCTCGACACGTCCGTCACGTACGCGCTCACCGAGGACGGCGTCACCGTCACGCACCGCATCGAGAACGTCGGAGAGGATGCCGCCCCCGTCGCGCTCGGCACTCACCCCTATCTGCGCCTCGGCGCGGGTCCGTGCGCGGATCTCACGATCGAGCTCGACGCGGCCACGCAGTTCCTCGTGGACGACCGGCTGCTCCCGATCGGGGAGGGGCCGGTGGATGCGGCGACCGACCTGCGCACGCCGAGGCGGCTCGGCGATCTGACGCTCGACACGGCGTACGCCGACATCGCGCGCGGGGACGACGACCGCATCCGCGCCGTGCTCCGCTCCCCCGGCGGGCGTGCTGCAGAGCTGTGGGCAGGACCCGGCTTCGACTACATGCAGCTGTTCACGAACCGCAGCTACCCCGGGGCCGACATGGCGGTCGCGGTCGAGCCGATGACCGCGCCCGCCGACGCGTTCAACTCCGGCCGAGGCCTGCGCTGGCTCGCGCCCGACGACCTGTGGACGCTGGAGTGGGGCATCCGACTCCTCCCGTGAGCTGCCCGCCGGTCATCGAGCGGGGCGGGACCCCCGCGACACCCCCCGGTCGTTGAACGAGTTGCGGAACATCCTTAGCGGCCCCCGGTCGTTGAGCGAGGGAGGAACGACCGAGACGAAACGCAGTGAGCGTCCGAGGATCAGCTCACTGCGTCCCGACTCTGCGTGTCGTCTCGCCTCGCTCGCTCAACGACCCACGGAGGGTGAAGTCTCGTCAGTCTCGATGAGACTCGTCGCCATCGTTCTTGACGTCGGGCTTGGATGCATCGTCCTCAGGGGTCTCACCCTCTTCGGACTCGCTCGGCTCAGCAGACTCCGTGGACTCGATCGATTCGGTGGATTCCACAGCGCCGGCGGAATCAGCCGCCTCCACGGCCTCCACGGCCTCCTCGGTCTCCACTGCCTGCTCAGCCGCCTCGGCCCCCTCGCCTGACTCAGCTGACGCAGCCGGCTCCGCCGAGTCACCGACGATCGTCTCGGCCTGGTCCGGCGGCTCGACCTCGTCCACGCGCTCCGACTCGGACGACGCGGGCTCGGCCTCCTCGGATCCGGGGGCCGCATCCTGCTCGTCGGCCGGCTTCTCCTCCGCAGACTCCTCGTCCCCGGAAGAAGCCGACTCCGCCGCGGCGGCCTTCTCGGTGCCGTCAGCCGACTCCTCGGACTCGGCCTCTTCGCCCGACTCCTCAGGCTCGGCCTCTTCCGCACCCTCGGATGCCGCGACCGCACCCCCGGCAACGGCAGCGGCAGTGACAGCTCCCGCGGCGGCACCCTCCCCGGTGGCCTCGGGCGCAGCGTCCTGCGCCGCATCCGTCGCCCCAGCCGCCGCATCCGTCGCCCCGGCCGCCGCTTCGCGACGCGAGCGCCGCGTCGGATACGCCGCGGCCGCGACGCCCGCCGCACCGGCAGCAGCCTCGGCATCGCCGGCCTCAGCACCACCTGCGCCAACCGCGACGAGCTCAGGCTCAGCCTCCACAGCATGTTCGGCCTCCGCCGCGCGAGCAGCACGCCGGGCGGCACGGCGCTCCTTGGCGCCCTCGACGAGGTTGTAGAGCGTCGGCAGCACGAGCAGCGTCAGGATCGTCGACGAGATGAGACCGCCGATGACGACGATCGCGAGCGGCTGCGAGATGAATCCGCCGTGGCCGGTGACGCCGAGCGCCATCGGGGTCAGGGCGAAGATCGTCGCGAGCGCCGTCATGAGGATCGGGCGGAGTCGGCGCGAGCCTCCCGCGACGACGGCATCGTGGGCGGTGAGCCCGCGGACGCGGTACTGGTTCACGAGGTCGACGAGGACGATGGCGTTCGTCACGACGATGCCGATCAGCATCAGGACGCCGATGAGGGATGCCACACCGAGCGGCACGCCCGTGATGATCTGCAGCAGGATGGCGCCCGTCGCCGCGAACGGCACGGACACGAGCAGCAGCAGCGGCTGACGCAGCGATCGGAACGTCGCGACCATGACGATGTAGACGATGAGGATCGCCGCGAGCATCGCGAGCCCGAGCTGCGTGAACGCGTCGGTCTGCTGCGAGAGGACGCCGCCGAGCGTCGCGGTGGCCGACGCGGGCAGGTCGACGGTCTTCAGCGCAGAGTTCACCGACGTCGACGCCTCGCTGAGGTTGTCGGTGGACGGCGTGACGGTCACGGTCGCGGTGCGCTTGCCGCGGTCGGTCGTGATCGAGACCGGGCCGACGCTCTGCTCGACCGTGGCGATCGAGTCGAGCCGCACGGGGCCGCCGAGCGACGGCACGTCCATGGCCTTCAGCGCGTCGACGGTCGTCGGGCTGTTCGACGCCGACAGGTAGACCGTGAGGTTCGTCGAGTCGATCTCGACGGTGCCGATCTGCTGCGGCTGCATCTCGTTGGCGACGAGCGAGCCGACCGCGACCTCGGACAGCCCGAGCCCGGCGGCCTTCGCGAGGTCGACGCGGACAGCGATGTACGGCAGCGACGCCGACAGGTTCGACGACACCTGGCCGATGCCCGGCTGCCCCTTGACTGCGGACACGACCGAGTCGGTGGCGGTCTGCAGCGTCTTGTCGTCCGGCGCCGTCACGTCGATCGTGATGTCGCTCGAGCCGAATCCGCCGCCACCGGAGGAGACCGTGAGGGTGCCGGCATCCTCGGGAAGCCCGTCGACGGCCTTCTGCACGTCGGCCTTCACCTGCGTCTGGTCGGCGTTGGGGTCCGTCGTGATGGAGTACGTGACACCGCCTGCGCTGCCGCTGAACGCGTCGCGCAGCGCGGATCCGGTCGAGCCGATCGAGGTCTGCACGGTCTGGATGCCGTCGACGCCCTTGAGCGCGTGCTCGACCTGCTTCGACGCGGCATCCTTCGCCTCGAGGCTTGCGCCCGGCGCGAGGGTCTGCGTCATCGTGAACGTGTTCTGCCCCGAGTCGCCGAGGAAGTTCGTCTTCATGAGCGGCGCGACCATGATCGTGACGATGAGCACGACCAGCGCGAGCGACACCGTGATCCACGAGTGCCTGAGCGTCCAGCGGATGATCGGCAGGTACGCCTTCTGCAGGCGAGAGGGCGGTGCTTCCGGCGATTCGGGGTCGATCTCCGCGCCGGCCGGGTCGAGCAGCGGCTTGCCGGGCTTCAGGAACCAGTACGCGAGCACCGGGACGATCGTCAGCGCGACCAGCAGCGACGCGAGCATCGCGATCGTGACGGTGAGCGCGAACGGCCGGAACAACTCGCCCGTCACGTCGCCGACGAACGCGATCGGCAGGAAGACGGCGACCGTCGTGATGGTGGATGCGGACACCGCCGTCGCGACCTCGCGCACGGCGCGCTTGATCGCGGTGAGCTTGTCGGCGCCGCCGATGTAATGCCTTCGGATGTTCTCGATCACGACGATGGAGTCGTCGACGACGCGTCCGATCGCGATCGTCAACGCTCCCAGAGTCAGGATGTTGAGGCTGTAGCCGAACGCCTGGATGCCGATGAACGTGATCAGGACGCTCGTCGGGATCGAGATCGCCGCCACGAGCGTCGAGCGCACCGACCACAGGAAGATGAAGATGATGATGACCGCGAACAGGAGGCCGAGCAGGCCCTCCTGGGCGAGCGAGTCGATCGACTGCTGGATGTAGGGCGCCTGGTCGAATACAACCGTGTAGTGCACGCCGGGCGTCTTCTTCTCGATGTCCGGCAGCGCGTTGTTCACGGCCTTGGAGACGTCGACGGTGTTGGCCGACGGCAGCTTCGTGATCGCGATCGAGATCGCCGGCTCGCCGTTCACGCGGGAGATCGAGGTGACCGGATCCTGCTCTTGGCCGACGGATGCGACATCCCCGATCGTCTTCGCCCCGGCCTGCGCCTGCGCCGGCGTCGAGGGCACGAGCGGCAGCTTGTTGATCTGGTCGATCGAGACGAGCTTGTCGCCGGTCTGCACCGTGAGGGTCTGGTCGTTCTCGGTGATCGAGCCGCCCGGGAACAGCACGCCGTTCTGCTTCAGCGCGTCGCGGATCGCCTGCTGCGTGTAGCCGGCCGCGGCGAGCTTCGCCGTGTCGGGGGTGATCGTCACCCGCTGGCCGCGAGCGCCGACGAGCTGCGCCGCGTTGACGCCGGGCAGGTCGTTCAGCGCCGGGATCGTGGTCGCCTCGAGCTGCTGCTGGACGGCCACCTCGTCGGTGTAGCCGGTCACCGCGAGCTGGACGACGGGGAAGTCGTCGATGCTGACCGTGACGACGTTCGGCTCGACACCGGTGGGCAGCTGGTCCTTGATGCGCGCGATCGCGAGCGTGACCTTCTGCTCGGCGGTGGCGAGATCAGTGCCGTACACGAACTCCGCCTGCACGACGGAGGCGTTCGTCGTGCTCGTGGCGGACGTGGTCTTCAGGCCGGGCACGCCCTGGATCGCCGTCTCGATCGGCGTCGACACGTCGTTGTTCACGACCTCGGGCGACGCGCCCGGGTAGGTCGAGACGATCGAGAGCTGCGGGAACTCGATCGAGGGGATGAGCTCCTGCTTGAGGTTCAGGAGCGCGAGACTGCCGAACACCGCCGCCACGATGGTGACGAGCGCGATCAGCGCGCGGTTCTTGAGACTCAGGACGGCGAGGTTCGACACAGGCGGCCTTCGTGAGAGCTGTGGGAGTCGATACGGAGACGTATCGGGTTCAGTATCCCATGAGCACTTCTGAAGCTTCACGGTCGTTGAGCGAGGGAGGCACGACCGAGACGAAACGCAGTGAGCCGATCTCTCAACTCACCCCGTTTCGTCTCGCTTCGCTCACTCAACGACCGCGGCTCGCTACAGGTTGGCGTCCGCGTACGTGCGCAGGGCGTCGCGCACGAAGGTCGCCCCCTCGAGGCCGCCGTAGTTCTTGCCGAACCGCGGGTCCGCGACGTACATGTCGCCGAGTCCCGTGACGTACGCCTTGAGGTTCCCTCCGTCGCCGGCAGGCGTGCCGGGGATCGAGGACAGCCACTCGACGTGGCGCTTCGCGAGCGCCTGCGCCTCGTCGCCGTCCGGTGCGAGGCCGCGGGCCGCCGCATCCGTCCAGTCGCTCGAGAGCTGCGAGACGCGCTCCTGCCACTGCACCTTCTCCTCTGCGCTCATCGAGCGCCACCAGGCGTCGCTGCGGGCGTAGGCGTCCTTGCCCCAGCGCTCCTCGACCTCCTCCTTGTACCGGGTGTGGTCGAAGCCGTCGAACATGTTCTCTGCCATGGGTCTTTCACCTCCTCTCAGTGCATCGATGGTGTGCTCGACCGACGCGATCTGCCGCGTCAGCCGGTCCTGCTCCTGACGCAGCAGCGCCAGGTGGGTCGTGAGGGCGTCCGCCTCGTCCGTCGAGCGGTCGAGCACGTCGGCGATCTGCGGCAGCCCGAGGCCGAGCTCGCGCAGGAGCAGGATCCGCTGCAGCCGGACGAGCGATCCGTCGTCGTAGTACCGGTACCCGTTGTGTCCGATGCGCGACGGAGGCAGCAGCCCGACGTCGTCGTAGTGCCGCAGCGTGCGGCTCGTGGTGCCTGCGAGGCGGGCCACATCCTGGATCGACCGGTCCATCGGCCTCCTCCTTCCCTTCGCCATCGACGTTAGAGGTTGACGTCGCGTCAATGTCAAGCGGACTTCTTGACATAGACGCGATATATCGTGTTATTCTCGTCACACGCGATATATCGCGAATCGACTCTCAACACAGAAGGAGCAGGACATGGCTCAGGAGAAGTGGCTCATCCACCCGGGGGAGACGCGCGTCATCGACCTCGACGACATCCGCCGGATGAAGATCGGCCTCGTCGGCGGGCAGGTCGACGTGGTCGCCCACGACGAGCCGGGCGTGCGCATCGAGGTGCACAACGTGACGCAGAAGGACCTCCGCATCGAGGCGAACGACGACTTCGTCGAGATCGATCACCCCCAGCTCGGGTGGGACAACTTCCTCGAGGTCTTCCGCAACTTCAGCTCGTCAGGGCCGAAGGCGGAGATCAGCGTGGCGGTCCCCCGCCACATCGCCCTGACGCTCGGTGTCGTGAGCGCGAGCGCGCTCGTCTCGGGCATCACGTCGGACGCGAAGCTCAACACGGTCTCCGGTGACATCATCGTCGACGGCGTCACGGGCGACCTCGCTCTGAACGGCGTCTCCGGCGACGTGCAGATCCGCGAGCTCGTCGGTTCGCTCAACGCCAACACCGTGTCGGGCGACGTCGCGACCACCGGCGCCGTCCGCAAGATCTTCATCGACTCGGTCTCCGGCGACATGATGGTGGATGCGCGCGGCCCGATCACGCAGGTCAGCCTCAACTCCGTCAGCGGCAACGCGATGGTGCGCCTGGATGCGGCGGTCCCTGCGAACTACGTCGCCCGCAGCGTCAGCGGCAAGGTCGTGATCGACGGCGTCAAGCGGTCGGGTGCGGCGGCCATCAGCGGCAGCTTCGGAGTCGGCACGAGCTACTCCGGATCGGTCGGCGAGCTCAGCGGCAGCTTCGTCGACGTGCGCGTCAACTCGGTCTCCGGCGATCTCACAGTGCTGCGCCGCGACACGGCCGACGCGGACGCGCCGGTGGAAGGGCTGGCCTGACATGGCTCCCGTCTTCTCCCACGGAGATCTGCGTCTGTACCTCCTGAGCCTCCTCGACGAGGAGCCGCGGCACGGGTACGACCTCATGCAGGCCCTCGCCGACCGCACGGGCGGCACCTACACGCCGAGCGCCGGAACGGTATACCCGCGCCTCGCGAAGCTCGAGGAGGAGGGCCTCGTGACCAAGACCGTGGACGGCCGCAAGACCGTCTACGCGATCACTCCGGCGGGCCACGCCGAGGTCCATGCTCGCCAGGCCGACCTCGAGGGCATCGAGGCGGGGCTGGCCGATTCGGTGCGGCTCATCGCCGACGAAGTGCGGGGCAGCGTCCGCGAGGCGATGAAGAGCCTCCAGGCCGACCTCGCGGCCGCGCGCACGGCACAGCCGGCGCGCGAAGCCCCGCCCGCCTCGGACGACCCGCGCGTGCGCAGCCGCGAGGAGCTGCGCCGGGCGGATGCCGCGATCAACGAGTTCCGCGGGCAGGTGCGCGCCGATCTGCGCACCTACGTCGCCCGCGGCGGCGAGCTCGCCGCATCCGTCGTCGACGACCTCACGACGGCCCTCGACGCCGCCGCACGCGAGATCACCCGCGCGATCCGCCGCTGACGCGTCCGTCATCGCCGGCGAACCCCGTGTCTCAGCGCGATCTCCCCGCGCGAACCCTCTGTCTCACGCGAGACCGGGGGTTCGCGCCGAAACACCCCGTGACGCGCCCGGTTTCGACCAGAAGTCCCGGTTTGGTGGGGGTGCGGCGTGGGGGTGCCGCGCGACGACCGAGACGCGAGTCGGTCGGGTCAGACCCACTCGTCCTGGTCGTCGGGCACGGGCTCGCCGAGCGGGATGACGAGGACCGGACGCGACTGCCGATGCGTGAGGCGCGCGGCGACCGACCCGGTGAAGAACTCGCGGATCGATTCGCCGATCCCGCGCTTGCGCGTGCCGACGACGAGGAGCCGGGCGTCGATCTGCTCGGCCAGATGCTTCATCGCGAGCGCCGGGTCGCCCACGAGCTGCTGCACCGACCACTGCAGGTCCGAATCGCCGAGAGCCTCGGATGCGGCATCCTTCACGGCCGTGAGATCCGACTCGCCGGCGACCACATTGATGTCGATCGGCGCCGAGTGCACGTAGCCGTCCGGGTCCTCGTAGGTGACGAAGCGGGTCACGTCGACGTGGGCGACGACCAGCGGCGCGCCGAAGAGCTTGGCGTACCGCGCGGCCTCCTTGAGCACCCGCGCCGACTGGCCGGGGACGACGCCGACGATCACTGCGCCGTGCGCAGCCGGATCCGGTTTCACCCCGTCATCGGCCGACTCGGGAGTGATGGATGCCTCGTCCGACATATGTGGCGGCCCTTCTTTCGGCAACGCGGCCGAATCGCGGTTCCCCACCTCGGCCTGGCGGCCGGGTCACGAGGGCCGCGTGTTATCCTGAATGCTACTCTTCCCGGTGCGAAGCCGGATTTCGTGAATGCGTCGGGCACCCGCGAGGAGCCCGCGAGTCAATATGAGGGGGTTGCGCATGGGGCGTGGCCGTCAGAAGGCGAAGCACACCAAGATCGCCCGTGAACTCAAGTCCTACAGCCCGAGCGTGAACTACGCCGCGCTGGAGCGTGAGCTCGGTCACCACGAGGACGGCGAGCAGTACGTCGACAAGTGGGCTGACCAGTACGACGACGAGGACGAAGAAGAAGACCAGTACTCCGCGGTCTGATCTTCGTCTGGTCCTCGACGTCCGGCTCGGTCACCGAGCCCGTCGAGGTGTTGAAGCCGGCTGGAGCACGTCACCACTTGCCGTGGTGACGCTCCCAGTCGGCTTCGACCGTATGCGGGCGCACGACGACGATGCCCGCGGGGGCCGCCACGAGGGCGACGACCGCCAGGGTGATGAGCACGGCGGTCCATCCCCCGGTGGCGGCGTGCAGCAGGCTCACGAGGAAGGTCACGGCCGCGCCGATCCCGTAGCCGAGGCTCTGCACGAAACTCGACAGAGCGACGGATGCCTCGTGCGTGCGTGTGCGCAGGTTCAGCAGGACGAGCACGAGCGGGAAGAGCAGGTTCAGGAGCCCGAGTCCGATCGCCCACAGCCAGGGCGCGGCTGCGGGCGCGAACGTGAGTCCCGCCACCCCCATGAGGCCGCCCAGGATGCCGATGGCCAGGAGCACGCCGACGGAGTTGCGGTAGCGGGCGACGAGCACCGGGATGAGCAGCGAGCACGGCAGGCCGACGGCGCCGAAGAGGGCGAGGAGAAGCCCCGCCTGTACGGCGTCGACACCGGCGAGGTCGGTCATGATCGCGGGCAGCCAGCCGAACGAGACATAGGCGTAGATCGAGGATGCGGCGAACGTCACGACGAGCGCCCACGGCAGAGACAGGCGCCACAGGCGTCCGGTGACCGATGCGCGGGTCCGCTCCAGATCGTCCGTGGCCGTGCGGCGCCGGAGCAGACCGATCCACGGCAGGAGTCCGGCGAGGGCGAAGACGCCCCACACGAGCAGGGAGTCGTGCCAGTCCGTGGCATAGGCGACCGGCACCGCGACGAGCGGCGGGAGGAACGATCCGGTCGCGAGCATCGTCGCGTACAGGGCCGTCATGAGGCCGATGCGATCCGGGAAGTACGTCTTCACGAGCGGCGGGAGCAGCACGTTGCCTGCGCCCACGGCGGCGAAGATCACGATCGTCGAAGCCAGCAGCATCCACGCGGACGACGAGAACGCCCGCGCGGTCATGCCGATCGTCACGACCGACATCACGACCACCGCGAGCTTCTGCAGTCCGAACCGCCGCTCGAGCGCGGGAGTCGCCATGCCGACGAGCGCGAAGCACAGCGGCGGAGCGGTGCCGATGAGGCCGACGACCCACGCGGGGATCGACACCTCCGCCTCGATGAGCTTCAGCATCGGGGAGAGGGATGCGACCCCCGATCGCATCGAGAAGGCCATCAGCAGGATGCCGAAGACGGCGAGAACCCGCCCGTGCCAGAGGGGGCGGACAGGTTGACTCACCAGCCAAGCTTACGCTTGAAACTTTCGGTATACCAAATACCGGTTCTCGGCACCGACGCCGACCGGACGCGCCGGGCTCAGGACTCCTGCGAGCCCTCCACCCACGCGAGGTACTCCTCGGTGACGGTGCCGGTGACGTAGCGGCCGTCGAAGCAGCTCATGTCGAGGTCGGTGATGTCCGATCCCTCGAGGATCGCGGCCTTGAGGTCCTCGACCTCCTGGTACACGAGGTAGTCGCAGCCGAGCTCCTCGGCGATCTCCGGGATCGTGCGGTTGTACGCGACGAGCTCGTGCCGCGAGGGCATGTTGATGCCGTAGACGTGCGGGTAGCGGACGGGCGGCGCGGCGGACGCGAACGTCACGGTCTTGGCTCCCGCATCCCGTGCCATCTGGATGATCTCGCGGCTCGTCGTGCCGCGGACGATCGAGTCGTCGATCAGCAGCACGTTCTTGCCGGCGAACTCGCTCGGCATCGCGTTGAGCTTCTGGCGGACGCTCTTCTTGCGCACCGCCTGGCCCGGCATGATGAAGGTCCGGCCGACGTAGCGGTTCTTGTAGAAGCCCTCGCGGTACTCGATGCCGAGCTTGCGGGCGACCTCCATCGCGGAGGGCCGTGACGAGTCCGGGATCGGCATGACGACGTCGATCGCGTCCTTCGGCGTGTACTTCGCGATGGTGTCGGCGAGCCGCTCCCCCATGCGCAGCCGCGACTCGTAGACCGCGATGCCGTTCATGACCGAGTCGGGCCGGGCGAGGTAGACGTACTCGAACGAGCAGGGCAGGAGCTTCGGGTCCGCCGCGCACTGGCGCGACCAGAGCCTGCCGTCGAGGTCGATGAACACCGCCTCGCCGGGCTCGACGTCGCGCACGACCTCGAAGCCCGCGTTGTCGAGGACGAGCGACTCGGAGGCGACGGTCCACTCGTCGCGCGAGTCGTCCTCCGACCGGCGCACGCCGAGGATCAGCGGACGGATGCCGAACGGGTCGCGGAAGGCGAGGAGCCCGTATCCGGCGATGAGCGCGATCGCGGCGTACGAGCCCTCGACGCGCTCGTGGACGCGGGCGACGGCCTGGAACACCTGCTCGGGGTCGAGCTGGAGACCGGAGATGGATGCCTGCAGCTCGTTGGCGAGGACGTTGACCAGCAGCTCGGTGTCGGAGCTCGTGTTGAGGTGACGGCGATCCTTGTGGAAGAGCTCGTCGGTGAGCTCACGCGTGTTGGTGAGGTTTCCGTTGTGCACGAGGACGATGCCGTACGGCGCGTTCACGTAGAACGGCTGCGCCTCCTCCTCGCTCGACGCGGTGCCCTTCGTCGCGTAGCGCACGTGCCCGAGGCCGATGTTGCCCAGGAGCGCGCGCATGTCGCGCGTGCGGAACGCCTCGCGCACCTGGCCCTTGACCTTGTGCTCGTGGATGACGCCGTTCGCCTCGGCGGTCGCGATGCCCGTCGAGTCCTGCCCGCGGTGCTGCAGCAGCAGCAGGGCGTCGTAGATCTCCTGGTTGACCGAGTCGTGCCCGACCATTCCGACGATGCCGCACATGTGCCGCTGCTGCTCCTACTTGTATGAACCGACGAGCCGCACAGCACCGCCGTCGACGCCCTTGGCGCCCTCGATCCAGTCGCCGGCGGGACGTGCTCCGTCGCCGACGACGCCCACCTGCCAGGTGTCGATGCCCTGGGCCGAGAGGGCGGATGCCGCGGCCGCGGCGTGCGCCGCATCCACCACCACCAGGAACCCGATGCCGAGATTCCACGTGCCCTCGGTGTCGACGAGGTCGAGCCGGCCGCGCTCGGCGAGCACCTGGAAGACCGCCGGAGGCGCCCACGTGGAGCGGTCGATCTCGACGTGCGTGCGCTGCGGGAGCACGCGCGCGAGGTTCGCCGCGATGCCGCCGCCGGTGACGTGGCTGAGCGCGTGCACGGCTCCGGGCAGGTCGTCGATGAGCTGCAGGAGCGGCGTCGTGTACAGGCGGGTGGGTTCGAGGAGGGCCTCGCCCCACGTCGTGCCGAACTCGGCCGCGTTGTCGCCGTAGTGGATGCCGGCGCCCGCGACGATGTGACGCACGAGCGAATAGCCGTTGGAGTGCAGACCGCTGCTCGCGAGCGCGAGGACGACGTCGCCCGCCGCGACGCGTTCGGCGCCGAGGACGCGGTCGGCCTCGACGATGCCGGTCGCCGCTCCCGCGACGTCGTAGTCGTTCTGGCCGAGGAGTCCGGGGTGCTCGGCCGTCTCGCCGCCGACGAGGGCGGTGCCGGTCTCCGCGCAGCCCGCCGCGATGCCGCTCACGATCGACGCGATGCGGTCGGGGAACACCTTCCCGCACGCGATGTAGTCGGTCATGAACAGCGGCTTCGCGCCCACCACGACGATGTCGTCCACGACCATGCCGACGAGGTCGCGGCCGATCGTGTCGTGCTTGTCGACGGCCTGCGCGATCGCGACCTTCGTGCCGACGCCGTCGGTGCTGGTCGCGAGCAGCGGTCGGTCGTACGCCTTGAAGACGCTCGCATCGAAGAGGCCCGCGAACCCGCCGACGCCGCCGAGGACCTCGGGACCGTGGGTGCGGCGGACCGCCGACTTCATCAGCTCTACCGCGAGATCGCCGGCAGCGGTGTCCACGCCGGCGGCGGCATAGGGATCGGTGGACGCCACGACTCCAGCCTACCTGGGCGGAAGCATCCCCGTTTCCGCACGTCCTTGTCGTTGACTTGGCTGAGATGTCCGCGACACGGCGGGCGTGTCGTACTTCTGACGCAAGTCGACGTGCCTGATCCGGTGGGGATGGCCGGTCCTAGAATGGCGGCATGAGCGGCGCCGGGGCTCCGGAATGGGTGATCCGTGAGGATGCGGGTCAGCCGGTGCTCGTCGCGCTCTACCTGCGGCAGATGCTCGGCATCCGCTCCCCCGACGAGCTGCCCGCACTGCGCGGCATCCCGCCCGTGCCGCCCATGGCTGCGCGCACCGAGGCCGAGCAGGACGTGCTCGAGGCGCAGTGGCGCGACTTCTGGGAGATGACCGTCGAGCCGCAGGGGCATCGCTCCACCGTGCCGCTGGACCTCGTCGACGGCTTCGACACGCTCGTCGCGCTGCCGATCGAGGGCGCGGACGAGCTCCGCGAGGCCATCCTCCCCTTCGGGCCCGCGGCCGTCGCGTTCGCCCAGTCGGTCAACGCGCGGTACGCGAAGGATGCCGCGGCGAAGCCCGGCGTGTCCTACCGGGCGTATGCGAGCGCCATCGCGGAGCACGAGCGCCAGGTCGGCCGGCGCGCCCACGCGTTCGAGCTCAACGTGCAGGTGCTGCCGCTCGCCCAGCGCGGAGTGTGGTGGATCGGCGCGCTGACGGTCGCGGTGACCGACGGCCTGCGCGGCGACGTCGTCGCGTTCGACGCCGCCATCCACCCGATCATCGCCGAGCTGGCGTGATCGCTCCGTCCGTCGTCAGTCGATGGTGAGGTGCTCTTCGCGGTCGACCACGACCTTGTGCGTGCGGCGGCCGAGCGTGCGCTCGAAGATGAGCGCGATGATGCCGCCGAGCGCGAGGCCGATGACCCCGCAGACCAAGGCGAGGAAGCCGAAGACCTGACCCTGCGTGAAGCTCATCGTCTGGCCGATCGCGGGGTTCGCCTGGCCGTCGAACGCGAAGGTGAGGATCATCGCGACGAACACGCCGAGGGCGGCGCCGAGAGCGAGGAACACCGAGTACTTCGGCGCGCGGCGCACGGTCGCGGTCTCGACGCCGTCGTCGATCACGACTTCTTCTGCGGGTTCCTGCTTGTCGGACATGCGTCCATTGTCCCACCGCTGCCTGAGCGCGTCGCCGTGAGCCGGTCGTCGAGCGAGGAGCGCCAGCGACGAGACGAAACGCAGCGAGCCGACCGCGGAAGGTCACCGTGTTTCGACTCGGTCGTTCCTCCCTCGCTCAACGACCGGCCGCGCGGCCTCCCCTTCACCGGCCGTTGAGCGAGCGAAGCGAGACGAAACGCAGCAAGCCGACCGCGGAAGGTCACCGCGTTTCGACTCGGTCGTTCCTCCCTCGCTCAACGACCGAGTCGGGAGGGGTCAGGGCCGAAGCGGAAGCAGGTCGGAGAGATCGGCGCGGGTGCCGGAGGCGGAGATCCGGCCGGAGGCCGCCGCATCCTTCCACCCCTCGTCGCCGAGGGCGAGCGCGATCCAGGTCGCGGCATCCATCTCGACGACGTTCGGGGGCGTGCCGCGCGTGTGCCGAGGGCCCTCGATCACCTGCACGGCGCCGAAGGGCGGCACCCGGACTTCGACGGTGTGCCCCGGCGCCTTCTCGACGAGGAGCTGCAGGAGGTACCGGACGGCGGTCGCCGTGTCGGTGCGCGCCGCCGACCCGTCGCGCACCGCCGCGAGCGCGGTGCGCCCGGTCTCGGTGTCGATGCCGCGGGCCACGCCTCCACGGTAACGCCCGGGTCCGACGGAGAACCCCGCAGATAGGCTGGCGGGGTGAAGATCCTGGTCCTCGGCTCGGGCGCGCGCGAGCACGCCATCATCCTCGCCCTCCGCTCGGAAGAGCAGGAGCACGTGATCTTCGCGGCTCCCGGAAACGCCGGAATCGCGGAGGATGCGGCGATCGTCGCCCTCGACCCGAACGGCCCCGAGGCGGTCACGGAGTTCGCCATCGAGCACGCCGTCGACCTCGTCGTGATCGGCCCCGAGGCCCCGCTCGTCGCCGGCGTCGCGGACGAGGTGCGCGCCCAGGGCATCCCGGTGTTCGGCCCCGGCAAGGCGGCCGCGCAGCTGGAGGGCTCGAAAGCGTTCGCGAAGCGGATCATGGATGCCGCGGGCGTGCCGACGGGGCGCGCGGTCCGCGCGCACACCCTCGCCGAGGCGGAGGCCGCGCTCGATGAGCTGGGCGCTCCGCACGTCGTGAAGGCGGACGGGCTCGCCGCGGGCAAGGGTGTCATCGTCACATCCGATCGCGCCGCGGCCCTCGCGCACGCCGAGGCGTACCTTCCGACCGGGCCGGTGCTCGTCGAGGAGTTCCTCTCCGGCCCCGAGGTCTCCCTCTTCTTCCTCAGCGACGGCGACCACGTGCTGCCGCTCTCCCCCGCGCAGGACTACAAGCGCCTCCGCGACGGCGACGCCGGCCCCAACACGGGCGGCATGGGCGCGTACTCCCCGCTCCCCTGGCTCGACGGTCGCTTCGGCAGCGAGGAGGAGTTCGTCGACCTCGTCACGCGCGAGGTCGCGGAACCGGTCGTGCGACGCATGGATGCCGAGGGCACGCCGTTCATCGGCCTCCTGTATGCCGGCCTCATCATCACCGAGGAGGGCGTGAAGGTCATCGAGTTCAACGCGCGCTTCGGCGACCCGGAGACGCAGGTCGTCCTGCCCCGGCTCATCGACCCGCTGTCGGAGCTGCTGATGGCCGCCGCATCCGGCAACCTCGAGGACCACCCGCGTCCTGCGTTCGCCGAGGCGACCGCCGTCACCGTGGTGCTCGCGAGCGAGGGGTATCCGGAGAAGCCGCTCGTCGGCCGGGCGCTGGCGGGGCTGGATGCCGCGGCATCCGTCGACGGAGTCCACGTCGCGCACGCCGCGACCACACGGTCCGACGCGGGTCTCGTCGCGAGCGGCGGGCGGGTCCTCAACGTCGTCGCGCTGGGCACGACGTTCGCGGAGGCGCGCGATCGCGCCTACCGCGCGCTCACGCACATCACGCTCGAGGGCGGTCAGTACCGCACCGACATCGCAGAGCGGGTCGTGGAGCACTGATGTTCGAGCGCGAGCGCACCCGGCATCGGTTCACCGCGCGCGAGGCGATCGTCACGGCGGTCACGACGGTCGGCGACTACGTGCGGGTCACGCTGAGCGGCCCGGACTTCGCGGACTTCGTCTCGACCGGCCCGACCGACCACGCGCGGGTGTTCTTCCCGCACCCCGTCTCGGGCGAGCTGCTCGCTCCCGTCGCCGACGGCGAGGAGGGAATCGTCCGGCCCGACGGGCCGACCTTCGGCCGCGACTTCACCCCGCTGAACGTACGGCCGGCCGGCGACACCCGGGAGTTCGACCTCGACGTCCTCCGCCACCCCGACGCCGGACCCGCGGCCGCATGGGGCGAGCGCGCGGCCGTCGGCGATCGGCTCGTCGTCGTGGGTCCGCGCGGGTCCGCGCGCGCTCCTCAGGATGCGGCGCGCGCCCTGCTCGTGGTCGATGGGACGGCGCTTCCGGCGGCATCCCGGTTCGTGGCCGACCTCCCCGCATCAACCGCCGTCGATGTGCTCGTGTACGGCGACCTGACCGCCGCGGCTGCCGATGAGTACATCGGCGATACCCGCGCGGTGTCGGTCTTCGAGGCGGAGGGCGACCTCGTCGATGAGGCCCGTGATCTGGTTCCGGATGCGGAGACCTTCGTGTTCGCGGCGGGCGAGGCCTCCGTCCTCGCGCCGCTGCGCCGGTACCTCCGCCGCGAACTGGGCCTGCCCGCCGAGCAGATCGCGATGAGCGGGTACTGGCGGCGCGGCGTCGTGGCCTGGGACCACCACGCGCCGATCGATCCCTACGACCCGGACTGATCTCCCGCCGAGCCCCGGTCGTTGAGCGAGGAGCGCCGCCGCCGAGACGAAACGCAGGGACGCTCGAGTTCGGCTCATCGCGTCCGCACGAGAGCGCCCGCAGGCCGCCGGTCGTTGAGCGAGGAGCGCCAGCGACGAGACGAAACGCAGCGACGACACGAGAACCGCTCATCACGTTTCGACTCGCGGAGAGCCGGGCTGTCCGACTTCATAGGCGGCTCAAATGCCGCGGTCCAGCCGGGCGAGGCAGACTGAGTGCATGACCGAGACCGCCCCCACCGCCGTTCAGGTCGGAGACCTGCACGTCGAGGTGCGCGGAGACGGTCCGCCGGTGCTGCTGATCCACGGCAACTCCGGCGACCTGCACTACTTCGATCACAACGTGCCTGCGCTCGAGCGGCACTTCCGGGTCGCGGCGATGGACTGCCGCGGCCAGGGCAGGTCTGCGCGCGGCGACGGCCCGCTCACGATCCGGCGGATGGCGGATGACGCAGCCGACGTGATCCGGACCCTGCAGATCGACGACGAGCCGTTCGACGTCGTCGGCTTCTCCGACGGCGCGAACGTCGCGATGACGCTCGCCGTCCATCACCCCGAGCTCGTGCGCAGGCTCGTTCTCAATTCGGGCAACATCACGCGGCAGGGGATGCACATGAGTCTGCGGGTGCAGCTGCGCTTCGCGGACGAGCTCCTGCAGCGCAAACGCCAGCACGGCGTGCTCCCCGTGGTCAGGCACGAGCACGAGCTGATGCGGCTCATGCTCGATCAGCCCGGAATCACCACGGAGCAGCTTGCGGGCATCACCGCTCCCACGCTCGTGATGGCCGGGTCGAAGGATCTCATCCGCCGCGAGCACACCCGCCTGATCGCGAAGCTCATCCCGGGCGCCCAGCTGCGGATCATCGTCGACGGCACGCATTTCGTGATGCGGGACATGCCCGGCGTCGCGAACGCCGTGGTCGACGACTTCCTGCGCGCCGGAGCGGCGCCGGTCGACGGCGTCCGCATCCTCGATCGCTGACTCGGGCCCCCCGCGAGCGGGCTACACCTCGCGCGAGCGGGCTACACCTCCCGCGAGAAGGCAGACGCCCGCGCCACCTGGTCGGGCGTGATCGCGACGCCCGTGTAGCGCTCGAACTGGCGTGCGGCCTGCAGGGCGATGACCTCGGCGCCGGTGATGACCGGCTTGCCCGCCGCCCGGGCGGCCAGGATCAAGGGCGTCTCCGCTGGGAAGGCGACGACGTCGAACACGGTGTGCGCTGCATCCACGTGCGCCCGGTCGAAGGCGAGGACGGCCGCATCCGTCCCGTTCATGCCGAGAGGCGTCACGTTGACGATGACCGCCTCCGTGGGCCCCGGGTCGGACTCGACGCAGCGGTAGCCGTACTTCTCGGCGAGCGCGACCCCCGCGGCACGGTTGCGCGCGATCACGGTGAGGTCGTCGAAACCCGCTCCGCGGAACGCGGCGACGACGGCTTTCGCCATGCCGCCGGATCCGCGCACGAACACCGGCAGAGCGGGGTCGACCGCGTGTTCGGCGAGCAGCTGCGCCACGGCTTCGTAGTCGGTGTTGGATGCGGTCAGCGTGCCGCCGTCGTTCACGATCGTGTTGACCGACTCGATGGCGGCGGCCGACTCCTCGATGACGTCGACGAGCGGGATGACGGCCTCTTTGAACGGCATGGAGACCGAGCATCCGCGGATGCCGAGCGCCCGCACCCCGCGGATCGCGCCCTCGATGTCGTCTGTCGTGAACGCCTTGTAGATGAAGTTCAGGCCCAGCTCGTCGTACAGGTAGTTGTGGAACCGCGTGCCGAGGTTCGACGGGCGACCCGACAGCGAGATGCAGAGAGTCATGTCCTTGTTGAGGATCGGCATGGGGGCCCCTTCAGACAGAGACGGGATGCCGCGGGCACAGTGCCCGCGGCATCCCTCAGTCTGCCTCGCCGGACCGATCAGTCCAATGCGTCCGCCTGGGCGCCGGTCTCGGCCGCGGTCGAAGCCGAGACCCACTCGTGCTTCTCGCCGGGCTTGAGGAGGTGCGACGGCCGCTTCATGAAGAGCACGACGATCACGCCCAAGGCCATCACCGCGGCCGGCAGCAGGATCGTCTGCGCCATCGCGGTGGCGAAACCGTCCACGATGAACGACGGCAGCTTGCCCGTGCCGAAGCCGCCGCTGTGCGCAGCGGCGTTCGGGAACTGGGCGTCCAGCCTGCCCTGCATGAACGCGGCGATCGCCGCCGAGCCGAGGACCGAGCCGACCGTGCGCGTCGTGTTGTAGATGCCGGCGCCGGCGCCCGCCTGCCGCGGCGGGAGGTTGCGGGTCGCGGTCGTCGCCAGCGGCCCCCACATCCCCGCGCTCGCGATGCCGATCATGAGCGACGGCAGCAGGAACAGCCACACCTCGGTGCTGGGGTCGCGCATGAGGTACGCGTTCCACGTGATCGCGATCACCATGAGCGACAGACCCGGCACCAGCAGGACGCGCGGGTCGACGTGGTCGAGGATGCGGCCGGCGATCGGCGACAGCACGCCCGCCGCGAGCGCCATCGGCACCATCAGCAGGGCGGCCTCGGTCGGCGTCAGGCCGCGGGCGAGCTGCAGGTAGAACATGTACGGCAGCGACATGCTCGTCACCACGAATCCGACGATCGCGATGCCGCCGTTCGAGACCGAGAAGTTGCGGTCGCGGAACAGCTCGAGGGGCACGAGCGCCTCGCTCTTCGTCTTCGCCTGCTGCCAGATGAAGATGCCGAGCAGGAGGATGCCGGCAATGAGCATGGTCCAGATGCGCGCGTCCCAGTTCCACGACTGGCCCTCCTGGAGGGAGAACACGATGAGGAAGAGGGATGCGGCGCTGAGGAACACGCCGACCATGTCGAACTTGTGCTCGTGGGTCTGGAGCTTCGGGACGAGGATCGCGGCGAGCACGAAGCCGATCACGCCGACGGGGAGGTTCACGAAGAAGATCCACTCCCAGCCGAGGCCGTCGACCAGCAGACCGCCGGCCAGCGGGCCGACCAGCATCGCGACGCCCGAGGTGGCGCCCCACAGGCCCATGGCCGCGCCGCGCGACTGCGCGGGGAACGTGCGGGTGATGACGGCCATCGTCTGCGGGGTCATCATCGAGGCG
Organism: Microbacterium candidum; assembly: GCF_030315975.1. Lineage (GTDB taxonomy): Bacteria > Actinomycetota > Actinomycetes > Actinomycetales > Microbacteriaceae > Microbacterium > Microbacterium candidum. The sequence continues at coordinate 461,422 of NZ_JASXSZ010000001.1, read as the reverse complement.
CCGAGACCCTGGACGGCGCGGAACGCGACCAGCATCCCGAGCGACGTGGACAGCCCGCAGCCGAGGCTCGCGAGCGTGAACACCGCCAGGCCGATGAGGTAGATGTTCTTCGGACCGAACCGGTCGCCGAGACGGCCGGTGATCAGGAGCGGCACGGCGTAGGCGAGCAGGTACGCGCTCGTCACCCACACCACGTTGTCGAGGTTGTTCGACGAGGGATCGAGCGCCGCCTTGATCGCGGGATTCGCGACCGAGACGATCGTCGTGTCGACGAGGATCATGAAGAAGCCGATGACGAGAGCCCAGAGGGCGGGCCACGGGCTCTTCGGCTTGTGGCCGTGCGCGTACGCGCCGGTGATCGGGCCGTGCGGGACGGCGGTGGATGCGGGGGCCTCCGCGACGACGTCGGCGGCGGCGTTCGCCTTCGCCTCTGCTCGCGTGCTCGGCGGGATGTGGTCGGTCATGTCGTTGCCTTTCATACGTTCTGCGAGTCGGAGACGGCCGCTGTGGCGGCCTGCTCCGCGAGATCGGCGGCCTCTGCGGAATCGACGTGGACGCCCCACGGATATCGACACTCTTCGAGGGTGAGCAGGAAGTCATCGAGCCACGCGAGATCGGCGGCGAGGAGCTCGGCCTGACGACTGGTCTGGACGAGGTACTGCTCGGGGACACCGCGCTCGCGCGCCTTCGCCACACCGTCGGCGAAGAGGCGGTGCTCGCCCGTCAGCGCCGCGCGGCGCTGAGTGAGCAGGTCGATGACCTCTTCCCTGTCGATGTTGTGCGATTCGGCGAGGGCCACTCGGAACTCGATCGGGCGATCCATGCGGGGCAGTTCGGTGCGCACCCACTCCGCGACGGCGTGCTCGCCGTCATCCGTCAGCGCGTAGGTCGTGCGCTCCGGCCGCTTGCCGTCGCGATCGACGCCGACCTCGGCGAGCAGCCCCTGCCGCTCCAGGCGCGAGACCGTGTGGTAGAACGTGCCGTTGGTGATCGGAACGAGCCGGTCGTGATGGCGCGTGCGCATCAGCCGGATCATCTCGTACGGGTGCATGTCGCCCTCGCGCAGGAGTGCCAGCACCATCACGCCGAGGGGCGTGAGCTTGCACGTGGCGTCCTTCACGGGTTGCTCCATTCCGATTAGTCCAGATGGACTATACGCCCCTTCGGGCCGGTATGTCGACCCCGGCTTCGAAGCCGTGCGCTCCGTCGCGCGCGTAGCCTGACGTCATGATCAGCCGAGAGCTCGCACTCGCGCTCAAGGCGGCGGGACTGCGGTGGCACCCGGAATCGGGCGACCGCTTCCAGCTCGACCTCCCGGACGACGTGGAGGCCGAGGTCGAGGCGGACGTCTTCACTGTGAGCGAGATGACGATCGAGTCGCATCGCACGCCGAGCGGCGTCACGATCCTGGGGTTCAACGGCACCACCGAATGGGCGCTCGACGCGGTCACTCTCGACGATGCGATCTGGCTGCCCGGCGAGGGCCAGCTGCGTGAGCTTCTGCGGGGGACGTTCCGCAGCCTTCGCCGACTCCCCGACGCGTTCGAGGTCGAGGTCGAGATCGCGGGCGGACTGCGCCGGTTCGAGCATCCGGATGCGGCCGAGGCGTACGGAATGGCCCTGCTCGAACTCATCAGGCAGTCGCGCTGACCGGGGCGGCTCCGGTGGCCGGTGCGGTGTACGAGGCTCGGCGTACCCTGTGCGCATGGCTGGTGCAGGCGAGACGCGGCGCGAGAAGTTCCCCGAGTCCTACGCGATCTTCGACCCTCTCGCGGCGGAGTACACGGCGCGCGACGGCGTCGCGCTGGGACGCATGTTCGGCTCCGAGGGCCTCAGCGTCCGCGGCAAGGTGTTCGCGTTCGTCGGCTTCTCGGGCAGCCTGTTCGCGAAGCTGTCGGAAGAGCGCGTCGGAGAGCTCGTCGAGGCGGGGGATGCGGAGCCCGCCGTCATGCGCGAGCGCCCGATGCGGGAGTGGGTCACCGCTCGCACCGACCGTCCGGAGACGTGGCCGGGCATCGTCGCCGAGGCGTACGCGTTCGTCGACTCCATCACGCCGTAGCGCGCTGTGCCACGCGGGATAATGGGCGCGTGAGCGAAGAGATCGCCGGTTGGCGGCATGTGTATTCCGGCAAGGTGCGCGACCTGTACGTCCCCGAGGACCCCTCCACAGGGCCCGGCGCGGACGGCGACGGGCCGGGCCGCATGCTCGTCGTCGCGAGCGATCGCGTCAGCGCGTTCGACCACGTCCTCTCCCCTGGCATCCCGAGCAAGGGCGAGCTCCTCACGACGCTCTCGATGTGGTGGTTCGAGCGACTCGCGGGCGCCGACGGAGGGCGCAGCATCCCGAACCACCTCCTCGTCTCCTCGGTCACCGAGTCCGTCGACGTGCCGGATGCGGTCGCCGGGCGCTCGATGATCGTGAAATCGCTCGACATGCAGCCGATCGAATGCGTCGTGCGCGGCTACATCACCGGGTCCGGCTGGAACGAGTACCGCGAGCACGGGACGGTGTGCGGCATCCGCCTCGAGTCCGGCCTGCAGAACGGCGACAGGTTGCCGGCTCCGATCTTCACACCGGCGTACAAGGCGCCGCTCGGCGAGCACGACGAGAACATCACCTTCGCGCAGACCGTCGACATCGTCGGCGCGGCGCGCGCCGAGGAGCTGCGCGACCTCTCCCTCGAGATCTACGAGCGCGCGGCGGGGACCGCCGAGCAGCACGGGCTGATCCTCGCCGACACGAAGTTCGAGTTCGGCATCGACGGCGACGGGGTGCTGACCCTCGCGGACGAGGTGCTCACGAGCGATTCGTCGCGATACTGGGATGCCGCGGCCTGGGCGGGCGGCACGACCCCCGACGAGCGGATGGCGAGCTTCGACAAGCAGATCGTGCGCGACTGGCTCGCGGCGAACTGGGACAAGAGGGGCGAGCCGCCGGCACTCCCGGACGACGTCGTCACGCGGACCGCGGACCGCTACCGCGAACTGCTCGAGCGCCTCACCGTCTGAGGCAGGCCATGCTCACCGACGACGAGTCCGCGGAACTGGCGGAGCTGCGTCGCCGGGCATGGGGCGAGGATGCAGACATCCTCGACGATCCCACCGCGCTCGCGCGCCTCGAGGAGCTCGAGGGCAAGGCTCATCCGCCTGTGCCGCTCGTTGAGCGAGCGAGGAACGAGCGAGACGAAACGCCGCAAGCCGATCTCGGAGACTCAGCGCGTTTCGACTCGCTTCGCTCGCTCAACGACCCGCGGGCAGGAGTCTCCCCTTCGCTCGTTGAGCGAGCGAGGAACGAGCGAGACGAAACGCCGCAAGACGATCTCGAGACGTCGCCGCGCGTCGACCCGCGGGCGGACGTCCGACCGCACCGCCGGCGGCGGGCGTGGCTCGTCGCCGGCGGGATCGTCGCGCTGGTCGTGGTGGCATCAGTGGGCGGCAGCATCCTGACCAGCCGTCCGTCCGCGTCGCCGACGCCGTCGCCGACCGACATCATTCCGCCCGTCGCCGCCCCGGTGCCGGCGCCCACCTGCGGGGGCGGATGGGGCCCGGAAGGCACCCTCGACACCCCCGATGACAAGCCGGTCTGGAGCCGCTCCTTCGACGAGCCGCCCACGTCGATCACCGTCATTCCGAAGCATGGCGGGCGGGTGTTCGCCGAGTGGGTCAACCTGGATGTGCGACCGAACACCATCGCCGACGTCACCGTCGTCAAGCCGACGACCGCGCGCCTGTTCTACACCGATGTGGCGACCTGGACGCGACCGCCGACACAGGAGCAGATCCTCGCGGACGGGCTCGAGAGTGTGATCCTCCCGACCTGCCCGAACGGCGACAGCTACCCGGGCTTCATCCTCGTCCCCGCCCCCACGTGCGTCACGCTCGAGTTCACGATCGACGGCACCAGGCACTACACGGTGAACACCGCGGTCGGCATCGACGAGGGCGCGCGCTGCCCCGCACCGTGAACCGGGAGGCCCGGGATCACGCGACTTCCGGGCCGGACGCATCCGAACCCACGAATTCCCTATGCACGCGCGCCCACCGCCGATATCGTGAATCAACTTTTCCGCCGAACCGAGGAGCGCGCATGCCCATCTGGACCCTGCACGGCAACGGACGAACCGTCGAACCAGGCGAGGTGGTGCACCCCGGCGAACGGCTGAACTGGCCCGCGACCGTCGCGATCGGCGCGCAGCATGTCGTCGCGATGTTCGGGGCGACCTTCCTCGTCCCGATCCTGACGGGCTTCCCCGTCTCGACGACGCTGCTGTTCTCCGGCATCGGCACGATCCTCTTCCTACTGATCACGCGCAATCGCCTCCCCAGCTATCTCGGGTCGTCGTTCGCGTTCATCGCACCCGTGACGGCGGCAGTCGCCTCGTCGAAGGAGACCGGGATGGGGACGGCCCTCGCCGGCATCGTCGCGGTCGGCGTCCTCCTCGCGATCATCGGCTTCGTCGTGCAGTTCGTCGGCGTCGGCTGGGTCGACAGGTTCATGCCGCCGGTCGTCGCGGGTGCGATCGTGGCCCTCATCGGCCTCAACCTCGCGCCGGCCGCCTGGAACAACTACAAGGTGCAGCCGCTGACGGCGACGATCACCCTGGTCGCGATCATCCTGTTCAGCGTCCTCTTCCGCGGCTTCCTCGGCCGGATCTCGATCTTCCTGGGCGTCGTCGTCGGCTATATCGTCGCGGGACTTCAGGGCCAGATCGACTGGGCGACCGTCGGGAAGGCGGACTGGGTCGGCCTCCCGACGTTCCACTTCGCGAACTTCACCGCCCCCGGTACATGGGGTGCGATCGCGATGTTCCTCCCGGTCGTGCTCGTCCTGATCGCCGAGAACGTCGGCCACGTGCGCGCCGTCGCCACGATGACGGACAAGTCCGTCAACAAGCAGACCGGCCGCGCGCTCATCGCGGACGGCGTCTCGACGACGATCGCGGGCGTCTTCGGCGGCTCGGGCACCACGACGTACGGCGAGAACATCGGCGTCATGGCGGCGACCCGCGTCTACTCGACGGCGGCATACTGGGTGGCCGGCATCGTCGCGATCCTCTTGGCCCTCTCGCCCAAGATCGGCGCGCTGTTCAACACGATCCCGCAGGGTGTGCTCGGCGGCGCGACCACCGCGCTGTACGGCCTCATCGGCATCATCGGCATCAAGATCTGGGTCGACAACCGCGTCGACTTCTCGCGCCCGGTGAACCAGTACACGGGTGCAGTCGCGCTCGTCATCGCGATCGCGAACTTCACGATGGCCTGGGGATCGTTCCAGCTCACCGGCATCGTGCTGGGAGCCGCAGCGGCCCTGCTCATCTACCACCTCGGCAACGCGATCGCGCGGTGGCGGAAGACGGGTGCGGATGACGGCGGCCCGATCCCCGCGGTCGGCCCGCTCGGCGGCGACCCCGTCGAGGCCGCGGCGGAGTAGCCACCGCGGCCCCGCATCCGTCGGCTACATCCATCGAATCCGCCGACATCAGCGGGTCCCGCCGACGCGCGCCGCGCCGCGCGCCGTGTCGGCGGAGCCCGCTGATGTCGCGAAAGTAGTTGCCGCGGGAACAAAATAGGGACCGGGCGGGTTGGGGAGGGTATGAGCGACTTCACGATCGAGAACGATGACCGGGATGCGGCCGACCGCATCGCCGCAGACACCGCGATGGGTGCGGTGACGCTGCTGGTCGCCGACCTCGACGCGATGATCAGGTTCTATCGGGATGCCGTGACCCTCGAGCTGATCTCGGCCGACGGCGACACGGTGGTGCTCGGGCGCGCGGGACGCGCCGTCGTGATCCTGAAGCACGAGCCCACGCTGCGGCACGCGGTCCGCGGATCGGCCGGCCTGTACCACACGGCGATCCTGTTCGACACGCAGGAAGCCCTCGCCGCGGCGCTCTACTCCACCGCGCGCAACGCCCCTGGGACGTTCACCGGCAGCGCCGACCACCTCGTCAGCGAGGCGTTCTACTTCACCGACCCGGAGGGCAACGGTGTCGAGCTCTACTACGACCGCCAGCGCTCGATGTGGTCGTGGGCGCACGGCCAGGTGCGCATGGACACCATCTACCTCGACCCCAACCAGTACCTGCGCGAGCACCTCACCGAGGCGGCGGTCGCCGGTTCGACGGGGAAGGATGCCGCATCCGTCGGGCACGTCCACCTGTCGGTCGGGGACGTCCGCACCGCGCGTGCGTTCTACGTCGACGCGCTCGGCTTCGACGCGACCGCCAGCCTCGGCGATACGGCCCTGTTCGTGAGCGCGGGCGGCTACCACCATCACATGGCGATGAACGTGTGGGAGTCGCGCGGCGCCGGCCCGCGGATGCCCGCGCTCGGCCTCGGACGGATCGATGTGACGCTTCCGGATGCCGATTCCCTCGGCGCACTCGAGGAGCGCCTTCGCGACCACGGCTTCGTCGTGCGCGACGACGGTCGCACGCTGAGCTTCGACGACCCGTGGAACAACGCGCTCCACGCCGTCGTCGGCTGATCGGCCTCCCTGCGTCTCGACTCGCTCCCACCGGTCGTTGAGCGAGGGAGGAACGACCGAGACGAAACGCACTGAACATACGAGAACGGCTCGGCGCGTTTCGACTCGCTTCGCTCGCTCAACGACCCGCGGGTAGGTGCCGAGCTTTGGCTCGCCCCGCGAGGAGCGCCAGCGACGAGACGAAACGCTGCAAGCCGACGCGTTTCGACTCGCTTCGCTTGCTCAACGACCCGCGGACCGGTCCCCGAGCTCGTCGAGGGGTCACACCTGCCGAGCAGCGACGACCCCTCGACGGGCTCGGGGACCTGCGTTCGCTGAGGCGAACCGTCAGGCGGACTCGCGGACGACCAGGCCCGTCGGCATGATGCGCGAGTGCGGCGTCGCGATGCCGGCGAGGCGGTCGATCAGCATGCTCGCCATCTCCTCGCCCTGCAGGAACGACGGCTGCCGCATCGTCGTGAGCGCCGGCTGAACCGCCGTCGCGATGGGCGAGTCGTCGAAGCCGATCACCGCCACATCCTGGGGCACCTGCAGTCCCGCGGTCGCGAGCGCGTGCAGCGCGCCGCGGGCCATGAGATCGCTCGCCGCGAACACCGCGTCGGGACGGTCGCCGGGGGCGGCGAGGATGCGGCGCATGGCATCCGCCCCACCGTCGTCCGTGAAGTTGCCGTCCACTGCCGGCCCCGGCTCGAGCCCGGCGGCGGCCAGCGCATCCTGCCATCCGGTCAGTCGTTCCATCGCGGCGCGCATCGTGAGGGGGCCGGTGATCGTCGCGATGCGCTTGTGTCCGCGGCCGATGAGGTACTCGGTCGCCTCGCGCCCGCCGCGCACGTTGTCGACGTCGACGTAGTAGTCCTCGTCGTTCAGGACGACGGGCCGCCCGCCGTAGACGACCGGGACGGCGGCGGCGATGCGGTCGATGTACGTGTCGCTCGTGTGGTGCGACACGATGATCGCCCCATCGACGTTGCCGCGGCTGAAGTAGCTCGTCATCTTGTCGCCGGGGTCGTCGTTGGCGATGAAGAGGTTCAGCACGTAGTCCGACCGCGCGATGCGCGCGTTGATGCCGGACACCACGGCCGCGAAGAACGGATCGCCGAAGAACCGGGTGGTGTCCTCCGGCACGACGAGCGCGATCGCGAGCGTCTGGCGGCTCGCGAGCGAGCGCGCGGCGCGATTGGGCACGTAGTTCAGGTCGGCGATCGCGCGCTTGACGGACTCGAGAGCCGAAGGGCTGACCGCGGACGACCCGTTGACCACGCGCGAGACCGTGGAGCGGGAGACGCCCGCCGCCGCCGCGACCTCTTCGATCGTGGCGGGAGGATGCGGCGCCCCGGCGACGCTCGCGCCGCGTCTCAGCGACCCTGCGCTCATGTCGTCCCCCCTCGCCGAGGCGCGCTCAGAGCGAGCGTGCTTCTGCGATCCGAGCGTACGCGAGGCCGCTGTCCTTGATGGCGCGTTCCTGCGTCTCGTAGTCCACGCGGACGATGCCGAACCGCTTGTCGTAGCCCCACGCCCACTCGAAGTTGTCGAGCAGCGACCAGTAGAAGTAGCCGCGCACATCGACGCCGGCGTCCACCGCATCCAGGATCGCCGCGAGGTGCCCCTCGACGAAGTCCGCACGCCCGTCGTCGTGAACGCGCGTCTCACCGTCCTCCGTCACGGCGACGTCGTCGAAGGCGGCGCCGTTCTCGGTGACGTACAGCGCGGCGCCGGCGTCCGTCGCGTACTCCCGGCACACGCGCACGAGGAGTCGCGTGAGCCCTTCGGGCTGCACCTCCCAGTTCATCGGCGTGCGCGCGAGCCCGCGGTCGTGCCAGAAGATGCCGTCGTGCGACGGGAACGGCGAGTCGCCGCGCCGGTCGGTGGGCGCGTCACCGCCCGCCGGAGGGACGGCCGGCGCATGCCCGCCGACGAACTCCCCGTGGTAGTAGTTCACGCCGAGTGTGTCGATGTGCGCCGAGATGGCCTCGAGATCACCGGGCCGCACGGCGGCCTCGAACTCGGCGACCGCCGCCGCATCCACCTTCCGGATGTCGTCGAGGACGTCGGCCGGGTAGGACCCGCGGAACACCGGGTCGAGGAACCAGCGGTTGAACTGCCCGTCGATGCGGCGGGCGGCGTCCGCATCCGCGTCGTCGGAGGGGTCCACCGCGTCCGCCACCGTCAGGTTCAGTGTGAGCCCGAGGTTCAACGACGCATCGCGACCCCGGAGCTCCTGCACGGTCTGGCCGTGGCCGAGAAGCAGGTGGTGGGATGCCAGCATCCCTTCCGCCACGCTGTAGTGCCCCGGCGCGTGCAGACCCGCCGTGTAGGAGAGGAAGGAGGAGCACCACGGCTCGTTGAGCGTCGTCCACACGTCCACGCGGTCACCGAGGGCGTCGTGCATCCCCAGCGCGTACTCGGTGAACAGCGACGCCGTGTCGCGGTTCGCCCAGCCGCCCTTGTCCTGCAGCGCCTGCGGGAGGTCCCAGTGGTAGAGGGTGAGCCACGGCAGGATGCCCGCCTCCAGCAGCTCGTCGACGAGGCGCGAGTAGAAGTCGACGCCGAGCGGGTTGACACAGCCGCCGTCCGGCCGCACGCGTGACCACGACGTCGAGAACCGGTACGTCTGCAGGTTCATGTTCTTCATGAGCGCCACGTCGTCGCGGTAGCGGTGGTAGTGGTCGCACGCGACATCCCCGTCGTCCCCGCCGAGCACGGCCCCGGGCACGCGGCAGAACGCATCCCAGATCGAGTCGCGGCGACCGTCCTCGTGCGCGGCGCCCTCGATCTGGAAGGCCGCCGTCGCGGCCCCGAAGAGGAAGTCGTCGGGGAACGCGCGAGGTGTGGACGTCATCGGTGTTTCCTTTCCGAGTGCGATGAGAGTCATCCCTTCACCGCGCCCGCCATAATGCCACTGACCAGCTGTTTTCCGGCGAGGATGAACACGACCAGCAGCGGGAGTGTCGCGAGGACGGCGCCGGCGAGCACGACTGCGTAGTCGACGTACTTCGCCGACTGCAGCTGGCTGAGCGCCACCTGCAGCGTGGGATTCTGGGGCGACACGAGCAGCGGCCACAGGTAGTCGGTCCACGCCGTCATGAACGTGAAGAGCGCGAGGATCGCCATCGCGGGGCGCGCGGCGGGCACCCCGACATGCCAGAACGTCGAGATCATGCTGGCGCCGTCGACGCGGGCGGCCTCGATGAGCTCGTCGGGGATCACGTCGACGAGGTACTGCCGCATGAAGAAGACGCCGAAGGCGGTGACGAGCGACGGGATGATGATGGCGCCGAGTGTGCCGGTCCAGCCGAGCTGCTTCATCAGCATGAAGAGCGGGATGATGCCGAGCTGCGTCGGGACGGCGAGCGTCGCGATGACGAACACCATGAGTCCTTCGCGTCCGCGGAACCGCAGCTTCGCGAACGCGTATCCGGCGAGCGTCGAGAAGAAGACGACGGATGCCGCCACCACCGTCGAGACGATGATCGAGTTCGCGAGCGCCTGCCAGAACGGGACCGTGTCGAACACGACGGCGACGTTCTTCCAGAACTGTCCGCCCGGAAGGAGCGGCGGCCACGGGTCGGTGAGGGCCGACTTGTCGCTCGACCCCATGATGAAGGTCCAGTAGAGCGGGTACGCGCCCGCGATGAAGAACACCGCGATGAGCGTGTAGCTGAACCATCCCGGGCGGCGATCGACGCCGAACCCGCGGTTCTTGCCGGTGCGGCCAGGGCCGCCTGTGCGCGCGGATGTCGTGCGCGTCGGGGAGGCGACGGCCGGGCGCGGCTTGGTCACGGTGGTCATGCGCGCTGCTCCTCAGGGAGGACGGGTTCGAGAGGCGGGGAGAGGATCGGCCCTGCGGTGACGGCGGGGCGGTCGGCGATGGCCAGGGCCTCGATGCGCGCCAGCTTGCGCCGCATCCGCCTCGTCGACGCCTTGGTCTCGCCGCTCGCGATGGAGCGGGAGAGCAGGAAGTTCAGCACGCCGATCGCGACGATGATGAGGAAGAGGATCCACGCGACCGCCGCGGCCTTGCCGAAGGACTCCCGGTTGAAGGCGAGATCCCACAGGTACAGCACCGTGGTCTGGTACTGCCGCTGCGGACCGCCCGGGACAGAGCTCGACGCGTTGAAGAGCTTGGGCTCCGTGAAGATCTGCAGCCCGCCGATCGTGGCGGTGATGATGACGAAGATGATGGTGGGCCGGATGCCGGGGACGGTCACCGAGAAGAAGCGCCGCACCGCGCCCGCTCCGTCGATGGCCGCGGCCTCGTGGATGTCCTTCGGCACCGCCTGCATCGCGGCGAGGAGGATGAGGGCGTTGTAGCCGGTCCACCGCCAGTTGACCATCGTGGCGATGGCGATGTGGCTCGGGAAGGTGTCGGTCTTCCACATGACCGGGTTGAGCCCGATCGACTGGAGGATGTTGTTGATGAGCCCGTACTTCTCGTCGAACATGCTCGAGAAGATGAGGGTCACGACCACCGGGGTCACGATGTACGGCAGGATCACGGAGAGCCGCCAGAAGGTCTTGGCGCGCAGGTGCTGGTCGAGGACGGCGGCGATGACGATCGCGACGATCAGCTGCGGGATCGCCGACAGCAGGAAGATGCTGAAGGTGTTGTAGACCGAGTTCCAGAACAGCGGGTCCGTGAGCTCAGTGGTGAAGTTCTTGAAGCCCACCCACTCGCCGGGCCCCGTCAGCAGGTTCCAGTCGTTCAGCGACACGACGAACGTGTAGACGAGCGGGAACAGGCCGACGAGCCCGAAGAGCAGGAAGAAGGGCGCCACGTAGGCGTACGGCGAGTACCGCACGTCCCAGCGGCTGAGCCGCTGCCGGAAGGTCAGTGTCGAGGTCATCTCGGTGTCTTCTCGTTTGGTGGATGCGGGTCCCCCGGCGGTCCCGGGGACCCGCATCCGTTCTGCTACTTGTTGACGACCAGCTGGTCGAGCAGCGTCATCGCGTTGTTCCAGGCCTGCTCGCCGTTGGCCTTGCCGGCGTCGAGCTGCTGGATGGAGGGACCGAAGACCTGCTCCTGGATGACGGAGTCGTCCGGGCCCTTGTACTGGGCGACGACGCCCTTCGCACGGTTGGCGAGGATCTCACCGACGGGCGCGCCCTGGAAGAACTTCGTCAGGTCGCTCTGGCCGGTCACGCCGGGGTCGCTCTGCGCCTCGACGACGCTCGGGAACGTGCCCGCCGCCTGGAAGGTCGCGACCTGCTGCTTGGCCTCGGTCAGCCATGCAGCGAGGGCGGCGGCCTCCTTCGGGTGCTTCGACGTGGTCGGGACCGTCAGGAACGATCCGCCCCAGTTGGCAGCGCCGCCCGGGAAGACGTCGGCGAAGTCCCACCCGCTGGACGCGTCGCCGCCGGCGGACTCGACCTGGCCCTTGACGACGCCGAGCATCCAGCCCGGGCAGACGAACGTCGCGAACGAGCCGTCGGTGAACGCCTTGCCCTTGCCCCAGTCCCACTGGGTCTGGTTGGAGGAGAGGCCGGCGGCCGCACCCTGCGCGAGGATGTCCCAGCGCGCCTTGAGGTCGGCGTTGTCCTTGACGTTGAGCTTGCCGTCCTTGGTGTAGTAGCCCTCGGGCAGCTGGTTCACCATGGCGTTCCACACGAAGCCGGACTGGTCGTACCACGCCTTGCCGGTCTTGGCCTTGTACTCCTGGCCGACCTTCATGAAGGTGTCCCACGTGGCGTTCGCGCCGCCGAGGAGCGCCTCGAAGCTCGCACGGTCCGTCGCGAGGCCGGAGGCGGCGAGGAGCTTCTGGTTGTAGCAGATGCCCTCGGGACCGATGTCGGTGCCGTAGCCGATGATGCGGCCGCTCTTGTCGGTGGCCTGCTTCACCTTCCAGTCGACCCAGCGGCTCTTGATGTCGTTCGCGCCGTAGTCGCGCAGGTCGACGAACGAGTTGCTGACCTGCATGACCTTGGAGAGCCAGCCCTCCTCGACGGCCTGGACGTCGGGGAGACCCGCGCCGGCGGCCTGCTTGGTCTGCCAGTCGGTCTGCGCGTTGCCGCCCGTGTCGATGTTGGTGGCCTTGATGGTGATGTTGGGGTGGGCCTTCTCGTACTCCTTGTAGAGCTTGTCGAACCCCATGGTGCCGAACGTCGTGACGGTCAGCGTGATCTTGTCGTTGCTCGACGACGAGCCGCCGCTGCCGGCGCAGCCGGCGAGCACGATGGCCGCGGTCGATGCCGCGGCCGCGATCATCGCGGTACGGCGCAGTGCGCGTGTGTTCACGTGTCACTCCTTTGTGGATGTGGTGCTGTTGTGCACGGTCTGCGGGACGCGTCGTGGGAGCGCTCTCACCGTACGTTGTGACACGTTATGGGATCGCTCCCACGATGTCAAGGGAGCGCTCCCACGAATGTGGTCACGATCCGGGAACGGGGATGCCGAACCCCCACGTAGACTGGGATGCATCCCCCGCCGCGACATCCGTCGCCTCCTGAGCATCTAGGGAGCCCGCAATGCCCACGATCGTGGTCGACGTCATGCCCAAGGCCGAGCTTCTCGACCCGCAGGGGAAGGCCGTCGCCGGCGCCCTCGCCCGGATGGGCGTCGAGTCGTTCAGCGGCGTCCGCATCGGCAAGCGCTTCGAGCTGACCGTGGACGGCGACGTCTCCGACGCGGTGCTCGACCAGGTGCGCGAGATCGCCGCCGACGTCCTGTCGAACTCGGTGATCGAGGACGTCGTGGGCGTCGAGGTCGTGGAATGACCGCCCGCATCGGGGTCATCACGTTCCCCGGTTCGCTCGACGACCGCGACGCGCAGCGCGCCATCCGCATCGCCGGCGCCGAGCCCGTCGCGCTGTGGCACGGCTCGCACGACCTCGAGGGCGTCGACGCCCTCGTGCTGCCGGGCGGCTTCAGCTACGGCGACTACCTGCGTGCCGGCGCGATCGCCGCGCTCTCCCCGATCATGACCGAGGTCCGCTCCGCGGCGGAGGCCGGGATGCCGATCCTCGGCATCTGCAACGGCTTCCAGATGCTCGTCGAGGCGCACTTGCTGCCCGGCGGGCTCATCCGCAACGCGCACCAGCAGTTCATCCGCCGCGACCAGCGCCTGCGCGTCGAGAACGCATCGACGGCCTGGACGAGCGAGTTCGAACAGGGGCAGGAGATCGTCGTGCCGCTCAAGAACGGCGACGGCGGGTACATCGCGGATGCCGAGACCCTCGCGCGCATCGAGGGCGAAGGCCTCGTCGCCTTCCGCTACCTCGGCGTGAACCCGAACGGCTCGCTCAACGACATCGCCGGCCTCACGAACGAGCGCGGCAACGTCGTCGGCCTCATGCCGCACCCCGAGCACGCGACCGAGCCCGGCTTCGGCCCCGACACGCCCGCCGCGATGCGCTCCGGCGTCGACGGCCTCGGCTTCTTCCAGTCGGCCATCGCGGCCGTGGCGGCCGTCGCCGCCTGATCCTCTTCGCCTCCCCCGCCGGTCGTTGAGCGAGCGAAGCGAGCGAGCCGATCTCAGGACGTCACCGCGTTTCGACTCGGTCGTTCCTCCCTCGCTCGACGAGCCGCGGGATATCTTCGAGAGATGGTCGCTCCGTCTCTCGTCGTCACCGTCCCGGAAGAGGGGCTCGCCCGTGATCTGGGAGAGCTGCCCGACGGCGTCGAACTCCTGCTGTGGGACATGCGGACGCCTCCCCCTCGCGACCGGATCGACATCGTCGTGCCGCCGTACCTGAGCCTCCCCGCGGTCCTGCCGATCCTGGCCGGCGCCACCGTCCGTCTCGTCCAGGGGGAGTCCATCGGCTTCGACGGCGTCGCGGAGCACCTGCCTCCCGGCAACGTCTTCGCCAACGCGGCATCCGTCCACGAGGCGTCGACGGCCGAACTCGCGGTGGGGCTCGCGATCGCGGCGCAGCGGCGCATCCCCGAGTTCGTGAGAGCGCAGGAGGACGGGCGGTGGATGCAGTCGTTCTCCCCGAGCCTCGCCGACCGGCGCGTGCTGCTCCTCGGCTACGGCGGCGTCGGCAAGGCGGTCGCGGCCAGGCTCCTGCCGTTCGAGGTCGAGCTCACCGTCGTCGCGCACACAGCCCGCGTCGAGGACGGCGTCCGCGTGCACGGCACCGATGAGCTGCCGGCGCTGCTGCCGCAGGCCGAGATCGTCATCGCGACCCTCCCCGGCGGCGAGTCGACGCGGCACATCATCGACGACGCCGCGCTGTCGGCGCTCCCCGACGGCGCGCTCGTCATCAACGTCGGACGCGGTCCGCTCATCGACACCGAGGCCCTCGTCGACCACGTCTCCCGGTGCCGCATCCGCGTCGCGCTCGACGTCACCGACCCGGAGCCGCTCCCGGCGGACCATCCGCTCTGGGCGCTGCCCGGTGTGCTCATCTCCCCGCACGTCGGCGGTGCGTCCACCGCGATGCAGCCCCGCATCGCGCGGCTCGTCCGCCGTCAGATCGACAGGATGCTGGCGGGCGAGCCGCCGGTCAACGTCGTGCTGACGACGTAGGTCACACGACGAAGACGGAGTGCACGTCGCCGCCGAGCACAGCGCGTCCGCCGAGCGCGGCGATCTCCATGAGGGCGGCGGTGCCGGTCACGGTGCAGCCGATCTCGCCGAGCACCTCACGCCCCGCGCGCAGGGTGCCGCCGGTCGCGAGCACGTCGTCGACGAGCAGCACACGCATGCCGCGCGGCAGACCTTCGGGCACCTCGACGACGGCCTCGCCGTATTCGAGCGAGTAGGAGACGGATGCCGCGACCCGCGGGAGCTTCCCGGCCTTGCGGATCGGCACGAGCCCGACGCCTGCGGCGATCGCGGCGGCACCGGCGAGGAGGAAGCCGCGCGCCTCGATGCCTGCGACGGCATCGAACTGCCCGGCGAAGGGCCCGGTGAGCGCATCCACCGCGACGCGGAGGGCAGCCGCATCCGCCAGCAGAGGAGAGATGTCGCGGAACACGACGCCCTCCTGCGGAAAGTCCGGAATGGTCGCGATGAGGCGCTCTGCGCGGTCGAGCTCGTCCACCCCTCGACCCTACGCGCCCGATGCCTGATGTAAGCGCTTGCAGTCTTGCACTACAGTAAGTGCATGACTTCGGGCACAGAGTGGTGGCGCAGCGCCGTCATCTACCAGATCTACCCCCGCTCGTTCGCGGACGGGTCGGGCGACGGCATGGGCGACCTGCCCGGCATCACGGCGCGTCTCGACGACCTGCGCGACCTGGGCGTGGACGCGATCTGGCTGAGCCCCTTCTACACGTCGCCGCAGAAGGATGCCGGCTATGACGTCGCCGACTACTGCGACGTCGACCCCCTCTTCGGCACGCTGGCCGACTTCGACGCGATGCTCGCCGCGGCGCACGACCGCGGCATCCGGGTCATCGTCGACATCGTCCCTAACCACTCGTCCGACCAGCACGCCTGGTTCCAGGCGGCTCTGGCCGCGGCCCCCGGCAGCCCAGAGCGCGCGCGTTACCTCTTCCGCGACGGCAAGGGCGAGCACGGCGAGCTGCCGCCGAACAACTGGGAGTCGGTCTTCGGCGGCGACGGCTGGACCCGCATCACCGAGCCCGACGGAACACCCGGCCAGTGGTACCTGCACATCTTCGACGAGTCGCAGCCCGACTTCGACTGGTCGAACGAGGAGGTGCGCGCCGAGTTCCGCCGCATCCTGCGCTTCTGGCTCGACCGCGGCGTCGACGGCTTCCGCATCGATGTCGCCCACGGCATGATCAAGGCCGAGGGCCTGCCCGACAACATCCCCTCGACCGGCTCGGAGGCCGAGGAAGAGGGCGGCTCGATGGGCGGCAACGCGCATGAGGCGCCGTTCTGGGGCCAGGAGGGCGTCCACGACGTATTCCGCGACTGGCATGAGGTCGTCGGCGAGTACGACGGCGACCGTGCACTGTGCGGCGAGGCGTGGCTGCCCACGCTCGAGCGGACCGCGCTGTGGGTGCGTCCCGACGAGCTGCACCAGACGTTCAACTTCATCTACCTCGAGACCGAGTGGGATGCCGCGGCCCTTCGCGGCGTCATCGACGAGTCGCTGCGCGCGTTCGGGTCCGTCGGCGCTCCGAGCACCTGGGTGCTGTCGAACCACGACGTCGTCCGGCACGCGTCGCGCCTCGCGCTGACGGCGCCCAACCCCCAGGGTCAGGGCCTCGGCCCGAACTCGCCCGGCAAGCCGATCCCCGAGCTGGGCCTGCGCCGCGCACGCGCCGCGAGCGCGCTCATGCTGGCGCTCCCCGGCTCCGCCTACCTCTACCAGGGCGAGGAGCTCGGCCTCCCCGAGGTCATCGACATCCCCGACGAGGCCCGCCAGGACCCGTCGTGGTTCCGCACCAACGGTGAGCGCTACGGGCGCGACGGATGCCGCGTCCCGCTGCCGTGGACCGCGGACGCTCCGGCGTACGGCTTCAGCGCGACGGGTGCGTCGTGGCTCCCCCAGCCGGCGGAGTGGGCGCAGCACGCCCGCGACGTCGAGGCGGCGGACCCGGCATCCACCCTTTCGCTGTACCGCGCCCTGCTCGCCGAACGCCGTGCGCGCGACCTCGGCGCCGGTACCCTGGAGTGGATCCCGACGGGCGACGGCGTGCTGTCGTTCCGCAACGGCACCGTCACGGTGGTCGCGAACCTCGGCTCCGAGCCGGTCGCGCTCCCGGCCGGTCGCGTGGTCGCCACGAGCGGTCCGCTCGATGCGGGCACGGTTCCGGCAGACACGACGGTCTGGCTCGCCGCGGACTGACGCGGCCTGGGGAGGCCGGAAGGATCCGGCGACGGGAGAGCAATGGTCGGCATCGATGAGGTCGCACGGCTGGCGGGTGTGTCGACCGCGACGGTGTCGCGCGCGCTGAGCGGGCGCGGCAATGTGTCGGATGCGTCGCGCGTACGCGTGGAGGCGGCGGCGCAGTCGCTCGGATACGTCGTCTCGGCGTCGGCGTCGAGCCTGGCGTCGGGACGAACGCGCAACGTGGGCGTCCTCGTGCCGTACCTCGACCGCTGGTTCTTCAGCACCGTGCTCTCGGGCATCGCGAGCGAGCTGATGGCGCACGGCTATGACATCACGCTGTACTCCCTGTCCGCAGACCGCGAGCAGCGCCGGCAGGTCTTCGAGACGTCGCTGCGCCGCCAGCGCGTGGACGGCGTCATCGCGATCTCCATCGAACTCGGCTCCGAGGAGAGCGGACGCGTCGGCGAGCTCGGACTCCCGGTCATCGCGATCGGCGGACCGAACCCGGGCCTCGCAACCCTCACGGTCGACGACGTCGCCGTCGCGCGGCTTGCGACCGAACACCTCCTCGCGCTCGGACACCGGGAGATCGCGCACATCGGCGCGAGCCCCGAGTTCGACATCGACTTCCATATCCCGACCCAGCGGCGCCAGGGCTTCGAGCTCGCGCTGGGCGCCGCCGGCATCACGCCGAATCCGGCGCTGTACGAGCCGGCCGACTTCACGATCGAGGGCGGGTTCCGCGCCGGGAAGCAGCTGCTCGGCCGCCCGGGCGACCGCCCCACGGCGATCTTCGCCGCCTCGGACGAGATGGCGATCGGGGCGCTCCTGGCCGCCCGCGAGCTCGGCTACCGCGTTCCCGAAGACCTCTCCATCATCGGCATCGACGGGCACGAGCTCGGCCGGTTCTTCCAGGTGACGACCGTCGACCAGTTCCCGCACGACCAGGGCGTGCGGGCGGCGAAAGCTCTCCTGAAGGCGCTCGAGGCGCACGAAGAGCACGGCGAGCAGCCGACCGTGGTCCCGGGACAGCTGCCGTTCGAACTCGTCGTCCGCGCGACGACGGCCCGATTCGACCGCTGAGTCGCCGGCGGCCACCGCATCCACCCGCCGAGAACAGGTGTTTCGGCGAGAACAGGTTGTTCGATCGATCGAAAGTCCTGTAATCGCCGAAACACCTGTTTCCGGACGCCGGGATGACGCCGGGATGATGCCGGGATGATGCCGGGGATGACGCGGGCAGCGAGAGACGCGCGACCCGTAGGCTCGGGTCATGAGCATCGACCTCGAAGGCCTCTACACCGACCTGCACCAGCATCCCGAGCTGTCCTTCCAGGAGCACCGCACCGCCGGCATCGTCGCCGACCACCTGCGCACTCTGGGGCTCGAGACCACCGAAGGCGTCGGCCGCACCGGCGTGATCGGCGTACTGCGCAACCCCTCGACGGGCTCGGGGACCGCCGGGCCGGTCGTCTGGCTCCGCGCCGACATGGACGGACTGCCCGTCGAGGAGCACACGGGTCTCCCCTACGCGAGCACCGCCCGCGGAACGGACCCGCACGGGATCGACGTCCCCGTGATGCACGCGTGCGGCCACGACATGCACGTGACGGCGCTGCTCGGCGCGCTCGAGAAGCTCGTTGCGGAGAAGGACGCCTGGAGCGGCACCGTGGTCGCCGTCTTCCAGCCCGCCGAAGAGTACGGCGCCGGCTCGCGGGCGATGCTCGACGCGGGCGCGCTCGACCGCTTCCCCCGTCCCGACATCGTCCTCGGCCAGCACGTGACCCCGCTCCCCGCGGGCACGATCGGGGTGCGCCCCGGGACGCAGATGGCCGCCTCGGACGGCCTCACCGTCACGCTCCGCGGCCGTGGCGGCCACGGCTCCCGGCCGCAGGCGACGATCGACCCCGTCGTGATGGCGGCGGCCACGGTCATGCGGCTGCAGACCATCGTCTCGCGCGAGGTCGACCCCCGCGACGTCGCCGTCGTCACCGTCGGCTCGATCCACGCGGGCCTGAAGAACAACATCATCTCCGACGAGGCGAAGCTCGAGCTCAGCCTGCGCTACCCGGACGACGAGATGCGCGACGCCGTGCTCGCGAAGGTCGAGCGCATCGTCAACGCGGAGGCCGCCGCATCCGGCGCCACCGAGCAGCCCACGATCGTGACCGACCACACCCTCCCGCCGACGATCAACGACGCGGATGCCACCGCCCGTGTCGTCGCCGCCTTCGAGGGCGCTTTCGGCGAGGGCACCGTCATCAACCCAGGCATGTTCACCGGCAGCGAGGACGTCTCCTGGTTCGCCCGGGATGCCGGCGTGCCCCTCGTCTTCTGGTTCTGGGGCGGTGTCGACCCCGAGGCCTACGCCGCCGCGGCCGCAGCCGGGCGTCTGGAGACCGACATCCCGACGAACCACTCGGCGCACTTCGCCCCGGTCCTGCACCCCACGATCGAGCGCGGCGTCGACGCGCTCGCCCTCGCCGCGCGCGAGTTCCTGGGCTGACGCGCGGCCGACTCGGCTGACCCGGTCGAGGAGCGGAGTCGATCCGACGGAGGGAGGAGGCATCCTCCCCGATTCGGTCCTCCGCTCCTCTGTTCTCCTCCCCTCGTCGGGCCCGGAGGCCCCGTCGATGCGCCCGCGTATCCGTGCCGGCGAAACATCGACCGGATAACGTACGCCGCGTCACGTTGCATCCGGGGGACGATCAGCGTAATTTTGCCCGCCGTGACGAACGAGAGTCGCGAGGACGAAGTCGATGAAGTCCCGATCGCGAAACGCATCCTGATCGGCGACCCGCTGGCGTCGACCAACGCGGAGAGCCACCTCCTCCCGAAGCGCATGGCGCTGCCGATCTTCGCGTCGGACGCGCTGTCGTCCGTCGCGTACGGTCCGCAGGAGATGATGATGATCCTCCTCACCGGAGGACTCGCCTTCCTGGCGTTCAGCCCGTGGATCGCGCTCGCCGTCGTCGTGCTGCTCGCCGTCATCGTGCTGAGCTACCGGCAGCTGATCAAGGCGTATCCGTCCGGCGGCGGCGACTACGAGGTCGCGCGCAAGAACCTCGGCGAGATCCCGGGCGTGGTCGTCGCATCCGCCCTGCTCGTCGACTACGTCCTGACGGTCTCGGTGTCGGTCGCGTCCGGCGTCGACAACATCATCTCGGCGCTGCCGGCGCTGAACCCGTGGCGCGTGGAGATGGCCGTCGGGTTCGTCATCCTCATCGTCGTGGTGAACCTGCGCGGCGTGCGCGAGGCGTCGCGCGCCTTCGCGATCCCGACGTACATCTTCATCGGCTCGGTCGGCGTGATGGTCGTCACGGGCATCGTGGAGATCCTCCTCGGTCACCCGCCGGTCGCCTCCAGCGCCCAGTACCAGGTGCACGCGGACTCGATCACCCAGGCGGCGGTCATCCTCCTCGTCCTGCGTGCGTTCTCGAGCGGCTGTTCGGCCCTCACCGGCATCGAGGCGGTGTCGAACGGCGTGCAGGCGTTCCGCAAGCCGAAGATCCGCAACGCCCAGACCACGCTCGCGATGATGGGCACGATCGCCATCGTCCTGTTCTCCGGCCTCACGCTTCTCGCGCTCGTGGCGGGCGTGCACTACGCGGAGAACCCCTGCACCGAGCTCATCGGCTGGGACTGCAGCAATCCGCAGCCGAGCCTCATGGCGCAGGTCGCCGCCGCCACGTTCGGCATGGACAGCATCCCGTTCTTCGTCATCCAGGCGGCCACCGCGGTCGTCCTGCTCCTCGCAGCCAACACGGCGTTCAACGGGTTCCCCCTGCTCGGGTCGGTGCTCGCCCGCGACGGCTACGCGCCGAAGGCGCTCAACACCCGCGGCGACCGCCTCGTGTACTCGAACGGCATGATCATCCTCGGCCTCGTCGCCATGGGCGTGCTGATCATCTACCAGGCGAACCTCACGAACCTCATCCAGCTGTACATCATCGGCGTGTTCGTGTCGTTCACGCTCGGTCAGGTCGGCATGATCCGCCACTGGCGGCGGGGGCTGCGCGGCATCCGCCTCATGCCGGAGAATCTGCGCGACACGAAGGCGACCCGCAAGGAGGCGTTCGGGCTCCGGAAGGGCCTCGCGATCAACTCGCTCGGCGCGACGCTCACCTCGATCGTCCTCGTCATCGTCACGATCACGAAGTTCACGCACGGTGCCTGGCTCGTCTTCCTCGCGATCCCCGTGCTGTCGTTCCTCATGATCGGCGTGCACCGGTACTACCGCGACGTCGAGCACGAGATCGCGATGGATGACGACACCCACTTCGGCTCGCAGGGCGACGTCGCCCTCATCCTCGTGAACAAGCTGCAGAAGCCCGTCGTCAAGGCGATCGACTACGCCCTCGCCGCCAAGCACGAGAAGACGTTCGCCATCCATATCGCGGTGACGGCGGAGGACGCCGCCGATCTCGAGAAGGAATGGCGGGCGCATCGGATGCCGATCCCGCTCAAGATCATCGAGTCGCCGTTCCGCACGTACGCCGGCCCGATCGCCGAGTACATCAAGAAGTACCGGGCCGAGAACGGATCGGCCGTCATCACGGTCTACCTCCCGCAGTACATCGTCGGGCACTGGTGGGAGAGGATCCTCCACAACCGTCGGGCCAGCCGCATCGCGCAGCAGCTCATGCTCCTGCACGGCGTGTCGATCACGCTCGTGCCGTGGCTGCTCGACTCGTCCGAGCTCATCTACGGCCGACGTTCCCGAGCCCTTCCCGGCCAGGACCGCGCGGGGCGCTATTACGACGACAGCGTCGTCCAGAAGGGCCGCCGCGTCATGCGTCCGGCCGGACCGCCGAAGACGGCCTCCATCGACCTGAAGGAGCGCGACGGGAAGTAGCCCGCCGCATCCTGCTCTTCTCGAATCCCCTGGTTCACGCGAACCAGGGGATTCGTGTCGAAACGGGGTGCGCTGCGCCCTGGGTCGGGGCGAACCCCCGGTGTCGGAATCCAGGATGCCGAGACCGGGCCGGGCGTGAGAGGTCCGTAAGGGACCGCCGGGGCGCTGTATGGATTCCGTCAGGACGGCGGATCCGGCTCTCGCACAGGAGTTGCATCGGATCCCGGGACGCACCCGGCGGCCCGGATGGAGGCTTCCCGTGCTCGATGTGATCTGCATCGCCGCGACGATCGCGCTGTTCGCTCTCGTCGCCCTCGTCGCGAAGGCGGTGGAGAAGATCCGATGATCGTGTTCTCGCTCATCGCCGCCGCAATCGGCATCGCCGCGATCGTCTACCTCGTGGTCGCCCTCGTGAAGCCGGAGCGCTTCTGATGTCGCCCGACTCGGTCGTCCTCGGCATCCTGCAGGCTGCCACCCTCATCGTCCTGCTCGCGCTGCTCTACCGGCCGCTCGGCGACTACATGGCGAGGGTCTTCACGACCCGCAAGGACTGGGCCGTGGAGCGCGGCGTCTACCGCCTGATCGGCGTGGACTCGCAGTCTTCGCAGTCGTGGCCCGCGTACCTGCGCGGCGTCATCGCGTTCTCGCTCATGGGCGTGCTGTTCGTCTACGTGCTGCAGCGGATCCAGGCGATCCTGCCGTGGTCGCTCGGCCTGCCCCCGGTGCCGGAGGGCCTCGCGTTCAACACCGCGGTCTCGTTCGTCACGAACACGAACTGGCAGTCCTACTCGCCCGAGACGACGATGGGCTACACCGTCCAGTTCGCCGGGCTCGCGGTGCAGAACTTCGTCTCGGCCGCCGTCGGCATCGCCGTCGCGATCGCCCTCGTGCGCGGATTCGCCGCCCGCCGCAGCGGCACGATCGGCAACTTCTGGGTGGATCTCGTCCGCGCGAGCGGCCGCATCCTGCTCCCCCTCGCGGCCGTCGCGGCCGTCGTCCTCGTCATCGCGGGCGTCGTGCAGAACGTCGCCGGCTTCATGACCGTGCACACGCTGAGCGGCGCGGCGCAGTCGATCCCCGGCGGGCCGGTCGCCTCGCAGGAGGCGATCAAGCTCCTCGGCACGAACGGCGGCGGCTTCTACAACGCGAACTCGGCGCACCCGTTCGAGAACCCGACGCCGTGGACGAACCTGTTCGAGGTCCTGCTGCTGCTGGTCATCCCGTTCAGCCTTCCCCGAGCGTTCGGCCGCATGATCGGCGACAACCGTCAGGGGACCGCGATCGTCGCGGCGATGGCCACGATCGCCGTCGCCTCCCTCGCGGTCATGACGTGGTTCGAGACGACGTCCGGCGGAGCAGCCGTGAAAGCCGCGGGCGGCGTCGCGATGGAGGGCAAGGAGCAGCGCTTCGGCGTCCTCGGCTCGACGCTCTTCGCGACCGGGACGACCCTCACCTCGACGGGTGCGGTCGACTCGATGCACGACTCGTACACCGCGCTCGGCGGCATGATGGCGATGTTCAACATGATGCTCGGCGAGGTCGCGCCGGGCGGCGTCGGATCGGGCCTGTACGGCATCCTCGTCCTCGCGATCATCGCGGTCTTCGTCGGCGGCCTCATGGTCGGGCGCACCCCCGAGTACATCGGCAAGAAGATCGGTCCGCGCGAGATGAAGCTCGCGAGCCTGTACATCCTCGTGACGCCGACGCTCGTGCTCGCGGGCACGGCCCTGAGCTTCGCCCTGCCGGGCGTGCGCCAGAACGTCGAGAGCGTGTCGATCCTGAACCCGGGGCCGCACGGCATGAGCGAAGTGCTCTACGCCTTCACGTCGGCGGCGAACAACAACGGATCCGCATTCGCCGGCCTGACCGCGAACACGCCGTGGCTGAACAGCGCGCTGGCGGTCGCGATGCTGCTCGGCCGGTTCGTGCCGATGGTCTTCGTGCTCGCCCTCGCCGGATCCCTCGCACAGCAGGACATCGTGCCCTCGACGGCCGGCACGCTGCCCACCCACCGGCCCATGTTCGTCGGGCTCCTCGTCGCCGTCACCCTGATCGTCGTGGCGCTCACCTATTTCCCGGTGCTGGCGCTCGGACCCCTTGCGGAAGGACTCTGACATGACCACCGCCGTCTACGGACACGCCACTTCGACACAGCCCCCGATGTCGCCGCGCAAGAACCGCGCGTTCGGGTGGTCGCAGCTCTGGCAGGCGCTTCCCGGCGCCCTCCGCAAGCTGAACCCCGCCGATCAATGGCGCAACCCGGTCATGATGCTCGTGTGGGTCGGTGCCGCGCTCACCACGGTCATCGCGATCGCGCAGCCGTTCATCCCGGGGATGCAGACCTCGGGCGGCGCGGTCATCCCGCCGATCTTCACGTGGGGCATCGCGATCTGGCTGTGGATCACCGTGGTGTTCGCGAACCTCGCCGAGTCGGTCGCCGAGGGCCGCGGCAAGGCGCAGGCCGCCACGCTCCGCAAGACGCGCGCGACGACGATGGCGACCCGCGTCGTCGCGTACAGCGCTCAGGATGCGGCGGCCCTCCGCGCCGCCACGGAGCAGGTCGCCTCGACCGACCTGAAGCTGGGGGACATCGTCGTCGTGACGGCGGGCGAGCTCATCCCCGGCGACGGCGACATCGTCGCCGGCATCGCCACGGTGGACGAGTCGGCGATCACAGGCGAGTCCGCGCCGGTCGTGCGCGAATCGGGCGGCGACCGGAGCGCCGTCACGGGCGGTACGCGCGTGCTGTCCGACCGGATCGTCGTGAAGATCACGTCGAAGCCCGGCGAGACGTTCGTGGACCGGATGATCGCCCTCGTCGAGGGCGCGGTGCGGCAGAAGACGCCGAACGAGATCGCGCTCAGCATCCTGCTCGCGAGCCTCACGATCATCTTCGTCATCGTCGTGCTGACGCTGAACCCCATCGCCTCCTACGCGGCGCAGCCGGCCAGCATCCCGGTCCTCATCGCGCTGCTGGTGTGCCTCATCCCGACGACGATCGGTGCGCTGCTGTCGGCCATCGGCATCGCGGGCATGGACCGGCTCGTGCAGCACAACGTGCTCGCGATGTCGGGGCGCGCGGTCGAGGCCGCGGGCGACGTGACGACCCTGCTCCTCGACAAGACCGGAACGATCACGTACGGCAACCGCCGCGCGACCGCGTTCCTCGCGCTCCCGGGCGTCACCGACGAGGAGCTCACGCGGATCGCGGCCGAATGCTCGCTCGCCGACCCGACCCCCGAGGGCACCTCGGTCGTCGAGCTCGCGGCGAGCCGCGGCATCCACGTCTCCTCCCCCGCCGATGCGGAGGTCGTGCCGTTCACGGCCCAGACCCGGATGAGCGGACTCGACCTCGCCGACGGCTCGCGGCTGCGCAAGGGCGCGGGTTCGGCGGTGCTGGCGTGGCTCGCCGAGAACGACGCGGAGGTGACGGATGCCACGCGCGCGGCGCTCACGCGGATGGTCGACGGGATCGCGGCCGACGGCGGCACCCCGCTCGTCGTGGCGGTGGCCGGCCCACTGGTCATCGAGCCCGTCGAGGCGTCGTCGCTGCCCGCCGGGGAACGACCCCTCGACAGGCTCGCGGACCGTGGGCGCTCGGGGACCGCGGGCGCGCGGCCGCTCGGGGTCATCCACCTGAAGGACATCGTCAAGGACGGCCTGCGCGACCGTTTCACGGAGATGCGCGCGATGGGCATCCGCACCGTCATGATCACGGGCGACAACCCGCTGACCGCGGCGGCGATCGCGAAGGAGGCCGGCGTCGACGACTATCTCGCCGAGGCCACCCCCGAGGACAAGCTCGCGCTCATCCGGCGCGAGCAGGAGGGCGGCAACCTCGTCGCGATGACCGGTGACGGCACGAACGACGCGCCCGCGCTCGCGCAGGCCGACGTGGGTGTCGCGATGAACACGGGCACGTCCGCGGCGAAGGAGGCCGGCAACATGGTCGACCTCGACTCCGACCCGACGAAGCTCATCGACGTCGTCCGCATCGGCAAGCAGCTGCTCATCACACGCGGAGCGCTCACCACGTTCTCGCTCGCGAACGACATCGCGAAGTACTTCGCGATCATCCCCGCGATGTTCATGGCGGTGTACCCCGGGCTCGGCGTGCTCAACATCATGGGCCTGCACTCCCCCGCATCCGCCGTGATGAGCGCCATCATCTTCAACGCGATCATCATCGTCGTCCTGATCCCGCTGGCGCTGCGGGGCGTGAAGTACCGCGCCGCGAGCGCGTCGCAGATCCTGGGGCGGAACCTCCTGATCTACGGCCTCGGCGGCATCATCGCGCCGTTCATCGGCATCAAGCTCATCGACCTCGTGGTCGGCCTCATCCCTGGATTCTGACCCGGCCTGTGAAGGAGACGCTCATGTCCACCACCATCGCTCCCGCCCGACCCGCGCGTTCGAGCCGCCGCGGCACCATGCGCACCCTCGGCGCGGCCTTCCGCGCGATGCTCGTCGCGACCGTCGTGCTCGGCCTCGCCTACCCGCTGCTGATCACCGGGATCGCCCAGTCCGCCCTCTCCTGGCAGGCGAACGGATCGCTCATCGCCGACTCCCACGGGAACGCCGTCGGCTCGGCCCTGCTCGGCCAGACCTTCGCGGACGCGTCGGGGAAGCCGCTCGCGACCTACTTCCAGCCGCGGCCGTCCGCGGCGGGCAAGGGGTATGACGCCACGGCTTCCGGCGGCACGAACCTCGGGCCGAGCAACAAGACCCTCGTGAAGCAGATCGATGCGAACGGCGCGGCGATCGCCGCCTTCAACGGAGTCGATCCCTCGGCCGTTCCGCCGGATGCGGTCACGTCGTCCGGGTCGGGCCTCGACCCCGACATCAGCGTCGCGTACGCGCTCATCCAGGTCGACCGGGTCGCGCAGGCGCGCGGGATGTCGGATGCTGCGGTGCGCGCGCTCGTCGAGGCGAACACGCTCCCCCGGGACATCGGGTTCCTCGGCGAACCGCGGGTGAACGTCCTGAAGCTCAACCTCGCTCTGGACTCGGCGAAGTGAGTGCCCCGAGACTCGCCCGTGTCCCACAACATGCGGCTCGGCTCCGTCGATACCCACGCGTTGTGGGACACGTCATCCCGAGGTGTCCCATCAGACGCGGGGCGGCGCACGGGCTGGCCGCATGTTGTGGGACACGGGGCCGGGCGGCTCGTGGGCCCGAGCGACCCTGCGTCCGCGGGCACCGCCGCGAGCGCGCGCACCGCACGGCGCACTGCCCGCGACGAAGCCCGCACGGGAGAATGACACCATGAAGCGCGGCAGGCTGCGCGTCCTGCTCGGCGCCGCACCCGGCGTCGGCAAGACGTACGAGATGCTCGAGGAGGGCCGCACGCGGCTCGCCTCGGGCGTCGACGTCGTCATCGGCATCGTCGAGACGCACGGACGCAGTGCGACCGCCGCCCTCACGGAGGGTTTCGAGCAGGTGCCGCGGCGGCGCGTCGAGTATCGCGATGTCGAACTGGAGGAGCTCGACGTCGATGCCGTCCTCGAGCGCTCGCCCCAGGTCGCGCTCATCGACGAGCTCGCGCACACGAACGCACCCGGACTCCGGCACGAGAAGCGCTGGCAGGACGTCGCGGAGATCCTGGATGCCGGCATCGACGTCATCACCACCGTCAACGTGCAGCACATCGAGTCGCTCGGCGATGTCGTGGCGCAGATCACCGGCGTCGAGCAGCGCGAGACGGTTCCGGATGCGGTGGTCCGCGGCGCCGACCAGATCGAGGTCGTCGACCTCGCCCCGCAGTCCCTCCGGGACCGGCTGTCGGCGGGACAGGTCTATCCGGCCGACCGGATCGACGCAGCCCTGTCGAACTACTTCCGCCTCGGCAACCTCACCGCCCTACGCGAGCTCGCCCTGCTGTGGCTGGCCGACGAGGTCGACAGCGCGCTGAACACCTACCGCGCCGAGCACGGCATCGAAGGCACGTGGCGCGCCCGAGAGCGTGTCGTCGTCGCCCTGACCGGAGGAGCCGAGGGCGAGACGCTGATCCGGCGCGGGGCGCGGATCGCGGCGCGCGGTGCCGGCGGGGAGCTGCTCGCCGTGCACGTCTCGACGCAGGACGGCCTTCGCGCCGGCCCTCCCGGCGCCCTCGCGGAGCAGCGCGCGCTCGTCGAGTCGCTCGGCGGCTCGTACCACCAGGTGGTGGGCGACGACGTGCCGCACGCGCTCGTCGAGTTCGCCCGATCCGTGAACGCGACCCAGCTCGTGATCGGCGTGAGCCGTCGAGCGAGACTCGCGGCGGCCCTCGCCGGTCCCGGCATCGGCGCGACCGTCATCCGCGAGTCCGGCGACATCGACGTCCACATCGTGACGCACGCGGCGGCCGGCGGGCAGTTCGCGCTCCCCCGTGTCCGCGGCGGATCGCTCAGCGTGCGCAGGCGTGTGTACGGCTTCATCCTGGCGCTCGTCGGCGGTCCGCTGCTGTCGCTCCTGCTCTTCGCGCTGCACAGCGACAGCGCGATCACCGTCGACGTCCTCGCCTACCAGCTGCTCGTCGTCGTGGTCGCGCTCGTCGGCGGCATCTGGCCGGCCCTGTTCGCGGCCGTGCTGTCCGGGCTCACGCTCGACTACCTGTTCGTCGCGCCGGTCTTCACCGTGACGATCGCCGACCCCCTGCACGCCCTGGCGCTGGGCCTGTACGTCGTGAACGCCCTGCTCGTCAGCTGGATCGTCGATCAAGCCGCCCGGCGCACGCGCATGGCGCAGCGCGCCACCGCCGAGTCCGAGCTGCTCGCGACCGTCGCGGGCTCCGTGCTGCGCGGGGAGAGCGCCGTGCCCGCCCTCGTCACCCGCACGCGCGAGGCGTTCGGGCTGAGCGGGGTGCGGCTGGTCGCGGGCGAAGGTCCGGATGCGGTGGTCCTCGCCACCGACGGCGAGCCCATCCCGGGCGCGCAGCCGATGCGGGTCCCGATCGGCGGCGACGGCGCACCGCGCGCGACGCTCGAGCTGCACGGCGGAACCCTCGACGGACCCGAGCGACGATTGCTCGACGTCATCGTCGCCCAGCTCGGGGCGGCGATCGAGCACACCGACCTCTCAGAGACGGCGCGCGAGGCGGACGCCCTCGCCGAGGCCGATCAGGTGCGCACCGCGCTCCTGTCCGCGGTGAGCCACGACCTGCGGCGGCCGCTCGCGGCCGCGGTGGCCGCGGTCGGCGGGCTCCGCACGGCGGGCGACGCCCTGTCCGAGTCGGACCGCAAGGAGCTTCTCGCGACGGCCGATGAGAGTCTTGCCACCCTCTCCACCCTCGTCACCGATCTCCTCGACGTCAGCCGTGTGCAGGCCGGGGTGCTGGCCGTCTCGCTGAGGCCGACGGATGCCGCGGGCGTCGTGCTCGCGGCGGTCGACGAGCTCGGCCTCGGACCTGTCGCCGTCGAGCTCGCCCTCGATCCGGACCTCCCGCCGCTGCATGCCGACGCCGTGCTGCTGCAGCGCGTGATCGTCAATCTCCTGGCGAACGCCCAGCGCCACTCGCCGGAGGGCGAGCGCGTGCGCATCTCCACGAGCCGGCTCGGCGACACCGCAGAGATCCGGGTCGTCGACCACGGCGCGGGCGTGCCCGTCGACGAGCGCGACGCGATGTTCGCCCCGTTCCAGCGCATGGGCGACACCGACAACACCGCCGGACTCGGACTCGGCCTCGCCCTCTCCCGCGGCTTCGCGGAGGGGATGGGCGGGTCGCTGTCCGCGGAGGACACCCCCGGCGGCGGCCTCACGATGGTGGTGGCGCTGCCCGTCGAGGGGGCGGCCGCATCCTCATCCTCCGAAACTCGGACACCCGCGCGGAATCCGGATGCGATGCGCGCGGACTCTCCGCGATCGGGCGAGAACTCCGAATTCGGGATGCCGCAGCACGGCGCCCCGCACAGCTCACGGGAACCGCATCCCGGATCGGGCAAGGTGGAATCGTGAAGGTCCTGATCGCGGACGACGATCCGCAGCTCGTCCGGGCGCTGCGCATCACGCTCGCCGCTCACGGCTACGACGTCGTCGCGGCGCCGGACGGCGCGGCGGCCATCACGCTCGCCGCGCAGGCGCACCCGGACATCGTCCTGCTGGATCTCGGGATGCCGAAGCTCGACGGCGTGCAGGTGATCCACGCGCTGCGCGGCTGGACGGACGCCCCGATCATCGTCGTGTCCGGTCGCACCGGCTCGGCCGACAAGGTCGACGCCCTGGATGCGGGCGCAGACGACTACGTGACGAAGCCTTTCCAGATCGACGAGCTGCTCGCGCGTCTGCGGGCACTGTCGCGGCGGGCCGTGACATCCCCCGCCGGCGCCGTCGTCCGTTTCGGCGACGTCACGGTCGACCTCGCCTCCCATGCGGTGAGCCGCGGCGCGGCGCCGGTGCATCTCACGCCCACGGAGTGGCGGATGCTGGAGTTCCTGGCCCGCAATCCGGGCGCCCTCGTGACGCGGCAGACGCTCCTGAAGGAGATCTGGGGCACCGAGCAGATCTCCGACTCCGGATACCTGCGCCTCTACATGTCGCAGCTGCGCAAGAAGCTCGAGCCGGACGCCTCCGCCCCGCAGTTCCTCCTGACCGAGGCGGGCATGGGCTACCGCCTCCTCGCCGAGTAGCCCGGTGACACGCGGATAGCCGTTGCGTAGGCTTCGGCTATGAGCCGGCAATGGGTGTGGTGGGTCCTCGGGGCCATCGGGCTCGTGCTCGTCGCGATCCCGGCCGTGCTGCTGACGATCGGCTCCGTGTGGGCGACCGCCGACCACACCGCCGCCGCGACGCGCATCTGCGCGTCGCTCGCGGGAGCATCGCATCTCGACGCGGTGACCTGGGAAAGCGGTCTCTCCCCGCACTGGACGTGCGAGTGGTCGAACGACGCCGCCCGCACGGCAGGCAGCGCGAACATCCGCTGGTACGAGATCCTTCGGTAGGTGGGACCGCCCTGCACCCAGCCAGGCAAGGCAGACTGGATGCATCCCCCTTCCACCGAACGAACGGACACCGTGACCCGCGCTGACTTCCCGCTGCTGGCCGCGCATCCCGAGCGCATCTACCTCGACTCCGCGGCGACGTCGCAGCGCCCCGCATCCGTCATCGCGGCTGAGCGCGCATTCGTCGAGAACGACTACGCCGCCGTCCACCGCGGCGCGAGCGAGGCCGTCGGCCGGTCGACGGAGGCCTTCGAGGGAGCCCGCGAGCGCGTCGCCCGGTTCGTGGGCGCGCAGCCGAATGAGATCGTGTGGGCCGAGAACGCGACGGATGCGCTCAACATCGTGGCGCTCGGGATCTCCGACGCGAGCCTCGGCCTGGGTCCACGCGAACTCGCGCTGAAGGAAGGCGACGAGATCCTCGTCACCGAGGCCGAGCACCACGCGAACCTCATCCCGTGGCAGCGACTCGCGGCCCGCACGGGCGCCCTCCTGCGGTGGGCGGAGGTCGACGACGACGGCATCTGGACGATCGACGCGCTGCGCGCGGCATCCTCCCCCCGCACCCGGATCGTCGCGTTCGCGCACGTCTCCAACGTCACCGGGTACATCGCCCCGGTGGCCGACGTCGTCGCCCTCGCGCGCGAGCTCGGTGCGATCACGGTGCTGGATGCCTGCCAGTCGGCGCCGCACCTCTCCCTCGACCTCGCCGGGCTCGGCGTCGACTTCGCGGCGTTCTCGGCCCACAAGATGCTCGGGCCGACGGGTATCGGCGTGCTCTACGGGAGATCCGAGCTGCTCAACGCGCTGCCCCCGGCACGCACCGGCGGATCGACGATCACGACCGTGACGATGACCGAGGCGAGATTCCTCCCCGCGCCGCAGCGATTCGAGGCGGGCACGCAGCCCGTGTCGCAGGCCGTCGGACTGGGAGCCGCCGTCGACTACCTGGAGAGCTTCGGGATGCAGCGCCTGCACACGCGCGAGGTCGAGCTCGCGGGGCTGTTGACGGATGCGGTCGCCGCTGTTCCCGGGGTGCGTCTCCTCGGCCCCCGCCCCGGCGCCGCGCGCGCATCGCTCGTGAGTGTGGACGTCGACGGGGTCCATGCCCACGATGTCGGGCAGTTCCTCGACTCCCGCGGCATCGCGGTCCGCGTCGGGCACCACTGCGCACAGCCGCTGCACCGCCGCCTCGGGATCACGGCATCCACCCGCGCGAGCGCCTATCTGTACTCGACCTCCGACGACATCGCCGCCTTCGCGGCCGCCCTCGGCGAGGTCCGCCCGTTCTTCGGAGCCGGCCGGTGAGCGGCGGGCTGGAGGGCCTGTACCAGGAGGTCATCCTCGATCACGCGAAGCGTCGTGTCGGTGCGGGGAGCGTCGAGGGCTGGGCGCATACGCACCACGAGGTCAATCCGACGTGCGGCGACGAGATCACGGTCGGCGCAGTCGTCGACGACGGTCACGTGGAGCTCGTGTGGGACGGGCGTGGATGCAGCATCTCGACCGCCTCCGCATCGGCGATGTCGGAGCTGCTGGCGGACGCATCCCCCGCCGACGCGCACGAGGCCATCGACGCGTTCCGCACGATGATGCGCTCGCGCGGCGAGGGCGAGCCGCCCGAGCTCCTCGGGGACGCGGAGGTGTTCCAGGGCGTCGCCCGCTACGTCATGCGCGTCAAGTGCGCGATGCTGCCCTGGGTCGCGCTGGAGGCCGCGCTCGCCCAGGCCGAGGCCACCTGACCGGCGTCGGGTCCTCGAGTCCAAGGACCACCGGTCCCCGAGCCCACACATCGGTCCCCGAGCCCACACATCGGTCCCCGAGCTTGTCGAGCGGTCCCCGAGCTTGTCGAGCGGTCGTCGCTGATCGCGCGGCAACATCCACCGCCCGGGTCGTTGAGCGAGGAGCGCCAGCGACGAGTCGAAACGCGGTGACCTTTCGAGGTCGGCTCCCTGCGTTTCGTCTCGCTCGTTCCTCGCTCGCTCAACGACCCGTGGGGGGGGTATTTCACGGTCCCCGAGCTTGTCGAGGGGTCGTCGTAGCTGCTCAATTACGACCCCTCGACGGGCTCGGGGACCGGCGGCGGGTCAGCGGTCGAGGACCTCGCGCAGGCGCACGCCGAACTCGACTGGGATGCCGGGGTACATCGGCTCGTCGTGGAACGATCCGTGGCTGCCGGGGAATTCCGTCGGCTCGATCCCGACCGCCGCGGCGATCGCGCGAGCCCCGCGCGCGGCCATGGTCTGGCCCGACTCGACGCCGTAGGCGAGGACGAGCCGGTCGCCCAGCCCCCGCAGTGCGTCGACGTCGACCGGGTCGACGATGATCGACGGCATGTTGCGGAACAGCGGGTTCGTACGATCGCGGTCGTCCTCCGCCGACATCCCGAACATCGCCGGGTCGGGCGCGGGCTGTTCCAGGTAGCCGGCCGGCACGACCCCGTCATACATCACGAACCCGATGAACTTGGCCATCGCGGGGCCGTTGCCCTCCTCCGCGTAGGTGCGCTTGAGGTCGGAGATGACCGCCCGCACCTCGTCCGCATCCGGCAGCAGCGGAGCCGACGGCGGCTCGTGCGCGACGACGGTCCGAACATCGGCGGGATGCCGCGCTGCGAGCGTGAGCAGGTTCACCGCCCCGCCGCTCGACCCGAACGCATCAACCGGCCCGACCCCGAGCGCCTCGATGACCCGGTGCACGTCCTCGGCGTGCTCCGCCGTCGTGATGTCGGCGACTCCTGTCGCATTGCGGCCCGTCCCGCGCGGATCGTACGTCACGACGGCCCGGTCGGGGAACTGCTCGGCGAGCTGGCGGAAGCCGGAGGCATCCATCGGCGCTCCGAACAGGAAGAGCGGAACCCCAGTGGAGAGGTCGCCCTGCACGTCGTACGTGATCGCATCCTGGCCCTCGCCGACGACGTGGGTCGAGATCGTCAATTCAGTCATGTCGAAATCCTTTCGCGATACAGAGGTCAGACGGATGCCAGGACTTCGCGCTCGAGGCGCTCGTAGCTGGTCTCCATGCCTTCGGTCATGCCGGTCGCGAGGACCATGTCGCGGGTCGCGGCATCCGGGTACGTGATGATGAGGGTGAGCAGCGTCGCGCCGTTCTCTTCGTACAGCTGGAGGTCGTTGACCGTCGACGGATAGTCGGTGCCGGTCATGTGCTCCGTCGTGACGCTGCGGCGCGGCGCATCCACCACGAGGTTCTCCCCGTCGAAGCCGAACGACTCGCCCGGGCCCTCCCACGCGTAGCGGTAGCTGCCGCCCACCGCGGGGTCGACCTCGCACACCGTCATGCGCCAGCCGTCGGGGCCGAGGAGCCACTGCTTGAGGAGCTCCGGCTCGGTGTGCGCGCGCCAGACGAGTTCGCGCGGGCCGTTCACGAGGCGCGTGATGCGCACGTGCTGGTCGTCGAGCACCTCGACGCGGGTGCCCTTGCCCTCGGCGTAGGCGCGGAGGTCCTGGAGCACGGTGTCGAGCTGGCCCATCGCCATCCGCATCCCCTCGACCATGCCCATCGCGACCTGCTGCTCGAGCGACTCGAGCGACTCGAAGTGCGTCACGCCGTGGAATCGCGTGCGGGAGCCCTCGGCCGTGAACGTGAAGACCATCCGCATCGGAGCCATGCCGGCGATGAGGTCGCCGTCCTCGTCGGCGAACCCGTCGAGGACCTCGTACGAGTCGGGCGCGTCGATGCGGAGGAACTCCCAGCGCGCGTGATGCGTCTGTCCGTCAGGGCCGGTCAGCGAGTACTTCGCCACTCCTCCCGGCTCGAAGTCGAAGGCACGGAAGGTCGCCGGCCACCCGGGAGGGCCCCAGAAGCGCTCGAGCTGGCGCGGGTCGGTGAAGACGCTCCACACGCGCTCGACGGATGCGTCGAACTCGGCGTGGACGTTCATCGTGAGCGCCTCCGGGTCAGGGGTGATCTGCGTGACGGGCATTGCTCTCTCCTTCGGTCGGCTCGGCGAGCAGCGCATCGATGGCGGCGATGCGGTGGCGCCACAGCTCCTGGTAGCGCTCCAGCAGCTGCTGGGCGCGGGCGATCATGCGGGGATCGGTGCGCACGAGTCGCTCCCTTCCCTCAGCCCGCTTGATGATCAGGCGGGCGGCCTCGAGCACGGCGACGTGCTTCTGCACCGCGGCGAACGACATGTCGTACTCCGCCGCGAGCGCCGAGACCGACTGTTCGGCCTCGATCGTGCGGCGCAGGATGTCACGCCGCGTCGCATCCGCGAGGGCCCGGAAGATCCGGTCCACCTCGTCGTCGCTGAGCTCTTGTTCTACAACCATTTGGTTGTAGGTTATGCCTGGCGCCCAGGACTGTCAACCCCTCGTGCAGAACTCCACCCGTCCGGCGACTTCCGGCCGGAGAACGCACCCTTCGCCGGTCAGCCGGCGCGGATCGGTGGAGTTCTGCACCAACCGACACCGGGAACACGACGGCCCCGGGGCCGAAACCCCGGGGCCGTCGTGTGCGGAGCAGGATTACTGCGCGTCACCGTCCTGCGACGGGTTGACCGACTGCACCGAGCCGTCGGCGTTCAGCAGGACACGCGGCGCGGACGCCTGGCCGAACTCGAACATCGGGTTCAGCGAGCCGGCGGTCGCGTCGAACGACGAGTCCCCCACACGGCCGATCTTCCAGTTGTCCTCGATGAACTTCAGGATCGACGGCTGCGACGTCTCGTTGTGCGCGATGAAGTTCGTCTTCGCGTACGGCGAGATCACGACGAGCGGCAGGCGCTGGCTGGGGCCGCAGCGGTCGGCGTAGCCGCCGAGCGTCGGAGCCGTCGACGACGAGCACACCGCGAGGTCGTGCGCCGCGCTGTGCGACGCGTTCGAGATCGCCGGAGCGACGTGGTCGTACCAGCCGTCCGAGTCGTCGTAGGAGATGACGACCGCGGTCGACGCCCAGTCCTTCGACTTCTGCAGCGCATTGATCTCGTTCACGATGAAGTGCTGCTCATCGATCGGGTCGGAGTAGCCCGCGTGGCCGTCCTGGTACTCGGACGCCTTCAGGAACGACACCGCCGGCAGGCGTCCAGCCGCAAGCGCTGCGTCGAAGTCCGTCAGGTCGTAGTTGTGGTTGGCCTGGTCGGTCTTGCCGATCATGGCCACCGACGACGGAGCGACGTGGTGCGGGTTCGACGTCGACGCGTAGTACGCGAACGGGTTGTGGTGCGGGCTGTAGTCGACGACGGAGGCGCCGGCGAGGTTCGTGTGGGTCGCACCGCACACCGAATAGGTCGCGCCGTTGCCGGCGCTGGTCGTGGGACGGAAGCCGCCCTGGAACCATCCCCACGTCACGCCCTTGGCGTTCAGCAGGTCGCCGACGTTCTTGCCCTGGCCGGCGGCGAGGGTGTTCGTCGACGTGTGGTTCTTGTCGGAACAGTCGTCGTAAGCGGGGTCAGGGTCGTTGATGACCGTGCCGACGCCCGCGGCATTCGGGTCCGCCAGCGTGTAGGAACCCGGCGTCGCGACCTGCTTCAGCGTCTTCGAGTCGACCTCGGTGAAGCCGTGCGTCTGGCCCGAGATGAGGTTCAGCGCACCGGGCGTCGAGGGACCGAACGTGGCATCCCACGAGTTGTCCGACATCGCATAGTTCTGCGCGTAGTTCCACATCGCGGCGACGGTGTTGCCGTCGTAATAGTCCATCGCGAGGCCGGGCGCGCCGTAGAGGCCCGTGCACGTGTCGACGGAGACGCTCTGCACGAAGCGGTCCATCGCCCCGCCGTTCACGGCCTTCTGCTCCGGCGTGTACGCGTGGTTCTGGTCGCACGTCGCGGCCTGCGCGGGCGTGAGACGCGACGGCAGGTAGACGTTCGGGTTCGACGTCAGGGCGCCGGACGTCACGAGGTTGTCGTTGCGCGGGGTCTTCGCCGCGGCCGTGAACGTCGTGCCGTCGGTGTTCGCCGCCTGCGGGTAGGTGCCGTAGTAGTGGTCGTAGGACACGTTCTCGCCGAAGATGACGACGACGTGCTTGATGGGCGTCTGGGTCTGGGCGGACCGGTCGGCCGGCTGCTGGGCGGAGGCCGCGGACGCGCCGCCGATCGCGAGACCGGCGACGGCGAGAGCCGCACCGGCGGCGATCAGGCCGCGGCGCGAGAGCTTCGGAGTGGATGCCACGACGAAGTCCTTTCGGGAGGGATGGGGATGCGGGTTCATCCTTCGCCTCGCGTGTGACTGGCTGGATGCCCGCAGCCTGAACATCGGATGAACGATCGCTTCAGCGTCCGAACAGTGCCCGCCCGTATCGGTCCGACGCGTCGCGCACCCCCGGCAGCGCGAAGAAGTACCCTCCCCCGACGGGCGAGATGTAGTCGACGAGCGGCTCGTCGGCGAGCCGCTTCTGCGTGGCGACGAACTGCCGGTCGAGGTCCTGCACGAACGCGTTGAAGACGAGCCCCATGTCGAGGTTCCCGTCGACGTCGGTGCCCAGGTCGTAGTTGTATCCGCGGCGCAGGAGGCGCGAGGCATCCGTCGCATGAGAGCGGGGGTTCGCGAGCCGGATGTGCGCGTCGAGCGGGATCGCGGACCCCTTCGGATCGTCGGCGTAGTCCGGCGCGTCCGTCTCGCGGCTGCCGCTGAGCGGTGCGCCGGAGTCGCGGCGGCGCCCGATCATCCGCTCCTGCTCGGAGATCGTCACTCGATCCCAGAATTCGACGAGCATCCGGATGATGCGGATGACGTGGTACGAACCGCCCGCTGCCCACGCCGGCTCCCCGCCCCCATGCACCCACACGAGCCGGTCGGCGTCCTTCGCGGCGGGGTTGACGATGCCGTCCTTGAAGCCGAGGAGGTTGCGGGAGGCGCCGCTCGGGCGCGAGGGCGAGTCGAATCCGTCGATGCGCCAGCGCACCTGCATCCCGCCGCGCGTGTGCCGTGCGATGTCGCGCAGGGCGTGCAGGACGACGTCACGGCTGTCGGCGCACAGCTGCAGGAGGAGGTCGCCTCCGGTGCGGGCCGGGTCCAGATCGTCGTTGACGAAGACGTCCATCGGGCGCAGGTGCGCCGGGCGGAGCGACGGGATGCCGAGCACGTCGAAGAACGAAGCGCCGACGCCGAGCGTCACGGTGAGCCCGCCCGCGACGACGTCGGGTCCGAGCAGCCCGGAATCGGACGGCGGCGCCGAGATTCCGAGGTTCGGCGGGGTGCCGCCGGTCGTGAGGAACCGGGCGCGCTCGGTGATCGTCCCGAGCAGATCCGCGGCTTCCGCAGGCGTCGAGACGGTGAGGTCGAACGCGACGAAGGCGGCCGCGGCCTGCTTCGGCGTGAGGATGCCGGCCTGGTGGGGGCCGTGGAACGGCTCCGGCGCGGCGGCCGGCGCGGACTCCCCGTGCAGAGACGGCGCCCCGTACCCCGCGAGCGCCGCCGCGCCCGACGCAGCCGCAGCCCCGATGGCCCCGCGCAGGAATCCCCGACGCCCCAGCTCGGCACTCATCCGTTCGCCCTCCGCGGCTCGAGCATTGATGCGACGGGCGCGAGGTCTTCCGCGAGCTGCGAGACCTCCGCGTCGATGCGCTCCCGCTGCGCCCGCGAGAGGCTCGCGAGCGGTGGGAGGGATGCGGCATCCTCCCGCGTCCGCTCCAGCAGGGCGAGCGTTGCGGGCAGCTGCGAGAAGCGCGGGCCGAGCAGGGGTTTCAGGATGCCGAGCACCGCCACCGTCCCGTCGAGATTCGCGCCGACCGTCTGCAGGGAGCTGCCGCTGCCGAAGTCG
The DNA here is from genome assembly GCF_030315975.1 of Microbacterium candidum. GTDB lineage: Bacteria > Actinomycetota > Actinomycetes > Actinomycetales > Microbacteriaceae > Microbacterium > Microbacterium candidum. The sequence continues at coordinate 422,760 of NZ_JASXSZ010000001.1, read as the reverse complement.
GTGCGGCCGGTGAGCTCGAACTGCAGTGCGTTCTCGGTGATCTCGTGGGCGCGCAGCGCGAAGGTCAGCGGGTCGATCTGGTCGTGCTCGAAGGTCTGCTGCAGCCGGGCGACGGATGCCGCGAGCGCATCCGCGACGGGACGGAGGGTCGCCGCATCCTGCCCGCGCCACAGGCCGTACTCGAGCCGGTGGAAGCCGGTCCAGCCCGGGTCGGAGACGCCCTGCGGCAGGCCCGAGGGCAGGCCGTTGATCGCCCCGTCGAGGTCGCCGAACGCGCCGTACGCAGCGCCGAGTGTCTCGTACTGAAGGTGGGCGGGCAGCCAGTCCGTGCGGGCCGCGGCCAGATCGCCTCGGGCGATGTCTGCCTGCAGCGCGGCGACGGATGCGCCGAGAGCCGGCAGCCGCCCGGAGACGTAGTCCTGGTAAGCGCGCGTGGCGACCAGCAGATCGGCCTGGGCGACGGCGGCCACCGGCGACGGTGAGGTCCGGGGCCCACCGGTGATCGTCACGGTCGGCCCGGTCACGGTCTGCTCGTCCTCCATCGCACAGCGGAAGGCGTACGCCCCGCGCCCGAGCGTGATGTCCAGGGTCTGCGTCGTGCCGGCGCCGAGCGGATCGACCTCGGCGTAGACGGCTCCCGAGCCCGCATCTGTCAGATACACCTCGCCGGCGCGCGTGTCCGTGTTGTGGAGGACGAGATGCTGCGGGCCCGCACCGGGGTGCCCCCATCCCGTCCCGCACCGGTCGACCGATACCTCCACGGTGGTGGCGCCGGCGGACGCAGCAGCCGAGCACCCGGAAAGCAGGAGCGCCACGCCCGCAAGGCATGCGAAGGCGGAGCGGGCGGACACTGCGACAGCGTATGCACCGCCGTCCTCGCGGCCGCCCGTCTTCGCCGGATGTTCACCCGCCCGTCACTGGACGGACGCTTGGAGCCCAGCGCCTAGACTGGAGGGGTCCGGCATCCCCGATTCTTGGAGCTCAGCCGCGTGACCACCACAGTCTTCGACACCGTCTCCCATGCCGCCGAGACTCCGGAGCGCGAGCTGCCGTATGCGGCCCTCGGCCTGAAGGACGACGAGTTCGCGCAGATCAAGGAGATCCTGGGTCGGCGCCCCACCGGCGCGGAGCTCGCGATGTACTCCGTCATGTGGTCGGAGCACTGCTCCTACAAGTCCTCGAAGATCTACCTGCGCCAGTTCGGCCAGAAGGTCTCAGACGAGATGAAGGAACGGCTCATGGTCGGCATGGGCCAGAACGCCGGCGTCGTCGACATCGGCGAAGGCTGGGCGGTCACCTTCAAGGTCGAGTCGCACAACCACCCGAGCTACATCGAGCCGTTCCAGGGAGCCGCGACCGGCGTCGGCGGCATCGTCCGCGACATCATCTCGATGGGCGCGCGCCCCGTCGCCGTCATGGACCAGCTGCGCTTCGGCGCCATCGACAACCCCGACACCGCGCGCGTCGTGCACGGCGTCGTCAGCGGCATCTCGTTCTACGGCAACTGCCTCGGCCTGCCGAACATCGGCGGCGAGACCGTCTTCGACGCGGTCTACCAGGGCAACCCGCTCGTCAACGCCCTCGCGGTCGGCGTCCTCCGGCATGAAGACCTCAAGCTCGCCAACGCCCACGGCGCCGGCAACAAGGTCGTCCTGTTCGGCGCCCGCACCGGCGGCGACGGCATCGGCGGCGCCTCCATCCTCGCGTCCGACACGTTCTCCGAGGGCGGCCCGACCAAACGCCCGTCGGTGCAGGTGGGCGACCCGTTCGCCGAGAAGGTGCTCATCGAGTGCTGCCTCGAGCTGTACCGCGACGAGCTCGTCGAGGCCATCCAGGACCTCGGCGCCGCCGGCATCTCGTGCGCCACCTCCGAGCTCGCGGCGAACGGCGGCTCCGGCATGCGCGTCGACCTCGAGAACGTGCTGCTGCGCGACCCCACGCTCACGCCGGAGGAGATCCTCATGAGCGAGAGCCAGGAGCGCATGATGGCGATCGTCGCTCCGGAGAAGCTCGACGCGTTCCTCGCCGTCACCGGCAAGTGGGATGTCGAGACCTCCGTCCTCGGCGAGGTCACCGGCGACGGGCGCCTGCAGATCTTCTGGCACGGCGAGCAGATCGTCGACGTCGACCCCTCGACCGTCGCGGTCGACGGCCCCGTGTACGAGCGCCCGGTCGCGTACCCGGTGTGGATCGACGCGCTCCGCGACGACACTGCGACGGCCCTCGAGCGCCCGACGGATGCGGACACCCTGCGCGAGCAGTTCGTCCGCCTCGTCGCGAGCCCGAACCTCGCCGACACGTCGTGGATCACGAACCAGTACGACTACTACGTCATGGGCAACACCGCCCTCGCCTTCCCCGACGACGCCGGCATGATCCGCGTCGACGAGGAGTCCGGCCTCGGCTTCGCGATCGCCACCGACGCCAACGGCCGCTACTGCCAGCTCGACCCGTACCAGGGCGCGCAGCTCGCCCTCGCAGAGGCCTACCGCAACGTCGCCGTCACAGGCGCCGTGCCCGCCGCGGTCACCGACTGCCTGAACTTCGGCAGCCCGGAGAACCCCGAGGTCATGTGGCAGTTCTCGCAGGCCGTCGCCGGCCTCGCCGACGGATGCCTCGAGCTCGGCATCCCGGTCACGGGCGGCAACGTGTCGTTCTACAACCAGACGGGCGACACCCCCATCCACCCGACGCCGTTGGTCGGCGTCATGGGCATCATCGACGACGTCGCCCGCCGCATCCCGAGCGGGTTCCAGGATGCGGGCGAGAACCTGTACCTCCTCGGCGTCACCGCCACGGAGCTCAGCGGCTCACAGTGGGCCGCGACCGTCCACGGCCACCTCGGCGGCCGGCCGCCGGCCGTCGACCTCGCCGGCGAGAAGCGCCTCGCGGAGCTGCTGCGCGCCGCATCGGACCAGGGTCTCGTCTCGAGCGCCCACGACCTCTCCGAGGGCGGCCTCGCGCAGGCGCTCGCCGACACGACGATGCGCTTCGGCATCGGCGCCCGCGTCTGGCTCGACGAGCTCATGGAGCGCGACGGGGTGGATGCCGCATCCGCTCTGTTCTCGGAGTCCACCGGCCGCGTCCTCGTCTCGGTGCCGCGCGAGGACGACGTCAAGTTCCGCGGCCTGTGCGAGGGCCGCAACTACCCCGTGCTGCGCATCGGCGTGACCGACGCTCCCGCCGAGGGCGACACCACGCTCGAGGTGCAGGGACTGTTCACCATTCCGCTCGCCGAGCTGCGCGCCCTCTCCGCGGCGACCCTTCCCGACGCCTTCGGCCCGACCATCGCCGAGCCCACCGGCACGTCGGCACCCGGTCACTGAGCGGGCTCGCGTACCGTAACGCAGAGACGAAACGCTTCCAAGGAAAGAACATGTCGAACGACGAAGACGAGTACGCCGAGCTCAACGAGGGCCGCAACCGCCGCATGAAGATCATCGCGTGGGTGGTGATCGTCGCGCTGATCCTCGTCGGCGGCGGGGCGACGGTGCTCGCGCTTCTCGTTCCCGGCGCCTGATCCGGGCCGCCGCACTTCGCTCTCCGCGTACGCGCTGACGAACACCTGAGCGCCCGGCAGAGACGTCACCTGCCGGGGATACGATGAACCCGTGCACCCCCCCGACATCTGGGCTTTCTGGTGGCTCATCTTCCCGCTCATGGGAGTGATGGGCGCGATCGGGCGTGGATTCGAGCGCAACGCGCGTCGCCGGCACGCTCGGCGTCTGGAGATCATCCACGCGAAGAGCGAAGCGCGGGCGATCGCCCGCGGCTACCCGCTCCCCACCGGGGCAGTGCCCGTGCAGCAGCCGTACGGAGCCCCGGAGGAGTCGCTCGAGGCGCGCCTGCAGCGCCTGTTCGACGCACAGGATGCCGTCACCCACCGCTGGCTCGAATACGAGCTGGATGTCGCGAAGGTCATCTCGTACCCCGCGATGAGCGACGGCCGCCAGCCGCTGACCGCCGCGTTCCTCCGCGCGAAGAAGGTCGCCGACGGGCTGCGCCCCTCCTCCGCGAAGGCGAAGATCACCAAGGAGCAGTTCGACGAGTACCGCAACGCGGTCACCGACTACGAGGTCGCGTTCGATGTCGCGGAGCGCGATGCGCGCCGCATCCAGGACTCGAACTTCACGAGTGACGAGCGCAAGCGTCTCGACACCGCCAAGCAGCTGCTGTCCGTGGCCGTCGATCAGGCGGCGACGCCCGCCGAACGGCAGATCGCTTACAAGCGCGTGCGCGAGGAGCTCGACGGACTCATCTCGCTGTCCGACGGCGCGATCGACCGGCTCGAGAAGCAGGTCTCCCTCGAGCTGACCACGGGGCCCTCGGCAGTGCGGCCGGACCCGATGATGACGGCCGCCGCGCCGTCGGCGCCGCCTCCCGCGCAAGCTCCTCCTGCTGCCCAGCCGCAGCAGAGCGCCCCGCAGTCGCAGTCGATGCCCGCGCCGTGGCCCGTCCCATCGCGGTCCGCGAAGCGCCCCGAGACCCGCTGAGCGGAGCATCGCCGTCGGTCTTGCACGGCGGTGTCCGGCGCAGGCGTCGCGTTCGCGGCGCCTGCTGCCGATCAGGAGCGTCAGCTGGTCGGTGAGCGCGAGCTCACCGATCTCTCTCACGTCCTCGCCGACGACCGCCTGAGCACCGCGTGCATCTCGCGGAGCTGGGTGTTCTCGTCCTCCAGGTCCAGCACCATCGCGATGCCGGCGATGTTCAGTCCCGCAGCGAGGAGTTCGCTGATCCGGCGCAGCCGGGCCAGATCGTTGGCGCTATAGCGGCGGGTGCCGCCCTGCGTGCGCCCTGGTTCGAGCAGGCCGCGAGCCTCATACGCACGCAGGTTCTGCACACCCATGCCGACCAGCTCGGCGGCCACGGAGATGCCATACACCCCGCGCGCGTCATCCACGCCGGTCTCCGTCATGGCATCGCACCCCTCACATCCGCGTTCCGCGAATTCCTCTTGCCTCAGCATGCCACGTGTGCTACAACAAATCTATAGCGCAGGGCACAGATCCTCGTGGGAGCTGTGCCGGTTCGGAGCATCAACAGAACATGGAGGTGGATACGATGCTGATGCGCACAGACCCGTTCCGCGAACTGGATCGGCTCACCCAACAGATGTTCGATGGCACACTCGCCCACCCGTCGGTCATGCCGATGGATGCCTGGCGTGACGGTGACACCTTCCACGTCGAGTTCGACCTGCCCGGCGTCGCACCGGACTCGATCGACCTCGATGTCGAACGCAACGTCATCACGGTCAAGGCCGAGCGTCCGCACCGCGCCAGCGATGCGCAGCTGATCGCCGCAGAGCGTCCTCGCGGCATCTTCAGCCGGCAGCTGTTCCTCGGTGACAACCTCGACACCGACCACATCACAGCCGGATACGAAGCCGGTGTGCTGACGCTGCAGATCCCGGTCGCCGAGCACGCGAAGCCGCGCAAGATCACGGTCAGCACTGGCGAGAACCTGCAGGCGATCAGCGCCTGAGCCCCGGCCCCAGCCGGCGCACCGACCTCGAGAGGTGGCGACTCGCCCCGCCCGCGCCGTTTCCGTTGGCCGCCGTCGCGCCATCGCGCCCGGCGCCCGCACCCGAACGGTGCCTGATCCAGGCGGGCCGGACGGCCGCCCTCCTCCGAGGTCGGTGCGCGTGCGGGAAAGGCCGTCCCCATGAAGAAGGACGGTGACGCCCGGCGTCACCACAGAAGTCGATGGACGAACGATCATGACCGAGAACAGCAGCCGATTCGAGCTGATCAGCGTGACCCCCAGCGAATGGGTCATCGTCGACTCGCACGACGGGCCGCAGGACGCGTACGGCACAGTTGCCCGGATCTGGGAAGTCGACACCAACGAGTGCGAAGTGACATGGATGCGAGACCTCGCCCGGCCCACCTGGTACGCGACAGCGGAGGACGTGCTCGCCGACCTGAACACGACCCCGCACCGCACCAAGCCGGTGCCCATCCCCCACTTCGCCCCGCACCGAGTGGAAGCCATGGATCTTGCGGGAGTCTGAGTCCTCGTGCAGGTAGGCGATGACAACAGCAGAAGGAGGCGGGGCGGTGGAAGAGAGTCCGAGTGGCTGGCGTCGGTACGACTACGCGTTCTTCCCGGTGTTCCACGAGCGGTTCGAGCAGCGCTTCGGGGAAGGCACCGCTCCGTTCCTGGACCCGGCCGTGTACGACGCCGACCAGCCTCGACCGCGTGCGCAGTGGATCAACGTGGACACCGGGGCGGCCGTCGCCGTGGTCCCGGTCTGGGAGGACGATCAGTCGGCCCGCTCGTTCGCCGTCTTCTACCTGCCCCCATACGGGGGCATCTGGGTGCTGCGGCCGCCCGGGCTGACCGGGTACGTCGAGACGCCGGGCAAGGCCATGGCGGACGATGCCGCGCTCGCCCTGCGCAACGACTCCTTCCGCAAAGCGGTCGAGCACGCGGAGAAGTTCATCTACGGCCGATGAGGCGCGACCGCGGCACCGTCCGGGTCAGCGGCCTTCGGCGGCGTCCGTGTGGTGGCGGATGACCTCGGCCACGACGAAGTTGAACCACTTCTCCGCGAACTCGGGATCGAGGTCGGCCTCCTCGGCGAGGCGGCGCAGACGCGCGGTCTGCTGCTCTTCGCGTGCCGGATCGGACGGCGGCATCCCGTATTCGGCTTTCAACTGCCCCACCTGCTTCGTGCACTTGAAGCGCTCGGCGAGCAGGAAGATGAGCGAGGCATCGATGTTGTCGATGCTGCTGCGCAGGCGCAGCAGGGTCTCGTTCGGGTCGGCGGTCATGGCATCTCCTCCGCAACGACGATACGGGATGCGGGTTGCCGTATTTCCCGCATATCGCATGAGGCTGCGGGGATGCCGACCCATATAGTTGCAGACATGACCGACGACACGCGTGCCGGTGGGGCCGTAGACTCCATCCCCACCGCCACTGCCGCTGCCTCCGCCGAGGCGCCGGCTCCCGCCGAGGCGCCCACGGAGGTCGTCGAGACCCCGGATGCTGCGCCGACGGCTCTCATCGAATCGACCGACGGCGCGGCCGCCGCGCGCGGCGACTCGGGGTCCAAGCCGCTGTGGGCGGCGCTGAGCAACCCCTTCGCGGTGGGTCTCTCGCTGACGCTGGGCGGCCTCGTCGCGTTCGCGCTCGGCACCGCGTTCGTCAACCTGTCGACGATCATCATCTACGTCGTCTTCGCGCTGTTCGCGGCCCTCGGCCTCGACCCCGTCGTGCGGATGTTCGAGCGCCACAAGGTGTCCCGCGCGTGGGGCATCGTCATCGTCTACAGCGTCTTCGCGCTGGTGATGACGGGTGTGCTGCTGCTCGTCATCCCGGCTCTCGTGACCCAGATCACCAAGTTCTTCGCCGACCTGCCGCAGACGATCGCCGACTTCGAGAAGACGCCGTTCTACGCGTGGCTCGTCAGCACGTTCGGCTCGCAGGTGCCCCAGATCGTCGACCAGGTGCAGAAGTTCCTGACCAACCCGGCGAACCTCGCGAAGATCGGCGGCGGCGTCCTGAACTTCGCAGTGACGGTGGGAACGACGATCTCGGGCCTCATCATCGTCATCGTGCTGAGCCTGTACTTCCTCGCGACGCTGCCGACGATCAAGCAGTCGCTCACGATGCTCGCGCCCGCCCGCAACCGGGCCAAGACGACCGACCTCACCAACCACATCACCGACTCCATCGGCGGATATCTGATGGGCATGGTGATCCTGGCGTTCTGCAACTCGATCGTCGCCTTCTTCCTGCACCTGTTCCTCGGGCTTCCCTTCCCGGGCGTCATGGCGCTGCTCGCGTTCCTCATCACGCTGATCCCGCTGATCGGCTCGGTGCTGTACTGGCTGACCGCCACCGTCATCGCCCTGTTCACCGGCGGGTGGGTCCCGGCGCTGATCTTCGCCGTCATCTACTTGGTCTACATCCAGATCGAGGCCTACGTCCTGACTCCGCGCGTCATGAACAAGACGATCTCGGTCCCCGGCTCGCTCGTCGTCATCGGCGCACTCGTCGGCGGCACGCTGTTCGGCCTGCTCGGCGCACTCGTCGCGATTCCGATCACGGCGTCGATCCTGCTCATCATCAAACAGATCGTGATCCCGCGCCAGGACGCGAAGCGCTAGCGAGCGCTCCGGCCCCACAGCCGGAGCGCCGTTGCGCTTGCGGGCGCGAGGTCGCGCGCGGATACTGTGCGCATGGCCATCCGCGAGGCCTCAGTCATCGACTGGACCGGGCGTTTCGAGCAGTACACCGCACGCGAAGCCGAACTCACGCCGCAGGAACTGGCCGAGTTCGGACAGGCGGCGTGGTTCATCGGTCGCGATGACGTCTCGGAACGGGCCTGGGAGAGGGCGCATCTGGGGTTCCTGGATGCGGGGGATCCCGCATCCGCCGTCCTGTGCGTCTTCTGGCTCGGCTACACCCTGGCCGAGCACGGCGAGGCGGTGAAGTCGCGGACGTGGATGGCCCGGCTGTTCGAGCTGTGCGCGCGATTCGCCGGCGACCCCCGCATCGACGCGTGCGCCGCACTGTGTCGCGCGCACGGCTCGTTCCTCGCCGATGACGCGGCAGCATCCGTCCCGCTCTACCGCGAGGCCGCACGGCTGGCGGGCGCGGCATCCGACCCCGACATCGAGGTGCTGGCGGCCATGGGCGAGGGGCGCGCACTGATGCAGGTGGGGAGGTTCGACGAGGGCGTCGAATGCATGGACCGGGTGATGCTGCTCATCGGCGCGGGGCGCGTCAGCGACCGGGCCGCCGGCCCGGCGTACTGCGCGGTGATCGCGAGCCTCCTCGGGCGCGGCGACATCGAACGCGCGCGCGTGTGGACGCGTGACCTCGGCGACTGGTGCGACACGCAGCGAGGCCTCGAGCCGTTCCGCGGCGAGTGCACGCTGCATCGCGCGACCGTGATGCAGGTGGGCGGGGAGTGGGCGTCCGCCACGGACGCCGCCGATCAGGTCTGCCGCTCGGACAAGCGCCCGGAGACCCTCGCGAACGCGTGGTACCGGCTCGCCGAGCTGCACCGCGTCAGCGGGCGGGCCGCACAGGCCCGCGACGCCTATCGTCAGGCGGCTGCGCTGGGCCGCGAGGTGCAGCCCGGTCTCGCTCTGCTCCACCGCGACGCCGGCGAGCTCGACGCGGCGTGGTCAGGATTGCAGCGCGCCCGCGCCGTCCCTGCGAGCCCCGCCGTGCGAGCTGAGCTGCTGGCGGCCGCGGTGCGGATCGCGCTGGACCGCCGCCAGGCTCCGGCCGCGCGGGATGCCGCAGCCGAACTGGCGGCATGCGCCGACGTGACCGAGGCCCTGTACCTGCGGGCGCTGGCCACGCAGGCGGACGGTGAAGTGGCCGTCATCGAAGGGCGGATCGCCGATGCGCTCGGGCTGCTGCGCGCCGCCTGGTCGCACTGGCGGCGACTGGATGCGCCGTACGACGCGGCGCTCACCCGCTTCGCACTCGGACGCGCCGCCCGCGCCGCCGGCGACGAAGAAGGGGCGCAGCTCGAGTTCGACGCCGCGCGCGAGGTCTTCGAGTCGCTCGGCGCCGTGCCGGACTTGGCGCGGCTCGAACGTGCGGCGTCCATCTCGACAGGGGTGCTGACGCCCGGATCCGGGCTCAGCCGCCGCGAGCGCGAGGTGCTCGATCTCGTCGCGCACGGATGGTCGAACCGCCGCATCGCGGAACGGCTCTTCCTCAGTGAGCGCACCGTCGCCCGGCACGTGGGCAACATCCTCGCCAAGCTCGACGTCCCCAGCCGGTCTGCGGCGACCGCGTATGCGTACGAGCACGGCCTGGTGCCCACATCCTGAATTGGTCATTTCTGCCGATGCCGCAGTTCCGCGCGCTCCGTAGCGTTCAGCGGGAAGGAGGGCATCATGTCCACGACATCACTCGACCTGGCCATCGTCGGCGCGGGCCCCGCGGGCCTGCACGCCGCCCGTCTCGCGAGCCGCCGAGGGGCGACCTACACGGTCTTCGACGACCACGCCCGCATCGGCGACCCCTGGCGGGAGCGTTACCGCTCACTCCGCCTGTTCACGCCGCGCCGTTGGGCGAGCCTGCCGGGGATGCGGATCGACATCGGCTTCTTCGACTACCCCACGGGCGCACAGCTCGCCGACTACCTCGAGAAGTATGCGGCGGCCTTCGACCTGCCCGTCCGGACGTCGACGCGGGTCGATCGTCTGACCCCGGACGCGTCAGGCGGATTCCACCTCGATCTGTCGACCGGTGAGGAGGCGATCGCCGATCGGGTGATCGTCGCCGCGGGTGCTCACCATCGTCCGATCGTCCCGAGGTTCGCGGGAGAACTGGATGCCGGCATCCGCCAGCTCCACTCGACCGTCTATCAGGGGCCGGAGGATCTTGCGCCGGGGCTCGTCCTCGTCGTCGGCGCCGGCAACTCGGGGACCGACATCGCCCTGGACGCGATCAAGGCCGGACACCCGACCGTGATCGCCGGGCGCAATCCGGGTGAAGTCCCGGCACCCATCGACACCCCCATCGGGAACCTGATGGCCAGCATCTTCATCCGCCGGCTGCGCAACACGACCATCGACACCGAGCGGGGCCGGAGGTTCCGCGACGAGCACGCCGGACACGGTGTCAACCTCGTCCGCAATCACATGGCGCAGCTCGAGAAGGCGGGGGTCCGCCATGTCGGCCGAGTCGCGGGCGCCGTCGACGGCTGGCCCGTGCTGGACGACGGCGAGCCGGTGGATGCGGCGACTGTGATCTGGTGCACCGGCTCGCTGCCGCGACTCGACTGGGTCGACATCCCGGCGGCCTTCGATTCGCACGGGTGGCCGTCGCACGAACGCGGCATGGCCACTGCGGTCCCGGGGCTCGCATTCATGGGACTGCCGTTCCAGTATTCGGTCGCCTCGCCGACTCTGATGGGCATGGGCCGCGACGCCGAGTACGTCGTCGAGCACCTCTTCGCGGGCGACCGCGTGTCTGCCGTCGTCCGGCGCTGACCCGAGGGTCGCCCGCGAGCGCCGGCGCGCAGACGAAACGCAGCTCGCCCTCGCTGCGTTTCGTCTCTGCGTTTCGACTCGCTTCGCTCGCTCAACGACCCGTGATGAGATGCCGATCCGTGCACGCGCCGCGAGGAGCGCTGACGACGATACGAGCCGAAGACCCGCCGGTCGTTGAGCGAGGAGCGCAGCGACGAGACGAAACGCAATGTGCGTCCTCGCTGCGTTTCGACTCGCTTCGCTCGCTCAACGACCCGCGACGAGATACCGAGCCGTAGTCGCCCCACGAGGAGCGCCGGCGACCACACGAGCCGAGGACCCGCCGGTCGTTGAGCGAGGAGCGCAGCGACGAGACGAAACGCAATGTGCGTCCCAAGGACAAGGGGGCGTCAGGGCAGGATCGCGATGCAGGTCGGCGACGGCACGGCGGTGCGGTAGCGCACGCGTCCGGGCACTCCGGTGCGCGTGTCGAGGGTCAGCGATGCGACCTCGTCGGAGAGCTGACCGGCCACGAGCAGCGTGTCGCGCACGACGAGGTGGTGGCGCGGCCAGTCCACCCCGGACTCGACGAGAGCGACCGGCTCCAGCGACTCCCCCGCCCCGCGCACGCGCAGTGTCGCGATGGTGTTCGACCCGCGCACGCCCGCGTACAGGAACTGTCCGTCGAAGGATGCCGCGAGCTCGGCGGCGGTGTCGGTCGGAAGGATGCCGGAACCCAGCGGCGTTCCGCCCACGATGCCCCACGCGCCCTCGCGGGAGGGCGCGAGCACGAAGACCTCGTGCGAAAGCTCGGTCACGACGTACAGGTGGCCGCTCGGATGGAGCACCATGTGCCGCGGACCGCTGCCGCGCGGCATCACGATCTGCTGCACCGGGGTCAACCCGCTCGCGCCTGAACGCCAGAAGCGCACGAGGTCGAACCCCATGTCGGTCGTGGCGATCAACCCGCCCGGCAGGAACACCGTCTCGTGGGCGCGCGAGACGCGGGGGTCTGCGGCGGCGAGGGATGCCTCGGCCTCCGCCTTCGCCAGATCCTCGTCGGACTCGTCCGTGCCGGGGATCAGGTGCGCATACTCGCCGGCGACCTCGCGCAGCGCGCGGGCCGCGGCCGCGATGTCGACGGCGGCCGCCATGTCGGCCTGCCGGTCCCCGAGCCCGTCGAGGGGCGCATCGGGCCCGTAGGGGTCCTTCGCGGCGGGGGCGATCGTGGCGGTACCGGGGCGGCCGGCTGCATCCAGTCCCACGCGCACCACGCGCCCGTCGCCCCAGCACGAGGCGATGAGGTACGAGCCGTCGCGGGCGACGGCGAGGTGGCACGTGAGCTCCCCGGTCGCGACGGGCTCGCCGAGCGCGACGAACGACGCCTCCCCCGTGCGACGGAACGCCTGGACGGCACCCGTGCCCTCGAGCGCCGCGTAGACGACGTCGCCCCTCGACAGGCTCGGGGACCCGTGACTGCTCGGGGACCCGTGGCTGCTCGGGGACCCGGGATGCAGCGTCACCCATGAGGGCGAATCGGCCGGAGCGACCGCGCCGGCGAAGCCGAGCGGTCCGCCCGCGAGCGCGTCGTCCGCGGCGCCGGCGAGCAGCATCCCGACGCCGGATCCCGAGCCGTCCATGTCGGCGGTGTACCCGCCGGTCAGGAACCTCATACGAGGTCGTGACGCACGACGACCTCGTCGCGGGCGGGACCGACGCCGATGACCGAGATGCGCGTGCCGCTCATCGCCTCGAGCGCCAGGATGTACTCCTGCGCCTCGACCGGGAGGTCGTTGAACGTGCGCGCGGTGGAGATGTCCTGCTTCCAGCCGGGCAGGTACTCGTAGATCGGCTTCGCGTGGTGGAAGTCGGTCTGGTTCACGGGCATCTCGTCGAAGCGGACGCCGTCGACGTCGTACGCGACGCACACCGGGATCTGGTCGAGCCCGGTGAGGATGTCGAGCTTCGTGAGAACGAGGTCGGTGATGCCGTTGATGCGGGTCGCGTAACGCGTGACGGGCGCGTCGTACCAGCCGACGCGGCGGGGGCGCCCGGTCGTCGTGCCGAACTCGAAGCCCCGTGAGCGCAGCCAGTCGCCGCTCTCGTCGAAGAGCTCCGTCGGGAAGGGCCCCGAGCCGACGCGGGTCGTGTACGCCTTCACGATGCCGACGATGCGGTCGAGACGGTTCGGGCCGACGCCGGCGCCGGTGGCCGCGCCGCCGGCGGTCGCCGAGGAGGACGTGACGAACGGGTACGTGCCGTGGTCGACGTCGAGCATCGTGGCCTGGCCGCCCTCGAACACGACGACCTCGCCCGCATCCAGCGCCTGGTTCAGCAGGAGGGACGTGTCGGCGACCATCGGACGCAGGCGCTCGGTGTACGACAGCAGGTCGTCGACGATCTCGTCGCACGTGATCGCGCGGCGATTGAAGACCTTCACGAGGAGGTGGTTCTTCTGGTCGAGCGCGCCTTCGACCTTCTGCCGCAGGATGTTCTCGTCGAACAGGTCCTGCACGCGGATGCCGACGCGGTTGATCTTGTCGGCGTATGCGGGGCCGATGCCGCGACCGGTGGTGCCGATCTGGCGCTTGCCGAGAAAGCGCTCGGTCACCTTGTCGAGGGTGCGGTGGTACTGCGTGATGATGTGCGCATTGGCGCTGATGCGCAGCCGCGAGGTGTCGACGCCGCGGGCGTTGAGCGCCTCGAGCTCGTAGAAGAGCACCTCGAGGTCGACGACCACGCCGTTGCCGATCACCGGGTTGACGCCGGGAGTCAGGATGCCGCTCGGCAGCAGGTGCAGCGCGTACTTCTCGTCGCCGACGACGACGGTGTGCCCGGCGTTGTTGCCGCCGTTGAACTTCACCACCCAGTCGGTGCGCTCGCCGAGGAGGTCGGTGGCCTTGCCCTTCCCCTCGTCCCCCCACTGGACGCCGATGATCGCGATTCCTGGCATGAGAGCCCCCGGTTCGTGTGTAGGACGGGTTACACCCCATCCTATCGGCGGTGGACGAATCACCCCGCAGCCCGTGGATACCGTCGCCGCGACCCGGTCGCGCGGACGATGCTGCGCCTCCGGTCGGGCGGTTCCCGCCTGCCGTAGGGTGAGCGCCATGACCCGAACCCCCGCGTGGGCTCAGACCTGGACCGTGCTGCGTGCCCTCGTCGCCGTGCTCATCGCCGCGGCGATCGTCGCGCAGGCGGTCAGGACGATCGGCGGAGCGATGGATGCGGGCCGCGACGTCGGCACCACGGTCACGAACTTCTTCAGCTTCTTCACGATCCTCTCCAACGTCGGGGCCGTCATCGTCCTGCTGTGGGCGGCCGTGTGGTTCTGGACGCGAGGCCGGAATGCGGCATCCGAACCCCGGGGTCTCGGCCTGATGCTCGCCTCGGTCACCACGTACATGATCGTGACGGGCATCGTCTACAACACGCTGCTGCGCGGCGTCGAGCTGCCGCAGGGCACGACCGTCCCGTGGTCGAACGAGGTGCTCCACGTGGTGGGGCCGGCGTTCCTGCTGCTCGATCTGTTCCTCGCGCCGCGCCGCCGCTGCCTCGGCTGGGGCGCGATCGGCGTCGTGCTGATCTTCCCGCTCGTGTGGGTCGCCTACACGCTGCTGCGCGGCGAGAACGTCGTGAACCCGGTCAACGGCGACCACTGGTGGTACCCGTATCCGTTCCTGAACCCGCACCTCGGGAGCTGGGCCTCGGTCTGGTTCTGGGTGGGCGTCATCGCCGTCGCCCTCGGCGTGGCCGCTGCCGGAGTCGTCTGGGTGAGCCGCATCCGTGGACGGGTCCGTCAGCCGGAGCCGGCCCTCGCCACCTGAAACCCCCTCCCGTACAGATGGCGAGAGCCTGTACGGATGGCGAGAGCATCCGGCCGAATCGGCTCGCCACCCGTGAATCCTCTCGCCATCCGTGCGGGCGTCATCCACCCATGAGCAGCTGAACCGCGGGGATGTCGGCGGGTGCCCAGTCGAGATCCGCGAGGGCGTCGGGTGCGAGCCAGCGGAGCTCCGAGTGCTCGAAGGGATGCGGCATCCCCTCGACCAGCCGGCAGTAGTACGTCGTCAGCGTGACGTGACCGTGGTCGGTCGAGGTGACGCGATCGCCGACCTGGACGGTGCAGCCGAGCTCTTCGACGAGCTCACGGCGGAGCGCCTCCTCGGGCGTCTCGCCGGGCTCGATCTTGCCACCGGGGAACTCCCACACGCCGGGCACGGACATCCCGGGCCCGCGGCGGGCGGCGAGGATGCGGCCGTCCCGCACGATCACCGCGCCGACGACCTCGATCCGCTCCATCCCGCCACCGTAGCCCGCGGGGCGGGTCCGTCGGCTGCTCCAACTCCTCAGATTCGGCTCCGCCGCGCCATACCCGGACGGCGCGCGTCCGTTCTGCGCAAGATCTGAGGAGATGGTGTCAGGGTCACTCGGCCGGGCGGAAGCGGATGGGGAACCGGATCGGACCGGTGTTGCCCGATACCGGGAGCCATTCGCCCAGGCCGTCAGGCTCAGCATCCGGCATCCGGGCTGCCAGGAGCGGCAGGGCGACCGACATGTCCGTCCGCGCGACGAAGTGGCCGAGGCAGTGGTGGATGCCGCCGCCGAAACCGCTGTGCGGCGGGCGGTCGTCGACCGTGATGTCGAACCCCACGTGGTCGACCATCGCCCGCGGGTCCGTGCCGATCGCGTGCGAGAGCACCTGCACGATCCCGCCCTCCCGCACGTGCAGGCCGTTGAGGTCGACGTCCTCGACCGCTTCGCGCGTCACCCACGTCACCGTCGGGTTGACGCGCATCACCTCCTCGACCGCGCGGGCTCCGAGTTCGGGCCGCGCGCCGAGGAGCGCCCACTGATCCGGGTAGGCGAGCAGGGTCTGGAGGGCGAGGCCGAGCTGGTTGCGGGTGGTCTCCATCCCCGCGAAAGCGAGGAACACCAGCGCGACGCTGAGCTCACGACGCGACAGAGACTCACCCTCCTCCTGCGCGGTGACGAGCGCCGTGACGAGGTCGTCCCGAGGGTTCACCTGGCGGTCGGCGATGACCTCCTCGATGTATCCGGTGAGGCCCTCCAGAGCCGCCTCGATCCGCGGGAGGTCGCGACGGACGTTGATGCCGAACGATTTCCCGAGATCGTCCGCCCAGTGCGCGACCTGCGGCCACTGCTCATCGGGGAGCCCGAGGAGCAGGCACAGGATGCGGGATGCATACGGCTCGGCGAACTGCGAGACGAACTCGACCCGGCACCATCCGTCGGCATCGGGACGCGCGAATCCGTCGATGAGCTCGTTCGCGAGCGCTTGGAACTGCGGACGCATCGCCTCGATCGTCTTGTTACGGAACGCGGGGCCGAGGAGGCGCCGCAGGCGAAGGTGGTCGACGCCCTCGAGGCTGAGGAGGGTCTCCTGCCACCACTCGCGCCACGGGCCGTCGTGGATGCCGTTCTGGTCGGGCCACTGGGCATTGCCCTGCCGGAATCGACGGTCCTTCAGGAGCGCCGTGCCCTCCTCGTATCGGAGGACCGCCCAGCCGTAGGGCGTCTCGGCGTACCAGCTGTCCTGCTGCGCGCGATGGACGGTGTCGCTCGTGACGTCGAAGGCGGTGTCGGCGAGGTCGAGGTAGGGAACAGCGCTGTTCATCCCGCGATTCTAGGGCGGTATACCAGGGCTGCCCGGCCGCATCCGCGCACCCGCGTCTGCCGGGGCAGACATGCCGACGATCCGCCCCCATCCGCCACGCACCCTTCGACTCCGCTCGATGAGCGGAGGAGATTCGACGAAGGGAGGATGCATCCGCATGATCCGGTCCTCCGGTCGTCTGTTCTCCTCCCTCCATCAACAAGGCCCACGGAAGGACACACACTCCGATGCACCCACCGCTCCCAAATAGACTGGGAGGCATGTCGAAGGTCCTCCAGTCCCTGCCCGTCGGCGAGCGCGTCGGCATCGCCTTCTCGGGGGGTCTCGACACCTCCGTCGCCGTCGCGTGGATGCGCGACAAGGGCGCGATCCCCTGCACCTACACGGGCGACCTCGGCCAGCCCGACGAGGACGACATCGCCGCCATCCCGAGCCGCGCCCTGCAGTACGGCGCCGAGGTGTCGCGCCTCGTCGACTGCAAGACGGCGCTCGTCGAGGAGGGCTTCGTCGCCCTCGCGTGCGGAGCCTTCCACATCAGAAGCGGCGGACGCACGTACTTCAACACGACCCCCCTCGGTCGCGCGGTCACCGGCACGCTGCTCGTGCGTGCGATGAAGGAGGACGGCGTCGACATCTGGGGCGACGGCTCCACGTACAAGGGCAACGACATCGAGCGGTTCTACCGCTACGGCCTGCTCGCGAACCCCGCCCTCCGCATCTACAAGCCGTGGCTCGACGCCGACTTCGTCACCGAGCTCGGCGGCCGCCAGGAGATGAGCGAGTGGCTCGTCGCGCACGGCTTCCCGTACCGCGACTCCGCCGAGAAGGCGTACTCGACCGACGCCAACATCTGGGGCGCGACGCACGAGGCGAAGACGCTCGAGCACCTCGACGTGTCGCTCGAGACCGTCGAGCCCATCATGGGCGTCCGCTTCTGGGATCCGTCCGTCGAGATCGAGACCGAGGACGTCACCATCGCCTTCGCCGAAGGGCGACCGGTCGCCCTCAACGGCCGCGGGTTCGATGACCCGGTCGAGCTCGTCTTCGAAGCGAACCGCATCGGCGGCCGCCACGGACTCGGCATGAGCGACCAGATCGAGAACCGCATCATCGAGGCGAAGTCGCGCGGCATCTACGAGGCGCCCGGGATGGCGCTGCTGTTCACGGCGTACGAGCGCCTCGTGAACGCCATCCTGAACGAGGACACGCTCGCGACGTACCACGAGCAGGGTCGCCGCCTCGGACGCCTCATGTACGAGGGCCGCTGGCTCGAGCCGCAGTCGCTCATGCTGCGCGAGTCGATCCAGAAGTGGGTCGGTTCGCTCATCACCGGTGTCGTCACCCTCCGTCTGCGCCGCGGCGAGGACTACACGGTCCTCGACACGATCGCCGCGCGGTCGTCGTATCGCCCCGAGAACCTCTCGATGGAGCGCGTGGGCGACGCCGCCTTCGGCCCGACCGACCGCATCGGCCAGCTCACGATGCGCAACCTCGACATCGCAGACTCGCGCACGCGCCTCGAGCAGTACGCCGAGCAGGGCCTCATCGGCGGGGCGACCGGCGCGCTCGTCGGACACCTCGAGCAAGGCGTCGCGGGCGAGATCACCGATGCCGGCGACACGACGGCGCTCGAGGATGCGGTGGAAGAGGCATCCGAGTCGGCCGCCTTCGACGCCGGAACCGACTGATCTCAGCGAACTTTTAACTTGCACACTCGCGTGCAAGTTATAGTGGTGGTGTGACGAACACCACTTCTTCCGCGCGCCGTCCGCGTCGCGATGCCCTCGAGAACCGAGCCGGCATCATCGCGGCCGCCACCGCGGCGATCGCGCACGACCCCCGCGCATCCCTCGATGTCATCGCGCGCAACGCCGGCCTCTCCCGCCGCGCGCTCTACGGGCACTTCGAGGACCGCGACGCCCTCATCCGCGAGATCCTCGCCGCCGGCGCCCCGCGCTTCAACGAGATCGCCCTCGACATCCACGACGCCGACGCCCCGGTCGCGCTCGCCCGCCTCACCGCGCGGCTGTGGCGCAAGGCCGCGATGGTCCAGGTGGCAGCCGCCATCGCCCTCGACGACGCGCACGTGCAGGAGACCGCCGACTTCCTCGCCCCGATCCGTCGCACCGTGCTCGACATCGTGCGACGAGGGCAGGATGCCGGCACCCTCCGCGCCGACATCCCCGCCCCGACCGTCGCCCGCCTCATCGAGGAGACCGCGCGCACCGTCGTCGGCCACCTCGACGCCGACTCGCCCGACTCGGCCCCTCTGGCGGTCAAGGCGGTCCTCAGCATCGCCGGGCTCTCGTGGCGCGAGAGCGTTGCACTGCTGACGCGGCATCCCGACATCCTCGACATCCCCGCGACCGAGAAGGCCGCCTGATGCGCGTCGAGCTGCGGGAGGTGTCCAAGGGGCTCGCTCTGCCGGCCACGTCCGTGTCCTACGCGTCCGGCGAGGTCGCCGTCGCGGTCGCCGAGACGGAGCAGCGCCCCACGGTCCTCGGGCTCATCGCGTCCGGCCGGATGCGCCCGGCGAGCGGCGTGGTCGTCGTCGATGGGAAGACGGATGCGGCGGCCCTCCGCCGACGCGTCGCGCTCGTCGACGCCCCCGACGTGAGCGACCCCGCGCCGAACGTCACCGTCGCGGGGGTCACGGCCGAGGAGCTGATGTTCGCCGGACGCACGGCGAACCCCATCGCCGTGCGGCGCTGGCTGGATGCCGCCGGCTACGGACACCTCGCGCGCGTCCCGTTCGGCGACGTCTCCCCCCGCGAGCGCATCGGTCTGCTCCTCGAGCTGACGGCCCTGCGCGAAGGGATCGAGGGCATCGTCCTCGTCTCCCCGGACCGCCACGGCGGTGATCCGCGCGAGAGCATCGACCTCGTCGAGGCCTTCGCCGCGCGCGGACTGGCGATGCTCGTCATCGTGGGTCAGGCTGCGGCATCCCTCCTCCGCATCCCTGTGTCGTCCGACGTGGATGCGGATGCCGACGCCGTGATCGAGCCGGCTGCCGTCCCCACGGACGACGCCTCGACAGGCTCGGGGACCGAAGAAGACGACTCGCGAGAGGACGGCATCCGTCCGTCGCAGCCGCTGCCCGAGGCAAAGAGTCCGGCGCAGACAGAAGACCACCGGTCGCCGAGCCCGTCGAGGCGTCGCAGCCCCGACGAACAGGAAGACGACCCCTCGAGAAGCTCGGGGACCGGAGACGACCCCTCGACAGGCTCGGGGACCGACGAGCCGGAAGCCGAGGAGCGCGCATGAAGATCCCGGCGATGATCGCGGCGGAGCTGCGCCGCCTGACGTCCACGCGCATGTCCGTCATCGCGCTGATCGCGCTCATGCTCGTGCCCGTGCTCTACGGCGGGCTCTACCTCTGGGCGAACCAGGACCCGTACGCGCGGCTGTCCCAGGTGCCGGTCGGCCTCGTGGTCGCCGACGAAGGCAGCGGCGATCAGAACTACGGCGACCGCGTCGCCGACGAACTCGTCAAGGGCGGCGCCTTCGACTGGCGGATCATGTCGGCGGATGCGGCGACCGAGGCGCTCCACGACGGCACCGTCGACTTCACCGTCACGCTGCCGAAGGACTTCTCCACGGCGCTCACGTCGGTCTCCACGGACAGTCCGCACCAGGCCAAGATCCTCCTCGAGACGAACGACGCCAACAACTACCTCGCCTCGACGATCGGCTCCCAAGCCGTGGAGAAGATCCGCAGCTCGGTGGCGAAGCTCGTCGGAGAGGAGGCGGCATCCACGCTGCTGACCGCGATCTCCGACATCCGCGCGAATCTCGTCACGGCGGCCGACGGCGCGGGCAAACTCGCCGACGGGGCGGCGACCGCGCATGACGGAGCCGCGAAGCTCCACGATGGCGCATCCCAGCTCGCGACCGGCACCGCGACGCTGTCGCAAGGCGCCCACCAGGTCGCCTCCGGCGCCGCCCAGGTCGCCGCGGGCGACAGGCAGATCGCGGGATACGCCGACAAGGCGGGCACCGCGGCGCAGGACGTCACGGACGCGCTCCCCCAGGCCCGTGCGGACATCATCGCGGAGCTCGAGAAGCAGGGCCTCGACCAGGCGCAGATCGACGCGGTCGTCGCGAAGCTCGACGTGCTCGGCGACAAGGTGCGCGCCGGCAACACGACCGTTCAGGGCGCCGTCGGCAAGATCGATCAGCTCGCCGCGGGAGCCGACCAGGTCGCGGCGGGCGCGGCGCAGGTCGCGTCGGGGGCGGATGCGGCGGCCGCAGGCTCCGCGCAGCTGGCGACCGGCTCCGCGGCCTTGGCGGACGGTCTCGGCACGCTGACGAACGGCGCCGACCAGCTCCGCGACGGTCTCGATGCGGGCGTCGCGAAGATCCCGGACTCGTCCGCCGCACTGCGTGCGGCGCAGGCCAAGACGATCGCCGACCCCGTCCAGGTGTCGTCGGGCAAGCTGGCGGCCGCATCCAACTACGGCTCAGGACTCGCGCCGTTCTTCGCGGCCCTCGCCGGCTGGATCGGCATCTACGCGCTGTTCCTCATCGTCAAGCCGATCTCGCGCCGCGCCGTCACGGCGCTCCACAAGCCGATCCGCATCACCGTCGCCGGCTGGCTGACCCCCGCCGTCCTCGGCGGGATCCAGATGGTCGCGCTCTTCGGCATCCTCGCCGTCGCGCTCGGCTTCGGGTTCGCGCATCCGCTCGGGACGCTCGGCGTCATGATCGCCGCATCCTTCGTCTACGCGTCGATCATCCTGGCGCTGAACGTGTGGCTCGGCTCCGTGGGCCAGTTCCTCGGCCTCGTGCTCATGGTGCTGCAGCTCGTGACGGCCGGGGGCACCTTCCCGTGGCAGACGCTGCCGCAGCCGCTCGAGGGCCTGCACCACGTACTGCCGATGGGATACGTGGTGGATGCGATGCGCCAGCTCATGTACGGCGGCGACCTCGCCCGCGCCGGCACCGACATGCTGGTGCTCGCCGCCTGGCTCGTGGGAGCCCTCGTCCTCTCGGCGATCGGTGTCACGCGGATGACGCACCGCCGCACGCTGCGCGATCTGCAGCCGAGCCTCATCGGCTGACGCCTCTCGTTGACTTGTCCCACATGCACAACACGCCAGGCGTGTCGTGTGCATCTGGGGCAAGTCAACGATGGAGGGGGCCGCGCCGGCGCCGGAATACCGCCTGGGGCTCCGCGGATCGGGCCGCCCCGGGTTACGATTCGGAAAGCGCCCGGACAAACCCCCATCCTTCGGGCGCCCAGGCAACCCTCCCCCGAAAGAGCTGTCGATGACGAAGCCCGACCCGGCGTCCACCGCTGCCCACGCAGTCCCCAAACCCCAGCGACATGTCGGCCGTGGCATCGGCCTGACGCTGTTCGGCATCGTGTCGGGCATCGTCGTGATCGCCCTCATCGCGGCGGGCTTCGGCCTGTGGGTCGTCCAGCGTTCGTTCCCGCAGACCGACGGCACGATCCAGGCGAAGGGCCTGCACTCCAACGTGACCGTCATGCGCAACGACCGCGGCATCCCGAACATCACCGCCGGCGACACGCACGACCTGTTCTTCGCGCAGGGGTACGTGCACGCGCAGGACCGCTTCTGGGAGATGGACTTCCGCCGCCATGTCACGAGCGGACGCCTCTCCGAGCTGTTCGGCACGTCGCAGCTGCCTACCGACGAGTTCCTGCGGACGCTCGGCTGGCACCGCATCGCGCAGCAGGAAGTCGACAAGATGGATGCGGCGACCCGCGCCTACTACCAGGCCTATGCCGACGGAGTGAATGCCTACCTGTCCACGCACCAGGGGTCGGCGGTCTCCCTCGAGTACGCGGTCCTCGGCCTCCAGAACCCCGACTACACGATCCAGAAGTGGACACCGGCCGACTCCGTCGCGTGGCTGAAGGCGATGGCCTGGGACCTCCGCGACAACGTCGAGGCCGAGACCGAGCGCGCGACCCTCGCCCCGAACTACAGCACCGCGCAGCTGCACGAGCTCTACCCCGACTACCCCTACGACAAGAACCCGGTCATCGTCCCGACGATCTCGACGACCGCACCGGCGCCCGCCGCCGCGCAGCCGGCCACGGCCCCGGCGTCGACGATCCAGTGGAAGAGCGTGGACACCGTCGTCGAGGCGGCGGGCGCTCTGCTCGGCGGAGTCGGCGAGGGCATCGGCTCGAACTCGTGGGTAGTATCGGGGGCGCTCACCGCATCCGGCAAGCCCATGCTGTCGAACGACCCGCACCTCGGCGCCGCCATGCCCAGCGTCTGGTACCAGGTGGGCCTGCGCTGCGCGAAGGTCACTGCGGACTGCCCGTTCGACGTCGCCGGCTTCAGCTTCTCGGGTCTCCCGGGCGTCGTGATCGGCCACAACGCGAAGATCGCGTGGGGCTTCACCAACCTGACCACGGACGTCACCGACCTCTACATCGAGAAGGTGCAGGGCGACACCTACTGGCGCGACGGTCAGCTCGTCCCGCTCGAGAAGCGCACCGAGACGTTCAAAGTCGCGGGTGGGCCCGACGTGAAGCTCACCGTCCGCTCGACCGTGCACGGGCCGATCATCTCGTCCAGTGGCGACTTCGCCACCGTGGCGAAGACCCCGGCCGTCGGCTCCTCGACCGGCGAGGTCGGCCCGCCGCAGGGCGCACCTGAGGGCGAGACCGCCGTCAGCCTGCAGTGGACCGCGCTCCAGCCCGGCACCACCGCCGAGGCGATCTTCGCGCTGAACACGGCACAGGACTTCGCGGGCTTCCGGCACGCGGCATCCCTGTTCGACGTCCCGGCGCAGAACCTCATCTACGCCGACACCAAGGGCAACATCGGCTACCAGACTCCGGGGAGGCTCCCGATCCGCGGGGCGGGCGACGGATGGATGCCGCAGCCCGGCTGGGACTCGGCGTACGACTGGAAGGGCTACATCCCCTTCGACCAGCTGCCGGTCTCCTACAACCCGACGTCGGGATTCATCGTCACGGCGAACAACGCGATCGTGCCTCCGAACTACCCGTACTTCCTGACGAAGGACTGGGACTACGGATGGCGCGCGGCGCAGATCACCGACATGATCGAGCGGCTCTCGTCCGACCACAAGCTGACCGCGGACGACATGCGCACCATTCAGGCGGACACCTCGTTCTGGATGGGCAAGCGCCTCATCCAGGCGTACGCGGACGTCAAGGTCGACGACAAGGGCACGGCGTCGGCGCTCGCGCTCCTGCAGAACTGGGATGCGCGCAACGAGGCGGACTCTCCCGCCGCGACGTACGCGAACGTGCTGTGGGACGAGCTCGCGAAGGACCTGTTCACCGAGCGCGAGCATCCCGTCTCCCTCGACGGTCAGGGCCGCCTGTTCCTCGTCGTCGACAAGCTGCTCAGCACCCCCGACTCCCCGTGGTGGAAGAACGACCGCATCGGGGTGACCGATCAGCGGGCGATGCTCGAGAAGGCCGCGACCGACGCGTACCACCGACTCGTGAAGCTCCAGGGCGACAACACCTCGAAGTGGAACTGGGGGACGCTGCACGCCCTCACCCTCACGAATGCCACGTTCGGGAAGTCGGGGATCGCGCCGATCGAGTGGCTGTTCAACCGCGGGCCCTTCCCGGTCTCCGGCGGCGCCTCCGTCGTGGACGCCACCGGATGGGTTCTCGGCGAGGGCTTCCAGACCGTCACCGTCCCGTCGATGCGGATGATCGTCGACCTGTCCGGCTGGGACAAGTCGCAGTGGAACCACCTCACCGGTGAGAGCGGGCACGCGTTCCATGCGAACTACTTCGACCAGACCGAGGACTGGCAGAACGTGCAGCTGAGGTCATGGGCGTTCTCGCCGCAGGCCGTCGCCGCCGACAGCACGCACTCCCTGATCCTCACCCCGTGAGCGCCCGGCAGGTCCATCCGTCGCGTGGATGGGCCTGCCAGGGGTCTTGGATGAACCGTCCAGACTGGCTCTTTAGCGTGGATGAGTTCGTCACCCGCACCCGAAGCGGGGGACGGATGCCTCGGCACGTCCGCTCGCGAGCGGTCCGGTACTCAGCATCCCGACGATCGCTCACGCGTTCTTCACATCACCCGCCCGAGGCGATCCGCCTGCCCGGGCGGCACGTGCTGGCGTGCGCGCCCGTTGCTCGTCGCGCCTGAAGCGCAGACGGGTGGACCCGCAGGGAAGTCCGAACATTGGAGTCCCGTGCGCGTTCGCACCCGCATCCACGCCATCGCCATCCCCGTCGTCGCGGCCATCGCGGCGATCTCGATCCCCTTCGGCGTCGCCTCAGCCGCCGCCGCTTCCGAAGTCTCCGCCGCCAACGTCGCGCATGACCGCGCGGTCGACACCGCGGCCACCCTCCTCGCCACCCTCGCGCACTCCACCGCCGTCGAAGCGGCCGCGAAGGTCGACACGAGCTCCCTCACGCGCCAGGTCGCGACGCTCGACAACTCGGAGGGTCTGCCCACCGAGTCGGTCCAGGCGATCACCGACCTCGTGCGCACGAACACCGCGCGCATCTCGCAGCAGTTCACCGACATCCAGGCGCAGGAAGCCGCCGCCGCGCAGGCTGCGGCCGCTGCACAGGCGGCTGCTGCGGCCCTCGCCAACGCCAACACGCCTGACGGCGCCCGCGCGACCGCGCGCGCCATGGCCGCCAACCAGTACGGCTGGGGCGACGGGCAGTTCTCGTGCCTCTCCTCGCTGTGGCAGAAGGAGTCGGGCTGGAACTACCAGGCCTACAACAAGGGCGGCGGAGCCACCGGCATCCCGCAGGCCCTCCCCGGCTCGAAGATGGCCGCTGCGGGCGCCGACTGGCGCACCAACGCCGCGACGCAGATCGCGTGGGGCCTCTCCTACATCAAGGGCTCGTACGGCTCGCCGTGCGCCGCATGGGCGCACTCCCGCGCCGTCAACTGGTACTGAAATCCCCCTTCAGCACCCCGCACGCCGTCTCACCATCTGGTGGGGCGGCGTGCTTCTTTTTGCTCGCGACCCGATTCAGCCGCCGGCGCCGGGCGGAGTCTCGCGCGACTCGGCGAGCTCGTCGACGTACAGCGAGCGCTCGTCGATCGTCCCGTTCCGGTACGCCTGACGGCCGACCATGTGGGCGGCGAGCGGGGCGGTCGCCAGCTGGATGAGCACGACCACGACGAGGAACGCCACGACGGGCCAGGACCGCAGCGACAGCGCGATCGCCACGCAGATCAGCAGGAATCCGAGCACCTGCGGCTTCGTCGCGGCGTGCAGGCGCGTCGGCACGTCGCGGAAGCGGAGCAGGCCGATCGCCGCCGACAGGCAGAGCGCCGCGCCGACGAGGATCAGCAGCAGGGATGCCGCATCCAGGATCTCGTTCATCTGTCGTCACCGTCCCTCCGCGCCACGAACCTCGCGATCGCGATCGACCCGAACACGCCGACGGCGGCGATGATGAGCATCGCCGGCAGCGACCGGGTGTGGTGGTTGATGGCCATGTCCGCGCCGAGCACGCACATGACCTCGGTGAGCAGCACGTCAGCCGCGACCGCCCGGTCGAGGATCGACGGGCCTACCGCGATGCGCCACAGCGTCAGCAGAGCGGCGACGCCGAAGACGGCGTAGATCACGATCAGCACGATGTTCACGCGGCCCTCACAGCCTCGACCTGAGCGCGCGAGCCGACCGCCATCACGATGCGGCGCTCCCACCTCAGGACGCTGGCGCGCTGCATCTCGAGATCCGTCGCCGAATCCACGCCCACGACGTGGAGATAGAGGATGCGGCGCTCCCGATCCGCCTCGAGAATGAGCGAGCCGGGGATGAGGGATGCCGTGACCCCGACGTGCGTCATGATGAGGTCGTCGTCGGTGCGCAGCGGCACCGCGATGACGGCGGTGCCCGGGTAGCGGAACGGATTCACGATCTGCCATGCGACGGTGAGCGATCCGCGCACGAGCGCGCCGAGGAAGGTCACGACGAAGACGAGACCCCACCAGAGGTTCACCCGTCCGGACAGCTCGACCGGCGGCAGCCGGAACACGCGCGTCACGACGACCGCGACGACGACCCCGCTGAGGAACGCGAGCGGTGTGAACTGGCCCCACAGGAGCATCCACAGGGCGACGAGCCAGACGAAGAAGGGCAGCTGGCGCCAGAACCGCTTGAGGTTCACTGCGACGCCTCCTTCTGCAGCTGGACGAGGCTGACCGGCTCGAGCAGCGAGGCGCCGATGCGGTTGCACACGTCGTAGAGCGGCCCGGCGAAGATCGTCAGGGCGACGGTCACCGCCACCATCCCCGCCGTCGCGCCGGTCATGATGCGCGGGATGACGCGGCGCTCCGTCTGCACGAGCGCCTCGGGCGCGTCACCGAGGTACGCGACGCGCGCCTCCGTCTCGGGCTCCGCGAGGTCTTCGTCGCTCTCCCGCCAGAACGACAGGTTCCACGCGCGCATGAGGGCGTAGAGCGTGAGCAGCGACGTGACGATTCCGCCGACGATCAGCACCATCATGATCGGGGTCCCGACCTGGGCGGCCGCGTCGAACAGCGCGTACTTCCCGATGAACCCCGAGAACGGCGGCAGGCCGCCCAGGTTGATCGCCGGGATGAAGTACAGCACCGCGATGACGGGCGCCGCGCGCATGAGGCCCTTGACCCGCAGGATCGACGTCGACCCCGCCCGGCGCTCGATGAGGCCCACCGCGAGGAACAGGGTCGTCTGCACCACGATGTGGTGGACCATGTAGTAGATCGTCGCGCCGATCGCGGCGGGAGTGGCGACGGCGAGCCCGAACACCATGTACCCGATGTGGCTGACGAGCGTGAACGACAGGATGCGCTTGAGCTCCGCCTGCGCGACGGCGCCGAGCACGCCCACGATCATCGTCAGGAGCGCGACGACGAGGAGCAGCGTGTTGACGCTGTTGTCCGCGAACATCTCCGTCTCCGTGCGGATCATCGCGTAGACGCCGACCTTCGTCAGCAGTCCTGCGAACACCGCCGTCACCGGCGCCGGCGCGGTCGGGTACGAGTCGGGCAGCCAGAACGAGAGCGGGAAGACGGCGGCCTTGATGGAGAACGCCAGCAGCAGCATGAGGTGCAGGACGAGCTGCGTCTGCTGCGGCAGCTCCCCCATCCGCTCGGAGATCTGCACCATGTTGACCGTGCCGAGCGCCGCGTAGATCATGGCGATCGCGGCCAGGAAGATCACCGACGACACGAGCGAGACGACGATGTACACGACGCCGGCCCGGATGCGGCCCGCGGTGCCGCCGAGCGTGATGAGGACGTACGAGGCGACGAGGAGGATCTCGAATCCGACGTAGAGGTTGAACAGGTCGCCCGCGATGAACGCGGTGAAGATGCCCGCCGCGAGGATCAGATACGTCGGATGGAATATGGAGACCGGGGTGTCGTCGTCCCCGTCGGCGGCGCCCTGCCCCACGGAGAAGAGGAGGACCGCGAGCAGCACGACGCTCGAGACGACGACCAGCAGCGCCGCGAGGCTGTCGACGTAGAGGACGATCCCGAACGGGACGGGCCATCCTCCGACCGACACCGCGAGCGGCTTCCCGCCCGTGTCCACCGCGACGAGCAGGACCGCCGCGATCACGAGGACGCACGTCAGGGTCACGATCGACACGAGGATCTGCACGCGTCTGTGGCGCCCGGCGATGAGCGCGACGGCGGCGCCGAGCAGCGGGAGGGTCACGAGGAGCGGGATGAGCGCGTTCACGGCTCCTCCCCTCGATCGGTCGGAGCATCGTCGTCGATGCCGGCGATGTCGCGGTGGTGGAGCACAGTCAAGGGAGCCGTGGCATCCCCGACGAAGTCCGTCGTGTCCTCGTCGTCCGCCTCTTCGAGCTCCACCTCGTCGTCGAAGGCTTCCTCGATGTCCTCGCCGCGCTCGCGCACCTCGACATCGGCCTCGTCGTCTTCGACGGTGTCAGCCTGACCGAGCTGCCATGAGCGGTAGATCAGCGCGAGCAGGAACGCGGACACGGCGAACGTGATGACGATCGCCGTCAGCGTGAGCGCCTGCGGCAGCGGGTCGGAGGTCTTCCCCGACGCCCCGTGGAACGGTGCCTGGCCGGGGACGCCCATGACGATGAGCAGCAGCAGGTTCACCGCGTTGCCGAGGAGCAGGAAGCCGATGAGCACGCGGGTGAGGCTGCGCTCGAGCATCGCGTAGACGCCGCACGCGAAGAGCACGGCCATGATGACGATGAGGATGCCGGACGCGCTCATGGCACGCGCACCCCCTGCCCGCGCTGCTCGAGGAGCTGCCGGTCGACCTCCGCGCCGAGGCTGCGCAGCACGTCGAGGACGAGCCCGATGACGACGAGGTACACGCCGATGTCGAAGATCGTCGACGTGACGAACTCGATGTGCCCGAGCCCCGGGATCGTGATCTCGTAGAACGCGCTCGTGAGCGGCGCGGCGCCGAACAGCACCGGCACGATCGCGCAGCCGATGGCGAGCGTCATCCCGACGCCCAGGAGGCGGCCGGCGTCGGCGGGCGCCGCGGCGCCCAGCTCGTACCTGCCGCCGGCGATGTAGCGCATGACGAGCGCCATGCCGGCGACGAGTCCGCCGGCGAATCCGCCGCCGGGCGCGTTGTGCCCCGAGAAGAGCAGGAAGAGCGACACGACGATGATCGTGTGGAACAGGATGCGGACGATCACCTCGAGCATGAGCGACCGGTTCTCGCTGCGCACATGGCGGCCGCCGACGAGCCACGCCCGCCAGCCCTGCGTGTCCGCCGACTGCGGCCGCACACCGTCGGCCGTCTCGACCATCGGCCGGCGCGAACGGACCGGGAGGGCCGCGAGGCTCGACAGCCTGTCGGTGCGGTCGGTGACGAAGACGAGGGATGCCACGCCGGTCGCCGCGAGGACGAGCACCGACAGTTCGCCCATCGTGTCCCAGCCGCGCAGGTCGACGAGTGCGACGTTGACGACGTTCTTGCCGTGGCCGAGCTCATATGCCAATTGCGGAAAGCGTTCCGAGATGGGATGGGCCACGCGTGCGCCGGTGGCCACGACGGCGACCGCGGCCATCGTGATTCCGACCGCGGCACCGATCACCGCGCGGACGATCGGCATGACCGATGCGTTGTGCTCGCCCATGCGGGACGGGATGCGGCGCAGCACGAGCGCGAAGGCGACGAGCGTCACGGTCTCCACCAGGACTTGGGTGAGCGCGAGGTCGGGCGCCCCGCTCGTCGCGAAGAGCACCACCATCCCGAGCCCGGTGACCGAGACGAGAACGACGCCGGTGTACCGCTTGCGGGCGCGGATCGCGAGGATGCCGGCGATGATCATCAGCGGCGCCACGAGGAGCTGCGCCGGTGTGTGCCACGCGTCCAGCTGCGTCCGCCAGTCCGTGCCGGCCAGCAGCACCGTGCCCTCGGACGCGACGAAGACGAGGAAGATCGTGCCGACGTAGACGGGCAGCGAACCCGTCTGCGTGAGGCTCGTGACCCACACCGACACTCGCGCGGTGCCGCGCAGCGCGGCGTTGTAGACGTCCGGGGCGGTGAAGGGGAGCAGACGGCGGCGCCTGTCCCACCCGATGCGCAGCGCGAACCAGAAGAGCACGGCGCCCAGTGCGATGGTGGCGAGCGAGATCCACAGCGCGGGCTCGATGCCGTGCCACACGGCGAGGTGCGCGGGCGGCTGCGGCGGCACGCCCGGCGGAGAGGCGGGCGCTGTGTCGGCGTATCCACTGAAGGCGATGTCGAGCAGCGGGGCGGCGAGTCCGGCCGCGATCGTGAGGCCGGACAGGATGACGGGGGATGCGAGGAACCCCATCGGGGGGTCGGGCCACCTGGTGGGCTCGAGCGGCTGCCTCGCGGCATCCCGCTTCGTCCAGAAGGCGCCCCACACGAATCGGATGCCGTATGCCGTGGTGAGTATGGATCCCAGAGCGATCCCGCCGACGGCGACGATCGCCCGCGGCGCGCCGGCGGAGGCGTCGTACAGGAGGGCCGACAGCGCCCCTTCCTTCGCCACGAACCCGATCGTCGGGATGATGCCGATCATCGAGGCCACGGCGATCATCGAGAACGTCGCGAGGGTCGGCGCCTGCCTGCCGACACCGCTCAGCTCGTTGATGTCACGGGTCGTGAGCTGACGGTCGATGACGCCGACGACGAGGAAGAGGCTCGACTTGAACAGTGCGTGGCCGAGCAGGAGCGCGAGGCCCGCCAGCGCGGCATTCCGCGTCCCGTAGCCGAGGACGACCGTGAGAAGGCCGAGCTGGCTCACCGTGCCGAACGCGAGGATGCGCTTGAGGTCGGTCTCCCTGAGCGCCTGGAATCCCCCGAGCAGCATCGTGAAGACGCCCAGCCCGATGACGATCGGACGCCACGGCCCCGCCTCCGCGAACGCCGGAGCGAAGCGGGCGATGAGATAGATGCCCGCCTTCACCATGGCGGCCGCGTGCAGGTACGCGCTCACCGGCGTGGGCGCGGCCATGGCGCCGGGGAGCCAGAAGTGGAACGGGAAGATCGCCGACTTGCTGAGCGCGCCGACCAGGATCATGACGAGCGCCGCGTTCGCGAGCGCGCCGCTCGGCGGGTGGGCGAGGATCGTCGACAGGCTGCTCGTGCCGGAGAGGACGACCATGATGACGACGCCGACGAGCATCACGAGACCGCCGACGCTCGTGACGAGCAGCGCCTGCAGGGCGGCACGCCTGCTCGCCCCACGGCGGTGCGCGTAGCCGATGAGCAGGTAGGAGAGCACGCTCGTGATCTCCCAGAACATGACGAGCACGACGATGTCGTCGGTGAGCACGAGCCCGTACATCGCTCCCGCGAACGCGAGCAGCACCGCCGAGAACTGCCCGAGCCCCTCGCGCTTGCCTCGGAAGTACCAGCGGCAGTAGAGCATCACCAGGGCGCCGACGCCCGTCACGATGAGCGCCATGACCCAGCCGAGGGTGTCCATGCGCATCGAGAGCCGGATGCCGAGGCTCGGGATCCACTCGTACGTCTCGGTGGGAACTCCCCCGGCCAGCACGACCGGCGTCTGCAGCACGGCCTGCGCGAACGCGATGAGCGTCAGCGCCGCGGCGATGTAGAAGGTGCGGGCGCCGATGCGCGCGACGAACCACGGCAGGACGATGGGGACCACCGCGAACGCGACGAGGAGAGTCAGCAGAAGGCGACCTCCTCGGAGTCGTCGGCCGGGAGGACGAGCTCCGGCTCGGGCGATTTCGGGTGTTCCCCCACTCTATCGGCGGGCTGTTGCGCTCATGTTTCCTGCATCATGCGGGCTCGCCTGCGGCTCGCGCGGCGCGGCCGTCGTGTTCCCGCCGCGGAAGGTGCACGTGAAACGGAAGGATGCAGCATCCCTCCCTTCCATGCGCGCCGCCACGGCCTCGCCCGCCGCCCGGCCCTTGTCGGTCGCCGGCTGCGCCATCGTGGTGAGCTCATAGGGCGCGAGGCCGTCGACGGTCACACCGTCGAACCCGGTGACCGAGAGGTCCTCCGGTACCCGCAGGCCCGCCTCCTCGGCCGCCCGGATCATCCCGGCCGCGAGCAGGTCGCTCTGCGCGATCACGGCCGTGGGAGTCCCCGCGGCGAGGATCGCGCGGCCGGCGGCGAAGCCCTCGTCGATGGAGCTCGCCGTGGCGGCGAACGCCTTCGCCTCCGGGAACACGTCGCGCGCGCCCGCGAGCCGGATCCGCGTCACGTCGGTGACGATGTCCTCGTCGTCGCGGATCCACCCCGCGGTGCGCCGCGCGTCGGCGGGAAGCGTGAGGGAGACCACGTCCGTGTGCCCGAGCCGGCGCAGGTGCTGGGCGACCTCCCGCTGCGCCTCGCGATTGTCGAGATCGATGCGTGCGACGCCAGGGCCCGCATCCCCCTCGATCACCACGACCGGGATCCCGCGCGCGGCGAGGATGTCGAGCTGGTCACGCAGCCGCGGACTGCATCCGATGAGCACGGCCGCGTCGATCGGGGCCGTCGTGATCGACGGCTCCGATGACGCCTCTGCGGCGGGGTCGTCGCGAAGGAGGAGCAGGCCCGCGCCGAGCGGGGCGACCGCATCCGCGAGCCCGTCCATCATGTGGGTCACGACCGGATCGAGGAAGACGCGGCCGAGGTGGTCCTGGAAGACGACACCGACGATCCCCGAGCGGCCGCGCCGCAGCGAAGCGGCGAGCGGGTCGGGACCGGTGTAGCCGAGAGAGGATGCGGCATCCAGCACCTTCCGCCGCGTCGCGTCCGACACCGGCGTCTTGCCGCTGAAGACGACGGATGCGGTGGATGCCGACACCCCCGCCTCTCGGGCGACGTCGGCGATCGTGGCTCTGCGCGAACTCATGGTCCTCCGATGGTAGCCCGCATCGGCCTGACAGGATCGAATCGATTCGATATGCTGTCCGGATGGACACCGCCCTCACCCGCTCCCAGCTCGTGCACTGGCGCACGGCGGTGTTCGCGATCTTCTTCGCGACCGGGCTCGGCTTCGCGACGTGGGCGTCGCGCGTCCCGACGGCCAAGGCCAACCTCGGGATCGACGACTTCCAGCTCGGGCTGCTCCTGTTCGCGTCGGGCGCCGCATCGATCATCGGCCTGTCGCTCGCGAACGTGCTGCTCGCCCGCTGGGGCGCCCGCCGCGGACTGTTCCTCGGCATCGCGATCTTCGCCGTCGGCATCCTGCTCACGGGCCTCGGTGCGCAGACGTTCGAGTCGTACGCGCTGACCGGCACGGGCCTTGCGATCATGGGCCTCGGGATGGGGTCCACCGACGTCATGATGAACGTGGAGGGCGCCGCGATCGAGCGTGCGACCGACCGCACGATCATGCCTCTCTTCCATGCGCTGTTCAGCCTCGGCACCGTCGCGGGCGCAGCCATCGGCGTCGCGATGACGTGGTGGGGCGTCGGCATCGGCTGGCACCTGTGGATCGTGGGCGCCGTCGTCGTGATAGGCGGCATCGTGGCGGTCGCCTTCGTACCGGTGCGCGAAGCCGTCGAGGATCCCGTGGCCGACGAGGCTGCGCCCAGCCGCCGGGACAAGTTCGCCGCGGCCGTCGCCGTGTGGCGCGACCCCCGCACCTATGCGATCGGCGCGATCATGCTCGGCATGGCGTTCGCCGAGGGCGGGGCGAACGACTGGCTCCCGCTCGCCGTCGTCGACGGGCACGACGGCACCGTCGCGCAGGGCGCGATCGCGCTGACGGTGTTCTCCATCGCGATGACGACCGTGCGGGCGCTCGGTGGCCCGCTCGTCGACCGGTTCGGACGCGTGTGGACACTCCGCATCCTCGCGGTCGCCGCCGGCATCGGCCTCATCGTCTTCATCCTGGCGCCTTCGCTGCCTGTCGCCCTGGTCGGCGTCGCGCTGTGGGGCGTGGGGGCTTCGCTCGGCTTCCCGCTCGGCATGTCCGCCGCCGCGGACGACCCGACGAAGGCCGCAGCCTCCGTCAGCGCCGCGGCGACGATCGGCTACATCGCGTTCCTGTGCGGCCCGCCGATCCTCGGCTGGATCAGCCACCACATCGGACTGCTCAACACCCTGTGGATCCTCGTCGGCCTCATCGCACTGTCCGGCTTCGCATCGGGAGCCGCCAAGCCGATCGCCGGCTCGACGGTCGGCGCCGGCCGCGCTCAGTCCGAGGCCTGATCCCGCACCGACTTGTCGCGTAGGGCGAGTATGCGAGGGATCATTCCCACCACTCGCGGCAAGTCGGCGAGAAGGGGGAACGGTGAACACACCTCAGCCTCCAGCACTCCGGTCCCCGAGCCTGGGGCCCCACGCCCGGAGGCTCCGCGCGGCGCGCCAGCGCCGTGTGGAGTGGGCATGGGGAGCGAGGGGTCGCAGCTGTGCAGCATCGGACGACCCCTCGAGGGGCTCGGGGGCCAGTATCCAGGAGTCCCCGAGGCGCGCAATCACGCCCGGCGCCGACGGATGACGGATGCCGCGATCAGCGTCACAGCGAGGTGCACCACGCCGATCGCGACGGCTGCGACGACCACCGCGGCCCAGGATGCGGCATCCACTCCGCTCGCGATGAGGCGCCCGAGGACGACCGTCGCGATGATCGCGCCGAGGTAGCGCGTCGACTGCAGGAGGCCCGACGCGACGCCGACCGCGTGCGGGGGCGCCGACCTGCGCACGGCCTCCGTCATCGCGAGCGAGCCGATGCAGTACGGGATGCCCATGACGGCGGCCATGACCAGCATCCATCCCGGCGCCGTGGTGACCACGCCGATCCCGAGCAGTCCCGCCGCGACGAGCAGCAGGACGGCGCCCGTGACGAGCACGGGGATGAGGCCTCGCCGGTCGATCGCGCGAGCGACGAGAGGCGCGAGCGCGACCGTCATGCCCGACAGCGGCAGCAGGAGGAACCCCACGATCGCCGTCGAGTACCCGCCGAACGATTCGAGGAACTGCGGCAGTCCGAAGAACGCGAGGTAGAACAGCGCGCTGAAGATCGTGAACGCGACGTATGTGAAGGACAGCGCGGGGTTCGCGGCGAGCATCCGCACGTCGATGAACGGCGCCACTGCAAGCAGCTCGCGCCAGACGAACAAGCCGAGCGCGACGACGCCGACCGCGACGAAGACCCAGACGGCGTCACCGGCGGCGCCGAGGAGCGCCATCAGCAGGGCCACGGCGGCGATTGCGAAGGTCAGGACGCCCGGCGGGTCGAGCACCCGGATGACGGCTGATGCCGAGACCCCGGTGCGCTTCTCGTCGCGCGGCGCGAGCCGCCAGACGCCGACGAACGCGCCGATCGCGAGGGGGATGTTCACGAGGAAGATCGCCGGCCATCCGGCGACGGCGATGAGGATGCCACCCACCACCGGCCCCAGCGCGGCCGCGGCCGTGTTGGCGATCTGGATGCGGGCGAGCAGGCGCGGCGGGGTGGCGCCGCTCGCCGCGGCCAGCGGCCCGACGAGCGCCACGGCGGCGGGGAACGCGACGGAGGTGCCGAGCGCCAGGATGCCGCGCGAGAGGAGCACGAGCCAGAACCCGCCCGTCGAGGCGAGCGGCGCCATGGCGGCCGCGACGACCACGACCACCATGCCGATGCAGAACACGCGACGTGGCCCGAACGCGTCGATCACACGCCCCATGAGCGGCTGGCCGATCGTCGAGGCGATGTAGAAGACC
Organism: Microbacterium candidum; assembly: GCF_030315975.1. GTDB lineage: Bacteria > Actinomycetota > Actinomycetes > Actinomycetales > Microbacteriaceae > Microbacterium > Microbacterium candidum. The sequence goes on along the minus strand of NZ_JASXSZ010000001.1, from coordinate 387,099 downwards.
GTGATGACCCACGTCACCGACGCGATGTCGAGCCCGAAGTCCTGCTGCAGCGACAGCAGCGCCACGGCGATCATCGACGAGTTGAGCGGATTGAGGGTCGTGCCGAGCGCAAGCGCGACGATGGTCCACCGGGCGCGGCGGGGCACTACGTCCGTCGCTTCGCCCTGACCCATCCTCCGAGTTTCTCGCATGCACGCGCGGGTAGGCTCTTCGGGTGCGTCTCGTCATCGCCCGCTGCTCGGTGGACTACTCCGGGCGCCTCAACGCCCACCTCCCGCTCGCGACCCGCCTGCTCGTCCACAAGGGCGACGGAAGCCTGCTCGTGCACTCCGACGGCGGGTCCTACAAGCCGTTGAACTGGATGAGCCCGCCCTGCACGCTCACGGTCGAGGAGCCCTCGGGCGAGGGCGTCGCCGAGCAATGGCGCGTCACGCACGCGAAGACGGGCGATGCTCTCGTCGTCCGCATCCACGAGATCCTGCACGACTCGACGCATGAGCTCGGCATCGATCCGGGCCTGCAGAAGGACGGCGTCGAGGCCGACCTCCAGCGCCTGCTCGCCGAGCAGGTCGGGGTCATCGGCGAGGGCCTGACGCTCGTCCGTCGGGAGTTCCCGACGGCGATCGGCCCCGTCGACCTCCTCCTGCGCGATCCCGCCGGCGGAACCATCGCCGTCGAGGTCAAGCGCCGCGGCGACATCGACGGCGTCGAGCAGCTCACGCGCTACCTCGAGCTGCTCGGACGCGACCCGCATCTCGCCCCCGTCTCGGGCGTCTTCGCGGCACAGGAGATCAAGCCGCAGGCCAAGGTCCTCGCGAACGACCGCGGCATCCGCTGCGTCACCCTCGACTACGACGAGATGAAAGGGATCGAGTCCGGTGCACCCCGCCTCTTCTGACGGCCCCCGCTCCCCCTGGACCTGCATCCTCTGGGACGTCGACGGCACGATCGTCGACGGATCGGTGGCGATCCTCAAGCGTCTGGCGCTGACCCTCGAGCACTTCGGCCGGCCTCCGGTGCAGCGCGAGGAGCTGGCGCACTGGATCGGTCCGCCGATGTTCCTGTCGTTCCAGCAGAACGTCGGGATGACGCCCGAGAAGGCGTCCGAGGCCGTCGCCTTCTACCGTTCGCTCAGCAAGCAGGAGGGGTACACCGCCGGCGCACGCGTCTACCCGGGCGTCGGCGAGCTCATCGCCGAGATCCACGCCGCCGGCATCCCGCAGGCGACGGCCAGCTCCAAGCCGGAGAACCAGGTCGTCGCCCTCATGGACTTCTTCGGCCTCGACGGCGATTTCACGACGATCGCGGGCGCATCCCCCGACGAGAAGACCCTCGGCGCGAAGGCCGACATCGTCGCAGAGGCGCTGCGCCGGCTCGACGCGGCGGGCGTCGACACGAGCCGCCCCGTGCTGATCGGCGATCGGCACCACGACATCGAAGGCGGCGGCGCCAACGACGTCCCCGTGATCTTCGTGCGGTGGGGTTTCAGCTGGCCGTACGAGGAGGCGGGCGCGCAGGCCGCTGTCGACGACGTTGACCAGCTGCGAGCGCTTCTTCTCGTCGCTGCGTGACCGGGCATTGCGGCGTGATCCGAAGTTCCTGCGTGATCGGCGGTTTCTGCGTGACAGGGCAGATACTCGGCATCCCCTTCATTAGGCTCGATTCGTGACGGATGCCGTGCCTCGGACTGCGAACCGCGTGATCGCGGTGCTGAGGCGTACGCCCGGGACGATCGCGATGATCGCGGCGATCCTCATCGTCGGCGTCGTCTCGCAGGGGCTGTGGCATCCCTTCCGCAAGAGCCCCTGGTGGGGGACGTTCGCCTACGGCCTGCCCGCCTTCGAGGCGGGGCGCTGGTGGACGCCGTTCACCGGCACCTTCCTCGTCGCCTTTCCGTGGATCTACGTCATCGTGATCATCGGCTTCGCCGGCATGGCCTTCCTCGAGTTCCGCCGCGGCTGGCGCGTCGCACTGTCGTATTTCTGGGTCGGCCAGCTGTTCGCGATCTTCGCGGCCGCCCTCCTGCTGTGGATCCTGCGATTCACGCCGTGGGAGTGGGCGCAGGATCAGGCCGCCCGCATCGACGTCGGGCCGGGCGGCGGGGTGATGGCGTGCATCGCCGCCGCGATCGGCCTCTTCAAAGCGCCGTGGCGGGTCCGCGGCTGGGCACTGCTGCTGGCCTGGCTGTTCGTCGCGATGCTGTTCTGGGGCAATGTGCTCGACCTCGAGCACCTCCTCGGGGTCCTCCTCGTCCTCGCCTTCGACCGCTCTCTGCGCCTGCGCCGCACCACCGTTCGCGAGCAGCGGCTCCTCGCCTTCCTCGGGCTCATCACCCTGGGTGCCATCGAGATCATCGTGCTGATCGTGCCGACCGACGGCCTGTTCGGCCCCACGGCCCCTGTCTCGGGTTCGGCGATCGACATCCTGACCGACGTCGTGATCATCGGCCTCGCCGCCAACGGCCTGCGCCGCGGCCGCCGCTGGGCATGGATCGTGAGCATCGCCCTCGCGCTCGTCAACATCCTCAGCATGGCGCTGCTGATCCTGCTCATCGCGCTCGAGGGCTGGGTCGAGATGAAGGATCTGCTGCGCGGCGACCCGTCCGTGTCTCTGGCGACCGGCGTCCTGTGGATCCTCGCGTTCGTCTACCTCATCCTCGTGCGGGGCGCGTTCCGCGTGCGCCGCAGGTCGCGGGTCGGCGCGCACACCGAGCCGACGGTGGACGACGTGAAGGCCGAGATCCACACGTACGGCGGCGGGACGCTGTCGTGGATGGCGACGTGGGACGGCAACAGCTACCTGCGCACGAGCACCGGCATCGTGGCGTACCAGAAGCGCTCGGGAGTGGCGATCGCGCTCGGCGACCCCCTCGGCCCGTCGTCCGGGGTCGCCCGATCGACGCGCGAGTTCATCGAGGCGGTCGAGCACCAGGCGCTCATCCCCTGCTTCTTCAGCGCCACCGCGCCGACGAAGGCGGCCGTGCCGCGCGGATGGCGGAGCCTCGTCGTCGCGGACGACACCATCGTCGACCTCCCCGGCCTCGAGTTCACGGGCAAGCGCTGGAACAACATCCGCACGGCGCTGAACCGCGCCGAACGCGAGGGGGTCACGTTCCGGCTGACGCATCTGAAGGACGAGCCGTGGGGCGTTCAGCAGCAGCTGCGCGCGATCTCCGAGATGTGGGTCGGCGACCGCGGACTCCCCGAGATGTCGTTCACGCTGGGCACGCTCGACGAGGCGGAGGACCCGGAGGTCCGCCTCGCCCTCGCGGTGTCGGAGAACGGGGATGTCGAGGGGTTCCTCTCGTGGCTCCCCCGCTACGCCCCCGGTGGCGAGGTGTACGGCTGGACGCTCGATCTCATGCGCCGCCGCGAGGGCGGTTTCCAGACGGTCATGGAGTTCCTCCTCGGCTCGTCGGTGCGCGCGTTCCGCGACGAGGGCGCCCAGGTGGCTTCGCTCTCCGGCGCGCCGCTCACGCACGAGGGTCCGCGCGAGCCGGGCATCATCGGTGATCTCACCGAGCGCCTCGCGACGGCGCTCGAGCCGGTGTACGGCTTCCAGGCATTGCACCGCTTCAAGCAGAAGTTCCACCCGCGCTACGACCGGATGTACCTGCTGTACCGCGACGAAGGCGACCTCGCGGGCATCGCCACCGGCCTCACGCGGGCGTTCCTCCCCGATGCGACGCTGCGTCAGTTCGCGGGCGCGGGACTGGATCTCGTCCGCCGCGATTGACCGCGACGCCTCGAGTACGAAGAAAGGACCGGATGCCTCAGCATCCGGTCCTTCCTCTTACAGCCGATCTCAGATCGGGCGGATGTTCTCCGCCTGCAGACCCTTCGGTCCCTGCGCGACGTCGAACTCGACGCGCTGGTTCTCTTCAAGGCTGCGGTAGCCGTTGGCCTGGATCGCGGTGTAGTGGGCGAAGACGTCGGCTCCGCCGTCATCCGGCGCGATGAAGCCGAAGCCCTTCTCCGAGTTGAACCACTTGACGGTGCCCTGCGTGCTCATGTACTGCCGTTCTCTGCACTTCCCGGCACGACTTGCACCGGTCTTGCGGTCCACCGTAACGAAGAAACCAACCCCGCACATGTGCTAAGTCGTAAGGTGACGGAAACGTTGCATGGAATTAACATGCAAAACCATAGACTTGGGGAGCCTATGAGCATCGACGCCGCCTTCTCCCGCCTCGAACCGAGGGGCGCGACTCTGCGTGAGGACGTGTACTCGGTCATCGCCGAGGCCATCCTCGACGGGCGGCTGGAGCCGGGCCTCACGCTGAAGGACGTCGATCTGGCCGAGAGCCTCGGGGTGTCGCGCACGCCGGTGCGCGAGGCGCTCCAGCGGCTCGAGCGCATCGGACTCGTGGAAGTCGCGGCGAATCGCTGGACCCGCGTGTCCGTGCCCGACCACAAGCTCTACGAGGACTCGCGCGAGTTCATGGTCTACATGATGGGCAACGCGCTCTCGATGGCCCTTCCCCGATGCTCGGACGAAGACCTCGAGACCGCACTGCGGATGCTGGACGACGTGATCGCGGCATCCGATGCCAATGACCACGGCCGCCTGGTGCAGACGAATGCGACCTTCTTCCGCTTCGTCATGGATGCCGGCGGCAACGCCGTCATGCGCACGGTGATGGATGAGGCGGACTACGCGATGCGCCGCAACACCGTCGGCTGGCAGCCGTACGGGGAGGACCCGGTCGAGCGCCGGGTCGACTACCTCGCCCTGCGGGAGGCGGTCGCCGCCCGCGACGGGGAGTCTGCGGAGGCCCTGATCCGCCTGCGGCATCGGGTACCCCTGGGAATGACGCGCCGCTAGTCTGCCGCTGTGAGGCACATCGAACTGCGCGACCTCGACGACGACGACCTCGACGCGGTCTTCGAGATGATGCGCGACCGCGATGCGATCGCGCAGGCGGCGTTCACGGCGTCCGATCCGGACGATCGCGAGGCGTTCGACTCGTGGGTCGCGCGGAACCGCGCGAACCCGGACACCGAGATGCTGGTCGTCACCGAGGACGGCGGCTTCGCGGGCACCGCGGGCGCCTTCACGATCGACGGCGACCGCGAGGTGACGTACTGGATCGCCCGGCACGCACGGGGCCGCGGCGTCGCGACGGCGGCGCTCCGGCTGCTCGTCTCTCACGAGGCGACGCGCCCGCTGTTCGCGCGGGTCGCGTCGCACAACGCGGCATCCATCGCCGTCCTGGAGAAGCTCGGCTTCACCGAGGTGTCGCGCATGACCTCGTTCGCTCCGGGCGTGGGACGTGACGTCGAGGAGCGCGTGTACACGCTCGTCCCCGCCGTGGAGTGACCGTCGAGAGCTGACGCCACCGGGAGCCCGCCGCGCTGGGGTCGTGGCAGGCTCCCGGGGTGACCCGTGGTCAGTTCTTTCGGGTGCGGCGCCGGCGCGTCACCAGCACCAGCAGCAGTCCGCCGCCGAGCAGCAGGGAGCCTGCAGCAATGGGGAGGATGCTGATCGTGCCCCCCGTCGGGGGCAGACCCGGCGGCGGGTCTGCCGGACCCGTAAGGGTGACGGAATCGGTCACCGCCGGGGCGCGGTCGCTCGTCGCGGTCGCCGTGTTGGCGAGCGACAGTTTCGCGATGTCAGCGGCGGTCAGCTTGTACGTCGCGGTCGCGGTCGCCGTCTGTCCGGGGGCCAGGACTCCATCCTTCCCCGGCCACTGGTAGGTGATCGTCGTGAGGCCCGGCAGCGGGTCCGTGATCACGACGTTCGACAGCGTCACGTTGCCGGTGTTGCCGACGATGAACCCGTATGTGACGGTCTCGCCCGTCTTCCACGCCCCTTGCGCGATGGACCCGGCCTTGTGGAACGCGAGCTTCGCATCCCCGGGCAGCACCCGTGTCACCGTGGCGTTCGACGTGACCGGGTCACCGGCCGACGGGTCACCCACCACTGTTGCCGTGTTCACGACCTTGCTCGCATCGACGTCCGCCTGAGTCAGCGTGTAGGTCGCGGTCGCGGTGATCGTGCTCCCGGGAAGGAGCGTGCCGACTTCCCCGTCCGGCCACGTGCCGTATCGGATCTTCGACAGCCCCACCATCGGGTCCTTGATCGTCACACCGGTCAGGGTGACCACGCCGAGGTTCGTCGCCGCGAAGTGGTATGTCACCACATCCCCGACCTTCGGAACACCCGTGCCGCGATCCGCGGTCTTCACCAACTGGATCCCGGACGTCGCCGGCGTATCCATGTGTTTGGTGGAGGTCGCGCTCGGGCTCGCCCCGTTCGGCGCCATGGACGTCACCGTCGCGGTATTCGTGACACCCTTCAGGCCATCCACGTCAGCTTGGGTGACCGTGTACGACGCGGTCGCCGTCACCGACTGCCCGGGCAGCAGGAGACCCGCCGTGCGATCCGGCCAGTCACCGTAGGCGATCTTCGACAGACCCGGCAACGGGTCGGCGATCGTCACAGCGGTGAGGGTCGTGTTCCCCGTGTTGGTGGCCGTGAAGACGTAGTTGATCTTCTCCCCCGCCTTCCCCGTCTGCCCGATGCCGTACGTCGCCGTCTTGTCGAGCGTGATCCCCGCCGTCCGGGCGATCGACAAGGGAACCACCACCTTGGCGGACGTGACATCCACGCCCGCCGACGTCGTGCCGTCCGCGGTCGCCGTATTTACGATCGTCCCCGCGTCCACGTCCGCCTGCGTGGCCTTGTAGGTCGCGGTCGCGGACACCGATTGGCCCGGTGCCAGCATCTTGTCCTGGCCCGGCCAGTTGCCGAAGACGATGTCGGACAGGCCCTTCATCGCGTCCACGATCCCGACCGTCTTCAGCGTCAAAGGACCCGTGTTCGTGACGAGGAACGTGTAGACCACCGGATCACCCGCCTTCGCGACCACCGACGACGTCGACTTCACCAACGAGATCGACGGCGCGGCGGTGCTCGTCACCTCCCTATGGCCGGTCGCCGTCACGTCGTTCACGCCGCCGGGGGTCGAGCCCGTCACCGTCGCGATGTTGTCGACCTTCGTGGCGTCGAGGTCTCCCTGGGTGATCTTGTACGTCGCAGTCGCAGTGATGGTCTGACCCGGCGCCAGCACCCCATCGGTGCCTGCCCCACCGGGCCAGATGCCGTATTTCACTGTGCTCAGGCCCGGCAACGGGTCGCTGATCGCTACATCGTGCAGCGTCACGTCACCTGTGTTCTGCGACGAGAACGTGTACGTGACGACATCATCGACCGCCGCGAACGTCGGGGTGGACGAGCTCTTCACGAGTGTTAGCTTCGGGTTCGTCACGACGTTGTCGACGTCCGTCGCCACGGCGGAGAGCGTGGTCCCGGCGAACGCGGGGTCCGGTGCCGAGACGGTCGCGCTGTTCGTCAGGGTCGCCATCGCGATCGTGGTGAGCACCTTCACCGTCACGGTCCTGGTCACCGTGCCGCCGCCGGGCATGTCCGGCAGCGTCCAGGTCACTACGCCATTGCTGAGCGCACCGCCGTTGGAGGACGAGACGTACTGCACCCCGCCGGGCAGCGTGTCTTTCAGTGTCGGCGCCACGAGGGTCTCGAAGTCGAGCGTGTTCGTCCCCGTGATCGTGTAGGTGAGCGTGTCGCCCGGCTTGGCGGTGGTGACCCCGTCGTCCTTCGTCAGCGCGATCCCTGCTGCAGGAGGCGTCGGCGTCACCTGCTCGATAGCATCGTTGTTCGCCGGGTTCTGATCGAACATCCGCCCCGAGACGTGCGCGGGGATGGTGAGCCGACTCGTCGTCGTCGGCTGCACCGCGAGGTTGATCGCCTGGGGGACGCCGAGAAGCAGCGGGCTCTTCGGCGTGCACGTCAGGGTCGCCGGACCGGTCGCGGTCCCGTACACCGGGTTCCCGGAACCGTCCACGGCGGTGCACACCCACCCCGTCGGGGTGAACGACGTCACCTGCAACCCGGCCGGGATCTTGAACGCGGCCTCGCCCGTCGTCGACGGCGCGCCGCCGTTGTTCACCACCGTCCACGGCAGCACCCCCGGACGCCCGTCCTGCAACTGCGGGGTCCCCGCCGTGATCTGAAGGTCGGTCTCCTCGATCGATGCGCACACCGGCGCCGGCTCGGACACCAGGGACAGGCCGACCGCCTTCACGGCGAATGAGTTGCACGCGACGGCGCCGAAGCCGGGCGCATTATTCACGGCAGCCGTGTACCCCATCGAGAACGAGGTCCCAGGAGCGAGCACCCCCGCGCGGGACAGCCGTATCGCCTGTGCGCCCGTCGAGGTGATGTTGTTCCAGTCGTCGGTGCACGCGGGAGGGGTCAGCGAGCTCACCTCGGCACGGCACGGTTGCGTCGACGTCGAGAACGCTGCGACCGCACCGTTGGTCGGAGTGGTCACCGACTGCACGGTCTCATCGAAGGTGGAGCCTCGCTGGTCCCCCGCTGTCGCGTCACTCGTCCCGGTGTCGCCCGGGTACGGCAAGACGTCGTATCCGACCACGTCGGAGAGGTTCGTGTTGCCGGTATTGATCACGGAGATGCGGTACTTGATCGACGTCGAGTTCGGCGGCACGCCGACGCGATTGTTCGGGTCGGCGTACCACTTGCACCCGTCGGCCTGGGTCGCGTCGGGCTGACAGATCTCCTTCAACACCTGCATCGCCGCGACGGCTGCGACCGGAACGACCGTCGGCGGCGTCGACTCACTGAACCGCAACGTGGCCGGATTCGAGTCGATGTCGGGTGCGTCGAGGAATTGATTGCTGAACACGTCACCGGCGATCACGTTCGCCGTATTGGTGAGGAACCCGCGTGCCACGCTCTGGGTCCCCGCCGGGACCGCCGAGGTGGGACGCGCAATCACGCTCATGCACGGCAGGTTCGTGTTCTTGCCCCATGAGGTGCCCGCCGGCCATGTGGCAACCGCGACCTGACGCGGCACGCCCGCGACGGTCACCGTGTTGTAGGCGAACGTCACGCCCGCCGGCACACTGCCCGCAGGGAACGACGCCGAACCGGGCGTGATGTTCCACCCGACCGGCGCCATGAAGACGTACTCCGGCGTCATGTCCCGGTTCAGCGGCACGTTCGCGGTCGCTCCGCACACAGTGAAGGTGACATTCGACGCGGTGGTCGCCTGCGACGCGCCGTCCGAGATGGCCGGAGCTCTCATCGTCGCCGTCATGGTCTGCGCCTGGCCCACCAGGTGGATGGTGTGGGCTGTGTCCTTCGTCAGCGTTCCCAGCGACGTCGTGCCGTAGTTGAGCGATCCGGTCGCGTTGTTCGTGAACCGCGAATCCGGGACTGCAGCGTCGCTGATCGACCCCCAGAACGTGACGACGAACGCGTTGTAGTTGGTGTCCGTGGGGAAGGTCGACCCTCCGGTGACCTGCGGCACGCTGGTCACCGTGGCGGAGACGATGCGCCGACCCGCAGGTGCCCACCAGTCGGCGCTCGTCACCGTCCCGGTCGTACCGTCATCCAGCTTGTACTGGATGTTCGCCTGCACCTGGACGTAGCCGCCGTTCCAGCCATAGCGGATGTAAGGGATGATCCTCACGGTCGAGACACCGAGGAAGTCGAGATTGGGGTCCGTGACGGTCGCCGTGGCAGGTGCGTTGCCGAAGTTCCCCACGTACACGTTCCAGTAGAACTGCTGGGCCGGTGCACCGGTAGCGGGGATGGTGGCGTCGGTCGTCGTCGGCGGGTGCGGCTGGTCGGTCGTATTGCTGCCAGAGCCCCACGCGCCCTTCCAGGTGTCGATCTTGCCGAACGGCGCGATGAGCGTGACCGCTCCGGAAGTCGGGCCGAGCTGCGTGTCGGGGAACTGCGGGTAGTCGGGCCATTGCATCACTGCGGACGCTGTGTTGATACGCCGGAGCGTCGGGTTCGTGGCGCCGGGCGTGACGCGGTACTTGTAAGAGACCGTGAAGTTCGTCCGGTACGTCTGCTCCGGAAGCTGGTTCGGCGGAGCCAACCGCGGCGACGTCACCGTCGACGTGACGAAGTGGAACCCCACAGGAGCGTTCGCCGTGTCGGTCGACGTCCCCGACACGGTCGTCGTGCCGTCCGTTGCGGTCCAGCGAATCGTCGATCCGGTCGCCGAAGTGGTGATCTGATAAACGGGCAGATCCGGAAGGTCCAGGGTGTTGTCCGTGACGACGGCGACGCCCCAGATGTTCGCCGTGTTGGCGACCGTGACGTTCCACTGCTTGTCGTTCTCACCCGTCGTCGGGATCACCACGGTCGCATCCGCCGTGACGGGGCGCTGCGCGCCGTCATATGTCGACTGCTTCGGGTCCATCAGCGCGCGAGGGAACGGGTCGACGCATCGGATGACGTAGCCGGAGTTCGCCGGCTGGTTCGCCGTGCGGACGTCTCCGGGCGTGCCGGGCATGCTGATGTACGTCGCAGTCGCGTTCGCGACCGGTCCGTTGGTGGTCGTGGAGTAGTTGCACTCCTGTGCCGGAAACGGCGCGAGGTTGGCGCGTGGGAACTTGATCGTGATGACCCGCGGAACGGCGCCGGTGTAGCTGTCGAAGCCGTTGGCCGCGCCCCACCCGATCGCGGACGTGTTCGCCCCAGGCTTCGACCATGCGGGCCCCGTCCAGGTGAGGATCTGACCGGTCGCCCACGTGCCGGAGACCGTGGGGCTGCCATCGCCCGATGACGGGACGTACACGGCGCCGATCGGAAGCTGCTGCGTGACGGTGTAGCCGCTCGCGCAGATATCCGGGAGAGGATCGACGACGAGATACGCGGTCACCCGCCCCCACACGCACCCACTCGCGAAGTTGACATTGAAGCGGTAGTCGGTGTCGGTGGAGAGCGTTCCGCCGGCGGGAATGTGGGTGCCGTTCGCGTCGTACATGTCGCCGTACGCGACCGTCGGAGACGGGGTCGGGATGGTCCATTGGACGGTGGCGCTCGTGGCGACTTTCTCACCCGAAGCGGTGTCTGCATTGCCGCGCACCGTCTGCGTGATCGGGAAGCCGTTAGGGAAGTTCACGACGGGACAGTTGGTGTACTGCCCGTCACGTCCAACGTTCCAGTCCCAGCAGCCCGACGCACCGGTCTGATACTCGAGCGTGAACTGGCCGGACTGACCCGCGGCCAAGTCGTTGAGAGAGACAGTCCAGCCGGCAGTGTCGGAGCCGGACAATGTGCCACCGGACAGCGGCGGCGTGAAGCCGGACTTCGTCAGCAGCCGGTAGTAGTTGTAGTTCGGATCGAGTGCGGTCGGGTCGAACTTCACCGTGGCGTTGTCGCAATTCGCGCTCACGCACGAGAAGTCGACCCGGAACGCGATCTTCTGGGTCAACCCGGGATATGCCCCAGGCGCCAGGCTCGTGATCGGAGTCCCGGTGCTGGCATTCACCGCGACCACGCTCACCGTCAGCTGCGCGCTTCCGGCCGCGGAGGCCGGCGCTGCCGTGCCGAGGATGAGCGCCAGCACGGTGAGCGGGGCGACCACGGCCGCCACCAGCCGCCGGAGCCGCAGCCGCGAGCGCTTCTTCGCCCATTCAGATGCCGCGCGTCTCGTGCGGGCATATTCGATCATCGCCATTGCGCCGGCCCCCCGTGTTCGCATTCGACGCTCAGCGCACAGCAGGGACCCCAAAACGCATCCATCGTCTGCGTTCAGCTGGGGTCTTCGCGCATCGACGTCGTTGGACCAGGCCAAGCTATCGGCCAGCTGTGAACGGGTTCATCACGCGATATGGGTGAAAGGAGGGAAAACGACTGAAGGGGCCCCTTCCGGGACCCCTTCAGTTCGCAACGTGCGCGAGGGGGGAGTTGAACCCCCACGCCCTTTCGGGCACTGGCACCTGAAGCCAGCGCGTCTGCCTATTCCGCCACTCGCGCGAGTCGTGGTCGCCCACGTACTCAACTTCACGAGGGTATCACGACGCCGGCCTGTCCTCGAATCGGCGTCGGCCCTCACCCGGGTTCATGGCCTCCCCAGCCTCTACAACTAGCATGTAGCCACCGGACCGACCCGAGGAGTCGCGTGGGACTACTGGACAGCTTCGAGAAAGGTCTCGAGCGCGCCGTCAATGGCGCGTTCGCGAAGACCTTCCGCAGCGGCATTCAGCCTGTCGAGATCGCCTCGGCGCTCAGAAGCGAGCTCGACAAGAAGGCCGCCGTGGTCACACGCGACCGCATCCTCGCCCCGAACACCTTCACCGTGCGCCTCGCGCCGTCCGACAGTGAGCGGATGTCGGCGCTCGGCTCCACCCTCGTCGATGAGCTCCACGACATCGTCGAGAAGCACGCCAAGACCCAGGGCTACTCCTTCGCCGGGCCCGTCACGATCCGCCTCGTCTCGGACGAGCAGCTGAGCACGGGAACGCTCCGGGTCGAGTCGCAGACGGCCGAGGGCCGCGTCTCGTGGCGCGCGGTCGTCGACATCGAGGGAAAGCGGCATCCTCTCGTGAAGTCGCGCACGGTGATCGGGCGCGGCAGCGACGCCGACATCACGATCGCGGATGCGGGCACGAGCCGCAAGCACGTCGAGATCCTGTGGGACGGCGAGCGCGCGATGGTCCGCGACATGAACTCCACGAACGGCACGATGCTCGACGGCCGCAAGGTCACCGAGGCCGGGCTCCCGCCGGACTCCACCATCCGCATCGGCCACACCGACATCGTCTTCCGCGTGGTGGCGCAGGCCGCGCCCCCGCTGCCGCCGCCTCCTCCGCCCACCGCGTACACGCAGCTCTTCGACCAGGGGGCCGGGTCGTGAGCGAACTGACTCTTCTCCTTCTGCGCGTCGGGTTCCTCGTCCTGATGTGGTTCTTCGTCTTTGCGGTGGTCTACTCCCTCCGCGCCGACCTCTTCGGTGTCAAGGTGCGTCGCATGCCCGACACGGGACCGACCCAGACGGCTCCTCCCGCACCGGCGGCGAACATCGCGGCACCGGCCGCAGCGACTGCGCCCGCCCCCTCCCTCCCGAAGGCGGCCCCCTCCAGCGCGGGCGAGCCCGCGACGCTGGCGACCGCATCCCGCATCGTCATCACGAGTGGGCCGAAGGCGGGCCTCGAGCTTCCGCTCGGCCGCGAGCCGCTCACGATCGGGCGATCCAGCGAATCCGGACTCGTCATCCGCGACGACTACACCTCCAGCCACCACGCACGCCTCGTCCTGTGGGGCGAACAGTGGATGCTGCAGGACCTCGACTCGACGAACGGCACCTGGCACGACGGCAACCGCGTGGCGGCCCCTGTGGCGGTCAAGGTGGGAGCCCCGATCAAGGTCGGTGCCACGACCTTCGAGCTGCGGAAGTAGCCCGAGCCGAGATGGTCTTCGAAGGATCGAGCGCCGCGCTCTCCCACACCGGCAAGGTGCGGTCGAACAACCAGGACTCCGGGTACGCCGGGTCCAACCTGTTCGTCGTCGCCGACGGCATGGGCGGTCACGCCGGCGGCGATGTGGCCTCGAGCCTGGCGATCAGCCGCATCGAAGACCTCGACCGCGCGTACAACACGACCGCCGAGGCCGAGCGGGCGCTGCAGGATGCGGTCTCGGATGCCGCCCACGACCTCATCGCGACGGTCAAGGCGCGCCCCGAACTCGCCGGCATGGGCACGACCGTGAGCGCCCTCATCATGGTCGACGACTATGCGGTCATCGCGCACATCGGCGACTCGCGCATCTATCTCTTCCGCGACGGCGCGCTCACGCAGATCACCACCGACCACACGTTCGTGCAGCGCCTCGTCGACTCGGGCCGCATCACGCCGGAGGAAGCGCGCTATCACCCGCGCCGCTCGGTGCTCATGCGCGTGCTCGGCGACATGGACCCCGACCCCGAGATCGACACGTTCATCATGCCGACGCAGCCCGGCGACCGCTGGCTGCTGTGCTCCGACGGCCTGTCGGGCGTCGTCGACGACACCCACACGTCGAAGGCGATGGCCCTCGGCCTCGCTCCGGGCCGCACCGCGGACCTGCTCCTGAAGCAGGCGCTGGACGGCGGCGCCCCCGACAACGTGACGATCGTCATCGTCGACGTGGGGGGTCAGCATCCCAAGTTCTCGGGAACGCCGACGATCGTCGGCTCCGCATCCAACCCCCGTGGCGTCGAGGTCCCCGCCGCCCGAGCCGGGCGTGCCGGATGGCTGCACGCCGCACGGGTGGCGGCGAACGAGCCGACGCACTTCGAGCCGGCACCGGAGTTCCTCGAGGAGCTCATCGAGGAGGACAAGCGCCGCGCGCGCCGTCGGCGCATCGGCTGGGTCGTCGGCCTCGTCGTGGTGCTCGCCGCCTTCGCCGCAGGTCTGTTCGCGGCCTATGAATGGACGCAGACGCGCTACTTCGTGGGCGCCGACAAGGACACCGTCGTGATCTTCCGCGGCATCCAGCAGGATCTCGGACCGATCTCCCTCTCGTCGGTGTATGAGGACACCAACCTCCGCCTCGACTCGCTCTCGGAGTTCGACCGCGAGACGGTCGAGGGCACCATCCCCGCGTCGTCGCTCCCCGAGGCCCAGAAGATCGTCGATCGCCTCAAGTCCGTGTCGGGAGGTGGACGATGACGGATGCCACCGCCGACACCGCGACGGACACCGCCGTCATCCGCGCGCTCAAGAAGATCCGCGTCCCGCAGACGCGCCGCAATCGCGAGCTCGCGCTGCTCATCTTCGCCTTCGCGATCAACGGCGCCGCGGTCGCCCTCGTCCAGCTGGGCGCCGCGGGCGTCATCGACGCGAAGTTCCTCATCTACTGCGGCGGACTGTCCGCGCTCGTGCTGGCGCTCCACATCGTGCTGCGGCTGCGGGCGCGGGATGCGGACCCCTTCGTCGTCCCGATCGCGACGCTGCTGACCGGCCTCGGTCTCGCCGAGATCTACCGCATCGACGTCGCACAGCATGTGCACGGCTGGGCGGCGTACTCGACCAGGCAGCTCGCGTGGGCGGGCATCGGCGTGGTCGGCGCGATCCTCGTCGTGATCTTCCTCAAGAACTACCGGGTGCTCTTCCGCTACACCTACGTGTTCGGGTTCACCGGTCTCGCGCTGATCCTGCTGCCGCTCGTGCCGGGTCTCGGCGCGAAGGCGAACGCGGACGTCTGGGTGTCGCTCGGCATCTTCTCGTTCCAGCCCGGCGAGCTCGCGAAGATCGCGATGGCGATCTTCTTCGCCGGCTACCTCGTGCGCACGCGTGAGAGCCTCACCTCGACCGGCACCCGGTTCCTCGGCATCACGTGGCCCCGCGCCCGCGAGCTCGGCCCACTGCTCGTGATGTGGGCGCTGTCGGTCGGCATCATCATCCTTCAGCACGACCTGGGCACCGGGCTCCTCATGTTCGGGATGTTCGTCGCGATGCTCTACGTCGCAACCGGCAAGACGAGCTGGGTGCTGATCGGTGTCGTGCTCGCGGGCGGCGCCGCGTACCTGGCCTCCCGCATCCTCCCGTACGTCGGCGGCCGCTTCGAGAACTGGCTGGGCGCGTTCGATCCCGCCGTCATCGCCAAGACCGGCGGCAGCTACCAGCTCGTGCAGGGTATCTTCGGTCTCGCTCAGGGCGGCCTCATCGGCACCGGGCTCGGCCAGGGGCGCCCGTACCTCACGCCGCTGTCGCGCAGCGACTACATCTTCGCCAGCCTCGGCGAGGAGCTGGGCCTGTTCGGCGTCTTCGCCATCCTGTGCCTCTACATGGTGTTCGTGAGCCGCGGCATCCGGATCGGACTGGCGGGCCAGGACGACTTCGGCAAGCTCCTCGCGACCGGGCTCTCCTTCGCGATCGCCCTCCAGGTGTTCATCATGGTCGGCGGCGTCACGCGCATCATCCCGCTCACCGGTCTCACGACGCCGTTCCTCGCGGCGGGCGGTTCGTCGCTCGTCGCGAACTGGCTGATCGTCGCCCTGCTGCTGCGGATCTCGGATGCCGTGCGCAATCGACCGAGGGTGGTGATCGGCTGACATGACGAAGGAACTGCGGCGCTTGAGCATCCTGGTGCTCTTCATGTTCCTGGCGCTGTTCGCCTCGACGAGCATCATCCAGGTGGTCCAGGCGGACGCCCTCTCCCAGAACAGCAACAACACCCGGGCCCGCTACGACTCCTACGAGGTGCAGCGCGGATCGATCGTGGCGAGCGGCTCGGCGATCGCGCTGTCGGTGCCGTCCAAAGACGTGTACGCGTGGCAGCGCCAGTACGTCGACAGCAAGATGTGGGCTCCGGTGACGGGCTACTTCAACCCGGCGCTCGGCTCGGCGACGGGCATCGAGAAGGCGATGAACGCGCAACTGGGCGGCACGAGCGGCTCGCTGTTCATCTCGCGCATCGAGCAGATCCTCAGCGGTCAGCCGCTGCGCGGCTCGAATGTGGTGCTCTCGCTCGACGCGAACGTGCAGAAGGTCGCCTTCGACGCGCTCGGCAGTCTGCAGGGGGCGGTCATCGCCATCGAGCCCAAGACCGGACGCGTGCTCGCGATGGTCACGAGCCCGTCCTTCGACGCGAACACGATCGCCACGCACGACGCGAAGGCGGCGAACGCGGCGTATGACGCGCTGAACGCCGACCCGACGCATCCCCTCTACAACCGCGCCATCGGCGGCGACCTCAACCCGCCCGGGTCGACGTTCAAGCTCGTGACGGCTTCCGCGGCGCTCGCCAGCGGCAAATACACGCCGCAGTCGACCCTCCCGAACGTCGCCGCCTATCAGCTGCCCGGATCCACGGCCGTCGTGCACAACGACACCGGCGGCACCTGCGGCCCCGGCGACACCGTGACGATCGCGGACGCGCTGCGGCTCAGCTGCAACATCCCGATGGCCGAGCTCGCGGTGCAGCTCGGGGACGACGCGATCCGCGCGGAGGCGGAGAAGTACGGCTTCAACAAGAGCTTCGACCTCCCGTTGACGTCGACGCCGTCCACGTACCCGCACACCATCAGCGACGACGCGCAGACCGCGCTGAGCGGCTTCGGCCAGGGGCAGGTGCTCGCGACCCCGCTGCAGATGGCGATGGTCTCGGCGGGCATCGCCAACGGCGGCATCGTCATGAACCCCCGGATGGTGGATCGCGTCATCGCACCCGACCTCTCGGTGCAGCAGACGTTCGACAACACGGAGTTCGGGCGGGCGCTGAGCAGCGACCTGGATGCCGAGATGGTTCAGATGATGGTCGCTAATGTCAGTAGCGGTATCGCGACGAATGCAAGAATAGACGGGGTCGACGTGGGCGGTAAGACGGGCACAGCACAGAACGGACCGGACAAGCCGTACACGCTCTGGTTCACCGGATTCGCGCCTGCTGAGAACCCGCAGGTCGCCGTCGCCGTCGTCGTCGAGGACGGCGGCGGACGAGGACAGTCGGGCAGCGGCAATGCGATCGCCGCGCCCATCGCAAAGAAGGTCATGGAGGCGGTGCTGGGCAGATGAGACCGACGCAGGGAGTGACCTTCGGCGGGCGCTACGAGCTGGAATCTCGTATCGCGATCGGCGGCATGGGCGAGGTCTGGGAGGCCACCGACCACGTCATCGGGCGCACCGTCGCGATCAAGATCCTCAAAGACGAGTACATGGGCGACCCGGGCTTCCTCGAGCGCTTCCGCGCCGAGGCCCGCCACGCCGCACTCGTCAACCACGAAGGCATCGCCAGCGTGTTCGACTACGGCGAGGAGAACGGCAGCGCCTTCCTCGTCATGGAGCTCGTGCCCGGCGAGGCGCTGTCGACGATCCTCGAGCGCGAGGGATCGCTCTCGACGGACAAGACTCTGGATGTCGTCGCCCAGACGGCAGCCGCGCTCCAGGCCGCGCACGCCGCCGGCCTCGTCCACCGCGACATCAAGCCGGGGAACCTTCTCATCACGCCCGACGGGCGGGTCAAGATCACCGACTTCGGCATCGCCCGCATCGCCGACCAGGTGCCGCTGACAGCGACAGGTCAGGTGATGGGCACGGTGCAGTACCTGTCGCCGGAGCAGGCGTCGGGGCACCCCGCATCCCCCGCCACCGACATCTACTCGCTCGGCATCGTCGCGTACGAGGCCCTCGCCGGCAAGCGCCCCTTCACGGGCGAGTCGCAGGTCGCGATCGCGATGGCCCAGATCAACGAGCAGCCCCCGCCGCTGCCGCCGACGGTCGCCGAGCCGGTGCAGAACCTCGTCATGGCGATGATCGCCAAGAAGCCGGAGGAACGTCCCGCGACGGCCGCCGACGTGGCGCGCGCCGCCACGGCCCTGCGGCGCGGCGACGTCGCGGCGGCAGCAGCCGTCGTTCCCGCCATCGCGGCCGGCGTCGTCGCCGCTGACGGCTTCACGCAGCTCCTCGGCACGCAGGACACGGGTGCGGCCACGCAGCTCATGCCTGCGGCGGGTGCCGAGGACGCGGCGGCCGAAGAGGAGGGCGAGAAGAAGAAGCGCAGCCCGTGGACGTGGCCGCTCATCGCTCTCATCGCTCTGCTGCTGGTCGTCCTCATCGGCACCGTGTGGGCGATGCTCGCCAACGGCGGCGGCAACGCTGCGCCGCCGACCTCGCCCAGCTCACCCGCAGCGTCGACCCCGTCAACTCCCAGTCCGACACCGATCAATGTCACGGATCTGAAGCTCGTCGGCATGAACTGCGATGCCGCGATCGAGGCGGCGAAGGCCGCTGGGCTCACCGCGGCAAAGGATCCGAACTCCCCGACGCCGACCTCGTCCTCTCAGTTCAACACCGTCGCATCCACCAGCCCTCCCGGCGGAACCGCATATGCGGGTGACCCGATCACGATCACCTGCTACGGCAGCAGCCTGCCCAGCCTTCCCGATGCCGCGCAGCCGAAGCTCAACGGGCAGACCGCGGGCAACGTGCTGGCTGGATCGAATCAGACCGTCACGTGGCCGGCATACGGCTGCCCCGCCGGCTCGGCGCTCGGCAGCTACACCGTGACGCTGACCAGCGGCGCCGGCACGAGCTCGCCGCCGCCGGTGGCAGGCACGAGCGTGCAGGTCACCATCCCGTCGACGCCGGGGAACCTCCAGGTGTCGTACACGGCGACCTGCACCACGAGCGGCCAGCCCGATCGTGTCGCGAAGTCCGCGCCGAGCACGTTCCTGATCCAGGCTCCGGCGACGCCGGCGCCGACGCCGACGATCACTCCGTGACGCATCCGTCCGGCCTGACCGGCGGGGGTCTCTCAGCCCCCGTCGGTTAGGCTGTGTCGAACCCAGGGAGTGATGTGTCAGCTGAGCCACGCGTGCTTTCCGGACGCTATCGCGTCGACGAGCCGATCGGTCGCGGCGGCATGGCGAGCGTCTACCGGGGCTACGATCTGACGCTCGGCAGGGACGTCGCCGTCAAGCTCCTCAACCGCGATCTCGCGACGGATGCCTCGTTCCGCACGCGCTTCCGCCTCGAGGCACAGGCCGCTTCGCGCATGGCCCATCCGACGATCGTCCGCGTCTTCGACGCCGGCGAGGACAGCGAGACGGGTCCCGACGGCGCGCAGCTCCCGGTCCCGTACATCGTCATGGAGCTCGTCGAGGGCACGCTCCTGAAGGACATCATCGCGGCGGGCCCGCTGAGTGTGGCCGACGCGATCGGCTACGCCGACGGCATCCTCGAGGCGCTCGAGTACTCGCACCGCGCGGGCGTCGTGCACCGGGACATCAAGCCCGGCAACGTCATGATCACCACCGCCGGCCAGGTGAAGGTGATGGACTTCGGCATCGCACGCGCCGTGTCCGACTCGTCGTCCACGGTCGCGGAGACCACGACGATCCTCGGCACGGCCGCCTACTTCTCTCCCGAGCAGGCGAAGGGGGAGTCCGTCGACGCCCGCGCCGACCTGTATTCGACGGGCGTCGTCCTGTACGAGATGCTGACGGGCCGACAGCCCTTCCGCGGCGAATCGCCCGTGGCGGTGGCTTATCAGCACGTCAGCGAGACGCCCGTGCCGCCGAGCGAGCTCACTCCCTCGATCCCGCGCGCGCTGGACGCCGTCGTCATGCGGGCCCTCGCGAAGGACCCGTTCCAGCGCTACCCCGACGCGGCGGCGTTCCGCACCGCGCTCGACGCATCCGTGTCCGGAGCGGGGCCTTCCAAGCGCCAGGTCGACACGCTGACGAACGAGCTGTACGGCCCGAGTACGAAGCACGCGGCCGAGACGGCGCGCTCGCTCAGGCAGCTGAGCACGGACACCACGATGGCCCGCACGCAGTCCGCGCCGCCGGTCGCGTGGATCTGGGCCGGCGTCGCCCTCATCGCGGTGCTGCTCATCTCGCTGCTGTTCTGGGTGCTGACACTGCGGCCCGGCGACGGGCCGCCCACGAACGCGAACCAGGTCCCGAACGTCGCCTCGATGTCGTACCAGAAGGCGAGCGACACCCTCACGAAGAGCGACCTCGTCCCGCAGCGGCTCGACGAGTCGAGTGCGTCGGTGCCTTCGGGGAGCGTCATCCGCACCGACCCGGCCGCAGGAACAGCGGTCAAGCGCGGGCAGAAGGTCCAGGTGTACGTCTCGAAGGGCCCCGACACCTCCACGGTTCCCACGCTGGCAGGCCTCCCGCAGCAGGGTGCTGAGCAGTCGATCACGGATGCCGGACTGCAGGTGGGCACCGAGACATCTCAGGACGATCCCGATGCACCGGCGGGCACCGTGCTCTCCGCGGATCAGCAGGCGGGCGCGACGATTCCGAAGGGCACGGTCGTCAACCTCGTGATCGCGTCCGGACAGGTCGTGATCGTGGATGTCACGGGATACACGGTGGATGCCGCGACCCGTACCCTCCAAGCCGACAAGCTGACCGTCGCGACCGTGACGACACCGGCCGATCCCACGACGTGCGCGGTCAACACGATCAAGGCTCAGTCGATCCCGCCGGGCAAGGCGCCGATCCACTCGACCGTCACCCTGACGGTCTGCACCGGCTGACTCAGGCCCGTCGGGGGTGCAGGCCCGCGCCGCGTTCCGCGGCGCCCCTGAGCCCCGTCCCCTCGAGCCAGTTTCCGAGCAACCGGTATCCGCCCTCGGTGAGGACGCTCTCCGGATGGAACTGCACGCCCTCCACCGGGGCATCGCGATGACGGATGCCCATGATGACTCCGCTGTCGGTGCGCGCCGTCACGACGAGTTCGTCCGTGAGCGTGCCGGGAACGACCGCGAGCGAGTGGTAGCGGCCGGCCTCGAATGGGTCCGGGAGGCCGGCGAAGACGCCCTCGCCGTCATGGTGCACGAGCGACACCATCCCGTGCATGAGCTCCGGCGCATGGTCGACGCGTGCGCCGAACGCCTCGGCGATCGCCTGATGGCCGAGGCACACCCCGAGAAGCGCGACGCGGGCAGCCGCGGCCGCACGCACCACGGGGATCGACGCCCCCGCGTCGGCCGGCGTACCCGGACCGGGAGAGACGAGGATGCCGTCGAATCCGGTGAACGCCCCGGGCAGCGCGGTCGCATCGATCTCGTCGGCTTCGGTGAGCGTCACGCCCGCACCGAGCTCCCTCACGTAGTCGACGAGGGTGTGGACGAAGCTGTCGTGGTTGTCGACCACGAGGATGCGGGTCACGAGACGGTGACGTCCTGCGGGTCGATGAGCGTCGACACCCAGGGGAAGACGTACATGAACAGGCCGTAGAGCACGGCGACCGCGAGCACGAGCAGGATGAGGATCCGCACCCACCAGGGTCCGGGCAGGACCCGCCACAGCGCGGCATACATCAGCTCACCGCCGCGAGGGATGCGGGTGCGCCCGCCGAGCGGGGGGTGAACGACTCGAACGAACTGTAGGCGACGATGCGCTCGGCCTTGGAGTACATCGGGCTGCAGCTTGTCATGGTCAGGTATCGACCGTTCGCCTCGACGCCGATCTGCTGCGGCACCGGGGCGAGCACACCGATCGCGTCGGGCTTCACGTACTCCAGCGTACGGAACCGGTAGGTGTACCACCCGTCCTGCGTCTCGATGACGATGGCGTCGCCGACGTGGAGCGTCGCGATGAGGTTGAACGGCTTGCCGAACGTCGTGCGGTGCGCGGCCAGGGCCATGTTCCCGATGTCCCCCGGCATCGCCGTCCCCGGGTAGTGCCCGATGCCGATCGGGTCCAACGTCTTCGGCCGGGTGACTCCGCCGGCCATGCGGACGGCGTAGTCCGATCCGAATCGCGGAATGTGCATGACGGCGAACACCTGTGCATCGGCAGGCTGCGCCATCCCGATCGGATTCGACGTCCCCGGATCGGTCGCCCCCGTGGTCGGTGCGTCTCCCGGCGTGGGCGTCTTCGTCGGCCCCGCGGCGGCCCAGTGCTGCGAGAGGGAGTTGCCGATCGCGTCGTTCTGCGACCCGATGATGAGGTCGCCGATCCACAGCTGCCACGCGACGAAGAGCAGTGCGACGACGCCGGCCGTGATGAACACCTCGCCGATGACGCCGATGACACTCACGCGCGGGCGCGCGCGGCGGCGGGATGCAGCATCCCGCCGCAGTCCCCCGTCAGCCCCGGTCACAGCGGGGATTCTTCCACAATCATCTGAGATTCAACGGGGACGGTGTTCGGCCTAAACTGGTCGTCATGGCACGATCTGGCAAGGGTGACGAGCAGCTCACCGAACGGAACGACGCAGAGGCAGCGCCGAACCCGGTGTGGTTCAAGCCCATCATGATCGGGCTGATGCTCGTCGGGCTGGCATGGGTGCTCGTCTTCTACCTCAGCGGCATGCAGTACCCCATCCCGGGCATCGAAGCCTGGAACCTGGTCATCGGCTTCGGGATCGCCTTCGTCGGCTTCCTGATGACCACGCGCTGGCGCTAGGAACCACACGAATTACACCGGTGTTATTCATCCCCACCTGGGGATGAACCTGTGGATAAGTCACCGGGGAATGAACAGCCCGCCGACCATCAGGGCGATGAGGACGACCGAGATCGCGATCGTCAGGCCGATCTGGGCCCCGCGCTGACTCCGCGCGCGAGTCCGCGCGTAGACGAAGCCGACGGCCGCTCCCGCGACGAGCCCGCCCACGTGCGCCTGCCACGCGACCCCCGCGCCGGGCAGGAACCCGATCACGAGGTTGATGCCGATCACGATGGCGATGCCCGCGACGTCAGCGCCGATGTGCCGCCCGATGACGAGCAGCGCTCCGAACAGGCCGAAGATCGCACCCGATGCGCCGACGACCTGGGTTCCCGGCGCGATGAGCGTGACGCCCACGGCGCCGCCGAGTCCGCTGATCAGATAGAGCACGACGAAGCGGCTGTGCCCGACGAGCGGCTCGAGGATACGGCCGATCATCCACAGCGCGAGCATGTTGAGCCCGATGTGGATCCAGCTGGCGTGCACGAACAGCATCGTGATCGCGCGCCACGGCTGGATGAGCTCGACCGGGGCGTAGAAGAGCAGCCAGTTCGCGAGGGTCGGCACCAGCTGCTGCACGAGGTAGGCCGCGGCGGTGATCCCGATCAGCCAGTACGTGGCCAAGGGTCGGGTGTCGACGACGGAGGATGCCGCGCGGACACGCGGCATCCTCTTCCTCGCCGCCTGATGGCTCGCCTCGGCGTCCCTGCGCTGATTGGCCAGGCATTCGGGGCAGATGACGCCTACCGGCGCCTGCGTCTGGCACTCGGGGCAGATCGTGCGCAGGCACCGCTGGCACAGCACGAAGCTCTGCCGATCGGGATGCCGATAGCAGAAGTTCTCGCGGTTCTGCGCGAAGTCCCCCGAGGTCACAGGTGCATTCAGACCGCGACGACGTCGATCGACTCGATGACGACGGGCTCGATCGGACGGTCCTGCGCGCCTGTCGGCACCTGGGCGATCGTGTCGACGACGGCGCGGGACGCGTCATCCGCGACCTCGCCGAAGATCGTGTGCTTGCCCTGAAGCCACGGGGTCGGGTCGGTCGTGATGAAGAACTGCGAGCCGTTGGTGCCCTCCACGGCGCCGGTGATCGCGTTACGACGCAGCCCCGCGTTCGCCATCGCGAGGATGTACGGCTGCGCGAAGGTGAGCTCGGGGCTGATCTCGTCGTTGAAGGTGTAGCCGGGGCCGCCGGTGCCCTGACCGAGCGGGTCGCCGCCCTGGATCATGAAGCCGGGGATGATGCGGTGGAACACGACGTTCTGGTAGAGCGCGCCCTCTCCGGGCTTGCCGGTGGCCGGGTCGGTCCAGGAGCCGGTGCCGTCGGCGAGGCCGGTGAAGTTCTGGACGGTGCGGGGCGCGTGGTCCCCATAGAGGTTGACGACGATGTCGCCGTGATTCGTGTGCAGAGTGGCGACAGCGGTGTGGTTGACCATGGCACATATTCTTTCAGAGTTCTGTACAGGCGCTCCTCGAACGGGGCACCTCTGGCAAGATGAAATGCACCAGTCATTGACAGGAGGGCACCCCGTGAGCCTCAGCCGCAAGCGCAAGAAGGAACTCCGCCAGCTGCAGAGCCAGGCGAACAAGCTGTGGGAATCGCAGCAGGTGCTCGTCGGGGAGGCGCGTTCCGTCGCCCGCGAAGCCGGCCGTCAGCTGGGCAATTACAACCGCGAGACGGTCAAGCCTGCGGTGCAGGAGAATTACGCGAAGTACGCAGCGCCGTATGTCGACAAGGGCAAGCAGTATTCGCGCCACGTGTATGAGAACCGTGTCATTCCCGCGGCCGGTGCGGCCCTCGGATCGGCTTTGACCGTGTGGGATGCCGCGAATGACGCACGCGCGAGCGCGGCGGCAGGTCGTGGGGTCCGTGTGGAGGACGCGAAGAAGTACGCCGCCCTCGCCGCCGCCTACGGTGCGGATGCGACCAAGAAGCTGTCGAAGAAGGTCGTCGTGGTCGAGCCCGAGCGCAAGGGAATGGGCGCCGGCGGCGTCATCGCGATCATCCTCGGCATCGCGGCCGCCGTGGGCGTGCTGTATGCCGCCTGGCAGACGCTCCGCGCCGACGACGAGCTGTGGGTCGCGGACGACCCG
Source organism: Microbacterium candidum (assembly GCF_030315975.1). Classification (GTDB taxonomy): domain Bacteria; phylum Actinomycetota; class Actinomycetes; order Actinomycetales; family Microbacteriaceae; genus Microbacterium; species Microbacterium candidum. The sequence goes on along the minus strand of NZ_JASXSZ010000001.1, from coordinate 362,270 downwards.
CTGCGCGCCCCCGAGGAGTGAGCGACATCGATCCCGTCGGGCGGGCGCGGGAGGCCGCATCCGCCCGAGGCCTCGAGATCGAGGTCCGCGAGCGTCCCGCGGCGAACAGCCTGCCGGAGGCGGCGGCGATCCTCGGCCTGCGCCCGGCGGACATCGTGAAGACGCTCGTCGTCAAGCGTGCGGACGACACATTCCTGTTCGCGCTGATCCCCGGCGATCGCGGCATCTCCTGGCCCAAGCTGCGCGCCGTCGTGGGCGTCAACAAGCTGCAGCTGCCCGACCCGCAGCGTGCGCTGGACGCGACGGGTTACGAGCGCGGGACGATCACCCCGCTCGGCAGCACCAACGACTGGCCTGTGTACGCCGACACCGACATCGTCGGCCGGCGGATCGCGATGGGCGCCGGCGCGCACGGCTACAGCGTCTTCGTCGACGCCGACGACCTCATCGCGGCATACGGTGCGACGGTCGCGGACATCTCGCTCCCCGTCGAAGACCTCGGATCGTAGGTCCGACGCTCGTCGCTGCGACGCTGTCGCTCAATCGAGGGCGCCGGACATGCGCAGCGCGATGTCGACGAGCCGCACGCGATGGAGCGACCGCGATTCCTCCAGCGTGAACCACGCGGCGCGGTCCGTCGAACCGCCGGTCTCGTTCCGCAGCGCGCCCCCGGTGATCGAGGCCCGGTACACGATTCGCAGCGTGTGCAGGGGGCCGTCGGCATCCGGCGAGATGCGGTGCGCCTCGGGGATGACCTGCGAATGGATGCCGAGCAGCTCATCGACGCGGACCTTGTAGCCGGTCTCCTCGCGCACTTCGCGGCGGGCCGCATCCTCCGGGTCCTCCCCGGCCTCGAGCCCGCCGCCCGGCATCGTCCAGCCCGATCGCCCGGATTCGTTCCAATGCGCGAGCAGGACCCGTCCCGCCTCGTCTTCGATGACGGCGTATGCGGCCACGCGCATGTCCATGACGTCAACCTTACGTCCGACTGAGGGCTCGCTTCAGTCGGCCGCTTCGCACGGGCCACGGGGTGGCCTGCGGCGGTAGAGTCCACACAAGGAGGCACTGGTGTCCTTTTCGCACGAGGAAGCCGCGGAAGCCGCCCGTCGCCGTCCGCGCTGGTCGGAGCTGTGCTGGATCGGCGTCCTCGCCGCCATCGGCGTGGTCCAGGTCATCCGTGGGCAGTGGTTCGACGCCGTGGTCTACGGCCTGCTCGTCACCGTCCTCACGACGGATGCGGTCGGCCTGGTGCCCGAGCGCACGCGGACACGAGCGATATCGCTTCGGGTCCTTCTCGTCGCGGCCGTCGCGTGCGGGGCCGCCCTGATCGCCCTTCCTCGGCACTCCCCCGTCATGATGGTGGCACTCGTGCTGGTCGGACTCGGTGCAGTCGTCGTCGCATGGCCCGGTTCCCGCGTACCGGCGGCGGGACGCTGGCCGGTGGGGCTCCGCCGGCTCGCGTGGGCGTGGGCCGGGATCGTGATCGCGGGGTGCGTGTGGGAGCTGGGCGAGTTCATCGCGGGGATCCTCACATCGCATCAGGATTCTCAGGCGTTCAGCGACCTCGCCGACCCGGCGCTCTCAGCCCTGTGGGGGAAGGTGATCTTCGTCGTGGTGTGGGTGGCCGCCGGTGTCTGGCTCCTGCGGCGAGGACCCGGGCGGGGACGTTCGCGGTGATCATCACCGGTGGCTTCTTCGTGACCTGCGCCCTCGCGCTCGTCGTGACGACGTGGTGGCTGCACCGAATGGATGCCGAGGCATCCGTCACCGCGCTCTTCGACCGAGTGATGACCTCTCGCGCGGCACGCATGGCGATCATCGTGATGTGGTGGTGGCTCGGGTGGCACTTCCTCGCGGGGCAGACGATCGACGTCTGAGTCCTCAGGTCTCGTACGCCATGAGCCGGATCTGCTGCGCGAGAGCGTGCGCGTCGGCGCGATCGTCGTCGTCCGCGGCGAACACGCGGCCGACGACGAGGGCCGATCCATGCGGGATCACGATCCGCGTCATGCCGTCGGGAACGCGCCCGGGCCACTCGGGTGCGCACAGCAGGGTGTCGGCGGCATCCGTCCCCGTCGCCCGCGTCCCGACGTACGCGAAGTTCGCGCCGGTCGCCGGGTCGGTGAACTGGACGCTGTAGTAGCGCCCTGCCGAATCGGGGACGTGCAGCACCAGAGGCGACGCCTTCACGTCGATCCAGCCGCCGATGTACAGGAGGTCGTCGGTTCCGGTCGCCATCACGCTGCCGGCAGAGGTGGATGCGGATGAGCGAGCGGATTCCGCGTACAACGTGTTCACCGGGATCGGACCGCCGCCGAAGCCGCGCTTCACGATCGCCCGCTTGAAGCCATTGATGGTGATCCGCGGCCAGAAGAGGACGAACGCCACCGTCCCGAGCGCCCACACTATGACGGCGGCGATGGCGAGGGTCGCGATCGCCTCGACCCCGCGCGCGAGCCGGGACGCGATGACCCACGCGAAGATCAACAGGATGACGACCGTGATGGGCGTGCCGTATTTGAGGATCAGACGGTTCATGTCACGAGACCCTGTCGATCGGCGGGAGCGCGTAGTGGCCATGCACGATGGCTGAGCCGGGGAGGTACGCGCGCATCATGAGCTTGAACCTGCCGGACGGAGTCCGCAGCCAGTTCCCGCCCTCATCCGCAGACGTGGACGCCTGCAGCAGGACGTCCACCGACCCGTCTGCGTTGACGACGAGCCCGGAGTGGTCGTCGACGCTCGACCTGCCTGTCGGGCCGCTCACCATGTACCCGACGGTGTCGGTCGCCGTGAGCGACCAGAAGGCGTCGGTCGGCGGGAGGCCGCCGGGCGGGAAGTGGATGCGGTAGGCACGATCCCCCCGGAGCCTGCCCCCTGCGCCGTCGGTCTCCGCGGTCCAGTAGGCGGCCTCCTCGAAGACGTTCACCGCGGGCAGAGCCTTCTGCAGCGCGGCGCGCACCAGCATCCCGTTTCCCGGCCGGCCGGCGTTGCGGATCGCGCTCCAGCCGTTGACGGTCGTCGTCTGCGCGCGGGCGACGGCGTTCAGCAGCAGCACCGTCGTGAGGAATGCGAGCGTGGCGCCGATGATGACGCCCTGGACGACGCCGGAGCCCGCCACCCAGGCGAGGAAGCCGCTCATGTTCAGACGATATCCCCACCCGAACCCGCCTGCGCGGGGGTGTCGGTGATAGCTTCGTGAGCGTGTGGGGGGCCGTCATCCTCGTCGTGGCCGCATATGTCGTCGTGCTCCTGATCGTGCTGTGCGGGCGAGGTGTCATCAAGGTGAACGGCGCCGTCGGGCTGCGGGTCCCTGCGCTGATGGCCTCGGAAGGCGCCTGGGAGGCGGGTCATCGCGCGGCCGTCGCCCCAACGATCGCCGGCGCGCTCGTGGCGACGCTCTTCCTGTCGGCGGCGACGTTGATGACCGGGATGCGAGACATCGTTGTGCTGCCGGTGCTGCTGGCGCTCGTCGGTGGTGTCGCGTGGGGTGCCGTGATCGGCTCCCGCGCGGCGGGGGATGCCCCGGCCGAGCTGCCAGCGAAGCCGGATCCATACTCGCTCTCGCCGGATCCGCCGGTGCGGGAGCTCGCGTCGGAGCACATCACGCACTCGGGCGGCTTGATCCCGGCGGCGATGCTGTCCTGGTTGCCTGCGATCGTCCTCGTCATCGCGCGGATCACGGCACATGATCTGCCCGCGATCGTGCCGATCCACTGGGGCCCGGACGGCCCGGACAACTGGGCGCCGGTCGACGCCGCCTTCTGGTTCGCATTCGCCTTCGCGGTCGGAAGCGCGGTCGGAGTCACCGCGTTCGTGGTCTTCGTCGGTGATGACCTGCCCGTGCTGCGCGGTGCACTGGGACTCGGCACGATGAGCGGAACCGGGACGCTCGTCGGGCTCCAGTGGATCCTCGAAGCGCACATCTCATCCGACCCCGCCGGCATTCCGGACTACTTCGTCCTCGTACCGCCCGCACTCCTGTTCGGCGCCGTCGTCGGCGCCGTGAGCGCGATCCGCCACGCGCCACCGCCACGGATGTCCGACGGGTCCGATTCCGGTGGCGGTCCGGCCGACGTGGGCAATAGCGTGGACGGGTGAGCACCCTCCCCTTCTCCCCCGACGTCTACGCCGCGCGCCTCGATCGGGCGCGCACCCTGACCCGACAGGCGGGCCTCGATGCCGTGGTCGTGGGGCCTGGCCCCGACCTCGTCTACCTCGTCGGCCTCGAGGGCGACACGATCGAGCGGCTCACGGCGCTCGTCATCCCGGCGGAAGGCGATCCGACGATCATCGTCCCCCGCATGGAGCTCGCGAAGGTCCGCGGCACCGCGGTGGGCCCGCTCGACATCGGCGTCATCGACTGGGTCGACGGCGATGACCCGCACCTGCTGGTCATGTTCGCGATCCCCGGCGATCCGGTCCGCGTCGGCGTCTCCGATGCGCTCCCGGCCCTGCACGTCGTCCCCATCGGCGAGCGACTCGGGGTGCAACTTGAGCTCGCGACCCCCGTCCTCCGCGAGGGTCGCATGATCAAGGATGCGGAGGAGATCACAGAGCTCCGGCGCGCCGGCGCCGCCATAGATGCGGTGCATCGCCGGGTGCTCGGGATGCTGCGCGCCGGCCGCACAGAACGCGAGGTGGCGGAGGATATCGCCGCGGCCATCGTGGAAGAAGGCCACGAGCGGGCCGATTTCGTCATCGTCGGGTCGGGCCCGAACGGCGCCGATCCGCACCACGAGGTCTCGGATCGCGTCATCGGGGACGGCGATATCGTCGTGGTCGACATCGGCGGCCCGGTCCCTTCCGGCTACAACTCCGACAGCACCCGCACCTACGTCGTCGGAACGCCCGATCCCGAGGTCGCGCGGCAGATCGCCATCCTCGAGCGCGCGCAGCAGGCTGCGGTGGATGCGGTCCGCCCCGGCGTCACGGCATCCCAGATCGACGCGGCCGCACGCGATGTGCTCGCCGCGGAAGGACTCGCCGACGCGTTCCTACACCGCACGGGTCACGGGATCGGCGTCTCCGTGCACGAGGAGCCCTACATCGCTCCGGGCAACGACCTCCCCCTCCGCGAGGGCATGGCCTTCAGCATCGAGCCCGGCATCTACTTCGGCGGGAAGTGGGGCGCGCGCATCGAGGACATCGTCGTCGTGACCGCCGATGGCTGCGAGCGCCTCAACGTCACCCCGCACGGCCTCACGCCCGCCGGCTGACGTCAGCGGCGATCGGCTCCGCGGTCCCGTGCTCGGCCGCCCAGGACACGTCGCGTAGAGTCGGGCCAGGCTGTCGCTCTGAGCGACCTCATTCGATGGCGAAACAGCGGCGGAGCGGAGATTTCGGTGGCGAGAGTGCCTGTGGCAGAGCGGCGCGCCATGCTCACTGAAGCCGCGATCCGCGTCATGTGCCGCGAGGGTGTCATCGGCGCGACGACCCGAGCGATCGCCACCGAGGCGGGTGTTCCGCTCGGCACCATCCACTACGCGTTCCGATCGAAGGCCGAGCTGTTCGAACAGGTCATCGATGCGATCGCGGACCACACCATCCGGCCGGTGGAAGACGCCCTCGCCCGTGGCGTCGATCCGGAGAAGCAACTGCTGGGCGCGCTCCGCGGGTATGCAGATCACGTGCGGGACTTCTCGGATGAGACCCGGCTGACGTACGAGTTGATGACGTATGTCGCCCGGGTGCCGGAGCTCGCCGACGTCGCGAAGCTGCAGTACGACCGTTACATGGACGACGTCGGCCGCCACCTGGAGGATTTCGCATCCCGCAACGCGCTCGAGTGGACGGTGCCGTTCAGTGTCGTGCAGCGGTACCTCGCCTCCGTGCTCGAGGGCGCAGAGCTCCAGTACCTCAACGATGCCGACGACGCGGACGTCTGGGCGATTCTCGAGCTGGCCGGACGCCATGTCCTGTCCCTGGCTCGACGGAAGACCTGACGTCGACATCCACTTCTTGGTCAATTGACTCGGTCACTTGACCAAGTATGCCCTCCTCCCGCATCATGTGATGGCGGAAGGGGGCGACGATGCCTGCGGAACTGGTTGATTCGACGGATGCCTGCGAGGGCGGAGGATTCCTTGCGGGGCGGGGAATCGGAGACATCACCGGCCAGCCGGCGGGGTGCGGGATGCAGGGATACGCCAAAGCCGCGCAGCGCACGACGGGCATCCACCTGCGACAACGGGCCCGCGCATTCGTCATCGCGTCCGGTGGGAGCCGAGTGCTCCTCGTGGTCTGCGACCTCTGCGAGATCACCGACGTGCTTCGCGATGAGGTCATCCGCCGGCTCGGCGCCGTGTACGGCGAGACCTACTCGACCCACAACGTGTGCATCACGGCGACGCACACGCATGCAGGCCCCGCGGGCTACGGGCGGGAGATGGCGTTCTTCTCGAACTCCGGCGGGATGCTCGAACAGAACCACCAGGCTGTCGTCGACGGCATCGTCCTCGCCGCGCGGGCCGCGCACGACGATCTCGCGCCGTCGGAGCTCGCGCTCGCGCACGGCGAGCTTCATGACGCGAGCACCAACCGTTCACTCGCCTCCTGGCTGCGCAATCCCGACGACGAGCGGGAGGTCTTCCGTGGCGCCGTGAATCCGCAGACCACGGTGCTGACCATCAAGCGCGATGGCGACTTGGTCGGCGCCGTCAACTGGTTCGCGACGCACGGCACCAGCATGACGAATCGCAACACCCTCATCAGCGGCGACAACAAGGGCTACGCGGCGTATCACTGGGAGCGCGCGGTCGCGGGCGTCGACTATCTCTCCGGACGTCCCGGCCTCGTTGCGGCGTTCGCGCAGACCGATGCCGGAGACATGTCTCCGAATCTGAATCACGCACCGGGGAGCGGACCGACCGCCGACGAGTTCGAGAACACTCGACAGATCGGCCTGCGCCAGTATGAGGCGGCCGCAGCGCTCGTCGACGGCGCCGAGCGCCTCACAGGTGGAGTCGATGCGCGCACGATCTCGGTGCGCTTGTCCGACGTCACCGTCTCACCGGAGTACACGGGCGACGGGCGATCGCATCGCACGCTGGGTGCGATCCCCGGTGCAGCCGAGTTCGCCGGGACGGACGAGGGACCGGGCTTCGCCGGGTTCTCCCAGGACCGCAACCGGTTCCCCGAACTCTGGTCCGCGATCGCCTACAGACTGTGGCCCCGGCTCCGTGATGCGCAGGCGCCGAAGTCGCTGATGATGCCGGCCTGGCTCGTTCGCAGACTCGGCCTCGTACCGCACGTGGTCCCCATCCAGCTCATCCGCATCGGGAGTCTCTACCTCGTCTGCTTGCCCTGCGAACCCACCATCACCGCGGGACTGCGGATCCGTCGCGTGGTGGCAGAGATCGTCGGCGCGGACCTGAACGACGTCCTGGCTGCCGGATACTCCAATGAGGACGCCGGCTACCTCACGACTCCCGAGGAGTACGGACAGCAACGATACGAAGGCGGCGCCACCTTCTTCGGCCGCTGGCAGCTCCCCGTCTATCAGGAAGCCGTCGCACGCCTCGCCACCCAGATGCGTGACGGCATCCCGCTGGATCGGACTCCGTCTCCCGCGCGTGCGCGTGTGACGGGCAAGCGGACGACGCCGAAGCCGGACCGCGCCATCCCGGGGCACGCCCTCGGTGACGTGCTGGCGGCTCCCGCCGCGCAGCACGACCGCGGGTCCACCGTCACTGCTGTCTTCCTCGGCGCACACCCCAACAACCGACTCCGCAACGGCGGCACCCACCTCGAGGTGCAGCGCGCGGAAGGCACCGGCTGGAGGACGATCGCCGATGACGGCGACTGGTCGACCACTTTCCGCTGGGAGCCGCTCGGCGCCGGTGCCTCCCGCATCACGCTCACCTGGACGATCCCCGCCGACGCCGTACCCGGCAGATACCGACTCCGCTATCTGGGCGATGCGGTGGATGCCGGAGGTAGGCGTCGCGGACTCGATCGTGCAACCGATCCCTTTGACGTTCGCTGAGATCCGTCACCGCAAAGGAGCGCAATCCGGATGACCACCACCCAGACGACCCCGTCAGCCTTGGCGGAACCCGATGTCGACGTCAGACCGAGCTGGATCGGCATGCTGTGCCTCGCCAACATCGGCCTGTGGATGGCGTCGATCAGCCCCGCCCAGCTGCTGCTGCCCGCGCAGCTCGATCACATCGCCCCCGCCGACAAGGTCGGCGCACTCGCGCTGATCTCCTCGCTCGGGTACTTGATCACCATCGTCATCACCCCCCTCACCGGCCTCGCCTCCGACGTGACGACGTCCCGGTGGGGCAGGCGCCGTCCGTGGATTCTGGCGGGGACGGTGATCGGCGCGGCCTTTCTCGTGCTCCTCGGCGCCCAGACCACCGTGGCCGGTGTGCTCGTCTGCTGGGTGTCAGCGCAAGCGGGCTTCAGCCTCGTCGCGGCCGCCATCGCCGCGAGTATCCCCGACCTCGTCCCGCGCCGCCAGCGCGGCGTCGTCTCCGCGTGGGCAGGATTCCCCCAACCCCTCGGCGCGCTCCTCGGCGTCGCCCTGGTCGCACTCGTGTTCACGACGACGTTCGCCGGCTACGCCGCCGTCGCGATCCTCGGAGCGGCGCTGACCCTGCCGTTCGTCTTCTTCACCCGCGAGATCCGGCTCCTGCCCGGCGAGCGAGATCGGCCGACCGTGGTCGACTTCCTCCGCTCGTTCTGGGTGAATCCGATCGCCCACCCCGACTTCGGATGGGCGTGGATCTGCCGGTTCCTCATGCAGCTGGGCACCACCGTGCCCATCGTTTACCTGTATTTCATCGTGCAGGACACCCTCCACATCGAAGACCCGAGCACCGAAGTGCTCGTCCTCATCGCGCTGTCCACCCTCGGCGCGACCGTCTGCTGCCTCGTCGCGGGCTATCTCTCCGACCGTCTTCGCCGTCGCAAGCCGTTCGTCTGGAGCAGCTGCGTCCTGCTCGCCGTCGGCACCGTCACGCTCGCCCTCGTACCCACCTGGGCAGGAATGATGATCGGCGTGCTGATCTTCGGATGCGGTCTCGGCGCCTACCTCGCCGTCGACTACGCGCTCGTCACCGAGGTCCTTCCCGAGGCCGGCGAGCGCGGCAAGGATCTGGGCGTGATGTACGTCGCGAACACCCTCCCGCAAGTGCTCGCCCCACTCCTCGGCGGCGTCATCGTCGGCATGCTCGGCGGTTACAGTGCGCTGCTCATCCTCTCCGGGCTCATCACCGTGGGCGGCGCGCTGGCCGTGCTGCCGATCCGCGCTGTGCGCTGAGGCGGCGAGGTGGCCACCGCCGGCTCACGCCGCGACCGCACCCCACCGCTGATCGGGAGTTCTGTCGTGCCGCGTCAGCGGGTGCGCCCGTGGGCCTCCTCGATGTGGCTCGTCCAGGAGGCGGGCGCCTCGGAGGCCGGTGCCGCAGGCAGCGCGCCTTCGCCGTCCGGATGCGGGATGGCCGCGAGCAGCGCTTCGGTATAAGGGTGCACCGGGTGGTCCCAGACCACCTGGGTCGACCCCGACTCCACGATCCGCCCGCGGTACATGACCGCCACCCGATCGGCCATCAGCCGCACGACGGAGAGGTCGTGGGAGATGAACAGCATCGCCGCACCCGAGGCGATGCAGAGCTCTCGCATCATCCCCGCCACAGACGCCTGGGCGGATGCATCCAGCGCCGAGATCGGCTCGTCGGCGACGATGAGATCGGGGCGTGCGGCGAGCGCGCGGGCGATCGCGACGCGCTGGCGCTGTCCGCCGGAGAGCTGATACGGATACCGGTTCTCGAGCGCGGGTGACAGGCCGACGGCCGACAGCCAGTGCGAAGGCGTCTCCGTGTCCAGACCGCGCAGGCGCGCCGCACGCGATCCGTCGGCGATCAGCTGGGCGACCCGACGGCGCGGATTGAGGGACGAGTTCGGGTCTTGGAAGACCATCTGGATGGCGGTGAGCTCCTTCGGCCTCGCGTGGAAGCTCAGCGGCTTCACCGGCATCCCGCGGTAGAGCACCGTGCCGGAGTGGGGTCGTTCCATGCCGATCACCGCACGCGCCGTCGACGACTTGCCGCACCCGCTCTCGCCGACGAGCGCGAGCACTTCGCCGGCCGCGATCTCGAGAGAGATGCCGTCGACGGCGCGGAATGCCGTACGGCCCCCGTATTCGACGACGAGGTCGTCGACACGAAGGACGGGGCGGGCGGTCTCTGAAGCGAAGTCGCTCACGTGTCATCCCCCTCGGGTGCGTCGACGAGTGACTCCTGCGCGTCGGGCATCGCATCCAGCAGCTCGCGCGTGTACGGATGCTGCGGATCCGTGAAGATCTGGCGTCGACTGCCGGTCTCCACGATCCGTCCGCCGCGCATCACCGCGACGTCATCGGCGATGGCGCTCATCACGCCGAGATCGTGCGTCACCAGCAGAACGGCGAGACTCTTCTCTGTGGCCAGATCGCGGAGGAGATGGAGGATCCCGGCCTGGACCGTGACATCCAGCGCCGTCGTCGGCTCATCGGCCAGCAGCACCTCCGGCTCGCACGCGAGAGCGATCGCGATCGCGATGCGCTGCCTCTGACCGCCGGAGAACTGGTGCGGATACTTGCCGAGCGCCTCCTGCGGAGACGGCACGCGGACCAGCTCCAGCAGTTCCACCGCCCGTGCCCGGGCCTGCGCCTTCGAGAGCGGAAGGTGTGCGCGCATCCCGTCGGTCAGCTGCGAGCCGACGGTGATCTGGGGATGCAGGCTCGCGGACGGGTCTTGGAAGACCATGCCGATGCGGCGCCCGCGGATCTTCCGGTACGCCTTGTTTCGCATGCCGACGAGCTCCGTGTCGTCGCCGAGCCGGATGGAGCCGGTCGCGACTCCGCCCGCGGGCAGGAGCCCGAGGATCGCCATGGCTGTCATGCTCTTGCCGGACCCCGACTCGCCGGCCAGGCCCTGGATCCTCCCGGCGGCGAGGTCGAGATCGATGCCCTTCACGACCTCCGCACGGTTGCGCTTGTCGTTCCCGAGGAGGACATGGAGGTCCCGGATCTGCAGCGCGGTCATGCGACACGCTCCAGAGACGTGGGGATCTCGGCTTCGCGCTCGCGCGCGGCCAACGGGTCGAGCGCGTCGCGGAGCGAGTCGCCGATGAAGTTGAAGGCGAGGACGACCGTCAGGATGGCGAGGCCGGGGAACGCCCCGAGCCACCACGCCGTGGTGTTCTGCATGGCCGACGAGATCATCGCGCCCCACTCCGGCGTCGGCGGCTGTGCGCCGAGACCGAGGAAAGAGAGTCCCGACAACAGCAGGATCGCCGTGCCGATGTCGAGCGACGCGAGCACGAGCACCGGGCCGGCGATGTTCGGCAGGACGTCCCGCCGCAGCGACCGGAACGGCGACGATCCCAGGAGTCGACCGGCGACGACGTAGTTCTGGGTGCGCAGCCCGAGCACCAGGGAGCGGGTGATGCGGGCGTACGGGGGCCACGCGACGATGATTCCCGCGATGACCGCGTTCAGGATGGACGGGCCGAGGGATGCCGCGATCACCATCGCGAGAATCACGGTGGGGAACGCCATCACCATGTCCGTGATGCGCATGAGCACCTCGTCGACCGCGGCGCCGAAGTAGCCGGCCGCGGCCCCGATGATGGTGCCGATGATCATGGCGCACACGACGAGCGCGAGGGCGAGCGGGATGGTGGTCTGTGCGCCGTAGAGCAGACGGGAGAAGACATCGCGGCCGTTCCCGTCCGTCCCCATGATCGCCTCCGCGCTGGGCGGGGCGAGTCGCGGCAGATCCTGGGCGAGCGGATCGTGAGGAGCGATCCACGGTGCCAGCAGGGCGACGATGATCCATCCGATCGCGATGACCGCGCCGATCACGGCGAGCGGCGTGCGCCACGCGGCGGGGATGAAGCGCCGCTTCTTCTTCACGTCGGGCATGCCCGGAGTCAGGAGTCTCATGACAGTCGCACCCTGGGGTCGAGGACGCCGTACAGGATGTCGACGATGAGGTTGATCACGACGAAGATGATCCCGACGACGAGACCGACACCGGTGACGGCGAGGAGGTCGAGATTCTTCGACGCGTTGTACGCATACGTCCCGAGTCCTGGCCACGCGAAGACGGCCTCGACGAGGACGGTTCCCGAGAGGAGGCTGCCGAAGGCGATGCCGACGAGCGTGAGGATCGGAAGCGCAGCGCCGCGCAGCACGTAGCCGACGACGACGCGGCGCGTCGGCAGTCCCTTCGCCCGGGCGGCGCGTGCGTAGTCCATGTCGAGCACCTCGAGGACGGATGTCCGGACGAAGCGGGTGAGCGTCGCGATCGTGAACAGGCTCAGCACGAGAACGGGCAGTGCGAGGTGGCTCGTGGCGTCGAAGAACCCGACGGGGTCGCCGTTGAGCATGTAGTCGATCGTGTAGAACCCGGTGATGTGCGGAGGGGGATTGATCGTCGGAGAGATCCGTCCGGACCCGCTGACCCAGTGCAGGTTCATGAAGAAGAGCTGGTAGCAGAGGATCGCCATCCAGAACGTCGGGACGCTCAGTCCGATGAGCGTGACGACGCGCACCACCTGGTCGCCGACCTTGCCGCGTCGGTACGCGGCGAACGTGCCGAGGACGATCGCGACGGCGAGGCTGATGATGATCGCGTAGAACGCGACCTCGCCGGTGGCGGGGACTGCCTTGGCGAGATCGCTCGAGATCGGCTGACCGGTGGTCATCGACGTGCCGAGATCTCCGCGCAGCAGATTCCCGACGTATTTGAGAAACCGGATCGGGACGGGCTCGTCCAGTCCGTACTTCTGACGGAACGCGTTCACCGTGGCCTGATTGGACGAGGCGCCCTCGCCGAGAGCCGCGCGGACAGGGTCGCCCGGGACGATCACCGTGAGCGAGAACGTGACCAGGACGATCCCGAACAAGAGGATGACGCTCGTGATCAGGCGGCGGCTGAGGAATCGCCGCAGCTGGTGCTGCGACTGTACCGTCTTCCGTGTGGCGATGGCCTGTGTCTCCGTCACGTGCACGCTTTCCTATGGGAGAAGGAAGCGGTGGGACCGGATGCTCCGGCCCCACCGCGTCGATCAGCTCGCCGGCTGCAGCGTCCGGAGATCGAGGGTCCAGGTCACGTTGTACTGGAGACCCGAGACCTTCTTGTCGCTCGCGAGGTTGCTGCCGGGCACGATCAGCGGGACGAACGGGCCGCTCTGCTGCATCGCCTGGGCGTAGTCGCCGAACGCCGTGTTCCGCGCATCCACCGTCGTCGCGTTCTGCGCCTTCGTGACGAGATCGGCGATCGACGGGCTCGCGGTCGTCGGCCACCCGGCGCGGAGGCCGACCTTCTGGCCCGGACCGAACGGCAGGAACGAGGACGAGTCGGCGTAGTCCGGACCCCAGTACCAGAGCGAGAAGGCTTCCTTCGCGTGGACGTATGGGTCGACCTCGGTCGCGAACGGCGCGGGTGCGAGGGTCACGTTGATGCCGACGGCCTTGAGCTGCTCCTGCACGCGCTCGGCGACGGGGGTGAACTCGACACCGCCGACCGGGTTGTCGTTCGGGAACTGGAGCTTGACGTCCTCTCCGTTGTAGCCGGAGTCCTTGAGCGCCGCCTTGGCCTTCTCCAGATCCTGCTTGACGCCCTCCTTGTTGGCTCCGGGGAACATCGGCGGGATGACGCCGGTGGCCTGGACCGAGCCCGCACCGGCGAGTTCGAGCAGCTTCGGGTAGTCGAGCGCGTAGCGGACGGCCTCGGCGAACTTGGGGCTCGCCGTCACGCCGCCTACGGCCTTGTCCTGATTGATGAGGAGGAACAGCGTCTCCGCCGACGGCACCGACTTGACGACGTATCCGTCGCCGAGCGTCTTGACCTGGTCGCCGGAGAGGTCCACGGCGACGTTCGAGTCGCCGCCCTTGAGGTTCGTGAGCTGCGTCGACGACTGGCTGATGTTGCGGACGACGATCTTGTCGTACGCCGGCTTGTCCGTCCCGTTGTACTTCGGGTTCTTCACCATGACCACCTGCGTGGTCAGGTCGAGCGACTGCAGGTTGTACGGACCGGAACCCGCGGAGTTCGCGTCCAGCCACGACTTCGCGGCGTCGGAGTTGTCGGTCGTGCCGCCGTGCTCCTTGACGATCTTCGAGTTGAGGATCGCGAGGGAGGGGTTCGTCATGATCGCCGGCAGCTGCAGCGAGGGGGTCGCCGTGGTCAGCTTGACCGTCTTGTCGTCGACCTTCGAGACCGTGATCCCGGTCATGAGGAAGTTGGCCTTCGAATCCGTGATGCCGGCGACCCGATCCAGCGAGAACACGACGTCATCGGCGGTGACGGGCGTCCCGTCCGAGAACGTGCGGCCGTCCTGCAGCTTGAAGGTGAACTCGGTGGCATCCGAGTTCTGCGTCATCGTCGCGAGATCCGGCTTGGGCGTCGACGAGTCCGAACCCTGGAAGGTGAGCAGGGTGTCGTACACGGCGTGCAGCACCATGTTCCCGGTCGGGACGTAGTTGCGACCCGGGTCGCCGGTCTCCAGTGAGAACGCGGTGTCGACGACGAGCGTGCCGCCCTTGGCGGAACCGCTGGAGTTGTTCGACGAGTTGCCGCCGGAACAGCCGGCGAGTGCGACGGCGGCGACAGCGGCCAGTGCGACCGCGGCAAGGCGAAGTCTGCGAGTCACGGGCTCCCCTCCTCTTCGTTGAGTTTTGGACAGGTCGGAAGATCGGATCCTGTTTTGCGGCACTATATCCGAAAGAGCGCCGGTGATTCGACTTCCCGATTGTCACAAGTGCGTTACTCCGGCAATATGTCCAGCATGATTGAAGCGGAACCCGGTTCGTCTGGACGATCAGCGCCCGCGATCGATGAAATCGCGTACGACATCCTCCGGACCCTTCGGCAGAACGGGCGCGTCTCGATCGCCGCGCTCGCCCAGGAGGTCGGCATCTCGCGCGCGAGTGCGTACTCGCGTGTCGAGGCGCTCACGCGTGCAGGAATCATCACCGGCTTCACCGCCGAGGTGGACATGGCGAAGCTCGGACTCGGGGTGAGTGCGCTCGTGTTCTGCACGATCCAGCCGCAGCGCTGGACGTCGTTCCTCGCCGCCGTGAGCGATCTTCCCGACCTCGAGTCGGTGCGGATCATGACGGGCGAACACGACGTCATGCTCACCGTGCGCAGCATCGACATGGAGTCCATGCAGTCGCTCGCGATCGGAACGATCGCAGCGCTTCCCGAGGTCACGAAGATGGAGACGGTGATCGTGCTCGGTGAGGTCTTCCGCCGACCCTACGTCCTGCCCGGCGACATCCCGCCGCGTGAGCGGTTCTCCGTCGACAAGGGACTCATGCGCTTCACGCGCACCGATCAGAATCGCGACAAGCGGGTGTGACTCACAGCTGAGCCGTGACGCTGACGTGCGGCACGCCGTCGATGACGAAGTCTTCGACCAGCATCATCCTGCCGTCGTCCGCGTGCTCGACCCGGCTCACAGCATCCCCGCGCACGACGGATCCGTCGTCGACGAGGGCGTGCGCGAACGAGATCCGCACTTCCGCCTCGACGACCTCGCCCACGAACCGGCCCTCGGTCACGGTGTCGCCGGTGTACTCGCCCCAGACGAGCCGCCCGCTCTGGTGGTAGTCGAAGGTCGTCGGAGCCGCTTCGTCCACGGCGCTCGCCGTCGAGGAGACCATGGCGAATCGGAGACCGTCGAGTGAAAGGGTGGAAGGCATGAGGAAGAGTATGGACCCGTGCGCATACGATCGCGCAATCGGCGGGTGGGGTGAATGTGGAGCCTAGGAGATTCGAACTCCTGACATCCTGCTTGCAAAGCAGGCGCTCTACCAACTGAGCTAAGGCCCCGGGATTGTGTTCTGTGGGGGTACCAGGACTTGAACCTGGGACCTCTTCATTATCAGTGAAGCGCTCTAACCGCCTGAGCTATACCCCCGTATCAGGCCCGTTCGCACGCGCCGTCAACCTGCAAGACTTTACCGGAATCCAGGCGATTTCAGAAATCGAGGGCCGCTGAGCACAGCCTTTCCTTCGTGGACGCGCGATCCCGAGGGTGGTTGACTCTCGCACATGACGACGGATGATGCGATCCACTCCGGTGAGGCGCACGGCGGGGGTGTGGGCCAACGGTTGAATTGGCTTCGCGCCGGCGTGCTCGGAGCGAACGACGGCATCGTTTCCGTCGCATCCATCGTGGTCGGCGTCGCGGGTGCGACCGCGGCCACGGGGGCCCTGCTGACCGCGGGTCTCGCCGGTCTCGTCGGCGGTGCCGTGTCGATGGCGCTCGGCGAGTACGTGTCGGTCTCCAGCCAGCGCGACAGCGAACGCGCGCTCATCGAGAAGGAGCGGCGCGAGCTCGAGGAGATGCCCGATGAGGAGCTCGAGGAGCTGACGCAGCTGTACCGTGACCGCGGACTGACGGACGCGACCGCCCGGCAGGTGGCAGTGGAGCTGACGGCGCACGACGCGCTCGCCGCCCATCTCGAGACCGAGCTGCACATCGACCAGAACGATCTCGTGAGTCCCTGGCACGCGACTTTCGCGTCCGCGATCGCATTCACGATCGGCGGCATCCTCCCGCTGCTCGCGATCCTGCTCCCGCCTCCCGAATGGCGCGTCCCGGTGACCTTCATCGCGGTCCTCATCGCGCTCGCGCTCACCGGTACCATTTCCGCGTGGCTCGGCGGGTCGTCGCCGGCACGCGCTGTCATCCGTCTCGTCATCGGCGGGGCGCTCGCGCTGTTCGCGACCTGGATCATCGGCACTCTGCTCGGACAGAGCGGTGTGGTCGCCGCCGCACTCCGAGCCGCCGGCATCGGCTGACGCCCCAGACGACTCGGATACGACTGAGGCCCGGACTCCGTGGAGTCCGGGCCTCAGTCGATGAATGTCAGTTGGACGTGAAGCCGACGAGCAGGCCGCCCGTGATCTTCACGGCGAGGTTGTAGATGCCCGCGACGACGGCGCCCATCACCGTGATGACGACGAGGTCGAGGATCGCGACGATCGAGCCGAACGCCATGACCTGCGGCAAGCCGACGAACTGAGACAGCGTGACGCTACCGTCCGAGAAGCTCTTGAAGAAGTCGTCCATCTTGCCGATGAGGCCGGTGCCCTGGAGGACGAGGTAGAGCAGGAAGTACATGACGATCGTGGCGATGGCCACGGCGACGGCGGCGAGGAAGCAGAGCTTCACTGCCGACCAGAAGTCGATGTAGACCAGACGCAGGCGGACCTGCTTCGCGTTCGTCGCGGTGCTGGACTTCCTCGCGAGCTTGTCCGCTACTGTGCTCATGCCTCAGTACTACCTTCCGGGGTCTCGGTCGACGCATCCGCCGCGCCCTCGTCGGAGTCCGCGTCTGCGGCCTCCTCTTCGGCGAGCGCTCGCTCGCCGTTCCGGGCGATGGCGAGGATGCGGTCATTGTCATCGGGCCGGGCGAACACGACTCCCATCGTGTCGCGACCCTTGGCAGGCACCTCGGCCACGGCAGAGCGTACCACCTTGCCGCTGGCAAGAACCACCAAGACCTCGTCGTCCTCGGAGACCATCAGACCCCCCGCGAGATCGCCCCGCTCGTCGTTCAGCTTGGCCACCTTGATGCCCAGACCGCCTCGGTTCTGCATGCGGTATTCGCTCACCGCGGTGCGCTTCGCGTACCCGCCCTCAGTGACGACGAACACGTATCCGTCGGCCTGCGCGACCGACGCCGACAGCAGGCTGTCGCCGGCGCGGAAGTCCATGCCCTTCACGCCGGACGTCGAGCGGCCCATAGGCCGGAGAGCGGAATCCGTCGCGGAGAACCGCAGCGACATGCCGTGCCGGCTGATGAGGAGGATGTCGTCGCCCTCGTCGACGAGCAGGGCGCTGACGACCTCGTCGTCGGACCCTGTCTCGACATCCTCGCCCTCTTCAGACGCCTGGCCGCGCAGCTTGATGGCGATGATGCCGCCCTGGCGGTTCGTGTCGTACTCGGTCAGACGCGTCTTCTTGACGAGACCGCTGCGGGTCGCGAGCACGAGGTAGGTCGCGACGGAGTAGTCGCGGATGTCGAGGATCTGGGCGATCTCCTCATCCGGCTGCAGCGCGAGGAGGTTCGCGACGTGCTGGCCCTTGGCGTCGCGCCCGGCCTCCGGCACTTCGTACGCCTTGGTGCGGTAGACCCGTCCCTTGTTCGTGAAGAAGAGCAGCCAGTGGTGCGTCGTCGTCACGAAGAAGTGCTCCACGACGTCGTCGGCACGCAGCTGCGCGCCCTTGACGCCCTTTCCGCCGCGATGCTGCGAGCGGTAGTTGTCGCTGCGGGTGCGTTTGATGTACCCGTCGCGTGTGACGGAGACGACCATCTCCTCCTCGGCGATGAGGTCTTCGACCGAGACGTCTCCGCCGAACCCGTGGAGGATGTGGGTGCGCCGCTCGTCGCCGAAGCGCTCGACGATGGCGGTGAGCTCCTCGCGGATGATGCCGCGCTGGCGCGCGGGGTCGGCGATGATCTCCTTGTAGTCGATGATCTTCGCGGCGAGCTCAGTGGCCTCGTCGATGATCTTCTGACGCTCGAGCGCCGCGAGGCGGCGCAGCTGCATGTCGAGGATCGCCTGTGCCTGATCGTCGTCGATGTCGAGCAGCGTCTTCAGACCCTCGCGCGCCTCCTCGACCGTCGGCGAGCGGCGGATGAGGGCGATGACCTCGTCGAGCGCGTCGAGCGCCTTGAGGTAGCCCTCGAGGATGTGCATGCGCGCTTCGGCCTTGCGCAGGCGGAACTGCGTGCGGCGGACGATGACGTCGATCTGGTGGTCGAGCCAGTGGGTGATGAAGCCGTCGAGCGCGAGGGTTCGCGGCACGCCGTCGACGATCGCGAGCATGTTCGCGCCGAAGTTGTCCTGCAGCTGCGTGTGCTTGTACAGGTTGTTCAGCACGACCTTCGCGACGGCGTCGCGCTTGAGCACCACGACGAGGCGCTGACCGGTGCGATCGCTCGTCTCGTCGCGGATGTCGGCGATACCGGTGATCCGGCCTTCGCGGACGAGGTCGCCGATCTTGACGGCCAGGTTGTCGGGGTTCACCTGGTACGGCAGCTCGGTGATCACAAGGCACGTCCGGCCCTGCAGCTCCTCGACATCCACGACCGCGCGCATCGTGATCGAGCCGCGGCCGGTCCGGTACGCCTCCTGGATCCCCTTCGTCCCCAGGATCTGCGCCCCGGTCGGGAAGTCCGGCCCCGGAACGCGCTGGATGAGACCCTCCAGCAACTCCTCGCGGGGGAGGTCGGGGTTGTCCATCGCCCATAGCGCCGCCTCCGACACCTCACGGAGGTTGTGGGGCGGGATGTTCGTCGCCATGCCGACCGCGATGCCGATCGATCCGTTGACGAGGAGGTTCGGGAAGCGCGCCGGGAGGACGTCGGGCTCCAGCGTCTGGCCGTCGTAGTTCGGGGAGAAGTCGACGGTGTCCTCTTCGATGTCCCGCACCATCTCCAGCGCGAGAGGAGCCATCTTCGTCTCGGTGTATCGCGGCGCCGCCGCGCCCATGTTGCCGGGCGAGCCGAAGTTGCCCTGGCCGAGTGCCAGCGGATAGCGCAGCGACCACGGCTGCACGAGCCGGACGAGGGTGTCGTAGATCGCGGTGTCGCCGTGCGGGTGGTACTGACCCATGACTTCGCCGACGACGCGCGCGCACTTGGAGAACGACTTGTCGGGACGGAAGCCGCCGTCGTACATGCCGTAGATCACGCGGCGGTGCACGGGCTTGAGCCCGTCGCGCACGTCCGGAAGCGCGCGGCCGACGATGACGGCCATCGCGTAATCCAGGTACGAGCGCTGCATCTCCTCCTGCAGGTCGACCTGATCGATCTTGCCGTGGTTGTGCTCGTCGCCGGCGCCTGTGCCGGAGTCCGTCGGGGGAACGTCAGTCATGTGTCTCTCTCAGTGCCATCTCGTCTCGCTTCGCTCGCTCATCGACCCGCGCGGGTCAGATGTCGAGGAAGCGGACGTCCTTCGCGTTGCGCTGGATGAAGTTGCGGCGGGACTCGACGTCCTCTCCCATCAGCACGCTGAAGATCTCGTCGGCCGCGGCCGCATCCTCGATCGTGATCTGCCGGAGCGTCCGCGTGGTGTGGTCCATCGTGGTCTCCCACAGCTCTTTGGCGTTCATCTCGCCGAGACCCTTGTAGCGCTGGATGCCTGCATCCTTCGGGATGCGCTTGCCGTTCGCGAGACCGTCCTGCAGGAGGGCGTCGCGCTCCGCATCCGAATACACGTACTCGTGCGCCGCGTTCGTCCACTTGAGGCGGTACAGCGGCGGCATCGCGAGGAAGACGAATCCCGCCTCGATGAGTCCGCGCATGTAACGGAAGAGGAGGGTCAGCAGCAGCGTCGTGATGTGCTGGCCGTCGACGTCCGCATCCGCCATCAGCACGATCTTGTGGTAGCGCGCCTTGCCGAGATCGAAGTCCTCGCCGATGCCCGTACCGAAGGCCTGGATCATGGCCTGGACTTCCTTGTTCGCGAGCGCCTTGTCCAGGCGCGCGCGCTCGACGTTCAGGATCTTGCCGCGCAGCGCAAGGATCGCCTGCGTGTGCGGGTCGCGACCCTGCACCGCCGAGCCGCCGGCGGAGTCACCCTCGACGAGGAAGATCTCCGAGATCGACGGGTCCTTGCTCGTGCAGTCCTTCAGCTTGTCCGGCATCGCAGCGGACTCGAACACGCTCTTGCGGCGGGCGGTCTCGCGCGCCTTGCGGGCGGCCATGCGGGCGGTCGCCGCATCGATCGCCTTCTTGATGACGTTCCTCGCCTGCGCCGGGTTGCGGTCGAACCAGTCGCCGAGCTGGTCGCCCACGACCTTCTGGGTGAACGCCTTCGCCTCGGTGTTGCCGAGCTTCGTCTTGGTCTGGCCCTCGAACTGCGGCTCGCCCAGCTTGATCGAGATGACGGCGGTGAGTCCCTCGCGCACGTCGTCTCCGGAGAGGTTGTCGTCCTTCTCCTTGAGCAGGTTGTTGGCGCGCGCGTAGCGGTTCACCAGCGTCGTGAGCGCCGCACGGAAGCCTTCTTCGTGCGTGCCGCCCTCGTGGGTGTTGATGGTGTTCGCGTAGGTGAAGACGTTCTCGGTGTAGCCCGTCGTCCACTGCATCGCGACTTCGAGCGAGATCTTGCGCTCGGTGTCTTCCGACTCGAAGGCGATGACCTCGTCGTTGACGACCTCGGCGCGGCGCGCGTGGTTCAGGTACTCGACGTAGTCGACGAGCCCGCGCTCGTAGAGGAACACGTCTTCGCGCTGGCGCGTCGTGACGACGCCGTCGATCTCCTGCTCGACGACCGCGGAGGCGCGCTCATCGTGCAGTTCGATGCGCAGCCCCTTGTTGAGGAACGCCATCTGCTGGAAGCGCGTGCGCAGCGTGTCGTAGTCGAAGTCGACGGTCTCGGTGAAGATCGCCGGGTCCGGCCAGAAGGTGATCGTCGTGCCGGTCTCGTCCGTCGGCTCGCCGCGCTCGAGCTGCTGCTGCGGGCGCCCGCCGTCGGCGAAGCTGTGCCGCCAGACGTATCCCTGCCGCTTGATCTCCACCTCGAACCGGGTCGAGAGCGCGTTGACGACGGACGAGCCGACGCCGTGCAGACCGCCGGAGACCGCATACCCGCCGCCGCCGAACTTCCCGCCCGCGTGCAGGATCGTCAGCACGACCTCGACGGTCGACTTCGACGGGTCGGATGAGTGCGGGTCGACCGGGATGCCGCGGCCGAAGTCGACGACCCGGATGCCGCCGTCGGCGAGGATCGTGACGATGATGGCATCGTTCGCGCCGGCGAGGGCCTCGTCGACCGAGTTGTCGACGATCTCGTACACGAGGTGGTGGAGGCCGCGCGGACCGGTGGACCCGATGTACATGCCCGGACGCTTGCGGACGGCCTCGAGCCCCTCGAGCACCTGGATGGCGTCTGCCCCGTAATCGCTCCGAGGGGTGGGGGGCTGTGCGGGAGTCTGCTCCTCGGGGACGTTCTCGGGGATGTCTGACGTCATAGGTTTCGCGCTCTCCGATTCGTCCGGCCGCTGAACTTACATCCTACCGTGCCGGAGACCCCCTATGGAGGCGGAAACGCCCTCTGACGCGCTGAAATCCGCGTGAACGACTGCCGAGACCGATCACCCGTAGGTATCGCGCGGACCGCGGCCCTGAACGGCTCTCGTGCCCCATTTCCAGGAGGGGACGTCCGGCCCCAGGAACCGGAGGTTATCCACACCCGCATCCGGGAAGCGCCGCAGGATCTCGGTGAGCACGTGCGCCCGGATCAGCTGAAGCTGCTTCGCCCACGCGGTCGAGTCGCACTTCACGGTGAGCGTGCCGTCCGTGAGGTCGACGGGATGCGTGTGCCGCGCCGTCTCGGCTCCAGCGACTTCATCCCAGCGACGGACGAGGTCTTCACGCGCGAGATGAGGATTCCACCCGGAGTCGCGCGTCAGCGCGCCGAGCACTTCGTCGATGCCCCGCGGATCGCGGCCGGGCATGAAGGGCTGCGCATCTTCGTCGACCTGGCGCCGCGCGCGGCGCTTGCGCCTGGCCGTCGGCTCCAAGCCGCGGAGGCGCAGATAGGTGGCGATGGTCTCCGGGACGTCGGGTTCCGGATCACTCATCGTCGATCCCCACGATCGTGCCCGCCTCGATGCGGATGACACGACCCCGCAGATTCGCCGGCACGTCCTGCTCGACGGCGGCGGTCACGATCACCTGCTCGAAGCCGACCGCGATGGCGGCCAGCCGCGTCCGCCGATCGGCATCCAGTTCGGCGAAGACGTCGTCCAGGATGAGGACCGGGTCGCCCAGAAGGGATTCCGCCCGCAAGAGCTCAGCGGATGCCAGGCGCAGGGCGAGCGCCATCGACCACGACTCGCCATGGGATGCGTACCCCTTGACGGGGAGCCCGCGGACTCTCAGCAGGAGGTCGTCGCGATGCGGTCCGACGAGCGTGATCCCGCGGTCGAGCTCGGCCGACCGACGCGTGCCGAGCGCTGCGCGGAACAGCTCCGCGGTCCCGGCATCCGCTGTGGTCTGCGCATCCGTCGGCTCGTCGTCTTCGGGGTCCGCGCCGCGCACGGACAGCACCCACTCGAGCTGCGCACCGTGGTCCGCGCCGGCGATCACGGTGTAGGCGTCGGCAAGGGGCTGGGCCAGATCCGCGGCGAGCGAGGCACGCGCGTCGATGACCTGCGTGCCGAGCGAGACGAGCTTGTCGTCCCACACCTCGAGCGTCGACAGCGCGTCTCCCTTGATGCCGCGCGCGCGGGCCGACTTCAACAGAGCGTTGCGCTGTCGCAGGACGCGGTCGTAGTCGGCGAGAACGGCCGACATACGCGGCGATCGCTGCACGAGGAGCTGATCCATGAACCGGCGGCGGGCCGAGGGGTCGCCGCGGACGATCTGAAGGTCTTCGGGCGCGAAGAGCACCACCTGCGCATAGCGCGGGAGCTCGGCCGGTCGCACATTCGCTCCGTTGACCCGCGCCTTGTTCGATCCCTGACGGTTGATCTGCACCTCGAGGCCGATGTGGCGCTCGCCATGAGCGAGGCGAGTGCGCACGATCGCGGCATCCGCCCCGTCGCGGACCATCGGCGCATCAGTGGACACCCGGTGCGACCCGACGGTCGCGAAGTAGGCGACCGCCTCGGCGAGATTCGTCTTGCCCTGACCGTTGCGGCCGACGAAGACCTGAGGACCGGGACCGAGCGACACGTCGGCGGCCGCATAGTTGCGGAAGTCGACGAGACTCACATGCTCCACGATCACCGAGTCAGCCTAATTCGAGTCGCGGACATCGCCGCGGGATGGATGCTGCTGCCGGGTCTGCGTCGCCGCGCGGCTCAGCGCAGGAGGAGATTCGGCTGCAGGAGGTACTTGAAGGAGTCCTCGCCGCCCTTGTCGACAGACGTCTGCGGGGTGATGAGGACGGGGCTCAGCTTGTTCTGGTTCTCGCTCGAGGTGAACGTGATGCGGGTGAACTCGCTGCGCACGGCGCCGAGGGCCTCGAGCAGATACTGCGGGTTGAGGCCCAGCGTGACATCCTCGCCCGTGAGCGTCGCGTCGACGGACTCGGATGCGCGCGCCTGCTCGGTGCCGGAGGCATCCATCGACACGCCTTCGTTGGTGAAGGTGAATCGCAGGGGCGCGGAGCGGTCGAGCACGAGCGACACACGTCGCACCGCCTCGATGAGGTCGGCGGTGTTGACGACGGCGTGGTGGTCGGTCTGCTCGGGGAACAGCCGGCGGACCGGCGGGAAGTTGCCCTTGATCAGAAGAGAGGTGACCGTCTTGTCGCCTGCGGTGAAGGCGATGATCTCGCGGTCGCCTGTTCCGGAGAACGCGATGGAGATGTCGCCGCCGTGCGCGAACGTCTTGCCGACCTCGGTGAGGGTGCGCGCGGGAACGAGTGCGGTGGTGGTCTCGTCGGCGGCGGCGCCTCC
Source organism: Microbacterium candidum (assembly GCF_030315975.1). GTDB lineage: Bacteria > Actinomycetota > Actinomycetes > Actinomycetales > Microbacteriaceae > Microbacterium > Microbacterium candidum. The sequence goes on along the minus strand of NZ_JASXSZ010000001.1, from coordinate 337,844 downwards.
GTCCCACGGGATCTGGCGGAGCGCGACGCGGTAGCGGTCTGTCGCGACGAGGCTGAGGTGGGTTCCGCTGACCTCGAGCTGCACGCCGGTGAGGACAGGCGTCACATCGTCGCGCGACGCGGCGAAGGCGACCTGCGCGATGGCGGTGCCGAAGTCTTCCGCCGGGACGAGCCCGGACTCGCCGGAGACCTCCGGGATCGCCGGGTACTCCTGGACCGGCATGGCCGCGAGGGTGAAGCGGGCGGATCCGCACGTGAGCAGGATGCCGCCGTCCTCGTCGACCGCGATCTGGATCGGCGCATTCGGGAGCTTGCTCGCGATGTCCGCGAGGAGTCGCCCGTGGACGAGGATCGTGCCGGGTTCGTCGACAGTGGCCTCGATGGTCGTGCGCGCGGACGCCTCGTAGTCGAACGCGGAGAGCGACAGGCCGGCATCGCCGGCCTCGATCAGCACCCCCGCGAGGATCGGCTGCGGGTTGCGCTGAGGCAGGAGCTTCACCACGAACGACACGGCTTCGCTGAACACATCGCGATTGACGTGGAACTTCACGGGACGCTCCCTCGACATCTGACTGGGCCTCCCATGCTAGTGCCCGCGCCGAGTCGGTTCGGAAGTTCTTGTCATTGCGGCGCCGGTCGCACCCGAGGTCATCGGGGAGCCCTTCATAGATCTATCTCTGTCATGTTGTTAACAGTTGTGGAAACTGTGGATAAGTCCGTGGATAGTAGACGGCTCATGGGAACTACATGGATGTGAGTTGTGGAAGACATGCGGAATCATGCGGGTATCCGGCCGACGGCATCTCGGATGCGTCCGACACTTGTCCACAGCCGGGGGCCATCTGCTCACAGTGTTAAGACCTCGAATCCGAGTTATCCACAAGTTATCCACACTGTGCAGAACACAGATGCTGGCGTGGCGGAGCGGGCCTGTCAAGCGGCGATGATGTATGCGCGGGCGCGCATAGGCGCGCGGAAGAGACGGCCTCAGCCGTCGTCCCGCGCAGAGGTGCGGAAGCGCGCGCTCAGCGGCGGCCGAGCTGCGTGGTGATCTCCGTCACCTGGTTGTAGATCGAGCGGCGCTCCTTCATGAGGTCGCTGATCTTCTTGTACGCGTACATGACGGTCGTGTGGTCGCGATTGCCGAAGAGCTGACCGATCTTCGGCAGCGACAGGCTCGTGCGTTCGCGGCACAGATACATGGCGATCTGCCGCGCTGTGGCGACGGCCTGCGACCGGCTCGAACCGTAGAGGTCATCGACGGTGAGCTTGAAGTAGTTGGCGGTCGCCGTGATGATGTCGGTCGGCGAGATGACGTTGGCGTCGTCCTGGTCGACGATGTCGCGCAGCACGGTCTGGGCGAGGGAGATGTCGAGCGTCGAGCGGTTGAGGCTCGCGAAGGCCGAGACCCGGATGAGGGCGCCCTCGAGCTCGCGGATGTTGGACGAGACGACCGTCGCGATGTACTCGAGGACCTCGTCGGGGATCTGCAGGCGCTCGCTCTGCGCCTTCTTGCGCAGGATCGCGATGCGGGTCTCGAGGTCGGGGGCCTGCACGTCGGTGATGAGGCCCCACTCGAAGCGGCTGCGCATCCGGTCCTCGAAGCCGGTGAGATGCTTCGGCGGCACGTCGCTCGTGATGACGACCTGTTTGTCGTGATCGTGCAGCTGGTTGAACGTGTGGAAGAAGGCTTCCTGCGTCTCGGCCCGGCCCTGGAGGAACTGGATGTCGTCGATCAGGAGGATATCGACGTCGCGATAGCGGGCCTGGAAGGCGGAGCCGCGGTTGTTCGCGATCGAGTTGATGAAGTCGTTCGTGAACTCCTCGCTCGAGACGTATCGGACGCGGATGCCCGTGTAGAGGTTCTGCGCGTAGTCGCCGATCGCGTGGAGGAGGTGTGTCTTGCCGAGGCCCGAGTCGCCGTAGATGAAGAGCGGGTTGTACGCCTTCGCCGGCGCTTCCGCGACCGCGACGGCCGCTGCGTGCGCGAAGCGGTTGGACTGCCCGATGACGAAGCTGTCGAACGTGTACTTCGGGTTGAGACGGGTGTCGCTGCGCGGCGGCGTCTGATCGACGGGCTCCGCGGCCATCGGGCGGGTCAGAGAAGGCTCGATGGTGGGCGTCAGGGATGCGGCGGGCGCACCGGGGGCGGGGCTGTCCGTGATGTCGGGGTTGACCACGACACGGAACGTGCTCACGGGCGGGTGGGCATCGACGTGCTCGAGCGCCTCGAGGATGGGGGCGCGCATCCTCTTGTTGATCTGCGCCGCCGTCAGGTCGTTCGGGACGTCGAGATACAGCGTCCCGCCCATGACCCCCTGCGGCACCGCAAGGTTCAGGAATCCGTGCAGCTGAGGGGTGATCCGATCGTCATCGATCAGGACGTCGAGGACCGCCGTCCATACCGGAACGTCCGGAATCTCCTGCGGTGTCATTGCCCCCCCGGGTCTCAAGTGGATGACGGCCTTCTGGGGTGCCGCGAACCTGTGGATAACTGCCCGTGCAACGCTAGTCAGAGGCACGTCGCAGAGCAAACTCCACTGTAGAACCGGGCAGCGTGTCCCTGCCAGGGGTTGCCCACAGGTTGTGGATAATGGCGCGCGGCGCGCGCTCGGTTTGAGTTCTCAAGCCTGCCGACGTAGTCTTAATCGGTTGACTTATGCCTGTACGGCAGTCCATCCGACCTTCCCGGAGCGAGCCTTCCGGTGAGACCTGATCCGGAGTGATCCCATGAGCAAGCGCACTTTCCAGCCCAACAACCGTCGTCGCGCCAAGAAGCACGGCTTCCGCGCCCGCATGCGCACGCGCGCCGGCCGCGCCATCCTGTCGGCTCGCCGCGCCAAGGGGCGCACCGAGCTCTCGGCCTGAATCCACACGGTGCTGGCGCGGCCGAATCGTCTCACCCGCGGCGCGGACTACAAGGCCGTCGTTCGTCGGGGGCGCCGGTGTGCCGGTGCGCACGCGGTCGCCTACGTCACCTCCACCCGTGACGACGAGACCCCGCGGTTCGGCTTCATCGTGAGCAAGCAGGTGGGTTCGGCCGTCGTCCGCAATACGGTGCGACGGCGTCTCAAGGCGATCTGCGCTGAGGCCCTGCCGTCCATCCGACCTGGATCGGACGTCGTCCTGCGCGCTCTGCCGAGTTCCGCGGAGGCGTCCTTCCAGGATCTGCGCTCCGATGTGCAGCGATGCCTCGCCCGGAGGGCCGCATGAGCACGTCGACGCTGCCCGCCGCATCCATTGGAACGGCACGATTCTCCGCCTCCGATCTCGGACAGGCGATTCCCCTTCTGCCGCGCAACGCCCTTCTCGCGCTTCTCCACGGCTATCGTGCGACGATCTCCCACACATACGGAGACGTCTGCCGCTACTACCCCTCGTGCTCGGCCTATGCCGTCGGCGCGGTTCAGCAGCACGGCGCGCTGAAGGGCTCAGCCCTCGCCGCCCTGCGCATCGCTCGCTGCCACCCGTGGGCGGCCGGCGGTGTCGACGACCCGCCGGCGCACAAGCACTTCCGTCATGAGCTGACCCCGCACGGTTTCGTCGTGCCCCTTGGAAAGGACTGATCCGTGCAGGATCTGCTGTTTCTCGCCACGAGCACGCCGACGCCGGCCGCGTCGAGCGGAGGCTTCGATCTGCTCCAGACGATCCTCTGGCCGCTGAAGTGGGTCGTCGAGCTCATCCTCGTGGCGTGGCACGGCCTCTTCACGTTCCTCGGCATGGCGCCGGCCGACGGCCTCACCTGGGTCCTCGCGATCATCGGCCTCGTCGTCGTCGTGCGCGCTGCGCTCATCCCTCTCTTCGTCAAGCAGATCAAGAGCCAGCGCAAGATGATGGAGATCGCGCCGGAGCTCAAGAAGATCCAGGAGAAGTACAAGGGGAAGCGCGATCAGCTCTCTCGCGAGGCCATGAGCCGCGAGACGATGGCGCTGTACAAGAAGAACGGCACGTCCCCCGTGTCCGGATGTCTCCCGATCCTGGTGCAGATGCCCGTCTTCTTCTCGCTCTACAGCGTGCTGAACGGTGTGTCGACCAACGCCAAGGCCGGCCACGGCGGTGTCGGCCCCCTGACCCCCGAGCTCACCCTCGAGTTCTACAACGCCAAGCTCTTCGGTGTGGCGTCGCTGCACGAGTCGCTCGTCGACACCATCAAGACGCAGCCGGCCGGGTGGCAGGCGACGGTCGCCATCATGGTGACGCTGGTCGTGCTGATGATCGCGTCGCAGTTCTTCACTCAGCTGCAGATCGTCTCGAAGAACCTCTCCCCCGAGGCCAAGCAGGGCCAGGCGTACCAGATGCAGCGCATCATGCTCTACATCCTGCCGTTCGCCTTCGTCTTCTCGGGCATCTTCTTCCCCCTCGGCGTCGTCATCTACTGGTTCACGTCGAACATCTGGACCGCTGTGCAGCAGTTCCTCGTCATCCGGAATCTGCCGACGCCGGGTTCGCAGGCGGCCAAGGAGCGCGAGGAGCGGCTCGCTCGCAAGGGCAAAGCGATCGACGCCAACGGCAAGATCGTCTCGATGGAGAAGTACCAGGCCGAGCAGCAGCGGCTCCTCCAGGAGGCGGAGGCCGCCCGCGCCATCGCTCCCAAGCGTCAGCAGCCGGTGAGCAAGCAGCGCTCGAAGAAGCAGGCTCAGCGCGGCGGTCCGACCGCAGGCGGTGGGGCGGCGAAGGATGCCGACACCGACAACGCCAAGACGTCCTGACCCGACTCAATCCTAGGAACGAGCTATGACCGACTCCCCCGCCGCACCCGCCGAAGTCTCTGTCGCCGACCTGGAGCGGGAAGGCGACATCGCCGCCGACTTCCTGGAGGGTCTGCTCGACATCGCCGACATCGACGGCGATCTGGCCCTCGATGTGCGCGCCGGTCGGGCGTACGTCTCGGTGGAGGCCGATGGTGACGGGTCGCTCTCGAGGCTGGCGGAGCCGGAGACGGTGCAGGCGCTGCAGGAGCTGACGCGCATCGCGGTGCAGACGCAGACCGGCCGCTTCTCGAGGCTGATCCTCGACATCGGCGGTTCGCGGGATACGCGGGAGCAGCAGCTCGCCGGACTCGTCGACCGAGCGATCGCGCGACTCGAGGAGGGCGCCTCTCAGGCGTCGCTGCCTGCCATGTCGAGCTACGAGCGCAAGCTCGTCCACGACATCGTCGCCGACCGCGGATATGTCTCGGAGTCGTACGGCGAGGGCGCCGACCGCCACACCGTGATCCGTCGCGGCTGAGTCCGTCGATGACGGAGCTTGAACAGGAGCCGGCAGAGGCCGCCGCGCTGTTCGGAGATCGGATCGAGGTCGCACGCTCGTTCGTGTCGGCACTCGCGGAGCACGGCGAGGAACGCGGCCTGATCGGGCCGCTCGAACTTCCCCGTCTCTGGACCCGACACATCCTGAACAGCGTCATCGCTGCTCCGCTCTTCTCGGGACGCGTCGGAGATGTGGGATCGGGTGCGGGGCTCCCGGGGCTCGTCCTTGCGATCGCACGACCGGATGTCGAGTGGGTGCTGATCGAGCCGATGGAGCGCCGGGTGGCATGGCTGAATGAGCAGGTCGCCGCACTCGGCCTGGGGAACGTCGAGGTCGTCCGCGGACGCGCGGAGGACTGGAAGGGCGGTCCAGTGCTGGACGCGGCGACCGCCCGCGCCGTGAGCGCTCTGCGCACGCTCATCCCCCTCACCGCTCCCCTGGTTCGAGACGGCGGGCAGCTCATCCTCCTCAAGGGCGTGAATGCGGATGCGGAGATCACTGCGGCCGAGAAGCAGATCCGCAAGTTCCGACTGTCGGATGTCGCGGTGACGGTGCTGGGCGAGGGCGTCATCGGTGAGCCGACGCGTGTTGTGACGGCGACCGTTCGCTGAGTTCTGCGGCCGGGCTGGGTGCCTGGATGCTTTGGGCATGCGTGGGCTGCCTTCGGTCGGGGTCGCCGTTCGTCCTGGTCTGTTTTGTCCCGATGAACCAAGGCGCGCAGATCAGGTGTCCGATCCGTGCGGGACGGCCCCCATTGCTGCGCAGGTAGCTCCCGATTGAGGCGTCTGGCTGCGAGGCCTGAGTCACGTGCCGATCTGGAATCCCTGCCTGACCCCTGCGAGGGCCGGGATCCATGCGACGAGTAGGTACGAGACGCCGATTGCGAGCGAGAGCAACACGATTCCCGTGATGCGTGCTGCAGGGGCGCTCCGCGGCGAGAGTATCGCCCACAACGCGGAAAGCAGGCCGATCGCGAAGATGCCAGATGTTGGAATCACGGCCGCCTCAACCCGGCTCGTGATCGTGCAATTGCGAGGACCCGGAAGCGACAGGACACATGCCTCGGGCCCGACCGGCACCATGACCAGCCAGATCAGAGCCAGACCGGCGAGAGCGACCAGGACCATGGGCAACCAGCCTCGTTTCGGTCTCGCTGGCCTGCTCTGAGGACTCGTATCGTTGGCCACGGCTCGAGGGTAACGGATAACCGCGAACCACCTTCGGGTGTCAAGGATTCGGGTCGTTCGCGTGATTCAGTACCGACGGTGGCACCTTCAGCGGGAGCCTCCTCCTGGATCAGCTCACGCGAGAAGACATCCGGAACCACGCTCAAGCCGTGGCGCCCGCTTGAGTACCACGGCACGACGTTCTCGATTGCTCGACGTTCGTCTTTCACGGGGCGTCGCAGCATTCCGGCTGGTTGCGTAGAGCGCGCCGGAGTAGGTGCGGTTGGTCAACGAGCTGCCGGGGTGGGTTGCCCGGCGCCTTCTCCCTCGCCGCTCCCTGGCGGGTTGTTTCACGTGAAACACGTCCTGCGCGATGAGGAGAGTTTGCTCTCCGCCGCGGTGCTCACATGTCCCTCTGGCCTGGGCGGGACCGACACCGCGGCCGTTCCGAATCGAGAATGTGCCGAGGTGGGTGTCGCTGATCCCAATTCGTCGCCGCTGGATCTTTCCCTCACGCCTCCCCCGCCGCCACTGCTGGGTGTTTCACGTGGAACGGTTACTCCGATGACGCTGCATAGAGTGCCTCCGCCCGGTCCCACCGCAGGTCATGGGCGACAGTCTGGCTTCGCCTCCAGGTTTGCGTCTTCTGGAACGTGGACGCGAACAGTGTTCGCGTGAGTATCGACGCTGGTCGCGGCTGCGAGTATGGGATGACGATCATCTTTCGATCCCCTGCCCTTCCCTGCCCTTCGGGGGGCTCGGAGGCCACATCACGTGAAGCGGATCTCTGCCGCCGTCAGGAGGGCGCACCGCTCGGAGGAGCGGTTCGCGGTGGAGCGTGTGCTCCGATGACGCTGCAACGACTGCTTTCGCCCGGTCGCACCGGATGTGGGTGATCGTCTGGCGCCGCCGGATGTGGCTCATCGTCCGGCGCCGCGTCCGGGGTTGCGTCTTCTGGACCGCGGGCGCGAACAGTGTTCGCGTGAGTATCGATTCCCTGCCCTTCCGTGCACTACGGAGACCGCGTCGCGTTAAGGGGTTCTCTATCGCCGTCAGGAGGGCCCAGCGGTCTGAGGAGTGTTTCGCCGTGGAGCGTGTATTCCGATGACGCTGCAGCGAGTGCTGTCGCCCGGTCGCACCGGATGTGGATGATCGTCCGGCGCCGCATCCAGGGTTGCGTCTTCTGGACTGTGGGTGCGAACAGTGTTCGCGTGAGTATCGACGCTGGTCGCGGGGTGCGCGTTTTGGGATGACGATGATCTGTCGATTCCTTGCCCTTCCTGGGACTACGGAGACCACGTCACGCGAAGCGGCGCTGTGTCGCCGTCATGAGCGCGCATCGGTGCGAGGAGCGCTTTCGTGGTTGGGGAAGGCCGCTTGGCGCGTGCCAACCGAGACCCGGCGGTGAGCTCCGACGGCTCCATGCTGAACCAGCCGGCAGAGGGGCCCGGGTAATCGTTGTGCAGCGACCGCGTGTGCGGCCTGGATTCCCGGCTCGGCTCACGTCAGCCCCTCGGACTGTTTCACGTGGAACATCCCTCGGCAACACGATGGTGGGAAGGGCTTCCGCTCCCCCACGAGCGCTCCGGTCCTGTCGGAACTGAGCAGTCTCGCTTCCGGTGACCGGCGTTGGGCTGTGGGGGGCGGACGCCTTAACCGGAAGAGTGCACTGCGGTGGGATGGGCGACGATGGGCCCGCTGGCGCGAGCAGGGGCGTTCTCGAATATTCACGTAGGTGCCCGCAGCGCGATGTTTCACGTGAAACGAGGCTGCGGCGAGCGGGGTCCGCGGCATCGTGCGGCACCGCGTGCGGTACCGGTCAGCACTCGACAGCGAGTGTTCGCGCCAGTCCCGTCGAAGAGGTGTCGGAGTTGAGGACGGGTGCGTTCCATGTGAAACATCTGCGCCGCCACGCCCTTCGGTAGACCATGATCGTCAACTCCCCCCTCTCCCGCCGGCGGGCGTGGCGGCGGGGGAAGCACGACAGGATGAACGCTCTGCGATTGGAAGACCTCACCCAGCCCCGCCGGGTAGAAGACGCGGTCGGGATGTCTTGAGTGTGGCTCGCTCACGACGTCCGATCTGACCCAGATCCTCATTGGGGAGATCACACGGTGGGTGGGCTGTCGAACTGGTGAAGTCAAGGGGCGAGGCGGTCGTGAGAGGGCGCCCGTACCATCGCGCCGCTCATCGAGTCTTGCAGGGCGAGTGCCCGTTTCACGTGAAACAGTCCAAGACTCTCCGCACCGTTGCTGGTCCACTGCTCGGATGCCAGAAGCATGAGGCGGGGGTGGAAGCCAGGGATGCTGACGAGATAGCGATGTCCCGGATGCTGCACCATTCACTGCGCAGAATGCGGGGCGGTTCCCACACGGCCCATAAGGACCGCGGGTTTCGCAATGCTGGGCATGGCGTCCACAGCCTCCTCCGTGAGCGTCGGCATGCGGCACGCTCCAGGGCGACGGGGTGAGCTCCGTGGGTCGCGGCCGCTCACCGCACTCCACGTTGGGTCGGTCCGACGGCCGTTTCACGTGAAACCAACGATGGAATGCGCCGGCAATGCACCAACGCACTTGGCGTGATCCGCGGCCTACAGAAAGGTCAGGAACCAGTCGGAGTGGACGTTCATGCTCGCCTCACTGATCGCCATGCGGCACACGCCGTGCGAGCTCGAGCCCGAATGTCCGCCGTCCCCGTGATGTGTGCGGCAGTGACGTGAATGCGGGTAGGGCCCGCTGAACTTGCGTTCGCCCCGAGCATCGAGTGCCGTCGCGCTGTTTCACGTGAAACAACGCAGGGGAAGCGGCGGCGCAAGCCTTTCGACTACGAGATCGCCACTCGGTCGGGTTGCGAGTCGGCCGGTCGCTGCAGGCCCGAGGCTCCGCGGGCGGGCCGGGCGGGATTCCGATGCCCGGTCGTAGCAACACACGGCGGAAGCCAGGCGCGCGCAGGCTCGCCCGGTGAACGCCGCCTACGTGGCCAGGCGTATCGCCGTCCTGCGCGAGCAGCAACCGATCCGGATTGAGACGCGGATGGACCACCTGATGTGATGGATCGGGTGAAGTGCACGAAGGTGAACGTTTCACGTGAAACGGACTGCCCACGCGATTCTCTGGGATGGAGTTCGGCGATCTGACGCACACGCGGGACGTGTTGGGCGCACCCCCGTGGGTAACAATCGCTACCACTGTCGGCGCGGCGGAGCCTGGACCAACTCCATGGACGCCCGAACGCGACGCCCGCCGCTGGGGGGGGGGGTTCAAGGGCGATCCGCCGTGCCCGAAGGTCCGACCAGGATCGCTGACGACGATGCGTGGAGCTAGACGGGTTGCCGACACAGCAGGAGGTCTCCCCCACTTGCGTGGGCGTGACGGCCGTGAGGTGAGACGTAAGCGACCAGGCTTGCGGCGCACACGAAGCTGGTGATGTTTCACGTGAAACAGCGAGCTGATGAGGAGAGCGTTCGATCCAACACGGGTTCCGAACACGGAACTGCGGTGTGCGTGGGGGGCTCGCGTCGGACATCAGCGAGCAGGCCGAGCGCATCATCGTCCGTCGGTTGCGGCGTGCGGGCCCAGCCGGGCGTGCAATTGATGCATCGAGGCGTTGATAGCGGACTCGTCGCGCGAGAACAATCAGCAGTCCGTGGATCCCTTCCGGCCGGCGGCGCGGCCAGCGGCCGGGCCGCACGCCCTCTCGTCTCTACTGTTGCGGTGCCGAACCAGGAGGAGGGGGCGACCTAGAAGACCGGCCATCGCCATCCGCCACACGCGCAGGATCCACCTGCATCGGGTTCAGCGACCACCGAACACCCCTGCCGCGAATCGCGGGAGTGCGGTGCAGGCGGACCCTGAGGAGCCACCGACTACGCACCCTCACGGTGCTCCAATGCCGCATGGGCATCGATGCAGGCATCGGGGTGACGTGACGCCTCACGTGAGAGCGTCGACGTTGCGCCGCTGGGATGGCGGGGGCGCGACCAAGATCAGTCCCAAGGGTCGATCGACACAGCAGGACTCAGGACTCAAGCCGTCTGGGCATGGCTTCGTGCCGCGCAGCGACGCTGCAGACCTCCGTGAAGCGCTCCGCCGTTGCACTGCCGCGGATCGCAGGGAAGCGGCCAAGTTTCCTCCCGGGGTGCATCAACAAGGCCGCTCTCTGAGCGCGTGGGCCGCCTGGACATGGCCTCGTGCCGCGCAGCGACCGTGAAGTCTTACGCGCAGCGCCCCCGCTCCCCTGGTCAAGATCGCGGGGTCGTTGCTAAAGGTCCATTCCCACAGGTCTGCCACCTTCGCCTACCCCGCGCGGGCAGCGCCGCACGCGGCGTAGTGACGTTGATGTCGCGCGTGAACTCCGATGGTGCCCGGGTTCCTGAGAATCGGGGGGGGACGGCGGCCAAGGTCGTCGCTGAAGGTTTATCGATGGTAAGTCCACTGTTCGCCGGCAATCGGCCGCGTGGGGCGGTGACGTTGATGTCTCGGGTGAGCGCGCTGGTGTGCTGGGCTGCTGAGGATCGCGGGATGCGGTCAGGGTCAGCCCTGGAGGTCTATCGATGGGAAGCTTGCTGTTCGCCGGCAATCGGCCGCGTGGGGCGGTGACGTTGATGTCTCGGGTGAGCGCGCTGGTGCCGGGCTGCTGAGGATCGCAGGGATCGCGGTCAAGGTCGGCCTAGACATTTATCGATGGGATGCCCAATCTGCCGGGCTTGGCGCGCCAGGCAGTGAGGTTGATGTCTCGGGTGAGGCCGTTGGTGCCGGGTTCCTGAGGATGGAGGGGGTCGCGGCCAAAATCGGCACTGGAGGTCTATCGATGGGACGCCCGATGTGCTCGGGCTTGGCGCGCGTGGGGCAGTGAGGTTGATGTCTCGCGTGAACCCGTTGGTGCCGGGTTCCTGAGGATCGAGGGGCGGCGCGCGGCCAGGATCGGCACTGGAGATCCATCGATGGGATGCCCAATCTGCCGGGCTTGGCGCGCGGCGTAGTGAGGTTGATGTCTCGGGTGAGCGCGCTGGTGCCGGGGTGCTGAGGATCGCAGGGGTCGCGGTCAAGGTCGGCCTTCGAGGTCTACCGACGGGACGCCCCGTCTGCGCGCGCAAGCCACCACGGGTATGACTGCGGGCGGAGGAGCGACCCAGACACCTCCGTGAGCGCGCCGACGCGCCGCCCCTGCGGACCCGTGGGCTTGCAGCGACATTCAGCACCCGTGTGCCCCCTGCACGGAGGGCCATCAGAGGACCCAGACCGCCTAGGCCGGGCTGGATGCCGCGCGTGAGGTTGACGTCCTGCGTGAATCGCGGAGCTGTTGCGTTGCCGCGGAGCGTGGACATGCGGACAGTCCAGTCCAGGGCTCGCCCAACAAGCCTCATCAGAGCACATCGGCCCCCTGGGATAGCCGCACGCGCCGCAGTGACATTGAGGATTCACGTGCCTGTGCCGCCGCTGCGGATTACGGGAAGTCGGCCATGGTGCAGTTCCCGGTTCTATCGACAGTCGCCACCAGCCGCACCAAGCCGCTCGGCATCCCCCGCCTGCGGCACGGTGACGCTGAAGCCTCGCGTGAAAGTGTCGAGGCTGCACGGCTGCGGATTCCAGCGAAGTGGCGAAGGTCAGGACCAAGGTGCGGCCGAACACGATGCCTCATCTGTGTACGCACGCCACATGGCATCGCTGCGGCGCCGCAGCGGTGACGCCCCAGGAAAAGCGCGCCGACGTTGCACTGCTACGGGGCGGGGGGCCGGCCAGGTTCAGTCCCGTAGCTCCGCGACCCGGCGGGCCACCTGAGTATCCAAGCGACTAGGACATCGCATCGCCGCACGCGGCGCCGCGACTTTGACGTTTCACGTGAAACGTCACCGCTCCTGCCACGCCGCCGATGATGGAGAGTGACCAAGTTCCGACGCGTTGCCCAACGACAGCGCGCTGCCGGCTGATGACTCAGGCCATCACGGCAGCCGCACACGGCGCGGCTACGTAGACGCTTCACGCAAACGTGGCGGTCGGCATCCTGCTGCGGATCGTGGAGGACCGACCGTCCAACTCCAGACAAGGCATCCACCGGTCGCGCGCCATCACGGCCACACTCCCAGCCGCCAGAACATCGCCGAGCGCGAGAACGTCATCGTTCCACGTGAAACATCGTCGCTCGTGCCCAGCAGCCCTGACCCCACCAGTTCGCCGAGCAAGTCCAACTCGACGCCGACCGTCCTCTGCGCGAACGACAGCGCCGAACGCCGATGTAGGTGACGAGAATCCTCGAAACGGAAGCGCCGGACCTGGGCTCAGTGCGCGAGAGGACTTCTGCATCGACGCGGTCAACCCCAAGCCGCCTGCGCCCGTGAGGACTGAGAGGCGCCGCGATAGCGCGAAGACCACGGGGAACGTGATCCCGAGTGCATGCGTTTCACGTGAAACGCTGACGCGAAGAAGGCGATCAACGTCGACCGCAACCCCGAACCCGTGACATTCGTGACGAGATCGGCGATGAACACTGTCAGGCTCACGGAACGCCGACGGTCGAAGGTGGGCTGTCCGGACTCGCGGGTAGAGTGGAACGCGTTGTGCGCGGCCGGCGAGAAAGAGAGTGTTTCACGTGAAACTTCCTGAGGACGCCGCAGTCCAGACGCCCTTCGACGATGAAGAAGACACTCCCCTCGCACGTGAACTCGCAGCGCTGAACGCTCGCCGCCGGGCGCTCGAAGGCGCTGTCGTCGAGCTTCAGGATGAGACGCGCATCATCACGGTGTCGAACCAGAAGGGCGGCGTCGGCAAGACCACGACGGCCGTCAATCTCGCCGCATCCCTCGCCGACCTCGGTGCGCGCGTCCTCGTGATCGATCTCGATCCGCAGGGGAATGCCTCCACCGCGCTCAGCATCCCGCACTCCGCCGACACCCCGAGCGTGTATGACGTCCTGATCGACGAGTTCCCGATGGCGGACATCGTTCAGACCAGCCCGGAGTCGGCGAACCTCACCTGCGCCCCGAGCACGATCCATCTGGCCGGTGCCGAGATCGAACTGGTGACCCAGGTCGCGCGCGAACACCGATTGAAGACAGCGCTGGAGGACTATCTCGAGGGGCTCGAGGAGAAACCGCACTTCGTCATCGTCGACTGCCCGCCGTCGCTCGGACTCCTGACGATCAACGCCTTCACCGCCGCACACGAGGTGCTCATCCCCATACAGTGCGAGTACTACGCGCTGGAAGGTCTCAGCCAGCTGCTCGGCAACGTCCGCATGATCCAGAAGCACCTGAATCCGGTGCTGCACGTCTCGACGATCCTCCTCACGATGTACGACGGGCGAACCCGCCTGGCGCAGCAGGTCGCCGAGGAGGTGCGCGAGCACTTCGCACGCGAAGTGCTCGAGACCGTCATCCCCCGTTCCGTGCGGGTGTCGGAAGCCCCGAGCTTCGGGCAGACCGTCATCGCATACGATGGGCAGTCGGCCGGAGCGATCGCCTACCGCGAAGCGGCGGTCGAGATCATCCAGCGCGGAACACTCAACACAGCAGAGAGGGCATCCTGATGGCGAAGCGAACGGGACTCGGTCGAGGCATCGGGGCACTCATCCCCACCACCGAGTCGAGCGAGAACCGCCCGGTGGATGTCTTCTTCCCCGCCGTGAGCACGTCCGCGCCCGCAGACAAGAACGCCACGAAGGCGAAGACCACGACGACGGCGGAGCTCGGCGATGCTCCCGCGGTCGACGAGACGCAGCTCGTGGAAGTTCCGGGTGCGCGCCTGGCACACATCGATCCGCACAGCATCGTCCCGAACCCCCGTCAGCCGCGCACGCACTTCGACGCCGACCACCTCGCGGAGCTGGTTCATAGCGTCCGCGAGTTCGGCGTGCTGCAGCCGGTCGTCGTGCGAGCGGCGGAGGGCGGGACCTACGAGCTCATCATGGGCGAGCGCCGCACCCGCGCCGCACGCGAAGCGGGTCTCACCTCGATTCCCGCCGTCATCCGAGACACCGCCGACGAAGATCTCCTGCGCGACGCGCTGCTTGAGAACCTCCACCGGTCGGAGCTGAACCCGCTCGAAGAGGCGTCGGCCTATCAGCAGCTCCTCGAGGACTTCGGCATCACGCAGGAGGAGCTCGCGACGCGCATCGGCCGGTCACGGCCCCAGATCAGCAACACGATCCGGCTTCTGAAGCTGCCCCTTCCCGTGCAGCAGCGGGTCGCCGCCGGCGTCCTGTCGGCAGGCCACGCCCGGGCGATCCTCTCGCTCGACGACCCGGAGGCGATGCAGAAGCTCGCCGACAAGATCGTGAACGAGGACCTGTCGGTGCGCGCGGCGGAGGCGATCGCGAAGGGGACGGATGAGGGCGCCATCCGCCGCCCGGCACCCAAGGCCGGCGCGCGACGCGGGCACCTCGATGAGATCGCAGAGAGGCTCGGCGACCGCCTCAACACCCGCGTCAAGATCAGCCTCACGGCACGCAAGGGCCAGATCAACATCGACTTCGCGACGATCCAGGACCTGAACCGCATCCTCGCCGTGATCGGCGAAGAGTCCTACGGCGACTGAATCAGCTCTGCCGCGCGTCGGCGGAGGTGCACGGCTTCGGCTTCGTTGCCGGGCAGCTCCGCGGCAGCGAGGAATGCTGTGCGCGCCGCATCCCGCTCCCCTGCTCTCTCGAGCAGGTCGCCCTTGACCGCGAGGAGCGGACGGTAGTCCACGAGCGACCCCTCGTGCTCGAGTGCGGCGACGAGATCGCGAGCGGCGACAAGCTCCCCCGCCATCGCCAAGGCGACGGCCCGATTGAGACGCACGACGGGCGAGGGCTCGACCGCGTCGAGGTGCGCGTACAGGGCGGCGATCGCCGCCCAATCCGTGGCGTCGACTGATGCTGCGCGTGCGTGCTCGTAGGCGATGAGCGCCTGCAGACCGTACGCCCCCGGCACGGAGTCGAGGGACCGGGCGGTCTCCAGAGCCGTCCGACCGCGGACAACAGCCGAGGCATCCCACAGCGTCCGATCCTGTGCATCCAGGGTGACGAGCTCGCCATCATCGGAGCGCCGGGCCCCGAATCGTGACGACTGCAGCTCCATCAGGGCGAGGAGCGACCACGCGTCCGCGCTCCGCGGGGCGATCCCGACGAGGAGCCGGGCGACGCGGAGCGCGTCGGCGGCCACGTCAGCGCGAACGGCGGCATCGCCGACGCTCGGTGCGTATCCCTCCGTGAACATCAACTGGAGCACGTGCAGCACGCTGCCGAGCCGCGCCGGGCGCTCCGCGCGGTCGGGCACCTCGAAGGGGACGTCCGCCGTACGGAGGTCGCGCTTCGCGCGCACGATCCGTTGCTGCACGGACGGCACGGTAGTGAGCATCATCCGCGCGATCTGCTCCGTTGTGAGGCCGGCGACGACGCGCAGGGTCAATGCGAGCCGGGAAGCGGGCTGAAGGATCGGGTGGCAGCACACGAAGACGAGACGCAGAGTGTCGTCGTCGATGCGATCCGGGTCGGCGAGCTCTCCCACCGGATCGTCGTCGAGGTCACGCAGGTCGGCGGCGAGGAGTTCCTGACGACGAGCCAGGCGCTCGCCGCGGCGCCATGCATCCATCGCCCGCCTGCGGCCCACCGTCACCAGCCATCCGGCGGGCGAGTCCGGGATGCCGTCGACGGGCCAGCGCGCGAGCGCCTCGACGAGCGCATCCTGCGCGAGGTCTTCAGCCCACACGACGTCGCCCGTGTATCGGGCCAGCGTTCCGACGATGCGCGGCGCTTCCGCGCGCCACACGGCCTCGACGTCGAGGGTGGAGTCGGTCACCTGCCCAGGCTAGGGCACGCGCCCGCGTCCGCGACCACGCAGGACAGACATCATCATCCGTTCCTCTGGGCCGCGTCACCTTCGCTGAAAACAGGAGTTTCGATGACGACAGGAAGAATCGGGGCGGAACCATGCTGTCTTCGCGAAAGCTCCTGTCTTGGAGACCAGGGAGAAGGAAGGCGGCTGCCGGAAGGGCGGGATTCAGCGGATGGCGAAGCGCGGATCGGGTCGATGCGGGCAGGACCCCAGGACAGGGGCGATTACCCTGGAAGGATGAACGACCGGGATGTCGCACCCGCGCGCCGCGCGAGCCTCGAACTGCTGAGGGCGGAGGCATCCGACGAGCTCTCGGTCGTCGTGGAGGAGCGCCTGCGTGCCGGCGAGGACCCGTGGGAGTTCATGGGCGACCTGCCGAGCGTCGACGAGCTGGTCGTCTTCATGCTGCGTGCCGAGAACATCGAGGCCAACGGCGGCATGCGACCCAACGCATCCCGCCACTACCGCGTGCTCCGTCAGATCGCGCTCGACTATCCACCGCTCACGCGCGCCGTGTGGAAGCTTCTCGGCGACTCCAACACCTCCCGGCGTTGGGATGCCGTCGTCCGCGACGCATCGTAGATGCAGAAATCCCCGGTGACCTGGGAAAAGTCACCGGGGATCGAGGTGATCAGCCGAGGTAGGCGGCCAGATCCTGCTCGAGAGCGAACTTCGGCTTTGCGCCGATGATCGTGGTCTTGACCTCGCCGCCCTGGAAGACCTTCATCGCGGGGATCGAGGTGATCTGGTACTTCATCGCGAGGTCGGGGTTCTCGTCGACGTTGAGCTTGAGCACGGTGATCTTGTCGCTGTTCTCGGCCTGGATCTGGTCCAGGATCGGCGAGACCATGCGACACGGGCCGCACCACTCGGCCCAGAAGTCGACCAGAACGGGGCCGTCGGCGTTGATGACGTCCGCTTCGAACGTCGCGGAGGTCGTGGCCTTCGCACTCATCTGCTTCTCCTATCTCGGAAGTCTGTCAATCGGGGTGAACGCGGATCACGCGGATTCTGTTCCCCGGGAGGTTCAGTGCGGTTCGTCTCGCGCGTTCCTCGCTCGCTCAACGATCCGCGGAGGGAATCGGGTCAGACCGCGACCGGGTCGGCCTCGGGGAGACCCTCGATCTCGTCGCCGTGGACGTCCGGCGCGCCGGCCTCTCCTAACGCCGCGAGGAAGTGCTCCGCGTCGAGGGCTGCGACGGTGCCGGATGCGGCGGCCGTCACCGCCTGACGGTAGGTCGGGTCGACGACGTCGCCCGCGGCGAACACACCCGGCAGCGACGTGCGCGAAGACCGGCCGTCGACATGGATGGTGCCCTCCGGGGTGAGGTCGAGGATGCCGTGCACGAGGTGCGTGCGCGGGTCGTTGCCGATCGCGACGAACACGCCCTCCAGCGGCAGCTCGCGGCGCTCCCCCGAGATGGTGTCCTCGAGGATGACGCCGGTGACGGCATCCGTCCCGAGGATGTCGACGACCTCGCTGTTCCAGACGAACTCGATCTTCTCGTTCGCGAAGGCGCGCTCCTGCATGATCTTCGAGGCGCGCAGCTCGTCGCGGCGGTGGATGACATAGACCTTCGACGCGAAGCGCGTGAGGAAGGTGGCCTCCTCCATCGCGGAGTCGCCGCCGCCGACGACAGCGATCGTGCGCTCACGGAAGAAGAAGCCGTCGCACGTGGCGCACCACGACACTCCGCGGCCCGACAGGCGCTCTTCGCCCTCGATGCCGATCTTCCGGTAGGCGGAGCCGGTGGCGAAGATCACCGTGGTGGCCTCGTGCACCGCGCCGCTGCCGAGCGTCACGCGCTTGACCGGGCCGTCGAGGTCGACCGACACGACGTCGTCGTAGAGCACCTCGGCGCCGAACTTCTCCGCCTGCTCCTGCATCTTGGTCATGAGCTCGGGGCCCTGGATTCCCTCGGGGAACCCCGGGAAGTTCTCGACCTCGGTCGTGTTCATGAGCTCACCGCCCGCCTCGACGGAGCTGGCCACGACGAGCGGCGCCAGGTTGGCGCGGGCTGCGTAGATGGCCGCGGTGTACCCGGCGGGGCCGGAGCCGATGATGATGAGCTGGCGCACGTGCGATCTCCTTCAAGACGTCCAAGGATGCTCAACACATCGTAACCGCGCGACATTCCGGGACTTCTGTGCGTGACGGCGCGTGAAGCGCGCCGTCACGCAATCACCGGCGGATGCGCCGGCGGACGAGGCTCATGACGGGTGCGAGCTCAGGCGCTCGCAGCGCGGCGAGGATCGCGATGTACACGACTGCGACGACCGCGCCGATGATGACGGTGCCGACGGCGCCGAGGAGCTGCGACGAAGTGGTCCAGCCGTCGACCCCGCCGAGGAGCAGGAACGTGAGCCAACCGAGCGCGCCCGCGGGGATCGCCGCGACGAGGTAGCGGCCGAGGGACAGCATCCACACCCGCACGCGCAGGTTCCCCACGGTGCGGCGGAGCAGGATCGTAGCGATCACCACCTGCACGAGGATCGAGATCGACTGGCCGAGCGCGACGCCGGCGGTGCGGAACTCGGGTGCGAGCTGGAGGGATGCCGCGGCCAGCGCGGCGGCGACGGCAGCCTGCACGGCGGTGAACCAGAAAGGGGTGCGGGTGTCGTTGTATGCGTAGAACGTCCGCTGCACCGTGAACAGGATGCCGATGGGGATGAGGCCGACGAGATAGGCGAGCAGCACGATCGCCGCATCCACCGCCTGCGACTGGGAGGTCGTGAAGAGGCGCGAGACGGGGACGGCGGATGCCACGAGGGCCGCCGTCGACAGGACGATCAGCAGCGAGATGGAGCGCACGCTGGACGACACGTCTTTGGGGACGTCGTCGAAGCGATCCTGGGCGACGTGCTCGGACAGCCGCGTGAAGTAGGGCGTCCCGATGGACAGCGCGATGATCGAGTACGGGAGGATGAAGATCAGTCCCGCGTTCAGTGCGATTGTCTGCCCCGCTTGATCATCGGCCGAAGCGGTCGATTGGACCTGCGACTGCACGATGGCGGCGAGCTGCGTCACGAGCACCATGAGGAACGTCCAGCCGGCGAGTCGGCCGATGTGGCCGAGCCCCATGCCGCGCCAGCGGAAGTCGGGACCGATGCGGATGCCGGTGCGCTTCCAGAACAGGAAGAGGACCACGGTCTGCAGGATGATGCCGAGGGTGGCGCTTCCGCCGATCAGGGCGATCATCTCCGGCGTCCAGGCGGTCGGAGCCTTCTGCCCCGAGCCGAACAGCACGATGAACAGACCGAACCCGGCGATCGAGACGATGTTGTTGACGATCGGCGCCCACGTGTACGGCCCGAAGATGCGGCGCGCGTTGAGCGTCTCCCCGACCATCGCGTACATGCCGTAGAAGAAGATCTGCGGGAGGCACCAGTACGCGAACGCGGTCGACAGGTCGATCTGCGCCGGGGTGAACTTGGCGGCATACAGGCGGACGAGCAGCGGTGCGAACGCGGTCGCGACCACCGCGACGACGAGCAGGATGACGGTTCCGAGCGTGAAGAGCTTGGAGATGAACGCGCGCCCGCCGTCCTCGGCACGGCTAGCCTTCACGATCTGGGGGACGATGACCGCCGTCAGGATTCCCGTCGAGACGATCATGTAGATGGCGTTGGGCAGTGAGTTGGCGACGTTGAACGAGTCGGCGGATGCCGCCGCGCCGAGCGCCGTCACCAGGACGACGGACCGCAGGAGGCCCGTTGCGCGCGAGGCGAGCGTGCCCGCGCCGATCAGGGCGCTCGCCCGTCCGATGCTGCTCACGTCTCGTTCTCCTCGGGTACGGGCGCCGGGTGAACCTGGTCGGTGCTCGCGGGTACGTCATCCACCGATTCGACGGCGCTCGGTTCGGGGGTCGCAGGCTCGCCCGCATCCACCGGCTCGCCCGCATCCGCCGGGTCGCCCGCATCCGCCGGGTCACCCGCATCCATCTGCTCTCCAGCCGCATCCGCCGTCTCGTCGCCCGCGCGCTGCGTGCGACGACGCCTGCGGAGCATGCGGAAGACGCCGATGCCGAAGAAGGCGATCACGAGGACGGCGAGTCCGGCGATGCCGAAGCCCTCCCAGTCCGCGCGCACGTTGACGTTCGCCGTCTGGGGAGTGCCGATCGCGACGCCCGTCGGGCTGCGCAGAGACAGCGAGATGCTGACCTCGCCGTTGCCGACCCGCGCGCGAACGGGGACGACGACCCGCGTGTTGCTCGCCGCGCTCCCCCGCACATCGGTCGTCGGCTGCACGACGAGCTTCGGCGAATCCGGTGACGCGTAGAGCGTGACGTTGACCGGCCAGGGGAGGTCGTTGCGCACCCAGAAGCGGAGATCCGCGCCCGAGCTGACGATGAGGAGCTCGCTCGGGGCGAGGATGCGAACGGAATCCAGCGTCTTCGCGGTCTGCACGCGGTGCGCGGCGAGCGCTGCCGTCCAGCCGGCCGTGTCCGGAAGCCAGCCGCCGCCGATGAGCTGCAGGATCTGCGCACGCTCGGGTCCGGCGAGCACGGCCGGGACGTCGAGGATCGAGGCGAAGTTGTGGAGCGCATCCTCGTCCGTCTGCAGCGACACGAGCGCCGCAGTGCGCGCCGAGTCGGGCTCCGTCGTGCCGAACGTCGCCGTGTGCACGGTCGCCGACGCGAGCGTCGCGAAGTTCGCGTTGAGTGCGCCGTTCAGTGCCGTCTCGATCGCCGCGCGCAGTCCCTCGCCGTTCGGCAGGCCCGAACGGTCGACCGTGACGAGCAGCGGGGCGCCCGCGGCATCCTTCCCCGCGAACACCAGGTTCGCGGTGGCGTCGGCGAGCGCGTTGCCGCGGTGCTGCTGATCCGGCGTGACGGAGGCCTGGCCGAGCGCCGTGGAGATGGTGCTGTCGTAGACGAGCGCGTGGGCGTCGTCGATCGTGGCGTGCGCGGCCTCGGTGGCGTTGTCCGCCCCCTGCGTCGTCGACGAGGAGCCCACGAGGGTGATCGCGGATCGGTCGGCGTTGTTGAGGGTCGTCAGGACCTTGCTGTTCGCCGTGCCTGAGAAGGGCCAATAGACGTTCGGCACCGCCGTGCCGATGTCGGTGAGCGTGTGCATGTCGGGCAGACCCGATGCGCTCGGCGTGGGGGTGGGGGTGGCTGCGCCGGCGTCTGCGGTGAAATTGACCGGATCGAGGAACGAGGTGAGCTCGAGCGGCGTGACGAGGGAGGCGTGGCCGGCATTGACCTGAGCGGCGATGTCGGCGTCGCCGAACTGCAGGGCGAACCGCTGGTTCGACAGCGTCATGAGTCGCTCGAGCCACGCAGTGGCCTCGGGCGGCGCCGCCGACCCGAGGGCGCGGATGGCCGCGGGGATGGCCGGGTCGACGGCGAGGATCGCGCCGGTGCCGGCGACGGCATCGAGCTCCGTGGACAGCTCGCCGTCCGCTGCCGTCATCGTGGCGAGCTGGTCGGAGGTGAGCATGCCCGCGGACAGCGGCCCCGCCGTGACCGGCACCACCACGGCGACCGTCGCCTGCGGCTGCGCCGGATCCGGCACGATCATGACGCTCGGGGACGACAAGGGTCCGCCCGGCGCCGCGACGGTCGCCAGCAGGGGGTATACGCCGGGCGCGCGCTGCGTCTGCGCCTGCGGGACTTCGAGGAGCACCGGGTTGGATCCGCCGGAGGCCACCGGGGGCATGGAACTCGTCGTCATGTCTTCGAGCTGTACGCCGTCGCGGGAGCCCGACATCCAGGCGGCCAGCGCGGCGCGGTTCGCGAGGGGCTGGGATCCGGCGGCGAGCGTGATCGCCCCGCCGTCGTTCGCGGTCGCGGTGCCGTTGTCGAGCGTCACATAGACCGGCAGGCCCGCATCCTGCTGCACGACCCCGCCGCCCACCGGCGAGAGCGTGAGCGTCGCCTTCCCGGAGAGGTGCGTCGGGGAGGGACTGGGAGTCGGATCGGCGGCGAACGCGGGGCTCGCGACGACGAGGGATGCGGCCGCCACCGCCGCCACGAGACCCGCGGCGAACGCGCGCGCGAGGCGGCGTGCGCGTGGGCGCAAAGAGGTGGGGGAGGTGGCGGTCATGCTCGGCTTCTGCTCGCGTGCGGTCCACGCACATGCTCGTGCTCCGGCGATTCTACGGGGCGCGCTTCGGCGGACACCGTGAGACGCTCCCACCGCGGGCACGCGAGCGAATGGGCACGGGGAGAATGGAGCGATGCCGACACCCCACCCCACCCCCGTTCCGGACGCCTTGCTCTGCAGCGGGCTGGCCGCCGATCTCGCAGCCGGCGGGTACACGACGGAGGGCCTCCGGCGCTTGTGGGGAGCGGCCGCGGATGGTGCGATCGGCCGTGGCCACGCCCTGCCCGCACGCCGTCTGCTCGCGGGTGACGACTCCCCCGCCGCCGTGATCGCGCGACTGTTCGGGCTCGGCGACGTCGTGGAGGGCGCGGATGCGGCCTTCCCGAGCATCGGCGTCGACGGCCTCGTCGCCCTCAGACTCGTGCAACGGGACGGCGACTCGGTGCAGCCGCTCGCGCTCGTGCGCCCGCAGGCCTTCGTCGACGACGACGGCGCCGGTGAATGGTGGATCGCGAGCGATCTCGACGAGGCCGCACTCGGCGGCCCGCTCCCCGAAGATCACGTGCTCGGGGTGGGCGGTGCGTCGCTCACCCTCGCCGGGCTCCAGCTGACGATGCCCGCACGCCGAGCCCTGGATCTCGGTTCGGGATGCGGCATCCAGGCCCTCCGCGCGCGGCGCCAGGCCTCGGAGATGGTCGCGACGGACGTGTCCGAACGCGCGCTGGCGTACACCCGGTTCAACGCGCTGTTGAACGGAGTCGACGGGATCGAGACGCGCCGAGGCGACATGTTCGAACCGGTGCGCGGAGAGCTCTTCGACCGCATTGTCTCGAACCCGCCGTTCGTCATCACGCCGCGCGCCGCCGGCGTCCCCGAGTACGAATACCGGGATGCCGGTCGCATCGCCGACGGGATCGTGGCGGAGTTCGTCGGCACCGTGGGCGTCCACCTCGAGCCCGGCGGCACCGCACAGCTCCTCGGCAATTGGGAGACGCGCGAGGGCGTCGCAGGGCTGGATAGGGTGCGCGCATGGGTCGAGGCATCCCCCGTTCCGCTCGACGCCTGGGTCGTAGAACGCGAGGATCTCGATCCCATCGCCTACGCCGAGCTGTGGATCCGCGACGGCGGCACCGTGCCCGGCATGGCCCGGTTCGATGAGCTCCTCGGCGCCTGGCTCGACGACTTCGCGTCGCGGGGCGTGTCGTCGATCGGGTTCGGCTACATCCTGGTGCGTCGCCCGCTCGCAGGCTCCCCGACGCTCGCGCGGTACGAGCGCGTCATGCAGCCCGTCGCCGAGGGCGGTCTCGGGGCTCACGTCTCCGCGGCGCTCGCCGCGCACGACCGGGCGGAGCTGCTCGACGACGAGGGGCTCGCCGCATCCATCCTCGTCGTCGCGCCCGACGTCACCGAGGCCCGCCACCATCTGCCGGGGGCCGAGGATCCGAGCGTCATCGAGCTGCGCCAGGGCGGGGGATTCGCGCGCGTCCTCGACGTCGACCCCGCGCTCGCGGCACTCGTCGGCGCGTGCGACGGCGACCTCGCCGTCGGGCCGCTCCTCGACGCGATCGCCGAGCTGCTGGAGACGGATGCGGCAGCCCTCCGCGCAGACCTCCTCCCCCGCGTGCGCGAGCTGCTGTTCACAGGGTTCCTCGCGTTCGCCGATTGAGCCTGCGGGCCAGTCGGCGTCGGGCGCCCCGGATAGGCTCGAGGGCATGCTGAACATGGCCGAGGGTGTCGCACGCCTGGGCGCTCTCGCGGAGTCGCCCGTCGTCGCCGCGCTCGCCGCCGCGTTCGAGAAGGCCGGTTTCGAGCTGTCGATCGTCGGCGGGCCGGTGCGCGATGCGCTCCTCGGCCGGGACGTGCACGACCTCGACTTCACGACGGATGCGCGACCCGATGACATCCTGCGGATCGTCACGCCGATCTCGACCGCCCAGTGGGACATCGGCCGTGCCTTCGGCACCATCGGCGCCCGCGTGCAGCGCGAGCAGGTCGAGATCACGACGTACCGCGCCGACAGCTACGACGGCGCGACGCGCAAACCCACCGTCGAGTTCGGCGACACGATCGAGGGCGACCTCGTGCGTCGCGACTTCACCGTGAACTCCATGGCGCTGCGGGTGCCCGGACGCACTCTCGTCGACCCGACGGGCGGCGTCGAAGACCTCGTGCGCGGGGTGCTGCGGACGCCGACGGATCCGCGGGTCAGCTTCGGCGACGACCCGCTCCGGATGCTGCGCGCGGCGCGCTTCTCGTCCCAGCTCGAGTTCGAGGTCGACCCCGACACGCTCGCCGCGATCGTCGACCTGCGCAGCACGATCGAGATCGTGAGCCCCGAACGCATCCAGGGCGAGCTCGTGCGCCTGCTGCAGACCAACGACCCGGGCCGTGGCATCCGCCTCCTCGTCGACACGGGGCTCATGGCGGAGTTCCTCCCCGAGGTTCCGGCGCTGCGGCTCGAGATCGATGAGCACCACCACCACAAGGACGTCTACGAGCACTCGCTGACCGTGCTGCGGCAGGCGATCGAGCTCGAAGCGCAGCGGCATCCGGGTGCCGAGCCCGACGTCGCCCTCCGCCTCGCCGCCCTGCTCCACGACATCGGCAAGCCCTCGACGCGCAAGCTCGAGGCCGGCGGCGGGGTCTCGTTCCACCATCACGACGCGAAGGGCGCCCGCCTCGCGCGCAAGCGCCTGAAAGAGCTCCGTTTCGACTCCGCGACGATCGACTCGGTCTCGCAGCTCATCGACCAGCACCTGCGCTTCTTCGGATACGCGGAGGGCGCATGGACCGACTCCGCGGTCCGGCGGTACGTGCGGGATGCGGGGCCCGAGCTCGAGCGCCTCCACATCCTCACGCGTGCCGATGTGACCACGCGCAACAAGCGCAAGGCCGCGAAGCTCGCGGGCGCCTACGACGACATCGAGCGCCGCATCGCGGAGCTCGCCGCCCAGGAGGAGCTCGACGCCATCCGGCCCGAGCTCGACGGCAACCGCATCCAGGAGATCCTGGGCATCAAGCCCGGCCGCGAGGTCGGCGAGGCGTACCGCTTCCTCCTCGACGTGCGGCTCGATGAAGGCGTGATCGGCGAGGATGCCGCGGAGCAGCGCCTGCGCGAGTGGTGGGCCTCCCGCAACTGACGTTCACGGTGCGAGCGGTGACGGCGCGACGCGTGCGAGGCCGCCCGATTCAGGGCACGACGACCGCGCGCCCGCGGACCGCCCCGTGGTGCAGCCTCGTGTACGCCTCGACGGCATCCTCGATCCCGTAGCGCTCGACGTGCACCGAAACGGCGCCTGTGCGCGCGAGGTCGAGCACCTCGATGAGCTCGCTGCGCGACCCCCAGTACGGCGCCCGCACAGCCGCACCGAACGGCGTCGAGAAGAAGCCGGTGGGCAGCAGACCGCCGCCGATGCCGACGATGTGGATGTACCCGTCGACCGCGACCGAGGCGCGTGCCGTGTCGATCGTCGGCTGGACCCCCACGAAGTCGAAGACGGCATCCGCGCCGACGCCCCCCGTGAGTTCGCGGATGCGGGCGGCCGCATCCGGTCCCGACACGACGGTGTGGTGCGCGCCCACCTCCGTCGCGAGCGACAGCTTCTCTGCGCTGACGTCGACCGCGATGACCGTGGCCTCACTGATCGCGCGGATGATCTGGATGCCGACGTGTCCCAGCCCGCCGACCCCCAGCACGAGCGCGGTCGCACCCGGGAAGAGCTTGTGCTGCGCGGCCTTGATCGCGTGATACGGGGTGAGGCCGGCATCCGTCAGCGACACCGTCTCGACCGGGTCGAGGTCGCCGAGCGGCGTGAGGTGCCGGGCGTCGTCGACGATGACGTACTCGGCCATCGCTCCGGGCGCACCGAGTCCGGGTGGGGCGATGCCGAGTTCGGCGGCGCGCGTGCAGTAGTTCTCCTTGCCCTCGGCGCAGTTGCGGCACACGCCGCATCCCCACGGGCCGTAGATCGCGTACGACTCCCCCACCGTGATGCCCGTGACGCCTGCGCCGAGCTTGTCGGCGATCCCGGCGCCCTCGTGGCCGAGAGTGAGCGGCAGTCCGTAGGTGTACTGCTCCTCGGGGAGATCCATGACGAACCAGTCCGAGTGGCACAGCCCGGCAGCGGTGACCTTCAGGCGGATCTGGCCGGGACCGGGCTCCGGAACGTCGATCTCCACGATCTCGGGCCCCTTGCCCACCTCGCGATACTGCACAGCCTTCATGACGACTCCTCTCCTCATCGCCACTCTTGCATCGCCCGCGCGAGACCGACAGGGGCATCCGATGAACACCCGGCCTACACTGGCGTGAACCCGTCCCGCTCCTTCACCGCAGAAGGGGGCGCCATGTCGTCGCCGTGGTCGCCGCGCCGCGAGGGCTCTCCGGACTCCTCGCGCCTGCTGATCGAGCGCGCCCATGAGGAGTTCGTGCGCGGCAACAGTGCGGATCCACGGATCGCCGACGTGCGCGGGATCGTCCGCGACAGCTGGCGGCGGTCGTTGGACAGCCTGGTCGGCGTCGAGGGACTTCCTCCCCTCGCCCTCGACGCGGAGCAGCTCGAGCGTCTGCGCAGCGAGCACCCGCTCGCGGGGGTCATCGACATGATCCGCGGCCTGCTGATGCCGGGTGACGTCTCGGACTCCGGGGTGCTCATCGCCGTCGGCGACGCGGCCGGGCGCCTCCTGTGGGTCGAGGGCGACGCGCACGTCCGTGCGCTCACCGGCGACATGGGGTTCGTGGCGGGAGCCGACTGGTCGGAGGATGCCGTGGGGACCTCGGCGCCGGGCACGGCCCTCGCCCTCGATCGATCGGTGCAGATCCGCGGGGCGGAGCACTTCAACCGGCTGGTCCAGCCCTGGTCGTGCACCGCCGCACCCGTGCACGACCCGGAGACGCGGCGCGTGCTCGGTGTGATCGACGTCACGGGCGGAGACCCGGTGGTCTCCCCTCAAGCGCAGCTGCTGGTGGATGCCACGGCCCGCGCTGTCGAGGGCGAGCTGCTGCTGACCCGCATGCGCGAGCGGGCGCAAGCCCAGTCCAGGAGCAGTCGGCCGCCGATCCGCGCGGCGAAGGGCTCGACGTCGGTGCGAGCGACCCTCACCGTCCTCGGACGCAGTCGCGCGCTGCTCGAAGCGGTCACGGAGGACGGCGAGCGTGTCGCGGAGGTCACCACCCGGCACGCCGAGCTGCTCCTCATGCTCGCGACCCATCGACAGGGCGTCTCCGCGGAGCGGCTGGCCGAGCTCGTCTACGGCGACCCCGGTGCGACGGTCACCCTCCGTGCCGAGATGGTGCGCCTGCGCAAGATGCTGGAGCGGCTCGGTCCTGGGCTCGCGCCCGCATCCAAGCCGTACCGGCTCGACGTTCCGATGGAGACGGATGCCGAGCAGGTCCTCTCCCTCCTCGACCGCGGTGCGCACCGCGTCGCGCTCGCGGCTTATCGCGGGGATGTCCTCCCAGAATCGGTCGCTCCCGGGGTCGAGGAGTATCGCGAGACGGTGCGTGGCGCGCTCCGGGAGTCGCTCATGGCGGAGGCGAGCGTCGACGTGCTGCTCGCGTTCGCGGAGACGGATGCGGCGGCCGACGACGTCGAGCTGCTCCGGCTGTGTCTGTCGATGCTGCCGGCTCGTTCACCGCGCCGAGCGGGGCTCGTCGCGCGGATCGAGCGTCTCGAGCAGTAGGTGCGAGTCATCCGCGTGCTGCGGGGAGAGCACGGACCCGAGAGGAGTGCAACGGGATGAGACCGCTTCGATATTCGATCAATGTCACGCTCGACGGCTGCTGCCATCACGAGGCAGGGCTCCCGCCGGACGAGGAGTCGATGCGCTTCTGGACCGCCGAGATGGAACGGGCCGATGCCCTGCTGTTCGGCCGGGTGACCTACCAGATGATGGAGTCGGCATGGCGAAGGCCGACCACAGGCGCCTGGCCCGACTGGATGGACGAGTCGCAGACTCCGTTCGCCGACGCCATCGATCGGGCGAAGAAGTACGTCGTGTCGAGCACGCTGAGCGAAGCCGATTGGAACGGCGAGCTGGTGCGGGGCGACGTGGGACAGGCGATTCGCATGCTCAAGCAGGAGCCGGGCGAGGGCTTGTGGGTGGGCGGAGTGACACTCCCCCTGGCGTTGGCGGATCTGGGACTCATCGACGAGTACGAGTTCCTCGTGCAGCCGGTGCTCGCCGGACATGGGCCGACCTTGCTCACGGGTCTGCGTGAGCGCATCCAGCTCGAACTCGTGGATCGCCAGGAGTTCCGCTCGGGCGCCGTCGCCGTGCGGTACCGGCCGCGTGCGGGTGACCGACCGGCCTGACCGGTACGCCACATCGGGCGCCATCTCGCGACGGAGTGGCGATCTGCGCCGTTGCGACCCGGCGTCGCAACGTTCTGCAACCTGCCGGCGCCTACCTTCGGCACCAGCGACGACGACCGTCGCCAGAGTCGAAGGAGACACCACCATGACCATCGTCGAAGAGGGCGTCTCGAGCGTCTACGCCGCGCCGGGCGAGCGCGGCTCGGTCGCCGAGTACCGCACCCGGTACGGCCACTACATCGGGGGCGAGTTCGTCGAGCCGATCAAGGGCGAGTACTTCGAGGACATCACCCCCGTCACCGGAAAGCCGTTCTGCGAGGTCGGACGCGGCACCGTGGAGGACATCGACCGTGCGGTGGATGTCGCGTGGAAGGCGTTCGAATCGTGGGGCAAGACGACCCCGGCCGAGCGCGCCGTCATCCTCAACAAGATCGCCGACCGCATCGAGGCGAACCTCGAGAAGATCGCCGTCGCCGAGACGTGGGAGAACGGCAAGCCCGTCCGCGAGACGCTGGCGGCCGACATCCCGCTCGCCGTCGACCACTTCCGCTACTTCGCGGGCGTGCTGCGTGCGCAGGAGGGCTCGCTCAGCCAGCTCGACGAGAACACCGTCGCGTACCACTTCCACGAGCCGCTCGGCGTCGTCGGCCAGATCATCCCGTGGAACTTCCCCATCCTCATGGCGACGTGGAAGCTCGCGCCCGCCCTCGCCGCCGGCAACTGCGTCGTGCTGAAGCCGGCGGAGCAGACACCCGCCAGCATCCTCTTCCTGTTCGAGATCATCGGCGACCTGCTGCCGGCGGGCGTCGTGAACATCGTGAACGGGTTCGGCATCGAGGCGGGCGCGCCGCTCGCATCGCACAAGCGGATCCGCAAGATCGCGTTCACGGGCGAGACCACGACCGGCCGCCTGATCATGCAGTACGCGTCGCAGAACCTCATCCCCGTGACGCTCGAGCTCGGCGGCAAGAGCCCGAACGTCTTCTTCGAGGACGTCGCGCTGTCGACGGACGACGCGTACTACGACAAGGCGCAGGAGGGCTTCACGATGTTCGCCCTCAACCAGGGCGAGGTCTGCACCTGCCCGTCGCGCGCGCTCATCCAGCGGTCGATCTACGACCGGTTCCTCGGTGACGGCCTCGAGCGGGTCGGCCGGATCAAGCAGGGCAACCCGCTCGACCCCGAGACGATGATCGGCGCGCAGGCGTCGAACGACCAGCTCGAGAAGATCCTGTCGTACATCGCGATCGGCAAGGAGGGCGGCGCCCGCGTTCTCACCGGCGGCGAGCGGGTCGACCTCGGCGGCGAGCTGTCCGGCGGCTACTACGTCGCCCCGACGGTGTTCGAGGGCACGAACGACATGCGGATCTTCCAGGAGGAGATCTTCGGCCCGGTCGTCTCGGTCACGTCCTTCGACACGTTCGACGATGCGATCTCGATCGCCAACGACTCGCTGTACGGCCTGGGCGCCGGCGTGTGGAGCCGCAGCGGCGACCTCGCGTACCGGGCGGGCCGCGCCATCCAGGCCGGTCGCGTGTGGACCAACACGTACCACCAGTACCCCGCGCACGCCGCCTTCGGCGGGTACAAGCAGTCGGGCATCGGCCGCGAGAACCACCTCAAGATGCTCGACCACTACCAGCAGACGAAGAACCTGCTCGTGTCGTATGCCGAAGGGGCCATGGGCTTCTTCTGAGCCGACGGACCCGGTCGTTGAGCGAGCGAGTGCAGCATTGCGCCGGTCGTTGAGCGAGCGAGGAACGAGCGAGACGAAGCGCGGTGGGCCTGAGAGATCGGCTCACCGCGCTTCGGATCGCCTCGCTCGCTCAACGACCGGCAGGGGATGGAGGAGAAGAGATGACAGAACGCGTGGCGGTGACGGATGCCGCGGCATCCCTCCTGCGCGAACTCACCGCGCAGCACGGGCCGCTGATGTTCCACCAGTCCGGAGGATGCTGCGACGGCAGCTCCCCCATGTGCTATCCCGTCGGGATGTTCCTGACCGGTCCGGGCGACGTCGAGCTCGGTGCGCTGGACGTCGGTCTCGACGACCCGATCCGCGTCTTCATGTCGGAGTCGCAGTTCGAGTACTGGAAGTACACGCACCTCACCATCGACGTCGTCGAGGGTCGCGGTGCGGGCTTCTCGGTCGAGGGTCCGACGGGGATGCGGTTCCTCACCCGCTCCCGCATGCTCGACGACGCCGAGCTCGATGCCCTCGGACTCAGGGCCTGATCAGAGCCAGCCGTTCGCGTCGGCGATGCGAGCGGCGTCGGCGCGGTTGCGGGCGCCCGTCTTGCCGATGGCGTTCGACAGGTGGTTGCGCACCGTGCCCTCGGACAGATGCAGCATGCCCGCGATGTCGGCGATCGAGCCGCCCGTCTGGGCGGCCGCCAGCACGTCGGTCTCACGCTCGGTGAGCGGGGAGTCGCCCTGGGCGAGCGACTCGGCAGCCAGGACCGGGTCGACGACGCGCAGCCCCTGAGACACGCGGCGGACCGCATCCGCCAGCTGGGCGGCAGGGGTGTCCTTCACGACGAACCCGGACGCCCCGGCCTGCATCGCCCGCTTGAGGTATCCCGGCCGGCCGAACGTCGTGACGATGAGCGCACGGCAGGTCGGCAGCGCGCGGCGCAGCTCCGCCGCCGCCGCGATGCCGTCGACTCCCGGCATCTCGATGTCGAGCAGGGCGACGTCGGCGGAGTTCGCCACGGCGGCCGCGACGACCTCGTCGCCGCGCCCCACCTCGGCGACGACCTCGATGTCCGGCTCGAGCCCGAGGAGCGCCGACAGCGCGCCGCGCACGAGCGCCTGATCGTCCGCGACGAGCAGTCGGATCACAGGGTCACCTCCAGGCGGAAGCCGCCGAGATCGCTGCGGCCCACCGCCAGTATTCCGCCCGCGGCATCCACGCGCTCGCGCAGCCCCGAGAGCCCCGTTCCCGAGTTGGCCCCGGCAGGTCCGACACCGTCGTCCTCGATCGCGATGCGGTTCGACTCCAGGCGGATGCGGCAGCGCTTCGCCTCGGCATGACGGACGACATTGGTCACGCCCTCACGGACGACCCATCCGGCCAGCTCGCGCCGGTCGGGGGGCACCGCATCCGTCGTCGTCGGCGCATCAAGCGCGACATCCGCCGCCGCCAGCGCCACGCGTGCCGCCGCCAGCTCACCGCTCACGCTCACCCCGCGGAAACCGGCGACCGTCGCCCGCACATCTGCGAGTGCGGCACGGGCGAGCGCCTCGACCTCGGCGATCTCCGTCTTCGCGCGCTGCGGATCAGCGTCGACGAGACGGCCGGCGAGCTCGCTCTTGACCGTGATGACCGTCAGCGAGTGGCCGAGGATGTCGTGGATGTCGCGTGCCACGCGCCCACGCTCGCGCTCGGCGGCGAGGCGCTCGACCTCCCGCTGTGCCAGCCGCATCCGGTTGACGGAGTCGATGGAGCGGATGAAGGCAGCCATCATGAGGGAGATCGAGCCGATGATCGCGGGGACCCAGAGGATGTTCGTGTTCCACCCGACACCGAGGACGCCGAAGACGAGGGCCAGCAGCGCGAGTCCGAGGATCGATGGCCACGTGACGCGCCAGGGGAAGACCGCCGCCGCGATGAGGACGCCGACGTAGGTCCAGATGCCGGACAGACCCCACTCGAGCCACGGCCAGAGCGAGAACGACAAGGCGAAGACGACGGCGATCGCGATGAAGCGTCGCGACACCGCCAGGGTCCAGTTGATCGGGGCGGCCCCCAGGAACGCGATGGCGAACAGGCCGAGGAGGACCAGGCCGAGGGCGGCGGATGCGGCGGAGCCCGACGCATGGACGATCTCCGTGCCCGCGGCCCCCAGCCAGATCAGGGATATGCCGCCGCCCGCATACCAGCGCAGGGCGGTCTGGGACCGCAGCACGGACGGGAACGTGTGACGCACGCCCGCCACCGAGTCGCTGGGTCGCAGCACCCAGACCGGGCCCCACTGCTGCTCGTCCATCGCCTCACCTCTTCCTTCACCCTAGAACCGCCCGCCACGCGCTCACCCCCTGATGCCCGGAGCGGATCAGAGGGTGAGCGGCGGCTCTCAGACGCGCTTCGTGTCGCGGCGGAAGAAGTACACCGTGCCGACGAGGAAGATCCCGAACCACACGATCACGTTCACGAGCGCCCAGATGTCGAACGCGTCGCCGGTGAGGGGTGCGCGGGCCAGCTGTCCGATGCCGTAGACGGGCGTGAACTTCGCGATCGTCTGCAGGAAGTCGGGCATGTTGTTGATCGGGTAGAAGATGCCGCCGATGAACGACAGGATCACGATCACGAGACTCGTCACCTGTGCGGCGTTCTCGCCGGGGACCATGTAGCCGACCATGAGCCCGAGCGTCGTGAAGACCGCGCTCGCGAGCAGCCAGCCGATGAGCCCGGTGGCGATCCACTGCACCGGGGTGAGGTGCACGCCGGCGATCGCGCCCGTGATGTAGGTCGCGACCACGGCCAGCAGGCCCAGCAGCATCCCCGCGATCATCTTGATGATGACGTTGACGAACGGGTTCAGCGGCGTCAGACGCAGCTGCCGGCTCCAGCCCTGCGCGCGCTCGACGGCGACGGAGGCGCCCGTCTGCGTGGCCGACATCATGGCGCCATAGACCGCCATCGAGACCATGATGTACGCGGCGACCGACGGTCCCCCCTGCGACACCGGGGTCGACGTGATCGGGATCGTCAGGAACCGCGCGCCGACCACG
Source organism: Microbacterium candidum (assembly GCF_030315975.1). GTDB lineage: Bacteria > Actinomycetota > Actinomycetes > Actinomycetales > Microbacteriaceae > Microbacterium > Microbacterium candidum. The sequence continues at coordinate 304,522 of NZ_JASXSZ010000001.1, read as the reverse complement.
ATGAACATCACGACCGGGAACGCCACCGTGAAGATGAGCGTGCGGCGGTTGCGGAGCTTCCGTTTCAGCTCGATGCCGAGATACGTGAGGTTGAAGCCGCCGAACGGAGGAACGCGGCGGTCGAGCTGCACGCGGTCGGTGGAGGATGTGCCGGTCATTCTTCGTCTCCTTCGGAGGTGAGCGCGAGGAACACGCTCTCGAGGTTCTGCGCGGTGATCTCGATGTCGCGCGCTTCCGTCTGGGTGAGGAGGTAGCGGGCCAGCGCATCGGAGTCGCTCGTCTGGACGGCGACCCGCCCGCCCTGCGTCTGCACGCTGTCGACGCCCGGCAGGCCAGCCAGGGCGACCTGGTCGGCGTCGGGGAGCGTGAAGCGCACCACCCGGCCGGAGACGAGGTTCTTGATCTCGGCCGTGGTGCCGTCCGCGACGATCTTGCCGCGGCTCATCAGCACGATGCGGTCGGCGTATTCGTCGGCCTCGTCGAGATAGTGCGTCGCGAACAGCACGGTGCGGCCGCGCGCGGCATCCGCGCGGATCGCGCTCCAGAACGCGCGCCGGCCTTCGACGTCCATGCCCGTCGTGGGCTCGTCCAGGATGAGGAGCCCGGGGTCGGAGAGGAGTGCCATCGCGAAACGGAGCCGCTGCTGCTGGCCTCCCGAGCAGACGCCCACCTTCCGGTCGCCGATCTCGCGGATGCCGGCGCGCTCGAGGACCTCGTCGATGGGACGCGTGTCCGCGAAGAGCGAGGCCGTGAGCTGCAGCGTCTCGCGCACCGTGATGTCCTTGAGAAGACCGCCCGTCTGCAGCACCGCCGAGACGAGACCGTGGGCGATCGCACCGCGCGGTGAGTGGCCGAACACCCGCACGGAACCGGCATCCGGCTCAGAGAGGCCGAGCAGCATGTCGATCGTCGTCGTCTTGCCGGCGCCGTTCGGTCCGAGGAAAGCGACGATCTCGCCGGGGCGGACCGACAGGTCGACGCCGCGCACGGCGCGCACCTTGCCGAAGCTCTTGACGAGACCGGATGCGGCGATCGCCGATCCGGCCGCGGTGCGCTCGGCACTCGAGCGCAGTTCTGTGGTTTCCATGCATCCACCCTCGCGTTCGGAGGCGGGGTGCGCTTCGTCCGGCAGTCATGTTCCGTCCGTGACATTCGTCACCCACCGCGCGTGACGATCGGCCTCCGTCACCTGATCAGGGGCAGGATCGGGCGCTTTGCACACCCTCCCCTATGCTGAAGTCCGAGCGATGGAGCCGCACATGGCGTGATGAAGGGGGTGCGCTCTTGGATGCGAGACGCGCTTCCCGCGGAGACAGCCACGGCAACCTCCGCAACGAGGTCGAGAACATGCTCAGCACGGCGATCGTCATCGGCGAGCTCGCACCGGGCACCCTCGTGACCGTTCCGTCGCTCGCCGCGCAGTTCGCCGTGTCGGCGACCCCCGTCCGCGAGGCGATGGTGAATCTGCAGCATCGCGGCTTCGTCGAGCCCGTGCGCAACAAAGGATTCCGCGTCACGCATATGAGCGAGCGCGAGACAAGGGAGATCACGACCGTGCGGGCGTGGCTCGAGTCGTCCGCGATGGCGGCGATTGCGCCGATCTTCCCCCGTGACCGCATCGGGGAGTTCCGGGCCCTCGCAGACCAGGGCGTGCGTGCCATCGACGAGGGCGACCTGGCGGGGTATCTCGACGCCGATCAGGGCTTCCATCGAGAGATCCTCCGCCTGCTGGAGAACGAGCGGCTCTCGCAGCTCGCGACCTCACTGCGGCAGGAGACGCGCCTCGGCAGCCTCGCATCCCGCATCGAGACGCCCGAGCTGCGGCAGTCCGCCACCGAGCACCACCTGATCCTGGATCGGCTCATGGAGGCGGATGCGGCGGGGCTCCTCGTTCTCGTCCGCGATCACGTGCTGCGGGATGCGGCAGCCTGCCCGCACTGACACGGATCGGCATCGGGCTCGACTCCGGGCTGCCCCATCGCCATCGCGGCGTCGAACGCCTCGGCGAGTGCCGCGCGCACGACAGTGAGCATCGGCAGATCCACCGTCGTCTCCCGCGCGGCGCTGAAGAGCTCGCGCCCGGCCGTCAGCGGCAGACGGTGCAACGCCACGTCGGCCCGCATCGACGCGAGGATGAGCTGGGGGAGGATGCCGACCGCGAGCCCGGCCTCGATCATGCGCAGGTGCGTCACGAGGTCGTTGGTCTCGTAGCGGACGTCCGGTTCGAACCCGGCGGCCCGGCAGAGCTGGGTGAGCCAGATCCGCGACGCGGTCCCCCGCGGCTCGGCGATCCAGGGAAGGGACTCGCCGGCGGCGAGCGTCGTGACGTGGAGGGGGCCCGAACGCGCGGTCACCAGGAACGGCGCATCCTCGCCGAGCGTCACATGATCGAGACCGGATCTGCGCGGACGGGTCACGCCCGGGTACTGCTCCGCGATCACCAGGTCGAACTCGCGGGCGGCGGTCTCGAACAGTCCCTGCTCGGGCTCGCGCTCGACGATCTCGACGCGAAGCTGCGGGTGGCGCGCGGACAGCCCGGCGATCGCGCGCGGCAGCACGGTGTGCGACACGGACTGGAACACCGCGATGCGGCAGGTCCCGGTCACGACGTCCGCGTAGGCGGCGAGCTCGGCGGAGGCCCGCTCCATCCGGTCGAGGATCTCCCCGGCGCGGGTGGCCAGCAGCTCCCCCTGCGGGGTGAGCTGTGCGCGACGGCCCGTACGCCGCAGGAGGGCGGTCCCCGCCTCGCGCTCGAGCGTCGCGATCTGCTGCGAGATGAACGAAGGAGAGTAGGAGTATGCGCGGGCGACGGCGGCGAGCGTACCGCGCTGCTGGAACTCGTAGAGGAACCGCATCCGGCGTAGATCGAGCATGTCCCCCAGGACTCCTTATTAAGGATGACTTCACAGCATTGGTTAGATTCTGGCACTTCCGGTTACGCCGGGGTACCGGCACACTGGGCGGAACGCGCCGATATCGGCCGCACGCGAGGCCGTCGGATCAGGATGAGAAGAGGACCACATGATGAGTGCGACCATCGGCGAGCGTGTGACGGACGAGCGGATCGGCGACGGCGACGGCGAGGTCGACCGCATCCTCGCCGACATCGCGGCGGCCGCGCGGGACTCCCTTCGCGAGTCCGATGTCGATCTCCTGCGCGGAGCGATCGCGGTCGACGAGAGCGCCTGGCTGCGCCTGCGTGCCGGCGGGCATCGAGCCCCGATGCGCATCGCGGTGCGCGCTGCCGACGGAACGGAGCTGCGCGACGTCCTGCGGGTGCTGCTCGCGGCCATCCGCGGCGGGACGCGGATCGATGTCAGCCTGGGCTGGCCGCTGTCCGACCGGCTGCACCGCGCGCTCCTCCGTGCCGGCGCGCAGGTGCGGGTCGAATCGCTGCGCACGTGGGGATGCCGCGTCGGCCACGGAGGGGACCGCATCCGCGTCGTGGGTCCGCGGCGCTCGCGGTCGACCGCGCTCCGGCGCGCCATGCCGCGTCCCGAGGAGTGGGCATCGGGCGCGGATGCGACGGATGTCGACCTCGACGGCGCGAGCGAGCTCGAGCGCCTCTTCCGACCCATGGATCTGCGCGTCGCCGTCTGAGCGGCGCGTGGGAGGCACCGGAACGCCCCGCGCGGGAGGCGCCGGAACGCCCCGACCTGCCCTCAGCCGGTGATGACGTTCTCGAGAGCCGTGCGCAGCTGGTCTCCGGATGCGCCGCCCGGCCACATCCGCACGATCCCGCCCGAGGTGTCGATGAGCGCGGTCATGGGCGGCTCCTTCACCGCGTAGTCGCGCCAGATCGATCCGGTGCGGTCGACGATCACGGGACCGGTGACCTCGTTGTCGTCGAGGTACTTCTGGATCGTCGCGTTCGGCTCGTCGAGAGCGACGTGCACGACGAGGAGGTCGTCGCCGTAGGTCTCGGAGAGGGCGCGCAGATCCGCCTCCGCGGTCGTGCACTGCGTGCACCACGTGGAGGTGAACTGCACCACGAGCGGGCGGCCCTTCCACAGCGATGCGAGCTCGACGCGCGTGCCGTCGATGAGCGTCGCGGTGGCCTTCGGCGCGGGCACGGCGTCGGCCACGGTCGTGAAACGGTCCGCCGCCGGTGCCGAGCTCGGGATGGCCTCGACCCCGCCTCGTGCGGGGGAGGCGCAGCCCGTCAGCGTCAGCCCGGCGAACACGGCCAGGCCGGCTGCGGCCGCCGTCAGTCGCGTCATCCTGTTCATCGGTCTCCTCCCTGCACCGCCGCGGGATCTCCGAGGGCGGGGTAGTCGAACCGGAATCCGCCGGACGCGTCGGGCTGGAATGCCGCGCTGCCGAGGGAGCGGCCCTCGATGCTGAAGTCGTACGTGCTGCCGGCCTCGAGCCCGGCAGCGGCGAAGTCGAAGGTGCAGAAGGTCGGCACGCGGGCGGCGTTGCCGTAGTCGTTGTCGTCGGCGCGGGTCGCGGTGCCGGACGGCAGCGCCGCATCCAGCACGACACCGCCTGATCCGTCGGTCACCGTCAGATGCACGCCGGCGTGCACGAAGAGATACTGCCCCGACCCGGAGCAGGCCGTGCCCGGTGCGCGCAGCGCGCCATCGCGCACGACGAGAGTGGAGTCGGATGCGGCCGACCCGCCGGCGGTGCCGGCGCACCCGGCGAGCAGGGCGACAGCCGCGAGAGAGAGGGCGAGCGAAGCGGCTCGCCGCGCCGACGGGGATGTGGTGTCCGTCATCCGCCGTCCTTCCTTTCCAGAGCGTGGTGGCCCGCCCTGAGGCGGGACACCACGCGAACGCATGCTCGGGTCAGCCCTGACCGGTCGCGGCGTTCATCTTGTAGGTGACCGTCTGCGTGGCCGACGGGTCGTTCTCGCTCGTGATCGTGACGGTGACCGTCCCGCTCGCGTTCGAAGACGTGCCCGTGCGGTGTAGGTACACCGGAACGTCGACCGTCTCGCCGGCCTTGGCCGTGACGATCGAGTTCGGCGTCTGGACCTCCCAGGCGCCCTTGCCGCCGTCGATCTTGGCGGTCACCCGGTAGATGTCGCTGTTCGCGCGAGCGTCATCGACAGCTGCACCGGTGTTCGTGACGGGAACGGTCAGCCCGCGCAGACCCTCGCCCATCTTGCCGCTCCACTCGGCTGCGCCGAGCTTGACCCCACGGGCCTGCGGGCCTGCGCTGTCGAGCGAACGGACGGCGACGCCGTAGTGCAGGATGCCGCGACTGTCGCGGCTGCGGTTCACGATGTAGAACTGCAGCCGGTTGGCCTGGTCGACGTACTCGAACTGCGAGCCCGAGTTGTTGCCGGCGTGGAACAGCGCGTCGTTCAGCTGGCGCTGGTCACCGCGCGTGATCGGCACCGGGGTGCCGTCGGCGCGCACGTAGTCGAGCGTCGCGATGTCCTGCGGGTTCGCGTCGACCGTCCAGATGAACGGGTTGCGGTCGGCGTTCTTCGTCTTGGAGATCATGACGCCGCTGTCGGGCTGGAACGAGTCCGTGCCCATGCGGTCGATCACCTCGAGCGTGTAGTTGTCATAGCTGCCGCCGTCGCAGTCCCACTTGCCGACGCGGGTGCACGACCCGTTCGACTTGTCGCCGCCGTCCAGCTTCAGGTTGATCCCGAGCGGGACGCCGTCCTCCTGCAGCTCGCGCGACTGGAGGTCGGCGGTGATCGAGCCCAGCGCGTTGAGGTCCGTGCGTGTGAGGTTGACGACGCTCGACGGGTCGATCATGTTCAGCTTCAGACGGTTGCGCAGCGCGAGGCCCGCCGGCTGGGATGCGCCCGCGAGAGCGGGGACGTTCCAGCGCGTGTGCGTGCCGCCGGGACCGTTGAACGAGCCGCGGGCGAGCACGTCGAAGGGGCCGCTCGTGTCGCGCAGCGGTCCGCCGTCCGCAGCATCCGTGCCGTACGGGTTCCCGTAGTTGTCGGCGATCCCGAGGATGTGGGCGAACTCGTGCGCGAACACGCCCATGCCGCTCGACTCCGCCTGAGTGGAGTTGCCGGCGCGGATGACGTTGCCGTTGGCGTCGGTGACGGGGAAGTTGGCGTTCGGCCAGTGGTTGGTCGCCGCAGCCCAGCTCGTCCAGGGGACGTAACGGGTCTTCGACCAGTTCGCCATCTCCTTGCCGTTCTGGTCATAGGCCTTGCCGTCCGCGCCGCGCGGCGGACCGAACTGGTTGGTCACGTCCTCCTTCGTCGCGAAGATCTTGGGGCCGAACTCCTCCCACGTGCCGGACTCGTCGTGGCCCGCCGTGACCCAGAACACCTCGTCGAACGTGCTGAGCGGATCGGTGATCCCGGTCGCTGCGGCCCATGCCTTGAGGGCATCCGTCCGGATGTCCTTGTTGCACGTGTCGCCCTTCGGGCAGACGGTCGCGTTCGAGCCGTTCGTCTTGTTGAACGAGTCGTTGAGGCCGTACTCCTCGATGTTGCCGGGCAGCCGGTAGGGCCCGAACGCCTTCACGTCGACGCTCAGGCGTCCGCCGGTCTGCTCCATGTAGTACTCGTTGATGGTGCGGCCGTGGTTGAGCTGGCTCGGGGTGTTCAGCAGGTTCCGGTAGAACTCCGGGACCTGATCGCGGGGGACCGAATTCGCGAGCCCGGAAGGCGTGCCGAACACGTCGGACCCTTCCTTCTGGCTGATCACGAAGTCCTGGTTCTGGAAATCGACCAGCACGATCGCACCGTTGAAGTGCCGCTTCGAGCCGGTCGTCTTGTGCGCCCAGTCCGTTCCCGGGACGGGGACGTAGTCGTCCCACGTCATGTCGTCCATGTTGACCCAGTTCTGCGGGTCGACCGGATTGAGTACGTCCGGGTCGATGCCGCGGTCATTGGCCGCTTGGGCGACGCCGTTGCCGAGGAACATCATGCTCGTCGCCGTGGCGACGGCCACGAGGGCCGCTGCCGTCCGGCGCCTGCGGGATCGCGGGGGGCGATCCGTCGGTGAGGATGCCATGGGCTCTCTCCTTCCCTTGTAGGTGGTGTTGCACACCAGCGCGTCGTCAACTGTCGACGGGGAGCGGTGGGGAGATCGACGTCGACTCCGGCAACGGCAGTAGCATCGCACTAAACCTCGGATAACTGAAGAGATTCCTAAGAATCAGCCGAGAGCGCTTCGATGAAGATTCGGCGCGATGCGGAAGCAACACCAGGTCAGAAGATAAAAATGGACCATCGAACGATGTTCGATGGTCCATGCCCTGGACGAGCCCTAGGCCTCAGTACGATATTAGTGTATGCTGATCCCACGTCGGGCACCCGGCGCACAGCAAAGAACGACCGTCGGTGCGGTGAAGCACGTGCACGGATACCCCGGCCACGTGTCGCACAGACGAGCGGACCCGACAAAAGAGGTACGTCCCATGTCATTGAAGACATCCACGCGTGCACGCGCCCTCATGGCGCTCGGCGCGCTCTCCGCCTCGGCGATCGTCCTCGCCGGCTGCGCGAGCAGCAACAACAGCGGCGGTGGCAGCACCGGCGGCTCCACGCAGCCGCTCATCATCGGAACCACCGACAAGATCACGTCGATCGACCCGGCCGGCTCGTACGACAACGGCTCGTTCGCGGTGATGAACCAGATCTACCCGTTCCTGATGAACAGCAAGTACGGCACGGCCGAAGTCACGCCCGACATCGCCACGTCCGCCGAGTTCACGTCGCCGACCGAGTACACGGTCAAGCTCAAGCCGGGTCTGAAGTACGCCAACGGCGACGCGCTCGACTCGTCCGACGTGAAGTTCTCGTTCGACCGCATGGTCAAGATCAACGACCCCAACGGCCCGGCATCGCTGCTCGGCAACCTCGAGAGCGTCGAGACGCCGGACGCCACGACCGTCGTCTTCCACCTCAAGAACCCGAACGACCAGACCTGGGCCCAGGTGCTGTCGAGCCCCGCCGCCCCGATCGTCGACGAGAAGGTCTTCTCGGCCGACAAGGTCACGCCGGACGACACGATCGTCAGCGGCAAGGCCTTCGCGGGTCAGTACGAGATCAAGTCGTACAAGGTCAACCAGCTGATCGACTACGTCCCCTACAAGGGCTACCAGGGCGAGCTCGGCGCGGCCCAGAACTCCGGTGTCACGGTCAAGTACTACGCCGATGCCTCGAACCTGAAGCTCGACATCGGCCAGGGCAACGTGGACGTCGCCTTCCCGAGCCTGTCGCCCGCCGACATCTCCGACCTGAAGACGAACAGCAAGGTGAAGGTCGTCGACGGCCCCGGTGGCGCCATCCGCTACATCGTGTGGAACTTCAACACGATGCCGTTCGGCGCGACCGCCCAGGGCGCGGACGCCGCGAAGGCGCTCGCGGTCCGTCAGGCGGCGGCCGACCTGATCGACCGTTCGGCGATCGCGAAGGACGTCTACAAGGACACCTTCACGCCGCTGTACTCCTACGTCGCGCAGGGCTTCACCGGTGCCAACGAGTCCCTGAAGGGCCTCTACGGCGACGGCAAGGGCGGCCCCAGCCTCGACAAGGCCAAGCAGACGCTGGCAGCCGCAGGGGTCACCACGCCCGTCACGCTGAACCTGCAGTACAACGGCGACCACTACGGCCCGTCGTCGGGTGACGAGTACGCGCAGATCAAGTCGCAGCTCGAGAACGGCGGCCTGTTCACCGTCAACCTCGCGCAGACCGAGTGGGTGACCTACCAGAAGCAGCGCGTCGACGGCTACCCGGTGTACCAGCTGGGCTGGTTCCCGGACTTCTCGGACGCCGACAACTACCTGACGCCGTTCTTCTCGAAGGAGAACTTCCTGTCGAACCACTACGACAACGCGCAGGTGCAGGACCTCCTCGCCAAGGAGGCCACGAACACCGACCCGGCATCGCGCAAGCAGCAGATCCAGCAGATCCAGGACCTCGTCGCGAAGGACCTCTCGACGATCCCGCTCCTGCAGGGCACGCAGATCGCGGTCGTGGGCAAGGACGTGCAGGGCACGACCCTGGACGCCTCGTTCAAGTTCCGTTACGCACCGCTGCACAAGTAGAAGGCACGAACGCGGGCCGGGGTGGGATCTCCCGTCCCGGCCCGCGTCGTCACGTCCTAAGGTTCACTCATGGTCACTGCGGTCGACGCCGCCGATTTCGCCAAACCCCTCTCCGCGAAGCGCGGGCTGTGGCGCTACATCCTGATCCGCCTCCTGCTGATCATCCCCACCGTCTTCATCCTCGTGACGGTCGTCTTCATCCTGATGCGGGTCACCGGCGATCCCATCACCGCGGCGCTCGGCGGTCGCCTGGCACCCGACGAGCTCGCGAGGCGCATCCACGAGGCCGGCTATGACAGGCCGATCTTCATCCAGTACGTCGATTACCTCGGAAGCCTCCTCCGCGGGGATCTGGGCACGACCCTCACCGACAACCGGCCGGTCACCCAGATCCTGCTGCAGTACGGCAGCGCGACCCTCGAGCTCGCGTTCTACGCGCTCATCGTCGCGTTCCTGATCGGCATCCCGTTCGGCCTCATCGCCGCGTACAAGCGCGAGCGGTGGCAGGATGCGGTGCTGCGCACCGGCGCGATCCTGGCGTACGCGACGCCGATCTTCTTCGTCGCGATCCTGCTCAAGCTGATCCTCGCGGTGAACCTCGGCGCCTTCCCGGTGGCCGGTCGCGCCTCCACCCGCGTGGAACTCGCGCTGCAGAGCCTCCAGAATCCGAGCGGCATCTATCTCATAGACGCGATACGGCTGGGGGATCCGGCCGCCGTGGCGGATGTGCTCTGGCACGCCGTGCTGCCCGCTGTCGCGCTGGGCCTCCTGACTGCGGGGATCTTCCTGCGTCTGGTCCGTACGAACGTCATCGGCACGCTCGGTGCGCAGTACGTGACGTCGGCGCGCTCGCGCGGCGTCGGCGAGTACCGCCTGCTGACCAAGCACGCGTACCGGCCGGCGCTCATCCCGATCGTCACGCTGATGGGCCTGCAGATCGCGGCGCTCCTGTCCGGCGCCGTCCTGACCGAGACGTCGTTCGAGTGGAAGGGCCTCGGATTCATGCTCTCCGAGTACCTCAAGGCGCGAGACTTCGTCGCCGTGCAGGGCATCGTCATCCTGATCGCGATCATCGTCGCGGTCGCGAACTTCATCGTCGACGTCATCGCCGTCATGATCGACCCGCGAGTGAGGTACTGATGTCCGGTCCGACCACCGTGGCCATGGGCGCGGTCGCCCCGCAGAAGAAGCGCCTCCTCGACCGCATCCCCGTCCTGTCGCAGCTGCGGCAGAGCGTGGGTCTGCAGCGGGTCATGCTCATCGCCGGCCTGTCGCTCGGCACGCTCTTCGTGCTCGTCGCGATCTTCGCGCCGTGGCTCGCCCCCTACGGGTGGGCGCAGCTGGGCGTCGACGGCAAGGCCTTCGGCACGCGCCAGCCCCCGAACCCGGTGAACCTGCTCGGCACCACCGTCAGCGGGTTCGATGTTCTCTCGCGCACGATCTGGGGTGCGCAGACCGCGCTCCTCGCGATCATCTGCGCGATCGTCTTCTCGATCTTCATCGGCGTGACGGTGGGCCTCCTCAGCGGCTACTTCGGAGGGTGGCTCGACCGCGCGCTCGTGGTCATCGCCGACGCGATCTACGCCTTCCCATCGCTGCTGCTCGCGATCGTCATGTCGATCGTGATCACGCAGGGTCAGGCGAACCTGTGGGGAGGCATCCTCGCCGCCGCCATCTCGATCACCGTGGTCTTCGTGCCGCAGTACTTCCGGATCATCCGCGCCGAGGTCGTCCGCGTGAAGGCCGAGCCGTTCGTCGAGTCGGCGCGCGTCATCGGCGTGCCGACCGGACGCATCCTGTTCCGCCACGTGCTGCGCAACTCGACCCGCACAATCCCGGTCATCGTCACGATCAACGCGTCGGAGGCGCTGCTCACCCTCGCGGGGCTCGGCTTCCTCGGCTTCGGCATCGAGCCGACGTCCGCGGCCGAATGGGGCTACGACCTCAACCGGTCGGTCGAGGACGTTACGAGCGGCATCTGGTGGACCGCCATCCCGCCCGGCGTCGCGATCGTGCTCGTCGTGCTCGGCATCACCCTCATCGGCGAAAGCCTGAACGACCTCAGCGACCCGCGCCTGCGTCGTCGCCGCCGCGCCGGAGGTGCCGCATGAGCCCGCTCGACACTGCCATCGATGTCGCCCGCATCGACGATCTCCGTGTGGTGTTCGCCACCGACGCGGACCCGGTCGTCGCCGTCTCCGGCATCTCCCTCCAGGCGCACGCCGGTGAGGTGCTCGCGATCGTCGGCGAGTCCGGCTCCGGCAAGACCGTCACCGCGAACACCCTCTTGGGCCTCCTGCCGGAGACCGCCACGCTCTCCGGCGCGGTCGTCATCAACGGTCGCGAGGGCGAGGAGACCGACATCGTGCACGCGACGCCCGCGCAGCTGCGCGCGATGCGCGGGCGGGATGCGGCGATGGTCTTCCAGGAGCCGTCCACCGCGCTGAACCCCGTCTTCACGATCGGGGACCAGATCGCTGAGGGGCTCCTCGCCCACGAGAAGCTCTCCAAGAAGGAGGCGAAGTCCCGCGCGATCGAGATCCTCCGGAAGGTCGGCATCCCCGACCCGGAGCGTCGCGTCGACGAGTATCCGCACCAGTTCTCCGGCGGGCAGAAGCAGCGCATCGTCATCGCGATGGCGCTCGTGCTGGATGCCGGGCTCATCATCGCCGACGAGCCGACCACCGCGCTCGACGTCACCGTCCAGGCGGAGATCCTCGACCTGCTGCGCACATGTCGCGACGAGTTCGGCGCGACGATCGTGATCATCACGCACAACATGGGCGTCGTCGCCGACCTCGCCGACCGGGTCATCGTCATGTACCAGGGGCAGATCGTCGAGCAGGCGCCCGTGCGCGAGCTGTTCGCAGACCCGCGACAGGAGTACACGAAGGAGCTGCTGGCGGCGGTCCCGCACGTCGGGCGCGGCAAGAGCGCGGTCCAGGATGCGGCATCCCCCGCACCCGAGTCGGCGCCCGCCGACGCGGTGGTCGTCGCGGAGAACCTGCACATCGCGTACCCGGGACGATTCGGCAGCGCCGGCGTCGTCGCGGTGAAGGGCGTCGACTTCTGGATCGCTCCCGGCGAGGTCGTCGGCCTCGTCGGCGAGTCCGGATCGGGCAAGACGACGATCGGCCGTGCCATGGTCGGGCTCACGTCCGTCGTCGAAGGATCGCTGCGGGTGCTCGGCACCGAATTGCGCGGCGCGCGCGGCCGCCAGATGGCGAAGCTCCGGCCCGACGTCGGTTTCGTCTTCCAGGACCCTGCGACGAGCTTCAACCCGCTCCTGACGATCGCGGAGTGCATCGCGGAACCGCTCGTCGTCCACAACCGGGCCCGGAGCGTCGCCTCGGCGCGCCCGCGCGTGAACGAGCTCCTGGATGCGGTGAACCTCCCCGTCACGTTCGGCGACCGGTACCCGCACGAGCTGTCCGGCGGGCAGCGGCAGCGCGCATCCCTCGCCCGCGCTCTCGCGCTCGACCCGAAGTTCCTGATCGCGGACGAGCCGACGAGCGCGCTCGACGTGTCCGTGCAGGCGAAGGTGCTCGAGCTGTTCAGCGAGCTGCAGCGCGACCTCGGCTTCGCGTGCCTGTTCATCAGCCACGACCTCGCCGTCGTCGACGAGGTCGCGGACCGCATCGTCGTGCTGCGGCACGGCGTCATCCGCGAGCAGGGCACGACCGTCCGGGTGCTCACCGATCCGCAGGACGACTACACGAAGCGGCTCCTCGCATCGCTGCCCGTGCCGGACCCGGTCGCGCAGGCTGCGCGCCGCGCCGCCTGGGAGGCGACCCGCCCCTGACGCTCGGTTTCGATCTTGGTCCCCGAGCCGCATCCCGGTCTCCAAGACGCGACCCGGTCCCCGAGCCGCATCCCGGTCCCCGAGACGCGACCCGGTCCCCGAGACGCGACCCGGTCCCCGAGCCGCATCCCGGTCCCCGAGCCTGTCGAGGGGTCGTACCGCTGCCCGACGGCGGCGCCTCGACAGGCTCGGCGACCGGTGAGTTCAAGGTCGTCGGCCGATGCCCGCATCCCTGACCCCGGCTCGGTAGCATCTGACTCGTGACCGGACCCGTGAACGCCAAGGAAGGGCTGTTCGGCGCGGAGCGCGCGAAGGCGTTCATCGACGCCGTCGTCGCGATCGCGATGACGCTCCTCATCCTGCCGCTCATGGAGAGCGTGGCGGAGGCGTCGGCCAAGGGCGAGAACGCGGGCGCGTGGGTGACGGGTCACACCGATCAGCTGTTCGCGTTCGTCCTGAGCTTCGCGATCATCGCGATGTTCTGGATCAACCACCACCGCGTCTTCACGCTCGTCGAACGGGTGTCGACCGCGCTGCTGTGGATCACGATGGGATGGCTCCTGTCGATCGTGTGGCTCCCCGTCGTCACCGCGATGGTCGGCCAGATGCCGTCGACCGATCGAGTGCTCATCTCGATGTACATCGGCAGCATGATCCTGACGACGGTGCTGGGCCTCGCGACGATCCTCTATCTGCGTGCGCATCCGTCGATGCACGACATCTCGCGCGACCGCGTCCTGCGCTGGATCGCGGTCGACCTCGCCATGATCGCACTGTTCGCGGTGTCGCTCCTGGTCGCGGTCCTCGTGCCGGTCGTCTCGTACTTCGCCCTGTTCCTGATGCTCTTCACGCGTCCCGTGCAGGTGATGTTCGCCCGCGCGATCGGCGCCGGGCGCGCCAAGCCGGAGGACGCCGCTACGGACGATTGAGGTCGTCGGCGTCCCAGGACAGGTCGGCGTCCGCCGGCAGCACCTGGACCTCGAGTCCGGGAGTCCGCAGCAGTTCGCCGAGCAGCGCCTGGTCGCAGCCGACGATGGTCGAGTCGAAGTCGACCTCGCTGACGACGATCCAGGCGCGATCGGCCGGCCACACGATGCCGGGGGACTCGGGGTTCGATGGCAGACCGTGTGCGAGGAGCTCGTGGTCGGCCCACGGCATCCGCGCCGGCCAGCCGTCTTCCGTGAGCTCGGCGACGCCTCCGCGGAACAGCACGTACGGCCGGCCGGGCAGCTCCAGTCGCGCACCGCGCGAGATCTCGTCGGAGAGGATGCCGGTCTGCCACGTCGGCTTCTTGAAGACGTCGTTGAACATGTCGCGCGCAGCGTGCGCGAGGAACTCAGCGTGCTGGATGTCGGCGCCCGCCTCGAACAGCATGCGGGATGCGCCGTACCCCATCCCGCCGACGAGGCCGCCCCATCCCTCCCACACGGCGACTCCCCCGTCGTCCGGCGTGGTCGTGTGCCGTGCGAGGACCCCAGCAAGGACAGCCCAGGATGCCGCATCCAGCTGTCCTCGCGGCGGATCGGTGTATCGGTGGCCGGCGCCGTCGCGCGGAGTCCCGCCCGAATAAGGCGAGTCCGACCGGACGAGCCGATTCCACTGCGCGAGCGGATGCATCCGCGTCTCGAACGCCTCGGCCGTCTCCGCCCACGTCACCGGCTCCACGTCGATCTCGTGGGGGACCGCCATGAAGGCCTGCCAGCCGCGGCGGTCGTCTTCCGCGGGCCACACGCCGTCCACCGGGCGCTCACGGGTGGCGGGGTGGAACACCCGCGCGTAGGCCGGGAAGCCCCGCGGGACGACGTCATGGATCGTCCCGCGCCAGGGGGCATCCAGACCCTCCCGGATCCAGTCGCCGTTCGAGACATCCGCCGTCCACTCCATGACGACACGGTAGCCGCATCCGCTCGATTCACGGCCAGCGGGTCGCATCGGGTAGACTCTTCAGGTTGCCTGGGCGCACCTGTGTTCCGGGCACGTGCAAACACACCCTCCTGCTGCCGGGAAATGCCCGGCAGCCGTTCTAGTCCGAAGGAGGTGGGTAAGTGACGCACCAGTACGAACTCATGGTCATCCTGACCCCTGAGCTCGACGAGCGCCAGGTCGCCCCGAACCTCGACAAGTTCCTGAAGGTCATCACCAACGATGGTGGCTCGATCGACAACGTCGACGTGTGGGGTCGCCGCCGTCTCGCCTACGAGATCCAGAAGAAGTCCGAGGGCATCTACGCCGTCGTCAACTTCACCGCGACGAGCGAGGCCACTCAGGAGCTCGACCGCCAGCTGAAGCTGAGCGAGCTCGTGATGCGCACCAAGGTGCTCCGCGCCGAGGAGGCCATCGCGCAGGTCGCCGCCGAGAAGAAGCGCTCGGACGAGAAGGCCGCCCGCAAGGCTGCCGCTCCGGCCAAGGTCGCGAAGGCGTAATCGAACATGGCCGGCGAGACCGTCATCACCGTTGTGGGAAACCTCACGGCTGACCCCGAGCTGCGCTACACGCAGAACGGGCTCCCCGTCGCGAACTTCACGATCGCGTCGACGCCGCGCAACTTCGACCGTGCCGCGAACGAGTGGAAGGACGGCGAAGCGCTGTTCCTCCGCGCGTCCGTCTGGCGCGAATTCGCCGAGCACGTGGCGGGTTCGCTGACGAAGGGCTCCCGCGTCATCGCGACCGGTCGTCTGCGTCAGCGCTCCTACCAGGACCGCGAGGGCCAGAACCGCACGTCCATCGAGCTGGAGGTCGACGAGATCGGCCCGTCGCTGCGCTACGCGACCGCACAGGTCACGCGCGCCGCGAGCTCCGGTGGTGGCGGCAACGGCGGCGGTCAGCAGCGCTCGTTCGCAAACCGCGACGACGAGCCGTGGTCGACCCCCGGGTCGAACAACGGCGGCTCGAACAGCAACCGCGGTGGATCGGACAACGGGTCGGACGCCTGGGCCACTCCTGGCTCCTACGGCGACGACACCCCCTTCTAAGAGATTCGCGGATGCTCCGGCATCCGTACAGGTAAAGGACCAAACATGGCTGGAAAGGCAACCGGCGATCGCCGGAAGCCGCGGAAGGGCGCGAAGAACGCAGCCCCCGCGAAGGCGATCCGTGTCGGCGTCATCGACTACAAGGATGTCGCCACGCTTCGCAAGTTCATCTCGGAGCGCGGCAAGATCCGCGCCCGTCGCATCACCGGTGTCTCGGTGCAGGAGCAGCGTCTGATCGCCCGCGCGATCAAGAACGCGCGCGAGATGGCGCTCCTGCCCTACGCCGGCGCTGGCCGGTAAGGAGTACCGATATGGCAAAGCTGATTCTCACGAATGAGGTCGCCGGGCTCGGTAGCGCCGGTGACGTGGTCGAGGTCAAGAACGGGTACGCCCGCAACTACCTCATCCCCCAGGGCTTCGCTGTGGCGTGGACCCGCGGTGGCGAGAAGCAGGTCGCGTCGATCCGCGCGGCCCGCGAGGCGCGCGCGATCCACGTCCACGAAGAGGCCGTCGCGCTGAAGGACGCCATCGAGGGCACCAAGGTGCGCCTGGCCGTCAAGGCCGGTGCCGAGGGTCGCCTGTTCGGTGCCGTCAAGACCGGCGACATCGCGGACGCCGTCAAGGCCGCCGGCCTCGGCGACCTCGACAAGCGCAAGATCCACATCACCTCGGCGATCAAGTCGGTGGGCGAGCACGAGGCGACCGTTCGCCTCCGCGACGACCTCACCGCCGTGATCACCCTCCAGGTGGTCGCCGCGAAGTAATTCGCGCACTTCTTCGGAAGCAACAGGATGCCGCGGGCCTTCGGGCCCGCGGCATCCTGCGTTTCGCGGATGTCCCGTCCCATCGTGTGCACGATTCAGGACATGCGCGCACTCGTGCTGGAAATGCGCACGACCGTCGGCATGTCCTGAACGGTGGAGGGCTGGGCTCAGAAGATCCAGTCGGCTCCGGCGGCGACCGGCCACGACCAGGCCGCAGCAGCCGTGGCGAGCTTCCGCGGCGTGCGCACCTCGACCAGCCCCGCCTGCGCGAGGGAGGCGAGCGACGTCGATCCGAGGTGGGCGGCGCCGAGCTCGCGGATGTCCATCACGAGGTCGGGTGCGGCATCCGTGCGCGTCACGGTCGCGTGCCCCCACGCGCTCGCCCGCATATGCCAGCGCCCGGCGTTGGCGGGCAGCATCCCGTCCGTCACCTCCAGGATGACGTCCACGTCGCCCGCGTAGCGGCGCTCGGCGAGCGCGGTCGGCAGGTCGACGATGCGGATCCAGGTGTGGTCCTGGTAGTCGGGGAGTGCGGCGCGGATGTCGACGAGCAGCGTCACGATGGGGTCGTCGACCGGGATGACGTCGATCTTGACGCGGCTCGTGAGGTCGAGGTCGAGGAGGATCGACCACAGGCGGTGTACCGAGGCGGGCGTCGTGCCCACCGCTTCACGCACGTGGACGGTCCCCTCCGCGCCGGCGCGCTCCCACGCGACGGTCCGGCGGAACATCGCGTACGCCAGGGGAGTGCTGTCGGCGTCGCGGACGATGAGCACGCGCAGCGACTCGCGCCCGGTGCGCAGCATCAGGGTGTCGGTCTCGCGCTGCGTGCGCAGGCCCTCGGTCTCGCGGGTCGCCCATCCTGGCCGCCCGAGACCCTCGGGCAGGCGTGCATACGCCTGATGGATCGTCGCCACGATCGGGCCGTGGACCGCCGCATCCCACTCCGCGATCTCCGCCTCGAGGGCATCGGACCCGGCGACGGGGCGCAGCGCGGCCCCGCGCGGGATGGACAGGGCGAGCGCGGTCGATGCCATCCCGTAGCCGAAGCGGCCGTAGATCTGCGGCTCGGAGGCGGTCAGTGCGGAGAACGCCTCGCCGTGGGCTGCGCAGTCCGCGAGGTGGTACTCGATCATGCCGCGCAGGATGCCGCGCCGACGGTGTCCGGGATGCACCCCCACCCACGTCAGCCACCCGCAGGCGACTTCCGCGCCCGGCACCGGATACGCGCGGAGCGGGTACGTCGCGTGGAAGCCGGCGATGTCCGGGGCATCCGGTCGCTCCACCGCGTAGGCGCGGTCCCAGCTCAGAGAACTCGGCAGTTCGCGGAGCTGCTCGACGGTGTCGCCGGTCGGGAACGCCCACGTGTCGAGACGAAGGACGTCCTCCAGACGATCGGCGCCGACGGGCGTCAGGCGGTAGGGATCTGAGATCGGCATGCTCTCACCCTGGCCGGGTTGCGCGTTCCGTGCAACGCAGGCAGGAGGATGCGGGTGCATGCGCGGTTTGGGGACATGCGCATGCACCCGCGGGTGCCACCGAGTCAGCCGCCCCAGGTCGGGCGCATGACGCGTCTGCTCAGGGATGCCGCGCAACGCGGCCGATCCGACTGCTCGATGACACCGGCGGCGGAGCTGTCACCTCGGGCCCCCCGGGCCGCGGCGTGCTCCGCCTGACGTCGGGGGCGGGCCCAGGCAAAGCCCACCCCCGACGGGTCGTGCGGCTAACGCCGGGCGACAGCCGTCCAGCGCTTCGCGCCGAAGGCGGCCCCGCCGAGCACCAGCAGTGCGATCGCGACGTAGAGGGCGCCGAGGGCTCCCGTTCCGCCGGTCGTCGCGAGCGAACCGTTGTCCGCGCTCGCCGTCACCTCCGTGGCGGGACCCGTGGATGCGGGCGTACCGACCGTGCCGGGGGTCCCGGGGGTGCCGGGCGTGCCGGGCGTGCCAGGCGTTCCGGGGGTGCCGGGGGTGCCGGGCGTGCCCGGGGTGCCGGGCGTGCCCGGGTTCCCGGGGGTGCCGGGGGTTCCCGGGGTGCCAGGCGTCGTCGTGTCGCTGTTGCCGAGCACCGAGATCGCGTTGCCGCCGATCGTGATCGGTACGCTGATCGGAAGGCCGATCTGCGTGCCGCCGAGGATCCCGCCGAGACCGCTCGTGAGGTCCACGCCCCCGGTCGGGGTGCCCGGCGTGCCGGCCGTTCCCGTGCTGGTGGCGGTGGAGTCGCCGAGGATGCCGATGGCGTTGCCGGTGGCGGTGATGGGTGCGGTGATGGGCGCGATCACCTGGGTGCCGCCGAGGATGCCGCCGGTTCCGCCGGTGGTGTCGGTGCCGCCGGCTGCCGGTGCGGTGGTGCCGCTGGTTCCGGTGGTGGTGGCGGTGGAGTCGCCGAGGATGCCGATGGCGTTGCCGGTGGCGGTGATGGGCGCCGTGATGGGCGCGGTCACCTGGGTGCCGCTCGCGAGCCCGTCGGTTCCACTGGTGGTGTCGGTGCCGCCGGCCGGCGTACCGGTGGTGCCGCCGGCTCCAGTCGTGGTGGCGGTCGAGTCGCCGAGC
Source organism: Microbacterium candidum (assembly GCF_030315975.1). GTDB lineage: Bacteria > Actinomycetota > Actinomycetes > Actinomycetales > Microbacteriaceae > Microbacterium > Microbacterium candidum. The sequence continues at coordinate 285,456 of NZ_JASXSZ010000001.1, read as the reverse complement.
AGCCCGATGGCGTTGCCCGTGACGTTCACCGGCGCGGTGACCGGTGCGTTCGCCTGGGTGCCGCCGAGGATGCTGCCGGTTCCGCTGGTGGTGTCGGTGCCGCCGGCTGCCGGTGCGGTGGTGCCGGTGGTTCCGGTGGTGGTGGCGGTGGAGTCGCCGAGCAGCCCGATGGCGTTGCCCGTGACGTTCACCGGCGCGGTGACGGGCGCGGTCACCTGGGTGCCGCTCGCGAGCCCGTCAGATCCGCCGGTGGTGTTCATGCCTCCCGTCGAGCCGGGAGCGGGAGCCGTGGTCGCCCCGCCGGACGCGCCGGACGTGCCGAGCACGCTGATGGCGTTCCCGCTGACGGTGATCGGCGCCGAGATCGGCGCGTCGACCTGGGTGCCGCTCGCGGCGCCGTTCGACCCGGACGTGCTCTCGGGGGCCGGCGCAGTGGCCGGCGACGGCGACACGGGTGCGCTCGACGTGCTCGACGAGGTGCCGAGGACCGAGACGCCGTTGCCGCTGACGGTGACCGGAACGCGAACGCTCACGAGCGCTTGCGAGCCCGATGCCGTTCCACCGGCTCCTCCGGTGTTGAGCGAGACGGACGGAGCCGCCGCCGGGGCGGGCGCTGCGGCGGGTGCCGCGGCGTTCGAGGTACCGAGCACCGAGATCCCGTTCCCCGTCACGGTGATCGGTGCGGAGACGTTGATCAGGCCCTGCGTCCCGGACAGGATGCCGTGATCTCCGGTGGTGTTGTCTGCGGCGTTCGCCGCGGTCGCGCCGAGCAGCGTGATGCCGCCGGCGATGAGCGTGCCCCATATGGCGCGCTTGTAGAAAGTACGCATGAGAAGTTCTCCCTGAGTGATCGATTTCCGGCGCGCGAGAGCGCACCGATGCCTGCCGTGCCGCGGTGCGCAGAGCGCACAGATGCGGCCGGGGCGCGATCAGTCGGGAGAGACGTCGGTGTCGTAGACCGGCGCAGAAGGCGTCTGCTGGTCGTCCGTGACGTGTCGACGCACCCAGGCACGGTGTGCGAAGAACAGTCCGAACGCAAGCAGCGCGGCTGCGCCGCCGGGTCCTGCACCAGAGGAACCCGCGGATGACCCGCCCGGCGCGACGCCGAGAACGGGCGAGGAATCCCCGGCGAGGCGCAATGCGCCGTCGACAGGGGAGAGTGTGAGGGCGACGGAGGCCGCTGCATCCGCCACCGTGACGGCGTTGCGGGCGGCCAGGAACATCGCGTCCAGCGCGCGCTGAGACGCGGCGGAGACGGATGCGGTGACCGCTGCAGCGGCATCGGCGACCGGCGTCAAGACGCCGCCGGCGCCAGGGGTCGCGGACCCGCCCGGAAGGCCGGGAAGACCCGGAATCACGGGGGTCCCCGGGGTCTGGCCGGGGGCGGTGACGACTCCCGCGACCGTTCCGGTGACGCTGCCGACGGTGCCGTCGACGACTCCCGTGACGTCTCCGATCGTGCCGGGCAGGTTCACGACATCCACGACACCCGAGACCGCGTCGACGACGGGCGCGACCACCCCTCCCACGACGGGGACCGGGGCGGTGGCGGACTTCGTCGTCTGCAGCACGATCGTCACGGTGTCGTCGACGGCCTGAACGACCGGCGCGGTGGTCTTGGTGACGACATCCTTGGTCGCCGCGGTGACCGGCGCGATGACGGAGGCGACCGTGTTGGTCGTCGTCGTGATGGCGGTGGATGCGGCCGGCCCGACGACCGGCACCGCTGCCGTCGTCTTCACCACGGCCTGCACGACGGGCGTCGTGACCACGGACGTCGTGTTCGTGACAGCCCCCACCGTCTTGTCGATCATCGAGGTGACTCCGCCGAGCAGGCCGCTGCCGTTGCCGACGGTGCCGTCTGCGGCGCGCGCCTGCGAGGAGCCGAGTCCGATGACGATCGAGAGAGCGAGCCAGGCGAACGCGACGGCGACGCCGATCAGAATCCAGGCACCCCAGCGGGGCCGCGAGTGGGCGGTCTCCACGTTCACCTCCAAAGCGATGCTCTGCCGCGTCTGCCTGAGCGCAGACGAGCTGGGTGAGGGTGCCTGGACCGCTCACGATACACGCGTCGCGGTCGCGCGTCCATACGTTTGAGGAACTTCGGCGACCGCGTCCTCGTTGTGCACAGGTGCACACGGGGGAGGAAACCTTCAACGTGTACTTCAAGTCGCATTCCATCCACAGGGTGTGGATTCATAAACCCCAGGTCACAAGGGTCAATCGTGAAGAAATTCCCTTGAGGCCCCCGAGTTCTCCACAGCAGTTCTGCACAGGACCCACGGCGTTTCCCGCAGGAAGTCCACAGAGTTATCCACAGGCGGTGTTGCATGTGGAAACCGTCCTGCCTAACGTGGGGCGAGGCCCGCGGGGGGATCAACGAACATGCGTCGTGCGCGCGACGCGATGTCCGAGGTCTGTGTTGTGCTTGGCCCGTCGAAGTGCCCGAGCAGCAGAGGAGGACGCCGCACGTGTCCATCGCCGACATCGCCCCCGAACGACTCGGTACCCCCCGCGAGCATGAGCGCACACCTCCGCACGACCTGCTGGCGGAGCAGAGCGCCCTCGGCGGCATGCTCCTGTCGAAGGATGCGGTGGCCGATGTCATCGAGACGCTGCGCGGGGCCGACTTCTACATTCCGAAGCACGAGCTGATCTTCGAGGCCATCCTCACGCTGTACTCGCACGGCGAGCCGACGGACGTCGTCGCCGTGACGGACGAGCTCATCAAGACGGGGGAGCTCGAGCGCGCCGGCGGCGCCGACTATCTCCACACGCTGACCTCGATCGTGCCGACTGCGGCGAACGCCGGGTACTACGCGTCCATCGTCTCCGAGCGCGCACTCCTGCGTCGTCTCGTCGAGGCGGGCACTCGCATCGTTCAGATGGGGTACTCGGGTCAGGGCGAGGCGCTCGACCTCGTCAACAATGCGCAGGCCGAGATCTACTCCGTCACGGGCGCCGAGGCCACGGAAGACTACGTACCGCTGACGGTCGCCGTCGACGCGGCTGTCGAGGAGATCGAGGCGGCGCGCGGGCGGGACGGTCAGATGACCGGCATCCCGACCGGCTTCGCCGGACTCGACCAGCTGACGAACGGCCTGCATCCCGGTCAGATGATCGTCGTCGCCGCGCGACCGGCTATGGGCAAGGCTCTCGCCCTCGACACCCCATTGCCCACCCCGACCGGCTGGACCACGATGGGTGCGGTCAGCGTCGGCGACGAGCTCTACGACGCGGACGGCCGACCCACGCGAGTCGTCGCCGCGACCGAGGTCATGGTCGGCCGCCCCTGCTACGAGATCGAGTTCTCGGACGGCTCGACGATCATCGCCGACGCCGAGCACCAGTGGCTGACCGAGACGCGAGCGGCGCGGCGAGGAGCGCGGATCGGTGCCTCTGTCGTCACGACGGAGCAGATGCTCGCGACACTCACCGTCGGCGCCGAGGAGCGGGCCAATCACTCGGTGCGGAATGCCCTGGCGCTGCAGGCGCCCGAGGCTGATCTGCCCGTCGCGCCCTACGCCCTCGGCGCGTGGCTCGGCGACGGGCACAGCGACGGCGCCCGGCTGACGAGCGAAACCGACGAGATCCCCTCGTTCATCGCGCGCAGCGGGATGCGGGTCCAGTCCCGTGGGGGCATGCTTCATTCGCTCCAGCTCCTCGAGCGGGAGTCGCTCGTCCGCACCTGCGAGGTGTGCAGGACCGAGTTCACGGCACGTCACCCGCACGTGCGCACGTGCGGTCGCACCTGCGGGCCGAAGAACAAGGGGGCACACCCCGAGCGCCTGTCGTGCCCCGACTGCGGCAAGCCCTACTCCGGCGAAGCGCAGCGGTGCGCCGACTGCCATCGTGACCACGGCTCGTTCACGGCCCTGCTGCGCAAGGCCGGCGTGCTCGGCGACAAGCACGTGCCGATCGCCTACCTGCGGGCGTCGGAGGCGCAGCGCCGCGAACTGCTGGCCGGTCTCCTGGATACCGACGGCACGGTCGTCAGGGGAGTCGGCTCCTGCCAGTTCGCCGTGACGAACGAGAAGCTCGCCGACTCGGTGTACGAGCTGATCGTCAGCCTCGGCTACCGCTGCGGGCGCACGACCAAGCGCGTGAACGGCCGCTCCGAGGCATCCTCCACCTGCTATATCCTCAACTTCTCGACGACCGACGACGTGTTCTGGCTCGAGCGCAAGCGCGCGTTGCACGAGCAGGAGCGCCCGGCGGACACGCGCCGCACGAGCAGGCGCTACGTCAAGGCGATCCGCGCGATGGCGAGCGTGCCGGTGCGCTGCGTGCAGGTCGACAACGACGAGCACCTGTACCTGGCGGGTGAATCGATGATCCCGACCCACAACTCGACGTTGGCTCTGGATTTCGCGCGGGCCGCTTCGATCAAGGCACAGATGCCGACCGTCGTGTTCTCACTCGAAATGGGGCGGTCGGAGATCGCGATGCGCCTCATGAGCGCCGAGGCCGCGGTGCCGCTGCAGAACATGCGCAAGGGCACGCTCGACTCCCGCGACTGGACGACCATCGCGTCGACCCGTGGACGCATCGACCAGTCGCCCCTGTTCATCGACGACAGCCCGAACATGACGCTCGTGGAGATCCGCGCGAAGTGCCGCCGCCTCAAGCAGAAGCACGGCCTCAAGATGGTGATCATCGACTACCTGCAGCTCATGACGTCGGGCAAGCGCGTCGAGAGCCGCCAGCAGGAAGTCTCGGAGTTCTCACGTGCGCTCAAGCTCCTCGCGAAGGAGCTTCAGGTGCCGGTCATCGCGCTGTCGCAGCTGAACCGTGGTCCCGAGCAGCGCGCCGACAAGAAGCCGGCCCTCTCCGACCTACGTGAGTCGGGCTCGATCGAGCAGGACGCCGACATGGTGATCCTGCTGCACCGCGAGGCGGCCTATGAGAAGGACAGCCCCCGCGCAGGGGAGGCCGACCTCATTGTCGCGAAGCACCGAAACGGTCCGACCGACACGATCACCGTCGCGTTCCAGGGCCACTTCTCCCGCTTCACGGATATGGCGCCGGGCGGCGACTTCCAATAGTTCCTCAGAGTTTCTGTCCGCGGTGTGTGGTCGTGCCTGCTAGAAACCCACACGAAACGCGGTCTGCTCTGATGTCTTAACTGCATCCCGGCTGGCGAGACCACGGACTCTCCTGAGACTGAGGCCCTCGAGGGGTCGGGGGCGTGAGCGGATTCGCGTCCCGTCACCGCTCGACGGGCGGAACGCGAACCCGCACCACGCGCTCCTCAGCGGTCGAACTCGGACTTTGTCTGGCGCGACCGGGATGGGTCCCGTCAGCCGCAGGTCATGTTGAACTTGTCGAAGTTCACGGTGACGGTGCCATCCGCGTTCATGACCCACACGGCGGTATCGTGCGCGAAGACAGTCGATCCGTCTGATCCAGTGGCCTTGATGGTGAGGGTGAACGCGTTGTTGGCGTTGCGCTCGTTCATGTTGAAGTTGCCCCACGCCGTCGCATGCCCGCTGTAGGTGACGCCGTTGCCGTCGTCGATGCCGAGGATCGCTCCGGTCTCGGTGAACGTCATCCACACCTCGTCGCTGTTCGTGAAGAAGGTGATGTGGTTGACCAGGTTCCCCGTGAACTGGATCCCCTTGCCGCCGTTGAAGGTGTCGCCCGTGCACGGGTTGGTGGCCTGCTTCTCCCAGAAGACGCCGTGGACGTTCTGGGTCGACGTCACTGTCTGGCCGTTCGGACTGGCGGCGGATGCGGGGCCTGCCACGGCAATCACCGACCCCAGGGCGAGAACGACCGGCAGCGCTGCCCATCGCGAGATCTTCATGATGAATCCCCAGTCTCGTGGCCGGACCCCGGGCGCTCCCGGACCACGCTGTCTCGACGGCGCAGGGAGCACTCCGGCATCCACGCGACCCGGCGTTACGGTGACCGGAGAACCACCGGGACACCCGGCTGTCAATGGGTGGGTCGAGACAACGAGCGGGTTGTTTCACCACGCCCCGACGACGCCAACGGATCGAGGAAGCGTTCGGGCGGCACCGAGCCGCCGCAAGGCGCTATCGCTCACACGGAGAGAGCGAGCGGGACATGCGCACTTCGAATCGTGGGTCGTCGGGGCTGACGGATTGGCGTTCGCCGGTCATGGTGAAGCCCGCGCGGAGGTAGGCGGCTTGGGCAGGGGTGTTGTCGTCGACGACCCAGAGGCGCAGCGTGCGGGCGCCCTCCTTTCGAGCCCAGTCGGCGACCGCATCGATGAGCATTCCGGCGACCCCGTGACCTCGCGCCGACGGCGCGACCCAGAGCGACAGCACTTCCCGATCGCTGCTGGGGCTGTCGGGCATCCGTCGCCCGCCGACGAGCCCGATGACCTGCGAGCCGGCATCCCGCGCGACGAAGTTCCGGGTCGTGGCGGTGCGTCCGCGCCAGGTCTTCTCGTCGAACGCCACCTCGCGTGCGTACGTGGAGCTGAATGCCTCGGGCGCATCCCGGAGTGCGGTCAGACGGGCATCGCGCAGCACCTGCCAGTCGGCCTCGGTGATGAGCTGCATCGTCGTCGTCACGGCCGAGCTCTGTCGAATCGTCGCCCCGCCGGATCGGAGCGCAGCGCTTGGATCACGATCACGATGATCCAGCCGATGATCGAGATCAGGCTCAGCAGCCACCAGGCTCCGCTGCGATTCGTGTCATGAAGTCCCTCCCCATGAAGTTTGATGGGCGCCGGATCCGACGGGTATTCGATGAATCGGCCTTCTTCCGCACGCAAGCAGATCATAGGACCCGCCGACCTCGAACGACCGTTGCGCCAGGGGGACCGTCCATGCCGTGCCCGGATGGACATTCCACCCTCCGTACACTTGGCCGCATGATCGACACGGTCCCTGCGCTGAGATGACGGATGTGCAGGGCCTCCAGCATCCGCGGTTCCGGCTTGTCGCGACCGACCTCGATGGGACGCTGCTCGACGAGTCCGGACACGTGACCGCGCGAACGCGCGCCGCCCTCGATGCCGTGCGAGCAGCGGGGATCATCGTCGTCCCCGTCACGGCGCGGCAGCCGATCGGGGTACGGCAGATCGCGGAGGAGGCGGGCTTCGACGGCTGGATACTGTGCGGCAACGGCGCCTATGCGGTGCATCTGGGCACGCGCGAGACGCTCTTCGCGGACGAGCTCGAGGTTCCGGTGCAGCAGAGGATCGCGCGCGAGCTCGGCGCCCGCATCCCGGATCTCGTGTACGCCAGTGTGCGCGAGGCCGGCGAGGTCTTCGTCGCCGAGAGGGGCTACGCCGAGCTCGCCGCGTACAGCGATCACAAGCGGGAGCCTGCCACGATGGACACGCGTCCGCTCAGCGAGGTGCTGGCGGCCCCGAGCCTCAAGCTGGTGATCCGCCACCGCACGATCCCCACCTCGGCGATCTTCGCGACGCTCGACGAACTGGATCCTCACGGATTCGAGGCGACGCTCTCCGGCGCCCCGTTCGTCGAAGTCATGGCCGAGGGCGTCACCAAGGCGACCGGGCTCGCGCATCTGTGCGCCAAGCTCGGGATCGACCGGTCCGAGGTGCTCGCGTTCGGCGACGCTCTCAACGACGTCTCGATGCTCCGGTGGGCGGGCTGCGGCATCGCAATGGCGAACGCCGAACCGGAGGCCCTCGCTGCGGCGGACGAAGTCGCGCCGTCGAACTCCGAGGACGGGGTGGCGGTCGTGCTCGAAGGCGACCCGCGCCTGCGCTGAAGTGCCGCGGGCCCCTCGAGGTGAGGAGCCCGCGCCGTTCGTCAGCCGGACGCGCCCTTGCGTGGCTTGATGAACGCTCGTGATTCCTGGCTCGCGCGCTTCTCGGCGCGCTTCTCCTTCGGCGTCAGCTGTGCGGGTTTCTTCGCGTCTCGTGCTCGAGGTGATCTGCCTGACATGACGACTCGCTTCCCCTGGTCGGCTGGCGGGTGAACTCACGACCATAGCCGACCCCCGGTAAAAGTCAACTCGCTGGACTCAGGGTAGAAAATGTCGGCTGACTTGCCCTTTTTATGAACTCGGCTATGGTGATGGCCATGATCACGAAGGCCCGCCGGCATCCCGCGAAGCGTCCCGACGACGCTCCCGTCGTGGCGCCGGGGGCCGACATCGCCGCGTCCGTCACAGGGTCTTGCGTGCCCTGGCGGAGCGACGCGGCAAGAAGCAGGCACTCTCCGACCTGCGTGAATCGGGCTCGATCGAGCAGGACGCCGACAGGGTGATCCTGCTGCACCGCGGGGCCGCCTACGAGAAGGACGGCTCGCGCGCGGGGGCTACGCCCCCTCGCCTTGCGTCGGCACGTCCGCATCAAGCCCTCGAGGACTGAGCGCCGGCCTCGTCACTGATTGCTGAAGGCGGCGTCGAAGGATGCTGCGGGCTGCGGCCATAGCAGCGACCTCACGTAATCCACCGCCTGGGCGGCGCCATGCAGGCGGTCCATTCGAGCATCCTCCCACTCGATCGAGATCGGTCCGGTGTATCCGATCGCCTCGAGCGCGCGGAACGCATCCTCCCAAGGGACGTCGCCGTGCCCTGTGGACACGAAGTCCCAGCCGCGGCGGGGGTCACCCCACGCGAGGTGGGAGCCGAGCACGCCGGCGCGCCCGTTCTGCGGGCGCATCCGCGTGTCCTTGCAGTCCACGTGGTAGATGCGAGTCTGGAAGTCCCAGATGAACCCGACCGGATCGATGTTCTGCCACATCATGTGTGATGGATCCCAGTTGAACCCGAACGCCTCGCGGTGCCTGATCGCCTCGAGGGTGCGCACGCTGGTCCAGTAGTCGTAGGCGATCTCGGACGGGTGCACCTCGTGCGCGAACCTGACCCCTTCCGCGTCGAACACATCCAGGATCGGGTTCCAGCGGTTCGCGAAGTCCTCGTAGCCGGCGTCGATGACGGATGCAGGCACGGGCGGGAACATGGCCACGTACGGCCAGATGCTCGACCCGGTGAACCCGACGACGGTGTCCACGCCGAGCTTGCGCGCGACCCGCGCCGCGCGCTTCATGTCGTCGGCCGCACGCTGTCGCACGCCCTCGCCGTCCCCGTCGCCCCACACGTACGGACGCACGATCGCCTGGTGGCGAAAGTCGATCGGGTCGTCACACACCGCCTGCCCGGCGAGATGGTTCGAGATCGCGTAGACGTTCAGCCCGTGGCGGTCGAGGATGTCGAGGCGCGACTGCACGTACTCCGGATCCGCTTCGGCCCGCTGAAGGTCGAGGTGGTCGCCTGACGCCGCGATCTCGAGGCCGTCGTACCCCCAGGAGGCGGCGAGCCGCGCAACTTCCTCGAAGGGCAGGTCGGCCCACTGACCGGTGAACAGGGTGACGGGGTGCGTGCTCATGAGGCCATCGTCTCGCGCACCCAGCGTGCTGTGTAGTGGGCGCTGTCGACCGGGTCCATCGACGCCCGGTCGACCTCGATCAACACCCAGCCCCCGAAATCGTCAGGCAGAGCCGACATGATGTCGGGCAGATCGAGGTCTCCGAGTCCCGGCTCCTTGTAGAGGCCGAGATCGGTGGCGCGCTCGTAGGTGAGGCCCTCCTCGCGGCTGCGCCGGGCTATGCCGAGGTCGAGATCCTTGAGATGGACATCCTGCACCCGGTCGCCCCACGTGGCGAGCGCGGCCTTCGCGTCGATGCCGGCCCACTCCAGGTGGCCGATGTCGAACGCGGCGCCGAGACGCGACGCGCCGATGCTGTTCAGCACGTGTTCGTACTCGGCTTCGGTTTCGATCCACGTCCCCACGTGATTGTGCAGTCCGGGCCTGACGCCCTCGGCGTTGAGCACATCGACTGCCTCGTCGATGAGATCGGTGAGCTCGTCGAGACGATCCTGAGAGAAGTCGTATCCGACCGCGGGGCGCTGCCATCGGATGGCATCCTGATTCACCTCGGCCGCGAGGAAGATACGCGACAGGCCCATGTAGTTGGACTCCTCTGCCTTGCGCCGGACCGAGTCGAACCAGTGGATGCGTTCGTTGGTGCCGCGCTCGAGACGTCCGCCGTGCTCGGACGCCAGCGGCACCTGCACGTAGCCCGGCGCGACCTTGAGGTCCGCATCCTTGATCATCGCCTCGTAGTTCTGCAGCGTCTGCGTCTCGAGCACCTCGAGCATCGTGGCGGCGAAGCCGGCATCCCGGATCGCACGCAGCACGCCGGGATATTCGGCGATGAAGGTGGGATCGGTGAAGCGCCACAGGCTCTCGCTGTCGAGATCGTCCGGGTCGGCCTTCACATTGATCCACTGAATCGCGTTGAGTGCGAATTTCGCGTCTTTCATCTGCACGAGGAGACAGCCTTTCTGACTACTTGAGGCCCGCCGTGGCGACGCCCTGGATGAAGTACTTCTGGAGAAAGAGGAACAGGATGAGGATCGGCAGCAGGACGACCATGGAACCGGCCAGGAGCACGCCGAAGTTGATCGTGTTGGACGCCTGCGAAGCGACCGCCAGTCCGACGGGTGCCGTGTATACGTCCTGCGACTGCGCGACCACCAGTGGCCACAGGAAGTTGTTCCAGGCTGAGAGGAACGACAGGATCGCCACCGTCGCGAGACCGGGGCCGCATAGGGGCAGGAACACGCGGAAGAAGATCCGCGCCTCACCTGCGCCGTCCAGGCGTGCGGCCTCCATGAGCTCGAACGGCACGCCGTGCGCGAACTGTCGCATGATGAACACGCTGAGCGGCATGACCAGCAGCGGCAGCATGATCGCGATGAGGGTGTTGACCAGCCCCATCTGCACAACGATGACGAACTGCGGCACGAACAGCGCGACGTAGGGCACGATCATCGACACGATCACGAGGGGGAAGACGAATCTCTTGCCGCGGAATCGCAGCTTCGCGAGGGCGTATCCCGCCATCGCCGCGAAGAGGACGTTGGCGAGCACGACGACGACGGCCACGATGATGCTGTTCGCCATGTACGTGCCGAAGCCGCCGTCGGTGAACAGCTTCACGTAGTTCTGCACCTGGAACGACGTCGGGAGCCAGGCCCCGGGGTCGTGGAAGAACTCGGCCTGTGTCTTGAACGAGCCGAAGAACACCCAGACGAAAGGCAGCAGCATGAGCACCGTGATGACGGTGAGCGCCGTGTAGGTGAGGGCGAGACGGGTGGGCGATGTCTTGTTCAATGCTTCGGCCTCAGCATTCGGAACTGGATGACGGCGACGACCCCGACGAGGATCAGCAGCACCACGGAGCCCGCCATGGACGCCGAGATGTTGCCGAAGCCGAACTGCTGGTAGACCCACAGCGCGATCGACGTGGTCGCGCTCAGCGGCCCGCCCTTCGTGAGCAGGAACGGCTCCTCGAAGATGTTCAGGAACGACACCGTCATGAGGACGGTGACCAGCAGCGTCGTCGGACGCAGCAGGGGAAGCGTGATCGACCACAGCCTGCGGGCGCCCGACGCCCCGTCGGTCTGCGCCGCTTCGTATATCTCTTCGGGCACGGCCTGCAATCCGGCCAGGAACAGCACCATGCACGTACCTGCGGTACGCCACACGCCCATCATCACGACGGTGCCGAACGCCCACTGTGGCTGCCCCAGCCAGTTGACGGCCTCGATGCCGATGTTCGAGAGGGCGTTGTTGACCGGCCCCGAGATCGAGAACGCGTACTGCCAGATGACGGCCGCAGCCACGATGTTCGTGATGACCGGAGCGTAGACCGCGGCGCGGAAGAACGTGCGCAGGCGCCGGATGGCGCTGTTGAGCATGACGGCGAGCGCGAACCCGAGCGCCATGCTCAGCGGGACGCACAGCACGACGAACAGGACCGTGTTCCAGAACGCCCGCTGGAAGCTGGGGTCGGCGAGGATCGAGCCGTACGATGCGAGGCCGGTGATGTTGACGTCGAACGGGTTGCGGATGTCGCGAGCCCGCATGTCGGTGAGGCTCGTGCCGAAGGCGATGATTGTCGGGATCGCGGTGAAGACCACGAAGATCACAAGGAACGGCACGAGGAACAGCCACGCGGTGGCCGTCTCGGAGCGGGAGCCTTCCTGGATGCGACGGGCCGGGCCGGTCCCTCTGGGACGTCCGTCGGACGCCCCAGAGGTGACCATTGCCCGCGTGGCGGTCACAGACATCGGTCTATTGCTTCCCAGCGACGCCGATGGCTTCGGCCTGCTTCTGCGCCTCGTCGAGGGCCGCCTGGGCGGTCACACCGCCGCGGACGACCTTCTCCATCTGCTGACCGATGATCTGCCCCACCTGGTTCCACGTGGCGACGTTCGGCTGAGCGACGCCGTAGTTCAGCGCCTCGTGCACCTGGTCGAGCATCTTGCCCTTGAGGGCCGGGTCGTTCCACGCCGTCTTCAGCGCCGGCATGTTGCCGAAGATCTTGAACCACTCCACCTGCTGCGGAGCCTCGGACATCCACCGCACGAACTTCCACGCGGCATCCTTGTTCTTGGCGTCCGTCGGGACCATCCAGCTGCCGCCGCCGGTCGTCGCGCCCTTGCCGCCCGAGGGGCCGGACGGGTTCTGCGCGTACGTCATGTGCGCGTCGTTCCAGCCCTGGCCGTTCGCGCCATCGAACCACGACGCGAACCACGGGCCGCCATCGACGATCGTGGCGGACTTGCCCGAGCTCATCCACGGCACCGTGTCGAGGAAGGCAGGGCCGTCGGCCGACGAGAGGCCCGACTTGATGAGACCCGCCCAGTAGTCGAGCGCCTGGACGACCTTCGGGTCGTCGAGCGTCCACTTGGTCTTGTCGGCGTTCAGGAACGAACCGCCGTTCTGCGCCGCCATCACCTGGAGCTGCCCGGCGGAGTACTTGTCGTAATTGACCGCCAGCACCAGCGGGTCGGCGACGCCGGAGTCCTTGAGCTTCTGGGCGAATGCCTTCTGCTCGTCCCACGTCGCAGGCGCGGCGGTGATGCCCGCCTTCTGGGCGAGATCGCTGCGGTAGATCAGCATGTTCGCGTACGTGTACCACGGAACGCCGTACTGCTTGCCGGCGGTCACGGAGTTCGCCCAGATACCCGGAAAGAAGTCGGACTCGTTGACGAGGCCAGCGGGGACGGTGTCGAAGCCGCCCGTGGCGAGCAACGCGGCCTGGTCTTCCGTGAAGCTGAAGATGAGGTCGGGCACGGTGCCCGCGGTGATCGCGGCGGTCATCTTGGACGCGAACTGGTCCTGCGGCACCTTGGTCAGCTGGATGTCGACGTTCGGATTGGCCTTCTTGAACTCCGCGATCATCGTCGGCAGCTTGTCGCCGTCGGCGCCCTCTGACCAGAGCTGGACGGTGCCGGTGGCGGGTTTGTCGTTGACTGCGGGTCCGGTCGACGCGCTGCTGCTGGTGTCTCCGCCGGACCGGCCGCAGCCGGTGAGCATCAATGCGGTGGCGAGGACTGCGACGCCGAGCGTCGTCGCTCGGCGTCGCGTGGTCAGGTGAGTCATCCTGATCAGCTCCTTAATGGTGTGTGGTGGGTGTTTCGGGTGGACAGGGTCAGTTGGCGGCGACGAGCGCGCGCACGATGCGGATGGTGAGCGTCGCGCCGGTGAGGGTGGAGTTGCAGGTCAGTGCGGTGGGAACCACGCCGTTGCCGAGCAGGAAGAGGTTGTCGAAACCCCACACGCGCCCGTCGGTGCCGCACACGCTGGTGCCGTCGTCGACGGGTCCCATGCGAACGGTGCCGGTGTAATGCAGAGATGCTCCGGGCGGCAGCAGTTCGCCCTCGCGCTCTCCGAAGTCGCCGATCGCATTGGCGGCGGCGCGCTGCACCTCCTTGGTGCGCTCGATCACCTCGAGGTCCTTTGCGGAGTACGAGAAGTGCACGGTCATGTGCGGCATCCCGAGAGAATCGGTGAGCTCCTCGGAGAACTCGATGCGGTTCTCAGGGCGGATCTCCGTGACGCAGTACCAACCGACCCCCAGCACGTGGCCCATGCCGTCGACGTCACGCTCCATCAGCTGGCCGTGCGCGGGGCGGGCCTCGCCGATGGACGGGCTCCAGTAGGACCCGATGAACGGCTCGCCGTCGGGCGGGGTGGGGATGTCGGCATCCGTCAGCCCGAACCGGGTCCCGTCGATGACGACGTCGCCGTCGATCGATGCGTGCTCGTTGAGGCGAACGCCCAGAGCATCGGGCCGGATGTCGGAGGCCCACAGCAGCTGCGGGGTGCGCAGCGCGTCCGCGGCGATCACGTACTGACGGCCGGTGTACACGCTCTCCTCTCCAGTGACGACGTCACGCCCGGCGATCCCGGTGACGACTCCGCCCTCGTGCAGCACGCGCGTGGTGAGCACGCCGGTCACGAGGGTGACGTTCGGGACACTGCCGTCGAAGAGGAATGGCGCGATGTCGCGGGGGCCCGTGCGCGCGAACGGCCGGTCGGGGTGCGCAACCCCGGCCATCGGCATGTAGCCGAACTGGCGGTCGGGGTCCGGGCTCGGCACAGCTTCACGCAGGGCCGCGAACATCGGCTCGGTGAAGGGGTTCGACCATCCCCCCGACAGCAGCGGTCCGTTGTAGGTGCGCAGGTGCCTGCGGGCGGTCTCGAGGTCGGCTTCCCATTCGTCGCGAGGCAGGAAGTCGGGGATCTCGTGGGCGTATGGCCACGGCGTCGCGCACGTCCAGTGCACGCCCATCCCGCCGATGTTCCATGCGATGGAGGCGCCCGGGAATTCGGCGAAGTTGTGCCCGAGGAAGGCCGCCGGGAAGACGCCGGTCATGTCTGCCGCCCAGCGGTCGCCCTCGATGTCGTTCATCGACACGGCACCCTTGACGTATTCGATCTGACGGGCGCGACGCATGAGGTCCTCGTACGACGCGTTCATCGCGTTCTCGTCGGCCTCGACGAGGTGCTCGCCGTCGTGTGCAGTGATGTGGCGACCCGCTTCGACCACGAGAATCGACGCCTCCGGCAGGTCCTCGTGCAGTTGTGCGGCAGCGATGGCGCCGTTGATTCCGCTGCCGACGATCACGTAGTCGTAGGTGGGCATCGTCATTCTCCTGTCTCGATCCAACGGCCGCTCGCGGCGGACTCCAGCACGGCTTCGGTGAGGCGTGCGGCGCGCAGCCCGTCCGCGAACACCGGCATGCCTTCGGGCGCCTCGCCTCGCACGGCGGCATAGGCATCGGCGATGAAGTTGTCGAAGGCGTCCTGGTAGCCCATCGCGTGCCCGGCCGGCACCGGCTGCAGGCGCGCGGAGTCGGGGGCGGCGGTTGCCGGATCGCGCACGATCACGCGGGACTCGGTCCGTCCGCCGAGCCACAGGCGCTCGGGGTTCTCCTGGTCGAACCGCAGGCTCTCGTTCGAGCCGTGCAGCTCCACGGTGAGCGCGTTGCGGCGGCCGGCCGCCATCTGCGAGATGAGCAGAGTGCCGATCGCGCCCGAGGCGGTTTCTACGAGGATCGCGACGATGTCCTCGTTCTCGACCGCGCGGCCGCCGCGCTCGTCGAAGATGCGCCGCGTGCGGGCGCTCAGCCGCACGATGCGCTCCCCGGCGATGAACTCGAGGAGGTCGCACAGGTGCGAGCCGATGTCGGCGAACGCGCGCGACGATCCGCCGGCCGCCGATGTCGCCCGCCAGTCGTCATCGGTCGGCAGTAGCATCCAGTCCTGCAGGTATCCGGCGTCGACACTGAGGAGCATTCCGAGGTCTCCACGAGCGACTCGGGCGCGGGCCTCGCGCACCATCGGGTGGTACCGGTAGACGAAGGGGACGGCGGCGACGAGCCCGGCTGCATCCGCCTGCGCCGTCAGCGCCTCAGCATCGGCGACGGCGACGGCGAGCGGCTTCTCGCAGATCACGTGCTTGCCCGCCGCAAGCGCGGCCGCGGCGAGCAGCGCGTGCGTGCCGTTCGGGGTGCAGATGTGCACGATGTCGACGTCAGGCGACGCGATGAGTTCATCGGCGCTCTCGGCGGCGGCCTCGAAGCCGAGTTCGTCGCTGTACGCGGCGGCTCGCGCCGGTGTCGAAGCGGCGATTTCGGCGAGACGTGCGGCGTTCACGCGTGCAGCGTGGGCGTGGACACGGCCCATGAATCCGCCGCCGATGATGCCCGCGCTGATGGCGGTGCGGGTGTCCGCGTCAATGCGGCTGGGGCTGACTTCCGTCGTCATACGGCTCATTCTGATCCAACCCCATGATCTTTTGCAAGCCTTTCGTCAAAAGTCAGAGGTTCGGCACCAAAAGGTTCTCGAGCTTCGTCATTTCATCCATCAGCTGTGGTTGACTTGCGCGCATGGTCGATGCAGCACGCGCCGGGGCGCCAGGGATGGGCGCCGGAGAAGTGTTCCAGATCTTCCGAGACGGGCGCGCGCGAACCAAGGCGGAGATCGCGACCTTGACCGGGCTCGCCCGTTCCACAGTCGCACCCCGCATGGACGCCCTTCTCGCTGCCGGCTTGTTGAAGCCCGCAGGCGAAGCGGTATCCACCGGAGGCCGTCCGCCCGCGCGCGTCGCCTTCAACGCACTCGCTGGGCTGGTGCTGGCGATCGACCTCGGCGCCACCCACGCGACCGTCGCGGTGGCGGACCTCAGCGGAAGCATCCTGGTCTCGACTACACACGGCGTCGATATCGCCGCGGGCCCTGAACCCGTGCTTGACCAGGTGCTGGCCGAGGGCGTGGAACTGCTGCGAAGAGCGCCGGACGCGCCGCTGGTCGGTGTCGGCATCGGCGTTCCCGGGCCGGTCGAACATTCGACCGGCATGCCCACGAACCCGCCGATCATGCCAGGCTGGGACCGCTTCAACGTCCCCGCCTACGTGCAGCGGCTCTTCGCCGTGCCGGTGCTCGTCGACAACGACGTCAACATCCTCGCGCTCGGCGAGCAGGCGCTCAGCTGGCCGGGCGTGCAGGATCTCGTCTTCGTCAAGGTCGCCACGGGCATCGGCGCCGGGATCATCTCCGGGGGTGCTCTGCAGCGGGGCGCCCGAGGCTCGGCGGGCGACCTCGGCCATGTGCAGGTGCCGTACAGCCATGACTCGCCCCGTCCTCCGGAGGACGAACGTGACCTCGAGGCCATCGCGAGCGGACCGGCGATCGCCGCCGAGCTCCGCAACGACGGGATGGATGCCATCAGCGCCGCCGACGTAGTACGGCTCGCACGGAGCGGGGATGCCGCCGCGGGCGCAGCCGTACGCCAGGCTGGGCGGGAGGTGGGTGAGGTGCTCGCCACGGTCGTCAACCTGCTCAACCCGCGCGTGATCGTCATCGGAGGGGCGGTCGCGCACGCCGGCGAGCATCTGCTGGCTGGGGTGCGCGAGGTCGTATACCGGCGCAGTATCCCACTCGCGACGCAGCACCTCGCGGTCGTGCAGTCGCAGGCAGGCGAGACCGCAGGCGTTCTTGGCGCCACGATCATGGTTACCCAGCAGGTGCTGTCATCGGAAGCGGTCGAGGAGTGGGTCGCGCGCGCCTGACGGTCGCTGGAAGCCGCGCTACCGCCGCACTCACGCCGCCCGCCGTGTGGTGTCCGCCTCGTCGAACACCACCCACTCAACCCCGCGGGACGAGGGAGGCCTTCGCGAGCGGGGTACCGACAGGGCATCCCACGCGGGAGTGGTCGCGCGTAGCGTCGACGGCATCGACGACTCCGCTGACGGCGAGGAAGGACTGATCATGCACACGCGCACACTCGGACAGGGGCTCGACGTCTCGGCCGTGGGACTCGGCTGCATGGGGATGTCGCAGAGCTACGGGCCCAACCCCGGCGACCGGGCCGAGATGATCGCGGTGCTCCGGTCCGCCGTCGACCTCGGCGTCACGTTCTTCGACACCGCCGAGGTCTACGGTCCGTATGTCAACGAGGAACTCGTCGGCGAAGCACTCGACCCGGTCCGCGACCGGGTCGTGATCGCGACGAAGTTCGGGTGGGACATCCAGAACTGCAAGAGCGTCGGCCTGAACAGCCGGCCCGAGCAGATCCGCGCCGTCGCGGACGCCTCGCTGAAGCGACTGCGCACCGAGGTGATCGACCTCTTCTACCAGCACCGCGTCGACCCCGCCGTGCCGATCGAAGACGTCGCCGGCACTGTCGGCGAACTCGTCGCCGCGGGCAAGGTGCGCCATTTCGGACTCTCCGAGGCATCCGCCGTCACGATCCGCCGCGCGCACGCCACGTTCCCCGTGACCGCGCTGCAGAGCGAGTACTCGCTGTGGACCCGCGATCCCGAAGCCGCGATCCTGCCCACCCTCCTCGAGCTCGGCATCGGGTTCGTGCCGTTCAGCCCGCTCGGCAAGGGATTCCTCACCGGCACCGTCGACGAGAACACGTCCTTCGCCGACGGCGACATCCGGTCGACGATCCCGCGCTTCACCGCGCAGAACCGCGAGGCGAACCACGCCCTGGTCGCGCATGTCGCGGCGCTGGCCTCCTCGAAGGGAGCGACCCCCGGGCAGGTGGCGCTGGCATGGCTGCTCGCACAGCAGCCGTGGATCGTCCCGATCCCCGGCACCCGCCGCACCTCCCGCATCGATGAGAACACGGGTTCCACCGCCGTCGCCCTGTCCGCCGACGAGCTCGCCGACCTCGACACCCTCGCCCAGCGGATCGGCGTGCGAGGCGACCGCTACAACCAGGCCCAGATGGGGTACGTGGACCGCTGAGCCGCCTCCGGCGCCTCGCCGCGACGCCTCCGCACGAGCCCTAGACCCACTCCTCTGCTGCCGGGTCGCCCGTGAGGAACGGATCGGACAGGACGAGCTCCTGCGCCGCGGCGAGGGCGCCGCGGATGACGACCTCGTCCCCGAGCAGACCCTGCGCCGTTGGCACCCGGGTGTTGCCGACGTGTGCCGGGAGGATCCGTGGCGCCAGCGAGGCTCCCGGTCCGGTGAGGACGACCACCTCGGGGTTCAGGAGCGACGCGACGATGTCGCCGAGCTGCTCGAGCGCGGTCGCCGCATCCGCCAGTACTGCGGTCACGCGTTCGTCTCCGCCTGCGGCTCGGAGGTCGAGCTCGGCGGCGTACTCCGCCTTCGTCGTCGTCTCCAGGATCTCCGGCTCGCCGAGCAGCTCGGCGAAGCGGAGCAGGGAGACCGAGCGCTCCGCGCACCCCCGAAGTCCGCAATTGCACTCGACGCCGTGCGGGTCCAGCACGGTGTGCCCGAACCCGGGGGCGGTCGCTGCTCCTCGGATGAGCGCGTCGTCGATGACCGCGCTCCCGCCGAGACCTCGTCCGAGGAAGAGCACGACGGCGTTCGCATGGCTGCCGGCCGCCCCGAACCGTGCCTCCGCGAATGCAGAGAGGCTGCCGTCGTTGCCGACCATCGGCTCCGGCCAGCCCCGGTCTCTCAGGGGCGCGAGCAGCGGGGCGGCCGACTCTCCCACCCACTCGAGTTCGGTGGCGCCGATGCCGTCGAAGCGAATGCCGCCGGGCAGTGCGATGACCACGCGGGGCGCGCCGGACGGGCGCACGCGGCCATCGATCGCCTCGTCGATCGCCGCGAGGATGGCGGATGCGGCGTGCTCCACCGACGGGGGAGCCGGGAAGGAGCGCACCGCTCGCCCGAGCTCGCGACCCCGCAGCGTCGCCGCGCGCGCCTCGACCTGTCCCCGCTCGAGGGACACACCGACGATGTCGGCCCACTCATCCGCGAGCTCGACCGCGCGCTTGGGACGACCGCGCGTGCGCGTGGGTGCGGCGTCGCCCTGCACGAGGATCTGCGCGTCGAGCAGCTCGTTGACGAGCGAGCTCACGGCGGCGATGCCGAGGCCGGTGCGGGCGGCGATGTCGTTCTGGCTGCTGCCGGGCTCCGTGCGGGCGACGTCGAGCACGCGGTGCAGGTTCTCCCGACGGATGCCGGCGAGGTCCGTTCCGCGGCCGCGATCAATGGAAGTGCGCATAGCCCTTGACTTTTGTTTCGGTCTCCGAAAATAATACGTGAAGCCGCTCAGCACCCGACTGAGCACAACGACGAGGAGGTCGCCGATGTCCGACACTACCCAGCCTGCTGGCATCCAGCAGTCCGCCGCACCCGCAACGTCTGCGGGCGCACCGAAGATCATCGGAGGCGCGCGCTTCGTTGTGACGTTCTTCCTGGCGAACGCCGGTATGTACGCGATCTTCCAGGGGATGCAGCAGATCGTGCTCCCCACGCAGATCGCGGCGATCGACCCGTCCGGCAAGGTAGCCGCGTACGGCATCCTGGCATCCATCGGCGCCGCGGCCGCGGCGATCGGCAACCCAGTTTTCGGCGCGCTCTCCGACCGCACCCGCAGTCGCTTCGGTCGCCGTGCGCCATGGCTGCTCATCAGCGCGATCGTCGCGCTCGTCCTGCTGGCGATCCTCGGCGGGATGACGAGCCTGTTCTGGCTCGCGGCCGCGTATCTGCTCGTCATGGTGACGATGAGTGCCTTCCAGGCCGTCATCACCGCCGTCATGCCCGACCGTGTGCCCGCCCAGCGCCGAGGCTTCGTCTCGGCCATCGCCAGCTTCGCGTTGGCGGTCGGCGTCATTTACGGGCTCAACGTCGCACCCGTCTTCATCGCCACCCCGGTCCTGGCGTACCTCCTGATCGGCGCGCTGCTGATCGTCGGCACCCTGCTGCTCGTCTTCCTCGCCCCCGACCCGACGGCGAAGCTGGATGCGGAGCAGAACGTCGCCGAACGGCAGTCCATCCGCCACTTCTTCACGGCGCTGCGCGACCACGACTTCGCTTGGGCCTTCTGGTCGCGCGCGACGATCATGATCGGGTACTGGACGGTCTCGACCTACCAGCTCTACACATTGACCGACTACATCGGTGCGAAGAATCTGCCCGGCGGCAATGCAGCGACCGCGGTCGCCCTGCTCGGCACGATCAACCTCGCCGTCTCGGTCGTGGCATCCCTGGTCTCCGGTCCCCTGTCTGACCGCCTCGGCCGCCGCAAGGTGTTCGTCATCGTGGCATCCTTCGGCATCGCGGCCGGTGCGCTCATCCCGGCGATCTGGCCGACCTGGACCGGCATGCTGGCCTACTCCGTCGTGGTCGGGCTGTTCTTCGGCGTCTACATGGCCGTCGACCAGGCGATCATGACCCTCGTGCTCCCGGACCCCGAGAACACAGCGCGCGATCTCGGCCTTCTCAACGTCGCGACGACCGGGCCGCAGATCGCGGGACCGTTCCTGGCAGCCCTCGTCATCCTGCTGACCGGCGGCTACGCCCCGCTGTTCATCTTCACCGCTGTCGCCGCTGCGCTCGCGGCGTTCTTCATCGCCCCCATCCGGAAGGTTCGCTGATATGCCATACACCACCGTCACCGTCGACTCGGGAGAGCTCCGCGGCATCGACAACGCGGGCGTGCGCAGCTTCCTCGGCGTGCCGTACGGCGCCTCCACCGGCGGGGCGAACCGGTTCCGCCCGCCGCAGCCGGTCGAGTCCTGGGACGGAGTCCGCGACGCGCTCGTCTTCGGCCCTTCGGCCCCGCAGGCCGACACCCGGCTCACGGAGGGTGCGCGTGGGGAGAAGCTCCTGTCTCTCCTCTATCCGCGCACGGGATCGCCTGTCGAGGGATCTCCCATGGATGAGGACTGCCTGCGGCTGAACATCTGGACGCCGAGCACGCCGTCCGCTGACGGGCTCCCGGTGCTCGTGTGGCTGCACGGCGGCGGGTTCACGCACGGCTCCGGCAACGAGATGGCCTTCAACGGGGACGTGCTCGCCGCGGCGGAGGACATCGTCGTCGTCACGGTGACCCATCGCCTCGGGATCCTCGGCTTCATGGACCTGCGAGAGTTCGACGAGGCGGGCTCCGCGAACGCCGGCATGCTCGACATCGTCGCGGCGCTCGAATGGGTGCAGCGCAACATCGCGGCCTTCGGCGGCGATCCCGCCCGGGTCACGATCAGCGGTCAGTCAGGCGGCAGCGCGAAGGTCGCGACGCTCGGTGCGATGCCCGCCGCCGAGGGGCTCTTCGCCCGGTCGATCATGATGAGCGGCCCCATCGCGCGCGCGAACAAGGCGGATGCGGCAGCATCCCTCCGTGCTGACGTGTGCGGAATGCTCGGCGTGACCTCGTCCGAGGAGCTGCGGGCGATTCCCCTCGAGCGGCTCATCGAGGCGCAGGCAGAGGTGTTGCGCCGAATGCCGCTCGAGCCCACGGGCGACGACGGGCGGGTCTCCTTGGAGGGGATCGCCGGGTTCGCGCCGTCGCTCGACGCTCGTGATCTGCCTCGCGATCCGTTCGGGGATGACGCTCCGGCCGCGCTCGCGGACAAGGCGCTCCTCATCGGCTGGACGACCCACGAGGCGGGCATGTTCCTCGCGAACGATCCGACGTTCGGCCCGCAGATGACGGCGGGGGATGCGGCGGCGCGGGTCGCGGCGATGCCCTTCGGCGCTTCGTACGACGAGCTCGCGGCGGCTCACCCCGATGAGCCGCCGTTCCTCCTCTATGCGCGGCACTTCAGCGCGCAGATGTTCCAGGTGGGCGCCCGGACGATCGCCGACCAGGCCGCCGACCGCACGGCTGATGTGTGGGCTTATGAGTTCCGGCAGCCGACGGAAGTACTCGGCGGCATCCTCGGCGCCTGCCACAGCCTCGAGCTCGCCTACGTGTTCGGCACGGTGGACCGCGTTCCGCTCACCGGGCGCAGCCTCGACCGCCTTGCCGTCTCGCGCGACATGATGCGCGCGTGGGCGGCGTTCGCCCGCATCGGCGACCCGGGCTGGCCGCGGTGGTCCTCCGGCGACCGCGTCGTCCATCCGTTCGGCACGACGTACGGACCAGATCTCTCGTTGCCGGACGATCTCGATCTGGCTGCCGCCTGATGTGAGGCGTGTGCGTGGTGCGATCCCCGCACCACGCACGTCGGCGTCGATCCGTGAGAGCGCACGGGCACCGCTGCGGAATTCATCCGACTGCTATCGTTCGGGCAGCGCTTCGCCATCACCGCCGATCACGAGGACTCTCATGAGCGACCCTGTTCCTCCTCAGCCCGAGCCCTCGTACGGACCGCCCGCCTATCCCCCGCCCCCGCAGCCGCAGTACGGCGCACCGATGTACGCGAGTGGCCCCGGCGCATGGCTGGTCCGACCGCTGCGCGGCATCGGCGGGGCCACCCGCGGGCTGATCGTGGCGTACGCGGCGCTGTCCGGGGTGACGATCATCGTCAACCTCTGGGGAATCGTCTCCCTCAACGCGTACAGCACCGGGCTGGTCGGGATCGACGCCCTCGAGGCGTACGACGCGATCTCGAGGCCGGTCAGCATCCTGTCGCTGCTCGTCCTCCTGGCATCCGGCGTCTGCTGGATGGTGTGGCAGTACCGCGCCGCGGCCTCCCTTCCCGCCGGCTCCCTCCGGCGATCGCCCGGCTGGCACGTCGGATCGTGGTTCATCCCGATCGTCTCGCTGTGGTTCCCGTTCCAGAACGTCTCGGACATCGCGCGCAGTTCACGAGCCGACCTGGACGGTGGGATCCGGGGAATCTGGTGGGTGCTGTGGATCGCGGGCAACCTGACCAGTGGGATCGGCGGACGGATGCTGCTCACCGGCAACTCGCTCCCGGGCTTCATCGCCGGCTTGACGATCTCTATTGTCAGCGATGCGCTCGTCATCGTCGGCGCGGTCTTCGCCTGGATCGTCGTCGCACGCATAACGGCGGCCATCGACCCCAGCGCTCGCTGACCGCCCGTCTCAGTCCGTGAGGTCGGCCGCGTAGGCGGCGAGGGCGCGGCCGTAGCGAGGCAGGTGTACGGACAACGCTGTGAGGGCGGTCTGCAGTGCCGCATCCGCGCGACCCACGCTGTGCAGCGCAAGTGCGAGGAAGGCGGCGGGGGCATCGCCGAGCTCGGGGGCGTCGAGGTTCTGCAAAAGCTCTATCGCCTCGTCGAACCGCCCCAGGTTCCGCAGAGTGCTCGCCAGCTGCAGCGTCACCTGATGCGCGGCGATCGGCTCCAGACCGATCTCGAGTGCACGGCGATACGGGCCGACCGCATCCTCCTCGAGGCCCAGTGCGTCATGCACACCACCCCACTCGGCGAGCGCGTGGGCGTCGCCCGGGGGACGTTCGTCGACGAGCACGCGCATGGCGGCGAGCATCCTCGGTGCGTCGCTGTCGTCGAAGCGCGCCCAGAACTCGTCGACGCGGGTCTGCCAGTCGTCCGTCACGCGATCATTATCCATTCGCTACGCCACGGACTCGCTACGCCACGGATTCGTCGACCCGACGGAGGGCGCGTCTGCCGGCCTGGGCGGAGCCCAGCATCCCGATCGCTCCGCACGCGACGGCGGCGATCGTGATGCCTGCCGACGTACCCGCCGCACCGAGGATCTGCCCGGTGAGGATCGTCCCTCCCGCGTTGCCGACGGCGAACGCCGAGATGACCCACGCGTTCGCCTCGTTGCCGTGATGCGCATCCACGAGCGCGGGCGTGAGGGCGAACACCTGCGTGAGCAGCACGGGGAGGAGGAGCCCGGAGATCGCCGCGAACGTGAGCCACAGCCACACCGGGGCCCCGAAGAACGCGGTCGGCAGATACAGGGCGGCCATCATGACGCCGAGCCGCCGCACAAGGCGCTCCGGCGCCGCCCGGAACGGGAACCGCGCCGTCAGGAGGGCACCGGTCAACGCGCCGAATCCGTTGAGCGCGATCGCCCACGACGAGATGGAGGGATCGCCCGCCATCTCGGCGTAGGCGGTCGCGTTGATAGTCAGCGCGCCGACCGGGGCCGCGATCGCGATGACGAGGATGAGGAGACGGACGAACGGGGCGCGCAGCAGCGGGGATCCGTGTGCGCCCTCCGGCTTGATCGGATCGGTGCGACGGATGCGGGGATGCGCGGCGAAAGCGACCGCGCCCACGAGGCCGGCGGCCGCCATCGCGAAGACGTTCCCCGCTGCGCCGAACACGAGGATGCCCACCGCCGTGAGCAGCGGACCGATGACGAACGCGAGCTCCTGGACCGCCGCATCCACGGCGTACGCGGAGTTCCGCTCGACCGGATCGAGGAAGAGGACCGTCCACAGACTGCGCAGGACGGACTCGAGGGGCGGGGTCGCGAGGCCCGCCACGAGGACCGCCCCGAGGGCGAGCCACGGCAGCGACGCGACGGTGAACGCCGTGACGACGAAGCCGATGGTCGCCGCGACCGCCGCGCCGACGAGCACGGGCCGCCGCCGCCCGGTCCGGTCGACCACCCGCGCGAGGACGGGTTGACCGATCATCCCGCCGAGGATGTAGGTCGCCGTCACCGTCGATCCGAACGCGTATCCGCCGCCTGCATCCACCACCAGCCGTACGAGGGCGAGTGCCGCCATCGACGACGGCAGCCGTCCGACGAACGACGTCGCGAGCAGATACGGGACGCCGGATCGGCGGAGGACAGTGCGCACGGGAATCCATTCCAGCATGCGGGCGATGGTGCGCGGACCCGTCCGGGGTGAGCCGAGCCCCTCACTGACCCCAGGGGCGGTGCCGGCAGGCCTGCCGCGCCGACTGCTCGGCGAGGTCGACCATCAGCAGCTCCGTCACGGGTGGAGCACGCCACCAGCGGCACATGCAGCGTCACCAGGGTCGGCGCAGCCCGCCGCCCATCCGGTCCGGCAGACTGAGGCAGGTGGAGATCACCGCGGCCCTCGTGAGCGAGCTCGTCACCGCGCAGTTCCCGGAGTGGGCGGGGCTGCCCGTCAGGCCGGTGCCGGCGCAGGGATGGGACAACCGGACGTTCAGGCTCGGCGACGACCTGTCGGTCCGGCTGCCGAGCGGTGAGGCTTACGTCCCCGGGGTCGCGAAGGAGGAGCGCGTGCTGCGTGCGCTCGCCGGGCGGATGCCGGTGGCCATCCCCGAGCAGCTCGCGTCGGGCGCGCCGGGAAGCGGCTACCCCTACCCATGGTCGATCCGCCGGTGGCTGCCGGGCGAGACCCTGACCGATGCGAGGGACGTCGACCGGCGAGCGCTCGCGGCGGATCTCGGTGCCGCGCTGCACACCATCCGTGGACTTCCGACGGATGCGGGACCCGCGGCCGGTGCGCACTCCCACTTCCGAGGCTGCCATCCGAGCGCCTACAGCGATCAGGTCGACATCGCCCTCGAGCGGCTCGGAGCGCGTGTCGATGCGACGCTGTGCCGCGAGATCTGGCTCACCGCGACGACCAGCGCGTGGCCGAGCGCGCCGGTCTGGTTCCATGGGGATGTCGCTTCCGGGAACCTTCTGGTCGAGGATCGGCGCCTGTCGGCCGTGATCGACTTCGGCACGTGCGGGATCGGTGATCCCGCGTGCGACCTCGTGATCGCGTGGACCTTCTTCGAGGGCGGCGAGCGGCAGGAGTTCCGCGGGGCCGCCGGACTGGATGATGCGACGTGGCAGCGCGCTCGTGGCTGGGCGCTGTGGAAGGCGCTCGCGACGATGGCGGGCCTGTCGAGCCCCGACCCGCAGCGACTCCACGACCGCGTCCTGACCGAGGTGCTCGCCGACCCGATCGTCTGACGAGCTGGGCGCCGACGTATCCGGGACGCGGTGGGGCCCGCCGGGCCGGGTCTTGACACCTAGAATCTCTATGCCTAGATTTCCTAGGTATGGCGAACGATCGGATCAAGGGCAACCTCGAGCTCCTGCTGCTCGCCGCGCTCGCGACGGGTCCGGCGCACGGGTACGAGCTGGCATCGGCGATCAAGGACCGCAGCGGAGGGGAGTTCGTGCTCGCCGAGGGCACGATCTATCCCGCCCTGCACGGACTCGAGCGCCGCGGCCTCGTCAGCAGCTCGTGGGAGGTCGTCGGCGGGCGCCGTCGACGGGTCTACGAGCTGAGCGGTTCGGGCCGCGAAGCCCGCGCGCAGCAGGCGGCGGACTGGGCGCGCTTCGCGCGCGGTATGGACATGGTGCTGGGAGGAACGGCATGAACGACCCCATCGACGACTACCTCGACGACCTCTTCGACCGGCTCGAGGGCACGCCCGCCGAGCGCCGGCGGATGCTGAACGAGACCGAGACGCATCTGCTGGACTCCGCCGATGCGTTCCGGCGCGAGGGGATGGCGCAGCGCGATGCCGAGCGCGCGGCCGTCGCCGCCTTCGGCGACGCACCCGTGATCTCCCAGGCGGAGAATCGCCGCAGCCCGCGCGCCATCCTCGTCGCCACGGTGACCGCCGCGGCCCAGCTCGGCCTCTACGGATTCGCGGCGATCGGGCTGGCCGCGCTCGCCGCACGGGCCCTCGCGCAGCTCACGTCGACGCAGTGGGTCTACGGGGCGCCGGTCGGCTACTCGTTCCCCGCGGCGCGATGCGCGCACTGGCTCGCCGTGCAGCCCACGGCCACGGACTGCAGCACCGCCGCGGCGCTGGAGAGCTCGGATGACTCCTTCCTCTTCATCCTGTCTGCCGCTGCCATCGGGCTCGTCGTGGCCGCCATCGTCCTCGGGGTGGCTCGGATCGCCCGCCGCGGGAACACCGCTGCACCCCGGCTGCCGCGTGCGGTCGTCGCGGCGGTCGGCGTCACCGCGTTCGTCGGCGCCGGGCTCGCGCTCGTCGTGGCGGCCGCGGCCGACGGCATGACGCGAGGGATCTGGGGACAGGGGATGCTCTACGCCGACGGGGTCGTCGCGCTGGCCTTCGGCATCCTCTTCCTCGTCCGGTTCCTGCTCTCGATCCGGCCGGTCGCGAGGGCGACGGCATGGTGACGGATACAGGGTCCCGGGCCGCCTTCGTCCTGGTCAGCGCCGCGGTCGGGGCGGGCCTCGGAGCGCTCAGCGGGCAGATCCTCTTCGGCGGGACGGCGTGGACCCTCATCCCGTGGGCGCTCGGCGCCATCGCGATCGGGATCTTCGCGAACCGCATGGGGACCGCGATCCTGGCCTCCGGTCTCTACGGCTACCTGCTCGTCGCGCTGTTCCTCCTGACGGCCAACACGAGCCACACAGCGCTGCTGCCCCGCATCCTTTTCGCCCTCGGCCTCGCGTTCGTCGGGCCTGTGTGCGCGATCCCGGCGGCCGTCGTCGCACGACTCATCACGAAGCGGGTGCGGTCGCGTTCATGAGTCGTTCCTGCGCCGGGCGAGCCCGGTACTGACGGAACCTCCCTCACGCGGATGCGGCGGCGTAGCGTCGGGGACATGGACCACCGCAGCGATGTGCGCGAGTTCCTCTCCAGCCGGAGGGACCGCATCACGCCCGAGCGCGCAGGCCTGCCGGCCTACGGCGGCAACAGGCGCGTGCCCGGGCTCCGCCGCGAGGAGGTCGCGCTCCTCGCGGGCGTGAGCGTCGACTACTACACCCGGCTCGAACGCGGTGATCTGTCCGGCGCATCCGACAGCGTCCTCGATGCGCTCGCGCGGGCGCTGCAGCTGGATGACGCGGAGACCGCACACCTCTTCGACCTCGCCCGCACGGCCAACGCGTCTCCAGTGGCGCGCAGACAGCGCAAGCGTGCCGAGGCGATCCGCCCCAGCATCCAGCGCCTGCTCGACGCGATCGACGCGCCGGCGCTCATCCGGGACAACCACTTCGACTACGTCGCGGCCAACCGCCTCGCCCGTGCCCTCTACTCCCCGGTGTTCGCCGAGCCGGTTCCGAACAGCGCGCGATTCGCCTTCCTGAATCCCGCCGCGCCGCACTTCTACCGGGAGTGGGACCAGACCACCCAGGAGCTCGTCGCGACGATGCGCGGCGAGGCCGGGCGCAACCCGTACGACAAACGCCTCACGGATCTCGTCGGCGAGCTGTCCACGCGGTCCGACCGGTTCCGCACCCTGTGGGCCGCGCACAACGTCCGCTACCACCGCACCGGCGTCAAGAAGCTCCACCACCCGGTGGTCGGCGACGTCGACCTCACCTACGAGGCGTTCGAGCTTCCGGCCGATCCCGGGCTCACGCTCTCGACCTATACCGCCGAGCCCGGCACCGCATCCGCCGACGCGCTCGCGATGCTCGCGAGCTGGGCGGCGACCACCGACCTGCCCGCGCCCAGTCGCGAGAACGCTGCGTCCTGAGAGGCACGCACATGGAGATGATCCCGAAGACGCCCACCGCGAAGGGCCCGGCCGAGTGGTTCTCGGGCGACGTCTATTTCGACGTCATCGCGAGGGGGGAGCACATGCGCGTCAACATCGTGCGTTTCACGCCCGGCGCGCACACCGCGTGGCACCGGCACGCGAACGGCCAGACGCTCCACGTCACCGAGGGCGTCGGGTACGTCCAGTCCCGCGACGGGGAGCTCGTCGAGCTCCATCCGGGCGACACCAGCTACACGCCGCCCGGGGAATGGCACTGGCACGGCGCCGCCCCCGGCCACTTCATGAGCCACCTGGCCATGTGGGAGGCCGCGGACGACCCTGCAGGTGTCGAGACCGAGTGGGGCGCCCACCTCACCGACGACGAGTACCCCGGGGATGCCGCGTGACCTCGTGGACGGCGGCCGAGCTCGACGCCGTCGGACGGGCGGGCGAGTTGCGGGTCGGCGGGGTCCGCGATGACGGGACGCTGCGGCCCCTCGTCATCGTGTGGCAGGTGCGCGTCGGCGACGACCTCTACCTCCGCTCCGTCCGCGGCCCCGAGGGCGCCTGGTATCGCGGCGTGCTCCGCCACCTCCGCGGACGCATCCAGTCGGGCGGCGTCACCAAGGACGTAAGGTTCGCGCGCGATACGGAGCATGACGACGAGGTGGATGCGGCCTACCGCGCGAAGTACGGCACCGGCAGCGCCGTGCGGAGCATCACCTCGGACCTCGCGAGGCAGACGACGCTGCGCGTGACGCCTGCCTGACCGGGCGTCCACGCCCCGCCCTAGACTCGCCGGATGGCTCTCATCGACCACCTCGGCATGACCGTCGACGACATCCCCGCCGCGATCGCCCAGTGGGACCCGATCCTCACCGAACTCGGCTACACCCGTCGCGACGCCGACAACGGCGTCTCGTGGGACAACGGCAGCGAGACCGAGCTGATCCTCCGCCCCGCCCGCGCGGCCGGAACCGGCCCGCACGTGCACGGGCACGTCGGCTGGCAGCACCTCGCGTTCGACATCCCCTCGCCCGAGGAGGTCGACCGCCTCCACGCGATCGCGGTCGACGCGGGCTGGACCGTCGTGCGCGACCCCAAGAAGTACCCGCGGTTCAACGAGCGGTACTACGCGTCCTTCGTCGAGGACGCCAACGGGATCCGCATCGAGTTCGCGTACAACCCGCCGCGCACCTGACCTCATCGAGCAGGATCCGAGAAGGATGCGCGCGCCTCCGCTTCTAGCTTCGAGACATGAACATCCACGCCATCACCATCGAAGTCCCGGCCGCGGGCGAAGCCCCGGCCGCCGAGTCGTTCTACGCCGACGCGCTGGCCGTGGGAGACCGCGTGCATGTGCGGGTCGCGACGGGGCCGAGCTCGGGCTTCCGCGGCTTCGCGCCGTCCCTCATCCTCATGCAGCCCGGTGACGTCGATGCGACGTTCGCCCGCGCTCTCGCCGCCGGCGCGCGCGTCCTGAAGCCCGTCGTGAAGAGCTTGTGGGGGTACGGCGGATCCCTCGTCGCCCCGGACGGGACGACGTGGCAGATCGCCAGCGCCAACAAGACGGCGACCGGTCCCGCGGTCGGCGAGGTCGAGAAGCTCGTCCTGCTCCTGGGTGTCCAGGACGTCAAGGCCAGCACCGCCTTCTACCGTGAGCAGGGTCTGGCCGTGAACAAGAGCTTCGGAGGCAAGTACGCCGAGTTCTCGTCGGGTGACATCACGCTCGCCCTCTACAAGCGCTCCGGGCTCGCGAAGCAGGTCGGGATCGCTGCTGAAGGCACGGGCTCGCACCGGCTCGAGGTCGGTGCCGACGCCGACTTCACCGACCCCGACGGCTACGCGTGGGCGACGAGCGCCATGGCGGACCGGGGTCGACGGCTGTAGGGAAGGGCCCGCATCCAGGATCGGATGCGGGCTCCTTCGGCGTTGCCGCCCTTACTGCACCGACCACCCGCCGTCGGAGGCGAGGATCGCGCCGTTGATGTTCACGCCGTCGTCCGACAGCAGGAACGTGATCGACGCGGCGAGCTGCTCGGCGGTCGCGACCGTCGGGATCGCCTGCTGGAACGGGGCGAGGCGACCGGAGCCGTACTCGGACACGTGCGGCGGGAACGGGATGCCGGTGGCCACGCCGCCGGGGGCGACGGAGTTCACGCGGATGCCCTTCGGCCCGTACATGAACGCGGCGGACTTCGTGACGCCGACGATGCCGTGCTTGCTGGCCGTGTAGGCGTTGCCCGACGCGTTGCCGCGCAGGCCCGCCTCGCTCGAGACGTTGAGGATCGCGCCGCGGCCGGCGGCCTCCATGAGAGGCAGCACCGCGCGCATGAGCTTGAACGGCGCGGTGAGGTTGATCGCGATGACGCGGTCCCACACGGCGTCCGGGGTCTCGCCTGCAGGGGAGAAGTCGTCGTTGATGCCCGCGACGTTCGCGAGGCCGTCGATGCGGTCGCCCGCGGCTGCGATCACGGCGTCGATCGCGTCCTGCTGCGTCAGGTCGCCCGCGACGGTGACGATGTCGGCGGTCGGAAGCTCGGCGCGGAACGCATCCAGCTTCTCCGCCGCGATGTCGCACGCGATCACGCGTCCGCCTTCGCGGGCGATGCGGGATGCCGTGGCCTTGCCGATGCCGGATGCGGCGCCCGTGACGATCACGGTCTTGCCTGCGAAGCGACCGGGCACGACCTGCTCGGCCCCCGTGGCCTCGTCCTCGATGGGGAGCTCGCCGCCGTTCGCCGCACGCACGAGGTCGTCGACGACGGACTGCGGCATCGCGCCTTGGCTCATGGCGACCAGCTGCTGCAGGGGCAGGCCGAGGATGGGGGTCAGCTGCTCGGCGTTCGCTCCCGACTGAGCGAGAAGGCTGCGCACGAGTTCGCCGCCGACCGGGTCGTTCAGCCAGTCGCCGATGGATGAGTTCGCGGTGAGTGCCATGGGGTCTCCATTCATTTCGCAACGGCGCGTCCACTTATGGTTCAGGCTACACCCGGCTACCCTCGGAGGGTGCCGCGTCCCCGCAGTGAAAAAGCCCAGCAGGCGGTGCTCGCCGCCATGCGGCGCGCGGTCGCGGACGGCGGCTACGAAGCCGTCACGATCGAAGGGCTCGCAGCCGAGGCCGACGTCTCGAAGCAGACGATCTACCGCTGGTGGCCGTCGAAGGCTGCGATCCTCGGCGAGGCGCTCCTCGAGGGCGAGATCCCTGGCGAGCCGCTCGAGCTGCCGCCGACGGGCGACCTCGCCGGCGACCTCCGGGCCTGGTTCAGGGCCGCGCACGCACACCTCGCCCGCCCCGAGAACATCGCCCTCGCTCGCGCGCTCATCGCCGTGACGGCGACCGACCCCGACCTCGGCGCCGCGCTCAACCGGCGCTTCGCCCGCCAGACGGTCGCGTGGGTGAGCGACCGCATCGAGAGCGCGCGCGAGACGGGCCAGGTGCGGGCGGATGCGGATGCCGCGGCGATCGCCGATCAGATCGTCGCGATCACGTCGTACGCGGCGCTGCTCGGCCGCCCGCTCGATGACGCGCACGCGGACGCCTTCGTCGAGGTCTTGCTGCACGGCATCGCTGCGGGTTGACTCGTCGGGGGTTCCGGCCGCTGGTCGACCCTGGAAAGGGAGGCTCGCCATGAAACTGCTGCTCACTTCCGGGGGAGTGCGCAATCCCAGCATCCGCGCCGAGCTCGTGCGGCTCCTGGGCAAGCCGATCGAGGAGAGCGGCGCCCTGTTCATCCCGACCGCTCAGTGGGGTCAGCCGATGTGCTCGCCGCAGTCGGTGTACGCATCCATCGCGGGCGAATGGCCGGATCAGGAGGGCCTGTGCGACCTCGGCTGGGCCTCGGTCGGGGTGCTCGAGCTCACCGCGCTCCCGAGCATCGGGGCGGACCGCTGGACCTCCTGGGTCCGCGACGCCGACGTCCTGCTGGCGGACGGCGGCGAAGCGGTCTACCTCGCGCACTGGATGCGGGAGTCCGGTCTCGCCGGCCTTCTGCCGGAGCTCGACGACACGGTGTGGGTCGGGGTGAGCGCCGGGAGCATGGCGATGACCCCGCGGATCGGCCGGCTCTTCGTCGACTGGCGGCCCGACGGCTCCGACGAGACGCTCGGGGTCGTCGACTTCTCGATCTTCCCGCACCTCGACTACCCGGGCTGGGCGTACAACACGACCGAGAGCGCCCGGGCCTGGGCCCCGACGATCGGCGGTCCCGCCTACGCGATCGACGACCAGACGGCGATCTCGGTGGCGGAGGGTGAGGTCGCGGTGATCTCCGAGGGCCACTGGGAGCACTTCCCCGGATGAACCGGGCCAGATGCGGGTAGCCTGGTGTAGAACCATTCGGTTGAGCACGGGAGGCGTCCATGGCGACGATGATCGATGATCCGCTGAGTCGCACGTTCTCGGCGCTCGCCGATCCGACGCGGCGTGCCATCCTCGCCCGCCTCGCGCTCGGATCAGCGAACGTGGGCGACCTCGCGGAGCCGTTCGACATGAGCTTCGCGGCTGTGTCGAAGCACCTCCGCGTGCTCGAGGGTGCGGGGCTCATCTCGCGCGGTCGCGATGCGCAGTACCGGCCGGCGATGCTCGACGCGCGGCCCCTGGCGGCCGCATCCGCGTGGATCGACGACTATCGGAAGTTCTGGGGCGACAGCTTCGACGCGCTCGACGACTTCCTGGCGTCGGCGCGCTCGAAGGCGGGCGCGACGAAAGGCTCGGCGACGGACTCGCCGACGGAGAAGGAAGAGGCATCGTGACCGGGATCACCGAGGCGGGCATCGAGATCGACCGTGAGTTCGCCGCGACGCCCGAAGCGGTGTTCGCCGCATGGACATCGCCCGAATCGTTCGCGCGCTGGTTCGGCGGGCGCGAGGTGCAGGTGCCGTTGGACGGACTCGACTACCGCGCGGTCGCCGGCCGGGCGTGGTCCGCGATGATGGTGCTCCCCGACGGCAACACGATCGACTGGGCGGGAGAATTCCTGGAGGTCGACCCGCCGTCGCGCCTGGTCATGACCCTCACGGATCGTCCGGCGGACACCGCCCGTGCGGTGCTGACGATCGACCTCACTCCGACGGCCGCCGGCACGCTCATGCGGATGACACAGGAGACCCCCGGATTCACGCCGGAGCAGCGCGAAGGCGTCATCGCGGGCTGGCAGACGTTCCTCGACGTGCTCGGGGAGATCGCCGGGAGCTGACGCCCTTCAATGCGGGGAGGCGGGGGCTGCCGCAACCACTTGCTCAACCTACTAGTTTTAAACCAACTAGTTGAGTACACTGAAGCGATACCGACTCCCGAGAGGAATCCATCATGCGCAAGCTGATCGTGTCCGCGTTCGTGTCCGCCGACGGCGTCGCCCAGGGTCCCGGCGACGACCCGGGCTACCCCAACGCGCGCTGGACCATGACGGGCGTCGAGGTCGACCTCGCCGCCTACGAGCTGAAGGGCCGTGAGCAGGAGGAGGCGGGCGCGGTGCTGCTCGGTCGCCGCAGCTACGAGATGTTCGCGCCGATCTGGCCGTCCATGGCGGAGTTCGGCGGCTACAACGCGATGCCGCGCTACGTGGTCTCTACGACGCTCGAACACGACGACGACCGCTGGCCGGCCGGCATCCTCCGCTCCCTTGAGGAGGTGGCAGCGCTCAAGGAGACCGACGGCGCGCCCATCATCGTGCACGGCAGCCTCGCGCTCGGCCACGCCCTCGCCGACGCCGGCCTCGTCGACCGGTACCACGTGCTCGTCTTCCCGGTGCTCCTCGGCTCCGGCACGCGCCTGTTCAGCGACTCGGCGCACGACACCGTCAAGGTCGCGATCGCGGAGCATGAGGTCTACGGCAACGGTGTGCAGAAGCTCGTCTACGACGTCGTGCGCTGACCGTCGCGCGGGGTGGGCGGGGATGCGAGGATGGCTCGGTGACCCAGGCAGCGCTGCAGACCGAACGCATCACCCTCGTCCCGCTCACCGATGAACACTTCGAGCTCGAGGTGGAGCTCGACTCCGACCCGGAGGTCCAGCGGTTCATCATGGGCGAGGCGCGCACGCGCGAGCAGATCGCGCACGCGCACGGGATGCGGATGGAGACGGCGAAGCCCGTCGACGGCCTGGGGTTCTGGATGGGATTCGTCGACGGCGAGTTCGTCGGCTTCTGGATGCTGCAGCCCGCCGGCTGGCCTGAGACCGACGTCCCCGGCGAGGCGGAGATGGGCTTCCGCCTGATCCGCAGCCAATGGGGCAAGGGGCTCGCCGTCGAGGGCGCGCGCGAGATGCTGCGCCATGCGTTCGAAGACCTCGGCTTCACGCGCGTGTTCACGCTGACCATGAAGGTCAACGAGCGCTCTCAGAAGACGAGCGCCGGTGCGGGGATGACCTACATCCGCACCTTCCAGGAGGACGACCGCGAGGGCCCCGAGGGCATCGAGGAGGGCGGCGTCGAATACGCGATCACCGCGGACGAGTGGCGCGCCGCTCGGTCCGCCTGACTCACCACCTCTTGTCGGCCTTCCACCGCACGGGCGGCGGATAGACATAGCGTGCGATCGTCGCCGAGATCCAGCAGATCGCGAACCCGGCGAACACCAACGCGAAGGTGGGCAGCTTCTGCGCGTCGACGATGGCGACGATCACGAAGATGATCGCCCAGGCGACGGCGAGTCCGACGCTGTACACCCAGTAGTTCCTGCGCATATCTGAACGGTACCGCCGACGCTGGGACCTGCGCCCCCGGCGTGAAGACTCATCGAGAACTCCGAGGGCGTCGGCCGGCCGGACCGCCGTCGGGTACCGTCGATGTGATGGCGGCATCGGTCGCGATCGCGAGCACAGGGGAGTTCATGAGCGACAAGTCGCGCACCGCATCCGGCGCCCAGCGCAATGCCCTGGCGCCGGGCCTGCTCGCGGCGGCGGTGCTGTTCTCCGGGCCGTTCCTTCTCAGCGTGTGGCCGCAGATCCTCCTGTACGCGGTCTCGATCCTCGCGCTCATCGTCCTGTACTTCGCCGCGCAGGCGAAGCAGTGGTGGTGGATCCCGGTCTTCGCCGTCATCGCCGTGCTCTGGAACCCCGTCTTCCCGTTCCCGTTCTCGGGGCCGCTCTGGCTCATCGCCCAGCCCGCAGCGGCCGTGGTGTTCATCGCGGCGGGCGCTCTCATCAAGACGCCGCGAAATTAGTTGACACGTCACCGAACGTCCCCTAGCCTCGGTTGAGCACGCCGACGAGGGAGACGACATGAGCGACGCAAGCGGCTGGACCGACCCGACGATCGCGGAGTTCCGCGCCAACAAGGGAAAGGTCGGCGGCTACTTCGAGGGCAAGCACCTCGTGCTCATGCACCATCGCGGGCGCAAGAGCGGCCACGAGCGCGTCACTCCTGCGGTCTACCTCCCGAACGAGGCCGACCCGAGCAGCATCTACGTCTTCGCGACGAAGGGCGGTTCGCCCGACAACCCGGGCTGGTACTACAACCTCGTGGATGCGGGCACCGCCACGGTCGAGGTCGGTGAGGAGACGTATCCCGTCACCGTGCACGAAGTCACCGGTGCCGATCGCGACCGCATCTACGCCGAGCAGGTGCGCGCCGTGCCGAGCTTCGGCGAGTACGAGGTGAAGACCGCCGGCATCCGCACCATCCCCGTGCTGGAGCTGCGCCGGGCGTAAGCCGGGTCAATCGGCCTTGCGGCCGCCGGCCTCCAGCACGTCGCCGGCGGGGAGCTCCTGGTGCCCGCCGAACTGCTGCCTCATCGCGGACAGCACCTGATTGGCGAAGTGGTCCTCGTCTCGCGAGGCGAATCGCTCGAACAGGGATGCTGCGAGCACCGGCGCCGGGACGCCCACATCCACCGCCGCCTTGACCGTCCACCGGCCCTCGCCGGAGTCTGACACGCGGCCCGCGAGGCCGTTCAGGGTGGGATTCGCCTCGAGGGCGGCTGCCGTGAGGTCGAGGAGCCACGACGAGATCACCGAGCCGCGCCGCCACAGCTCGGCGACCTTCGCGGTGTCGATGTCGAACTGGTAGAACTCGGGCTCCTCGAGCGGCGCGACCTCGGCGGAATGCTCGGCCTCGCGCACGCCCGCGTCCGCGTTGTGCAGGATGTTGAGACCCTCCGCGAGGGCCGCCATGATGCCGTACTCGATTCCGTTGTGGACCATCTTCACGAAGTGCCCGGAGCCGGACGGGCCGCAGTGGAGGTAGCCGAGCTCCTCGGGCGCCAGTTCGCCGCTGCGGCCGGGCGTCCGGTCGATCTCGCCGGGGCCGGGCGCGATCGTCCGGAGGATCGGCTCGACGGTCGACACCGCCTCGTCCGGCCCGCCCACCATCAGGCAGTACCCCCGCTCGAGGCCGAACACACCGCCGCTCGTGCCGATGTCGACGTAGTGGATGCCGGTCGGCTTCAGGGCGGCGGCGCGGCGCACGTCGTCGCGGTAGTTGGAGTTGCCGCCGTCGATGATGATGTCGCCGGGCTCGAGGACGGCGGCGACCTGCTCGACGACCTGGCCGGTGAGTCCCGCCGGAATCATGAGCCACACGACGCGCGGCGCCTGCAGCTTCGCAGCGAGGTCAGCGAGGCTGTCGGCACCCGTCGCGCCCTCGGCGGCGAGGGATGCCACGGACTCCGGATTCACGTCGAAGGCGACGCATTCATGTCCGTCGCGCATCAGGCGTCGCACGATGTTGGCGCCCATGCGCCCGAGGCCGACCATACCCAGCTGCATGACTTCTCCTCCGTCAGGTGTCTCGACCCATTGTTCCGCGCGCGCTGTTGTGCGCTCTATGCATCCGAACGGCGGATGCCGAGCCCTTCGAGCCATTCGATGACGTTGCTGCGCTGCGTCCCGTGCATGGATGCGGCGTCGACCACGGTGCCGTGCGCGTACTCGGGTGAGACGGCGAGGTCCGCGCCGCGGTCGACGAGCAGCTCCGCGGCGCGGCGCTGCCCACCCGCACAGGCGTGCCAGAGGGCCTGGTCGATCAGCTCCTGCGGCGGGTCGGCATCCAAGAGCTCGCGCAGCCGGTCGAGCAGACCGAGAGCCGCCGCCTGCCACGGCTTGTCGACGACGGCGCCGCGCTCGACCAGGAGCCCGGCGACGTTCCAGCAGCCGTAGCCGACGGCGTTGTCGAGCGGTGTCCCGATGGAGCCGGCGGGCGCCTCGATGTCCGCTCCGGCGTCGATGAGCACGCGCGCGACGTCGGCGTCGTCACTGCTCGCGGTCCAGTGCAGCGGTGTCTCTCCGGTCCCGTCCGGTCCGCGCCAGTCGACGTCGGCGCCCGCCGCGATGAGCAGCTCCGCGACGGCGGGTCCGTTCGGGAAGTAGCCCGGCCAGTCCGTGACGAGGTGCAGTGGCCGGCGCTCCCGACCGGGAGGCCCCAGCATCCAGGAGGGGAGGTCCGGATGCGCCGCGAGCAGGACGCGCAGGCGCTCCACGTCCCCGCCGCGGATCGCTGTGTATGCGTGCAGGTGCTCGTCGTCGCTGGCCATGTCAGCTGCCCGTCGCTGTCGCCGTCGGCGTGGAAGCGGGCGTCGACCAGTTCTCTCCGACACGCGCCGGAGGGGGTCCCGCGATCGACGTCAGCCCAGTGAGGTAGTGCGAGCCGGAGTACACCATCGCGATGTCGCGACGGCGGTAGCCACGCGGAGACTCGTGCCAGGTCGCATCCGGGCGCACCTCCCACAAGTAGAACCATCGGCCGAGGATCTCGTCGGGTACGCCGATCCATGTGCAGGACGGCCTCTTCGCTGACTCGATGCCCACGAGCCGGCCGGGCTGAGGGAAGGTTCGGAGCACGCCGAGCGTGGAATCGAGGTCGATCTCGGCGGCGCCCTCGGGCCGGCTGGGTGGCCATTCCGGCCGGGTCCGTGAGAACCGTGACTCGAAGCTGGTGTCGATGCGCAGCCTTCGGATGTCATCGATGCGAATCGCCGCATGACCGTCGAAGTAGCCGCCCTCCATCGTGCGCGTGAGCAGCATCCACGTCTTACCGACGCCGACGACGAATCCGTCGTACGTCTGACGGTCCGATGCGCGTTGGACGCGCACGATGATCTGGTCGCGCTGTGCCTCGCGCAGTCGGGCTCGTATCCGTGTCATCCGACCCATAGATCGATTCTGATGCCGCCCTCACTACCCCAGTCAAGTCCCCGTCGCGAGCGTAGGCTCTGGCCATGCGTGCGCTCATCCAACAACAGTTCGGCGACCCGGCCGAGGTCCTCGCCGTCGAAGACGTCCCCCTGCCCGAACCGGGACCGCGCGAGGTCCGCATCCGCGTGCTCCTCTCGCCCATCCACAATCACGACCTCTGGACCGTCCGCGGCAGCTACGGGTACAAGCCCGAGCTGCCGGCGCGCGCCGGCACGGAGGCCGTGGGCGTCGTCGATGCGGTCGGCGCCGAGGTCCAGGGCTTCGCGGTCGGGCAGCGGGTCGCGACAGGCGGCACGTTCGGAGCCTGGAGCGAGTACCTCATCGCGAAGGCCGGTGCACTCGTCCCGGTGCCGGACGGCATCTCCGACGAGGTCGCGGCGCAGCTCGTCTCCATGCCGTTCAGCGCGATCACGCTCGTCGACTTCCTCGAGGTCGGCGCAGGTGACGTGATCATCCAGAACACAGCGAACGGCGCAGTGGGCCGGATGGTCGCGCAGATCGCGACGAGTCGCGGCATCCGCGTGATCGGGGTCGTACGTCGGTCGGAGGATGCGGCGGCACTCGCCGTCTCCGGGATCGACGACGTCGTGGCGACCGACCAGGAGGACTGGAAGGTGCAGGTGCGAGAGCTCGCCGGCGATCGCCCCATCCGCGCCGCGGTGGACTCCGTCGGCGGGCGCGCGGCGGGAGATCTCCTGCACCTGCTCGGCGACGGCGGCATGCTCGTGTCGTTCGGTGCGATGGCGTCGCCGCAGCTCGAGCTGCTCTCCGGAGACCTCATCTTCAAGCAAGCCGTCGTCAAGGGGTTCTGGGCGAGCAAGATCTCCGAGGCGATGCCCACCGAGACCCGGCAGGCGCTCTTCGGCGAGCTCGTCGGCCTGATCGCCGGCGGACGGCTCACGCTGCCGGTCGACAGCATCCACCCGCTCGAAGATATCCGTGCCGCAGTCGCGGCGAGCGGGCGACAGGGTCGCGCAGGGAAGGTGCTGCTGCGGCCGTGAGCCGGTTCGTGCCGCGCGATGTCGGAGTCTGACGCCGTCTTCGGGGGATGACGGGCCGCAACTCCGATTTCCGCGCGACTCTCCGAATCCCGCCGTGACAGAAATAACACAAAAAACTGTCATTAAAGTCATTCGAGGCGTAGAGTGCCGACATGACGACGATGGAGGAGCGGCTGGCGTACGCGGATCGCGTGGCCGAGGTGTGGGCATCGAGATATCGGGTCCCGCCGATCGCCGGCCGGATCGCGGGCTATCTGTACGTGTGCGACCCGGCGGCGCAGAGCATCGACGAGCTGGCGATGGCACTGCAAGCGAGCCGCAGCGCGGTGGTCGGCAGCGTCAAGGTCCTCGAGTTGAACGGACTCGTGCGCCGCGCCCGCGGCGCGGGTGAGCGCGCCGATCGGGTCCGGCTCGTCTTCGACGAGACCCGCGGATTCGACGCGACCCGCTACCGGGAGGCGGCCGAGATCGCGCAGGCCGGGCTCGGGCTGACCGAGGATGCCGGCCAGCGCGCGCTGCTCGAGGCGACCGCATCCCTGAACGCCTTCTTGGCGGCTCGGATGCCGCAGCTCCTCGACGAATGGCAGGCGACGCGATGAACGAGATCACGCTGCACGATGGACGGGCCCTGGCATGGCACGAGTTCGGGGATGCGGCCGGCCGGCCGGTGCTCTTCTTCCCGGGCTCGTCGAGCTCGGGGCTCGCGGGGCGCGGGATCGACGCGCCGGCGCAGGCCGCCGGCATCCGTCTGCTGTCGATCGATCGGCCGGGTCTCGGGCACTCCGATCCCGCGCCCGCACGCAGGCTCGTCGATGTGCCGGACGACATCGCCGAACTCCTCGACCAGCAGGGGCTCGAGCGGGTGGGCGTGCTCGGGCACTCCGCCGGCGGCGCGACCGCGCTCGCGGTGACCCACCGGCTGCCTGATCGCGTGACGGCGACCGTGATCGGCGCAGGGTCGGGTCCCTACGCGGAAGAGTGGTTCCGCGCCGAGGCGGAGATCCCGGGGATGTCGAAGACGTTCTACGGCCTCGCCCGGCGTGCCCCGCGCGTCTTCGGTGCCGTGCTGCAGAGCAGCACGCCGCGGACGGCGAAGTCCATCGACCGGACGATCGGCATGATCTCGCGCGGCGACTCGCCCGACGCCGTGTACGCGCGGACGCATCCCGACGAGACGCGGGCTGCGCTCGAGGCCGTCGCGGACGGTTTCCGGCAGGGCTCGCGCGGGCCGACGGAGGATGCGCGGGTCGTCTGCCTGCCCTGGGGGTTCCGCGTCGAGGACGTGCACGGGCACGTCGAGTGGTGGCACGGACTGCAGGACGGCAACGTGCGTCCGGCGGCGGGGCGCGCGATCACCTCGCGCCTCCCGGACGTCACCGCGCACTTCGTCGACGGCGGGCACTTCACGCTGCTCGACGGCGCGCATCCCATCTGGGAGGCGCTGGGGAGCAGCTGAATCAGTCGGCGAGGCGTCCGGCCTGCGCGACCATCTGGGCGGCGAGGACGTTCGCGAGGGATCCGGATGCCGGGTCGCCGAGGTACCCGCCCAAAGCCGTGAGCGCCCGGCGGGCGCGGGGTCGAGTGTCGTCGTCGACGGCATCGCGCGCGTCCTCGAGCAGGGCGCGGACGACGACGGCGCTGTCTTCCGGGAGCAGGGGAACCGCCTGCGTCGCCGCGTCGAGCACGTCGGTCACGTCATTCCGCCAGTCCGCCGACACCGTGGGCGTAGACGGAGCCGCCGGCCTTGCCGAAGCGCGTGCCGTCGGCGCGGGCGGGACGATCGCGCGGGCGCGCAGGCCGTCGTACTCCGCGGCCTTGATCTTGCCCGGTGCGGTCATCTGCACCTCGCGGACGCCGCCGGACATCGTGATCTGCGCGAATCCCTGGCGTTCGAGGTCATCGAGCACGGCCGGAACCGAGCCCGCGGCATCCGGATCGTCCTGAAGCAGTTCGATGACGGATGACTCCGCGACGGGCGTGCGGGTCTTCGCGCCGGTCGCATCTCGCAGCGCGATCAGCACCCGCAGCAGCCGCGACTCCGTGGCAGTCAGCATCTCAGCAGACTAACCGCCCCCGCGTGCGTACCGAAGGTGCGGCCCGCGCCGGTCGTCGCGGAGGCGGAAGATTCAGGCGTGTGTAAGAAACACCCAATCTGCTATTGTCTGGACAAATCTGATGAGGCGCGGCGACGCACGGTCGACGCGCCCATCGGCCGAGAGCGACGGCGCTCGAACACGGGTGGCCGCGCCGCGTCAGCGAAGGAGCAGGACGGACGACATGCGCAGGATGAAGAGCAGATTCAAGGTGATCGCGGGAGCGGCTGCGATCGCCGTGGCGGCGACGATGGCGGGCGCGGCTCCCGCGCTCGCGGCCGACCCCGCAGCGACTGCATCGGCAGGCGCGACGGACACCGGTCGCGCCGCGCCCGCAGATGCGAACCACCGACACCGCGCGACGAACGCCGTCAAGGCGCTCGTCGGCTTCTACAACCCGGACAACGGACGGTTCGACCCGGGTCCCTCGTGGTGGCAGACCGGCAACTCGCTGCAGGTGGTGCTCGACTACGAACAGCGCGCGCACGACCGCAGCTACCTGCCGCTCATCGAGCAGGCCGTGCAGACCCTGCGTGCACCGCAGGACTGGTGGCCTCAGGGCGGCGGCGACTTCCGCACCGACTCGACGGACGACACCGGCTGGTACGCGCTCGCGATGGTGCGGCTCTACGAGCTGACCCACGACACGCAGTACCTGGACATCGCCAAGCGCGACGAGGCGTACATCCACAGCTTCTGGGACGACCGCTGCGGGGGCGGAGTGATCTGGGACATCCCGTCGCTCGGCTACAAGAACGCGATCAGCAACTCGCTGTACCTAAAGCTCGCCGCATCCCTCCACAACGCGATCCCCGGAGACACGTACTACCTGTCCCGTGCGACCGAGACGTGGGACTGGTTCCGCGGCAGCGGCATGATCAACGCCGACCACCTCGTCAACGACGGCCTCACCGACGGCTGCGTGAACAACGGCGGGACGACGTGGACCTACAACCAGGGCGTCCTCGCGGGCGCACTCACCGAGCTGTGGAAGGCGACCGGGGACCGGAGCCTCCTGACGCAGGCCCGCCAGATCGCGGACGCCACGATCTCGAGCCCGGCGCTGTCACCCGCAGGCGTGCTCACCGAGCCGTGCGAGGCGACACGCTGCAACTCCGACCAGTCGGCGTTCAAGGGCATCTTCGCCCGCAACATCGCGGAGCTGAACGACGTGCTGCCGGGGCATCCGTACACGCCGTGGCTGCGCACCCAGGCGGCGACGGCCTACGCCGCCGACCGCACCGCGACCGACCTCTATGGCCTGAAGTGGGGCGGCCCGTTCGACCGCTCCGACATCGGCCGGCAGGACTCGGGCGCATCCTTGATGGTCGCAGCGATGTGACGCGATCGGGCGGGCCGCACGAGCGGCCCGTCCGATCACTTCGCGACGAGCGTCGTCTCGAA
Source organism: Microbacterium candidum (assembly GCF_030315975.1). Lineage (GTDB taxonomy): Bacteria > Actinomycetota > Actinomycetes > Actinomycetales > Microbacteriaceae > Microbacterium > Microbacterium candidum. Next base: position 241,961 of record NZ_JASXSZ010000001.1, on the reverse strand, counting down.
GCTGTACATGTCGGGGCGATAGCAGTGGTGGCCGTACTCGATGGCCCTGCCGGAGTTGTCGTAGGCGACCCGCTCCATGGTCAGGACGGGGCCGCCCTTCTCGATGTCGAGAAGCTCGCCCTCGTCGCCCTGCGCGCGTCGCGCGCCGATCTTCTGCTGCGCCACGCGGATCGTCACGCCGCGGGCGCGGAGCACCTGGTAGAGGCCGTGCGACTCGAGCTGACCCGTCGTGATGTCGGCGAACTCCGGCGGGAGGTAGTTCTCGAGCACCGCCACGGGGACGCCGTCGGTGCGGCGCTGCCGGCGGAGATAGATGACGTCCGAGCCCTTCGCGACGCCGAGCTTCTCGGCAACGACGGCGGTCGCGGGAACCGTGTCGTGGGCGAGCACCGTCGTGCCCGGCTCATGATGGGCGCTCTGCAGATCCTCGTAGAGGCTCGTCAGCTCGACCTGGCGGGTCACCTGGCCCTGCACCACCTGCGTGCCGATCCCGCGCCGGCGCACGAGCAGTCCCTTGTCCACGACCTCCTGGATGGCGCGGCGCACGGTCGGGCGCGACAGCCCGAGGCGCTGGCTGATCGAGATCTCGTTGTCGAGCCGCGCGCCGCCCGGGATCGCGCCGGAGCGGATCGCCTCCTGCAGCCGGCTCGACACCTGGAAATACAGCGGCACCGGCCCGGTGCGATCCAGATCGGCGAACAGCTCGTCGGGCCAGTAGACCTCATCGCCGGCCATCAGTGTCTCCTCGGCATCGGACAGAATGTCGCGACAATCATACGTTCGTGGGGGTTTGTCGCCTCGGATTCCGCGTCAGCGGAGCGTCGGGGGCCCACATTGGACTAATTGGTGAATATGTGTGAACATTAGCTCAAGTTACGGTCAACGGCGAAAGGGACGGCATGAGCGGCATCGGTGAGCGGATCACGATCGGGCTGATCGGAGCGGGCACGATCTCGCAGTCGGTCCACGTGACGAGTCTGCGCCGGGCAGGATTCGACCTGCGCATCGTGTGCGACCTGTCGCCGTCCCGCGCCGCCGAGGTCGCCGCATCCTGCGGAGCGATCGCCATGACGGACCCCGCCGATGTGTTCGCCTCCGACGTGGATGCCGTGCTCATCGCCACTCCGGGCTCGCACGCGGAGCTCGCCGCTCAGGCGATCCGCGCGGGCAAGCACGTGCTGGCCGAGAAGCCGCTGGCGTTCACCGTCCGCGAGGTGGAGGAGCTCGAGGCGCTCGCCGCCGAGGCGGGCGTCATCACGCAGGTCGGCTACATGAAGATGTTCGACCCGCTGCTGCCGAAGGCGGCGTCGGAGGTCGGCGAGCTGCACGGCATCCGTCTCGTGCGCGTCACCGTGATGCATCCGGCCGACGAGCCTCAGATCGCCCACCTGCGTCTCGACCCGCCCGCCCCGGACGCCGATCCCGCACGCATCGCCGCCGCCGTCGCGTACGACCGCGACCGTGCCCGCGAAGCGCTGCCCGGCGCGAGCGACGCCCTGCTCTCCTACTACTCCAACGTGCTGAACGGGTCCGTGATCCACGAGCTCAGCCTGATGCGCGCGCTCGACCTGCCCCTTCCGCAGGAGTGGACCGCGCAGACCGTCACGCCGCTCGACGGCACGGAGCCGCCGAGCCTGCTGGCGACGGCGACCGTGGATGACGCGGCCTACGTCCTCAGCTGGAACTGGCTGCCCGACTACCCCGAGTACGACGAGGAGCTGACGGTTCTCGCGGCGAACGGACGGCTCGAGTTCCACCTCGCGAAGCCGTACCTCGTCGAGGAGCGCAGCCGGCTCACGAGCCGTCGGCACGACGGCGAGCTCCGCGCCGACACGGACTACACCGCGGGCCACGAGACCGGGTTCCTGCGCCAGCTCGACGCATTCGCCACGGCGATCCGCACCGGCGAGCTGAACCGCGCAGCGTTCGCCGGCGCCAAGCAGGACATCGCACAGCTCCAGCGCCTCGCGCAGGCGGTCGCCGCATCCCTCGGCCAGCAGGTCGGGACGGAGGCGTGATGCGCTTCGCGAACGCACCCGTCTCCTACGGCGTCTTCGGGGACATCACCGTCGAGGGCGCGACGACGACCGAAGAACTGCTGCGGACGATGGCCGAGACCGGCTACGAGGGGTCGGAGCTCGGTCCCCCCGGATTCTTCGGCGAGATCCCGCACATGGTCGCCTCGTTCGCGGGTGCCCCGATCGCTGCGGTCGGCGCCTACGTGCCGCTGCACACCCAGGAGCCCGGCGCGGTCCTCGACCGCGATCTCGCGCGCATGGCGATCACCCTCGACGAGATCGAGGCGGTCGACCGGTCGGCCCTCGTCATCCTCGCCGACGAGGGCGACGAGATGCTGCTGCGCTCGCCCCGCAAGGACCCGAGCCTCAGCCTCGACGCCGACGGCTGGCGCCGCCTCGTCGACACGGTGAACCGCGCCGCGGGGCAGGCCCGCGACCGCGGCCTCGAGGTGTCGTTCCACCCGCACATCGCCACCTATGTCGAGCTGCCCGACGAGATCGAGCGTCTGCTCGAGTCCACCGACGTCGGGCTCACGTTCGACGTGGGGCACGTCGTCCTCGCCGGCGGAGACGGCGTCGAGCTGTTCCGCCGCTGGCGCGACCGCATCAACCATGTGCACATCAAGGACGTGCGCATCGACGTCCTGGAGGACGCGCGCCGCGAGGGGCGCGAGGACTTCGACGCCTGGTGGTCGGGTGTCTCGACCCGCCTCGGCGAAGGCGACTCCGATCTTCCCGCCTTCGCAGCGGCGCTGCGCGACACCCGCTACGACCGCTGGGTCGTGGTCGAACAGGACCGCGCACCCCTCGTGGTCGAGGAGTACGCCGCCGTGGTCGCCGACCAGGCCGCCAACCTCGATTGGCTCCGCCGGCACCTCGGCGCCTGAGCCCTCCAACGCTCGACATACCCGATCTGATACCCGAAAGGAACACCATGCCCATTCGCAGAGGAATGCGCACCGCGATCGCCGCGGCATCCACCGCGGTCGTCGTCCTGGGACTCGCCGCGTGCAGCGGCCCTGGCGGCGGCACGAAGACGGCTGCAGCCGGCGGCGAGCAGATCACCGCCCCCATCACCGCCGAGCAGGTCGCCAAGCTGGGGAAGGTCAACCTCAGCGTGTGGGCCGACCAGGGCGAGCAGCAGTTCATGCAGGACTTCGTCCCCGCGTTCGAGAAGAAGTACCCGAACGTCACCGTGAAGATCCAGTTCAAGAGCTTCAACGACCTGACGGCCACCGTGCTGAACGCGATGAACTCGAACAACGCCCCCGACGTCGCCCAGGGCAACCAGGGCTGGGCCACCGACGGCGCGCTCGTGAAGGCCGGGCTGGTCCGCCCGCTCGACGACCTCGCGACCGCCTACGGCTACCAGCAGGTCGCCGGCGAGGCCATCTCGCAGCTGAAGTGGTCGAAGGACGGCAAGCAGTTCGGCACCGGTTCGATCTACGGCCTGTCGCCCGACAACCAGATGGTCGGCCTCTTCTACAACAAGGAGAAGCTGCAGAAGCTCGGCCTGTCCGTGCCGAAGACCCTGCCGGAGCTCGAGGCGGCCATGGCCGCGGCGAAGGCCGGCGGCGAGGTCCCGCTCGAGCTCGGCAACTCCGACAAGGGCTCGGCGATGCAGTCGCTGTCGATCATCCAGGGCGCGCTGACCCCGGCCAAGGACACCCGCTCCTGGATCACGGGCGTCGACGGCACCTCGTTCGACAACGCGAGCAACGCCAAGGCGCTCGACACGTTCGCGGGCTGGGTCAAGGACGGCTACGTCTCCGCCGGATACGACGGCACGAGCCCGGATGACGCGGCCGCCGCGTTCTCCAAGGGCAGCGGCGTCTTCTTCGTCGGCGGGAACTGGTACGCCGGCACCATCACGGACGGCGCGAAGTACGGCTTCACCGCCGGCCTCGAGGACGGCAAGTACGCGACCAACGGCTCCTTCGGCCTCGACTGGCACGTGAGCTCGCAGACGAAGTCGGAGCTCGCCGCCCTCGCCTTCGTCGGCATGGTGAACTCGGCCGACGCAGCCCCCATGCTCGCCAAGGTCAACCGCGTGCCGATCCACACGGTCGACGCGGGATCGAACGCGATGTTCGGCGAACTGCTGAAGGCGTCGTCCGACCAGCTCTCCGGTGCCGGACCGCTGTTCTGGTACGACTGGGCGACCGACACGATGTTCGACACGTTCACGAGCGGCCTCCAGTCCGTTCTCGCCGGCCAGATGTCTTCGCAGGACTTCCTGCAGAAGGTGCAGGCCGACTGGACGAAGTTCCACACCAAGTGATCAACACCCGGCCGGGCGAGGACCTCGCCCGGCCGGGTCCCCAACCCTGTCCAGGAGAGCCGAGATGAGCAATCCGACCCGTCCCCGGCGGGCGTCCCTGTTGCGTCGCTACGACTGGGACGCGTACCTCTACCTGCTGCCGGCACTCGCGTTCTACGCGGTCTTCCTCCTGCGGCCGGTCTTCGAGTCGGGGTACATCTCCCTCTACGACTGGGACGGCATCACCGCGAGCACCTTCGTGGGACTCGGCAACTACGCCGACGTCCTCACCGACCCGCTCATCGGCGAGGCGCTGCTGCACTCGTTCGTGTTCATCATCTTCTACGCGCTGCTGCCGATGGTGCTCGCGCTGGTGTTCATCGGCGTCATCGCGCGGGTCCGCGTACGCGGCCTCGCGTTCTACCGCGCGGCCCTGTTCATCCCCTACATCCTCTCCACGGTCGTCGTCGCGATCGCCTGGCGCTGGATCTTCGCGATCAACGGACCGCTCAACGCCGTGCTGCGGGCGATCGGCCTCGGCGACCTGACCAGGGCGTGGCTCGGCGACTTCGCCACCGCGCTCCCGTCGGTCGGCGTGATCGGCACGTGGATCATGTTCGGCCTCGCGTTCGTGCTGTTCCTCAGCGGCCTGCAGAACGTGCCGTCCGAGCTCTTCGAAGCCGCACGCCTCGACGGCGCCGGGCCCGTGCGCGAGTTCTTCGCCGTGACGCTGCCGTCCCTGCGCGGTGAGATCCAGGTGGCGCTCGTGCTCATGATCACCGCGGCCCTGCGCAACTTCGACATCGTGTGGAACACGACCTCGGGCGGTCCCGGCACGTCGACCACCGTGCCGTCGTACTACATCTACCGCGAGGCGTTCCTCACCCACCACGTGGGCCGTGCCTCGGCGATCGCCATCGTGCTGACCGTCATCATCTTCGCCTTCGTCGGCCTCGTCATGCGTCTCACGCGGAACCCCGACACCGTCTCACGCAAGGGGGTCCGCGCGTGAAGGTCAAGGCATCCGAGCGCACGTTCGCGTACGTGCTGCTCGTCCTCGGCGCGATCCTCGCGCTGACCCCGTTCCTGTCGATCGTGCTGCTCGCGGTGACCCCGAAGGGTCAGCGCGCGGGCGGGCTGTCGCTGCCCACGACGATCACGTTCGACAACTTCATCGAGGCCTGGACGCGCGGCGCCTTCGGCCAGGCGCTGTGGTCTTCGCTCATCGTCGCCGTCGCGGTCGTCATCGGCGCCATCCTCGTCGGCATCCTCGCCGGCTACGCGTTCGCGGTGCTGCGCTTCCCGGGCAAAGGACTGATCCTCGCCATCCTGCTGATCGGCGTCATCATCCCCTACGAGGGCATCATCGTGCCGCTCTACTACCTGCTCGACGGATTCGGTCTGCTGAACACGTACTGGGCGCTCATCCTGCCGCAGATCGCGACCTCCGTCCCGCTCGGCGTGCTCTGGATGCGGACCGCGTACGAGGGCGTGCCGCGCTCGCTGTCCGAGGCGGCGGCCATCGACGGCGCCTCGCGGTGGAAGATCCTGTGGACGGTCTACTTCCCGATCTCCCTGCCCGCGATCGCGACGCTCGGCACCCTGCTCTTCCTGTACACGTGGAACGAGTTCCTCATGGCGCTCGTCCTCGTGCCGCAGAACCCCGCGGTGCAGACCGCACCGCTGGCGCTGTCGTTCTTCGCCGGCGCGACGCGCAACTTCGACCCGTCGGTGACCGCTGCGGCCGCGGTGATCGTGGCCCTGCCGATCCTGGTCGTCTACGCGATCTTCCAGCGACGCTTCATCACCGGAATCGCGGCCGGCGCCGTCAAGGAATGAGGCGCGAAGACATGAAAGAGGAACCCATGACGTCCACGACCCGCATCCTGCCCGACGCCGAGGCCGTCGGCCGCGAGGTGGCCGGCACGATCGCCGACCGCATGGAGGCCGCCCTGGCCGCCGGACGCCGATTCATCCTCGGCTGCCCGGGCGGGCGCACCCCGCAGACGACGTATGCAGCGCTGGCAGCCGAGGCCGCCGAGCGCGGGCTCGACCTTCGCACCGTGGTCATCGCGATGATGGACGACTACGTCGTCCCGGCGGGCGACGGATGGATGCCGGTCGACGCGGACGCGCACAACTCGTGCCGCCGCTTCGCCCGCGAGGAGATCCAGGCGGTGCTGAACGCCGCCGTCGGCACCGACCGCGCCATCCCCGACGAGAACGTGTGGTTCCCCGACGTCGCCGACCCGGCCGCCTACGACGCACGTCTGCGCGATGCGGGCGGCATCGACTTCTTCATCCTCGCCAGCGGCGCCAGCGACGGGCACGTCGCGTTCAACCCCGCGGGATCGGCACGTGACTCGCGCTCGCGCATCACGCCGCTCGCGGAGGCCACGCGCACGGACAACATCGCGACCTTCCCGGACTTCGCCGGGCTCGACGCGGTCCCCACGCACGGCATCACGATGGGCATCGCGACGATCGCGGAGCTCAGCGCGGAGGGCGCCATGATCGTCCTCGGCGCGGACAAGCAGCTGGCCTTCGAGCGGCTGTCGGCCGGCGACGACTACGACGAGAGCTGGCCGGCGACCGTCTACCACCTCATCCCGGGTGCGACGCTCTACGCCGACGCGTCCGCGGCGGGGTCCTCGGCATGACCGATTGGGTCCTGTCCGTCGACGTCGGGGGCACGAAGACGCTCGTCGGCGCCATCGGTCGCGACGGCGCCGTCCTCGGCGAGTGGATGCAGCCGACCCGTGGTGCGGGCGACGACGAGATCGCCGCTGCGATCGGCTTCGCGGCCGCATCCGCCTCCGACCTCTCCGGCGCTCCGCTCGCGGTGGCCGTCGGCGTGCCCGAGTATGTGACCGCCGACGGGCGGGTCGTCTCGGACGAGGTGCTGCGCTGGCACGTCGACCCGAGCGAGGCCCTTCAAGCGGCGTTCGGGATGCCCGCCGAGCGGTGCGTGATCGGATCTGATGTGCGCTTCGGGGCGCAGGGCGAGGCCGTGTACGGCGCCGGACGCGACGTGCCGTCCTTCCTCTACGTCTCCCTCGGCACGGGACTCTCCTCCGCCTTCGTCGTCGACGGACGCGTGTGGCCCGGTGCCCGAGGCGAGGCCATCGCGCTCGGCGAATGCCGCCCTGCGGCCGCCGAGGGGCTGAACATCGAGCAGTACGCCTCGGGCGCCGGCATCGAGGCCCGCTATGCGGCGGTCACCGGTGAGACCCGCACCGGCCGCGAGCTCGTTGCGGCCGCGGCGAGTGGCGACGACCGGGCTCGCGCGGTCCTGGTGTCGGCGGGCGAAGCGCTCGGCGACATCCTCGCCGACGTCGTCGGCGTGCTCGATCCGCACGGAGTCGTGCTCGGCGGCGGCCTGGGATCCGCGGACACGCTCGTGCGTCACTCCTTGATCACGCGGTACCGTGCGCGCACCGGGCGTCGCCCCGGGGCGGCCGAGGTGGCGATCGCCACGTGCGGCCACCGCTCGGGCGCGATGGGCGGAGCCGCCGCGGCGTGGGCCGCAGCAGAAGCAGCCGGCGAGCTCGCCGGGACTCGGACGAGGAGCACACAGCGATGAACGGCACTCTCGACGTGCTGGCGATGGGCCGGCTCGGCGTCGACCTCTACCCGCTGCAGAGCGGCGTGGGCCTCGAGGACGTCGACACGTTCGGCAAGTTCCTCGGTGGCAGCGCGGCCAATGTGTCGGTCGCCGCGGCCCGTCACGGCCGCGACGTGGCGCTCGTCTCCCGCGTCGGCGACGACCCGTTCGGCCGCTACCTCACCCGCGAGCTCGGACGACTGGGCGTGGATGCGCGGTACGTCGGGGTCGACCCGCTGTACAAGACTCCGATCACCCTGTGCGAGATCTTCCCGCCGGACGACTTCCCGCTCTACTTCTACCGCGAGCCCAAGGCACCGGATCTCGACATCGAGCCCGGCGACCTCGACCTGGATGCGGTCCGCTCGGCCAGGATCATGTGGCTGACGGTCACGGGTCTCAGCCAGGAGCCGAGCCGCGCGGCGCATCATGCCGCCCTCGCGGCGCGGGCGGCACGCGAGCACACCGTGCTCGACCTCGACTTCCGCCCGATGTTCTGGAGTGATCGCCAGGCGGCGCACGAGCAGGTGGAGAAGGCGCTCTCCCTGGTCACCGTCGCGGTGGGCAACCGCGAGGAGTGCGAGGTCGCGGTCGGCGAGACCGACCCGCATCGTGCCGCGGATGCGCTGCTCGAGCGCGGCGTGCGCCTGGCGATCGTCAAGCGCGGACCGGAGGGCGTGCTCGCAAAGACGGCGGAGGAGACCGTCGAGGTGCCGCCGCATCCCGTCCAGGTCCTCAACGGACTCGGCGCCGGCGACGCGTTCGGCGGTGCTCTCTGCCACGGCCTGCTCGAGGGATGGGGCCTGGAGCGGATGCTGCGCTTCGCCAACGCGGCCGGTGCCATCGTCGCATCCCGCCTGGAGTGCTCCACGGCGATGCCCACCACGACCGAGGTCGACGACCTCCTGGCGGAGGACCGCGCATGACCCTGCGACACCTGACCGAGGACGACTTCACGCGCCTCCGCGACCTCCGCGCCGACCGGCCGGAGGCGGTGCGCGAGGCGCTCGCCGGCCGTCGGCGCCGGGAGGTGCTGCGTGGCGACGGGCGCCTGTTCATCGTGGCCGCCGACCACCCGGCCCGCGGAGCGCTCGCGGTCGGCGCGGATGCGTCCGCGATGGCCGACCGCTACGACCTGCTCGACCGCCTCGCGATCGCGCTCGAGCGTCCCGGCGTGGACGGCGTGCTCGGCACGCCCGACATCATCGACGACCTCGCGGCGCTCGGCCTGCTCGACGACAAGATCGTCGTCGGGTCCATGAATCGCGGCGGCCTGCGCGGGGCGACGTTCGAGATGGACGACCGCTTCACGGGGTACGACGTGCCGCGGATGGTCGCCTCCGGGGTCGACTTCGCCAAGACGCTCATGCGCGTGAACCTCGACGACCCGGCGACTGCGCCGACGCTCGAGGCGACCGCGCGCGCGGTGTCCGAGGCGGCGGATGCGCGCCTCCCGATCATGTTGGAGCCGTTCCTCAGCCGGTGGGTGGATGGTCGTGTGGTGAACGATCTCTCGCCGGACGCCGTCATCCTCTCCATCGCGATCGCGGCCGGGCTCGGCGCCTCGAGCGCGTACACGTGGATGAAGCTGCCCGTGGTGGCCGACATGGAGCGCGTGATGGCCGCGACGACCCTTCCCACGCTCCTCCTCGGCGGAGACTCCGGCGTCGACCCCGACGAGACCTTCGCGTCGTGGGAGGACGCGCTGTGCCTTCCGGGCGTGCGCGGGCTCACGGTCGGACGGACGCTCCTGTATCCGCCCGACGGCGACGTCGCCGCGGCGGTCGACATCGCCGCGGGGCTCGTGCATCCCGGTGTGGGCGCGCTCCGCCGGAGCGAGACGCGATGACCGACGCGCACTGGTTCCACCGCCGGGGCGAGCTCGCCCGCGACGGCTGGCAGAGCGTCGTCGACGGCGACATCCCGGGCTGGGCGCACACGGGCCTGCGCATCGGCGAACTGGATGCGGACCGCCGGCTCGACCTCGAGGGCACGGGCGTCGAGCGGATCGTCGTGCCGCTCGAGGGGTCGTTCCGCGTCGAGCACGTCGAGGACGCCACCACGATCGTCACCGAACTCGCCGGCCGTCCCTCCGTCTTCGCGGGCCCGACCGACGTCCTCTACCTCTCGAGCGCGGCGACCGCGACGATCACCGGGACCGGGCGGGTCGCGGTGGCGGAGTCGCCGACGGATGCGGTGCACCCCACCCGCCGGATCGCGGCATCCGAGACGCCCGTCGAACTGCGCGGCGCCGGCGCATCGAGCCGACAGGTGCACAACTTCGGCACGCCCGACGCGCTCGACGCGGCGCGTCTCATCGTGTGCGAAGTGATCACGCCGGCGGGGAACTGGTCGTCGTACCCGCCTCACAAGCACGACGAGCACGCTCCGGGCCACGAGTCGCGGCTCGAGGAGATCTACTACTTCGAGGCGGCGCCCGAGCGCGGGGCGAATGCCTCGCCCGCGGCCGACCCGTTCGGCGTGTTCAGCACCTACTCGTCGCCGGCCGGCCGCATCGAGATCGACGCGCGCGTGCACACCGGCGACATCGCGCTCGTTCCGTTCGGCTATCACGGCCCCGCCGTCGCCGCCCCCGGGTACGACCTCTACTATCTGAACGTCATGGCTGGACCCGACCCCGAACGGGAATGGCTGATCACCGACGACCCGGCGCACGCCTGGGTGCGGGACACGTGGGCGGCTCAGCGCCCGGACCCCCGCCTGCCGTACACGAGAGACGAGAAGGACGCGGACTGATGGCGCAGACGAGACGGATGACGGTCGGTCAGGCGCTGATCGAGTTCCTGGCGCACCAGTGGACCGTCGATGGCGACATCCGGGAGCGCACCATCCCCGGGGTCTTCGGCATCTTCGGCCACGGCAACGTCGCCGGCATCGGTCAGGCGCTGGCCGAGGTCAACGCGACGCGCCCGGATCTCATGCCGTACCGCCAGGCCCGCAACGAGCAGGCGATGGTGCACCAGGCCGTGGGCTATGCGCGCATGCACCGCCGGCGGGCGACCTTCGCGTCCACCGCATCCGTCGGACCCGGCGCGACCAACATGCTGACCGGCGCGGCGCTCGCGACGACGAACCGCCTCCCCGCCCTCCTGCTGCCGTCCGACACCTTCGCGACGCGCGTCGCCGACCCCGTGCTGCAGCAGCTCGAGCAGCCGCACGACATCGGCCTCACGGTGAACGACGCGTTCCGTCCGCTCTCGCGCTTCTTCGACCGCGTCCAGCGCCCCGAGCAGCTCTACTCCATCGCGCTGTCCGCGATGCGCGTGCTCACCGACCCCGCCGAGACGGGCGCGGTGACGATCGCGCTCCCCGAGGACGTGCAGGCGGAGGCCCTGGACGTCCCCCTCGAGTTCCTGCAGGACCGCGAGTGGCGCATCCGCCGTCCGCTGCCCGAGCGCGAACCTCTCGCGCAGGCCGTTGCCGCGATCCGTGCAGCGCAGCGGCCGTTCATCGTCGCCGGCGGCGGAGTCATCTACTCGGGCGCGGAGGATGCGCTGCGCGCCCTCGTTGAAGCCACCGGCATCCCGGTCGGCACGACCCAGGCCGGCGGCGGCTCGCTGCCGTGGGACCACCCGCAGTACGTCGGCGGCGTCGGGGCCACTGGATCGACGGCCGCCAACCGACTCGCCGCCGAGGCCGATGTCGTGATCGGCATCGGGACCCGCTTCAGCGACTTCACGACCGCCTCGCGCACGGCGTTCCAGGACCCGAACGTGCGGTTCGTGAACATCAACGTCGCTGCCTTCGACGCCTACAAGCACGGCTCGCAGCTGCCGGTGATCGCGGACGCGCGCGAGACCCTCGAGGCGCTGGCGCGGGAGCTCGATCGCTTCGCGGTCGCGCCCGCGTACGCGCAGCGCGTCGCCGGGGAAAAGAGCGGATGGGATGCCGCGGTCGACGCCGCGGTCGCCCCGACCGGCGCCGCCCTTCCCGGCCAGCCGGAGATCATCGGCGCCGTCAACGCGGCGATCAGCCCGCGCGATGTCATCGTGCAGGCCGCAGGTTCGCTTCCGGGCGACCTGCACAAGCTGTGGCGCACCAGCGATCCGCTCGGTTATCACGTCGAGTACGCGTTCTCCTGCATGGGCTACGAGATCGCCGGCGGGCTCGGCGCGAAGCGCGGGCTCGAGGCCGCCGGGGACGACCGCGACGTCGTCGTCATGGTCGGCGACGGGTCGTACCTCATGCTGAGCTCGGAGCTCGCGACGATCGTCGCCGAGGACGTCAAGCTCATCGTCATCATCGTGCAGAACCAGGGGTACGCCTCGATCGGGCATCTGTCCGAGACGGTGGGATCGCAGCGCTTCGGCACGAAGTACCGCACGTACGACGCCGAGACACGCGGCTTCCAGGGCGACGGGCGCCTGCCCGTCGATCTCGCGATGAACGCTCGCAGCTATGGGCTGGACGTGGTCGAGATCGAACCGGGTCCGGATGCGGCCGCCCGGCTCGGCGCCGCGATCGCCACCGCCAAGGCATCCCAGCACGCGACGGTCATCCACATCGAGAGCGACCCGCTCGTCTACGCGCCGGATGGCGAGGGCTGGTGGGATGTGCCGGTCGCCGAGGTGTCGGAGCTCGCCTCGACGCGCGCCGCCCGTGCGGAGTACGAAGGCCAGGTCGTCGCGCAGCGGCCGCTGCTCGGCGACGCTCCGCTCTCCTGAGCGCCTCGCCGGCGGCCGATGTCCGTGCACGCCGATAGCGTGAAGCGGTGAACAGCGCAGTCCCTGCAGCAACCGTCGTCGCACGCATGGCGGAGGCGATCGACGCCGAGTCGCTCGGCGCCTACGGCGTGCACGTCCTCATCGGCGACGACGAGGCGCAGCAGCGCTGGCGCAGCGATGACCGCGTGAACGTCTACTCCGTCTCGAAAGGCGTCTCCGCACTCGCGGCCGGCATCGCGATCGACGAGCGCATCCTGACCCTCGACACCCGCGTCGGCGAGATGCTCCCCGACATGGAGCTCGGCGATGGCGTGGAGAACGTGACTCTGCGGCATCTGCTGACGATGACGAGCGGGATCGACTTCTCGTGGTTCGGCAGCGACGAGGCTCCGTGGCCCGACGTCGCGCAGGAGATGCTGCGGCACCCGACCGCCGGGCCGGGCACGCGCTACCAGTACACGGACGCGAGCATCTATGTCGCGATGCGCATGGTGGCGGCCGCCGTCGGCGACGTGCGCGACTGGCTTCTGCCGCGCCTGTTCGACCCGCTCGGCATCCACAACCCGCAGTGGCACCGCTGTCCGCGCGGATTCATCGTCGGCGGCAGCGGACTCGAGCTGCGCACCGAAGAGCTCGCGCGCATCGGACGTGTTCTCCGCGACCGCGGCGAGTGGCGCGGGCAGCGGATCGTGGATGCGGCCTGGGTCGACGCGATGCACAGCGACTGGGTCGCGACCGGATGGGGCGGCGACTCCGCGCTCTACGGCCTCGCGGTGTGGTCGGGCCCGGGCGACGGATGGCGCCTCGACGGGTTCTACGGGCAGTACGTCTACGTCGATCAGGCGCGCGACGCTGTCGTGACCATCACGGCCCACGAGGACCCGGACTATGATCGGCTCGTCCAGATCGCGGCGGAGGCGCTCGCGGGCTGAGGCCCGGGATGCGGCATCCCCCCACGCGGATATCGTTGGCGTATGGTCTCGATCGGTCGTGCGCTGTCGTGGTGGGCCCGCGACTATGTGTACGCGGCGTACTGGCAGGTGCGCGCGACCGTCCATCCCGGGCGCGTAGACGTGCTCCGCACCGGTGACGCGCGGCCGGTCGTGATGCTGCCCGGCGTCTGGGAGACGTGGGGGTTCCTGCGGCCGCTCATCGATGCGCTGCATGACGCAGGTCACCCGGTGCACGTCGTTCCCGAGCTGCATCGCAACAACCGTCCGGTCGCCGACGCCGCGGAGATCGTCGCGGCGCACATCGCCGGCGAAGACCTGCGCGACGTCGTGCTGGTCGCGCACAGCAAGGGCGGCCTCATCGGCAAGTACCTCATGGCCGAGTTCGATCCCGACGACCGCGTGCGCTCGATGGTCGCGATCTGCACGCCCTTCGAGGGGTCCGACTACGCACGGTTCATGACCGTGCCGGCGCTGCGCGAGTTCTCGCCGGAGCACCCGACCACGGTCCACCTGCAGGAGCTGCTCGAGATCAACTCCCGGATCACGACGATCACCGGCGAGTTCGACCCGCATATTCCGCATACGGCACGTCTCGACGGCGCGCGGAATCTCACGCTCGACGACGGCGGCCACTTCCGTGTGATGGCGAACCCCGAGGCGATCAGCACGGTGCTGGAGGTCGCGTCGGGAGCCTGGCCGCCTGAGGACTGAACGGCCCTCCGGGCTGAGCGCGACGGAGAGACGGATGCGGGGCGCGATCGCTCGCGCCCCGCATCCGTCTGTCAGAACTCAGTGCTGGTTGCCGTTGTTGAAGTGGTAGCCGCCGTTGCCCTGGTTGCCCTGCGTGCCGTTCGTGCCCGGGCCCTTCGCGTCGGTGCCGGGTTCGACGTGGTTGGTCGGGGTGTGCACGATGTCGTAGTAGACGCTCGTGTCGGCCGCGTTCGGGAAGACGCGGTAGGTGAACGCGTGCTTGTCCAGCTCGACGATCGGCACGACGCGCTGGAAGAGCACGTTGCCGTTGGCGTCCTTCGCCGCGATCCAGCGCGACGAGCCGTCGGCCGGGACGGTCCAGTCGCCGTGCATCTTCGGGCTGTTGTCGAGGTTGTACATCGTGAAGGTGCCGTCGGCCTTGAAGTAGGCCCAGCCCACGAAGTTCGAGACGGCCGGGTTGTCGAGGGCGACCTTGTTCCCGTTGGCGTCGAGCGCGCTCGTCGTCTTCCACGGGGTCGAGGCGAGGACGTCGGACGGCGTCTGGGCGACGGCCTTCTGGCCGGCCGAGACGGTCGCCGTGGCGGGCGCGTCCGCGAACGCGGCGGTGGCGGGAAGGACGCCGACAGCGGCGATCGCGATGGTGGATGCGGTGAGCACCGCGCGGCGTGAGATCGTGTTGAGGTTCATGTCTTCCACGTTATGAACCGAATTCGCGCGACCCGTCAATCGAAAGGTTGAACCTCCCTGCGAGCTGACTGGGGCACGCGGCTCAGAGCCGGATGAGGCCGAGCTTCACCGCCGTGGCGATCGCGGCCTGTCGGCTGTCGGCGCCGAGCTTGGTGAACGCGTGGTGCAGATGCGTCTTGACCGTCGCTTCGCTGACCTGGAGGCGGCTCGCGAGATCGCGGTTCGACAGGCCGGAGGCCGCGAGGGTCAGCACCTCGAGCTCGCGGGGCGTGAGGGTGTCGTCGGGGCGATCGAGCCGTTGCATCAGCCGCGCGCCGACCCGGCCGCCGAGGGCGGAGTCACCGGCCGCGGCCGCCCGTACGGCGCCGAACAGCTCGGGCGGGCGGCTGTCCTTGACGAGGTAGCCGATGGCACCCGCATCCATCGCCTTCACGATGTCGGCATCCGAGTCGTACGCGCTGAAGATCAGCACCTTCGTGCGGGCGCTCGCGCGCAGGATGCCCCCGGTCGCGTCGAACCCGGTCGGCTTGTCGGCGCCGAGGTCCAGGTCGACGAGGGCCACGTCGGGCAGGTAGGCCTCGGCCATCCGTGTCGCGTCGTCGGCCGATCCGGCCTCTGCGACGACCTGGAAGTCGGGCTGCGTGCCGAGGAGCGCGACGACGCCGTGGCGGAGCACCGGGTGATCGTCGACGAGCAGGATGCGGATCACGGAGCCGCCCCTTCGGAGGGGACGGTCGGCACGCTGGCGGCGACCACCGTTCCGCCGCCGGTGCGCGACTCGATCGTCAGTTCGCCGCCCAGATTCTGGATGCGCCAGGTCATCGCGCGGATGCCGAACCCATCGGCGTCGTCCGCCTTGTCCGCGGCGGCGAAGCCGACGCCATCGTCCGAGACGTCGATGCCGACGGCATCCGGGAAGTAGGTGAGGGTGACGCGGACGGTCTCCGCATCCGCGTGCTTTGCGATGTTGATCAGGGATTCCTGAACGACGCGCTGCAGCGCCTGGGTCACGGTGCCGGGCACCGCTCGCTCCTCGCCGACGATGGCGAAACCCGCACCGGCGGCCGCGGCCTGAGAGGCGAGAAGCGCGGGCAGCGACTCGGTCGCGGGGCCGGCGTCGGCGAGCCCGTGCAGCAGCTGCCGGGTCTCGACGAGCGCCTCCCGCAGTCCCTCCCGCGCCTGTACGACCACCGCGGACGATCCGCCCGGGCGCTGATCGTCCGCCTCGAGCAGCAGCAGCGCGCTCGCGGTGCGCTGGACGACGGTGTCGTGGAGTTCGCTCGCCACCCGGTTGCGCTCCGCGAGGGCGCCGGCGTCCCGCTCAGACCGCGCGAGCTGCTCGCGCGTGTCGAGGAGTTCGGCGATGAGCGCCCGTTGCGACGAGATCGCCCGGTCGAGGGCGGCATAGGCGTACGTGAGGACCAGTCCGCCGAAGAACGGCCCGAGGACGAGTCCGAGATCCTCGCCCTCCGACATGATGAACAGTCCGATGCTGACGGCGATCACGACGAGGCTCGACACGACGTACGCGATGGGGCCGCGCAGCACGCGGTGAACGGCGAAGAAGAGCGCAAACGCGCACCACCCGAAGGACGGCGCCAGGATCGTGAGAGGGATCCAGAACGCCGTCGCCGCGAGGAGGCCGATGCCCTGCCGGGTCGCGAACTCGCGGAGCGCCGTCGATCGCGAGGTGGGCGCCCGGTGCGGACCGATGACCGCGACCGCGTAGCTCACCCCCGCGCCGATCGCGAGCACGAGGACCGTGATGGATGCGGCGTCCCCGCGCAGCGGATGGTGCGAGAAGTAGCGCGCACCCGAGACGATGAGGAGCACGAAGAACCCGATGTCGACCGCGAGGTCCATCGCCGGCAGGTGGATGCGCGGCGCGCTCGTGACGTCGGGGGTCATCGCGTGTCAGCCCGCGAGAGGGACCGTCTCCCCGCACATCCCGCAGATCCCCGTGGGCGGCACCTCGATGAAGCAGTTCGGGCAGACCGCGCGCGGGCGCTCGGCGGCCGGAGTCGGCCGGGGCGTCCGCGGTGCGCGCACCGCACTCGAGCGCGGGGAGGAGCGTTTCGCCGGCTGTGCGATGGGCTCGGGGGCGGCCTTCGCCGCCGGCACGTGCTCCGCGCAGTAGAAGCGCACATCGCCGTCGTGGTGCTTGGGATGGTGCAGCTTCACGGCCCACAGCTCGGTGCGCGGCCACGGATCGGTCCCATACACGCACAGCGAGCACCTCGCCGGTTCACCGGGAAGGATGTCTGCGACCAGCACAGGAGTGTCGAACTCCAGGTTCCCCCGCCAGTCGGCGCTCGATGTGACCCGCATCCGTCGGCCTCCGCTCTTCCCTCCCAGGCTAATCGACGTGCACGCGGGCGTAGGTTGAACAGATGATGACCCGCATCCTCGCCGTCACGAACGGCTACGTCGTCCCTGTCTCCTCCGACCCCATCTCCGGTGGGACCGTCGTCGTCACCGACGGCGTTATCACCGCGGTGGGCGGGCCCGAGACCGTGATCCCGGAGGGCGCGGAGGTCGTGGATGCCGCGGGCAGCTGGGTCGTCCCCGGCTTCGTCGAGGCGCACGGCCACCTCGGCGTGCACGAGGACGGCGAGGGCTGGTCAGGAAACGACACCAACGAGATGACCGACCCCAACGGCTCGCGGTTCCGTGCGATCGACGGCATCGACATCGAGGAGGTCGGCTTCCGCGACGCCCTGCGCGGCGGCGTGACGACGGTCGTCGTGAAGCCCGGTTCGGGCAACCCGATCGGCGGTCGCACGGTCGCGATCAAGTCGTGGGGCGGCCGCACGGTCGACGAACAGGTGCTGGCGTCGGACGTCTCGGTGAAGTCCGCGCTCGGCGAGAACCCGAAGCGCGTGTGGGGCGACAAGAGCAAGACCCCCGCGACGCGTCTGGGCGTCGCATCCGTCATCCGCGACGCGTTCGTGGCCGCGGAGGCATACGCGGCGAAGCGGGATGCGGCCGCCGCGAAGGAGGAGCCCTTCGAGCGCGACCTCGGCAAGGAGACGCTCGCCGCCGTCCTCGCCGGCGACCTGCTCTGGGACCAGCACTGCCACCGCCACGACGACATCGCGACCGCCATCCGGATCTCCGAGGAGTTCGGCTACAAGCTGGTCGTCAACCACGGCACCGAGGCGCACAAGATCGCCGACGTGCTCGCGGAGAAGGACATCCCCGTCATCTTCGGGCCGCTGATCACGTCCCGGTCGAAGGTCGAACTGCGCGACCGCGCGATCGGCAACCTGGCGCTCATCGCCGCCGCCGGCGTCAAGGTCGCGATCACGACGGATCACCCGGTCGTGCCGATCGACCAGATCCGTCTGCAGGCGATCCTCGCGGTGCGGGAGGGGCTGCCGGCATCCACCGCCCTCGCGGCGCTGACGTCGAATCCGGCTGACATCCTTCGGCTTCAGGAGCGGGTCGGGGCTCTCGAGGTCGGCCGCGACGGCGACGTCGTCGTGTGGTCCGGCGACCCGCTCGACGTCGATTCGCGCGTGCAGCGCGTCTTCATCGAGGGACGCCCGGTGTACGAGCCCTCCGCCGACGGCGGTGCGCCGAAGGTCGTCGAGCGCTGGGAGCGCTTCGGCCGCGACTCCTGGATGGGGTGATCCTGTGCCATCGACTTGCGGCTTATGGCGGGAATGCGCTGTGCGATTCCCGCCATATGCCGCAAGTCAATGAGAAGAGGTGATCACACCGAGATCCCGTTAGATCGTGCAGGGGATTTTGCCTGGAACGACAGGCGGGTCCCCTCAGTCGGCGAAGGTCTGGATGATGGTGTCGGAGGCGTGGATGCCGAGGAGCTGCAGCTTCCCGGGGCCGGCGTTGACGAAGCCGTGCCACGTGTTCGGCGGAACGGTCGCGGTGTCTCCGTCGCGCAGGATGAACTCGTCGCCGCCGATCGTCGCGCGGGCGGTGCCGCTGATGACGAGCCACGTCTCCGGATACGGGTGCCAGTGCAGGTCGGCACCCTCGCCGGGCTGGTTGTCGACGAAGAAGTAGGAGATGCCGGCGCCGAAGTCGCGCCCTTCGAAGCGGCGGGTGCCACGGGTGCCGATGAGGAGTTCCGCAGCGGTGGCGAAGGTCGGTGCGGTGCTCGAAGCGGTAGGTGAAGTGGTCATGAGGTGAGCCTCGTCCCCGCGCTGCGGTCGCTCCAATGTTTCGATGTCGATCGAAACATCACGCGCGCGCCGAGCCGACTTACAGTGGAGCGGTACTCGACGAAGGGAACGACATGGATCTTCGGCTTGATGAGCGCGTCGTGCTCGTCGTCGGCGGGCACGGGCTCATCGGGAGTGCGGTCGTCGAGCGGCTGCGCGCCGAAGGAGCGGTCGTGGTTCCCGCATCGCGGCACGCCCAGGACGGGATCGTCATGGATGCCGCGAGCGACGAGTCCGTCGCATCCGGACTCGCGCGGATCCGTGAAGAGCACGGGCGCCTCGACGCCCTCGTCGTCGCCGCGGCGCCGAGCGCGCGCACCCTCGACCCGGCGCGCAATTCGGACCCGGAGCAGGTCCTCGAGGCCTTCGCCGCCAAGACGCTCACGTTCCTGCGGCTCGCGAACGCCGTGATCCCCGGGATGGTGGATGCGGGCTACGGCCGCGTGATCGGAGTCAGCGGTCAGAACGCGTTCCTCATCGGCAACGTCACCGGCTCCGTGCGCAACGCGGCACTCGTCATCGCCGCGAAGAACCTCGCCGACGCGGTCGCAGGGTCGGGGGTGACGGTCAACGCCGTCAGCCCGGGGATCGTCGTCGACATGCCATCTCCCGACGTCGAACTCGGGCGCAGCGGTCAGTGCACGCCGGCGCAGGTGGCCGATCTGATCGCCTTCCTCGCCTCCCCGCTGGCGGGCTCCATCAGCGGCGAATCCATCGCCGTCGGCCACCGGGTGCGCGGCGCCACCGGCCTCTGACGACGCTCAGGACGCCGCATCCAAGGCCCGCGCGCGGACCTCGGAGAGCGTGACGATCCCGGCGATCACCACCGCCATCGCGGCGGCGGCCCAGACCGCGGGAACGACGAGAGCCAGGAAGCCGACCGCGAGCGGCAGGATGATCGCCGGTATCGCCCACGGCAGGACGGTGCGCCACGGCGTGCCGTAGCGGAGGGAGATCGCCGCGTTCGTCGCGTAGAAGAGGATGACGCCGCCGCCGAGCGCGGCGGCCGCGGATGCCGGGAGCGGCACTGCCGGCGCGTCGATGGCCAGCGACACGGCGCCCGCGAGCATCATCACCCCGGCGACGAGCAGGAATGGCAGGAACGCGACCGTCTCGACGACTCCGCGGGCGTCGCTTCGGGCGACGAGCTGACCGAGTCCGGTGCGCATCGCGTCGATGCCGAACATGAACATCGCCCACGCGAGGCCGGCGGTGATCACGAGCGCGAAGAGTCCGGCGAGCGCGGACATCGGGGTGAACGACGTCGACACCGCGATGACGATCGCGAGCACCGATTCACCGAGCGCAATGATGACGAGCGTGCCGAACCGATCGGCGAGGTGCTCGACGTTGATCGCGCCGATGCGGCGCAGCAATCCGGGGGCCGAGACGAACAGCAGGACGATCTCGATCGCGATGGCCACGGCCCACAGCACGAACCGCGCGGGCGACGGAACGAACGCGGAGACGAGCCAGATGATCCCGGTGCCGCCGTTGTAGGCGAGCACCCGGATGCGGGAGCCGACACCGGTGCCCCAGCTGTTGCGCACCCACAGGCCGAGCATGATGGCGCGCAGCGCCGCGTTGCCGAGCGCGAAGAGCCACGCACGGTCCCCGACGGCTTCGGGCGCGGCGACGGCGATGACGCCGACGGCGGCCATCGCCGCGAGCATGAATCCGGCCAGGGCGCGACGTGACATCCCGACCTGGATGTTGACGGTGAACGTGAGATTGACCCACGACCACCACACCGAGGCGAACAGCGCGAGGAAGATCCCGAGCGCGGCGAACGTCGGGGTCGTGCGCGGTCCTGCCGAGAGCTGGCCGATGAGCGCGACGAAGACGAGGTCGAAGAAGAGCTCCATCCAGTCCGCGCGCGACGCATCCCGCTCCTGGAAGCGCAGCCGCCCGCGATGCATGCGACCATCATCCCGCCGTGGCGGGTTCCATCGTGAGGGGGAGGCGGATCGGCGCTGCCGCGCGTAGCGTGAAGGTGTGGACGAAGTGCTCGGATGGGGGTCGATCGCGGTCGTGGTCGCGGTGCCGATCGTGATCATCGCCTCCGCCTTCTCGACGCGCCGGCGTCAGCACCGCGGCCGCGGAATCGCGGGCGGCGGCCTCTTCGGGATCGAAGAGGTCTTCTCGCCGACCGCGCACGACGCCCGCCAGGAGTGGGATGTCGAGCAGGAGATCCCCGCGCCCGCACCATCGCCCGACAAAGGCCCCGGGGTCATCGAAGCGGGAAGGCGCATCACGATCGTCTTGCGCGACTGACTCGGTCCGGATGAGACGACTCCCATCACTGTGGAGGACACCATGCGCATCTTCGTCACCGGCGGAACCGGACTCATCGGCTCCGCGGTGGTCGCCGAGCTGATCGAACACGGGCACGACGTGATCGTCCTCACCAGGTCCGACGCGTCCGCGGATGTCGTGCGAGCGGCGGGTGCCGAGCCGGTGCGCGGCGATCTCGCCGACCTCGACGTCCTCCGCGCGGTCGCGGGCGGGGCAGACGGGGTCATCCATCTCGCCTTCGACAACGACTTCACGACACCGGAGGCGATCGTCCGTGCGATCGCACAGGAGGCGGCGGCCGTCGACGCGATGGCGGGCGCCCTGCGCGGCGGCGACCGTCCTCTGGTGACCGTCGCGGGAACACCCGCGGTGCCTGGCCGTGCGTCGACCGAGGACGACCCGCAGCTCGCGTCCGGCCCCGTGGCCGGTCGCGCCGTCACGGTGCAGTCGGTGCTCGACCTGGACGGCGTGCGGGGCATCGCCGTGCGGATGCCGCGCACGGTGCACAACAACGGGACCGGTGGCTTCGCGGGCCTTCTCACGCAGATGGCCCGGCGATCGGGCGTCGTCGGCTATCCGGGCGACGGCGCGCAGCGCTGGCCCGCGGTGCACGCCCTGGACGCGGCGGCGGTCTTCCGTCTCGCGCTCGAGTTCGCACCGCCCGGCACGGCGTGGCACGCGGTGGATGACGAGGGTGTCGCTGTGCGGGACATGGCCGAGGTGATCGGGCGCCGGCTGGGCCTTCCGGTGAGATCACTCCCTGAGGAGTCGTTCGGGCCGCTCGGGGTCGCATTCGCCACTGACCAGCCGTCGACGAGCATCATCACGCGCGAGGCGCTCGGGTGGGAGCCGACGCATCCCTCGCTCCTCGAGGATCTGGAGAACCTCCAGCCCTGACTCAGTCGTCGTCCTTCTTGCGGCCGTAGCGGCGGATGTACTGGACGACGAACACGACGAGCGTGCCGGCCAGGATGATGACCGTCGTCCCGAACAGGAGCGACTGCTCCAGGGCACTCATGCCGTCTCCGGAATATGGGCGAGGCCGAGTCCGGGCTGCCCGTAGGTCGAGAGCACTTCGCTGAGGACGACGCGATAGGGGCCGATCCAGCGATCGTGGATGCTCTTCGCCTCCTTGTGGACGGGCATCCCGATCAGCTGCTGCATGGCCTCGCGACTCTCCCAGTAGTAGACCTCGGAGTGCAGGCCGGTCTCCTCGTTGTACCAGTCCTCCTCGCCGAGGAATCCGGGGATGAGTCGTGCCCGTGCGGCGATCTCGTCGTTGAAGCGGTGGAATTCCGCGTCGTACGGCTTCGCCTCGAAGATGAACGTCGACGTGTACACGGCTGCCTCCTCAGGCCTCTCACCTACAGCAAACACCAGTGACGGTGGATCGGGACAGAGTGGGGGCCATGGAGTCGGCCCGGCGCGTGTGGACGGGCCTAGAGTGGGCGCCATGACAGTCGACGAGGAGCCCCGCATCCCCCTCGATCTCGCGGACGCTCCGCCCCCGTCGGGGACCGGATGCCTCGAGTGCGAGGCCGTGGATGGATGGTGGGTGCACTTGCGCCGCTGCGTCGAGTGCGGGCACGTCGGATGCTGCGACGACTCCCTCGAACGGCACGCCCGCGCGCACTTCGCCGCGACGGGGCACCGCTACATCCGCAGCTTCGAGCCTGGCGAGCAGTGGTATTGGGACTACCTCGATGACGCGGAAGTCATCGGCATCCCGCTGCCGCCTCCGGAGCATCACCCCGACGATCAGACCGTCCCCGGTCCCGCCGACCGCGTGCCCGACGGCTGGCAGCGCATCCTCCTGCAGCGCCGGATCAGCGAGGGCTGACACCGGCGAGATCGGCGTGCGGCGTTCGGCTGGTCGCCGGCGCTCCTCGCTCGACGACCGGTCGTCAGGCGATGCGCGTGTCGTGGATGTCCGAACTGAGGCTCGTGCCGTTCAGCTCGAGGTACACGCGGCGCTCGGTGACCGACAGGGTCAGTGCGTTCCGGCGGGACACCGCTGCGGCCGCGGCATCCACGAATCCGGCATCGAAGTTGTGCAGCACGATCGCGTCCGCATTGTGGATCTTCTTGCCCGACCACTGCGCCGCGACCTTCACCGGATCGCGGTGCGTGTAGACGACGACCCGGCCGGCGAGTTTGCTGCCGTAGTGGAGGCGCTCCGCATCCGGGGATCCGACCTCGGTCCAGGCCGTGACCGCGCCGGTCAGGTCGCGCACGAGCACCGCCGGTTCGTTCGTCGCGGAGATGCCCTCGCTGAAGACGATGCCCTCCTCGTATTCGAGGAGGTACGCCAGCACGCGCGTCACCATGAACGCGTCCGTCTCGGAGGGATGCTGCGCCACGCGCAGCGACAGGGATTCGTAGACGCCGTGGTCGACGTCCGCGAGTTCGACGTCGAAGGTGAGGATCGTTGCGCCCGCGGCCATGGGCAACGAGCCTACCCGGGTCGGTTCAGCCGAGGGTCTCGCCGAGCCACTCCAGGATGTCGGCCATCGCCTCCGGGTCGAGCTCGGCGGTGTCGTCGTTGTAGGGCGTGCCGAGGCCGGCGAGCACCTCCTCGCGTGTGTGCGACTCGTGCTTGAGGACGTGGTTCGCATCGGCGGGGAACGTGAACTCCACGTTCTCCATGCCGTCGGCCGCCGCCTGCAGCGGGTCGCCGTCGGCATGGACGTCGATCTGGAGGTCCTTTCCCCCGATCAGCACGAGGGTCGGCACGGTGACACGCGGCAGCGAATCCGCCGCATCCTCGTTGAACAGCTCACGCGCGAAGGGGAGGTTCGCGGGCGTCTCGAAGCCGAGGAAGACGTTGCGCACCGGCTCCGGGAGTCGCTCGTCGGGGGCGGCGGGCTCGCCGGCGGCGTACCGGGCGACGGCCTCGTTCACGAGCACCATGAGGTCGGGCGTCGCCGCGAGCTGCTGCGACAGCTGCGTCACGAGGACGGAGCCGATCGAGCGGCCGGGCGCGCCGGTCAGCACGAGCGCGGTGAAGGGATGCGGCTGCTCCGAGGTCGCGTAGTGCAGGACGTGGAGGCATCCCTCGCTGTTCCCGAAGCCCGCGAGCCGCTGCGCGTCGACATCCTCGTCGGCGGCGAAGGCCGCGACCGCGGCGACGAGCTCGTCGAGGTGCGACTGCATGCTGATGTGCCCGATCATCGCCGGCAGGTTCTCCATGACATGCGGACCCGAGGCGCGCTTGTCGTAGCGGATGGATGCGTACCCCGCCCGTGCGAGCGCCTCGGCGATGAGCTTCGCGCTGCCGTTCGTGCCGGGCAGCAGCGGCGAGTTCCAGTCGCGATCCGTCGGGCCGCTGCCGGCGACGAACACGACTCCGGGGAACGGCCCGTCGCCGGCCGGCTTCGTGATCGTGCCGAACATCTCGATACCGTCGAGCCGCCAGGAGACCTCGGTGGAAAGCGTCATGTCGGCGATTCTTCCAGCGTGCGTGTCGCGATCACATCCCCCTTGCGACGGAGTCCCCGCCGCCCGGGACATGCGTCGACGCCGACCGCACGGTACGTTCGCTCCGGGAAGGCCGGCGCATGGCGAGCAGACATGACAGTGGGACCGGCATCCCTTTCTCGCGGCCGGCCCACGCCGTCGCGGTCTCCCGGAAGGATCCGCCGTGCCTGATGTCGACCCCGCCCTCGTCGATCGTGCCGCCGCCCTCGCGTCTCGGGGCGATCGGGTCGTCCTCGGAATCGTGGGCGAGCCAGGGGCCGGCAAGACAACGGTCGCCCTCGGGCTCATCGACGCGCTGCGGGCACGCGGGGTGCCCGTCGCCTGGCTGCCGATGGACGGCTTCCACCTCGGCGACCGCAGCCTGGACGAGCTGGGCCTCCGCGCGCGGAAGGGCGCGATCGAGACGTTCGACGGATGGGGGTACCTCGCCACCCTCCGCCGGGTCATCGCGGAGGCCTCCCACCCGGTCTACGTGCCGGGGTTCGAGCGGACCCTCGAGCAGCCGATCGCGGCAGACCGCGTCATCCCGTCCGGTCCCGCGCTCATCGTCACCGAGGGCAACTACCTGCTCGACGACGCCGAGCCGTGGTCGCTCGTGCGCGAGGTCGCGGTCGAGGTCTGGTACGCCGACGTCCCGGACGATGTCCGCCGTGCGCGGCTTGTCGACCGGCACGTCGAGTTCGGGAAGTCGCGGGCGGATGCCGAGGCGTGGGTGGCGACCGTCGACGAGCCGAACGCCGCCCGCATCCGCGCCCGCCGCCACACGGCGGACGTGATCGTCGACGTTCCGAGCTGAGGCGTCCGGTCAGCGGAAGTTCGGCGGGGCGCTGGTCGACCGCACGTGCAGGGTCGTCGGAAGGGTGCGCGCGACCGCCGGTCCCTGGCGCCCGCCCGCGAGCCGCTCGTCGATGCGGCTCATGAGGAGGCGTCCCGCGACGGCGCCCTTCGCCTGCAGCGGCTGCTCGATCGTGGTGAGGCCCGCGGCCTCGGAGCGCTCGATATCGTCGACGCCGACGATGCTCACGCGTCCGGGCACGGCCATCCCGAGGTCCGTGGCCCGGGCCAGGGCTCCGAGCGCGAGCTCGTCCGACAGGCAGAACACGGCGGTGAGGTCGGGATGCCGTGACATCAGCGCCTCGAACCCGGCGGCGCCCGCCTGCTCGCTCGAGACGGTCCGCTCCTCGATCGGAAGGTGCACGACCCCGAGATCGGCGAAGACCGATCGGAAGCCGGCGATCCGATCGCGCAGCACGGCGTAGGCGGGCTCCTCATCGCCGGGCCAGGGGCCGTTCCGGCGAGTGCGGCCCAGCCGCGGGGTCACGAGGCCGACCGACCGGTGGCCGAGGCGCGCGAGGTGTTCGGCCGCCGCGCGACCCGCTGACACATGGTCGATCCCGACCCAGTCCCACGCGGGATCGGCGTGCGGCTGATCGACGACGACGATCGGGATGCGGCGCCCCTTCGCCGCGGCGAGCACGGGGTCGTGATCGGCGACCGAATAGACGATCACGCCGTCGATCGCCACGGTTCCGAGCGGCGGGGCGCCGGACGGGCCGGACGGCAGCATCACGAGGCTGCGGCCGCTCTCCTCGCACGTCTGGGCGACGCCCGCGAGGAATCCCACGGCCGCGTGGTCCTCGAAGGCGAACGGAAGTTCGTCGGTCAGGACGAGCCCGATCGCGTCGGCGCGCCCGCGCCGCAGCTGACGCGCGGCGGGGTCCGGTCCGCCGTAGCCGATCCGGTCCGCTTCGGCGTGGATGCGCGCGAGCGTCTCGGCACCGACCCGTTCGGGCCGGTTGAAGGCGTTGGAGACCGTGGCTGTCGAGAGCCCGAGTGCCCGGGCGATCGACAGGAGCGAGGCATCCGATGCGGGTCTGCCCATCGCTGCACCATCCCTCCAACAGTTAACCATTCACACTACAGATACTGCCGATTCCGTTGAGAAATCGGCAGTCCTAGCCGCACGATTCATTCGTTACACAACGAAGGAGAGGACGGGCATGGCCATCACCGCCGACGTCGTCGTCATCGGCTCCGGCATGGGCGGCGGTGTCACGGCCCTCGCGCTGGCGCGTCGGGGCATCGACGTGCTGCTCGTCGAGCGCGGTGAGCGCATCCGGCGAGAGCCGCAGAACTGGTCGCCCGAAGCGGTGTTCCGGGACCGCCGTTACAAGCCCGACGAGACATGGCTCGACGAGCGCGGTCATGCCTACAGGCCCGGCGTGCACTACGTCGTCGGCGGCAGCACGAAGGTCTACGGCGCGAGTCTGCCGAGATTCCGCGAGAGCGACTTCACCGCGACCGAGCATGCCAACGGTCTCTCGCCGGCATGGCCGTTCACGTACGCGGACCTCGAGCCGTACTACGCGCAGGCCGAGGAGCTGTTCCGCGTGCACGGCACCACGGGGCAGGACCCGACGGAGCCGTGGCGCAGCTCGCCGTATCCGTTCCCGGCGCTCGAGCACGAGCCGTACATCGCCGATCTCGCGGACCGGCTCCGCGGGCAGGGCGTATCACCGGCAGCCAACGCGATGGGCGTCGACCTTCGCCCGGGCGGGCTGTGCATCCGCTGCGGGACATGCGACGGGTTCCCGTGCCTCCTGGGCGCGAAGAGCGACGCCGAGACGTGCGCCGTCGACCCCGGGCTCGCCACCGGGAACCTGCGACTGCTCACCGGCGTGCGCATCGATCGCCTCGAGACGGATGCCGCCGGCCGGACCGTGGTCGCGGCCGTCGGCAGTGGCCCCGATGGGGAGGTGCGGATCTCCGCATCCCGCTTCGTCGTCTCCGCCGGCGCTGTCAACTCGGCCGCTCTTCTGCTGCGGTCCGCCGACGAGAAGAATCCGAACGGGCTCGCCAACGCCTCCGGCCGCGTCGGACGGAACTACATGATGCACAACAACGCGCACATCGCGGCGTTCGACGTGCGCCGGCGCAGCGACGTCATCTTCCAGAAGACGCTGTCGGTCAACGACTGGTACCACGACGAGGATGCGGCGGGCGTCATGCAGCTCGTCGGCAAGGTGCGCGGCTCGATGATGAAGCTCGAGGTCCCGCTCGCGCCGACCGCCGCTCTCGAGCAGTTCTCCCGGCGCAGCGTCGAATGGCTCGTGATGGCCGAGGATCTGCCGTCCCCGGACAATCGCGTGCTCGTCGATGCGAGCGGCCGCATCGTCACGCATCGGCGCGCCCTCGGGGTGACGACGCACCGTCGCCTGATGCGGAACGCGAAGAGGCTGCTCCACAGCGTCGGCTATCAGATCATCGGCACGCAGTGGTTCGGGATCGAGATGAACAGCCACATGTGCGGAACGACGGTGGCGGGCGACGACCCCGCGACCTCGGTGGTCGACGGATGGTGCCGCGCCCACGACATCCCGAACCTGTGGATCGTGGACGCGGGGTTCTTCCCGTCGAGCGCCGCGATGAACCCCGCCCTGACGATCGCAGCGCAGGCGCTGCGCGTCGTCGCCGAATCCGACCTCGCCGCCTGAAGGAGCTCCGACATGCCCGAGCCCACCCCGCTGATGCCCGCTCTGACCGGGTCGTTCTCGTCGCCGGCCGGCGACAATCCGACCGGTGCGATGGTCGAGGCGGCGTATGCCCATCACGGCATGCTCGCTCGCTACGTCAACTGCGACGTGCCGCCCGGTGCGCTCGAGGCGGCCGTCCGCGGCGCCGGCGCGATGGGGTGGATCGGCTTCAACCTCTCCCTCCCGCACAAGCAGACCGTCATCCCTCTGCTCGACCGGCTCGCGCCGTCGGCAGAGCTCATCGGCGCGGTCAACTGCGTCGTGTCAGGACCCGATGGTCTCACCGGGCACAACACCGACGGCCAGGGCTTCGTCGAGGCCCTGCGGGAGCGCGTCGACCCGCGCGGGCGGCGGTTCACGGTTCTCGGGGCGGGCGGAGCCGCGCGCGCCATCTGCGTCGAGATCGCGCTCGCGGGCGCCGCATCCGTGACGGTCGTGAACCGCACACTGGATCGCGCGGAGGAGGTGGCCCGCGTCGTGCGCGAGCATACGTCGACAGAAGCCGCGGCGCGCGCGTGGCAGGGCGCGTACGCGGTGGATGCCGGCACCGAGGTCGTCGTCAACGCCACCTCGATCGGGCTCGTCCCCGCGGACGGATCGCGCGTGGCTGTCGTCCCGGAGACGATCACCGCCGGGATGCTGGTGTGCGACGTCATCCCGAATCCCCCCGACACGTCCTTCCTGCGGGAGGCGCGCGAGCGCGGCGCCGAGACGCTCGACGGTCGCGCGATGCTCGTGAATCAGGCGGCCGTCAACGTGCGGCTGTGGACGGGTCTCGACCCGGATCGTGCGGTCATGCACGCGGCGCTGGATGCGGCGATCGACGAAACGTCCTCCTGATGGAGACGGCGCCGGCGACCGTCAGGGCCTGATCTCCCCGGAGCCCCGCGGGATCAGGTCGACCGGGATGACCTTCGCGGCGGGCGGCAGGCGATGGCCGGTGTCGAGCGACGCGAAGAGGCGATCAGCCGCCACCCGGCCCATCTCCTGCGGTCGCTGGGCGACGACGGTGAGCCCGGGCTCGAGCAGATCGGCGAGCTCGACGTCGTCGAACCCCACGAGGGCGACGTCGTGGTGCCGTCCGAGCCGCCGGAGCGCGTGCACCGCCCCGACCGTGATGAGGTTCTGGCCGCTCACGATCGCGGTCGGTGCGTCCGGCACGCTGAGGAGCGTCGTCACCGCGCGCTCCGCCGCATCCTGATCCGAGAGATCCGCGACGATCGTCGCGGTGTCCGCGGAGACGCCGAACTCGGCGAGCGCCGCGAGGAAGCCGCGCTCGCGCTCGCGGGCGGTCCAGATCTCGCGGCGGTCGATGAGCAGCGCGAGCCGGCGGTGGCCGAAGCCGAGGAGGTGTCGCGTCGCGAGCTCGGCGCCGCCGACGTTGTCGGAGTGGACGGTGTCGGCCGCGAAGTCCGCGGGCTCGCGGTCGATGAACACGACGGGCATCTCGGGCGGGACGAGCTCGGTGAGGTACGCCTGGCTGTGCGCCGCGCACGTGAGGATCAGTCCGTCGACCTTGCGCCGCACGAACGCCTCGACGGCCGCGATCTCACGCTCGGGCTCATCGTCGAGGCTGGAGGCGAAGACGGCGACGTCGCGATGGATGGCGATGTCCTCGATCGCGCGGTGGATGGTCGCCGAGAACGGGTTGGCCACGCTGCCGAGCAGGAGCCCGACGGACTTCGTCCGCGTCGTCGTGCGGCGGAGGTTCGACGCGTGCGCATCCGGTTCCCACTTGAGCTCGTCGATCGCGGCCCGCACGCGCGCCGCCGTGGCCGGCGCGACATTGGGCTCGTTGTTCACGACGCGTGACACCGTCTTGATCCCGACGCCCGCGCGGTGCGCGACCTCACGGATCGTCACACGGGGCGGCCGGTTCGTTGATAACGATGTCATGAAGGATGTCGTATTTCTCGCTCAGCTCTTGCGCGGCCCAGACGGATGGGATAAACATACATCTGACACCGTTGTCAGGGTGTCAGCACCCACCAGCAAAGGACAGCAAAGATGCCCCTCCGGATGACTCGCCGCACGAAGCTGATCGCGGCCACCTCCCTCGCCGCTGTCGCGGCTCTCTCCCTCGCCGCCTGTTCCGGCGGCGCGAGCGGCGCCTCCACCGCCGGCGCCAACGACAAGGTCGGCGTGACGCTCATCGTCAAGACGACCAGCAATCCCTACTTCGTCTCGATGGAGGACGCGGCCAAGAAGGACGCGCAGTCCGCCAACGTCTCGCTCACCCTCGCCGCGGGCAAGAAGGACGGTGACACCGACAGCCAGATCCAGGCCATCGAGAATGCGATCTCGCGCGGAGACAAGGGCATCCTGATCACCCCCAACGGCGATGCGGTCAACAACGAGATCGCGAAGGCCCGCAAGGCCGGTCTGTATGTCATCGCGCTCGACACGGTGCCGACGCCCCCCGACACCGTCGACATCACCTTCGCGACCGACAACTTCGCCGCCGGCGAGCTCATCGGCAAGTGGACCGCCGCGAAGCTCGACGGCAAGAAGGCGACCATCGCGATGCTCGACCTGTTCTCCGACCAGATCGTCTCGGTCGACACGAACCGCGACCAGGGCTTCCTGAAGGGCCTGGGCATCACGGTCCCGGACAAGAGCAAGAACGGCTCGGAGGCTCCGACCGGCACCTACACGGGCGGCAAGGGCGGCGACTACCAGGTCGTCGGCCACCAGCCCACCCAGGGCGCCGAGGACGGCGGGCGCTCGGCGATGGAGACCCTCCTGTCGAAGAACCCCGACATCAACGTCGTCTACACGATCAACGAGCCCGCGGCCTACGGCGCGTACCAGGCGCTGAAGGCGGCCGGCAAGGAGAAGGACGTCATCATCGTCTCGATCGACGGCGGATGCACGGGCGTCGGCTACGTGAAGGACGGCGTCATCGGCGCCACCTCCCAGCAGTACCCGTCCAAGATGGCGTCGCTCGGCATGGAGGCCATCGCCAAGATCGCCCGCGGCGGGGCGAAGCCGCAGACCACGGAAGGCCTGAACTTCTTCAGCACCGGACAGCAGCTCGTGACCGACCAGCAGATGGCCGGCCTCGACAGCCTGACCTCCGCCCAGGCCTCCAGCACCTGCTGGGGCAAGTGATCCAGGCGGGGCGCCGACGCAGACGTCGGCGCCTCGCATCCACCAGAACTCGGGAGAAAGTCATGTCAAGCACTTCGTCACCGTCGCAGGCGGCACCTCCGCCCCCGACGTCGTCCCTTCACCTGGCGGACGAGTTCCTCGCCCGCCAGACCCCGATGATGCGCGTGCGCGCGGTCCTCTACCGCTACCCCGCGATCAGCCCCGCGATCGTGCTCGTGATCTCGGTGCTCATCTTCGGCCTGATCAACCCGCGCTTCCTCGCGCCGAACAACCTGTCGCTCATCACGCAGCAGGTCGCCGTCATCGGCACCCTGGGCGTCGCGGAGACGCTCGTCATCCTCACCGCCGGCATCGACCTGTCGGTCGGCGCGGCGATGGTCCTCAGCTCCGTCGTCATCGGCAACGCCGCCGCAGGCCTCGGGCTCCCGGGCGGCATCGCCCTGCTCCTCGGCCTCGTCACGGGCCTCGCGACCGGGCTGCTCAACGGCATCCTCGTCACACGTCTGAACCTGCCGCCGTTCATCGTCACACTCGGCACGCTCAGCATCTTCACCGCGCTGACGCTGCTGCTCTCCAACGGCGCCACGGTGCAGGGCAACAAGCTGCCCGACATCATCACGTGGACCGGCTCGACCTTCCACCTCGGCGTCGACATCACCTTCGGCGTGCTGCTGATGATCCTCCTCTACGTCGTCATCTCCTTCGCGCTGGGCCGCACGGCCTGGGGCCGCCACGTGTACGCGGTCGGCGACGACAAGGAGGCTGCGCGCCTGAGCGGCATCCGCGTCACCCGCGTGCTGCTGAGCGTCTACGTCACCGCCGGCGCGGTCGTCGCGCTCGCGGCCTGGATCCAGATCGGCCGCGACTTCGGATCGAGCCCCAATGCGGCGGTCGACGCGAACCTCAACGCCATCACCGCCGTGGTCATCGGCGGCACGAGCCTCTTCGGCGGCCGCGGCAACGTGTGGGGCACTCTCCTCGGTGCACTGATCGTCGGCGTGTTCCGCAACGGCCTGGCCCTCGCGGGCCTCGACGTCCTCTACCAGACCTTGGCCGTCGGCATCCTCGTCATCGTCGCGGTCTCCATCGACCAGTGGATTCGGAAGGTGCGCAAATGAGCGACACGACCACCGAGACGCGCACACCCGTCCTCGCGGCCAAGCGTCTCGTCAAGACCTACGGACACGTCGTGGGACTCGACGGGGTCAGTCTCGAGCTGTACCCCGGGGAGGTCCTCGCGATCATCGGCGACAACGGCGCCGGTAAGACGACCCTCATCAAGTGCCTCACCGGGGCCGAGATCCCGGATGAGGGCGAGCTGAGCCTCGACGGAAAGCCGGTGCACTTCCGCCGGCCGCAGGACGCCCGGGAGGCCGGCATCGAGACCGTCTACCAGTCGCTCGCCGTCTCGCCCGCGCTGGACGTCGCCGCCAACATGTATCTCGGCCGCGAGCTTCGCCGTCCCGGGATCCTCGGGTCGACGTTCCGCATGCTCGACACGAAGACGATGCGCAAGAATGCGCGGGCGGAGCTGACGGAGCTCGGCATCTCGACCCTGCAGGACGTCACCGTGCCGATCGAGAACCTGTCCGGCGGCCAGCGCCAGGCCGTCGCGGTGGCCCGCGCGGCGGCGTTCGGGTCGAAGGTCGTCGTGCTCGACGAGCCGACCGCGGCCCTCGGCGTCCGCGAGTCCAATCAGGTGCTCGAGCTCATCAAGCGCCTGCGCGAACGCGGAGTGCCCGTCATCCTCATCAGCCACAACATGCCCCACGTGTTCGAGGTGGCGGACCGCATCCACATCCAGCGGCTCGGCAAGCGCGCCGCGACGATCACGCCGCAGTCGCATTCGATGACCGACGCGGTGGCGATCATGACCGGCGCCCAGGTGGCATGAGCGTCGGCAAGCACCTCTACGCGGAGTTCCGCGCGGTGCCCGGGGCGGGGGATGCGGTCGCAGCCCTCGTCGCCGGGTACCGGCGGGACGTCCGCTCAGAGCCGGGGAACGTGCGCTTCGACGCGCACCGCCTGGCGGACGAACCCGAGCGCTTCTTCGTCTACGAGGAGTACGCGGATGCCGCGGCCTTCGAGGCGCACCTCGCGACCGCGCACTGCGCGCGGTTCAACGAGGAGTTCGCGCCGCTCGTCGTGGGCGGCGGATCGACGCTGACCTGGCTCGACCCGGTGCCGGCATGAGCGGGCGCGTCCTCGTGGTCGGCGAATCCCTCATCGATGTCGTCGATCGGGACGGAGCCCGGACCAGGCACGTCGGAGGCAGCCCGCTCAACGTGGCGTTCGGACTCGGGCGGCTCGGCATCCCCACCGTCTTCGCGACCGAGTTCGGCGACGACGAGGACGGCACCGCGATCGCGGCGCACCTCGCATCGGCGGGCGTCGAGATCGAGCGGACGGATGCGGGGACCCGGCCGACCGCGTCGGCAGTGGCCTCGATCGGCCCGGACGGATCGGCGTCGTACGAGTTCGACCTCGACTGGGAGTTCTCCCGGCCGCCCGTCGTGTCCGGGATCCAGGCCGTGCACGTCGGGTCGATCGGGGCGCTGCGCCGACCCGGGGCCGACGGCGTGCTCGCGCTCGTCGAGGCGCTGCCGGCGGAGGTGCTCGTCACGTTCGACCCCAACATCCGTCCTGCGCTCGTGCCTCCGGTCGCGGCTTCGCGCGAACTGGTCGAGCGGTACGCCGCGCGCGCGTCGGTCGTGAAGCTGAGCGACGAGGACGCCGGCTGGCTGTACCCGTCCGGCGATGCCGTTGCGCGGCTCCTGGAACGCGGCGCGAGCATCGTGGCGTTGACGCGGGGAGCGGAGGGCAGCACGCTCCACGCCGCGGGCCTCGTCGTCGATGTGCCCGCGCGCCCGACCGTCGCCGTCGACACGATCGGCGCCGGCGACGCGTACATGTCGGGGCTCCTCGCCGCTGTGCTCACGGCCGGCATCCCCACCCTCCTCGGCGGACGCCTCGCGCCGGCGGACCTCGCCTCGATCGGACGCGTCGCGGCGGTCGCGGCGGGCATCACCGTCGGACGTGCAGGGGCCGTGCCCCCGACCGCGGCTGAGCTCGAGCGCGGACTGAGAGCCGTGGGGGCGACGGCCGGAGCGGCCTGAACAGACTCCGCGGCCGCCGGCCGCGGCAATCCGGACCGGTGATCCGGTCCTCCCACCCGATGAAGGATGGTCCCGTCGATGAAGACACCCCCGAGACGCAGGATGCTGATCGCGCTCACCGCCGCACTGGGGCTGATCGCCGCAGGTGTCCTGCCCGCGAACGCGAGCACGACCTCGGATGACGGCCGCCCCGTGTATCACTACACGCCGGCGCAGCACTGGATGAACGACCCGAACGGCCTCATCTACTCAGGAGGGAAGTACCACCTCTTCTACCAGTACAACGCGTTCGGCGACACGGGCGGCAACGCATCGTGGGGGCACGCGGTGAGCACCGACCTCACGCACTGGACGGAGATGCCTGTCGCGATCCCGATGGATGCGACCGAGGAGGTGTGGTCGGGGAGCGTCGTGGACGACTCGTCGAACACGAGCGGGCTGGGCGCCGGCGGAGCAGGTCCGCTCGTCGCCGTGTACACCAGCGCGGTGAAGGCCACCGGCGTCCAGCGCCAGGCCATCGCGCACTCGAACGACGGCGGCACGACCTGGATCAAGGACGGGCCTGTGCTCGACATCGGGTCGCACAACTTCCGCGACCCGAAGGTGTTCTGGTACGCGCCGGCCAAGCAGTGGCGCATGATCGTCGCCCTGTCCGACCAGCACAAGGCGTCGATCTACGGATCGCCCGACCTCAAGACGTGGACGCACCTGAGCGACTTCGGCCCGGACGGTGTGACCAGCGCGGTGTGGGAGTGCCCGGACCTCTTCCCGATGCAGCTGGACGGCGACAAGAAGCAGACGCGCTGGGTGCTGGGCGTGAACGTCGCGGGCAAGGCGGAGTACTTCGTCGGGGCGTTCGACGGCACGACGTTCACGAACAGCGAGGGCGCATACGTCCCGCCGACGGGCACCGTGCTCAACGATTTCGAGGGAGCGACGTACGGTCCGGGATGGACCACGACGGGCACCGCCTTCGGTGACGGCCCCGCGCACGATACGGGTGCGACCGGAGCGATCGGCGCGGGATACATCGACACGTTCCACGGCTCGGATGCAGAGACAGGAACGCTCACCTCGCCCGCCTTCACGATCGACAAGGGGTACCTCAACCTCCTCATCGCCGGCGGCCACCACCCGTACGTGCCCGGCGGATCGATCGCGCCGCCTCCCGGTGACGTGTTCGAGGACTTCGAGGGCACGTCGCTCCCGGGTTGGACCGGGACCGGCGACTTCGCCGGCATCGCGCCGTCGCACGAGACGTTGAGCGGCCAGGTCGGTTCGGGAGTGCTCGACACGTTCGGCTCCGGGGACGGCTCGAAGGGGACGATCACGTCGCCGACCTTCACGGTGACCCACCCGTACATCGACCTGCTCACCGCCGGCGGGAATCACCCGTGGGGACAGCCGAACCCGACGTCGGTGAACCTCGTCGTGAACGGGCAGGTCGTCGACAGCGTGACCGGCAACGGCACTCCCAATATGGACTGGGTGCACCTCGATGCCTCCAAGTACGTCGGCCAGCAGGCGTCGCTCCAGATC
The DNA here is from genome assembly GCF_030315975.1 of Microbacterium candidum. GTDB lineage: Bacteria > Actinomycetota > Actinomycetes > Actinomycetales > Microbacteriaceae > Microbacterium > Microbacterium candidum. Next base: position 205,788 of record NZ_JASXSZ010000001.1, on the reverse strand, counting down.
GTCGACGACAACGACGGCAGCACGGGATGGGGCCACTTCATGGTCGACGAGATCGTGTTCTCCGACCAGATCGCTCAGCCGTGGAACACCGAGACCGGCGTCAACCTCCTCGTCGACGGGCACGTGGTCCGCACCGCCACCGGCAACGACGGCGGGGGCATGGACTGGGCGAGCTGGGATGTGCGCGACCTGCAGGGCCAGCAGGCGCAGCTGCAGTTCGTCGACCTCAACACGGGCGGATGGGGGCACCTCATCGCCGACGAGCCGACGCTCGCCGACGCGCCGGCGCAGAGCGCCGTGCAGCGTGCGCACTGGCTCGACGACGGCCACGACTTCTACGCGGCAGTGAGCTACAACGACGCGCCGAAGGACCAGCGCATCGAGATCGGATGGGTGAACAACTGGGATTACGCGAACACCATCCCCACGTCCCCGTGGCGCGGCGAACAGTCGGCGCCCCGCATCCTGTCCCTCCAGACCGTCGACGGGCAGCCTCGCATCGTGCAGTCGGTCGTGCCCGGCATCGACGCGCTCGCGGACAACGGCCGCGCCGTGAAGGTGAAGCAGACCGCGGTCTCGGGGACGACGGCGCTCGCGGCCTCGCCGAGATCGGCTCGCGTCGACGCCGTTCTCAGCGCGGGCTCGGCCCAGACGTTCGGACTGCAGCTGCTGCGCTCGGCGGACGGCACCCAGAATGTGTCGCTGCAGTACGACACGCGCAGCGGAACGCTGAGCCTCGATCGCACGCACAGCGGAAACGTCGCCTTCAACCCGGCCTTCCCGGCCGTGGACACGGCATCCGTCCCGCTCGTGAACGGGAAGCTGAACCTGCGGATCTATCTCGACGCCGACACGATCGAGGTGTTCGCGCAGGACGGGCGGGTCGCGATGACGCAGCTGGCGTTCCCGGATGCCGCGAGCACCGGCATCGCGGCGACCGCGTCCGGCGGAACCGCGCAGGCGCAGCTGGTGGTGACCCCCCTGCGCTGACAGACCGCGGCTCCGGTCGTGCGCATCCCGAGTCGCGCGGCCGGAGCCGCAACCACGCGTGTCCGACGACGCCAATAGGCTCGGAGGATGACCACCGTGACCACCCGCCGCATGCAGGACCTCACCGTCGAGGACCACACGATCACCGTCCCGCTCGTCTGGGGCGATGCGTCCGATCCCCGAACGATCGACGTCCATGCGGCCGTCGTGATCCGGGAGGGCGGCGAAAACCTGCCGTTCCTCGTCTTCCTGCAGGGCGGTCCGGGCCATGAGGCGCCGAGGCCCTTCCACTCGCCGACCGGTCCGTCGTGGCTCGACGCCGCGCTCGAGCACTACCGCGTGGTGCTCCTCGACCAGCGCGGCACCGGCCTGTCGACGCCGGTCGGCGACGCCGACCTCGCGCTCGGCACCGACGCGCTCGTCGAGCGCATCACGCACCTGCGCGCCGACGCGATCGTCCGCGACTGCGAGGCGATGCGGGAGCACCTGGGTGCCACGACCTGGAACTCCCTCGGGCAGTCGTTCGGCGGGTTCACGACGCTGGCGTATCTGACGACGGATGCCGCATCCCTCGACACCTCCTACATCACCGGCGGCCTCAGCGCCGTCGGCCGGCACCCCGACGACGTCTACGCGCTCACCTACGACAAGATGCGCGCGGAGTCCGAGCGGTACTACCGGCGCTTCCCGGAGCACCGCGACGCGATGCGGCGGCTCGTCGACCTCGCCGCCTCCGGCGACATCGTCCTCCCGGACGGCGAGGTCGTCTCGGTCTCGCGCCTGCGCTCTGTCGGGTCGGCCCTTGGGACGAACGACGGATGGCAGAAGCTGTGGGCGCTCCTCGAACTCGAGCCGCACACGAACGCGTTCCGCCACGACCTCGCCGCCGCGATGCCCTTCGACGCGCGCAATCCGCTGTACTTCGTGTTCCATGAGTCGAGCTACGCCGACGGCTACGCGACGCGCTGGTCCGCCGACCGCGTCGAGCCCGACGACTTCCGCGACGACCCGACGCTCTTCACGGGAGAGCACGTCCGCCGCGACTGGGTCGACACCGTGCCCGGGTTCCGCCCGTGGCGCGACGTGACGCTGGCGCTCGCCGACCACGAGTGGCCGAAGCTGTACGACGCATCCGCGATCGCCGCCTCCGGCGCACGCGGGGCGGCAGCCGTGTACGTCAACGACGTCTACGTGCCGCTCGAGTTCTCGATGGAGACCGCGGCCCTCGTGCCCGGCATCACCACGTGGATCACGAGCGAGCACGAGCACAACGGCCTGCGCGCCGGCGATGTGCTGTCCCGGCTCATCGACCTCGCCCAGGGCCGCCGCGTCCGCTGAGCCGATGGACGCCAAGAGCGCGTACGACCTCGTCGCAGCCTCGTACGCCGAGATCATTCCGGACACCCGATACGAGTCGGCCCTCGACCTCGAGATGGTCGAGCTGTTCGCGGAACTCGTCGGAGAGGGTCGTATCCTCGACGCTGGATGCGGCACCGGCCGGATGACCGCGCACCTGCTTGCGCGGCATCCGTCACTGTCACTCGTCGGCTCCGATCTCTCGCCGGAGATGCTGCGGCAGGCACGACTCGCCGTCCCCGACGTGGAGTTCGTCGAGGGCGACCTCGCCGCCCTGCCCTTCGACGACGCGTCGTTCGACGGAATCCTTGTCTGGTATTCGACGATCCACACGCCCGACGAGGGACTGCCCACCGTGTTCGCCGAGCTCCGGCGGGTCGTGCGCGACGGCGGTGCGGTGCTGCTCGGGTTCCAGGCGGGGTCGGGCGAGCGGCTGATCGAGCAGGCGTACGGCCACGACGGGCTCGATCTCGTCGCGTACCTGCGGGAGGTGGATGCCGTGGCGGGCGGTCTCGCGGACGCGGGCTTCGTCGTGCACACGAAGCTCGAGCGCGGCCCGCGCGGGGAGTTCGAGAAGCGCCCGCAGGGTTTCGTCCTCGCCGTGGCCTGATCGCCGCCGACTGCACTCTGCGTCAGCTCGCACCGTCGGCCTTCTCCCGCGGCCTCCAAAACAGGAGCTTCCGCGAGAACAGGATGGTGGACGGGGTCATCGTCCTGTTCTCGCGAAAGCTCCTGCTCAAGCGCGCCGCGTCCGGACGCTCAGAGCAGGACGATGAAGCCCAGCACAGCGCTCGCGATCGACAGCGTGCACATGACGAGCGCCGGCGCGAATCCCTCCTTGCGCCGCACGTGCACGGTCACGGCGCCCGCTGTGATCGCCGCGAGGCACACGGCGGCGATCGGCGTGAGCACGGGGAGGATGCCGGTGGCCATCGGCACGATCAACCCGACCGCGCCGGCGAGCTCGGCGACGCCGAGCAGGCGGATCGTCGGCGCGGAGAAGTCGTCCGTCCAGGCGATTCCGCGAGCTCGAAGCGTCGGCTTCGGGACGAACGCCTTCAGCGATCCGGTCCCGAGGAACCCGATCGCGGTGACGATGTTGACGATCCACAGGGCCATCACCATCCGCATCCCCCTTCCGCTCTCATGATGCGCTCTTCGCACGAATCCCGGGTCGGGGAGGAGCACCGGCGCTCACAGGCGCTCGCGCAGGAACTGCACGGTCCGCTCGCGCGCGGCGAACGCCGAGTTCGGCGGATCGGTGCGGACCTCGCGGGTGAGCACGGAGTGCGCACCTCGGCTGTAGCCGTCCGGATTCCCGCGCGCGGAGTCCAGCTCGATCACCTCGAACGCGTCCCCGAGGCTGCGCCGCAGCGTGTCGAAGCGCGCGCCGGGGGATGTCGCATCCTCGCTGAACCGCAGACCGAGGACGCAGAGTCCTTCCTCGGTCCGGCTCTGCAGGGCTGTGAGCTCTTCGGGCGACACTCCAGGGTCGACTTGACGGGCACCACCCAGCGGGAAGGGAACGGCCGGCTCGGCCATGACCGGCGCGAGGACCGCGGGCTCGACCGCCGTCGCGAGGGCGAACCCGCCGGTGAAGCACATCCCGATGACGCCCACGCCCCGGCCCGGGGTGCGCGCCGCGAGATCTGAGGCGAGGGCGCGGAGATAGTCGGTGACGGGCCGGTGCGCGTTGCGTGCGAATGCCCGCATCTCGGCCGAGATGCACAGACGCACGATCGTCCCGAGCGAATACGCGAGGGAAGAGGCGTGCCCGGGTGTGCCGAACAATGAAGGGATCACCACCGTGAACCCGGACTCCACGAGATGCTCGGCGAGCCCGAGGACCTCGGGCGTGATCCCCGGCACCTCCGGGATCAGAACGACTCCCGGCCCGGCGCCCTTCTCGAAGCACTCATACGTGCGTTCGGGGGTTCCGAACTCGAACCGCGTCCAGCCTTCGAGTGTGGATGTCGGGCCCATGATGCCTCCTCGCCGTGCCTCAGGCGAAGATCGCGCCCGGGTTCAAGATGCCCGCGGGGTCCAGCGCATGCTTGATGCGGCCGGCGACCTCGAGCACATCATCGCCGACCTGGTCGCGCAGCCACGGCCGCTTCATCCGCCCGACGCCGTGTTCGCCGGAGATCGTTCCGCCGAGGGAGATCGCGAGGCTCATGATCCGGCCGTAGGCGAGTTCCGCGCGCTCGGCGGCTTCGTCGTCGGCCGGGTCGAAGACGACGAGGGGATGCGTGTTCCCGTCGCCCGCGTGGGCGAGCATCGCGATCGTCACCTCATGCTCGGCCTCGAGCCTCGAGATGCCGAGGAGGAGTTCGCGCAGACGCGGCAGCGGGACGCCGACGTCGGACAGCAGCAGTCGCCCGCGGCGCTCGACCGCCGGGATCGCGGCGCGCCGCGCGCCGGCGAGCGCGGCGCCCTCCTCGGGGGAGGTCTCCACGACGTCGTATGCGCCATGGCGCATGAAGGCGTCCGTCATGAAGGCGATGTCTCGGCCGTCGGGGTCGAGGTCATCGGATCCGCCGAGGACGAGGGCCGCGGCATCCCGATCCATGCCGAGCGCCAGCACGTCCTCGACCGAGTCGATGCACGTGCGGTCCATGTACTCGAGCATCGACGGGCGGATCGTCGTCGAGATCTCGGCGATCGCGGCCGCCGCATCCTCGATGCTCGCGAACCAGGCCGCGACGATGCGCGGGGCGGGCGGCGCCGGCAGCAGCCGCAGCGTGATCTCGGTGACGACGCCGAGGGTGCCCTCGCTGCCGATGAAGAGCTTCAGGAGGTTCAGACCCGCGACATCTTTGATGAGCGGACCGCCGAGGCGGAGGGCGCGGCCGTCGGCGAGGACGACCTCGAGTCCCAGCACGTAGTCCGCGGTAACGCCGTACTTGACGCAGCAGAGACCACCCGCGTTCGTCGCGATGTTCCCGCCGATCGAGCAGATCTCGAACGACGCCGGGTCCGGCGGGTACCAGAGCCCTTCGGCCGCGACCGCAGCCTTCAGCTCCGCGTTGAGGAGCCCGGGCTGCACGGTCACCGTGCGCGTCCCGCGGTCGATCCGGATCTCGCGCATGCGCTCGGTCGACAGGACGATCCCGCCGTCGACGGCGGTCGCGCCGCCGGACAGTCCCGTGCCCGCACCGCGTGGGACGAGGGGGATGCCATGGTCCGACGCCCAGCGGACGATCGTCTGCACCTCGTGCGTGGTGCGCGGCCGCGCCACCGTCAGGGGCACACCGGCTGCCGGGTCGAGGGCCCGGTCGCGGCGGTAGGGCTCGACCGCGTCCCCGCCGGTCAGGAGCGTGTCATCGGGGAGCTGCGCCGCGAGATCGGCGAGGGCGTCGTTGCTCATCTCCCGATCGTATGGCGCCCTGGATCCGTCGCCGTGCCCGTTCTCGGTGTTCCCGTTCTCGTCACGCGCCCCCGAGTGCACGTGGCTCGTACGCCCGTCACGATCAGGGTGTCGGCCCAGATCGTCACGGATGGGGGCGAGCGACACGGTTCATCCGTCACGATCCGGGGGTGTCAGCCCAGATCGTGACGGATGAATCCGCGGGCGCGCCGCGCGCGGGCAGTTCAGGCCGCGGCGCGCTTCACGAGCTCGGCGATGCGCTTCTCGGTCGCCGGCGTCAGCGCGAGGATGGCGAACGACACGGGCCACATGTCGCCGTCGTCGAGCGCTGCGGGGGCCTCGAACTCGAACGTCGCGTAGCGGACCTTGAACTTGCTCGACGGCTTGAAGAAGCACACGACCTTGCCCTCGGCGTTCGCGTAGGCCGCGAAGCCGTAGTACGTCTTCGGCACGAGATGCGGCGCGACCTCGGTCACGATGCGGTGGACGCCGGCGGCGAGCTCCTGGTCGAGGCCCTCCAGCTTCGCGATCGCCTCCTCGACGGCGGCGAGGCCGGCGGCGCGGTCCTTGCCCGCCTTCTCCTGGGCGCGCAGCTCCTTCGCACGGTTCTTGACTGCTTCGCGTTCGATGTCGGACAGCGTTGCGGACATGTCGTCTGCTCCTTGGTCTCGGTTGATGTCTCCAGGCTAGGAGGGCCTCCGCGGCAGGGCTTCTCCGATCCTGACCGATCGCCGCATCTTCGGATCCGCGCGGGCCTCTGCCTCGGGCGGGGTGGGCTTGAGCGGTCCCCACCTGCCGTTCTGCGGCCGGATGGCGACGGAACGGGACGGCCGCCCGAACCCGACGATCAGCCCCGCCGCGATGAGCGCGATCCCCGCCCACACCGTCGGCGACGGCAGCGCCGCGCCGAGGAACGCTGCGGTGAGGACGGATGCAGGGGCGGCGATGCCCGCGCACAGGCCCGCCCCGTCCGCGCCCAGCCGGTCGATGGCCGTGAACCAGAGGACGAACGCGGCCGCCGTGACGGCGACTCCGAGGTAGAGGATCGGCTCGACGATGCGCGCGTCGATCGCCGGACGCTCTGTGACGGCGCTCAGGACGCCGAACGCCGCCGCCGCGACGGCGCACGTCCCCGCGGTGTACGCGAAGACGCCGGTGCGGGCGACCGCCCTGGCCGCACACAGGGTGAACGCGGCCTCGCAGGCGATGAGCCCCGCGGCGCACAGGATGCCGACGGCGTCTGTGCGCCCCCATCCCGTCACCAGCATCGCGCCGACGGACACGACCGCGCCGCCCGCGACGATCCGCCCCGACGGCAGCCGACCGGCTCCGAGAGGGGCGACGATCGCGAGGACGAGAGGGATGCACGCGACGGCCGACCCGAGCACGGCCGGCTCCGCGTGCCGGACCCCGAGGATCATGAGCAGGTTGAAGCCGACCAGTCCCGTCGCCGCACCGGCGCCGGCCCACGCGACATCGGCCAGGCGCACGCGCCTGCGCGACGGCCGCGAACTCCCGGGCGCCGTGCACGCCACAGCACGATCGCACCGACGATGACAGCGGCGATCGCGTACCTCGCGGACTGCACGGCGAAGACGGGCAGGGCGGCGGTCGCCCCGATGACGGCGACGCTGCTGCCGGTGAGGATCATGGCGAGGATGCCGCACGCCAGTGCCGCCGCGCGCGAGGAGTCGAGGGAGGGTCTCATGGCACCAGGCTCCCCGCATCCTGGATCATCGACCAGAGCCACAGGACGCACGATAACTTGGTCCAGTGATCTTCGAGCTCGATCCGTCGGATGCTCCGCTCGGCCGTCGTGCCGATTGGCTGGCCGACCGGCTGCGCGCGGCCATCGCCGACGGCACTCTGCCTGAGGGGAGCATGCTCCCGCCGGGGCGCGCGCTCGCGGCCGACCTCGGCTTCGCCCGGGGAACCGTCGTCGAGGCCTATCAGCGCCTCGTCGAGGAGACACTCGTCATCGCCGAGCCGCGGCGGGGGATGCGCGTGGCCGCCGTGGCCGCGCGCTCCGAGAGCGCGCACCCGCATCCCGCCGATCCCGACCTCCGGCCGCGGATCGACCTCGCCCACGGCATCCCCGACGTCTCCGCATTCCCGCGCGCGGCGTGGCTGCGCGCGGAGCGCGAGGTGCTCTCGGGTGCGACGGCCGCGCAGCTGGGCTATCCGCCTCCCGCCGGTGCGCACGAACTCCGCGAGGCGCTCGCCGCGTGGCTCGCGCGTTCGCGCGGGGTCGCGGCATCCCCGGATCGCGTGGTCGTGACCGGCGGCGTCGCCGGCGCGCTGAGCCTGCTCGCCCAGATCCTCGGCGCGCGCCGCGGCGACGCGCTCGCGACCGAGGACCCCGGCACCGCGGGCACGCGCACGCTTCTCGAGCGATGGATGCCGCGCGTCCCCGGCATCCCTGTCGACCTGGACGGACTCGACGTCGAGGCGCTCCGTGACGACGGCGCAGGTGCCGTCCTCGTGACACCGGCGCACCAGTATCCGACGGGGGTCGTCCTCGCTCCCGAGCGCCGGCGTGCCCTCGTCGCGTGGGCGGACGAGCGTGACGGGCTCGTCATCGAGGACGACTACGACGCCGAGCATCGCTACGACCGGCGGCCGGTGCGGGCGGTGCAGCCGCTCGCCCCTGAGCGGGTCGCGTACACGTCGAGCCTGTCGAAGACCCTCGCGCCGGCGCTGCGGATGGGATGGCTCGTGCCCCCGGCATCCCTTCTCCGTGACCTCGTGGAGCTCCGCTGGGCGACCGACCTCGGCGGACCGGCCGTACCGCAGCTCGTCCTCGCGCTGCTCCTCGAGCGCGGCCTCGTCGAGCGGCACCTGCGCACCGTCCGCCTGCACCATCGCCGGCGGCGCGATGCGCTCGTGGCGGGGCTCAGACGCGAGCACCCGGGCGTGCGCATCGGCGGCATCGCCGCGGGCCTCCATCTCGTCGTCGAGGCGCGCGACGACGTCGAGATCGCCGATCGGCTCGCCGGCGAAGGCATCGACGTCCTGCCGCTGTCGACGCTGTACGCGGGGGAGGCGGCGCGCGAGGGACTCGTGCTGCACTACGGCGGACAGCCTGAGCACGTGCTGGACGCGGCATCCGTCCGCATCGCCCGCGCGCTGCGGCACGGTGCCACGATGAGGGCATGACGAACGTCCCCGAGATCTCCGCCCTCGCGATCAACGTCGCCATCCCCGAGGACCTGCAGTGGACCGACGAGCGCCGCGGGGAGACGTTCCGGCTCCTCACGATCACCGTGCGGATGCTGCCCGACGGCACCCTCGCGGCGAAGGCGTACGGGCGTCCCGTTGCGGGTGGTCGCGGCGGATACGTCTCCTTCAACGTTCCGGCCCGCCCCGAGTTCACGGCGCTGATCGAGTCGGCCGCGACCCGCGCCGGGGAGCTGTGGTCCGCACACCGCGGACTCGGGTGAGTCCGCCCGCATCGAAGACGGCGGTCGCCGACCGGGCAGCGCCCGCCCCGAAAGGGCCTCCGCCGCGCGCGACGTAGACTTGAGGCATCCCCTCTCGCGAACGAGGAACATCCGTGTCGTCACGCCCTGTCGCGCGCACCTTCGAGGTGCGCCACCTGCAGCTCGTCCGTGCGCTGCTGGCAGCGCTCGCGGCTGCCATGGTCACCTTCTCCGCCGACCACTCCGCGTCCTTCGGGCTCGCGGTGTTCAGCGGCTACGCGATCACGAGCGGCCTCGTCCTGGCCATCGCCGCGTGGCTCCTCGGGCCGGCCACGCGTCCCACCTTGGGCGCGATCGGGATCATCTCGATCATCGTGGGAATGGTCACCGGCATCCCGCCCTGGCGCACCATCCCGATGTTCTTCTTCATGGTGATCGGCTGGGCGCTCATCACCGGCCTCATCGAGGGGATCATGGGATGGCGCGCGATGCGTCAGGCCCCGCTCCGTTCGACCGCGCGATCCGACGGCCGCGACGGCCTCGTCGTGGGCGCGATCACCGTCCTGCTCGGCCTCGGCCTCCTGCTCGTGCCGGCTCAGTACGCGCTGAACTACACGATCACCGAGGCGCACCAGACCTTCACGCTCACCGGCATCGCCATCGCCGTGGGCATCTTCGGCGGCTATGTCGCCGTCATCGCCGTCTACCTCGGCATCGCGGGCTTCTCGCCCCGTCGCGAAGCGCCCGCCGCCTCGGCCGAGGTCACGACATCCCCCACCGACTCGGAGGAATCCGCATGAGCGACCGCCCCACGCGCCGCGACCTGATGAAGCCCATGCAGCTGCTCGGGCTCGCGTTCCTCGCGGCCGCGTTCGCGTTCTTCGTGACGCTGATCTCGATGGGCTTCTTCCAGCAGCGGTACGCGTCCGAGTCGTCGCACGCGCTCGTCGTCGCCGCGGTCGTGGGTGGCATCACGTTCATCGTGACGCTCCTCGTGATCGCCCTGCTGCTCCTCGCGATCGACCCCGCGCAGATCGTCAAGCCCGTCGACCGCCCGGTGCTCCTCCCGCCCGAGGCTGAGACGGCGGAGGATGCTGCCGCCCCCGGTTCGGCGCCCGCTCCCGCCGAGTCCGCCGCTGATGAGGGCGACCAGGACGAGTCGAAGGATGCCGCGACGGGCGACGAGACCTCCGCATCCTGACCCCACCCGCTCTGACATGAGGGACGGCAGCGCCATCGCGCTGCCGTCCCTCTCGTCTGTGTGAAGCTCGGGTTACGGCCAGTTGAATCCCGAGCAGGTGCCCTTGTCGGAGTACGACTGGGTCGAGATTCCCGTGGTCGCGTCGTAGCTCCCGGTCGACCAGATCTTCACCTGGCCCGCGAGACCGCCGTCCGCGTAGTGCACGGTGAAGACGTCTGAGCCGGAGCCGACATAGCTGTAGTCGGCAGCGGAGAGGTCGTGCGCATGCGACGTGCCGTTGATGACGTAGTCCTGTCCCAGCTCGTCGGACGACGACGGACGGTGGGGCAATACGACCGCCGGCGCGTACGTCAAGGAATTTTTGTCACGATTTCGTGAGAATGTGTTAGTTTCGCTCGTTAACGAGTCGATTCAGCCACGGAGTCACATTGTCGAGCATTCCTCTCACCTCTCTTGGTTCCTCGTCGCATTCGTCGCCTTCGCCTGAGCGGCTCGCTCAGGACAACATGCCGCTGGCCACGTATCTCGCGGTCGAGAAGGCCCGGACCGTGCCGCACGTCGACCTGGACGACCTGCTCTCGGCCGCCCGTCTCGGGCTCGCCCGGGCGGCTCTCGCGTACGACGCCGAGCGCGGCATCCCGTTCGGCGCCTTCGCTCGCAACCACATCAACTGGGCGATGCTCGATGAGATGCGCGCCGCGGACCCCGCCGGTGAGCGAGGACGGGCGAAGATCGAGAAGGTGCGTGCGGCGGCCGACGCCGTTCGCGAGCGCACGGGTCGTGCCGCGACGATCGCGGAACTCGCGCGGGAGTCGGGCCTGGATGCGGATGCGGTCAGCGAGATGCTGAAGCTCGACGAGATGGTGCGGACGGGCACGAGCTTCGAGGCGCACTTCGCGGCCGACGAGGGACGACAGGCCGCAGACCTCACCGACAGCGTCATCCTGCCCGAGCTGGCCGCCGAACAGGCCGAGAGCCGCAGGATGCTGATGCGCGTCGTCGAGGCGCTGCCCGCCGCGATGCAGCGGGTCATCCGCGGAATCTATCTCGACGACCGCACCGTGAAGGACATCGCCGCAGACCTCGGGGTCAGTCACGCGTACGTGTCGAAGCTGCGCACCACAGGCCTCACGCTCATGCGCGAGGCGATGGAGGCGTGGGAGACCGGCGGCACGTGCGACCGCTCCACGAAGACGAAGGCGGAGTTCTTCGACACCGTCTTCGACAAGCCGGCATCCGCGGGCGTGCTGGCCGCCGCATCCTGAAGTCTCCGGCGCGTGGTTACGGCCACGCGGAGACGTCGCGAATGTACGTTCCGCAGGGCCACGGAAGGGCCTGCATCCGACCCCAGCCACGGAGGTAATCATGGGTCTTCAGATCGCAACCAACGTCGGAGCGCTCAACGCGTACCGCAACCTGTCCGCCAACCAGAACAACGTCTCGAAGTCGCTCGAGAAGCTGTCGAGCGGTCTGCGCATCAACCGCGCCGCAGACGACGCCGCAGGGCTCGCGATCTCCGAGGGCCTGCGGTCGCAGGTCAACGGACTGAACGTCGCCACGCGCAACGCCCAGGACGGCATCTCGGTCATCCAGACCGCTGAAGGTGCGCTCACCGAGGTGCACTCGATCCTGCAGCGCGTCCGCGATCTGGCGGTCCAGGCCGGCAACGACTCGAACAACGTCGATTCGCGCACGGCCATCAAGACCGAGATCGACGCCCTCGGCGACGAGCTCACGCGCGTCGCCGCCGGCACGAACTTCAACGGGATCAAGCTGCTCGACAGCACCAACACCCTGACGTTCCAGGTCGGTGCGGGCTCGACCGCCGCCGAGGACCAGATCGGCGTCACCCTCACGGACTTCTCGGGCCTCGGCGCCACGATCAAGGGCCTCGACGTCACGTCGGCGGCGAACGCCCTCACGTCGATCGCCTCGGTCGACACCCAGATCAACAACGTCTCGACGGCCCGCGCGGGCTTCGGTGCCGCGCAGAACCGCTTCGAGTCGACGATCAACTCGCTGCAGGTCTCGGCCGAGAACCTGTCCGCCGCGAAGAGCCGCATCCGCGACACCGACATGGCCTCGGAGATGGTGAAGTACACCGCGTCGAACATCCTGCAGCAGGCGGGCACCGCGATGCTCGCGCAGGCCAACCAGTCGGGCCAGGGCGTTCTGCAGCTGCTCCGCTGATCAAGCCGCGTTGTGGGGCCGAAAATCCCCCGAGGACCCCAGAGCCTCGATTCATCCGGCGCCCGAGCTTCCCCAGAGCTTCGATGCAGCCGGTGCCTCACGCGCACAGACGCCCGGGCGGGTCGCGCACCCGCCCGGGCGTCGTCCCACCCGACCCGCGATGCACGAGAGGAAAGGCGATGGCATGCAGATCGACGGCATGGTCTCGGGCTTGAAGACGGCCGACATCATCGACTCCCTCATGAACGTGGCGGCGATCCCGAAGAACCTGATCACCGCGAAGATCACCGATCGCAACACGATGATCGGGAATCTGCAGACGCTCAATGCCTCGCTGCAGGCCCTCGCCGCGAAGGCGAAGACGGCCGCATCGGCGCAGTCGCTCGCGGCATTCGCCGCGACATCGTCGGCCGACGGTGTGACGGTCACGGCAGGGCCCACCGCAAGCCCGTTCTCGACGAGCGTCGTCGTCGACGCCGTGGCATCCGCCCACTCGGTCGTGACCGCGGCCGCCGGAGTCGACGCGTGGGGCGGGACGTTCACGCTCGTCGCCTCCGACGGCACGAAGACCGAGGTCGCCTCGCCCGGAACGACGGCCGCCGAGTTCGCGAACGCCGTCAACGCGGCGAAGGCGGGCATCACCGCGAGCGTGGTCCCGGGCGGGAAGGATGCCTCCGGGAATCCGCTCTTCCGCATCCAGCTGTCCTCCACCGCGACCGGCCGAGCGGCCGCGTTCACGCTGTACCGCGGCTCCGCCGCCGGCGTCGACGCCGGCGTCGCCCCTGACATGGCGACCGAGCCCGGTGCGGCGATACTCGCGCAGGGCGCGGACGCCCGCATCCGCCTGTTCGCAGGCACCGCGGCCGAGCAGACGCTGACGAGCGCGAGCAACACCTTCTCCGGCATCGGCCAGGGCATCGACGTCACCGTCTCGAAAGCGAGCATCGACCCGGTGACGGTCTCGGTCGCATACGACCCCAAGGCCCAGAGCGCGACGGCCGAGTCGTTCGTCAAGGACATCGCGAGCCTCCTCACCCGCATCGACAACGGGTCGAAGGCCACGGTCGCGGCCGCGGGAGAGAAGACGACGCTCGGCGTGTTCACGGGCGACAGCACGGTGCGGTCGCTGCGCAGCGCGTTGGCGAACGCCGTGCAGTACCCCGTCGGCGGGGTCTCCCCGTCGTCCGTCGGCATCTCGATCGACCGCTACGGCGCGCTGTCCTTCGACTCCGAGAAGTTCGGGAAGGCGATGGCGGCGGACCCCGAAGGCACGCAGGCGATCTTCACCGCGGTCGCCGGCCGGGTCGCGCAGACGGCGAGCCAGTACTCCGACACGTACGACGGGATGCTGACCCGACGCATCACCGGCCAGGAGTCCGAGGTCAAGACCCTCAAAGACCAGGTGACGCAATGGGATCGACGTCTCGAAGACCGCCGCGCCGCCCTCGAGCGGACGTACGCGAGCCTCGAAGTGCAGCTCTCGGGCTTCCAGTCGCAGTCGTCCTGGCTCACCTCTCAGCTCGCCGGCCTCAGCAAGTCCGCGTCATCCTGACCCATGGGAGCCCCGATGTCCGCCGCATCCCTCGCGCACGCGAAGCAGCAGTACCTCGAGCAGCAGGTCGCATCGGCCTCGCCGGAGCGGCTCGTCACGATGCTGTACGACCGGCTGCTCGTCGACGTCGACCGAGCCGCTGCTGCGCAGGACGCCGGGCTCTGGTCCGCCGCGGGAACCCACCTCATGCACGCGCAGCAGATCGTGGGCGAGCTCAGCGCCTCGTTGACGGATGCGTGGGACGGCGCCGCGGAGCTGCGTGGCCTCTATACGTATCTCACCGGCCGACTGGTCGTCGCGAACGTCTCGCGCGACCGCGCCGCCACGACCGAGTGCCGCGACATCGTCGCGCCCCTGCGCGACGCGTGGCACGCCGCCGCCGACGCGCAGACCCCGGTCGGGGCATCCGTCGCCGCCCTCGCCTGAGCCGCCCATGTCGGAGAACCTCGCCGCCTGGCTCGCCGTCCTCGACGATTTCGAACGCGCGCTCGACGCCGCTGACGAGCAGGTGTCCTTCGAGCCGTTCCAGCCGCCGCCCGGACCGCCGCCTGCGGAGATCGTGGAGCGCGCGCGCATGGTGCTGGCACGCCAGCAGGCGATGATCAACGGTCTCGTGCTCTCGCGGGCGAACGTCGCGCGCGAGCTCGCGGCACTGCGCCGGGTTCCGTCCGGCCGCGAAGACGCCCCCGCGTATCTCGACGTCGAGGGCTGAGCCGGTTACGCAGGCGCGGTGCTGTCGCGATAGTCGGCCGAGAGCAGGGATCGCTCGACGCCTCGGCCACGGATCGGCTTCGCCACCCACGTCCGGAGTGCAGCCGTGCTCGAATCCGTCACCGCCACCGCGCTCTCGAGCGCCCTCGACGGCCTGTCCCTGCGACAGCGTTCGATCGCCGAGAACATCGCGAACATCAACACCCCCGGGTATCACGCCAAGCGCGTCCAGTTCGAGGATGCGCTGCGCGCCGCCGTCGCCGACGGGTCGGGATCCGCGCAGGCGAGCGTCGAGCGGTCGCTCGAGCCGACGCGTCTGAACGGGAACAACGTGAACCTCGACACCGAGACGCTGTCGAACATCGACACCGTCCTGCGCTACCAGTTCGCCACGCAGGCCTTGGGCGCCCAGGCGTCGGCGGTCACCAAGGCGATCGGGCAGGCGTCGGCATGACCTTCGACGCGATCGGCATCGCCGGCACGGGCCTGAACGTCCACCGCAAGTGGCTGGACGCGCTGAGCGACAACATCGCCAACGTGAACACTGCGACGCCTCCCGGGCAGGCCGCGTTCCGCGAGAAGTACGTCGTCGTCGCGGAAGGCACGCAGAGCCCCGGCGTCTACGTCTCCGGGGTCGTGGAGTCGCAGGCGCAGGGCAAGCTCGTCTACGAGCCGGATCATCCGTACGCGGATGCGAACGGCTACGTGCAGTACCCGAACGTCGACCTCGGCGACCAGATGAGCATGCTCATCCTCGCCCAGCGCGGCTACCAGGCGAACGCCGCGGTCGTCGACCGCGCCAAGACCAGTTACGAAGCCGCGCTCCAGATCGGGCGAAGCTGATGTCCCTTCCCGTGGACGCCGTCTCGGCGGCGGGAGTGAGTCCGCTCTCGGCCTTGAGTTTCGAGCGGGCGGGAGCCGCGGATCCCGTCGGAGCCGCGACCCCCGCCGACCCCGCGTCGGCGGGACCGTTCGCGACCGCGCTCACGGGTGCGGTGGACAACCTGCAGCAGCTGCAGTCCACGGCGAACGATCTGGCCGTCAGGGCCGTCACAGGCAACCTCGAGGACATCCACCAGGCGACGATCGCCGCCGCGCGCGCATCCGTCACCCTCGACCTCGTCGTCGCGGTGCGCGACCGGGGCGTGGCCGCCTTCAACGACATCATGAGGATGCAGGCGTAGCCGATGCCGCACATGCTCACCAGCTTCGTCGACCGCGTCAAGCGCGTCGTGTCGGGGTTCTCCGTACCGCAGCGCACGATCGCCGTCATCGGGGTGGCGCTGCTCGTCATGGGCGCCATCGCGCTCGGCGCGTGGATCACCCAGCCGAAGATGAGCCCGCTGTTCACCGGCCTGAGCGCGACGGATGCGTCGGCCGTCGTCGAGCAGCTGAAGTCCGCCGGTGTCCCGTACGAGCTGACCGAGGGCGGCGCCACGATCCTCGTCCCGGACGACCAGGTGTACACGCAGCGTCTCACCGCCGCGGCGGCCGGTCTTCCCGGCGACACCACCGGCGGCTACACCCTGCTGGACAAGATGGGGGTGACCGCCAGCGAGTTTCAGCAGGACGTGACGTACAAGCGTGCGATCGAGGGCGAGCTCGCCAACACGATCAGCGCCATGAACGGCGTCACCGGGGCGAGCGTCAAGATCGCCACTCCGAAGGAGAGCGTCTTCGTCTCGCAGAAGCAGGACCCGACCGCGTCGGTGTTCATCAAGACCCAGAAGGGCGGCACCCTCAGCGACGAGCAGGTGGATGCCATCGTGCACCTGACCAGCGCGGCCGTCCCCGGGATGAAGCCGGACGACGTGACGGTCACCGACCAGGCGGGCAAGGTCCTGTCGGCGGCGGGCGCCGGCCTCACCGGCAAGGCGTCGAAGCAGGCGACCGAGTACGAGACGAAGGTCGAGGCAGCCGTCGGGCAGATGCTCGAGACCATCGTCGGCCCGGGCAACGCGACCGTCACGGTCGCCGCCGACGTCGCCAACTCGACCTCCGAGCGGATGCAGGAGACCTACACCGCGCCCGGGGGGAACCTCAGTCAGGCCGAGAAGGTGAAGAAGGAGACCTACACGGGAGGCGCGGGAGGAGGCACCGGTGTGCTCGGCCCCGACAACATCGCCGTGCCGGGCGGCGCGAACGGAACCGGCTCGTTCCAGTCCGAGGAGGCCACCCGGAACAACGCCGTCGACAAGACGACCGAGAAGACCGTGACCCCCGCGGGGGAGGTGCGGCGCCAGACCATCAGCATCGCGGTCAACCAGGCCGCCGCCGGCACCGTGACGGCCGCGCAGGTGCAGGCGCTCGTCGCCAACGCCGCAGGCGTCGACGCCGCACGCGGCGACACGGTGACCGTCGAGTTCGTCCCTTTCAGCACGGCCGGCGCTGCGACCGCCGACAAGGCGCTCGCGGACGCGCAGGCGGAGAAGGACGCCGCGCGCACGGCCGATCTCGTCCGCACCGCGATCATCGGCGGGGCGATCGTGCTGGCCGCCATCATCCTTGCCGTGTTCGTCGCGGTCCGCTCGCGACGCAGGCGCGACGCAGAAGAGGATGCTGCTGCGCTCAAGGCGCTCGGCGCGATGACCGAGACCGAGGAGCAGAAGCTGCGCGCGCTGCGCGCCCTCTCCGAGCCCATGGCGCTGCCCGCATCCGACCCGCCGAAGGCGCTGCCGACCGCCGTGCTGGAGATCCAGGAGCCCGAGCCCGAACCCGACCAGGTGCTCGTCGAGCGCCGCCGCCGCGAGATCGACCAGATCGCGCGGACGGACCCCGAGGCCGTCGCGGTGGCCCTCGTGAGCCTGATGGACGAGGCGACGGTATGAGCCTGCTCGCCCCCTCGTCGACCACGGTCCCAGCGGCCACGGCGGCCACGGCGGCTACGGCGGCGCCGGCGGTGCAGCCGGTGCCTTCGAGCGCCGTCGTCCCGGCGATGAGCGGCCTGCGCAAGGCCGCCATCGTGCTGCTCAACATGGACCGCGCGACGAGTGCGGAGGTGCTGCGGCGTCTCGGGGAGGCCCGTGCGGAGCTGCTGGCCGCCGAGCTCACGCAGCTCGGCGGGGTGGACGTCGCCTCCACGGCGCGCGCGCTCGGCGACTTCCGCCGGATCGCGTCGGGCGGCTCGGTGCCGTCGCGCGGCGGCCAGGAGCTCGCCACGGGTCTCCTCGAGACGGCGTTCGGCCGCGAGAAGGCCGTGGGGATCGTCGGCCGCGTCATGTCGCAAGGGGCCGTGTCGTTCGACTTCCTGAACGCGGCCGACCCCGCACAGCTCGCGACGATCCTCGAGGGCGAGCTTCCCACGACGGTCGCCGTCGTGCTCGCCAACCTGCGCGCCGATCGCGCCGCGGCGGTGCTCGCCGCCCTGCAGGACCCCTTGCGCACCGACGTCGCCCAGGCGATCGCGACGATGGGCACCGCCACACAGGAGGCGATCTCGATCGTGGCGGACTCTCTGCGGACGCGCACCGGCGTCTTCGCGACCCGCGACGCGCATGAGGCCATCGGCGGGGTGCAGCCGCTCGTCGAGATCATCAACCGGTCCGACACGGCGCTCGAGAAGTCGCTGCTCGCGAGCCTCGAGGGGCGCGATCAGGCGCTCGCGGAGGACATCCGCAGTCGCATGGTCACGTTCGCGGACATCGCGCGCCTCGAAGACCGCGACGCCCAGCGCGTGCTGCGCACGCTCGATCTGCGCGTGCTCGCCCTCGCGCTGAAGGGCGCGGACGAGCAGATCGGCGAGGTCGTCAACCGCAACATGACCGAGCGCAACCGCGAGAATCTGGCCGAGGAGACGCGGACCCTCGGGCCCGTGCGCATGCGCCAGGTCGACGAGGCGCGCGCGGAGGTGGTCCGCGTCATCCGGGAGATGGAGGCGGCGGAGCAGATCACGCTCTCGCGCGACGACGAGGACGAATTCGTCGAGTAGGCCGCGGTTACCGCCGCCCGCGCGTGTCGCGATAGTCGGCACCGAGCACGGATCGCTCTTCGACCTGGCCAGGGACCGGCACCGAGATCTACCTCCGGGATGACCGCCGTGTTCGACTCCGCCTTCACGCCGCTCGTGGCGCCGCGTATCGGCGACGCGCCCGTCGACATCCGCGACGAGACCGCGCGGGCCCGTGCGCGCGGCTACGCGGACGGGTTCGCCGAGGGCCGCAGGGCGGCGCTCGAAGAGGCCCAGCGCGAGCTGGCGGTGGAACGCGAGCGGGAGCGGATCAGGGATGCCGAGGCCCGCCGCGCGCTCTCCTCCGCCCTCGTCGCGCTGCACGGCGCCCGGACGGAGTTCGACGCGCGCGCCGACCGGCTGTCCGGCGTCGCGGCCGCTCGGATCGAAGAGCTGGCCGTGGAGCTTTCGACCACGATCCTGGATGCGGAGCTGTCGGATGCCGCGCGCTCCGCGGCCCATGCGCTGCGTCGCGCGCTCGCCCAGACACCGGTCGCCGCGTGGCGGCGCGTCTCCTTCAACGAGCGCGACGTGGAGACGCTGCGGGCGAACGGCATGCTGCCGCGCGTCGAGGTGAGCTCGTCCGCCGACGTCGATCCCGGCGGCGCGATCGTCGAGATCGAAGACGGCGCAGTGGATGCGCGGATCGCCGCGGCCCTCGACCGCGCGGCCGGGGCGCTGCGCGGCGACGACGGGGACACGGCGTGACGACCTCGACATGGCAGCGGGTGCTCGGGGCTGCGCGGCCCGAGCGCTCGGGCGTCGTCGCGGCCGTCGTCGGGCTCGGCGTCGAGGTGCGCGGTGTGGACGCCGCCGTCGGCGACCGGGTGCGGATCGACACGGAGGGCGGCAGGCCGGTGGATGCCGAGATCGTCGCGGTCGAGGGCAGAACCGCGCGCTGCATGCCCCTCGGCCCGGTCGAGGGCATCACGGCTCGCGCGCGAGTCCGGCATGCCGGGGCGCCCATGCTCGTGCCGACCGGCGACGCCGTCCTCGGCCGCGTGCTCGACGGCCTCGGGCGGCCGATCGACGGCCGGGGCCCGATCGGGCCGGACGCAGCCTACGTCCCGCTCGGCAACGACGCGCCCAGCATCCTCGCCCGCCGGCGCATCGACCGTCAGCTGGGACTCGGGGTCCGCGTGCTCGACACCATGACGCCCGTCGGCATCGGGCAGCGTCTCGGCCTGTTCGCCGGCTCCGGCGTCGGCAAGTCGTCGCTCATGTCGATGATCGCCCACGGCTCGACCGCCGATGTCAACGTCATCGCGCTCGTCGGCGAGCGCGGTCGCGAGGTCCGCGAATTCCTCGAGGACGACCTCGGCCCCGAGGGTCTCGCACGCTCGGTCGTCGTCGTCGCGACCTCCGACCAGCCTGCGATGGCGCGCCTGCGGTCGGCGTTCGTGGCGACCCGCATCGCCGAGCACTTCCGCGAGTCCGGTCTCGACGTCGTCCTGATGATGGACTCGATCACGCGCGTCGCCATGGCCCAGCGCGAGATCGGCCTGTCCGCCGGCGAGCCGCCCGCGACGCGCGGCTACCCGCCGTCGACGTTCTCCGTGCTCGCGCGGCTCCTCGAACGAGCCGGGACCGGACCGGTGGGCTCGATCACGGGGCTCTACACGGTGCTCGTCGACGGAGACGATCACAACGAGCCGATCGCCGATGCCGCCCGCGGCATCCTCGACGGACATGTCGTGCTCGACCGGGCGCTGGCGGTCCGCGGTCACTACCCCGCCGTCGACGTGCTCGCCTCCGTCTCGCGGGTCGTCTCGGCGATCACGACCGCCGAGGAGCGGCAGGATGCCGTGACCCTCCGCAGCGTCCTCGCCGCCCGCCGGTCGGCGCAGGACCTCATCGACATCGGCGCCTACCGGGCGGGCGCGAATCCGCTCGTCGACGCGGCGCTCGCGAACGAGAAGGCGATCGACGGCTTCCTCACCCAGCGCATGGACGACCTCACCGCCACCGCCGATTCGTGGCGGCGGCTGCATGCACTGACCACCGAATTCGGAGGAGCGACATCATGACGACCTTTCCTCTGGCGGGCCTGCTGCGCGTGCGCGGGGCCCAGGAGCGCGTCGCGGCGGAGCAGCTCGCGCGCGCGACGGCCGACGTCGCGCAGGCGCAGTCCGGCGCGCAGAACGCCGCGGCGAGCCTCGCCGGAATCAGCAGCGACATCGGGGACGGCCCCGCGCTGCTGGCGATGGCGGCGGCTCGCGCCGCCGGACGCAGCGCCCTCAGCGACCTGCAGACCCTGACCGAGCTGCGCCGCTCCGAGGCCGACGCCGCGAAGGCTTCGCACGTCGAGGCCCGCCGCGAGCTGCGCGGCCTCGAGCGGCTCGAATCCGCCCACATCGCGGTCACGACGAAGGCCGAGCTGGATGCCGAGCAGAGCGCGCTCGACGAGGTCGCCGTCGTGCGCGCGCTGCAGACGGGGAGCGCCGCGTGACGCTCGTCGACCTCTTCTCTGCGCCAGCTCCTGCCTCGCCGGCCATAACGGCAGGGGGCGCGTCGGACGAGTCCGGCGCGCTGTTCGGGGCGCTCCTCGCGCTCGCCGGCAAGTCGATGGATGCCGTCCGGCCGGGGGATGCCACGTCCCTCGTCGGAAGCGGGCCTGCGGCAGCCGGACATCCCGCTGCCGGACACGCGTCGGAGCCGGACGCCTCGGAGACGGAGGCGGCTTCCCCCGCAGCCGTTCTGTTGGCGCAGGCGTGGCCACTCGCGGATGCGGTCGGGATCGTGACCGCGCAGGCGGCGGGCGGCCCGATGCCCGCCGCCGGCGACCCGGGAGCGGGTGCGCAGCGCGCGGCTGTGTCCGTCTCGGCGGCCGGCGCGGTTCCGACGTCGACGGGGGTCGGGGCGGTGCCGGCGGATGCGGCCGCCAGTGCCGTTGGTGCCGCTGCCGCCGGCGGGCGTGCACCGACGGCGCTGGGAGCCGGGGCGACTGCCGGCGCGGGCGCCTCCGCACAGCCGTCCGATGCGCCTCGGTCCGACGGGCGGCCGCACGTCGGGTGGTCCGTCGCGGCAGTGCCGGCAGTGCCGGCGGCGCCGGCGGGTGCCGTGCCGGAGCCTGTCGCCGCGCCCATCCCTGCCGCATCGCCGCGCGCAGCGGCCGCCACGGCGGGCGGGGAGCCGGCATCCGCTTCGTCGATCTCGGCCGCGAGCCCGCAGGCTGCGACCGTGCAGGCCGCAGTCCGGCCCTCTTCGCCCTCGCACGAGTCCGCTCCTCCACCAGAGCAGGTCGGCGCTGCCACCCCCGGGGCATCCGCCCCCGTCGCGCCGGTGCCCGCGGCGCCTGCGCCTGCGGCCGCTCCGGCCGACCCGGCTGCCACCCTCGCGGCGGCCACCCGCCGCGATGTCGCGGCACAGATCTCGCCCGTCCTCGTCAGCGTCGCGCAGCGGCCGGCCGGCAGCCACCGCATCACGATGACGGTGCACCCCGACGCCTTCGGCCCGGTGACCGTCCGAGCCCACATCAGCCGGACCGGCGACGTGCAGGTGGAGCTGCTCGGAGCGACGGATGCGGGGCGCGACGCCCTGCGCGCCATCGTCGCCGATCTGCGCCGTGACCTCGCCGCCGCCATGCCCCATGCGACTCTGAGCCTCGGGTCCGGGTCGAGCACCGGCGCGGGAGCGGGAAGCGACGCCGGCCCGCAGACCGGAAGGCAGCAGGACGAGCGGTCGGATGCCGGCGCGCGGCGCGACGATGCGCATCATCGCCGGGCCGCCACCACGACGGCCGTCGTGCGCGGCATCCCCTCCGCATCCTCCGTCGCCGGAGGCGTCGGACTCGACATCTTCGCCTGAAAGGACCAGAACATGACCGTCGATGCCGTGAGCGGTGTCAGTTCGATGTACACCGCCGGGGCGGCCGAGCCCGCAGCGCGCAAGCAGAAGCTCGATGGCGAGACGTTCCTGCGGCTGCTCGTGACACAGCTGACCAACCAGGATCCGTCCAGCCCGATGGACACCAACGCGATGATCTCGCAGACGACGCAGCTCGCGATGATGGAGCAGCTCACGTCGCTGACGAGCAACAGCACCGAGGCCTTCGCGCTCAGCATGCGCCAAGCGGCGACGGCGCTCATCGGCCATCAGGCCAGCTACACGGACGCCTCCGGCCGGACGGTCGCCGGCGTCATCTCGAAGGTCTCGTTCGACGGGACCGTCCCCACCGTGGCGATCGGCGACAAGACGGTGTCCCTCGACGCCGTCACCGGCGTCACCTCCGCGAACTCCTGACCGTCCACCACAGGAAAGAGACACCCATGCTCCGCTCGCTCTACTCCGGCATCTCCGGTCTGCGCTCGCACCAGACGATGCTCGACGTCACCGGAAACAACATCGCCAACGTCAATACGGCAGGATTCAAAGGCTCCTCGGTCCTGTTCGAAGACTCCCTCTCGCAGCTCATCGGCAACCCGGGCATCCCGAGCGGCCAGGTCGGCGGGCGCAACCCCGCGCAGGTGGGTCTCGGCGTGCAGGTCGCCGGTGTCCGCACGAACTTCGCACAGGGCTCGACGCAGTCGACAGGGCGCGCGGGCGACCTGATGATCTCGGGCGACGGCTTCTTCGCGGTGCGTTCGGGCGGCGAGACGCTGTACACGCGCTCAGGCGGGTTCTCGTTCGATCTGACCGGCAAGCTCGTCAACGCCGACGGCGCGATCGTGCAGGGCTGGGTCGCGCAGGACGGTGTCGTGAACACCGGCCAGGCACCCGGCAACGTCGTGCTGCCGAAGGGCGTCGTGTCGCCGGCCAAGGCCACGACGTCCGCGACCGTCACAGGCAACCTGCCGTCGACGGCCGCCGTCGGCGACGAGCTGATCCGGGACATCACGGTGTACGACGGGCAGGGCGGCCCGTCCACGCTGAGCCTCACGTTCACGCGGACAGCGACCGGGTGGGATGTCACGGAGCCCTCGAGCGGCGCGACGGGTGCGCTGTCCTTCGTCGACGGCAAGCAGGTCGGCGGTCTCGTGCTGCCGGCCGGCGCCGTCACGGTCGATCTCAGCGCGGTCACCGGCTATGCGGGCATGTCGACGGTGGCCGTGACCGGCCAGGACGGCGCTGCGGCCGGTTCGCTGCAGTCGTACGCCATCACGAGCGACGGCTCGATCGTCGGCACGTTCAGCAACGGCAGGACCCAGACCCTCGCGAAGATCGCCATGGCGACGTTCGCCAATGCCGAGGGACTCGAGAAGGCGGGCGGCACGTCGTACCGGACGAGTGTCAACTCGGGTGCGGCGCAGATGGGCGAGGCCGGTCAGGCAGGCTACGGCGGGCTCGTGTCCGGCGCGCTCGAGATGAGCAACGTCGACCTCTCCCAGGAGTTCACGAACCTCATCATCGCGCAGCGCGGATTCCAGGCGAACGCGCGCATCATCACGACGAGCGACGAGATCCTGCAGGAGCTGACGCAGCTCAAGCGCTGACCCGCGCCCGCCGCACGCGGCCCGCCCCGGTTACCCGGGGCGGGCCGCGTCGCGATAGTCGGGCCTGAATCCGCCCCGTCCGATCCCGGAGACCGCTCGATGATCACCGTCACCCGCCTCGACCAGACACGGTTCGCGGTCAACCCGGATCTGATCGAGCGCGCGTACGCCTCCCCGGACACCACGCTGCACATGGTCGACGGCGGGGTGTTCGTCGTGAAGGAGAGTCTCGACGAGCTCACCGGGCTGATCGTCGCGTACCGCGCGCGGGTGCTGGCCGCCGCATCCGGCCTCACCGCGCAGCCGGAGGGATGACATGGATCCCGCATTCATCATCGGCGTGATCATCGCCTTCGGCGCGCTGATGGGGACGATCTCGCTGGAGGGCGCGAGCCTCAACGCGCTGCTGCTGCCCGCACCCATGCTGCTCGTGATCGGGTCGACGATCGGCGTGGGCATCGCCAGCCACACGATGCGGGACTCGGTCCTGGCAGTGAAATCCCTCGGCCGCATGGTGCGCGGGCCGAAGTCGTCGCCCGCGGCGGTCATCCCGATCCTCGTCGACTACGCCGAGAGGGCGCGCGCGGACGGCCTCCTCTCGCTGGAGCAGCAGGTCGAGACCGCCTCAGACGACTTCACCCGCCAGGCCCTGCAGGCGCTGGCCGACGGGACGGACGCCGAAGACCTCCGCACGGTGATGGAGGACGAGATGGCGGCCGTCACCACCCGCAACAACGTCGCTGCGAAGTACTTCTCCTCCCTCGGCGGCTACGCGCCGACGATCGGCATCGTCGGCACCGTCGTCTCGCTCACCCACGTGCTCGAGCAGCTCGACCAGCCCGACCATCTCGGGCCGATGATCGCGTCCGCGTTCGTCGCGACCCTGTGGGGCCTCCTCTCGGCGAACTTCATCTGGAACCCCATCGCCGGGCGTCTGAACCGCATCGCCGCCGTCGAGCTCGAGCGCATGACGATCGTCACCGAGGGGATGCTGGCCATCCAGGCGGGCGGAGCTCCGCACCACGTGCAGGAGCGTCTCGAGGCCCTCGTCAGCGTCTCGTCGAAGTCAGGTTCGAAGTCGGGCTCGAAGTCGGCTTCGAGCGCGACGTCCGATGCGACGTCGGCGAAGACCGGCAAGGCGAAGGCCGGCGCGGCGAAGGCCGCGGAGGATGCCTCGTGAGCCCGACGCGCAGGACGAGCCGCCGCGCGCGCGGCTCCACCGCCCACGTCGAGCCGGATGAGCGGTGGGCGGTGTCGTATGCCGACATGGTCACCGTGCTCATGTGCCTGTTCATCGTGCTGTTCGCCGTCTCGAACGTCAACAAAGGCAAGTTCGAGATGCTCGCCAACAGCCTCGCCACCGGCTTCGGGCACGAGCGCACCAAGGCCGGCGCCGACACGACGCCGGGCCTCGTCATCCCGCCCGAGCTGGTCGACAAGAAGGGCGTCGAAGCCCTAACCGCGCGGGCCACCGTCGAATACGAGTCGCTCGAGGCCCTGCGCGACAGGATGTACGCCGCGCTCGCGGCCGAGGGGCTGCAGGACACCGTCGAGTTCAGCATCGACGACCGGGGGCTGAAGGTCGGACTCGTCGGCGCCGAGACGTTCTTCACCGACAACAGCACCGCGCTGTCGGCGAAGGCCGACGCGGTCCTGAATGCGATCGGCGGCGTCCTCGGCGGCGTCTCCAACCAGCTCAGCATCGAGGGCCACGCCGATCACCGCAGCGCCGCCTTCCCGTTCCCGACGAACTGGGAGCTCTCCGCCGGCCGCGCGACGCAGGTCGCCCGGTTCCTCATCGAGCAGAAGGCCATCCCCGGCGCGCGCGTGCGCGCCACGAGCTTCTCCGACACGAGACCCGTCGCCCAGGGCGACAGCCCCGAGGCGCTCGCGAGCAACCGCCGCGTCGACATCGTGGTGGAGTCCAACGAGCAGGACCAGGTCCGCGCCCTCATCCCGTCCGTCGCCGCGGCGCAGGGCCGCGCCGCCCTGCGCGGCCCCGGGAACGGCGGCTGAGCAGCGTGCCCATGATCTTCGAGGAGACCGCCATGGTCGGAGCCCGCATCCTGGACGATCCGGCGCTCCGGTACCCGGTCTACGACTTCCGTCGTCCCGCGCAGCTCGGTCGCGAACACCTCCGCCGGCTCGAGGCCGCCTTCGAATCGTTCGCACGGCAGTGGTCCTCGCAGCTGACGGCGAAGATCCGGGTGCACGCGCACGTCGTGCTCGAGGCGGTGGATGTCGTCACCTACGAGGAGTATGCGCTCACGCTCCCCGGCACGACGGCGATGGTGACGGCATCCTTCGCGGATCGCGACGAGCCGTGCATCGTCCAGTTCGACCTCGGCACCGCGCTCCTGTGGGTCGTGCAGATGATGGGCGGCAAGAGCACGTCGCCCCCCGAGGCGCGCACCTTCACACCGATCGAGCTCGCGCTCGTCGGACACGTCATGGACGGCACGTTCGAGCATCTCTCCGCGAGTCTCGGCTCGCTGCTCCCCGGCGAGCCGGCGTTCAGCGGTGTGCACTACAACCCGCAGTTCCTGCAGGTCGTCTCCTCCGGCGCGGCCGTCATCGTCGCGCGCTACACGATGCGACTCGGCGACGCCGAGACGACGGCGACCGTCATGCTGCCGGCCTCCGCCGTCGTCGACCGGCTGGCCGAGACGGGGGATGTCGGCCCTTCTGCGCACACCGCGAGCGTGACGCTCGAGCAGGTGCGCAGCGCACCGCTCGATGTCACGCTGCGCCTCGCGCCGATCACGATCGGCGCAGGTGAGGTGCTGGACCTCGCACCCGGCGACCTGCTGCGGTTCCCCCATCCCGAGACCAAGCCGTTCGAGCTCGTGGCCGGCGGCGTCCCCATCGCCCGCGCCACCGCGGGCAGCCGGGGTTCGAGGCTCGCCTGCACGATCATCACCATCGACGAGGAGACCCACCGATGAGCACCTTCCACGAGACCGCGATCGCCGCCACGATCGCAGCCAGGCTCCCGCTCGGATTCCCCGTCATCCCGGCGCCGTCGACGGACCCGGGCGCGGCAGGCGAGGCGGTGGCCGTCGCGTTCACCGGGACGCCCGGGGCGACGATCGCCATCCAGGTGGCCGACCCGGACGCGCTCGAGGACGGCTCCGCCGACGCACCGCTCGAAGACCGGCTTCATCCGGTCTTCGAGGCGGCCGTCGCCGTGCTCGGCGTGGGGACGCTCGGCGACGGCGTACGCGTGAGCGCCGTCGAGAGCTTCACGGCACCCGGCACGCAGGTGTTCGATCTCGTGAGCGAGGACGGCACGGTCGTCGCGCGCGCCGCGGTCCGCATCGACGACGAACGCGTCGCCGGAGCCTCCGCCGCACCGGGCAGATTCAGCCGCATCGCGGGCGTCGAGATGGAGGTCGTCGTCGAGATCGGGAGGACCAGGATGCCGGTGCGCGACGTGCTCTCGCTCGAGCCCGGCCGCGTGGTCGAACTCGACCGGGCTGCAGGCTCGCCCGCGGACATCAAGCTCAACGGGCGGCTCATCGGACACGGCACGGTCGTCGTCGCCGACGGCGATTTCGCCGTACGCGTCGAGCGCATCCTCGAGCACGCCGAGAGCTTCTGACATGGGCGATCTGCTCCTCGCGCTGCGCACGATCGTCGCGCTCGCCGCGGTGCTCGGCCTGCTTCTGTGGCTGAACCGCCGCCTGCAGAAGGGCAAAGCGGCCGGCGGCAATCCGTTCGCGGCCCTGCTGCCGAAGAAGCTCAAGGGGATGGGCGCCATCCTTCCCGCGCGACAGGATGCCGGTCCCCGTCCCCGGGCGGAGAAGATCACCGTCGTCGCACGCTCCGGCCTCGGCGGCAAGGCGCAGCTGGTCGTGGCCGAGTTCGACGGCATCCGGTACGTCCTCGGGGTGACCGAGCACGGCGTCAATGTGGTCGACACGCAGGAGACGATCCCGGCGGACGTCGCGGAGGAGATCGCGCAGCCGGAGGTCGACGCGGGGCCGATCGCGAAGACCCGGCGCGCGCTGAAGTCCGTCGCCTGAGCCGCGGTTACCGCGGATCCGTCCCGTCGCGATAGTCGGCGGAGAGCACGGATCGCTCGACAACCTGGCTACGGATCGGCCTCGACACCCACGTCCGGAGTGCCGCGTGCCCGCATCCGTCACCGTCGTGGCGCCGGCGCCGCGTCCCCGTCGACGTGCGTGGCGGGTGGCCGCCGTCGCGATCGGCCTCGCGCTCGTGCTGGTCGTGCTCGGTGCCGTCGGCGCGCACGCGGCCGTGGCGACGCCGGCCCCGCCCGCGACGCCCGACCCGGGCACGGGCGGGATCACGATCAACGGCGTCAACGGCACGCCGTCCGACAGCGTCATGGTGCTGCTCGGCATCACGGTGCTGAGCATCGCGCCGGCTCTGCTCCTCATGATGTCGAGCTTCACGAAGGTCTTCGTCGTGCTCGCGCTGACGCGCAACGCGCTGTCTCTGCCGTCCATCCCGCCGAACCAGGTGCTCGCCGGGCTCAGCCTGTTCCTGACGCTGTTCATCATGTGGCCGGTGCTGACGGACATCAACACCATCGCCGTCGTGCCGTACACCGCGGGCCGGATCGATTTCGCGCAGGCGTTCGACCTCGCCCAGGTGCCGCTGCGGGCCTGGATGCTGGGCAATACGCGCGAGGAGGACATCGCCCTGATGTACCGTGCGGCCCAGCTCCCGAACCCGGCCGACCCCGCGAGCATCCCGCTCTACACGCTCGTGCCGGCGTTCATGCTCAGCGAGCTGCGGGCGGCGTTCCTCATCGGGTTCATCGTGTTCGTCCCGTTCCTCGTCATCGACCTCGTCGTCTCGAGCGCGCTCATGTCGATGGGCATGATGATGCTGCCGCCGGTGATGATCTCGCTGCCGTTCAAGATCCTCCTGTTCCTGCTGGTCGACGGGTGGGGCCTGGTGATCACGTCGCTCGTGCAGTCGTATGGAGGCAGCGGATGAGCCCCGAAGCGGTCATGGACATCGGGCAGGAGGCCCTGCTCCTCGCGGCGAAGCTGTGCGCGCCGGTGCTGATCACGGCCCTCGTCGTCGGTTTCACGGTGTCGCTCCTGCAGTCGATCACGCAGGTGCAGGAGATGACGATCTCGTTCGTCCCGAAGCTCATCGCCGTCGGGATCGCGCTCCTCGTGTGCGGCAACTGGATGATCGCGGAGATCGTGGCGTTCACGCACGACCTGTTCGCCCGCATCCCGACCCTGCTGAGCGGTGGATGATGAACATCCCCCTCGACTTCGCGTGGATCGAGGCGACGTCGCTCGCGTGCGTGCGGATCACCGCGTTCCTCGCCGTCGCCCCGCCGTTCAGCAACGGGTCGATCCCCATGCGCATCCGCGCGATGCTGGGGGTGGGGCTCGCTCTGGCCGTCTCGCCGGTCGTGACCGCCGGCTACGTGCGGCTCGGCACGGGGGTGTTCCTGCTGGCCCTCGTCGGCCAGGCGATCACGGGCGCTCTGCTCGGGTTCCTCGTGATGCTGCTGTTCAGCGCCGTCCAGGGCGCCGGAAGCCTCATCGATGTGTTCGGCGGCTTCCAGCTCGCCCAGGCCTACGACCCCGGCATAGGGATCAACGCGGCGCCGTTCACGCGCCTGTTCCAGATGACCGCGATCGTGCTCCTGTTCACGTCCGGCGGATACCAGCTGGTGCTTGGCGGTCTGTTCCGCTCGTTCGACGCCGTGCCGGTCACGGGAATGATCGACCTCGACCGTCCGACGGCCGCGCTCGTCGGGGCCGCGGGACAGATGCTGGTCAGCGCCGTGCAGATCGCGGGCCCGCTGCTCATCGTGCTGTTCCTCGCCGACGTCGGCCTCGGACTGATCACGCGCGTCGCGCCGGCCCTGAACGCGTTCGCGCTGGGCTTCCCGATCAAGATCGGCCTCACCCTCCTGCTGGTCGGATTCGTGTACGCCGTCCTCCCTGGCGTGGTCGACGTCCTCGCCGGGGACGCGGCAAAGCTCCTGCTGGGGGTGACCCGATGAGCGACGCCGGGGAGCGGACCGAGAAGGCCACCGAGCGCCGCCTCGCGGAAGCCCGCAAGAAGGGCCGTATCGGTCGCAGCCAGGACTTCACGGCGTGGGTGTGCATCGCCGCGGCCGCCGTCATGATGCCGAGCATGATCGCGTCCGCGGCGCAGGTGCTGACCGGGCAGCTCCTCACGGTCGTGCGGGTGGCGAAGCATCCCACCGACCTGGCAGCGCTCGACGCGATGGCCTCGGCGCTGGCATCGCTCGGCGTCGTGCTCATGCCGCTGCTCGTGGTCGTCCTCGTCGCGACCACGGCGACGGCGATCGCGCAGGGCGGGATCCACCTGCGCGGCATCCCGATGCGCACGGAGCAGTTCGACGTCTTCGCGGGTCTGAAGAGGGCGTTCAGCGGGCATTCGCTATGGGAGGGCGTCAGGGCGCTCCTGAAGACCGTGGCGATCGGCGTCGCGCTGTGGATCGTCGTCTCCGGGCTCGTCCCGGTGCTGATGGCGAGCGGCGACCACACCGTCGCCTGGCTTGTCGAGCAGGCGACGAACGGCGTCGTCGCACTCCTCGAGGTCGCCGTCGCCGTCGGTCTGCTCCTCGCCGCGATCGATGTGGCCGTGGTCGTCCGGCGCAACCGCAAGCACACCCGCATGACGAAGAAGGAAGCGAAGGACGAGCACAAGAAGAGCGAGGGCGACCCTCTGGTGCGCTCGCAGCGGCGCTCGCGACAGCTCGCGCTCAGCCGCAACCGCATGATCGGCGCCGTCAGCGACAGCGACGTCGTGCTCGTGAACCCCACGCATGTCGCGGTGGCACTGCGCTACGAGCCCGGCCAGTCGGCCCCGCGGGTGGTCGCGAAAGGCGCGGGGGTCGTCGCGCAGAAGATCCGTGAGAAGGCGGAGGAGGCCGGCATCCCGATGGTCCGCGACATCCCGCTGGCCCGTGCGCTGCACGCCGCCTGCGATATCGGCCGGGAGATCCCGACCGAGCTCTACACCGCCGTCGCCCAGGTGCTGGCCTTCATCGACCAGCTGAAGCGTCGCGGATCGGCGCGCGGAACGCACACGATGCCGACAGCCGCCACCCGCGGTCGGGGGCTGTGATGCCCGGGCTGCACGAACACGAACAGGAAAGAGGCGCCTGATGGGTCAGCTGCTGTCCAAGGGAGTCGTGCCGGTCGGCGTGGTCGGGATCATCCTGCTCCTCATCGTCCCCATCCCCACCGGCCTTCTGGACGTGCTCATCGTCCTGAACATCTGCATCTCCCTGCTCATCCTGCTGACGGCGATGTTCGTCAAGAAGCCCCTCGACTTCTCGGTGTTCCCGAGCATCCTGCTCGTCGCGACGCTCTTCCGGCTGGGGCTGAACGTCGCGTCCACCCGGCTGATCCTCAGCCAGGCGCACGCCGGCCAGGTGATCCAGGCGTTCGGGCAGATCACGGTGAGCGGATCGCTCGTCATCGGCGCGGTGATCTTCCTCATCCTCACCGTCATCCAGTTCGTCGTCGTCACGAAGGGCGCGGAGCGCGTCGCGGAAGTCGGCGCACGCTTCACCCTCGATGCCATGCCGGGCAAGCAGATGGCGATCGACGCGGATCTCAACGCGGGACTCATCACGGATGCGGAGGCGCGGGCGCGTCGTGCGGAGGTCGCGGCCGAGGCCGACTTCTACGGCGCGATGGACGGCGCGTCGAAGTTCGTCAAGGGGGATGCGATCGCCGGCATCGTGATCGTCGTCATCAACTTCTTCGGCGGGATCGTCATCGGCATGTCCACGCACGGCATGGACATGAACGAGGCCCTGAAGACGTACAGCCTGCTGACGATCGGCGACGGCCTCGTCACGCAGATCCCCGCACTCCTGATGGCGGTCTCGACCGGCATCATCGTCACCCGCGAGAATGCCGAGGCGGAGTTGGGCCACGCCGCCGGCCGCCAGCTGATGCAGTCCCGCAACGCCCTGCTCATCACCGGGGTCGCCGCGATCGCGATGGGCCTCATTCCCGGGATGCCGATCCTCGCGTTCTTCGCGATCGGCGCGGTGCTGCTGTTCGCCGCATCCCGCGTCAAGGCCCACCAGGCGCGCCTCGCCGCCGCGGACGCCCACGCCCAGGAGCTCGAAGCGGCCGAAGCGGCCGCCGACGGTCCGGACGACCTCATGGACCGGATGCGGGTCCACGCGCTGGAGATCTCGCTCTCACCCGACATCGTCGATCTCGCCGCCGGTGGATCGGGGGACCTGCTCACGCGCGTGAAATCCCTCCGCCGCAAGATCGCCCTCGAGATCGGCATCATGATGCCGCCGGTGCGCACGCGCGACAACATCGAGCTCCCCAAGGAGACCTACGCGATCCTCATCGCGGGCGTCGAGGCCGGCCGCGGCATCGTCCCGCGCGGGCATGTGCTCGCGATCGGCACCGGGCTCGAGGAGCTGCCCGGGACGGCCGTCGCCGACCCGGTGTTCGGCCTCGAAGGCAAGTGGGTGCCCACCGAGATGTCGCACGCGGCGGACATGGCGGGTGCGACCGTCATCGACCGCGCGAGCGTCATCGTCACGCATCTCTCCGACATCGTGCAGGCCCAGGCGTACCGCCTCCTCTCGCTCGAGGACGTCCGCCTGCTCACCGAGCACCTCAAGCAGACGAACGCCGCCGCGGTCGAGGAGCTCACCCCTGCGGTGCTGTCCTTCGCCGGCATCCAGCGCGTCCTCGCGGGCCTCCTCGTCGAGCGCGTGCCGATCAACGACCTCGGGCGCATCTACGAGGCGCTGGCGCTGCGCGCCAAGGTCTCGACCGACACGGCAGGTCTCATCGAGGCCGCCCGCGGTGCCCTCGGACCGGCCATCGCCGCCCGCTTCGCCCGGGGCGGGCGCCTGCGGGTCGTGATGTTCGACCCGATGCTCGAACAGCAGATGCTCGAGGGGATGCGGGTCTCCGACGGGGGGGCGCAGATCGTGCTGAGCCCGCAGACGACGATGCAGGTGCTGGAGGGGGTGCGCCGTACCGTCGACGAGCTCGACAGGAGCGGTCCCGAGCCGGTGCTGGTCTGCGCGCCGTCGCTGCGCCAGGCCGTGCGGAACCTCGTCGCGGCCCAGGTCGTCGGCCTTCCCGTTCTCTCGTACGACGAGGCCGCCGCAGGCGGCTTCGCCACCGACGTGGTCGGCGTCGTCAGGCTGGGTCCCACCGCCCTCACATCCGTCGAATCCACTCATATACCAAGCTAATGCCGGTATGCTGAGGGTGAAGGACCCGCGCGAGCGCGCAGCCATGGAAGGCGAACACACATGCTGGTATTGACGCGGCGCCCGAACGAGAGCATCCGGATCGGCGACGACATCACCGTCACGATCCTCGGGGTGACGCCCGGAGGGGTGCGCGTGGGCATCGACGCCCCGCGTGACAAGCGCATCAACCGCACCGAGATCGTGGTCGCGGTGGGCGACGAGAACCAGGTGGCGGCACAGGCCTCGTCCAGCGACTCCGCCGAGGCCGCGCTCCTGAGCGCCCTGGGCCGCACCGCGTCCTGACGGTTACGCTCGCGCGCTCGCGTCGCGATAGTCGGGGATGCGACGGGATCCGTCGCGGAAACGGCTACCTGGGGGTATGGGATTGTCCGCTCATGAACTGAGCATGCAGCTGATGCGCGAGCGTGATCTGCTCGAACTGATGCTGTTCAAGCTCGAGGAGCAGCAGATGCTCCTGGCCACCGGACGCAACCGGTGGATCAAGCACGCGGCCGACGAGCTCGGCCGAGTCGCCGCCGCGATGCCGGCGGCGGCGATGAAGCGCGACGGCCTGGCGGCCGCGGTGGCCGTCGAATGGGGTGTGCCGGATGGGACGACGCTGCGGGACCTCATCGACGTGGCGCCGACGGATGCCTGGCGCGAGGTCCTGCAGGGCCACCTGACGGTGATGACCGGCCTCGCCGACGAGATCCTCGAGATGAAGAAGATCAACGAGCAGCGACTGCGCACCGCCCTCCGCGTCACCCAGGAGACCATCGCGGGGCTCGGCGTCCCCACAGGCGAGTACGACCTCGCGGGCGGCGTCGTCCGCGGCGGCCGCTCGCAGCTCCTCGACACCCGGGCCTGAGGGAAGACATGTCGACATTCGCAGGACTTCAGACGGCCGCATCCGGGCTGGCCGCGGCGCGGGCCGGCATGACCGTCACCGGACAGAACATCTCCAACGAGAACGCGCCCGGCTACACCCGTCAGCGCATCGAGCAGTCACCGGTGCCCGCGCCGGGCCTGACGAGCCTCTGGGCGGTCAGCCCCCACGTCGGCGGCGGGGTGACTGTGACGAGCATCTCGCGCCTCGGCGACGACGTGCTCGACGCGCGGGTGCGCGACGCGCTGTCGGCCTCCGGCTTCTGGGCCGCGCGTGCGACCGCCGCCGGTCAGGCCGAAGCCGTCATGGCCGAGCCCACCGCGAACGGACTCGCGGCCGGCCTCAACCGGTTCTGGGCGGGCTGGTCGGACCTCGCGAACACCCCGGACCCCGCCGCGGCCCAGGTGGTCCTCACCGACGCGCAGGTCGTCGCCGGGCAGATCGCGGGCGGCTATCAGGCGGTCGCCGGTCAGTGGTCCGATCTGCGCGGCCAGGTGGATCGTCAGGTCTCCGACGCCAACGCGGCCGCCGATCACGTCGCGACCCTCAACGGCCAGATCCGCTCGGCTCTGCTGGCCGGCCGCAACGCGAACGAGCTCATCGACCAGCGCAACGCCCTCGCGCAGCAGCTCTCCGCCGGCGTCGGGGCGACGGGCATCGTCGAGGCCGACGGCACGATGACGCTCCGTCTCGACGGGAACGCGCTCGTCTCGGGCGACGCGAGCCGTCACCTCGTGGCGAGCGGCCCGCGCGACATCGCCGATGACGGCCGGGTGGGCGTGGCGTGGGGCGACCGTCCCGACGCGTCCATCGCGGTCTCCGGGGGCACGCTCGGCGGAATGCTCAGCGCCCTCGCCCCCGCTGCCGACGGCGGCATCCTCTCCCGCGTCGCCGGCGCCTACAACGACGTGGCGACCGCGCTCGCGGCCGCCGTGAACGACATCCACCGGACCGGCACCACCGCGTCGGGGGCCGCGGGCGGCGACTTCTTCTCCATCGACGCCGCCGGTCCGGCGGCACTCGGACTGCATGTCGTCCCGACCGGCCTCGACCAGCTGGCGCTCGCCGCTCCCGGGGCCGGCCCCCTCGACACCACCATCGCCGATCGGATCGGCGGTCTCGCCCTGTCGGCGAGCGGACCGGGCAGGATGTGGACGGGCTTCGTCACCGGCTTCGCCGTCTCCGTCGCCGGCGACCAGCAGCGCTCCGACGTCGCCGGCAGCGGCGCGGTCGCCGCGGTGACGGCGCAGCAGTCGAACGCATCGGTCGACGGCGACCAGGAGACCATCGACCTCCTCACCTTCCAGACCGCCTATCAGGCCGCGGCGCGCGTGTTGACCGCCGTCGACGAGGCTCTCGACGTCCTGATCAATCGCACCGGCCTCGTAGGCCGTTGATCCCCCGGAGCCACCGATGATCGGCCGCATCACCAGCAGCACCATGACACAGCAGACCCTCCGCACCCTGCAGACGAACCTCGCCGCGCGCGACCGGCTGCAGAATCAGGCGGCATCCCAGCGCGCCTTCGGAGCCCCGAGCGAGGACCCGACCGCCGCCGCGACGACGCTCGGCGTGCACGGCGACCAGTCGCGCACCGCCCAACACGCCCGCAACATCAGCGACGGGATGGCGTGGGTCACAACCGTCGACACGGCGCTGTCGTCCAGCATCACCCTGCTCAATCGCGCGCGCGACCTCACGGCGCAGGGCGCCAACTCGGGAGCGCTCAGCACGACGGCGCGGGAGTCGATCGCCTCGGAGCTCGACAGCATCGGCGGGGAGCTCCTCTCCCAGGCCAACACGACGGTCCTCGGTCGCAGCGTCTTCGCCGGTACGAGCGACGCGGGCAGGGCCTTCGACGCGGCGACGTTCGCGTACACCGGCACCCCGGGCGCGGGCGTCAGCCGGCGCATCGGCGACCACGAGACGGTGCGGGTCGACGCGGACGGCTCCCAGGCGTTCGGCGAGGGCGCGGGCAGCGTGTTCGCCGTGCTGCACGACATCGCGGCCGAACTCCGAGCGGGTGGCAACATCGGCGCGCGCCTCGGCGACATCGACGCGCGCCTGAAGAGCATGGTGACCGCTCAGGGCTCCACCGGCGCCCGGCAGGCGCAGCTCGAGCGCGCATCGGCGCAGAACCTCTCCGTGTCGACGGACCTCGAGGCGCGGCGGGCCGGCGTCGAGGACGTCGACAGCTATCAGGTGCTCGTGAAGCTGCAATCCGCCGAACTCGTCTACCAGTCCGCGCTGCATGTGACTGCGAAGAGTCTGCAGACCAACCTCCTGGAGTTCCTGCGATGAGCGCGACCGCGACCGTGACCGTGCTCGACGTCGAGTTCGTCTCTCCGCCGCCGGGACTGCATCCGTACACCTCCTTCCGGCTGAGCCGGATTCCCGGGGCCGAGGGCCTGTACGCCCTGCGGTCCGCGGGCGACGAGGTGCGCCTGTTCCTCCTCGATCCGACCTCCGGCGTGCACGGCTACGAGCCGCAGCTGCCGGCGGGCCTGCGGGCGGAGATCGGCGCGTCCGATCCGCGGGATGCGATGGTTCTCGTGGTCGCGAACCCGTCCGACGACGGTGTCTACCTGAACCTGCGCGCGCCCGTGGTCGTCCACCGCGGGACGGGCCGCGCGGTCCAGGTCGTCCTCGAGGATCAGGGTCTCCCGATCCGGGTTCAGCTCGGCGCCTCGGAAGCGCGGTGACATGATACACTTTTGCTCGTAGACGTGCAGAAATGCACCACTATTGGGGGTAGGCCCGCCATGCACGCCCGAGTGCGTGACTGGTGCCCAGGCGGACCCTTTCGGTGAGGGGGATGAGCCGGTCGGGGGGCCGGCAGCCGTCTGGAAAGGGGTCCGCCCGGAGCGCGCGCTCCGGGCGGACCCCTTTTTGCGTCCCCGTCGATCGGGCGAACCGCGGAACTCTAGCGCCTGGCGCCTCCTTTGTCGAGCAGCATATTCGTCGAACATGCAGGTAAAGGAGGCGAAAATTAACTGTCCAGACATTTATGAGCGAACAAGAAGTACCCTCGGATCAATGCGGGACTGGGAATCGCCCGCACCGCCGTGGAACGTGACCCTCCCACTCGGGGAAGGTCGAGCGGCTGGGGACAACGCAGGGGATGGCAGAGAAACATGGACCTTGAGCAGGGACGCGTCAGCAGGCGCGAATTCGTACAGCGCTTCGCCCGCCGCGGGGGCCTGCCCCTCCGGGTGGCGCAGCAGGCCTACGACGCGATGATCGACGAACTCCTCGACCTCGTGGCGCAGGGGAACCGCGTGACCCTCACGGGCTTCGGCAAGTTCTATCTGCAGGAGCACAAGGGGCACAGGGTGCAGTTCGCCGATGCCGACGGCAAGTCGGAGATCGACGACTATGCGGTGCTGAAGTTCTCCGCGACCCGCGCTGTGAACCGCAGCGTGAAGGGGCCGCGCAGCTCGTAGCGCACCGACGTCTGACACGGAGAAGCCCCGAGGGATGCATCCCCCGGGGCTTCTCGCTGTCCGATGCCGGTGACGCATCGGCGAACGTTCTCGCTCTGAGGGTGACTATCGACCGGTCGACTGGTACGGTCATCTTCGAAAATGAGAATATTCTCATGTTCGGACCCTCGTACTCGAGACCGTCCTCCTGGGGCTGAGGACATGGCGCACCCATGTTGAAAGGCCCCCGATGATGTGCTCCTTGCGCGATCGTCTCATCGTCGACAACCTGCCCCTCGTCGGCCACCTCGCCGCGAAGCTGCACGCGCGCGCCA
The DNA here is from genome assembly GCF_030315975.1 of Microbacterium candidum. Taxonomy (GTDB): domain Bacteria; phylum Actinomycetota; class Actinomycetes; order Actinomycetales; family Microbacteriaceae; genus Microbacterium; species Microbacterium candidum. Next base: position 167,767 of record NZ_JASXSZ010000001.1, on the reverse strand, counting down.
CGCACGTCAACAGAGACGACCTCCTCGGTGCGGGAGCACTGGCGCTCGTCCTCGCGGCCGACGCGTTCGACCCCGAGCTGGGCGTCCCGTTCGGCGCCTACGCCCGACAGCGCATCGTCGGCTCCTTCGCCGACGAGATGCGCGCGATGGACTGGGCGTCGCGCGGCATCCGTCGTCGTGCCAAAGAGGCCACGGCGGCGCGCGACTCCCTCGCGCAGAAGCTCGGCCGCGTCCCCACCGCCGAGGAGATCGCCGCAGCCCTCGGCCTCACCGCGGCAGGCGTCGCGGAGAGCCTGGCGGATGCCGGCCGCATCGTCATGGCGATCGACGACCCGTTCGCGCAATCCGTGCCCGCGATGCAGGCGGCGCCCGACGAGGAGGCCGAGCGCGCCGAGTATAGCGACCTGCTCGGCCGCGCGGTCGCCGCGCTGCCCGAGCGGATGCGGTTCATCATCCTCGCCGTGTACTTCGAGGATCGCGCGATCAAGGACATCGCGGCGGAGCTCGGAGTCACGCACTCGGCCGTCTCGCAGCAGCGGACGCAGGCGGTGCGGCTGCTCCGCGACGCCATGGACCGCCACTTCTCAGACCAGCCGGGCGTCCCGCCGGCAGCCGGCATGCGCGGGTCCGTGCGGGACGCGTACTTCCGGCGCATCGCAGGAAGCAGCCGGCGCTTCGCCGGCACATTCCTCCCGGCGTCCACGGGCGTCTGAAGAGTCCCCCGTGCGCCGTGGAGCCGGGGATCGCGCGGTCCTCGGCTTCAGCCGTCGAACGAGTAGTTCGTCTGCCCGATCAGCGTCAGCGCCAGGCGGACCGGCATCTCGTCGGGCACGTCGTCGTATTCGTCCCGCACGTCCACCATGTGCGGCGGGACGCTGATCGTGCCGTCCTCGTCGAAGACGAGGTCCTTGGGGAAGAACGAGACGGACAGCGTGCGGGTGGAGCCGCGCAGCTCGATCGTGCGGGCGGTGCTGCCGCGCTCGAAGAGATTCACGGCCGTCTCCTCCGCGAGCGCGGTACCGTCGGCGAACTTCGCCTCGACCCGGTAGACGCTGGGCTCGACCGCCTTGATGTTGAGGTCCTCGACGATATCGGCGAACAGCGCGTTCGCGTCGTTGAGCTCGAACGCGATGGCTCGAAGGTGGTCGTAGTTGAGGTTCACCCGGCGGGAGAAGAGCGCTGCGCTCTCGACTTCGGCGGCGGACGCCAACGGCGCCTGGTCGCGCAGGTACTCGCGCACCTCGTCGGGCCCGGGGTAGTCGAATCGCATGTGGTAGTGGAACCGACCCGGACGGTTGACGATGTAGGCACTGACGTCCTGGATGTCGTTGACCGTCACGCAGTAGATGCGCTTGACCGACGACATGCCGTCGAAGAGGGTGAGGAACTGGTTCTGGCGGTTCGTGCCGTCGTGGAGACTGCGCCGCCCGCTCGGGAAGATCTTCTCGAACTCGTCGAAGATGACGAGGCACTCGTCGAGGGAGTCGAGGAATTCGACGATGCCGTCGGCATCCTCCGTCACGAGCACGACCGCGATCCCCTCGTCGATCGCGCGCTCGGCGACCATGCGCAGGAACAGGGACTTGCCCTGACCCTTGTCGCCGGAGAGCATCACGCCGAGGCTGCGCTCCGTGCGGTGGTAGGAGCTGAAGATCTTGTCGACCTTCTGCTCCCGGTGGCCGTACACGCGCTCGGTGCCCACCGTGAGGTCGTCGATGCGGAGCAGGCTGAACCCCTCCTTCGAGCTGAAGTGCACCCGGTAGGTGCCGAGCGGGAGCATCGCATGCGTGCTCACAGCCGAGTCGTAGACGCGGATCCGACTGCCGGATTCGATGTACGTGCTGCTCACGGGCGACCTCTCTCAGTGGCTCTCATCAAGTGCCAATCGACCGCTTGGGAGCAGATGTAAGCGATACGACCTCGGGACTTTCGGATCGGCTTCGCCCACAGCCATGAAAGGGAACGAGCCCGCATCCGTTCCCGTGGAACGGATGCGGGCTCGGTGGAGAATCCGCGGGTCAGACCTCGGCAACCAGCTCCGCGGCCAGGCCCGTGTAACCGGCCGGGGTAAGGGCCAGGAGGCGCTCCTTCGCGGCATCGCCGATGTCGAGGCCGCGCACGAACTCGGCGAGTTCGGTCGCGCCGACGCGGCGTCCGCGGGTGAGGTCCTTGAGCAGCGCGTACGGGTCGGAGATCTGCGAGCGCCCCGCGACGATCTCGGCGCGCACCACGGTCTGGATCGCCTCCGCGAGCACCTCCCAGTTCGCGTCGAGATCCGCGAGCAGCACGTCCTCACGGAGGAGGATCTCGCCGAGCCCGCGCTGCAGATTGTCGAGCGCGAGCAGCGAGTGCCCGAACGCGACGCCGATGTTCCGCTGCGTCGTGGAGTCGGTGAGGTCGCGCTGCATCCTCGAGGTCACGAGCGTCGCGGCGAGCGTCGTGAACAGCCCGCCGGCGATCTCGAGGTTCGCCTCCGCGTTCTCGAAGCGGATCGGGTTGATCTTGTGCGGCATCGTCGACGAGCCGGTGGCCCCGGCGACCGGGATCTGCGCGAAGTAGCCGAGCGAGATGTAGGTCCAGACATCCGTCGCCAGGTTGTGCAGTATGCCGCCGGCATGACGCGCGCGGTCGTACAGCTCGACCTGCCAGTCGTGCGACTCGATCTGGGTCGTCAGGATGTTGAAGCCGAGGCCGAGCGACTCGATGAACTCGCGTGCGACGAGCGGCCAGTCGACCTGCGGGTCGGCGGCGATGTGCGCCGACCACGTGCCGGTCGCCCCGGAGAACTTCGCGAGGAAGTCGTTCGCCGCGATCTGATCCGCCACGCGGTCCAGTCGCCACACGAAGACGGCGAGCTCCTTGCCCATCGTGGTGGGCGTCGCGGGCTGGCCGTGCGTGCGGGCGAGCATCGCCGCATCCTTGTGCTTCTCGGCCAGCTCCTTCAGAGCGGCGATGACGGCGCGGAGCTTGGGCAGCCACACGTCGTGCACGGCACGCTTGACCGTGAGGGCGTAGGCGGTCGAGTTGACGTCCTCGCTCGTGCAGGCGAAGTGGGTGAGCTCGGCGATGGCGTCGAGTCCGAGCGAGGAGAGCCGGTCGCGGACGAGGTATTCGACGGCCTTGACGTCGTGGCGGGTGACCGCCTCCTTCTCGGCGAGCCAGTCGATCTCCTCCTGGCCGAAGCCGAGGTAGAGCGCGCGCAGGCGATCCTTCTGCCCCTCCGCGAGGGGCGAGGTGCCGAACAGCGACCGGTCAGTGAGGGCGATGAGCCACTCGACCTCGACCTCGACGCGGGCGCGGTTCAGGCCCGCCTCGGACAGGTAGTCGGCCAGAGGGGCGACGGCAGCGCGGTAGCGGCCGTCGAGAGGGCTGAGGGGCTGCGGGGGCAGAGAGGTCACAGGGGTCCTGACGCCAGGCGAGGCCCCGGACGCTACACCGCGGGGCGGATCGCGGGTTCGAGCTGCCGGAAGAGCGACCGGCACGCGCTTTCGATCATACCGAGCACCTCGTCGAACATCTCGGGGCCGGCGTAGTACGGGTCCGGGACGTCCTGGCGCCCGTGCGCGTCGGGGTCGAACGACAGCAGGAGCGCGATCTTGTCCTCGTCGCTCTCGCGGCGGGCCCATTGGCGGAGGATCCGCTCGTGCGTGCGATCGAGCGCGACCACCAGATCCGAGTCGGAGAAGTCGGATGCGGTGAACTGACGCGCCCGATGCGCGGCGCCGTCGTACCCGCGGCGGTCGAGCGCCTCGATGGTGCGGCTGTCAGCACGCTCGCCCACATGCCAATCGCCGGTGCCGGCGCTCAGCGACGAGACGCGGTCGCCGAGGCCCGCCGCATCCGCCATCGATCGGAACACGACCTCGGCCATGGGGGATCGGCAGATGTTGCCGGTGCAGACGAACACCACGCGGAAGGGATCTCCGGTGCTCGCGGTCATACGACGATTCTGGCGGCTTCGGCCTCTCTTCCACAGTTCGGATTTCCGCGCCGTCGCGCGACGCCTGTGCACAGTCGTGCCGGCGGCGGCTCGCAGGATGCGGCGGCCCGCCACCATGGGCGGATGCCGAGCCTCGAGACCGACCTCATCGACGTCGTGCGCGCCCGTCTGCAGGGCATCGCGCACGAGCTCGACGCGCTGCGCACGCGCACGGCGGCGCTCGTCGAGGAGACGCGATGGCGGTCGAGTGCGTTCGCCGGATTCGCCGAGCGCGCGCGGTCGCTCGCCGATGAGCTGGCGCGGGCGGATGCCGATGCCGAGGAGCTGCGCCATGACCTGCTCCGTGCGCGCGCGAACGTGCTCGCCGGAGGGTCCGGCCTATGAGCGACGACATCGACATCCGCAGCGGCGGAGCCGTCGCCGTCGACACCGAGCGCCTGCGCGCCGGGGCGGAGGGCTATTCGGGCGTCGCCGACCGCCTCGCCGAACTTCATCGCACCGCGTGGCATCAGGCGGTGCGCCTGTCCGCACGCCTCGCATTCGACGGCACGGCGTCTCGTGCGTGGACGATCACGTTCCGCCTGCAGCGGGCTCAGGATGACGCCTCCCTCCTCGCGCAGCGGCTGGCTCACCTCGCCGCGGTCTACGAGATCGTCGAGCTCGACATCGCCCGGCAGGCGGCGCACGGGGCGGAGGCCGAACGCATCCAGGCGCGGCTGCGGGAGCTGATCTCCGCCGATCCGTCCGCGGCGACCGACGCGCAGGCAGCCGAGGAGGAGTGGAAGAACGCCGGAATCCGCACGGTCGCGGGCCAATACACGGCGTACGGGCTGCCGCTCGGGCTCGGGCTCACCGACCTGGGGCTGGGCGTCCTCGCCGCGGGGGCGTTCGTCGACGGCACGGGCGGCGGGCGGATCCCGCGGGACGCGGTGCTGACCGGCCCGGTGCAGCTGGTGCGGCTGACCCGCGTCGATGCCGTACCTCCTTCCGTGACGGCGCCCGCCTCCGCCGTCGAGGCGGCGGCGCGCATCCCGCAGGGCGATGTGCGCGTCCGGGTGGAGAGGTACGCGATGCCCGACGGCTCCCGGCGCTTCGCGGTGTACATCGCCGGAACGAACCCGAAAGGCGGGCGACGCGAGGCGTGGGACTGGGAGTCGAACGTCGAGCTCTATGGAGGGCGGCGGTCAGCCTCCTTCGACGCGACGGAGGCGGCCCTGCGCGCCGCGGGCGCGGCTCCCGGGGATGCGATCTACGAATTCGGCCACTCGCAGGGCGGCATGATCGCGGGGCGCGTCGCGGTCGAGAGCGGCTACGACACCCGTGCGCTCGTCACGTTCGGCTCGCCGACGGAAGCGGAGGTGGATGCGGGCACCCTCAGCGTCCAGTTGCGGCACACCGACGATCCCGTCGCCGCGCTCGCGTCCGGCGGGGCCGCCGGACGCGTCGGGGCGGCGGACAGCGTCGTGGTCTCGCGCGTCGCCGATCCCGCGATCGGGCTCCAGGACTTCGCCCTGAAGGCGCACCGACTCGACACCTATGCCGAGACGGCCGCGATGTTCGACCGTTCGGACGACCCGCGCGCAGGCGCGCTGCACACCCGGCTCGAGGAGCTCCGGGCCGCGACGTCGGTAGAAGCGTTCGACTTCGCGGTCGAACGGACGGAGCGGAAGTGACTCAGCGCTTGTCGTTCGGACGGAGGAAGATGCCCGCGACCCAGTTGATGACCGTGATGACCAGTGCGGCGAGCACGCCCCACCAGAAGCTCTCGACGCGAAGGCCCCAGCTCCACCAGTGGGTCAGCCACGCGGTCAGCCACAGGAGGAACCCGTTCACGATGAGCGAGAAGAGGCCCAGCGTGAGGATGTAGATCGGGAACGCAAGCACGCGCAGAACGGTGCCGACGAACATGTTCACGAGCGCGAAGATCGCGGCGATCACGAGCAGCGTGAGGATCTCCTGCAGCAGCTCGCCCGGGGGGAACGGCACGACGGTGACCTGCAGCGGGGGGATCAGCGTCACGATCCAGATCGCGAACGCGTTGACGACGATCCGCACGAGGAATCCCATGCCGCGAGTCTCTCACGGGGCGCTGACGTGTGGGAGGGCGCTCCCCCAAGCGGCCGTTTGTGTTGTAACGGCTCGCTACGGTGGCGGTGTGCCCTCCTGGCGTCGACCTCGCGGACCGACGTTGTGGAGTACATCCGCAGCATCTATGTACCGAGCGTGAGCTCGACGAGACCTCAACCTGTCAGGAATTCCGACAGGTTCGAAGAGAAGGCAGCAGGAGCGTCTCGTGCTCCCTTCCATGGCAACCCCGCGGAGAAGTACCTGATGATCGCTTTGATCGTCAGGATGCTCGCCGACCGGGGAGCGCTCGAGGACCGCGATATCTAGACTCGAACGGTGACCTCCGACATCCCCGTCCGCATCCGTCCCGCGATCGCGGCGCTTCCCCCGTACAAGCAGGGCCGACAGGCCGGTGCGGACGCGTTCAAGCTGTCGAGCAACGAGAATCCGTTCGATCCGCTCCCCGGCGTCGTGGATGCGGTGCGGTCGCAGGTCGCGCTCAACCGGTATCCGGATGCCACGGCGTCCCGCTTGCGGCACCGCCTGGCCGAGCGCTTCGGCGTCGCGCCCGACGAGGTGCACATCGGTTCGGGCAGCGTCGCCATCCTCGCGCAGTTCGTGCTCGCCGCGGCGGGTCCGGGCGACGAGGTCGTCTACGCCTGGCGCTCGTTCGAGGCCTATCCGGGTCTCGTCGCGGTCGCCGGCGGCACGAGCATCGAGGTCCCGATCACGGCTGATGGCCGGCACGACCTGCAGGCGATGGCGGATGCCGTCACCGACCGCACGCGGGTGATCATCGTCTGCTCGCCCAACAACCCGACCGGCCCGATCGTCACGCAGGCCGAGTTCGACTCCTTCATCGCGCGCGTCCCCGCGGATGTGCTCGTGATCCTCGACGAGGCGTACTTCGAATTCGTCACCGACCCCGCGGCCGTCGACGGGGAGAAGGTGCTGGCCGCCGGGGCCCACCCCAATGTCGTCGTGCTCCGCACGTTCTCGAAGGCCTACGGGCTCGCGGGCCTCCGCATCGGCTACGCCGTCGGGAACTCGCGCGTCCTCGACGCCGCGCGCTCGACCGCGATCCCGCTGTCCGTGACCGCGCAGGCGGAGGAGGCCGCTCTCGCGAGTCTCGACGCAGAGCCTGCGCTCAAAGACCGGGTCGCGAACATCGCCGAGCGCCGCGACGCGCTTGTGAACGCGGTGCGGGACCAGGGATGGCGGATCCCCGACGCGCAGGGCAACTTCGTGTGGCTCGCCACCGGCGAGCAGACGATGACCGCCGCGCAGGCGTTCGAGGAGGGCGGTGTCATCGTGCGTCCCTTCGCGGGCGACGGCATCCGCATCTCGGTCGGAGAGGCCGAAGCTGTGGACAAGGTCATAGCGATCGCGGCATCCATTGTCGAAACCCTCCCAGAAGGCCACTCGGGGCGGGCGTTAGCGTAGAGAGATGATCCCGCCCGATGACCCCGCGGTCGTGCGCGTGCTGGCAGCCGATGGCACCATCGCGCCGACGCCCGCGGCGGAACGGTACCTCTCCGCCATCGACGCGCTGACCGACGAGCAGCTCGAGGGCTTCTACCGCGACATGGTCGTGGTGCGCGCCTTCGACCGTCAGGCCACCAACCTGCAGCGGCAGGGGCAGCTCGCGCTGTGGCCGCCGAGCTACGGGCAGGAGGCGGCCCAGGTCGGTTCCGCGCGCGCAGCGCGCCCGCAGGACCACATCTTCCCCTCGTATCGCGAGCACGTGGTCACCCGCATCCGCGGGGTGGATCCGCTCGGCATCATCCGGCTCATGCGCGGCATGACCCACGGCGGCTGGGACCCGACCGACCCGGCGAACGGCAACACGCACCTCTACACGCTCGTGCTCGGCTCGCAGACTCTGCACGCCACGGGCTTCGGGATGGGGCTCGTCTTCGACGGGCGCTGCGGAACAGGCGACCCGGAGCGCGATGAGGCCGTCGTCGTCTACTACGGCGACGGCGCGTCCAGCCAGGGCGACGTGCACGAGGCGATGGTCTTCGCCGCGAGCTTCCGCACGCCCGAGATCTTCTTCCTGCAGAACAACCAGTGGGCGATCTCGGTGCCGGTCGCGACGCAGTCGCCCGCTCCGCTCGTCCGCCGCGGCGAGGGGTACGGGATGCCGAGCATCCAGCTCGACGGCAACGACGTCCTCGCGAGCTACGCCGTCACACGCGCGGCGCTCGACGAGGCGCGGGCGGGCGACGGCCCCCGAGCGATCGAGGCCGTGACCTACCGGATGGGCGCGCACACGACGAGCGACGACCCGACGAAGTACCGCACCTCCGCCGAGGAGGAGGCGTGGGCGCTGCGCGACCCCATCGCGCGCATGCGCGCGTTCCTCGAGAACAAGGGCGCCTCCGCCGCCTTCTTCGACGGCGTGGAGGCCGAGGCCCGCGCCGCGGCCGACGACATCCGCGAACGGACGGTGGCGCTCGGATCGATCCCGACCGACACGATCTTCGACCACGTGTACTCGGAGCCCCACCCGCTCGTCGAGCAGCAGAAGGCATGGCTGGCCGAGTACGAGGCATCCTTCGGGGAGGGCGCATGACGAATCCGGTGGTTGAGCAAGAGCCGTTCGTTGAGCGAGCTGGCGAGTCGAAACGCAGAGACGAAACGCAGACCGACGCCCAGGAGACCCCTGCCGTCCAGACCATGCCGTTCAGCCGTGCGCTGAACGCGGGGATGCGGCGCGCTCTCGCCGCGAGCGACCGCGTGCTGCTCATGGGCGAGGACATCGGGCCGCTCGGCGGCGTGTTCCGCGTCACCGAGGGGCTGCAGGCGGAGTTCGGACCCCGCCGTGTCATCGACACCCCGCTCGCCGAATCGGGCATCATCGGCACCGCGATCGGCCTCGCCATGGCCGGGTTCCGGCCCGTGTGCGAGATCCAGTTCGACGGATTCGTCTTCCCCGGCTTCGACCAGATCACGACGCAGCTCGCGAAGATGACGAACCGCCACGAGGGCGCGATCTCGATGCCCGTCGTCATCCGCATCCCGTACGGCGGCCACATCGGCGCGGTCGAGCACCACCAGGAGAGCCCGGAGGCGTACTTCACGCACACCGCGGGCCTGCGGGTCGTGTCGCCGTCGACGCCGAACGACGCCTACTGGATGATCCAGGAGGCGATCGCCTCCGACGACCCGGTGATCTTCCTCGAGCCGAAGGCGAAGTACTGGCAGAAGGGCGAGGTCGACCTGACGGCCCCCGCGCTGCCGCTGCACGCCTCGCGCATCGTCCGCCGCGGCACCGATGTCACCCTCGTCGGGCACGGCGCGATGGTCACGACGCTGCTGCAGGCCGCCGCACTCGCCGAGTCCGAAGGCGTCTCGGTCGAGGTGGTCGACGTGCGCTCGCTGTCTCCGATCGACTACGGGCCGATCCTCGACTCGGTGCGCCGCACCGGCCGCATGGTCTACGCGCAGGAGGCGCCGGGCTTCACATCCGTCGGCTCCGAGGTCGCCGCGACCGTCATGGAGAAGGCGTTCTACGCGCTCGAGGCGCCGGTCCTGCGGGTGTCGGGCTTCGACACCCCGTTCCCGCCGGCCAAGCTCGAGGGCATCTACCTGCCGGACCCCGACCGCATCCTCGAGGCCGTCGACCGCGCATTGGCATACTGACCCGAAGCACGTCGTTGAGCGAGCGAGGAACGCGGTCGTTGACCGAGGGAGCGTAGCGACCGAGTCGAAACGCAGAGACGAAACGCACCGAACCAGCTCGCTCAACGACCGACCGAAGTCTTCCGAAAGGACACACACGATGAGCACCCAGACGTTCGTCCTCCCCGACGTCGGCGAAGGCCTCACCGAGGCCGAGATCGTGTCGTGGAAGGTGGCACCCGGCGACGAGGTCGACGTCAACGACGTCATCGTGGAGATCGAGACGGCGAAGTCGCTCGTGGAGCTGCCGTCCCCGTTCTCGGGCGTCGTGGGCGACATCCTCGTCGAGGAGGGCAAGACCGTCGACGTCGGGACCGCGATCATCACGATCGTTCCGGCGACGGATGCGGCGCCCCCGCTGGTCGAGTCGATCGGGCGCTCCGCGCACGGCGAGCAGGCTCCGGCGCCTGAGCCCGAGGAGGCCGGTGCCGTGCTCGTCGGCTACGGCACGGGCGGACAGGTGCAGTCGCGCCGCCGCCCGGTCCAGCGGCAGGCGCAGGAGCGGGTCGAGGCATCCGTCGGCGTCGTCGCCAAGCCGCCGATCCGGAAGCTCGCGCGCGACCTGGGCGTCGACCTCTCCGCCGTCACGCCGACAGGCCCCGCGGGCGAGGTCACGCGCGAGGACGTCCTGAAGCACGCGTCGCAGGCCAGCGTCTTCCGCAACATCCAGACCCCCGAGTGGCCCGAGGTCCGCGAGGAGCGGATCCCGGTCGCGGCAGAGGTCGCCGCATCCGTCGTCCGGCCGGTCCAGACGACCACGGTCGCGGCGGAGCGCGACGACGAGGAGACGATCCCGGTCAAGGGAGTGCGCAAGGCCACGTCCTCGGCGATGGTGCGCAGCGCCTACTCGGCGCCGCACGTGTCGGTGTGGACCGACGTCGACGCCACCCGCACGATGGAGCTCGTCAAGCGTCTGAAGGCGTCGCCGGAGTACGCGGACGTCAAGATCTCGCCGCTGCTCATCATGGCGCGCGCCGTCATCTGGGCCGTGCGCCGCACGCCGATGGTCAACGCGGCGTGGGTCGATACCGAGGACGGCGCGGAGATCCGCGTGCGCCACTACGTCAACCTCGGCATCGCAGCGGCGACGCCGCGCGGCCTCCTCGTCCCGAACATCAAGGACGCGCAGAACCTCAACACGCGCGAGCTCGCCAGGGCGCTCGAGAAGCTGACGCTGACGGCGCGCGAGGGGAAGTCGACGCCCGCCGACCAGACGGGCGGCACGATCACGATCACGAACATCGGCGTGTTCGGGATGGATGCGGGCACCCCGATCATCAACCCGGGCGAGGCCGGCATCGTCGCGATGGGCGCGATCCGGCAGAAGCCGTGGGTCGTCGACGGCGAGGTGCGCCCCCGCTGGGTCACGACGGTCTCGGGCTCGTTCGACCACCGCGTGCTCGACGGCGACGGGATGTCACGGTTCGTCGCCGACGTCGCATCCGTGCTCGAGGAGCCGGCGCTGCTCCTCGACTGAAGCTGCGTTTCGTCTCGGTCGTTCCTCCCTCGCTCAACGACCACGGTTCAGATCGTGGTGGTCGTTGAGCGAGCGAAGCGAGTCGAAACGCAATGAGTCGTTCTCTCCCTCCCGGGCTCAACGACCGCGGTTCAGATCTCGCGGGTCGTTGAGCGAGCGAAGCGAGTCGAAACGCAGTGAGTCGTTCTCGTGATGCCCGGTGCGTTTCGACTCAGTCGCTGCGCTCCCTCGCTCAACGACCGCGCATCTCGGATTTTGAGAATGATTATCAATAGCGTTACGGTGGGGGAGTGAAGCACCGGATCCTCCTCGCCGTCGCCGCAGCCGCGGCATCCGTCCTCGCGCTCGCCGGTTGCGCGGGCAGTGATCCCGCTGCGTCGGACGGCCGGGTCAAGGTCGTCGCCTCGACCAACGTCTACGGCTCGATCGCGAAGGAGATCGGCGGGTCCTACGTCGACGTCAGGTCGATGGTCGCCTCGTACGCGCAGGATCCGCACGACTTCCAGGCGAGCCCCCAGGACCGTCTGTTCGTCCAGCGCGCCGGGCTCCTGATCGAGAACGGGGCGGGATACGACCCGTTCCTGTCCGACCTCGTCGCGGCCGCGGACACGAAGGCGCCGCTGATCACGGCCGCGAAGCTCTCGCCGCACTACCCGTCCGACGGCAGTCTCGACGGGTTCAACGAGCACGTCTTCTACGACCCCGCCGTCATGAAGAAGACCGCGGATGCGATCGCCTCCGACCTCGCGAAGCTGGATGCCCCGCACGCATCCGCCTATCGGGCGAACGCGCAGGCTTTCGGCGCAGGCATCGACAAGATGGAGGCGGACCTCGCAGCCGTCTCCGCCGCGCACAAGGGCGCGGGCGTGTTCGTCACGGAGCCGCTGCCCCTGTACCTCGCCGAGGCGGCCGGCATGACGAACAAGACGCCTGCCGCGTTCAGCGAGGCCGTCGAGGGCGGGCGCGATGTGCCGCCAGCGACGCTCCTCTCGTCGCTCGCCCTCATCGGCTCCGGCGACGTGAAGCTCGTCATCACCAACGCACAGGCCGCGGGACCCGAGACGACGCAGGTGATCGCAAAGGCGACCGAGGCGAACGTGCCGGAGCTGAAGTTCTCCGAGCTGGTCCCGGACGGCAAGACGTACCTGACCTGGATGCAGGGCAACGTCGACGCGCTCGCGAAGGCCCTGGGCTGAGCATGCAGAGTCAGGCAGGCTACGGTATGTCGGTGCCATCCGCCGAGGTCCCTCCGCTCGAGATCACGGGGGCGGCGCTCACGCGCGGCGGCCGGACGCTGTGGAGCGGTCTCGACCTCACGGTCAACCCCGGAGAGATGATCGCCGTCCTGGGTCCGAGCGGCTCCGGCAAGACGACCCTGCTGCGTTCGATCCTCGGGCTCGAGAGGCTGAGCGCGGGCGAGATCACCGCGCTCGGCACCGTCCGCCAGGCGCAGGGGCCGAAGGCGAAGGCGGGCAATCGCCGCATCGGCTACGTCCCGCAGCAGCGCCCGCTCCCGCGCGACACCGCGCTGCGCGGCCGCGATCTCGTCGCCCTCGGCGTCGACGGGCACCGCTTCGGCCTGCCGATCCCGAGCCGCGGGACGCGCGCCCGTGTCGACGCGCTCATCGACGCCGTCGGCGGCACGGCATTCGCCGACCGGCCCGCGGGCAGCCTCTCCGGCGGCGAGCAGCAGCGGCTGCGCGTCGGCCAGGCGCTCGCGGACAACCCTGGCCTTCTGCTGTGCGATGAACCGCTCACGAGCCTCGACCTCGCCAACCAGCGGGCCGTCGTCACGCTGATCGACAAGCACCGGAGGGATGCCGGAGCCGGCGTCCTGCTCGTCACGCACGACATCAACCCCGTGCTCGGGCAGGTCGACCGCATCCTCTATCTCGCCCACGGCAGGTTCACGCTCGGCACCCCCGATGAGGTCCTGCGCACCGAGGTGCTCACGAGCCTCTACGGCGCGCCGGTGTTCGTGCTGCGCGCCGGCGGGCGCCTCGTCGTCGTCGGCGCACCCGACGCCGAGGAGGCGCACCACCACGCCGACGATCACGACCACGACCACGACGGAGAGGGGGCGCACGCGTGAGCTGGAGCGACATCTGGAACGCGATGTTCGGCGGCCTCTCCGACTACGGCGACATCCTCGCGCTCGTCGCGAACTCGGTGTGGGCGGGTGCCATCCTCGGGCTCGTCGGCGGTCTCGTGGGCGTCTTCGTCATCCAGCGGGACATGGCGTTCGCGGTGCACGGCATCAGCGAGCTGTCGTTCGCGGGAGCCGCGGCGGCGCTCCTGTTCGGGTTCGACGTCGTGACCGGGTCGATCGTCGGCTCGCTCATCGCGGCGGCCGTGATCGGATGGCTCGGCGCCAAGGCGCGTGAGCGCAACTCGATTATCGGCGTGCTCATGCCGTTCGGGCTGGGCCTCGGCATCCTCTTCCTCTCGCTGTACAACGGACGCAGCGCCAACCGGTTCAGCCTGCTGACCGGCCAGATCGTCTCGGTGCAGTCGGAGCAGCTCGGGTGGCTCGCGGGCATCTCCGCCGTCGTGCTCGTCGCGCTGCTCCTCGTGTGGCGACCCCTGCGGTTCGACTCGCTCGACCCGCAGGCGGCCGCGGCCCGCGGCGTCCCGGTGCGCGCGATCTCGCTCACCTTCATGCTGCTGCTCGGTCTCATCGTGGCCGTCGCCGTGCACATCATCGGCGCCCTGCTCGTCATGGCGCTGCTCGTGACGCCCGCGGCCGCGGCGATGCGCGTCGCGACGGGCCCGCTCGCGGTCCCGGTGCTCGCGGCGGTCTTCGGCGTCGTCTCCGCCGTCGGCGGGATCATGCTGGCGGTGGCGGGAACCCTGCCGGTGAGTCCGTACATCACGACGTTCTCGTTCGTCATCTACCTCGTGTGCCGCGCCATCGGCGCGCGTCGCGACCGCGTCACCCGTCTCGAGTAGGTCTTGAGGAGCCCCCGGCCATCGCGTAGCGTCCCTCCAAGGAGGCTGACATGGGATGGCTGCGCGATCTGTTCCGCCGCGGCGGCGATGAAGCGCCCTACATCCCGCCGGAGGGGCGCCTCACGGAGGACCCCATCCAGCCGCTTCCGAACCCGTACGGCCCAGGCCGGTCCAATCCGACCACTCCCGGTCTGGGCGGCTACGCCGCCGGCCCGCACATCGCGCCCGGCTATCACGAGCCCGATCGTCCGCAGGATCGCTGACCCGACGCATCCCTCTGGAACGGAGGCGGCTACATGCACTGGATCGACTCGTTGTTGCACCGGGACGGCGAGGAGAAGCCTTACATCCCGCCCGGCGGCGGGCTGCCGGTGTCACCACGCGGGCCGATCCTGCAGAAGTACGGACTCTTCGGAACCGGAAGCAGCCTGATCCAGCTCGGTCTCGGCGGATTCACCTCCGGCCAGCACGTACTGCCCGACTACCACGAGCCCGACCGCCCCGAGCGGCGCTGACCGACCGCATCCGGCCTGCTCATCGGCGCGACGCGCCGCACAACGACCCGGTCACGATGTGCCGGATTCGTCCAATCGATGTCATAGGGTCGGAGGATGCGCCTGTGGGTCCGACGGTCCGCGGCGCGGGTGAGTCTGCTCGCCGCGATGGCCGCGGTGTGCCTCGTCGTCGGCTGTCTCGCGGTCACCATGATCGGCGCTGTGATGCTGACGCAGACGCCCGCGGTCCGCGACACGCTTTCGCATGCCCCGGTACGCACGAGCGGTGTCGAGGCGCAGACGCCCGTGCAGGACGACCGGCAGGCGCAGGATGCCGCGGTGCACGAGCACGTGGCATCCCTCTTCCCTGGTCTCGACATGCACGTCGCGACCCGGGTCGACACCGCCCCGCTGAAGCTCTCCGCCGCTGACGCCGAAAGGGCGGGAGTCGCGTCGGTCGTGCTGCTGCAGGATGCCCCCGCCATCCGCGAGGCGATCCGGACCGACGGTGCGTGGACCGGTGACAAGGACACCGTGGCCATCCAGGCGGCGGCCGCGACCCGGCTGGGCGTGAAGATCGGCGACGACGTCACGATCCCGTCGTCCAACGGCGACGTCACGCTGAAGGTCACCGCCACATGGCTCCCGAAGAACCCGGCGGCAGCGATCTGGTTCGGCGACCCGCGCGTCGTGCGCGGCGAATCCGACGACGCCGTCGGTCCGTTCCTCGTGAGCACCGACACCCTCGGACGGTTCAGCACGGTGCCGACCGTGAACTGGGTCGTCACGCCGCCGGTCGACACGCCGGCCGCCAAGGTCGCGACGCTGGCGATCGGCTTCGACCGGCTTCCGAACGCCCTCCAGAACGATGCGGCCGTGACGTCGTCGCAGGTCACCGTCATCGGGGACGGAGCGCAGACAGCGCACAGCATGCAGGACGCGATGGATGCCGCGGCATCCGTCGTCCCGCTGCCCGTCGCGATCCTCGCGGTGGGAACTGTCCTCGCGCTGATCCTGCTCGCGCGCCTGCTCGCCGACGTGCGTGCCGCCGAGACGGCGCTTCTGCGCGCACGGGGTGCCTCGGCGGGCGTGCTCGTGCGCACGGCCGCCGCCGAGTCCGCCGTCGTCTCCATCGTCAGCTCGGCGATCGGCGCCGCGATCGCCCTCGCGATCCTCATGTTCGCCTACGGACGGATGCCGTCTCCGTGGGTCGCCGTCCTTCCCCCGGTGTTCGTCGCGATCGCCGCGGTGGTCGTCGGAGCCGCCGCAGCCTTCGGCGCTGCGCGCTCCGCACTGGGCGCGGCGAGGGAGGCGGGCCGCGCCCGCTCCGCCGTCTCCGCGGGGCTCACGGTGCTCGTGGTGCTCGCCGCGGCGTTCGCGCTGTGGCGCTTCCTCACCGTCAGCGGGACGGGCGAGGGGGATGCCGCGGCGGTCCTCGCACCGCCGCTGACGCTGCTGGCGGCCGCTCTCCTCGGGCTGTCGGCGTTCGGCCCGCTCGCCCGCGTCTTCGATTCGATCGGCGCGCGAGCCCATCGGTTCGACGTGGCCCTCCCCGCGCGACAGCTCGGCCGCGGCCTCGGGTTCTTCACGGCTCCCGCCGCGCTGATCGTCCTGGCCGTCGCGGCGGGCGTGCTCGGTGCGGGCTACCAGGGGACGTGGAGCGCGTACAACGCGACGGCGGCGATCGCCGTGAACGGGTCGGACGTGCGCGTGGACACCGCATCCGTCTCGCCGCTGCGCACCGCGAGCGACTCGATCGACGCGCCGATGTACGCCGCGCTGCCCGGAGTCACGGCCGCGCTGCCGGCGCTGGTCGCGCCCGTGCAGATCGGCGATGCGAAGGTCGCGGTCGTGGGCGTCTCGTCCGCCCGGCTCGAGAGCGTCGAGCCGGGGCAGGCGCAGGCGCTGGACCTCGCGACGATCCGTGCGGAGCTGCCCGCCCCGCACGTGCAGGGCGAGCCGGTGCTCCCGTCGCACACGAAGACCCTGACGGTGGGGATGGCGGCGACCGGGGCGCTCGCGGACAATCCCGGAGCCACCGTGCAAGTGACCCTGTGGCTGTGCGACGACGCGGGCGAGCTCATCCCGCTGACGACCCCGACGTCGCCCGCCGCGTCGAGCACGGCGTCGCTGACCGTGCCCGCCGGCACCGGTTCCTGGCGACTCGTCGCCGTCGATGCGACGTTCGCCGGCGGCACCGGGACCGCCTCCGGCGGGTGGTCGCTCACCAAGCTCGACGCGGACGGCACCGATGTGCTCGCCTCGGCAAGCGGGTGGAAGGTCGCACCGGCTCCGTTCGGCACCTCGAAGGCGGTCGGTGCCGCGCCGTCGGGAGTCGGCGTCGTGCCGGTGCCGCCCGACATCTCGGCGGGCTCGACGGTGCGGCTCATGCCCGGGGATGCGGCCCCGCCCGCGGTCGTCCTCACGGATGCGTTCGCCGCTCAGGGCCACGCGGTCGGCACAGACGTCAACATCGACGGCGACTGGTGGAGCGTGACCGCGAAGGTCTCCGGGACGGTCCCCGTGATCCCCGGCGAACGCGATGACCAGTCCGTGCTGTTCGATCTGCCGACGCTGCAGCGCGCGGTCCTGCGCGCGAACGCCACGCCGACCGCGGCCAACCAGGCGTGGGCGGCATCGGCCGACCCGGCGACCGTGCTTCCGCTCGCCCAGCGGGCCTCTGCCGCCGCGACGACCGTCACGATCGCCGACACCGCGTTCGCCGGCCGCTTCGTCGGCAGCGCCTTCACGGGCCTCGCCCTCGGCGGCCTCGCCGTCATCGCACTCGCGGTCATCGCGCTGGCCGCGGTGGCGGCCGCCCTCCTCAGGCGACGCCGCAACGAGATCGTGGTGCTGCGCGCCCTCGGCTTCAGCGCGAAGCAGCAGGTGCGCACGCGTCGGGCCGAGCTGTGGTGCATCGCGATCGCCGCGGGCATCCTCGGTGCCGTCGCCGGGCTCGTGGTGACGTGGCTCGTCGCTCCGGGCCTCGCCCGCCGCACGGTCGTCACCGCGCCGCCGGCGCTCCCGGCCACCGTGACCGTCGACCTCCTGTGGCTCGCGGTCGCGGTGGTCCTCGCGGTCGTGGCCGCGGCATCCGTCATCCTCGTCTACGGTCGCGTGATCCGCCGTCAGGTCGCCGACACCGAATACCGGGAGGAGACGCGATGAGGCTCCTCTTCAAGCAGTGGGCGGCGTTCCGCGGCGCGATCATCGCGCTCGCCATCGTGGTGCTCATCGCGGCCTTCGCCGTCGTCGCGTGGCCGCGCGCGGTCACGAGTCTTCTCACGCAAGACGTCCAGTACCGGATCGACCAGCCGAGTGCCGGCATCACCTCGGTGCAGACAGCGCACCGCGTCAACGGGCTCGCCACGGGGAACGTAGCGCCGAAGGACCAGTACGACTACGTCTGGAACTTCTACGGGGCGTCGCTCGAGAAGACCTACCGGACCTTGCCGCAGCCGCTGAAGTCGGGGCTGCGGGAGCCGGGGTGGACGGCGCGCACGACGCTGATCGGCACGACCGGCCCGCGCAGCGAGGGGCACTACGGACTGCAGCTCGAGGCCTACCCGCAGTGGCGGAGCCAGATGAAGCTCGTCGAGGGAAGCTGGCCGGCCGCCTACCAGCCTGAGTTCGCACCGGTGCCCGAGGGTGCCGGCCAAGCGATGCCCGGCGTCAGTCTCGAGACCGTCATGCGGCCCACCGTGAAGCCGATCGAGGTCGCGATGACCGCCGAGTCGGCGAAGGCCATGGGCCTTTCGCTCGGCCAGACCAGGCCGCTCGACGACATCGCCTTCCAGGATCCGACCACCGGTCTCCCGACGTATCAGCAGGTCGAGCTCGTCGGTCTCGTCGCCCCGCGTGACGACGCCGCCCCGTACTGGGAGCTGCAGTCGCAGCGTGCGCATCCCACGGTCACGGACAAAGGCGACGCCGGCGTCGACATCAGAGCGACGGCGTGGCTCGACCCCGCTCCCTGGGGCGAGATGCAGTACTCGTTCACGGCCGACCTGCTCGGCTGGTATGCCGCTCACCCGCCGGCCTACACGTGGCAGAACCTGCCGACGATGACGAGTCAGCTGAACGCGTTCCTGTCGAGCCCCCACGAGCCGGCGGAGGGTCAGGTGAGGATGACTTTCACGACCCAGCTCACGGACGTGCTCGCCGGCATCCAGTCGGGCGGGTCCTCCCTGCAGACGCTGCTGATCCTCCTTGCGACCGGCCCGTTGGGAGCGGCGTTCGCCGTGCTGATCCTCGGCTCCGAACTGCTCGTCGAACGCCGCCGCCCGGTGCTGACGCTGCTGTCCGCGCGCGGCGCCTCCCCGTGGTGGATCCGCAGCCGCATGGCGCTCGAGGGCCTCGTCGCCGGCATCCCCGCGGCGATCGTCGGACTGGTCCTCGCCTTCCTCGTGACGGCCGGGACGATCGATGCGGCGGCCCTCTTCGGCGCCGCATCCTGTGCCGTGCTTCCCGCGGCCATCCTCGCCGTCCTCGCGCGTCCGTCTGACCGTGTCCCGCGCCGCCGCCGACGGTGGCGGTGGGTGCTCGAGGTGCTCGTGCTGCTCGTCACCGTGGCGGCCCTCGTCACGCTCGCCGAGCGCGGGGTGGCACCCGGAGGCGTCGACCCGCTCCTCGTGCTGACGCCCCTGCTCGTCACGCTGAGCGTGAGCGTGATCATGCTGAGGCTGTATCCGCTGCCGTTGCGCGCTCTCAACGGCTCGCTGCGCAAGCGACGCGGCGCGATCGGCCTCATCGGTGCATCGCGCAGCGTGCTCGGCATCCGTTCCGCGCTCATCCCCGTGCTCGTCGTGCTCGTCGGGGTCGCGATGGCGGTGTTCTCCGCCGTCGCCTTCCAGACCGAGCGCGACGGCGTCTCGCAGGCGGCGCATGCCCGTGTCGGGTCCGACATCAGCCTCGGCGGGCCGGGGCTGTCCACCGCCGAGCTGAAGCAGGTCACCGCGGTACCGGGAGTCACCGCGACGGGGGCGGTCGACACGGCCGGCTTCGCCGGCGTCTCGCGCAACGGCGGATCGGACTTCGTCGAGGTCCTCGTCGCGGACACCGCGCACCTGGCATCCCTGCAGTCCGGTCTCCCCGCGGACGCGCGCGTGCCCGACCTGTCCCAGAAGGTCGACGGGAAGATCCCGATCGCGATCGGGAACTGGCAGGATGCCACGACCCCGGGCGTGGTCAGCCTGTCCGTCGGGACGGGCGACGTCGACGCGATCGTCGTCTCCGCGACGGCATCGCTCGGCGCGGCCGCCCCCAACTCCGCGTGGATCCTCGTCGACAAGAAGAACCTCCCCGACGGCCTCGACACCCCGTCGCTGCGCGGAGCGCTCGTCGCGCTCGACGGTGCGCACCAATCCGGGAAGGACGCGGCGACCGCGGGCTCCGCGATCGCGAAGGTGACCGGTGCCGGGGTGACGATGATGGATGCCGCGGCGCAGGCGGACGCCATCCGCGAAGCACCCGCGGTCACCGGGGTCGAGTCTGCGCTCATGATCGCGACGGCGCTGGGCGCCCTGCTCGCGGTGATCGCGCTCGTGCTGACCCTCGTGATGGGCGCGCGCGAACGGATCCGGCTCGTCGGGACGCTGCGCACCCTCGGATTCGACCGCCGCCAGACGACCGGCCTCGTCGTGTGGGAGGTCGCGCCGATCCTCGCCACGGGTCTCGTCGGCGGCGTCATCGCGGGCATCGTCCTGCCGTTCGCGGTGCTCGCCCCTCTGGATCTGTCGGCGTTCACGGGCGGCGCCCAGCCGCCGATCCCGATCGATCCCCTGGTCATCACGGCCGTCGTCGCCGTGTTCGTCGTCGTGGTCGCGGCCGTCGTCGCGCTCGCGGTATGGATCTCGTCGCGGCGCAGCCCCGCCTCGGTGCTGCGCGTGGGAGAGGAAGAATGACGCTCATGGAACCGGCCATCCTGTGCACGGATCTCGTGCGCATCTACTCGACCGACGGGGTCGAGGTGCAGGCGCTGCAGGGGCTCAACCTGCGGGTCGACCCGGCCGAGATGGTCGCCATCGTCGGCGCCTCCGGGTCGGGCAAGTCGACGCTCCTCGGCATCGTCTCGGGCCTCGACAAGCCGACCGCCGGCTCGGCCGTCGTCGCGGGGTCGGACCTCGGCGCGATGTCGCGCACGCAGCGCGTCGATTACCGCCGACGCACGGTCGGCTTCGTGTGGCAGCAGACCGGGCGCAACCTCCTGCCTTACCTGACGGCCGCGGAGAACGTCCGGATGGCGCGCAACGTCGCCAAGACACAGGACGGCGTTCCGGTTGACGACCTCCTCGAACTGCTCGAGGTCGGCGATGTCGCCGACCGCACGCCGGCGCAGATGTCCGGAGGGCAGCAGCAGCGGGTCGCGATCGCCGTGGCGCTCGCCAACAGCCCGAAGGTGCTCCTCGCCGACGAGCCGACCGGCGAGCTCGACGAGGCGACGAGCGCCGAGGTGCTCGAGGCCATGCGCGGCGTCAACCGCGAGCTCGGCGTCACGACGCTCATCGTGACGCACGACCCGACGGTGTCCGAGCACGTGCGTCGCACGGTGCAGATCCGCGACGGCCGGACCTCGACGGAGACCCTCCGCCGGGCGGGGGACGGCGGCGAGCACGTCATCGCCGAGGAGTTCGCCGTCATCGACCGCGTGGGCCGGCTGCAGCTGCCCCGCGAATACGTCTCCGCGCTCGACCTCCAGGACCGTGTGCGCCTCGCCCTCGAGCCCGACCACCTGGCCGTCTGGCCCGGTCACGAGCAGCCCGCTACCGAATCTGCGGATGCGGCCGGTTCGTTGGATTCGGCCGGTTCGTTGGATGCGGCCGGGGCGGTAGCTTTTGGCGGGTCGTTGAGCGAGCGAGGAACGAGCGAGACGAAACGCAGTGAGGATGCGAGCGGTGTTTCGCCCGCCGAATCCCCCCGTGAGGAGGACCACCATGAGTGACCCGACGAACGAACCGGCCTCGGTCCCCGATCCCGCTCCGATTCCCGATCCCGCTGCGGTCCCCGATCCCTCTGCGATCCCGGACGCCGCCCCGGCCGCCGCCCCGGAGACCGCCGGCACGACCGTGCCGTCGAGCGAGCAGCAGGCAGAAGACACCGCGGAAGCCGCTCTCGAAGGCTCAGCGCGTTTCGACTCGCTTCGCTCGCTCAACGACCCGCAAGGCGGCGCGGACCCGGAAGCGCAACCGTCCCCTCCCTCTCCGGTCCCCGACCCCGCTCCGGTTCACGCTCCGATTCCTGATTCCTCTTCGGTCCCCGAGCCTGTCGAGGGGTCGCACGCGTCCGCTCCGGTGCCGCCTGAGCAGCAGCTTCTCCGTCGCCGCGGTCGGGGCGTCAACCCTTCGACCGCCGAGATCCCGATCATCACGCCCGAGCAGGCCGCCGCGGCCAAGGCCGCAGCCCAGCAGGTCCAGCCCGACGAGCAGACCCCGGGGGCAGGTCAAGCACCGGTGGAATCCCCGGCTCCGCCGGCATCCACCACCCCGCGACAGCCCACCGTCGACGGACCGCGCGACGTCGCCCCTGTCCTCCGTGCCGACGCGGTCACGCGCGTCTTCGGCGACGGGGCGGCCGAGGTCGTCGCTGTCGACGGGGTGAGCCTCGAGGTCGGCGCCGGCGAGCTGCTGGTCGTGAAGGGTCGCTCCGGCAGCGGCAAGACGACGCTCCTGAACCTCCTCGGCGGACTCGACCGCCCGACTTCCGGCGCCGTCCACCTCGGCGATCTCGAGCTCGGCGATGCGTCCGAATCACGGCTCGTCGAGACCCGGCGGAAGGACCTCGGCTTCGTCTTCCAGACGTTCGGCCTGATCCCCGTGCTCTCGGCCGCCGAGAACGTCGAGGTCCCCCTGCGCCTCCTCGGCGTCGACCCCGCCGAGCGCGACGCGCGCGTCGCGGAGCTGCTGGATGCCGTCGGTCTTGCCGGGCATGCGGCGCAGCGTCCGCCGGAGCTGTCCGGCGGACAGCAGCAGCGCGTCGGCATCGCGCGCGCCCTCGCCGCGCGCCCGCGCGTGCTGCTCGCCGACGAGCCCACCGGTCAGCTGGACAGCATGACCGGCGCCGCGATGATGGACCTTCTCGTCGATCTCGTCCATCGGGAGGGCGTGGCCGCCGTGGTGACGACCCACGACCCGCTCCTCATGGCGCGCGCCGACCGGG
This sequence comes from Microbacterium candidum, assembly GCF_030315975.1. GTDB lineage: Bacteria > Actinomycetota > Actinomycetes > Actinomycetales > Microbacteriaceae > Microbacterium > Microbacterium candidum. Next base: position 145,002 of record NZ_JASXSZ010000001.1, on the reverse strand, counting down.
TCGTCGAACTGCACGACGGCCGCGTCAAGGAGCCCGACGCAGCCTGACCCTGGCGACACCGCGACCTGCGCCCATGCGCCACGCCCCGAGACACCTCTGTCCGTCCAAGACACCCGGCGCCGCCGCGCGTCGCGGACGAATCCGCGCGTCTCGAAGAGTGTGCGGGACGCGCAGGAACGACGCCGGGAGCGGATGCCACCGCGATCGCGGTCGCACCCGCTCCCACCCGATGCTCAGCGCCCGCGCGTAAGATCTCGCGGGTGGCACAGCGGAACACGTGGCAGCGCGATCGAGTGCGCGAAGCACTCGCGGACGCCCAGGGCTTCGTGAGTGCGCAGAGCCTGCACGCGATCCTTCGCGACGAGAACACCGGGATCGGTCTTGCGACCGTCTACCGGACGCTGTCGGGGCTCGCGACCCAGGGAGAGGCCGACACCCTCCAGTCGCCTGAGGGCGAGGCGCTCTACCGTGCGTGCACCTCGAGCGGACACCACCATCATCTGATCTGCCGGTCGTGCGGTCTCACCGTCGAGATCGCCGCAACAGACGTGGAGCAGTGGGCGCGGCAGACCGCTGCCACGCACGGCTTCACGCAGGCCGAGCATGTCGTCGACATCTTCGGCCTGTGCGCCGACTGCACCGCGGCCGAGGCCGCCGGGAACCTCGAGCGTGACGTCGACTGATCCGCCCACGGGTCTGACCCGCCGGGAGCTGCGCGCTGCCGCAGCCGCCGCCGCGATCGCGGCGGATGCCGCCGCCCGCAGCGGGTCCGCGACCCCGGCTGCTGCCGAGGCGACCCCGGCCGCTCCTGAAGCAGCAGCGGACACGACGCCGGCGGCCGCATTCACGCCGTCGTTCGCCGCATCCGCCTCCGCGCCGGTCTGGAGTCCCGTCCCGTCGGCCGCCGAGCCTGGGCCCACGCCAGCGGAGGCTCCGCGCGACGCGCCGGCAGCGCGTGGAGTGCGGGTGCCGGCTGTCGAACCCGAGGCTCCTCGCACCGCGACCGCCACCCTCGAGCCGGAGTGGACTCCCACCGCGACCACGACCGCGGGAGCTCCTGCGTGGACGCCGAAGACGGCCCACATCGGCCCGAGCTTCAGCGTGCGCGGACTCGTCGGATTCCTCGTCGGCGTGGGCCTGCTCGCCGCGATCTTCGCGATCAACATGCTCGTGCCCGGGCCCGCGCTCCCGACGCGCCTGCAGGACGGCCTGACGCTCTCGATCAGCGTCCTGATCGAGAGCATGCCGTTCGTCGTGCTCGGCGTCATCCTCTCGATCGTCGTGCAGGTGTGGGTCCCGCCCGGCGCGATCGAGCGATGGATGCCGCGCGCCCCTTGGGCGCGCCGCCTGACGCTGTCCCTCCTCGGCCTCCTCGTGCCGGTCTGCGAGTGCGGCAACGTCCCGTTCGCGCGGGGTCTCATGATGCGCGGGTTCTCCGTCTCGGAGACGCTGACGTTCCTGGTGTCGGCGCCGATCGTCAGCCCCATCGTCATCATCTCGACCTTCCAGGCGTTCGGGTTCGACGACGGCATCCTCGTCGCCCGCATCCTCGGCGGGTTCCTCATCGCCAACCTCATCGGCTGGCTGTATTCGCGTCACCCGAACCCGGAGCAGCTGCTCACGGGGCGCTTCCGCGACACGTGCGAGGTCGTCGAGCACGAGGAGGGCGGCAAGTGGCGCCGCAGCGGCGCCCAGTTCCTCATCGAGCTGCGCGCGGTGATGCCGGCGCTCATCATCGGCTCGGCGCTCGCGGGGGCTGTGCAGGTGCTCGTCCCGCGCGATGCGCTGCTCGCCATCGGATCGAACCCGGTGCTGTCGATCGTCGCCATGATCGCGCTCGCGATGATCGTGTCGATCTGCTCCAACGTCGACGCGTTCTTCGCGCTGTCGTTCGCCTCGACGTTCACGCCCGGCTCGATCACGGCGTTCCTCATCGTCGGACCGCTCGTCGACGTCAAGATGCTGGCGCTGCTGCGGACGACCTTCACCACCCGGGTGCTGGTCGGCATGGTCGTCACGGTGGTCCTGTCCGCCCTCGCGATCGGGATGGTGGTGAACCTCCTTGCGTAGCATGCGCCGGAAGTCCGTCGTCACGCGCTGGCTCGGCGCGGGGCTCGCATCCGTGCTCGGAGTCGTGACGCTCACGCTCGCGCTCACGGGCCGCCTCGGCCTCTACGTCAACCCCGCGAGCAGCTGGTTCGCGGTCGGGATGGCGGCGCTCCTCCTCGTCGGCGCCGTCCTCAGCTGCCTGCTGCCTCTCGGTGCGGAGGAGGACCACGGCCACGACCATGGCGACCACGATCACGACCACGACCACGAGGGCATCGGGGTCATGGCGCTGACCGGTGGGGCCGTGGCATCCGTCGTCGCCGTGGCCGTCCTCGTGACCCCTCCCGCCACACTCTCCGCCCAGCTCGCGATGTCGCGGGATGCCGGCGCCCCGCCGCTGTTCGCCGGCTCCGACACCGTGAGCCTCGCCGCCTCCGGCGACACCTCGCACTTCGGCGTCGGCGACTGGGCGAGCGTCTTCGCCACGGCGACGAACCCCGACTCGTTCGAGGGGGATCCGGTGACCCTCATCGGCTTCGCGACCCCGGCGTCGAACGGCGGCAACTTCGATCTGACGCGGCTCATCATCACGCATTGCGTCATCGACGCCCGCCCGGCGAGCGTGCCGATCGCCGCCACCGGCAAGGTTCCGTCCACCGGCACATGGGTCACCGTCACCGGCAAGGTGCGCACGACGAGCAACGGCACCCTCGAGATCGACGCCACGAGCGTGCAGCCGGTGCCGCAGCCGAAGGACCCGTATGAGTACTGAGCGCACCACGCGCCCCGGCCGGCGGGCGTTCTGGACGGGCTTCGCGGTCGTCGGCCTCGTGCTCGCCGGCGTCAGCGCCGCCGGGGCTGCGGTGAGCGGCCTGCAGGGCCCGCGCGTGACCTCGGCCGTGACCGACCCCGCAGCGGGGGTCGAGGCATCCGGATCGCGCGTCATCCTCACGACCAACCAGATGCTCCACAAGGTGACGCCCGCGCAGGTCACCGTCACCCCCGCGACGCCGTTCACCGTCGACACGTCGGGGCGCAGCGTCGGGGTGCGCTTCACGCTGCCGTTGCACGACCGCACGCACTACACCGTCCGCATCTCGGCGGTCACGGGGTACGGCGGCGGCCCGGACTCGACGCTCACCACGTCGTTCGACACGCCGTCTCTCGACGTGTACGTGCTGCAGCGCAGCTCGAGCGGCGACGCGATCGTGCGCACGAGCCTCGACGGCAAGCAGTCCCGGGTCGTGTTCCGGAACCCCCACATCGAGGACTTCCGCGCGACGAGCTCCCACCTCGTCGCCTCGGTCTCGGATCAGGGCGGCAACGCGCACCTCATCGTCACCGACCTCGACGGCAAGCACGCGCGCGAGCTGATCATGCCGGGCCAGGGCACGATCCTCGACCTGCAGATGGCCGACAAGGGCGAGCTGATCGGATACACGTACTCGGATGCGTCGCTCGGCAGCACCGGGGGTCGCGAGAGCATGCTGTTCACCTCATCGCTCAAGGACAGCGCGGCGCGGGAGAAGCCGGAGGAGGTCCCGGTCAGCGGCACGGAGCACCGCATCGCCGACTGGCGGTTCGTCCCGGACACCGACCGCATCCTCCTGCTGACCTACGACGGCCGCCTCCTGCTCGGCGGCTCCGGCGCCTCCGCCGGCAAGGAGACGCAGCTCGGCACCGGCTCGCAGATCGACGGCATCGCCCGCGGGTCGTCGAAAGCCGTCATCGAGCGCCCGGACGGGTACTTCACGATCGACCTGACCAACGGCAAGCAGGTCCCGCTCGCCGGTGCGAAGGGCATCCCCGGCACGATGGGCTTCACGACGCCGCTGCCCCAGGCCGGCACGGCGCGTCCCTATGCGCAGATCGACGCGTCCGGGAACGCGCAGGGCACGACCGTCGCCGTCGTCGCGGATGACGGCAAGTCGACCCCGGTGTTCAGCATCCCGGGGACGGATGCGATCGTGCAGACGTGCTCGTCCCCGAGCGGCCGGTACCTCGCCATGATCGTCACCCCCGACGTCGTGAACAATCCGTTCGACTCGTACGCGCTGCCCATGCCGCACAAGGTGTTCACGCACATCGTCGATCTCGGCACGAAGACCGAGGTGTCGACGCTGAAGGGGTTCGCGATCTCGTGGTGCGAGGTCCCGCCGCAGGCCGTGCAGTGAGCGGGGCCGACGCCGAGGTCGCGGCGGATGTCGCGGGGTCACCCCCGCTCGTCCCGGCGACGCGCGAGATGCTGGCAGGGCTCCCGGTCGACACCGCACCGCGCCTGCTCGGCGGCATCCTGCGCGTCACCGTCGGCGGCGCGACCGTCGCCGCCCGGCTGACCGAGGTCGAGGCCTACCACGGTCGCGGCACGGGAGACCGGCCCGACCCCGGCTCGCACGCGCGGATGGGGCGGACGGCGCGCAACGCCACGATGTGGGGCGAACCGGGCCACCTGTACGTGTACCTCAGCCACGGCATCCATTCGTGCGTCAACATCGTGTGCGGCCCGGAGGGCGAGGCCGGCGGTGTGCTGCTGCGCGCGGCCGAGATCGTCGAGGGCCTCGAGAGCGCGTTCGCGCGTCGCCCCGCGGCGCGGACGGCTCGCGAGCTCGCGCGCGGCCCCGGGCGGCTCGGGGATGCGGTGGGTCTCCGCCACCCGATCCACGACGGCATCGACGCCGTCACCGGCGCGGAGCTCGCCGGTGCGACGGCGCGGCTCTTCCTGCCGGTCGCGGAGGTCCCCGGTGTCACGGCCGGTCCGCGCGTCGGCGTCGCGGGCCTCGCCGGGACGGATGCCTACCCGTGGCGTTTCTGGATCGCCGGCGACCCCACGGTCTCGCCGTTCCGCTGGGGTCGCGGCGCCCAGGCCGCCGCCGGGGGCGCCTGACCCGCTCGGCATCTCGGTCCCCGAGCTTGTCCAGGGGGCGACCTACGCAGATGCGGGATCGGCATCCGTCGCCGGGCCTGCCACCGACTCCTCGGGATCCGGAAGCTTCGCCGGGAGCCCGGCCGAGAGCAGCAGCCCGAGCAGCGTGAGCGCGAAGACGAAGAACAGCGCTTGGCGCAGCGACTCGACCTGCGTCTCGCCGTAGAGCTTCGCGATCTCGGTCGCCGAGGCGCTGTCGACGCCGGCGTTCGTGAGCATCTCCTCCGCCTGCTTCTGCGAGACGATCGGCGCGCCCTTCGACGCGACCGCGACGACGTCTGCGCGCACCTGGTCGGAGATCGCCGTGCTGTTCTGCACCGCCGTCGTGAATCCGCCGGTCAGCAGCAGGATGAAGACGGAGCCGACGATCGCGGTGCCGAACGACGAACCCAGGTTCTGGAACGTGCCCTGGAGACCGCCGACCTCCGAGGTGTCGGACTGCTCCACCGCCGACATGTTGACGTTCCCGAGCTGGGACGCGAGCAGCCCGAATCCGGCGCCGACGACGAACATCCCGCCCGCGAACAGCCAGTCGGCGAGCTCCGGCTGCACGGCGACGAAGACGAGCAGCACCCCGGCGCCGAGGATCACCTGCCCGATGCGACCGATGTTCCGCGCGGTGCGCACGGTGGACAGGCGCGATCCGAGGATCGAGAAGATGATGAGGCCGATCGACAGCGGAAGGATCTTCAGGCCCGTCTGGAGCGCGTTGAAGCCGAGGATCGTCTGCAGGTACACGGGGATGACGAAGAACAGCGCGGCGATCGCGAAGTATTGCGCGAGGAACATCGTGAGACCGCTGCGCAGGGCCGGGATGCGCAGGAGGCTGACCTTCAGCAGCGGCACGCGGCCGGTGCGCTCGAGCTTCTGCTGCCGCTTGACGAACCACCACAGCACGACGAAGGCCAGGAGGATGAGGTACGCCACGGGCGAGATGCCGAACGGCGCGAACGGCTGGCCGCCGATGACAGGCGGGTTGAGGGGGACGAACCATCCCCACGTCTTGCTCTGCAGGATGCCGAACACCAGCATCCCGAGCCCGAGCGCCGACAGCAGGACGCTCAGCAGGTCGATGCGCAGGGTTCGGTCGCCGGGGACGTCCTTGATGCGACCGGAGACGATGAGGACGAGCGTCATGACGACCGCCTCTCCGACGAAGACGTAGCGCCAGGACGAATAGGTGGTGACGAGTCCGCCGATGAGCGGGCCGGCCGCGGCCGCGGCGCCGGTGATCGCGCCGAGCACGGCGAACGCGACGACGCGCGCGCGGCCCTCGTAGTTGATCGCGGCGAGGGCCGCGATCGCGGGGATCACCAGGACGGCGCCGAGGCCCTCGACGAGCGACCACCCGAACATCAGGACCGTGAGATTCGGGCTGAGTGCGGTGAGGAGCGATCCGATGCCGTAGACCACCGAGCCGATGCGGAATGCGCGGCTGCGACCCCAGCGGTCGCCGAGTTTGCCGCCTGTGAGCATGAACGCCGCCATCGTCAGCGCATAGAAGGTGATGGCCGCCTGCATCCCGCTGATGTCGGTGCCGAGATCGTGTGCGACCGTCGAGATCGAGACGTTCATGACGGTGCTGTCGAGCACCATGATGAACTGCGAGACGCCCAGCAGGACGAGAACGAACCACTTCCCCATGCGTGAACAGTAGTGGCGTCCGCACCGCGCACGCGCCGGGCCGCGCAGGGAATCCTCGTCAGTCGCGCCGCTGCCGCCGCCGGAAGACGTCGAAGACGACGCGCAGAGTCAGCACCCCGGAGACCACCACGAGCAGATACCCGAACAGCTGGTAGAGCGTGAGCGTGTCGTTGATGCGCGGTCCGACGGTGCTCGTGAGCAGCATCGCCGCCATGATGCCGAACACGCCTGCGAGGAACGTGATCGCGGCGAGATTCAGGAACTCTCGTACGAGGGCCCGGTCGCGCTTGTCGGCGAGCAGCCGGACGTTGACCGCCAGCCGCCCGTCGGCGAGGGACCCGGTGATGCGGTCGATGCGGTGCGGCAGGCGCCGGGCGAGCGGGATCAGGGCGGTCAGTTCGTCCGCGGCGGTGCGGATGATCGCCGACGGGCGCTGCGCGCGGGTGACGCGCTCTTTCGCGTAATCGGATGCCGCGTCCACGAGGTCGAAGTCGGGGCTCAGCACGCGCAGGGTTCCCTCGACGGTGGCGACTGCGCGGAAGGCCACGGTCAACTGCGGCGGTGCGCTCAGCCCGTGCGCGGAGAGCACGGCCATCACCTCGGCGAACGCGGAGGCGTCGAGCGCCGCGCCCGGACCGAGGCGGCGGGAGAGGAAATCGCCGATCTGCCGGCGGAGCGCGAACTCGTCGACGTCGTCGGGGAGGTCGACGAAGGCGATGAGTGCGTCAGCGAATGCGACCGAATCGCTGCGGGAGAACGCGAGCAGCAGGTCGGCGACCTGAGCGCGGACCTCGGAGTCGAGGCGGCCGACCGATCCGAAGTCGAGCAGTGCCAGCTCGGCATCCGGCGTCACCATGACGTTGCCCGGATGCAGATCGGAGTGGAAGACCCCGTCGTCGATGATCTGCGTCAGCGTGGTGTCGAATAGGCGCGCCGCAAGGCCCGCGCGCACCTCGTCCGTCAGAGCGGACACCGCAGCCGGGTCGCTGAGGGTGCAGCCCTCGACGAATTCCATCACGAGGACGCGGCGCGAGCTCAGCGACCGGTGCAGGCGGGGGATCCGCACGCGGCGAGCGGCCGGGTACCTCTCTTGGATCACGGCCAGCGCAGCGACGTTCGTGGCCTCGATGCGGTAGTCGATCTCGTCGAGCAGGTTGTCCGTGAGGCTCTCGGCGAGGTCCTCGATCCCGAACCGCCGTGCCCACGTCGCCGTCTCGCCCAGGCGCTTCGCGACGCGGCGCGTGATGTCGACGTCGCGTTCGACGAGCGGCACGATGCCCGGCCGCTGGACCTTCACGGCCACGCGCTCGCCCGTCGGAAGCTCGGCGGCGTGCACCTGGCCGATGGATGCCGCGGCCACCGGGACGGGATCGATCGTTGCGAAGACCGCGGACACGGGCGCGCCCAGCTCGGCCTCCAGGGTGGGTGCGATCTCTGCCCAGGGCACCGGCGGGACCGTCTGCTGCAGGCTCGCGAGGGCGGTCGTGAACTCGACGGGAAGCACGTCGGTGCGTGTGGACAGGAGCTGGCCGAGCTTGATGAACGCGCCGCCCGCGTCCTCGAGAGCGGCGCGCAGTGCCACGGCCTGGCGCGTCCGCTCCGCGGCTCCCGCGCTCGTCTGCTCGGTGTTCAGCTTGAACGGGACGAGCTTGTGCCGTGTCGCGATCCGCACCAGCTCGGAGTAGCGACGCGCTCTGGCGGAGGTGCTCCGCGCGGCGCGGACGATGTGCCCGGGCCCAGGCACGCTGCCCTGAGGGACTAGCAGCTCCGCGACGACGAGGAAGGTCGTGGCCACGAACAGCACGACGCCGAACTGAACGAGCAGCAGCGCCGGGTTGTAGGTTCGGGAGCCCCACACCGCCTGGGACTCGAACCCCACCTCGGCGCCCAGTGCGAGCACGCCCGCCAGGATGATCCGGATGGCGCCGATGCGCACGCCGAGCACCCGCCGGGCGAACGCGCCGATCAGCAGGACGATGACGATCGTTGCGAGCGCGATCAGCATGACCTCGCCGATGATCTGCATGACGTTCACTGAAGTCCTCCTCGTCCCGATTCCCGCCGCACCCGCTCCGAACGGATCAGAGCAGACCCGCCTCCCGCGCCACCGCCAGGGCGCGCGACCTGCTGTCCGCGTCGAGCTTCGCGAAGATGTGCACGAGGTGCGTCTTCACCGTGCCCTCCGTGATGAAGAGCGACTTCGCGATCTCGCGGTTCGACGCACCCGTGTCGAGCATGCGCAGCACATCCGTCTCGCGGTCGGTCAGGCGCACGCGCGGTCGACGGATCCCCTGCACGACGCGGCCCGCGAGTTCCGGGGTCAGCACCATCTGTCCGGCGGCCGCCTGGCGGAGCGCCGCCACGATGGTCGACGGAGGGACGTCCTTCAACAGGTATCCGGCGGCACCCGCCTCGATCGCGGCGAGGATCTCGGCATCCCGGTCGAAGGTCGTGAGGATGAGGACGGCCGGCGCCGGCTCGAGGGCGCGGAGTGCCACGGTGGTCTGCACGCCGTCGAGGCCGTCGCCGAGACGCAGATCGCACAGGACGACCTCGGGATGCAGATGCCCTGCGAGCGCGATCGCCTCCTCGCCGGACGCCGCCTCGCCGACGATGCGCACGTCCTCGCGCTGATCGAGGAGGGCGCGCAGCCCGGTGCGCACGATGGGGTGATCGTCGACGATGAGAACGGAGATGCTCACGGTGTCACCGTCCCGCCGGCCGGAGCTCCGGCGGTGAGGGGCACGAACGCCGAGAGCGCGGTGCCCTCGCCCGGCACGCTCTCGACCTCGAGGCCGCCGCCGAGCTCGCGCAGCCGCGCGCGCATCGCGCGCAGTCCGTACCCGCCGTCGGCCCCCGCACCGAGCGCGTCGCGGCCCGCCGCATCCCAGCCGGCCGCGTCGAAGCCGGTGCCGTCGTCGACGATGTCGAGCCGCACGCTGTCCTCTGCGTCGGCGAGGCTCACGACGACCCGCGTCGCGCCCGCGTGCGTGCGCACGTTCGCAAGGGCGGACTGCGCAGTGCGGAGCAGGGCGACCTCCGTCACGGTAGGAAGGGTCGGCAGCTCGTCCGCGTGCAGTTCCGTCGCGATCCCGGTTTCGTCGTGCAGGCGGGTCAGCAGGCGCCCGAGCGCGTCGGCGAGGGCGCCCTGCTCCAGTTCGGCGGGCACCAGGGCGGCCACGATGCGGCGTGTATCGGCAAGGCCGTCGCGCGCGAGGTCCTGGATCTGCTCGAGGGCGCGCGTCGCGCGGGCCGCATCCCCGCTCTCCAAAGCGGCGCCGGCCAGCATCCCGATGGACGACACGCTCTGCGCGACGGTGTCGTGGATGTCGCGCGACAGGCGCACCCGCTCGGCCGTCGCGCCGGAGGCTCGCTGCATGCGCGCCAGCTCGTCCTGCAGCGCGGCGGTCTCGTCGTGGGCCGTCACGAGCGATGCGATGAGCCGCCGCCGCTCGCGTGCGTCCTCGACGAGTTCGAGGTAGCCGCGCGCGATGCCGAACGCGAAGACGGCGCCCACGAACGGGCCGATGATGTCCGCATACGTCGTGCCGCCGTTGCGGGCCGCCGGAACGGCCACGACGATGGCGAACACGACGGCTCCGAGCACGATCGCCCAGCGCATCCGCATGATGAAACCCGCGAGCAGCCAGATCGGGAAGGCGAGCCACACGAACTCGTCGGACACCGCCACCGCGCCCGCCCAGATGAGCGACAGGCCGACCAGCCACCACGTCGCGAGGGTCCGGTCCGAGACGCGGGAGGCGAGGACGAGCCCGCCGAAGTACCACCCGGCGAAGACGACCGCGACGGCGATCGTGAGTGCCGGCGGCGTGCCATCGGAGATCGCCCGCCAGGCGCCGATCACGAGCAGCACGATCGTGATGACGGCCTGTCCGACCCGGATCGAGCCGAGCAGCGCCGACAGGGTCCGCGGCACGGCGGCGTCGGGGCCCGGCTCGGACGCATCCGAACCGGGCGCCGCCGTCGCGGGCTCAGCGCGCCGCGACGAGATCCGCGGTGGGGTCGGCATCCTTCGATTCTTCCGCGTTCGGGCCGGTCGTGCTGGACCGCTGCAACCGGCTCGGCCACCACATCCGGTCGCCCACGAGGGCGAAGATCGCGGGAACCATGAGCGTGCGCACGACGAACGTGTCGACGAGCACGCCGATGCCGACGATCACGCCGATCTGTCCGAGCGTCACGAGAGGGAGAAGGCCGAGAGCGGCGAACACCCCAGCCAGGACCAGGCCCGCGCTCGTGATGACGCCGCCGGTGGCCGCGAGCGCCTCGACCATCGCCCCGCGCGTGCCGAGCGTGCGCACCTCGGACTTCGTCCGGTGCACGAGGAAGATCGTGTAGTCGATCCCGAGCGCCACAAGGAAGAGGAAGGCGAGCAGCGGCACCTGGAGGTCCAGCGCACCCCACCCGAACAGGGTCCGGCTGAGCCACGCTCCGGCGCCGATCGCCGCGGCGGCGCTCGCGGCGTTCACGACCAGCAGCAGCACCGGTGCGAGGAGCGCGCGCAGCAGCACGATGAGCACGACGAGGCTGACCGCCAGCACGAGCGGGACGATGAGGAGGAAGTCGCGCAGGTTGCCCTCGCGGGCGTCGAGATCGGATGCCACCGCCCCGCCGACGAGGGCATCGGCATCCGCGACACCGTGCGCCGCCTCCCGCACGTCGCGGACGAGGTCGAGGCTCGCCGTCGTCCCGGGCGCCGCCTCGCCCGTCACGAGGATGCGGGTCAGCGAGCCGTCCGTCCCCGCCGGCGTCACCCGCACGACTCCGTCGACGCCTTCGATCGCCTTCTGCACCGCGCCGGCGCGGGCGGTCTCGGCGACGACGACCATCGGCTGCGCCTCCCCCGCGGGGAAGTGGGATCCGAGCACCTCGAGCCCGGCCGCCGACTCCGATGCGACGCGGAACTTCTCGACCTGGCTGAGACCGACGGTCGTGCCGAGCAGCCCCGTCGCCATCACGGCGAGCAGCGCCGCACCGCCGACGAGCGGGATCCATGGACGCCGCACGACGCGCACCGCGACGGCACGCCATGCGCGGCCGGGGCGCCGATCGTCGCCGACGCGCGGGACGAACGGCCAGAACACCCGGCGGCCGCACACCGCGAGGAGCGGAGGGAGGAAGAAGAGCGCGGACACGAGCGCGATGAGCAGCCCTACGGCCGAGGCGATCCCGAGCCCGCGCGTGCCGGGAATGGCGGCTAGCACGAGCGTCGCGAGGGACAGCACGACGGTGATGTTCGACGCGAAGATCGCCGGCACCGTTCCACGCCAGGCGTCGGCGAGAGCCGTGCGATGCGACGGCGTGCGCGCGAGCTCCTCGCGGTAGCGCGAGACCATCAGCAGGGCGTAGTTCGTGCCGGCGCCGAACACGAGCACGCTGACGATCCCCGCGTCGAACTGGAGGGCGAGCGCACCGCCGATCGCGGCCGTCGCCTTCGCGGCCAGCTGATCGGCGATCGCGACGACCGTGAGGGGGAGGATCCACAGCACCGGAGAGCGGTAGGTGACGATCAGCAGGAGCGCGACGATCCCGATCGTCACGAGCAGCAGGGTGAAGTCCGCCCCGGCGAAGGCGCCGGCGATGTCGACGCCGAACGCCGGCCCGCCGGTGACCTGCACGGCCACCCCGTCGATCGGATGATCGGCGATCGCCGCGCGCACCTCCTTGACCGATGTCGCGGTGGCGTCCATGTCGGCGGTGCCGATCTTGGTCTGCAGCACGGCGGCCTTGCCGTCATCGCTCGGGAAGGGGCCCGCGGCATACGTTCCGCCCGCGTCCTCGAGGACGGGCCCGAGCGCGCGCAGGGCCGTCAGGTCTCCCTGCGTCAGCCTCGCGCCGTCGTCGCGGCTCGCGACGACGAGCACCGTCTGCCGATCGGCTCCCGGGAAGGAGGCGACGAGGGAGGCGACCCGTGCGGACTCGGATGACGGCGGAGCCACATCGTTGCCCGCCGGTGCGGAGGCGCGACCGAAGAGGCCGAACAGGAGCGTGACCGCAAGGGCGACGAGGGCGAGGGAGATCCAGGCTCCACGCCGGGACGTCAGCCGGTCGGGGAGGGAACGCAAAGCTCGATTCACCCCTCCAGCCCACCGGACGAGGCGCCGGAGCGAATCGCAAGAGCGATGGATGCCGGCATCCATCGAACGATGGAGGCGATCGCCCGAGTCAAGGCGACACGCCCCGCCATGCTAGACTGACTCTTTGTCTGCGCGCTCTCCTGTGCGCAGTTCGCTCCCACAATGACATCCGGGCCGGAAACGGTCCGCTGCAGCGTGGGAACAGACAAGGGATCTTGGGTGGGGCCGTCCGGCCTCACGGTATTGAAGGAGTCACCGAAATGGCAGCAGTGTGCCAGGTGACCGGAGCGGTTCCCGGCTTCGGTCACAACATCTCGCACTCGCACCGCCGGACGAAGCGCCGCTTCGACCCGAACGTGCAGAAGAAGACCTACTTCGTCCCGTCGCTGGGTCGTAAGATCACGCTCAACGTGTCCGCCAAGGGCATCAAGGTGATCGACGCGCGCGGCATCGAGTCGGTCGTGAAGGACCTCCTCGCGAAGGGTGTGAAGCTCTAATGGCGAAGAAGGCTCAGGACGTCCGTCCGATCATCAAGCTGCGTTCGACCGCGGGCACGGGTTACACCTACGTCACGCGCAAGAACCGCCGCAACAACCCCGACCGCATCGTGCTCAAGAAGTACGACCCGGTGGTGCGCAAGCACGTCGAATTCCGAGAGGAGCGCTGACACATGGCGAAGAAGAGCAAGATCGCTCGCAACGAGCAGCGCAAGGTCGTCGTGGAGCGTTACGCGGCCAAGCGCGCTGAGCTGAAGAAGCAGCTCATCGACCCCAACTCGACCGACGAGCAGCGCGAGGCCGCTCGCGTCGGCCTGCAGAAGCTCCCGCGCGACGCGTCGCCGGTGCGCGTGCGCAGCCGCGACGTCATCGACGGCCGCCCCCGCGGTGTCCTCACGAAGTTCGGCATCTCGCGTGTCCGCTTCCGTGACATGGCGCACCGTGGCGAGCTGCCCGGCGTGACCAAGTCGAGCTGGTGAGCATCCGCTGACACTCCGAAAGCCCCCTGGTTCCCCGAACCAGGGGGCTTTCGTCGATCCAGGATGCTTCGCGCCCGGTTTCGAGGCGAACCCCCGGCCTCGGGGCTCGAACCTTGAGACGCGCTGATGCCGGAGTCGTAGAATCACGGAATGCCGCTCGACCCTCTCTTCGCCGAGCGTCTGCACGCGCATCGCCGTTATCTCATCGACCAGGCACTCGGCGACCTCAAGGGTCGGCTGTCATGGATGCGCCGGCCGGCGAAGACCGCGGCCGCGCCGTCCGCGGCCGCGGCGTCTGCCGGGGCGCCGTCAGAGTCGTCCGCTCCCGCATCGGCACCGGCCGCATCGGCGCCGACCGCCCAGTCGCCGCCGCGCACGCCCTCTCCACGCGAAGCGCGCGCGAGGCACCGTCGCGCGGCGATCGCGTGGGACCGCACGGAGCTCCGCACCGTCGGCACCCCCGGCCCCGACATCCCGACGACCGAGCACGTCGTTCCGGTGACCGGCTACCCCGATGTCCTGGTGCGGATCTACCGTCCCGACGCCCAGGGACTGATCCCCGCGTGTCTGACCCTCTACGGCGGGGCCTTTCGCATCGGCGGCATCGACTACCCGACGACGGATGCGGCGGCCCGCCGCCGGGCCGCCGCATCCGGAGTCGCGATCGTGTCGGTCGACTACGCGCTCGCGCCCGAGCACCGCTACCCGACACAGGTCGAGCAGGTCTACGCCGCATTCGACTGGATGATCCGCAACGCGGACGAGCTGGGGATCGACGCGGAGCGCGTGGGCGTCGCGGGGACGTCGGCTGGTGGATGCCTCGCGGCCGCGCTGACGCTCATGAACCGCGACAGGGCGGGGCATCCGATCCGGCTGCAGATCCTCGAGGTGCCCGTCGTCGACCTCACCGGCCGCCACATCGACCTGGCGCCGACGCGGGCCGTCGGCATCCCGAGCATCCTCGCCCTGCGGGAGATGTGGTCGGTGCGCCGCACGTACCTCGGCCGCACGTCACGCGCCAGAGAGCCGTACGCGTCGCCGCTGCTGGCCGGCGGCCACGCAGGGCTGCCGCCGGCGCTCATCCTGACGGCCGAGTACGACCCGCTGCGCGGCGAAGGCGCCGCCTATGCGGCGGCGCTGCGGGCGGCAGGGGTCGAGGCGAGCGCCGTGCGATACCTCGGTGTGACGCATGACATCCCGATCTTCACGGGTGCCCTGGCGGCCGCGCGGCGCTGGGAGGCGGAGGTCGTCGGTGCGCTGCGCACCCTTCACGGTGCGCAACAATCGTCACTTCAGCAACACCAGTCACAGCGACACGCCGCCGAGATGACGTCTTAAGCGCGGAATTCCGCGAGATTCCGCGGAATCTCGGTATATTCGGGGGCGGTCGAACCGACCAGCCGGGGGGCGCGAGTCCTCAGGTCCGTTGCAAGAAGGGCGATCGATCGATCGCTCCGGAGGACATCCACAATGGCTGACAAGTCCATCACCAAGACCGAGCTCGTCGCGAGCATCGCCAGCGCAACCGGCCAGAGCCAGGCTGCCGTCTCGGGCGTGCTCGACTCTCTCTTCGCCACCGTCTCCGACGCCGTCGCCAAGGGCAACAAGGTCTCGATCCCCGGCTGGATCGCCTTCGAGCAGGTTTCGACGGCCGCCCGCACCGGCCGCAACCCGCAGACCGGCGCCGAGATCAAGATCCCCGCGGGCAAGCGCGTGAAGGTCACCGCCGGCTCGAAGCTCAAGGCTGCGGTCAAGTAACCGACGCTTCCACGAGAGGGGGATGCCGCGAGCCGCGGCATCCCCCTCTCGTCTGTCCCACGGGCGCCGCAACGTAGGCTTGTAGGGTGAATCCCCGCGCCCTGCGGGCTCTCGGGCCTGCGATCCTCGCCGCGGCCGCGCTCGTCGCCCTGATCTGGGCGCTCGCGGTCGGCGGCGGTGCGGCGCCCCTCCTGATCGCGGATCCCGGCCCCGTCGTGCGCTGGGGCCTTCCGATCACGACGATGGTCGTGAATCTGTCGGCGGCGGGAATGGTCGGGTCGCTCATCCTGGCCCTGTATGCGCTGCGTGCCGGGGAGAAGCCGTTCGAGCGGGCGGCGGATGTGGCATCCGTCTCCGCCGCCGTCTTCACGGTCGCCGCCGGTGTCACCGGCTACCTCACGTACCTCAATGCGTTCAACCCGAAGGTCGATCTGGGCCTGCAGTCCGGTCAGCAGCTGGCCGACTTCCTCGTGCAGACCGAGCTCGGCCGCACGTGGCTCATCACGACCGTCGCCGGCGCGCTCCTGACCGTGCTGACCTTCGCCGTCCGCTCGTGGACGGGCACGCTCGTCGTCGCCCTCGTCGCGCTGGCCACCCTCGTCCCGATGGGGACGCAGGGCCACTCCGGGGATCTCGCGACCCACAACATCGCAGCGACGTCGCTCATCCTGCACATGATGGGCGCGGCGGCGTGGATCGGCGGTCTCCTCACGGTCGTGATCGTGCGGCCGCTGCTCGGCCGGAGAGAGCTCGGGCGCGTTCTCGAGCGTTACTCGACGATCGCGCTCGTCTCGTTCGTCGTCGTCGCGGTGTCCGGCGTCGCGCGCGCCCTCGTCGCCATCGGCACGATCGCCGGGCTGTTCTCGCCGTACGGCCTGATCCTCGCCGTGAAGGTGGTCGCCCTTCTCACGATCGGATTCCTCGGCGCGATCTACCGCACGCGCCTGATCGGTCGACTGCGAGAGGATGCGGTGTCCCGCCTGTTCTGGCGCCTGATCGTCGTCGAGCTCGCCGTCATGGGCGTCGCGAGCGGCGCCGCAGCCGCCCTCGCCCGCACCGCGCCGCCCGCCGGAGAGGTCCCCACATCCTTCCCGACCCCGGCCGAATGGCTCACGAAGGCGTCGCTCCCGCCCGAGCTGACGCTCGCCCGCTGGTTCACCGAGTGGAACATCGACCTGCTGTGGGTGTTCGTCGTCGGCTTCGGCCTCTTCTTCTACCTCGCGGGCGCCTGGCGCCT
Source organism: Microbacterium candidum (assembly GCF_030315975.1). Taxonomy (GTDB): domain Bacteria; phylum Actinomycetota; class Actinomycetes; order Actinomycetales; family Microbacteriaceae; genus Microbacterium; species Microbacterium candidum. The sequence continues at coordinate 128,317 of NZ_JASXSZ010000001.1, read as the reverse complement.
GCATCGGCGCGGCGACCACTGGCCGATCTACCGCACCGTCATGTGGGTGCTCGGGATGCTGGCGCTCTTCTGGGTCACGTGCGGTCCGGTGAACGCGTACGCGGACTACCTGTTCAGCGTGCACATGATCGGGCACATGCTCCTGACGATGGCGATCCCGCTGCTGCTCGTCACGGGGGCTCCGGTGACGCTGGCTGCGCGCAGCATCCACAAGCGGGGTGACGGATCCCGCGGCGGACGCGAGTGGATCCTGTGGGCCGTGCACACGCCGCTCGCGCGGGTCCTGACGAACCCGTGGGTGGCGGCCGGCCTCTTCGTCGGGTCGCTGTGGATCTTCTACTACACGGATCTGTTCCGCTGGTCGCTGTACGACCACCTGGGGCACGAGTGGATGACGGTCCACTTCCTCATCACCGGCTACCTGTTCGTGCAGTCGCTCATCGGCATCGACCCGGTGCCGTACCGGGCGCCGTATGCGTTCCGGCTGCTGACGCTCATCGGCGTCATGGCGATCCACGCGTTCTTCGGCATCGCGATCATGATGCAGACGGGGCTCATGGTCGCCGAGTGGTTCGGGTCGATGGGCCGGACGTGGGGTCCGACGCCGCTCGACGACCAGTACATCGGCGGTGGTGCGGCGTGGTCGATCGGGGAGATCCCGACGCTCATCCTCGCGATCGTCGTCGCGATCCAGTGGAGCCGCAGCGACGAGAAGCTGCAGAAGCGCCGTGACCGGCATGCCGATCGCACGGGAGATGCCGAGCTCGAGGAGTACAACGCACGCCTCGCGGCCCTGGCCGAGCGCGACGCCCGCACCACCGCCGGCCACTGACGTTCTGCCGACTGCTCAACGAGCGAGGGCGGCTTCTCCCGGTCGGTCGTCGAGCGAGGGGCGTGGGGACGACCGAGACGAAGCGCGGGGATCTCCGAGAACTATCAGTCGGGGTCGATGCCCGTCACGCTGATGGCGGCGGAGCCGTCGGGCTGAGACGTCACGGTGCCGGTGACGATGAACTCGACATCCTCGTTCACGTGCCGGATCGAGCCGTCGAACAGCGAGCGCACGTCGACCTTGATATGGGCGACGGCGTGGGCGGGATCGATCTTCCAGCCGGCGCCGAAGGGCGAGAGCGCGATGGCCGGCTGCGACACCATCGACCAGGTCGGCGGCGCCGTGATGCGGTTGTCGACGACATAGCCGAACGGGCACGCCGTCGGCTGGAGCACCTTCTGCGTCGCGCACGCGGTGAGGAAGTCGTGCACGCGCGTCTGCACGGCCTTCTCGAACTGCTTCGTCGGCTGCGCCTGGATGTCGATGGGCGTCGCCTTCATCGGCGTGTTCGAGAGCACCGCGATGCCGGGCGATTGGGAGATCGGGGTGTCGACGGTCACTGAGTACAGTCCCGGCGAGAAGACGAGCAGCGGCACGGCGGCAAGCGGGTCGTCCGCGGCCTCGGCGGAGACCTGCCTCTTGTCGACCTCGAATCCGTTGACGCTGAACTGCATCGACCCGCGCACCGTCAGATCCACGACTGCCAGCGGGCTGCTCGCGAACCGCCATGCCGGCGCGATGCCGATCCATCCGGCCCGCTCGACGTCGAAGTCGCTGGTGCCGGGGTGTCCGCCTGCCGAATAGGCGACGGTGACGGTCGTGATGCCGTCGTGGTCCACGGTCTTGACGGCGTGGATGTCGGTGAGGGAGCCGAGCGCGGACTGCCGCAGCAGCGCGTCCGAGGCGCGCTCCGGGAGCCCGGCGGCGACGAGTTCGGAGGAGTCCACGGTGACGCCGGGCACAGCGAGCGCGTCCGCCGCGTCGTGGTCGGCGAGCATCTCCAGGTAGCGCGTCACGAACGCGGTCGGGCTGTAGAACTGCTGGAACAGGGTGGCCGTGCCGGCGCCGAGCGCGGCGACCAGCAGCACCCCGACCGCGCCGAGCAGGGTCAGGTCGCGCGCGAGGGAGCGCTTCCGCGCGGCGGATGGGGGCGATTCCGCGGATGCAGGCGGCACAGCCGCGATCGGTGCGGCCGGGGCATCCACGACGTCCGTCGGCGTCGTGTCGGCGTCGACCGACCGCGGGTCCGCGGGAAGCGAGGGAGGGAGCGGCGGCGGAGGAGGGGGCGGCGGCAGGGTCGCCTCCGAGACGGATGCCGCGGCATCCGTCGTCGCATCGTGCGCGTGCGCACCCCCCTGGCCCACAGGGTCAGTCTAGAAAGGGCGGCTGGAAAAGCCCTGGCGGCTAGCATGGTTCGGATGACCGTGCGTGAGCTCTCGGCCGAGCAGGAGGCCCTGTTCCGGCTGATCGAGGACACGCGCGAGCACGTCTTCGTCACGGGCCGGGCCGGCACGGGCAAGTCGACGCTGCTGCAGCACCTCGCCTGGAACACGAGGAAGCAGATCGTCGTGTGCGCGCCCACCGGGGTCGCCGCGCTCAATGTCGAGGGGCAGACGATTCACTCCCTCTTCCGGCTGCCGATCGGCCTGATCGCCGATCAGGAGCTCGAGCAGTCGGACGCGACACGCAAGATCCTGAACGCCATCGACACGCTCGTGATCGACGAGATCTCGATGGTCAGCGCTGACCTCATGGATGCGATCGACCGCTCGCTGCGACAGGCCCGCGGACGGCGCCGCGAGCCGTTCGGCGGCGTGCAGGTCGTCATGTTCGGCGACCCGTACCAGCTCGCACCCGTGCCGCCGCGCGGCGACGAGCGCCGGTACGTCGACGACCACTACCGCTCGTTCTGGTTCTTCGACGCGCGCGTGTGGACGGGCCGGGTCGAGGACGACGAAGGGATGCTCGGCGGCATGCTGAGCGAGGGCGAATACGGCGCCCCGTTGAACGTGCGCGAGCTGCGCGACATCCACCGCCAGTCCGACCCCGCCTTCAAGGCGATGCTGAACGCCGTGCGGTACGGCCGCGTGACGGCCGACATCGCGAAGGTCCTCAATGACACGGGTGCGCGCACGCCGCCGCCCTCCACCGACGGCGAGGCGCCGATCATCACGCTCGCGACGCGCAACGACCGCGTCAATGCGATCAACGCGAAGCACCTGGCAGACCTCGGCGGGCGCGAGCAGACCGCTGTCGCCGAGGTGAGCGGTGACTTCGGCCGCGGAGACGTGTACCCGGCCGACGTCGAGCTCAAGCTCAAGGTCGGCGCGCAGGTGATGTTCCTGCGCAACGACACCCAGCAGTTCGGGGAGGGACCGCGCTGGGTCAACGGCACGATCGGCACCGTGACGCGCATCGCGGGCGGCACCGTGCGCGTCGACGTCGACGGCGAGGAGCACGACGTCGAGCCCGCCGTATGGGAGAGGTTCCGTTACGCGTACGACCCGTCGTCGAAGAAGCTGACGCGCGACATCGTCGCCGAGTTCACGCAGTTCCCGCTCCGGCTCGCGTGGGCGGTCACCATCCACAAGTCGCAGGGAAAGACGTATGACCGCGCGATCGTCGACCTCGGCTCCGGCGCCTTCGCGCCGGGGCAGACGTACGTGGCGCTGTCGCGACTGACCTCGCTCGAGGGGCTGTACCTCACGCGACCGCTCCGCCCGAGCGACATCCGGGTGGACCCGGACGTGCAGCGGTTCATGCAGCGCGTCTGGGAGGCCGCATCCGCCTCCTGACGCCTGCTACGCGGCGGCCTTGGCGCGGCTGAGGTCCGCGAACACGGCCGTGTTGTACTCGTAGGCGCGCAGGACCTCGTCGATGACGCGCTCCTGCTCGGCGGCATTCCACGGCGCCGCATCCAGCTGTTCGCGGTAGACCTCCTTGAAGGCCTTAGGGTCGGCGATGTCGCCGAACAGGTAGAACGAGATGCCGTTCGTCTCGAACCCGAACTGACGCTGCATGAGCCTGCCGATGAACTGCCCGCCCGACAGGTCGCCGAGGTAGCGCGTGTAGTGGTGGGCCACGAAGCCGCCGGGCCAGGTCGCTCCGACGGTGCGGATGCGCGCGATGTACTCCTCGGTGGCCGGGAGCGGCTCGATGCGGTCGCGCCAGTCGGGCCCCAGGAGGAACTCGAGGTCGGCCTCGATCGCCGGCAGCCGGGTCAGCGCATCGGTGATGAAGACCGACGCCACCGGATCGTGCCGCATCCGGTCGGCGGCCTCCTCGAGGGCGTCGTAGATGAACCAGTGCTGCGCCGTGAGGTCGATGTAGTCATCGCGTGTCCCGCGGCCCTGGATGAGGTCGGCCATGAATCCGGCGTGTTCGCTGCCGGAGTGGGCGCCGCTGGAGCGCTCGCGAAGGGCGGTCGAGAACGGGATGAGGTCAGCCATACCTTCATGTTAGCTGAACCTAATTAGGTTCGCCTAACCATGTTCTGCGCGCGCGTCGATGCCGAGCCGGTCGCATGCGGCCCGGTACAGCTCGACGACCGCGCGGCGGACCTGCGGCCGCTCGCTGATCGGCCCGCCCGGCCACTGCACGCGGACGTCGACCGCGGATCCGTCGGGCAGCATCGCGCGCCAGTCGCCGCCGTCCCCGTCGAACCCTGTCATGGTCGCCTCGGTGGCATTCGGTTGCCCGAACGCGCGGACGATCAGGAGGTTGTCATCCGTGTGGTCGGAGTTCATGTGGCCGAGCACGCCGGCCAGCGCGGAGTCGTCGAAGGTGTGAACCATGAGAACAGCCTAAGAAACGCCAAGGGGGGAACCTCCAGTGATTGTGCTTGAATCGAAGGGCGGGAACTCCGCACTGGGCACGATCACCGGGGGGTGAGGATGCGGGTCCCGACGGCTAAGGGCCGGATGGCGGCGGTGGCCGCGACAGTCATCGCGCTCTCCCTCGCCACGGCTGGATGCGCTCCCACGCCAGCCGCCGAGCATGCGGCCGTCGCCGGCAACGGCGGCGACTTCGCGAAGGACACGCAGAAGCAGCTGCAGGATGCGGTGCACGCGGCGATGTCCGCCTCCGGCGCGTCCGGAGCCATCGTCGGGGTCTGGGCTCCGTGGGCCGGCGACTGGGTCGAGGGTCTCGGCACGCAGTCGCCGACGGACAAGACCGCGGTGACGACCGCCATGGACTTCCGCATCGCCGACGTCACACGGGCGATGACGTGCGACGCGCTCTACCAGGTGGCGGCGGACGGCACCGTCGACGTCGACAAGCCGCTCTCGACCTACGACCCCGGGTACCCCGACCTCGGGAAGACGACCCTGCGCCAGCTGTGCGACGGCACCGCGCCGATCGGCTCGTACCGGGCTTCGCTCGGGCCGGTCATGGCGGACAACCCGACGCGCCAGTGGGATCCGCACGAGCTCGTCACCTACGGACTCGGTCAGACGCTGCCCGCCGGCGGCGCCACCGCGTATCACGACTCCGACGCCGCCTACGTGCTCGTCGGGGTCATCCTCGAGCGGGTCACGGGGAAGACGATCGCGCAGATCCTGCATGACAAGGTGTTCGCCCCGCTGGGGCTGCCGTCCACGGCGCTGCCGGGGGCGTCCGCATCCACGCCGCACACGACCGGCACGGCGCTGACCGGGCTCAACTCCGTCAAGGGGGCGGACGGCAAATGGGTCTGTGACAAGCCCGCCGATGTGACGGATGCCTCGGCCTCCCTCGGCTCGTCCGCCGCCGGTGTCGTCTCGGACATCGATGACCTCGGCGCGTACGTCCAGGCGCTCGCGAAGGGCACGCTGACCCCCAAGGGCTCCAAGCGGTTCGCCTCTCCGCAGCCGGTGGCCGCGGGAACGCCGTCCTGGTACACCGCCGCAGGCGGGGCGTACCAGGCCGGGAACCTCATCGGGCAGTTCGGCGCGGTGCCCGGCTACGCGACCGCCGCGTTCTCCGACCCGGCGACGGGGCTGACCGTGGCCGTCGTGCTCAACAACTCGGGCGCAGGCGCCTCCGTCGCCGAGTACCTCGCGTGGGAGCTCGCCGCGATCGCCTCCAAGGCCCCCGCGGAGAAGGGCAAGAAGGCGCCGGCCGCCGGCCTGCCGTGGACCGCGCAGCAGTACGCCGACGCGATCGCCCAGTCCGCGATATGCGCCCCGCCGGCCAAGTGACCACGCGTTCACCGGCCATCCTCCTGGTGGTGGCCGGGATGCTGTGCCAGGAGGTCGGCGCCTCCATCGCCGTCCTGCTCTTCCCGAAGACCGGGCCGCTCGGCATGGTCATGCTGCGTCTCGTCTTCTCCGCCGTCATCCTGCTGGCAATCGCGAGGCCGCGCCTGCGCGGCCACACGGCGTCGGGGTGGCGCGCGGTGGTCGGCTTCGGCCTCGTGCTGGCGCTCATGAACGGGCTGTTCTACCTGGCGCTGTCGCGGCTGCCGCTCGGAGTCACCGTCACGATCGAGGTCCTGGGGCCGCTCGTTCTCTCGATCGTCGCCGCGCGACGGGCGTCGGCGTGGCTGTGGGCCGCTCTCGCGTTCGCGGGCGTCCTCGCGCTCGGCGGCGGCCGGTGGGACCATCTCGATCCGTTGGGCGTGCTCTTCGCGCTCGGCGCCGCCGCGAGCTGGGCGCTGTACATCGTGTCGTCGGCGCGCGTGGGCCGCGAGTTCCCGAAGCTCGACGGACTCGCGATCGCGATGACGATAGGCGCGGTGGTCGCTCTTCCGTTCGGAGTCCTGGATGCCGGAGCCCAGCTGCTGCAGCTGTCGGTGGTCGGTCTCGGCGCGGCCGTCGCCGTCCTGTCGTCGACGATCCCGTATGCGCTCGAGCTGATGGCGCTGCGCCGGATGCCCGCATCCGTCTTCGCGATCCTCATGGCGGCGTCCCCGGCGACCGCGACGCTCGCGGGCTTCGTGCTCCTCGGGCAGGCGATGACGTGGGTGGAGCTCGTCGGGATCGCGCTCGTCATCGCCGCGAGCATCGGAGCGGTGCGCAGCGCGGCCCCGAAGCGGTCGGCGCGAGTGGATGCGGATGCCGCTGCCGGCTCTCTGGAGCCGCCGGTCGAGCCGGAGGAGCCGTTCGCCGAGCCCGTCGCCTGACGCCCGGGCCCTTCCCGGTCCCCGAGCTCGTCATGCTCCCGGTCCCCGAGCTTGTCGAGGGGTCGTCCCGCTTCCGGTCCCCGAGCTTGTCGAGGGGTCGTCCCGCTTCCGGTTCCCGAGCTTGTCGAGGGGTCGTCCCGCTTCCGGTTCCCGAGCTTGTCGAGGGGTCGTCCTGTTCCCGGTCCCCGAGCGTGTCGAGGGGTCGTCCTGTTCCCGGTCCCCGAGCGTGTCGAGGGGTCGTCCTGCTCTCGGTTCCCGAGCTTGTCGAGGGGTCGCCCCGGGCCGTCCTGGCAGAATGGGCGCGATGTCCGACCGGCCCCTGCACCTGCGTCCGCGCTACCTTGCGCTCGTCTTCGCGGGCGGGGCGGCCGGGACGCTGCTGCGGTGGGCGCTGGCGCTGGCCCTCCCGACCGGGTGGCCGGTCGCGACCCTCATCGCGAATGTGACCGGCGCCTTCGCGCTCGGCTGGCTGCTCGAGGCGCTCGCCCTCCGGAGTGAGGACGAGGCGCCGGGGCACAGCATCCGCCTGCTCTTCGGCACCGGCGTGCTGGGCGGGTACACGACCTACAGCGCGTTCGCGGTCGACACCGATCTCCTGGGCTTCACGTGGCCGGCCCTCGCCTACATCGGCGCGACGATCGTTCTCGGAGCCGCTGCATCCCTCGCCGGAATCGCCATCGCCGCGCGGATCGGGCGCCGCGCATGACCGTCTGGGTCGTGATCGCGATGGCGGTCGCCGGCGGGATCGGCGCGGTGTGCCGGTTCATGCTCGACGGCATCATCCGGCTGCGGGTCGAGGCCTACCCGCTCGGGACGATGATCATCAACCTGACCGGGTCATTCCTGCTCGGGCTCGTGGTCGGCCTGGCTTCAGCCGGTGTGCTGCCCGCGGAGTGGCGGCTGATCATCGGCACCGGATTCCTCGGCGGGTACACGACGTTCAGCACGGCGAGCTACGAGGCCGTGCGCCTCGCGCAGCAGGGACGATGGCGCGCGATGTCGGTGCACACGATCGGCATGGCCCTGGGGGCGTTCGTCCTCGCGGGCCTCGGCCTGTGGCTCGGATCCCTCGCCTGAACGACCTCATACCGTCGCGGCGAGCACCTCGGACTCCTCGGCCGCGGTGAGGCCGGCGCGTCGGGGACGGTCGACACCTCGGGCGATCTCGTCGTCGAGGGTGTGCTGAAGGGTTTCGTCCAGCGGCCGGAGTGTGCCGCCGGACGCGAGGAACGCGGAGCCGTCGCGCTGCGCGAACCCGACATCCTCGGCCGGGATCCACAGCGGAAGCGAGCGCGGTCCTGACCAGTAGTTCACCCCGCATTCGAGCAGCCTGTCGTCGTCGAGATGCACGAGCTCGCCTTCGAATCCTGTGACGGCCGCCGCATCGGTCAGGAACTGCTCCAGCGCGTGGACGGCGCCGACCGCGTTGACCGTCCCGGTCTGCTGCTTCGTGCCCGCCGAGACGATCCAGGATGCGAGGTCCCGGACGTCGATCACCTGCACGAAGCGCCCCTCGGTCGTCGGAGCGAGCACGGTGCCCCCGCGATGCAGGCGAGCCGGCCAGTACCCGAACCGGTCGGTCGGGTCGCCCGGGCCGACGATGAGCCCTGGACGGCCGATCAGCAGGCGATCACCGACCCGCGCCGCGGTCGCCCGCTCGGCCGCGACCTTGGCGTCGGGGTATTGCGTGAGGTCGTTCGGCGCGACGATCTCCGCCGACTCGTCCGCGCCGGGTTCGTCGCTGCGTGCATAGACGGAGATGGTCGAGACGAGCGTCCAGTGCGCAGCGCGATCGGCAAGCGCGTCGAGGGCCGGCGCGACGAGCCCGAGATCGTATGAGAACTCCACGACCTCGTCCCACTCGCCCGTGAGCGCGTCGTAGGCGTCCGGGCTCCGTCTGTCCGCGCTGACGAGCCGCGCACCCTCGGGAGCCTCGCCCGAGTGGCCGCGCGCGAGGCAGACGACCTCGGCGCCTTCGGCGACGGCCGCCCGGGCGACCTCCCGCCCGAGCCATCCCGTTCCCCCGAGCAGCAGCACACGTCTCATGGGTGCAGTCAACCGGATCGTCGTGCTGTCGCGCAGCCTGGTCCGCTGTCGGCGGAACCTTGATGCCGACGATGTCGCGTGATCCTCTTCCCGGGTCTTGACTTCATTATGAACGACTGCTCATAATGAATCCGTGCAGACCGGAGAGAACCGATGAGCCGCCCGCTGCCGTCGGCGGTGGCCGCGGCCACGCACGGCGATCGCGATGCCGTGCGCGACCACATCCTGGATGCGGCGCTGCGCGTCGTCGAGCGCGACGGGCTGGCGGGCGCGTCGACCCGTGCGATCTCGGCCGAGTCCGGCCTCGCCGCCGGCACGATGTACAACTACTTCGCCGGGCGTCTCGACGTCGTGGCCTCCGCGATCGTGCGGCGCAGCGAACGGACGGCCGAGCCGATCGCGGATTTCGCCGACCTCGCGGGCACGGGGACCGTGCGCGGCAACCTCGACGTCTTCGCCCAGCGGGCGGGGCGCGTGCTCGACGAGTTGCTGCCGCTTGTGGCCGCGGCGTTCGCCGATGCCGATCTGCTCCAGGAACTGCGGCGGCGGGTCGCCGCATCCCCGCGCCTCGCGAACCCGATCGCCGGACTCGAACGCTACCTCGCCGCCGAGGCGCGGCTCGGGCGCGTGCGCAGCGACGCCGACCTTCCCGCTGTCTGCGCGCTCGTCGGCAGCCTCTGCCACGACGACGCGTTCCAGCGGCACCTCGTCGGCTTCGCGGCGCCGCCGCGCGCCCGAGAGCTCGCGGTCATCGCCGCCATGCTCGAACCCGTCGATCGGAAGGACCGCTGATGGATGTCTCCGGGCTCGTCGTCCTCGTCGTCGCCGCGCACGTTGCGCTGGCCGCGCTCGTCACCGCGATCGTCATCCATCGCCGGCGTGGCCTCGCCGTGCACGGCGGGCATTCGTTCGGCACGACGGCGTCCGGTGGTCAGGTGCCGGCGCACACCGGACCGCACGGCGGTCACGCGCACGGCGTCCTCGCCTTCGTGAGCCGCTCAGTCGCGGCACTCGTGGGCTTCGGCGTGCGTCTCGGCCCCGTCCGTCTGCTCACGGTGCGCGGGCGATCGTCCGGCCTCCCGCGGAGCACGCCGGTGGACGTGTTCACCGGCCGCGACGGCGCCTTCTGGCTCGTCGCCACTCACACGGCGAACGCGCAGTGGGTTCGAAACCTCCGGGCGGCGGGCGAAGGACGACTGTCGCGCGGGCGCGACCAGTTCGCGTTCTCCGCGCGGGAACTGGATGCGGCGGACGGCGCCGCCGTGCTCGCCGAGATCGTCGCGCCGCGGCTCGCCCGCCCATGGGGCGGTCTGGTCCTCCGGCGGACGCTCGGCCTGCCGACCCGGCCCGACGCGGCGCAGTTCGCGGCCGCCGTGGCGGAGCATCCTGTGTTCGCACTCGCCCCGCATCCTGAGCCTGACGCGGTGGCCGAGGCCGTGCGAGATCGCACCCTGGTCCCGCGACACCTCATCGGGATCGGGATCGTGGTCGCCTTCGTCCACGCGCTGGCCGGCGCAGCCGGCATCCTGGGTCCCGCAGGGTGGATGTCGGGTGTCGCCCTCGGGTTGCTGGTCGCCGGTCTCGGCAACCATCTGCGCCTCGCGGCGCGTGCCGCCTGAGCTGGAGGAAGTGGAGGGGCTGACGGGAATCGAACCCGCGCTGTCTGCTCGGAAAGCTCCGGCCGATTGGTCGCTATCCTTCGGAGGGTCGCCAGGCAGTGGAGGTTCGGCTCCAGCTGGTTCGGATGTCGCACGGGGGAGGCACCAACGGGCAGTACGCGTCGTGTGCGCGCGGGGATTCCTAGGGGCATCGTCGCGCTACTGGGCGTGACTCTCATCGCTTCACGGGTGATCGCGGGGACGGGTGGTGCACAGGCCGACACCACGGCGCAGTCGACGACGTACAAGACGGCCACAGACATCACCACCGAACTCTGGGCCGCAGCGTCCAGTTGTTCCGACACTGTGCAACCAAGGAGAGCGTGCGCGGCGCACAATCATGATGCCGCTCTGGGTACACGTGTGGCCTCGGATCTGTCGTAGGCGCCGAAAGCCGGTGCCAAGACGCGGCGCACTGCCCGCCGTTGGCTCCTGACTGGATGGCGAAAATCATGCGAAGTGCGTGATTGTCTCGTCTCCTGGGTATAGATAGTCTGACCGCGCAGAGTGGGCGGCTCATTGTTCGTGGCTATCTTCTTCATAGCCCGGTCGATGTGACTCGATGGGGGATCTTCAGGTGCAGCGAACCAGGTTCTCGAGGCGCGACATCGACAGAGGCCGCAGAGCCGCAACCTTCGGGTGGCGGTTCGAACGGCGTGGGGGAGTACTTGCCAGTGGCACCGCCCTCCTGCTGGTGCTCGGCACACTCGGTCTCGTCGCGGCCGATAGCGTGCCGGCGGCCGCCGAGTCGACACCGGTGTCGGAGTTCACGAAGGTGGGTATCGACCAGACGACGCCGTCGACAGCGACAGTCGACTCGCCCGGAGCTGCGGCGCCGGGCGACACGATCAAGTGGGTGCTGAGCTATCAGAACACCACGGGGGCGGATGCCGCGGTCTCGATCAAGGATCCGATCACCGCCGGGCAGTCCTATGTGGCGAACTCGTTGCAGCTGCCGCCGAACCTGACCGGGAACGTCTCCGCGAACACGCTTTCCGCATCCGGGACCGTTCTGTCCGGTTCGACCGCGGGAAGCATCCCGACGTCCACGCCCGTGTCGATCGACTTCACGACGCCGGGAGGTGACGGCTATTCGGTCGAGAACTACGGAACGAATGTCTACACGGTCTATCACCACAACAATTCGAACACGCAGGTGTTCTGTTCGACGCTCACGAACACGACGTGCCCGAACTGGCCGGCGAACACATATGCCAGCTATGTGAGTCCTGTTGCGGGAACTCCTATCGGCACCGGGGCGAACGGGACGTGGACGGCGCTCCAAAACGGTTCCTTCATCGTCGCGGGGAAGTTGTATTGGGGTGCGGCGCTCACGACGGCGGTGTCCGGCAAGTACTCGATCGGTGTGATGTGCCTGGACCTCACGACCGTGCGGGCGACGAGCTGCGGGTACACGGAGCTCGACACCGTATCGGGTTTCTCCGGGTCCGCTCCCCTGTCGACGAACGGCGTCGCGGCGTCGGACGGGAACTTCTACTTCTTCGACAGCAACGGGAACATGCTGTGCTTCAGCGCAAGCACCGGGTCCTGCGGCAAGGTCGGCGTGTCGGGCGGGCTGTTTTCCAACAACAGCAACGCGTCCATGCTCACGTCGGGTCGATACGTGTACACGACATTCGTCTCCGGCACGACGCTGTACCTCACCTGCTACGACGTCTCCGCACACGCGGTGTGCGGGAGCGCATACCCGATCAACGAGGGTGCCCCGAACGGCAACGCTGGGTATGCGAACACGATCGCTCCGGTGTTGGATCGGGCAACCGGGGCTCTGCGTGCGGCTTGCGACCTGGGCAAGGGCGCCTGCTACGCGCCAGACGGGACCGCGCTGGCCAGCAACCCCTATTCAGGCATTTCGGGCATCGGATATCCGCCCTCTACGGTCGGGTTCGGTGACGGGGCGATCGTGGGGACGAAGTTCTACGCCTCGCCGCGGAACGATGTCATCACGTGCTGGGACTTCGCGCTGTGGTCGGGATCGGGAGCGGTGCCGAAGTGCGCCGGCTTCACCGGGCCCACCAACACGTCGAACTACACGGTTCGCCCATTGACGGGCGATCTCGAGGGCTGCGGCGTCGCGGACGGCGACGCCGGCCAGATCAAGATCTTCAACCTCTCCGGGGGCGGCGGCTGCAACGCCGTAACGGCGGTGAACGTGAGTGTGGCGCCGTCGACGTTCTATTGCGACGGGCGGTCGGGGCACGTGTCGTCGTGGTCGGCCGTGTCGTTGGTGGGGCTGTCGGCGTCAGACTTCAGCAGTGCGCGATTGACGTTGACGGACGCGAACGGGGCGAACGTTCCGGGGTGGGTGGACGTGTCGTTCCCGCCGTCGGGCCCGCAGTCGATCGACATCTCGTCCATTCCGACGACGGGTCCGACGGCCTCGTTGACGGCGCATGTGACCATCGTGGGAGCGAAGAACCCGTCGGCGATGTCGTCGGCGCAGGTGAAGATCACGTGGTCGGGTGATCCACTGCAGGTGTGCTATGAGACGAAGGTCGCGGCGGTTCCGTGTCTGACGTCGTCGTCGGTGTCGAACACAGCGACGGCGGTGACCACGGCCGGGAACGTGTCGGATGGCCCCGCCGGCAACAGCACGGGAACGGTGCGGTTCACGGTCAAGAACGCGCCTGCGGCGTGTCTGCTGCATCTGCAGAAGTCCGCCTCCCCGAACCCGGCAAGACCCGGGAACACGGTGACGTACACGATCACAGTCACGAATACGGGCACGTCGGCATACGCCGCGGGCAGCCCGGCGTCATTCAGCGATGACATCACCTCGTCGTTGCGGGACTCCTCGTACAACGCGGGCAGCGTGGCCGCGAGCGCGGGCACAGCATCGTATGACGCGTCCACCCGCGTGATCTCATGGTCCGGGCCGTTGGCGGCAGGGGCCTCAGCGACGGTGACGTACACGGTCACCGTGAACGATCCGGATTCGGGTCCGCATTCGATGGTGAACCGGGTGGTGACCCCGGTCGACGTCCCGTCGAACTGCGCGGCGGGTTCGACGGATCCTGCGTGCGTGGCGACAGTTCCGATCCAGTCGTTCCGGGTTGTGAAGCAGACGACGGCCACGGTGATCGTGCCTGGGCAGTCCGTGCCCTACACGATCACGGTCACGAACACCGGTGGCGTGGATTACTCGGCGTCGGCGCCGGCGAGCTTCACCGACGACCTGAGCGGCGTGCTGGATGACGCGACGTACAACGCGGATGCGGCTGCGACGGCAGGGTCCGTGTCGTACGCGGCGCCCGTGCTGTCGTGGTCGGGGCCGCTGGCGGTGGGCGCGTCGGTCACAGTGCATTATTCGGTGACCGTGAACACACCGGACAACGGGGACAAGCAGTTGAGGAACCGCGTGGAGACTCCGACAGACAGCGGGGGAAACTGCGCGACGGGTTCGACGGACCCCGTCTGTCATATCGAAGTTCCCGCGAAGACGTTCGCCGTCGTCAAGACCGCGTCGTCATCGGTGACGGAGGAGGGGTCTGCGGTCACGTACACCCTGACGGTCACGAACACCGGACAGGTCGACTACACGACCGCGTCGCCGGCATCTCTCACTGATGACCTGACCGGCGTGCTCGACGACGCGACCTATAACGCGGACGCACAGGCCTCGGCCGGGACGGTCGCTTACACCCGTCCCGCATTGACCTGGTCGGGACCGTTGGCAGTGGGCGCCGTCGTGACCATCACGTACACCGTGACGGTGCAGGCCCCGGACACCGGCGACCACATGTTGACGAACGTCGTCATGAATCCGCCGGAATCGGGCGGCAGTTGCGTCCCGGGGAACACGGATCCCGCGTGTCGCAATGAGGTGCCGGTGCGGGCATACACGGTGGCGAAGAGTTCTCCGTCGGCGGGCTCCGTCTACCCCGGTCAGACCGTCCCCTACACGATCACGGTCACGAACACCGGCGGCGTCGCGTATACGGCGACCGACCCGGCGATGCTGTCTGATGACCTCAGCGGCGTGATCGATGATGCGACCTATCAGGGCGACGCGGCCGCATCGTCGGGCATGGTGTCGTACACCGCGCCGGTGCTGTCCTGGTCGGGTGCACTCGGGCTGGGCGAAAGGGTCACGATCACGTACACCGTCAAGGTCAACGATCCGCCGACGGGCGACGGCACATTGACGAACGCCGCCGTCCCGAACAGCGAAGGCGGGCGGTGCTGGAACCACACGCCAGGCCCGTGCGCACCCGTGGTGCGTCAGATCGCCCGGTACACCGTCACCAAGACGTCCTCGGCCACTAACGTCGTACACCCCGGCGACACCATCAGCTACACCATTACGGTTCACAACCCCAGCAATGGTGACTTCACGGTCGCGAACCCTGCGGGATTCACCGACGACCTCGCCGCCGTCGAGGACGATGCGACATACAACGGCGACGCCGCCGCGTCGGCGGGCGCCCTGGCCTATCAGAGTCCGACGCTGTCCTGGACGGGCGCGTTGGCCGCGGGATCGACAGCGACCGTCACCTACTCCGTCACCGTGCTCGATCCGGACACCGGGGACGGAATCCTGAGCAACGCGGCGACCCCGAAGACACCAGGCGGATACTGCGCGGATGGCTCCGCGGGACCCTGCGCGCCTGTGGTGCGTGACGTGCAGTCGTTCCACGTCGTCAAGACGGCATCCCCGAGCGGCCCGGTCCACCCGGGCGAGACGGTGTCCTACACGATTGCAGTCCACAACACCGGTCAGGTGCCCTACTCCGCGCAACAACCGGCGTCGTTCATCGACGACCTCAGCAAGGTGCTGGACGACGCGGCGTACAACGCCGACGCGACCGCCACGGCGGGCTCCGTCTCCTACCGCAAGCCCGTGCTCACCTGGTCGGGCCCTCTCGACGTCGGCGCGACTGTCACGATCACCTACACCGTGACCGTAGCGAATCCCGACGGTGGCGACCTCCATCTCATCAATCCAGTGGTCACCCCGCCCGGCATCGGCGGGAACTGCCCCGCAGGCTCGACGGACGCCGCGTGTTCCGTGACTCTTGACGTCTACTCGCTGCTTGTGGCGAAGAAGGCCGACACCACCCTTGCGGCCGCGGGTCAGAAGGTGACGTACACGATCACTGTCACCAACACCGGCCACGCCGCGTACACGGCGGCGGACCCTGCCGCGTTCACCGATGACCTCGGCAAGGTCGTCACGGGCGCAACCTACAACAGCGACGCCAAAGCGACCACGGGAACGCTCGCGTACCAGGCGCCGAAGCTCTCGTGGTCCGGCCCGCTCGCGGTGGGAGCCACTGCGACGGTCACCTATTCCGTCACCGTCGACCAGTCCGTCAGCATGGGTCAGACGCTGCGGAATGCCGTGGTGACGACGACGGATGGGAACTGCGCGGCAGGCTCAACCGATCCGGACTGTGAGGCGACCGTCATCGGAATCGTCATCCCGCCCTCCATCCTCGCGGTCACGGGAGCCGACGCCAGAATGCCTGCCATCGTCGGCGGTCTGCTGCTTGCGACCGGTCTCCTTCTGCTGACCATCCGTCGGTGGCGACGCAACACACGATGAACGCGCGCGGAACTGCACACGCCCGTCTGCGTGGATGCTGATGGTGACGACCGGGCCGAAGAGGGAAGGTGATCATGCTGCGCTGCCTCTCCATCCCTCACCGTTCTCGGACATGTTGCCGGGACTGCTGTCCGGACTCGCCCTGACGATCGCCGGCTTCGGCGCGCTCCTGTTCGGTCGCCGATTCGGTCGCGACCGTCAGGCGAGCTGACCTCGAGTCCTTCGCCGAGCTCGAGCGTCGCTACAGATTCAGCGACCCACCCGACGTTTCCGCCGATTGCCCAATCATCGAATGATGCTATCGTAGGATGTATGCGGGGTCCGGTGGGATCTGCGCGCGGCGTCGAGCAAAGGAGCCAGGCGATGCCACTTGGGCGACACCAGCGGGCTTTCCTTCCGTCACCGCCACTAGTGGTTCACCGCCTATCCGGTCACCCTCAGACACGCGTGGGCATCAATCGAGGAGCTGTTCGATGATCGTCGCCGATGAGACCAACGGGTTCACCTGGGGGAACGACAGTCTGCAATTGAGATTCCGCATCCTCGACGACGGCATCGTCACGCTCGAGACGATCAGCGTCCGCGATTCGACGGGCGGTGTGCGCGTGACGCACGGCGCGCGAACACCGCTGATCGAGGTCAGGACGGTCACCCACGGACCGACGAATCCGGCGGGAAGGGTCGTGGACTCCGCGATCGGCAGATCTCTGGTGTATCGAGGCCACACGACTCCTGCGTCGGACTCGCCCTGCCTCGTGCTCGAGGTCGGCGACGAAGAGCGGAAGGTCGGCGCGACGTTGACACTCTGCATGCCTGGCGAGGCAGCCGCCTTTCGGGCGTCCGTCACCGTCACGAATGAGGGGACCGACGCGGTCTCCCTTCTCGGGGTGTCATCTCTCGTCGTCGGTCTCGCCGTCGATTCACGAGCAGTGACGGTGATGTCGGCGGATAGTAGGTGGGGTGCCGAGTATCGGTGGCGAACCGACCGACTTCGGCCGGGCCTCCTTCCGCTGCTGCCGCCCGGGGTCTTCGAGAAGTGGCGCGACGACAAGTGGCTCAACAATGCCTTCCATGTCTCGTCGGAAGGCAACCTCTCCACGGGTCATCACGTGCCGACCGGTGTCGCTGAAGTCGACGGCGGGCCGTCGATTGCATGGGATGTCGAGGCGCCGAGCTCCTGGCGATACGAATTGGGCGACATTCCGGGTGGCGGCGTCTACATCGGGATGGAAGGGCCGAACGATGTCTTCGGACAGTGGTCGATGCGACTCGAACCGGGTGAGTCCTTCCGGGCGGTTTCGGCGTCCATGGCATTCGCAGCCGGAGGGTGGCAGGATGCGATCGGGCAGCTGACGACGCACCGGCGAGCGTCGCGCACGACTCGCGAGGTCTTCGAGACTGCCCCCGTCGTATTCAATGACTACCTCAAGGCGCTGAACGGCGACCCTTCGGAAGAGCGCCTCGAGCCGTACATCCATCGAGCGCATGAGCTCGGCGTCGATGTCTTCTGCATCGATGCGGGCTGGTACGACGATGATGCAGAGGGTTGGTGGGACAGCGTCGGCGAATGGCAGCCGTCTCAGCAGCGATTCCCCAACGGCCTGAGCGCCACGCTGGCACGTATTCGCGCCCTTGGGATGGTGCCCGGACTGTGGGTCGAGCCAGAGGTCATCGGCGTTCGCAGCCCACTCGCGAACCAGCTCCCGGAAGAGGCATTCTTCCAGCGGAACGGGTATCGCGTCGAGGAGCTCGGCCGATATCACCTCGACTTCACGCACCCCGCGGCCATCGGTCACCTCGACCGCACCATCGATCGCCTCGTGTCGATGGGGGCGGGCTATTTCAAGTTCGACTACAACGTCGCAGCGGCCCACGGTAATGACTCTGCGAACCGGAGCGCCGGACAGGGCCGACTCGAACATGCCCGGGCCTACCTGCAGTGGATTGATCGAATCCGCGAGCGACACCCGCATGTCGTACTCGAAAACTGCGCCTCCGGTGGCATGCGCACCGATCCGGAGACTGTGAAGCACTTCCAGCTGCAGCAGAGCACCGACCAATGGGAGAACCAGGCGGTCGTCCCCATCTCGATCTCAGGCCTCATGTCGGTGCCACCCGAGCAACTGGCAATGTGGTGCTTCCCTGACGTCGATGATGACAATGGGCGGATGCGCTTCGCGCTGGCATGCGCCCAGCTCGGCCGGTTCCATCTGTCCGGCGCCATCGATCGGCTTGAACCCGGGCAGCTTCAGATGGTGGCCGAGGCGATCGCCGCCTACAAGAACGTCCGGCGGGGAGTCATCGATTCGCGTCCGTTCTGGCCTATCGGTCTTCCCGAGTTCGAGGCAGACTGGATCGCGGGCGGCCTGATCCATGAAGACTTCACGAGAGTGGCGGTCTTCCGGCGGGGTGGAGATCAATCGAGGCAGCGACTGAGGATCTCCCATCTTGCGGGGTGCATGCCCACGATTACCTCCGTCCTCGAGAACGACGGCAATTCGTGGTCGTGGGATCCTGTCGCGGGTGAACTGGAGGTCGCCCTCGAAAGTGCCCCGGACGCGCTCGTTCTGGACCTGCGATCACAGGATCGCGTGACCGGCTGACGCGGCACCGTCCGACGGTCGACCACGGCCACCGCTCGAGCGATCGCTGACGGAACGGCGCGGGCTCGCACCTGCCCAGGATCCGTCTCGCACACCACAGGCTGGAAGATCGCCACGCACGCCTTGCGGGAGCCAGAAAAGCAGCATGCGCGGCGAACATTCAAACGCCGCGCGCGAATGGGGCCATAGGCCCGGAGCATGATCCCCGGGCCCGCGCTAGGCCCGTTGCCGTGTCAGGCTCCAGACCTGAGGCATCCCGACGCCCTCGGGCGGATCGACGAAGCGTTCGACGTGCCGGCCGATGACACGCTGCCAGTCCTCGTTCGCAGGATCGGTTCCGAGCGCGACAATCGCGGCGGTGAAGTCGTCGCAGTCGACCAGATGGAACAGGTGGCGCCCACTGCGCCAGATCGTCCAGTCGTGGATGTCGAGCCGAGCGAAAGCGGCCACCAGATCGTCGGGGATCGCGGCGTGGTCCTCCTCATAGGCGACCTCGTGGCCCTCCCGGAGTATGGAGTGCAGAGCGACGCGCATGGCGTTCCTTTCGCGGCTAGGGGAGGACGGGGGCTCAGCGGCGGAGACGCAGTCCTTGCATCCCGCCGTCGACGGCGATGCTCGTGCCCGTCGTCGAGCCCGCGCGGGGGCTCACGAGGTAGGTCACAGCGTCCGCGACCTCGTCCGCGGAGACGAGGCGTCCGTGCGGCTGGCGAGCCTCGAGCGCTATGCGTTCGGCCTGCGGCGACGGCGCAGATGACAACAGCCGATTGATCCACGGCGTGTCCGCGGTGCCGGGATTCACGGCGTTGACGCGGATGCCCTCCGACAGGTGATCGGCGGCCATCGCGAGGGTGAGCGAGAGCACGGCGCCCTTCGTCGCGCTGTACAGTGCCCGCTGCGGGATACCGGCCGTTGCGGCGATCGATGACGTGTTGCAGATCGCGGCGGCGGGCGAGCGGCGTAGGTGCGGGAGCGCGGCGCGGGAGACGCGCGCCATGCCGACGACGTTGATGTCGAAGACGCGATGCCACTCGGCATCCGGGTTCGTCGCGACGTCGCCCTGTGCGCCGATGCCGGCGTTGTTGACCACGATGTCGATGCGACCGAACTCCTCTGCGACCCGTTCGACACCGGCGCGGACCGAGGTGTCGTCCGTGACGTCCACGCGCACAGCGAGGTCGGCATCCGGCGCAATGTCCGGATTCACGTCGAAGACGGCGACGCGTGCTCCCTCCTCGCGGAGGCGGCGAGCGATGGCGGCGCCGAGTCCCGATGCACCGCCAGTGACGATCGCCACGAGGTCGGTCATGCTTGCGGTCATTCTGCGGCTCCTTCGGAGAGTGCGGCCGAAAGGGAGGAGGCGGTGGGCCCGGCGATCATCACCTGTCGTTGCCGTCCGAGGCCGTCGATCTCGAGTTCGACGATGTCTCCCGGTGCCAGGTAGGGGAAGCGGCCGGACAGGGCGACTCCCTCAGGGGTGCCGGTGAGGATCAGATCGCCGGGCTCGAGGGCCAGGTACTGGCTGAGCTCCCACACGATGTGATCGATGCCGAAGATCAGGTCGGCGGTCCGGGAATCCTGGCGCGGCTCACCGTTCACCCAGCTGCGCAGGCGGACATCGTGGGCGTCGAACTCGTCGGGGGTCACGAGCCAGGGGCCGGTCGGGCAGAATCCAGGACCGGACTTGCCCTTGGACCATTGCCCGCCGGAGAGGCCGAGTTGCCAGTCGCGCTCGGACAGGTCGTCGACGACGACGAAACCGGCGATGCGTTCTCGAGACTCTGCGGGAGACCCAAGGTATGAGGTCGGGACGCCGACGACGATGCCGAGCTCCACCTCCCAGTCCGTCTTGACGCTCCCGGCAGGGATCGCGACGCAGTCGTCGGGGCCGACGACCGTGTTCGGCGACTTCATGAACATCACCATGTGCTCCGGGGGAGCGGAGCCGGACTCAGCGGCGTGGGCCGCGTAGTTCATGCCGATGCAATAGACCGCGGAGGGGCGTGCGATCGGGGCGCCGACGCGGAGGTCTGCGGCACCCGGGAGCAGTGCCAGGGAGCCCGCGGCGAGAGCGCCGCGGACCCGCTCGACACCGCCCGAGGCGAGAAAGGCGCCGTCGATGTCGGACGTGAGCGGACGGAGGTCGTAGACGTCATCGCCTACGACGACGGCGGGGATCTCCGCGCCGCGGGGGCCAAGTCGAGCGAAGCGCACGATACTCCAAAAGATCGGAACTCTAAGATGCGCCGGCTCGGCGCTGGCCCGATTCTGACACACCATGCCCGTGATTGACAACCAATACATCTGATGTTTATCGTTACATCGGAAAGGAATCCATGTCTGTCATCACCGCCGTCGACACCATCGACATCCGGTTTCCCACCTCACTGAGTCTGGACGGCTCGGACGCCATGAACCCCGACCCCGACTACTCGGCGGCGTACGTGGTCATCCGCACCGATGCGCCCGACGGCCTCGAGGGCCACGCCTTCGTGTTCACGATCGGTCGGGGCAATGAGGTGGCGGTGGCGGCGATCGAGGCACTGTGGCCGCTCCTCCTGGGACGCGACCTGGAGGCACTCTTCTCCGACATGGGCGCCACGGCCCGGTCGCTCACCGACGACTCCCAGCTGCGCTGGCTCGGACCGGAGAAGGGCGTCATGCACATGGCGATCGGTGCGGTCGTCAACGCGTTGTGGGATCTGCGTGCGAAGCGCGCGGGCGAGCCGCTGTGGTTGCACCTGTCGCGACTGTCGCCCGCGGCGATCGTCTCGCTCGTCGACTTCCGCTACCTCAGTGATGCACTCACCCCCGTCGAGGCCCTTGAGATCCTGGAAGCGGCCGAACCGGGCAGGGAGGCGCGCATCGAACAACTGCGCACGGCGGGGTACCCGGCCTACACGACGAGCCCCGGCTGGCTCGGCTACTCGGATGAGAAGCTCGCGCGGCTCTGCCGCGAGGCCGTCGACCAGGGCTTTCCCCAGATCAAGCTGAAGGTCGGCGGGAACCTCGCCGACGACCTGAGACGGATGCGCGTCGCACGCGAGGTCGTCGGCGACGACTACCCGATTGCGATCGACGCCAACCAGCGGTGGGACGTCGCAACCGCCATCGAGTGGATCGCGGCGCTGGCCCCGTTCCGGCCCGCGTGGGTCGAGGAGCCCACGAGCCCCGACGACATCCTCGGCCACGCCGCGATCGCGTGCGCGATCGCGCCCATCCCCGTGGCGACCGGCGAGCACGTGCAGAATCGCATCGTCTTCAAGCAGCTTCTGCAGGCGGAAGCGATGGGTGTGATGCAGATCGACGCAGCCCGCGTCGGCGGGGTGAACGAGAACATCGCCAACCTGCTCCTGGCCGCGAAATTCGGCGTGCCCGTCTGTCCGCACGCGGGCGGCGTCGGTCTGTGCGAGGCGGTCCAGCACCTGTCAATGTTCGACTTCGTCGCCGTGTCCGGCAGCATGACCGGGCGGATGATCGAATACGTCGACCACCTGCATGAGCACTTCGAGGCGCCCGTCGAGCTCCGTGATGCGCGCTACGTCGCACCGTCGGCGCCCGGCGCGGGAACCGAGATGCGCAGGGCGTCCATCGAACGGCACACATGGCGTGGCGCGTTCGAGACCGAAGAGAAGGAGACCATGCAATGACCCCTGGGTTCGGCCCGCTCGGCTTCGGTGCCGCTCAGCTCGGGAACCTGCGCCGCGTCGTCAGTGACGACGAGGCGACCGCCGGCCTTCAGACGGCGTGGGATGCCGGCATCCGCTACTTCGACACGGCCCCGCATTACGGGCTCGGTCTCTCCGAGCGACGGCTCGGTGGATTCCTCCGCCAGCATCCGCGCGATGACTACATCGTCTCCACCAAAGTGGGGCGGCTGCTCGTGCCCAACCCCCGCTACAACGGCGGGCGCGACATCCTCAACGGGTTCGACGTCCCCGATGACGCCGTACGAGAGTTCGACCCGAGTCCCGACGGCATCCGGCGCAGCGTTGAAGCGTCGCTCGAACGGATGGGGATCGGCCGCATCGACATCCTCTACCTGCACGACCCGGAGGAGTACGACCTCGAGCGAGGCCTGCGAGAGGGGCTTCCCGCGCTCGCGGCGCTTCGCGACGAAGGCCTCGTGTCGCAGATCGGGGTAGGTGTGAACGACGCCGCCGTCGCCAGCCGCGCCGTGCGCGAGGGCGACATCGATCTCGTCATGATCGCGGGCCGATGGACGCTGCTGGACCAGTCCGCCGCTGAAGAGCTCCTGCCTGCGTGCGCACAGCACGGCGTGAAGATCGTGGCTGCCGGGGTCTACAACTCAGGTCTGCTCTCCCGGCCGCGTCCTTCCGAGGATGCGCAATACGATTACGCCGACGCGCCGCCGGAGCTGGTCTCCCGCGCCTGCCGGATCGCCGACGTGTGCGAGAGCTTCGGTGTCGATCTGCCGACAGCCGCGGTGCACTTCCCGAGCCTCGCACCCGAGGTCGCGACGGTCGTGGTGGGTGCTTCGCACCCCGACGCGGTTCGTCAGAACGTCGAGCGGATGGGCGTCGACGTGCCGGACAGTCTGTGGACGGCCCTCCGAGATGAATGGCTCATCGCCTCCTGAGCTGCTGAGGCACGCAATTCATGTCGTCGGCGCGAGACCGTAGAAGCGCTCGGCGGTGCCGGTGTCGACGGCATCTCGATCGGCTCCGACGGATGCGGCCACGCGCAGCACGCGGTCGCGCCATTTCGCCGGGCGCAAGCCCGCCCCCAGGCGGGCGCTGACGGGCCAATCGCTGCCGATCATCGCCCGTTCGGCGCCGAAGAGCTCGAGGCCGGCGGTCACGAACGCGTCACCGTTGTGGTCCAGCGTCGAGCGGTCGGCCGCTTCCGGAGCGAGCCCGGAGAGCTTGACATGAGTCAGCGGGCGCTCCGCGAGCCGGCGCATCGAGTCGAGCCACTGTCGGCCGGCCGCATCGTCGATCCCGGCGTCGACTGCCGGCTTGCCCAGGTGATCGATGACGACTTTCACGTCGGGCACGCTCTCGAGAAGCGGTGCGAGGGCCGTGAGCTGCCCGCGATGCACGCACGCGTCGAAAGTCAGCCCGCGCGCGGCTAGCACCCGAAGACCCGCGCGGAGGGCGTCGTCGTCGGCCCAGTCGCTCTCGTCCTCGCCCTGCAGCAGATGACGCACGCCAACGACGCCCGGCACCGTGGCGAGCGCGTCGAGGTGGTCGGACAGATCGGGCGAGCGCAGATCGGCGCCGGCGACGATGCCGCGCAGGCCCGACCAGTCGAGGTCGGCCACCCAGCGCGCCTCGTCGAGCGACTGCGTGCCTGCGCAGTCGGCCTGCACGAAGATCGCGCCGTATCCGGATGCCTCGCCGTCCAGATCCGAGGGGATGAAGGGCCGGTCGAGAATCGGCGCCTGACTCAGCCACGGATAGTCGAAGCGCCTCGGATCCCACATGTGGACATGAGCGTCGATCACGATGCGTCTCGCAGCCACTCGTCGATGCCCGCGACGTGTGCGAGCATCAGGGCCGACGCGAGCTCGGCATCGTGGCGGGTCAGGGCGCCCAGGATGGCGGCGTGCTCGGAGATCGTGCGAGCAGCGGCTCCGCGCTGGGTGATCCCACGCCAGATGCGTGCGCGCACGGTCGCGCTGGACATCGATTCCGTCAGGCGACTGAGGTACTCGTTCCCGGTCGCCTCGACGATCGCCTGATGGAACCGCACATCGTGCTGCACGAGCTCCTCGATCGTTCCGTCCGCGTTCGCCGTATCGACGATGTCCTGGAGGATCGTCATGTCCTCGTCGTTCATCGTGTGCGCGGCGAGCGCCGCGGCAGCGGGTTCGAGGATGCGGCGCACCGCGAAGATCTCGAGGACGGACCGGTCGGTATGCAGGTCGACGACGAACGACATCGCTTCCAGCAGGAGGGCCGGCTCGAGGCTTGTCACGTAGGTTCCGTCGCCCCGGCGCACGTCCAGGACGCGGATGAGCTCGAGCGCCTTGACGGCCTCGCGCAACGAGCTTCGCGACAGGCCCAGACGCTCGCTGAGGTCCTTCTCGGGAGGAAGCCTCTCACCCGGGCTCAACTCGCCCGAGATGATCATCTCCTTGATGCGTTCAATCGCCTCGTCGGTCACCGCCATGGGTCGAGCCTAACGGATCGATCACAAAAGATCGGATGTCTATCGGCTCGTCCATTTGCGTCACGGCGTGTCGTGCCGCCAGGTCCACAGGTCGCGGATGTGCCGGTCGAGCGCGACGACGGCGTCCTCGACGCGTCCGTCGCGCAGGGCGTTGTAGATGTCCCAATGGTCGAGGTTGGCGGCGTCGTACATCGCACGCGGCTCTCGCACCAGACGCTCGTTCGGCGGCATCTCCTCCATGAGGAGCATCACGATGCTCGACTTCAGTTCGTTGCCCGAGCGCGCCCGATAGACCCGATGGAACGCAAGATCGGCACGCTGCAGATCGGCGAGCTCGGAGGAGGCGTCCATGACATGGAGACACTCGTCCATGGTCGCGAAGTCGCCTTCGGTCAACTTCGGCGCTGCCTCCGTGATGAGCGTCGTATCAAGCTCTGCGCGCAGCGCGATCGCATCGTCGGCAAGGCGAGAGCCGATGTCGTAGGTGAGTGCGACAGGGAGGACTCGAGGGTCGAGGATGCTCCAGAGCCCCCGATCCCGGACGACGGTGCCGTCTCCCTGCCGTATGGACACGAGGCCTGCGGCCTCGAGCGACTTGACTGCCTCGCGGATGACAGTTCGGCTGACGTCGAATTCCACGACAAGAACAGGCTCGGGGGGCAGTTGCGTCCCAACGGGGTATGCCCCCGAGACGACGCGGCGTAGCAGCTCATCCGCGATCGGCGTACTGAGCCGCTGCCTTCTCCGCACCGGGCGGTCTGCGCTCGCAGATGTCGAGCCGCTCGTCATCGTCATGTCCTGAGTCTGGCGCGATCGGATCGAAAAGAAAAGGTTGAACGTCAAACATCAAACGTGTAACGTCTGCGTCAGTTCGATGATGACAGCGAGGAAGTGCTCAATGAAGATCACCCACATCGAGACGTACCCTGTGCGGGTGCCTCCCGTCGAGCCGCCGTTCCGGTGGCGGGCGGGTTTGCCCGGCAGCGCGGAGTACGGTCCCGCGGAGGGTGTGGTTCTGCGGATCGGGACGGATGAGGGCGCCGAAGGGGCTGCGTTCTTCTCCCGGATGAGCGCGGTCGCGATGGTCGAGTCCCTCGTCGAGCACGTGTACCGGCCTGAGTACCTCGGCAAGGACCCGCTCATGCGCGAATGGCACTATGACCGGATGTGGGAGCTCGATCGTCTGCACGAGTTCCCGCTGCCCGTTTTCGGCCTCTTCGATGTCGCTCTGTGGGATCTTGCCGGCCGGGCCGCTGGCCTCCCCGCCTACAAACTGATGGGAGGCATGCGCGAGTCCCTCCCCGCATACGCCTCGACCGTCACCTTCGGCACGACCGAGGAGTTCCTGGACGTCGCTTCACAGTGCATTGAGTTGGGGTATCCCGCGATCAAGCTCCACGCGTGGGGCGACGCGAAGCGGGATGCGGCTCTGTGCCTCGCCCTGCGGGAACACGTCGGCGACGAGATGGACCTCATGTACGACGGATCGGCGGGCTTCGATCTGCCCGACGCGATCTATCTCGGGCGGGCGCTCTCCGATGCGAACTATCGCTGGTACGAAGAGCCGATGCGCGAGTTCAGTGTGAGTGCCTACCGCGAGCTCGCCCGTGCGGTCGATGTGCCGCTGCTCTCGGCGGAGACGTCCGACGGGGCGTACATGAACAGCGCCGACTTCATCGCGGCAGGGGCGGCGACGTTCGGGGTCCGCACGAGCGCCGGGCTGCGCGGCGGGATGACGGGGGCCATGCGCACTGCACATCTGGCGGATGCGTTCCGCATCCGCGCCGAGGTGCACGGCGGAGGCATCCACGCCGAGCACCTCTGCATGGCCATCTCGAACACCACCTACTACGAGTCGCTGGTGCACTGCAGCACGGTCACACGGGAGGCCGTCGTGGATGAGAACGGGCTGCTGCATGCCCCCACCGAACCCGGAATCGCACTTCCCCCGGGCCTCGACTATCCCGAGGCCGTCCGCCACTTCGCCCGGGTTGCATAGACGCAGTCCTCGCGATCACCAAGAAAGGGCAATCACAGTGAATCACATCCTACAGAAGCGCCGTCTCCGGACGGCTGCGGGCGCGGCCGCGGCGATCGCGGCTCTCGCCCTGCTCGCCGGCTGCGCGAGCGCGACCCCCACCCAGTCGAACAGCGCGAGCGCATTCACCCCGGTCAAGCAGGACGACTCGGCGGCGATCAACGTGCTCGTCGACCCCACGCGGCAGGCGGCGGTCGAGGCCTACCAGAAAACGCATCCCGAGGTGAAGATCAACATCGAGACGTTCGATGGCCTGGGCCTGCAGACGAAGATGTCTCTGTACGACAAGTCGGGATCCGGCTGGCCGGATGTCGTCTTCTCCCCGGCCACGTCCGACTCGGCGTGGGCGTTGAAATCGAGCGGTGGCGGGGCGCAGCCGTACGCTGCACCGCTCAATCAGGGCCTCATCCCGAAGTCGACACTTGCCGGCTGGGCACAGGGTTCACTCGCGCCGTGCGAGGCGAACGGGAACGTCTACTGCCTGCGAAACGACATCGCCCAGACGGTGCTCTGGTACAACAAGACGATGCTCGACCAGTGGGGCTACACCCTGCCGACGACATGGGAGGACTTCCAGTCGCTCGGTGAGAAGATCGCCAAGGAGCACCCCGGCTATCTCGTGGGCGAGTTCGGCGACGCCAACATGCTCGACGTGTACTTCTGGGCCAGCCGCTGCGCGGTGCAGGAGCGTACCGGCGATCCGAACACGATCAAGATCGACATGACGTCGGCGCAGTGCACGAAGACGGCGAAGATGATCGACGCCCTCCTCGACTCCGGCGCGATGGGCAAGCAGAGCTACTTCGAGAAGGGCCTGGACGGGTCGAAGATGGTCATGGCCGTCGGCCCGTCGTGGTTCGGCAAGTACCTCTTCGATGCGACCTACAAGATCCCGGCAGGCCAGATCGGCATCGCCGACCAGCCGCAGTGGGCGGGCGACTCGACCGCGTCGAACGGCAACGTCGGCGGCGGCATCTGGATGGTCTCGTCGCACAGCCAGAACCTGAAGAATGCGACCGACCTCGTCACATGGGTCACGAGTGACACCGGCTTCCAGAAGACGGCGCCGACCTACCCCGCGAACACGGCCGCAGCGCAGGCGTGGCTGACCAACCCGGACAACATCAACTACTTCGCGACCCCCATCGCGGAGCCGTTCCAGAAGGCGGCCAATCAGGTCTGGAAGGGCTGGGCCAACACCACCTTCCTCGACCAGGACCCGTTCAAGAACGTCGTGGAGACGGGAATCAACGCAGGCAAGAGCGTGGAGTCGCTGATGCCCGCCTGGCAGACCGAGCAGATCAACACCGCGAAGGCGGCGGGCTACACGGTCACGAAGTAGGAACCCCCTGGTGTCCGGGTGGCGGCGTCGCCGCCACCCGGACACACCATCACCCGAGAGAGAGGCCCGCACTGGTGAGCACCCACACGCAGCTGTTGGAACGCTCGGCGCCGCGCGAACGGAACAAGACGCCGCGGAGCAAGGCGCAGCGCACCGCAGCACCGCGAGAGCGGAGCAACAAGACCGGCTACCTGTTCGTCGCCGGGTACACGATCCTGCTGATCCTCTTCGGCATCGTCCCCACGGTCTATGCGTTCGCGCTGGCGTTCACGAACGACCAGTGGCAGTTCACCGGGCTCGGGCAGTTCATCGTAGTCGTCACCGACTTCCGATTCGTGCGTTCGATGGCGAACCTGGCCAGCTACATTGCTCTCTGGCTCACCGTCAT
The DNA here is from genome assembly GCF_030315975.1 of Microbacterium candidum. GTDB lineage: Bacteria > Actinomycetota > Actinomycetes > Actinomycetales > Microbacteriaceae > Microbacterium > Microbacterium candidum. The sequence goes on along the minus strand of NZ_JASXSZ010000001.1, from coordinate 99,609 downwards.
CGTCGTGTTCGCCGTCGGTCTCGCGCTCGTGCTGCGCAACCACATCCACGACCGGATGTCGGTCTTCTGGCGATTTCTCTTCTACCTGCCCGGCGCCCTGGCCGGCGTGGCGAGCGCGCTCGTGTGGATGTTCATGCTCTCGCCGCAGGTGAGCCCGATAGCACCGCTTCTGCAGGCGATGGGCTGGACGGACTTCGGGAAGATCGTGCAGCCGCAGAACCTCCCCGCCATCTTCACGGTGATGGCGTTCTGGGTCGGCGCCGGCGGCTGGATCATCATCATGTATGGCGCGGTGAACAACATCTCGGACGAGGTCATGGAGGCGGCCCGCATCGACGGCGCCTCGACGTGGCAGCTGGCCTGGCACATCCAGATCCCGATGATCCGCCAGTGGATCGTCTACATGGTGATCCTCGCTTTCGCGGCAGGCACCCAGATCTTCGTTGAGCCGCAGATGCTGGGCGTCGCCAGCAAGGTGGTCGACGTCACGTGGTCTCCCAACCAGCTCGCCTACCAGTTCGCGTTCGGCCCGATGTCGAACGCGAACGCGGCCGCCGCCCTCTCCGTGCTGCTGCTGATCGTCGGCCTCGTGGTCGCGGTCGTCCTGGTCACCCGATCGGGGCTGTTCGATGTGGAGGCGGAAGACTGATGAGCGAGACACGCAGCATGGTGGCTCCCGGGGCGTCCGGGACGATCTCCGCAATCCCTCAGCACGGACGGCGCCAGCCCGCCGGCGCCATCCTGGTCTGGCTGGTCCTCATCGTCTTCGGTGTGTTCTTCGTGCTCCCGATGGTGTGGCTCCTCCTCGCTCCGACGAAGTCCGAATACCAGGTGGAGCACCTCTTCCCCCTCGCCTTCGGGTCGTTCGCGGCGGTCGGCGACGCCTGGAACCACCTGGTCGCGTTCCAGGGCGGGATCATCTACCAGTGGTTCGGCAACTCCGCACTGTATGCGTTCGGAGGCCTCGCGCTGTCGCTCGTCTGCAGCATCCCCGCCGGGTACGGCCTCGCCCTCACCCGCTTCCGCGGGCGCAAGCTGCTGCTCATCGTGACTCTCATCGTCATGATCATGCCGGCGACGACGCTCGTCATCCCGCTGTTCCTCGAGCTGAACGCGATGAAGCTCATCGGCACGCCGCTGGCGCTGATCCTGCCGTTCGCGTTCTTCCCGTTCGGCGTCTACCTGACGTACATCTACTTCTCGACGAGTCTGCAGCGCTCGATGCTGGAGGCGGCACGGATCGACGGGGCGAACGAAGTGCAGATCTTCTTCCGGATCGCGCTTCCCCTCGCCCGCCCGATCATTGCGCTCGTCGCGTTCTTCAGCTTCGTCGCGAACTGGCAGAACTTCTTTCTGCCGTATCTGGTGATGCCCTCGAGCAGCCAGCAGCCCATCCAGGTGGGTCTGAGTCAGCTGATGTCATCCTCGTCGACGTTCAACCCGGGTGGCACCGCCAACCTCGGCATCGACACACCCGAGCTCGCGCTCGCCATCCTGATGTCGGTCATCCCCGTGCTCGTGCTGTTCCTGTTCGCACAGCGGTCGCTCGTCGCGGGCATGTTCGCCGGCGGCACGAAGGGGTAGGGAAGAGACGAACGGAGAGGAAGCTGCCGTCAGCTCCTCTCCCGCAGGGCGCGGATGGACCAGCCTGCCGCCACCGAAGAGTGCGGGGCGACCATGTGCAGATCGCGCTTCGAATTGAAGGCGTCCGGCGGGCATGTCATCGGTTCGATGGCGACGGCGTGTCGGTAGGATGCGCCATCCGCGACGTCCGAGGTGTACACCTGCACCCAGGGGCACCGGGTATCCCAGCTCACTTCGACGCCACCCCCGCTTTCACCTACGACGCTCACACGGGAGATCCCGTCCTCGTCCCGGCCCAGGTCGGTGAAGGCATGATTGACCGCCAGGCCGGTCAGACTTCGAGGTGAGCGGAAGTCGAGGCCGGGTTCGTCCTTCGTCGGCACGATCGCGAGTGGCAGCAGCCGATCCTCCGAGATCCGGAGAACAGCTTCTGCGGGGACGTGCAGCGTCCACCCGTCGACCGCTCCCGCCTCGTCCGGCCCGGCGAGCACGTACGGATGCCCACCGATTCCGACCGGGGCGGAAGAGCTGCTGTTGTTGATGACGCGGATCTCCTGCGTCAAGCCGTCTGCTCCGAGGGAGAATGTGACTCCGATGTCGAGTTGCCACGGATATCCGGTTTGAGGCTCGACAGTGCCGATCAGCACGACTTCGCTCGCCGTATGGCTCACCGACCGGAAGTCGAGCGACGCCGCCAATCCATGGATCGCGTTGCCGAGCAACGGCTCGGTGAGCGGGAGCTGGTAGCCCACGCCCTCGATCTCGTAGTGCCCGTCGGCGATTCGGTTCGGCCACGGGATCAGTGCCGCGCCGCGCATCGCAGGGCGGGGCTCGTCTGCGTCGAACGGCGCGATGATGTCGGTGCCGTTCAGAGTGAGTGTGCGCAGAGTCGCTCCCACGCTGGCGATCCGGGCCTCATAGCCGGCGGCGCGAATCGTGTGCTGGATACCCGAGATGTGCCGCGCCACGTCAACGTCCTTGTGCGGTCGACGCACCGGCCAGAATGAGGGCTCCGTCGATCCGGCGGGGGACGTCCGAATCGTTGCGCAGTTCCGTCGGCAAGACGTCCTCGGGCGCGTCCTGCCAGGCCAGGGGTCGCAAGAAGCGCCTGATCGCCGTGGCTCCGACCGAGGTGTGCTGCGTGTTCGTCGCAGGCCATGGGCCACCGTGGTGCTGCGCCCAGGACACGCGAACGCCTGTCGGATATCCATTGAAGACGATCCGCCCGACGCGGTCCTCAATGGCATCGACGACGGCGGCCCTGAAGTCCTGCTCTTGGGGCTCGGAGTGGATGGTCGCGGTCAAGGAACCAGGTACGGCATCCAGCGCCGGGGGAATCTCGGAGACATCGCGATATCGGACGATGACCGCGAGCGGTCCGAACACCTCCTCCGCGACCTCGCTCGTGAAATCGTGCGCCGGAATGACGAGCAGGGCCGGGTTCACGGAGAACTCGGTCTCGGGCCCGCTCCCGCGTGCAGCAGTCTCCGCGCCGGCATCGACGAGGCGCCCGGAGATCTCCCGGTAAGACGTGGCGATGCGGTCATTGAGAAGGACGTGCGAGCCTTCGCGAGATACGGCCGCCACGAGCGCATCGACGAGCTCCGTCGCCGCCCCCGGAACGAAGAGCAGCCCTGGCTTGGTGCACAGCTGACCGCTGGAGCCGAGCACCGACTGGATCAGCCCCTCAGCGATCTGCGTGGATCTCGCGACCGCCGCCTGCGCGCTCACGATGAGCGGGTTCAAGCTGCTCAACTCGCCGTAGAACGGAATCGGCTCGGCCCGACCGCGAATCACCTCGAGCAGCGCCTCGGCGGTCGACTGAGATCCGGTGAACCCCACGGCGCGGACGGCGGGGTGGGCGACCAGTGCGCGCCCCGCCTCCTGGCCGTAGACGATCTCCAGGGTGCCGGGAGGGGCGCCCGCCGACCTTGCGGCGGCGTCGAGTATCTCGAACGAGAGCCGCGACACTTCGATGTGCGAGCTGTGGGCTTTGAGGATCACCGGATTCCCGGCCGCCAGCGCAGAGGCCGTGTCTCCGCCGGCCACGGAGAACGCGAAGGGAAAGTTGCTGGATCCGAACACGGCGACGGGTCCCAGCGGTACGAGCATCCGCCTGATCTCCGGAGCCCGACCCGAGGGGCTCTCCACCGCATGATCGATGGCCGCTTCGAGGTAGCTTCCTTCATCGACGACGTCCGCGAACAGGCGGAACTGGCCGGCAGCGCGTGCGACTTCGCCTTCGAGGCGCGAACGGGTGAGTCCCGTCTCGGCGAGGGCCGCGGAGACGAGTTCCTCGCCACGTCGGGTGAGAGCATCAGCGAGCGATCGGAGCAGATGGGAACGCCACGCGCGTGGTTCGGAGCGCAAGACGTGCGCCGCGGCGGTCGCACGTTCCAGCGTGGCAGCCACCTCGTCATCGGATGTCGGTTCGATGTCGACGGCGGTTCGTCTACCCGAACGAGGGTCGGTTGAATACAGCATCTTGCCTCCAGCGGACATCAGCCGGTGAACGGTTGGACGGGCAGGCCGCGCGTGTTGTGATTGCGGACCTCGAAGACGGCACCGGCACCCGACTCGGGTCGTTCCAGCGCGTAGCTCGAGGTGGTCACGACCAGCCGGTTCAGATCAGGCCCGGCGAAGGTCAACGATGTCGGCTGGCTGACCGGCAGATCGACCACCTCATCGAGAACTCCTTCGGATGTGTAGTGGTGGAGGGCGCCACCTCCGTACATCGCGACCCAGACGCCGCCCTCCGAGTCCACGGCCAGGCCGTCGCCGGCGCCGGGGCCCGTGAGGGCCGCCCACGTCGTCCGGTCGGTGAGGCTTGTTTCGGGAGACCATCGAAATCGTTCGATCACTCGCGTCCCGGAGTCGATGTAGTACGCGAAACGTCCGTCGGCTGTCCAACCCAGTCCGTTGGAGACGCCGAGGCCAGTCAGGATGCGGCGGACGGAGCCGTCGGGATCCACTCGGAGGAGTTCTCCGAGGCCGTCGATGCCATCCCATGACGTGGACCCGATGAGCAGTCCCCCATCGGGGGCGCAACCTCCCTCGTTCGGTCTCACTGCGGGGTCGCTCCAGAGTTCGGAGACCAGCGTGAGGTCGGCGTCGAGGCGATCCTCGCTTGCCGCGAGCAATCCTCGATCGGTCACGCACACCCACCCGCCGGGCGCGCGCGGGCGCGTGAGCGCAACCACGTCTCCGACCTTGTGACGCGACGCTGTGCCATCGCCATCGATGGAGACGATCGTGCCCTCCAGCATGTCGAGCACTCGCAGCGAATCCCACGTCGGCGACCACACCGGCCCCTCGCCATGGACGCAGACGACATCGGTGATCTGCACGACTTCCGATGTCATCGCGGTGCTCCGTCGGATCGAGCCCGCAGGCCTCGCGCGCACATCTAGCTCGCCCAGTCGAGCACGAGCGGCCGCACACGACGGAGCATCTCCAGCAGGCCCCGTCGGGTTTCCTCCGAGACGCCCTCCAGAGGGGCTCTGCAGGCATCCGATCCGATCACGCCGCCCTCGGCCAACGCGATCTTCGCAGCACGCAGACCGCATTGACGGTTCTCGAACTGGATGAGGGGCAGTGCCCGCTCCCAACGGGACACAGCGTCGTCACGATCGCCTGCGAGGAAGGATCGGACCGCGGGGACGAGGAGATCCGGCAGCAGGGCGCTGCACATCGTGCCGACTGCTCCCGCATCAAGGTCGGGGATTAGAGTGACCGACTCCTCGCCGTCGAACAGGCCAGGCAGATCAGCGCCGGCGGACGCGGCGACGTCGCGGATCTTCTGCGCGGCGCGCGCGACCTCGATCTTCGCGTATCGGACCGTGGGGATCTCACGTGCAAGTCGACTCAGGAGGTCGACCGAAAGCGGTGTTGCGCTCATCGGTGCGTCCTGGATCATGACATCGATGTCGAGGCCGTCGGTGACTCGCTTGAAGTACTCGACCACGTCGTCGTCCCCACAGCGCAACGTGGTCCCGAAGAACGGCGGCATGAGCATGACCATGTCGGCGCCGGCGTCGCGGGCCTCCCGGCTGCGCTCAGCGGCGATGCGTGCGCTGAAGTGACTGGTCGTCACGACGACAGGCACTCGCCCTCGGACTGCTTCGATACTGGTGCGCATCACACTCGTGCGCTCGCCGTCGTCAAGAGAGAACTGCTCGGAATAGTTCGCGAGGACGCAGATCGCGGCGACTCCCGAGTCCACGAGAAAGTCCATCACCCGCCGCTGACCGATCTCATCCACGGTCTCGTCGGCCTTGAATATCGTGGGGGCGACCGGCAGCACGCCGGTTAGGATCTCAGGTGACACAGGCACTCCTTGCGCTCGATGATCGAATCATAGGATGATTGATCTATGAGCGCCACCCCTGTTCTGCCACCCCAGCGCACGCGGCACCGTGCGATCGTCGACGAGCTCGGCTCGGCCATCGTTGCCGAGCGCCTTCAGGGCACCCTGCCCGTCGAGGACATTCTCTGCAGCCAGCTCGACGTGAGCCGCGGCGCGCTGCGCGAGGCGATGAAGGAGCTCGTCGCCAAGGGCCTCGTCGAAGTGCGTCCGCGGACGGGCAGTCGCGTGCGAGAGGAGTCGTCGTGGAATCGCCTGGACCCGGACGTGATCCGGTGGTGGTGGGCTGCAGACCCCGACGGTGTCGGTCGGCACGTTCACGAACTCCGGGAGCTGCTCGAGCCGGCGACGGCCGTTCGCGCGGCGGCCCGGGCCAGCGATGAGGAGCGCGCGGCGCTGCTGGACTGCGCTGCGCGCATGCAGACCTCTGAGGGAGAGGACTATGTCCGCGCGGATGTCGACTTCCACATCGCGCTCTGGCAGATCAACGGCAATCCTCTGCTGGGCTCGATCGGTGCCGCGCTCTCAGCGGTCCTGCATCACGTCTTCCTCTGCTCCGCGACCGCGGGGCGGACGGCGGCGGCAGCGGACCTGCACAGGGCGCTCGCTGATGCCGTGAACGCCGGAGATGGCGCCGCGGCCGATGAGATCGCACAGGCGCTGCTTGCCGTGGCGAGCGCGGACTTCGCGACGGCCCGGAAAGGAAATTCATGAAGATCACGGCCATCGACACCCTTGTCGTGAACGCTGAACTGCGCAATTGGGTGTTCGTGAAGGTGTCCACCGATGTCGACGGATTGGTCGGGTGGGGCGAGGCGACTCTCGAGTGGAAGGCACGAGCTGTCCAAGGCGCGGTCGCCGACCTGGCTGACATCGTCATCGGGCAGGACCCCCGGAGGGTCGAGTTCCTCTGGCAGGCGATGTGCAGAGACCCCTTCTTCCAGGGCGGGGTCGTGACCATGAGCGCCCTGTCCGGCATCGATCAAGCTCTCTGGGACATCGTGGCGAAGCACTACGACGTTCCGGCCTACGAGGTCCTCGGCGGCAGGGTCCGCGACAAGCTGCGCATGTACGACCACCTGGGTGGCGGAAGCAGTTCGAGCGTCTACGGCGCGGCGGATGACGAGTTCGGTGCGGCGGCGCTCCGGTCCCGAGAAGACGGCTTCACCGCACTCAAGGTCCTGGCCGTTCCCTCCGGGACGGGCTTGCCCTCTGCCCCGGATCTTCGGCGGACCGCCGACATCATGCGATCGATCCGCGACGCGGTCGGCGATGACGTGGATGTGATGGTGGACTTCCACGGGCGGCCGTCGGTGGGCGCCGCGATCGCCTACGGTCGCGTGCTCGAGGAGTTCGACCCGTGGTTCATCGAAGAACCCGTCCAGCCGGGCAATTCTGCGGGATTGGTCCAGGTCCGCGATGCGCTGCGCGTTCCGATCGCCACCGGCGAACGCCTCATCAGCCTGCAGGACTTCCGCGACCACCTCGCCGTCGGGGCTGCAGCCGTCCTTCAGCCCGACATCTGTCACGTGGGCGGCCCGACCGCACTGCGAAAGATCGCTGCGATGGCCGAGAGCCATCACATTCCGCTCGCACCGCACAATCCGCTCGGCCCGCTCGCCACGGCCGTCAACCAGCACGTCGCATTCGCAACACCGGGCGTCATGATCCAAGAAGTGATGCGTTCCGACGTCCCCTGGCGCGACGAGGTTGTTTCCCCCGCTGCCCCGATCGTCGACGGCTTCATCACGGCCCCGGCCGGTCCGGGATGGGGCGTTTCCATCGACGAGGAAGCAGCAGCGCAGCATCCGTATCGCCCGGAACCCCAGCTGGCCGTGCGCGGTGCCGATGGATCGGTGGCCGACTGGTGAACGCGAAGCGCGTCGTCATCGTCACGGGCGCTGCACGCGGCATCGGACAGGCCATCGCCGGTGCATTCGGCGACAGTGGCGACACGGTCGTCCTCGTCGACCGGGATCCCGACGCACTGCACTCGACGGCATCGGCTTTGGAGCAAGGCGGTGCGGATGTGATGGCGCGCATCGTCGATGTCACGCGATCGACCGACATCGACCGATTGATGAGCGATGTCATCGAAGAGCGGGGCCGCATCGACGTCCTGGTGAACAACGCGGGGAAGAACACGTACTTCGATGCCGTGACGATGACGGAAGACGATTGGGACTCGGCGATGGACGTCGACCTGAAGTCGGTGTGGCTCATGGCTCGGGCGGCACTTCCATCGCTCATCGAGAGTCGCGGTTCGATCGTCAATGTGTCATCGATCCACGCGCGACTGACCACCCCCGGGATGTTCCCGTACGCGGCTGCGAAAAGCGGCGTGGAGGGACTGACGCGCAGTCTTGCCGCCGACTATGCGTCCGCCGGGGTGCGGGTCAACGCCGTGGCGCCCGGGTGGACCCAGACCCGGCTGGTCGATGAGTGGGCGGCCAGGAGTGACGATCCTGACGCCCTCTCGAAGGTCCTGCGGGCTCATCCGTTGCAGCGGATCGCCACTCCGGAGGATGTCGCCGCCGCTGTTGAGTTCCTGGCGAGCCCGGGTGCCCGGGCCATCACCGGGGCCGTCCTGCCCGTCGACTGCGGGCTGTCCATCACCTTCCGGGTCGACTGATCAGTTCCGGGGCCCACGCCTCGATCCCAGAACGCGGACGCATCATGTCGTCCCGACCGTTGGATTCGCCCCGCGCCATCTCCCCAGAAGACGCGACGATCCGTCGACTTTCCGCTCGAGCGGGACCACATAGGGGGATCGTTCCGCGCGCCCGTGCGGCCTGGTCCGCCGCGGGGAGACACGGGGGCGATGACGCCCCGCGGCCGCCTGACCTCGCTGGGGTGGGGGGTTGCGAAGTTTCAGCGAATCATATAATCATTAACCCAAGAGGGTGTGGGAGGTTCGTCGGTGATGACGACCTGACGATGAGTCGCTGCTGTGTGGAAGGTTCCGGCGCTCACGTTCGGGCCGGCCGTCTGGGTGCGATACCGATCTTGGCCTCCGCGCCACTGCCGCCGGCCGTGGTGCGTATGTCTCATGCGAGAGGGGAAATTCGTGCGTAGAGGACGTCTTCGGGGTGTGTTCGCACCCGTGACGCGGCGACCCGTGCCCGTGGTCGCGTCGAGTCTGCTTGCCGTGGCGATACTGTCGACGGGCCTGCTCGCGCCGGCGAGTTACGCGGACACGGCGACGAACTACTATGTCGATCCCGTGAATGGGAGTGATGCCAACGCGGGCACCTCGGTCACGACCGCGTTCAAGACGATCGGCGCCGCGCAGAGCGCCGTCCGGTCCGTGAATGCGAGCATGGCCGCGGACATCGACGTGAATCTTCTCGGTGGCACGTACACCGTGCCGAGTACCGTGACGTTCACGCCCGCGGACTCGGGGGCAAACGGACACGTCATTCACTGGCAGGCCTACCAGGGGCAGACTCCCGTTATTACGTCGGCGCAGACGATCACCGGCTGGACACAGAACACGGACGGCACCTACAGCGCGCCGATCGGTTCCCTGAACTTCCATCAGTTGTATGTCAATGGTGTCCGGGCGTCGGTTGCCCGGTATCCGGAGGCGGGGCAGAATTTCGTGCTGCGTTCGGTCGACAACACCAACAAACTCCTTGGGGTGGCGGCCTCTCAGGTCAAACAATGGGCCAACTTCACGAACGTGGAGATGGTTCTTCAGCAGTATTGGGGCGAAAGCTACCTGCCGCTGAAGTCTTACACCGTCAGCGGCGGAACCGCGAATCTGAGCATCAATGACGCGATGGCGGGGATCCTGTTCCAGCGACCGAACCCGGTCACGGAGGCGGGGGAACCCTTCTATTTCGAGAATGCGAAGGAATTCCTGACGGAGCCAGGTGAGTACTACGTCGACACGTCGACGCAAACGTTGACCTATAAGGCGCGCGCCGGAGAGGACCCGACGGTGACTTCGGGGGCGGCGGCGACCACGGTGACGGCACCGACGCTCCAGACGCTGTTCGATTTTGAGGGTACGGGCGTGAGCACGCCGGTACAGGGGCTCGCGTTCTCCGGGATCACGTTCGCCGACACGACCTGGACGCTCCCGCTGACCACCGGAGAGATGAATGCGCAGGGTGGGCAGTACAACAAGTCCGCAGATGCGACCTACCAGTATGTCTACCGTCCGCCGGCCGGCATTCATGCCAACTACGCGTCGAATCTGACGTTCAGCGGAGACACCTTCACACGGATGGGGTCGGCCGCGATCGACTTCGACCACGGGGTGAGCTCGAGCTTGATCATCGGCAATATCGTCTCCGACATCGCGGGCAACGGGATCATGATCGGGAAGTTCTCCGATCCGGACGTCCCGAACGATACGCCGTACAACCCCTCGGATCCGGGTGAGATCGTGAACAATGTGACCGTTCAGGACAATCTGGTCACCAATACCGGTGAGGACTATCCGGGAACGGCCGGTATCAACGCGGGATACGTGAGCTACACGAATATCGTGCACAATGATGTTTCCAACAGTCCGTGGGTGGGCATTTCCCTCGGCTGGGGCTGGACGTATGACGCCAACGCGCTCCAAAACAATCAGATCACGGACAATGCCGTCAGCAATGTGATGAACGCACTCTCCGACGGAGGCGGGATTTATCACCTGTCTAATGACAGGAGCACCACCATCAGCGGCAACTACGTTCATGAAGTCACTCGCGGCGCAGGCTCCCTGAACAGTGCAGCCACGGGAATCTATCTCGACCAGGGTTCGGCCAATATGACCGTGACCGGTAATGTCATTTCGAATGTCGACACATTCATGGTCCTGCACAACAACGGCCCGAGTGTGACGAACACCAACAACACGACAAGCGGCAGTACCGTGATCACGGCGGCCGGGCTGGAGCCGAGCTACGCCTCACTGAAGCAGGCCGTCAACCTCGCCTACGGAAAGACCGCGACCGCGTCTTCGCAGTACTCCGGGGCGTTCGCCGCGGGAAACGCGAACGACGGCGCTTCGAGCACTGGCTGGTTGTCTGCGGGCGCTGACACGGCGGCATGGTGGCAGGTTGATCTCGGAGCAGCGCATCAGCTGGGCCAGTTCACGATCACCACTCGGCAGGACCTCGACCAGGCGATGACACGGAACAACATCGAGGTGCGCGCGTCGAACGATCCGACTTTCGCCACCTACAACGTTGTCGGCAGGGTCGACTCTCGCACGATCCCGGACGCCGGCAGCTACACCCGGAGCATCGACCCCACGCAGGCGTACCGGTACATCCGCGTCGCGAAGACGGACGGGCAGTCCTTCTACCTCGCGGAGTTCGCGGTGCAGCAGGGCATCGGGGAGACCCTCACCCAGACGCCGCTCACGGTCAGTCCGAGCAGCTACTACACGCTGACCAACGTCAACAGCGGAAAGGTGCTCGACGTGAACGGCGCGTCCACCGCCAACGGCGGAACCGTGGACCAGTGGACGAACGTCACCGGCGCCACGAACGAACAGTGGAGCATCCAGAACGTGAGCGGAGACCTGTATAAGATCCTGAACCGCAACAGTGGCAAGGCCCTCGAAGTCAACAACCGCAGCCACCTGAATGGCGGCACCGTCGACCAATGGACCTACACAGGTGACAACCACCAGCTGTGGAAGTTCACGCCGGACGTCAACAGCGGATGGGTGATCACCAACCTCGAGTCGGGGCGTGTCCTCGACGTGTACGGTGCATCCCTCAGCAACGGGGGCAAGGTTGACCAGTGGTCCCCGCTGAGCGCCTCCAACGAGGCCTGGACCCTGACCCCAGTCCCGTGAGTCACGCTGCCTGCGCCGCCGACACCGGCGGCGCAGGCAACGCGCAAGGGTCTCACGAACGGAACGCGCGACAGCCATGAGGAAACTGCTGTCGGCTGGAGTACACAGTTCCCGAGGGCCGAGATGATGTTGGCATTCACGCTGGACCGGTAGCCGGCGAAGGCGCGCGGCGCACAGGTGGACGTCGGCCAGTCACGCTTCCGTCAGATCGCTGACGCGCGTCGCTCTGTCGGGCATGGCACCCCGGGAGTCGCGCTCGCGGGGCATACAGCCCACCGCGGCCGTGTTCACGGCCCCTCGGCAGGTTCGCAACCCGAGACTCGGGTGCACACACTTGTGCTCACAGGAAGATGGAGGGGCTGACGGGAATCGAACCCGCGCTGTCTGCTTGGGAAGCAGAAGTTCTGCCATTGAACTACAGCCCCGAAGCCTTGAAAACACGGGGACCCGGAGGTCTCGTCAAGACTCGGTGTTCACATATGGATGATGCCGTGGATCACGGCGTCCCGTACATACTACCCAGCAGTTCGCGGATCCCCTGAACATGCCCCCCGGCGGGCGTTCGATCGGGTCGATGTCTCGTGATGCCGTCCGTCGTCGCCGGCCGCGGCGTCAGGGACAGACGCGGACGCTGCGTCCCTCGAAAGTCACGACGTCGCCGAGCTGCAGCTGGCGCCCACGTCGGCGATCCACTTCGCCGTTCACAGTGACGTCGCCATCGGCGATGGCCTCTTTGACCTCTCCGCCCGAATCGAGGAGGCCGGCGAACTTCAGGAACTGTCCGAGGCGGATCCCCTCGCTGCCGATCGGGACGTCGTCGATCGGACCCTCGTTCGTCATCCCCGAATGCTAGCCGAGGCGGGTCAGCTCGCCGAACGCTCGGCGCGGCGCTTCGCGGCCGCCGTCAACACATTGCCGAGATAGCCTGTACCGCTCGGCCGATCAGGGGCTTGGTCGGGCAACCGATCTCGGACGGGAGGAGTCGATGGTCGGTGCGATGGAACGCTACGGCCCGGTCGTCGCGGCAGCCATCCTGGTCGGGATCCCTGCGGGCATCGCGGTCGTCTGGGCCTTGGCCCGATGGCGCCTGCGACACGGGGCAACCCGATCCTGGGCGTGGCGGGCGAGTACCGCGGAAGTGGGTCTTGTGCTCGGCACCATTCCATGGGTGTGGATGATCATGACGCCACGACCAGGCGTCGGCGGCGTCTCGCTCGTTCCGTTCCAAGACCTGATGGTGACGCTTCGTGGCGACGATGCGATCGTTCAGGTCGGCGGGAATCTCCTCGTCCTCGCCGCGGTCGGCTTCTTCCTCCCGATCAGGTTCCGCCTCGCGGCCCCGAAGTGGGTCCCTGCAGCGGTTGCCCTGATCGCCGCTGGGATCTCGCTGCTCCTCGAGATACTCCAGCATGTGCTGCAGCTCGGCCGGGTGTCCTCGATCGACGACGTTCTCGTCAACACCGTCGGGGCCGTGATCGCGTGCGTCGCATCACGCCACTGGTGGCGAAGCCGTGATCCCCATCCGCAGACTGCGAGCTGAGACGACGGCTCAGGTGTTCACACGACAGTGGTCATGCCCGCACGTAGCGCCCGCATCGCATCATAAGAGCCACCACACAGCAATGGCATAGAACCGGCCACCATTCATTCGAATGCCATTCCCGCTTCCATCCACGTTCACATCCGGTCGCGAACGTGTGAGCTGCGCGCGGCTGACTTCCGGCGGCACCCCCTTAACGCCATCACCCGCGCCGTGACGGAGGAATCCTATGAGCGGTAAGGCGAGGATGCGGGCGACGGTCGCCGCGTCGGGCATCGCGGCGCTGGTCGCGACCGGTGTCGTCGGTGCGGTGACGGCGACCAGCGCGTCGGCGGCGGACCACCCGGACGCCAACGGTCGATCGCAGCATGTGCTGCTGATCTCGGTCGACGGAATGCATCAGAGCGACCTGAACTGGTATGTCTCGCAGCATCCGGATTCGACCCTCGCGAAGCTCACCCGCGGCGGCACCGAATACACGAATGCGAAGACGTCCAACCCGTCCGATTCCGATCCCGGTGGAACAGCGCTGATGACCGGCGGCAACCCGAAGTCGACCGGCGTCTACTACGACGTCGAGTACAGCCACAAGGTCGACGAGGCGGGCGCCCAGTGCACCCCGGGCAAGGCGGCGACCGGCGGCGACGTGATCTACGACTCGCCCGACGACGCACTCGCCTCGGTGAACGACCTCGCGCCCACCGGCACCGGGTCGTTCCCGTCGTTCGACGAGAACGGCTCGATCTACCCGCAGGGCGTCGACACGAACCCGGCCGCGATCATGAACCTGACCTTCGACCCGAAGACGTCGCTCAACCCGGGGACGTTCCCGGTCGACCCGAAGACATGCCAGCCGATCACGCCGTGGGACTACCTCGGCGACAACACGATCTTCCAGGTCATCCACAAGGCAGGCCTGCGCACCGCGTGGTCGGACAAGCACGCCGTCTACGCCTCCTTCAACGGCCCGGGCTCGGGCGGCCAGAGCATCGACGACCTGTTCGCGCCGGAGATCGACTCGCAGGCCGTGATGCCGAACGGCATCCCGTACCCGCAGGACGACGACTGGGCGCACATCAATGCCGCCACGAAGCAGTACGACGGCTACAAGGTGCAGGCGGTCCTCAACGAGATCGGCGGCCTCGACCACTCCGGCAAGACGAAGGTCGGCACGCCGGCGATCCTCGGGATGAACTTCCAGACGGTGTCGGTCGCGCAGAAGATCCGCTCGACGCCGACGACCCTCATCCACAACCCCGACGGCTCGTACACGACGAGCGCACCGGAGGCCGGTGGCTACGCCTGGGTGCAGGGACAGCTGGTCCCCGGACCGGTGCTCTCGAGCGCACTCGACTACGTCGACGCCCAGCTCGGACGCATGGTCGCCTCCATCCAGAAGGCCGGCCTCACCGACAAGACGACGATCATCGTCACGGCCAAGCACGGTCAGTCGCCGCAGGACCCGAACAAGCTCGTCACGGTCAAGGACGGTCCGATCGTCGACGCGATCAACGCGGCGTGGGCGCAGACGCACCCCGGCACCGCGAGCCTCATCGTCGCCGGCACCGACGACGACCTGTGGCAGTCCTACCTGTCCGACACCTCGGCGGCGGCGACGTCGTTCGTCAAGGACTACCTCTGGAACCACACCGCGCAGGGCTACGACGTGAACAAGAAGCCGGTGACGGTGCAGCACTCCGGCCTCGCCGAGATCTGGGCGGGGGCGGATGCCGCATCCTTCTTCGGCGTCGCGGCCAACGACGGGCGCTACCCCGACGTGTTCGGCAAGGTGCAGGAGGGCATCGTCTACGCGAAGCCGACGAAGCTCGCCGAGCACGGCGGTATGAACAGCGGCGACACCCACGTCCTGATGGTGGTCGACGGGCCCCGCATCCCGGCCCGTGTCATCGGTGCGCCGGTCGAGACCACGCAGGTGGCCCCGACGATCCTGTCGGTGCTAGGGCTGAACCCGGCATCGCTGACCGCGGTCCAGAAGGAAGGGACCCGCGTCCTTCCGGGGCTCGCCGGATGGCGCCAGGACCGCTGATCGGGTGATGGATGCCGCGTGCGCGGCGTCCGGAAGAGGCCGGGGCTCGCACCCCGGCCTCTTCCGTTGGTGCACCATAGCGTCAGGGATCGCCGGACCGGCGGCCGGATGGGCAGGGCATGGACGCGCGGTACCACTTCGTCAGCACGTACCGCGTCGTCGGCGACCCGATGCGCGTGTGGGAGGTCCTGCGCGACGTCGAGGGGTGGGTGCAGTGGTGGCGCGGGCTCGAGCGCGTCGAACTGCTCCGCGCACCGGCAGGCGCCGCCGACGTCGGGGCAGCCCACCGGTACACCGTGCGTGCGCCCTTCGGCTATCGGTTCACGTACGAGACCGAGATCACCGCGATCGAGCCGATGCGGTTCGTCGAGGCGGTCGCCTCCGGCGAGCTCGTGGGGCGCGGGCGCGCAGCGGTGGAGCCGTTCCAGGACGATCGACTCACCATCTGGTTCGCGTGGCTGGTGGAGACGCCGAAACCGTGGATGCGGGCGCTGTCACCGCTGGCTCGTCCGGTCTTCACGTGGAACCACCACCGCATGATGGACGCGTTCGGCGCGGGCTTCGCGGGCGCGGCGGACGTGCGGCTCGTGTCGGCCGAGCACGTCGCGCTCGCACCGGGCGATCCGGGATTCTGGGTGCTGCCGGAACCCGGACGCTGACCGCATCCCGCCGCGAAAGCTAGGCTGAACGGGTGCTGCTGTCTGACCGGGATATCCGTCGCGAGATCGAGTCCGAGCGCATCGGCCTGGCGCCGTGGGATGCCGAGATGGTGCAGCCATCCAGCGTCGACGTGCGGCTCGACCGGTACTTCCGGCTGTTCGACAACCACAAGTACCCCTTCATCGATCCTGCGGTCGACCAGCCCGACCTCACGCACCTTGTCGAGGTCGACCCCGATGAACCCTTCATCCTGCACCCCGGCGAGTTCGCGCTCGGGTCCACGTTCGAGCAGGTCACACTCCCCGACGACATCGCGGCTCGCCTGGAGGGCAAGTCGTCGCTCGGCCGACTCGGGCTGCTGACCCACTCGACGGCGGGCTTCATCGACCCCGGCTTCTCCGGACACGTGACCCTCGAGCTGTCGAACGTCGCGACGCTTCCGATCAAGCTGTGGCCCGGGATGAAGATCGGGCAGATGTGCTTCTTCCAGCTCTCCTCCCCGGCGGAGAGCCCCTACGGGTCAGGCCTCTACGGCAACCGCTATCAGGGCCAGCGCGGGCCGACGGCATCCCGTTCGTTCCAGCGCTTCCACGTGACGGACGTGGGCGTGACGGATGCGGGTTCGCAGGGCCGCTGATCCGGTCGGTGCGGGTTCGTCATTCACACGGGAGTGGGTGACGCTACGGCACGCTGAGCGCTAATCTCAGTGCAGGAAACGGCCGCTGTTCCACGTCGCGGGGGGCGACATGTCACAGAATCCGACGGCCGGCTCTTCGGACCGGCGTGCCGACGCG
The DNA here is from genome assembly GCF_030315975.1 of Microbacterium candidum. Lineage (GTDB taxonomy): Bacteria > Actinomycetota > Actinomycetes > Actinomycetales > Microbacteriaceae > Microbacterium > Microbacterium candidum. The sequence continues at coordinate 82,818 of NZ_JASXSZ010000001.1, read as the reverse complement.
ACATTCGCGTCGGCGTTCAGTGACGCGCTCTCGGCGCGCGGCGTCACGTTGACCGCGCTCCGGCATCGGCTCGAAGGCCATGGGAATCGCGTGTCGCTCGCCGCCCTGAGCTACTGGCGCTCGGGTGCGCGCGTGCCCGACCTCGACGACCGCCGCGAGGTGATCGGAGACATCGAGGACGTGCTCGGCCTTGCGCCGGGAGCACTCGCGGAACTCGCCACTCGCAGGCGTCCGCCCGCTCCGCTGCCGCAGCCGGATGTCCGCTACCGGAAGGACTGGGGGATCGACTTCCCGGCGCTCGTGGCGGAGGCGCAAGGTGCCCTGGACACGGCGCCGAGCAGCACGTTCCGCGCGCTGTCCATGCAGCAGATCTGCGACGTCAGAGAGGACGGGACGCTGGAGCGCGCCGCCGTGCACCTGCTCCTGCGCTGCACGGGCGAGCGCATCGAGCGGTTCCGCTGGAGCACCGCCGCCCCGGACGGCTTCGCGGTGCTGCCCTCCGTCTCGGCGATCGAGGGCGGCACGCTGCAGGGCATCCACGTGAGTGCCGGGAACCGGATGGTGAGCGCAGCGGTGGCGCCCGACCGTCCGCTCGCCCAGGGTGACACAGCGATGCTCGTGCTCACCTTCGAGTACCCGCCGGGGCACTCCGCGGGACGCCTCGCGATCGTGGGGGTGAGCCAGCCGGCGCGGAAGCTCGGCAACTGGGTGCGCTTCAGCCCCTCGGGAGTGCCGGACTGGTTCGTCGAGGTGGAGGTCTCACCGAACGGGCAGAGGGCGGAGTTCCGTGGACTGGACGCGCCGACATCCATCCACCAGACGCGCTGGAACTTCGGGCCCGGCAGCATCTCGCTCGAGTGGGGATCCGGCGAACCCCCGGAGCTGTCGGCAAGGAGGGCGTCGTGACCGCCGCGGCACCGCCGGGCGACTCGTTCGCCGAGGCCTTCGACGTGGCGCTGCGGCTGCGATCGGCATCCCTCTCGTGGCTGCGGATGCGGCTGACGGAGGCGGGGGTGATCGTCTCGGCGTCGACGCTGAACTACTGGCGCAGCGGTGAGCGGCATCCGGAAGGCGGCAGGTCGCTGAGGGCGGTCTCCGCGATCGAGGATGTCCTCGACCTCTCGCCCGGATCGCTCACGCGCCATGTCATCGGGCGCTCTTCGCGCGTCGGAGCGGTGTCGGAGCAGGCGCCGGCGTTCGAGACGGACCCGGACTACCGCGAGCTGTATGCCGCGCTGGGCGTCACCCCGCCGGCGAAGACACGGGTCGTCTCGATGGAGGAGGTCATCGACGTGGATGCGCGGGGCTCGGTCTCCTCGGTCCGCGTGCTGATGCTCCTCCAGTGCGTGGAGGACGCGGTCGAGTCGGTGGGCTTCGTCCTCACCTCACCCGTCCCCACATCCGTCATGCCGGTCTTCACGGTCGACGGAGGCGGCGTTCCGGCGCCCGTCCTCGCCCACGCGAACGGGCGGATGTTCGGGTTCGGCGTCACGCTCGACCGGACGATCCGGCGCGGCGAGACGGCCATGGTGTGCCTGACGGTGGTGTTCCCTGAGGGCTATCCGATCCGCCGGCGGCACCTCTCCGGCTCGCGCCGGCCGCTGCGGGAGCTCATCCAATGGTTCCGCTTCACACCGGGCCACGTGCCGGACTGGTTCGACGAGGTGGAGTTGACGGCCGGGGCGCGGAAAGTCGCCAGCCCGGCGTTGAGCGCACCCGCATCCCTCCACCGCGTGCGCTGGAATTTCGGCCCGGGGGCGGTCGACCTCAGCTGGGGTTTCGACGAGGACCCGCTCGACGAGTCGTGAACTGCGCGGCATCGAGACCGCCCACATTCCGAATCCGGCTGTGAAACGCACGTGCGTAGTCTTCGTAGCGAGAAGTTCCGCGGGGATGAACGCCTGATCATCAGAACGGCCGAGGCCGGAAACCCGCAGAACGACAGCGTGTCGCCGGGGGTCGGCACGCCGTGCACCACAACGCCGGTTCCCCGAACATAGCCGGCGGCATCCCCTGGACGAGCCGAGTCCCTGCCTGTGGACTCGGCTCGTTCTCTGTCTTCGGTGCCCTTTGTCTCGGCCCGGCTCCGCTCAGTGGGCGGTGACGACGCCCACGAGATCGTGGACGATCACCGCGGCGGCGCGAGCGCCCTGGCCGGCGGCGACGATGAGCTGCTGCGGACCCGGGGCTGCCGCATCCCCCGCCGCGTACAGGCCAGGCACGTTCGTCCGTCCGGACCGGTCGACCACCAGGTGGCCGTGCTCGTCGCGGTACGCGTCGACACCCTCGAGGAACTCGAGTGCCGCGGTCCAGACCGGGCGCACGAAGCCGCCCTCGACCGCGACGGCCGTGCCGTCCGCCAGTCGGATGCCGGTGATGGCGCCCCGGTCGCCCTCGAGCTCGACGATCGGCGCGCGTTCGACGCGGACACCGGATGCGGCGAGTTCGGCCTCGTCCGCGGCATCCACCGTGTCCGCGCCGTTCGTGAACACCGAGAGGCTGTGCGTCCAGCGGGCGATGAGCCGCGCGCGTGCGGCGAGGTCGCCGGTCTCGCCGATGAGAGCGAGCGGGCGGTCCTGCAGCTCCCACGCGTCGCACGCGGCGCAGCTGAACAGGCTCATGCCATAGAAGCCGCGGATGTTCGGCACGTCCGGGAGCGTCTCGCGCAGGCCCGTCGCCACGAGGACGGCCCTCGCGGAGATGGATGCGGCGCCCCCGCGCCCCTCGGTCTGCACCCGGAACATGTCCGTGTCGTCGAGTTGCCGCGAATGGTCGGAATCGGGGGCCGCATTCTCGCCAGTTGTGGCACCTCGATGGATGGTGGTCGCGCGCGTGCGGGAGAGGATCCGGACGTTCGGGTACGCCTCGAGCTCGGCGCGCGCGAGGCGGCGGAGCTCCTGCGGCGGAATGCCGTCGCGCGTCAGGAAGCCATGGGAGCGGAGCGTCGCCGCATTGCGGGGTCGATCCGCATCCACCACCACGACCGTCGCGCGGGCGCGGCCGAGGTTCAGCGCCGCCGACAGACCCGCCGGGCCGCCGCCGACGACCACGACATCGACGACGTCCCCCTGCGGGTCGTTGAGCGAGCGAAGCGAGTCGAAACGCGGTGACGATACGAGGTCGGCTTGCGACGTGTCGTCTCGGTCGTTCCTCCCTCGCTCAACGGCCCGCGGGTCGCCGCTCATGAGCGGAGGAGCGCGCCGCGGGAGACCTCGACCTGCTCGTCGCGGGGGACGACCTTGACGCGCTCGCGGCTGTGCTCGTGGTCGGCGCCGAGGGCGCGCTCGTGGGCGTCGAGGGCGAGCCATCCGGCCCACGTCGTGTAGGCGACCTCGCGCTCGTCGAGGAGATCGAGGACATCGCCGTCGACGGTCGGCGCCGCGAGGGCCCCAGCCTCGACATCCGCGACCAGGTGCCCGATCGTCTCCATCGCGTCGGACTTCGTGTGGCCGATGAGGCCGACCGGTCCGCGCTTGATCCAGCCGGTCGCGTAGAGGCCGCTCGACACACGGCCCTCGACGTTCGGGATGACGCCGCGGGCGTCGTCGAACGGCGCGTCGACGATCGGCGACCCGAAGTATCCGACGGCGCGGTAGACCTGCTGCACCGGGATCTCGCGGAACTCGCCCGTGCCGACGACGCCGTCCTCCGTCGGGACCGTGCGCTCGAACCGCACCGCCTCGACGCCGTCCGTGCCGACGACCTCGACCGGCGCGTGCCAGAAGTGCAGATGCAGACGGCGGGATGCCTCACCCACCGGGCGGGTGCGCCACTGCTCGAGCGTGCGCAGCATGACCTTGTACTGGTTGTTCGGCGCGACCCATCCGTCGAGGTGCTCGAAGTCCTCGTCGTGCAGGACGATGTCCACATCGCGCACTTCGCCCAGCTCGCGCAGTTCGATCGGCGTGAATTTGATGTCCTGCGGCCCACGACGCCCGAAGACGTGGACGTCGGTGACGGGCGATGCCTCGAGACCTGCGAGCACGTTGTCGGGGACCTCCGTCGAACGCAGGTCCACAGCGTGCTTCGCGAGGATGCGGGCGACGTCCAGGGCGACGTTCCCGTTGCCGATGACGGCGACCTCGCGCTGGTCGAGCGGCCACTCGCGCGGGACGTCCGGGTGCCCGTCGTACCAGGCGACGAAGTCGGCCGCGCCGTAGGAGCCCGGCAGGTCGATGCCGGGGATGTCGAGCGCCGCATCCCGGATCGCACCGGTCGCTAGGATCACGGCGTCGTACCGCTCGTGCAGCTCGTCGAGCGCGATGTCGCGGCCGACCTCGACGTTGCCGATGAAGCGCGTCGTGCCGGCATCGAGCATCTCGTGCAGGGAGTTGACGATGCCCTTGATGCGCGGGTGGTCGGGCGCGACTCCGTAGCGGATGAGCCCGTAGGGCGCGGGGAGCGACTCGAACAGGTCGATCGCGACGGTGCCGCCCGCATCCGTGACGGCGTTGGTCAGGATGTTGCCCGCGTAGACGCCGGCGGGGCCGGCGCCGACGATCGCGACGCGGAGGTGGGAGAGGTTCGACGAGGTCACGAGATGGAGGCCTTCCGGGTGTGCTCGGTGGCGAGCGGGTCATAGGAATCGAGGTCGAGCGTGGCGAGCTCGGCGGGGGCGAAGGGGCTCAGCCGTACGACGTCGCCGACCACCACGACGGCGGGCGAGCGGACGCCACGCGCCGCGGCCTGGTGGGCGATCGTCGCGAGTGTGCCGATCGTGACGCGCTGGCTGGCGCCGTAGCCGTCCTCGACGATCGCCACGGGGCAGTCCGCGCCGCGATCGCCGCGGGCGAGGGTGATCGCCGAGTTCGCGAGCGTGCCGACGCCCATGAGGAGGACGACCGTGTGGTCTCGCCCGCCGCCGACCTGACGGATCTGGTCGTGCGCGGTGACGACCGTGAAGCCGGTCGCGACCCCGCGGTGGGTGAGCGGGATGCCGGCGACCGCCGGCACCGACACGGCACTCGTGATGCCCGGGACGACCTCGACGGCGATGCCGGCCTCTTGGCAGAAGAGGAGCTCCTCGCCGCCGCGCCCGAAGATGTACGGGTCGCCGCCCTTCAGCCGGACCACGTTCTTGCCGTCCTGTGCGAGCTGGACGAGCAGGGCGTTGATCGCATCCTGCGGCACGGCGTGGTGGCCGGGGAGCTTGCCGACATCGACGACCTCGGCCGTCAGTTCGACGCCGTCGGCCGCGAGTCCGTCGAGCACGGCACGCGCGCCGAGCCGGTCGGCGACGATGACGTCCGCCTGCTCGAGGGCACGCAGGCCGCGGAGCGTCAGGAGGCCCGGGTCGCCGGGGCCGGCGCCGACGAGCCAGACCTTGCCGCTCGTTGAGCGAGCTTGCGAGTCGAAACGCGGTGAGCCGTCCGCACTGCGTCTCGTCTCTGCGGTTCGTCTCGGTCGCTGCGCTCCCTCGCTCAACGACCCGCGATCGCTCAACGACCCGCGATCGACGGCGCTCATCGGCCTGTCTCCACGAGGAGGCCGCGGCGACGCAGCAGCCGTCGCTCGAACGGCGCGAACACGACGAGCTCGACCAGGATCCCGATGACGAGGATGACGAGGATCGCGGCGAGCACCGACGAGATGTCCGCGAGCTCGCGCGACTGGTCGAGCAGTGATCCGAGTCCGAAGCCCATGGTTCCTCCGACGGTGATGATCTCCGCGGCCATGAGCGACCGCCACGAGAAGGCCCAGCCCTGCTTGAGACCCGCCACGTAGCCGGGGAGCGCGGCGGGCAGGACGATGAGGGTGGCGAGACTGAACTTGCGCGCCCCGAGGACGGTGCCGACGCGCCGCAGCTGCGGCGGCACCTGGTCGACTCCCGAGATGAGCCCGTTGACGATGGACGGGATGGCACCCATCAGCACGACGAAGTAGGCCGTGGCGTCCGAGAACCCGAACCACAGGATCGCGGCGGGGACCCAGGCGACCGAGGGCAGCACCTGCAGCCCGGAGATGATCGGGCCCACCGCGCGGCGCATCGGGCGGACCTCGGCGAGCAGCAGCCCGATCGGCGTCGCGACGACGACCGAGATGAGGAAGCCGAGGACGCCGCGCTCCAGGCTCGTGGCGATCGCGGTCGGCAGGCGGCCGCTCTGCCACGCGTCGCTGAGGGCGAGGGCGACATCCGCCGGGGCGGGCACGATGTCCGGCCGCGGCTGCGCGATGACGACATACAGCTGCCACGCGGCGAGCAGTGCGAGGACGAAGAGGATCGGCGGAAGGACGCTCGTGCGGAAGCGGCGCCATGCGCTGGGCCGGGTCTCGGCGTCCGTCTGCAGGCTGTCGAGGCCGGCCGCGAGCGTGCGGAGCTCCTTATCGCTCGTTGAGCGAGCTTGCGAGTCGAAACGCGCCGAGCCGTCGTCACTGCGTTTCGTCTCGCTCGTTCCTCGCTCGCTCAACGACCCGCGGGCATCGAGGGTCTGAGTGTCATGCGGCATTGCGGGAGATCTCCTTCCGCAGCTGCGCGGTGATCTGCTGCTCGATCACGGCGTGGTCGGCCCCGGCGGTGCGCCACTGGCCCGCGATGCGGCCGGGACGGCTGGAGAGCAGGATGACGCGCTGGCCGAGGCGCGCGGCCTCCCGCACGTTGTGGGTGACGAAGACGATCGTTCGACCGGTGGCGCGCCAGACCCGCTCGAGCTCCTCGTGCAGCACGTCGCGGGTGATGGCGTCGAGGGCCGCGAACGGCTCGTCCATGAGCAGGACCGGACGGTCCTGCGCGAGAGCCCGAGCGAGCGCCACACGCTGACGCATGCCGCCCGACAGCTCGTGCGGACGCTTGTCGGCCGCATCCGCCAGCGACACGATGTCGAGGAGCTCGAGAGCGCGCGCGCCGCGCTCCGCCTTCGCGAGACCGCGCAAGCGCAGCGCCAGCTCGACGTTGCGGCGCGCGGTGAGCCACGGCATGAGCGCCGACTCCTGGAACATGAACGCGGCCTCGGGTGCTTCCACAGATCCGGTGGACACCGCGTCGAGCCCGGCGATGAGGTTCAGCAGCGTCGACTTGCCGCATCCCGAGGCGCCGAGCAGGCACACGAACTCGCCGGGGGCGATGTCGAGGGTGATGTCGTCGAGGATGACGGGCCCCGACCCGTACCGCTTGCCGACGTGTTGGAGGCGGATCGCCGGCGCCGGAGCGGCGGGTGCGGCGACGGCGGGCGTGGCCATGTCGAAGCTCGGCCCGAGGCGTCCCGGCCCCGAAGCACCGGCAGCCGGCGATCCGTTGCTCACTGCTCGCCCAGCCCCGCCGCGGACACGGTCTTCTGACCGTCGGCCTTCAGGATCTGGTTCAGCAGGCGCAGGTCGAACAGCCCGTCGATCGAGCCGCGCTTCTGCGTCCCGGCGTCGAGGCCGTGCTGCACGAGCTCCTGGAAGGTCTGCGCCTGCGGGTCGGCCGAGAACGTCACATGCTCGAGCGACCGGTTCAGCACGGCATCGGACAGACCCTTGCCCGCATCCGCCTTGAGCTTCTCGTTGATCGCGCTCGCGGCCTTCGCCGTGTTGTCGTTGAGCCAGGTGATCGCGTCGACGTCGCCCTTCACGAGCTGCTTGACCGTCTGCGGGTGCTTCGCGAGGAAGTCGGCGTTCACCAGCAGCACGGTCGTCGGGAAGGCGCCGTTCTTCCACAGATCGGCCTCGTCGACGAGCACCTTGGCGCCCGCATCCTCGACCAGTCGCGACACCCACGGCTCCGGCAGCCACGCGCCGTCGATCTTGCCCTGCTGGAACAGGGCGAGGGTCTGCGCGTTGTCGGTCGGCGTGATGTGGACGTCGCCGCCGCCGGTGGTGTCGGTCTGGAAGCCCTTGCCCTTCAGCCAGCTGCGCAGCGCGACATCCTGCGTGTTCCCGAGCTGGGGGGTCGTGAGGGTCTTGCCCTTGAGCTCCTCGGGCTTCGTGATGTCGCTCTTGACGACGAGCGCGGCGCCGCCGGTCGTCGCGCCGGCGACGATGCGCACCGAGCGTCCCGCGGACTGGATGTACGAGTTGATCGACGGGTTCGGGCCGATGAAGGCCGCGTCGATCGCGCCGGCCGACAGCGCCTCGATGGCTGCGGGACCCGCGTTGAACACCTGCGTCGTGATCTTCGCGTCGATGTCCTTGGCGAAGATCCCCTCCTGCAGGCCGACGAGCGCCGGAGCGTGGGTGACGTTGGCGAAGTAGCCGATGCGGATCTCGGATGCGGGGGTCCCCGCATCCAGGTTCGCGACGGGCTTCGTCGCGGCATCCGCGGAGGCGGCGCAGCCGGCGAGCCCGGTGAGCATCATGGCCGCCAGGGCCAGGGTCGTGAACTTCGCGGTCTTCTTCATGCGTTGCGCCTCCTTCTTCTTCAGCGGGGTCCTGGCCGGATCAGCCGAGGACGGTGCCGGCGGCGAGCGTGGCGCCGTCGGACGGGTGGATGACGAGGAACGAACCGCCCGCGCGTCCCTGCGCGTACGGCTCGACCGTCAGGTCGGCGGCGACGCGCACGCGGGCGCGTCCGATGTCGTTGACGTCGAGGGATGCGGCATCCCCGTGGGCCAGCGCGTCCAGGTCGTAGCGGCTCGTGATCTGGACGATGCCCTGCACCGTCGACGTGCCGTGCTTGATGAGCACGCGCGCGCCGGAGGCGAGCCCCCGCGCGTCGAGCTGGAACAGCTCGGCGTCGAACTCCCGGGTCGGAGCCGGCGCGGAGTCGGATGCGGCGAGCAGCGCGCCGCGCGCGGCATCCACGTCGTCCGCCAGTTCGATCGCGACCGACTGCGGAGCGGATGCCTCGTCCGCGGTCTCGCCCGCGATACGCAGCCCGGTGACGGTCGTCTCGATGCCGGCGGGGAGCACGGTGACGCGGTCGCCGACGCGGACGCGACCCGACGCGATGCGGCCGGCCGAGGCGCGGTAGTCGCGGAACACATCCGCATCGAGGCCCGGTGCGAGGCCGCCCTGCGGCCGGATGACGAGCTGCACCGGCAGGCGGAACGGCTCGTACGCGGTCTCGAGCTCGTCCTCGGAGGGGAGCGTCTCCAGCAGTTCGATCAGCGACGGGCCCTTGTACCAGGGCGTGCGGTCGGAGTGGTCGACGATGTTGTCGCCCTCGAGGGCCGAGACGGGGAGGACGTGGAGGTCCTCGATGGCGAGCTCGGCCGCGACCGCGCGGGCCTGCGCCTCGACATCGGCGAAGACGTTCTCGTCGAATTCGACGAGGTCGATCTTGTTGACGGCGACGATGACGTGCGGCACGCGCAGCAGCGCGACGACGGCGAGGTGGCGACGGGTCTGCTCGAGGACGCCCTTGCGCGCGTCGACGAGCACGATGACGGCATCGGCCGTCGCGGAGCCCGTGACCATGTTGCGCGTGTACTGCACGTGCCCGGGGCAGTCGGCGAGGATGAAGCTGCGCCGGTCGGTCGCGAAGTAGCGGTAGGCGACGTCGATCGTGATGCCCTGCTCGCGTTCTGCGCGCAGGCCGTCGGTGAGGAGAGCGAAGTCGAAGCCGGTGCCGTGCGCGAAGCCGCGCTCGGCGGAGGTGCGGGCGACCTGCTCGAGCTGGTCGGCGAGGATCGCCTTCGCGTCGTGCAGGAGACGCCCGACGAGCGTCGACTTCCCGTCATCCACCGACCCCGCCGTGGCGAACCGGAAGAGCGTCTGCCCCACCGGTCGCTGAGCCTGTCGAAGCGTCGCGGTGGTCATCAGAAGTACCCGTCCTTCTTGCGGTCTTCCATCGCCGCTTCGCTGATGCGGTCGTCGGCGCGCGTGGCGCCCCGCTCGGTCAGGGTGGACACGGCGACCTCGGCGACGATCGCCGCCGTCGTGTCGGCATCCGACTCGACCGCTCCGGTGCAGCTCATGTCGCCGACCGTGCGGTAGCGGACCGTCCGGCGCTCCACGGTCTCGTGGGCGAGAGGCTGCGAGACCTCGCCGACAGCACGCCACATCCCGTCGCGACGGAAGACGTCGCGCTCGTGCGCGAAGTACAGCGGGGGGAGGGCGATGTCCTCGCGCTCGATGTAGCGCCAGACGTCGAGCTCGGTCCAGTTCGAGATCGGGAAGGCGCGCACGTGCTGGCCCGGCGTGTGGCGGCCGTTGTACAGGCTCCAGAGTTCCGGTCGCTGGTTGCGCGGGTCCCACTGGCCGAACTCGTCGCGCAGCGAGATGATCCGCTCCTTCGCCCGGGCCTTGTCCTCGTCGCGACGGGCGCCGCCGAAGACCGCGTCGTGCTTGCCTGCGGCGATCGCATCGAGCAGAGGGGTCGTCTGCAGCGGGTTGCGCGTGCCGTCGGCGCGCTCGGCGAGGCGGCCGTCGTCGATGTAGTCCTGGACGCGGGCGACCTCGAGACGGATGCCGAGTCGCTCGACGGTCTCATCACGGAACGCGATGACCTCGGGGAAGTTGTGGCCGGTGTCCACGTGCAGGACGGGGAACGGCACGCGACAGGGGAAGAACGCCTTCGTCGCGAGATGGAGGACGACGACGGAGTCCTTGCCGCCGGAGAAGAGCAGCACGGGTCGCTCGAACTCCGCGACAACCTCGCGGATGATGTGGATGGCCTCGGCCTCGAGCAGGTCGAGCGCGTCGAGGCTCTCGGGCGTTGAGCGAGCTCGCGAGTCGAAACGCAGGGTGTCGGAAATGGTCATACGTGCAGCCCGCATTCCGTCTTCGAGGAGCCGGCCCAGCGGCCGGATCGGGGGTCTTCGCCGGCGGCGACCGGCTTCGTGCAGGGCTCGCATCCGATCGACGGGTAGCCGAAGTTCACGAGGAGGTTGACGGGCGCCTTGTGCTCGGCCGCGTAGCCGAGGAGGTCGTCGAAGGACCAGGATGCGACCGGGTTGACCTTCACGAGCCCGTTCCGCTCGTCCCAGGTGACGAGCGGCGTGTTCGTGCGGGTCGGCGCCTCGTCACGCCGGACGCCGGTGAACCACACCTCGTAGCCGCCGAGCGCCTCCTGGAGCGGAGCGACCTTGCGGCGTGCGCAGCACAGCGCGGGGTCGCGCTCGAACAGCTTCGCGCCGAATTCCGCGTCCTGTTCGGCGACCGTCTGCTCCGGCGTGATGTCGATGATCCGGACGTCGAGCACCCGCTCGACCTCGTCGCGCGTGGAGTAGGTCTCGGCGAAGTGGTACCCGGTGTCGAGGAACAGCACGTCGACGCCCGGGAGCCCCTCGGCGACGAGGTGGGGCAGAGCCGCGTCGGCCATCGAGCAGGCGACGGCCGCCGCATCCACTCCGAAGTTCTCCGCGACCCACGCGACGACCTCGGCCGGCGTCGCCTCGTGGTCGGTGAGGCTGCCGAGCTCGACCGCGCCGCGCTCCGCGATGGCCTTGAGCTCTTCGCGCGTCCGCTTGACGGGCACGCGCGGTGCGAGTGAGACGGTCACCGGGTCACCTCTCGATCGATGCCCGCCGCTGCGGTGCAGGACATGCGGAGAGCCGTTGCGGATATGTCGCCGACTGCCGACATGTCCTGATCCGCGGAGCGGAGGAGGTGCGGATGAAGGACGGTCACTGCAGTGCCTCCTCGTCGGCGCGGTGGGCCCACTGGGCGAACGTCTCGTCAGCCGCCGCGTCGCGGTCGGCGAGGAAGCGCGTCACCACCCGCTCGACGTAGTCGGCGATGCCGTCGGCGGCGACCTTCAGTCCCCGGACAGTGCGGCCCAGGCCCGGCTCGTCGCGGTCCTGGGACGCGAGTCCGCCGCCGAGGTGCACCTGGTAGCCCGGCACCTGCTCGCCGTCGATCGTGACGAGCTGGCCCTTGAGGCCGATGTCGGCGGTCTGGATGCGGGCGCACGAGTTCGGGCATCCGTTGACGTGGAGGGAGATGGGATGCGGCAGTTCGAAGCCCTTCAGGCGCTCTTCGAGATCGAGAACGGCGGCCGTCGCATTGACCTTCGTCTCGACGATCGCGAGCTTGCAGAACTCGATGCCGGTGCACGCGATCGTCCCGCGGCGGATGAGGCTCGGGCGCGCCTGGAGGCCGAGTTCGTCGAGTTCTGCGATGAGCGGCTCGACGTGGTCCTCGGGGATGTCGAGGATGACGATCTTCTGGTGCGGCGTGGTGCGCAGGCGGGCCGATCCGTGCGCCTCGACAATCTCGGCGAGCTTCGTGAGGGTCTCGCCGCTCAGGCGCCCGACGATCGGCGTGACGCCGACGTAGAACAGGCCGTCCTTCTGCTGGTGGACGCCGATGTGGTCGCCGGGCTCCGCGGGACGAGACGCGGCGGGGCCGTCGGCGAGGGCATAGCCGAGGTACTCGTCCTGGAGTACCTGGCGGAACTTCTCGGTGCCCCACTCCGCGAGGAGGAACTTGAGGCGCGCCTTGTTGCGCAGGCGCCGGTAGCCGTAGTCGCGGAAGATCTGCGTGACGCCGTGCCACGCATCCACGACCTGATCCGGCGCGACGAACGCACCGAGGCGCTCACCGAGACGCGGCGTGGTCGACAGTGCACCGCCGACCCACAGGTCGTAGCCGGGGCCGAGCTCGGGGTGGACGATGCCGACGAACGCGACGTCGTTGATCTCGTGCACGACGTCCTGGCTCGGGTGCCCGGTGATCGCGGTCTTGAACTTGCGGGGCAGGTTCGCGAGCGACGGGTCGCCGATGAAGCGCTCCGAGATCTCGCGGATCTGCGGGGTGGGGTCGATGATCTCGTCGGCGGCGATGCCGGCGACGGGCGAGCCCAGGATGACGCGGGGCACGTCGCCGCACGCCTCGGTGGTCTGCAGGCCCACGGCCTCGAGGCGGCGCCAGATCTCCGGGACGTCCTCGACGCGGATCCAGTGGAGCTGGATGTTCTGGCGGTCGGTGATGTCCGCGGTGCCGCGGGCGAAGTCGGTGGAGATGCCGCCGATGACGCGCAGCTGCTCGGTCGTCAGCTGTCCGCCGTCGATGCGGACGCGGAACATGAAGTACTCGTCCTCGAGCTCCTCCGGCGTGAGCGTCGCGGTGCGGCCGCCGTCGATGCCGGGCTTGCGCTGCGTGTACAGACCCCACACGCGGAAGCGGCCGTGCAGGTCGGTCGGGTCGATGCTCTGGAAGCCGCCCTTGGAGTACACGTTCTCGATGCGCTCGCGGACGCTCAGGCCGTCGTCGACCTGCTTCCACTCCTCGTTGCCGTTGAGCGGCTCGGTGCCGTCGATCTTCCACTGCCCGTTGGGCTTGGACGACGGGCGCGGCGGTCGGGCGCGCTCCGTGACGGCGCGCGCGTGCGTCGCCCGCTCGCCCGTCGCGGTCTCGCTGATGGTCACTTCACACCTCCCGGAGCTCCGGCACGCGGCCGGATCGGGCCGTCCGGCCCATCGCGAGGCTACGAGGATGTGCAGGTGCGTGACATCTCGTGTGTCACGGCGCGGAACGCGACGTCACAAAGAGACATCAACTTGACGCATGTATTACATAACTGGCGGTTATGTATGTCGGGAAGGCTATTCGCGAGGTTGTTGTCCCGCGTCCAGATATCGCTCGATGACGATGTCGACGAGGGATGCCGCGGGCTCGATGTCCGGCGTCAGGAGCGGCCGCGCGATCGGTCGGCCGTGCGCTTCGCGCGTCGCGAGGTCGTGGAAATAGCCTGGCGCGAGGAGGTAGTTCGCGACGACGGCGTCCGGGTGCGTGTCGACCGCGTCGCCCAGACGCGGGTCCGCGGCGGCGAGGAAGCCGATGTGCACCTCGCGGTTCAGGATGCTGCCCAGCATCCGCCCGACCTCGCGGCAGTCCTCGTTCGCGCGTTCGTCGCTCGACCCCGCCACGGCCAGCACGACCGGGACGCCGTCCCCGGTCGTCGAGCGCGAGGATCTGGCGAGCGGCGACGACCCCTCGACGGGCTCGGGGGCCGGTGGGGAGCTGTCGGGCGAGGTCCGGCCGGGGCGCGCCGAACCATCCCCGGTCGCCGAACCATCCCCGGTCGCCGAACCATCCCCGGTCGCCGAGCTTGTCGAGGCGTCGTCGGCGAACGGCGTCTGGATAGGCTCGCGGACTGGTCGGTCGGTGTCGCCAGTGAGCTCCGCGAGCCGCTCTGCGAGAAGCGCGGCGAGTCTCGGGTCGGGCCCGAGCGCGCGTGTGATCGTGACGTCGTCACGGTGGGCGCTCTGCTTCCGCAGGTCGACGCGCACGTGATACCCGGCCGAGAGCAGCAGCGGCACGATCACGACCGGAATGCCCTCGAGCCCGGCGAGGGAGGCGGCGACATCCGGCTGCTGCACATCGACGTGCCCGAGCCGCACCGTGACGTCGGGAAGCCGGTGCGCGACCGCATCCACGAGCGCCCGGACGGATGCCTGTCCTTCCGGCGACGACGTGCCGTGCGAGATCGCGAGCAGTGCGGGATGCGGCATCCCCTCATTCTCGGTGAGCGCGCGGATCCCCGGGGCCTCGCCCGTCTCATTCCGTCGCGATTCGCTGGGCTCGCGTCCATTCGAGACCAGGCAGGCTCCGGAAGCAGGAGATATTGACAGCATGCTGTCAAAGTTGGAAGATGGCCGCATGGCCGGCGAACCAGAAGGACTGTGGGATCTCTCGCTCGCGGTGTTCCGCATGAACGGGCTCCTGTCGCGGCACGGCGAGCGGCTCACCGCGCCGTCGGGGCAGAGCGGTGCGCGCTGGCAGGTGCTCGGGCGCGCGGACGACGCGCCCCGCACGGTCGCCCGGATGGCGCGCGAACTGGGCTTCGCCCGACAGAGCGTGCAGCGGGTCGCGGACGCGCTCGCCGCGGACGGGCTCGTGGCGTACGTGGACAACCCGTCCGACCGGCGTGCGCGGCTCGTGACGATCACGCCCGAGGGTTCGCGCGTCCTCGCCGACATCGTCGGCCGTTACGGCGAGTGGGCCGGCGAGATCGCGAAGGAGCTGGATGCGGACGACCTCCGCTCCGCGGGCGCCGCGCTCGAGCGGATCGCCGACGTCCTCGAGAAGGACCTCAACGAACGGAAGGGGAGGCTCTCATGAACAGGTACATCGTTCTGTACCACGCAGCGCAGGAGGTCGCCGAGCGCTTCGCAAGGGCGACCCCGGAGGAGGCGGCGGTCGGTCTTGCGCAGTGGCAGGCCTGGAGCGTGCGTCTCGGCGACAGCCTGGTGGATGCGGGCCGCCCGCTCGGCGCACCGGCCACCGTGACCCCGGACGCGGTGTCCGACGGCGGCAGTGACGTGATCGGCCTCTCGGTCATCCAAGCCGCATCCCGCGAGGAGGCGATCGCCCTGATGCGCGACCACCACCACCTGGCCTTCGGCTCGATCACGGTGCTCGAGGAGCAGATGATCCCCGAACTCGCCTCCGCGGAGTCCTGACGGATGCCGGGCTTCCATCACGTCGAACTGTGGGTCGCGTCGATCGACGACGCCCGCGCGGACTGGGCGTGGCTGCTCGCGCGCGTGGGGTTCGAGCTCGAGTCGGAATGGCCGGGCGGACAGTCGTGGTCGGCCGGCGGTGCGTATCTGACGCTCACGGAGTCGCCGAATCTGTCGGCGCCCGAGCATGATCGACGGCGCCCCGGGCTCAACCATCTGGCGTTCAAGGCCGGGGGCGTGGATGCGGTCGACGCGCTGATGGCCGACGCATCCGCGCACGGTTGGAATCCGCTGTATGCGGAGCGCTACCCGCACGCCGGCGGACCTGACCACTACGCCGGCTGGCTCGAGAACTCCGCGGGCTTCAAGGTCGAAGTGGTCGCCGATCCGGAATGATCAGGACCCGCGGGCGACGAGCTCCTGCAGGTGCCGATACTCCGCATCCATCCCGGGGTTCGCCCTGCGGGCGTCATCGGACGAGCCGCGGCCGATGACCTCGTCGAGATAGCGGCGATCCGCATCCAGCCGCGCGAGCGCGTCGGTCCCGACATGGCCGTGGCCGGGGATCACGAGTGCCGCGCGGGCCGCGTACGGCGCGAGGATGTCGAGCGCGGCGAGATAGGACGGCAGATCGTCGGGCCAGAACGGCAGCGGCAGCTCGACGTCGCTGAGCATGTCGCCCGCGATCAGGACGCGATGTTCGGAGAGCCACAACGCCGTGTGGCCAGGGGCGTGGCCGTCGTGGACGACGAGTTCGATCTCGAAGCCGGCGGACTCCGGGATGCGGTCGCCGACCGCATCCACACGACCCATGAGTTTCGGCGAGCTCAACGGGGAAGTCTGCCCCGAGACCCGCCACGAGATCTGCGCGCTCGGAGACTGCGAGCTCCGCCGTGCGGGCCGAAGCCCACCGCGGGGCGTCCCCGAAGCCCGGATTCCACAGCAGATGGTCGTAGTGGGCGTGCGTCGCGAAGCCGCCGACGACTGTGCGGCCATAGGTGCGCACGAACGCCGCGATATCCGCGAGCTCATCCGGCATCCAGCCCGGATCGATGAGGAACGCGCCGGAGCCGACGAGGATCGTCGAGTTCGTCAGCATCCGCCGGCTCGTGGACACGTGGATGCCGGGGGCGACCTCCCGCGGAACCGACATGCTTCACGCTAACGCGGTCCCGTCCCGTACGGATTGCGCTAACGCGTAACCGTCCCGTACGGATGGCGAGAGATTCCACGCCTGGCGGGGGAATCCGGCCGGAACCTCTCGCCATCCGTACAACCTCTCGCCATGTGCACGGCGGGGAGGGATGCGGGAGGCCCGCGCCGGGGAGGGATGCGGGAGGCCCGCGGAGGGAGGGGGCGGAAGGTGTGCGGAGGGGAGGGATGCGGAAGGTATGCGGAGGGGAGGGATGCGGAAGGTACGCGGCGGGGAGGGACGCGGAAGGCCCGCGGCGTCTCCGCCGCGGGCCTCGTCGACCTGGATCAGGCCTTGTCGTGCGCCGCGAACCCGGCGGCGAAGCCGCGTTCGTATGCGGCTTCGGCACCGCCGTGGTCGTGGTGACCCTGGTGCTCGTGACCGTCGTGTTCATGGCCGTGCGCCTGCGCGTGACCGCAGTCGGGGCCGAACTCGGCGCCGTGCGGGTGGTGGGGATGCCCCCATCCATCGCCGGAGCCGTGCCCATACCCGTGTCCGTATCCGTGGCCGTAGCCCGGACCGAACCCGCGGCCCGGTGCGAAGCCGGGGCGACCGAACCACGGTCCGAACGGCGGCATCCCGCCCTCGGGGCCGGGCCGGAATCCGCCGCGACCCGCCCACGCGCCCCACGGTCCGAACGGCGGCCTGCCGCCCGGGAATCCGCGGAATCCGCGACCGCGCCACGGGATCTCCTGCTGCTCGTCGAAGCCGAGCGCGACGGAGACCGCCTCGAGCGACGAGGCCAGCGCCTCGTACTGCTCGGCCCCGACCGCATCGCGGATCGTGGCGTGCACCGCGTCGAGCTTCTCGTTCAGCCTGTCGGCCGCCGCGCGGCCCTCGTCGGTCAGCGACCAGGTTCCGTCGCCGGCCTGCGTCGCCCAGCCCCGGTCTTCGAGGGAGCGCAGCTTCTTGTCGCGGTCGGTCGTCAGGGGGCCGGTCGCCAGGCGGCGCAGCAGCATGGCGTCGCGCCGCGAGAGGCCTTCCTCGGCGAAGACCGCCCCGAAAGCCTGTGCGACCTGGAAGTCGGCGATGCGGAGCCACTCGCGCAGCGAGCGGGCCCGTTCAGTGTTTTCGTTCTCGCTCATGAGAACTCCTTTCGATGAGTTACATGTCATCTGGCATGTACATGCAGTGTGACATGTATTCGCAATGCATGTCAAGTCACATGTATCGTCGGAGTATGAGCGAGGCCGACCGCGACACCGACATCGACCGCATCGCGAGCGCCCTCGCGCGGTTGAGAGGGCGACGGATGCCGTTCCCCGGTGCCCCCGGAGACGTTCCGCCCTGGCCGCGCCCCGGCATGCCCGGGATGCCCGGGATGCGCGGTGGATTCGGCCCGCACGGCGGTGCGCACCATGGACACGGAGACGGCGAGCACAGTCCGAACGGCTGGCCGCACCAGCCGCCGCCCTGGGCGGGGATGCACGGCCGCTTCGGTGGCCCCGCGCGCTTCCGGCTGCTCGAGGCGCTGGCCAAGGCGTCCGGTCCGCTGTCGGTCAGCGCGCTCGGCGACGCGATCGGCGTCGATCAGCCGCGCGCATCACGGCTCGTCCAGCAGGCGGTCGAAATGGGGCTCGTGCGCCGCGAGGCCGACCCCGACGATGCCCGCCGCACCCGCATCGCGCTGACGACGGACGGCGAGCGACTCGTGCGCGGATTCCTCGGGCAGCGTACGGATGCGGTCGCCTCCGCCATCACGGGATTCACGGATGCCGAGCGCGCGGAGCTCGCCCGCCTGCTCACGAAGCTCGCCGACGCCTGGCCGGGGCAGATCCCCGGCCGTTGAGCGAGCGAAGCGAGTCGAAACGCAGCGACGCAGCCTCAGAAGCTGGTGACGAGGTCTCCCAGCACCGACTTCACCTTTGTCGGATCGGTCGCGTCGTAGAAGTGCGCGCCGGATGCCTTGGAGATCGCCTGCAGCGTCGGGACGTCCGCATCCGCCCCGTAGGCCAGCGTGAAGACCAGGACCGGCGTCTGGTGGTGCAGCGCCGTCAGATCCGCTTCCGTCTGGTCGAGCGACACGGTCGGAATCGTCGGATTGACCATGTGCTCCTGGCCGTCGCTGAGCACCACGATCGCGCTGATCTTCTTCGGATCCCACGTCTGCGCCTGCTGCTTGGCGAACATGTCGACCGCCTCGTACAGCGGAGTGTCGCCCTGCGCGGACAGACCGTGCACCGCGGCTTCGAGGGCGGGGCGTGAGGTCGAGATGTCGGCCATCGGGCTCACCATGCCCGGGTTGATGCTGCCGGTCCCGCTCGCCTCGAAACCGGCGAGTCCGACCTGGTCGCCCGCCGTGAAGTGGTCGAGGGCGGCGATGATCGCGTCCTTGGCGTTCTCCAGTTTGTTGCGGCCGTCGGGCAGTGTGTCGTTCATCGAGCCGGACAGGTCGACGAGGAACAGCACCTGCGCGCGCTTGCGCACGTTCGGGAAGGCCTTGTTGATCTCCGAGACGACCTTGGGGCCGGGGAACGCGATCGTGGTCTTCGGCGAGGTCGTGAGATGGGCGGTGGACTGCACGCCCTGATCGAGTGCGCCGTGGAGGTCGCGGTAGCCGGACGTGCGGACGACCGCCTGCCCCTGCGCCGTGCCCGCGTAGCGGATGAAGTCCTTCGCCGCCGCGGTCTTGGCCGCATCCATCCAGGCGCCGGTGAGGACCACCGCGGGGTTGTCGGAGACGTACACGCCGTCGGTCGGATAGACGGGGACGAGCTGCTCCTTCGGCGGCTCGCCCTGCGTCCGCGTGATGCCGTCGCGGCTCGTGATTCCGCGGTCGTAGTCCCACACCGACTTCTCGTCGACGATCACGGCGGAGAGGAACTCGGCGGCGGTGCCCGTCGCCTCGGCCTGCCGCGCGTGCCAGAGGAAGTGCTCGGGCGTCGCCATGTAGTGGGTGGTGGCGAGCTCGTTCGACTTCACCTGGTCGACGACCTTCTTCTGGTCGACCTGGGCCGGGGTGAGCTTGTCGAGGCTGCCGGCGGCCGTGCCGTAGGAGGCGAGCATCGCGGCCTCGCCCGAGCTCGCGACGAGCGGGCTCGTCTTGCCGAGCTTGAACGACCCCCATTCCGGGTGGCCGAGGTTCTTCCACACGTTCGGGTCGCCGGACACTGCGAAGACCTGCTTCCAGGTCGGCGGCTTGGTCGTCCAGCTGATCGCCTTCGCCAGCGGCTCGGGCATCGCGAGGACGACGTTCGTCGTGCCGATGCTCGTCCCGGAGCCCGGCACGGTCGCGCTGCCGCCGTTCGTCTGGGCCTGGCCGATCCACGTGTGCGAGTCGGGGATCCAGACGGCCGGCTTCTGGGCGTCCGGGGTGGCGGAGAACCCGGATGCGGCGTTGTCGGCGGCGCTGCCCGACTTGTCCTTCACCATCGTCACGGTCACGCACGTGCCGTTGATGTTCCGCGGCTGGGCGTCGTACGCCTTCGCGAGGTTGTCGACCATCTCGGCGTTCTCGAAGGACGCCAGAACGGTGACGGTGGTGCACGGGCCTGCGCCGGCGGTCGGAGCCGGCGTGTCCTGCGTGAATGCGGCGGGCTGGGCGTCGATCTTCTGCGCCGAGCCGCCTGCGGCGGAGTGCTTGTCGGCGAGCGTGGTGAAGATCTTGGTTCCCACCGCGCCGATGGCGATGACGAGCACGGCGATCACGCCGACGCTGCCCCAGAGGATCAGCTTCTGCGCGCGCGACGGTGCGGGCGCAGACGGTCGATCGAGCGGCGACGGCTCGGCCGAGCTGCGACGAGGCTCAGACATGGCTCTCCGGCGAGGGTTCGGGCCGACCCCCAGCGTGTCGGCATTACCCGATGGTACCGAGATGAGTCGGCGTGTCCCTGTGGGATTGCCTACCGTGCTGCGGTATTGAGCATCCCGATGATGACGGCGGTCCACCACGCGAGCTGCGACACGATGCCGCTCTCGGTCGCCCACCAGCGCAGCGCCCGGGGCGTGCGGCGGAACGGCATGTCGTCCGGCAGCCGCTGCAGCTCGTGCGCGAGCCTGGTCACCGCGACTCCGTTCATCGACAGCACGAGGACGGCGGCCAGCTTCAGGTCGGTGAGCGGATTGCCCAGGTCGGGATGCAGGAACAGGCCGCTCGCGAGGAGCCCGGCGATTCCCATCCACACGACGAACGACAGGGTGTGCTCCGCCTCGTTGACCGCGCCGATGCGGCGGCGCCCCAGCATCCAGAGCAGGCCGTTGTACTCGACCATGACCGCGGCGCCGAGGCCGACGACGACGGAAGCGAGGTGCACGAACAGGGCGATCAGGCGGATCTGCGGCAGCGGATGGATGGCGACGCTTCCCGCGACCGAGAAGGTCCACGCGAAGAGCACGCCCCAGTACGCGAGAGCGCGGCGGTGCCGCCAGACGCGTCGCCGCTCGGAGAGCGGGATGGTGGGGGCGCTCACTGCTGTCGGACGGCTCTCTCTGGGCGCGGTCGAAGGGGGTGCCCCCGCGTGACTAAGGTACCCGACGATCCCGCCGCGGCCGCACCCCGATCTTCGGCGCTCGAATGGTGGCGGCGGGGTCGTCCTGGTGATTCACTGTGCGCATGACCAACGAGCCTGCGGCGGAGAAATTCAACGGGCGCCTTGCGATCCTCCTCGCGATGGCGATGTTCGTCCTCGTGGTCGACACCTCGATCATGAACGTCTCGATCTCCGCGGTGGTCAAGGAGCTGAACACGACGGCGAGCTCCGTGCAGAGCGCCATCGCGCTCGAGGCCCTCGTCTCGGCGGCGTTCATCCTCATCGGCGGGAAGACCGGCGACCTCATCGGACGCAAGCTCGCCTACATCCTGGGCCTGCTCGGCTACGCGGTCGGCGCCGTCGCGATGACGTTCGCGAGCAGCATCCTGGCCGTCATCATCTTCTGGGCGATCGTGGGCGGGATCGGCGCATCCCTGCTCCTTCCGTCGATGCAGTCGCTCATCCACGGCAACTTCGCCGGCGGGCACCAGAAGCGCGTCTACGCGCTCGTCGGCGCGTCCGCCGCGATCGCCGCGGCCGTCGGGCCGCTCCTCGGCGGGTTCATCACGACGTTCTGGTCGTACCGCGTCGCCTTCGGGCTCGAGGCGCTGATCATCCTCGTGGTGCTTCTCGGCGTGGGGCTCGTGAAGGACGTGAAGTACACGGGCGACCGGTCGATCGACCTCCTCGGGGCCGCCCTGTCGGTCATCGGCATGGGCGGCGTCGTCCTCGGCATCCTGGTGTGGCAGGAGGGCGGCGGATATGTCGGCCTCCTCATCGGGCTCGGGCTCGTCGCGCTCGGCGGGCTCGCATGGTGGCTCCGCTCGCGCAAGAAGCGCGGCAAGCCGGTGCTCCTGGACCCGGCGCTGTTCGCGTCGAAGATGTTCCGCACGGGCGTCAGCGGGCAGCTCATGCAGCAGATCGCGCTCGGCGGCACGATGATCGTCCTGCCCCTCTACCTGCAGATGGTGCTCGAGTACAACGCGCTGCAGGCGGGCCTGTCGATCGCGCCGCTGTCGCTCAGCATGTTCGTCGTCGCGCTGTGGGCGGGCCGCCGCGCGAAGGGACGACCGGCCAACCTCATCCTCATCGGCTTCGCGCTCGCCTTCGTCGGGCTCATCGCGATCGTGCCGCTCGTCCCCATCGCTACGTCCGGCTGGTTCCTGACCCTGCCGCTCATCGTCACCGGGTGCGGACTCGGTCTCCTCGTCTCGCAGCTGAACAACTTCACCCTGTCGCCCATCTCGAACGAGCGGGTCAGCGAGGCGGCCGGCGTCAACTCCGCGGCGGGCTCCTTCGGCCTCTCGTTCGGCCTGGCCTTCGCCGGTGCGATCATGCTCGCGACGCTCGCATCGGCGTTCACGTCGCTCGCGTACTCCAGCGACGTGCTGACCCCCGCGCAGCAGACGCAGGTGGCGAACGTCCTGGAAGAGGACGCACAGCTCATGTCGAACACGGGCCTGCAGCAGATGCTCTCCGACGAGACGCCCGCGACCCAGGCGGAGGTCATCGCGATCAACACCGAAGCGCGGCACATCGCGCTGCAGGTCGCGCTTCTCATCCCGATCCTCGCCGCGGGCGTCGGCGTGCTGAACGCGTTCCGCATGCGCCGCCTCCCCGACCCGCAGCCGAACGAGGCCGCGGAGGGCACGCTCGGCGGCTGACGCCTATCCGCTCTCGTCCCGGTGTCAGACGCCGGGGCGTCCGAGGAAGCCGTGGTCGATCGCGTAGAGGCTCGCTCCGACGCGGTTCACGACGCCGATCTTCGCGTAGGTGTGCTCGACATGGTTGCGCACGGTCTTCTCGCTGAGCGACAGGATGCCGGCGATGTCGCGGTTGCTGCGCCCCTGTGCGACGAGCATCAGGATCTCGGCCTCGCGCGGTGTGAGTCCATCGGGCAGAGCGCGCCGCGATGCTCGGCCCCTCACGGTCGTCGCGATGGCGGCGACCGCATCCGGATCGAGCTGTCCGCGTGCCGCCCGCTGCTCGAGGCGTTCGATCGCCTGCGGTGGTTCGAACGCCGGACGGTAGGGCCGCGGCTCGGTGGCGGACCGGTACGCGACGGCGGCGGCGAGCAGCCGGTCCGCGCGGCTGAGGCCCGTCGCCGCGGTCCCCGCCGGGTAGCCGCTGCCGTCGAGGCGCTCGTGGTGCGCGCGGACCAGCGCGGCTTCGGCGGCGAGCCCGGGCACGTGCGCGAGGACGCGACCGCCGAGGTACGGATGCATCCGCACGCGCTCCCAGTCCTCGGCGCCGAGCGGACCCTCCTTCGACCACACGAGGTTCGACACCCCGAGCCGGCCGACGTCGTGGAGGTGCGCGGCGCGACGGAGCGTGATGGTCTGCTCCGGCGCCATCCCCATCACGGGCGCGGCGGACTGGACCAGGTCAGCGACGCCGCGCGAGTGACCGACCATGAACGGGCACTTGAGGTCCGCGAAGTCGCCGATCGCGGCCAGGGTCTCGTCGAGCACGGCGTCGGTCAGCGGCTCCTGGTCGGGTGCGCAGTCGAGCGCTGCGGTCCAGGCGTCGGCGCCGTGCGGGATGTCGAGGAGCGTCGCGGCCTCCGCGACGAAGGCGTCGACGACGACCGGGTCGAACTGCCGTCCGCGCCGTTCGACCGCCATCGCGACGGCGGCGTCCACGCCGCCCAGGCGTGCATGGACCTCGGCGGTGTCGGCGAGCTGCGCGACCCGCATCTCGATCGGGATGTCCCCGCCGCGCAGCCCGTTCGGCAGGCCGCGACCGTCGTAGCGCTCGAATGCGGCGGCGATCGCAGCCTGGACGTCGCGCGGCATCCCGAGACGGGCCGCGAGCATGGAGGCGGAGAGGCAGTGCGAGTGCAGGAGCTGCGCGAGGTGCCCCCGCGCATCCACCATCATCTCGGCGAGCGTCGCGGCACGCGCGGTGAGCGGGCGCCCTTGCGCGACGTGTCCGACGAGGAAGCGCACGAACGGCAGCCCGGACCAGTCGACGAGGTAGGACGCGCTGCGCACGGCGATGTCGTCGCCGAACCATCGGGCGTACTCCTGCGAGTCCGCGGTGCAGCCGATCCACATGAGCAGCGTCGCGTCGTAGGCGCCGGCGCGCTGCGCCTCGGCGAGCTCGAGGCGCTCCGCGAGACGGCTCGCGAGGACGGCGGAGCGCAGCATGTGCTCCGCCGGCTGTCCGAGTCCCAGGTCGATGGCGATCGACAGGGCCGCGAGCAGCTCCGCTCGCGTGGGAGCCGCCCGTGTCACGCCCACGGCGACATTGTCGACCGTCGGCGGCTCTCGTGCCAGGGGGTCAGGCGGTCGCGACGCGCGGAGCGTCGTGCCTCGTCGGGTCGAACGCCTCGAAGCGTGCGTCGCCGACGTAGAACACGCCCCGCTGGGGCATCCAGAAGTCGCCGAGCCGGGTCTGACGGTCGAGAGGATGCGTCGTCCCCAGCGATGCACCCTCGATCGTCGCCGCGCTCGCGGCGACCCGCCAGACCCGCTCGGGCACCACCTGGAAGCGCTGCCGGTTCGGTGCCGCACCGACCATGCGCATCCGCCCCGTGCGCAGGACCGGCCGTGACATCGGCCCCATCGCGCCCAGGACGGCGTCGCTGCGCTTCGCGTTCGCCGGAATCATCTGCGCAATCGCGGACATCGCCTTCGTCGCCGGCGTCGCCTCCAGGTGGACGGTCCAGTCGAGCACCGACGGGATCCGCACGCGCAGGGCGGCGGCATCAGACCACTCGACGTCGATCCCCGCAACGCGCTCGAAAGACGCCGCGGCGCTGAAGTAGCGCGGACAGCTGCGCTCGGGGGCGGCCGTCACGTACATGTGCCAGGAGCCGGACGGGTCGCGGTGCCACACCGAGCGATAGGGCGCCCCGATCGTGGTCCGCGCCCACACGCGCAGCGCGAGGACGTGACCCGAGGCGAACGGGACCGCCATCACCCCGAATCCGGTGAACCGCTCGCCTTCGCCGTCCGGCAGGTGCGGGGTGGCGCTTGCGGCCTGTCGTGGGCTGGTCTGCATGCTCATGCATCCACGATGCGCCTGCGCGGACCAGGGCGCATGAGGCATCCGCCTCGTCTCCGCGCCGTCAGGCGGCCGGCGCCTCCTGACGCGCGCCGGCCTTCACCGGCAGCAGGAGCAGCAGCCCGATGAGCAGCACGAGCACGATGCCGAGGATCCCCCAGTACTGCGCGCCGCCGATGGCGACGAAGATGCCGAACAGCATCGGCGCGAGGAACACCGCGGCGCGGCCCGTCGTCGCGTAGAGGCCGAAGACCTCGCCCTCGCGCCCCGGGGGGATGAGCCGGGCGAGGAAGGTGCGGGATGCCGACTGCGCCGGCCCGACGAAGAGGCACAGCAGCAGGCCGAAGATCCAGAACACCGTCTGGCCGCCGTCGTGGAAGAGGAACACCGCCGTCCCGCACACGATCAGGCCGATGAGCGAGACGACGATGAGCGGCTTCGCGCCGAAGCGGTCATCGAGGGCGCCGCTCGAGATCGTCGCGATCCCGGCGACGACGTTCGCGGCGATCGCGAAGATGATGACCTCGCCGGCCGAGAACCCGAACGTGCCGGCGGCGAGGACGCCGCCGAACGTGAACACGCCCGTGAGTCCGTCGCGGAAGACGGCGCTCGCGATGAGGAAGTAGACGGTGTGCCGCGCCTCGCGCCACAGGCGTGCGATGTCGCGGAACAGCACGCGATACGAGCCGAAGAAGCCGACCCGGGCGCGCCCCCCGATCGGCACGTTCTCCGGCACGGCGAACAGCACCGGCAGCGCCGAGATGGCGAACCAGAGCGCCGCGAGCACCATCGAGACGCGCACCGACATCCCGTCGGTCCCGGTGACTCCGAACAGGCCGACGTCGGGGTGGATGAAGCCGAAGTAGACGACGAGCAGCAGCACGATGCCGCCGATGTACCCCATGCCCCAGCCGAAGCCGGACACCTTCCCGACGGTGCGTCGCGTCGACACCTGAGCGAGCATCGCGTTGTAGTTGACGCTCGCGAGTTCGTAGAACACCGTGCCGACCGCGAGGAGCACGAGCCCGAGCCACAGGAAGCCCGGCGCCGGCCGCACGAAGTACATGAGGCCGAGCATCGCGACGACGATCCCGGTGTTGACCGCGAGCCACAGCTTGCGGTGGGCCGAGGCATCCGTCCGCTGCCCGATGATCGGCGCGGTGACAGCCACCAGCAGTCCCGCGATGGTCAGCGCGAGAGACAGTGCGCCGGTCGTCGTCACCTTGTCGCCGAAGGCCTGGCCGGTGAGATAGACCGTGAACACGAACGTCGTCGCCACGGCGTTGAACGCCGCAGAGCCCCAGTCCCACAGTCCCCAGGCGAGCACCTTCCCGAAGCCGGGGGCGGTGGCCGCGGGTGCAGCGGTGGAGTCCATGTCGGTCACACTGACGCCTTTCGGTGAACGCCCGGTATCCGGCCTCACGGGGGACGGATGCGGCGCCGCATCGTCACGGCGCGCGCCCAGGCTATCGCGCCGGTCGTCCCGGGATCGCCTGCACCGGGCCACAATGGAAGGCCATGGGGCCTGTTCCGCGGATCCGCTTCGCGCTGCGGCGCTCGCTGGATCGTGCGCTCGTCGTGATCGCCGTCGCGGCGCTGCTGCTCGGCGTGTTCCAGTACGCCGTCATGCCGGTGGACGGCCCGGTCGGATTCATCCTGCGGTGGCTGCCCGTGATCTTCTGGGCCTACATCGCCGGCGGCATCATCGCCTGGCGGCGGCGCCCCAGCAATCCGATGGGCTTCCTCATCGTCGTGGCCGGCATCATCATCTATCTCGGCCTGCTCGGCAACGCCACGATCCCGATGCTGCAGGCGATCGGGGCGATCTTCGCGAGCGTCGCGCTCGCGGCGACGCTGCACCTCCTGCTCGCCTTCCCCTCCGGTCGGCTCACCCGGCCGGCATTGTGGATCGTCATCGCGGGCTACGTCGTGGCGGTCGTGCTGCAGGCGCCGCACTATCTCCTGGACCCGAACGGACCGTTCCCGCCCTTCGCGATCGCGGACGCGCCGGCGCTCGCGGCGATCCTCGGCACGGTGCAGGACGTGTCCGGGGCCGTCGTGATGGTCGCAGCAGCGGTCGTCCTGTTCCAGCGCGCGCGGAGGGCCGATCGTCCGCAGCGCCGCGTCCTCATCCCGCTGTTCGTCTACGGCATCGTCACGGTGCTGTACACGCCTGTCTCGACATTCCTCGGCGTGGACCTCCTCGGGATGGACCCGCTCGTTCGCACGGTGATCCAGCTGGCCCTCATCACCGGCATCCCCGTCGTCGTCGCCGTCGGCATCCTGCGCGGCGGCTTCGCCCGCACGAGCGAGCTCGAGGAGCTCGCGACGTGGCTCGGCAGCGCGACGCGCCCGAGTGTGTCGCTCGAGGCGCTGCTGGCGACCGCGCTCGGCGATCCGACGCTGAAGCTCGGGGTCTGGGTCGCCGAGCGCGACGCGTTCGTCGGCGATGACGGCGCCGAGCTGGGGCGGCCCGCCGCCGATGCCGGATGGCACGTCATCGAGCGCGACGGCCGCACGATCGGCGCCTTCACCTACGACGCGCAGCTGCAGGCGGACCGCGACGTCGTCGCGCGCGCCGGGAATGTCGTCGCCATCGCGGTGGAGGGCGAGCAGCTGACGGCGGAGCTGCTCGCGAGCCGCGAGGCGCTGCTGCGTTCGCGCGAGCGGATCGTCGAGGCCGCGGACCGTGAACGCCGCCGCATCGCGGGCGACCTCCACGACGGGCTGCAGGCTCAGCTCGTGATGCTCGCGCTCGAGGCCCACCGTCTGGCGTCGGCTCCCGCCGCCGACGTGCCCGCCCGGGCGCTGCGCCTGCGCGCCGACATCGATGCCGCCGCATCCGACCTGCGTGCGTTCGTCCACGACCTGGTGCCGGCGGCGCTCATCGAACGGGGACTCGCCGCGGCGGCGGAGGATCTCGTCGACCGCATGCCGATCGCCACGGTCCTCGAAGATGAGATGGATGGCGCGGACGTCGACCCCGCCGTCGAGAACACGGCCTATCACGTCATCGCGGAGGGACTCTCGAACATCGTGAAGCACGCCCACGCCCGCACCGCCCGGGTGCACCTGAGCCATGACCGCGACCTGCTGCGGGTCGAGATCATCGACGACGGGTCCGGTACCGCGGCGATCGACCACGGGACGGGTCTGCGCGGCCTCGCCGATCGCGTGGATGCGGCGGGCGGCGTCCTCACGGTGCGCTCCGAGCCCGGCAGCGGGACGACCCTCAGGGCGGAGCTGCCGTGCGCATCGTGATCGCGGAGGACGAGGCCCTCATCCGGCGCGGCCTTGAGCTCGTGCTGGCCGACGCCGGCCACGAGGTCGTGGCGTCGGAGACCGACGGGTCGCAGCTCAGCGAACGGGTCGGTGAGCTGAGTCCGGATCTCGTCGTCACCGACATCCGGATGCCGCCCTCCAACACCGACGAGGGCCTCGTCGCCGCGCTGGAGATCCGCCGCTCGCACCCGGACACGGCCATCGTCGTGCTCTCGCAGCATGTGCAGCGCCGCTACGCGCGCGAGCTGCTGGCGGACGGCGCAGGCGGTGTGGGCTACCTCCTGAAGCAGCGCATCGCCGACATCGACACGTTCCTGTCCGACCTCGAGCGCGTCGTCGCGGGCGGCACCGCGCTCGACCCCGACGTCGTCGCGGTCATGATGGGCCGCGCGCGCAACGCCGACTCGGCCATCGGCGCGCTGACACCGCGGCAGCAGGAGGTGCTCGCCCTCGTGGCGGAGGGCCTGTCGAACGCGAGCATCGCGTCGCGGCTCTTCCTCACGGAGAAGGCCGTCGTGCAGCACGTGTCGCGCATCTACGACGCGCTGGGCCTCACGGCGGACGCGGAGTCGCATCGTCGCGTGCAGGCCGTGGTGCGCTACCTCGACAGCTGACCCGACGCCGGACGTCCGCGGGCCCGCCGGCTGGTGGCGCGGTCGGCCCGACAAGAGGATGGGCCGGGAAGGGGCGCCCAGCCCGCCCCGTTCCCGTCCTGGCATCCGGGCCGTTTCGGCGACACTCCCCAGTGTGCGGCTTCGGCTCTCCGGATGCGGAATGCCCGGCGCTGAAGGTGCGGGGGCACTCCGTCATCCAACCTGCCCGGCACGCACGGGCATAGGGACCTAGGTCCCCACCTGGCTGTCAAGCAAAGTTGAGTGTGTTCATATCAAGTTAATTTGACGGGCGGGACGTGCCGGCGTATGGTTGAGTCATCGCGACTCAACATTGGCCGCGAGCGATTTTCAATAGATCAACAGCGGGCCGCGGCATCCGTCGCGACCCCCGTCAAGGAGAGAGAACACATATGCCCCGTGCAGTGGGAATCGACCTCGGTACGACGAACTCCGTCGTGAGCGTCCTCGAGGGCGGCGAGCCCAAGGTCATCGCGAACGCCGAAGGCTTCCGCACCACCCCGTCGGTCGTCGCGTTCACGAAGGACGGCGAGGTGCTCGTCGGTGAGACCGCGAAGCGCCAGGCCGTCACGAACGTCGACCGCACCCTGACCTCCGTCAAGCGCCACATGGGCACCGACTGGAAGACCCAGTCGATCGACGGCAAGACCTACACGCCGCAGGAGATCTCGGCCCGCATCCTGCAGAAGCTGAAGCGGGATGCCGAGCAGTACCTCGGCGATGCGGTGACCGACGCGGTCATCACGGTTCCCGCGTACTTCAACGACGCCGAGCGCCAGGCCACGAAGGAGGCCGGCGAGATCGCGGGCCTGAACGTCCTGCGCATCATCAACGAGCCCACGGCTGCGGCCCTGGCCTACGGCCTCGACAAGGGCAAGGAGGACGAGCTCATCCTCGTCTTCGACCTCGGCGGCGGCACGTTCGACGTGTCCCTGCTCGAGGTGGGCAAGGACGACGACTTCTCCACCATCCAGGTGCGCGCGACCGCCGGCGACAACCGCCTCGGCGGCGACGACTGGGACCAGCGTCTCGTCGACTACCTGATCAAGCAGTTCAAGGACACGACCGGCGTCGACGTCTCGGGCGACAAGATCGCGCTGCAGCGCCTCAAGGAGGCCGCGGAGCAGGCGAAGAAGGAGCTCTCCTCGTCGACCAGCACGTCGGTGAACCTGCCCTACCTCTCGCTGACCGACTCGGGCCCTGTGTCGCTGTCGGAGACGATCACCCGTGCGAAGTTCGAGGACCTCACGAAGGACCTCCTCGACCGCACCAAGAAGCCGTTCGCCGACGTCATCCGCGAGGCCGGCATCAAGGTGGAGGACATCGACCACGTCGTGCTCGTCGGCGGATCGACCCGCATGCCCTCCGTGTCGGAGCTCGTCAAGAGCGAGACCGGCAAGGAGGCCAACAAGGGCGTCAACCCGGATGAGGTCGTCGCCGTGGGCGCCGCCCTCCAGGCCGGCGTCCTCAAGGGCGAGCGCAAGGACGTGCTGCTGATCGACGTCACCCCCCTGAGCCTCGGCATCGAGACCAAGGGCGGCATCATGACGAAGCTCATCGAGCGCAACACCGCCATCCCGACCAAGCGCAGCGAGACCTTCACGACCGCCGACGACAACCAGCCGTCGGTCGCCATCCAGGTCTTCCAGGGCGAGCGGGAGTTCACGCGCGACAACAAGCCGCTCGGCACGTTCGAGCTGCAGGGCATCGCGCCGGCTCCCCGCGGCATCCCGCAGATCGAGGTCACCTTCGACATCGACGCGAACGGCATCGTGCACGTGTCCGCGAAGGACAAGGGCACCGGCAAGGAGCAGTCGATGACGATCACCGGCGGCTCGTCGCTGCCGAAGGACGACATCGAGCGCATGGTCCGTGAGGCCGAGGAGCACGCCGCCGAGGACAAGAAGCGCCGCGAGTCGGCCGAGACCCGCAACCAGGCGGAGACCCTCGCGTACTCGATCGAGAAGCTCATCAAGGAGAACGAGGACAAGCTGCCCGCCGACGTCAAGAACGACGTGCAGGGGGATGTCGACGCGCTCAAGACGGCTCTCGCCGGCGATGACGACGACGCGGTGAAGAACGCGTTCGACAAGCTCAACCAGAGCCAGCAGAAGCTCGGCGAGGCGATCTACGCCGGTCAGCAGGCGCAGGGCGAGCAGGGCGACCCGAACGTCGCCGACCCGGGCAACGGCTCTGTGCCGAACCCCGAGGAGGACGTCATCGACGCCGAGGTCATCGACGACGAGGAGCAGAAGTAAGCATGACGGACAAGGACTTCCCCGCGCCGGGTGACGGCGACGACGAGGTCCGTCCGGCAGGTGAGGGGTCGGAGGCGAATGCCTCCGGCCCCGAGCCGCAGGACGACGAGCTCACGGTCGACGACATCCTGGGTGCGGCGCAGAACGCGGATGCCGCGGCTGAGGATGCGGCACTCGCCGACCTCGAGTCGGCTCTTCTGAACGACCTCAAGCGCCTGCAGGCCGAGTACGCCAACTACCGTCGGCGCACCGAGGAGCAGCGCGAGGTCGAGATCGAGCGCGCCCAGGGCGCCGTCGCGAAGGGGCTCCTGCCCGTCCTCGACGACCTCGACCGGGCCGAGAAGCACGGCGACCTGGAAGAGGGCAGCCCCTTCGCCGCGATCGCCGACAAGCTTCGGACGGTCGCGGAGCGCATGGGCCTGTCCACCTACGGCGCCGCGGGCGAGGCCTTCGACCCCCAGCAGCACGAGGCGATCTTCCAGCAGCCCACGCCCGGCGTGACCGAGACCACGATCCTCGAGGTCGTCGAGACGGGATACCGCCTCGGCTCCGTCGAGCTGCGTCCCGCGAAGGTCGTCGTGGCGGTTCCCGCCGAGTAGGAGGTTCGATGGCCAGTCAGGACTGGTTCGACAAGGACTTCTACGCGGTCCTCGGCGTCTCGAAGGACGTCACCGAGGCTGACCTCAAGAAGACGTATCGCAAACTGGCGCGCAAGTATCACCCGGACTCCAACCCGGGGGATGCGGCGGCCGAGGCGAAGTTCAAGGAGATCAGCGAGGCGTACTCCGTGCTGTCGGACACCGACCAGCGCGCCGAGTACGACCAGATCCGTGCGATGGGCTCCGGTGCCCGCTTCCAGGCGGGCTCCGGAGGTCAGGGCGGTGCGGGCGGGTTCGAGGACGTCTTCAGCATGTTCGGCCAGGGCCGCGGCGGTTCGCGGTACCAGACCGCCGGCGACTTCGACGACATCTTCTCGATGTTCAACCAGCAGGGCGGCGGCTCGTTCGGGTCGGGGCGCTTCGGCCAGACGACCGGCGGCTACCGCGGATTCGGCGGCCCCACCAAGGGCGCCGATGTCACCGCCCGCACCACGGTCGACTTCGTCACCGCGACGAAGGGCGAGACCATCACCCTGCAGGGCGAAGACGGCAAGCCGTTCAAGGTGAAGATCCCGGCGGGCGTCTCCGACGGGCAGAAGGTGCGTCTGCGCGGCCGTGGCCGTCCGTCGCCCGATGGCGGCGAGCACGGCGACATCGTCGTGCAGGTCACCGTGCGTCCGCATCCCGTCTTCACCCGCGATGGACTGAATCTGCGCGTCACCGTGCCGGTCACGTTCACCGAGGCGACCCTCGGCGCCACGATCGAGGTGCCGACGCTCGGCGGCGATCCGGTGCGGCTGCGCGTCGCGCCGGGCACGCCGTCCGGACGTGTCCTGCGCGTCAAGGGGCGCGGCGTCACGACCTCCAAGGGCACCGGCGATCTCCTCGCCGAGGTCCAGGTCGCCGTGCCCGCGCACCTCGACGATGCGGCCCGCGAGGCGCTCGAGCGGTTCCAGCAGCTGGAGCCCAAGGAGAACCCGCGCGCCGAGCTGATGGCGAAGGCGCGGGCCTGACATGCTGTCCAGAACAGGAGATCTGGCGAGTACAGGATGATTCCTCGAGGAACGTCCTGCATCCGCCGGAACTCCTGTTCTCGTCGGTGAAAGGAGGTGAACCCGATGGCAGATCGACACGACATCGATGACGATGCCCCGATCTTCGCGATCGCGGCCGCCGCAGAGCTGTCGGGTATGCATCCGCAGACCCTCCGCCAGTACGACCGTCTCGGACTCGTCGTGCCCGCGCGCACCCAGGGCGGCTCCCGCCGCTACTCGCTGCGCCATGTCGCGAAGCTGCGCGAGGTCTCGCGCATGTCGTCCGACGGGATGAGCCTGCCGGCGATCGTGCGCATCCTCGAGCTCGAGGAGCGGGTGCGCGAACTTCACGGCCGCGTGCAGATCCTCGAACAGCGCGTGCAGATCGAGATCGACAACCGGCCCGGCGCACGCGTGTTCGCGGCCGAGGCGAGCGGCTCGGTCATCCGGCTGAAGTCGGGCACGCGCGTGCGCCGCAGCCGCGAGATCGTGGTGTGGCACCCGCGCGGAGAGCTCGGCACCGGCTCCGCCGCCGATACCGCCCCCGACGCCGACTGACGCGCGCGTCTCCGCCGCTGACTGGGGTGCGCGGCTCCGCCGTCGACGGGGGAGCGGTTCCGCCGCTGACGCCGCCCCGGATGCCGACTGACGCGCGGTGCCGACGCTGACGCCGCCCCGGATGCCGACTGACGCGCGCGGCTCCGCCGCCGATACTCCCTGAAACGTCCGGCGCGCGCGGCGACGCCGGGTGCGGTGGACGCGAGAGCGCGTCTCGGTGGATGCCGCCCCGGCCATGCGCGCCGAGATCAGCGATTCGCGCGGTCGCGCACCGCGTCGCGGGGAGTCTCGGCGCGCTCCGCTGATGTCGGCGGGACCGGCTGATGTCGGCGGGGCTCGGCTGGCCCGACGGGTCGGACGCTGAAACACACATCCACGTCCGCGGCGCGCGGCGTCGCCGGGTGCGGTGGACGGCAGCGCACGTCTCGGTGGATGCGGCGGCCCCGGCGCTCGCGCCGAGATCAGCTATTCCCGCTGTCGCGCATCGCGTCGCGGCGCGTGTCGCGGGAACCCGCTCACCTCGGCGGGATCCGCTGACCTCGGAGGGATCCGCTGACCTCGGCGGAATCCGCTGACCTCGGAGGGATCCGCTCACCTCGGCGGGAGCCCGCTCACCTCGGCGGAATCCGCTCACCTCGGAGGGATCCGCTCGCTTCGGAGGAACCCGCTCGCCTCGGAGGGATCCGCTGACCTCCGCGGATGCGCTGATGTCAGCGCGGACGGCCGACGCCGATACTCCCTCATCTGTCCACCGCACC
This sequence comes from Microbacterium candidum, assembly GCF_030315975.1. Classification (GTDB taxonomy): domain Bacteria; phylum Actinomycetota; class Actinomycetes; order Actinomycetales; family Microbacteriaceae; genus Microbacterium; species Microbacterium candidum. The sequence continues at coordinate 48,765 of NZ_JASXSZ010000001.1, read as the reverse complement.
CGGCGTCGCCGGGTGCGGTGGACGCGAGAGCGCGTCTCGGTGGATGCGGCGCCCCGCAGACCGTCAGCCGGCGAGCTGCACGAGCCCTTCGATGAGGCGCAGGCGGTCCTCCGCCGTGCGGGCGACCGGCGTGACGGTGAGCGTCGTGACACCCGCGGCCGCGAAGGCAGCGAGGCGTTCGGCGACCTCCGCCGGCGAGCCGATGAGGCTGATGCCGCGGGCGAACTCGTCGGGGACGGCCGCGCCCGCCTCCTCCTTGCGGCCGGACAGGTACAGCTCCTGGATGCGCTCCGCATCCTCTCCGTAGCCGTAGAGGGTCGCGACCTCGTTGTAGAAGTTCTTGCCGCGGGCGCCCATGCCGCCGACGTAGAGCGCGATGTGCTCCTTGACGACGTTGAGGGCGATCTCGGCGCCCAGTCCGATGTACAGCGCGGGGTTCGCGAAGATGTCGAGCGTGCCCAGGCTCGCGTCGCGCTTCGCGGCGCCCGCCGCCAGGGCGTCGCCCCAGACGGCATCGGCCTTCTCCGGGTAGTAGAGGGTCGGCATCCATCCCTCGGCGATCTCCGCGGTCTGCGCGACCGCCTTCTGCCCGAGGGAGGCGAGCACGATCGGGATGCGGTCGCGCACAGGGTGGTTGATGAGCTTCAGCGGCTTGCCGAGCCCGGTGCCCTGATCCGCCGGGAGCGGGATCGTGTACGAGCGTCCGGCGTATTCGACCTTCTCGCGCCGCCACACCATGCGGCAGATGTCGACGATCTCGCGCGTGCGTCCGAGCGGCAGGTCGTACGGCACGCCGTGGAACCCCTCGACGACCTGCGGGCCGGAGGCGCCGAGGCCGAGTGTGAAGCGGCCGTCGCTGACGTAGTCGAGCCCTGCGGCGGTCATCGCCGTGAGCGACGGCGTGCGCGTGTAGAGCTGCAGGATGCCGCTCGCGAGCTCGATCGTGCTGGTGCGCGCGGCAAGGAAGCCGAGCTGGCTCACCGCGTCGAAGGAGTAGGCCTCCGGCACGACGACGAGGTCGAGTCCGGCCGCCTCGAGCCGCTGGACCTCGTCGGCCGCCTCGCGGAAGCCGCCGGAGTAGTTGAGCATCATCCCGATCCGCATCCCTGGATGCTACCGGCAGAGCCGATGTCCGCGATCGCTGGTGCTCCCGGCCCTCCCGACGCAGGATGGGGAGATGGCGACGATCGACGACGTCCGCGCCATCGCGCGCACGCTCCCGCAGTCCGTGGAGAGCATCGAGGGGCATGGCGGCGGGATCGCGTGGCGCGTCGGAACCGGGATGTACGCGTGGGAGCGCGGTCCCCGCAAGAGCGACCTCGCCGCGCTCGAGGCGCTCGGGCGCGAATGGCCGCCGGGAGTCGTCATCGGCGTCCGCACCGACGGTGAAGAGGGCAAGGAGGCGCTGCTCGCCTCGTTCCCCGACGTGATCTTCACGATCCCGCACTTCGACGGCTACCCGGCGGTGCTCATCCGCCTCGACGACATCGCGCCCGATCTGCTCGCCGAGGTCGTCAGCGACGCGTGGCTCGTGAAGGCCCCCAAGCGCGTGGCGAAAGCGTGGCTCGCCGCCCGCGGACTCGACGGGGCGTGAGCGGGGCGCATTCGCGGACATGAAATCGATTTCGAGATCGGGTAGCGTTGCGGCAACCTGATCGAGGAGGACCATGCCGCGCGAGCGCACCCCGCGAGCCCGCCGAGCGGCCGCGGCCGCGTCATCCATCGCCCTCGCGGTCGTCCTCGGAGCCTGCAGCGCCGGAGGGACGCCCGTGGACACGAACCCGAACAAGCCCTTCCTCCTGCGAGGCGTCGAGCATCTGCAGCAGATCGCCCAGCTGACCGGGCCCGGCGCGATCAATGACACCGAGAAGGTCGCGGTCGCGGGCACGGACCTCGGATCGATGACGAATCTCGGCGACAAGACGTTCTTCTTCTTCGGCGACACGTTCGGCGAGCGCGATCCGAAGGCCATCGGCGGGCAGGGCGGCAACTGGAGATCGAACGTCTCCGCGTACACGACGGACACCGATCCGTCGGACGGCATCACGTTCGACGGATGGCGGCCGGTCGACGATGTCGGCCTGGCGAGTCCGCTCGTCGAAGGAGACCACGACGCGAACGACGGCACCGGTGAGGTCACGAAGATCCCGACCTACGGTTTCGCCGTCGGCGACACCCTCTACATCTCGTACATGTCGGTCCGGCACTGGGGTGCGGCCGGGGAGTGGGACGCGAACCGCTCCGCTCTCGCGAAGTCGACCGACGAAGGGCGCACATGGACGAAGCTGAAGGCGCCCACGTGGCCCGGCGACTCCAACTTCGTCCAGGTCGCGACGGCCCACGTCGACGAGGGCGGCACCGAGTACGTGTACTTCTGGGGCATCCCGGCCGGCCGGTTCGGCAGCGTCGAGCTGATGAGAGTGCCCGCGACGACTTCGGCGGTGGAGGATCCGCGCGCGTACTCCTACTTCGCCGGCACGGACCCCGGCGGGTCGCCGCGGTGGGGCGCGAAGCCCGCCGACGCTAAGGTCGTCGTCGATGGGACCATCGGCGAACTCTCCGTCATGTGGTCGACGTACCTCGACCGCTGGCTCATGACGTATTCCGACGGGGGCAACGCGTACATCCGCGAGGGCATCACGCCGTGGGGGCCGTGGGGCGATCCGATCGAGATGGCGTCGTCATCCGAGTACCCGGGCCTGTACTCGCCGTACATGAATCCGCGCTACGTGACCGACGGCGGCAGGCGCATCTACTTCACGATGTCGCTCTGGGGGCCGTACAACGTCTTCTGGTTCTCGATCGATCTCGACAAGAAGCCGTGACGTTGTGAAATCGATACAACGGCATGCTTCAGTGACCATGAAGGACGGTGGATGCGAGATTCCGCACTTCCAGGGGTGCTCCATGCACGCGCGCAGGCCGATTCCGGCCCCGCTCGCAGCGTGTCGGAGACATTTCGGTGATTGCGCTTGAAATCGATTTCGTCTAACGTGGCCCACGAGGTCGAGGATGCTCACGGATCGCACGCGATCCGCGGGGCCGGCAGTCGAGATCGACCGCACACAGCGACGACTCATCGATGAGTCGAGTTCCTGAGGAGGGACGAATGCACAAGAGAACGCGCAGGCTGGCGGCCATCGTCGCCGCGACCGCCGCAGCGGGACTGATCCTCTCCGGCTGCTCCGGCAGCGGAGGCAGCAGCGACGCCAACGGCGTCACGACGATCCAGTTCTGGCACCGGACGTTCACACCGCCGGAGAACGCCTGGTACAAGGACATCGTCAAGAAGTTCAACGCGTCCCAGAGCAAGATCAAGGTGGTCGACACCGAGGTCCCCGCCGACGCATGGGACCAGAAGATGAAGGCCGCGCAGGCGGCCGGCAAAGCACCCGACATCTACACCCACTCGGGGCCGATCCAGGATGCGGTCAACGCCGGACAGCTCTACGACCTCGACAAGGTCGTCAGCAGTAAGGCCCTTAAGGAGATCATGCCGTTCGCGCAGTCCGTCTCCGAGCTCAACGGCAAGTACTACGCGTACCCGCTGCTCATGGAGGCGCAGGCCGTGCTGTTCTGGAACCAGGACATGATGAAGGCTGCCGGACTCGACCCGAGCCAGGGCCCGACGACGTGGGACGAGCTGATGGCGGACTGCGCCAAGATCAAGCCGACCCTGAAGGACGGGCAGTACTGCATCTCGCCCGCCGGTGACGCGGTCACCTTCGCGTGGTCGACGGTCGGCCAGCAGTACAACTTCAGCGGTCACACGGCGCTCAACTCCACCTGGACGAAGCCGGACATCGACAACCCCGAGTACCGCGCCCTCATGAACCAGTACAAGCAGCTGTGGGACAACGGCTACATGCCCAAGCAGGCGCTCGCCGCCTACGTCGAGGGCAAGGACTACGGCCAGGAGAAGGTCGCCTTCAAGGTCTCCGGATCGTGGATGATGTCCGAGATCGGCTCGTCCTACCCCGACCTGCTCACGAAGACGGGCGTCGGCGCGTTCCCGAACTCGCCGAACGCGGACGGCCGCACGGCCACGACGCTCGGCAACTTCAAGTGGGTCATCGACGCGAAGTCGAAGCACGCCGACGCCGCGGGCACGTTCCTCGAGTGGGCGATCGCGGGCGACCCGGCGAACGTCGTGCCCTTCTTCGTCAACACGCAGTTCACGAAGATCCCCGTGCGCCAGGCGGTGCAGGATGCCGTCGCGAAGGACAGCAAGTCGGCGGATGCCCCGTGGTCGAAGATCCTCATCAACGAGATCGCTCCGACCGCGATTCCGGAGCCCACCTATCCGTGGGACGTCTCGCTGGCCGTCGGCACTGCGATGGAAGCCGTGATGAAGGGTGCGGCCTCGCCCGATGCCGCGATCAGCACGGCGGACGACGCGATCAACAAGGTGATCCAGCAGCAGGACCTGCCGAGCAAGGCACCGAAGAATTGATGCCATGACGATTCGGGGGTCGGCAGCTGCCGGCCCCCGAATCGTGCGAAACGGACACAGCGAGGTGGGACGATGACCGCGACGGAGATTCCGAGGACCGTCACCGAGGTGATGACGGTGGGTGATCCGCGTCAGGAGCGCAGGCGGCACAAGAAGTACGTGTACCGGGATGGGAAGGTCGCGTACTGGCTCGTGCTGCCGGCGATCGCCCTCCTCGGCGTCTTCGTCATCTGGCCGGCGATCTACGCCGGATACCTGTCCTTCCAGGACTGGAGCTTCTACAAGGACCCGGAGTTCGTCGGCTGGCGCAACTACGTCAACGTCCTCACCGACCCGCTGTTCTGGGCGGCGATCGGCCGCGGATTCGTGTTCGTCGCCATGACGGTGCCGCCGATGCTGATCCTCGCGTTCGCCTTCTCGAGCCTCGTCGTCGCCGTCTCCCGGCGTGCCGCCAGCGTCCTGAAGGTCTCGATCTACCTCCCGACGATCATCTCGACCGTCATCACGTCGATCATCTTCGTGATCATCTACGACTACTCGGGCGGTCTGCTCAACGCCGGCCTCGGGCTCTTCGGCATCAGTCCCGTCGCTTGGATCGGCGACCCGAAGTGGGCGCTGCTGTCGATCGCCATTCCGGCGATCTGGCTCGGCATGGGTCTCACGTCGCTCATCATGGTGGCGGCGATGGTCGACATCCCCGCCGAGTACTACGAGGCCGCCGCGATGGAGGGCGCCAACTGGTGGCAGAAGACCTTCTTCATCACGATTCCGCAGATGAAGAACATCATCCTGTACCTGCTCGTGACCGGGTTCGTCGCAGCCATCCAGCAGCTCGACCTGCCGCTCATCATGACCCAGGGCGGGCCGCTCGACTCGACCACGCTGCCGAACCTGTTCATCTTCAACCACTTCACCAACGACGTGAACGTGGGGTACTCGATCGCCGCCGCGCTGCTGCTCTTCGTCGTGCTGGGCACGGTGTCGGCGCTCATCTTCCGATTCGTCAACTCAGAGAGGCTGGTGGACTGACATGGCCGTCGTCGCACAGGAGCTCGCAGCGGTCCGCCGGCGTCCGAAGCGCACCACGGCAGGGTGGTTCTACACGATCGGAAAGGCGCTCGTCGGAGCGGTGTTCGTCCTGGCGGCGCTCTTCCCGCTGCTCTGGCTGGTGATCGCGGGCTTCAAGTCGAAGAACGAGGTCGTCTCGACGCCGTTCCAGTTCTTCCCCGAGGTGTGGAAGTGGGGGAACTACGTCCAGATCCTCGATGACCCCACCTTCCTCCTGACGATGGGATGGACGTTCCTCGGGGCCCTGCTGTTCACGCTGCTCGCGCTGTCCGTCAACTCCCTCGCCGCCTACGCGTTCGCCCGTCTCGACTTCCGGTTCAAGCGCACGCTCTGGGTCATCGTCATCACGACGATGTTCATCCCGGGGATGACGATCCTGCTCACGAGCTTCATCGTCGTGACCGACCTGGGGATGCTCGACAGCCTCGCCGTCCTGGTCGTCCCGGGGGCTGCGACCGCGGCGATGATCTTCTTCATCCGGCAGTTCTATCTCAGCATCCCGGCGAGCCTCGAGGAGGCGGCGATGCTGGACGGATGCGGACGCGTCCGCATCTTCTTCTCCCTGTTCCTGCCGCTCTCCAAGCCGCCGTTCGTCGTCATGGGCATCACCGCGTTCCTCGCGTACTGGAACTCGTACGTCTGGCCGATCCTCACGATCACGAGCCCCGAGAAGTTCGTCGTGCAGCAGTACCTCGCGACGTTCCGCACGGGACGCGGCAGCGCAGAGCTCGGCCTCCTCATGGCCGGGTCCGTCCTCGCGGCGGCGCCGGTGATCATCCTGTTCCTCATCTTCCAGCGGCAGATCATCGGCAACATCAAGCTGGCGGGCCTGAAGTAGGGATGCGGATCGTGACGACGGCTCGCGGCCGATGCTGCTGTCGCTGACCGGCGCCAGCGGGTCGGGAAAGTCGACCGTCCTCGAGCGGCTGCGCGCCGTTCGCTGGGGGCGGCCCGTCGAGTGCGTCGAGTTCGACTCCATCGGCGTCCCCTCGGGGGCTGACACGGCGTGGCGGCACGGGGCGATCGAGAGCTGGGTGCAGCGCGCGCTGGTCGCGCAGGATGCCGGCGCCGACCTGCTGCTGTGCGGTCAGGTGCCTATCGGTGAGCTGCTCGCGGCTCCGTCGGCCGATCGTCTCGACGGCATCGCCGTGTGCGTCCTGCACTGCTCGCCGGCGGTCCGCGAAGCACGCCTGCGAGGGCGCGGCGACCCTGAGGAGGCCTTGATCCACCACGTCCGATTCGGCGAGTGGTTCCGCGGTCACGCGCTGGATCCGCGGCATCTCCCGGAGGTGATCCGCGTCGAGACCTCGGTGCCCATGCGGTGGGACCGCTGGGACGATTGGTCGATGGGCGACCCGCGATGGGCGCCACGCATCATCCACACCGACGGTCTCACCGTGGGCGAGACGGCCGACATCGTCCAGGCGTGGGCGCGCGCCGCTCTCGCGCGCCGCCCGTCTCCCCTCATAGGCACATGATCGCCCTCCCCGAGCCGTACACCCCGCCGCCCGCCGGCATCACGCCCGGTCTCGGGTGAGACTGGGGACTTCACGCGAGGCTGAGCGCGATGGGCCCGGTCTCGGCCAATAGCCCCGGGCTCGCACCATCTAGACGAGGTCGGAGGCATCCACCGCCCGCCGCGGGCGAGACGGGCGGTGGATGCCGGGTGTCACTTCTTGATGACCGCGACGTCGTCGAGCTGCATCCAGATGTCGCCGCTGTTGGTCCAGACGCCGCCGTAGACCTGCACGGTGCTGTTCGCGCCGCTGTCGAAGTCGACCGTGAAGCGCGTCCACGGACCGACCGACACGAAGTGCGCCTCGGAGATGACCTTGCCGTCCGTCGTCCGCGCGCCGAAGTATCCGGCGTCGCTGTTGACCGACGTCCGGATGTATCCGGTCAGCTGATACGTCATGTTCGGCTGCACGTCGACGTTCTGCCACACGTTGCGCCACCCGCTGTTGAAGCGGACGAACGCGTTGTGGTCACCCGTGAACGCGCTCGCCGGCGCGGTGTCGATGCCGCAGTTCGGCGTGCAGGCCCACGTGCCGTTCGTCCCGTCGCCCATCGGCACGCCGCGTTCGAAGCTCGCGTTGTTGACGAGGTTCGGATTCACGATGTTCCCCTGGCGGTCGATCTGCATCCGCATGAGGTACACGTTGTATGGGCTCCACTGCGACATCGTGAAGTAGATCACGCCGTCCTTGTTCCACGGGTGGAAGTACCCGCCGTAGAGGGCGGGATAGTCGGCCGCGCTCGCGACGGTCTGCGGATCGCTCCACGGGCCCTCCGGGTTCACCGCCGTGCGCAGCACGATGTCGGGTCCCATCAGGGTCATCATGAGGTAGCGCCCGCTGTACGCGTCGTACTGCACGGACAGCTCGCTCGTGGGAGTGTCCACGATCGGCTTCGCCGCCGCTTCGCTCTTGTTCCAGCCCGTGCCGTCCCAATAGCGGTAGGCGGACTTGTCGAGGAGCTTCTGCGCCGGGACGCGGGCGACGGATGCCGGGCCGTTCCGGCCGTTCTGGGTGCCGAAGACGTAGATCTGGCCGCCCTTCTCGGCGTAGGCCTGCATCTGGAACGGGTCGTCGCCGGCGGGCGTGTTCTCCCATTTCGTGTCGGAGACGGTCCAGTTCTCGCCGTCGTCATCGGAGTAGGCGATGCCGGCGTAGTTCGTGTCCCACACGCCTGGCGGGCCCCACTGCTTCACGGACATGAAGCCCATGTACTGGCGCTTGCCGACGGAGATCCCCGCGGTCGGGATCGTCGTGATCTCGTCGCCGTTGATCTTCTTCGATGGGATGAGCTGCTTCGCGATGCCCTGCGGCGACTGCGGTGCGCTCTCGAAGAGCATCCCGTCCGCGAGGTCGTGCGAGCTCGAACGGGTGAGCACGTTGCTGCGCCAGTCGCCGTTCGGGCCGGAGCCGCCGCCGGGGCCGGTCCAGGCGTTGCCGAACGTGTCGCCGAACGCGGTGAGCACCCGACCCTGCCCGTCATCCCACATGATGCCGAGGTCGGTGGCCTTGATGTCCCACCGTCCCCACGTGTTGTTCGGCGCGTCCGGTCCGGTCAGTTTCTGCACGACCGTGACCGGGGTGTGCGCCCCCGGCTGCCACACCGAGGGCTGTGCGGCGGGCGCCGGGACCTCCGCCGTCCGCTCGGTGGATGCGTCACCCGCACGTGCCTGGGCGGACATCGTCGTCACCGCGCACAGCGCCACCGCGGCCGTCGCAGCGGCCGTGATGGTCAGGACTCTGCGTCTGTGAGGCGTCATTGACTCTCTCCTTTGTTCGCCCGCCCGAACGGCGGGACGTCACCACACGGTGTAGCCGCCGTCGACCGTGACGTCGGAGCCCACCATGAAGCTGCTCGCATCGGATGCGAGGAAGAGGATGACCTCGGCCACCTCCTCGGGGGTGCCGACCCGGCCGATGGGCGTGCGCGCCACCCACTGCGCGCCCATGTCCGGGTCGGCGGCCATGACACCCGCAGTCAGCTCGGTCGCGATGTAGCCGGGCGAGACGGCGTTGACGCGCACCCCGCGGTCGGCCCACTCGCCGGCGAGCGTCCGCGACAGGTGCGCGACGCCCGCCTTCGCGGCGTTGTAGGCCGACTGCTTCTGCGGGTAGTTGCTGATGCTGCCGCTCATCGACGCGATGTTGACGATCGAGCCGCGTCCCGCGCGCAGCATGAGCGAGCCGAGCGCCTGGCACACGATGAAGGTGCCGGTGAGGTCGATCTCCACGACCTGTCGCCAGTCCTTCAGCCTCATGTCCTCCGCGCTCGCGGACCGGACGATGCCGGCCGCGTTGACGACGACGTCTGGCGGGCCGAGGCGCCGCTCGAGGGCCGTGGCGAAGGACGCCACCGCATCCTCGTCGGTCACGTCCACGTCCGCGAAGTCGGCATGGAGCTCCCCGCTCACGCGCTGCCACCCGTCGGAGTCCGCCTCGCCGATGTCGCCGACGGTCATGCCGAGGTCCATGACGACGACGTGCGCGCCCTCGGCGACGAAGCGCCGAACCGTTGCGAGCCCGATGCCGCGGCCGCCGCCGGTGACCGCGACGACCTTTCCTTCGAGGTCGGGGAAGTGTGCGATGGCCATGAGATCCTCCGGAATCAGCTCTTCGGCTTCAGCTCGAGCTTTCGCAGCCCGAACCAGTACGACGACATGCCGGCCGGCGCGCATGGGCAGACGTTCGACTGCACCCACATCGTCAGGTCGTCGTCGGACACGAACTTCGAGGGGATCGTCGTGCCGTATCCGCCGTGACGCGCGTCGGTCCAGGGGTACGGCCCGAGTCCTCCGACAGGAACCGCGTGAACGGCCCCCACGGATGCTTCGCCTCGTAGAACTCGTACGTGAGCTCCGTCCACGACGTGTAGACATAGCGCCCGAGTTTCGGCAGATAGGTCACCCCGCCCTGGGACAGGACGCTGAGGTCGTGGGCGCCGACCGTCTGGCCAGGCGTCGCGCTCGCCCCGTCGGAGGGGTGGACGCGGCGCGCGTCGACGAGGATCGGCTTCTTGGCCGCGATGTCGTGCGTCCAGGTCGGCTTCGCGTCCTTCGCGGTCCCCGAGCCCGCCCCGGTCCCCGAGCCCGTCGAGGGGCCCGCGTAGAACTCCCACGTCGAGCGGTCCTGGACGGATGCCACGGGCACGCGCGCGAGGAACAGCTCGGTGGGGTCGGGGACGGAGTCGTCGAACGAGTCGCGCCAGTTGCCGTCGAGCCCGTACGCGTAGGCGTACTCCGGGTCGGGGGCCGCGGCCGCATCCTTCCCGAAGTCGGCGAACCAGATCGTCGTGAAGACGTGGTCGGCGAACATCGGCTTCGCGTGATCCCACGTCCAGGTGCGGCCGTGGTCGGTGCTCTTCGCGATCGTCGCCGCGGGCGCCTCGTTGAAGTCCTTCCGGAGGTCCTGCACCGCGAGATACAGGGCGCCGTGGACGCACAGCATCCCGGTCGGCTTGCGCGTGAAGTCGCTCCCGGACCACACCTGTCCCACGGCATCCCCGCTCGCGAGCCCCGTCCCGTTCAGGTCGCCGGATGCCGGCGATCCGGTGATGCGGTTCACGACGATGTCGCTCCGCGTGCTTCCGAAGCCCGATCCGTCCCCGTTCGCGGCATACAGCGCGTCGTCGTCCGCCCAGCAGCTCGGCCACAGGTCGCCGTCGGAGACGCCGACGGCGGTGTTGGCGTCGGCGACCCGCGCGGAGAACGCCGCGCCGGGCAGGGCACTGGGGAAGATGCCGCCCGGCGCCGACGAGGAGCCCCCGGCGGAGCAGCCCGCCAGGACGGCGGCGGATGCCGCGATCACGCCCACGATCGCGCCGCGACCTCGCACGACCTCAGGCCCGGGGCGGGGTCGCGCCCAGGTCGGGAACGGGGGCGGTGCCTAGGTGGACCTCCATGTCGTCGGCGCTCGGCGACTTCGGGCGCCGGGCCGTCGGGCGGTCGAGGTAGAACAGCGCCGTCGAGGCGATGTCGTCGCGCAGGGGCAGGTAGCGCCATCCGCTCCGCCAGCCGAGGGCCTGGATGTCGACCTTCGGCAGGCCGGTGGAGAAATGGATCGGGTCCGCCACATGCCAGCGGTACATCCCGAAGCGCTGCTGCGAGACGTAGAGGCCGTCGGGCCGGATCACCTGCGGCATGCCGAGGTACGGGGTCGAGAAGGCGGTGTAGCCCTGTCCGGGGATGTCGAAGTTCCATGCGCCGCCGAAGTAGTCCTCGGTGCCGGTGCCGCAGATCGTCGGGTAGTCGGTGTCGTCGTCGAGGTAGAACTTGATCTCGCCCTCGCCCCACCAGCCGTTGGAGTTCACGCCCCACGCGATGTACGTGCCGACGTACTGGCCCTGACCCTCGACGCCTTCGACGATCGTGTGCGGCACGAGCTCGTCGAGGGGGTTCGACCGCCGCCACTGCGCGTGGAAGTAGCCGTCCTGCGAGTGATCACCGCCCGTCTCGTACGTGACCTGGTAGTAGACCCGCACGTCGACGACCGACGTGTTCTCGATCGTGAGCCGTGCGCCGTCGCGGAAGGGCATCGGCCAGTACGAGTTGAAGCCGCCGTGCGGGTTGGCGGCGACCATGAGCGAGTCGACCTGCGCGAACACGCCCCACCCGTTGCAGAAGAAGTCGCCGTAGGGCACCTCGACGGCGGGCTCCTCGGCGCCGTCCCAGTACGCGCGCAGGATCAGCGTGCGCCAGTTGTCCGTGTGGGTCGTGATCCAGATGTGCGTGATCTTCCCGGCGCCGGCGATGTTCGCGAGCTCGAACGTCTCGCCCGCCTTGACGTCGACGCTCGGCGAGATCTTCCAGCCCGGGCCGAGGTCGCGGGCGCAGGACGCCCCGGTCCCCTCGGTCGCGCGACCGCCACCGCCCACGGCTCCGTCGATGTTCTCGGGCGAGATGGAGCGTGTCTGCACCGTGCGGAGGGCGGCGAGGGAGGCTGCGGGATGAGAGTTCATGACGGAGGACTTCCTTGTCGAGGGGGAAGATCGAGTACGTTTGGAATCGATTTCACGTTTCAGTCTTGCGGGGCGTCCCGCGACTGTCAACCGAACCGATGGGACGACATGGCCGACATCCTCGAGCAGCGCCTGCCGCACCGGGAGGTGCCCGCGCTGGCGATGCCGGTGGGCGGCATCGGCACCGGCGGGTTCGCCGTCAACGCCGACGGATCGCTCCGGCAGTGGCAGCTGCGCGGCATCCCGAACCACCGCGGTGCCCTGCCGCTGACCGGATTCTGGATGCGCGTCACACAGATCGAGCCGCCCCTCGACCTCGTGACGATGGTGCAGGGCGAGCCGGTCGCGGACCCCGCGGCGCCGCTCGTCACCGACGCGGAAGTGCCCGGATGGATGCGGCGCGCCGCCGATCGCGTCGGCTCCTTCCGCGACGCGAGCTTCAGCGGCACCTACCCGATCGCCGAGGTGGCCCTGCGCGACGAACGCAACCCCGTGGCCGTCGACCTGCGGGTGCTGAACCCGCTCGTTCCGGGCGACGCCGAGACCAGCGGCATCCCGACCGCGATGTTCGAGCTGACCCTCACCAACACATCGGACATCGCTGCGCACGGTACGCTCGCCGGCTCGCTCCTGAACGCCGTCGGCTGGGACGGCATGACCCCGATCGGCGACGACCCGATGATCGCCGCGACGCCCGGCCTCGGCGGCAACGTCAACCGCCTCGTGCGCGGCCGCGGCTGGACGCGCGTCGTCATGGACAACCCGGCGTTCGACGAGTCGCACGAGCTCGCCGGCCAGATGCTGCTGGCCGCCGACGACGAGAGCGCCGCCGTGCTCACCCGCTGCGCGAGCCTCGAGCACCTCGTCGCGTTCCTGGAGTCCCGTGCGCTCAACGACGGGCGCGCGAGGCTCGCGCAGGCGCCGACGGTCGCCGATCCGCAGCTGAACGCACCGGCCGACGGTGCAGGCCCCAGCGCGCCTGGATCCACGTGGGCGGGCGTCGTGGGGGTGCCGTTCTGGCTGGAGCCCGGTGAGAGCCGCACCATCCGGTTCTGCATGACGTGGTGGTTCCCGAACCGCTTCGTCGACGTCGAGCAGTTCGGGCAGCCGCAGGCGCAGTGGGGCGCATCGCGCTTCCACCTCGGCAACGCCTACGCGCTGCGGCACCTCGATGCGGTGGACGTGCATGCCTCCGTCGCCCGCGACTGGGAGTCGCTCGTCGCGCAGACGTGCGACTGGACGCGCACCCTGACACGCTCCGACCTCGACGCCCGCACGGTCGACCGCCTGGCGGCCCAGGCGTCACTCGTGCGCAGCCCGACGTGCTTCGTCGGCGCCGACGGCCGGTTCTACGGCTACGAGGGATCGCTCGGCGCGTCGACGACGATGTGGTCCGGGTCCTTCGGCGGATCGTGCCCGCTCAACTGCACGCACGTGTGGCAGTACGAGGCCGCGCTCGCAGGACTGTGGCCGGCGCTCGAGCGCGATATGCGCGACACCGAGTTCGACGTCATGCAAGCGCCGTCGGGCGCCATCCCGCACCGCCTGCGTGTGCCGACCTACCTGCCGCAGATGTGGCACGAGGCCATCGGCGGCCCGGAGGAGCCGGCGCTCGACGGCATGCTCGCGACGATCCTGAAGTCGCTCCGCGACGCGCAGCACGGCGCTGGACGCGACTGGGTCGACCGACGCTGGCCCGCGCTGCGTCGTCTGTACGCGCACATCTGCGAGCGGTGGGATGCCGACGGCGACGGCGTTCTGCGCGGCATCCAGCCGAGCACCCACGACATCGACCTCGCCGGCGTCAACCCGTTCATGGGCTCGCTGTGGCTCGCCGCGCTCCTCGCCTACGAGCGGCTCGCCGGCATCGTCGGAGACGAGGATGCCGCGACCGACGCCCGCCGCCGCTTCGCGTCCGGGTCGAAGCTCTACGACGAGCTGCTCTTCGACGGCGTGCATTACGTGCAGAAGCTCGACGACGGCGATCCCGTCGACTTCCAGTGGCTCACCGGAACGCTCAGCGATCAGGTGATCGGCCAGTGGTGGGCGCACCAGCTGGGGCTCGGCCGCATCCTTCCCGAGGGGCATGTCCGGAGCGCCCTGCGCCACGTCGTCGCGACCAACCTCCGCCGCGGGTTCCGCGACTTCGCGCACACCTACCGCGTGTACGCCGACGCCGACGACACCGGGCTGCTCATGTGCTCGTGGCCCGACGGCGGTCGCCCCGCCGTCCCCACGCGGTACGCCGACGAGGTGTGGAGCGGCATCGAGTACCAGGTCGCCGCCCACTGCCTCTTCGAGGGGCTGGATGCCGAGGGCGCGGCCGTGCTCGACGGCCTGTGGACGAGGCATGACGGGAGCCGCCGCAACCCGTACAACGAGATCGAGTGCGGCGACCACTACGCTCGGGCGATGGCCGGCTGGACCGTGCTGCAGGCGACCTCGGGCGTGCGGGTCGACGAGCTGGAGGGCACGATCACGGTGTCCCGGGAGGGTCGCTGGCCGTGGTTCTCGTCGACCGGCTACGGCACGGTCACGGTGTCGGGCGATGACGTCGAGGTGGCGTGCGCGCGCGGCCGGCTGGATGCGCGCATCGTGCATGTGTGACGCCGTCTGAGGCTCACAGGGGTGGAATCGATTTCAACAATGTAATGTTGACGCACCGACTCGACGGAAGAGTCGGGCAGGGGGAGCCATGGCCACGATCTACGAAGTCGCGAAGCTCGCCGGCGTCTCGCCGGCGACCGTGTCGCGGGTCTTCAACGGCATGGGGGTGTCCGAGGAGAAGGCGCTCGCCGTCCGCGAGGCCGCGAGGCAGCTGCGCTTCAGCCCGAATCGCACGGCGCGCACGCTCCGGCGCCAGGAGTCCGAGGTCATCGCGCTCGTCATCCCCGACATCGAGAACCCCTACTTCACCGAGCTCGCGCGGGGCGTCGAGGACGTCGCGCAGAGCGCCGGGTACTCCGTCGTGCTGTGCAACACCGACTCGGACCTCGACAAGGAGTCGACCTACCTCCAGATCGCGATCTCGGAGCATATGGCGGGCGTCATCCTCGCGGCGGCGTCCGACCACACCAACCTCGACGACATCATGGCCGCCGGGCGACCCGTCGTCGCGGTCGACCGCGGCACGGGCTACGACATCGACGGCGTCGTCATGGCGAACCGCACCGCCGGCCAGGCGGCCACCGAGAACCTCGTGCAGTCCGGCTATCGCCGCATCGCATGCATCACCGGCCCCGAGCACATCGAGACGGCGTACGAGCGCGCACAGGGATGGCGGGCTGTGATCGCCCGCAACTTCCCCGACGCCGACCCCGACGAGCTGCTGCGCTTCTCGACGTTCCGCGTCGACGGCGGCCGCGATGTCATGGAGGAGCTGCTCGCCCTCCCGGAGCCTCCCGACGCGGTCGTCGCGGCCAACAACATGCTGGGCGTCGGCGCGATCCAGGTGCTGACCGAGCATGGGCTCACGCCTCCCCGCGTCGGCGTCGCCGTCGTCGGATCGCTCCCGTTCACGACGCTCTCCCCCAGCGTGGTCACCGTCGTCCGGCTGCCCGCGCGCCACATGGGCGTGACCGCCGCCCGCATGCTGCTCGAGCGCATCAACGGCGACGATCAGCCCGCGCGGACGATCGTGCTCCGCAACGAGCTGCAGCCGGCCCGCACCGCGGCGCCGGCATCCTCGGCGACGCGCTCGTCGGCCGCCGCGTCGTCTACGGTACCGGCGACCGCCACGCCGGTCGCCGCGCCGGAGACCACTCGCGCCTGACTCCCCCGGGGGCACGAGGTTTCACGGGAAACGGTCGTTTCGTCGATTGTTCATGAAATCGATTTCGTGTAACGTGAGTGCACGTCGCGAGAACGCGACCCCGCAGGCACGCTGTGATCGAGGAGGATCCGATGAAGTGCACGCTCGGCGTCGACATCGGCACGTCCAGCAGCAAGGGCGTTCTCGTCGATATCGATTCCAGCGAATCCGCCGGCAGGATCGTCGCGACCGCGACCGTCGCGCACGACGTCGACCGCCCGCATCCGGGGTGGGTCGAGATGGACAGCCGGGTCTGGTGGGAGGAGTTCGCCGGCCTCGCCCGCGAACTCCTCGCCCAGGCGCCCGATGCCGAGATCGCCGCCGTCGGCGTGAGCGGGATGGGGCCCTGCATCCTGCTCGCCGACGAGGCCGATGAGCCGGTCCGCCCGGCGATCCTGTACGGCGTCGACACGCGCGCCGTCGCGCAGATCGAGCGGATGACGGCCGACCTCGGCGTCGAGGCGATCACCCGCGTCGGGGGGTCGCAGCTCACCACCCAGGCCGGAGGCCCCAAGATCGCGTGGATCGCCGACGAGGAGCCCGACGCCTACGCCCGCGCGCAGCGGCTCTTCATGCCGGCATCCTGGCTCGCCCGCCGGCTCACCGGCGCCTACGTCCTCGATCACGAGTCGGCGAGCCAGGTCTCGCCGCTCTACGACGTGGATGCCGAGGCCTGGCACGAGCCGTGGTGGGACGCCTACGCGCCCGGCATCGAGCGCCCGGAACTCCGGTGGGCAGGCGACGTCGCCGGCACGATGACGGATGCCGCATCCCTCGCCACCGGGATCCCCGCCGGCACGCCGGTCATCGTCGGCACGATCGACGCGTGGAGCGAGGCCGTCAGCGCCGGAGCGCACGAGGTCGGCGACCTCTTGCTCATGTACGGCACGACGATGTTCCTCGTCGCCACCGGCGAGGAGACCCTTCGCACGCCCTCGATGTGGACGACGGTCGGTGCCTTCCCCGGCACCCGCAACCTCGCCGGCGGGCTCTCGACGTCCGGTGCGCTCACCGCCTGGATCAAGGACCTGACGGATGCCGACTACCCGACCCTCCTCGACGAGGCCGCCGACTCCGGCGTCGGCGCCCGGGGCCTGTCGATGCTGCCGTACTTCGCCGGCGAACGGACGCCGATCCTCGACCCCGACGCGCGCGGCGTCATCGCGGGGCTCACCCTCGATCACGGCCGCGGCGACCTGTATCGCGCGGCCCTCGAGGCCACGGCCCTCGGGGTGCGGCACAACGTCGAGACGATGCGCGCCGCAGGCGCCGACATCCGCCGCATCGTCGCGGTCGGCGGCGGCACGCAGGGCGCGCTGTGGCTGCAGATCGTGTCGGACGCCACGGGGCTCGTGCAGGAGGTCCCGCAGGTGACGATCGGCGCCAGCTACGGGGCCGCGTTCCTCGCGGCGTGCGCGGTCGCGCCGGCGGGGGAGGCGCCCGGCATCCGCGACTGGAACCCGGTCGCCGACCTCGTCGAGCCGCGCCCCGAGAACGCCGCGGCCTACGACGCGCTCTTCGACCGCTACCTGCGGCTGTACGCCGCCACCAAGACCATCGCCCACGAGCTCGCGGCCGCGCAGCGCGACGACGCGCCGGCCCCCGCGCGACAGAACCTCACACCACAGGAGACGACATGACCGACTACGCCATGCCCGCGACGCACGTGCGTCCCGACGCCCCGGAGCGAACGGCCTACCTCATCACCTCGGGCGACCTGCGCGAATCCGCGAACATCGCCGGGTGGCCGACGCAGGTCGAGCTCGAGGCCGGGGTCACCGGCGTGCTGAACGACCTCGGCTGGCAGGTCGTGCGTCCGTTCGGCGTCGATCCCGCGACGGGCCACGGGTTCATCTCGAGCCAGCGGATGGGCATGGAGGTCTTCAAGAAGATCCCCGCCGATGCGCCGCTCGTCGTCGCGATCGCGAACTGGCAGTACTCCCACCACGTCCTCGCCGGCCTCCGCACGCACCGCGGGCCGATCCTCACGGTCGCGAACTTCGCCGGGGACTGGCCGGGGCTCGTCGGCCTCCTCGGGCTCAACGCCGGCCTCACGAAGATGGGGAAGCCCTACGCGACGACGTGGTCGGTCGACTTCACCGACGACTGGTTCCGCGACGGGCTGCGCGAATGGGTGGAGACCGGATGCATCGTGCACGACGCATCCCACGTCCGCCGGCTGCCGGAGCTGCCCGACACCCCGGAGGTCGCCCTCGGGCGCGCGCTCGGCGACGAGCTCCTCACGGACAAGGCCATCATCGGCGTGTTCGACGAGGGCTGCATGGGCATGTACAACGCGATCTTCGACGACGAGCTGCTGAACCGCATCGGCGTCTACAAGGAGCGCCTGTCGCAGTCCGCGCTGTACGCGGAGATGCTGCGGGTGACGGACGCCGAGGCCGATGCCGCGTACGACTGGCTGATCGACCACGGCATGACGTTCGTCTACGGCGAGGATGCGGCCACCGAGCTCACGCGCGAGCAGGTGCAGTGGCAGATGAAGATGTACATCGCGGCCCTGCGCATCGCGGACGACTTCGGGCTGGATGCCGTCGGCATCCAGTACCAGCAGGGCCTCAAGGACCTCGTGCCTGCGTCGGATCTCGCCGAGGGCATCCTCAACTCGACGGAACGGCCCCCCGTGTCCTCCCGCGACGGAGCGCGCGAGCTGCACGCCGGCCGCGCCTTCCCGCACTTCAACGAGGCCGACGAAGGTGTCGCGGTCGATGCGCTGGTGACCGACCGCGTGTGGCGCGCGATGGGGCTCGTGCCCGACAACACGCTCCACGACGTGCGCTGGGGCGAGGAGTTCGACGGCGAGTTCGTGTGGGTCTACGAGATCTCCGGGTCGGTGCCCGCATCCCACCTGGGCGGATGGCAGAACGCGGAGGGATGGCGCCAGGGCCACGTGTTCTTCCCCGCCGGCGGCGCGACGATCAACGGCGTCTCCAAGCCCGGCGAGGTCGTGATCTCGCGCGTCTTCATCGCCGAGGGCATCCTGCAGGCGGACATCTTCCGCGCCACCGTCGTCGAGCTGCCCGCGGCGGAGACGCAGCGACGCAAGGACGCGACGAACCCGGAGTGGCCGATCGCCAACGTCGTCCTGCACGACGTGACGCGCGACCAGTTCATGGCGCGCCACAAGGCCAACCACGCCCAGGTCGCCTACGCGCCCGATGCCGAGACCGCCGACAAGGCGCTCGCCGCGAAGGCCGCGATGTTCGATCGCCTGGGCATCAAGGTCAACCTCGTGGGCCGGGTGAACCTCTGACGTGGACGACTCCCTCCGTCTCGCCGCCGTCGACGAGACCGGCTGGCTGCGCCCTGCCGCGGGCGCGGGTCCTCGCGAGCCGCGCTGGGGGAACCCCGACGGGATGCAGATCGGCCTCCACCCGCTGGGCGGGCCGCGCGGCCTCATCCGCATCTACACGCCGTACCTCGGACACGATCGCGATCGCCTGATCAACTTCATCGCGATCGAGCCGATCCCGCTGGGAGCGACGGAGCGCGGGTACTCGGAGCTCGAGCGCTCCGGCCTGGACGACGTTCCGGGGCTGCGGTTCTGGTCTGCGGACCCGCCCGCCGATCCCGCACCCCGTGCCGGCGATGACCCGACGCGGGGGATGGTGGATGGCGACACCCTGAGCGTCAGCATCCTGTGCGAGCCGTTCGCGAACGGCGCCCATGTGCGGGTGACCGCGACCTTCATACGCGATCGGCCCCACGAGGTCGCACTCGCCGCGCACATCCGGGCCGATTCCGTGCCGCTGTACGCCTGCGTGCTCAGCGCGACGATGGGCAACTGGGCGCGGCTGCGCGAGCTCGAACTCGCGGGCGGCACCGCGACCTCGCAGACGCTCTGGCCGCGCCACACCGGGAACGGGTTCACCGACCACGCCGCCTTCGGCGTCGGGGTGCGCGTCGTCGAGGGCGATGAGGCCGTCGTGCGCGTCAAGCCCGATGAGGCCGATCCCACTGCCGCCGAGTACGCCGTCGGCACCGCGGAGCATTGGCACTTCAAGGGTCTTCGCGCGGTCCAGGAGTGGCGTGCGAAGGACCCCGACCCGGCCCTCCGGGCCCAGGTCAACGGCCGGGTCACGTACTGGATGAGCGACCACCCGATCCCGGGCGGCGTCGCGTTCGAAAACGTCGAGCTGGTCGAGCCGTTCCGCGACGGGCGCTCCTTCACCTTCCGGATCGAACCGCTGTGACCGTATCCTGCAGCGTGCGGCCGAGCAGCTGACCCGGCCAGCCGTCGATGTCGAAGGTCTGGATGCGGTCGTAGCCGCACGACTCGTAGAACTTCACGAGATCGCCCGTGCCACCGCCGTAGCAGTCGACGCGGAGGCGCTCGACGCCGGCCGCACGGGCCCGTTCGTCGGCGAACGCCATGAGGCGGCGGCCGATTCCGCGCGCTCGCTCGTCACGGCTCGCGAGCAGCAGACGCACGTAGACCTCGGGCTCGGTTGCCGCAGGGACGTACTCCATCGCGTCGCCGACGACCAGCACGCCCACGATGCCGAGATCAGGGTGCTCCGCGACCCATGCGTCGGGCAGGCCCAGTGCCTCGGTGACGCGCGCGATCCGCTTCTGTGACGAGGACCAGGGCTCCGTGCCCCACTGGCTCACGTTGCCCATGCTGACGAACCACTCGATGATGCCGTCCGCCATCTGCAGGACGGCCGGCGCATCCGCCGCACTCGCCCGCCGGATCTCGATCCCGTCGATCATTCCCGCGCTCCTCGTCGTAAGCTCCACCGTAGCGCGGGGCTCCGACTCAGCCGGCGGGGTGCAGCACCTCGCAGTCGGCACCGGGGGACAGCAGCCCCTCGTGCCCGTCGTCGTAGCGGATCACGAGCAGCGGCTCGTCATCCGTCCCGCGGATCTCGATCACCTCGCCGAGGTGGTCCGCCATCCCGACCGCCCGACCGTGCACGCGGATGCGGTCTCCCACTGTCGCTCGCATTGCGGCCTCCCTCCTCTTCCAACGGTACGCCGCGCACCGCGCCTGTGGGCCCCCGCGAGCGAGGGCTCGCATGGGGGAGCCGGCGCCGGCCTCGCCGCGGGGGATGATGGAGCCACGACGACGCGAAAGGGAGGCGCCGTGTCCACCACGCTCGATCATCGTCAGCTGCATCTGCGATCCGCCGCGCAGGCGGTGCAGGACGGCCTCGCCGCCCTGCGCGACCGGGGCGAGCGCGTGACGCCCGCTCGTCGGCTCGTCGTCGAACTGCTTGCGGAGAGCCCCGAGCATCTCACCGCGGACGCCGTCGCCGGGCGGCTCGCCGACGCGGGAGTGCACCGGGCGACGGTGTACCGCACGCTGGACCTGCTCGTCGAGTACGGCATCGCCGCGATGCGGCGTACGGCGGGCGGCGCCGTCAGGTATCACCTTGCGACCACGTCGACGGCGCACGGGCACCTCCACGGGCATTGCCGCCGGTGCGACAGCGTGGTCATCCTGCCCGCCGACGCGTTCAGCGACGCCATCGCGCAGCTGCGCGACCGGACGGGCTTCGAATTCCAGCCCGACTATGCCGCGTTGGAAGGGATCTGCGCCGACTGCAGGCGCTGACGACGCTCGGAGAAGTCCGCCTCCGCCCCTTCGGGTCCGCCGACCCGCACGATGATCGAGTCGCGGAACTGGCGGGGTGTCACGCCGACCTGCCGCTTGAAGTGCACGCGCAGCCGGTCGACGTCGCGGAACCCGCAGCCGAGCGCCACCTCGCGCAGCGACAGGGCGGGGAACTGCTCGATGAGCGACTTCGCGGTGAGGACGCGGCGCTCGGCGAGGAGGCCCGCGATCCCGGTGTGCTCGAAGTAGCGATAGACCTGGCGCCTGCTGAGGTGGAGCTCACGCGCGATCGAGGCGACCGTGATGTCCGGCTCGCGATGGCGCTGCTCGATGAGGCCCGCCACCTGCAGCCGGATCTCCTGCTCGCGCGCATCAGGCCCCGACCGGTTCCACGAGTCCGCGAGAAGGGAGCGCGTGAGGTCGGCGAGCGCGCCGAGCGGAACGGATGCCGAAACCCCCTCGCCCGCATCCTGCACGAGGTGGGCGAGCAGGGAGAAGAGGAAGGCCTGCACGGCGGAGGCGAGCGGGGAATCGGGGAGCACGGCGTTGCGTCGCGGCATCCCGCTCCCGATCAGTCGATCGGGCACGACCACGCCGACGATCTCGGATCCTCGTCGGACGGCCAGACGATCGCCCGTGTCGGCGAGCACGGCCATGCGTCCCGGCGGACACGCCCACCAGTCCGCCGAGGCGGCGGGGTCGGTGCCGGCGACGAGGCCCGCTCCTCCCGAGACGGTCGCGGCGAGCAGGCGATCCGTCGCACCGCCGCGACCGCTGCCGCAGACGCGGAGCTCGACCTCCGTGCTGTTCGACAGTGAGAAGAGGGCGAACCCGTCGACATGCGTCTCGGTGAGCGTGGCGGCGAACTCCGCAGGAGAGGTGACGTCGAGCGTGACGCCGGTGAGGCCCGTGAACCGGGCGGCCCCGCGTGCGCCGTAGAGGCGCTGGAAGCGTGTTGTCGCGACGGCCCCACCGTCCGCGCGGTCGTGCTGACGCATGCGCTCGACCTGCCGCGGTCGGATCGCCGCTGCCTGCTGCGACGTCGTCGACATGGCGACCCCCCGATCGTTCTGCCGCCAAGCTATCCATTCGGCATCGCGGCCACGTCATGTGGAATGCATGAAAACGGCGCCCGCGCAATCGGCCCCCCGGTCGAACTGAGACTGACAGCCGCCACTTTGTGTCGTCTCGGCGGCATTCGATGGTGTCCCGGTTCCCGGCATGCCACATTCGTGATCACCGACGGAGCTCGTTATCCGCTCCGCACATGAGCCGAGAGTTTGGAGTTGCGATGGATCTCTCTCCTCGCGAAATCGACAAGCTGTACGTCTACCAGGTGGCTGAGCTGGCGCGTCGTCGCCGGGATCGCGGCACTCTGCTGAACATGAGCGAGGCGCAGGCGCTCATCACGGAGACGATCCTCGAGGCGGCCCGCGACGGGAAGTCCGTGGCGACGTGCATGGAGCTGGGCAAGACGGTCGTCACCGTCGACCAGTGCATGCCGGGCGTGCGCGAGCGGGTCCAGCTCCTCCAGGTCGAGGCGACCTTCCCCGACGGCACGAAGCTCGTGTCGTGCCACGACCCGATCATGGGCTGAGGCACCGGATGCACGACGTCGCGGTTCTGCTGGTCGGCGGTCACGAGAGCGCCGACGGCGACGACTTCGTGCGGCTGCGCGACGCCGGGCTGGACGCCGTTCCGACGCCGGCGGGGCGAGCGCTGCACAATCGCGCCACCACGCTCCTCGCGGAGGGGAAGACGATCGTCGTCGTGCCGATGACCTTCGGCCGCGACGTGACGATGGTCGCCGACGCGGCGAAGACGCTCAACTGGCTCACCCCGCTGCACCCGGGCCGGATCGCGCTCGCCGCCTCATTCGGCGCGCCCGACCACCTGAGCGCGTGGCTCCGGACGGCGGCGAACCGCGTGAGCGCGGTCGACCCCTCCGCAGCGCTGCTCGTGCAGATCCCGCGGTCGAATCCGTTCGACGAGGCCGAGATGCATCGCGTCGCGTATCTCGTCGGCACGTTCGGCGCGCTCCCCGAGATCGCCGTGTCGGTGGGGGTCGATCGACCCGCGATCGAACGGTCGGCGGACCGGATGCGGCGGCTCGGCCACGGCTCGACCGCGGTCGTCCCCGGCGGGTTCGCGGCGGCGCCGCTCCTGCCGGACGGCGATGACGTCGTGAGCGCGGGACCGCTGATGTCCGATTCGGCGATCATGCGGGTCGTCCGGGAGCGCGTCGTGGACGCGCTCGCGGATCTGGCTCGCGGCCGGGACGGGATGAGCGCCGGGCTGATGGCCGATCACGGGCACGGGTACGCACATTCCCACGCGTTCGAGGAGGCGCAGGGCCGGGGCCACAGCCATGGGCACGGCCACAGCCACTCGCACTCCCACGGTCATGGTCACAGCCACTCGCACGACGACGACCACAGCCATTCCCACGACGACGGCCATGCGCACGACCACAGCCATGGCCATTCAGACGACCACACAACCGACGACCACCACGGGACCGCTGGGCACCGCGTCCACGATCCGGCCAGCTAGGAAGGAGCGACCGATGGTCAGCAGAAAGCCGAAGTATCACCACAACGACGATTCGATCGAGATCAATGCGGGGCGCGACAGCGTGACGATCCGGGTGACGAACACCGGTGACCGCCTGGTCCAGATCGGCTCGCACTTCCACTTCTTCGAGGTGAACCGGGCCCTCCGCTTCGAGCGCGAGCAGGCGTGGGGCATGCACCTGGACATCCCGGCGGGCACCGGCGTGCGCTTCGAGCCCGGCGGGACGAAGGAGGTCACGCTCGTCGCCTACGCGGGGGGCCGCAGCATCCACGGGTTCAACGGCCTCGTCGAGGGCGGCCTCGACGCGCAGCAGACGAAGGTGGACGCGATGCGCCGGCTCGACGAGCGCGGATTCGAGAACGGTGACCCGGACTTCGTTCCGGGATCGAAGAACGGGAGCAACTGAAGATGGCCGTCATCTCGCGAAAGCAGTACACGGACCTGTTCGGGCCGACGGTGGGCGACAAGGTCCACCTCGCCGACACGAACCTGGTCATCGAGATCGAGAAGGACTATGCGTCCGGCAGCTACGGCGACGAGGTCGTCTACGGCGGCGGGAAGTCCGCACGTGACGGCATGGCCTCGAACCCGCTCGCGACGCAGGATCAGGGCGCGCTCGACCTCGTCATCACGAACGCGATCGTCATGGACCCGATCCTCGGCATCGTCAAGGCCGACATCGGCGTCAAGGACGGACTGATCGTCGGGATCGGCAAGTCGGGCAACCCGCAGACCCAGGAGAACGTCGACCCGCACCTCATCGTGGGCGCGGGCACCGAGGTGATCTCGGGCGAGCACCTGATCGCGACCGCCGGCGCCATCGACACGCACGTGCACTACATCTCGCCGCAGCAGGCGTACTCCGCCCTGAGCAACGGAATCACGACGCTCTTCGGCGGCGGCACCGGCCCGACCGATGGATCCAACGGCACGACCTGTACGCCCGGCACGTGGAACATCCACCGGATGCTGCAGTCGGCCGAAGGGATGCCGGTGAACCTCGGCTTCCACGGCAAGGGCAACGCCTCGCAGCCCGAGGTGCTGATCGAGCAGATCAAGGCCGGGGCATCCGGTCTGAAGGTCCACGAGGACTGGGGGACGACCCCGGCCGCGCTCAGCATGGCGCTGACGGTCGCCGACCAGTACGACGTGCAGGTCTCGGTGCACACCGACAGCCTCAACGAGGCCGGATTCGTCGAGGACACGATCTCGGCGATCAACGGCCGGACGATCCACACGTACCACACGGAGGGCGCGGGCGGCGGGCACGCCCCCGACATCCTGAAGATCGCGTCGCACCACAACGTGCTGCCGTCCTCGACCAACCCGACGCTGCCGTACACGGTGAACTCCGTGGACGAGCTGCTCGACATGGTCATGGTGTGCCACCACCTCAGCCACGACGTCCCCGAGGACGTCGCGTTCGCCGAGTCCCGCGTGCGGGCGGAGACGATCTCGGCCGAGACGGTGCTGCACGACCTGGGCGTCATCTCGATCTTCTCGTCGGACTCGCAGGCGATGGGTCGCATCGGCGAGTCGGTCACGCGCGCGTTCCAGACTGCGCACCACTGCAAGGAGCAGCGCGGAAAGCTGCCGGAGGATGCCGAGGACAACGACAACTTCCGCGTGCTGCGCTACCTCGCGAAGGTGACGATCAACCCGGCTCGCGCGCACGGTCTCGACGATTACATCGGTTCGCTCGAGCCCGGCAAGATGGCGGACATCGTGCTGTGGCCCGTGGACTCGTTCGGTGCCAAGCCGAAGCTCATCGTCAAGGGCGGCCTCATCAACTGGGCGCAGATGGGCGACCCCAACGCATCCCTCCCGACGCCTCAGCCGGTGTACTACCGGCCGATGTTCGGCGCGTTCGGCCAGACGCTGCAGACGACGCGTGCGACGTTCATGTCGAAGGCGTCGATCGAGGCGGGCGTGCCCGAGCAGCTCGGTCTGAAGAGCCAGATCCTCCCGGTGCGCAACACGCGTGCGATCGGCAAGAAGGACATGGTCCGGAACTCCGCGACTCCGGTCATCGACGTCGACCCCGAGACCTACAAGGTCACGATCGACGGCGAGCCGGCGCACATCGAGCCGGCGTCCTCCCTGCCGCTGACGCAGCTGTTCTACCTCACCTGAGCGCGATGACGTCGACCGTCGATGCACCAGCAGCCGCCGTCGGGCGGCTGCTGGTGGCGATGCAGCTGACCGACTCGGCGTTCCCGAGCGGCTTCTACACGATGTCGCACGGCCTGGAGGGTTTCCACCAGGCCCGCGCCGTCACGAAGGCGACCGTCGGGGAGCTGCTCGAGGATCTGCTCGTCGCCACCGTCGGACCGGGAGACGCCACGGCGCTCGCCCGCGCGCACGGTGCGGCGTCCCAGCGCGACTGGGACGCCGTCGCCGCGCTCGACCGGGACCTGTACGCGACGAAGCTCAACGCCGAACTGCGCACGGCGTCGACCCGCAGCGGTCGGCAGCTGGCCGACATCGCCGCCGAGGTGTTCGACGGCACTCCGGGCGGCGAGGACATCGCGGTCTGGGCGGCGCGCATCGCGGCGAAGGAGACGCCGGGATGCCAGCCCGTCACCGTCGCCGTCTGCTACGCGGCGACCGGCGTCCCGGTGGAGCAGGCGGTCGCGGCCGACCTGTTCGCATTCTGCACGAGCTTCGTCGGTGCCGCGCTCCGCCTCCGGCTCACCGACCACCGCGGGGCCCAGGTGCTCCTGCGCCGCATCCAACCCGTCATCGAGGTCGTCACGGCGGACGCCGTCGTGCGGCCTTCTGCGGACATCGGCGGCTTCGCTCCTCTGAGCGACATCATGTCCGCCCAGCACGAGCGCGCCGAGGCGCGCCTGTTCACCAGCTGACCCGCTGTGCGGGCCCCATAGAGAAGGAGTGCATCCCATGAGTTCAGACGTCCTGCGAGTCGGCATCGGCGGACCGGTCGGGTCCGGCAAGACGGCGCTGACCGAGGCCCTGGTGCCGATCTTCATCGCCGCGGGCCGCACCCCCGGCGTGATCACGAACGACATCTACACACAGGAGGACGCGCGTCACGTGCGCCGCGAGCTCGAGGGCATCCTCGATCCCGAGCGCGTCGTCGGCGTTGAGACGGGCGCGTGCCCGCACACCGCGGTGCGCGACGACCCGACGATGAACCTCGCCGTCGGCGAGGAGCTCCTCGAGCGCTTCCCCGACATCGACACCCTTCTCTACGAGTCGGGCGGCGACAACCTCACCCTCACGTTCTCGCCGTCGCTCGCGGACGTGTTCGTCTTCGTGCTCGACACGTCCGAGGGCGAGAAGATGCCGCGCAAGCGCGGCCCGGGCATCACCGAGAGCGACATCCTCGTCATCAACAAGATCGACATCGCCCAGTACGTGCGCACCGACCTCGGCGTGATGGAGCGCGACGCGCACGCCGTCCGGGACGGCAAGCCGGTCGTCCTCACCAACTCCCTCGACGGAACCGGCGTGCGCGAGCTGTTCGACCAGATCATGGCGCAGTGGGCGGCGACGCGCCTCGAGCAGGTCGTGTGAGCATCGCGGTCCAGCCGGATGCGCGGCTCGAGCCCGGCTACTACGAGCCGTCGCGCGTCCCCGTCGAGATCGCCCGCTACGGCACCGACCCGCACACGCTGCGGGTCGGTGCCCCGGGCAAGGTCGGTCTGCTCGATCTCGCGTTCGAGCTCCGCCCCGACGGCGACGGCATGCGCACCGACCTGGTCCGGCACTACCAGAAGACCCCGCTGCAGATCATGAAGCCGATCTACTACAACCCGCAGCGGCCGGACATGGCGTACCTCTACCTGATGACAACCGGGGGAGGCATCCTCCACAACGACCGGCAGCGCATGGACCTCCGGTTCGGCCCGGGCACTGCCGCGCACGTCACCACGCAGGCGCACACCAAGGCGTACCGCATGGAGTCCGGGTATGCGACGGCGGTCTGCAACATCGAGGTCGGCGAGGGCGCGTACGTCGAATACCTGCCGGATCCCGTGATCCCGTTCGTCGACTCGCGGCTCTATCAGCGCACAGGCGTCGCCATGCAGCCGGGCGCATCGCTCGTGACGGGGGAGACGCTGTATGCGGGTCGCCTGTCGCGCGGGGAGCGCAACGTGTACGCCGCGTATGCGAGCGACTTCGAGGTGACGGGCCCCGACGGGAAGCCGGTGGCGACTGACCGCGTCCGGCTCGTGCCCGCCCAGGGCAGGCTCGACGCGCTCCTCGGCGGCCGGGATGTGGTCGCGTCGCTCTACGTCGTCTCCGACACCGTGCGCTCGTCGCGCATCGCCGACGTCCTGCGCGACGCGACAGCGGATGCCGTCGCATCCGACCCCTCCGCCGTCTTCGGCGTGAGCGTCCTGCCCTACGACCGCGGCGCGTGGCTGCGCCTGCTCAGCGACGACACGGTCGCGGTGGAGCGGGCGACGAGCGCCGCCGCGATGGCGGCGCACGAGCTCCTGCTCGGGACGACGGCACCCCTCATCCGCAAGACCTGAGCCCATCCGCACGACACGAGAGGACGAAACGATGACCGCGATGACACCGGCGGTGAGCACCCGCGCCCAATGGTGGCTGGGCTTCCTGCATGGGCCCTCCCAGATCTACTTCCAGCAGAACGTCATCACGGGCATCCTCGTGCTCGCTGCGTTCTTCGTCGCCGACTGGCGGATGGGCATCCTGGCGCTCCTGGGCTGCCTCGGCGGCATCCTCGGCGGGCAGGCGTGCCGGTTCCCGCTCTCGAGCGTCGGCGCGGGCATGCAGTCCTTCTGTGGAACGCTCGTCGGCGCCGCGGTCTTCGCAGCCCTCGGCGGGGACAACATCTGGGTGTACCCGCTCGCCCTCGTCGGCGGCTTCGTGACGGGGCCGGTCACGTGGCTCGTGAACGCGCTGTTCACCCGCACGGGGCTCAAGGTCTTCAACCTGCCGTACACGACGGCGCCGTTCGTCATCGTGGCGACGATCATCGCGCTGTCGACGGCGAAGTATGCGGTCAGCTCACCGCTGCCGCACGTGACGAACGATCCGCTCACCGCGTTCGGGCTCTCCATCCTGACGAACGTGTCGCAGGTCGTGCTCGTCGACAACCTGTGGTCGGGCGCCCTCATCCTGATCGGTCTGTTCATCGCCGGCTGGCGGGTGGGGCTCGCGGCTCTCCTCGGCAGCGTGGTCGGAACGCTCACCGCGTTCTTCGCCGGAGAGACGATGAACGAGATCGCCAACGGGCTCGCCAACTACTCGGGCGTGCTGACCGCGATCGCTCTGGCCGTCACGTTCATCAAGAGCTCGGTGTGGTCATGGCTGTACAGCGTGCCGTGGATCATCGTCACGGCCATCGTGACGCTCGTCATGCACAACGCCGGCGTCGAGACCTACACGTGGCCGTACATCCTGACCACCTGGGTCGCGCTGATCGTGGCACACTTCATTCGTGGTCTGAAGAGAAGCTGAGACCCGGCACCCCTCGAGAAGGAGCTCCATGAGCACTCCCGCGTCCGCGAGTCCCGGAGTCCGCCTCCTCATCCTGGCTGCCATTCCGGCCGTGCTCATCGGCATCGGCAGCGCCCTGATCCTCAAGGGCGTCTACCTGCTGTCGGACCTGCTGGAGCCGGTGCTGTGGCAGACGCTTCCGAAGGTGTTCGGCGCGACGGAGTCGACGCCCTGGTGGATCTTCACCGTGCTCACCGTCACCGGCGCGCTCATCGGCGCCGTGGTGTGGCTGGTGCCCGGCCATGCCGGTCCCGACTCGGCGACCACCGAGCTCGACGGGCCCTTCCCGAAGCTCATGGCGCTGCCCTCGCTCGCGCTCGTGCTGGTGCTGTCCCTCGCAGGCGGTGTGAGCCTCGGACCGGAGAACCCGATCCTCGCGATCAATGCCGTCCTCGCGATGACGCTCCTGGGTCGGCTGAAGCGGATGCCGCCGGCGCTCTTGTCGACCCTCGCGGTCGCCGGCACGATCGGCGCGCTGTTCGGCACGCCGGTGGCGGCAGCCCTGGTGTTCACCGGCGCCGTCGCGGGCAGCAAGCTGCCCGGCTCGCTGTGGGACAAGCTCTTCCTCCCCCTCGCGGCGGCCGCGGCGGGCTCGGGGACGACCCTTCTCCTCGACGGCCCGGTGTTCAGCATGGGGATGGCGCCGGTCGGACAGGTGCAGCCCTACGACCTGCTCATGGCGACCGTGATCGCGATGCTGGCCGCCGCCATCGGCGTGCTCATGATCTGGGTGTTCCCGTTCGTGCACCGCGGGTTCCACGCGCTGCGCAACCCCCTGCTCTTCACGCTGCTCGGCGGTGTCGTCCTGGGCGTGCTCGGCATGATCGGCGGCCCGATCACGCTCTTCAAGGGCGCGGAGCAGACCGGAGAGCTGCTGAAGAACGCCGGCCACTATTCGACAGGCCAGCTCGCCGCGATCGCCGGGATCAAGATCGTGGCGCTGCTGGTCGCCGCCGGCGCCGGCTTCCGCGGCGGTCGCATCTTCCCGTCCGTGTTCATCGGCACGGCGCTCGGGATGCTGGGCGCGGCGCTCGTCCCCGGCCTTCCGCTCCCGCTCGCCGTCGCGTGCGGCGTCATGGGCTTCGTCCTCGCCGTCGCCCGCGACGGATGGATCGCGCTGTTCATCGCCGTCGCCGTCCTCGGGACGGGCGATGTCGCCGTGCTCGCGACCCTGTGCGTCATCATCCTGCCGACGTGGCTGGTCGTGACGAAAGCGCCCGGGATGCTCATCAAGCCGAAGGAGCAGTTCGCACCCGCAGGCGTCAGGGCCAAGACGAGCTGACGGCCCCGCGGTCCGGCCGGTTCAGACCGGGTCGGCGGGGATGATCGGCCCGAACTGATCGCCGCTCGTGACGGTGGCCTTGTGGCCGGCCGCCTCGAGGGCGTCGGATGCGGAGCGGACCACCGCGGCCGTCATCTTCACGCGCCGCGCGGGGTGATGCCAGAAGCGGAGCTCCGCCGCGACCCGCACGGGGGTGATCGACGTGACCACGGCCTCGGCCTTCGGGTGCTCGTGCACGCCCTCGAGATCCATCGCCGCCTCGAGCATGTCGACGATGTCCTGCACGCCCGCGCCGCGCCGCTCGACCCGCACGTCGACGCTGCTGCGTCGGGCGCCGTGGGTCGAGTGGTTGACGAGGACCCCGGTGGTGAGCACGGTGCTCGGGATGTGCGCGGTGCGGCCGTCGAGCGTCACGAGGATCACCGAGCGGGCGTTGACCTCCTTGACCGTGCCCACGAGTGAGCCGGTCGGGCCGTCGACCTCGAGGCGGTCGCCGGGCTTGACCGCATGACGCGACTGCAGGAGCACTCCGGCGGCGAAGTTGTCGGCGACGCCGCGGAGCATGAGGACGACCACGACCACGATGATCAGCGTGATGGCCAGGAGCGGCTGCACGTTGGCGCCGAGGAACACGAGGGCGAGTCCGACCGCGAACAGCACGATGGTGTACTTGACGATGCGTGCGATGAGCTCGGCGGCACCGGGGCTGATGCCGGAGGCTCGGGCGAGGATCGCGAGGACGGCACGCCGCGCGATCACGCCGAGGATCCAGCCGAGGATGACGGTCGAGACGGCGGCGGCGAGCTGCCACCAGTTGATCGAGTTGAGCACCGAGGTGACCGCGGTGACCTCGGGGTTGGGGGTGGCGCTCATGAGTGCAGCTCGTCGACGATCGACGGGTCGAAGCCCCACGGCAGCTCGAGCCCGTGCCTGCGCATGAGCTCGGCGTCGGCGAGCAGATCTCGCGTCGCGCCGTCGGCCACGACCCGTCCGCCGTCGAGGATCACGGAGCGCGGACAGAGCTCGAGAGCGTAGGGGAGGTCGTGCGTCACGACGACGATCGTGCTGTCGAGGCCGGCGAGCGTGCCGCTGAGCTCGCGCCGGGCGGTCGGATCGAGGTTGGACGTCGGCTCGTCGAGCACGACCACGTCGACGTCCATCGACAGGATGGTCGCGATCGCGGCGCGGCGGCGCTGCCCGAGCGAAAGGCGCTGCGGGGAGGAGGCGCCGCGATCCTCGAGGCCGACCGCGGTCAGCGCGGCCGAGACACGCGCTTCCAGCTCCTCACCCGTGCTGCCGAAGTTGGACGGGCCGAACGCGACGTCCTCGGCGACCGTCGGCATGAAGAGCTGGTCGTCCGGGTCCTGGAAGACGAGGCCGACCCGTCGGCGGATGTCGCGGACCGTCGCCCGCGAGATCTCCGTGCCGTCGATGCGCACGGATCCGGCGCTCGCCATGAGGACGCCGTTGAGGTGGAGCATGAGGGTCGTCTTCCCGGCGCCGTTGCGGCCGAGCACCGCGACGCGTTCGCCCGGGGCGACCTCGAGGTCCACCCCGTCGAGGACGGGGGTGCCGTCGGGGTATGCGTAGCGCAGACCCTGGATGCTGATTCCTGCCGGCATCACGATCCTCCGTCGTATCCGCGCGAGACCATGGCGAGGTGCACGCGCTCACCGCGCGCGTGGGCGCGCCCGAAGCTCGACGCGACCGCCCTGGCGAGGATGCCCCAGGAACGGACGCCATGCGCATCGAACCCCCGGGATTCGCGCGCGATCCGCATCCGGTGCGACTCCGCGACGATGAGGTCGAGGTACCGCACCATGAACGTCATGATCGAGGTCAGCGCCCGGGGGAGGCCGATCTGGCCGAAGGCCAGGACGACGCGCCCGGGCTCCGTGGTGGCGACCAGGGCGATCGACATCGCCAGCGTGAGGGTGGCCTTGGCGAGGATCGCCCACGCGCCCCACAGGCCCGAGACCGACAGTGAGAAGCCCAGCACGTCCACCCGCGGCCCCGTCGCGACGATCGGCAGCAGCAGCGCGAAGATCAGGAACGGGATCTCGATCGTGAGGCGCCGCAGCACGTCGCCCGCCCGCACCCGCGCGACGGCGAGAACGATGACCGCGAACACGGCGTATGCGGCGTAGAACGGGATCCACTCCCGCGGTGTCGCGACGACGATGACGGCGAACAGCAGCAGCGCGACGAGCTTCGTGCGCGGGCTCAGCCGGTGCAGCGGCGTGGAGCCGGGGTGGTATCCCCAGCGGTTCGACGGGTCCGCCACCGCGGTCACCGGTCCGACGAACGCCCGGAGCGGCGTGACCGGCGGACGAGGAGCCCGATGCCGATCGCCACGGCGAACGTGAGGATGCATCCGACCGCGCCGGCCAGGGCCTTCGCGAGATCGGAATGGCCGATGCCGGCGAAGCCGTAGCCCGCCAGCGGGCTGCCCGCCGTGGCGCTCTGCTTCTCGGTGCTGAGGATGCCGATCGCCTTCGCGACGTGCATGAGTCCGTCCGGATGCGGCGAGGCCCACAGACTCACGACGGTCGCCAGCACGAGGCAGATGATGCCGCCGACGATGAAGAACGTGCGGGTCGAGACGCGCGGCTTCTCGTCATCGCGGGGGGTGGTGCTCATGCGGACGCCTCCTCGGCGACGGAAGCCGGCTCGGATTCGGGGCGCCGGGTGCGCCGGAAGCGCGCGCCGTACACGAGGTCCGGTCGTGTGGCCATGACGGCCGCCACGATCAACGCGGAGATCACCGCTTCGCCGATCCCGATGAGGACGTGCCAGCCGGTCATCGCGAGGAACAGGGCTTCGAACGGGACGGGGGCCTGGCCGCCGATCGCGAACAGCACCGAGAAGGCGGCCGCGGCCACCGGCACCGAGATGAGCCCGCCGACCCCCGTCGCGACGGGCACCGACCACTTCCGCGCGGGCAGCACGGCGATGACGAGACGGAAGAGCCCCCAACCGACGACGACCGTGATGACGCCCATCAGGAGGATGTTCGTGCCGAGCGCGGTGAGGCCGCCGTCCGCGAAGAACACGGCCTGCACGATGAGGACGACGCTGATGCATAAGAGCCCGGTGGCAGGGCCGACGAGGACGGCGGCGAGTGCGCCGCCGATGAGGTGGCCGCTCGTGCCGAGTCCGACCGGGAAGTTCAGCATCTGGGTCGCGAAGATGAGCGTCGCGACCATGCCGACCATCGGGGCCTTGCGCTCGCCGAGGCTCTCGCGGCGCGCGACCGGCAGCGCCACGCCGATCGCGCCGGCGGCGAGGACCCCGGTCACGACCGAGGTCGGCAGGTTCAGGAATCCATCCGGCACGTGCACGATGACCTCCATCTGCGACGAAATCGCATCTCGGTTCACACCGTAGCCGGGGGCATCCCGCCCGGCCAGGGCCGCATCCGCCGATCTGTGCCCATCTCGCCGATCATCTGTGCCGGATCGGAACGCGGACCTGGCGAGCACGGATCAGCGCGGAAGCATGAATTCCGAGAGAAGGGAATCGACATGACCAGTTCCCAGGGCGCTGCGGCAGACGAGGATCGGCCGAGACCGACATTCGACGCGATCCTCCTCGTCTCGTCGATCGTCTTCATCGCCGCGTACTCGTGGCTCGTGATCGGCGATCTGCAGGGGCCGCAGGAGACGGTCGCGCTGACCGGGATGGCGGTCGCCTGGGTGCTCCTGGCGATCGACTACCTGACCCGCCTGTTCCGTGCCAAGAGCCGCGGCGCATGGTTCCGCCGGCATCTGTTCGAACTCGTGGTGGTCGTGCTCCCCCCGCTGCGCGTCCTGCACCTGCTCGGCGCGCTCGCGATCGTGGGCCGCGGCGTCCGGGACTCGGCATCGGCGCTGCGCCGCAGCATCGCCTGGTACGGCGTCCTCAGCGCGATCATCCTCATGTGGGCCTGCTCCGTCACGGTGCTGGCGGCGGAGCGCGGTGCGCCGGGTGCGAACATCGAGACGTTCGGAGAGGCGAGCTGGTGGTCCGTGGTCACCTTCACGACGGTCGGCTATGGCGACTACTACCCGGTCACGACTCTCGGGCACTGGGTGGCTGTGGTCCTGATGTTCGGCTCGATCGCGGTCATCGGTCTCATCTCCGGCACGCTCGTGTCGTGGATCACCGACCGCGCGAAGGCGGCGGAGAGCACTCGGGCTGAACCTCAGCCCGAGCCGGCGCCCGCCGAGGACGAGACGCGCGCGGAGATCCGCCGCATGGCGGACGAGCTCGCGGCGCTGACGGCGGAGGTCAGGCGGAGATGACGGAGAGCGAGACCCAGGGAACGACGACGACGGCGGCGGACGCCGCTGCGCGCCCCGACTATCGGCGATGGGTCTACATCCTGCTGGTCTTCGCGGGCGGATGCGTCGGCGCGACTCTCCGCTACGTCCGCGAGCAGGCGATCCCGGAATGGAACGGCATCCCCATCGGCACCATGGTGGAGAACGTCGTGGGGGCCTTCATCCTCGGGTGGATCATCGAGGGGCTCACGCGCGGGGGCCCCGACGCGGGCGGCCGCAAGAAGGCACGCCTCCTCTTCGGCATCGGCATGATGGGCGGATTCACGACGTACAGCGCGCTCGCCGTCGACAGCGTGCAGCTGTTCGGCACCCACTCGGTGTGGGTCGGCATGCTCTACGGGTTCGCCACCGTGATCGTCGGAGCCGGGGCATCCTTCGCCGGCATCGGGATGGGGATCCTGACCGTCAGGAAGCACTCGTGACCGGCCCGCTCACGATCCTGCTCCTCTGCATCGCAGGCGGCGTGGGAGCCGCGTTGCGCTTCACCCTCGACGGCGCCGTCAAGGCGCGCGTCCATACGGTTCTCCCGCCTGGAACCATGCTCATCAACGTGCTCGGAGCGTTCGTCCTGGGGATCGTGACGGCGGTCACCGGAACGCTGATCTCCCCGGATGCGGAGCTCGTCCTCGGAACGGGGCTCCTGGGCGGGTTCACCACGTTCAGCACGGCGAGCCTCGAGACCGTCACCCTGGCGCGGGCGGGGCACTGGGGCCGCGCTGCTGCGAACGGGTTCGGGATGCTGATCCTCGCCCTCGCCGCGGCCGCGCTCGGCCTGTGGCTCGGAAGCCTATGGGCGGGGTAGGGGTCCGTCCTGCACGTTCGCCTCAAGTGAGCGCGGAGCCGGCGGCATCACAAGCACCTGAACGCATGCGCAACGACAGCGAGTGCCGCCCCGCCGAAGTTCACACGAAGTGTGCGATGTGGCAGGACCGGCTGTACCGGTTGAGTGCAGATGGGGTGATGTGCTCATGTTCACTTGCAGGCGAAGGGACGCGGGCCCGCTCATCCCCGGAGAAGAGTCGTCAGACGCAGGGATTCTGCAAGGACCATGGGGGGCCATGTCATGATCAAGAAACCGACAGTCGCGCTGGGGATCGTTGCATTCCTCGTGCTGTTGTTCGCCGTCTGCCTGGTGAGCGCGATTCACTTGCTCGAGCCGCGGAACATGCCGTTCGGTGTCACGGCGTCGTCGCCTGTCGTCGATGCTGTGAACAAGGACAACGCACTCGACGTGATCACGTATCCGAGCGAGTCGGCGCTCATGACGGCTGCGGAACAGGGCGACATCTACGGCGGGTATGTCGTCGGCACCGACTCCGACACTCTGGTCACGGTCCCGGCCAAGAGCTTCTTCGGCGAGATCTTCGTCCGCGGCGGATTCGAGAAGGAGGCCGCGGCGCAGGATCGCAAGATCACGACGACGGTCGTGGCACCCTTGCCGACTTCTGACCGGACAGGGGGAGTAGTGGGTCTGCTGCTCCTTCCGACGCTGATGGGCGGCTACCTCGTCGCGTCGCTTCTCTATTCCTCCACGAAGTCCGCCGCAGCACCCGGCCGGATCGGGTTCGTCCTGGGGTACGCGGCGCTGACCTCGCTGATCACGTGGCTGATCGCCGGTCCCGTGCTGGGGGCGATCCCGTCCGGAACCATCGCCCTGATCCCCGCCTTCTTCCTCGTCACGGTGGCGGTCGGCCTTTCGGCGGTCGCTCTCCAGGCGCTGGTCGGTCCGATGGGCTCGCTGCTGGCCGCGCTGCTGTTCGTCATCATCGGCGGTGCAGGCTCGGGGGGAGCCGGCGCCGCCCTGCTGCCCACGTTCTGGCAGACGGTCGGAAACTTCTTCCCGCCGCGACATGCGATCGAGCTCTACCGGAATGTGATCTACTTCGGCGGGCACAACATCGGATTGCCGATCCTGGTGCTCGGTCTCTACGCGGTCGTGAGTCTCATCGTCATCATCGCCGTGACGCGGCGATCCGCGCCTACGGAAGCGGCTGTCGCGGGCGCACCTCGTGGAACGTCGAAGGTCGTTCGGCGTGCGCTCCTCATACCCGCGGCATTCGCGTTCATCCTCACGACGCTGTTCGCCCTGAACTACACGAGCTCCGGTCACGAGCCCGTGGCGGAGCACATGCCGTTCGGCGTCGTCGGCTCGAGCGACCTTCCCGATGCAGCGCAGGGCCCGCTCCTGTCGCTGGACGTCATCTCGTATCCGAACGCGCAGGCTGCGACGGAGGCGATGGATCGCGGCGAGATCTACGGCGCCTTCATCGCCTCGGAGTCGCCGGCTCAGCTGATCGTCGTGCCGACGATGAGCGACGTCGCACCCCTCGATCTCACCCACGCGTTCGAGGCGGCAGCCGCTGACAAGAGCGAGCAGATCAGCGTCAAGCCGTACGAGCCGACACCGCTCCCGGCCGGCGACCCCTTCGCGCTCGTCTTGGCGACGGTCCTTGTGGCGCTGCTGGTCGGCGGATACATGTCGGCTTCGATGCTGACGAATGCCGTCGGCACCGCATCAGGACGCTGGCGTGGACTTTGGCTGGCGGGGTTCTCCGTGGTCACGGCGCTCGCCATCGATCTCGCCATCACGTTCGGGTTCCAGGCGATCCCGCAGAACTCGTTCTGGATCGCCTGGGCGATCATGTCCCTGATCATCGTCGTCGTGGCGTGGTTCACCGCCGTGCTTCGCCGACTGCTGGGGCCCGCGGGCGTGGTCGTGACGCTGATCGTGATCCTGCAGTTCGGCAATCCCTCGTCGGGAGGTTCGAACGGCGCCACCTACCTTCCCGGGTTCTGGAATCAGATCGGCCATCTCTTCCCGCCGCGCAACGATTTCCTGCTCCTGAGGAACGCGATCTACTTCGGCGGCAACGGTATCGAACAGCCGCTGACCGTGCTGCTCGTCTACGCCCTGATCGCGGGCGGCGTGCTCGCTTACCTCGACTGGTTCAGGTCGCCCGAACCGGTCATCCCGGGCCTGACGGACGAAGACGCTGCGGGAGCGGCTGTGGTCGCCATTCCGGTTGGACCCGTGGCCTAGCCGGTAGTCGCGCAACGAGAAAGGGCACCGCCGGTCGGCGATGCCCTTTCTTCGTTGCGGTGGGTCAGCTGAGGAGCTTGGCCTTCGCGGCGGCGAACTCGTCGTCGGAGAGGATGCCCTGCGCGTGCAGCTGTGCGAGCTGGGTGAGCTTGGCCATCATGTCGTCCTCGGCGGGCGCGGCGGGTGCGGCGGCGACCGGTGCCTGGGCGGCCTGCGCGTTGGCGACGGCCTGCGCGGCGGCGGCGTCCATCGCCGCCTGCTGCTGCTGGGCCTCGTACGCCTGCTGCTCCTCGCGTGC
This sequence comes from Microbacterium candidum, assembly GCF_030315975.1. Lineage (GTDB taxonomy): Bacteria > Actinomycetota > Actinomycetes > Actinomycetales > Microbacteriaceae > Microbacterium > Microbacterium candidum. Next base: position 10,381 of record NZ_JASXSZ010000001.1, on the reverse strand, counting down.
GTACGCCTTGTTCTGCTGGTGCGCGGCGACCCCGCCGGCCACGGCGGTGGCGGTGCCGGCGACGACGGCGGTGCGTGCAGCCATCCCGACCAGGCCGGGGCGTCCCATTCTTCTCAGAGGCATATTCGTTTCTCCTTCTACAGTCTCAGTCCGCGTATTCCGCGAGGAACGCGTTCACGATCGGTGCGGGCACGCCCTCGCGGGCGATCACGGCGCCGCCTGCCTCGAACAGGCGTGACGCGAACGCCTTCGCCCACAGCAGCTCGACGACGAGGATCGCCGCCGACCGGCCCGGCTCCAGGTCGTCGACGAGGGCGAGGATGTCGTCCTCCCCGGCAAGACCTGCGAGATCCAGGGCGGGGTGCGCGTCGTTCTCGATGGTGTCGGACATCTCCAGCACCTCGACCTCCCCCTCGGGGGAGCGGCGTGCGAAGACGAGGTCGAGCAGGTTCACCGTGCCCGACGCGACGAGGTCGTCCACCGCTTTCAGCACCGCGGGACCGGGGCGGTCGCCGTCGAACGCGATCGCGTAGAACTCGATGGGACCGTAATCGAAGTCCGTCATTTCTTCTCCTGTTCTGGCGTCACTCACGGCGAACGCCTTCGCCTTGAGGCCGTCGAATTCGGCTCGCCAAAAGGAGTGCCTCCGAATCGAACCCCCAGCACCCGCATCGCACGCGGGTCCCGCGTTCGCGACACTACTCCTTCGCTCGGCGACGGAGAACCGTCGGCCTCATGCAGATCGCGTGAATCTGGGGCGACGGCGATCGGTCAGGGGGCGCGCTGCGGTACTCAGGGTCGCGGCCGGGCGACGAACGCCTTCCAGTCCTCGTAGGCCAGGTCCGCGTACGCATCGGCCCACGCGACGACCGCATCGGCCACCACCGAACTGCTCCCGATGTAGCCGGCCACCTGAGCGGCGTCCGCGGTCCGCCCGTGGGCGTGGGCGAGCGTCGAGGCGCATGCCTCGCCGAACCTGGTGAACTGCTCGTCGGCGAGGGTCTCCATGTCGATCCCGCCCTTCATGTCCCGGAACTGACGCACGTAGTAGTCGCCGTTGTCGTCGCTCATATGCCCGAGGAACGGATCCGAGACGGCCTGGAGCACACGCTGCATCCCCACCACGCGGCCACCCTCGCCATACTCCTCCAGGAGTTCGAGCGCGCCGTCCGGCTGGGGGGCCTTGCCGTACTTGATGAGGACGCTCTGCTGCGCCTCCTTCGTCTGCAGGAGGATCGTGTTCCCGTCGCCGTCCTGGAGAACGGTGACGTAGCAGCGCGTGCCGACGCTCCCGACACCCACGGCGCGGAACGCCGTGTCCGACTTGGTGTAGTGCTGGAGGAGGAGCCGGATGTCGACGTTCGCGCTTCGCATGTACGCGCGCATGCGCGCTTCGGCGACCTCCTGGAGCGGCTCCGGCACGGCGATCATCGCGGGCGGTTCGATGATGAACCGCAGGCGGCCGTCGGCATCCGGGCGGGTCATCTTCCGGACCGCGCTCTCGCCGGTGCGCTTGCGCGCCGCGTTGATCGCGTCCTTCAGGACGTTCCGGGAGATCTTGTCGATCGCGTCGACCGAGGTGTGCTCGTCGAAGTGCGCCCAATACCTCTCGAGCGGGCTCGTCTCGGAAGCCTCGGCGATCACCAGCGTGTAGCGGCGCACGGCGCGGTACGCAGCGTCTCGGACCACGCCGCGGTCGCGATCCGTGGCGCGGCCCGCGATCACGATGCTCGTGACCAGCCGCTTGACATCCCACTCCCATGGCGCCCAGGCCGCCTCGTCGAAGTCGTTGACGTCGAAGAGGATCGTGCGCTGAGGGGATGCATAGAACCCGAAGTTCGCGACGTGCGCGTCGCCGCACGACCCCACCGAGATGCCGGTGTCCGCATCGTTGGCGAGGTCCGCGGCCATGATGGCCGCGGTGGCGCGGTAGAACGCGAAGGGGCTGGCCGACATGCGCTCGTGACGAAGGGGCACCATCTGCTGGACCCGCGTCGCATCCTGCTCTTCGAGGATCGCCATCGGATCGCGCCCCGTCGTCGTCAGGTTCGCGAGCGTGGTGCGGGGTTTGTGCTGACGCGCCGCAGCGCCCTCCGCGCGCCGTTCGGCGAGTGCGGGACGCGCCTTCCACTGTGCTTCTGTGCCGCTCATGGAGTCATCATCCTCCTGGCGACGCCCCTGAGGGCGATTGGATCTCCGCCGCCGCGTGCCATGCCGGAGACGACCGCACCCCCTAGGCTCGCAAATGCACCCGGCGTCGTCCGTGCCGGCCACCTCCAGGAGCCCCATGACCGAGAACGCCGCCGAGATCGCTTCGGCAGAGCCCGCCCTCACCGCATCCCCCGTCGTGCGCAGCGTGCGCTCGCGCGAGTCGCTCGCGCTCGCGATCGGCGCGATCGCCTTCGTCGTCGTGGCTCTCGTCGCCCTCCCAGTGCTGCACTTCCAGTCCGTCCCGATCGATGGCGCCGGCTCGCTCGGTCAGTACATCGCGATCTCGACCGCCGTCATCAGCGCCCTGGCGTTCGCGTTCGGTCGCTACGTCGTGCGGGACCGCGTGCGGCGCGTCGGGTTCCTCGACGTCGTCGACATCGTGGTCGTGGCGATCGCTCTGGGCGTCATCGCACTCCTCACGTGGACCCTGCTCGCCGACATCCTGGGCCGCTCGTTCGAGGGCGCCGAAGTGTTCGCACTCCCGTCGCTGCTGATCGCGGGCGCCGCCGCGGCCCTCACCGCGTATGCAGCCTTCGTGGCCTCGACGCAACTCACGCTCGAGTTCCTCGCGTTCCTCCTGGCGCTCTTCCTCGTCGAGGGAATGATCACGTCGATGCTGACCTCCGCCGATCCTGCGTGGTGGAAGCTCAACCTCAGCGAACTGGGCTCGACCGGCGACTTCTCGGCCCTCGCGTTCAACGCGACGCTGATCGTCTCCGGCGCGATGGTCGTGACGCTCGCGCGGCACGCGACGCGCGGCGTCGCGGCGGCGTCGCGCAGGAGTCTGCTGTGGGTCCGCGGCCTGCTGATCACGATCGGCGTCTTCCTCGCGTGCGTCGGCATCTTCCCGGTGAACGAGTTCCTGCTCGTTCACAACAGCGTCGCCACGGGGATGGCGGTGGCCTACACCGTGCTCATCATCGGGCTGCCCAGATGGCTCCCCGGCATCCCGCGCGCGTTCCTCATCGTGAGCTGGGTGTTCGTCGCGATCATCGTCGTCGCCGGCGTCCTGTTCGGCATCGGCTACTACACGCTGACGGCGACCGAACTCGTTGCGGCGGGGCTGATCTTCTCCTGGATCATCCTCTTCCTGCGCAACGTCGCGGCGCTCCAGCAGGATGCGTCGGGAGTCGCCGCCGAGTGACTCCGGACACGCGCGATACGGTCATGGGATGAGCACGACCGTTGCGCCCACCAAGACTCGCTGGTGGCTCCCATCCCTCGTCGGCTATCGGCGGTCGTGGCTCGTCCCGGACATCGTCGCGGGACTCTCCGCCGGAGCCGTCGTGGTGCCCCAGGCGATGGCGTACGCCACGATCGCCAACATGCCCGTCCAGGTGGGCCTCTACACGTGCATCGTGCCGATGTTCGTGTACGCGATCCTCGGCGGCAGCCGCGCGATGAGCGTGTCGACGACGTCGACGATCGCGACGCTGACGGCCACCACCCTCGTGTCGGCCGGCATCGCCGCCGGATCGAAGGACGCGCTCGGGTCGCTCATGACGCTGATGCTGATCGTCGGCGTGATCCTGGTCCTCGCCCGGCTGCTGAAGCTCGGCTCGCTGGTCGAGAACATCTCGAGCGCCACCGTGCTCGGCGTGAAGATCGGCGTCGGGGCGACCGTCGCCGTCGGCCAGGTGCCGAAGCTCCTCGGCGAGACGACCAACACCTCCGGTGAGGGCTTCTTCCGGTCGGTCGTCGCCATCGGCGATGCCCTCCCGAGCCTCAACTGGCCGACCGTCGCGTTGTCGGTCGGAACGATCCTGGTTCTGGTCCTGCTCAAGCGCTTCGCGCCGATGGTCCCCGGCGCGCTCGTCGTCGTGGTCGGCGGCATCCTGCTGGTCGCGTTCGCGGGGCTCCCTGACCTCGGCGTGAAGCTCATCGCGCCGGTGCCCTCCGGGCTCCCGGTGCCGGGGCTCCCCGACTTCACCCACCTCGGGGCACTTCTGCCCGGAGCGCTCGCGATCGCCGTCATGGCCTTCCTCGAGTCCGCCGCCGTGTCGCGCACGATCCGCAAGATGAGCGAGCCGCCGGTCGACTCCAACCAGGAGCTCTTCGCGACCGGCGCGGCGAACGTGCTCGGGTCGTTCTTCACCACGATGCCCGCCGCCGGGGGCTTCTCGCAGAGCGCGGTCAACCGGAACGCCGGGGCGAAGACCCAGCTCGCGACGATCGTCACCGTCATCCTGGCGATCGCCGTGGCGCTGTTCCTCGCGCCGGTCCTGAGCCTCCTGCCTCAGGCGACCCTCGCCGCGATGGTCTTCGTGGCGGTCGTCGGGCTCATCGACATCCCGGAGCTCGTCCGGTGGTGGAGCATCAGCCGCAGGGACTTCTGGATCGCTCTGTCCGTCGCGTTCATCGGCCTCACGGTGGGACTCCTCCTCGCCGTCGCGGTAGGCGTCGCCGTCACGCTCATCCTCGTGCTCCGCGAGCTCAACATCCCGCGCGTCATCGTCGGCGACCGGCGCGGCGATGCGATCGTGCTGACCCTCGATCAGGGGCTCTACGCCGCGAACGCGAACGCGAACGCGAACGAAGTCGTGCGGATCGCATCGATGCAGGATCCACCCGTCACGGCGGTCGTGCTGGATGTCGCGCGCCTGCGCACCATCACCATCACCGTCCTCGAGGCGATGGAGGGTCTGGACCGCGAACTCGAGCACCGCGGCGTCACGCTGCATCTGGCGGCTCTGCCGGAGAACGCGACCGCGACCGCGACGCACGTCGACTGGTATCAGGGCCTCACGGCGGCAGGACGCGTCCACGCGACCGTCGAGGAGGGTCTCGCCGAGGCATCCGCCCCCGTGGTGTGAACGAGGGTCGGCGTCAGGCGGAGTCGCCTGTGAAGACGCGCGACCAGTCGTCCTTGACGCTGATCACGGTGTAGCCGCGGTCGGCCGCCGCGGCGAGCGCCCTCTCCGCGCCCTTGTCGTACGCGACGTCGCGGCCGGGGTCGTCGTGGTGCACGAGCATCGCAAGGGCGGGCCGTGCCCCCTTCAACGCGAAGTCGAGCATCTCCATGTCGCCGTTCGAGTTCCCGACGGCGACCAGGGGCCGCCGCCCGATGCGCGTCCAGATGCGCACCGGCTTCTGCGCGCCGTCGTCGAAGAACGCGAGGGATGCCGCGTACCGGACGTCGCCCGATTCCGCGTCGTAGTCCAGACCGAACGCGGATCCCACGACCCGTTCTGGCGGGATGCCGTAGAAGTCCTCGGCGATGGGGCGCATGAAGTCGCGCTCGCCGCCCGAGACGATGTAGCACGTGAAGCCGTTGGCCTCGAGATAGCGCAGCAGTTCGACCATCGGCTGGTAGACGGCCTCGGCGTACGAGCGCTGCAGCGTGACGTGCTGCTGGGTGCGGAAGAACTCGGAGACGGATGCCGCGTACTCCTCGACGCTCACCCCGTGCACGAGCCCGACGAGCGATCCGATCAGGACCTTCAGGTCCGAGTCGTCGCCGAGGTAATGCTTGTCGATCGCGCCCCCGAGCCACGCGAAGTCGCCGGTGACCGCGGCACGGTACGGCTGCTGCTGCGCGAGCGACGGGTCGGCCTCGGCCGCCGCGCGCCAGCCGTTCACGATGTAGTGCAGCTGCGTGGGCATGGGCTTCTCGGACCACAGCGTGCCGTCGTTGTCGAAGACCGCAACCCTCTCCTCGACCGGGACGGCGTCCGGACCCGACGTGACGCGGGCGACGAAGTCCTCGATCGCTCGGCGGGTGGGGGAGTCGGTCCACGAGCTGAGATCGGCCATAGGCCGATCCTGGCATGGACCCACCGTGTCCCGATCCCCCTCCTGCCTGGCGCGTCCCGCCTCGGTGCGCGCGCCTCACCCGACAAGATATGACCCGGGGCGGGTCCTCAGGCGGGCCCGCACACCTGACGTGGGCGGGCGGAAGGGGATCCGATGAACACGGTCGCCGACATGCGGGATGCCGTCTTCTTCGACGGCGAGAAGATGCGCACCCGCTTCAGCAGGTTCTGGATCCTCCTCGTGCTGGCGGCGGTGATCGCCAGCGCCGGCGTCGTGGGCGACTCCACGGCGACGGTCATCGGAGCCATGATCGTCGCTCCGCTCATGACGCCGATCATGGGGATCGCCCTGGCGACCGTGCTCGGCGATCGTCGGAATCTGCTGCGGTCGTGGCTGCTCGTGGTGACCGGCGCGCTCGCGGCGATCGCGATCGGATACGTCGTCGGACTCTTCGAGGTGGCGCCGGTCACGGCGGCCACCAATCCGCAGGTCGCGTCGCGCGTCGCGCCGGACGTCATCGACCTCGTCGCGGCGCTCGCGACGGGAGCCGTCGGCGCCATCTCCCTCGTCCGCTCCGACATCTCGGACACGCTCCCCGGCGTCGCCATCGCCATCTCGCTCGTGCCGCCGCTGTGCGTCGTCGGGCTCACGCTGGAGTCCGGCGTGTGGCTTCAGGCGCTCGGCGCTCTGCTGCTGTTCGCCACGAACGTCGCCGCGATCATCGCGACGGGAGTCGTCATCCTCGCCGCCCGGCGCGTCGGGCCGGACGTGGACGCGGTCGACGAGAGCACGCGCGCACGCCGCCGGCCGCGCGCGATCGTCTTCACTCTGCTCACCCTCGTCGTCATCGCCATCCCGCTCGCGGTCATCTCGGTGCAGCTGACCCAGCAGGCCGTGCTGCAGAGCCGCATCCATGCCGCCGCCGACCCGTGGGCGACCCAGAACCGCTGGGACGTCGCGGATGTGAGCACTTCCGGATCGACCGCGGTGGTGCGCCTCACCGGCCCCATGCCGATCCCGGACACCGTCGAACTCGTCACCGCGCTGAAGGCCCAGGGCGTGGACCCCTCGCATGTGACGCTCGAGTTCGTGCCCGGGTACGAGGTGACGCTGGGCCACTGACGCAGGCGGGTGGCCGGTCCGGCCGGTGTCTGGATGCGGCCCCGGACGCCGCGCTACGGTGAGCGGACAGGCACTTGCGCCGAATGGAGGAACTCTGCCATGGCACGTCCGGCTTTCAACGGAGTGATCAAGCTCGACGTCCGCGACTCGGTCGCGGATTGGGCGCCCTACGAGACGCCGAAGGCGCCGGAAGGGGCTCCCAACATCCTCGTCATCCTCTACGACGACACCGGCATGGCGTCATGGTCGCCGTACGGCGGGCGCATCAACATGCCCACCCTCGACCGCCTGGCCAAAGACGGCCTGACCTACACGCAATGGCATACGACGGCGCTGTGCTCGCCGACGCGCTCGACGATGCTCACGGGGCGCAACCATCACGCCAACGGATTCGGCGTGATCACCGAGGCCACGAACGGCTTCCCCGGCGCCTCCGGCCGACTCCCCGAGGAGTGCGCGACGATCGGCCAGGTGCTGCAGAAGAACGGCTACTCGACGTTCTGGATTGGCAAGAACCACAACGTGCCCGAAGAGGACGTCTCCACCGGCGGCAGCAAGGAGCAGTGGCCCCTCGCGATGGGCTTCGACCGCTTCTACGGCTTCATCGGCGGCGAGACCAACAACTGGTACCCCGATCTCGTCGAGGACAACCACTTCATCGACCAGCCGTATCTGCCCGAAGACGGCTACCACCTCTCCAAGGACCTGGTGGATCAGACGATCCGCCTCATCCGCGACCAGAACGCGTCGAACCCGTCGAAGCCCTGGTACACGTGGTTCTGCCCGGGCGCCAACCACGCCCCGCACCATGCGCCCAAGGAGTACATCGAGAAGTACAAGGGCGTCTTCGATGACGGGTACGACGCGTATCGCGAGTGGGTGCTGGCGCGCATGATCGAGCGCGGCATCCTGCCCGAGGGCACAGCGCTGACCCCCATCAACCCGCTTCCGGACGACCAGGCGAACCCCGCCGACTACGTCAAGCCGTGGGAGACGCTGTCGGAGGACGAGAAGCGCCTCTTCATCCGGATGGCCGAGGTGTTCGCCGGATTCAGCGAGTACACCGACGTCCAGGTCGGGCGTCTGATCGACTATCTCGAGCAGACGGGTCAGCTCGACAACACCCTCATCTTCTACTGCGCCGACAACGGCGCCTCGGGTGAAGGCTCCCCCGACGGGTCGGTCAACGAGAACAAGTTCTTCAACGGCTTCCCCGACGACCTCGCCGAGAATCTGTCGAAGATCGACGTGCTGGGTGGGCCGGAGACCTACAACCACTACCCGACCGGCTGGGCGACGGCGTTCTCGACGCCGTTCCAGATGTTCAAGCGCTACTCGCAGTTCTCCGGCGGCACGTGCGACCCGATGGTGATCCACTGGCCGGCCGGCATCAAGGCCAAGGGCGAGGTCCGGCATCAGTACCACCACTCTGTGGACATCGTCGCGACGGTGCTCGACGTCATCGGCATCGAGATGCCCACTGTCTTCCGCGGGGTGGAGCAGCGCCCGCTCGACGGAGTCTCGATGAAGTACTCGTTCGATGCGGCGCCGGACGGTCCGACGCAGAAGCACGTGCAGTACTACACGATGATCGGCACGCGCGGGATCTGGAAGGACGGCTGGAAGGCCGCGACGATCCACGCTCCGCTCACCGGTCACGGGCGCTTCGACGAGGACCGCTGGGAGCTGTACCACGTCGACGTCGACCGCTCCGAGTCGAAGGACCTCGCGGCTGAACACCCCGAGAAGCTGAAGGAGCTCATCGACACGTGGTTCGAGGAGGCTGGGCGCAACAACGTCATGCCCCTCGACGACCGTTCCGCTCGCGAGCAGCTCACGATCGAGCGGCCTCAGTCGGAGCCGCCCCGCACGCGCTACATCTACTACCCCGACACGACGGCGGTCGCCGAGAGCGTCGCGGTCAATGTCCGCGGGCGGTCGTACAAGATCATCGCCGACGTGGTGCTCGAGGAGGGGGCCGAGGGCGTGCTCTTCGCGCACGGCTCGCGCTTCGGCGGTCACTCGCTGTTCATCAAGGACAACAGGCTGACCTACGTGTACAACTTCCTCGGCATCCCGCCGGAGCAGGTGTTCACCTCGGGTGAGCTGACCCCGGGCAAGCACGCCCTCGGCATGGAGTTCGTCCGCGAGGGCGCCGGCGACCACGGTGAGTCGGTGGGCACGTGCAAGCTCTACATCGACGACCAGGTCGTCGCCGAGGGGCCGATGCGTGCGCAGATCGGAAAGTTCACGCTTGCGGGCGACGGCCTGTGCGTCGGGTTCGACAGCGGCGATGCCGTGAGCGGACAGTACTCCGACGGCTTCCCGTTCAGCGGCGGAAAGCTCCTCGGCGTCGGCATCGACGTGAGCGAGGAGCAGTACCTCGACCTCGAGCTCGAGGCGCTCGCGGCTCTCGCTCGCGAGTAGCCGGGCAGACGAAGAAGGCCGCACCCGGTGGGGTGCGGCCTTCTTCGTTGCGGTGGGTCAGCTGAGGAGCTTGGCCTTGGCGGCGGCGAACTCGTCGTCGGAGAGGATGCCCTGCGCGTGCAGTTGTGCGAGCTGGGTGAGCTTGGCCATCATGTCGTCCTCGGCCGGTGCGGCGGGTGCGGCGGCGACCGGTGCCTGGGCGGCCTGCGCGTTGGCGACGGCCTGCGCGGCGGCGGCGTCCATCGCCGCCTGCTGCTGCTGAGCCTCGTAGGCCTGCTGCTCCTGCGCCGCGTACGCCTTGTTCTGCTGGTGCGACATCACGGCACCCGACACGGCGGTGGCGGTGCCGGCGACGACGGCGGTGCGTGCAGCCATCCCGACCAGGCCGGGGCGTCCCATTCTTCTCAGAGGCATATTCGTTTCTCCTTCTACAGTCTCAGTCCGCGTATTCCGCGAGGAACGCGTTCACGATCGGTGCGGGCACGCCCTCGCGGGCGATCACGGCGCCGCCTGCCTCGAACAGGCGTGACGCGAACGCCTTCGCCCACAGCAGCTCGACGACGAGGATCGCCGCCGACCGGCCCGGCTCCAGGTCGTCGACGAGGGCGAGGATGTCGTCCTCCCCGGCAAGACCTGCGAGATCCAGGGCGGGGTGCGCGTCGTTCTCGATGGTGTCGGACATCTCCAGCACCTCGACCTCCCCCTCGGGGGAGCGGCGTGCGAAGACGAGGTCGAGCAGGTTCACCGTGCCCGACGCGACGAGGTCGTCCACCGCTTTCAGCACCGCGGGACCGGGGCGGTCGCCGTCGAACGCGATCGCGTAGAACTCGATGGGACCGTAATCGAAGTCCGTCATTTCTTCTCCTGT